>JAVQZW010000012.1:0-16456 GCA_033582875.1 Acetobacteraceae bacterium | reverse complement strand
GCCCCACGCCGCCCGGTACCGGCGAAATCCAACCCGCATGCGGCACGACCTCGGCGAAGGCGACATCGCCGACCAAACGGCCGTCTACGGTGCGGTTGATCCCGACATCGATCACTGCCGCCCCTGGCGCAACCCAGTCCCCCCGCACCAATTCCGCCCGCCCGACGGCGGCGATCAGAATCTCTGCCCGCCGGCACTCGGCGACAAGATTGCGGGTACGGCTGTGCGCGAGGGTGACGGTGGCATCGGCGAGTGTGAGCAGGGCCGCCATCGGCCGGCCCACGATGGTCGAGCGGCCGAGCACCACAGCCCGTGCTCCAGCGACTGGGATGCCCGCCTCGCGCAGCATGGTCAGAACACCCTTGGGCGTGCAGGGCACGAGGCCGGGCTTGCCGATGGCAAGGCGGCCGGCGTTCAGCGGATGGAACCCGTCGACGTCCTTCGCCGGGTCAATCGCCTCGATCACCGCCTGGGCCCTGATCTGCGGCGGCAGAGGGAGCTGGACCAGAATCCCGTCCACGCCCGGGTCGTCGTTCAGGCGTCGAACCACGGAGAGGAGGGCGGCTTCGGAGGTGTCGGCGGAGAGGGCGATGGTCTGTTCGCGGAAGCCCGCTTCGGCGGCGGCGCGGGTCTTGTTGCGCACGTAGAGGCGGCTTGCCGGATCTTCGCCCACGATCACCACGGCCAGCGAGGGCACCACACCGGCGGCGCGGGCCTCCTCGCGCACGCGCGCCCGCACGCGCGCGGCAAGGGCCCGGCCGTCGAGCAAGGCGGCGGTCACGGGCTCAGCGGAAGGCCGGGGCGATCGAGGTTGCAAGCAGGATCCGCAGGAACTGCAGAAGCAGGATCAAGACGAGCGGCGAGAGGTCGATCCCGCCGAGATTGGGCAGGAAACGGCGAATCGGCGCCAGCAGCGGCTCCGTCGCCCGATGCAGGAAGTCGCCCACCGTCCAGACGAACCGGTTGCGCGTATCGAGAATGTTGAAGGCGAGCAGGATGGAGAACACCGCCGCGATGATCAGCAGCCAGATCATCAGCTCGAGGACGGTGTCGATCAGCCAGAACAGGGCATACATCGGGCGGCGTCCGGCGGTTGGCGGGCGGGCGGACCCTAGCGGCGGGGGCTCGGCCGACGCAAGGCATGCCGCCCGAGGGCATGGCGTGGCGGCAGACGAGGCAGAACCAGGGTGTTCTTGACTTGCCGTTCGCTCCGCCCAATACAGCGAGGCTCGGGGTCGGGGCTGTAGCTCAGATGGGAGAGCGCCTCGTTCGCAATGAGGAGGTCAGGGGTTCGATTCCCCTCAGCTCCACCACCCGGTGTCTCCTAGGCCGGCACACTCGGCCCCCTCCCCTCGCACAAGGGAGAAGTGGCGCGAATGGAGGCAAGGACTACGTGCGGCTTGCCCGAAACGCCGCCGTTTCGGGCAATCAGCAGGCGTCACGCAACGGGAAACGACTCTCGAGCGCTCCGCCGCTTTAGCCCCAAAGACGAAGAAAGTCGTTGCCCAAGTAAGGGCGGCCGGTATGCCGCTAAACTGATCGGAACGTCGTGGCAGGCGGCAGCGCAGCGTTCAGCCGTTCCCTCGAAGGTGCGGCAACGACGGGCGTTGCGCCATCAATGGCCCAGGAAATCGATCTCCTCGCTTCCTCGATCAAGGCGCGATCTCGTATCTCATGGCGCGCGGGAAGGCTGTCGCTTGGCCGCCGCCCGGAACGATCGTCGTCGATGCGCAGGTGGACGATTTCGCCCTGCATGACTTTCTCCCGGGCGCTTCGCCTGCGCATGGAACGAAAAGGATGCGGGCGGGAGCGCACCCGATCTTCGCTTTATCCAAAAGACGGGGACGTGCCACCGCGTCGGCAGCCACCGATCCGCGGGCGATGGGGCTGTCCGGGCTGTCCGTCCGTTCGGCTTTCTTCACCTCTGCAGCGAGGCGCGGCGCCTCGACGCAAGCGTCCCGCTCAAGCCGGAGCAGGACCAGATCCTCCCCGGCGAAGGCGTCCGTGAGGCCGGTACAGATCGACGTCGGGTAGAGGCAGGCTGGTCTCGGGCCACGGGCTGCCGGCCGCGGTCGGACCACGCGGCGGTGGATCGCCGAGACAGCCCCCGCCGTGCCTCTTCAGCGCAAGGCGACGATGCCCGGGACAGTCGGATCGCAGCGCCAAGCGACTGTCCCCTCACCGTGGAGACTGCGGTGGGAGACCACCCGCCGGTCGCGGTCGGTCCGTGGAGCCGCAGACGATCTCGTCGCTGCGAACAGGGGCTAGAGCGGTTCTCTCGGCAGGGCCCCGCCGTGGTTTCGCGGCGCGCGTTCGGACGGACGCAGCCGATATCCCGCCGCGGCAGCCGCCGCGGCGAACCGTTCGGCCGCGTACGCAGCGCCCGGCACGACGGGCGGCGGCAGGATGGTCGACAGGATGGCACGGCCTCCTTCCGAATTCTCACATTGCAGAGCCGCAACGAGATCGAGCAGGAGACGCTCGTCCGCGCCGACCGTAGGACAGTGGCAGCAGCGAATCGCGATTTCGCGCACCGCCCACGACCCGATCAGGTGCATCAGGCGGGCGAACTCCGCCTCGGCCACCGGGCTCATCTCGGCGAGAGCGAAAAGCTCCCGCCAGTCCGGATGATCCGCCTTCGGCCGAAGGATCGGCGCAACGAACGCGCGGATCGAGGCGAGCACGAAAAGCTCGCCGCGCGAGAGAGAAACGGTGCAGCGCGGGGCCGGCGAGGCCTGCTCTGAGGCCTGTCGCGCCGGGTCCGAGGCATGGGGAAACAGGAAGGGCGAAAGGCCGGGTCTGCGGGACAGCGCCATGCTTTGCCTCAAGCGCGCACCAAGTTGCAAATGCGACTTATTTGCAGTCTTAGCAGAGCGCGGGTCACGTCACAACGCCGAAGAATGGCTCACCCCGGGAAGAAGGCGAGCTGCCTGCCGTCCTCGATCGCGACGCGGCGCAGCGGCACCGCCCAGACGCGGCTGAGCAGCCCCTCCTCCAGCACCTCGGCGGGCGGCCCGTCGGCGACGACGCGGCCCCTCTCCATGATGACCACGCGGTCGCAAAAGCGCGCGGCGAGCGAAAGGTCGTGCAGGACGGCGACCACGACGCCGCCCTCGCGGGCGCGGTGAAACGCCACGTCGAGGATCGCGTAGGCATGCGCGAGATCAAGGTTCGAGGTCGGCTCGTCCAGAAACAGCGCGGATTCTTTGACCGGCACGCCGTGAAGCTGGGCGAGCACGCGCGCGAGCTGCACGCGCTGCGCCTCGCCGCCGGAGAGCGTATGCACGAAGCGCCAGGCGAAGCCGGCAACGCCGGCCTGCGCCATGGCGGCCTGCACCGCCGCGTCGTCGGCCTCCCGCGTTGCCCGGCCCGCATGCGGGATCCGGCCAAGCCGCACCACCTGCTCGGCGGTCATCGGAAAGCCGAGGGTCGTTGCCTGCGGCAAAACGGCGCGCCGTCGCGCCAAAGCCGCCGCCCCGATCGCCTGCACTGCGGTGCCGTCGTAGTGGACTGTGCCGGCCTCAGGGCCGAGTTCGCCCGCAAGCACGCGCACGAGCGTCGTCTTGCCCGCGCCGTTGGGACCGAGGATGCCGACGACCCCTCCCCCGCCGACCCCGAATTGCGGGACGTCGAGGATGATCCGCCCGCGCCTGCGAACTTCAAGACCGCGCGCCTCGATCAGCATCGGCCGCTCAGCGGTAGTCGACCGCCTGGCGCTGGCGGACCAGCAGCACGAGGAAGAACGGTCCGCCGATCAGCGCCGTAAGCAGACCAATCGGCAACTCGGCCGGCGCAATCACCGTCCGCGCCGCGGCATCGGCCGAGGCGAGCAGGATCGCCCCCGCGAGCGCCGCCGCCGGCAAGACCCAGGCGTGATCGGCGCCGCGCGCAAGTCGAACAAGGTGCGGAGCGACGATGCCGATGAAGCCGATCGTCCCGCTGGCGGCGACCGAAGCGCCGACGGCGAGCGCGACCAGCACCACCGCGAAGCGTTTCAGCCGCTCGATCGCGATCCCGAGCGTCACCGCCTCGCGCTCGCCGAGGATGAGCGCATTCAGGCCCCGCGCGAACCAGGGCGAGGCCGCGAAGAGAGGGATCGCGCCGGACGCGACCAGCAGGAGACGCTCGCGGGTGGCACCGGCGCAACTGCCCATCGTCCAGAACATGATGTCGCGCAACTGAAGATCATCCGCCACGAAGACGAAGGCCGCCGTGACCGCGCCCGCGAGCGCGTTCAGCACGACGCCTGCAAGCAGCATGGTCGCGATCAGCACCCGGCCCTCGACGGTCGCGATCCGCTGCACAAGGAGCGTGACCGCGAGCGCGCCGAGGAAGGCGGAGACCGTGGTCGCATGCGGCCGGAAGGGGCGTGGAAGGAACGACCCTCCGAGCACGATGGTAGCGACGGCGCCCGTCGCGCCGCCGGCCGAGACGCCGAGCAGGCCCGGATCGGCGAGAGGGTTGCGGAACAAGCCCTGCATCACCGCACCGGCAAGCCCGAGCACGGCGCCGACCAGCGCCGCCATCAGCGTGCGCGGCACGCGCAGCACGAGCACCACCGCCGCATCGCGCGCATCGACCGCCAGGGGGAGGCCGAGACCGTGCGCGAGCGCCGCAAGCACCCGTGCGGGCGAAAGCGCGACGGGACCGGTGGCGATCGCGAGCACAAGCGTGGCCGCAAGCACGGCGACGAGCAACGCAAGCGCCCCGGCGTGGCGCAGGCCGCGCTGCGCGACCGGCCTGATGGCCGCGGCCGCCTCGCTCACGAAACGTCCTCCAGCCACGGCCGGTGCGGCAGTGTTGCGATCCGCCCCTCGCCGTGCAGAGCGGCGGCGAGATCCCGCGCAGCGTGCGCGATCCTCGGCCCGAAGCCGAGCAGGTAGAGTGTTTCGAAGGAGATCACACGCCGCCTGCGCACCGCCTCGAGCACGGCAAGAGACGGGATCAGCCGAAGCCCCTCGATTCCGCCCAAAGCGTCGAGCGTGTGGCTCGTGGTGACAACCGCCTCCGGGTCCTTCGCCAGCAGGGCCTCCGCCGCGACAGGGCGATAGCCGCGATATTCGCCGACGACGTTCTCCGCCCCGGCAAGCCGCAGCATCACGTCCGCCGCCGTGCCGCTGCCGGAGGCCTGCGGCGCCCCCCCGCCGAGGGCGAGCACGAACACCGCGCGCGGCCGGCGCGGCTGGGCCGCGATGCTGCGGGCGAGGCGGTCGAGATCCTCGGCGATGGCGCGAGCGAGCTGCGCCGCCTGCTCCGCCCGGCCAAGGGCGTCGCCGATCGGCGGGATCGACGCCAACAAGGCCTGCGGACCGTCGATCGGCGCCACGCGCACGACCCGCACGCCCGCGCGCTCCAGCCGCTCCAGCACCTCGGGAGGGCCAGCCTGTGCCGAAACGAGAACGAGATCGGGCCTCAGCGCGAGAACGCCCTCCGCGTTGAGGTTGCGCTGGTAGCCGACGTTCGGCAGGGCCTTCAGCGCGGAGGGGAAGAGCGAGGTCGTGTCCACCCCGACGATGGCGGGTCGAAGCCCCAGGGCGCAGACGATTTCCGCAATCCCCCCGCCCGCCACCACGAGCCGGGACGGCGACGCCGAAGCCGGCCAACCCGCGAGCGCGACGGCGGCGGCGAGGGCGGACCGACGGGTCAGCATGGCGAAGCCTCCGCCGCGTGCTCGGCAAGGGCGCGCCAGCGGTCATCCTCGCCCCCGCCCGGGTCGTGCGTCCCGAACAGAAGGACGGCGGGCGTGTCGTCGGGCCCGAACGCCTCGATGGAGGTGACCAGGCCCTCGGCCGTCGGCTTGCGCACGAGCCACGCCCGCGCAAGCCCCGGCATGTGCAGATGCAGGTTGAAGCGCGGATCGAGGACATTGAACCATGCCCCCGTCTCCTTCAGCCGTTCGACCGTGCCGGTGTGGATCTGGATCGTTCCGGCGTTTGGCACGATCACCGTGATCGGCAGCCGCCCGGACGCCGCTCCCTCCAGCGCGCGCCGCACGGCAAGCGGCGCCACGGGGCGAGCCAGTTCCTTCCCGGCGAGGCGAAAGGCCTGGGCGCGTCCGATACGGGGCTTGCGAAGAAGCTTGCCGAAGTCGTGCGTATCCCCAAGCGCGAGCCAATCGCTCCGAAGCGTAGCGACCTCGATCGCCTCCTCCACCGGGTCGGCGCGGGGTGACGGTGGCGGTTGGAACTGGGGCGGGGGGTCAGGCGAAGCGAGATGCTCGGCAAGAGCGACAAGGGCGTCGTGCCTCGTCGCCTCGGTCGCGAACACCTTGTGTACGGCCGCGCCGGTTCGGTCGAAGACCTGGATCGAGCCGCGCGGACTGCCCGGCAGGCCCGCCGGCACGAACCACGCATGGGCCCACCGCGCGAAGAAGAGGCGGAGATCGATCTCAGGGCCCAGCACACAGCCGACGTCGCCGCGGATCTCGGGCTTGCGGTAGATGCCGTGCCGTTCGTGCACGGCATGGTCGTTGCGGGTCAGCGCCATCACCTCCCCTGCCTCGGCAAGCCCTTCGAGAAGCGACGGCCAATCCGCCCTCAGCCGGACGGCTCCCGGCAGCGCGGCCACCAGCGCCGCCTCGGGCACGCCGAGTTCGGCTGCCGCCTCGCGCACGCGCAGCGCCGGCCTGTTCGCGAACAAGGCGGCGACCTCGCTCGGATCGGGAAGGCTGATCACGTCGGACATGGATTGTTCTCCTTTCGGATCAGCGGAGTTCGAACCGGACGGGAACCTCGACCCAGGCGGGCTGCGGACGACCGGCGACGATCGCTGGACGAAAGGCCCAGCGTCGGACGGCCTCGTACGCGGCGTGATCCAGAAGTTCGGAGCCAGAGCTGCGGTGCACGCGCACCTCGAGCGGCTCACCGTCGGCGCCGATCAGGACCCGGATCAGCACCGTGCCCTCAATCCCCCGCAGCACTGCGGGGCGGGGATATACGGGCGGCGTGGGCGGACGGCGAAAGCCGGGATGTGCGGAAAGAAGCGGGGCGCTTGCCGAGGAGACGGGTGTCGCCAAGGCCCCGGCGTCTAACACCCCTTCCCTGCTTTCCCCGCCCGTCGCTTCGGCGTGACCGCTGACAGGGCCGTCGAGCGAAGGTTGAGTGGCCGGCCTGCGGCTCTGCGCCGGCCGGGCCGAGCTCGCCGAGCTTGCACGCGCCGGCCCCTGCAAGACCGGCGGGTCTGGCGGCGGCAAGGGGAGGGAGGCGGCGCGTGCCGGCAAGACCGCAAGCGGCGGATCGTCGGCCGCGACGAGCTCGCGGGCTGCCCGGGGAGTCGGGGCTTCGGAGATTGCTTGCGCCGGATCCTGACCGAGCAACTGCCCGTCTGCCAAATCCTCCGGCACGGGAGTGGGATCCTGCGGCTCATCCGCCGGAGCCGCAAGGACGCCCCCGTGCCGACCGGCCGGGGCTTGCGGCGGTTCGCCGGCGAGGGAGGTCGCGTCGGCAAGCGGTGCGGCGGCCTCCGCCACGGGAGAGGCGGGACTCGGTTCGCTTTCGGAAGGGGAGAGGACGATCGCGGCCTCGGCAGCCGCAGCCGCCTCCTCCGCCGCCGCAGCGGTTTCGGCGGATGCCCCCTTGCGGTCGGACCCGGAATGTTCCTCAACCGAGGCGCCGGGACCGGCCAAGGCCTGGTCGAGCACCAGCACCAAGACGGGGCCTTCCGACGCAACGCCGGGCGGGCGCAAGGAGGGCTGCAGGATCAGCGCGAGGGAGGCGAAGATACCTCCATGCAGCGCGAGCGAAGCCAGCGTGCCGCCGGGGCTCGGAAGCGGTCGCGACAGGATCGCGCTCGGTCCACCCGCCCGCATCGGATCAGAACTGCGCCCGCAGCGCGATCTTGACGTTGCGCCCGACGTCGTAGAAGGGCGCGGGGGTCGGTCCGCTGTCCCATGCGAGGCGGCGGTAGGGCTGGTCGAACAGGTTGTCGACTCCGAGGTCGAGGCGCAACCCGGCGAGCGGGCCGTCGAGAGGCTCCCAGGAGAGGAACAGGTCAAGCAGGCCGTAGCCTGAGGTCTCGCGCGTGGTGTCCGGCTTGCGGTCCTGGGTGGCGACTGCGAGGAACCGGCCGCCGGCGACGAGGCCGAGTTCGGCGAAGCGGCGACCGATGATGAGACCTGCCTTGTGCGCGGGGATGAGCGCGAGCGGGCGGTTGCCGGTCCGATCGTCGCCGCGAAGCGCCGAGGCGGTCAGGGTCGCGAACCACGCCGGGCCGTCGTAGCCGAACTCGGCCTCTACGCCACGGATGCGCGCGCTGCGGACGTTGCGCGCCTCGGTCGTCGTGGCGGTGACGCGGAGCTCGATGAAGTCGTCATAGTCGGTCTGGAACAGGGAGATCCGCCCGCGCAGGGAGTCGCGCTCCTCGAAAACGTTGCGGAACCGCAGATTGACGCCGGCTTCCTTGTTCTTCGCCGTCTCCGGGCGCAAATCCGGGTTGGGAACGAACACGTTGAAGATCGGCGGCGGGGGGAACAGGCGGACGGGAAAATGCACGCCGGTGGCATAGATCTCGGTCAACGAAGGCGCGCGGAACGCCTCGGCGTAGGCGACGTAGGGCGCAAGCCAGTCCGTCACCTGGACGGCGGCGGACAGTTTCGGGCTCAGCCGGTCGTCGCTTCGGCTCCGTTGTCCCGTCGCCTCCTGGTCGTAGCGGTCGTAGCGCAGGCCGCCCGTCAGCGTGAGCCGGCCGAGAGTGAGCTGATGCTGCGCGAAGACGCCGACCACGGTCTGTTCCGCATCCGGAAAGCCCGCGCGGGGTGCGCCGTTCAAGGCCCCCCTCTGGAGGTCGCGGAACCCATCGAAGCCGATCGTGAGCGCGTTCCTGTCTGCGCCGAACAGGCTGAAGCGCGTTGTGTTCGCGACATCGAGCCCGACGGTGTCGAGATCGGTTTCGGCGAGCGGGCGGGCGGGCGAATCGACCCGGCGTTCGTCGACGCGGAACTGCGCGTAGTAGAGCGTGGCGGCGAGGTCGAGCCAATCCTGGCCAGGCGGCGCGATCTCGGCGTTCAGCGCCGTCTGCCACTGGCGCTGGCGTCGCTTCGAGATGTTGGTTGTCGCGGTGGTGTTGGCCGCGAAGGGGATCAAGGCATTCTCACCGAAGGCGAGGCTTGAGAAGCCGAGCCGGAAGCCGTCTCCGACCGTCCAGCCGATCTTGGCAAGTCCCTGGACGTTGTCGGCGGCCGAGAAGGGGATGTTCCTGCCTGCACCGTCGCGAAAGTTGTGGCCGGAGCGGCCGACGACGCCGAACACGCCATCGAGCGCGCCCTCGCGGAAGGCAGCGATGGAGCCGAGCCGCCACTGGTCGTTCGCGGTCTGGAACCCGCCGAAGCCCGCGGCGGTGAAGCGCCTGCCCGGGGCAAGCAGATCCGCGGCCTCGATCGTGCGAAGATTGAGCACGCCACCCAAGGCGCCGCTGCCGTAGAGCAGGGTGCCGGGCCCGCGCAGCACATCGGCTTGGCGGAGGAACTCCGGGTCGAGGAAGAGGCGGCCCTTGTGGCCGGCGACAAAATTCTGCCGCACGCCGTCCGTGCGCAGCACGACCCGATTGCCGGAAAGACCGCGGATTTGCGGCTCGAGCACGGAGGAGCGCGGCAAGCCCTCGACCTCGACTCCCGGCAGGAAGCGCAGGATGTCGTGGAGGTTCTGCGGCTGACGCCGGCGCAGTTCGTCGTAAGGAACGACGGAGAGAGGAGCGGCGACGTCGCCTGCGACTTCGGGTGTGCGCGTCCCCGTCACGGTCACCACGTCAAGCGGCGTCACCCCCTGAGCCGACGCCTGGGCGGCGCCGATCAGGACGGCGGCGGAGGACAGGAGCGGGGGAAAGATTCGCGGTCGGTGCATGAGCCAGACGGTCTCCTCGTTGGGCATCGCCCTGGCCGTTCGGTCGTCTGGCTGGCTTGCGGCGCCGCTGCGCCGCTGGCTGGCGGAAGCGCTTCGTCCAGAGCGTTGGTGTTCCGTCACTTCGTCAGGATCAGCTTGCCGGCACGGGTGAGGCGCAAGCGGTAGAGCTCCTCGCCGTGGCGGATCAGCCGCTCCGTCGCGCTGCCCAGAAGCTCACGGCTTTCGAGCGGCGGAAGCGGCGGCGCGCCCTGCCGTCGCGCGACGGCCGGCTCGGCCTGCGACGGCGTCGGTCTTTGGCGCGCCCTCGTCACGGCGCGCGAAAGGTCACCCCGAAGCGGGCGACGAAGTCGGCAAAGCGCAGGCGATCGATTCGCGTCAGGCACTTGTCCCCGGCGCGGTCCTCGAAGACGAAGACGATCACATGCTCGCCCTCGATGCCGAGACGGCAGAAGCCCCGCTCGGCCGAAGGCTGGCCGCCGGGGCAGGCCTCGGTGTCGAGGTGTTTCACGTTGTCCTCGAACTCCTTGTAGGAGACCCAGCATTTCTCCGCCGCCGCCGCCGGAAGGGCGACGAGCGAGGCGGCCAGGGCGAAGGCGAAAGCGGACGGCATGGAGCGCACCCCGGTGTAAGTGGCGATGTCGATCGTCCAGCAGTGAAACGCAAATGCGAGTCATTCGCAAGAGCATCCGCGAACACGTCTCTCTCGCGCGGTCGGTCAGGCTCCGAGCGTGATCACCCGATGCGCCAGGGCGCGGGCGATCGCCGGGTCGTGCGTGACAAGGAACAGGGCGACGCGCCGTTCAGCGGCAAGGTCGGCAAGAAGGCGAAGGGTCTCCGCCTGGGTCAGGAGGTCGAGGCGGCTCGTCGGTTCGTCGGCGAAAAGAAACACAGGGCGGACGAGGAGCGCGCGGAGAAGTGCGACGCGCTGAAGTTCGCCGCCGGAGACTTGGTCCGGGCGGCGTTCGAGCAAGCAAGGGGAGAGACCGAGCGCCGCCAGGAGGCGTTCCGCCTCCGCCCAGGCCACGTCATGGCGGCGGCAGACGTCGGCGAGCGCGCGGCGGAGGGTGATGTGCGGTGCGAAAGCGGCAGGCGGATCCTGCCAGAGCTTCTGGAACCGCACGGACGCAAGTCCCGGACGCCGCGCCACCGTGCCGCGGTCGGGCCGCATCAGCCCGACCAGAAGGTTGCCGAGCGTGGTCTTGCCCACTCCTGAAGGCCCGATGGCGGCGACGGTCTCCGCCTCGCCGAGGGTGAGGTCGAAACCGTCGAAGAGGACCCGCCCGCCGAGCCGGCAAGCGAGGCCGCGCGCCTTCACCACCGCCTCCCCCACCTGTGGGAGGGCGCGTGGCGCCCAGGTCTCCGGGCGGGCCGCCAGCAGGGCCGCAGTGTATGGGTGCCGCGGCGCGCGCAGAACCTCCCGCGTCTGCCCCTCCTCGACGACCCGGCCCTGGCGAAGGACGAGAATGCGGCCGCCGAGGGCCTCCGCCACCGCGAGGTCGTGGGTGATGACAAGCACCGCGCGGCCGGCGTCGCGCTCCGCCGCAAGCAGGGCAACCACGGCGTCGCGCAACGCGAGGTCCAAGCCTTTCGTCGGCTCGTCCGCGATCAGCACCCTCGCGCCGGTCGCGCGCGTGGCGGCGAGTGCGGCGCGCTGCGCCATCCCGCCCGAGAGCTGCCATGGGTATTTGCGCCCCTCGCCGGCAAGGCCCAAGGCGGCGAGTTCCCGCCTCGCCTCCGCCCGCGCCGCCGACCGCGGCCGGCGATGCACCGCGCGCAAGACCTCGAAGACCTGAGCGCGAGCGCGCATCAAGGGATCAAGCGCCGACCACGGCTCCTGCGGCAGAAGCGTGACTGTCCTTCCCCAAAGCCCGGCTCGCGCGCGCTCCTCCGCGGCGAACGCCGCCCCGGCGAGGCAAACCGTTCCGCTCGCCGAAAGTTCCGCCGGCAGGATGCCGAGGATGGCCTCGGCAAGGATCGTCTTGCCGGCGCCCGTCTCGCCGATCACCGTCACCGTCGTGCCCGGCTCGAGCGCGAAGCTGACCGGATGCAGGATCGTTCCCTGCCGCGACCGCACAGCGAGGTTTTCCACACGGAGCGCGCTCATGCGCGCTCGCGCCCGGCGAGGAGAAGGAGGCCGAGCACGGTGAGGAAGAGAAGCGCGATCGGCTGCGCGATCGCCCACGGCGCCTCGGCGTGGTAGGGGAACAGCTCGGTCATCATCAGCCCCCAATCCGCCTCGGGCGGGCGAAGCCCGATGCCGACGAAGCCGAGCGCGGCCATGCCGAGCACGCAGGCGGCGGCGCTGAGTGCGGCAAGCGTGCCGATCAGCGGCGCAAGATCAGGCCACAGGTGGCGGCGCACGATGTAAAGCGGGCCGAAGCCGAGAAGGCGCGACGCCTCCACGGCGGGACCGGCCAGGATCCGCTGCGACGTGCCCCGCACGACGCGAAAGAACTCGACGGCGAGGGTAAGGGCGAAGCCGACCTGGAGCGGCCAGAATCGGCCGGGGGCGAAGCTCGCGATCAAAAGCACGAGCAGAAGCCCAGGCAAGGCGAGGACGGCGTCTGCGAGGGCCGAAAGCGCGCGGTCGACAAGCCCTCCCGCCCAGGCGGCGAGGATCCCAAGGAGCGTCCCCGGCAAAGCGGCGGAGAAGACGCAGACGGCGGCGAGGAAGAGCGACAGCCTCGCAGCGTGCGCAAGCCGCGCGAGCAGGCTCCGCCCGAGGTGGTCGGTGCCCAGCAGCCATGCCCCGCCCGGAGGGGTGAGGTAGTCGGCCAGAGACTGGCGCGCGGGGTCGGCCGCCACGACCTCCGGGCCGAGCGCGGCGAACGCGGCAACCGCGCCGAAGAGTACGGCTCCGGCGACCCTCCGCCCGCTCATGCCGCCGCTCTCCGACGGGGGTCCGCCGCCAGGCTCGCCGCATCCACCGCCCCGTTGAGCGCGACGAACATAAGCCCGAGGACGAGCGCCGTGCCCTGAACCATCGGCACGTCGCGCGCGACGATCGCATGGACCATCGCATGGCCGAGCCCCGGCCAGGCGAACAGCGTCTCCGCGATCACCAGCCCTTCGATGAGCTGCGCGAGCTGCACGCCGAGATAGGCGATGACCGGCACAGCGGCGTTGCGCACCCCATGCCGCAGAAGAGCCTGCAGGGCGGAAAGCCCCTTCAGCCGCGCGAAGGCGAAAAACGGCGCCGTCGTCGCCGCCACGGTCGAATCGCGCGCCACCCGCGAGATCGCCCCGCCAAGCCCGACCCCGACGGTCAGCGCCGGCAGAACGAGAGCGTCAACGCTGCCGTAGCCTGCGGCGGGAAGAACGCCGAGGCCGACCGAGAAAAGCAGGATGAGCAGGATGCCGAGCGCGAAGCCCGGCAGGGCGCGAGCCAGCACGGCAGCCGCGAGAGAGGCGCGGTCGACGAGGCCGCCGGGGGAAAGCCCGGCCAGCCAGCCGAGCGGAAGGCCGACAAGGCAGCCGACGAGGAACGCGGTGACGGCAAGGACAAGGGTGTGGCGGAAGAGATGGGCGAGTTCGCCCACGACCCGCTCGCCTGAGACGAAGCTGCGCCCGAGATCGCCGCGGGCGAGATCGGCGAGCCAGAGGAGGTAGCGCTCGACCAAGGGACGATCGAGGCCGAGCTCGGCGCGCACGAGGGCGGCGGCTGCCGTGTCGGCGATGTCGTAGCCGTAGCGCCCGGCGGCGATCCGCATCGCTTGGTCGCCCGGCAGGGAAAGCAGGGCGAAGAAGGCGATCGTCGCCACCGCGACCGCCACCACCACCGCCTGAAGCGCGCGCTTCGCCAGGGCGGCGGTCAGCCCACGCAGGATCATGTCCAACGCAAAGCCGGCAGGTGGTAGGAGAGTTCGAGCGGGTCGAGCACGACGCCGTCGACGCGCCGGCTTGCGGCAAGGGAATGGTCGTACCAGCCGATCGGGACGACGGGAAGCTCCGCGTGCAGGATCCGTGCGACGTCGCCGCGGAGCCGCCCCCGCTCGGCCGGGTCGAAGGCGGCGGACAGGGCTTCGAGCGTGCGCTGCATGCCCTGATGCCGCCAGCCCATCGCGCCCCAATCGCCGCCATCGGGGCCGAAGTCCTGCAGCACCGTGCCGAGCGGATCCGGCACGAGGGCGAAGTTGCGGGCGAGCAGCGCGAGTTCGAGCGTGCCGTCGCGGTGGCCGAGCGGGATGTCGCCGCTGTTGCCGACGGCGACCGAGACTCTGATCCCGACCTCGCGCAGCTGATCCTGCAGCGCGGCGGCGATCAGGGGAAGTTCCGGACGGTCGGGGAAGGTGCGCAGGGTGAGGGCGAAGGGCTTGCCGTCGCGCACGAGCACGCCGTCCGGCCCAGGCTGCCAGCCGAGCTCCGCGAGCAGCCCGCGCGCGGTCGCGAGGTCGCGCACGAGCGGCGGCAGGTCGGGCACGTGCCACTCGGCGAGGGCCGGCGGGAAGAGCTGGGTTGCGGCAGCCGACTCGTTGCGCAGGATGGCGCGCGCGACGCCAGGGCGGTCGATCGCGGCCGAGAGCGCCCGGCGGGCGCGAGGATCGGACAGGGCCGGGTGCGCGCAGTTGACCTTCAGCGTGACCACGCGGGGGATTGGGAGTTCGAGGAGGGTCACGCGCGGGTTGCGCCGAAGCCTCTGACGGCTCGCGGGGTCGATCGTGAAGGCGAGGTCGGCCTGCCCGGCTTCGGCCATCAGCACGCGCGTCTCAGCACGCGAGGCGGCGAGATAGGCCGCGGCAGCGACGGCGGGAGGCGTGCCGTCGTAGCCGCCGAAGCCCGCGATCTCCACACGCTGCGGCGGTTCGATTTTGGTGGTGCGATACGGTCCCGAACCGATCACGGCCACCGTCTCCCCGCCCGCGAAGGAGCCCGGCGAGAGGATCTGCGTGCTGCTGTGGGCGAGGAAGGCGGGCAGGGAGACGAAGGGACGCGAGGTGCGGATTTCCACCGCGCCTTCCGTGGGCGAGATCGCGGCGATCGGCGCCGCGCGCAAAGGCCCGGGCAGGGCTGCGGCCCGTTCCAGCGCGGCGGCGACGTCAGCGGGCGTGACCGGCCTGCCGTCGTGGAACCGCGCCGACGACCTCAGGCGGAAGGTCCAAGTGAGACGATCCGCGGCCACAGACCAGGACTGCGCGAGTTGCGGCACGAGCGCGCCGTCAGGCTTCGCGCCGACCAGGGTCTCGGCGACCGAGAGCCGCGTGAAGATGAAGCCTGCCCGGCTCGGATCGAGGCTCGTGATCTCCCACGGGGCGACGACCTGGAGGGTACGCGCCTCGGCAGCGGAACTCCTCCCCCCTCCCAGGCGGGCCGCTGCAACGTAGGCGGGAAAGGCAAGAACGGTTCGACGCTTCATGTTCATGCTCCCAACGCACCCTGCGACAGCCGGGCCCTAGACTGCCCGCGTCGGCGCCACTCCACCCCGCTGCAAATGCCGTCGTCGCCGAAGGCGCCGCAACCGAGAACTCCTGTGCGTTCGCCGCCACCGGTTCTGCATCAATCACGGCCGCGGGGACGACGTTCCGCACAAGAGGCAGCGGCTGGGCGGCGACCGTTTCCCTATCGATCAACGTCCAGAACACGCACACCCGTCGTTGCGGAATTCTCGCCACCTTGCCCCGGCAGGAAGCTTGCCCCGGACGGACGGGGCTGTGCAGCAAGCCAGCTCGGGGGCTGCATTCGGGAGGTATCTTGTCGTCGGGCCGTCGTGCCGGACCCAGTCCAACGAACCGTCCGCTCGCACGCGCTCGCCGCCGTGCCGCGGTGCTCCCGACAGGCCTGGTCGGCGTCCCCGAGCCGACGGGAACCGCCGGAGGTCTGGGCATCGGCACCGCCCGGGAACCGTCCAGGCTCTTCTCACGGTTCACTCTCCGGTTCTGCGACTGCAACTCACTCTCATTGGATCGCAGCGGCAACGCGCGTCAACCCGTGCGGCCGGTCGCAGCTCCCGGGCAGCGGCGAGGCGGGAGCCAGAGGACTTCGGTCGGGAGACCGATGGTCGCGAACCAGGTGCCCGCTCCCGCCGGCTCCCGCTATCATGCCCCACTGCGTCGCCATCGGATCCTTATGGCCCGGCGACGATGGGGCTTGCCGGACAGGGACGGATCGGGGGTCGTTTGCAATGGGGCGAGCGGCGCAGGAAACGGCCCGCCAGCGGCTGGTCCCTCCCAGTCCCTTCCCAGCCGGCTGTTCGCGATGAGACAAGGCCGTACTCGAACCTCGCGGTGCGCCGGCACACCTGGTTGATCGGCACTCCCCCTGCAAGCTCCCCCGTGTTCGCTGACGAGCCCTCCCCCGCCGGCGCTGGAAAGCCCCAGCCTGGCGATGTTCGGCCGTCGATCCGGATTTCAGCGAGCCGGAAGGCCGCGGGTCCCGGGCGTACCATGCGCGCGCTGCCTATTCGGGGATGCGCGTTCGCAGCCGCCGCCATTTTGCCGCCGAGGGCGGCAGCCCGCTCGAGCGAAGGTCGCCCGGCCTCCCCAGCCCTCGGCGCCGTCCAGCCTGCGGGCGGAACTCTCGGCACGCGTCCCCGCAGCAGGCAGTTCGACGAGCGAACCGGAGAAACCAGTTAGCGCCAAAAGCCCGACCAACGCGCGGCGGAAGCGGGAGCGCTCCGCGAGATG
>JAVQZW010000011.1:0-9585 GCA_033582875.1 Acetobacteraceae bacterium | reverse complement strand
GCCCATCTGCCAAAACCGCGCCTCGAGACGGCAGGCGGAGTCGAAGGTGCGCACAAGCTCAGCCCAGCGCGCCTCCGCCCCACGCTCGGCCCCGATCCGATCAAGCCGCGCAATCGCCGCCTGCGCCACCCCCTGGAACTCGGCCCCCGAATACATCTCGTACCAGGCGCGATACGGATTGCCCTCCACCTTCAACGCAGGGTCGCGCGCCATCCGTGCCCCGATCTCGGCATAGCCGATCACGCACGGCGCGAGCGCCACCTCGAGGTCGAGCACGTCGCCGGCGAGACCCCGCTCGAGCACGTAGCGGGTGTAGGCCATGGTCTCCTCGGCCTCCGCCTCGCGCTCCATCGCTGCCTCGTCGATCCCCCACTCGGCGCAGTAGGCGACGTGCAGCTTCATCTCATGGTCGATCAGCGCATGGAGCGTGGCCGCCGCCTCTCGGATGTCGGCGACGCGCGCGTGCTTGAAGGCAGCAAGCGCGTAGGCGCGGGCGAAGTGGATGAGGAACAGGTAGTCCTGGGTCAGGTAGCGGCGGAACGCGGCTTTGGGCAAGGACCCGTCAGTCAAGCCCCGCACGAAGGGATGGGCGACATAGGCCTCCCAAGAGGGCCGGGCGGCGTCGCGCAACCGCGCAAATAACGTTCCGGCGGCCGCGATCGCGTCGCGAGCCGATGCTGAGAGACCCCCTTCCGCCATCGCCCCCCCTCAGACGCGCGCTCGCTCGCCCACCTCAGCGCTTCATCGCGTTCCGCGTCGCCTTTGGCAGGCGCACGGTGAGCCCATCAAGCTCCTCGGTCATCACGATCTGGCAGCCCAAGCGCGAGGTCTCCTCCAGCCCGAAGGCGAGGTCGAGCATGTCCTCCTCGTCCTCGGTGGGAGGTTCCAGCATGTCGAACCACTTCCGCTCGACGATCACGTGGCAGGTCGAGCAGGCGAGAGAGCCCTCGCAGGCGCCCTCGATGTCGATCCCGTGGCGGTGCGCGATCTCGAGCACCGAAAGCCCCAAGGGTGCGTCCACCTCCCGGCGCGTCCCGTCACGTTCGATGAAGACCATCTTCGGCATGGGCTGACCCGTCCGTCCTCAGGCGGCGGCCGCGCAGGCCTCGTGGGCGGCGATCAGCGCGGCGGCGGCATGGTCGATGTCGGCGGGCGAGGTAGAGCGCCCGAGCCCGATGCGCAAGGTGCGCCCTGCCTCTTCGGCCGACAGCCCGATCGCGCGCAGCACGTAGGAGGGCTCGATCTCGGCCGAGGAACAGGCGGAGCCGGTGGAGAGGCAGAGCTCCGGGCAGCGGGCGATCAGGTCGGCGGCTCGGGCAGCCGGAAAGGTGAGATTGAGATTTCCCGCGAGGCGTCGGCTCGGGTGCCCGTTGAGCCGCAGCCCTGGGATGGCCGCCGCAAGCCGCGACCACAGCCGCTCGCGCAACGCCGCGAGCCTTTCAGCCTCCTCGACCATCTCGGCGCGCGCGATGCGGGCCGCCTCGCCGAAGCCGACGATCAGCGGCGCAGGCAACGTGCCGGAGCGCAGCCCCCGCTCCTGCCCCCCGCCCGAGAACAGGGGGGCGAGGCGGACGCGCGGACGGCGCCGAACATAAAGCGCGCCCACGCCTTTCGGCCCGTACATCTTGTGGGCGGAGAGCGAGACGAGGTCGACCCCGAGCGCCTCGACGGCGAGCGGGACCTTGCCCGCCGCCTGGGCGGCGTCGGTGTGGACGAGGGCACCCGCGCGCTTGGCGATCGGCACGAGGGCGGCAAGGTCGTGGACCACTCCGATCTCGTTGTTCGCCGCCATCACCGAAACAAGCAAGGTGCGCTCGTCGACTGCGGCCGCGAAGGCCTCAGGGTCAATGAGCCCGTCCGGACCGACAGGCAGGATGACCGGCTCGAACCCTTCGGCGGCGAGGTCGCGCACGCTTTCCAGCACGCACTTGTGCTCCGTCGCCACCGTCACGATGCGCATGCGCGGCGAGCCCTGCGCACGGGCGAAGCGCGCCGCGCCCTTGATCGCGAGGTTGTTCGCCTCCGTCGCCCCCGAGGTGAAGACGATCTCGCGCGGCTCCGCCCCGATGAGCGCAGCGACTTCGGCCCGCGCCTCTTCCACCGCCGCTTCGGCCTCGCGGCCCATGGCATGTTCCGCCGAGTGCGGGTTGCCGAAGTGTTCGGCGAACCAGGGCAGCATGGCCGCAACCACGCGCGCATCGCACGGGGTCGTGGCATGATGGTCGAGATAGAGACGCCGAGGCGGTGCGACAGGGCCATGCATGCCCCATGATGTCGCCTCAGGCGGGCACCGGTTCAACCGCCCGCGCGGCGAGCCGCCCTGCCGTCGCGGCGTAGGCGGCAAGGAAACGCGGTGGGGCATCGTCCGGCGCGTCCCACGGCAGGCTGACGCGGATGGTCGAGGCGGCGAGGGGGCCCAGGCCCATGGCGCGCAGCACGTGGCTTTCCGCCACCTTGCCGGAGGAGCAGGCCGAGCCCGCCGAGACGCAGACGCCGGCGAGGTCGAGCGCCATCACCTGGGTGGCGGCCGCGACGGCGGGCAGAGCGATCGCGACCGTGTTTGGCAGCCGCGATGAGGCGGAGGCGACGATCAGCGCCTGCGGCACCCGCTCGCTGAGGCCGGACTCGATCTCCTCCCTCAGCCGCGCAAGCCGCTCCGCCCCGCCCGCCGCGCGCCACGCCTCCGCCGCTGCGAGGGCCGCGGCGAAGCCGGCGATGGCGGGCAGAGGCTCGGTTCCCCCGCGCAGCCCCCGCTCCTGCCCTCC
Organism: Acetobacteraceae bacterium; assembly: GCA_033582875.1. Lineage (GTDB taxonomy): Bacteria > Pseudomonadota > Alphaproteobacteria > Acetobacterales > Acetobacteraceae > Elioraea. The sequence continues at coordinate 6,820 of JAVQZW010000011.1, read as the reverse complement.
GCCGCCGACGAGCGGGCCCGGCCACCAGCCCCCGGGCAGGACGAGCGCTCCCGCGCCCTTCGGGCCGCCGGCCTTGTGGGCGGAAAGGACGAGGGAACCGATGCCGTGTCCGGCAAGCCCGCCGAGCGGCAGTCGGCCGGGGACCTGTGCGGCATCCACGTGCAGCAGGGCGCCGAAGCGGGCGCAGATCGCCGCCACCTCAGCGAGCGGCTGGATCACCCCGGTCTCGTTGTTCGCCGCCATCACGGCGATCAAGGCGGGGCGAGAGTTGGCGGCGAGCGCCGCCTCGAGCGCGGCGAGGTCGATGATGCCCTCCCCCGTCACGGGCACCGGCTCGATGCGAGGCGACGCCCGCAAGACCGAATCGTGCTCGATAGCCGAAACAAGCAAGCGACGGCCTTCGCGCGCCGCGCCAGCGAGAGCGATCGCGTTCGCCTCCGTTGCGCCGGCGGTGAAGAAGACGGTCGCGGGGGCGACGCCCAGAGCCGCGGCGACGCGCTCGCGCGCCTCTTCCAGGATCCGGCGAGCGGCCCGGCCCACGGCGTGCACCGACGACGGGTTGCCGACCGTGTCCAGGGTCTCGATGACCGCCCGACGCGCTTCGGGCCGCAGCGGTTCGGAGGCGTTGGCGTCGAGGTAGAGAGGTCCCGTCACCTCGCCCTCTCCGCTCACTCGGCGGCGAGGTCGCGCTCCTCGCCGTCCACGGTCGGGCCTCCGACCTGACGCAGTTGCGCGTGCAGGAGCCCCGCCCTGCCCAACACCCGCTTCTTCACCACGTCCTCGAGCGAGACGGAGGCAAGGAACAGGTGGATCTGGTTGCCGAGTTCCTCCCACAGATCGTGGGTGAGGCAACGGGCCTGCCCACCAAGGCAACCTTTCGGGCTGCCGACCGTGCAGCGCGTGGCGCGGATCGGCTCGTCGGCGGCGAGAATGATGTCGGAAATCCGCGTCTCCGAGGGCGGAAAGGCCAGCCGGTACCCACCGCCCGGGCCGCGGACCGAACTGACGAGGCCGGCGCGGCGGAGCCGGCCGAACAACTGCTCGAGGTAGGAGAGGGACAGGCCCTGCCGGGCGGCGATTTCGGCAAGCGTGACGGGGCGCGACTGCGGGTTGGCGAGGGTGCGCGCAGCAAGCTCCGCCATCGCCATCACGGCGTAGCGGCCGCGGGTGGTCAGACGCATGGGACTATCCTTTCGGCGCGATGACGCGGTCGCGCTCCGCTTCCAGAGCCGCCAGCCGGGCGGAGAGCGCGGCGAGTTCGGCCCGCAGCGCCTCGATCGCCCTCACCCCCGGATCGAGCCCCTCGTCGCAGGGCGTGCCGTAGAGGAGCAGGTCGGCACCGGCCGGACGGCGGTCCACCGGGCGGGCCGGAATGCCGACCACCGTCTGGCCCGGCGCAACGTCGGACAAGACGACCGCATTGGCGCCGACCCTCGCGCCGTCGCCGACGGTGATCGGACCGAGGATCTTCGCCCCCGCACCGAGGATGACATTGTTGCCGATGGTCGGGTGGCGCTTGCCCCCGGCCAGCGAGGTGCCGCCCAAGCGTCACCTGGTGGTAGATCAGCACATCGTCTCCGATCTCCGCCGTCTCGCCGATCACGATGCCGTCGCCATGGTCAATGACCAGGCGACGCCCGATCTTCGCCGCCGGGTGGATTTCGATGCCGGTCAGCATGCGGGAGAGATGGGCGACCATGCGGGCGGGCAGTTTCAACCCCCAAGTCCACAAGCGATGCGCGATTCGATGCAACCCTAGAGCGTGGACGCCCGGGTAGCACAACAGGACCTCGAGCCGGGACCTCGCGGCCGGATCGCGGGCAAGCACCGCATCGATTCCTTCAACCCAGCGTCCCGCCATCTTCAGCACGATTCCTATGTGAATCCGGTGTGACGATCCCTATAGTAACAGACCGTCCGACGGGCAGGTGAGCGTGCGCTCGCGACCGCTTGAGGGCGTGACCGCGCTTCCGCCGGGTCTTCGTCCGGGAACGCTAGGCACTCTGCCGAGGGCCGTCAATGAACGGTGGCGGTCGCTGGGTCCCCTGGATCGTGTCCGGAACGACGAGCCGGCGCCCAACTCGCCGCCCGCGGCGACAGTGCTGTGAAGGGGGTCAGGGCGGTCTGACGCCCGGAATGGAAAGCGGAACGCGATGCCCGAGGTGATGTTCCAGGGGCCCGACGGACGACTCGAGGCCCGCTACCACCACGCCAAAACCACCAATCCGCCGCTTGCCCTTGTGCTGCACCCGCATCCGCTGCACGGCGGCAACATGAACAACCGCGTCGTGTACACGCTCTACCAAGTGTTCCAGAAGCTCGGCTTCTCGGTGATGCGGTTCAACACGCGCGGCGTGGGCAAAAGCCAGGGCCGCTACTCCGGCGGCGAAGGCGAGCTCTCCGACGCCGCCGAGGCGCTCGACTGGCTGCAGCGGATCAACCCGGGCTCGAAGACGATCTGGGTCGCGGGCTACCAGTACGGCGCTTGGCTCGGCATGCAGCTCCTGATGCGGCGGCCCGAGGTGGGCGGCTTCATCTCCGTCACCCCCCCGGCCAACCACTTCGACTTCGGCTTCCTCGCCCCCTGCCCGCAGTCGGGCCTGATCGTCACCGGGGGCAAGGACGAGATCGTGCCCGAGTTCGCGGTGGCCAAGCTGGTGGCCAAACTCAACGCGCAGAAGGGCATCCGGATCGACTATCGGGTGTTCGAGGACTGCGACCACTTCTTCGTCAACCACTGCGACCGCTTGGCGGAGGTGGCGGAGGACCACCTGCTCACCGCCCTCGGCCGTGACGACCGGATGAAGCTCGCCGCCGATTGAGCACCCCTCCCCGGGCCGCCCAGGCGGCGAAGCGGGTTCGGGGACGCGGGCGCGGCCAGGGGCGCGCGCCCCCGCTCATCCGCTCGCCGCAGAAAGGCCCGGAGAGGCCGGCGACACGGTCCGCCCACCCGGCATGGGGCGCGGCACCCCCGTCGTGGTCGGCAGGCTGAGCGGCAGCCCCGCCAAGCTCCGCGCGGCGAGGAAGGCGAAGGCTTGCGCCTCCAGCGCATCGCCGTCCCACCCCACCGCCTCCGCGGTCGCCACAGGCGCCCCGAGGGTCTCGCGGAGAGCGTCGAGCATGGCCGCGTTGCGCCGGCCTCCCCCGGCGACGATCCAGCGTTCTGGCGGCGCCGGTAGCTGCGGAACGACGGCCGCAGCGGCGCGCGCTGTGAAGGCGACGAGGGTCGCCGCCCCGTCCGCGGTCGAGAGTGACGCAAGACCGGAGGCGGCAAGGGCCTCGGCGAAGGCGAGCCGGTCGAGCGATTTCGGCGGCGGGGCGGCGAAGAACGGATGGCGGAGGAGGGAGGCGAGCACGGCCTCGTTCGGCCGGCCGGCGCGCGCAATCGCGCCGCCCTCGTCGAACGCCTTGCCCGTGCGCGCCGCAATCCAGTCGTCGAGCGGCCCGTTTCCCGGCCCCACATCGCACGCCACCACCTCCCCGCCCGCTCCGAGCCACGTCACGTTGGCGACACCGCCCAGGTTCAGCACGGCGATCGGCTTCCGCAGGCCGTCCGCCAACGCGGCGTGAAAGAGGGGTACCAGCGGCGCCCCCTGCCCGCCCGCCCCCACGTCCGCCGTGCGGAAGTCGTGCACCACCGCGATGCCCGTGGCGTCGGCAAGCCAGGCCGCGTCGCCGATCTGCCACGTCAGGCCCGCCTCGGGCCGGTGCAGGATGGTCTGGCCGTGGAAGCCGATCGCGGCGACCTCGGCGGCGTCGAGCCCGGCACGGGCGAGGAGGGCATGCACGGCGTCCGCATGCCGTTCCGTGAGGGCGCGTTCGAGGGCGAGAAGCTGCCCGTCGTCGCGGGCAAGCCCCTCGGCACGGCCGAGCAGCGCTCGCAGCCGACGCCGAAGCCCCGCGTCGTAGGCGAGGGTGAGGGACGGCCCGAGCCGGTGAACGCGCCTTCCGTCCGTCTCCACCAGCGCGGCGTCCACCCCATCCAGCGAGGTGCCGCTCATCAGCCCGACGAACAGCCGCGAAGCTTCCGCTTTTGTGCCCATGACGCGACTGTGCTAGGCGCCCGGCCGCACCGCAACGGACGCACCATGACCCGCTTCCGCTCCGACTTCCTCGCCGAGGCCCATGCGCGGGGCTTCATCCACCAGGGCACCGACCTCGAGGCGCTCGACGCGCTGCTCGCGGCCGGCCCCGTCGCGGCCTATGTCGGCTACGACCTCACCGCCGACAGCCTGCATGTCGGGCACATGATCTCGATCATGCTGCTGAGGCTCTGGCAGCGCACGGGCAACCGCCCCGTGGTGCTGTTCGGGGGAGGGACGAGCAAGATCGGCGACCCCTCGGGGCGCGACGAGAGCCGGCGCCTGCTGTCGGAGGCGGAGATCGCGGCGAACAAGGCAGGAATCCGCAAGCCCTTCGCCCGCCTCCTTCGTTTCGGCGACGGGCCGACCGACGCGATCGAGGCCGACAACGCGGAGTGGCTCGACGAGCTCCGCTACATCCCGCTGTTGCGCGAGGTGGGCGTGCACTTCTCCGTCAACCGCATGCTGTCGATGGACAGCGTGCGGCTGCGGCTGGAGCGCGACCAGCCGCTCACCTTCCTCGAATTCAACTACATGATCCTGCAGGCCTATGACTTCCGCGAACTCTACCGGCGCTTTGGCGTGCGGGTGCAGATGGGCGGGTCCGACCAGTGGGGCAACATCGTGATGGGGGCGGACCTGATCCGCCGCACCGACCGCGCGGAGTGCTTCGGCCTCACCGTCCCCCTCCTCGCCACCGCCTCGGGCACGAAGATGGGCAAGACGGCGCAAGGCGCGGTGTGGCTGAACGAGGAGCGGCTTTCGCCCTTCGCCTACTGGCAGTTCTGGCGCAACACCGAAGACCCCGACGTGGGGCGCTTCCTCCGTCTCTTCACCGAACTGCCGGAGAACGAGATCGTGCGCCTGGAGAGGTTGCGCGGCGCGGAGATCAACGAAGCGAAGATCGTTCTCGCCACCGAGGCGACGGCGCTCCTGCACGGGCGCGAGGCGGCCGAGGCGGCGCGGAAGGCCGCATCGGGGGCGGGCGAAGAGGGGCTACCGTCGGTCACCATCCCGGAACTGGCCGTCGGCCTGCCGGCGTTCCTGCTCGTCGCGCGCGCCTTCGGCCTGCCCTCCAACGCGGAAGCAAGGCGCCAGATCCGCGGCGGGGCCGTGCGGCTGAACGACACCCCCGTCACCGACGAGTCGCAGGTGATCGGCCCGGAGGTGCTGCGCGAGGGGGGGGCGCGGCTGTCTCTCGGCAAGAAGCAGGCGGTCCTGGTCCGGGCCGGCTGAGCGCAGGGGCGACTGCCCCGGGCGTCGTCAGCACCTGCCCGCGCACTGGGCAGCAGCAGGGCGAGCGGGACGATCGCGCTTGCCGGTGACGCTCGGCACGGCGGTTGCTGGCCGGCGACGGAGCAAGACATCCCGTCGAGGCCCGCTGATGCCCCGCTCGACCCCCACCCTCACCCGGCGCGGCTTCATCGCCGCAACCGCCGCCTCGCCGCTCGCCCTCGGCCCGCACGCCGCGCAGGCCCAGGCAGCTCCCTTGCGGATCGCGATGTCAATCTCCGACGTCCCCCGGCTGTGGGGCGGGCCGGAGGCCGGCTTCGAGGGCATCCGTTTCGGCGCCCTCTTCCTTTACGACGCTCTGGTCAACTGGGACCTCTCCTCGGCCGACCGGCCGTCCGGCCTCGTGCCGGGCCTCGCCACCTCCTGGCGGGTCAATCCCGAGGATCGGCGCAAGTGGGTGTTCTCGCTGCGCCCCGGGGTGCGCTTTCACGACGGCAGCCCCTTCGACGCCGAGGCCTGTGCTTGGAACTTCGCCTCGATTCTGGATCCAGGGGCGCCGCAATTCGACGCGCTGCGGGCGGGGCTCGTGCGCACCCGCCTCACCTCGGTCGCCTCGTGGCGGGTGATCGACCCGATGACCTTCGAGGTGACGACGCATGCGCCCGACGCGCTCTTCCCCTACCAGGCCCCCTTCCTCTGGATGGTTTCGCCCGCGCACTGGCGCGCCTTGGGCGGGGACTGGCAACGCTTCGCCGCCAACCCCTCGGGCACGGGGCCCTATCGCTTCGTCTCGCTCCGCCCGCGCGAACGGGCCGAGTTCGAGCCCAACGCCGAGTACTGGGACAAGGACCGCATCCCCCGCGTGCCGCGCACCGTCCTCCTCCCCATGCCGGAGGGCACCGCCCGTGTCGCCGCCCTGCGCGCGGGCCAGGTGGACGTGGTCGAGACCGTGCCGCCCGACACCATCGCCTCCCTGCGCGCGGCAGGACTTCGGGTGGTGATGAACTCCTACCCGCACGTCTGGGCCTGGCGGCTCTCCGTCCTGCCCGACAGCCCGTTCCGGGACGTGCGCGTCCGCCGCGCCGCCAACCTCGCCATCGACCGCGACGCCATCGTCGCCATGCTGGCCGGCTCCGCCCTGCCGGCGAAGGGCAAGATCACGCCGGACCATCCGTGGTTCGGCAAGCCGGCGTTTGATCTCCGATACGATCCGGAGATGGCGCGTGCGCTGATGCGCGAGGCAGGCTACGGGCCGGACCGGCGGGCGGCGATCTCCGTCATCATCGCCTCGGGCGGCGGCGGGCAGATGGTGCCGATGCCGATGAACGAGGCGCTGCAGGAGATGCTGCGCGCGATCTGGCTCGACGTCACGTTCCAGGTCGTCGACTTCGCCACCATCATCAACATGCTTCGCGCCGGTGCCCGGGCGCCGACCGCGCGCGGGGCGGCAGCGATCAACATCGCCATCCCGACCATGGACCCGACCACGGGCTGGATCATCTACG
>JAVQZW010000010.1:65000-1596663 GCA_033582875.1 Acetobacteraceae bacterium | reverse complement strand
CCAACAGGCGCCGGATCGCGTCCGAGGCCTTGGCGATCGACACGATGCCCTCGAGATGGCCGAGCGGCCCGTCGAGCTCGACGAGCTCCACCGCCCGCCCCTGCGCGCGCAGCGTGGCGGCGAGACGGCGATTCGCCTCGATCGGGAAGATTCGGTCCCCCGTCGCCGCTACGACGAGCCAGCGGGCGCGCGAGCGCGCCAGCGCCGCCTCGGGGCTCTCGTACTGCTTGAGGAACAACTGGTTGGCGCGGGCGAGATAGAGGAAGTGGTTCGCATCCGCCACGCGGGCGCGCGCCGCCGCGGTGTCGTCGAGCCACTTCTCGATGGCGAAACGTTGCGTCACCGAAGCCCGCGGGTCCTGTCCCTCCGCCGCGCGCACGCCAAGGGTGTCGGCCCAGGGCCAGTCGCGCGCGTGGTGGGTGACGATCTTCAGCGCCTCGGTGAGCCCCCGCACCGGCCCTGGCCCGCCGTAGTACTCGCCGCCCTTCCACTCCGGGTCGAGCCGGATCGGCGCGGTCCAGATGTCCATCCAGCCGAGGAGCCAAGCGTCGGCGCGGTCCGAGCCGACGACCGGCATCGCACGCGCCACTATCTCGGGATAGGCCGCTGCCCACTCGATGGTCTGAAACGCGCCCATGGAGGCGCCGGCGACGAGGGCAAGCCGACGCACCCCGAGATGATCGAGCAGCGCCTTCTGCGTCTCGACGAAGTCGCGGATGGCAAGCACGGGGAAGGCGAGGCCCCAGGGTCGCCCGGTCTCGGGGTTCGGCGTGGCGGGGCCGGTGGTGATCACGGTCGGGTCGCCGGTGTTCAGGTTCACCGGCGTGTCCGCCGAGACGACGAAGAAGCGGTTGGTGTCGATCGGCTTGCCGGGGCCGATGATGGCATCCCAGTAGCCGGGCGGGCCGCCGGGGGAAAGCCGGCCGAAGGCGTGCGAGGTGCCGGAGAAGAAGTGGGCGATCAGCACCGCGTTGTCGCGCGCCTCGTTGAGCTGCCCCGCCGTTTGGTAGCCGATCCGGAGGCGCGGAATGGTCTGCCCGGCCTGGGTGGTGAAGCGCGGGATCTCAAAGGCGCGCTTTTCGACCAGGAGCTCGCCCTGGGCGAGGGCGGGGACCGCGGCGGCGGCCAGAACGGCGGCCAGCGAAGCGAGCAAAGTGCGGCGTGTCGGCATGGACGGCCCTCCTGTCTCGTTTTGCCGCCAGTCTGCCCGGGCCCGGCGGCGTCGTCCATGGCGCTGAGCGCGGCCTTCGGCTAGACCCGCGCCTGGGCAAGCCGAGGAGATCCCGTCGTGGACATCAGCCGAATCAGCGTCGGCCGCAATCCGCCGACCGACATCAACGTCATCGTCGAGATCCCCCAGGGCGGAGTGCCGGTGAAGTACGAGCTCGACAAGGAGTCAGGGGCGCTGATGGTCGATCGCTTCCTACACACTGCGATGTACTACCCGGGCAACTACGGGTTCATTCCGCACACGCTCGCCGAGGACGGCGACCCGATGGACGTGATGATCGTCACCCAAGCGGCCCTCGTGCCGGGCTGCGTGGTGCGCTGCCGGCCAGTCGGCGTGCTGATGATGCGCGACGAGGCGGGGCCGGATGAGAAGATCCTCGCCGTCCCAGTCGACAAGCTCCATCCCTTCTACACGGGGGTGAAGACCTTCCGTGACCTGCCCTCGATCCTGACCGAGCAGATCGCGCACTTCTTCAAGCACTACAAGGATCTGGAGAAGGGCAAGGAAGTGTCCTTGGGCGAGTGGGCCGGGCCCGAGGTGGCGGAAGACCTCATCCTCGAGAGCATCAGGCGCGCCGAGGCCGCCAGGAACGCCGCCGCCCACTACGCCTGAGCGAGGAGGGCACTCCAGCCGGCAAGGGTCGGCAGGGCGCCGACGGTTGTCCAGAGGCAAAGCGCCGCGGCGGCGCGCCCGTTCGCTCCGCGGGCGGCCGCGATCAGGAAGTAATTGAGCGCCGTCGGCGTGGCGGCCATCAGCACGGTCGCGTCCGCCGCGCCGGCGGGGAGGCCGAGGGCGTTCACCGCGGCCCAGGCAAGGGCGGGGTGCAGCAGGAGCTTGCCCGGCAGGGCGGGGATCACCGGCCGCAGCGGTGAGAGCGCCGAAGCCCCCGCCCCCGAGGCGAGGGCCGCGCCGAGCGACACCAGCGCCCCCGGCACCGCGCCGCCCGCGAGCATCGCAACGAGGCGGGCGAGCGGGTCCGGCACGGGCAGGCCGGCCAGGCGCACGGCAAGCCCCGCCGCCGTCGCCCACACCAGGGGCGCACGCGTCACCGCCCGCAGCCCGGCCTTAAGCCCACCCGCGGCGAGCAGCACCATGTTCGCGTTCATGACCACGAACACGTCGGCGACCAGGACGGCGATCGCCGCCCCCACCGCCGCCGGATCGGCCCCGAGCGGCGAGATCGCGATCGCCGGCAGGCCCATGTAGCCGACATTGGCCGACACCGAGCCCATGGCGGCGAGCCGCCGCGCCCGCGGCGCCAAGCAGGCGACGATCAGGCCCGAGGCCAGGCTGGCGGCGAGATAGGCCAGAGGGGCAAGGAGCGCCGTGGCAGGCGGCGCGGTGGCCTCGACCACGAAGCGGAACAGGAAGGCCGGCAGGGCGGCGTAGAGGACGAACAGGCGAAGCCCCGTCTGCGCCCGCGCGTCCGCCAGAGGCCCGCGGCCGAGCAAGCAGCCGAGCGCGATCAGGGCGAAGAACGGAAGGAGGATGGCGAGCGGCAGCACGCGGCGAGACTTCGCGTTCGGCCCGGCGGGCGGGAAGCCATGCCGGAACGGGTCTCGCCTGCGGCCGATGCGGGGCTTCAAGCGATGGCCTCGACCGAGGGCGACGAGAATTGCGTCATACGATTGCAACCCGGCGTCGCTGGTCCTGATCGGTCCGGCTGGTTACCTTTTCTCAGAGCGGGGGCTTTCGTTCTGTCGGGAGAGCTTGGCATGAGGACCACGGGACTCATCGCCTTGGTGTCCGGAGCGGCGATGTGCTGCTGCCGGGTACGGCGGACGCCAGCCTGGGTGCAGTGGACCGGGGCGGGGGCGACGAATAACTGGTATCGCTTCGTCGAGGACACGAGCGAGCGGGTGGAGCGCGGCGCGCGCGATTCGGGCGCAGACGCGAGTTCGGTGGCGACCTCGTCACCATCACCAGCGCCGGCCGAGCAGAGCTTCGTCAGCGTCGACACTTCTTCGCTGTCGGCAGCGGCTACGGATCAGTGACTGGCATTGCGGGGCGCCTGGATCGGGTCGGGGGCCGTGCCGGCGTAGCCGTCCGAAGGGAACTTGCGACCTGGGTGACGGGAGAGGCCTGGTCACCTTCGCCTTCTGGGGGAGCCGGACAGCCTGACAACAACAGCTCAGCTCGCCCTTCGGAGACGGGGCGAACGGCGAGGATTACGTCACAGTTCGTCTGGCGAGCGGACGATCCAACGCCAGCCTTGCCAGGGACGGTTGGAACGACGCGCGCCAAGCCGGCTACTACCCGAGTCGATCCAGGACTGGCGAATTTCCCCAATCTGTTCCTGAAGGGCTTCATCGTCGAGCGGACGACGGATCCGAACCCGCGGCCCGAGCCCGATCCCCGCCCCGGCAGCGCTGCCGCTGTTCGCCGTCAGCCCTGCTCGGCCTCGCCGCCGCCCGGCTGCGCCGCGCCTGATCCTCCGTCGCCTGCGGGGCTGCCGCCCGTGCGCCGGGCGTTAACGTCGGATGGCGTGGTGTGCTATGCGCGAGACGGCCATCGGCGCTGGCCCCCGTGCGCCGGGTGTGAACCGGCGTTCCGGATTACCTTCGCTGTTACGAAGGTAATCCTGCAGTCGCCTAGGCTCGCGGTCTGGCTGCCTCGTCGCCGTGCGCTGGTGATTGGCGGCTCGGCTGTTGTTGAGACCCGAAGGTCGAGGAGTGGGCGCATTGGCGCCGGTCAGCGCGGTGTTGAGGCTCAGGTCTGAGCTGGGATCCACTGCGCGATGTGCTTGGGCGGGCTGCTCCTTGGCGGCGATCGCCGCGATGGGAGCCGATGCCGAAGAAGCTCCTCTGCCCTCGTTGCGTGAAGCCGGCCTCCGGGTCTCTGGTCGAGACCTCGCCCTGGCTGGGCGGCGGGCGGCCTTGACCAGAGTGGTGTCGATTATCGTGCCGGCCTTCAGCACCAAGCCCTTCGCGTCGCGCTGACGGTTCTGTTTTGGCAAACAGCGCCTCGGCAAGACCGCGGGCCAGAGCGCGGCGCGGAAAACGGCACAGCGTCGTCTGGCCCTGGCCGCGCTTCGGTCTTGTCCGGCGTCGCGTCATTGAGGCCGAAGCCGCAAAAGCGCCGGAACGACGGCCGGTCGGCCAGCGCTTCCTCGCCCCCCCGGATCGGAAAGCTGGTACCCTTGCGCCAGCAGCAGGGCGCGGGCCCGCCGGCGACGGGGAGCCAAGCCAGCTCCGTCGGCGCGCGCAGGGGCGCGAACGGGCGCTCCAGCGGCGCCCAGTCGAACAGGCCGGCGATCCGCTTCCGCCGGGGCTTGCAGGCACCACCCAGAGCCAGCAGCACCTCCCCGAAGCCGCCTGTCCGATACAACGCTGACCCCTCGCCGCCCCGCCTTCGCCATCATAAGGCCCAGCCCTTCACCCCACCTCCCCCACCACCACACAATTCCACAAACGTCGCCTAGCACCGACAAACAGAGCGAAACCAAACCAAATGGACGCCCGCGGAACGTGCTCATATTTCCATTGTTACGCCAACTCCGGTCACGACGTTTCTTGTTCTTGTCCAATCATCAATCTCCCGATATCATGCCGTATCACATCAAACGCCCTTCAAAAAAACGTTATGCATGTCCAAAAACCGCCTCACTTCAACAAGACAACCAAACGAAAAATCCTGAAAATTACCTAAAATACGCCACAAGACAAAAATTACACTCCCGCCCGACTAAGAATATTGGCTTCAAAAAATTTCATTCTGTGAACAATCACTCTCTAATCAACTCACAAAATTGTCTTTTCTGTAATGTTCGAGCAAACTCTGCCTCTGCCAACGCTCTAGCTGCCATGCCCATCTTTCTTCTGAGCATGCTATCACCGGCCAACATTGCCACCTTTTCCGCAAATGCACTTCGATCTCTCGGCGGTACCGCAAACCCTGCTTCAACCTCGCACAACCGCTGAGCTATCCAACCCTGACAGTTTGTTACGATCGGCAATCCTGCCCCCATCGCCTCAAAAATTTTATTCGGTGAAGTTCCATCTGCAAAAGCATCAATATCTTCGAGGCAGTGAATGGCAATATCCGCTCTAGACAAAATCTCCCCAAGACGGATGCGAGGCAAAGGGTCAACAAACATCACATTTAAAATCCCCTCACTCACAACACGCCACAAAAGCCTTTCTCTCTCGTTTCCTTCCCCCACCACAAGAAATCTGACTTTTTTTTCTAAGCACTGAAGGAGCTTAGCACCATCAAGTAAAATATCAAGTCCGTTAGCCTTCCCGATCGTGCCTAAATAAATAGCTAAAATATTACCACCATTTCCTCGCATTCTTTCTATAAGAAAGCGCCTATCTTTAAAATGATCAATATCCCATCCGTTTGAAATCAAATGAATTGAGCCAAGCCTACATCCAATCTCTTGAAATCCGCTAATAACTGTTGGCGATAATCCAACGTACATGTCGGCTATTTGCTTTGAAACGCGCTCTAAAAATCCTAAAAAAATTGCAGAAGGCGCAGATATTGCGTTCATTGCGACAAGAAGCTCCGGCCACCGATCACGGACCTCAAAGATACATCTAGCACGCCAAAAAACTCTAAGAACCATTAAGGGAATGACAATTGTCAATGGCGTTGACGTCCCAATAACGAGATCCCACGGATGGCGAAACGCATGCTGAAACACTGCAATACTATACAGTAAAAATATTTTAAGACGCTGTAGCGCTTTAAGGGCATTGGAGTACGGCAATCGAATCTGGATAATGCGATAGCCGGATACAAAAGAAGAGCGATAGCCAAAACCAAAAGGCGAGACAGCACCAGCGCTACCTCCAACATACATACCGCAAATTAACGTTACATCATGTCCTTGTGCCGCTAAGGCTTCAGCAAGCGAACTGCCTCGCCCAGGTTGAGACCCATTGGATAGCGAGAAATGTTGGTGCAACACCAGGATTCTCATAGGCCACTGGACAAACTATCCATAAGAGCATCAATGACAATAGCCTGGTCCTTAGGAAGCAACTGACTTCCAGAAGGAAGGCAAAGTCCTCGAGCGGAAATCCTTTCTGCGTTATTCACACGAGACCGCGGAGCACCCGAAAACATCGCCTGCTGATGAAGGGGCCGCCATATCGGGCGCACCTCAATACCCCCTCTGCGCAGCGTCTTGCATATTCCTATGATATCGATATTTTCCCACCCTTCATCAAGGGAAACAACCGTAAGCCATCGATTAGACCGTGCCAAGGCTGCCTCCTGCTGCCAACGAATGCCAGGCAACGATGACATAGCTTCAACATAGCGGTGAAATATTGAGCGGCGCGCATCAATCCGTCTTACAAGGTCCGACAGCTGCGCAAGACCAAACGCTCCCCCTAAATTCGACAAAAGAGAACTGTAGCCAATGGTTTGGTGTTGGTAACAAACCCCCTTCTCCCGCGCATGCATCGCAAGCTTTCGGGCCCGTTCAGCTAAGCCCTCATTATCAGTCAAGAAAGCACCGCCACCACCTGTTGTAACAACTTTGTTTCCATTAAAGCTAACGCAACTGATAGTGGCACCTTTACCCGAATGACGGCCCATCGCAAAACTCCCAAAAGATGCAGCACCATCTGCGATCACGGGAATACCATACTGACCACAAGCACGACTAAGTTCATCAAGCTTTCGCTGGATTACCGTATAAATCCGTGGACACAACCACTCTCGGCAAATTACCCTTCCTTGCTGCAATCGATAACTCCTCTTCAATCAAAGACACGTCTATTGTCCAGGTTGCGATATCGATATCAAACAGGCGAGGTACCGCGCCTAACTGAACGGCGGGCGCCACAGAAGCAATAAACGTAAGGGTTGGACACCAAACCTCATCTCCCTCTCTAACATTCAATACTCGAAAAGCAAGCTGCAAAGCCGCTGTGCAGGAAGCAGTCCAGACCACATACCGAAACCCAGTTATCTCCCTAATAGCAGCTTCAAAGCGCTGGACCAGGGGTCCCCCAGAAGCAATCCATTTACTCTCAACTGCCTCGATGATCTTACTCAATTCAACGCCATTTAAATCGGACGGTGACAGACAAATTTCCTTATGGCCTGTCAAGTTCTTGTCGAGCGCAACGAGCTTCGAATCCCCCCATTCATTCGCTGAGTTCCCATTTGAGCGGCTTCCCTACATGGATTCCAAAGACCTCAAGACGCTTCTGCTCGACTGAAGATGTTAATAGTCAACAAACAAATCAAAACAGTCTAAGCAAACGGATCCTTTTTTACAATATACTAAATCAAGAGCGAGACGTCGCCGCCAAGAAAGCCAGTTACGACCAAGTACCTGAACTAGTCCTGTGAGACCTGGCAACACACTCGAAGCGTTCTGGGCAAACAAGATTTAAAATGTAAGCATCCTCTACAAGCAGAGGTCTTGGACCAATGAAAGTCATTTGACCCAACAATACATTGACAAGTGAGGGAAGTTCATCGATCGCGGTATCCCGAAAAAATTTATTTATTTTTGAAATACTTATACCTTTGCTCACATTGTTTTGGTCAATCGTTCTAATCTTAAAAAGTTGAAAAACCTGTAAGTGCTTTCCAAGTCTGCGTTGCCTAAAGAATATGGGTTTTTTCCAAAACAGGAAAAACAATAGGCCAACAAGCAAAATCAATGGCGATAACAAAAACAGTATGGTCAAAGATAGTATTAAATGGCAAATGTAAAAAAGCGACAATTGCGTTAACTTATTACTCATTGATGATCGCTGTTACTCCCACTTGCTGCAAGCAAACCAATCCATAACCACGCCATTCGGTTTGTAAGGTCCGTTGAAGAAAATATTTGAACAAGACCGATAGTTCCAAAACTGAAGAGGAATTCCATATTGCGCGGGATCTATTTTAGACGAATACCAAAAAAAATTACAAAACGCTACAATGATTGCGCCTGAAAACAGGAAACCACCAATAACACCGCCCTCAACAAATGCTTCTAACCATAGATTATGTGTATGCCATTTCCGAAGATCGCCAAAGCCAGCAACCGACGCAAACCCAGCAGGACCTAGGCCCATCAAAGTAACTTCGCCGATTGCACGTTTCCAAAGAGCAGTGCGGATATCGCCTTCGGTCAGCAGGTATGCGCTTAACCGGGAAAGTGAGTGAAACCGGACAAAATTTTCCTCGCTCAGCCAATAGAATATGCCAAAAAGTGTAAGATGAATTATAGTAAATAACCCGACCCTTCGAAAATATCTTGTATCTGATTTGCGCCACCCAGCCATAAGTGCCCCAGAACTTGTTCCAACCAGTTGTGCGATCAACCCCATTTTGCTGCCGATAGAAAGTTGTCCAATAGAAAGAATTATAAAAAGTAATAGGAAGAAGTATGAATTTTGAGGCCAGTGATAGATAAGATGGGTGGAAACAGCTGATGCACTTGCTGCGAGAAGTAGACCTACAATCTGATACTGAATTCGTATTCGTTCAATATCGGATGATCCGCCGAGTACCGCTATTCTCATCTTGACGGCAATTGGAGCAAAGATCGCTAAAATGAAACCCAATAACGTTGAAAAAGAAACGAATCCTTTAAAACTATGCGTATGTTGGACGATGGCAGTCGCAATGATTGTCATTGAGAAACTAAAAATAATGAATTCAAGCACCTTTTTTTCCGCGAGATTGGTACTACTACTCCATGCAGCAGTACAAATCAACCATAGGCCGAAAGCAATTTGTAAGGTGAAGTAAAGTCCAGAACCGGGTGTTATCCGGTGTGATGGATCTAGAAAGCGTCTCGCTGCTGCGAGGAATACGACAACAAAAAGCGGCGGAGTGATGTCGATCGGTAGCCCCTTCACACCAGGCAGGCTTTTTAGGGCGGCGGAGAAGTGCAGGGCTGCTGCGCCTGCCCCGAACGTCAGGGCGCCCATCCTGAACTGACGTTCAGTCTGCACCACTGCCACCGTGAAAGAGTGGAAACTTCAGATTAAGGCTGTTGACCTCATGCATGCGGCGCGTCGTACCAATCGTTGCCCATATGCACGCTGAAAGTTTCAACGAACCAATAAACGCAAGAACCGCCAGGAATGGTCTGTTGGGTACAGTAGGGCGGTCATCTACGGCCGGTGCGCTGACCAAACGAGCTGCAACACTCCCGTCCGATGCTAGAATAGCGAGATGCCGGTGAGCTTGGGCTGCGAGCTCATGCAGGGCGGTACGTACTGTTGCGTCCGGCTCGGTCGCCGCCCGTTCGGCTAGCCACGAGATCCTTCGAGACAGCATGGCGGTAATTTCATCGCGCACCCGGGCTTCCGCAGCTGCATGCAACGTTCTGAGTACCGAAAGTGCAAGCAGTGGATCTTTATGTCGTACCTCGATCATCCATACGATACTGTTAGTGTGACTGGTTGCAGATGTATTGTGCTCAAGCCACTCCAGTATTTTGTCGTCATCAATCGTATTTTCAGAAAGTTTTAGAAGTTTTCTAAGTTTTCCTAGCAGACTCGTCTTAGCTTCTTCAGCAAGAATGTCTGCCAGCGCCGTTTCTTGGCGAAGTACACGTATAATTTCCCGCGAGCGAAGAGCGCTAAGATAAACGGCAAAATTACCGGAAGGCTTTGCCTCAAGTAAGGAGGGAGACATAATTTGAATTGGTGAGAGCAGATTTGAAACCGCGATGCCCGTAGTTTCAGCCGGCACGATAATTGCCCGCGCGCGAAATGAAGTTGGAACTAAACCAATCAAGAAGCACGAGCAGGTCCACAATCCAAGGGCCGTTAAGAGGCAGGCACGCCATCGGCTCAGAAGCAAAGTAACTAATTCATGAAACGTCATCTTGCATCTTGCAACGATATTGGCCCCTCCGGCTCGGGCGCAGTTGACCCGTTAACTCTAAGGTGATGCGCCTCTACCTACAACCTATGGAAGTAGTTTTTCCGTAAATGACACGCCAATTTTGCGTTATTTTCGTTCATTATAGAAGTAGGGAGAAAGGTCGGGGGGATGTGCTCCTACACTAAGATTGCGTTGTTTGGTTTGCAGCTGGGATTCAGGAATTTTCGTTTCTCACCCACTCGTCTTCTTGAGCGACTGGGTATGGGCTAGCTAAGCCGCTATCGTCTTCTGCCTTCGAGAGAGGCGCGGCGCCGTTCCGAACTTCCCGGGGCAGACAAACAACCGCATCAGGAAATCTCCCGGTCCGCTGCTACACCGAAGCCGATAAGCCACTTGGCGCACCTTCCGCAAGCTAAAACAAGCTAAAATACGTCGGCCGCGCCGCCACCCATCATGACCCCTTGCCTCAACCCTCCCCGCAGCGCCCTCTTCGCCCCTTTTTCCACCTTTCTTGTTGTTCTGGTGGGCAGCTCGGCGACCTCTGCTCCACGCCCATGCTTTGGTAGTGCGGGCGTGGGTTGCGGCTGCGAGGGTGCCTCAGTGTTGGGTAACGGGTGTCTGGCGGTTGCGTGGCGGATGCCGCTCTGCCATCAGGGTAAGGATCGTTCGGCGCGGCGGAGGGGGATGGCGGTCGAAGGAGGTGAAGCTGGGCGTCGCTGCGCGGTTTTGAGGATCAGGTCTGAGCTGGGATCCACTTCGAGATGTGCTTGGGCGGGCTGCTCCTTGGCGGCGATCGCCGCGATGGGAGCCGATGCTGAAGAAGCTCCTCTGCCCTCGCTGCGTGAAGCCGGCCTCCGGGTCTCTGGTCGAGACCTCGCCCTGGCTGGGCGGCGGGCGGCCTTGACCAGAGTGGTGTCGATTATCGTGCCGGCCTTCAGCACCAAGCCCTTCGCGTGGCGCTGACGGTTCTGTTTTGGCAAACAGCGCCTCGGCAAGACCGCGGGCCAGAGCGCGGCGCGGAAAACGGCACAGCATCGTCTGCCCCTGGCCGCGCTTCGGTCTTGTCCGGCGTCGCGTCATTGAGGCCGAAGCCGCAAAAGCGCCGGAACGACGGCCGGTCAGCCAGCGCTTCCTCGCCCCCCCCGGATCGGAAAGCTGGTACCCTTGTGCCAGCAGCAGGGCGCGGGCCCGCCGGCGACGGGGAGCCAAGCCAGCCCGTCGGCGCGTGCAGGGGCGCAAACGGGCGCTCCAGCGGCGCTCAGTCGAACAGGCCGGCGATCCGCTTCCGCCGGGGATTACAGGCACCACCCAGAGCCAGCAGCACCTCCCCGAAGCCGCCTGTCCGATACAACGCTGCCCCTCGCCGCCCCGCCTTCGCCATCATAAGGCCCAACCCTTCACCCCACCTCCCCCACCACCACACAATTCCACAAACGTCGCCAAGGCTTTTCGAAGTCGACGACAGAGGCCAGAAAACGCTTGCATGACACATGGGCGGCTGTAGGCTGGCGGCGTACAAATCGTATAGTATCCCTTCCCTTTTTTAAATAGATAAACGCGCTGGAGCCCTGTCAAGATGCCCGCAATTATCACTGAATAGAAAAAATAAATGCGCCATTTTAAGAAATAATTTTAGCAAGAACCCTCTACTCATGACGCGTTGGACCGTGCCTATCCTTCCGTTTCGTCATAATTCTTTCCGTCACAATAATACTTGAGCTAAGGATATGCTCAAAGCAACATGCCCCAAGAACTCTTCAGGATGAACTTGCGAATCGAGCGAAAGAACGGGCAAGCTCTTCATAAATCTTACGCTTAAATGAGACGGCAAGAGAAGGAAGCTCGCTAAGTTCCGCCCACCGCCAAGCATCAAACTCTGGACGTGGAACTGTGTCTAGGCGGATGTCGGAGTCAGTCCCCAGAAAACGAAGCGCGAACCACTTCTGTTTCTGCCCGCGATAACGCCCGCCGAGCGCCTTGCCGATTAGATCCGTAGGAAGATCATAGGTCAGCCATAGTGGATGTTCGGCTAGGATCTCAGCCCGGTTAGTGCCGATCTCCTCGGCCAGTTCCCGGAACAAGGCGACTTTTGGGTCCTCGCCCTCCCTCATCCCCCCCTGCGGCAACTGCCACCCTCCCGCCGCCACTTCCGCGTTTGGCAAATCAGCACGTCGGCACACAAGAACCCGACCATCCGGTCCAAATACGACTGCACCAACGTTCAAACGGTAGGGTAGTACGGAGGGATCCATAGCTTCCAGCAGATAATCAGGGGCGTGCCTGAGCTGTCGATCGCACCACAATGGCGCTGACCGGCGCCAAGGCAATACCTCGTAACTCAACGACTTGGGCCCAGGAGGCCACTCGCTCAAGCGTCAATTGCGAAGGTCCGGCGATGCCAAGGGCAACACCACGTTCTCGACTAAGACGCTCGAGGTCGCCGAGGCGAGCGTCAATTTCGGTACGGGACATTCGCTCGTCAACGACGAGATTAGCCGACCTTGAGGGCAGTGCCGTCGGAGCCCGCTCTGAGGGTCTTGCCTCGATGAAAATGAGGCCACGCTCTCGCAAAACCTCGTAGATTGGCCGCATGGCCTCGGTCGAGGCCATGAACCGCTCGCCGCGCAACACCGCGGATGCGGCATTTGTCACGCCGACATAGCCAACACCGCGGCGTAAAATCCAATGAAGCCGTGCAATGTTTTCAGGCGGCGGGTTGCCAGTCATCAGTGCGCGCGGCCCTGGATCATTCAACGGAAAATTTGCCGGTTCCATCGGAATTCCCAACAAGACCTCATGGCCGGCGGCACGGGCGGCAGCCATTTGGCTCTCGAGGTTGAGGCCGTAAGGCGAGAAGGCCAGGCTGATCGGCCCCGGCAGCTGCTCAATCGCGAAGCGGGTAGCCGCCTCGCTCATCCCAAGCCCAACGACAAGCAGCGCAACGCGTGGCCTGGGGTCGGAGTCGTCAAAGGGGCGAGCGTAGGCGCGCCAAGCAGGCAGGCCCGCCGGCTGCAGCATTCCGCCACCTTCGCCCTCTAGACCGCTCCTTCGATCAGCTTCACGTGCCCCTTCCGCGCGCGGAGATGGGGGCACTTGTGCACCTGACGTTACATCGCGTGCCGCCGGATCGGCCGCACTTGGCGACATTTCGGCCATAACTGGCGGGTTTGTGGCCAGTTCTGCCCACAGCGCCAGCGCTCCTGAAACCAGCACAACCAGGATCCACACAGCGGCTAGGAGGCGCCAATCACCCGTCCGTCTCGGACCGTCCGCCACCGTTCCGCCTGCGCGATATAGCCAGCGCAGCCTCTCAGTTTGAGGCTCGACGCATCACCGAAAGTCCCCGAACCAGCTCGACGGCACGCTGAAGCTGGTGGTCGCGCGCGAGGTCACCGAGCTGGATGGGGGGCTGTCCCTCAGTTGGACGCGGCGGCGGATTCGAGGAGGCTTCGACAAAGCCGGGCGGGAGAACAGGCGGCGGCACGGTAGATGTCCGGGCAGCTTGCGCTTGGTCGTTGCGCAGAGCGCGGTTCAAGTTCGCCTCGCGATCTCGCGCCTCAGCTTTTGCTTCACCTTCAAACAGTTCCACCACGACATCCGGCTCAATGCCGGTCGCCTGAATAGATCGGCCAGAAGGCGTGTAGTAACGAGCCGTTGTAAGACGGATCGCGCCGTTGCCAGGCAGCGGCATCACGGTCTGCACACTGCCCTTGCCGAAACTGCGCGTACCGATCACCACCGCCCGCCGATGGTCTTGCAGGGCGCCCGCGACGATCTCAGAAGCCGAGGCGGAGCCACCATTGATGAGCACAACGATGGGAAGCCCGGCCGCGATGTCGCCAGGTCGAGCGTTGTACCGCTGGGCGTCCTCGGCACGTCTCGCCCGCGTCGAGACGATCTCCCCTTGTTCAAGGAAATCGTCGGAGACGGCGACCGCTTGGTCGAGCAGCCCGCCCGGATTGTTGCGCAGGTCCAATACCAACCCTCGCAAGCGTATTCCGGCCTGCGTGCGGAGCTGTTGCACGGCACGCCGCAGTCCCTGATCCGTCTGTTCATTGAAAGACGTAATTCTGATATACCCCACGTCGTCGTCAATCAGACGCGACCTCACGGACTGGATGCGGATCACGTCGCGCACGATCGTCATGTGGATAGGCTGCGATACACCTTCGCGCCGAATTGTGAGACGGATTTCCGTCCGCGGCGGCCCCCTCATCCGCTCCACCGCCTCGTTCAAGGTAAGACCCTGCACGGTGCGCCCGTCGATGTGCGTAATCAGGTCGCCCGGCTTCACCCCAGCACGCGCAGCTGGGGTGTCGTCGATCGGCGAGATCACCTTGACGAACCCGTTCTCCTGCGTCACTTCGATCCCGAGTCCACCGAACTCTCCCCGTGTTTGCACCTGCATGTCTCGGAAGGTGCGCGGGTTCATGTAGGCGGAGTGTGGATCAAGGCTCTGCAGCATCCCATTGATCGCGGCCTCGATTACTTCACGGTCGTTAACCGGCTCGACATATTCGGCGCGGATGCGCTCGAAGACGTCGCCAAACAGCGACAGCAACCGATAAGTCTCTGCTCGCGACCCTTCCTGCGCCTGGGCCCCGAGACCTAGCCTCTCGCCAAGCCAAACACCGGGGGCCCCATTCATGGCCGCCCCTGCCCCGAAGGCGAGAGCAGCTGCAAAAAGAGCGGTGCGGAACGCAACCTTCATGTCGGCCGCAATTCCTGTTGGCGCGGGCACGCCCCCGCGAGGATCCTTTACCAGAGAAAAGGTATCGTCGGGCGCATTCGCGGATCAAGGCACGTATGGCGTGGCTTGCAACACGAAGGGGGCAAACAAGTTGCCATGGCCCGGCGTGTGCGGAGCTGGCCGGCTGAGAGCGCTCGCTACAAGATTGTGGACCTGTTCGCCTTGCGCCTTTGCAGACGGCGCCGAACTGACCCTGAGGCGCTAATTAATCGGATGTGGTACCGAAGTTGAGATACCGGGGCGATCGCCCTTGCTCAGGACGGAGCCTGGGTCCAAGGCCTCGGAACATGGGTGTGGCCGTGGTGGTAAGGTAAGTCTGACGAAGCGAAGGACGCCGACGGACGCGCAAGATCACCCCCGTAATGGTACAGTGTCCAGAGAATTTGCAAGCGTCGCAAAGAAGAGCAGAAGAAATCCTGACGACTTTGCCGCCGGTCTCCTTTCGTATTTAAAGGGATCGAAGCACCTGCTCAGGAGCACAGGGCCTGTCATACTCGGCCTATCGTCAGGCCCTGTACCAAGTGTCGTGAAGCCGCTCGAACTCGTCGAGGATGGCATAGGCCAGCGCCTCGCTTTCCGGCCCGACGCGCCTTCCGAGGTCGAAGATGCGGAGCTCCTCCTCGATGGTAGCCGGCAGCGTTTCGAAGGGAAGGCGGTCGAGCTGCCTCGCGCGTTCCAGGATCGCGCGCAGTTCGGCGAGGGGATCGGGCTTCGGCTGGGGCGGCCGGGTAGGGGGCGCGAACAGGTCGGGCTGCACGACTCTAGACATAACGGTAGCGTAACTGCGCTTCTCCACTTGGGGAAATGCGCCGCCGGACGCCACCCTGGCTCGCAAGGCCGCTCGACCAGCGCTCAATCCTCAACACCGATCTGGGCGAGATCGCTCGCATCCACGCGACGGGGGCGGGGACGGGGGAGATCAGCTCCTACGGTGCGCTCGCCGGCGCCCTGAACGCGTCGGCAACTCCCTCAAGCCGAGGGGTCTTCTGCGTACCGAAGGTGTGCAACCGCGGCGCAGGTTTTCCCGACTTGGGGCTGTTCGTCGCCGAGCGCAGTCTGGACAGGCGGTCCTGGCCCGAGGGCCGCTTCTCCGACTGCGGGGGGGGGGGGTCGAGGTGCACGACATCACCGCCGACCTCCCCATCAAGCGCGAGAGCGAACAGGTCCGCCGCTACGTCGCCGAATACCGCCTCGTCCTCGTCACCAACTTCCGCGACCTTGTCTTTTCGGCCGAGACCGGCAGGGCGATCCGGCGGAACGAGATCGCTTCCCCTTCGACTGTCCCGACGCCGAGGCCTTCTTCGCCCTCGCCTGCTCGACGCGACGGCGGGAGGGCTTCGCGGCACGCTTCGCCGAGTTCCTCGAGCACGTGCTCCTGCACGGGGCCCCGCTTGCCGAGCGCGAAGACGTGGCGTTCTTCCTCGCGTCCCACGCGCGCGACGCGCTGGGTCGCATCGAGGAGCGAGCCGAGCTTCCCGCTTTCCGGGGGCTTCGCGGCATGCTCGTTAAGGCGCTCGGCCTCGCTTCGACGAGGCCAAGGGCGAGCACCTCTTCCGCTCGACGCTGGTGCAGACCCTCGTCTACCGAGTGTTCGGCGCCAGGGTCGAGGCGGTGCGCGAAAGCCGTGCGTGCGATGGCGGACGGCCAGCTTGGAGCTGCACGTTCCCATGTCTCCACCCTGTTCCAGGCGATCGCGCAGGCGAAGAAGCTAAGGCCACTCGGTCTCGTCGAGCCGCTGTCCCGTGCGGCCGAGGCGCTGGCCCGCGTCGACCGAAACGCGTTCTTCCGTGCCTTCTCCGATGCGGAGGCGGTCCGGTACTTCTACGAACCGTTCCTCGCCGCCTTCGACCCGGATCTGCGTAAGGTGCTCGGCGTATGGTTCACGCCGCGCGAGATCGTGCGCTCCATGGTCGAGCGGGTCGATCGCGTGCTGCGCCCCGAGCTCGGCCTTGCAGACGGGCCGGCCGGACGAACGTGTGGGTGCTCGACCCCTGCCGCGGCACCGGCGCCGACTTGGTCGAGGTGCTGGGGCGGAGCCGGCGCACGCTTGCGGAGAGGGGCGAATAGGCGCTGCTCGCCGAGGACCTGAAGCGTGCGGCGACGACCTGGGTGGCGGGGTTCGAGATCATGCCTGGCCCCTAGGTGGCGGCGCACTGGCAGGTCGGGCACTGGCTGCGGGCGCAGGGGGCACCGCTCGGCGAAGTCGGGCGAGCGGCGATCTATCTCGCCAACGCTCTGACGGGCTGGGGCGAGGCGGCGGCGGAGGCCGGCCGCGCGGGCGAGGACGACTTGCGCCTCGTTTTTCCGCCGCTGACCGAGAAGCGCGATGCCGCGACGGGGTTAAGCGCGAACCGCCCGATCCTGGCCGTGCTCGGCAACCCGCCCTACAACGCCTTCGCCGGCACCAGCCCGCGCGAGGAGACCGGGCCTGTGGAGCCCTACAAGAGGGGGATGCGCGAGCGCCGGGGGGTGCGGAAGTTCAACCTCGACGATCTCTCTATGCGGTTCTTCCGGGTAGCGCTGCGCCGCATCGCCGAGCAGACGGGACGCGGCGTCGTCTGCTTCGTCAGCAACTCTTCCTGGCTCACCAAGCCCTCCATCGTGGTGATACGCCAGCGTCTGCTCGGCTCGTTCGACCGGTTCTGGATCGACAACATGCAACGGCGAGCGGACAATTTCGGAGTAGGGGCCGGACGGGCGGGACGGGCGAACGAGCCAGACCGTATTCGCGATCTGCGGCCTCTCGCCCAGGATCAAGCAGGGAACGGCGGTCTCGCTCTGGGTGCGCAAGGAGCAACGCGACCCTGAGCCGCGGGTCTGGTTCAACGACCGCTTCGACACCTCCGACGCGGAGGAACATCGCGCGCAGATGTTCGCCGCGCCGGACTCGCCGGCCAACCGCTTCGCCAGCCCCCATGGTGGAGCTGAGGCCGGCCGCGGCGACGCGCTTCCAATTCGTGCCACAAGCCAAGCGGAGAGCGCGTATCTCCCCTGGGTTCGGCTGAAGGAAATCGGGTCCGGTCCGCCGTTCAACGGCCTGCTCGAGAAGCGCAGCGGGGCGCTGAAATTGATTGCAACCGCGCCGTGCTCGCAACCCGCACGCGCGCCTATTTCAATCCCGCACTGTCGTGGGTAGAGGCGAAGCGCCACCTCGGTGGGCTCGCCCAAAAACGCAGGTCGCTACCTCGCCCGAAGAACGCGAGAAGAGCTGGTCTGCAATCGGGGGCGCGCTTCGAGGAGCAAGCGGTTCTTCGGTACCACCTCCGCCCATTTGATCTCCGCTCCGCTTACGTCATTGCGGATCGTCCGCTCTGGAACGAACCGCGCCCAGACCTGTGGCGGCAACTCCCGACCGCCGGTGGCTTCCTCGCCACCCGCCCAGCCGCCGCGCGCGCCCCAAGGGCTTGCCCCTGACCTGGACAACGGCCTTCGGCGACAACAACGCGCTCCGCGGCCACGCCTACGACGCCCCCGTTCTCCGCAAGGACCAGGATGGGTTACGCGCCGACCTCTCCCCTGCCCTCCACTCCCGCCTTACCGCCCTCGGGCTGCCCGACCCGGACGTGGACCGCGACACCACCGCCTTGCCCTGGCTGCACGCCCTCGCCATCGGCTTCTTTCCCGCTTGGCTCTCCCAAAACGAGGCCAGCATCCGAAGCGACTGGCCGCAAGTCCCGTTTCCCGACGACGCCGCGCTTCTCCGCCGCTCCGCCGAATTCGGCCGCCGTGTGGCCGCGCTTCTCGACCCCGACACCCCCGTCCCCGGCGTCGCCGTGGGCGAGATCGCCCCCGCATTAGCCTGCATCGCGGTGCCCGCGCGCCGCGGCAGCGGGCCGATGACGGAGGAGAACCGGCGCGTTGCCGGCGGCTCCGGCCGCCGCAGCAAGAAGGACGCCGTGGTGCCGGAGCGAGGGCGGCGCGAGATCCGCGACGACGCGGCCGCCCAGTTCGCCGACCTCTCCCCCGACCCGGCGCATCGCCCCGCGCTGCGCGCCCTGGGCCAAGCCGTGTTCGACGAACTGGAGAAGCACCCCGAGTTCCGCCGCAACAACCTCACCTACGCCGTCGGCATGGCGATCGGTGCCGCGCTCGCGATCGAACGCGGCCGCGACCTCTCCGACGAGGAGAGCGCGCTCGTCCTCGCCACGGTGCACGAGTTCCTCACCCGGGGGTCGGACGTGACGCGGCGCACAGCGGAGGAGAAGACCGCGCTCTACGACACCTGCCTCCTGTTCACCGGGCTGATGGCGGTGTTCGAGGCGGATGCGCAGGCGAACGGGCACGCGGAGACCCGGGCGGCGGCACGGGCAGTCTCCCGTGCCGTGCTGACGCTGTTCGGGTTCGCAGACGCAGACGCGCCGCTGACGATCTCCGGGGAGGGGCATGCGGCGCAACGGGATGCGTCACCTGCCCCAGCGCCCCTAGTTGAGCAGGCTCTTACCCGTCATCTCCGCCGGCTGAGCGAGGCCCATCAGCGCGAGCACCGTGGGCGCGACATCCGCAAGCCGCCCGTCGCGCAGCCGGGCCCCCTCGGGCCCGTTGAACAGGATCACCGGCACCGGGTTCGTCGTGTGCGCGGTGTGCGGCCCGCCCGTCTCGGGGTCGCGCATCAGTTCGGCATTGCCGTGATCGGCCGTCACCAGCAGCACCCCACCTACGTCCGCGATCGCGGCGACGATCTCGCCCAAGCCCCGATCCACCGCCTCGCAGGCCGCGATCGCCGCCGCGAGATCGCCGGTATGCCCAACCATGTCGGGGTTGGCGTAGTTCAGCACGATCAGGTCGAACCGGCCGGACCGGATCGCTGCGACCGCCGCCTTCGTCACCTCGGGGGCGCTCATCTCCGGCTTGAGGTCGTAAGTCGCCACCTTCGGCGAGGGGATCAGCACCCTCTCCTCGCCCGGGAACACGGCCTCCCGCCCGCCGTTCAGGAAGTAGGTGACATGCGGGTACTTCTCGGTCTCGGCGAGCCGCAACTGGGTGCGGCCCGCTTTGGCCACCACCTCGCCCAGCACGTTGACGAGCGGTTCAGGCGGAAACAGCACCGCCATGAAGCGATCGAGCGCCTCGGAATAGGGCGTCATGGCGACGGCGGCGGCGAAGCGCGGCAGGCGCGGGCGCGGGAAGGCGTCGAACGCGGGGTCAAGCAGGGCGGCGAGGATTTGCCGGACGCGGTCGGCGCGGAAGTTGAAGCAGAGGATGGCGTCGCCATCGCGCATCCCGGCGTAGCCGCCGATCACGGTCGGCAGGATGAACTCGTCCGACAGCTCCCGCGCATAAGCCGCCCGGACCGCCACCGCCGCGCTCTCCGCCCGCTCGCCCTCGGCCAGCACCATCGCGGCCCATGCGCGCTCGATGCGGTCCCAGCGGTGGTCGCGGTCCATCGCGTAGTAGCGGCCCGAGAGGGTGGCGATGCGCGTGCCTGCTGGGAGCTCTCGCTCGAACCGCGCCAGGAACAACTCGGCCGACCGCGGCGGCGTGTCGCGCCCGTCCGTCCAGGCATGCACCGCGACCGCGATCCCCTCCCCCGCCAGCATGCGCGCCAGCGCCACCGCGTGGTCCTGGTGGCTGTGCACGCCACCGGGCGAAACGAGCCCCATGAGATGCACCACCCTGCCCGAGGCGCGTACGCGCGCGATGAGATCGCGCCATGCCGGGCGGCGAGCGATCGACCCGTCGGCCACCGCGGCGTCGATGCGCGGCAGATCCTGCAGCACCACTCGCCCCGCCCCGAGGTTGAGATGTCCGACCTCGGAGTTGCCCATCTGGCCCTCAGGCAGACCGACATCCGCCCCCGAGGTGCGCAGGAAGGCGTGCGGGCAGGTCTGCCAAAGCCGGTCGAAGGTGGGCGTGTGCGCGAGACGGACGGCGTTCGCCGCCTCCTCCTCACGCCAGCCCCAACCGTCGAGCACGACCAGCATGACGGGGCGGCGGGTCATGACGCGCGGCCTAGCCCGCCCGGACGGGGGCAGCAAGCGCTCGCATTTGCGTGCCGCATGACGTTCAATGACGCGCCTCGGCGAGCGCGGCGCGCAGGGACGCAACCTCCTCGCGCAGGGCCCGCACCTCCTTCAGGATGGTCAGATTGTCACCGTGCAGCTCGGCGCGCATCTCCGTCTGCGCCTCGAGCCGCGCCTCGGCGGCCTGCTCGCGCGCCTTGCGTAGCGTCTGGATGCTCTCGACGATGATGCCGATGAACAGGTTCAGCACGACGAAGGTCGCCACCAGCACGAAGGGCACGAAGAAGGCCCAGGCCTGCGGGTGCTCCTCCATCACCGGCCGTGCCACGCCGGTCGACCACGACTCGAGCGTCATCACCTGGAACAGGGTGAACATGCTCTCGCCGATGGTGCCGAAGAGTTCGGGGTGGGTTTCGCCGTAGAGCTTGGTCGCGATCACCGCGGCGACGTAGTAGATGATCAGGAGCAGCATCGCGATCGCGCCGATGCCCGGGATGGCGTGCAGCATCGCCTCCACCACGATGCGCAACCGGGGCATCATCGAGATGAGCCTCAGAACGCGGAGGACACGGAGTGCGCGCAAGACCGCGAGCGGGCCCGTCGCCGGCGCCCAGGCGATGGCGATGACGAGGAAGTCGAACACGCCCCACGGGTCGCGGAAGAAACGGCCGCGGAAGGCGTAGATTCGCACCGCGATCTCGGCCGTGAACACGCAGAGGAGCGCGAAGTCGAGTGCGGTCAGCCACCCGCCCCAGCGGAGCATGATCGAGGGGGCGGTCTCCAGGCCGAGAATGACCGCATTGAGCACGATCAGCGCCATGATGGTGCGCTGCGCGGGTGCGGAGAGGATGAACCGCGCTGCGGCGGCGCGAAGCGACGAACCGCTTCTGTCCTTCGCGGTGAGGACTTCCTGCATCGTGACGGCCCCTTGGCTTGAAATGACGGAACGCGGCGGGAGATGGCGCGCGCCGATGGCGAAAGAAAGGAGGCGCTCGCTCAGGGCCGACCGGCCCGGTGGGAGGGGTGGCCGGCGAGGAGGCTCGCCGCCCGATACAGTTGCCCGGCGAGCATGGCGCGCACCAGGAGATGCGGCCAGGTGGCGCGGCCGAAGGACAGGATCGAGGCCGCACGGTCGAGCACGGCGCGATCGAGCCCCTCGGCGCCGCCGATGGCGAGGGCCGCTGTCCGGCCGGGCTCGGCCAGGCGGGCGAGGCGGCCGGCGAAGGCCTCGGTGGCGAGATCCTCGCCGCCGAGATCGAGCGCGATGAGGTCAGCGCCGGCGGGAAGGGCGCGCGGGACCGTCTCGCCCTCGCGGCGGCGGATCTCGGCCGGGCTGCCCTTCGCCTCCGGAATCTCCACCAGGCGAGGAACGGGCCGCAACCTGGCCGCATACCGGTCGAACAGCGCCTGCTCTTCGGTTCCCTTGCCGCGCCCGACTGCCAGCACCAGAACGTGCGGGATCACGCCCTCCGCACCTCGCTTGGCCTGATCTCGTCGCCGGGCAGGCTCACCCCCCACATCTTCTCGAGCGCGTAATGGGCGCGCATCTCCGGTCGGAACAAATGAATCACAACATCGCCCGCGTCGAGGAGCACCCAATCCGAACTGCCGAGTCCCTCCGCCCGCACGCGAAGCCCATCCGCCTCCAGGAGGTCGATCAGGTGCTCGGCCATCGCCTTCAACTGCCGCCCCGAAAGCCCCGAGGCGATCACCATCCGGTCGGCGAAGGCCGCCTTGCCGAGGATGTCGAGCACGACGACGTCCTCCGCCTTGTCGTCCACGAGACGGGCAACGATGCGTTTGACCAGCGGATCGAGCGCAGCCTCCTGCAGCACGGCTGCGCGCCGGCGACGGGGTCGCGGTACGGCCGCCTTGCCGGCGCGGATGGCGGTGGCCGAAGCCGGGTGCTCGCGCATGGGCAGCAGGGTCCAGGCGGGGGCGGTCGCGAACCGGAGGGCGCCCGCGCGCGCAGGGGGAACGAAACGTGAGCGGAACAGACGTGCCGCGCGCGATGCGAGAGCGGCACGTGTGAAGCCGGGGCGCGGAAATACGGCGACGGGAACATGGCGAAAGATCGAGCGCCAGAACTGCCAGCGCGGGATCTGGATCAGGTTGTCCGCTCCCATCAGCCACACGAAGCGAACGCGAGGAAAGCGCGTCCGCAACCGCTGAATCGTGTCGATCGTGAAGCGGGTGCCGAGACGGGCCTCGAGGTCGGTCGCGATCAGCCGCGCGTTGCCGGCCACGACATCGCGCGCGGAGGCGAGGCGTCGTTCCAACCGCGCCATGCCGCGTGCCGGCTTGAGCGGATTGCCCGGCGAGACGAGCAGCCAGACGGCATCGAGACGCAATCGCTTCCGCGCCGTCTCGGCAATCGTGCGATGCCCCTCGTGGGCCGGGTTGAACGAACCGCCGAGCAGCCCGATGCGCACCCTGCGCCCGTCGCCCCACCGTCCCGGAGCCCCAGGTTTGGCGGGTGGCGCAGGCCGGCGCGAACGGCCGCGGCGGACTGCCGTCATGCGCGGACTTGGCCCGTGCCGATCACGTGGTAGCGGAAGGTGACGAGCTGGTCGGGCCCGATTGGCCCGCGGGCATGGATGCGGCCCGTCGCAATGCCGATCTCTCCGCCGAAGCCGAACTCGCCGCCATCGGCGAACTGGGTCGAGGCGTTGGCGATGGCGATCGCGCTGTCGATCCCGTTCAGGAACGTTTCAATCGCCCGCGCATCCTCCGCCACGATCGCATCCGTATGCTCTGAACCGAAGCGGCGGATATGCGCGATGGCGCCCTCCACGCCATCGACGATGGCGACGTTGAGGATCGCATCGAGCCACTCGGTGGCGAAGTCCTGTTCGGTCGCCGCCGGCAGGTCCGGGCGCAGGGCGCGCGTTCGCGGGCAGGCGCGGAACGCGCAGCCGAGGGCAGAGAGATCATCGAGGATTGGGTTGAGGTGCGTGGCGGCGCAGGCCGCATCGACAAGGAGCGTTTCGGTCGCGCCGCAGATCCCGGTGCGGCGCATCTTCGCGTTCGCCACGATCGCGCGCGCCTTGGCGAGATCGGCCGAGGCGTGGACAAAGGTGTGGCAGAGCCCCTCGGCGTGGGCGAGCACCGGCACGCGCGCCTCGGTCTGCACGCGGGTCACGAGAGACTTCCCGCCACGCGGAATGATGACGTCGAGCAACCCCGACGCGCCGAGCATGGCGGCGACGAAGCCCCTGTCGGCCGTTGGCGCCACACGCACGGCGGTCTCCGGCACGCCGGCCGCGGCGAGCCCCGCGACGAAGGCGGCGTGGATGGCGCCGACCGACCGGAGGCTTTCCGACCCGCCGCGCAGCACGATGGCGTTGCCGGACTTGAGCGCAATCGCCGCCGCATCCGCCGCCACGTTCGGCCGGCTTTCGAAGATCATTCCGATCACCCCCAGGGGTTGTGTGACGCGGCGGATGCGCAACCCATTGGGGCGCGTCCATTCCGCGAGCACGCGCCCGACCGGATCAGGCAACTCCGCCACAGTCTCCACCCCCGCTGCCATGGCTTGCACCCGCGCAGGCGTCAGCGCCAATCGATCGAGGAAGGCGCCGCTCTGGCCGGCGAGACGCGCCGCGGCGAGGTCGGCCGCGTTCGCCTCGAGGATGGCCGGCTCCGCCTGCCGAAGCGCGCGCGCGGCCTCTCGCAGCGCGGCGGCACGGGTCTCGGCCGGCAGGCGGGCGACAAGGCGGGCGGCATCGCGGGCGGCCCTGGCGAGGACGGCGAAGTCGCCAACGGCATCGGCCTGCGGTCGAAGTTCGGGGGCGAGGTTGACCAGAACAGCCATGGCGCGACCCTAACGCAGCCTCGCTGCCGGCGAAACGGTCGCCCCGACCATTGATCGAAGCGCAAATCTGCCCCACGTTAGCAGCATGCCGCGACGGAGAGCGCGGCCAGGAGCCCAGCACACGGCAGTGAGGCACAAACGAACTGGGGACGAGGGTTCCATGCACACTGCCATGCGCGCCGGTGCCCTGGCACTGGCCATCGCACTGCCCGCCGCCGAAGCGGTCGCGCAACAATCGCCAACCCTGGACGCGATCCGCGCCCGCGGCCAGGTGGTTTGCGGCGTCACCACCGGGGTCGCCGGCTTCTCCAACCCGGACAGCCAGGGGGTGTGGCGCGGGCTGGACGCCGACGGCTGCCGCACCGTCGCCGCCGCCATCTTCGGTGATGCGAACCGCGTGCGCTTCGTTCCGACCACGAGCCAGAACCGGTTTCCGGCTCTGCAGTCGGGCGAGGTCGATCTCCTCTACCGCAACACGACCTGGACGCTCGGGCGCGAGGCTTCCCTGGGCTTCCAGTTCGCGGGGATCAACTTCTACGACGGCCAGGCCTTCATGGTGAAACGCTCGCTCGGCGTTACCTCGGCCAAGCAACTCGACGGCGCCACCGTCTGCGTACAGCCGGGCACCACGACGGAACTGAATCTCGCCGACTTCTTCCGCACAAACCGGATGAGCTTCCGCCCGGTGGTGATCGAGAGCCTGGAGGAGATCCGCGCCGCCTTCATCTCGGGCCGCTGCGACGTCTACACCTCGGACGCCTCGGCGCTCGCCTCCTTCCGCTTCACCCAGGGGCCAAACGCCGAGCAGTACGTGATGCTTCCCGAGATCATCTCCAAGGAGCCGCTCGGGCCAGTCGTTCGCAAGGGCGACCAGCGCTTCTTTGACATCGTGCGCTGGGCGCTGTTCGCGCAGATTGCGGCTGAGGAGCTCGGCGTGACCAGCGCCAACGTCGACCAGATGCTGACGAGCCAGGTGCCGGACATCCAGCGCCTGCTCGGCGTGACGGGCGGCTTCGGCCAGATGATGGGTCTCGACAACCGCTGGGCCTACAACATCATCAAGCAAGTGGGGAACTTCGCCGAAATGTGGGAGCGCAACATCACGCCGATGGGCGTGCCGCGGGGCATCAACGCGCTCTGGACCCAGGGCGGGCTGATGTACGCGCCGCCGATCCGCTGAGCAGAGAGGTCGGGCGGGAAGCATCTGACCGCTGCCCGCCCGGACCGATCGCCACCCGATGCCGATGCAGACGCCGACCACCTCCGATCCGCGCTATCTCCGCGCCCCGCCACGGCGGGGCATCGCCCTTTCCTGGCGCGACCCGACGGTGCGCGCGGTCTTCTGGCAGGTGGTCATCCTCGGCCTTGTCGGCGCCGGCATCTGGTGGCTGGTCGACAACACCATGCGCAACCTCGAGGTGCGCAAGATCGCGACCGGCTTCGGCTTCCTGGAACGCGAGGCGGGGCTGCCGATCGGCGAAAGCTTGATCCCCTACTCCCCCGCCGACACCTACCTTCGCGCCCTCACCGTCGGCGTGCTGAACACGCTGCGCGTGGCGATCATCGGCGCGGTGCTCGCCACCATCCTCGGCACAGTGATCGGCATCGCGCGGCTGTCCCGGAACTGGTTGGTGGCGAAGTGTGCGGCCGTCTATGTCGAGGTGCTGCGCGACCTACCGCTGCTGTTGCAGCTCCTGTTTTGGTACGCGTTGCTGCAGGGGTTGCCAGGGCCACGTCAGGCGCTCAATCCGTTCGGGTCGGTCTACCTGTCCAACCGGGGCATCAAGTTCCCTTGGATCGAATGGCAGGAGGCGCACACCGCGGCGCTGATCGCGCTCCTCGTTGGCGCCGTCGCGACCTGGGGCCTCTCGCGCCTCTTTACCGCGCGGCAGATGGCCACGGGGGTTCGGCCCCGTCTTTGGCCGTGGGCGATCATGCTGCTGATCGGGCTTCCGGTCGGTGTCTGGTGGGCGATGGGCGCGCCGTTCACCGTGGATCGCCCCGTGCTCAGGGGTTTCAACTTCCGCGGCGGCGGCACCATCACGCCCGAGTTCGCTGCCCTGTTGTTCGGCCTCGTGCTCTACACCGCGGCCTTCATCGCAGAGATCGTGCGCGCGGGCATCCTCGCCGTGCACCAGGGGCAGTGGGAGGCGGCTGCCGCCCTCGGGCTCAGCCGCGGCCAGCAGCTCCGCCTCGTCATTCTGCCGCAGGCGCTGCGCGTCATCATCCCGCCAATGACCAGCCAGTACCTCAACATCACCAAGAATTCCTCCCTCGCGGTCGCCATCGGCTACCAGGACATCGTCTCGATCGCGAACACGACGATCAACCAGACCGGCCAGGCGATCGAAGGCATCGCCATCATCATGATGGTGTACTTGACGATCTCACTCTCCATCAGCCTGTTCATGAACTGGTACAATGCACGGATCGCGCTGAAGGAACGGTGAGACCGCAGATGCTCGTCACGGGATCGGATCGATGACGCCGCCCTCCGCCGAAGCCGCGACCCTCGGCGCCGCGCCCGCGCTCGAACGGCGGCCGCCGAGTTTCGCCCTCGGCCCTCTCGGCTGGCTCAGGGCCAACCTGTTCTCCTCTTGGCTCTCCACCGCGGTCACGCTCGTCCTCTTCTACCTCCTCGTTTCCTGGACGCTCTCCTTCCTCAGTTGGGCGGTGGTGAACGCGATCTGGGACGTGCCGGGCACGGGGCAGCGGGTCGATACCTCCGCCTGCCGCGCCGCGCGCGGCGAAGGCGCATGCTGGGCGCTGATCGGTGAGAAGTACCGCTTCATCCTGTTCGGGCTCTATCCGTTCGACGAGCAGTGGCGCCCCGCCCTCGCCATCGTG
Organism: Acetobacteraceae bacterium; assembly: GCA_033582875.1. Classification (GTDB taxonomy): domain Bacteria; phylum Pseudomonadota; class Alphaproteobacteria; order Acetobacterales; family Acetobacteraceae; genus Elioraea. Next base: position 1,569,265 of record JAVQZW010000010.1, on the reverse strand, counting down.
ATCTTTATCGCCCTTTACGTCGTCTCCGCCATGCGCCGCTTCTGGCGCAAGGAGCTCGCGCTGATCTGGTTCGCCGCCCTGACGGTGATCGGCGTGCTGATGTGGGGGGGCGTGTTCGGCCTCCCTTACGTCGAGCAGGAGCGCTGGGGCGGGCTCGTCATCACCCTTATCCTTGCCACCTTCGGCATCGCCCTCGCCTTCCCGCTCTCCATCCTCGTCGCGCTCGGGCGGCGGCAGACCTCGATGCCGGCGGTGAAGGCGCTTTGCGTCGTCTACATCGAGCTCATCCGCGGCGTGCCGCTCATTTCGCTGCTGTTCATGGCCTCGGTGATGTTCCCGCTGTTCCTCCCCGAGGGGATGAACATCGACAAGCTCCTGCGCGCGCAGATCGCGATCATCCTGTTCGCCGCGGCCTACTTGGCCGAGGTGGTGCGCGGCGGCCTGCAGGCGATCCCGAAGGGTCAGTACGAGGCCGCCGACGCGCTCGGGCTCACCTACTGGCAGAAGACCGGGCTCATCGTCCTGCCGCAGGCGCTCAAGATCTCCATCCCGCCGCTGGTCAACACCTTCATCGGCATGTTCAAGGACACCTCGCTCGTGCTGATCATCGGCATCTACGATCTGCTCAACACGGCGAAGACCTCGATCATCGAACCGGCTTGGCAGGGCTTCGGGGTGGAGGCCTATCTCTTCGTCGCCGCGATCTATTTCGTGTTCTGCTTCGCGATGTCGAAGTACAGCCAGGACCTCGAGCGCGAGCTCGACAAGGGGCGCAGGCGATGAGGGGGGACGAGGCGACGGGAGGGACGGCGATGGCTGAGGTGGTCGAGCTTGGCAAGGTGCAGGTGCGAAGCGCGGTGCAGCCAGACGCCAAGCCGATGATCGAGCTGCGCAAGGTGAACAAGTGGTTCGGCGCGCTGCATGTGCTGCGCGACGTCTCGCTCACGGTGCGCGAGCGCGAGCGCGTCGTGGTCTGCGGGCCCTCAGGCTCGGGCAAGTCGACGATGATCCGCTGCATCAACCGGCTGGAGACGCATCAGGAAGGGCAGATTATCGTCGACGGCATCGAACTGACCGACGATTTGCGGAACATCGACGCCATCCGCCGCGAGGTCGGCATGGTGTTCCAGTCCTTCAACCTCTTCCCGCACCTCACCATCCTGGAGAATTGCACGCTCGCGCCGATCTGGGTGCGCAAGATGCCGAGGAAGGAGGCCGAGGAGCTCGCCATGGAGTTCCTCACTCGCGTGCGCATTCCGGAACAGGCGAAGAAGTATCCGGGCCAGCTCTCGGGCGGGCAGCAGCAGCGGGTGGCGATCGCGCGCGCGCTCTGCATGCGGCCTAAGATCATGCTGTTCGACGAGCCAACCTCCGCACTGGATCCGGAGATGATCAAGGAGGTGCTCGACGTGATGGTCGAGCTCGCGGAGTCCGGCATGACCATGGTGGTGGTCACGCACGAGATGGGCTTCGCCCGCACGGTGGCGGACCGCGTGGTGTTCATGGACCGTGGTGAGGTGGTGGAGGTGGGGCCACCGAACGAGTTTTTCGGCAACCCGAGGAGCGAACGGCTGCGCACCTTCCTCAGCCAGATCCTCGGTCACTGAGGCGAGCGAGGCTGGCAGGCTGCGCCCTCGCAGCAGGCCAGCGATCCTGGCGGGATAGGCGCGGAACGGCTCCCGAGGATCGCTGAACGGGACGTCATGGGCTCCGTCGCGGCTGCCGGCGGTTTGGCGTTCGTGCCGGCCCCCTTCGCCCTCTCCTTCTTCCCGTAGCCCTCGAGCCGGTCCATCACCGCCATGGCGATGATGCCGACCAGGAACACGCCGTGGATCGCCATCATCCAGGTGATCTGGCGGTCGGTATAGCTGTCGACGTTGAGAAAGATCTGCAGCAGGTGAATGGAGGAAATGGCGACGATCGCCACCGCGAGCTTGATCTTCAGGTTTGACGGGATCGACCGCGCCCACCCACTCGAGGCTCGCCGCGTCGTCCTTGCCCGACAGGCGGGCCACCAGGCTGTCGTAGGAGGCGATCAACATCATCACCACGAGGCCAGCGACGAGCGCGGAGTCAAGCAGATAGAGAAGGCCGAGCAGGGTCTCGCCGTCGCTCATGCTGAGCAGGCCATCGAAGTACTTCTTCAGCTTCCAGAGGAAGCGCACGGCGTAGAAGCAGAGCGCGACCGCGAGCCCGATGTAGAAAACGACCAGCACCCAACGGCTGGCGAGGATCAGTCGATTGAGCAGGGTGATCATGCTTGCGCTCTCCGGGCGCGGAGTGGTAGCCGCCGCCGCCGGCTCGAGGCCAGCCCCCTCCCACTGCCCCTGCAATAGCCTCAGCCGGCCTGCACGAAACCAGGCGGCACCGTCGCCTCAGTCTCCGTCCACAGCGACCTCGTCCACCCGCGCGGCGAGAGGGCCGCTGACGGAGGGCAGCCGACGAAGGCTGGGCGACCGCGTCTCCTCGCCACCTTGGGCGACCGCCTCCACCCGCCCGTCCGGCAAATTGCGCACCCAACCATCGAGCCCGAGCCGGGTCGCCTCCCGCACGGCGAAGGCGCGGAAACCCGACCCCCTGCACGCGGCCGGAGACGACAATGCGCACCGTCCTCATGCGAGGGCCTCGACGCGCGTGAGAACCATCAGACGGTGGGCGATGGTCACCTCGGCCGCGATGCCCGCAAGCCGGGCCTCGGCTTCCGCATCCTTGCCCCATTGCTCCGCCTGGTAGGCCTCCTCGAGGAAAGCGATCGCATGCGCCTCGTCGGGGCCGAGTTGGCCGTGCGCCATGGCGAGCCCAAGCACGAGCGAGCCGAGCGCCGGCACGGCGACGCCGAGGGCGGCGAGCGAAAAGGCGTTCTCGCGGGAAAGCGCCGCACGCAGGGCGGCAAGCGCCGAGGGGCTTTGCGCCACATGCGCAAGCCCCGACGTCACCACGAGCGGGGCGTCGAGAGCGAGCGCCGCCCAATCCAGCAGAGGTTGCCAGGCCCGGGCCTGCCGGGCGGCGAGTTCCGGCGGATGGGCCGTGCGATAGCAGAGCAGGTCGGTCTCGCCATATTTCGTCAGCGCATCGATGATCGGGCCCGGGTCGGGAGCGACGCGATCGAGCGCCGTCGCCACCATGCGGGTGAGCACGAGATCGGCGAGACGGATTTCTGCCCCGGCTTTGCCGGCCGCTGCCCACTCCTCGGCCACGGCCTCGGCCACCGCGCGCGCAGGCACGCGGAATGCGGCACCGCCCGGCGTGCGCATCGGCCGCCCATCGAGCAGGACGAGCCAGCCGCCCTCTCCCTCTGCCACGCCGGTGGTGGTCCAGAACCGCCTCATCGGCCAAGCCTCGGCAAAATCTGCTGCAGCGGTGTCGGCAGGCGCTCCTGCAACTCTTGCAGGGGCCGCGGGGCTGCGGGCTGCGCCGCCTCCCCGGCCGGAGCCGGTGCCGAGGTGGCCGGCTCAACCTCATCCGCTGGAACAGGCCCGGCTCGCCCGCCGCGCGCCACGGCGAGCTGAGCGGCGCAGGTGTCGCCCGGCCCCGCAGCAGCCCCGCCGCCGCGCGCCGCACCCATCACGCCACCGACGATGGCGCCGAGCGGCCCCGCCGCCGCACCGGCAGTGGCGCCGGCCGTGGCACCCGCCCCGATCTGGCCGAGTGCGCCGATCGCGCCGCGCGGATCCACGCGCACGCTCGGGTTGAGGAACGTTCCGCCGACGTTGACGGGCACGCCAATACCCCCGCCCGCAAGTTTCAGCGTCGGCGACAGGCGAAGCGCGAGCGTCTCCGGCCCGAGCGCAACCGACCCCGTGCCCGAAACCCGAACGAGGTTGGAATCGATTAGGAAGGCGCGCGCCTGGGCGTTGCCGGCGGCGGCGTCGAAGCGGAGCGCGACGCAGCGGACGTTGGAGACGCCGTCGCGCGGTGCGTTCGGCACCAGCGCCCGCCACAGCTCTCCCGCCAGCAGGTCGATCAGCCTGTTGTCGATGTCGATGTTCACGCCCGCAATCCCGAAATGACCGTCGAGCGTGGACGCGATGCGGTGCGGCGTAGCACCGCGGCCGCGGAGGTCGATGTCAAGTTCGATGTCGCCGGCGATGCGGTAGGTGCGCGCGTAAGCCGAGAGCAGGTCGCGCAGCGCGAGCGAGGGCCCCGAAAGACGGAGAGCGACCTCGGGTTCGGACTGCGAGCCGCCGACGACGAGCCGCGCCGTCACCGGCCCGCCCGGCAGCGTGGCGCGCACGGGCTCGACCGCGAGATCACCGTTGCGCAGGCGGATCGTGCCGGACACGTCGCGATATCCATTGCCGCCGAGCCGCAGCTCCGCGAAGGCCAGACGGAGGTCGGCATCCGCCGCGCGCAGTGCGTCGAGCGGCAGGGGCTCGTCGGGGATCAGGCGGGTGGGACGACGCGGCGGTGCGGCAGCCGCGGCGGGCGGGGACGGGTGGCCTGCAGCGCCCGGGTCCCGCGGCAGCGCGGCGAGCAGCGCGTCGAGATCGAGCAGCCGACTGGCGAGCGACCCGGAGACCGCGGGCCTGCCCTCGACCTGCACCGTGAGGGTCCCGCCGAGATCGCTCTCCCCGAGACGGAGCGCGAGGTCGCGCACCGCCACCCGTTTCGCGCGGTCCGGCCCGGCGAGCGCGGCGGCGAGGCTCGCCTCTTCGATCGTCGGCAAGGCGATGCCGGCGAGCGGCGAGAGGGCGGCGAGATTTTGCGCTCGCGCCTCCAGCCGAAGGTGCGCGCGCGGGGCGGAAGGGAGGTCGTGCAGGGCGCCCGTCACCGCGAGGCTCGCCGCGCCGGCCGAAAGCCTCAGCGCGACCGGCCAGGGCTTCGCCTCCGCCCCTGGAAGCAACGCGCCGAGCGGGCCGAACTCGCCCGAAACGGAGGCCGGCATGCCGTTGCGCACGAGCTCGGCGGAGAGCCGCAGCGGCGAGGCGGCATCCGGCGCCGACACCTCGAAGGCGCGCAGCGCAAACCCCGGCAGGACGGCGGAGAGATCGGACGGGCCGGTCTTCAGAACGACGCTCCGGATCTCCGGCAGCCCCCGCCCGCCGTCGCGCGCCTGCAAAGAGAGGTCGAGACCGCGCAGGGGGGGCAGACCGGGGATGGCTGGCACGGCCGCGGCGAGCCGAGCGAGGTCGGGCACGCTGGCGGTGATGGCGAAATCGTAGCCCCTCCCCGCCCGCGGTTCGGCGATGGTTCCCTTCACCGCAAGCCGGGCCTCCGCCACGCGAAGGGTCACATCGATCGGAAACGGCGTCCCGGTGGTGGCGGCGACGAGATGCCCCACCGGTCCAGTGCTGCCGACCAGGGCGATGGCCACGCCGTCGAGCGCGGCGTCCAGGTCAATCCGGCTCGGTCGAGCCACGGGCAGCGAAGCCTCAAGGCGGGAGATGGTGAGGGCCGTCGTCCGTCCGGTCTCGCCGTCGCGGACGGTGATCGTGCCCCGTTCAATGCGCAGCGTCTCGACGGCGACGGCGGGCACAACGGCCGGGGCTTCGCGACGCTCAGCCGGCCGGGGACCGGGCGCAGGTGCCGCCGCCGGGCGCAGCTCCCAGTTGCCGCGACCCTCGCGATCCGTCTCGAGTAGGATGTCGGGCTCGATCAGCACGATGCGCTCGGCCGCCACCTCGCCGCGCACGAGCGGCAGGAGGGCAAGTTTCACCTCGAGCGAGGCAACCCGCGCCATCTCGGACCGACTGCCCCACGGCGCGTTAGCGAAGCCGACATCCTCGGCGACCAGGGTGGGCTGGAGAGAGGGCCTCAGACGGATCGGGCCGCGAAACGCGATTTCGCGCCCCGTCGCGTCGCGCACCGCCGCGGCGATGCGGGGCTTCTGCGCCTCGACATCGAAGGTGGCAATGACGACGGCAAGCCCCGCCGCCGCAATCAGCACCAGGGCGGCCAGCCCCAACAGCAGCCAGCGAAGAAACTTCATCCGGCGCACTCCCTTGCCGCGCCGAACCCTAGCCCGAGGGCGGTGACGCCGTCATGGCACACGCGCCGGTTTGATCGGGCGCGGGGCTTCGAAGCCGAGGGCCGCGAAGCTTTCCTTCATGTGCGGCGGCAGCGGCGCCTCCACCACGAGCCTCCCACCTTCGGGGTGGGCAATGGCGAGACGTCGCGCATGCAGATGCAGCTTCTCGGGAAACCCGGCCAGCATCGCCGCCGACCCGCCGTATTTTGCATCGCCGAGGATCGGGCAGCCCAAGGCGACGCAGTGGACGCGGAGCTGGTGCGTGCGCCCCGTCAGCGGCGAGAGTTCGAGCCAAGCCGCACGCTTGCCGGCGTGATCGACCACCCGGTAGTCCGTGACGGCGCGGGCGATCTTGCCCCCCTCCTCGCCCTCGTCCTCCACCAGGGTCACACGCTCGCCGCGCGGGCCCGGGCGCTTGGCGAGCGGCGCATCCACCCTGCCCTCGCGCGGCGTGGGCACCCCCACGGTCACCGCCCAGTAGGTCTTCTCGGCGTCGCGGGCCCGGAAGGCGGCGGCGAGACGCGAGGCGGCCGCCGTCGTGCGGGCCAGCACGAGCACGCCCGTGGTGTCGCGATCGAGGCGATGAACGAGACGCGGCCGCTCGTCGGAACCGAAGCGGAGGGCATCCAGCAGGTGATCCACGCTGCGGCCGATCCCCGGTCCTCCCTGCACCGGCAGGCCGAAGGGCTTGTCGAGGACAAGCACGCTCGCGTCGCGATACAGCGTGCGAAGCTTGAGCTCCTTCGCCGCCCGCTCGTCGAGCGCCGGGGCTTGTTTCGGGGGCACCGCATCGGGATCGGGCAGCGGCGGAATGCGGATGGTCTGGCCCGGCACGAGCCTGGTGCCCGTCTCCGCCCTCTTTCCGTCGACCCGGATCTGGCCGGTGCGCAAAAGCTTGGCGAGCGCGCCGTGCGGCACATGCGGGAAGTGGCGCCGGAACCAACGATCGAGCCGGAGATCGGCCTCCTCGGGGCCGACGGTGCGGGTGGTGACCCCGCTCATGCAAGCGCGCGGACGAGCGCGATGCCGCCCGCGCAGGCGAAGACGCAGGCGAGCACCGAGACGAGCGCATAGCCGAGCGCGATCGAGCGGCTCGGCTGCGGGAGAGGGTGACGACCTCGAGCGAGAAGGCGGAGAAGGTGGTGAAGCCGCCGAGAAAGCCGCTGACGATCAAGGGACCGAGGAGGCCGTCGAGGCCGCTGCGAGCGAGAAGTTCGACGGCGGCGCCGATCAGGAACCCGCCGACGACATTCACGCCCAAGGTCGCCCAGGCGACATGCAGCCCGAGCCAGGAGGTGACGGCGACGCCGGCGAGGAACCGGGCAAGGGAGCCCACCGCGCCGCCTGCGGCGACGGCGGCGAGAGCGGCGGCCGAGACAGGCATCATCGCGGTTTGCGGTTCTGCCTGAGGAGGCGCCAATGCGCCAGACGGGCCGCAATCTCTTCCTCGCGACCGCGGCCAACCGGACAATAGAACTGCTGCGGCGGCATTCCCTCCGGCCAATAGTCCTGGCCCGAGAAGGCCTCAGGGGCGTCGTGGTCGTATTCGTACCCGGCGCCGTAGCCGAGCTCCGCCATCAGTCCGGTCGGCGCATTGCGGACATGCAACGGAGGCGGCAGCGAGCCCGTCTCGCGCGCCGCCCGCAGAGCGGCGCCCCACGCGCGGTAGGCCGCGTTCGACTTGGGCGCGGTCGCGCAATGGAGGACGGCTTGGGCGATGGCGAGTTCCCCTTCCGGTGACCCGAGCCGCTCGTAGGCGTCCCAGGCGGCGAGAGCGGCGGAGAGCGCGGTAGGGTCGGCAAGGCCCACGTCCTCGGAGGCGAATCGGACCACGCGGCGGGCGATGTAGCGGGGGTCCTCGCCGCCCGCGATCATGCGCGCGAGCCAGTACAGTGCAGCGTCCGGATCGGAGCCGCGCATCGCCTTGTGCAGGGCAGAAGTGAGATTGAAATGCTCCTCTCGGTCGCGGTCGTAAAGCGGTGCGCGGCGCTCCAGAAGGCGCGCAAGCGCATCCGGGTCGAGCGGCGGCGGGCCGCCCGGCAGGGCGAAGAGTTGCTCCACGAGGTTGAGCAGGGCCCGCCCATCGCCATCGGCCATCGCGCGCAAACTGGCCCGGGCCTCGGGCGTGAGAGGCAGGGCGCGGCCGAGGGTCGAACTCGGCGCGACGGAGCACGCTCTCCAGAGCGGCGTCGTCGAGGCGATGCAGCACGAGCACGCGGCAGCGGGAAAGGAGGGCGGCATTCAGAGCAAAGGACGGGTTCTCCGTGGTGGCGCCGATCAGGGTGATTGTGCCGTCCTCGACCACCGGCAGTAATCCGTCCTGCTGGGCACGGTTGAAGCGGTGGATCTCGTCGACGAACAGGAGCGTTCGACCGCCGGCAGCCAGGCGTTTACGCGCGTCCTCAAAGGCGCGTTTGAGGTCGGCAACCCCGGAGAACACGGCGGAGAGGGTGACGAAGGCCATCCCGGAGGCCTCGGCGAGCAGGCGGGCGATGGTGGTCTTGCCTGACCCGGGCGGACCCCAGAGGATGAGCGAGGCGAGCGAGTCGCCGGCGAGCATGCGACTGATCGCGCCCTCCGGGCCCAAGAGGTGGTCTTGCCCCACCACCTCGCAGAGGCGCGCAGGGCGCAACCGTTCCGCCAGCGGGACGGGAGCGACGCTGCGTTTCCGCGTGGGCGCGGTCAGCGGCGGGCCGAAGAGGTCGGCCTCACCCGGCAAGGGTCGCCTCCATCACGCGCCCGTCCCGGCGGATCGCCACCCGCATGGGACCAGCCGGGCGGTTCTGCAGGGCCGCCGAGAGGGAGGCGACATCGCGCACCTCGCGCCCGGCGACCCGAAGAATTATGTCGCCGGGCTTGAGCCCGACACGGGCGGCCGGCGAGCCTTCGCGGACCTCGATCACCACCACCCCGGTGTCCAGCAGTCCGAGCCCCAGTTCGTCGGCAAGCGCAGGCGAGAGGTTGCCGACCACCGCTCCGGCGAGTGCCGTGGTTGCCGCGGAGCAGGGTGGCGCTGCGCGGCGGGGTTTCCGGCGGCGGCTCGAGCGGGAGGGTGAGAACGACCTCCCGCCCCTGGCGAAACACGCCGAGCCGAACCGAGCCCCGTGGCTCGCGCGTCGCCAAGCGGAAGCGCAGCGCCTCGACATCTTCCACCGCCCGCCCGTCGAAGGAGACGATCACATCGCCGCGTCGAAGCCCCGCTCTGGCTCCCGGCGAGTTCGGCGCCACCTCGGAGACGATGGCGCCAAGCGGCCGCGGTAGTCCCACCGCCTGCGCGATTTCGGCGGTGACGGTCTCCATCCGCGCGCCGATCCACGGCCGCGCAAGCCCGGACCCGGTGAAGCCCGCCACCACGCGGCGGACCATGTTCGAGGGGATGGCGAAGCCGATCCCGATCGAGCCTCCGGTGCGCGAGAAGATCGCGGTGTTGATCCCGATCAGCCGGCCGTCGGTGGTGACCAGCGCCCCACCCGAGTTGCCCGGGTTGATCGCGGCATCGGTCTGGATGAAGAACTTGTAGTCGGTGATCCCGACGCCCGTCCGGGCGAGCGCGGAGACGATCCCCTGGGTCACCGTCTGGCCCACACCGAAGGGGTTGCCGATCGCGAGCACGACGTCTCCCACTTCGACCTCGTCGGAGTTCGCGAAACGCCAGAGCGGGAAGCCGTTCCGCTCCCACGTCGATGGCGAGCACGGCGAGGTCCGTCCGCGGATCGCGCCCCAGGATCCGGGCAGCGAACTCGCGGCGGTCTGCGAGCACCACGGTGATCTCGTCGGCCTCGCCGATGACATGGTCGTTGGTGACGATCACGCCGGAGGGGTCGACGATCACCCCGGAGCCGAGCGAGGTCTGCACCTGTTCGCGCGGCGCGAAAGGCCCGTCGTCGAGGCCGAAGAAGCGGCGGAAGAACGGGTCGGCGAGCAGAGGGGGCGCGGTGCGAACGGTCCGCCGCGTGTAGATGTTCACCACCGCCGGCGCCGCCCGGCGCACCACCTCGGCATAGGAGGCGACGAGGGCGGCTTGGCTCGCCGGCGCGGAGCGGGCGGGCATAGGCGTGGTCTGCGAGACGGTCGCCCCGGGCGCGCAGGCGGCGAGGGCGACGGCAAGGACAAGGCCAACGCGGGGCATGGCCGGATGATACCTCGCCAACGCCCGGCGGTCAGGCGGCGGATTGCGGAGGAGCGTCAGGGGACCGGCGATGTCAGGGGCACGGTTTCAGCCGCGCCGGCACCGGCGAGCGCGGCGTCGAGCTCGCCCGCAAGCTCGACCCTGACCTCGCGCGCGAGACGCGAGAGCCTCTCCTGGTTCGAAAGCGGATCGCCGCTTTCGAACCAGATCGCGAAGTCGCCCTCCGCCGTGCGGGCGAACACGTCATGAGGATGGAGCCGGCGCCTCAGCACCGTCTCGGCGTGCAGGAGCAGGCGCGGCGCGTGCTCGGGCCAAGCGGGGCCGAGCGCGCGGCGCAGCGCATCCAGCCTGAGGAAGCGAACCTCCCCCGCAGCGACTTCCGGCGGCAGGACCGGGCTGTGCACGGCATGGTCCTCGCGCAGGGTGACGAGGCGAAGCCGTGTCCCCTCGTCCTCGATCGCGACCGAGCGGAGCAGCACGGGAAGGCGGGTGCCGTCGCGGCGAAGTAGGGTGAGCGGCATCGCGTAGGCCTCGCCGGTGGCGCGCTGCGCCGCGCGGCGAATCGCCGCCTCGGCCCGGTCTTCGGGCGCGGTCAGGCGATCGACGGGCAATCCCGCGAGTTCGGCGAGGCTGTGGCCCGTGAGAGCGGCATAAGCCCGGTTGGCGACGAGAATCCGATCGTCGGGACCGACGACGGCTGCGGCGACGTCAAGCCGGCGGAAGACCTCGGCGAGCACTCTCTGCAGCCGCGCCTCCTCGCGCGCCCGCCGCTCCTCCTCGGACACGTCGCGGGCGATCACGAGCACCTGCGCCCCGGCTGAATCCATCGCGAGCGGCACGACCGTTAGCGCCGCGAAGACGAGCCCTCCGCCTCGCCGCGCGAGCGGCAGCGTGCCGTGCCAGTCCTGCCCGGCAGCGACGGCGGACAGAAACGCCTCCCGCGCAAGAGCCGACGCCTCAGCCGGGATCAGTGCGAAAATGGTATGGTCAACGAGTGCGGAACGTTCGAGCCCCGTGAAGTCGGCGAACACGGTGTTGGCGTAGACCACCCCCCCGTCGCTCGAGCGCAGGACCAGAAGCCCGAGGCGCGCACGTTCCAGCGCGCGGAGGAGCAGGCGAAGCATGGCGTGGCAGCCCTCCCCGCACGCCATGTTCCCCCGCCGTCATTAAAGGAAGGTTTCGCGCCCCCCCGGCACGATCTCCCGCGCGCTCAGCTGTTCGGGCCGCGGTCCATGGCAAACGGCTGCCAGCGCTTCAGCCCCGACCCCGGCAGGACCGAGGGATTGACGCAAGACATCGGCCAGCGACCCGTGAGCACGAGCGCGATCTCCTGGCCGACGCGGCGCTTGCGCGCCGGGTCGAATCGGGCCGACGCCGAGGCGTTGTGCGGCGAGAGAATGACGTTGGTCATCTTGAGTAGCGGGTTGTCGGGTCGCGGCGGTTCGACCTCGAGGACGTCGAGCCCCGCGCCGGCGATCCGGCCCTCCTCGAGCGCACGGATCAGCGCCGCCTCGTCAACCGTCGCACCTCGACCGGTGTTGAGGAAGATCGCCGAGCGCTTCATCAGCGCAAAGTGCTGATCAGTCAGCATCTTGCGTGTGTGGGGCGTCTCTGGAGCGTGCATCGACACGAAATCGGATTGAGAGAGGACTTCCTCGAGGGTCGCTGGCAGCACGCCATAGTCCGACATCACGATCTCCTCGACATAGGGGTCGAAGGCGAGCATGCGCAGCCCGAATGGGGCGGCACGCTTCGCCACTTGGCGCGCCACCCGGCCGAAGGAGATGAAGCCCAAGGTGAGACCCATCAGGCGAGGGATCTTGAGAAGCGCCGGCCTGCCTTCGCCCCAGCGGCCCTCGCGCACCATGCGGTCCTGCTCTATGCAGCGCCGATGGGTGGCAAGCAGCAGCATCATCGCGTGGTCTGCCACCTCTTCGATGAAGGTGTCGGGGCAGTTGGTCACTGGGATCCCCTTCTCCGTTGCCGCCGCGACGTCGACTTGGTCGACCCCGACCGAGCCGAGCGCGATGATCCTGCACTTCGTCAAAGCCTCGATCATGCGGCGCGTGAAACGCATGCCTTTGGCGTAGACGGCATCCGCCTCCGCGGCGCGGGCGATGAAGGCCTCCTCGGACGGTTCCACCTCCATGATAGCGACGTCGAGGTCGCGCAGGGCTTCCATCTCGTAGTCGTAGCCCCCGCCCTGGGTGGTGAACGAAGCGGCAGCAGGGGTGAGAACGATGAAGCGGGGCATCCGCGTTCCTTTCCCGAACGGTTCGTTGTTTCCGCGCAGCGGTTTGCGCCGCGCGCGCGGACCATGGCTCCCGGCGCGCGGGCCTGCAAGGGGGCGGCATTCGTCCGCCACCGCGGCGCGCCGGACGACCGGGCCGAGCGCAACGATCCTTTCGTGCCCACGACCGACTGCCTGCCCCAAACCCACGTCACCTAAATTCGGTTGCAGGCCGTCGCCGATCCGCACCGGGTCAGAGGCGCACGGACGGCCTGGCTTCCGTCGCTGCACCGTCATCCCGTGGACCTGGCCGCAGGGCGAGGTCGTCCACCCTTGGTCGAGCGGCGTTGAGGTGCCCCCGGGCCCGGGGCTCAGGCGCTCATTGCGTCGGCACCGCGTCTGCGAGCGCACCCCGCCCCGCCGCGAGTTCGTCGAGCAAGGCAAGCACCGTGTCGCGGTAGGTCGAGGCCGGGATCTGCATGTTCGACTGGATAAGGAAGAACCGGCGCGCCCCCCTCTCGCGCCGGCAGGCGGCGAGCTGCGGTTCAAGGTCGGGTGGGTCGAAGACGTTGTAGGTCCAGTCGTCGGCGCCCCCCGGTTCGCGCACGTAGCCCTCGTAGTTCTCGAGTGCCCGCACCGTCCAGCCGAGAAGGTTGTATTCGGACAAGAATTCGTGGAAGAGGCGACGGCGCCAGTTGGGACCGCGCTGGGCGGCAAGGTGAGCAAGCAGGCGCTCGCCGGTGCGCTTGAGAAACCGGGGCGCCTGATGAATATAGCAGTAGTTCTCCGCGGGGGCGCCGAGCCAGCCGCCGATGATGATCTGACGTCCAACCTCGAAGCCGAAGTCGGCATAGGAGCGCGCAGGCGTCTCGAGAAGGCGCACGGCGCCGTCCGGGGTGACGAACGCATCCGGACCGACAGGGCCGCAGAGGAAAAGGTCGGAGTCGAGGAAAACTCCAACGTCGTACGGCAGCGCGGCCAGCGCCTCCAGCTTGATCAGTTGCTGGAGCTTCCACCCGCCGAAGCGCCGGTAAAGCCCAAGCCGCCAGCCGATGCGTTCAGTGACCCAGCCCCGCCAGTCGCGCCAATAGCGCCGCTCGCGCTCGAATTCCCGCGGAAGGATGTCGGCGGTTGCGACGAGTTCGAGTCGCGACCGGGCAGGGTCGTCACGACAGTGTTTGCGGAACAGCGACAAATCTTCGGTGTCGACGTAAACGAGATGGGGAATGTCGGGGGAGAAGAGCGCCAGCGACCGTCGCAGAATGAGGAACCGCTCCAGGTCTTTCCAGTATGTGGGTGTGATGTAACAGACTGAAAGCTGTGGCATCCGGTGCGCTCCTTCTTTGAAACGGTAGATTGCGCGGAGTGAAAAAGCAAACGCCTGGGCCAAGCCGGACAGAGCTGTACCGCTGCCGCGCGGTGTGCGGCATCCAACGCGCTCTGCGAGACTCCTGTTGCTCTCCGCGCCGAGCGCTTACGATGCTAGCATGCCAGCCGCCTTCCGCCGCGTGTGGGCCCTGATCTACCGCCACCTCGCGCTCTATCGACGCTCCTGGCCGAGGCTCGTCGAGCTCGCCTATTGGCCGATCCTGCAGATGGCGATCTGGGGCTTCGTGTCCGTCCACCTCGCCTCGGCCGCCGGGTGGGCGGCAGCTGCGGCGGGCGTGCTCATCGGCGCCGTGCTGCTGTGGGAGGTGTGCCTGCGTTCCCAGATGGGTTTCGCGATCTCCTTCCTCGAGGAGGTGTGGTCGCGAAACCTGGGCAACCTCTTCGTCTCCCCGCTTCGTCCGCACGAGCTCGTCGGCGCCCTGATTGCGATGAGCGTGCTGCGCATGATCGTTGGCGTTCTTCCGGCGATCCTGCTCGCCCTCCTGCTTTACCGCTTCAACATCCTCGGTATCGGCCCTGCCCTTCCTCTCTTCTTCGCCAATCTGATGGCGATGGGCTGGGCGGTGGCGCTTGGGGTGACAGCGATGGTCCTGCGCTACGGCGCGGGGGCGGAGGCACTGGCATGGTCCGTCCTGTTCGGGCTCGCGCCCCTCTCCGCCGTCTTCTACCCTGTCTCCACCCTTCCCGGCTGGCTGCAGCCGGTGTCTTTGGTCATTCCCGCCACGCACGTCTTCGAGGGGATGCGGGCGAGCTTGCTCGAGGCCCGGTTCGACGCTGGCCATCTGATGGCCGCGGCAATGCTGAATGCCGTCTGGCTTGTGGCTGCGGCCGCGCTCTTTTCTGCCGTCTTTCGGCTGGCGCGCCGACGGGGCCTGCTGCTGAATGTCGGCGAGTGAGGGCGCGCTCCCGCTCTGTGCTAGGCTCGTGCGTGCGATTCTCCGTTGCGCCGTCTGGAGGACAGACCCGATGTTCCACGCCCTCTCCCGCCGTGCCTTCGCCGCGGTGCTTCTCTCCTGGCCGATCGCCCTCGCCGCCACCGCTGCGCGCGCGCAAGCCGAACAGCAGGCGCTCGTCGATCGCGCCACGCTCACGGTCAATGAGCTCCTCGGCGGCCAGCACGGGGAGGATTCCCGCCGCGTGCTCAGGCGGTCGCGTGCCGTGCTGATCTTCCCGCGCGTCTTCCGCGGCGGCTTCATCATCGGCGGCGAAGGCGGTTCCGGCGTGCTGGTCGCGCGCGACGCTGGCGGTTCGTGGTCGGCGCCCGCCTTCTATGGGCTTGGCGGCGCCTCCCTCGGGCTGCAGATCGGGATTCAGGACGCGCAGGTCATCATCTTCATCATGAGCGACCGCGCCTTGCGAGCCGTCTTGCAGAGCCAGTTCAAGTTCGGCGCCGACGCCTCGCTCGCCGTCGCGACTATCGGCGCCGGCATCGCTGGCGGAACCACCGCCGCGTTGAACGCGGACTTCGTGTCGATGTCGCGCGCACGGGGGCTTTATGCGGGTATCTCACTGGAGGGCTCAATCCTTGCCCGTCGTAATGAGGACAATGAGGCCTATTACGGGCGGCCTGTCAGCGCCGAGCAGATCGTTGTGACGATGGAAGTGCATAACCCCGGCGCAGACAACCTGCGCGCCGCGCTGATCCGCTGGAGCACGGAGTAGGTGGCGTGGCCGACCACGCGGCGCCTTGGTGGAACGCGAAGCCGCTCGAGGCACTCTCGGCCGAAGAGTGGGAGGCGCTTTGCAACGGCTGCGGCCGCCGCTGCCTTCACAAGCTGCGCGACCCGGACGACGGAACGCTCGTATTCACCGCGGTTGCCTGCCGGCTTCCCGCTGCCGTGCCTCTACCCGCCGCCATGCGCGCGTGCCGGACTGCGTCCGTCTCACCCCTGCCGTGGTGCGCGAGGCCGACTGGCTTCGCCCCACCTGCGCCTACCGTCTGCGCGCCGAATGCGAGCCACTGCCCTGGTGGCACCCGCTCGTCTCAGGCGATCCGACGAGCGTTGTCGAAGCGGGGGCTTCGGTGCGCAGGAGAATCGTCGACGAACGCGATGCGGACGCGCTCAAAGATCACATCGTCCCCTGGCCGGGCCGCTGGCCGAGGGTCGCGGAACGGTCGGGCAGACGCCAAGTGCCTCGCCTTGCGAGATCTTGACGGCCACCTTGTTGAAGCGAGGCCCGCGCAGCCGCTCGTCCGTCAGCAAGCGCGCTGAAGGCCCACTCACTCGAGATCGAAAGGCTCGCAGCGCAGGGCAGCGATCACGTCTTCCCGGCGACCATGCACAGCAACGTAGTTCGGACCGCAAAAATCCTCATCCTCGACGGCGTAGTCCTTGAACGCAACCCCGTTGGGTCCGAGCCGCCCGAGCCTAAATCCAAAAGGGACAAGCAACTCGTAAAGGTCACGCAGAAGGAAGCGTGACCAAATGGCACACTCATTATACTCTACTTGAATGACGTCGATTGCTCCGCGGCAGAGCGTTTTGGTGAAGCCCGATAGCACGCGACCTTCAGCGCCCTCTACGTCGACCTTCAGGAGGTTGATCCGCTCGATATCGGCCTGTTCGACATATCGGTCCCCGGTCTCCACGCGGGCCATGACAAAGTTTGCATCGCCCCAGGCAGCATGAAGCCCCATGCCATGGTCCCTTTTTCCGAGCGGGGTCATGGTGTTGACGGAACTATTAGCGAAGGTGGACACCGCTACAGTTCCGCTCGTTTCTGCAAGACCGAAATTGTTGACAATGGCGCGCCGTCCAAGCGGAGCAAGCGCCTTTGAGAGTTCCGCTGCCGTATCGACGCAAATTTCGAAAGCGTGGATCGTCGCTCCCGGAAGGAGCGTTGCCGCGCGCATCGCCCAATCACCGCGATTGGCTCCGACATCGAAGACCGTTCGCGGCATGAAGGAAGCGAGACGACGCAAGAGCTCCGTCTCGCCGTTGCAGTCGAGATCGTAAAGCCCCCGGTACACGGTCCAAGGAAACTTCCAAACCGTAAGGGCCCGCTGGGCGAAACCAGCCACGCTGCGAGCTGGTGCTGAGCGGTTCGCAAAGGAGCTGTGCAGCAGCCAGCGTCGCTCGCGTTCTGACATCGCGCGCCAAACGAGCGACAGCGTGCTAAGCGCGGTTTTGGCGAGCCCAAACCGGATATTGGCCCCCAAGCTGCCGTGCGACATCCCCGCTCCTCCACCCGCTTCGTCCATGCCTCAGTCATCTTTTTGGGTTTGTTGTCTGGTCGCGTCGATGCGGGTCGACAAGCTGGCCCTGTCCGCGTGAGGAGATGTGGCGCTTACGCCCTTTGCGGAGAGGTCTATTGCTGCCAGACTACGACGTCAACGACCGCACTCGCGGAGACAGATGTGCCACGGCAAACTTCACTCGCGCGCGTCTATGCTGCCGCCCTGACGCCGCTCGGCCCTGACCTTTCGCCGGACATCCCGCGCCTCGTCGCGCACTGCCGTCATCTGCTCGCCGCGGGCTGTGACGGCTTGGGCGTGCTCGGCACCACGGGCGAGGCGACCAGCTTTTCGGTTGCCGAACGGATCGCGGTGATGGACGGGTTGGTGGCGGCTGGGATCGCGGCGGAACGGCTGATTCCCGGCACGGGCTGTGCCGCCCTGCCCGACACGGTTGCGCTGACGAAGGCGG
This sequence comes from Acetobacteraceae bacterium, assembly GCA_033582875.1. Classification (GTDB taxonomy): domain Bacteria; phylum Pseudomonadota; class Alphaproteobacteria; order Acetobacterales; family Acetobacteraceae; genus Elioraea. Next base: position 1,551,902 of record JAVQZW010000010.1, on the reverse strand, counting down.
CGATGAGCCTTGGCATCCGGGGCGTGCTCGTGCTGCCCCCCTTCTATTACAAGGGCGTTCCCGACGACGGTCTGTTCGCGGCCTACGCGGCCTTGATCGAGCGCACGCGGGGCGAGGTCGCGATCTACCTCTACAACTTCCCGCAGATGACGGGGCTCCCGCTGTCGCTGGGGCTGATCCGACGTCTCTTGCGGGCCTTCCCCGGCGTGGTGCGCGGCATCAAGGATTCGTCGGGCGATTTCGCCAATATGCGGGCGATGATCGCCGAGTTTGGCCCCGAGGGGTTCGAGGTCTACTCGGGGTCGGACGAGTTCCTGCTCGCCATCCTGCGCGAGGGTGGCGCAGGTTGCATCACGGCTTGCGCCAACGTCGCCTCCACCGCCTCGGCGCGGGTGCTGGCGGCGTTCCGGGCCGGGGACGAGGCGGAGGCGGAACGGGCGCAGCTCGTGCTCACCGCTGTCCGCCGCGCCTGCGTTGCCGTCCCGTTGATCGCCGGGCTGAAGGCGTTGGTGGCCCGCGAGACGGCCGACGCCGCCTGGGAACGGCTTCGTCCTCCCCTCCTTCCCCTCGGCGAGGCCGACCGGACACGCCTCTTCGCTGCCGTCGACGCCTCGGGGCTTGCAGACCTTCGCACCGCCGCCTGAGTGCCCTCACCCCATCGCGCGCGAAAACAGGTTGATCACCAGCACCCCGGCCACGATGAGCCCGATCCCGAACAGCGCCGCGAAGTCGAGCACTTGGCCGAAAGCGAATCGCCCGATCAGCGTAATGGCGACGATTCCCACGCCGGACCAGATCGCGTAGGCCACACCGACGGGGATCGTCTTCAAGACCACGGCAAGAGCCCAGAAACTGAAGCCGTAGCCCGCAAGGGCGGCGAGCGCGAACCCTGGGCGGGAAAATCCGTCCGAGGCCTTCAGCGCCGAGGTGGCGAGCACTTCCGAAACGATGGCGAGAGCGAGCAAGAGTTTGGCCACGAAAGCCTCCTAGCGTTGTGATCGCGCTGCTCCTGCCATGCCGTCGACGCGGTGTGGACCCGCCAGCCTAGCGACGTTATAAAGTAACGCATGCGTCTCCTCTCTGTGGCATCGGGCGCGCGAGCGCGCCTCATCGCACTGGTTCCCGTGCTGGCCATTCTCTGGGCCCTGGTCGCTTGGGCCCTAGCATGACCCCGCCGCCGCTCGTCCTCGACAACGTCACCGTCGCCTACGCTCGGCACCCTGCCGTTCACCATCTTTCGGGTCGCTTCGCGCCAGGCAGCATGACGGCGGTGGTTGGGCCGAACGGGGCAGGCAAGACCTCACTGCTGCGCGCGCTCGTAGGCGAGGTGAGGCTCGACCAGGGCCGTATCGACCGCGGCGGCCTTCCGGCCCACGCCATGGGATACCTGCCGCAGGCGGCGGCCCTCGACCGCTCCTTCCCGCTCGCCTGCGCTGAGGTCGCCGCGATGGGGCTCTGGGCGGCAGCCGGTCCGTTCCGCGCGCTTTCTCGGCCGGAGCGCGCCCGGCTGGATGATGCCCTTGCCGCAGTAGGGCTGCGCGGCTTTGCCTCGCGTCCGCTCGCCACCCTCTCGGCCGGGCAGTTCCAACGTCTGCTGTTTGCCCGCCTTCTGCTGCAGGACGCGCCGGTGCTTCTGCTCGACGAGCCGTTCACCGCAGTGGATTCCCGCACGACTGCCGACCTCATCCGCGTGCTTCGTCGCTGGCACGGTGAAGGACGCACCATCATCGCCGTGCTGCACGACCTCGACCTCGTCCGCGCCGAGTTTCCCGAGGCGCTTCTGCTGGCGCGCGAACCGATCGCCTGGGGGCGGACTGCGGAGGCGCTGACGCCGGAGAACCTGTTCCGGGCCCGCCTGATGGCCGAGGCATGGGACGAAGCGGCCGAGCCCTGCCGGTACGATCACGCCGCTGCCCGCCGCGCCGCGTGAGCCATGTCGGGCGGGCGCGCGTGAAGGTGACGGGGCCGTGGACCTGATCGAGCCGTTCCTCGACTTCTCCTTCCTCCGCCGCGCGCTCGCCGGGTCGATCGCCCTTGCCTTGTCCGCTCCACCTTTGGGCGTATTCCTCGTACAGCGCCGCCTCAGCCTGATCGGCGATGCGCTGGGCCATGCCATCCTGCCTGGGGTGGGGCTGGGTGTCGCGCTGTTCGGCCTCTCGGTCGTCGCGATGACTGCGGGAGGCCTGATCGCCGGGCTCGCCGTGATGCTCGCCGCAGGGCTTTTGGCGCGCGGAGGACCGTTGCGCGAGGACGCCTCTCTCGCCGGCTTCTACCTTGTCGCCCTCGCGCTCGGCGTCGCGATCGTCTCCTGGGGCCCGGCGCAACTGGACCTGCTCGACCTCCTCTTCGGCTCCGTCCTCTCTGTGGACGATGCCGCACTGCTCCTGATGGCCGGCACCGCGACCCTCACCCTCCTCTCGCTCGCAGCGATGTGGCGGCCGCTGCTGATCGAGACCTTCGATGCGGGCTTCCTGCGCGCCCAGGGCGGCCAGGGCGCACTTTGGCACCTTTGGTTCCTAGCCCTGGTGGTGCTGAACCTGGTCGCCGCCTTCCAGGCGCTCGGGACCCTGATGGCGGTGGGGCTGATGATGCTGCCGGCGCTCGCCGCCCGTTTCCTCTCGCCGCACCTTGCGGGGCAGGTGATCGCATCCGTCGGCATCGCCGTCCTGACGGTCCTCGGCGGGCTCATCCTCTCCGTGCAGGCCGACGTGGCGGCCGGCCCCGCCATCGTGCTCGCCGCCGGCGCGCTGTGGCTCGCCCTGCTCCTCGCTGGACCCGAAGCCTCTCTCCTCGCCCGCTCGCTGCGACGCCCGCACCTCGCCCGCTGACTCTCGGAGGACCAGCCTTGCTTGCCCGACGCTCCCTGCTCCTGGCCGCTCCGGCCCTCCTTGCGCAGCCCGCCCGCGGCTCGGACCCTCTCTCCGTGCTCGCCTCGTTCTCCATCCTCGCCGACTTCGCCCGTGAAGTCGGCGGCGAGCGGGTGAAGGTCGAAGCGCTGGTGGGCCCCGGGCAGGACGCGCATGTGTTCAGCCCAGCGCCGAGCGATGCGCAGCGCGTGGCGGCGGCACGCGCGATCGTGGTCAACGGCCTCGGCTTCGATGCGTGGATGGATCGTCTCGCACGCGCAGCAAACTTCCGCGGCACGCGCATCCTCGCCTCGGAAGGGATCCGCACCCTAAAGGCGCGTCATCATCATCACCACCACGGGCATGATCACGGGCACGTGCACCGCCACGGCGACGTCGACCCCCACATCTGGCAGGACCCGAAGCGAGCGCAAATCATGGTGCGGCGTATCGCAGCTGGCCTCGCCGCCGCCGACCCTGCGGGGCGCGCGGCTTACGAGGCGAACGCTGCGCGCTACATCGACCGTCTCGAGGCGCTGCACGCGTGGGTCGAAGCGCAGTTCGCCGGCATCCCGCGCGAGGCCCGTCGCGTGGTGACGAGCCACGACGCGTTCGCTTATTACGGAGAACGCTACGGCGTGACCTTCCTCGCCCCCCAGGGTGTGACCACGCGCGCCGAACCCTCCGCGCGCGAAATCGCTGCGCTGGTCCAGCAGATCCGGCGCGAACGTATCCGTGCCATCTTCCTCGAAGACATGGCGAACCCGCGCCTGATCGAACAGGTCGCCCGCGAGGCCGGGGTGCGCGTCGGCGGCACACTGTTCTCCGACGCGCTCTCCCCTCCTGGGGGCCCCGCCCCCACCTATGAGGCGATGATCCGACACAATACGCGGGCCCTCATTGAAGCCCTGGCCGGCTGATCGGCCACAGGGGAGGCGGGGCCCTTCCTTTCGACGTCGTATTCTCCGGCACTGCCCGCGCGGCGCGCTCGACGCACATTTCTGCTACCGCGGCGGCAACATGGCGGCCGGGCTGCCGACCAGACCGGAGGACCTCGTCGCTCCGCGTGCGATGATTTTCGCCAAACTTCCGGTCGAGAACCCTGCCGTCTCTCGATGCGTCTGGGCCGAGTTGCCCGATCATTTCGCCCGCGTCACCGGGCGGCAGGCAGAGGCATTCCGTTTCAGTCCAACTCCGACCAGATCGAGACCAGGCACGGGGGCCGCACGCCCGTCGCCGGCGTCAATACGGGCTCAATCGCGCTCACCATCAACTACGCGGTCTTCGTAATCTTCACCGTGATGGCGCTCGAAGGCAGAACGAGCGCCTGCGGGCTCCAACATGGAGGTGCTTCGTCCGCGCCGACCGGCCGATCCGCCGCGTAGAGAAACCGCAGGGGCGAATGGTTGCCTCCACCGCGTATAGCTGGTATCAACGCTCGCAACATCCTTGGTGGCTTTTAGCCGAAAACTCCGATCACGCGAGGGCTAGAGCGTCTACGTTGCCTTCTCCGGCCGCCAGGACACCTCAATCATCGGGATGGCTAACCGTGACCAGGACGCGGAGTCGATCGCCAGCTCAGCGCCCAACCGCGTGACCGCGCGGGGCGTGGTGCAGTGCGACGAGGTTCGCTTCCTCTGCCGGGGCGAGCAGCTTCCGCCTACCGCCTACAGCCGGTGTTCAGCCTATACCGCGACCTGCAGGCGAAGGTCCGCCAAGCCGTCTTCTCCTTGGATTGAGAGGGCACTTCGCCTCTCCAGCAGTTCGGCAACGCCCAGCGGCCGCACAACTCCTCGACGCTCATCCCCGAGAAACAGGACTGGTCAGTGGTTTGCGACGCCGACCGCACTTCGGGCGTCATCCACTCCCGCCGCCGAAGTGACCTTTGCCTGAGCCGGTCGGGGTGATTGTCGCTCGGCCCTTATCCGCCCGGCTCCGGGAGCACGCGACGACTGAGGATCGCGGGGTGACCAAGCGCCACCCGACAATGGACTTGGCGGTCGACACGGTCTCGGTCACCGCGCCGACCGGGTGATGGATGAAGTTGATCGAGCCCTTGGGCACGGGGAAGTCCGCTTTGATCCGGTTGGTCAGTCGCCTTGCTGAGCCGACGGTGGGGCGCATCGTCCTGGGCGAGACCGACGTCATCCGCCTCGGCGACCGCGCTTGCCCCGCGGCCGCTGGCGCATCATGATGATCTTCCAGCAATACGCTCTGATCGAGCGGCTGACCGTGACGGAGAACGTTCTCTCCGGACGGCCCACCTACCTGCCCGAAATGCGTTCCTCATTCCGCCGCTTCCCGCGCGGCGACATCGAGCGGGCCGCCCGCCTTCTCCACCGCGTGGGTCTCGATTCCGCCGCGTAGGTCTCGATCAAATGGTGGACACCAGCGGGCGGACGCGCTCTCGGGCGGGCAGCGCCAACCCGTGGGCATTGTGCGCACGCTGACGCAAGCCTCGGAACTCTTCCTCGTCGAGGAGCCGACCGCGAGCCTCCACCACAAGATCTCGCGCGAGATCATGCGGCTGATGATCGAGCTGGCGAAGAAATGGGAGCTTTCCGCCGTCATCACCATCCACGACGTCCTGCTCGCGCCACAGCTCGCTCAGCGTATGATCAGGCCGTGCGCCGGAGAGGGATCGTGTTCGATGGTGGCCCGAGGCGACAACCCAGAAGGTTGCCGAGGCGGAGCCACGGCGATGAGGACTGGTCGAAGACAATTCGCCGCATCGAGGACGTGGATGAAGGCGACGACGCTGCATCCAGGCCGACAGGGGCACTGGAGGTCGCCGCCGCAAAGTGACGGCCGTTTGCCCGGCCTCGCCCGGCGATAAGGACCGCGACGGCCACGGGCTGGACTGCGGGCACGGCCGCCTGCGCCTTCGCATCCGCCGCCACTGATCACGAGCGCCTGGCTGCGCTACGCCGTCTATCTCAAGCGAAATTCTCTAACTCATCGTCTTGTCGTCGGTATCAGTTCGGTCGAAGTGAGCTGGGCGCGTGCCGTGCAACGGGCTGGAGTGCGCTTCCTCGCCGCCTTCTTCCCGCCCGACTTCACCACGCACCAGCGCGACATCGCGGGAGAGATGGTGGAGAGCCTAAACATGACCGTCCTGGCGACGGTGTTTGGCGTGCTTTTCTCCGTCCCCTTCGCGGTCGGAGCTGTGCGCAACCTGGCACCCCTGCCCGTCGACCTCCTCTGCCGCGGCGCGATCGGGATCTACCACCCCTTGCAGGAGGTTGCTGACGCCATCCTGTCCGTCGCCATGATCGGCTTCGGCCCGCTTACGGGGACGCTCTCCCTCGCCTTCGCCACCAACGGCCTCAGCGGTGCGCGCGGAAGTGGGCGTCCTGTTTCCAGCTCCTCGCCTGTGGCATCGAGCTACAGGCTTTGCCGTGCTTCATCGGCCGGACGCCTCCCGGCTCCACAGCAACTTCCGCGAGAGCACGTTCCTCGGCCGCGTTGGCGCGGGTGGAATCGCGGATACTCTGAACTCCTCGCTCGACCGTTACGAGTTCGGCACCTTGGCTGCAGGCCTTGATCGGGCGGCTGCCGCGGGAGCAGATGTCGAGGATCCTGCTTCTGATCCTCGCCACCGTGCTTGTCTCTAGAATGGGTCTCGGCGAAACTGCGCCACGAGATCAGATCAGGCACCGGCATGAGGAGCGGCGGCCGGACGATCTTGCGCCGCATCGTCTTCGTTCAGTACGGGCTTCGGTCCGCCTTCGCCGCCCAGGCTCGGAAGGGCTCGGCCGCCTCCTCGCAGACGAGGCGTTGCGCGGGCAAGGCCCGTTGCGCGGGCGCGCGGCGGAACTCCTCGAGGATGAAGCGGTCGTCGAACCCGGCGGCTGCGGCGTCGTCAGCCGCGGCGGCGTAGACAACGCGGGAGGGCCGTGCCCAGTAGAGTGCGGCGAGGCACATCGGGCAAGGCTCGCAGGAGGCATACACCGTGCAGCCCGCGAGCCGGAAGGACCCGAAGTCTCGCGCAGGCATCACGGATCGCCACCACCTCGGCGTGCGCGGTCGGGTCGTTGTCGCGCGTCACGCGGTTTCCGCCGCGGCCGATGATTGCGCCATCTTTCACCACGACAGCACCGAACGGCCCCCCGCCCGCCGCGACATTGTCGACGGCGAGCCGGATCGCCTCCGCGAGGAAGGCGCGGTCGGCCTCGACGGTGCATCCGAGGTCGTCGCTCAGATGCCCTCGCCGAACGCCTTCCGGCGGAGCTCCCTCACCCGGTTCTCCGCCCCCGCGAGCTTGGGATGGATGGCGAGCGCCGCCTCGAAGGCGCGCAGGGCGGCAACGTGGTCGCCGCGCCGCTCGTGGATGTAGGAGAGCCCGACGAGAGCGCCGAAGTGGCGCGGCTCGCGGGCAAGCGCCTCGGCGATGTCGCGGGCCGCGTTGTCGAGCTCGCCGCGGCGGAAATAAACGGTGGCGCGCTTGTTCCAACCCTCCGCAAGTTCGGGGGCGAGCGCGATCACCGCGTCGAAATCTTCGAGCGCGTCGTCGTAAGCCTCAGCCTGCAGGTTGCGCAGCCCCCGGCGCATCAGGAGCTGAACCGTGGGCGAGCCCTGGCTCTGCCAGGTCGCCCAGATCTGCGCCTCGATCGCCCGTGCGGTGTCCTCGTCCGGGGCGAGCTTCAGCCCCTCGAAGAGCTGGTCGAGCGTCAGGCGCGGGCGGCGCTCCTGTGCGTGGGCGGCAGGGGCTGCGAGGACCAAGGCAAGGAGAATGCGTCGGCGCTCCATCCTCAGTAGAGTCACGCCGCAGCACGCGCTTCGGCAAGTGTGGCGCGATCAAGTCCCCGCGCGATCGCCTCCGGCACAGGGCCACCTGCCATCCAATCGAGGAGGACGACGGTGTGCACGACCGGTATCCCCTCCCCCGACAACTGGGTCAGGCAGCCGATATTGCCGGTGGCGACCAGGTCAGGGCGGGTGCTGCGGATGGCGTCGAGCTTGCGCATCTTGAGCCGGGCCGCGAGGTCGGGCTGGAGAAGGTTGTAGGTGCCGGCCGAGCCGCAGCAGAGGTGCCCGTCGGGGACGTCGAGCACGGTGAAGCCCGCGCGCTTGAGCAGGCTCTTGGGCAGGGTGGTGATCCTCTGGCCGTGCTGCATCGAGCAGGCCGCGTGGTAGGCAACACGGAGCGGTACGGGGGGACGCGCCGGTTCGTAGCCGAACGCGCCGAGGAACTCGGTGACGTCGCGTGTGAGCGCGGAAACCTTCGCTGCCGCCTCGGCCCACGCCGGATCAAGCCGCAGGAGATGCCCGTAGTCCTTCACCTGCGTCCCGCATCCGGAAGCGTTGACGACGATCGCATCGAGGCCGCCGCCAGCGATCTCGCCCATCCACGCCGAGACATTGCGCTTCGCCGCCGCGATCGCCGCGTCATGCCGACCCAGATGATGCACAAGCGCGCCGCAACAGCCGGCATGCGGGTGGACGACGACCTCCACTCCGAGGCGGGTTAGCAAGCGGGTCGTCGCTTCGTTGATCTCGGGGGCAAGCACCTGCTGGGCGCAGCCGCCGAGCAGCGCCACGCGCGCCCTTCGCGCGCCGACGGCGGGGTGCACGCGGGGGCGCTCCACATGGGAGGGCGAGGGAAGCCGAGCGGGGGCAAGCGAGAGCATCGCGCGGATCCGTTTCGCCATCGGACCACTCTCCGGCACGAGGCGGGCGAGTGGACGCACGAGCGAGACGCCGAGAAGGGCGAGGCGGAACAGGCCGACACGCGGCAGGATCCAGGCGAGAAGCGAGCGCAGGAGCCTTTCCGACAGCGGCCGGCGGTAGGTCTCCTCGATGTGGCCGCGCGCGTGGTCGACAAGGTGCATGTAGTCCACACCGGAGGGACAGGTCGTCATGCAGGACAGGCAGGTGAGACAGCGATCGATGTGCGTCACGACCTCGGCCGTGGCCGGGCGCCCCTGCTCGAGCATCTCTTTGATCAGGTAGATGCGGCCGCGCGGCGAATCGAGCTCGTCGCCGAGCAGCACGAAGGTCGGGCACGTCGCGGTGCACATCCCGCAATGCACACAGGTGCGCAAGATGGCGTTCGCTTCCGCGATGCCTGGATCTTTGAGCTGCTCCTCGCTGAACAGGGTCTGCATCGCCGCGCCTGATCAGCTCTCCGTCGGGCGCGTGCGGCCAGCGAGGATGACGGCGAGGCCGAGGAGGGCGAGATTGGTCCCGTAGCCAGCGAGAAACGATTGCACGGAGCCAACCCGCCACAGCGCGCCGCCGACGAGATCGGCCACGAGGCCGATCAGGCCGATCGCGCCAAGGAGATAGCCCAGCCCCTCACGCGCCCAGGACACGACCGGTCGCCCACCTTGCGCCCGCACCGCGTCGGCGAAAAGCATGGTGAGACCCGTGAAGCCCAGCGCCAGAACGGGGATGAGCAGGATCAGCACCAGTGTGGTCATGCGGGTTCCCCTGCAGCGGCCTTGGACATCGTCAGACGCCAGCGATGATCCGTCCCGGATTGAGGATGCCCTTTGGGTCGAAGGCGTGCTTGACCCGTCGGGTCAGGGCGGCGAGAGCGGGCGGCTCTTCCGGCTGTCCCGGCAAAGCGGCACGGAAGGAAGCGGGCGCGCGCACCAGCCAAAACGTGCCGGCGGCGGAACGGACCGCCTCCGCCACGGCACGGTGGGCCTGCTCGACTGCGGGTCCCGCAACCCAGACGAGGCCGCCGCCCCAGTCGAACAGGAACCGGGCCGGGAAGGCGCGTGCGATGGCCTCGGCAAGGCCGGCACCGCGCGACGGCCGGGCGGAGACCCGCCAAAGTGCCTCGCCTTCGGCCACCGCGAGCGGAGCCACGTCACGCACGGCGCCCCACAGCGCGAGGCTTTCCTTCTCGTCGAGGATTTCGGCTGGGCCGAACGCCGCAAGCGCCGAGGCGAGCGCCGCGGCGCGGCGGGGGATGAAGTCGGTGAAGTCCTCGAGCCGCAGCACCGTGGCGGGACGCCCGCCGAGGCCGGCCCGTGACGCCGTCTCGGGCGGCAGGTGCGCCGCACCCGTTACGCCATAGGGGCTACCGAGCCCCGCGGACAGGGCGGCGATGCCGCGCGCGTGATCGAGGCCGCGGATGAGCACGGACGCGGTCCGCTCCGGCTTCGGCAGCACCTTCAGCGTGATCTCGCTCAGCACGGCGAGCGTGCCGCGCGAGCCCGCGAGAAGCTTGGCAAGATCGAGCCCGGTGACGTTCTTGAGGACGCGCCCGCCGGAGCGGATCACCTCGCCTCTCCCGTTCACCGCGCGCACGCCGAGCAGGTGGTCGCGCATCGCGCCAAGCGCGATCCGACGCGGTCCCGAGAGGTTGCAGGCGACGATACCACCTAGGGTCTGCGGACCGTCCCCCGGCCCGGTGAGGGCAGAAAGGTCGGGCGGTTCCGCGATTAGATGCTGGCCCTTGTCCGCCAGCGCGGCCTCGATTTCGCGGATGGGCGTGCCGGCGCGGGCAGAGATCACGAGTTCCGTCGGCGAATAGAGCGTGATCCCCCGCAGCGCGCGTGTCGTCAGCACCGCCGCCGCCTGTACCGGCCGCCCAAGGCTTTCCTTCGTGCCGTTGCCGCGCACGGCGAGAGGGACCTCCGCATGGTGCGCCTCGGCGATCGCGCGGGCGAGCGCGGCCTCGTCCTCGGGCACGATCAGGGTCGCCTCCGCCACCGCTTCACGCTGCCTCGGCGAACTCGGGCGGGAACACTTTGTGCGGGTTGAGCAGCCAGCCTGGGTCGAAGGCGCGCTTGACGCGCGCCTGTTGTGCGAGGTCAGCCGCGGAGAACTGCTCGTGCATCAGGTCGCGCTTCTCGATCCCCACACCGTGCTCGCCGGTGAGGCAGCCGCCCAACTCCACGCAGAGACGAAGGATGTCGGCCCCGAGCGCTTCGGCGCGGGCGAAGCTCTCGGCGTCGTTGGCGTCGAACAGGATGAGAGGGTGCAGGTTGCCGTCGCCGGCGTGGAAGACGTTCGCCACCATCAGCCCGTATTGCCGCGACAGCGCCTCGATTCGGCGCATCGCCTCGGGCAGCCGGGCTGGCGGGATTGTGCCGTCCATGCAGAGATAGTCGGGGCTGATCCGGCCCACGGCGCCAAACGCGCCCTTGCGCCCCTTCCAGATCGCGGCGCTCTCCTCCGCCGTGCGCGCGACGCGAACGGTCAGCGGATCGTGCCGGCGGCAGATCGTTTCCAGTTTCGCGAGGAGGGCGTCCTGCTCCTGCTCGTTTCCCTCCACCTCGATGATGAGCAAGGCCTCCGCCTCGAGCGGATAACCGGCGTGGGCGAAGTCCTCGCAGGCCCGAATACAGGGCTTGTCCATGAACTCGAGCGCGACGGGGATGATGCCGGAGCCGATGATGTCGGCGACGGCGGCGGCGGCGACGTCGGTGGCGCGGAAGCCGACCAGCATCGCTCGGGCCCCCTCGGCCGCACGCAGGATTCGCAGCGTCGCCTCGGTGACGATTCCGAGCTGGCCCTCCGACCCGCAAATCAGGCCGAGCCAATCGTAGCCCGGCGTGTCGAGATGCCCGCCCCCGACCTCGATCACCTCGCCTTGCGCTGTGACCAGGGTGAGGCCGAGCAGGTTGTTCGCCGTCACCCCGTATTTCAGGCAGTGGGCGCCGCCGGAGTTCATCGCGATGTTGCCGGCGATCATGCAGGCGAGCTGGCTCGAAGGATCGGGGGCGTAGAAGAAGCCATCGCCCTCGACCGCGCGAGTCACTGCAAGATTGGTCACCCCAGCCTCGACGCGGACCAGTCGGTCCTCGAGACTGATTTCGAGGATACGATTGAGCCGGGAGACGCCGATCACAACCGCATCCTCGAGCGGCAGCGCCCCGCCGGAGAGGCTCGTCCCCGCCGCGCGCGGGACCACGCGGATGCCGTGCTCGGTGCAGTAGCGAAGTGCAGCCGCCACAGCGGCGGTCGAAGTGGGCAGGCAGACCGCCAGCGGCACGCGCCTGTAGGCAGTAAACGCGTCCGTCTCGTAGGCCTTCAGCCGCAGCGGCTCGGCAATCACATTCGCTGCGCCGACGAGGCGGATGAGGTCGGCGACGATCGCGTCGCGCCGAGCGAGCACGGCGGGGTCGGCTGGAGGCAGGGCGATCATCGTCTCCTCCCGCGAAGGGACGCGAACCAGCATACCCCTCTGATCTACGGGGTCGCCTCGGGAGGAGGCAAGCCGGAGGGAGAGGCGCCCGACGAAGGGCTTCAGCCCTGCCGGGTCTTCATCCGCGGGTTTTTCTTGTTGATGACGTAGACCCTGCCCTTGCGGCGGACGAGCCGATTGTTCTTGTCGCGCGCCTTGGCCGATTTCAGCGAGTTGCGGATCCGCATCGGGACATTCCTTCGATCGAGCCGCGCCGGATAGAGGCTTGCGTGCAGCCTGTCAACCGGACCCTTGGCCGTCGTGCCGGAACGCGGCAGTTCAGCGCCGGATGGCGTGCCAGCGCAGAAGTCGTAGACGACCGCGACGCATCAGGTCGAGCCGCCGCATGCAGCGCTCGGCCTCCTCTACGACGCGGGCGGCAAAGGCCGGCGCGGGTCGGTCGCGGGCAAGATCCTGCACGAAAGCGCGCCAAGCAGCGAGGGTTTGCGCCATGTGTCGCTTCGTGATGTCCTCGACAATGCGGACTTCGAGGCCCTGCCGCGTCATCAGCGCCGTCATCGCCCGTTCGCCGGCGAGATGCGGCTCCGCCCCCTCGCAGCCCGCCCAGGCAGAGAAGGCCCTGCCCGCCGGTGGCGTCACCTCGCCGAGCACGAGATCGGTCAGCACGAGCTGGCCAGAGGGTTTCACCCCCTCGACGACAGCGGCGAGAAGCGTCGTCTTGTCGGCATGCCGCCACAGCGCCTCGAGCGCCAGCGCATGGTGGAAAAAGGTGCGGCGGATGGCGGGGGCGGAGGGGTCGAGGGGACGCACTTCAGCCTTCCGGTCGACCTTGTGTTTGGCCGAGAGGGCGGCGCCGAGGTCGGCGAGCTCACCGTCGCACTCGTAGCCAGTGACGTAACAGCCCCATGCGGCGGCAAGCGCGCGCGCTGCCCCGCCGAGGCCGGCCCCGAGCTGAAGAACGGAATGGGTTCCGTTGAGGCCGAGCGGCTTGGCCAGGGCCAGCACCTCCGCTGGCCCGCCCGGACCCAGAAAGCCCTCGCCCCACAGGGCAGCGAGCACGCGGAGTTTCGTCGCCGGCCAGCGTGCTGTCGCCTCCGCCTCGGCTTGTACGACGAGGCCGAGGCGCGCCGGCCTCTCCTCGCCAGCCGTGCACGGCATGGGTTTGGGGTGAGGCAAAGCCTCAGCCGCGGACGTGACCTCATTGGGGCGCTGCCGCGCCTCCCCCCGTCCGAACCACGATCTGACGGACGCCTTCGCGCCGAACATCGCGCCCTCTCCGCGCTCGCTTGTGGCAAAGGGAGATTGGCGAGTGGTTAACGGAGGGCTGGCGGCGCGTTCGCCTGCCGCTCAGCGCACCCCGCCTCCCGGCCAGAGCACGACGCGCAACGTCTGGATGATGATCAGCACGTCGAACAGCACGGAGAAGTTCTTCACGTAGAAGAGATCGTAGGAGAGCTTCGAGCGCGCGTCGTCAAGCGAGGCTCCGTACGGGTAATTGATTTGCGCCCAGCCCGTCAGCCCGGCGCGAACGAGGTGCCGCTCGTTGTAGAGCGGGAGCTGTTCGGCCAGTTCCCGCACGAACTCCGGCCGTTCCGGCCTGGGACCGACAAAGGACATGTCGCCCTTGAGCACGTTGATCAGCTGTGGCAGTTCGTCGATCCGCATCCGGCGCAGGAAGCGCCCGATACGGGTGACCCGCGGGTCACCCTTCTGTGCCCACATCGCGCCCGACCGCTCGGCATCCTGGTACATGGTGCGCAGCTTCAGGATCTTGAACACGCGCCCGCCCTTGGTCACCCGCGCCTGGCGGTAGAGGATGGGGCCACCATCCTCCAGTTTGATCGCGAGCCCGGCGCCGACGAGCATGGGCAAAGTGAGAAACAGCAAGATGGTGCTGACCGCGATGTCGAGCGCGCGCTTGAGGAAGAGGTCGACAGCGGTGAAGGTGAAGCCGTCCGCGTACAGGAGCCAGGAATAGTCGAGCCGCTTCATGTCGACGCGGCCGATCTCCTTCTCCAGAAAGCGTTGGAACTCGTACACCGGGAAGCCGCCGGTTCGGCAGGCGAGCAGGGCCGCCATCGGCATCCCCCGCCGCTCGTCCGGGGCCACCACCACCTGGTCGGCGTCGATCTCGCGGGCGATGCCGACGAACCCGTCCTCGGTGGTGACGATGCGCGCCTCGGGGTCGTTGGCGAGGCGGGGGTCGATCCGGCCGAGTGCAGGGTGGTGGACGAAGGTGATCTCCATGCCGACAGCCCTGCCCTCGCGCCGCATCAGGAAGGCGAGCTCCCACGCCTTCTCGCCAGCGCCGATGACCAGGATGCGGCGGCGGAAGGCGCCGCGGTCGATCAGAGCGAACATCAGCACCCGCGCTGCCCACCCGGCCAGCGAGAACACGATCAATGCGACAGCGAACAGGGTTGCCGAGCCTTCGGCGGCGAACGGGGGCGGCAGGAAGGCGGCCGGGGCCGCAGCAACCATGGAGCCGAGGCCGGCGGCGATCGGCACCCGCCCGAGCGACCGGCGGGTCTCCAACAACGCCTCCCTCCGATAGAGCCCGGTGGCATAGGCGAACAGGAGGTAGAGGGCGGCGAACAGGGCAAGCGGCACCAGGCCAGCCCGACGCTCGGGCGGCAGCGGGCTGAGCGCAACCCCCGCCGCAAGCGGCCAGGCGACGGCAAGCAGAGCGAGCTCGACCAGGAACAGCGCGGTGCCGGCCGACAGCAGCCTCAGGTTGCGTAAAATCATCCGTCCCTTGTCTACCGCCGAAATGGTGAAGGAGGGTTGAAACCCCGCTGCGTGCGGCGGGTCACTCCGCGGCGCGGTCGGACTGCGCCACCTTCAGCCAACCGTCGCGGGTCTGCGGCAGACGCATCCCCAGCACGTGTCCGGCGACGAGGTTGCGCAGGATCTGCGCCGTGCCGCCTGCGATGGTGAACATCCGGGCATCGCGGACGTGTCGCTCCATCGGATTGGCGCGGGCGTAGCCGGCCGCGCCCCAGACCTGCAGCGCATCGTTGGTCACCTTCACCGCCGTCTCGGCAGCAAGGATCTTCGCCTGGGCAGCCAGCACCGGGTCGGGAAATCCGGCCCGGCCGGCCGAACGCGCGGCGCGCCAAATCATCAGGCGCGCCGCCTCGATCGCCACCGCCATGTCGGCGAGAAGCCACTGCAGGCCCTGGAACTCGGCGATCGGCCGGCCGAATTGCTCGCGCCGCTTGGCGTAGGCGACTGCACCCTCGAAGGCAGCGCGAGCGATGCCGAGCGCGACGGTCGCCGCGCCCACGCGCTGCGCGTTGTAGGCGTCCATCAACGCGGCAAAGCCCCGACGGAAGCCGCCCGGAGGCCGGAGCACCATCGTGTCGGGAACCACGAGGTCACGAAACTCCAGCACGGTCTCCGGGATCCCGCGCACGCCCATCGCGTACTGCCGTTCGCCGACGACGAGGCCCGGCGGATCTCCCTCGCCCGAACGGACCACGATGAAGCCGCCGATGCCCTGCTCGGCCCCGTTCTCGATGGCGCGGGCGAAGATCAGGTGCAAGCGGGACACACCGCCGCCGGTGATCCAGTGCTTGCGGCCGTTCAGGATCCAGCGGTCACCGTCGCGCACGGCGCGGCTGGTCATTTCGGTTGCTGCCGAACCGGCCCCCGGTTCAGTGATGCAAATCGCTGGCTTGTCGCCTTCCTTGACCACCAGGTCGGCCGCCAGTCGTTTCTGCGCTGCCGTGCCATAGGCCATGATCGCGCCGATCGCACCCATATTGGCCTCGACCACGATCCGACCGGCGGAGGCACAGGCTGCGGCCATCTCCTCGATGACCAGGACCGCGTCGAAACAGGAGGCGCCCCCGCCGCCCCACTCGGTCGGAACGGTCATGCCGAGGAAGCCGGCGGCCTTGAGGTCGGCAACGTGCTCCCAAGGGTAGGCTTCCGTCGCGTCGACGACCGCTGCGCGCGGTGCGATCCTCGCCTGGGCGAGGGCGCGGGCGCGCGCACGCAGTGCCGCCTCATCCGGCGCAAGCTCGTGCAGCATCGCCTCCTCCCAGTGTGGTTCGCATGCGAACTCATGTATCTCGCCGCTCAACCGGCGGCGAGGCGCTCCTCGATCGCCTGTCGCGTCGCGGCCGACAGGCCCGTCAAGGCGGAAAAGCGGTCGAGCCAGGCTCGTTCCGCCGGCGTTATCTCGCCGACCGCGAGCACGCAAGCGGCATAGATCTGGGCGGCCAGCACCGGATCCCCGATCTCGCGCGCGATGGCCTCCACAGGAGCTGGGTTGGCGAACTCCCGCAGCACCAGATCGCGTGCCTCTGGCTCGAGGTCGGCCTGGTCGAGCTGGGTCGCGATGGCGGAACGCTCGGCCGGCTCCAGCACGCCGTCAGCGCGGGCGGCGGAAATCATGGCGCGGATCGCAAGCAGTGCCTCGCGGTCCTCCGCGCCAACGGGCTCGGAGGGCGGCGGGGGCGGCGAGCCGGAACTCCAGGGGTTCGGGCGCGGCGGCGTTGGCGCGACGGGAGGCGGAGCAGACGAACGGGAAGCAGGGGGTGGCGGCGCAGGGCGGTGTAACGGCCCCGGTCCGGTCGGCGCCCGCTGTCCCGCCTTGGCCAACGCCTCCACAGCGAGCCCGGCGAGCGCAGCCAGAGCAGAGGCCGCCCGCCGTGAGCCCCCGATGCGCACGTCAATCAGCGGCGCTGGGCCTCGTCGGCGCGTGCTCCGCCGGCGCGGCGGCGTAAGGACACCACCCAGCAGGGCGCCGAGCAAACGGTTGGCGTCCATCGACCCCCCTCCATTCGGGTGTACTCGTCACCCAAGAGTTGCCGCCGCACTCGCCGCGACGCAACTGCAGCCAATCCTGACGCAGCGGGTTAAGGCTTCCTTCAGGCGCTGCCATCAGGATCACGTCCGAGGGCGCGATGAGACTCGACCAGGCACACGGCGCGGACACAGCGGCGCAGGACGTGGACAAGGCTCGGGCCAACATGATGGGGCGCGAGCGGCTTGCGGCCTTCGCCTTCGCCGCAGCCGACCTGCTGGTTGAGGTCGATGCCGCGGGGCTGATCACGTTCGCCGCCGGGGCCTTCCCGTCCCGCTTCCGTTGCGCGGCGGAGGAAGCGGTTGGGCAGCCCATCGCCCGCTTCGTCACCGCGGAAGACCATCTCGCCCTAGAGGCAGGGCTCTCCGCCCTCGCCACGCGCGGACGCCTCAGACCGATCGTTCTGCGCCTCGCCGATGCCACCCGTTCGCCGGCGACCTGCGCCGGCCTCGCGCTCGATGACGGCACCGGGCGCTCCTGTCTCGTGTTCGGGCCAGTGCCGGTGGCACCCCAGCGCAGCGCAGGTGGGGAAGCCGAGGGCAGCTTCTTGCGGATGGCCGAAGCGCGGCTTCGTGCCAACGGTCGCGAAGCGCCGCAAATCGCGCTGTTCGAGGTCGAGGGGCTGATAGAGGCGACCGCCATGCTGGGTCGGGAAGCGCGCGAGGCTCTGCTCGAACTCGATCAATCGCACCCTCGGCGATCAGGTGCCGGGAGGGGCAGCGGCGGAGTTTGGTGCGGGCCGATGGGCGCTTCTGCACTCGGGCGGGACAGACACGGCCGCGATGGCCCGCGCGGTCGAAGATGTGGTGCGGGCGCGCGCACCCGCCGCCGCCGCTCCGCGCGTGCGCGGCTCCGACCTCGTGCTCGCCGCACCGGGCTTTTCCACCGCCCAGCAGGTCCGGGCGTTGCGGCTCGCGCTCGACGCCTTCGCCGCCGGCGGAAGGCGCGCCCTCGACTCCTCCGGGCTTCGGCAGGGGCCTCGAAGGTTTCCTCCGCGCCTTGTCCGATCGGGCCGAGGGGCTGCGCACGCGCATCCGCCGCCGCGGCTTCCGCCTCCTCTTCCAGCCCGTCGTCGAGCTCTGCGACCCGACAGACCCATCACTTTGAGGCGCTGATCCGCCCTGCCGCTGTGGGCGATGCCCCGGCCGAGACGGCTCAGACCTTCGTCACGCTGGTGGAGGCGGCCGGGCTTTCTGCGGAACTCGACCTTGCCGTTGCGGCCTTCGCGCGCGACAGCGTTTCGGCGGCGCGCTCCTCTCTGGTCGCGGTCAACGTCTCCGCCCTTTCCCTCGGCGAGCCCTCCTTCCGCTCCTCGCTCGAGGCCACTCTCGACGCGGTACCGGAACTGCATGAGCGACTGATGTTCGAGATCGCCGAACCAGCCGAGATTCCCGATGCTGACACCCTGCGCGTCGGGGTGGATGCCTTGCGCGCGCGCGGTTTTCGGATCGTGCTCGACGATGTCGGCTCGGCAGCGGCAAGCCTGCGCTGGCTGCGTACCGTGCGGTTCGACTTCGTGAAAATCGACGGCGCGCTCGTCCGATCAGCCGTTACCTCCGACCGCGAACGCGACGTGCTTGCGCAGACCATCGAGCTCTGCCGGCGGACGGGAGCGGCAGTGATCGCCGAACGGATCGAAAGCGAAGAGGAGGCGCGGCTCGTGCGGGAGCTCGGCGCCACACACGGCCAGGGCAACCTGTTCGGTCGCCCTGGCCACCTGCCGGGGCTGGTCGGACGCTGAAGAAGCCTGAGCTCGCGGCATCGACCCCCGTCGCCAGGATCAGGAGAAACAAAGGGCGCTCGGCCCGCTGTGCAGCGGCAGCCAGCTGCGGCGCATCAGCAATCACCCCCAGATGCGCCGCGAGCTAGGCCAAGGCCAGCGCGACCAGTGCCGAAAGACGAAACACGGCAAAGAGGGCGAGCGACAGCAGGTGTCGTCCCCGACGCCGCACGAGGATCGCACGCACCGTCTCGGCAACGATCGCCACTGGAATTGCGACAAGCCCGACGTGGCCTAGGAAGAAATCCGCCCCCTTGCGGTTCGTTCCGGCAACGATCATGACGGCGAAGGCGGCAAGGAGCGCGCAAGCTCTGGCGAGCGAGGGCGCGAGCAGGACCCACGCGCGGTGCGCCCGGCCGTCGTTCAGAATCCCCGTCCCATCAGCGCAGTCGGCAGCCAGGTCGCGATTCCGGGGAAGATGCAGAGCAGCACCATGAAACCGAGCATCAGCATGACGAAAGGGCAGGCTTCCCCACAGGATCTCGGACAGCGGAACCTGCGGCGCAACCCCGCGCAGCACGTAGAGGTTGAGCCCGACAGGCGGCGTGATCAGGCCGATCTCCAGATTGATGGTGAGCAGGATCCCGAACCAGACCAGGTCGAAGTCATTCGCCTCCAGAACCGGCTGCAGGATCGGCATGAGCATCAGGATGATGGCCACGGGCGGCAGGAAACAGCCGGCGAGCAGGAGCAGGGCCTGAATGATCGCCATCAGCACCCACCGGTTGAGCGACAGCGAAACCAGCGCATCGGCGACCGTTTGAGTGACGTAAAGGTAGCTCATCATGTAGCCGAACAGGGCGGCCGAGCCGATGATCATCATGATCATCGTGCTCTCACGCACCGTGTCGCGATAGATCGCCCAGAGCTCGCTCACGCGCCAGGTGCGATAGATGACGATCACCAGCATCAGCGCGAGAAAGGCGGCGATGGCCGCGACCTCGGAGGGGGTGGCAAACCCGCCGTACATGAACACAGCGACCGCCGCGATGATGGCGAGGAAGGGCGCGACGCGGGCGAGCCCCTCCATCTTCTGCGCCATCGTGTAGGTCTCGATTGGCTGCGGGTTGCGGCGGATGTCGCGGATCGAGGCCGCCCAGGCGTAGAGGGCGAAGATCGTCGTGAGCAGCACGCCTGGGATGACACCGGCAAGGAAGAGCCGGCCGATCGAGGTCTCCGTCGCGATGCCGTACAGAATGAGCGTGACCGAGGGAGGGATCAGGATCCCCAAGGTGCCGCCCGCACAGATTGCCCCCGTGGCGAGCCGCGGCTTCACGCCGCGCTTCATCATCTCCGGCACGCCGATCTTGCCGATCGCCGCTGCGGTCGCAGGAGAGGACCCGCAGATCGCGGAGAAGAGCCCGCAGGCATAGATGTTGGCAATGACGAGCCCGCCCGGAACCCGCGCGAGCCAGCGGTGCAAGCTCTCGAAAATGTCCGCCCCTGCCCGGCTCACGCCGACCGCCGCGCCAAGCAGGACGAAGAGCGGGATGGTGAGGAGGGCGAAGGACGAAAGCTCGCTCATCATCGTGATGGCGAGCGTGTTGAGCGCGCCTGCCGAACCGAAGGCGGCGAGAAAGCCAACGGCGACGAGGGCGAGGCCCCAGGCGATGGGAAGGCCGGAGAACAGCACCGCGAGGGTGACGACGAGGATCAGCCCGCCGATCTCGAGTTCGGTCACGATCCTCCTCGTGCGCCGATCTTCCACACCTCGGCTGCATACTGCAGCGCGGTCAGCGCGAGACCCACGGGCATGGCGAGATAGAGCGGCCACCGCACGGGCTTCCACATGCTCTCGGACGTCTCGCCGCGTGACCCAGGCCTCATGGAACAGCTTCCAGCCATGCCACGCGAGATAGAGGCAGACGAAGCAGCCCACCGCCGCCGTCCCGTAGGCCACGGCCCGCCTCGCCTGCCCGCCGAGGAGCACGTCAAGCAGGTCGACATTGACGTGCCCCTTCGTGCGCAGCGTGTAGGGCGAGGCGAGGAAGATCGCAGCAACCATGAGGTAGACGGCGAGCTCGATCTCCCAGAAGGCCGAGGCGCCGAGCGAGCGGTGCACGACCATGAAGGTGACAACGAGCACCGCCGCCGTCAGCAACACGGCGGCGGCGACGGCGCAGACGAGACCCAGTCCGTCGATCGCGCGCACCCACAGCGGAGCTGCGCGCGTTCCCTCGTCGATGGGCCCTGGCGCGAGCGCCATTCCTCCCGCTCCGAGCCGTTACGGTGCCGCTCGAAGCAGCCGTCCGGGCCGCGCCTCCTCAGGCCAGCGCGCGTGTCAGCAGGTCGAGCAGTTCGCGGCCGTGCCGGGTCGAACGGGCGAACTCCTCCCAAGCGGTGCGGCGGGCGAGCGCCACCCAGGCAGCATACTCGGCGTCGGTCAGGCCGCGTACTTGGTTGCCCGCGCGGGCAAACGCCTCGACCGCCTTGTCGGCGGCGTCATTCTGCTCGCGCGCAAACCACTCGTCGGCAACATGCGCCGCCTCGTCGATCGCCCGCTGCTGGTCAGCGGTCAGACGGTTCCACACCGGCGTTGCCATGACAAGCGGCTGGTACAGCATCCACAGCGTGTTCGGCCCCCCGATGGTGGCATGACGTGTCTGCTCGTAGAGCCTCATTGAGACGAAGGTCTCGGCCGAGGTCAGCGTCGCGTTCAGCACGCCGGACTGCAGGGCGGGATAGATTTCGGTCGAGGGCATGGAGACCACCGACGCGCCAGCTTCCTTCAGCATCAGCTCGAAGGTCGGGTCGGCGGCGCGCATGCGCAGGCCGGCGACCGTCTCCGGTCCGCCGATTGCGCGATCGCGCGAGGCGAAGCCGCCGGGGGTCCACCACCAGGTGACGAGGCGGATGCCCCCCTCCATGGCGATCTCCTGGAAGCGACGGTGGAACGCGCTGCCCTTCAGCCGCATCGCCTGGTCAACGCTGCGGATCGTTCCGGGCATGATCCCGATGGAGAACTCGGGAACCTTGCCCACGCCGTAGGTGATGGGGAACACCGCCATCTCGAGCGAGCCCGAGAGCATGGCGTCGAACTGCGCCACCGGGTTCGAGATCAGCGATCGATTGGGGTAGATCCGGAAACGCAGTTCGGGGGCGCGCTTGCGCACTTCCTCGACGAACAGCCGCGCACCGCGGTCACGCGCATCCGTGTGCTGTCGCCACTGGTGGCTGATCCGAAGCTCGTTGCCCGCCTGGGCGTTGGCCAGCCGCGCGGCAGCGAGCGCGCCGGCGGCGGCGGCGAACAGTGTGCGACGACCGAGGGTCATGTTGCGCTCCTCCCTGACTTCGACATCGGCCCTCCGAGGACCCTGCCCGCCCTTCATGGGCCAGTCGCCTGCCGGAGGCAACGGGGAATGAAGCAAGCGACCGGCGGGACGGCACGACGTGCTGGGGCCTCGCCGTGCGGCACGCCACGCGGTCGCGCCGTTCCGGGATTTACGGTCGGTTTACCCGCCCACCGCTATCGAGCGGCTGTCGAGGGCCAGCGGTCGCCGGCCGGAGGGAAGGGAAGTGGCAGTTTTTTGGGGGATCGGTCGCGGGACCGTATTGCAGTGGCTCGGCAAACGTCTGCCGTTGGCCTTGCGGCGTCTCGCTGCACCGCTTCTCGCCTGCGCGATGGCAGCCTTCCCAGCGGCGGCGAGCTTGGCACCGGCGGCTGAGGTCTGGGCCCCCTCGACCGCAGCCCCTGCGCCGCGAGCTCCGGCGGCCAGCCTCGCCGTCGCGGTGGCCGAGGGGGATCCGATCCACGCCGCCGTGATCACGCCACGGCTGGTCGGGTCTGCCTTCAAGATCGCTCCGGGCCTCGCTGTTACCGCTGCCCATGTGGTGGAGGGGGTGTCGCCCGGCTCGTCTGTTACCCTTCGCCGCGGCCCACCGGGAGGGCCCACCGTGTCCGGCAGGCTGATCGGATCTAGCCCGCGGATCGACCTCGCAGTCCTCGAGGTTCCGCTTGGCTTTCTCCCGATCGTCGCCACGCATCCGATCGGGCGATGGGACGATGCCGGGGGCTCTCTGTCTCGTCCGCCTGCGGAGGGAACACGTCTCCTCGCCTCGGGGTCGGTTCCTGCACGCGATCCGCTGATTGCGGTTCCGCGCCGCGTCCCGGGTGCGGCCAGCGGGCGCAGCGTGGACATCCCGGGTCTTGGCCCCGGCTTCGTCGCAACCTTACCGGGGGCCGTCCCAGGCTTCTCCGGTGGCCCGGTGGTCGACACCTCAGGCAGGCTCGCCGGCATGGTCATTGCTATCCGCCGCCTGCCGGCGGGGGGCCGCCATGACGGGCCCCTCGGGCGAACCGCGCTTACCGACGATGTCTACGTCCTCTCGGCCGAGGCCGTGGTTGCTGAAGCCCGCCGCATCGTGGAGCACGCCCCGTCCCGACGCCTGACTTCGCGCTGATTGCCCCGATTGCCGTCGTCGGCCCGCGAGGCGCCCGCTCCGCCATGCCGCCCCTCGAGACGTTCGCCGCGGCGCGTTGCCGCGGGGTCACTGTTGGGCCCGCATCCGCGAGGACGGTCTCCGAGCCCGTCCGGACGCCTAGAACGAGAGGGCCGTCACCTGCTTCACCAGAGGCAATCCGCGCACGCGCTCGAGCACGCCCGGCGGCACCGGTTCGTCGACGGAAACAAGGCAAATCGCATCGCCGCCGGGCGCGTTGCGGCCGAGATGCATGGTCGCGATGTTCACGCCGGCCTCGGCAAGCGTGGTGCCGAAGCGACCGATGAAGCCTGGCTTGTCCTCGTTCGTGACATAAAGCATGTGACGCGCGAAGTCGGCCTCGACCGGGATCCCCTTGATCTCGACGAGGCGCGGGCGGGACCCCGCGATCAGCGTGCCCGCGACGGCGCGGGTGTCGCGGTCCGTGGTCACGGCGATGCGGATCAGCGTCTGGTACTCCGAGGGTCGGTCATGCACGGTCTCGGTGAGGTCAATGCCGCGCTCCCGCGCCATCACCGGCGCGTTCACCATGTTCACCCCCTCCATGAGCGGTCCGAGCAGGCCGGCCAGTGCGGCCGCAGTGAGCGGGGTGTGGTTCAGCGTCGCAGCATGGCCCTCATACTCGATCGCGACCGAGCGGAATCCGCCGTCGCGTGCGACCGAAAGCTGGCCGGCAAAGGCACCGAGCAGACGCGCAAGTTCCATGTAGGGCTTCAGCCGCGGCGCGTCCTCTGCGGAGACGGAAGGCATGTTGATCGCGTTGGTCACGGCCCCTGTCAGCAGGAAGTCGCTCATCTGCTCGGCGATCTGCAGCGCGACATTCTCCTGCGCCTCCATGGTCGAGGCACCGAGATGCGGCGTGCAGACGACGTTTTCTAATCGGAACAAGGGGCTGTCGGTCGCGGGCTCGTTCTCGAACACGTCGAGTGCGGCACCCGCCACCTGGCCCGACACCAGCGCGTCGTAAAGATCCTTCTCCACGATGAGCCCGCCGCGTGCGCAGTTGATGATGCGCACGCCGCGCTTCATCTGAGCGATCGCGTGTGCGTCGATGATGTGTCGCGTGCCTTCCGTCAGCGGCGCATGCAGGGTGATGAAGTCTGCCCTCGCGAACAGGTCATGCAGATCGACCTTCTCCACGCCGAGTGCCACCGCCCGCGCCTCCGACAGGAACGGGTCGTACGCGATGACCTTCATCTTCAGCCCCTGAGCACGATCGGCGACAATGGAGCCGATGTTGCCGCAGCCGATGATGCCGAGCGTCTTGCCGTAGAGTTCGACGCCGAGGAAACGGTTCTTCTCCCATTTCCCTGCCTTGGTGGAGGCGGAGGCCTCTGGTATCTGGCGGGCCAGGGCGAACATCAGGGCGATCGCATGCTCGGCGGTGGTGATGGCATTGCCGTGCGGCGTGTTCATCACCACCACGCCGCGCGCAGTCGCGGCCTTGACGTCGACGTTGTCGACTCCGATCCCGGCCCGGCCCACCACCTTCAAATTCCTTGCCGCCGCGAGGAGCTCCGCCGTCACCTTGGTCGACGACCGGACGGCAAGCCCATCATAGTCGGCAATGATCCCGCGCAGCTCCGCGGGCGACAGGCCGGTCTTGACGTCGACCTCGATCCCCCGCGCACGGAAGACCTCGACCGCGGCCGGCGACAGCTTGTCGGAGATCAACACCTTCGGCATCGGCGTCACGCCCCGGCGGTAACGGTCACGAAACGCTGCGCGACCGTCTCCGCCGCCCAATCGAGCCATGGGAGAACAGCCTCGATGTCGGCGGTCTCCACCGTCGCCCCGCCCCACAGCCTCAAGCCCGGCGGGGCGTCGCGGTAGCCGCCGACATCGAGCGCCACCCCCTCGGACTCGAGCAGTGCGGCGATCGCCTTCGCCGCCTCGCCCTTCCTCTCCTCGGGAAGCGCCGTAAACCATGGTGCGACGATGGAGAGGCAGATCGAGGTCGAGGAACGCGTGCGCGGATCCTCGGCAAGGAAGGCGTAGTTGCGCGTGGTTTCGATCCAGCGCGCAACCGCGGCGAGATTGGCCTCCGAGCGACGGATCAACTCGGGCAGGCCACCGATCGACTCCGCCCAGGCAAGCCCATCCAGCGCATCCTCAACGCACAGCATCGAAGGCGTGTTGATCGTCTCGCCCTTGAAAATCCCCTCGATCAGCGTGCCGCCCGAAACCAGCCGGAAGATCTTCGGCAAGGGCCATTTCGGCTTGTGCGAAAGCAGACGCTCGACCGCGCGCGGCGAGACCGCCAGCATGCCGTGCGCAGCCTCCCCACCCAGCACCTTCTGCCAGGACCAAGTGACGACATCGAGCCGATCGTAGGGAAGCTCCATCGCGAACACGGCCGAGGTCGCATCGCAAATCGCAAGCCCCGCCCGGTCGGGCGCGATCCATCCGCCGTCCGGGATCCGCACGCCGGAGGTGGTGCCGTTCCAGCAGAAGACGACGTCGTGCGACCAGTCGACAGCGGCGAGGTCCGGGAGCTTCCCATACGGTGCCGAAAGGATCCGATGCTCGATCTTGAGCTGCTTCGCGACATCCGTCGCCCAAGCCACGCCGAACGACTCGAAGGCGACAAGGTCCACAGGACGCGGGCCGAGCAGGGTCCACATCGCCATCTCAATCGCGCCCGTGTCGGAGGCTGGAACGATGCCGAGGCGCCAGTCCTCGGGCAGGCCGAGAATCCGTTTCGAACGCGTGATCACCTCGGCAAGCCGCGCCTTTGCCTCCTTCGCCCGGTGCGACCGGCCGAGGAGCGCGCCCTCGAGCGCGGCGAGCGACCAGCCGGGCCGCTTCGCGGTCGGCCCGGAGGAGAAGCGCGGGTTGGCGGGACGGAGGGAAGGCCGCGCGGGCGGCGTGGCGGCATGCAGCACAACATGCTCCCTTGCAGAAGCGATGCGCCCCGGTGGGGGGGCGTGACCCGGTGTGGCCTATAGCCTCAGCGCCGCGTCGCGACAAGGCGGCAGCGCCGGTTTAACTCGACGGTTCACGGGGCCCGGTTATTGGACCCCTCACGCCGGCCGGCAACCTTCCCGCTGACGAAAGCGAGCGTCTCGACGCGCTGCGTCGGCTCGCCACCCGACAGAGACCGCGCGAGCAGCGATCCGACATCGTCGTCCGCCTTGCCCGGAGGGTGACAGCCGTACCGATCGCTGCGTTCCTGCTGATCGGCTCCGAACGGCAAAGGTGCAAGGCCGCCGAAGGCGTGTCGGTCCCCGGGCTGCTCAGGGACGTCGCCCTGCACGCA
Source organism: Acetobacteraceae bacterium (assembly GCA_033582875.1). GTDB lineage: Bacteria > Pseudomonadota > Alphaproteobacteria > Acetobacterales > Acetobacteraceae > Elioraea. The sequence goes on along the minus strand of JAVQZW010000010.1, from coordinate 1,525,661 downwards.
GGCCGTCCTCGTCCCGGGGAAACCGCACATGTTGGAGGGTACCAGGGCCAACCCGCGCTTCGACGCGGCCGACGCAGTGCGCGGCCCGATGGAGATCGCCGCTGCCTTGCGCGTAGCGCCGATCCTCGGCGGGCATGAGCCGTTCAGCCTGGCTTGGCAGAAGGCCGCGCACGCGGCCACGGGCGCATGGACCTGTCGCCAACCGCTCATTCGCTTGCCGCGGCCGAGTGGCGGGTCGATGACGCCGGGCCAAGTCATCCCGATTGCGCATTCGCGCGGCCCGATTGACGTTGCTCGCCCCTTCGGCGCTGCCCACCGCCCGCGCCGAGGCGGCACGACCGCGGCCGGGTTGCCGGCGGAGGGCCGGTCGGCGCAGGCATCGACGACATGCAGGGGAAGGCGGGGCAACAGAAATCATTCTGTCCGCTTGGTGAACGTCTTGCAGGACGACCGACACGATGGCTTGGTGCCGGCGCTGCGAGCCGCGCGAGGAGTGGTCGGCACTGAGAGGGAGGCGTACCGAGCGTTCGACCTGCCGCGCGCTTGCCTTGGGCCTTGCATGGCTTCTCGCGCCGATGCCGGCACGGGCGAAGATCCCGCTGAACGGTAGTCAGGAAACACCCATCCTCACCGAACGCGGCACGTCGGGATTCCCGTCTCCGGCACCGTCGGGGACGCCGAGCTTCGACCAAGTCATCGGCTTTCCGCACTGGGCCGTGTCGGCCCAAAACCAATCGGGCGGCATCGAAGGGTCTGCCTGCCCGCCCGCCTTCGGCTTCGGCTGCATCGGCAAGGGGAACCGGGTCGCAACCGTGAACAGCTCCCTGCCACCCGGCGCCCTGCCGACCCCGGTGGCGATGTACCAGACGGTCGGGCTGCAGGCGGGTGCGTATCGCTTCGGCGGCGATTTCGCGATGAGCACATCGTTGCCGTTGCGGGCGGCGACATCGAGACCGAAGCGTTCCTGCGCATCCACGCGGGCGGGATCACCTTCGGAAGCGGCGTGCCCATCGGCGCCAGCGGCAGCCTGCTCGCCTCGATCGACCTCTCGCCCGGGCGGTTCGACCCCAACGATTTCCTCATCGAGGGCATGGGCCTGTCCGAGGTCGGAAAGTCGCGACAGTTCGAGACCTTCCAGGAGGTGTTCCTGCTGGAGAGCGACTCCCTCGTGACGATGCAGATCGTTGTCCTGCCGAAGCGCAGTAGGGCTGTGACCACGCCGCCCTACGCCTCGGGCCCAGCCGGCCTCATCCAGGCGACAAACCTGACCCTCTGGGCCGACAACATGTTCATCGAGCGCACCCGCCTCGAAGCGGTGCCGGCGCCCGGCGCGCTCGCCCTCTTGGCGGCGACGCTCGCTGGGCTCGCAGCGGTGCGGCAGCGCGCGGCCTAGAGCAGATCGCACCCGGCCGGACTGAGCCGTGGGCGCGACGATGCTCTCTCGAAATCATCCGTACGGTTTGCGCGGGTGCGGAACCCGCCTCTAGGTCCGGGACAGCGCCGCCAGCCGTTCAGGATCCACCGTCACCGCGTGATCGAGCGGCCCATGCCCCTGGCCATAGCCGGGGGCCGAGGCGAGGGCCGCCGCGACGTAGTGGCGCGCGCGGATCACCGCGTCCCGCAGGCCCATCCCTTGCGCAAGACCGGCGGCGATGGCGGAAGCGAGCGTGCAGCCTGTGCCGTGCGTGTGACGGGTGGCGATGCGTGGGCCCGAGAAGGCTTCCATGCCATCCGCAGTGACGAACAGATCGGTCACCTGCTCGCCCGGCAGGTGCCCGCCCTTCATCAGCACCGCCCCACAGCCGAGGGAGAGGAGACGCTCGGCCACCCGCTTCATGTCGTCGAGGGAGAGGATGGCGGAACCCGCAAGCACTTCCGCCTCCGGAACATTGGGGGTGATCACCGTCGCGCGCGGGATCATCAACCGCATCAGTGCGGACACGGCGTTCTCCTCAAGCAGCCGATGCCCGCCCTTCGCCACCATGACGGGATCGACCACCACCGGCACGGGGGGCTCGAGGGCGGCGATCTCCTCCGCCACCGCCTCGATCACCGGCACGTCGTGCAGCATGCCGGTCTTCACTGAGTCGACGCCGAGGTCGGAGACGACGACGTCGATTTGTTCGCGGATGAAGCCGGGCGGAACGGGGAGCACATTGGCAACCCCCTGCGTGTTCTGCGCGGTGAGAGCGGTGACCGCGGTCATCGCAAAAGCGCCGAGGCAGGTGACGGCCTTGATGTCGGCCTGGATCCCTGCCCCGCCCCCGGAATCGGACCCGGCGACGATCAGCACCCGGCCCTTCATCACGCCATCACCTCGACAACGACCGAGCGGATCGCCTCCGCCACGTTATCCACAACCTCGCAGACAAGGCCCTCCTCGACCGCCTCCGCCATGACGCGCACCACCGGTTCGGTCCCGGACCGGCGGATCAGGAGACGCCCCCGCCCGGCAAGCCGCGCCTCGGCCTCGGCGATTGCGCGGGTGATGCGGGGGTGGGACAAGTCGAGCCGCCCATCGTGGCGGACGTTGCGCAACCGTTGCGGCAGGGGCTCGAACTGCCGGCACACCTCGGAAGCCGGCCGTCCGGTCTCGACAATCACGGCGAGCACCTGCAGGGCAGCGATCAGTCCATCTCCCGTCGTCGCGTAGTCGGTCAAGATCATGTGGCCGGACTGTTCGCCGCCGACGTTCATGCCCTTCTCGCGCATCCGCTCGGCGACGTAACGATCGCCCACCGCCGTGCGCTCGAGCGCGAGCCCTCGCTCGGCAAGGAAACGCTCGAGCCCCATGTTGCTCATCACCGTGGCCGCCACCCCGCCGCCGGCAAGACGACCCGAACGCGACCACGCATCGGCGATGAGGGCGAGGATCTGGTCGCCGTCGACAACACGGCCCGTCTCGTCGGCGAGGATCAGCCGGTCGGCATCCCCATCGAGCGCCAGCCCGAGATCGGCACCGTTGGCCACCACCTCGCTCCTCATATGCTCCGGCACGGTCGAGCCGCAGCCGCGGTTGATGTTGACGCCGTCCGGCGACACGCCGAGCGGGATGATCTCCGCGCCGAGTTCGGCGAGCACGAGGGGAGCGACGCGATACGCCGCACCGTTGGCACAGTCGATGACGATACGAAGCCCATCCAGCCGCAAATGGCGCGGAAAAGCCGATTTGGCCGCCTCGATGTAGCGCCCGCGCGCGTCCTCGAGCCGCACGGCGCGGCCGAATTCGGCCGGCGCGGCGAGCCTCTGCTCGAGGTTTTCGTCCTCCATCAGGCGCTCGATCTCGGCCTCCATCGCGTCCGACAGCTTCCAGCCATCGGGGCCGAACAGCTTGATGCCGTTGTCCTCGAACGGGTTGTGCGAAGCCGAGATCATCACGCCAAGGTCGGCCCGCATCGAGCGCGTGAGCCAGGCGATCGCCGGCGTGGGCAGGGGACCCACGAAGTTCACGTCCATCCCGACCGAGATGAACCCGGCGGCCAGGGCACTCTCGATCATATAGCCGGAGAGGCGCGTATCCTTGCCGATGACGACCCGAGGCCGATGCCCCGTCGCGCCGCGCCGGAACAGCGCTCCGGCCGCTTGGCCCAGGCGAAGCGCGATTTCCGCGCGCATCGGCGGGGCGTTAGCGCGCCCGCGCACCCCGTCGGTTCCGAACAGACGGCGATCGTCCGAGGACATCACCAAAAGCTCCATGCTTGTGGCGGGGGCAGCCGCGGCGAGACCACAGCACGCTCCCACCGCCCATCAGAACGAGACTAGGCGGCGATCCTTGACGGTCGCTTTATCCTCGCCGGAAGGGTGATCGCCAAGCCTTCTCTTCAGGGGCCCGCCTATGAGCGGCGGGGGATGCTGCCCCCTGATCGGCCGGAGAAGCAAGCGCTGCTTGAGGCCCGCGTCTGCGCGTGGGGTGCTGCCTCGTTCGCAGAGGCCGAGGGAACCCCCCCGCGGGCCGCGACACCTCAGACGTTCGGCTGCGGCTGCGGCCCGAATCCGCCGGCCGGCGCCGAACCCGCCTTCGGTACCCGCCCCGAGGTCGGCACCGAGGAACGGCGCTGGTCAGACTGCGGCTGCTCTTCCGCCTGCTTGCGGACGATCGGCTCCCCGGCAAGCAGGGCCTTGATCTCCTCCCCAGACAGGGTTTCGTACTCGAGCAGCCCCTGGGCAAGCCGATCGAGGTCGGCGCGGCGTTCGGTGAGGATGCGCTTCGCTGTCGCGTAGGCCTCGTCGATGATGCGGCGGATCTCGCGATCGATCTCCTGCGCGGTCGCCTCCGAGACGTTTTTCGTCTGCGTGATGGCGTGGCCGAGGAACACCTCCTGGGTGTTGTCAGCATAGGCCACCATGCCGAGCTTCTCGCTCATCCCCCACTCGGTGACCATCCGGCGGACCTGCTCGGTCGCCATCTTGATGTCGCCGGCAGCACCGTTGGAGACGCGGTCGGGGCCGAACACGATTTCCTCCGCCGCGCGACCGCCCATCGCCATGGCGAGTTCCTGGAGGAGCTTTGACTTGTGCTTCGAGTAGCGGTCGCCCTCGGGAAGCGACATGACCAGGCCCAGCGCGCGGCCGCGTGGGATGATGGTCGCCTTGTGCACCGGGTCGCATTCGGGAAGCGACATCGCCACCAGCGCATGGCCGGCCTCGTGGTAGGCCGTCATACGCTTCTCCTCCTCGCTCATCACGAGGGACTTGCGCTCGACCCCCATCAGGACCTTGTCCTTCGCGGCCTCGAACTCGGCCATACCGACCACGCGCTTGCCGAGGCGCGCGGCGAGCAGGGCAGCCTCGTTCACAAGGTTGGCGAGATCGGCTCCCGAGAAGCCGGGCGTGCCGCGCGCCAATACCTTGGGATCGACATCGGCCGCGAGCGGAACCTTCCGCATGTGCACGCGGAGGATCTTCTCCCGCCCGTTCACGTCCGGGTTCGGCACGACGACCTGCCGGTCGAACCGGCCGGGGCGAAGGAGCGCGGGGTCGAGCACGTCAGGCCGGTTCGTGGCGGCGATCAGGATCACGCCCTCGTTCGATTCGAACCCGTCCATCTCGACCAGAAGCTGGTTCAGGGTCTGCTCGCGCTCGTCGTTGCCGCCACCGAGGCCCGCGCCGCGATGGCGCCCCACCGCGTCGATCTCGTCGATGAAGATGATGCAGGGCGCGTTCTTCTTGCCCTGCTCGAACATGTCGCGCACGCGCGACGCACCGACGCCGACGAACATCTCGACGAAATCCGATCCCGAGATGGTGAAGAAGGGAACGTTCGCCTCTCCGGCGATCGAGCGGGCGAGCAGCGTCTTGCCGGTGCCAGGGGGACCGACCAGAAGCACACCCTTCGGAATCCGTCCGCCCAGTCGCTGGAACTTCTGCGGATCGCGCAGGAAGTCGACGATCTCCTGCAGTTCCGCCTTGGCCTCATCGATGCCGGCGACGTCGTCGAAGGTCACGCGGCCCTGCTTCTCGGTCAGCAGCTTGGCGCGCGACTTGCCGAACCCCATCGCGCGCCCGCCGCCCGACTGCATCTGGCGCATGAAAAAGATCCAGACGCCGATCAGCAGCAGCATCGGGAACCAGGAGAGCAGGTAGTGGAAGATCGGGTTGACCTCGCTCTCCTCCGGCCGCGCGACCACGCGCACGCCGCGCTCGGTCAAGCGCTGGATCGTGACCGTGCCGGCATCGGGCGGGAGGTAGGTCGTGAACAGCCGCCCATCGAGGAGCTGACCCGTAATGACGCGGCCCTGGATGGTCACATCCCGTACCTGGCCGTTGCCGACCTCGTTGAGGAAGTCGGAGTAGGCGAGCTGGCTCGCGTAATGGCGCGGCGAGGACGGCTGAAAGAGGTTGAACAGCGCCACAAGGAGGAGCGCGATGATGACCCAAAGGGCCAAGTTCCGTCCGAAGTTGCTCACGCGGCGATCATCCTCGATCTGGGCCGGCGCCACCCGCCGGCATCCTCAACATGGGTCTCTTTACCGCCCTTCCAATGGCCCCTGGCCGGCGCCCTCCGCCCATGGCTCGATCAGCGGCACTGGAGGGCGAAACCGCGCCTCCGGGACCGGATGCCCAACACCGCCATCATATAAGATTGGCGGCACGGCAACCAGCACGCCGTGCCGGCTGATGGCAGGGAGAGTGGCAAGAGCGAGGTGGGGAATGCCGCGCCCCGCCGCCGTCGACCGGCAGATCGTCGCCGCCCCGGCCGCGCCGAGGGCTGCGATGGTATCGCCTGGTGCCGCGATGACGCGCCAGCGCCCGTCCCACCGGATGGGGCACGGCCCCACGACACGCACAGGATGAGCGACTGCGGCAGGTTCGCGCGCGATCAGCCACGCCTCCCCCCGCTTGGCAACGATACAGCCGGCAGCAGTCCCCCCTCCCCCCTGGGCCATACGGGAAAGAAGTGGGGCGATTCGCTCGCCGCGCACCGGATGTTGGTGCCCCCCGATGCAGCGCAACAAAGCGGCGATCGCCTCGCGCCGGAGCGCCGCGTCCCAGGAGGCGAACCGGGCGCCATCGAGACGCGCAAAGCCGAGCGGGGAAACCGTCACTGCCTCGGCAAGCGCCTCGGCGAGAGCCCGCTCGGCCTCCGTCCGACGGCGTGCCGCCGCAGAGCCGATCGCGAGGGCGGCTCTCGTCGCCACCCCCTCGCCATCCCCATCGCGGAGAGCGGCGCGCAAACGCGCCCGGGTCGCCGGCCCCGTATTCGAAGGGTCCTCGATCCACGGCTGGCCCAGCCCGCGCAGGAAGGCGCGCAACGCGCCGGGAGGCTCGGCGAGCAGCGGCCTGAGGAGCCGAACCGGGCCGAGCGCCCGCGCCGGCGCCATGGCCGCAAGCCCGGACCGGCCGGACCCTCGGCTGAGCCTGAGCAGCACGGTCTCCGCTTGGTCCAACGCATGGTGTGCGAGGAGAAGGTGAAGGGCTCCCTCCCCGGCTGCCGCGTCGGCCAGGGCGTCGAGGCGAGCGCGGCGCAGCGCCTCGGCCCTGGCCCCAACACCGGCGAGAGTGATCAGCCGTGCCTCGATCCCGCGCGCCTCGAGCCATGAGGCGGCGATCCGCGCCTCGATGGCGGCGGCCTTGCGCACGCCGTGATCGACGACCAGTGCGAACACGCGCCCGCCTCGCGCCCGCGCCCAACCGTCGGCAAGCACGGCGAGGGCGAGACTGTCCGGCCCCCCCGAGACGGCGACTGCGACCAAGGGGGCGGGCTCGAAGGGCCCCAGCCGGTCGAGCGCACCGGCAAGGCGTGCCGCGAGGTCGGTCAGCAGCGCAGCCTGGACCGCTCCCGGGTCAGCGCGTCGCGGATGTCCGCGCGCATGTCGGTGGCGAAGTCAGATGCGAGTTGCCGAAACACCTCGCAGGCGCTGTCACGCTCGTTGATGGCGGCGAGCGAGCGGCCGAGACCGAGCAGCACGTCCTGGCGCTTCGCGCGGTCGGTGACGCGCGAGCGGGCATCGTCGTAAGCCAATGCGGCCTGGGTGAACTCGCGGCGGCCGTACAGGGCCTCGGCGCGGATCAGGTAAGCCTCGCCGACGCGGCCGTCCCGCGGGTAGGTGGCGATGAAGGCCTGCGCCTCGCGCTCGGCGGTCGCCCAATCCTGCCGGCGCAGAGCTTCCTGGGCCGCGCGCAGGATCTGCTCCTGGGTCCGCGGGCGGGCGGCCTGAGCGGGAGCCGCGGGCGGAACGGGCAGGGCCGCCTGCTGTTGCGCTTGAGCTTGCGGCGTCGGCTGCGCGCCGCCGGCGGCAGGCCGTTGCGGGGCGCCCCCGCCGCGCCCGCCCTCCAGAGCACCGATGCGGAACTCCAGGTCTTCGCGGTTCTTCTCAACCGTTGCGGCAAGCTCGCGCAGCGCATTCTGGGTTTCGTCGCTGCGGCCGCGCAACAGGCGCACCTCCGTCTCCAGCGCCTGCACGCGCTCAAGCAGCCGTGTCAGCAGCTCCTGCTGGCTGCCGGGCAGCGGGGCGGCGGCCCCGACCGGTGGCGCGACGGCGAGGGGAGGGGCGACCGCTCCGGCGCCGGTGCCAACCCTACCCTGCAGGGCCTGCAAGTCGCGCCGCAGTTCGAGGATCTGGTTTTGCAGCGCGATCGCTTCCCGGCTCTCGAGTTGCGCCGTCGCCGGAGCGGCGACGAAGAGGACGAACAGGGCAGCGAGCAAGCTCGGCACTCGCATCGGTCTCCCTCCTCCACTGCCCGGCAGCGTCGGCACCGAAACGCGACGGGCGGCCGCGAGGCCGCCCGCGCGGGTTCTGGGCCTCAGGCCGCCGGTCACTGCACGACGGTGACGGCGCGCCGGTTCTGGGCCCAGGCCTCCTCGTTCGACCCGAGCACCGCCGGGCGATCTTTGCCGTAGGAGATCGTCCGGATGCGGGCGCCGTCGACGCCCCGGGCGATCAGGTAGTTGCGCGCGGAGTTGGCCCGTCGCTGGCCGAGAGCGAGGTTGTATTCCCTCGTGCCGCGCTCGTCGGCATGACCCTCGATGATCACGCGCACCTGGCGGTGGGTCTGCAGCCAGGCGGCCTGCCGGTCGAGGGTCGGCGCCTGGTCGGGGCGGATGTTGGAGCGGTCGAAGTCGAAAAAGACGCGATCGCCCACGTTGGCGACAAGGTCCTCCTGCGTGCCCGGCCGGGGGCCGGTGGCCTGACCGGCTCCCGTTGCGGCACCGGACTGCTCCGGCGACTGGGCACAGGCGGCGAGGAGCGCGAGGCCGGCAAGGGGAGCGAGCAGTGTCTTGGTCATGTCGAGGTGGACTCCTTCCGCGATGACAATGCGCTTCTGGGCGTTGCCGACGCACCCTGCAACCGATACGCGCGCATATGCGAGGTGCATTCTCTGCGGTCAAGGTCGGGCGAGAGTGTGGCGATTCGGGGACTATCCTTGGATCAACGGCGACCACGCGGGATCGGAGGCGTCGGCCGGCGTGGGCAGGGCGCGCTCGTTGAACCCCGTGATGTCGATCGAAGCCAGCCGCGAGGAGTAGCCTGCCCCCCGCGCGTCCTGAGCGCGGGTCTCGCGCCAGAAGGCGAGCACGCGGCCGTTGGGGGCGAAGGTCGGCCCCTCCATCTGCCAGCCCTCGGAGAGGATGCGCTCGCCTGACCCGTCGGGGCGCATCACGCCGATGGCGAAGGTCCCCCGGGTGAGGCGGGTGAAGGCGATCAGGTCGCCGCGCGGCGACCAGACCGGGGTCGCGTAGCGGCCCTGGCCGAAGCTGATGCGGCGCACGTTCCCGCCGTCCGCGTCCATCACGTAGAGCTGCTGGTCGCCGCCGCGGTCGGAGTTGAACACCACCTTCTGTCCGTCCGGCGAGAAGCAGGGCGAGACGTCGAGCGAAGGCCCCGAGGTGAGCTGGCGTTCGCGCCGCGTGCGCAGGTCGACGAGGAAGATGTTGGCGTCCCCGCCGCGGATGGCGGACAGGATGACGCTGTTGCCGTCCGGGCTGAAGCGCGGGGACAGCGTCATGCCCGGGAAATTGCCGAGCAACGTCTCGCGCCTCGTGTCGACGTCCATCAGGTACACGCGCGGTTCGTTCCGCGCATAGGACATGTAGGCGATCTCGCGCGTGTTGGGGTGGAAGCGGGGCGTGAGCGCGGCCCAGGCGCCGTCCGTCAGGAACCGGTGGTTCTCGCCATCCTGGTCCATGATGGCGAGGCGGCGGATGCGCCGGTCGCGCGGCCCCGACTCGGAGACGTAGACGATGCGGGTGTCGAAGTAGCCCTTCTCGCCGAGGAGCCGTTCGTAGATCGCGTCCGAGCAGATGTGCGCGATGCGCCGCCAGTTGGGGATTTGCGTCGTGTAGGCGGTGCCCTGGATCTGCGTGCCGGGCAGAACGTCCCACAGCCGGAACTCGACGCGCAGCCGATCGCCCTGCTGGTCGACCCGGCCCGTCACCAGCGCCTGCGCACCGATCACCCGCCACTCGGCGAAGCGGGGCGTGGCGTCGGGGCTTTCCTGCAGGAAGGCGCGGCGATCGATGGGGCGGAACAGACCGGAACGGGCGAGATTGGCGGTGATCACCTGCGCGATGTCCCTGCCCCAGGGCTGGGCGCCGGCGAAATCGGGGATGGCGATCGGGAGGGGGTCGGTGCGGGCGCGGGTGATGTCGATCACCGGCCGCTGCGCCTGGGCTCGCGCATCGAGGGCGAGCGTCGTCGCCGCCACCGGCACACCGGCGAGCAGCGCACGGCGCGAGAGGCTGATCCGCTCGAGCGCATCGAGCAGGCGGGGGGAGAGAATTCGCTTCGTCATCGCAACGGCCATCGTTTGACGTCGCGCGCTTCCTAGCGCAACGGGGCTTCGGGGTCGATGCCGGGCGCGATGGAACCGCCGTGAGGGCGAGCGGATCAGCGGATCAGCCCGCGTGGGTTGAAGCGGAAGATCGCGCTCTCCAGCGTGGCGATCTTGTCGGGGGACACAGGTAAGGGTTCGCAGCGGGGGTTGCGCAACGCCCGCTGCGCGCTTTCGAACACCGCGCGCACGCGCGGATCGCCGAGATTGGTCCCCGGTGCGGGCTGCACGGAGACCACCGCCACCCCCTGGCCGGAGGGGCGAAAGCGCGCCTGCACTTCGACCACGATCTGCTCGAGCCCGAGCATGCCGGGATCGACCGACCAGCACTCGGAGATCCGGTTGGACAGGCCTTCGATCTCGCCGCGGGAAAGTCCCGGGCTGGGCGCGGCTCCGCCCGGCGCGCCGGCGGCGGGCGCCCCTCCCCCGGTCGGCCTCGGCGGTTGCGGCGGCCGCTGCGCCTGTTGCTGGCGAAGGCGCTCCAACGTGTTCTGCAGCGCGGTCGAGCCCTCCTGCGGCCGCTGCACGGGCGGCGTCTGCACCGGCGGCGGGGGGGCGGGAGGCCGCGGCGGCGCGGGGGGTGGTGGAGGCGCCGGAGGTGTCGGCGGCCGCGCCGGCGCGGGCTCAGGAGTCGGAGCGGGCGGAGGCGGTGCTGGCGGCGTGGGCGGCGGCGGGGTGGGCGCCGGCTCGGGCGGCGCGCGGCTGCGGCGGAGGCGGTGGCGGAGGAGGCGGAGGCGGCGGGGGCGTGGGGGTCGGCGGCGCGGGCTCCGGGATCGGGCTCGGCGCGGGCGAGGGCTCGGGCTCGGCCGGAGCAGCCGGCGTCTCCGCCGGCGAAGCCGGGCCCAGCGCGATCAGCAGCTCGACGGGGATCCCCTCCTCGCGCGGCTCCTCGAAACGCTTCGTGGGTGAGACGCCGAGCAGGAGCGCGAACAGGACGAGCGCATGCAGGCCGGCCGAAAGGAAGAGGGACCGACGCACCGCCGCCCACGCCCGCCCTCAGCGCGCCCCCAGGCGGGCGGGCTCTCGCCCCGCCGGCTGTTCGGCGAGCAACGCGACGCGCGTGAAGCCCGCCTGCGCGATCAGCCCCATCACCTCCATCACCCGGCCGTAGGCGAGGGCGCGATCGCCGCGCACGAAGATGCGCGCCTCGTTGCCGCCCCGCGCTTCGGCAATCGCGCGCAGCCGCGGCACCAGATCGCCGATCTCCACCGCCGTCTCCTGAATGAAGACGCGCCCCTCGGCGGTGATGCTGACCGAAATCGGCTCATCGGGCGACGACACCGGGTTGGCCGAGGTGCGCGGCAGGTCGACGTTCACGCCGACGGTGAGAAGCGGGGCCGAGACCATGAAGATGATCAGGAGGACCAGCATGACGTCGATCAGCGGGATCATGTTGATCTCCGCCATCGGCCGATACCGACGCTTGCCGTTCGCCCCCCGCGGGGGATCGAGCATGGCACCCGCCATCAGACCCGCTTCTCCTCCATCTGACGCGACAGGATGGCGCCGAACTCGGCGGCGAAGGCCTCGAGCCGCGCGGCATAGCGGGCGAGGTCGGTGCTGATCTTGTTGTAGGCGAGCACGGCGGGAATGGCGGCAGCAAGCCCGATCGCGGTGGCGAACAGCGCCTCGGCGATCCCGGGAGCCACCACCGCGAGGTTGGTGTTGCGCATCTGCGCGATGGCGGCGAAGGAGTTCATGATCCCCCACACCGTGCCGAACAGGCCGATGAAGGGAGCGGCAGACCCCACGGAGGCGAGGAACACCATCCAGCGTTCGAGCCGCTCCATCTCGCGCTGGATGGTGATGCCCATCGCGCGCTCGATGCGGTCCTTCAACGCCGCGCGCACATTCTCCGAAGCGTGCGCGAGTCTGGCCGCGCTCTTCTGCCACTCGCGCATCGCGGCGGCGAACACCGCCTCCATCGGATGGCGCGGTTCGTCCCGCACGCGCTCGAAGAGATCGCTCAAGTCGCGGCCCGACCAGAAATCGTCCTCGAACTTGTCGGCACGCGCATTCAGCCGGCGGATGGTCGCGACCTTCTCGAAGATCACCGCCCAGACGACGACGGAGGCAAGCAAGAGCCCCACCATCACCGCCTTGACCACGATGTCGGCCTGAAGGAACAGGCCCCAGAGCGAGAGATCGTGCGCCCCCGCCGCGAGCCCCGCCGCTTCGACTGCCCGGTCCATTCCCCTCACACCCCAGCTTGCGCCCGGAGGAGCCCGCGCAGCCCCTCCGGCATCGCTTCCGGCCTGCCTGTGGCCAGCCGGACGCAGGCGAGCACCACCTCGAGCGAGGCCACCGTCCCGTCCTCACGCCGTATGGTCTGCCCCAGCACGAGCGAGGCGCGGCCCAAGCGCACAAGACGCGTCTCGACGAGCAGCGACTCGTCGAGTCCTGCCGGGCGGACATACTCGATCGCGAGCCGCTTGACGACGAAGATCAGGCCCTCGCGCGCGATCAACTGCGAGTGGGAAAAGCCGAGATCGCGCAGCCACTCGGTGCGGGCGCGCTCGGCGAAACGCAGATAGGCGGCGTGGTAGACGACGCCGCCGGCATCCGTGTCCTCGAAATAGACGCGGACGGGAAAGCGATGGGCGGGGGCGTCAGGCATCGGGCTCGTCGCGCAGTGCGAGCAGATCCGGCTGCACGCCCCGCGGGGGGGCGAGGCCCAGATGCCGCCATCCCGCCTCGCCCAGGAGCCGCCCGCGCGGCGTGCGCAGAACAAACCCCTCCTGGATGAGGTAGGGTTCGATCACGTCCTCGATCGCATCGCGCGACTCGGCAAGGGCGGCAGCGATCGCATCAACCCCGACCGGGCCGCCGCCGTGGCGTTCCGCGATCAGCGAGAGGTAGCGACGGTCCATCGCATCAAGCCCGCGCCGGTCGACCTCGAGCCGGGTGAGGGCGGCGTCGGCGACGGCGCGATCGACCACCGACACCCCCTCGACCGCGGCGAAGTCGCGCACCCGGCGAAGCAAGCGGCCGGCGATGCGCGGCGTGCCGCGCGACCGCCGCGCGATCTCCTCCGCCCCGTCTGGGGCGAGATCGAGATCAAGGAGCGCCGCCGCCCGGCGCACGATGGCGACGAGCTCCTCGGGCGCGTAGAAGGTGAGGCGGAGGGGGATGCCGAAGCGGTCGCGCAACGGGGTGGCGATCAGCCCCGATCGGGTGGTGGCTCCGATCAGCGTAAAGGGCGGGAGGTCGATGCGCACCGTGCGCGCGGCCGGGCCCTCGCCGATGATCAGATCGAGCCGGAAGTCCTCCATCGCCGGGTAGAGGATCTCCTCGATCGCGGGCTGCAAGCGGTGGATCTCGTCGATGAACAGCACGTCGCGCGGGGCGAGGTTGGTGAGGATGGCAGCGAGGTCGCCCGCGCGCTGGATCACGGGGCCCGAGGTGGCGCGGAACCCGACCCCGAGTTCGCGGGCGACGATTTGGGCGAGGGTGGTCTTGCCCAGGCCCGGCGGACCATGCAGCAGGACGTGATCGAGCGCCTCGCCGCGGGCGCGGGCGGCCTCGACGAACACGGCGAGGTTGGCCTTGGCCTGGGCTTGGCCGATGAACTCGGCCAACCGGGTGGGGCGAAGGGCGGCTTCGCCGAGGTCGTCCCCGCGCGCCGCAGGGTCGGTCAGCCGGTTGGGCCGGTCGGTGCGATCGGGGCCGGTCATCGCGGCGCCAGTGCCTTCAGAGCGTCACGGATCAGCGCCTCGACCGTCGCCCCCGCCCCAAGGCGCGAACGGGCCTCGGCCAGAGCAGGTTCCGCCTCGCTGCGGCGGTAGCCGAGATGAGCCAAGGCGGAGAGGGCGTCGGCCAGGGCGGGGTCGGCGGCCAGGGAGGGCGGAGGCACTGTGGCTGGCGCGGCGGTGACCATCGCGGCCTCCAGGAAGCCGGTCTTGCCGGCGAGTTCCGTCACCAGCCTGGCGGCCAGGCGCGGCCCCACCCCGGCGGCGCGGGTCAGAGCCTTGGCGTCCTTCGCCGCCACCGCGCGCGCGAGCTCCGCCGGCGCGAAGGCCGACAGGAGGCCGAGCGCGACCTTGGCCCCCACCCCCTGCACGCCGAGCAACGTGCGGAACGCCGCCCGCTCGGCCGTATCGAGGAAGCCGTACAGGGTGATCGCGTCCTCACGAACCAGCGTCTCGATCGCAAGCGTCACGGCCGAGCCAAGGGGGGGAGAGCGGCGCGGGTGCGGGTCGACACGCCGACCTCGAAACCGACCCCGCCGACGTCGATCAGCACCGTCTCGGCCTCGGCCGACACGAGCGTGCCTGAGAGCCTGCCGATCATCCGCGGGCGAGGCGGACCAAGGTGGCGCGGGTGTGGGCGTGGCAGATCGCGACGGCAAGCGCGTCCGCCGCGTCCGGACGGCCAGGCGCGGCCCCCGGCAGGAGGTGCCGCACCATCGCCTGCACCTGTTCCTTCGCTGCATGTCCCCGCCCCGTCACCGCGCGCTTCACCTCCGTCGCCTGGTATTCCGCCACCGGCACGCCGGCGAGCGCCGGGGCAAGCAGCACCACCCCCCGCGCCTGACCGAGTTTCAGGGTGGAACGCGGGTTGCGGTTGACGAAGGTCTCCTCCACGGCCGCCGCATCCGGGCGGTAACGGGCCAGGATCTCGGCAAGTGCGGCATGCAGGGCGGCGAGGCGGCCGGGAAGGTCGAGAGCGGCGTCCGTTTCCACCACCCCGTCCGCCACGTGGCGCAGGTGCGAACCCGAGGCGTCGATCACCCCCCAGCCGGTGACCCCGAGTCCGGGGTCGAGCCCAAGCACGCGAAACGTCCGGGATGCCCCGTCAGGCACCGAGCCTCGCCAGCACGTCGTCCGGAACCTCGAAGTTGGCGAACACCGCCTGCACGTCATCGAGGTCCTCGAGTGCGTCGATCAGCTTCAGCACCGCTTGGGCCTGCTCCTCGTCGATCGGCGCGCTGGTCTTGGGGCGCCAATCGAGCTTCGCCTCCTCCGGGTCGCCGAAGCGGGCGGCAAGCGCGTCGCGCACGGCGAAGAGATCCTCCGGCGCGCAGAGCACCTCGTGGCCTCCCTCCCCGCTCTGCACGTCGTCTGCTCCCGCCTCGATCGCAGCCTCCAGCATCGCCTCGGCCGAGGCGGCGGCGGCGGGGTAGCGGATCACGCCGAGGCGATCGAACAGGAAGGCCACTGAGTTGGTCTCGCCGAGAGTGCCGCCGTGTTTGGAGAAGATCGCGCGGATGTCGGAAGCGGTGCGGTTGAGGTTGTCGGTCAGCGCCTCGACAATGATCGCGACCCCGCCCGGACCGTAGCCCTCGTAGCGACGGGAGACGTAGTCCTCCGCCCCGCCCTCACCGGCCGCCTTCTTGATCGCGCGCTCCACCGTGTCCTTCGGCATGTTGGCCTGGCGGGCAGCGGCGACGGCGGCGCGGAGGCGGGGATTGGCGGCCGGATCGGGCAGGCCCTGACGGGCGGCCACCGTGATCTCGCGGATCAGCTTGGCGAACAGGCGGGCGCGCTTGGCGTCCTGCGCGCCCTTGCGATGCATGATGTTCTTGAACTGCGAATGGCCCGCCATGGCAGCGACTCGATGGCGCTCGTTCGTCGATCCGGGCGGGGGTGTAGCAGCGCTGCAACGAACGGGGAAAGGGGGTGAGCGGACGGCCGGAGAAGGCTACCGGGAAAGGCGATCCCTCCGCGCCCGGCTTGCGATGCCTTGGGGTCAAAGCACAGCCGGAGAGGGCGATGGGGAAACGGCAGCGCCCTTTCCCCCTCAGCTGCAGCACACTGTCGTAAGCTGAACCGTTTCAGCCGAGCAGGAAATCGGCGGCGGTGAGAACGTGCGTGCCTGTAAGCAAGATGGCGAAATCCGGCGCGAGGTCGCCCGAAACATTCGCTTCAATCAGTGTGTCGGAGCCGAGGGGAACGGCGCGGAGTTGGCCGCGCGCGGAAAAGGCTGCCGTTCCGATGAACGTGAAGCCCTGCTTGCCGTTCGTGCCCCCGTCAGCGTCGATCGGCGAAAGGTCGATCCGGTCTTCGCCGCGGGTGAAATCGGTGATGACGTCCCGGCTTGCCGACCCCGGTCTACTGTCGGCAACCGCGCGGTAAACGAAGAGGTCGCGCCCCGGCCCGCCGGTCAGCGTATCGGCCCCTGCTCCCCCCTCGAGCCGATCATCGCCACCACCGCCCGAGAGTCGGTCATCGCCGCCGAGGCCTACGAGGCGATTGGCCCTGGCGTTGCCCGTGATCACGTTTGCGGTGGCATTGCCGGTGCCGGCCAACGGCGCGGCACCGACCAGGATCAGTTCTTCGACATGGGCCGGCAAGGCGAAGGAGACACTGGCGCGGACGGTGTCCCTGCCCTCTCCAGGGCGTTCGATGATTCGGTCCGCTTCGTCATCGACGACGTAGGTGTCGTCGCCCGGCCCGCCGTCCAGCTGGTCCGCCCCGGCACCGCCGTCGAGCCAGTCGTTTCCCGGCCCGCCGAGAAGCAGGTCGCTGCCCTCATCGCCGAACAGGCGGTCATTCCCGCCCTCGCCAGAAAGGCGATCATCGTTTCCCAGGCCGCGCAGTGTGTTCGCCCCCGCGTTGCCGGTGATCAGGTTGGCGAGGCTGTTGCCCGTGCCGTCGATCGGCGCAGTGCCGAGCAGCAACAAGCGCTCGACCTGGTCCGGCAGGGTGAAGCGGATCGTCGTTCGAACCAAGTCGAGGCCGTTCCCGGCCTGCTCGATGACGAGATCGGAGAGGTCGTCGACCACGTAGGTGTCGTCGCCCGGCCCGCCTTCCAGCCGGTCTGCACCACTGCCGCCATCGAGCCAGTCGGCTCCACCTATTTCCGAAGAGGACGTCGTTGCCCCCGTCGCCGAACAATTCGTCGTCACCATCCTCGCCGTGGAGTTGATCGTTGTCAGCCCCGCCGCGAAGGCGGTCGTTGCCTTCGCCGCCGCGCAGGATATCTGCGCCCCCGCGTCCCTCGATGACGTCGGCGCCGGCGTAACCGAGGAGGATGTCTGGCCCCGCCGAGCCGATCAGCGTGTCGTCGCCGGCCAAGATCAGGCGCGCCGCCGCTTCGGCATTGTAGGCATTTACGTATCTTTGGATGGTGTGCGCATCGACGTCGAAGTCGGTGACCGCGAATTCGATCCCCGACGCATTCAGCTGCTGGTAGCCGCGCAGACGGCCGTACACATTGCCGAAGGCATCGAAGGTGAAGCTTCCGCGGTAGATGCCCACGCGCCAGCCGTCGCTGAGAACGATCTCGCTCGACGTGGCCGACAAAACCTCACCCTCCCACACTTGGGGAGGCATGCTGACCGGCTGCAAGGCGATAGCTCGGGCCATGGTCGTTCCCTCCTCGCTTCTGCAGCGTCAGGATGTGCGCCTCGGGCTCGTCCCCGTCCGCGCCGTTGCGTCGATCGGTCCGCTCCACGTTATCAGCCTGCCTCCTGCCTGGCAACCCCTCGCTTTTGCGCTTGCGCCCACGCCGCTGGTCGGAGGCGTGGCGCCTCAGCGCTTAAGGAGGGTCCTTCGGCAAAGCAGGCGCGAGCACCCCGCCGACGCGAACGGGGGCGAGGTTCCGCGCGAGGCCCGTCGCGTCATCGGTCTCGACGAACAGGCCGCACACCGTCGCTTCGCCCTCGGCCGGCGAAAGCCGCTCGGCCGGCAGGCGTCGGACAAAGCGTGCGGCTGAGGCTTCCTTCTGCATGCCGATCACGCTGTCGTAGTCGCCGCACATCCCGACGTCCGAGTGAAACGCCGTGCCGCCCGGAAGGATCCGCCAATCGGCCGTTGGTACGTGCGTATGCGTGCCGACGACCACCGAAACTCGACCGTCGAAGAGGTGGGCGAAGGCCGCCTTTTCGCTCGTTGCCTCCGCATGCAGGTCGATCGACGATCGCGTCCACGCGTGCGCCCGAGCGCGTGGCTTTCGAGCACGGCCTCGACGGCGCGGAACGGACAGTCAAGCGGCTCCATGAACAGCCGCCCCATGGCGTTGACGACGAGCACGCGACTTCTGCCCCACGCCGAACACGCCAGCCCCACGTCCCGGCGTTCCCGGCGGATAGTTGAGGGGGCGCAAAAGGCGCGGCTCGCCCTCGATGTAGGGGATGATCTCGCGGCGGTCCCACGCATGGTTGCCGAGTGTGAGGACATCGGCCCCGGCGGCGAACAAGGCGCGCGCGATCTCCGGGGTGAGGCCGAAGCCGTGCGCGGCGTTCTCGGCATTGGCCACGACGATGTCGGGTGCGAGGCGTGAACGGAGATCCGGCAGATGGCGCGCGACCGCCTCCCGCCCCGATCGGCCGACCACGTCCCCGAGAAAGAGGATCCTCACCTGTCCCGCTTCCCGCTGGGCGCAGCGAACGGTCGCTTACCCTTGGGCCGGGCCAGGAGGCGGTCGGATGCCCTCAGCCTCCACAATCCGCGCGGCCGGGACGGGACTGACGACCGAGACGCCGCACCCGCCAGTCGGAACGCAGCCGCGCGAAGGCCGCCGCGAGGTCGGCAGCGCCGTAGCCGTTGCGCTTCCTGGGCGAGGGATCGCGCACGAACTCTTCCCACCACTGGCTGTAGCCCTCATCGAGACGGCACCGAGCGATCGCCTGCGCGGCCGAGGCCTCGTCCGTGTTCTCGCGCCACGGCGCGAGGATCTCCTCCTCGGCGCACTGGTGACGGTCGAAGACGAAAGCCTCGGCGATCGCATCCAGCCTGTCGTCGCGGATCGCGTTGCGGCGATTGGCTGGCTCCATCGGCGAAGGCCTCTCGCTCCTGTCGTCTCAGACGGCACCCCCGCCTCATGTTAGGATGAGCCCGGTCTCCGTGGCGACCGCATCGAGCCGCTCGTCGCCCTCGCTCACCGGGACATGCTCCGCCTCCTGCGCGGCGAAGGCGATGCCGAGGGCGAAGATGCGACGCCGGGCGCGCAACGCAGCGAGGGTGGCGTCGTAATAGCCCGCCCCGTGGCCGACCCGGTTGCCGGCCCGGTCGAAGGCCAAAAGCGGCACGAGCACCCAATCGGGATCGATGGTGCGCGCCTGCGGTCCCGGCTCGCGCGTGCCGAACGGGCCCGGGAAGAGCGGATCGCCGAAGCGGAACAGGCGGAACGAGAGCGGCGTGCCCCGCGGGCCGGTAACCGGCAGGGCAAGCCTGTGGCCGCGTCCGGCCAAGGCGACCATCAGCGGGCGGGGGTCGATCTCGCCCGGCAGGGGCCAGAAGCCGGCGACCACGGCGCCGGGCTGCGGTCGGAGCGTCTCCAGGACGTGTCCCGCGAGGAGAAGCCCGGCCTTAGCCTCGCTGCCTCGGCGACGATGCCGTATTTCCGCGCGCAGCAACCGCTTCGCTGCCGCAATTTCTGCCGGGCTGCCCTGCCGGCGCGGAGCCGCCCTGGCCGTTGGCGTTGCATCCTCCCAAGGCCCGCTCATCGCAGGTGGGCGCCATGTGACGCGGCCACGACCGCGCCAGGGACAGCTCCCTTTGGGAAGATCACTGGCCCCGGGGATGAAAGACCTGACGCACCGGGCAGCCCCGCCATGTCAACCTAGGCACGGGCCAAGCGCTGTGCAACGCCATCGAGACGCGCGGCGACCTGCGCGAGACGACGCCCGAGCTCGGGGCTCACCGCCGCATCGGCGGAGGCCTGGGCCGAGGCGGCGGCGCGGAGGTCTTTCACTTCGTCGAGGAGGCCGAGCGCGACGAGCACAAGCAGCATCCCCTCGCCGCGATTGCCGACCGCAGCGCGCGTCTCAGCCACGCGTCGGTCCAGCTCCTCCCCCAACGCCTTGAGTTGGCCCTCCTCACCGTCGGCGCAGCCGACGACGTAAGAGTAGCCGCCGATCTTCAGGCTGACCTGGCCCACGACGTCACCCTGCGTCGAGCACGGCGGCGAGGCGTGCGATCACCGCATCGAGCCGCTCGGCGGCCTCGGTCATGGCCGCGGCGAGCGCCTCGGCCGAGGGCTTCTTCGCCCGTTCCTCCTCGCGCCGGGCGATCGCCTCCGCCACCTGCTCAAGCCGCGCCACGGCGCTCTCGAGCATGGCGCAGGCGGCCTCCACGGTGGGCGCGTCGTCCGGCATCGGGGCTCGCTTTCCTCGCGTTTGCTCAACCGACCCTAGACAGCGCGTTCCGCTGCGGTCAACACGGGCCCATGCGCCGGGTGGTCGCAGTCCACGGGCTCAATCACGCGCACGCCGCCCTTGCGGCGGCGGAACGGCTCGGGGTCGCGGTCGATCTGCTCTCCGGCGCCGGTGCGGCGGCCTATGCCGGGGCGGCGTGGTGGCAGGCGCTGACGGCGCAGGCGCGGGCGGCTCATCCGTCCGTCGCGGGGCGCGACATTCTGGATTGTGCCGACGAGGCGGGGCTCGCGGTCGAGGCGCTGCGGGCGGGGGTGAGGACCGTCGTGTTCACCGGCGGTGCGGCGCAAGCCGCGCGGCTCGCCGCGATCGCGCAGGCCTTGGGGGCGGAGGTGCTGCGAGACCGCCCCGCTGCCCTCGATCTCGGCGAGGCGCGGGCGGCGCGTCGGCTCGAAGCGTGGCTCGCCGGCGGCTGACAGCCCGGCGCGCATGGTCTAGACCCGCCGCCGGGCATCATGAAGGGGGTAGGCAGACCATGCGCATCACCCGCCGGGTGAAGGACATCCTTTCCAACTACGAGAGCGATACGCCGGGCACCAAGGCGAACCTCGCCCGGATCCTGATGGCGGGCAGGCTGGGTGGAACCGGCAAGCTCGTCATCCTCCCCGTCGACCAGGGGTTCGAGCACGGTCCCGCCCGCTCCTTCGCGCCCAACCCGCCGGCCTACGACCCGCACTACCACTTCCAGCTCGCGATCGAGGCGGGACTTTCCGCCTATGCAGCACCCCTCGGCATGCTGGAGGCAGGCGCCGACACCTTCGCCGGCGCCATCCCGCTGATCCTGAAGGTCAACTCGTCGAACAGCCTGTCCACCGTGAAGGACCAGGCGGTGACCGGATCGGTCGGCGATGCGCTGAGGCTCGGCTGCAGCGCGATCGGCTTCACCATCTACCCGGGCTCCGAGGACCAGTTCGAGATGATGGAGGAGCTGCGCGAGCTCGCCGAAGAAGCGAAGTCGGTCGGGCTTGCGGTGGTGGTGTGGTCCTATCCGCGCGGGCCGATGCTCGACAAGGCCGGCGAGACGGCGGTCGACATCTGCGCCTATGCCGCGCACATGGCGGCCCTGCTCGGCGCTCACATCATCAAGGTGAAGCCGCCGACGGAGCATGTGGCGCTCGAGGCGGCGAAGACGGTCTACGAGAAGGAGGCGATCGACATCGCGACCCTCGCCAAGCGCGTCGAGCACGTGGTGCAGGCGGCCTTCGCCGGGCGCCGTCTGGTCGTGTTCTCGGGCGGCGAGGCCAAGGACGAGGAGGGGATCTACGCCGAGTGCCGCGCCATCCGCGACGGCGGGGGCGCGGGCTCGATCATCGGGCGGAACACCTTCCAGCGACCGAAGGAGAAGGCCCTGGCGATGCTGGGGCGGATCATCGAGATCTACCAGGGCAAGGCGTGAACCGCGCAGGGCGGGAGCGGCGAGCCGGCGGGGGCGGGAAGCGGCGCGCGGCAGCAGCAGAACCGCGTTGCCGGCTTTATCTCATCACCCCGCCCGCCTTCGATCCCCGTTCGTTTCCGCGACCAGCTCGCGCGGGCTCTCGACGCCGGCGACGTTGCCGCCGTCCAGCTCCGCCTCAAGGGGGTGGACGATGACACTGTCCGCCGCGCGGCGGAGCTTCTCCGCCCTGTGGTGCAGGACCGCGGGGTGGCCTTCCTGATGAACGACCGGGCCGACCTCGCCGTCGCCTGCGGGATGGACGGGGCGCATTTCGGGCCGCGAGGACGGGGACTTGCGCGCGGCCCGTCGCCTCCTCGGCCCCGATCTCACCCTGGGCGCCACCTGCCACGAACTCGCGGCATCTCGCCATGGAGGCCGCCGAGGCGGGGGCGGACTATGTGGCGTTCGGCGCCTTCTTCCCGACGGGGACGAAGGAAACGAAGCATCGGCCCGACCCCGAGATCCTGACCATCTGGTCTGAAACGACGGAGATCCCGTCGGTCGCGATCGGCGGGATCACGGCGGAGAACTGCGGTCGTGCTGGTGCGGGCCGGGAGCGGACTTCCTCGCCGTGATCTCGGCGGTGTGGAACCACCCTGAAGGACCGGCGGCCGGCGTGCGGGCGATGAACCGGGCGATCGCGGCGGCGCTAGAGACGTTGACCCGCTGAGGGGCAGGGTTCCGGAGACGAGCGTGGGGCGGGCCCCCGAGCCCCGCCCCACGTCGACGACCTCCGGTCCGGGGGAGCGGTCAGGCTCCGCGACGGCGTGAGGCGCACCGCGCCGAGGCCGAGCAGCCCCGCGCCGAGGAGGGCGAGCGCCGCAGGCTCCGGCACGACCTCCACGCGGAGTTCGACAAGGGTGTAGTCGGACTGGTTGGTGCAGACGGCGGTCGCCGTTCGGCCCGCAGATGTTTGCCGAAACACCCGGGGCCGCGGTGAAGCTGATGGCCTTGATCGGCGTGGTGCCGAAGGGGTTGTCCACCCGCCAGATCGCGCCGTCGGTCACAATGTTGTTGGAACCGGACGGGGAGAGGGGGGTGACCGTTCCCGGACCGGACCAAACGGGGGCAGCAGTCCCGGCAGGACCCTCGTAAAGATTGGTCAGGAAGTAGTCGACGGTCGAATTGTCGAGCAAGGTGATCGTGACCTTCGCCCTCTCTTGGACGTCGTTGAACTCCGGGCCGTCGTACAGGACGCCCACGGTGAAGGACTTCACGATGAAGGCGACGGTGCCGACACCCTTCAGCACCTCGCCGATGTCGATCTCGTCGTTCGTGTCGGACCGGGACCGTTGATCCCGACACCCGTCAAGGTCGGCGTGCCGGACCCCTTCTTCTTGAACGTTCCCGACGGCGTGATCGACCAGGTGATCTGGCCGCCGCCGACCAGAGGGGTCACTGCCGTTGAGGCGCCTACGGCGAAGTTCGCCTCGTTGATGATCGTGATCGCCGCCATGGCGGGGGCGGCCACTGTGAGCAGCGGCGAGGGCACCGAGGGCGCCGACGCAGGTCTGTTTCAGAAACGCTCTCATCTCTGCAACTCCTGGTTTGCATCCCAGCCAAGCGTGTCGGGTGAACGCCCGACAATTTGTCTGTTTTGCAACACGCAGGCCAAAAATATAGACGCTTCAAACGACGCGAGAACTCGCACCGTCACCGTATTGAAACACGCGACCTGTAAACTTTTCCGACACAACCGGCGGGCGAGCACCCGTTCCCCGCGCGCAGCGTCGGCCCCGGCGAGGCTCCGGCCCGCCGCACGGCTCCCTCCTCGCCACGCGGGACGCGCAGCCCTCGCTTCCCGCCCGGTCACCCCCCGTCCCGCGGCGCCGCGGACACCCGGCCGCTCGCCGCCGCCCGGACCACCGCGCCGGCCGAAACCCGAGCGCCCTGCCGCGATCTGGTACGCCCGGGCAGCACGATCGCGCCCTGCGCCGAGGAAGGCGCCTTCGCCCACCCGCACGCCGCCGCAGAGCCGAACGCCAGGGGCGAGGAACGCCCCGTCCTCCACCACGCAGTCATGGTCGACGCTCGCCCCGGTATTGACGATGCAGAACCGCCCCACCCGCGCCGCCACGCCGATGATTGCCCCGGCCGCTGACCGTCGCTGCCCTCCCCGATCGCCGCGTCGCGCGCCACCACCGCGCTCGGGTGGATCGCGGTTGCAAGTCCCACCCCCCGCTCCATGAGGGCGCGTGAGGTCGCCGCCCGCTTCGCGCTGTCGCCGAGCGCGACCAAGGCGCAGCGCCCGGCGAGGAATCCGGGCTCGAAGGCGCGCGCGAAGGCCCCGAGCACGGGAAGCCCGAGCACGAGTCCGTCCCTGGCGTCGTCCAGGAACCCGTCGACCTGCCACCCGGACGAGCGTGAGGATGTCGGCCACCACCCGGCCGTGCCCGCCCGCCCCGAGGATCACCACCCGCCGCGGCCGCTCCGTCACGCGTGCTCTGCCCTTGGCGACCCGGCAGCAAGCGCCGCAACGGCAGCGCCAAGACGCTCCCGCGCAGGCGGCGGGGATCGATGCGCGCTGCCGAACACGTCGCGGGCGAGGAAGTGCCCGGTGAGGCGCAGTCCTGCCGCAATCTCTTCAAAATCCTCCGGCGCCGCCGGGGCCTCACCGATCAGGAAGGCAGGGCAGCGGCAGAAGCCGCTCGCGCCAAGGGCCCCGCTGCCGCCGCCGCTCACCGCCCGGCCCGGTGCGCGGCGAGACGAAGGCAAGGCCCTCGCGCGACCCTGGTCACCGCGCAGGCCGAGAGGTCGAGCCCGTAACCCGAGTTCCGCCAGCAGCACGACTCTCCCAGCGCACGTACGCCGCCAATCCAGGCCCTTCGCCGGTCGGCAAGACGGCCCATGCAGCGCCGACCAGCGCCTCATAAGCCCTCGGATGAGGCTCGGCTTCCGGCAGCGCGGCCTCAGCCACAGCGCAGGCGGAGGCGACGCACCGCGAGGGCGAGCGGATCCTCCAACACCGAGGCCGAGGCAGCGAACACCATCTCGCCTTCCAGCCTCCCCAACTGGTCGGCTGAGCCGCGCCCGCCAGCGCGCAGCGAGCACGTTGCCCGGCTGCCACGTCGCACGCCCGCGCCGGCCCGCACCACCGTAGACGAGGCCACGCCGTACACCCTGGGTCCGCGTGAACACCGTGGCGATCGCATGGCCCTCGCCGTGGGGCCTCGCCGCCAGCACCACCGCCTCGTCCTCCCAAGCCTCCATCGCCGAGTCACGCGCCGCTCAAGGCTCAAGCCCCATCGCCCGCAGCCGCGCCCGCTCCTCGTCCCACCCCTCCCGAACCAGCACGTGCAGGAACAGGTGCACGCGCCGGCCCAATTCGCGCTCGAGCTCGAGCCGCGCGCGCGACCCGATCGCCTTCAGCCTTTGCCCTCCCTTGCCGATCAGGATGCCCTTCTGCCCCTCCTTGGCGCAGACGATGGCGCAACGGATCGCGACCGAACCGTCCTCGCGCTCCTGCCACGTCCTCCGTCTCCACCGTGGTGTCGTAGGGCACCTCCTCGCGTGTCTGATGGTAGATCTGCTCGCGCACGATCTCGGCCGCAAGCAGCCGGTCCGGCAGGTCGGAGAGATCGTCCTCCGGAAAAAGCCACGGCCCCTCCGGCAGGGCCTCGGCCAGACGATCGAGAAGACGATCGAGCCCATCGCCTTCCGTGGCGGAGATCATGAACGTCTCCTGGAACGAGGTGATCGCGTTCAGCGCTTCGGCGAGCGGGAGGAGAGACGGTTTCTCGACCAGGTCGATCTTGTTCAAGCGCAAGCCACAGCGCGCCGATCGCGTCTCCTTCAGCCGCTCGGCGATCGCGCGCACCTCCTCGGTCAGGCCGGTCTTCGCGTCGACGAGAAGAAGCGCGATGTCGGCATCCTGCGCCCCCGCCCAGGCGGCCTTGACCATCGCGCGGTCGAGGAGCCGTCGCGGCGAGAAGATGCCGGGCGTGTCGACGAAGACGATCTGCGCCGGCCCCCGCATCACGATGCCGCGCACGCGGAAGCGCGTCGTCTGCGGCTTGGGCGAGACGGCGGCGAGCTTGGCGCCGACGAGGCGATTGAGCAGGGTGGACTTGCCCGCGTTCGGCGCGCCCAGGATGGCGACGAAGCCGCAGCGCCGCGGCGCGGCGCCGACGGATCGGGTGGCGCGAGGAGCGTCCGTCCCGCTCATCGACCGCCCCTCGAGCCGCGCGAGCAGCAAGCGCGGCCGCGCGCTTCTCCGCCTCCCGCTTGGTCGTGCCTTGCTGCTTCCGCCGCGGCTGTCGCCCGAGGCTCACCGCGACCGTGAAGCGCGGCCGGTGCGACGGCCCCTCGGCCGGCCACCGTACGGTAGACGGGAAGCGGCAGACCGCGCGCCTGCGCCCACTCCTGCAGCGCGGTCTTCGGGTCGCGCGGCGCCTCCGCCATCCGCTCGACAAGGCCCGGCCCAGTGCCGACGCACGAAGCGCCGCGCCGCCTCCAGCCCCCCATCGAGATAGAGCGCGCCGATCAGCGCCTCGCAGGCATCCGCCAGCACCGAATCGCGCTCGCGCACCCCGGCCGCCTCCTCCGAGGGCGGGATCGGAACAGCGCAGCCCCGAGCCCGATGGCGCGCGCCACTGCGGCGAGGGTGTCGCGATCGACAAGCCGGGCGAGCCGCCGGCCGAGCCCGCCCTCGCGTTCCTCCGGAAATCGCTCGATCAGCCACTCGGCGATGAGAAGACCCAACACGCGGTCGCCGACAAACTCGAGACGCTCGTTCGATTCGACGCCGCCTGCGGCGTCCCTTGACGTGGCTGCGGTGGGTCAGCGCACGCGCAAGCAGCCCCGGATCCCTGAAACCGTGATCGAGCGCGTCGGCGAAAGCGGGCGTCACCGGATGCGGTTGAAGAAGCGGGAGAAGCGCCAGTTCCACACCTGCCAGAACGGACCCTCGTGGCTGAAGAAGATGATCTCGGCCCGACCGATCAGGTTCTCGAGCGGAATGAAGCCGACCCCGCCCGGGCCCGAAGTCGCGCGAGTTCGGAGGAGTTGTCGCGGTTGTCGCCGATCGCGAAGACGTGGCCGGCCGGGACGAGGAACTCGGGCGTGTTGTCGAAGCGCTCCTGGTCGCTGAACTCGCAGATCGCATGCCGCCGCCCGTTCGGCAAGGTCTCGATGTAGCGGCGGGAACGGATACGCACGCCGGTGCCGTCCGTCTCGCAGAAGCCGGCTGCCTCGCGCCGCGCCGCCTCGCCGTTGATGTAGAGCACGCCGCCGATCATCTGCACGCGATCGCCGGGAAGCCCCACGATGCGCTTGATGTAGTCGGTGCTCTCGTCGCGCGGCCAGCGGAACACCGCGACATCGCCGCGTTCGGGCAGAGAGGCGAAGATCCGCCCCTCCCACAGCCGCGGCGAGAACGGCATGGAGAAGCGCGAATAGCCGTAGGAGAACTTCGAGACGAACAGGTAGTCGCCGACGAGCAAGGTCGGCACCATGGAGGCGGAGGGGATGTTGAAAGGCTCGAAGGCGATGGTGCGGATCGCGATCGCGATCAGGCCGGCATAGACGACGGTCTTCACCGTCTCGAGCCAGCCGCTCGGTTTGCGTTTCGCCATGGCTCCGGGGGCAGGGACGGGGGTGGCCGCGTCCGCCCTGCCGCTTGGGGGGCGGATTGTCAAGCAAGGTGGGGTTCCGCGCTGATCACCACCACCGCCTGCGCAAGCGGCGGCTCGTCCGTCATGGTCAGGCTGATGCGCGCGACCATGCCGGGCGGCGTGATGGCGGCGAGGCGGGCGGCGGCGCCACGGTGAAGCCTGAGCGTCGGCTGGCCGGAGGCGAGGTTCACCACCTCCATGTCGCGCCAGTGGACGCCTGCGCGCAGCCCGGTGCCCAGCGCCTTGGCGCAGGCCTCCTTGGCGGCGAAGCGCCGGGCGTAGGTGGCGGCGCGGGCGGCCCGGCCTTCGGCCTTGGCCCGCTCGAGGGGGGTGAAGACGCGCGAGACGAAGCGTTCGCCCCAGCGCTCGAGAGCCGCCTCGATGCGGCGGATGTCGCAGAGATCCGAACCGAGACCGATGATCATCGGGCGAGGGGTAGCACAGCCGAGGCTCGGGCCCAACGCCGCGGGCGAGACGGGAGGGGGGCAGGTCCGCCCTCCCGCGTGCCGTCAATCCGCCGCCGGTGACCGCCACCTCGGCGCGCAGCATCCGGGCCGCCTCGACCATGTTCTTCATGGCGGGCCGCACCTCCTCCCAGCGCCGCGTCTTCAGCCCGCAATCCGGGTTCACCCAGAGCCTCTCAGCCGGGATCCGCTCCGCCGCGCGGCGCAGGAGCGCCGCCATCCGCTCCGCCGACGGCACGACCGGCGAGTGGATGTCCCACACGCCCGGCCCGATCTCGTTCGGATAGGCGAAGTCGAGAAACGCCTCGAGCAGTTCCATGTCGCTGCGCGCCGTCTCGATCGAGATCACGTCCGCGTCCATCGCCGCGATCTCGGCGATGATGTCGTTGAACTCGGCGTAGCACATGTGGGTGTGGATCTGCGTCTCGTCGCGCACGCCCGACGAGGCAAGCCGGAAGCAGGCGACCGCCCAGCGCAGATACTCGGCGCGGTCGGCGCGGCGAAGCGGCAGGCCCTCGCGGAAGGCAGGCTCGTCGATCTGGATGATCGCGATCCCGGCCCGCTCCAGATCAGCCACCTCGTCGCGCAAGGCAAGCGCGATCTGGCGGCAGATCGTCTCGCGCGGAATGTCCGTTCGCGGGAAGGACCATTGCAGCATCGTCACGGGCCCGGTCAGCATCCCCTTGACTGGCCGCGTCGTCAGGGACTGCGCGTAGGCCGACCAGCGGACCGTGATCGGGGCGGGGCGCGACACATCGGCCCAGATGATCGGAGGGGCGACGCAGCGCGAGCCGTAGGACTGAACCCAGCCGTGCTTGGTGAAGGCGAAACCGGCGAGATGTTCGGCGAAGTACTTCACCATGTCGTTGCGCTCGAACTCGCCGTGCACGGGGACGTCGACCCCGATCTCCTCCTGCCAGCGCACGGCCTCGGCGATCAGGCGCTCGATCTCGGCCTCGTACGCCGCCTCCGTGATCTCGCCCCGGGAAAGGCGCGTGCGCAGGGAGCGCACCTCCGCGGTCTGCGGGAAGGAGCCGATCGAGGTGACCGGGAGAGGCGGGAGGCGAAGCCGCGCCGCCTGTCTCTTCGCCCGCTCGGGGTAGGGGCTCGCGCGGCGCTCCATCTCGGGCGTGACGGCGGCGAGCCGCGCCCCGACGGCCGGGTCGTTGAGCCGCGGGTCCCGTCTCGCCTCGGCCAGGATGGCGTCGCTCTCGGCGAGTTTTTCCGCGACTTTGCCCTCGCCCTCGTCGAGCGCGCGCGCCAGCGTCGCGACCTCCCCGAGCTTCTCGACCGCGAAGGCGAGGCGTCGCTTCAGCGCGGGGTCAAGGGCGTCCTCGAGGGCGACGCTGTACGGCACATGCAGGAGCGAACAGGAGGGCGCGATCATCAGCCGTTCGCCGAAGCCCGCCTCGCGCGCGCGGCGAGCGACGGCGAGGGCGGCCCGAAGGTCGGTGCGCCAGACGTTGCGCCCATCGACCAGCCCCAAGGAAAGCCAGCGGTTCCTCGGCCACGCCGCCAGCACGTCGTCGAGTTGATCGGGCGCGCGAACCAGATCGACATGCAACCCCGCGACGGGAAGCGCACACGCAACGGACGTGTTGTCGCGCAGGCCCTCGAAGTAGGTCGCCAGCAGGAGATTCAGGCCCGGCGCGGCATCGGCGAGCGTCCGGTAGGCAAGGCGATAGGCCTCGGCGGCGCGGGAGGGGAGATCGGTCACCAGGGCCGGTTCGTCGATCTGCACCCACGCCGCCCCGGCTTCGGCGAGGTTGCGCAGGATTGTCAGCGTAGGCGGGCAGAAGCGTCGGCAGGAGGTCGAGCGGATCGCCGCCGTCCTCCCGTTTGGACAGGAGAAGGAAGGTGATGGGGCCCAAGAGGACAGGGCGCGTCTGTACGCCTTCGCCCCGCGCCTCGAGATAGGCGTCCGCTCCAGCGGTCGTGCACGAGGCGGAAGCGCGTCGCCGCCGCCAGCCTCGGCACGAGATAGTGGTAGTTGGTGTCGAACCACTTCGTCATCTCAAGCGCGGGCGCCGCCTCGGGTCCGAACCGGCCAGCAGGCGCGCCGCGCGCGAGAGCGAAGATCGTCTCGAGCCCGACCGGTCCCTCGCCCGACCAGCCGTAGCCCGGCGGGATCGCGCCCAGGCTGCAGGCCGTCTCCAGCACGTGGTCGTAGAGCGCGAAGTCGGCGCAGGGGATGTGCGAGACGCCCTGCCCGCGCTGGATCGCGCGCGACGCAGCGCGCAGGGCGTGCGCATCGGCAAGCAGCCGGCTTGCGCTGGTCTTTCCGGACCAGAAGGATTCGAGCGCGGTCTTCAGTTCGCGGCGAGGGCCGATCCTCGGCCAGCCCAGATTGGCGGCGATGGTCATCGCAGATCGTCTCCCGACCCCGGTGCACCCAGCCCGAGAGTGAAAGGGTTGCGCGCTCCCGGGGAAGCCCGGGCTGCACGGCGGCGGCAGGTCTCCTGGCTTGCGGGCCGAGGCAGGGCGATCGGACCCCCTGGCCCCGCCTCCGGCCCTGCCTTCCCGCGGCCTTGCCCGCAGTGGCGCGCCCCCGAAGGGAAGCGACGGGCCGGCGGCACACCCGCCAACAGTTGCTGGGGCAGCCGCCGACTTGGCGGCCCGCCTCCGGGTCGGGTCGCGATGTCCGGGCCCGACCGGCCGACGGGACGCCGCACGGCGTTCCCTCTTTCGCCCGCTCGCGCGGGACCGACGCAAAAGTCGAGATGACGGAGACCGGCACCGCTGGTCAAGGGCGTGCCGTTGACGGCGCCCCGCCGCCCGCCTAGCTGAGGGCGGCGCGCGGCCCACCGCCGCGCCCACCCAAGGCGTCATCCAGCGCTATCCACGCCGAAACGGAACCGACACGGGGAGCAACCGATCATGGCGTTCAGCCTGCCGCCTCTTCCTTACGCGCACTCGGCCCTTGCCGCCTCCGGCATGTGCCAGGAGACGCTCGAGCTGCATCACGGCAAGCACCATCAGGCCTATGTCACGGCCCTCAACGGCTTTGTCGAGAAGATGCCGGAGCTCGCGGGCAAGACGCTGGAGGAAATCGTGACGATGTCCTTCGGCAAGCCGGAGATGGCGGGCGTGTTCAACAACGCCGGCCAGCACTGGAATCACAACCTGTTCTGGCAGTGCATGAAGCCGAACGGCGGCGGGGCGATGCCGGGGCGGCTCGAGAGGAAGATCGTCGAGGACTTCGGCTCGATCGACGCCTTCAAGGAGGCGTTCAAGCAGGCCGGCGTCACCCAGTTCGGCTCCGGCTGGTGCTGGCTCGTGGTTGCCAAGGACGGCAAGCTCGCCTGCACGAAAACGGCCAACGGCTCCAACCCGCTCGCCGAGGGCCAGGGCACGGCGATCCTGGGCTGCGATGTCTGGGAGCACTCCTACTATCTCGACTTCCGCAACCGCCGCCCCGACTACATCAGCAACTTCCTCGAGCGGCTGGTGAACTGGGAGTTCGTCGACAGCCTGCTCGCCAAGGCCTGAGGGATCGGCTCATGCGGCACGGAGGGGCCGTCCCCTCCGTGCAAGCCGCCTCAGAGGCCGGCGCGGGCGTTGTCGATGCGCCGGCGCATCTCGCGGATCACCGCGCCGAGGCCGAGGAAGATCGCCTCGCCGATCATGAAATGCCCGATCGAGACCTCCTCGACCTCGGGCAACGCGACGACGGGCCCGACCGTGTCGAAACCGAGCCCGTGGCCCGCATGCACGCTGAGCCCGATCGCGGCCGCGTGGCGGGCGGCCGCGGCGATCCGCGCGAGCTCCTCCTCGCGCGCCCGTCCCGACAGATCGCAGTAGCGACCGGTGTGCAGTTCGACCACCGGCGCCCCCGCCGCGCGGGCGGCGTCGAGCTGGGCCGGGTCCGGCTCGACGAACAGGGCGACCCGGATGCCGGCCTCGGTCAGAGCGGCGACGGCGTCCGCCGGACGAGCGCGCGGTTGGCGATCACGTCGAGCCCGCCCTCGGTGGTCCGCTCCTCGCGCCGCTCCGGCACCAGGCAGGCGGAGTGCGGCGCGATGCGGCGCGCGATCGCGATCATCTCCTCGGTTGCCGCCATCTCGAAATTGAGGGGTAGCGCGATCTCCTCCTTCAGCCGCCACATGTCCTCATCGCGGACATGGCGACGGTCCTCGCGCAGATGGGCGGTGATCTGGTCCGCCCCCGCCTCGCGCGCGATGCGTGCTGCCCGCACCGGGTCCGGATGGTCGCCGCCGCGCGCGTTGCGCAGCGTGGCGACGTGGTCGATGTTGACGCCGAGGCGCACGCGATCGGTCATCGGTCCTCCGGGTTGGGCGAAGAGGGGCGAGGCTTGTCGAAGGGGAGCGCGCGCGTCAGGCGCGCGCCCGCTCCACACTGCGGATGTGCGGGCTCGCCCGCAAGGCGGCGATGATGTCGCCGAGGTGGGAGAGGTCGCGCACCTCGAGATCGACCAGCATCTCGAAGAACTCCGGGCTACGGCCGACGATCTTCAGGTTGGAGATGTTGCCCTCGCGCTTGGCGATGACGGTGGTGAGCGTGGAGAGCGCGCCCGGCTGGTTGGCGGTGACGACGGCGAGCCGGCCGGTGTGCTTGGACGCGGCGAGCGTCTCGGTGTCCCAGGAGACGTCGATGAAGCGTTCGGGGGTGGCGGCGAAACTCTCGAGTGTCGGGCAGTCGGCGGTGTGGATGGTCACCCCCTTGCCGGTGGTGATGATGCCGACGATCCGGTCGCCGGGCAGGGGGTGGCAGCAGCCCGCGTAGTGCACCGCCATGCCGGAGACGAGGCCCGCGATGGGGACGGGGCGATGCCCCTCCTCCTCGCGGGGGGAGGGCTGGGGCCGCGGGGGGCGGGGCGCCACCGCGGGCAGAAGCGGGGCGGCGCGCGGCCGGGGGCGCAGTTCAGGGTAGGCGGCGAACACAACCTCGCGCGGCCCGATCGCGCCCGAGCCCACAGCGGCGTAGAGGTCCTGGAGCGTGGCTTGCTTCAGCGTCTTCAACACGCCCTCGAGCACCTTCTCGCCCCCTTCGACCCCCTCCTGGCGGAAGGCCTTGACCAGCATCGCGCGCCCCTGCTCGATCGAGCGCGCCTTCGCCTGGGCGTGGACGAAGCGGCGGATCCGCGCCCGCGCCTTGCCGGTGACGACGAACCGCTCCCATTCGGGGTTCGGCGTGTGCCCGCGCGCGGTGATGATCTCGACCTGGTCGCCGTTCGCGAGCTCCGTGCGCAACGGCATGATCCGGCCGTTGATCTTCGCGCCGACACAGGTGTCGCCGACCTCGGAGTGCACCGCGTAGGCGAAATCCACCGGCGTCGCGCCGCGAGGCAGGGTGATCAGGTCGCCCTTCGGGGTGAAGCAGAACACCTGGTCCCGGAACATTTCGAGCTTCGTGTGTTCCAGGAACTCCTCCGGGCCGGAGGCCTGCTCGAGGATCTCGAGCAGGCTGCGCAGCCAGCGGTACTGGTGCGGATCGGGGGCGGGGATCGAGCCCTTGTCCTTGTAGTGCCAGTGCGCCGCCACACCGTACTCGGCGATCTCGTGCATCTCGCGGGTGCGGATCTGCACCTCGATCTTCTGCCCCTCGGGCAGCATCACCCCCGTGTGGAGGGAGCGGTAACCGTTCGGTTTCGGCGTCGAGATGTAGTCCTTGAACCGGCCGGGAACGACCCGATAGGCGGAATGGACGATCCCCAAGGCCCGGTAGCACTCGTCGATCGAGCCGACGATGACGCGGAAGGCCATGATGTCGGACAGCTGCTCGAAGGCGACGTTGCGGCGGTGCATCTTCAGCCAGATCGAGTAGGGGCTCTTCTCCCGCCCCGTCACCTCCGCCGCGATCCCGGCCTCCGTCATCAGGCTCCGCAGCTCCTCGGTCACCCGCTCGATCAGGTCCGCCCCCTCCCCGCGCAGGAAGGCGATGCGGTTCATGATCGAGGCGTAGGCGTCGGGCTGCAGTTCGCGGAAGGCGAGCGTCTCGAGCTCGGTCTTGATCTGGTCCATGCCGATACGCTCGGCCAACGGAGCGTAGATCTCGAGCGTCTCCGCCGCGATCCGCCGCCGCCGCCCCTCGTCGCGCACGAAGCGCAGTGTCCGCATGTTGTGGAGGCGGTCGGCGAGCTTGACGAGCAGGACCCGGATGTCCTCGCTCATCGCGAGGACGAGCTTGCGGAAGTTCTCCGCCTGTTTCGAGCGTTCGGAGGTAAGCTCGAGCCGATTGAGCTTGGTCACCCCGTCGACCAGCCGGGCGACGTCGCGTCCGAAGCCCCGCTCGACATCGGCCAGCGTGGTGCCGGTGTCCTCGACGACGTCGTGCAGCAGCGCGGTGACGATGGAGTTGGTGTCGACCCGGAAGTCGGTCAGGATGGTCGCGACCTCGACCGGGTGGGTGATGTAGGGGTCACCGTTGTCGCGGGTCTGCCCGGCATGGGCGACGGAGGCGAACTCAAGAGCCCTGCGGATCAGGGGAAGATCGGCGCGCGGGTCGTAGGCGCGCACCCGTTCAAGCAGGCCTTCGCCGAAGCCGCTCGTGCCGTCCGGCATCGGCCGATCACACAACGCGGGCGGGGCGGGACTCGCTCTCCGACCTACCGCCCGTCATCGTCCCCCTCAGCCGCCCAGTTCGCGGGCGATTGCAGCCTCCATGTCCTCGTCGCCGGCGGCCTGTTCCTCCGCCGCCTGCTCCTCGGGCGTAATGTCAAGCCCGGCGAAGATATTGCTTTCCGTCGGCAGCAGGTCCTGCACCTCCTCGGAGACCGGCTCCGGTTCGGGCAGCCGCTGCAGGCTCTTGATCAGGTCGTTGCGCACCGCCTCGAGGTCGATCGTGCCTGCCGCGATCTCGCGCAGCGCCACCACCGGGTTCTTGTCGTTGTCGCGATCGACCGTCGGCGCATCGCCGCGGTGCAGGTTGCGCGCGCGCTGTGCGGCGAGCATGACGAGCTCGAACCGGTTCGGCACCTTCTGAATGCAGTCTTCGACTGTTACACGCGCCATGCGCCACCCTTCTGTCGCACCTCAAGAACCCCTCCTATTAGGGGCGAAGAGGCCGCGAGGCAAGCGGATCGCCGGCGCCTGACGCAAGCGATGGTCATCCGGATGACCGATCCGCGGGACAAGGCAGGGCTGATGTCATTTCATTGTCAACCGCTTTGCGCCGGGATCGGACGGGGCTAGGCTTCCCCTCCTCGCAGTCCGGACCACGCGCGGCAATTCCGATCGAAGGGAGCGCACTCGTATGTTCGAAAAATCAGAGCGCCTTGCCGTCTTCATCGACGGAGCAAACCTCTATGCCGCCTCGCGCTCTCTCGGTTTCGATGTCGACTACAAATCGCTGCACGCGTTCTTCCGCCTTCGGGCCTATGTGGTTCGCATGTTCTACTATACCGCCGTGCTGGAAACGGAGGAGTATACTCCCCTCAAGCCGCTAGTCGACTGGCTCGGCTACAATGGTTACACGGTCGTCACCAAACCGGCGAAGGAGTTCACCGACTCGACCGGCCGCCGCCGCGTGAAGGGCAATATGGACATCGAAATCGCCATCGACATGTTGGAGATGGCTCCGTACGTCAACCACGTCGTCCTGTTCTCCGGGGACGGCGACTTCCGCCGCCTGATCGAGGCCGTACAACGCAAGGGGGTTCGCGTCTCCGTCGTCAGCACGATCAAGACCCAGCCGGTGTTGATCGCCGACGAACTGCGCCGACAAGCGGACCAGTTCATCGAGCTCGCCGACATCATGGGCGAGTTCACCCGCCGCGTCGTGCCCCCGCGCGAGCCCGGCGCCCCGCGCGAGCAGGCCCCCGCGCGCGAGGGCGAGCGAGCAGCGGGGGCGGCGCGGCCCTTCGCCGTCGAGACCGTCGGCGCGCCACGCCCTGCGGTCGCCACCGTCGAGGCGGGCAGCGAAGCCCGCCGGGGAGAACGGCACCAGCCAGTGACCGCGCCGACAGTTCCGGCGCGCGACTGCCGGCTCTGCCCACGCCTCGTCGCCTTCCGGGCCGAAAACCGTGCGCGGGAGCCCGCTTGGCACAACGCCCCCGTGGCCTCCTTCGGCCCCCTCGAAGCGCCCCTTCTCATCGTCGGCCTCGCTCCGGGGCTGAGGGGCGCGAACCGGACGGGACGGCCCTTCACGGGCGACTATGCGGGCGAGCTTCTCTATCGAACCTTGCTGCGCTTCGGCCTCGCGCGGGGGAGCTACGCGGCGCGGTCCGATGATGGGCTTGAGCTGACGGGCGCACGGATCTGCAACGCGGTGCGCTGCGTGCCGCCCGAGAACAAGCCGACACCGGCCGAGATCGCCGCCTGCAACCGGTTCCTCGCCGCCGAGCTTGCCGCCATGCCGCGCCTTCGTGCGGTGCTCGCCCTCGGCGCGATCGCCCACCAAGCGGTGCTGCGGGCAAGGGGCCTGCGCGCCGGTGCCCTTCCCTTCCGCCACGGCGCCACCCACGATCTCGGCGGGATGGTGCTCGTCGACAGCTACCACTGCAGCCGATACAACACGAGCACGGGGCGGCTCACCGAGACGATGTTCGCCGAGGTGGTCGAACGCCTCTTGCCTCTGCTCACTCCGGCCTGACCCGGACGCTGCCTCGTGACCCCGCCGATCTGGCTTCTCGCGGCGCTGGTCTCGCTCGGCCCCCTCTCCACCGACCTCTATCTGCCCGCGCTGCCCGCGATTGCCGCCGCCTTCACCACCGACACCGCCGGCGTGCAGTGGACGCTTTCCGGCTACCTGCTCGGCTTCGCCCCCGCCCAGCTCGTCTACGGCCCCTTCTCCGACCGTTTCGGTCGACGCCCGGCGGTGGCCCTGGGTCTCGCCGTCTACCTCGCCGCCACCGTGGCCTGTGCGCTTGCCCCTTCGCTCGGCGCGCTGATCGCCGCCCGCGTCGTCCAGGCGGTCGGCTCCTGCGGCGGCCCGGTCGTCGCCCGCGCGGTGGTCCGCGACACCACCGACCCACCGCGCGCCGCCGCCGTCTATGCCACCATCGCGGGACTGATGGCGCTCGCTCCCGCGATCGGGCCGATGCTCGGCGGGGTGGTGGTGGATGTGGGCGGCTGGCGCGCCGCCTTCTGGCTGCTCGCCCTCGCCGCGCTCGTCGTCGCGCTCGCTTCCGCCGCGCTTCTGCCGGAGACCATCCCGGCCCCGGACCGCACGGCGCTCGACCCCGCGCGTCTCGTCTCGGCCTATCTGCAGCTGCTGCGGCACCGCAGCTTCCTCGGCTACGCCCTCGTCGCTTCGTTCACGTATACGGGGCTGTTCTGCTTCATCTCCGGCTCGTCCCACGTCGCGCAGACCGGGCTCGGGCTGGGGCCGCGCGGTTACGGCGTTCTCTTCGCCGCCGCCGTCGGCGGCTACATTCTCGGCAGCTCGCTCGCTCGCCGGCTTTCGCCGCGGCTTGGTGTCGACCGAACCCTACGCCTCGGTGTCGCTCTCTGCGTCGCCTTCGGCTGGTCAGGCCCCCTGGCCCTCCACCTGTTCGGCTCCAGCATCGCGACGGTCACAGGCCCGATGGTGCTCTACATGGTCGCCTTCGCGCTTGCCCAGGCGAACGCCCAGTCGGGAGCGGTTGCCCCGTTTCCCGAAATGGCCGGTCGCGCCTCGGCCCTGCTCGGTTTCCTTCAGTGGGGGATCGCGGCCTTCGGCGGCCTCGCCGTCGCCGTCTTGCTCGACGCCGAGGGGTGGGCGATGGCCGTCGGCATCGCAGTCTCGGCAAGTCTTGCCGCGATCGCCGTGGTTGCGCTGGCGCCGCGATCAGGTGTTGGGCGCTGAACGGCCGAGGGCCGCCTCGATGGCGCGGACCACCTCCGGCGAGTCGGGCCGCGTCGCCGCACCCCAAGATCCTGCGACCGTTCCTTCTCGATCGATGAGGTATTTGTGGAAGTTCCAACGCGGCGGAGAGGAGGCGGCAGCCGCCCAGCGGTAGAAGGGATGCGCCTCGCGTCCGGTCACCCGGCTGATCGCTGCAAGCGGGAACTCGACCCCGAAGCTGACCTCGCAGAACCGCTTCACCGCCTCGTTGCTGTCCTTCTCCTGGCGGAAGTCGTTCGACGGGACCCCGATCACCACCAGGCCCGCGGTCGCGATAGCGCGCGTAAAGGCTCTGCAGAGCGGCATACTGATTGGTGAAGCCGCAGAACGAGGCGGTGTTGACGACGAGGAGCACCTTGCCGCGCCACTGCGCGAGCGGCATCGGCTCGCCCTCGATCGAGAGGAAGCTGAAGTCCCAGGCGCGGTGCTCACGCGCCAGCGCAGGGTCGGGGCGGAAGGGGGCGAGGGCGACGCCGAGCGCGCCGACCACGCCGAGAACGCGGCGGACGGGATCGATCATCTCGGGGGCCTCCTCTCGGGCCGTGGAGCGCGGGCATGGCGGCTTAGCGATAGCGCTCCTCGCGCCATGGGTCGCCGTGGTTGTGGTAGCCGCGCACCTCCCAGAAGCCCGGTCGGTCCTCGGCGGAGAAGGTGATGCGGCGCACCCATTTCGCGCTTTTCCAGAAATAGAGCTTCGGGATCACCACGCGAAGCGGCCCGCCGTGCCGGCGATCGAGCGGCGCCCCCTCCCAGGAGTGGGCGAGCATCACGTCGTCGTCCTCGAAGGCTTCCCGCGGCACGTTGGTGGTGTAGCCGTCGGAGGACTGGAACAGCACGAAGCGCGCCTCGGCCAGCGGGCGGACGTGCGCCATAAGGTCCTTGGCTTTCACGCCACCCCAGCGGTTGTCGTAGCGGCTCCAGGCAGTCACGCAGTGGATGTCGGACACGTCCTCGCATTGGGGCAGCCGCATCAAGGCGTCCCAGTCAAGCACGACGGGAGTCTCCACCAACCCGTCCACGGTGAGGCGGAACGCGCTCAGCGGGATTGCCGGCTGGAAGCCGAGATCGAGCACGGGCCAGTCGCGCACGAGGCGTTGTCCCGGCGGCAGGCGGTCGACCGCCCGTTCGCCTGCCCGCCCGGTGATCAGGCGCTTCTCCCGCGCCCAGGCCTGCTTGCGCGCGATCAACTTGTCCCGGATCGTGCCTAGGATGCCGCCCGACGAATCCTGCCTGCGCCATGGCTCCGACATGGCCTCCAACCGCAATCGGACAAGGGGGACCGGCTGCGCGCCAGTCCGGCCCGATCCTAGAGCGCCTTGCCTTGGAGCCATCGGGTCGCTAGCCATCCGCTCGGCGACTTGGGGCGCCGGGGCACGCTCCCGGCTGAGACGCACCCATCGAACCTGATCGGGGTCATGCCCGCGGAGGGAACGTCGCCGCGACAGGGCCCACTGGCCCCTTCGCCCCTCCGCGCGCCTCGCTGCGGAGGAGGTGATGAAGGTCGACGTCGCGCTCGAGTGGTTCCTCAATCCCGGACCACCTGCCCTTCCTGGTCGCCGAGGAGGCAGGCGCTGTTCGCCCGCGCCGGGCTTGACCGTCGGTCGTCGATTCCTCCCGAGGGTCACTACGACGGCCTCGCCGAGGTCGAGGCAGGCCGCGTCGCCTTCGCCTGCAACGAGCCCTTGCACATGCTGGACGCGAAGCGGCCCGGGCTGCGCGCGCTCGGCTGCTTCTTCGAGACCGAGGGTGGGGTGATGCTGACCCCCGAGGGCGAACGCCGCCTCCTCGCCGGCGAGCCGATCCGCATCGCCTCCCCGGTCTCGGCCGAACCGACGGACGCGATCGCGCGCGAGATCCTCCGCCGCCACGTCGCGGCCAAGGGAGGCCGCTTCGCCCCCGCGGCGGTGACCATCGTCGAGGCAGGCTTCCGGCATCTCGACAACCTCAAGGCCGGATTCGACGGGGCGTGGCTCTGTTTCCACAACTTCGAGGTCGTGGGCGCGGCCGCTGAAGGTCTCCCGCACGTCTTCGTCTCCACCGCCGCCGTCGGCCTGCCGAACTTCTCCGCCCTCGAACTCTTCACCTCGCACCCCTTCGCCGCGCGCGAACCGGGCGCGGTCGCGGCCATGCAGGAGGCGCTTGCGGAAGCGATCGCGCTCATCCGCCGCGACCCGGACCGCGCCGGCGCCATCTGGCGTCGCCGTTCGGGCGAACAGGACAGCCCCCTCCTGCGCGCCATCCTCGCCGACACCCTGCCGCGGTTCGTCACTCCCATCCGTCCCGACCCCGACCGCTGGCGCGATCTGTTCGAGGCGTTCCGCAGCATGGGCTTCGCGGCGATCACGGCGGAGGAGTACGCCGCCTTGTTCGGATGACTCTGGCCGTTCGGCGCCGCCCCCCGACGCACCCCGGCGGGTGAAGCCGTCGCCCGCCGGCGTCATCGAAGCTTCACGTGCCGCCGCTGCCGGCCCCGATATACCGGCGCGTATCCGCGGGAGGCATGGGGTGAGGGACGGCGGGAGCGCAGACGGCGTGCGCCTGACGGGCATCGCGAAGGCGTTCGGCACGACGCGGGTCATCGAAGGACTCGACCTCGCGGTTCGCGACGGCGAGTTCCTCACCCTGCTCGGACCGTCGGGCTGCGGCAAATCGACGCTTCTTCGGATCATCGCGGGGCTGGAACGGCAGGATCGCGGAACAGTCTGCATCGCCGGACGCCCCGTCGACCATCTCCGCCCGGCCGAGCGCGACGTGGCGATGGTGTTCCAGTCCTACGCTCTTTATCCGCACATGACGGTTGCGGCGAATCTCGCCACCCCGCTCGAGATGCGCCGCCTCACGCTTCTCGAGCGCCTTCCGCTGCTGAAGCACCTCTCGCCGCGCCGCCGTCGCGTGATGCGCGGCATCATGGCGGAGGTGCGGGCGGTGGCTGAGGCGCTGCGCATCGAGCCCCTGCTCGACCGCAAGCCGGCGCAGCTCTCAGGCGGGCAGCGCCAACGCGTCGCCCTCGGCCGGGCGATGGTACGCCGGCCCGCCGTATTCCTGATGGACGAGCCCTTGTCGAACCTCGACGCCGCACTTCGCGTCGAGGTCCGGCACGAACTTGCGGAACTGCACGCGCGTCTCGGCACCACGATCATCTACGTCACGCACGATCAGGTCGAGGCGATGACGATGTCGAGCCGCATCGCCCTGATGGATCAGGGCCGCATCCTCCAGCTCGGCACGCCCGAGGAGCTCTACGACCGCCCCGCCTCCCTCGCCGTCGCCCGCTTCATCGGCTCGCCCCCGCTCGCCGTGCTCGAGACGGTGGCGGACGGTGCAGGGGGCATACGCCTCGGCCCGCTTCGCCTGCCCTGCGGGCATCATTTCGCCTCCGGGACGCGGCTGTCGTTGGGGATCCGCCCCGAGGCCCTCGCACTCCCCCTCGGCCCCGACGCGGACGGCCCCGCTCTCGCTGCCCGCCTCACCCGGGCGGAAAATCTCGGCGCGGAGTGGCACCTGCACGTCCGGCTCGACCTGCCCGGCGCGCCCCCCGCCATCGTGCGCCTGACCGCCGCCGAGCTCGAGGCCGCGCGCGCCGCGGGTCTGCTGGATGATCCGCTGACCCTGGTCCTGCGCGCCCGCGGCGTGCACCTGTTCGGGCCGGACGGGGCGCGGGTCGCCCCCCGCCCAGCCCCCCTCTTCGCCGCGGATTGAGCCATGGCCCTCCCCGCCGCCCCGTCGGCTCACCGGCCGCTGGCTCTCATCGCCGAGGAGCGTCGCCGCGCCTTGACCGGCGCCGCCTTCGCCGCCCCGGCGACGCTGCTCCTCCTCCTCATCCATGTCGTTCCCATCGTGGTGCTGTTCAGCCTCAGCGCCACCGACTACGAGCTCGGTGCGATCGTGACGCGCGCGGTGGGCCTTGCCAACTACGAACGCGCCTTTGCCGACCCGGCCTTCCGGCGTTCGCTCGCCAACACCCTCCTCTATGTGTCCATCGTCCTGCCGGCCTCTGTCCTCGGCGGGCTTCTCGTCGCCCTCCTCGTCCACGCGCGCCGGCGCACGCGCTCGCTCTACGAGGTGATCTACTTCCTCCCCGTCACCTCGACCCTGATCGCGATGGCCACGGTCTGGCAGTTCGTCCTGCACCCGACGCTCGGGCCGATCGCGGCGGTCTTGCGCGCCTTTGACCGCGCGACACCGTCCTTCCTCACCGAACCCGACCTCGTGCTGCCGACCCTCGCCTTCATCGGCATCTGGCAGCTCGTCGGCTTCAACATGGTGCTGTTTCTCGCCGGGCTTTCCGCCATCCCGCGCGACCTCTACGAGGCCGCCGCACTGGACGGGGCGGAAGGGGCCATCGACCGCTTCCTGCGCGTCACCTGGCCAATGCTCGGGCCGACCACCATGTTCGTCACGGTCACCAGCGCGATCACGGCGTTCAAGGTGTTCGACACCGTCGCCGTGCTGACCCAGGGCGGGCCGATGGGAGCCTCGTCGGTCGTCCTTTATGCGATCTACCTGGAGGCGTTCCAGTATTTCCATCTCGGCTACGCGGCAGCGCTGACGGTGGTGTTCCTCGCCTTCGTCATCGTCTTCGCCCTCGCCCAGGCCTTCGCCTTCGACCGCAGGGTCCACTACGCATGAGGCCGGCGCGCTTGCTTGCCACCTTCGCCGCCCATGCGGCACTGGCCGCGGGTGCCGTGGTGATGCTGCTCCCCTTCTGGTGGATGCTGCTCACCGCCTTCCGCCCGCCCGAGGAGATCTTCACCGGCGGCATCGCGCTCTTTCCCGAGCGGTTCCACGGGCTTGCCAACTTCGACCAGGCGCTCACCTCGGCGCCGTTCCTGCGCTTCATGCTGAACGGGGTGATCGTCTGCGCCGGCATCCTCGCCGTGCAGCTCGCGGTGGCGATCCCGGCCGCCTACGCCCTCGCCAAGCTTTCCTTCCCCGGCCATCGGCTCCTCTTCGCCGCGGTGGTCGGTGCGATCGCGATCCCGATCCAGGTGCCGGCCCTGCCGCTCTATCTCGCCTTCGCCGAACTGCGGCTGCTCAACACGTATTTCGCGCTGATGTTTCCCTTCTTCCTCTCGGTGTTCGCGATCTTCCTGCTGCGCCAGGTGTTCAAGCAGTATCCGGACGAGATCATCCAGGCCGCGCGGCTGGATGGGGCGGGAGAGTTCGAGATCGTCTGGCGCTTCGTCGTCCCCGCCGCCGCGCCCGCGATCGCCGCCTTCTCCATCTTCTCCGTCGTCGCGCACTGGAACGACCTCTACTGGCCGCTGATCGTCATCACCGAGACCCGCCTCGCGCCGCCGCCGCTCGGGATGTTGTTCTTCCGCGACGCCGAGACCGGGTCGAACTACGGCGCGCTGATGGCCGGGGCGACCATGATCACCGCCCCGCTCGTCCTCGCTTTCCTGGTCGCACGGCGCCGCTTCATCCAGGGCATCACCATGACGGGCCTGAAATGACCGCCCGCATGGCCGCTTCCGCAAACCAAGACAGGAGCTAGACCATGCGTCTCACCCGCAAATCCTTCCTCGCCGGTTCCGCGGCTCTCGCCGCCACCGCTACCGCTTGGGACCTCCCGCGCCCAGGCGCTGACCCTGGAGGTCTACTACGCCTTCCCTGCCTTCCAGCGCTTCCACGAGCCGGTGGCGGCGGAGTTCCGCAAGCTCCGCCCCGACATCGGCATCTCGTTCCGCGCGCCCGCACCGAACTACGACGAGGGGCACCAGA
The DNA here is from genome assembly GCA_033582875.1 of Acetobacteraceae bacterium. Classification (GTDB taxonomy): domain Bacteria; phylum Pseudomonadota; class Alphaproteobacteria; order Acetobacterales; family Acetobacteraceae; genus Elioraea. The sequence continues at coordinate 1,482,275 of JAVQZW010000010.1, read as the reverse complement.
CCATCCTCCGCCAGGCGGTCGCCAACCAGCTGCCCGACATCTTCTTCTCCGGCTTCCATCTCCTGCCCGAACTTGCGCGCGCCCTCGCCCGGCGCAACCAAATCACCTTCCTCGATGATTTCCTCGCCGCCGAAGGACGCGAGCTTCGCGGCGGAGAACTATGGCGAGCGGATCTTGGCGCTCGGCCGCGTCGACGGCCGCCAAGCGGGGCTTGCCTTCAACGCCTCCAATCCGATCTGCTACTACAACGAAGACCTGCTCAAGCGCGCCGGCGTGGACACCGCCACCCTCACCGAGTCCTGGGACAACGTGATCGCCGCGGGGGCGAAGGTGCGCGGCTTGGGCGGCGACATCTCCGGCATGGCCTACGACGTGCACGGCTGGCCCGACGGCTGGTTGTTCGAGGCGATGATCATGCAGGCGGGCGGGTCCTTGCTGAACGAGTTGGGCACCGCCGTCGGCTTCGACAACGAGATCGGGCTTGCCGCCCTGCGCACCTTCCGCCGCTTCGTCACCGAGGGCGGCATGCGGCTGATGGACTGGGACCAGTCGCGCCAGCAGTTCGGGGCGGGTCTGACCGGGATCTACTTCGCCTCACCCGCCAACCTCGCGCAGATCACGGGCCTCGTCGGCGGCAAGTTCACCCTGCGCACGACCACCTTTCCGATCACCGACAAGCAGCGCGGCCGGATCCCCACCGGCGGCAACGCGGCCGTGATCCTCGCGCGCGACCCCGCCCGCGCCCGTGCCGCCTGGGAGTATGTGAAGTTCATCACCGGCCCGCTCGCGCAGAAGATCGTGGTCGAGATGACGGGCTACCTGCCGGTGAACCTGAAGGCCTCGGGCCCGGAATTCCTCGGACCTTGGTACGAGCAGAACCCGAACGCGCGCACCCCTATCCTGCAGATCGAGCGCGCCGGGCCCCTGGGGTGCCTATCCCGGCGGCAACACGGTGCGCATCTGGCGCGCCCAGCGCGACATCATCACCGCCGTGATGCGGGGCGACGTCTCGCCCGAGGAGGGCTTGCGTCGGATCGTCGAGCAGACGAACGCGATGATGCGCGCGAGCTGAGCGCCCGTCGTTGCCGTTCGTGGCGCGGAGCGGCCGGGGCGTCCCGGCCGTTCTTGCGTTTTGGGCGCCGTGCGCCGCAGCCTCGCGCCCATGGACGAGGACGAGGCGCTTGGCGGCGCTTGCGCGCGCGCGAAGGGATCGAGACGGAGTGGTGGGACTGGCAAGGCCGCCCGCGGCCGCGTCTCGCCGCGACACGCTGCGGGCGCTCCTCGACCGCTCTCGGCTGCGATCCCGACGCGACCCGCATGAGGCGCTCGACGCCCGCTCCGGGCCGCGGTCGCTGCCGGCGCTGCTCACCGCCCGAACCGGGCGAGCCGCTGCGGCTCGCTGTTCCCTGATCCCGACCTCGCAAACGATCGCTTGGCGGATCGTTCTCGATTCGGGCGAGCGCGCCTCCGGACGTCGCGGAGGTGACCGCGGCAGGAGCGGAGGAGTATTTCGTTTCCATCACCGACACCGCGCGACGCTCGGCGAAGGCGCGATCGCGCTCGCCGGCGCGATCGATGGCCGAGACGAGGATCGCGCTCTGCCCGTCGCGCCTGCTTTCTCGGGCCGCTCGAGCGCGAGCGCCTCTGGGGCCTCGCCGTGCAAGTCTACGGCCTGCGTGCGCCGGGCGACGGCGGCTTGGGCCACTACGGCGCGCTCGGCGCGGCAGCGCGCGCGGCCGCGCAAGCCGGGGCGGATGCGCTGATGCTGAGCCCAACACACGCGCTCTTCGCCGCCGACCCAGCGCACGTCAGCCCATATTCGCCCTCCTCGCGCGCCCAGGCCGACGGCCGTCTCGTCGACCCGAACGCCCTTCCGGAGGTCGCCCGGCTCGCCGAGCTTGTCGCTGCGACGGGGCTGGCGGTCGAGCTCGCCGCGCTCGAGGCCCTCCCCCTCGTCGACTATCGGCGGGCGGTGCCGGCTCGCCTCGCCCTCTTGCGCGCCCTGTTCGAGCGGTTCACTGCCGCCTGCCCGCCGCGGCACGTCCTTGGCCGAGGAGTTCGCCGCCTTCGCACGCGAAGGGGGAGAGCCGCTTCGCCGCCACGCCGTTTTCGAGGCGCTGCACGCCGAGCGTTTCGGCGCCGACCCCGCGCAATGGGACTGGCGAAGCTGGCCGGCTTCGTTCCGCGATCCAACCCATCCGGACGTGGAGCGTTTCGCGCGCGAACGGGCCCAGGAGATCTCGTTCCACCTCTTCCTGCAATGGCTCGCCGAGCGCGGGCTTGCGTCGGCCCAGCGCGCGGCCCGGCGGGCGGGCATGCGGATCGGCCTGATCGCCGATCTCGCGGTCGGCCAGCATCCGGGCGGGTCGCGCGCCTGGGCGCGAGCGGGCGCCCTGCTCCAAGGCGTCACCATCGGCGCGCCGCCCGACGCGCTGAACCATCGCGGCCAGGGGTGGGGCCTCACCACCTTCGCGCCGCGCGCTCTCGCCGCGGCCGGCTTCGCGCCGTTTCGGGAGGAGCTCCGCGCGGCGATGCGGCACGCGGGCGGAATCAGGCTCGACCACGTCATGGGCCTCTCGCGCATCTGGTGCATCCCCGAGGGCGCGCGGCCCGATCAGGGCGCCTACCTGCGCTTTCCGAAGCGCGATCTGCTCAACCTCCTCGCTCTCGAGTCGGTCACTTCGGGCGCGATCGTGATCGGCGAGGATCTCGGCACGGTAGAGCCGGGGCTGCGCCAGGAGCTCGCGCAGCGCGGCGTGTTCGGCTTGCGTGTGCTGCTCTTCCAGCGCGACCGCACCGGCGCGTTCCTTCCCCCGGACCGGTACGACGGCGCGCACGATCGCGATGACGACGACGCACGACCTCGCCACCCTCGCCGGCTGGTGGCGCGCGGCGGACATCGAGCTGCGCGCACCGCTCGGCCTCCTTGGCGAGGACCGCGACGAAGCGGCGGCGCGGAGGGAACGGGAGATCGAGCGGCAGGCGCTTTGGCACGCCCTGCGCGAGGGCGGGTCGGCGGCGGGCGAGCCGCCTGCCCCGACGGCAGGCCTGACCCGTCTCGGCACCGCAGCCGCGCGTTTCCTCGCCCGCACGCCGTCGGCTCTCGCCCTCCTGCCGGTCGAGGACGCGATCCTGTCGCCGGATCAGGTCAACCTTCCCGGCACCGTGGCGGAGCATCCGAACTGGCGGCGCCGCCTGCCCGCCCCGCTCGGCGATCTCCTCGCCCGCGATCCCGCCGCCTCCATCCTCGCCGCCCTGCGCGCCGAGCGGGGCAGGTCGCCGGACACGGAACATGGGCCCTAGGCCCCCGGACGAAGGCCGAGCGCAAAACCCACACCGAGGACGAGACCGCGACCTCGCCTCGCCGGCCACCGACCGCCGCCCTCGCCATGCGCGGCAGCGCCCCCGCGCGGGCGCGTCGCCGCCGGCCCTCGCCGACCACCCACGCGGGGCGCATCGTGCTGCAGGGCCCCGAGCGCGGGCGGGGCGAGATTGGAGGGCCGGGTGGGGATCGAACCCACGACCCACGGATTAAAAGTCCGCGGCTCTACCGCTGAGCTACCGGCCCCTGCGCGGGCCTTCTAGGGCAGATCGGGTCGGAGGGGAACGCGATGCATCCGCGGCGGCGTCCTCTCTTCCGGGCCGAGCCGGGGCCGAAGCTCAGCGCACGTCGGCGGCGACGCGCAGGCGGATGATGCGGTCCGGCTCGCCGGCCACCAAGCCGCCGCGGTTGGGGTCGCCGCGCTTGATGCGATCGACATGCTCCATGCCTTCGATCACCCGGCCCCAGATCGTGTACTGGCCGTCGAGATGCGGTGCCGGCGCGAACATGATGAAGAACTGGCTGTTCGCGCTGTTCGGGTCGCTCGTGCGCGCCATGCCGACGGTCCCGCGCAGGAACCGCGCTTCGCGGGTGAACTCCGCCGGCAGGTTGGGCAGGTCGGACCCGCCCGTGCCGCGCCCGGTCGGGTCCCCGCCTTGCGCCATGAAGCCCTCGATGACGCGGTGGAACGGTGTCCCGTCGTAGAAGCCGCGCCGGGCGAGGGTCTTGATCCGCTCGACATGCCTCGGCGCGAGGTCGGGGCGGAGCTCGATCACCACCCGCCCCGAGGCGAGGTCCATGAAGAGGAGGTTCTCCGGGTCGCGGGCGGGCGCTTGCGCCTCCGCCCCTGCGGCGGCGAACACTGCGAGCGCGCCGACGAGCGCGCGCCTCAAGCCGGTCATCTCGGGTCTCCTTCCTCGGTGGAGGCGTGGCCTCAGTCGTGCGCGGAACCGGCCCCCATGGCAAGCCTCGCGCGGTCGCCCTCGGAGGCGACGCGGGCGGCGATGCGCGCCATCACGGCGGGCGAGACAAAGGCGCTGACGTCTCCGCCGAGCCGCGCGATCTCCTTGACGAAGCGCGACGAGATGAAGTGCACGCCCTCGGAGGCCATCAGGAAGACGGTGTCGATGCCAGGGTCGAGCCTGCGCGTTCATCCCGGCCATCTGGAACTCGTATTCGAAGTCGGAGACGGCGCGCAGGCCGCGGATGATCATGCGCGCGCCGACCTCGCGCGCGAAGTGGATGAGCAGGCAGTCGAAGGGGCGGACGACGATCTTCGGCGCCGTTGCGGGCGGCGATCGGCGCGATCTCCTCTTCCAGCATCGCCGACGCGCTCGGCGAGCGGGAAGAGCGGGCCCTTGCCGGCGTTCGCCGCCACGCCGACGACAAGCACGTCGACGAGGCGAGCCGCGCGCCCGATGATGTCGATGTGGCCGCGCGTCGGCGGATCGAAGGTGCCGGGGTAGAGCCCGACATGGCGCGCGCCCATCAGCCCGCCTCCTCCTCTGCCTCCTCGACCACCGGCACGACCGAGACGACGTGTTCGCCCTCCTCGATGCGGAAGAGAGTGACACCCTGGGTGGCGCGGCCGGCGATCCGGATCTCGTCCACGGGAATGCGGATGGTCCGCCCCTTGTCGGTGGCAAGCATCACCTGGTCGCCCGGCCGCACGGGGAAGGCGGCGACCGCAGCACCGCCGGTCTTCGCCGTCAGCGCGACACCGATGATGCCCTGCCCGCCGCGGCCGGAGGTCCGGTACTCGTAAGCGGAACTTCGCTTGCCGTAGCCGCCGGAGGTGACGGTGAGGACGAACTCCTCCGCCCGCTCGAGCGCGGCGTAGCGTTCCGGCGACAGCAGGATCTCCGTCGTCGTCTCGGCCTCCTCCTCGGCGACCGCCGTCTCTTCCGTCTCGGACCCGCGACGTTTCGCGTTGGCGATCTTGAGGTAGGCGGCCCGCTCCTCGGCCGAAGCCTCGACGTGGCGCAGCACGGAGAGGCTGATCACCGAGTCGCCTTCCGCGAGCCTGATCCCCCGCACGCCCGTCGAGGTGCGGCCGGCGAACACCCGGAGCTCCTCGGCGACGGGGAAGCGGATCGCCCGGCCATGGCGCGTGACCAGCAGCACGTCGTCGTCCTCGCGCACCGCCTGCACGCCGATCAGGCGCTCCTCGCCCTCGAGCTTCATGGCGATCAGCCCGGAGGCGCGGACGTTGCGGAAGTCGGAAAGCCGGTTGCGCCGGACGTTGCCGGCGGAGGTGGCGAACACGGCGTAGAGGTTGTCCCACAGCGTCTCGTCCGCCGGCAGGGGCAGGACGGCGGTGATCGTCTCGTCGGTGCCGAGCCCCTCGAGAAGCTGGCGGATGTTCCGCCCCCGGGCCTGCGGCGCGGCCTCGGGCAGGCGCCAGACCTTGAGCCGATACGCCATGCCGCGCGAGGTGAAGAACAGCACCTCGTCATGCGTGTTGGCGACGAAGATGCGGGTCACCGCATCCTCCTCGCGCGTGGCCATCCCGCTTCGGCCCTTGCCGCCGCGTCGCTGCTCGCGGAAGGCGGAGAGGGGAACGCGCTTGATGAAGCCCTCGCGCGTCAAGGTGACCACCATCTGCGCCGGTTCGATCAGGCTCTCGTCGTCGAGTGCCGCTTCCGCCTCCTCGATCGTCGTGCGGCGGGGCGTGGCGTGGGCGGCGCGGATGGCGAGGAGCTCCTCGCGGATCGCGGAAAGGCGGGCCGTGCGCGAGGAGAGAAGCGCGAGAAGGCGTTCGATCTCGGCGCCGAGGCCCTTCAGCTCCTCCGCGATCTTCTCGCGTTCGAGGCCCGTCAGTCGCTGCAGGCGAAGCTCGAGGATGGCGCGGGCCTGCGCCTCGGTCAGGCGCAGGGTGCCGTCGGGGCCGAGCGCATTCGCCGGGTCATCCACGAGGGCGAGAAGCGGGGCGAGATCGGCGCCGGGCCAGGCGCGGCCCATCAGCGCCTCGCGCGCCTCCTGCGCATCCCCGGCTGCCCGGATCAGCGCGATGACATCGTCGATGTTGGCGACCGCGACGGCAAGCCCGATCAGCGCGTGCGCGCGCTCGCGCGCCTTGGCCAGCCGGAAGCGGCTCCTGCGGATGAGCACCTCGTCGCGGAAGGCGAGGAAGGCCTCGAGGATCGCCTTCAGCCCCATTTGCTCGGGCCGCCCGCCGGCCAGCGCGAGCATCTGCACCGGGAAGGAGGTCTGCAGCCGGGTGAAGCGGTAGAGCTGGTTCAGCACGATCTCGGCATTCGCCTCGCGCCTGACCTCGATCACCACGCGCACGCCCTCGCGGTCGGACTCGTCGCGGATGTCGCTGATGCCCTCGATCCGCTTCTCCCGCACCAGATCGGCGATCTGGGCGAGCAGGTCGGCCTTGTTCACCTGGTAGGGGATCTCGGTGACGACGATCGCCTCGCGCTCGCGCGGCAGCGTCTCGATGTGGGCGCGGGCGCGCACGGTGATTGAGCCCCGACCCGTCGCGTAGGCGGAACGGATCGCCCCGCGGCCGAGGATGATGCCGCCGGTTGGAAAGTCCGGGCCGGGGAGCCGTTCCATCAGCGCATCGAGCCCGGCTTCGGGGTCGTCGATCAGCAGGAGGGCGGCGTCGATCACCTCGGCGAGGTTGTGGGTCGGGATCGAGGTCGCCATGCCGACCGCGATGCCGTTCGCGCCGTTGACGAGCAGGTTGGGGAAGGCGGCCGGCAGAACGCGCGGCTCCTCGGCCGATTCGTCATAATTCGGCTGGAAGTCGACGGTGTCCTCGTCGATGCCATCGAGCAGAAGGAGGGCGGCAGGGGCGAGTCTAACCTCCGTGTAGCGCATGGCGGCCGGAGGGTCGCCATCCATCGACCCGAAATTGCCCTGCCCGTCGATCAAAGGCAGGCGCATGGCGAAGGGCTGCGCCATGCGCACCATCGCGTCGTAGATCGCAGCGTCGCCGTGCGGGTGGTATTTGCCCATCACGTCGCCGACCACGCGGGCCGACTTGCGGTGCGCCTTGTCGGGCCCGTAGCCCGCCTCATGCATGGCGAACAGGATGCGGCGATGCACGGGCTTCAGACCGTCGCGCACGTCGGGCAGTGCGCGCGCAACGATCACGCTCATCGCGTAGTCGAGGTAGGAGCGGCGCATCTCCTCCTCGAGCAGGACGGGCTCGATGTCGTCCCCGCCCTTCGGCTCGCTGTCGTTCGTCACCTCGCGTTTCCCGTGTCGCCGTGCGTCGGAAGGCTAGCCGATTGTCATGGTGCGCCGCAACAAAGGTCAGGCGTCGGGGATGCCCGCCTCGCGCAAGCCGCGGGCGTAGCAGCGCCCGGTCCTCCTCCCGCACAAAGGGGGCGGAGGCGAGGAACCGGGCGACCGAGAAGCCGGGCTCGATCGCGAGGAGGCGCTCGGCGGCGGCTTCAGCCTCCTCCTTGCGTCCGGCGAGCGCGAGGGCCGCCACGTAGGGCTTCCAGGCAGCGGACAGGCCCGGATGCACTTCGGTCAGCTGGCGGCCGAGCTCGATTGCTTGTTCGAACCGCCCGGCAAGCAGATAGGCGATCTCGAGGGCGACATCGAAGAAGAAGGCATGCGGGTCGAGCGGGGAGAGGCGTCGGTAGCGGAGGATCCGCCTGAGCGCCTCGTCGTGATCGCCGGCATAGGCATGGGCAACGCCGGAAAAGACCCAGGCCATGGGCAAGTTCGGGTTGAGGGTGATGGCGCGCTCGTGCAGCGCCAAGGCCTCGTCCACCCGGCGGTGCAAGTAGGCGCGCACGTGGCCGGCGATGGCAAAGGCGCGGGCGTCCTGGGGATCGAGCAGGATGGCGCGTTCGGCAAGGCGCCCGGCTCGGGCCATGGCCTCCGCCTGATCGTCAGCCCAACCCTGGCCGACGAGAAAGATGTGCCAATAGGCGTACCAGGCATGGGCAGTGGCGTCGTCCGGCTCGCGGGCAATCGCCTCCTCCAGCATCTGCCCCGCCTTGAGAAAACTCTCCTTCTCAAGGCGGTAGATGGCCGGGATGGCTGAGAGGACGAGGGCATGCGCCGAGGCATCGCGGCCCGTGCCGCCGGCGGCGCGACGCGCCTCGATCAGCAGGATCTCGGGATCGATGCGGGCGACAACGGCAGCCGCGATCTCGTCCTGCAGCGCGAGCACATCGGTGGCCGGCTGGTCGAAACGCTGCGCCCACACGACCTCGCCGCCGGCGTGCAGGTCGAGCAGACGAAGAGAGACCCGCACGCGCGCCTCGTCCCGCTGGACGGTGCCGGTGAGCAAGAAGTCGAGGTCGAGAGCCGCGCGCAGGGCTTCCGGGTCGGATGCGGTCTCGCCCAGTCGCGCGAGCGAGGCGGAGGAGACAACAGCGATCCAGCGGAAGCGCGCGAGGGCGGTGGTGATCTCCTCGGCCAGCCCGACGGCGAAGTCGGCCTCGTCGGCGCTGCCGAGCGCGCGCAGCGGCGCCACGCCGAGCCGGGCACCGCGGGCGACCGAGCGCTTCGCAGCAACCTTGAGCTCGACGGGCGGCTGAACGCGCAGCTCGGACTCCGCGCCCTGGCGCACGGTCTCGGCCAGAGCGAGCGTCTCGGGCGACGGGGTCGCCTTGAGAAGCCGGGCAAGGGCGCTTCGGCAGGACTCGAAGGCTTCGAGCGCCCGGCTCCGCTCGCCGCGGGCAGCATAGCCCTCGATCAGCGCCCGCCACGCGCCCTCATGGGCCTCGTCGAGGGACAGGAGACGCCGCGCGGTTTCGAGTCGCGTGTCCGGATCGGTGGTGGTCTCGAGCAGGTTCTCGACCGCGGTGCGCGCCCGGTCACGAAACGCGCGCCGTTCGGCGGCAAGCCATGCGTCCATCGCCGGATCGAGCCCCTCGAAGCCCTCGAGCAGCGTTCCGTCCAAGAGGTCGAGGATGGCCGCCGAGAGCGTTTCGGAGCGGACGACCTGCAGAGCATCGACCCAGATTGCCTCCGCATCGAGCCAGACCTGGTCGCGATCCGCGTGCAACAGCGCCGGCCCGCAGGGAGCGAGGGCGAGCGAAAGTTCGTGCAGCGCCTGGCGAAGGGAGGCGCGGGCCTGCTCGCGGTCGCGGGTGGACCAGAGCAGGCCGGAGAGCTTCTGCCGACCGACGCGGCGCGGCGCGGCGAGGGCCAAAACCGCAAGAACAGCCCGGGTTTTGCGGACCCGCGGCAGCACCCGTTCGCTGGACACGCTCCAGGCGTCCATGGCGCCGATCAGTTTCAAGCGGAGACGGGGGGCCGACGAGGTGGGCAGGTCACCCACACGGATGTCTGGCATTGAAGCGGAGAGCGTGCTCATGATGCGCCACGAATTGACGTTAACCCAGCTTGAACCGTTTGCACCATCTCATCGGGCGCATGGAGACGAGAGACTGCGCACGACGGACGAAGGGGAAGAGGATGACTGGGACCGAATGCCCGACGGACCGCGCGCGCGCCCCCTCCGGCCCGCGCCCCATGCGGGTTCCCGAGCGGGTAGGACAAGTCTCTTGTCATAGGCCTACAATCCTACTACCGTTTCCACACCCGGCGGGAAGGACTGCCCCGCTGGCCTGCCGCCTCCGCTCCCGCCGAGAGAGCTTGATGCGTCCGGCGGCTGGAACAAAGCAGGAACACGCAGTCGAGAGACGAACGAAGGAGAACGCTATGACCACCATCCTCACCGCCTCTCCGACGCAGGACTCCCGCACGGTCCGGCTCGGCGGCATGGCCCCGGCGCTGAAGCCCGTCGCCGACGCCGGCGCGGTGCGCCTCGGCGGCATGGCCCCGGCGCTGAAGCCCGTCGCCGACGCCGGCACCGTCCGCCTCGGCGGCATGGCCCCGGCGCTGAAGCCCGTCGCCGACGCCGGCACGGTGCGCCTCGGCGGCATGGCCCCGGCGCTGAAGCCCGTCGCCGACGCCGGCACGGTGCGCCTCGGCGGCATGGCCCCGGCGCTGAAGCCCGTCGCCGACGCCGGCGCGGTGCGCCTCGGCGGCATGGCCCCGGCGCTGAAGCCCGTCGCCGACGCCGGCGCGGTGCGCCTCGGCGGCATGGCCCCGGCGCTGAAGCCCGTCGCCGATGCCGGCACCGTCCGCCTCGGCGGCATGGCCCCGGCGCTGAAGCCCGTCGCCGACGCCGGCGCGGTGCGCCTCGGCGGCATGGCCCCGGCGCTGAAGCCCGTCGCCGATGCCGGCACGGTGCGCCTCGGCGGCATGGCCCCGGCGCTGAAGCCCGTCGCCGACGCCGGCACGGTGCGCCTCGGCGGCATGGCCCCGGCGCTGAAGCCCGTCGCCGACGCCGGCACGGTGCGCCTCGGCGGCATGGCCCCGGCGCTGAAGCCCGTCGCCGACGCCGGCGCGGTGCGCCTCGGCGGCATGGCGCCGGCGCTGCGCCGCGCGGCCTGATCCGCCCCGTTCCGATCGTTGGCTACGACGAGCGCCCCCGTCCGCATGATCGGCGGGGGCGCTCCGACCGTTCAGGCCTGCCTCGGCAGCGCGTCTCCTCAGGCGGGAACGATGCCTTGGTGGCCCACTTCCCCGCTGGTCGAAGGCGCGGCGCGTCGTTGTCCGCCTAACCCTCTAGCTCATCAGTTCAGCGGTACTGCCCGCAGCACGTCCCGCTTAACGGCGATGTCCTCGGCCAAACGCGCCGCGAAAGCGGCTCGCGGCAGGAAATAGTTCGGCGGTTGCGAGCCGCGGCGTACCGCCTCGCGATAAAGCTCGCTTCGCGCTGCCACTTCGCATACGGTTTCGAGCCGTGCCAGGATCGGCTCCGGCGTCCCGCTCAGGCTGAACAGGCCACCGAACGACGCGGGAGCGACGTCGAACCCCTGTTCCACCGCCGTCGGGGCATCCGGAAAATCCGGATGCCGCTCGCGATCGAACACGGCGAGGATCCGCAGGTCCGTCCGACCGGCTGCCGAACCCAAGACGATCGAGCCGACATCGAGGCGACCTGCGAGCACCTCGGTGATCACCGGCGCATCGGCCCGGAACGGCACATGTTCGATTTCCACGCCGGCGGCCAGCATCCACTGCACCATGGCCAAATGCGGAATCGAAGTGACGCCGAGCGTGCCATAGCTCAGCCGCCCAGGGGCGGCGCGGGCCCGCGCCTGCAGATCCCTCAGGTCCCGAATCGGGCTGTCCGGCCGCACGACGAGGGCCATGGCGTTGTTGAACACTTGGCAGATCGGGACGAAGGTGTCCGCCCGCAAACCCGAGGAGGGCTGGGTGATCGGCAACACCGACGCCACCAGGGCGGGCATGAACAACAGCGTGTAACCGTCGGCCGGCTGCCGCGACACGAAGACGGATCCCACGACGCCGGCAGCGCCGTCGCGATTGATCACCACCACCGGCTGCCCGAGCAGCGGCGACATCGCCTGGGCGAGAGACCGCACGAGCAGGTCGATCGCGTTGCCCGGCGGATACGGCAACACGATCTGTACCGGGCGATTCGGGTAGCCGTCCTGCGCCACCGCGGCTTGGCCAGGCAGTGCGACCAGGGTGGCGGCGACGGCCAGGACCGCGCGTCGTTGCAGCATGGTTCTTTCCTCCCCTCGTTTTTGCGTGTTGCGTGGGTGCGGGCTCAGCGCAGGGCGGTGACGGTCTGCGGATCCGCCCCCACCCGCCCGGCACCCGCCACCCGCGCCGGATCGGCTCCGACCCGTCCATCCCCCCTCCCGGTGCGCGACAGCACGATGTCGAAACGAACGGAGGGCAGGCCAGGAAGGGGGGCGTTTGCGTCGTCGTGACGCTCGCGGACGAGAAGCGCTGGCGACACACCGAACACCGTGTCGCTGTCGATGTGCGGGTCGTCGGCGAAGTACAGGGCAGTGACGAGCTCGCGATAGCCTGGCGCGCCGACCATTATGTGGATGTGAGCGGGGCGAAAGCCGTGCCGCTTCTGCGCCCGGATCAAATCGCCGACCGGCCCGTCCATCGGGATCGAGTAGCCGAGCGGCTTCACCGTGCGGAGGTGATAACGTCCCTCGGCATCGGTCACGAAACGACCCCGCAGATCCATCTCCTCGGGGCTCTGTCGCTGCAGGTCATAGAGCCCCTGCTCGTCCGTCTGCCACACGTCGACGGTTGCGGCGGCGATCGGCCGCCCCTCGGCGTTGCGGACCGTGCCGTAGAGCACGATCTCGGCCTCTGCCGGCGCGCGCGCGATCGAGCTGCCGAGCGGCAGGACGGGCGCGTTTTCACGGAAGAACGGGCCGAGCAGGCTGGTTTCGGTGGCGACCTCCTCGCGGCCTTCGGCGTCGTGCATCAGGTTGACGAGGCGGGACAGGCCGAGAACGTCGGAGAGCAGGATGAACTCCTGCCGGTGCGGCGTGCAGGTCTGCCCGACCGCGGTGAGGAAGGCGATGCCGCGCAGCCATTCCTCCGGTGTCAGGCGCACCTCGCGCGCGAAGGCGTGGAGGTGGCGGACGAGGGACTCCATGATCTCGCGCAGCCGCATAGTCAGGCGTCGTCGCCATCTGCGCGATTACGGTGTCGGTCACAGTTTCAATGGTGCAGTCCTGCATCCGTCTCCCTCCCCTCTGTATTTGTTGCGGCCGCCGCGCATCGACGCAGCGCGGTCGGAAGCGCGATTGGCCGCATGTCGGCGCTGAACGGGGGCGCCAGGACAGAAGCGGTTCGCGACGCGCGGTCACGGCGGCGCTCCGTGCTGCGGACGGAATGGCGCGAATTGGGCCGTGGGTTCCCCGCGCCGCATCAGCACCACCGAATCGGGAAACTGCTGCGTGAACGATGCGCCCGCATCGGCCAGACGACCGAGAAAGCCATCGAGTTGGCGCATCGCGGGGACGGAAATGTCGTGCAGGACGACCACGGGGCGTTTCTCGGCGAGGCAGCCCGCCACGGCACGGTCCTCCCAGCCTTCCGGGTCACGCCAATCCCCCGGCACCTGCGTCCAGGTGACGACCGTGTAGCCGCCGGCGGCAAGATGCTCGATCGCCTCGGCGCTGAAGAGGTGCGGCCCGAGCCGCCCCCCGCCACCGACAGGGCGGAAGAGACGGTCCGGATCGGCGAGTGCACCCAGTGCAGCCTGGGTCCGGCCAATCTCCGCCTCGGCATGGCCGGGATCGTTCCGCTCACCGAGCGGCCCGGCGTGGCTCCAGGTGTGATTGCCGATGCGATGGCCTTCCGCTCGGGCACGCTCGACCAGAGCCCGCCCGCAAGGATCGGCGAGGCGACGGCCAACGACGAAGAACCACGCCGGCACACCACGCCGCGCCAGCACCTCGAGAACGAGCGGCGTCGCCTCCGCGTCCGGCCCGTTGTCGAAGGTCAGCGCGACGCAGGGGAGAGACATCACGGCTCGGCTGCGATCGGGTTGCGCAGCCGGCCGATCCCCTCGATCTCGACCTCGATCACGTCGCCGGGCGCGAGGAAGCGCGGCGGCGTGCGGGCATAGCCCACACCTGCCGGCGTGCCGGTGGCGATCACGTCTCCCGGCTCGAGCGTCATCACCTCGGACAGGAGCGACACCAAGCGAGCGACAGGGAAGATCATGTCCGACGTGTCGCCGTCCTGCATCACCTCGCCGTTGAGCAGGGCCCTGATCGACAGGCCGGCCGCACCGGGCGGAAGCGCATCAGCGGTCACGATCCAGGGCCCGAAGGCGCCGGTGGCATCGAAGTTCTTGCCCGCCCCCCACTGGCTGGAGCGGCGCTGATAGTCGCGCACCGAACCGTCGTTGAAACAGGCGTAGCCGGCGACATAGGCGAGCGCCTCCTCCTCGCGCACATGGCGCGCGCGCCGGCCGATCACCACGGCGAGCTCCGCCTCCCAATCCAGCCATTCGCTCACCCGCGGCCTCAGCATCGGTTCATCGGGCCCGATGAGCGACGAGGCGGCGCGGAGAAAGAGCGCGGGATAGTCCGGGATCGGGTTGCCGCCTTCTGCGGCGTGGCGGGCGTAGTTGAGCCCGATGCACATGATCTTCCCCGGACACGGAACCGGCGGCTGGAGCCGCACCTGTTGCAACGGAATGGTTGGGGCGCGTTCCGCCCGTTCGGCCAGGCGGGATGGCGGCGTTTCGAGGAGATCGCGCATCGCACCCGTTCCCTCGGCGAGCGGCGCCACCACGCCGTCGATCAAGGCTCCGGCCATCGGCCTTCCGTCCGCAAGGAAGCTCACCAACCGCATCGTTTCCTCCACATGGAGGTTTAATCGATAAAATACAGATTTCAAGCTCTTTATCGATAGGCATCCGACCCGATCGCCGGCATATTTCCGACATGCCGCGCCCTTCCCTGTCGGATGCCGCCGAGGCGGTGACCCTTGCCACGGTCGCCTATCGACGGTTGCGCGATGACATCCTGGACTGTCGTCTGCCGCCGGGAGCGAAACTGAAGGTGCAGCACCTCGCCGACCACTATGGGATCGGCCCTGCGCCGTTACGGGAGGCGCTCTCCCGTCTGGTCTCCGAGGGGCTGGTGGAACGCGTCGAGCAGCGGGGGTTTCGGGTGGCGGCGGCAGATCCGCAGGATCTTGCCGGGCTGGTCCGCACGCGCTGTCTGATCGAGCCCCTCGCGTTGAAGGAATCCGTGCGGCGCGGGGCGGCCGATTGGGAGGACCGCGTCACCGCGGCGGCGGGTCGGCTGGCGCGTCTGCCGCGGTTTCTGGACCCCACCGCCCGCACGGCAAACCCGGCCTGGGAGGAGGCGCATCGGGCGTTCCATCACGCCCTGATCTCGGCGTGCGAAGCGCCGCCGCTCCTCGAACTCTGCACGCGGCTGCGCGAAGCGGCGGACCGCTATCGCGCGCTTGCCACCACTGTCTCCTATCCAGGGCGGGATGTCGCGGCGGAACATGCCGCGATCGCAGAGGCGGCACTCGCCCGCGACGCCGATCGCGCTGCCGCCCTGCTCGCCGAGCATCTGGCCGCCACCGGGCGCTTCGTCACGCTGGCCCTGGCACGCCAGGGCGAGCCCGGCGAGGCACCGCGGCACCGGAGCGGTTCCGACGCCTCATCCCGCGGAAGACCTGGTGCCGTGCCGCGACACGGGTCACGCGACCGCCCGGCCTGAGCTGCGCACAGCCGAGCCGAGGCGAAGCCGGTCATCGTGGGGAGACTGGGCGGAGAGCGACCGTGAGCCTGCCGCCCCGGAAGGGCAGCGAAGCGGCGACGACGCCGGCACGGTGTTGGGGAGTGGCGCGCCCGAGAGGATTTCGAACCCCTAACCCTCAGATCCGTAGTCTGATGCTCTATCCAGTTGAGCTACGGGCGCGCGCGGAGGTCGCGGAGATAGCGGAAGGGGGCAGCCAGGCCGACAAGAGGCGCGGGCACGCACGTCTGCAGGCGTCAGCCCACGTCCTCAGCTCGGCATCGCGGGACGATGCCGGGCTCCCGCTCTCAGCCCTCCAAGCTTGTCGAGCTCGCGCACCACCGCTTCTCCCATCACCTGGGTGGACACACGGGCAAGCCCCGGCTGCATGATGTCGGCCGTGCGAAGCCCCGAGCCGAGCACGTTGCTGCAGGCCTTGCTCGACCAGGCGCGCCTCCTCCTCGAGATGGAAGGAGTGGCGCAAGCAGCATGGCGAAGGAGAGGATCATCGCCATCGGATTGGCCACCCCCTTGCCGGCGATGTCGGGGGCGGAGCCGTGGATCGGCTCGTAGAGCGCGGGCCTGCGCCCGTCGGGCCCGACCGCGCCGAGAGTCGCCGACGGCAACATGCCGAGAGAGCCCGTGAGCATCGACGCGAGGTCGGAGAGGAGATCACCGAACAGGTTGGTGGTGACGATGACGTCGAACTGGCGCGGATTGCGCACGAGCTGCATCGCGCAGTTGTCGGCGTACATGTGGGTCAGCGTGACATCTGGGATACTCGCGCTGGTGCAGGGCGGTGACGGTCTCTCGCCACAGGAGCCCACTCTCCATCACGTTCGCCTTCTCGACCGAGCAGACGCGGCCCTGGCGCTTGCGGGCGAGCTCGAACGCCACGCGCGCCACGCGCTCGATCTCGGGCGTGGTGTAGACTTCGGTGTTGATGCCGCGCCGCGTGCCGTCGGGCAGGGTTTCGATGCCGCGCGGTTCGCCGAAGTAGATGCCGCCCGTCGATTCGCGCACGATCATGATGTCGAGGCCGCGCACCACCTCGGGCTTCAGCGTCGATGCCTCGATCGAGCGGATCCATCACCACCGCGGGCCGCAGATTGGCGAACAGGCCGAGTTCCCGACGCAAGGACAGGATCGCGATCTCGGGCCGCCTGTCGAAACCGAGCCCGTCCCATTTCGGCCCACCGACTGCGCCGAACAGAACCGCATCCACCTCGCTTCGCCGTCTGGCGATCGTCTCGGGCAGGATCGGCATGCCGTGCGCGTCGATCGCCGCCCCGCCGACGAGCGCCTCCTCGATCTCGAAACGCAGGCCGCGCCGACGATCGAACCAGTCGATCACGCGCCGCGCCTCGCGCATCACCTCGGGACCGATCCCGTCTCCGGGCAAGACGAGCAGGGTCTTGTTGGCGGCCATGTCTTGTTCCTGTTGCGATCATCGCGCGCTTGCCGGCGCGCTTTCGGGGCGCAAAGTTCGCGGGACTTTGATCGGCGGCAGGCGGCGATCCAGTCAGCCGACCGCCCAGGGCTCGGCAGCGCGGCGGCGCGCCTCGTAGGCGGCGATCTTGTCCGCGTGCGCGAGCGTCAGGCGCGATGTCGTCCAGCCCCTCGAGCAGGCAACGCTTGCGGAACGGGATCGATCTCGAAGCGGATCTCCTCGCCGTTCGGCCGCACCACCACCTGCCGTTCGAGATCGACGGTGAGCCGCGCATTCGCTCCCAACATCGCATCCTCGGCGAGGGCGTCGCACACCTCCTGCGGCAGCTTGATCGGCAGGATGCCGTTCTTGAAGCAGTTGTTGTAGAAGATGTCGGCGAACTCGGGCGCGATGATGCAGCGGATGCCGAAATCAAGGAGCGCCCACGGCGCGTGCTCGCGCGAGGAGCCGCAGCCGAAATTCGGCGCCGGCGATCAGGATCTGCGCCCGGCGCCACGGTTCCTTGTTCAGGACGAAATCGGGGTCCTCGCTGCCGTCCGGCCGGTAGCGCATGGCGTAAAACAGGGCCGAACCGAGCCCGGTGCGCTTGATCGTCTTCAGGAAGCGGGCCGGGAATGATCTTGTCGGTGTCGATGTTCGGGATCGGCAGCGCGGCGGCGATCCCGGTCAGCGAGCTGAAGGGCTGCATCGCGACCTCCCCGTTCCGGTGCCTTGTTCCGTCCTTCAGTGCGCGACGAGCTCGCGCACGTCTGCCAGCCTGCCGGTGACGGCGGCGGCGGCGGCCATGGCCGGGCTCATCAGGTGCGTCCGGCCGCCGGGGCCCTGGCGTCCCTCGAAGTTGCGGTTCGAGGTCGAGGCACAGCGCTGCCCGGGCTTGAGCTGGTCGGGGTTCATGCCGAGGCACATCGAGCAGCCCGCTTCGCGCCACTCGAAGCCCGGCTTCCTTGAAGATGCGGTCAAGTCCCTCGCGTTCGGCCTGCTGCTTCACGAGGCCCGATCCGGGAACGACCATCGCGCGCACGCCCTCGGCCACCCTGCGCCCGTTCACCACCGCGGCGGCGGCGCGCAGGTCCTCGATGCGGCTGTTGGTGCAGGAGCCGATGAACACGACGTCGACGCGGATATCCTGCATCCGCGTGCCCGGCCTGAGGCCCATGTATTCCAGCATGCGACGCTTCGCCGCCCGGCGAGCTTCCGTCGGTTCGTCGTCCGGATCGGGCACCGCGCCGGTGATCGGCACCACGTCCTCCGGGCTCGTGCCCCAGGTGACGAGGGGGGCGATGTCGTTGGCGTCGAGGACCACGCGCGTGTCGAAGTGCGCCCCGGGGTCGGAGGGAAGCGTCCGCCAAGAGGCCACCGCACGATCCCAAACCTCGCCCTTCGGCGCATAAGGCCTGCCCTTGAGCCAAGCGAAGGTGGTGTCGTCGGGCGCGATCAGACCTGCCCGGGCGCCGGCCTCGATCGACATGTTGCAGATCGTCATCCGGCCCGCCATGTCGAGGCTGCGGATCACGTCGCCGGCGTACTCGATCACGTGGCCCGTGCCGCCGGCGGTGCCGATGCGTCCGATGATGGCGAGCACGACGTCCTTCGCCGTGCAGCCGAAGCCGAGCCGGCCGTTCACCTCGATCAGCATGTTCTTCGCCGGCTTCTGCAGCAGGGTTTGCGTGGCCAGCACGTGCTCCACCTCCGAGGTGCCGATGCCGAAGGCGAGCGCGCCGAACGCCCCGTGCGTCGACGTGTGGGAGTCCCCGCAGACGATGGTGAGGCCGGGCAGAGTGAGCCCCTGCTCGGGCCCGACCACGTGCACGATGCCCTGCCGGGCGATCGTTCAGCGGGAAGTAGGTGACGCCGAATTCGGCGACGTTGCGCTCGAGGGTCTCGACCTGCAGGCGGCTTTCCGGCTCCGCGATGCCGGCGGAACGATCCGACGTCGGCACATTGTGGTCGGCCACCGCAAAGGTGAGATCCGGGCGGCGAAGGCGGCGGCCGGCGAGGCGCAGCCCCTCGAAGGCCTGCGGGCTCGTCACCTCGTGCACAAGGTGGCGGTCGATGTAGAGGATCGCCGTGCCGTCGGGCAGCTGCTCGACGACGTGCGCGTCCCAGATCTTGTCGAACAGCGTGCGCGGCCGGGCTCCTTCCGCCATGCTTGCCGCCCTCCCCTCGTCCTTTCGCCGTGCCTCAGCCCTGCCCGTTCTCCGCCGGCGGGGCCGCCTCGGCCACCGGCGCCTCCGCCCCCCCCGTCAGCCCGAGCTTCTCCGCAATGCGGGCCGCCTTGCCGGTGCGCCCACGCAGGTAGTAGAGCTTGGCGCGGCGGACGTCGCCGCGGCGCAGCACCTTGATCTCGGCGATGTTGGGCGAATGCAATGGAAAGATGCGCTCAACGCCCTCGCCGTAGGAGATCTTGCGCACGGTGAAGGAGCTGTTGATCCCGGCGTTCTTGCGCGCGATGCACACCCCCTCGAACGCCTGCAGCCGGGTCCGCTCGCCCTCGATCACCTTCACCATCACGCGAAGCGTGTCGCCCGGCCCGAATTCCGGCACCGGGCGTTCGGCCAGGCGCTTCGCCACCATCTCCGCCTCGATCTGCTGCAAGAGGTTCATCGGTCAACTCCTTTGTCGTTCCGTGCTCGGCCCGTTCCGGGGCCAAGTCGTTCTGTCATGCTGTGGGCGCGGCCTCGGCGAGCGCGCGGTAGGCCTCCCACAGATCCGGCCGGCGGTCGCGCGTATCGGCCTCGGCCTGGGCCCGACGCCAAGCGGCCACCGCCGCATGGTCGCCGCTGCGCAACACCTCGGGTACGGTCATGTCCTTCCAGGTCGCCGGCCGCGTGTACTGCGGGTATTCGAGCAAGCCGTGGGCGAAACTCTCCTCCGCCGCACTCGCCGCCTCGCCCATCACGCCGGGCAGCAGCCGCACGCACGCGTCCATCAGCACGATCGCCGCCGGTTCCCCACCGGAGAGGACGTAGTCGCCGATCGAGATCTCCTCCATACGGCGATGGCGGATCACCCGCTCGTCGATGCCCTCGTAGCGGCCGCAGAGCAGGATCGCGCCCGGACCTTCGGCGAGGGCGCGCACACGGCGCTGGGTGAGCAGGCGCCCCCGCGGCGTGAACACGATGAGCGGAAGATCGGGCGCGCGCACCAGCGCAGCCGCGACGGCATCATCGACCACGTCGGGCCGCATCACCATGCCGGGCCCCCCGCCGAACGGCGTGTCGTCCACGCTGCGATGCTTGTCGGTGGCGAAGCCCCTGATGTCGATCGTTTCCAGCGCCCAGTCCCCGCGCGCAAGCGCCTTGCCGGCGAGCGAATGCCCGAGCGGCCCGGGGAACATCTCCGGGAACAACGTGAGCACGACCGCACGCCAGGTCATGCCGCCCTCTCCCGCTCGCCCGCGGCCGAGGGGGGCACGACAACCTCGGCAGGCGGGACGACGACCAAGCGACCGCGCGCGACGTCCACCATCGGCACGCTCGCGCGGGTGAACGGCACGGCGAGGAGCCCGTCCTCGGTCGCGATCTCGAGGAACGTGCCGGCCCCGTAATCCTCGACCGAAGCGACGCGACCGAGCACGCGCCCCGTGTCGTCTTCCGCCACCAACCCCACCAGGTCGGCACGGTAGAACTCGTCCGGATCGGCAAGCGCGGGAAGCTGCGCGCGCTCGACATAGAGGCGGGTTCCGGTCAGGCGTGCGGCAGCGTCGCGATCGGCGACCCCCTCGACCGCGCAGACCGGCATCGCGCCACGCATCACCACGCGCAGCACGATGCGTCGCCCCGCCTCGTCGGCCAGCGGGCCGTAGTCGGCGATCGCGCAAGGGTCGGCGGTGAAGGACTGCACGCGCACGAGGCCCTTCACCCCGTGCGGGCGTCCGATCACGCCGAGCAGGATCCGCCCCTCGCCCACGCGCGTGCCCCTCGCTTGCCAGCCTCCGTCCACCCGTCAGCCGGCAGCCGCCGCGGCGCGCTCCTGCGCCTTCTTCTTCGGCAGGTGCCGCTTGGTCTGGGTCGGGCGAGGCGGCGGCGGGATCAGCCCCGCCTTGGCGAGGAAGCGCGCGACGCGATCCGTCACCTGCGCGCCCCGCTCGAGCCAAGCCTTGATCTTCTCCGGCTGCAGCCGCACGCGGTCGGCGTGGTCCTGCGGCAGCATGGGGTTGTAGGTGCCGAGCTTCTCGATGAAGCGCCCGTCGCGCGGGGCGCGGCTGTCGGCGGCGACGATGTGGTAGTAGGGACGCTTCTTCGCCCCCGCCCTGGCAAGCCTGATCTTCACGGCCATTCGCGTTCGTTCTCCACTCCGATCGTTCCGTTGAGTCCCTGATCCCGCTCAGAAGGGCCGACGCCCGCCTCCCGGAAGCCCGGCCCCCGGCGGCAGGAGCGCGCCGAGCCCGCCGCGCATCAGCCCGGTTTTGCCGAGCTTCTGCATCCGCTTCATCATCGTCTGCATGTCGTCGAACTGCTTCAGCAGCCGGTTCACGTCCTCGACCTTGGTGCCGGAGCCCGCCGCGATGCGACGCTTGCGCGAGGCCTTGATGATCTCGGGCCGACGCCTCTCCTCGCGCGTCATGCTGTCGATGATCGCGATCTGACGCTTCACCAGCTTGTCGTCGAGCTTGGCCTCCGCCAGTTTGCCCTGCAGCTTGCCGAGCCCCGGTATCATGGACAGAAGCGACGAGAGGCTCCCCATCTTGGTGATCTGGGCGAGCTGCTTGCGATAGTCCTCGAGGTCGAAGCCGCCCTTCGCGATCTTGGCGGCGAGCTTCTCCGCTTCCTCGGCCTCGATGGTGGCGGCGGCGCGCTCGACAAGCGAGACGATGTCGCCCATGCCGAGGATGCGACCGGCGATGCGGTCGGGGTGGAAATCCTCGAGCGCGTCGAGCTTTTCGCCGACACCGATCAGGCGGATGGGTGCGCCGGTGATCGCGCGCATCGACAACGCCGCGCCGCCGCGCGCATCGCCATCCATGCGCGTCATCACGATGCCCGTCACCCCCACCTTCTCGTGGAAGGACTTGGCCACCGTGACCGCGTCCTGACCGGTCATCGCATCGACGACGAGCAGCTTCTCGTGCGGCCGCGCCACGGCGGCGACCTCGGCCACCTCGGCCATCAGCGCCTCGTCGATGGCGAGCCGGCCCGCGGTGTCGAGGATCAAAACGTCAAATCCGCCGCGGCGCGCCTCATCGAGCGCCCGGCGCGCGATCTCGACCGGCGTCTGCCCGCGCACGATGGGCAGGCTGATCACCCCCGCCCGGTCGGCCAAGGTCGCGAGCTGCTCCATCGCGGCCGGGCGCGAGACGTCGAGCGAGGCGACCAGCACGCGCTTCCTCTCGCGCTCCTTCAAGCCGAAGCGCGATCTTGCCGGCGGTGGTCGTCTTGCCCGATCCCTGCAGCCCGAGCATCAGGACGACGACGGGCGGGGAGCCGCGCAGATCGAGGCCCGGCGCGGCGGGCCCCAGCATCTCGACCAGGGCGTCGTGAACGATCTTGACGACCTGCTGCGCCGGGGTGACGGATTTGAGCACCGCCTCGCCGACCGCCTTCGCGCGCACCCCCTCGATGAACTGCTTGACAACGGGGAGTGCCACGTCGGCTTCGAGGAGCGCGATGCGCACCTCGCGCAAGGCCTCGGTGACGTCGGCCTCGGTCAGCGCGCCGCGTTTCTTCAGCCGATCGAAAATGCCTGTCAGGCGGCCCGACAGGGAGTTCGAACATCATCTCGCTCCAACCCGGCGTTTGTGCCGAAAGCCCATCGCGCCGCTGCGCGAGCCTTCGCGGAGCGGCGTCGCCCCCTGCCGGAGGGAGCGTTTCAGGGCCCGGGTCTGCCGGAAGCCCCCCTTCTGGGCCAGAAGCCCCGCCGGGTCAAGGCGTGCCCCGCCCGTGTCGCGTGGCCTCCCGCCGCGCGATGTAGGCCACGGACAGAGCCATCAGCGCCACCCCGGCGGCGAGCGGCCAGCCCGGTCGCTCGCCGAACAGCACAGCGCCGAACAGGGCACCGATCGGCACCTGGGCGAACTCGACAGGGGCAAGGAGGGAGGCCTCCGCCCGCCGCGCGGCGTGGCTGGCGCAGAGATCGCCCAGCACGGCGAGGCCCGCGGCGGCCCCCATCAGGCCCCACTCGACCAGGTCCGGGCGTGCGCCAGAACCAGAGGCTCGGCGGCAGCCAGGCGACGAAGCCGGTGATGCCGTACCAGAACACCACCCGAACCGGCGGCTCGCCCGCCCGCGCCAGCACACGGATGAAGGCGGAGACGCATGCGCCGCAGAACGCGGCGGCGAGCGCGAACCCGGCGCCGGGGCTGACGGCGAAGCGGCCGCCAACGCCCTCCTCGCCGAACAGGATCACCAGCACGCCGAGGAAGCCGATCGCTGCGGCGAGCGGGCGTCGCCACCCCACACGCTCGCCAAGCACGGCGACTGCGATGACCAGAAGCCACAAAGGACGGGACTGGCCAAGCGCGATCACTTCGGCAAGCGGGATGAGGGACAGGGCGGAGAGGGAGAAGGCCATCGCGCCGACGCCCGCGAGGCCGCGACCCAGGTGGAGCCCAAGCCGGCGCGTGGCGAGAGACGGCGCGCGCCGCCCCACAAGCCATGGCGCAAGCAGAACCATGGTGAAGGCGGCACGCGAAAGGTTGAGCAGCGGAAGCGGCGTGCCCAGGGCGAGCAGGGTCTTGTTGCAGGAGGCCATGCCCGCGAACAGCGTCGTCGCCGCCAGCATGAAGCCCAGGCCCAAGAGGGGAGCGGAGAAGCGGGTCACCGCCCCCCTCCCCCGCCCGCGCCAAGCCAGAGCCCGACGAGGATCAGAGCCGAAGCCAACCGCATGGAAGGGTTCGGGCCGCTCGCCGAGCAGAAGCACCGCGAGCCCGACGCCGAAGACCGGCTGCAGGTGCAGGAACGGCCCGGCCGCCGCCGGCCCGATCAGCGCCACGCCGCGGTTCCAGCAGAGATAGGCGCCGAGGGAGGCGAACAGGGCCGTGTACAGCACCGCCCCCGCCGTCGCCGCATCGGCCCGCGGCAGCGCCCCGGTCAGGAGAACCTCCAGCACCCAGGACGGGACCAGAACCGCAAGCCCGAACAGCGTGGTGACGGCGAGCAGCACAAGGGGCGGGAAGGCTCCCGGCGGCAGGCGACGCAAGAGGACCGTGTACACAGCCCAGCCGAACACCGCGACCAGCATCAGCCCGTCCCAGGGGTTGAGGCGAAGGGCGAGGAGGGCGGCGACATCACCGCGGGCCGCGATCACCGCGACCCCGGCCAGAGAGAGGGCGACACCGCCGAGCCGACGCGGCGAAGGTCGCTCGCCATCGAGGAGGAAGGCGGCGAGCACGATCATCAGCGGTGTGAGGCTCACCACCAGCGAGCCGTTCAGCGCCTCGGTGCCCGTCAGCGCGATGTAGGACAGGGTGTTGAAGCTGCCCATGCCGGCGACCCCGAGCCCGGCAAGCAGCCCAGCGTGGCAGCGGATCAGCCGCGCCCGCCGGACCACGTCGCGCCAGACGAGCGGCAGGAGGACCAGCGCGGCAAGCAGCCAGCGCAGGAGCGCGAGGGCGACAGGCGGCACCTCGCCGCGCACGGCCCGCCCGAGGGTGAAGTTGCCCGACCAGAACAGGGAAGCAAGCGCGAGCAGAAGCGCCGCCCAGGGGAAGACGCGGCGCGGCCGCCCGCCCGCGCGCGGGCCGGCCCCGCAAGCTTCGGGCGGCTCGGGGGAGAGACCAGCTGCAGGACAGCGCCTCCTCTGTCTCTATCCGGATAGACCGCGCGCGCCCGCCCTGCCATCCCGCCTTGCCCGCGCCTGCTGCTGGGCTGATCCTCGCCGCCGCCTCCGCAATCGCCCGGGTCCGCCGTGCTCGCCTGCTTCGCCCCGCCCGAAACCCCTGCCCTGCCTCTGGTCCCGCTCACTCCCGGGGGCCTCGGCTCCTGGCGCGCCGGCCATCCGGTGGGGCCCTTCGTCGCCGCTTCGGGCTTCGCGGCGAAAGCCGGCGAGGTCCTTCTCCTGCCGGGCGAGGGCGGGCTCGGCGGCGCCCTGGTCGGGCTCGGCGATCGCGGCGAGAGCGCGTGGAGCTTCGGATCCCTGCCCTTCGCCCTGCCGCCCGACACGGTCTGGCGGCTCGAGGCCCCCTCGGTGCCGGAGGCGGGGCGCCTCGAGGGAGCGCGCCGTGGTCGGCTGGGGCCTCGGCGCCTATCGCTACAGCCGGTTCAAGACAGCGCCGCGGGGGCCGGCGCGCCTCGTCGTCTCCGCCCAGGACGACGCCGTGCTCGCGGAGGTCGAGGCGGCGCATCGCGTGCGCGACCTGATCAACGACCCGGCCAACCTCCTCGGCCCCTCCGAGCTCGCCGAGGCCGCCCTCGCCTTGGGGCAACGATACGCCGCCGCGACGCGGATCGTCCGCGGCGATGCGCTCGCTGGCGAGTATCCCGCCGTCGCCGCCGTCGGGGCCGGCAGTGCGCGCGCCCCCTGCGTCGTCCGGCTCGACTGGAGCGGGCCGGGGGGACCCGAAGCACCTCTCGTCGCGCTGTGCGGCAAGGGCGTGGTGTTCGACACCGGCGGCTACGACCTCAAGCCGCCCCAGGCGATGCTGCAGATGAAGAAGGACATGGGCGGAGCGGCCGTCGCCCTCGGGGTCGCCGAGCTCGTGATGCGTGCCGGCCTGCCGGTGCGGCTCCTCGTGCTGATCGGGGCGGTGGAGAACGCCATCGGCGCCCACGCCATGCGCCCGCGCGACGTGATCCGCACCCGCAAAGGGCTCTCGGTGGAGATCGGCAACACCGACGCCGAGGGGCGTCTCGTGCTCGCCGACCTGCTCGCCGAGGCTGATGCCGAGTTGCCTGACCTGCTGATCGATTTCGCTACCCTGACGGGGGCGGCGCGCGTCGCGCTGGGACCCGACCTCGTCGCCCTCTTCGCGCGCCGCGACGCCACCGCCGAGACGCTGCTGCGCGCCGGGGAGGAGGCGGAGGATCCGCTCTGGCGCCTGCCCCTCTGGCCCGGTTACGCCTCCTGGCTCGACTCGGAGGTCGCCGATCTCGGCAACGTCTCGTCGCGGCCGCACGCGGGCGCGATCGTGGCGGCCTCGTTCCTCGAGCGTTTCGTCTCCGCCGACCGCGACTGGGCCCATCTCGACCTCTACGCCTGGAACGATACCGCGCGCCCCGGCCGGCCCGAGGGTGGCGAGGCGAGCGGGATGCGCGCAGTCTGGCGGAGCTTGCGCGCGCGCTACGCGGACGGCCCCGCCCTGGAGCCGAGTTGCGGCCCGGCGGCGGGGGCCGTCACGCCGAGATGATCGGCCCCCGTCAACCGTTTCGGCGGCGGGGGTTTGCTTTGCGCTGCCGTTTCATTACATCCCCGTCTGCAGGCCGGTCGCCGGGGCCGGCCATCCCGCAGGAAGGTGACAGCCATGGCAGCAACCAGTGCGAGCGAACAGCTCCTAGGCGTCCTGCGCGACACCGTCGTCGCGCTGGTGCGCCGCGACGGGCCGGATCTCTCGGCCCGCCAGCTCGGGGTTTTCCTCACCGTGTACTTGACCGAGGGCCCGCACACCGTGCGCGGCCTCGCCGCCGAACTGAACGTGTCCAAGCCCGCGATCACCCGCGCGCTGGACAAGCTCGGCGAGCTCGACCTCGCGCGGCGCAAGGTCGATCCGGCCGATCGCCGCAGCGTGATCGTGCAGCAGACGACGAAGGGTGCCGCGTTCCTGCGCGAGCTGCGCAAGATCATGAGCGATGCGGGCACGGGCAAGGAGGCGAAGGCGTCTGCCGGGCGGCAGGCGCGCTGCCAGCGCCTGAAGCCAGAATCGGCGGGCGGTAGCGGCGGGCATCGTCCCCTTCCGCCCGCGGCTGCAAAGCAGCGACGGCAGGGGGTGCGGCCTCCGTCCCGCAGCCCCGTTTTCGTCGGCAAGTCGCGAGGCTTAGTAGCCTGCCACGGGGTCGACCGTGTGCAGCAGCGCCTCACCTGCCGCCAGGCGACGGAGCGTCTCGACCACCTGCGGCGCGCAGGAGCGCGGGATCGTCGGCGAGGCGATGTGCGGGGTGAGGATGATCTTCGGGTGGCCCCAGAACGGATGCTCGCCGGGCAGGGGCTCGGTTTCGAACACGTCGAGCGTGGCGCCGGAAAGATGGCCCGAATCGAGGGCCTCCAGCAGGTCGTCCTCGACCAGATGGCCGCCGCGGCCGACGTTGATCACATAGGCGCCCTTGGGCAGGCGGGCGAAGGTGTCGCGATTGAGGATGCCGCGCGTCTCCGGCGTGAGCGGAAGCAGGCAGACCAGGATGTCTGTGCGGGAAAGGAACGGTTCGAGACCGTCGCGACCGACGAAGCTCTCGATGCCCTCGACGGTCTTCGGCCGGCGCGACCACCCCGCCACCCGGAACCCGAGGGCGGCGAGCTTGCGGCCCGCGTCCGTGCCCAGCACGCCGAGGCCCATGATGCCGATCCGGGTGCGCTCCGTGTCCGGCGGCGGGAGCTCGTGCCAGATCCGCGTCCGCTGCTGCGCGCGGTAGACCTCGGCCTGGCGATGGTGGCGGAGCACGGCGAGCAACACGTACTCGCTCATCGCCGAGGTCAGCAGGCGATCGACCAGACGCACGATGGCCACCCCAGGTGGCGGACCGGGCGGACGGAAGAGGTGATCGACCCCCGCCCCCATGCTGATCAGCACCCTGAGGTTCGGGTAGCGGAACAGGTCCTCCGGCGGGTGGTTCCAGGTCAGCGCGGCGACGATGTCCTCCACGGGACCCGTTTCGGGAAAGCAGCGGAGGTCGAGATCGGGGGCGAGGGCAAGGAGCTCGCGCCGCCACGTCTCCATCGACTTCGGGGAGGAGGAGAGGAGGAGCGCGCCGCTCATTCCGGCGCCTCCATCTCCTCCTCGCGTGTCATCGTCTCGGCCACGAAACGCCGCCAGTCGCCTTCGGGCGGGCGGCACTCGCGGTCGCCCGCGCGCAGCGTCACCGCACCCGCCTCCCAGACCCGAGCGAACGCCTCCGGCGCGGAGAGCACGTAGGCGAGGGTGCGGTCGTACACCTGGTCCTTGATGCGGGGCAGAAGGAACAGGAACCACACGGCAACGCCCAAGGTCAGGGCCAGGATGCCGAGCCACACGCCGCCGAACACGGTGGCGGCGATCACGCCGAACATGCCGAGGCCCAAGGGGAGTGCGGTCTCGATGCGGCGGAACACGGGGGAACCGGGGCGCGACATCAGCCCGATGTTGACGCCGAGGAGAAGCCGCTTCTGCGCGATCAGACGCTTGAGCCGGGCGTGCGACTCGGCAATCCCAGGGTCGGTCATGGCCCCGAGATAGCACGGCGCGCGCCGACTGCCCTCCCCATCGCCCGGGCCATCACCGCCGCACCACCCCGCTCTCATCCGCCTTCAGCTCGAAGGCGGCGGCCATCAGCGCCCGCGTATAAGGCTCGCGCGGCGAATCGAGCACCTTCTCCGCCGGCCCATGCTCGACCACGCGGCCGTCCTTCAGCACCACCACCTGATGGGCAAGGGCCCGCACGACCTTGAGATCGTGGCTGATGAAGAGGTAGGCGAGCCGATGCCGCGCCTGCAGATCCCGCAAGAGCTCTACGATCTGCGCCTGCACGCTCATGTCGAGGGCGGAGGTCGGCTCGTCCAGCACCACGAAGCGGGGCTTGAGCACGAGCGCGCGCGCGATCGCGATGCGCTGGCGCTGCCCGCCCGAGAACTCGTGCGGGTAGCGGTCGATCCAGGCCGGATCAAGACCGACCTCCTCGAGCGCACGGGCGACGATCGCGTCCCGTTCGCGCCTCGACAGCCCGGGTTCGTGGACCGCGAGCCCTTCGGCGACGATCTCGCCGAGGCTCATGCGCGGGCTCAGCGACCCGTACGGGTCCTGGAAGACGATCTGCATCCGCCGACGCAAGGGCCGCAGCGCGCGGCGATCGAGCCGCGAGATGTCGCGGCCCTCGAACCGCACCACGCCGACCGCTTCGGGAACGAGACGGAGCAAGGCGAGCCCCATGGTCGACTTCCCGGAGCCCGACTCGCCGACGAGGCCCACCGTCTCGCCCTCGCGCACCGCGACACTCACCCCGTCGCACGCCTTCACGTAGCCGACGGTACGGCGGAGGAAGCCGCGGCGGATCGGGAAATGGACCTTGACGTCGCGCGCCTCCATCACCGCGGGCGCCTCGCTGGCGACCGGCGCCGGGTGCCCCCTTCGGTTCGGCGGCGAGCAGCATCCGCGTGTACTCGGCCTTCGGTGCGGCGAACACCTCGGCGACGGGTCCTTGCTCGACGATCCGCCCGCGATGCATGACGCACACCCGGTCGGCATAGCGGCGCACGATCGCAAGATCGTGGGTGATGAGCAGCAGCCCCATGCGCAGCCGCGCCTTGAGATCGGCGAGCAGCGTGAGGATCTGGGCCTGGATGGTGACGTCGAGCGCGGTGGTGGGCTCGTCCGCGATCAGCAGCTTGGGCTGGTTGGCGAGCGCCATCGCGATCATCACGCGCTGGCGCTGCCCGCCCGAGAGCTGGTGCGGGTAGGCGTTGAGCCGGCGCGCCGCGTCGGCGAAGCCCGCCATGGCGAGGCACTCGACCGCACGGGCGCGGGCAGCCTCGCGCGAGAGGGGCTGATGCAGCAGAACCGCCTCGACGATCTGCTTCTCGATCGTGTGCAGCGGGTTGAGGCTGGTCATCGGCTCCTGGAACACCATCCCCGCCACGCCGCCGCGCGCCTGCGCGCAAGGTTTCGGCATCCGCCCCGATCATCTGCCGCCCGTCGAGCAGGATGGAGCTGCCCGGAGTGTGGCTCGCTGCCGGGTAGGGCAGGAGTTGGAGGATCGAGAGGGCGGTGACCGACTTGCCCGACCCCGATTCGCCGACGAGCGCCAGCGTCTCCCCGGCATCGAGCGAAAAGGTCGCGCCCTCCAGCGCCACCACCTCGCGCGCGCCAGTGCGGAACACCACACCGAGGTCGCGCACCTCAAGAAGGCTCATCGCGCCGCCGCCCCGCCCGGCAGCTTGCGCGGGTCGAAGGCGTCGCGCACCGCCTCGCCGACGAAGATCAGCAGCGTCAGGATGGTGGCGAGCACGACGAAGGCGGTGATGCCGAGCCACGGCGCCTGCAGGTTGTTCTTGCCCTGCTGCACGAGCTCGCCGAGCGAGGGCGAGCCGGGCGGAAGGCCGAAGCCGAGGAAATCGAGCGAGGCGAGCACGGTGACGGAGCCCGAGAGGAGGAAGGGCAGGAAGGTGAGGGTCGCCACCATCGCATTGGGCAGGATGTGGCGGAACATCACCACCGCGTCGGAAACGCCGAGCGCCTTCGCCGCGCGCACGTAGTCGAAGTTCCGCCCGCGCAGGAACTCCGCCCGCACCACGCCGACCAGGCTCATCCAGGAAAAGAGCAGGAGGAACACGAGCAGGACCCAGAACGTCGGCTCGATGACGGAGGCGAGGATGATGAGCAGGAAGAGCTGCGGCATGCCCGACCAGATCTCGATGAAGCGCTGGAACAGGAGGTCGACCAGCCCCCCGTAGTAGCCCTGCACCGCGCCCGCGACGACGCCGATGATCGAGGAGACGATGGTGAGGGTAAAACCGAACAGCACGGCGATGCGGAAGCCGTAGAGGACGCGGGCGAAGACGTCGCGCGCCTGGTCGTCGGTGCCGAGGAGATTGAAGGGCGTGCCGGGCGCGATCGCCTCGGCGGGAAGAAGCCAGGTCGGGGGCGACGGCGCGGGCCGGGGCAGGTTCCGCACCACCGTCTGGTACGAATACGGAACGGGCGGCCAGAGCGCCCAGCCGCGCGCGGCAATCTGCTCCTTCAGGAAGGGGTCGTGGTAGTCGGCGGCGGTCGGGAAGTCACCGCCAAAATCGGTCTCCGCATAGTCGAACAGCACGGGGAAGAACCATTGCCCGTCATAGCGGACGACGAGCGGGCGGTCGTTGGCGACGAATTCGGCGAACAGCGCGACCGAAAAGAGCGCGAGGAAGATCCACATCGACCACCAGCCGCGCCGGTTGGCGCGGAAGTTGGCAAGCCGACGGCGGGTGATGGGGGAGAGCGCCATCGCAACATCAGCCCCCGACTGCCGGGCACGGCCGGGCCGCCGCGCGCGTTCGATGGCTCATCGCACGGGCGAGCGAGGCGGATGGAGGCTCACTTGCGTGCCTCGAAGTCGATGCGCGGGTCAACCACCGTGTACATCAGGTCGCCGATGATCTGCATGACGAGCCCGAGCAGGGTGAAGATGTAGAGCGTGCCGAACATCACCGGGTAGTCGCGCCGGATCGCGGCCTCGAAGCCGAGGAGGCCGAGGCCATCGAGCGAGAAGATGATTTCCACCAGTAGCGCGCCGGTGAACAGGATGCCGATGAAGGCGGAGGGGAAGCCCGCGATGATCAGCAGCATGGCGTTGCGGAACACGTGGCCGTAGAGGACGCGACGCTCGGAACATCCCTTGGCGCGCGCCGTCATCACGTACTGCTTGCCGATCTCGTCGAGAAACGAGTTCTTGGTCAGCATGGTGAGGCCGGCGAAGCCGCCGATCACCATCGCGGTGATGGGCAGACACAGGTGCCAGAAGTAGTCGAGCACCTTGTCGATGAGAGAGAGCTCGGCCCAGTTCGGGCTGGTCAGGCCCCGCAGCGGGAAGATCTGCAGGAAGGAGCCGCCAGCGAATAGCACGACGAGCAGGATGGCGAACAGGAACCCGGGCACGGCGTAGCCGACGAGGACGATGGCGGAGGTGACGACGTCGAACCGCGAGCCGTCCTTCACCGCCTTGCGGATCCCGAGGGGGATGGAGATCAGGTAGACGAGCAGCGTGGTCCAGAGCCCGAGGCTGATCGAGACTGGCATCTTGGCGAGCAGGAGTTCGACCACGGACCGGTCCTGGAAGAAGGAGCGGCCGAAGTCGAAGGTGAGGTAGGAGACCATCATCTTGACGAAGCGCTCGTGCGCGGGCCGATCGAAGCCGAACATGCGCTCGATCTCGGCCACGATCTCCGGGTCGAGGCCGCGCGCGCCGCGGTAGCGCGAGGTCGTCTCGCCGGCGCTCGCCTGGTCGAGCGTGCGCACCGGACCAGGGGCCGCCGTCTCCATCCCGCCGCCGGTGATCCGTTCGAGCGGCGCGCCCGGGCCTCCCTGGCCGCGGAGTTCGGCCAGCATCTGCTCGACCGGCCCGCCGGGGGCGAACTGCACGACGACGAAGTTGATCACCATGATCCCGAACAGGGTCGGGATCACCAAGACGAGCCGGCGCAGGATGTAGGCGGTCATCGCCTCGCGTCAGGTCGGGTTGGCGCGCCGTCGCTCCTCGTTCAGGCGCTGCGCGCGCTCGGCGTCGATCCACCAGGTGTCGAAGCCGAGGCCGTAGCGCGGGCTCCGCTCGGGGCGGGCGAACTTGTCCCAGTAGGCGACGCGGAAGGTCCGGCTGTGCCAGTGCGGCACGACGAAGTGGTTCCACAAAAGCACGCGATCGAGCGCGCGGGTGCGGTGGATCAAGGATTCGCGGTCGGGCGCGGAGATGACGAGTTCGACGAGCTCGTCGATCACCGGGTCGCACACGCCGATGGAGTTGCGGCTTCCCGGCTCGCGCGCCTTCGCGCAGGTCCAGAAGTCGCGCTGCTCGTTGCCCGGAGAGAGGGATTGCGGGAAGACGTCGACCGTCATGTCGAAGTCGAAATTGTCGGTGCGGGCCTGGTACTGTGCCGTGTCCACCGTGCGCACGCGCATCTCGATGCCGAGCCGCTGCAGGGCCTGGGCGTAGGGCAGGGCGACACGCTCGAAGGAAGGCGAGGAGAGCAGCATCTCGAAGGAGAAGGGCCGGCCCTGCGCGTCGACCAGTCGTCGGCGGTTGTCGATCCGCCAGCCGGCGGCTTGCAGGAGTTCGAGCGCGCGGCGGAGGTTGTCGCGGTTGTTGCCCGACCCGTCGGTCACCGGCAGGCGGAACTCCCGGGTGAACACCTCGTCCGGGATGCGACCGCGGTAGCGCTCAAGGATGGCGAGCTCCTCCGGCGACGGCAAGCCCGAGGAGGCGAGTTCGGAGTTGGAGAAATAGGACGTCGTGCGCGCATAGGCGCCGAAGAACAGGTTGGCGTTCGACCATTCGAAGTCGAATGCGAGCATCAGGGCTTCGCGCACGCGCCGGTCGCGGAAGATCTCGCGGCGGATGTTGAACACGAAGGCCTGCATGCCGGTGGGCAGTTCGTGCGGGATCTCCTCGAGCTTGACCAGCCCGCGCCGCCGGGCGGGGAAGTCGTAGCCCGTGGCCCATTCGCGCGCCATGTTCTCGACCCGGAAGTCGATCTCGCCGGCCTTGAAGGCCTCGAAGGCGACGGTCGCGTCGCGGAAGTATTCGTAGCGCATGACGTCGAAGTTGTCGGTTCCGCGCTCCGTGGGCAGGCTCTCCCCCCACCAGTTCGCCACCCGGCGATAGGTCACGGTGCGGCCCGGCTGGAAGCTCTCGATGCGATAGGGCCCGGAGCCGAGCGGCGGCTCGAGCAGGGGGCGGGAGAAGTCCCTGCCCTCCCACCAGTGCTTGGGCAGGACGGCGAGCTGGCCCAGGATCAGCGGCAGCTCGCGGTTCTCCCCGTTGCGGAAGCGGAACACGACGCGCCGGTCGGTCTCGCTCAGCACGTCGGTCACGTCGCCCCAGTAGGCGCGATAGAACGGGCGGCCCTGGCTGCGCAGGGTCTCGAAGGTCCATTTCACGTCGGCGGCGGTGATCGGCGTGCCGTCGTGCCAGCGCGCCTCGCGGCGAAGCTCGAAGGCGACCCAATCGCGCCCGGGCCCGACCTCCACCCACTCGGCCAGGTGCGCGTATTCGGTGGAGGCCTCGTCCTGGCTGCCCTTCAGCAACGTCATCCAGATCTGCGTGATGCCGGCGGCGGCCACCCCGCGCACGATGAAGGGGTTGAAGCTGTCGAAGCTGCCGATCGCGGCCAGCGCCACCTCCCCGCCCTTCGGCGCGTTCGGGTTGACGTAGGGGAAATGGGTGAACCCCGCCGGCAGCTTCGGCTCGCCGAGCAGGCTCAATGCGTGACTGCGGCCGGTGGTGACGGCGCGCGGCGGGGAGCATGGCAGGGCGAGGCCGAGGGCAGCCGCCCCGGTTCCGGCAAGCAGGTCGCGTCTCAGCATCGCGGTCTCCCTCGCATCGACTTGGCCCTGCAGTAGATCACGACCGGGCGGGCGAGGGGCAAGCCGAGGCGGCGTCACGCCTCGTTCAGTCACTCCGCAGGATCGCCAGCGCCGCCGCATGCAGTCGGGCGTCGCCGGCGGCGAGCACGGTGCCGTCAGCGCCGGGGCGAAGCGGCCGCCCGGCCCAGTCGGTGATCATGCCTCCCGCACCCTCGATGATCGGCACGAGCGCCGCCCAATCCCAGATCTTGTAGGTCGCCTCCGCAATCAGGTCGATGAAGCCGAGCGCAAGGAGCCCGTGCGCGTAGGCATCTCCACCCCAGGTGACCTGCCCGGCCCGGGCTGCGAGCCTCTCCCAGCGCGGGCGTTGGGCCGGGGCGAAAAGATCGAGGGTGGTAACGGAGAGCTGGGCCTGTGCAAGGTCGGCGCACGGACGGCAACGCGCCACCGCGGGACCGCCCACGGGGGAGAAGAAGCGGGTCGGCTGGCCGCTGACGCCAACCCAGCGCTCGCCGAGCGAGGGCTGGGAGAGAATGCCGAGCACGGGCACGCCCTCCTCAAGCAGCGCGATCAGGGAGGCATAGGTTGGCCGACCGGTGACGAAGCTCTTCGTGCCGTCGATCGGATCGAGCACCCAGAGGAAACGCGCGCCCGGCCTTTCCTCGCCCTCCTCCTCGCCAAGGATGCCATGGTCCGGAAAGGCCTCGCGCAACACCGTGCGCATCGCGCGTTCGGCCGCACGGTCGGCCTCCGTCACCGGGCTCGCGTCGCCCTTGCGCTCGACGGCGAGGGGCCGTCGGAAATACGGGCGGATGGCGGCGGCCGCCGCATCGGCCGCGGCCTCGGCGACGCGGCAGGCAAGGCTGAGGTCGAAAGGACGCATTCTCGCGTGGTGCTGGCGCAAGCGAGGGCTTGACCGGGGAAGGCCCGCGCAGCATGAGCCCCAACCGCACATCGCATCAACCTCCGTCGCACGCTTCGTGCCCCGCTCCCCGATCGTTCTCATCCCCGCCCGCATGCAGGCAACGCGCCTGCCGGGCAAGCCGCTCGCCCGGATCGCCGGGCTGCCGATGATCGTGCACGTGCTGCGCCGGGCGGAGGAGGCGGGGATCGGGCCTGTCGCGGTCGCCTGCGCCGAGGAGGAGATCGCCGAGGTGGTGCGCGCGGCGGGCGGCACGGCGGTGCTGACCGACCCCGTGCTGCCCTCGGGGTCGGACCGCTGCTTTGCCGCCCTCTCCGCCCTCGACCCCACGGGGCGGCACGACGTCGTCGTCAACCTGCAGGGCGACCTGCCCACCCTCGAGCCTGCCGCGATCCGCGCCGTCCTCGAGCCGCTGGCTGAGCCCGCCTGCGACATCGGGACGTTGGTGGTGCCGATCCGCGATCGCGCAGAGGCCGACGCAGCCCACGTCGTCAAGGCGGCCGTGGTGTTCCGCGCAGGTGAGCGCATCGCCCCCGCGCCCTACTTCTCGCGCGTGGCGGTGCCCGCCGGCGAGGGGCCCCTCTGGCACCATGTCGGCATCTACGCTTGGCGTCGACCCGCCCTGGCCCGCTTCGTCTCGCTGCCGCCTTCGGGGCTCGAGCAGCGCGAGCGCCTCGAGCAGTTGCGGGCGATCGAGGCCGGTTTGCGCATCTTCTGCGTGCGAATGGAAGGGGCCCCGTTCGGGGTGGACACGCCGGAGGACCTCGCGCGGGCCCGGGCCATCCTCGAGGGCAGGGTTTCGGCATGAGTGGGGAGGCGATCGCTTTCCAGGGGCTGCCCGGAGCCTACTCGGACCTCGCGTGCCGCAGCGCCTATCCCGGCATGCAGACCTTGCCATGCGTGACGTTCGAGGACGCGATCGCCGCCGTGCGCGAGGGACGGGCGCGTCTCGCCATGCTGCCTTGCGAGAACAGCCTTGCCGGTCGCGTGCCCGACATCCACCGCCTGTTGCCGGAGAGCGGCCTGCACATCGTCGCCGAGCACTTCCAGCGGGTCGAGCACTGCCTTCTGGCACCGAAAGGCGCCACGCTTGCCACCATCAGACGAGCGCACTCGCATGCCGTCGCCCTGGGGCAAGTGCGCGGCCTCCTGCGCGAACTGGGTCTCGAGCCGGTGGTTGAGGCGGACACCGCAGGCTCGGCGGCGCTGGTCGCACGTCTTGGGGGCGTGGAGGATGCGGCCATCGCATCGGAGCTTGCGGCCGCGATCTACGGCCTCGAGATCCTGCGCCGGAACGTCGAGGATGCGCCGCACAACACGACCCGCTTCTACGTGATGGCGCGCGAAGCGGAGATCCCGCCCCCCGACCGGCCGGGTCTGATGACGACCTTCATCTTCCGCGTCCGCAACGTCCCTGCCGCGCTCTACAAGGCGCTCGGCGGCTTCGCCACCAACGGCGTGAACCTGACCAAGCTCGAGAGCTACATGGTCGGGGGCGCCTTCACGGCGACCCAGTTCCTCTGCGACGTCGAAGGACACCCGGAGCAGGGGCCGCTGCGGCGCGCGCTCGAGGAACTGCAGTTCTTCTCGCGCGAAGCCCGGATTCTCGGCGTTTATCCGGCCCACCCCTATCGGCGCACGGTGGCAGCGGCGGGCGATTGACGCGCCGCCCCGAAGCGGGTGCGGCTGAGCCCCGGGCGGGCGGGCAAGACCGGGGCAACCGGCTGTCGGGCGGCACGCCCGGGTCGGAGGCGGCCGCCGTTGCGGCGACCTCCGCTCGCTCAGGTCCGAGCTGGCGGCCGTCCGGCTGGTCGCCCGAGCCAGAGACAGGCGTCGTCAGACTCGAGGCGCACGCGAACAGCTCGCGGCAGCGAATGTGTGCGGAAGGCCCTCCTTGACCTGTCGGCAGCGTGGGGGGCGCAAGCCGTTCCCTTCCCCTCGCGCGGCGCGTTGGGGGTCAGGCGGCGACCGTCTGCGCCCGTTCGGCATCGACCCGCGCAGGGCCGGCACCCGATTGCTGGCTCGGCTCGCGCAAGACGTAGCCCCGTCCCCAGACCGTGCCGATCAGCTGCTCGCCCGTGGCCTCGGCGAGCTTCTTGCGCAGCTTGCAGACGAACACGTCGATGATCTTGATCTCAGGCTCGTCCATCCCGCCGTAGAGGTGGTTCAGGAACGCCTCCTTGCTCAGCACCATGCCGCGGCGGAGCATCAAGAGCTCGAGGATCGCGAACTCCTTGCCGGTGAGGTGGACGGGCTTGCCGTTCACCAGCACTTCGCGGGCGCCGAGGCGGAGTTCGATCGGACCGACCCGAAGGGTGGGCTCGGCGAAGCCTTTCGAGCGGCGGACGATGGCGCGCAGCCGGGCCAGAAGTTCCTCCCGGTCGAACGGCTTCACCAAGTAGTCATCGGCACCCATCTCGAAGGAGCGGACCTTGGTGTGCTGGTCGGCAAGACCCGACAGGACCAGCACCGGGGTGGCGTTCTTCATCCGCCGCATCTCGCGGATCACTTCCGCCCCCTTCATGTCGGGCAGGAGAAAGTCGAGGATCACAATGTCGTAGTCGTAGGAGCGGAGGAGATCGATCGCCTCCTCGCCGTTTGCCGCGTGGTCGGAGACGATCTGGGCCGATTTCAGCATCAGCCCGATCGTCCGTGCGGAGGTTGGATCGTCTTCAACCAGGAGAACCCGCATGGCACCACCCTTCCCGTTTGATGGGCGGACACTACTACCTACGGCTGTATCGCGCAAGGGAAAAAATCGAGACGCGCGCATACAAACGCAAGAAACTCTCCTGCCTCC
The DNA here is from genome assembly GCA_033582875.1 of Acetobacteraceae bacterium. GTDB lineage: Bacteria > Pseudomonadota > Alphaproteobacteria > Acetobacterales > Acetobacteraceae > Elioraea. The sequence continues at coordinate 1,444,630 of JAVQZW010000010.1, read as the reverse complement.
CTAGGCAGCCGCGAGAGCTGTCTCTCAGCAAGCGAGAAAGCGTGTTTTCACACGACCGTATTCTCGCAGAAATGGCCGACGACAACCGCATTCGGACGCGGATCACGCCGCTCGGGCCAAACCGCCGCGGTCGATCAGTAGCCACTCGTCCGCGCCGTCGAGGCGGCGCTAAGAGAGGGCGGACGGCCAAACTGCCGCGGTCGATCAGTAACCACTCGTCCGCGGCGGAGAGAGCGGCTGGCCACGTCGCTGCCCCTCCGGCAACGCCTCGCTCGGCCCACGCCAACGCTCCCTGGGGAGTTCGGGTGCTTCGACGCCGCCGCGGCGAACCAGCCCCTCGCGCTCAAGACAGGCCAGATACGCCCGGCGCCGCGCCAGATCGAGTTCCGCCCGGAAGGCATCGGCAGCTGCCGAGGGCGGCGCAGCTGCAGCGAGCGCCCGCACCGAAGGGGACTCCTCTGCCTCCCGGCGACACGCAACAACGCGCGGGTCGCTGTCAGCGAAGCCTTCGGGTGCGGGCAACCGTGCCCCGACGGCGCAGCCGGCAAGGACCACGACCGGGATCAGCCGACGCAAGCCGCCTCCCCGTCCACCCAATCGAGAATCAAGCGGCGCGCAATGCTGTCCGGCCGGGGCAGGCGGATGCCCACCCGGTCGGGCTCGCGCAGCTCCGCCCGCGAGAACCAGCGCGCCTCCACGATCTCCTCGGCGTCCAGCACGAGCGTACTGTCGTCGGTCTCGGCGATGAAGCCGATCATGATGGAGGACGGGAATGGCCAAGGCTGGGAGGAGTGGTAACGCACCGCGCGCACGCGCACCCCTGTCTCCTCCCGCACCTCCCGCGCCACCGCCTCCTCAAGGCTCTCTCCGGGCTCGACGAACCCGGCCAGGGTCGAGAAGAGGCGCGCGCTCGGAAAGCGGCGATTGTGCGCGAGAAGCACGCGCTCCTCGCCCTCGCTCCCGAGAGGTCACCAGCATGATCACCGCCGGGTCGGTGCGCGGGAAGTGCGACGCGCCGCAGCCGGTGCAGAGCATCACGTTCCCCGCGCTGCGCGGCTCGCATGGCCCTCCGCACGCGCCGCAGAAGCGCTGGCGCGACCGCCAGTGCATCAGCGCCCTCGCGTGGGCGAGGACCGCCGCCTCTGCCCCGGGCAACAGGCCGGCCGCCTCGCGCAGGTCGGCGAACGCAGCCTCCGCCCGCTCCACCAAGCCGGGCGAGCGGATCCTCCTCGTCCGAGAGGTCGAGGGCGAACACCGCCCGGCCCTCGCGCAGGCCAAGCAAGGCCCAAGGCCGATCCGCGAGGCCGAACTCGGCAGCCGCCGTCGCCGACAGCAGGACCGCCTCGGCCCCCTCCGCCCGCAGCCGCATCGAGGCTGCGCGATCGCCAGACGGGGACAAAGAGCGAGTTCGGGTCGTGCAGGTGGAAGCGGACGAAGGACGCGTCGTCGCGGCGGGCGGAGGCGCGATCGAGCGGGCTGCCGCTGTAAGGATTGGCGCGGAACGCGGGCGACATGCGAGGGACGGGACCGTGCCACGCACGTCCGGCCTCGTCCATCCGCCTCAGGCGGCGGGGTTGGCGCACCCGCGCCCGCCCGTGCTAAGAGAGGTGCGGGAGATCGGCAACGGACGGGCTCCTCGCCAACCCGGCCAGGTCCGGAAGGAAGCAGCCGTAACGGGTTCTTGCCCGGGTCGTGACGCCGGTCTCCCACCCCCGCATGAGCCCGGTTCAGGGAGCGCCTCGCCCGCGCATGTCCGACCTGTTCGGCACGCCCGCCGACCCGCCCCCGACCGCCAGCACGACGCCAAGCCTGTTCGGGGATCCCCCGTCACCCGCTGGAGGTGCAGCCTGCGCGCCGGCCGGCACGATGCCCCCTTACCGAGTGCTCGCCCGCAAGTATCGCCCGCAGACCTTCGCGGCGCTGATCGGCCAGGAGGCCTTGGTGCGCACTCTGACCAACGCCTTCGCCTCGGGCCGGATCGCCCACGCCTACATGCTCACGGGCGTGCGCGGCGTGGGCAAGACCACCACCGCCCGGCTGATCGCCCGCGCCCTGAACTGCACCGGGGCGGACGGAACGCGAGCCGCGCCCACCATCTCGCCCTGCGGCGTCTGCGACTCCTGCCGCGCCATCGCCGAGGACCGCCACCCCGACGTGCTGGAGATCGACGCCGCCTCCAACACCGGCGTGCAGAATGTGCGCGAGACGGTGATCGAGGGCGCCCGCTACGCCCCCCTCGCCGCCCGCTACAAGGTCTACATCGTCGACGAAGTGCACATGCTCTCGACGGCGGCCTTCAACGCGCTGCTCAAGACGCTGGAGGAGCCGCCGCCGCGCGTCGTCTTCATCTTCGCCACCACCGAGATCCGCAAGGTCCCCGTCACCGTCCTCTCCCGTTGCCTGCGCTTCGACCTGCGCCGGATTCCGGCCGCGACCCTCGCCCGCCACTACGCCGAGATCGCCGACCGCGAGGGCATTGTCGCCGAGCCGGAGGCCCTCGCCCTGATCGCGCGGGCAGCCGACGGGTCGGTGCGCGACGGGCTCTCCCTGCTCGACCAGGCGATCGCGCTTGCGGGCGATGCCCCTCTGACGGCGGAGACGGTGCGCGGCATGCTTGGCCTCGCCGACCGCAGCCAAGTGTGGGACCTGTTCGAGGCGATCATGGCCGGGCGGGTCGCGGACTCGCTCGACCTCCTCGGCCAGGCCCACGCCGCGGGCGCCGACCCTGGCGTCGTCCTGCAGGACCTGCTCGCCGTGACCCATGCCGTGACGCGGGCGAAGGCCGTGGGCAGCGCGGCCGAAGCGGCGGCGACGGAGGAGGAGCGGGTGCGTGCGGCCCGCTTGGCCGAGCGCCTGTCGCTGCCGGTGCTGGGGCGGGCGTGGCAGATGCTTCTGAAGGGCGTTGCCGAGACCAACGAGGCGACCGACCGGCTTGCCGCCGGCCGAGATGGTGCTCATCCGGATCGCGCATGTCGGCGATCTCCCCACGCCGGGGGAGCTCGTGCGTCGGCTGGCCGCGCCTGGGGCAACCATGGCGGCGGAGACGTCGTTCGGCTCTCCACCGCCTTCGGCCAGGCCGCCTCCCGGCGGGCTGCGCGCCCGCGCCGGCGCAGCGGCGACCGCGGTCGCGGCGCCGGCCGCCCCCCCGATCCAGGCCTCGCCCGCTCCGCAGAGCCTTGCCGACATCGCGGCGCTGGCGGCGGAACGCGGCGAGGTTCGCCTCGCCTCCCAGCTGCGCGCCTACGTCCGCCCCGTGCGGGTGGCCGACGGGCTGATCGAGTTCCGCCCCGAACCGGACGCGCCGCGCGACCTCGCCCCCCGGCTCGCCGCCTTCCTCGGTGCCGCGACCGGCCGGCGCTGGACGGTCGCAATCTCGGCCGAAGCGGGCGAGCCCTCCCTTGCGGAACGCGAGCGCATGCGGCAGGAGGCCCTGCGCGCCCGACTGGCGGAGCATCCTCTGGTGCGCGCCATCCTGGACGCCTTCCCGGGGGCGAGCATCACCGCCGTGCGCGAAGGGCCCGCCGCGCCGGCCGGGCCGAACCGGGACGCCCACCCGGCCCAGGACCCGGGGGAGTTCGTCTTCGACGATCCGATCGAGCCGGAGGACCAGCCATGAAGAACCTCGCCCAGATGATGAAGCAGGCCCAGGCGATGCAGAGCCGGATGGAGGAGATGCAGAGCCGGCTCGCAGCACTCGAGGTCGAGGGCGCGGCAGGCGGCGGCATGGTGAAGGTGGCGATGTCGGGGCGGGCCGAGGTGCGGCGGGTGAAGATCGACCCCTCGTTGCTCGACCCGAACGAGGTCGAGGTGCTGGAGGACCTGATCGTCGCCGCGATCGCCGACGCGAAAGCCAAGGCCGAGACGCTGGTCGCGGAGGAGGTGGCGAAGATCGCCGGCGGGCTCGAACTTCCCGCGGGCTTCAAGCTTCCGCTCTGAGGCGGCTCGCCCCCGCCTGCGTGCCGCCGGGGCCCGCTCCCGTTCGTATCCAGCAGGCCAGAGCGAGGTGATGGCCGCCGATCTCGACCCGCGCCGTTTGCTGCGCTCCGCCCGACGCCTGCTCGGACGGCTGCCCGCTGTCACCGCCCCCTTCGCCAGGGCTCCGGATCAGCCCGCGCTCGCGCTGCGCGACCCCTGGCCGGGCGAGCCGATGCGGGGCAGCCGGCTGCTGAAGGGCGAATACGCCACCGGCGGCGTTGTCCTGCCGCTCCTCCCCGAGGCCTGGGCGGGAGGCGACTGGCCGGCGGTCGCCGCCGAGGAGGCGCATGGCTTCGCCTGGCTGCGCGACCTGCGCGCGCTGGGCAGCGACGCTGCCCGGCTGCGCGCTCGGGCCCTCATCCTCGGCTGGCTCGAGGCCGTGCCGCGCCTCTCGCCCTGCGCCTTCGGCGAGGCCGCGACCGGCGCCCGCCTCGCCGCCTGGCTCACACACTGGGACTTCGTCGCCGCCTCGGCCGAGGAGCCGTTCCGCCGGGCGATGATGGCGCGCGCCTGGGAGGATGCCCGAGACCTCGCCGCTGCCCTGCCGGCCGAGACCATCGATCGGCGCGCCTTCACCGCGCTCAAGGGGCTGATCGCCGCCGGCGCCGCGCTGCCGGGCGGCGAGCCGTGGCTGGCGCGCGCCTTGCGCTTTCTCGGCCAGGAGATCGAGCGGCAGATCCTGCCCGATGGCGGGCATGTCGAACGCAGCCCGCAGGGGCTCGCCGCAGTGCTGATGGACCTGATCGAGATCCGCAGCTGGCTCGCTGCCGCCAAGGCCGCCGTTCCGGACACGCTGGCTTCCGCCATCGCGCGCGCCGCGCCGATGCTCGCTGCGCTGCGCCACGGCGATGGCGGCCTCGCCCTCTTCAACGGATCGCGGGAAGGGTCGGCTGCCCTCCTCTCGCTGGTCCTCGCCCAGGCCGAGACGCGGCTGCGTCCCGCCGCGCGGTCTCCCGGCATGCGGCTCGAGCGTCTTGCCGCCGGCCGCACCGTACTGATCGTCGATGCCGGGGTGCCACCCCCGCGCGGCCAGGACCGGCTGGCGCATGCCGGCACCCTCGCCTTCGAACTCTCCGTCGGGCGGGACCGTCTCATCGTCAACTGCGGCGCCGCCCCTGCCGCGCCCGCCGCATGGCGCGACGCGCTGCGCGCGACCGCCGCCCATTCGACCTTGGTCATCGCCGACGTGAACTCCTCCGAACTCAAGCCCGAGGGGCTGGGCCGGCGGCCGGAGGAGGTGATGCTGCAGAGGCACGAGGCGAACGGCGCGCACTGGCTTGATGCTTCGCATGACGGCTGGCGCAGGCCCTTCGGCGCCATTCACCGCCGGCGTCTCTATCTCGGCGACAGCGGCGAGGACATCCGCGGCGAGGACGCGATCGAATCCGCCCTCCCCCAGCCTTTCGCCATCCGCTTCCACCTCCATCCCTCGGTGACGGCGAGCCTGCTGCAGGACGGCGCGGGCGTTCTTTTGCGCACGCCGAACAGCGGCGGTTTCGTGATGCGCGCCGACGGCGCCCGGCTCGCCCTCGAGGAGAGCGTCTATGCGGGAGGCGAGGAGCGCCGTCGCACGCAGCAGATCGTGCTTTCGGGCCGCCCGGAGGACGGGCCGTGCCTCGTCAAGTGGGCGATCACCCGCGCGGGGGGAGGCTGACGCCTCGCATGCGCGCGCGATCCGCGGCGTTCCGGCGTCCCCGCCGGCGGGCCCGGCGGCGTATCCGCGCGCTGGCATCATGATCATTCCGAAACGGATTCTCCAGGTCGCCGCCATCGACTTCCAGGTGCGCCACTTCTTGATGCCGCTCCTGCGCGCCCTGCGCGACCGAGGCCATGCGGTTGCGGTCGCTGCGGCGGAGGGGCCGGATCTGGAGCCCGCGCGGGCCGAAGGCTTCGTGATCCACCCCGTCCCGTTCGCGCGCAGCCTCGACCTCGGCGCGCACATCCGGGCCTTCCGCCGCCTGCGCGACCTCCTGCTTCGCGAGCGGTTCGACATCGTGCACGGCCACTACCCGGTGGCCGGACACATCGCGCGGCTGGCCGCCCGCTCCGCCCGCGTGCCCGAGATCGTCTACACCTCGCACGGCTACTCGTTCCTCAAGCCCGGCAACCCGCTGGTGCGGACGCTGATGTTCGGCGCCGAACTCGTCGCCGCGCGCTGCCAGACGACGCTGTTCACGCAGAGCGGCGAAGAGGCGCGCATCGCCGAGCGGCTTCGCCTGGCCCCGCGCCGCGGCGCGATCGCGATCGGCAACGGGGTCGATCCCGCCCGCTTCCGGCCTCTGTGCGACGAGGCGGACCATGCGGACCGGGCCCGCCTCCGCGACGAGCTCGGCACGCCGCGCGACGCTGTCGTTCTCGTCATCGTCTCCCGCCTCGTCGCCCACAAGGGACATGCGGAACTCTTTGCGGCAGCAGAACGGCTTCCCCAGGCTCACATTTGGGTGGTCGGCGACCGCCTCCCCTCCGACCACGGCGCGCGGATCGACGGCATCATCGCGCACGCGCGCGCCGTCCTCGGCCCGCGGCTGGCACTGCTCGGCCGGCGTTCCGACGTCGAGCGTGTGCTGCGGGCGGCCGACCTGTTCGTCCTGCCGTCCCACTTCGAAGGCATGCCGCGCACCGTGGCGGAGGCGATGATGAGCGGGCTGCCGGTGGTGGCGAGCGCGATCCGCGGCACGCGCGAGCTGGTGGTGGAGGGCGAGACGGGCAGGCTTGTGCCTGTCGGCGACGTGCCGGCGCTCGCCGCCGCCCTCGCCCCCCTTATCGCCGATCCGTCGTTGCGGGCACGTTACGGCGCCGCCGCGCGGGCGCGCGCCGAGGCGCTGTTCGACGAGCGCGCGGTGATCGCCCGCCAGCTCGCGGCCTTGGGCCTCTAGCCGCGACCGATCAGGCGAGCACAGGCTCGACGGGGACGAGGCCGAACATCGTCTCGAGGTTCTGCACCGCCGCCCCTGCAGCGCCCTTGCCCAGGTTGTCGAGCCGCGCCACCAGCACGGCGTGGCGATGCGCCTCGTTGCGGAAGACGAAGAGTTCGAGCCGGTTGCTGCCGTTCAGCGCCTCCGCGTCGAGACGAGCAAGGCCGGCCGCGGCAACGACCGAAACGAAGGCAGCGCCTCTGTAGCGCGCGGCGAGCGCGGCTTCGAGATCGGCCGCGCTGGGCCGCCCCGGCAAGGCGTCGAGATGGAGGGGAATCGAGACGAGCATGCCCTGGCGGAAGTTTCCGACCGAGGGGACGAAGATCGGCCGCCGAGCAAGCCCCGCGTAGCGCATGATCTCCGGCAGGTGCTTGTGCTCGAGCCCGAGCCCGTAGAGTTCGAAGGCCGGCGCCTCGCCCTTCTCGTACGCTTCGATCATCGACCGCCCGCCCCCCGAATAGCCCGAGACGGCGTTGATCGTGAGCGGGAAATCGGGCGGGATCAGCCCCGCGTCGACGAGCGGTCGAAGGAGCGCGATCGCCCCCGTCGGGTAGCAGCCGGGATTGGCGACACGGCGCGCCTGGGCGATGGCGGCCGGCTGGTCAGGCGACAGTTCTGGAAAACCGTAGACCCAGCCCTCGGCGATGCGATGGGCCGTCGAGGCATCGAGCAACCGCGGCCCGCCGCCGGGAAGGGTGGCGGCGAGTGCCACCGCCTCGCGCGCCGCCTCATCGGGCAGGCAGAGCACGGCCACGTCGGACGAGGCCATCGCCTCCGCCCGGGCCGAGACGTCCTTGCGCCGGGCCGGGTCCAGCGAGACGAGACGGAATTCGGCCCGTCCGACGAGCCGGTCGCGGATCTGCAGGCCCGTCGTGCCCGCTTCGCCGTCGATGAACACGCGGATCGGCTGCATCCTTTCGCCCCTCCCGAGTGTTGTCGCCGGCGCGACGGAGCCGGACAAGGGGCGCGATCGTCCCGCGCAGGCCCCCAAGCCGCGCTCAGCGCTTGGAGAACTGGAAGCTCCGGCGTGCCTTGCGCCGGCCGTATTTCTTGCGCTCGACGACGCGCGGGTCGCGGGTGAGCAGGCCGGCAGCCTTCAGGATCTTGCGCAGCTCCGGGTCGTAGTTCACGAGCGCGCGGCTGATGCCGTGGCGTAACGCACCTGCTTGGCCGGAGAGGCCGCCGCCCGAGACGGTGCAGTACACGTCGAACTGGTTGTAGCGGTCGGCGACCAGGAAGGGCTGCGCGATCAGCATGCGCAGCACGGGTCTGGCGAAGTACTGCTCGGCGGTGCGCCCGTTCACCTCCATCTTGCCCGATCCGGGCTTGATCCAGACACGGGCGACCGCGTTCTTGCGACGCCCCGTGGCGTACGCGCGGCCGAGCGCGTCGCGCTTCGGTTCGCGCTTCGGCGCCTCGGCCGCAGCGGCGGTGCCGAGGCCGAGCTCCTTCAGATCGGAGAGGGAACGCACGGTCTGCGCTTCCGCCGTCATCGTCAGGCCACCCTGTTCTTGCGGTTCATCGCGGCGACGTCGAGGACCTTCGGCGACTGGCCCTGGTGCGGGTGGTTCGGCCCGGCATAGACGTGGAGGTTGCGCATCTGCCGCCGACCGAGCGGGCCCCGGGCGATCATGCGCTCGACCGCCTTCTCGATCACGCGTTCGGGGTGGCGCGAGGCGAGGCGCTGCGCGATGGTGCGCGCCTTCACCCCACCCGGATAGCCGGTATGCCAGTAGAACACCTTCTCGTTCGCCTTGTTGCCCGTGACGCGGACCTTCTCGGCGTTGACGACGACAACATGATCGCCGCAGTCGACATGCGGCGTGAACGTCGCCTTGTGCTTGCCGCGCAGCCGCACCGCGATCAGCGACGCGAGACGGCCGAGGACGAGACCGTCGGCGTCGATCAGCCACCACTCCTTCTTCACGTCGGCGGGCTTGAGCGAGGGCGTGCTCTTCATCGTGTCGTTCCGCGAAAGCGCATCTCCGCGCGGGCGGCGCTCACTACGCGCGGGCCGCCGGGAAGTCAAGCGGGAGGCCGCTCCCCGCCTTGGGGTAACAGGATACCGCAGGATGGCGCCGCCTGATTCCCGCCGTCGCGTCGCCGTTCTCGCCGCCGGCCGAAAGACCGGGGCAGTGGTGGCGCACGCGCTTTGCGCGGAGGGTTTCGCTGTGCGCGCGATCGTGCGCGACGCCGCGCGGGCCACCGAAGCACCGGCCGAGGCGGAGCTTGTCGTCGCGCCCGATGCGCCGGCACAGGCGGAAGCGTGCCAGGGGGCGGACAGTGTGGTCTCCTGCGCTCCGGCCGAAGTCTCCGTCGCCCTCCTTTCCGCCCTCTCGCCGCCCCTGCCGCATCTCGTCCTCTTCGGCTCGACCCGGCGTTGGACGACGTGGCCGGACCATCGCGCGGCGACGGTGATCGCGCTCGAACACGCCTTCGCCGCCCTCGGCTCGCCAGGGGTGCTCCTCTACCCGACGATGATCTACGGCGCAGGCGGCGAGAACAACGTCCGTCGCATCGCCGCCCTCGCCCGCCTCGGCATCGTTCCTCTGCCCAAGGGCGGGCGGTCGCTCATCCAGCCCGTGCACACGGACGACGTGGCGCGCGCCGCGGTCGCCGCTGTCGCGCGCAGGGTTCGTCACCCCGAGCCGATCGTCCTCGCCGGCCCCCACCCCCTCCCCTACGCCGCGTTCGTGCGCGCGGTCGCCGCCGCGGCAGGACGGCGCGTGGCGATCCTGCCGGTGCCGCTTTGGCTCGCCTTCGCACTCGGCGCGATCCTCTCCGCCGTGCCGGGGCTTCCCCGCGTGCGGCGCGCCGAAATCCGCCGCCTCGTCGAGGACAAGACCTTCGACATTTCCCGCGCGCGTGATCTTCTCGGCTTCGATCCGATTCCGCTCGAGGAAGGGCTTGCGCGCACCTTCGGGCGGGTCGATATGCGGTGAGGGAGGACCAGCCCATGCCCGTGCACAATCGGATCGCCGATTTCCATGCCGAGATGACCGAATGGCGGCGCGATTTCCACGCCCATCCGGAGCTCGCCTTCCAGGAAGAGCGCACGAGCCGCATCGTCGCCGACAAGCTGAAGGCCTTCGGGGTCGATGAGGTGCATACGGGGATCGCCAGGACCGGCGTGGTCGGCGTGATCCGCGGCGCCCGCCCCGGCCGTCGTGCAATCGGGCTTCGCGCCGACATGGACGCGCTCCCCATCCGCGAGGAGACGGGCCTTCCTTACGCCTCGACGCGGCCCGGACTGATGCACGCCTGCGGGCATGACGGACACACCGCCATGCTGCTCGGGGCGGCGAAATACCTGGCCGAGACGCGCAACTTCGCCGGCACCGTCTACGTCATCTTCCAGCCGGCGGAGGAGATGCTGGGCGGGGCAAAGGCTATGATCGACGAGGGGCTGTTCGACCGCTTCCCGGTCGAGCACGTCTTCGCGCTGCACAACTGGCCGCGCGCGCCGTTCGGCCTGTTCCTTTGGCGGAACGGACCGGTCATGGCGGCAGTCGCCGGGATCGACATCGTGATCCGCGGCAAGGGCGCGCACGGCGCCATGCCCAATCTCGGCATCGACCCGGTGCTCGCGGCTGCGCACGTGATCACGGCCCTGCAGGGGATCGTCTCCCGCAATCTCGAGCCGACGGATGCCGGCGTGGTCTCCATCACCTGGCTCGAAGGCGGGGATGCGCACAACGTCATTCCCGAAACGGTGCGTCTGAGGGGGACCGCGCGCTGGTTCACGCCGGAGGCGGGCGAGCTGATCGAGCGGCGCATCGCCGAAACCGCGCGCCACGTCGCCGCCGCCTTCGGCGCGACTGCCGAGGTGATGGTCGAGCGCGCCTACCCGCCGACCGTGAACGACCCGCAGGCGACCGCGCTTGCGCGCGAGGCGGCCGCAGCGGTGCAGGGCGAGGCGCGGGTGATGGAGGCTCCCCGCCCCTCGATGGGCGGGGAGGACTTCGCCTTCATGCTGGAGAAGGTTCCGGGCTCGTATCTGCTGCTCGGCACCGCTCGCGGCGAGGACGACCCGGTCGTGCACCATCCGAGATACGATTTCAACGACGAGGCCCTGCCCATCGGCGCGTCCTGGTACGCCGCGCTGGCGGAACGCATCCTCGCCTGACGCCGCTCAGGCGAGGAGGAAGGCGCGCACCCCGTCGAGCGCGATCTGCGCCGCAAGCGCCGCGAGCACGACCCCGAGCACGCGGCTGATCACGTCCGCCCCGGTGCGGCCGAGCAGCCGCATCAGCGGCACGGCGGCGAGCATCGCAGCCAGGGTGGCGGCAAGCGCGAGCACGAGGGCGGAAAACACCGCGGCGAGCATCAGCGCGTCATCTCCCGCGCGACCGCGCAAGAGCACCATCGTCGTCATCGCGCCGGGCCCTGCCAGCAGGGGGATGGCGAGCGGGAAAACCGAAATATCATGCTCGGCGGCTTCGGCTTCCGCCCGCTCGCGTTCGGTCGTGCGCAACCCCGAGTGCCGCACCATCACCATGTCGGCGGCAAGCAGGAAGAGGAGCACGCCCCCGGCGACCTGGAATGCGGGCAGGCCGATGCCGAGCGCGCGCAGCAGGAACTCCCCGCCGACCCCGAAGAACACCAGCACCACGCCCGCAATCCCGCTCGCCTTGATCGCCTGCGCGCGACGCTCCTCCGCGGTGTCGCGGGGCGTGATGGCGAGGAAGATCGCCGCCGTGCCCGGCGGGTCGAGGATCACGAGGAGGGCGACGAAGGCGTAGAGGAAGAGGTCGAGCACGCGCGCGCTTGCCGCACGGCGCGGCGCGACCTGTCAACCGGGTCTTGACCGGGCCGCGTCACAGCCCCAGCTCTCGGCCGGCTCGAGGGTCCGGGCCCCTCTGGCGCGACGCTGCGCGCGGCGTGCGATGTCGGACCGTTTCGACCGTGTCGAAGAGGGTGTCCCGTGGATCTCGTCTGGCTCGTCTCTGGGCTCGCCCTGCTCGTTCTGGGAGCGGATGGACTGGTGCGCGGCGGCGTCGCACTGGCGCGCCGCCTCGGCGTCAACCCGCTCCTGATCGGCGTCACCGTCGTCGCCTGGGGGACCTCCACGCCTGAGCTCGTGGTGTCGGTCGAAGCGGCCCTCAAGGGCCTCGCGGGCATCGCGATCGGCAACGTGGTGGGCTCCAACATCGCCAACATCGGGCTCATTCTCGGCGCGGCGGCCCTGATCCACCCGATCGCGATCCGCCCCCAGGCGATCCGCCGCGACGGCGCGTTCGTCTTCGCCGCGACGGCCGTCCTCCTCGCGATCGCGCTCACCGCCGATCGCCTCGCGTGGTGGCACGGCCTCCTCTGCCTCGCTCTGCTCGCCGGAACCACGGTCCTCACCTACCTAAAGGAGCGTCGCGGCAACACGCCCTCGGCTGCCCTGCACGCGGCCGAGGCCGAGGAGGTGGGGGCGGGGCCGCCGCGCCTTTGGCTCGCGGTGGTGATGGTGGTGGGGGGGATCGCCCTGCTCGTGATCGGCGGCGAGCTGATGATCTGGGCGGCGGTGAACCTCGCGCGTGCCTTCGGGGTAAGCGAGGTGGTGATCGGGCTGACGCTCGTCGCGGTCGGCACCTCGTTGCCCGAGTTCGCGACCTCCGCTGTCGCGGCGCTCCGGCGCCACTCGGAGATCGCGCTCGGCAACATTCTCGGCTCCAACATCTACAACATCCTCGCGATCCTCGGGCTGGCGTCGCTGATCGCGCCGGTGCCGATCCCGCCCGAGATCGCGCGCATCGAGATGTGGGTGATGGCGGTCTTCGCGCTGTTCCTCGTGCCCGCCCTCGTCTCCGGTCGGGTCGGGCGGGCGCTCGGTGCGGCGATGCTCGCGGGCTACGCCGCCTATGTCGGAAGGCTCGTCGCTCTCGCCTGACGGGCCCTTCCGGTTGCTGTCACGTCAGACGGCGCGACAGGCCGCCGCGCAGGGAAGCGGAGCGGTCCAAGAAGACCGGGTCGGCCGACGGTGCGGCCCCGTCGGGAAGGACGAGCGGGTTGAAGGTGTTGTCGCGGCAGAGCTTGCCATCGCCGGGCTCGACCGAGGGAGCGGTCGGCGTGCGGGCAAGGATGCACCGGCGCTCCCGGTGCGGCCGGCGCGGGCGGGATCCGGCAGGTCAGGTCCTAGGCCGGGCAGGAAGGGAACGATGCCGCAGAAGGTCGAGGTCGCGTCGATCGGCGGCGGGAGGTTGGCGGCGAACCACACACCGTGTCGCGCCGTCGCCGGGATCTCGCGGAAGAAGGCGGGGCCGAGCGGCCGCGCTGGCCGCGGCTGGGGCGACCTACGGGACTCGAACCCGTGACATCCAGGACCACAACCTGGCGCTCTACCAACTGAGCTAAGGCCGCCGTCCGCGACGGGCTTCCTACGCCCTCGCCGTTCGGCCCGTCAACGCCTCGGCCTCGGCCTCCGACCTGCGCCTCGCGAAGGTCGTGCCGAGGCGACGGAGCGCCTCGTCCAGCGTGACCTCGCGCTTGCAGAAGGCGAAGCGCACCAGGTGGCGCGGCGCGGTCGCGGGGTCGGCGTAGAAGGCGCTGACCGGGATCGCGGTCACCTTCGCCGTCTCGGTCAGCCAACGGCAGAACGCGGCATCGTCCAAAGCGACGCCGAGCGGGCGGATGTCGGCGGTGACGAAGTAGGAGCCTCGCGCCTCCAGCACCTCGAAGCCGATCGCGGCGAGGCCTTGCGCGAGACGGTCACGTTTGGCGGCGAGCCCCTCGGCAAGCCCCGCGAAGTAGTCGTCGGGCAAGGCAAGACCGACAGCGACCGCGCGCTGCAGGTTGGGCGGCGTGGTGAAGGTGAGGAGCTGGTGCGCCTTGGCGATCACCTGGGCCAGCGCCCGCGGCGCGGTGACGTAGCCGACCTTCCAGCCCGTCAGGCTGAAGGTCTTGCCCGCGCTGCCGATGCGCACGCAGCGCTCGCGCATCCCTGGAAGGCTCATCAGCGGGATGTGCCGCCAGCCGTCGAAGGTGATGTGTTCGTAGACCTCGTCGCAGACGGCGTAGGCGTCGTGGCGGACGAGAAGGTCGGCGAGGAAGGCGAGCTCGGCGGCGGTGAACACCTTCGAGGTCGGGTTGTGCGGGGTGTTCAGCAGCAAGGCCTTGGTGCGCGGCCCGAAGGCTGCTGGCGAGCTCGGCGCGCGGCAGGTCCCACCGCGGCGGCTCGAGCCGCACAAGCCGCGGCACCGCGCCCAGCATGCGCACCACCGGCAGGTAGGTGTCGTAGAGCGGTTCGATCAGCACCACCTCATCGCCCGGGTCGAGCAGCGCCATCAGCGAGGCGGTGATGGCCTCGGTGGCGCCGGAGGTGACGACGACCTCGTGGTCGGGATCGACCGTGATGCCCCAGAAGCGACGGTTCGTCTCCGCCACCGCGCGGCGAAGCTCCGGCACGCCGGTGAGCGGCGGGTATTGGTTGCGGCCGTCGAGCAGGGCCGCGGCGGCGGCACGCACCACCTCCTGCGGCCCCTCCTCGTCCGGAAACCCCTGGCCAAGGTTGATCGCGCCGTGTTCGGCGGCGAGCGCCGACATCACGGTGAAGACGGTGGTGCCGGTCGCGGCAAGCAGGCGTGTTGCGGCGGTTTCATCCGGTGACGAAGAGTTCGCTGGGTCGACGTTCGATGGTCGGCTTGGCGGCGGATGCCGCGCAAGGCCTGCCCAAAAATTGGGCAATTGCAATCCCCACGCGGTCGCCCTTCGGCCCTTGCCGCCTGCCGCCTCGGCATGCGAGGAAACCTCGGTCCGGCACCGGGGCTGCGGCGGGCCGGCCCGGAGGATCGTCCATTCCCCCGCGGCGATCGGGTCGCCATGAAGAAGATCGAGGCCATCATCAAGCCGTTCAAACTGGACGAGGTGAAGGATGCCCTGCACGAGGTCGGCCTGCAGGGCATCACGGTCGTCGAAGCGAAGGGCTTCGGCCGGCAGAAGGGCCACACGGAGCTGTATCGGGGCGCGGAATACGTCGTCGATTTCCTGCCCAAGGTGAAGATCGAGGTGGTGTGCGAGGACTCGATGGTCGATCGCGCCATCGAGGCGATCATGAACGCCGCGCGCACCGGTCGGATCGGCGATGGCAAGATCTTCGTCTCCACGATCGAAGAGGCGATCCGCATCCGCACCGGCGAGCGCGGCGAGGAGGCGATCTAGCGCCTGACGAGGGGCTTGCGCCGTCCGGCCCGGCATGTGCATGGGCTTGGCGGCGACGGCCCGCCGCCGGTGGCGCGACGCGCGGACGCGCCCCGGTCCGGCTGGCCTTCCGCCTGGGGCCGCTTCAGGCCCGGATCATCCACGGCACTGCAACCCGAGAGGTAAGGGGACAATGGCTGCGACCGAAGACGTCAAGAAGGTGCTCGACATGATCAAGGAGCACTCCGTCGAATTCGTCGACCTCCGCTTCACCGATCCGCGCGGCAAGTGGCAGCACACGGCCCAGCACGTCAGCACGATCGGCGAGGACACCTTCACCGACGGCATCATGTTCGACGGCTCCTCGATCGCCGGCTGGAAGGCGATCAACGAGTCCGACATGATCCTGATGCCGGATCCGGCGACGGCGTGCATGGACCCCTTCGCGGCCAAGCCGTCCCTGATCCTGTTCTGCGACATCTACGAGCCCTCGACCGGCCAGCCCTACACGCGCGACCCGCGCTCGACGGCGAAGAAGGCCGAGGCATACCTGAAGTCCACCGGCATCGGCGACACCGCCTATTTCGGCCCCGAGGCCGAGTTCTTCGTGTTCGACAACGTCAAGTTCGGCACCGGCGGCAACTACGGCATCTACCAGCTCGACAGCGTCGAGGGGCCGCAGGCCAGCCTGAAGGACTACCCCGAGGGCAACATGGGCCACCGGCCGGCAGTGAAGGGCGGCTACTTCCCCGTCCCGCCGGTGGACAGCGAAAGCGACCTCCGGGCCGAGATGCTCTCCACCATGGGCGAGATGGGGGTGATCATCGAGAAGCACCACCACGAGGTGGCGCAGAGCCAGCACGAGCTCGGCATGAAGTTCAACACGCTCGTGCGCATGGCCGACCAGATGCAGATCTACAAGTACGTGATCCACAACGTCGCGCACAGCTACGGCAAGACCGCGACCTTCATGCCGAAGCCGATCTACGGCGACAACGGCTCGGGGATGCACGTGCACCAGTCGCTCTGGAAGGGCGGCAAGCCGCTCTTCGCCGGCAACGGCTACGCCGACCTTTCGGAGATCGCCCTCTACTACATCGGCGGCATCATCAAGCACGCCAAGGCGCTGAACGCCTTCACCAACCCGACCACGAACTCCTACAAGCGGCTGATCCCGGGCTTCGAGGCGCCGGTGCTGCTCGCCTACTCGGCGCGCAACCGCTCGGCCTCGTGCCGCATTCCCTACGCGACGAGCCCCAAGGGCAAGCGCGTCGAGGTCCGCTTCCCCGACCCCTCCGCCAACCCCTATCTCGCCTTCGCGGCGATGCTGATGGCCGGATTGGATGGCATCCAGAACCGCATCCACCCGGGCGATGCCATGGACAAGGACCTCTACGACCTGCCGCCGGAGGAGCTGAAGGGCATCCCCACCGTGTGCGGCTCCTTGCGCGAGGCGCTGCAGTCGCTCGAGGCGGACCACGAGTTCCTGCTCAAGGGCGACGTGTTCAACAAGGACCAGATCGAGTCCTACATCGCGCTGAAGTGGACCGAGGTGTACCGCTTCGAGCACACGCCGCATCCGGTCGAGTTCGAGATGTACTACTCGGTCTGAGGGCGCATCGGACCAGTTGCGGAACGGGGCGGCTCCCTCGGGGCCGCCCCGCGCCATGTTATGCGCAGGCGAGCGGACGAAGCCGCCCCCAAGCGGGCCGGCTCGCCCGCATCGTCGTGGCGGGCGGCGGCGCGTCAGCGGAAGCGGTCGGACAGCCAGGCGGCAAGGGCGCGGACCACGTCGCCCCAGGCATGGTCCAGCATCATGGCGTGCGCGACCGTGTCGACGACGACATGATCGGCCCCGTGAAACCACGCCGTGCGCGCGAGGGCGTCCGCCGGCATCAGAGGGTCGCGCCCGGAAGAGAGGACCAAGGCGGGCAGGCGGAGGAGGTGCGCCGACGCCACGGGGCGCGGCCACTGCGCCTCGGCCACGGCGCGGAGGCTCTCCGACTGGAAGCGCTGCAGGAGCGACCAGGCGCGCGCATCGGGCAAGGCCTCGGAGAACAAGGCGCGACGCAGACGCTGCGGCGGAGTTTCCGCCGCCTCCGCCCACGGCATGCGCGCCACCTCGCGCCAGAGATCGGGGTCGGAGACCGCGAGCTTCAGGCTCGCCGCCGCGAGGCCCTCGGGCGGCACGGGTGCCATCAGCACAAGCCCGCGCAGCCGGGGGTCACCGATCAGCATCTGGGCAACGAGCCCGCCCAGGGAGTGGCCGACGACGATCGCAGGGCCGTCGAGCGAAGCGAGGGCGGCGCGGGCATCGAGCAGGTAGTCGAGAAGCCCGTAGCCGTGCAGAAGCGCGCGGCCCCGGCTGCCGCCATGGCCGCGGAACGAGAGGGCGGCGCAACGCCAGCCGGCCTCGGCCAGCTCCGGCATCAGGTGCTCCGCCCAGACCCAGGCGGCGGCGGAGGCGCCGTGCAGGAACAGGAGCGTCGGGCGACGGTCCCAGCGCTCGCCCGCCCGCAGCAGCTCGAGGCCGCCGATCACCAGCCGCTCCGGCGCAAGACGTGCGGATCGGCCCCGGAACGGGATCACCGCAGCGCGCGCCCCCGCGGCGCGCGACGGCGCGCGGCGCACGGCTGCCCGCTCCTGATCCGCGTCGCTCAGTTTCGGCTCCGGTCGACCAAGGCGTTTTTCTTGATCCAGGGCATCATCGCGCGGAGCTTCTCGCCCACCTGTTCGATCGGATGGGCCGCGAGCTGCCGCCGCATGGCCTTGAACGAGGCTTGGTTCACCTTGTTCTCGAGCATCCACTCGCGCGCGAAGCGGCCCGACTGGATGTCGGCCAGCACCTGCTTCATCGCCGCGCGCGAGGCCTCGCCGATCACGCGCGGCCCCGAGATGTACTCGCCGTACTCCGCCGTGTTGCTGATCGAGTAGTTCATGTTGGCGATGCCGCCCTCGTAGATGAGGTCGACGATCAGCTTCATCTCGTGCACGCACTCGAAATAGGCCATCTCCGGCGCGTAGCCCGCCTCGACCAGCGTCTCGTAGCCGGCCTTCATCAGCTCGACCAAGCCCCCGCAGAGCACGGCCTGCTCGCCGAACAGGTCGGTTTCGCACTCCTCCTTGAACGTGGTCTCGATGATTCCCGCGCGCCCGCCGCCGATCGCCGAGGCATAGGAGAGCGCCAGCTCGAGCGCGTTGCCCGAGGCATTCTGCGCCACGGCAACGAGGCAGGGCACACCTGCGCCGCGCTGGTATTCGCTGCGCACGGTATGGCCGGGCCCCTTCGGTGCGACCATCGCCACGTCCATGTCGGGACGGGGCTCGATCAGATTGAAGTGGATGTTGAGCCCATGCGCGAACATCAGCGCCGCGCCTTCGCGCATGTTGGGCCCGAGCTTCTCCCGGTAAAGATCGGCTTGCCCCTCGTCCGGCGTCAGCACCATCACGACGTCCGCCCAGGCGGCGGCCTCGGCCGGGTCCATCACCTTGAAGCCTGCGGCCTCCGCCTTCGCCACCCCGGCGGAGCCGCGGCGAAGCCCGACCACCACCTCGGCCACCCCCGAGTCGCGGAGGTTATTGGCATGCGCGTGGCCCTGGCTGCCGTAGCCGATGACGGCCACCTTCTTCGCCTTGATCAGGTTCACGTCCGCGTCGCGGTCGTAGTAGACGCGCATCTCGTTCCCTCTCCGGTTCGGTGTCCTGGTGTGGCCCGGCGGCTGTAGCGGCGGGGGCGCCGCCCCGCAAGCGGGGCGGGCGCTTCAGCCGTCGATGCCCTTCGGTCCGCGCGCGATGGCGACGATGCCCGTGCGGCTCACCTCGACGAGGCCCAAGGGCCGCATCAGGGCGACGAAGGCGTCGAGCTTGTCGGTCGCTCCGGTCATCTCGAAGACGAAGCTTTCCGTCGTCGCATCGACCACGCGGGCGCGGAAGGCATCCGCGATCCTGCAGCGCCTCCACGCGCTTCTCGCCCGTGCCGGCGACCTTGATCAGGGCGAGCTCGCGCGCGATGTGCGGCCCCTCGATGGTGAGATCGGCCACCTTGTGCACGGGAACGAGGCGGTCGAGCTGGGCCTTGATCTGCTCGATCACCATCGCCGTGCCCGAGGTGACGATGGTGATGCGCGAGAGCTGCTTCTCCTCGTCGACCGGGGCGACGGTGAGGCTGTCGATGTTGTAGCCGCGACCGGAGAAGAGGCCGATGACGCGCGCGAGCACGCCCGCCTCGTTGTCCACCAGAACGGCGATCACGGCCTGGCGGGTCGATGTGTCCTGGGTCGGGCTCAGGGCCTTGAGCATGGGGGAGCGATCCTCGAAGGCGCCGGCGGCTCAGACGAGCACCATGCCTTCCTCGGTCACCCCCGGCTGGGCGGCACCCGACGGCGCTTCGTCCTCGGGGCCGAGGATCATCTCGTTGTGCGCGGCGCCCGAGGGGATCATCGGGAAGCAGTTCTCGTGCTTGTCCACGCAGATGTCCGCAATCACCGGGCGATCGACCGCCAGCATCTCGCGGATGACGTCGTCGAGGTCGCCGAGCGTCTTCGCGCGCAGGCCGACGGCGTGGAAGCTTTCGGCGAGCTTGACGAAATCGGGCAGCGCGGCGGAGTAGGACTTCGGAGTAGCGGCCGCCGTGCAGCAGTTCCTGCCACTGCCGCACCATGCCCATGTACTCGTTGTTGAGGATGAACACCTTCACCGGCAGGCGATACTGGGCGGCCGTGCTCATCTCCTGGATGTTCATCAGGATCGAGGCTTCGCCCGCGATGTCGATCACGAGCGCCTCGGGGTGCGCGATCTGCGCGCCGATCGCCGCCGGAAGCCCATACCCCATGGTGCCGAGCCCGCCCGAGGTGAGCCAGCGGTTGGGGCGTTCGAACTTCCAGAACTGGGCCGCCCACATCTGGTGCTGGCCGACTTCGGTGGTGATGAACACGTCGCGCCCGGTTTCGCGCACGATCTCGTAGAGCCGCCTGATCGCGTGCTGCGGCTTGATCACCGCACCCGCCGCCGGGTCCTGGCGGTAGCGCAGGCAGTCGCGCGACCGCCAAAGGTCGATCTGCTTCCACCACGCGGCGAGCGCCCCGGTGTCGGGCTTCGTGGGGTCGGCCTTCCACGCCGCGATCAGGGCGGCGAGCACGCGTGTGGCATCGCCGACGATGGCGCAATCCACCCGCACGTTCTTGTTGATCGAGGAAGGATCGATGTCGGCATGGATCTTCAGCGAAGCGGGCGAGAAGTCGCGCAGCCGGCCGGTGACGCGATCGTCGAACCGGGCGCCGATGTTCAGCATCACATCGCAGCCGTGCATCGCGAGGTTCGCCTCGTAGGTGCCGTGCATGCCGAGCATGCCGAGGAACTGCGGGTCAGTGCCCGGGAAGGCGCCGAGGCCCATCAGCGTGTTGGTGCAGGGGAACCCCGTGAGATGGACGAACTCGGTGAGCAGGCGCGAGGCCTCGGGGCCGGAATTGATCACGCCGCCGCCGGCATAGACGATGGGGCGCTTGGCTTGTTTCAGGATCCGGACGGCCTGGGCGATGGCCTGCGGGTCGGGGTCCACGACCGGGCGGTACGAGCGGTGCGGCGTGGTCGGCACACCCTGGTAGACGCCGCGGTTGATCAGAACGTCCTTCGGCAGGTCGACCACGACGGGCCCGGGCCGGCCCGATCGCGCGACGTAGAACGCCTCGTGCAGGATCCGCCCGAGCGCGTTCACGTCCTTCACGAGGTAGTTGTGCTTGGTGGCAGGACGGGTGATCCCGGTCGTGTCCGCCTCCTGGAAGGCGTCGTTGCCGATGAGATGCGTGGGCACCTGGCCGGTGAGGCAGACCACGGGGATCGAGTCCATCAGCGCATCGACGAGCCCCGTCACCGCGTTCGTCGCCCCCGGCCCCGAGGTGACGAGCACCACCCCGACCTTGCCGGTGGAGCGGGCATAGCCTTCCGCCGCGTGCACCGCCGCCTGCTCGTGCCGGACCAGGATGTGGCGGATGGCGTTCTGCTGGAAGAGCGCGTCGTAGATCGGCAGCACCGCCCCGCCCGGGTAGCCGAAGATGACGTCCACACCCTGGTCCTTCAGCGCGCGCAGCACGATTTCGGCACCACTGAGGGTTTCGGTCGACGTCATCGCGATCATCCTTCCGCTGGCCCCGCCCCGGCAGGCGATGGCGGCGAAGGGGTTATCCCGGCCGCGACGTGGTGCGTCAACAGGAAACCGTCAACAAACGAAAACAGGGCAGCCATGTCTTTTGCCGAAAATTGCGCCCCAGCGCCGATCCACGACCGAATGATGAAAGTGCGCTCCGGCGGGGCGAGCGGGCGATGGCGGAACCAGGTCGCTTGGCGCTTCGCATACTGGCGCACCTGCGCCTGGGCCTTGGCCACGGCCTCGGCGAGGGCGATCTCGCCGCGGATGGCGGCGGCGAGCGGTGGCACGCCGTGCGCGCGCATCGCGGGAAGGGCGGGGTCGAGCCCGCGCGCGAGCAGGCTCCGGACCTCGTCGAGAGCGCCCTGCTCCAGCATGGCGAGGAACCGGGAGTCGATCGCGGCGCGCACGCGCTCGCGCGGCGGATCGAGCAGGATGTGGGCGAAAAGCCATGGCGCAGGCGGATGCGCCTTCCCCCGCCACCAGGCGGCAAGGCCCCGCCCCGTCGCCTGAAGCACTTCCCAGGCCCGGACCACCCGCTGGGTATCGGAGGGGCGAAGGGCTGCGGCCGTCTCCGGGTCGCGCTCGGCGAGCCGTGCGTGCAGGGCCGGGGCGCCCGCTTGCGCGGCCAGCCGCCGCGCCTCGGCACGGATCGCGGCCGGAATGGGGGGGATCTCGCCGATCCCCCGCACCAGCGCCTCGAGCCAGAGCCCCGTGCCGCCGCAGAGGATGGGGACGCGCCCGACGCCCCGCGCCTGCGCCATCGCCGCCAGCGCAGCGCCGCGGAACCAGGCGGCATCCGCCGCCTCCCCCGCATCGCGCACGCCGTAAAGCAGGTGCGGGGCGCGCGCCTCGTCCTCGGCCGAAGGCCGCGCCGTCAGCACGCGCAGGTCGCGGTAGACCTGCATCGAATCCGCGTTGATCACCGCGCCCCCGTATCGTTCTGCCAGCGCAAGCGCCAGCGCCGACTTGCCCGAGGCGGTGGGGCCCGAGACGATGAGAGCGCGCGGCAGATCCGCGCGCGCCCGGGCTTGCGTCTCAGCCTCGACCATCGCACCAGCCAGACATGGACCAAGTGCTGACCCTGATCGCGCCGGCGACCGGGCCGACGCTCGACCGCGCGCACCTCCGCGCGGCGGAAGGGGCGCTGCGTGCGGCCGGGGCGCGCGTGGCATCGCCGGCCTGGCTTGCCCCCGGCGAGGCGGCCGACCTCGCCTTCTGCGGCCTCGCCCTGGAGGCGGCCGAGACCGCCGCACGCGCCGCCCTCGCCGGCGAGAGGATCGACCTCGCAGCACTTCCCGCCGAAGGCCGGCGCAAGAGGATCCTGGTCGCCGACATGGACAGCACCGTCGTGGTCGGCGAGACGCTCGACGAGCTTGCCGACTTCGCCGGGCTGAAGGAGCGCATCGCCGCCATCACAGCGCGGGCGATGGCGGGAGAGCTCGACTTCGCGGGGGCGCTGCGCGAGCGGGTCGGCCTGCTGAAGGGGCTCACGGCCGAGGCGCTGGAAAGGACGTGGGAGCGGGTCGCCATCATGCCCGGTGCGGCAGAACTCGTCGCCACCATGCGCGCGCACGGCGCGGTCTGCGCCTTGGTCTCCGGGGGATTCCGGTTCTTCACCGCCCGCGTGCGCGAGGCCTTGGGCTTCCACCTCGACCGCGCCAACGACCTTGTCCTCGAGGATGGGCGACTCGCCGGGCGCGTCGCCGAGCCGATCCTCGATCGCGACGCCAAGCGGGCCACGCTTCTCGCTTTGGCGGAGGAGCACGGCGTGCCGCTTTCGGGCACGCTCGCGGTCGGCGACGGGGCGAACGACCTGCCGATGCTGCTCGCGGCCGGGCTCGGGGTCGCGTTCCGCGCCAAGCCCGCGGTCGCGGCCGCGGCGCGCGTGCGCGTGAGCCATGCCGACCTGCGCGCGCTCCTGTGGCTGCAGGGCTATCGGGCGGAGGAGCTGCGCAGGGACTGAGCACCTCCTCCCCTCGCGCCGGCGCTACCGTCAGCCGCGCCCGACCGGAATCGCCACCCAGCGCGGGCCTTGGCCACCCTGGCTCTCGATCAGGACCAGCACGTTGCGCCGCCCCGCTTGGCGTGCGCGGTCGAACCGCTCGCGCACCTCGGCGGGGCTCGACACCGCTTCCTGCTGCACCTCAAGGATCAGGTCTCCCGGCCGCACGCCGCGCTCCGCCGCCGCACTGTTCGGCTCGACCTCCACCACCACCACGCCGCGCGCGTCCTGGGAGAGGCCGAAGCGCTCGCGCAGTTCGGGGGTGATGGAAGCAAGACGAAGCCCTGTCCCCGGCACCTCCACCGGGCGCCCCCCGCGGTCCTGCGGGCCCGGTGTCGCGGCGGCGAGCTGCGCGTCGTCGGGCAGTTCGCCCACCGTGACGCGCACCGTCTCGCGACGCCCGTTGCGCCAGATCACCACCGGCACCTCTTTGCCGATCGGCGCGTCCGCCACCACGCGCGGCAGGATCCGCATCTCGCGGATTTCGTGGTTGTTGAACTCGAGGATGATGTCTCCGTTCTGCAGCCGCGCGCGATCCGCCGGGCCCCCCTCGTTCACCCCGGCCACGAGTGCGCCACGCGCCCCGCCGGGCAGGCCCACGCTCTCGGCGATCTCGTCGGTCACCTGCTGGATGCGCACGCCGAGCCAGCCGCGGCGGATCCGGCCGTGCTCGCGCAACTGGTTCACCACGTTCTGCGCAATCGCGGAGGGGATGGCGAAGCCGATGCCGATCGACCCACCGGTCGGGGAGAAGATCGCCGTGTTCACCCCCACCACCTCCCCCGCCATGTTGAACAGCGGCCCGCCCGAGTTGCCGCGGTTGATGGCGGCGTCGGTCTGGATGAAGTCGTCGTAGGGACCGATACGGATGTCGCGCCCGCGCGCGGAGACGATGCCGGCGGTCACGGTGCCGCCGAGGCCGAAGGGGTTGCCGATGGCGAGCACCCAGTCGCCGATCCGCAGCGCATCGGAGTTGCCGAACCGCACGGGGGTCAGGGTCCTGTCGGTGCGGACCTTGAGGAGCGCGAGATCCGTGCGCGGGTCTCGTCCCACCACCTCGGCGCGCAAGCTCGTGTTGTCGTGCAGGATGACGTTGACCTCGTCCGCCCCGTCGATGACGTGGTTGTTGGTGACGATGAAGCCTTCGCCGCGCTCGTAGGCGATGATGAAACCCGAGCCGAGCGACTGGGCGCGGCGCGGCCGCTGCTGCGGCCCCTGCCCCTGCCTCTGCTGGCGGTCGAAGAACTCGCGGAAGAATTCCTCGAACGGCGAACCGGGCGGGAATTGCGGTGTCTCCGGCCCCTGCCGCTCGCGCCCCGCCACCACGGTCTGGGTCGTCGAGATGTTCACCACGGAGGGCAGGAGCCGCTCGGCGAGGTCGGCGAAGCTCTCGGGGACCGCCCGCGCCAGCGCAGGCGGCGCGGCGAGCGGGGAAGCGAGCCCGATCGCGACAGCGGCGGCAAGGGTGCGAACGGTGCGGATCATGTCGTCTCGGGTCCTCTCGGCCGGCGGGGGGCGGGTGCCCCGCTTCGGTCTGCGGCGCGCAATCTTCGGGCAACGGTTTCGTCGCCGAAAGATGGCGAAGCTTCGGCTCCCGCGGTTCTGATCGCGCGACCAGCCCGCCCGGCTCCCCGCCCGACTCCCGCCACGGCGCTCACAACGCCCCGGCGAGCAGGATCAAAGCGGCTCCCGTGGCGGCGACGGCAAGGCCGAGGCCGCGGAGCGTGCCCTCCGGCAGCTCGAGGAGGGTGGCGAGCGCGCGGCGCACGGCATCCGGGAACGCGGCGTACATCAGCCCCTCCAGCGCCAGGACGAGCCCGACACCGGCGAGCAACCCCACAGCCGTCATGCCGATGCCGTCTCGCGCCCGCACCCTCGACCGCGGGCCGAACCCGATCGCTCAGCGCGCCTCCGCCGCCCGCACGTCGCGCGGGATCTCGCGGAAGAAGCGGAAGAACTCGCTGTCCGGCGTGAGCACGAGCCGCGACTGCGCCTCCTCGCCGAAGGCTTCGCGGTAGGCCTGCATCGACCGCCAGAAGGCGAAGAACTCGCGATCGCGGTTGAAGGCGTCGGCGAAGATGCGGATCGCCTCCTGCTCGCCCGCGCCGCGGATGATGTCCGCCTGCGCCTGCGCCTCGGCGAGGATGACGGTGCGCTCGCGCTCGGCCGCCGCCCGGATGCGTGCCGCGACCTCGGCGCCTTCGGCGCGCGCCTCGCGGGCGACGCGCTCGCGCTCGGTCTGCATGCGCGACAGGATGGCTTGGGTGTTCTCCTCCGGCAGGTCGGCGCGGCGGATGCGCACGTCCTCGACGTGGATTCCGAAGCGTCGCGCCTCGACGTTCACCTGCTGGCGGATCTCCGCCATGATGCGCGCACGGTCCTCGGACAGCACCGAAAGCAGCGGCTCGTTGCCGAGCACGCGGCGCAGCGCCGACGGCACGATCGAGGAGAGCCGCGCCCGGATCGCGCCTTCGCCGAAGCCCACCGTCTGGAAATACTGCAGCGGATCGACGATGCGGAAGCGGGTGAAGGTGTCGACGATCAGCCGGCGCTGGTCGCCGAGGATAACCTCCTCGCTCCGCCCCTCGAAGTCGAGCAGCCGGCGATCGAAGCTGATCGTGTTCTGGATGAAGGGGATCTTGGCGTGCAGGCCCGGTTCGGTGATCACGCGCACCGGCTTGCCGAACTGGACCACGAGCACCTGCTCGGTCTGGTGCACGGTGAACAGGGTCGAGAGGGTGACCGCGCCGGCGACGACGACGCCGATCGCACCACCGATGAGTGCCTTCTGGTTCATGGTGTGAGCTCTCCTCGTCTCGCCCTCAGCGGATGGTCGCACCGGTGCCGCTCACCCGCGCGGCCGGCCCGCCGGGCGGCGGGGCAGCCGGGGCCGAGGGCAGCGGGATCGGCCGGTCGATCGCCGGCGCCGGGCGCTGCTGCGGCGGCGCGGCGGCACGGTTGAGGTCGCCAAGCGGGAGGAAGGGCACGAGGTTCTGCACCCGCTCGTCCACCACCACGGTGGGCGAGATGCGGATGATGTCCTCCATCGTCTCGAGGTAGAGCCGCAGACGGGTGACGTCGCGCGCCTGGTCATACGCCTGGTAGACCTGGATGAAGCGCTGCGCCTCGCCGCGGGCGCGGGCGATGCGCGCCTCGCGGTCGCCCTGCGCCTCCTGCACCACGCGCTCGGCCTCGCCGCGGGCGCGGGGGATGATGTCGTTGCGGAACGCCTCGGCCTCGTTGCGCAGGCGCTCGCGGTCGGCATTCGCGCGCTGCACGTCGCGGAAGGCGTCGATCACCGCGGCCGGCGGGTCGACCTTCTGCAGCTGGACCTGGGCGACCTCGATCCCCGCCCGGTACTGGTCGAGCATCGCCTGGGTGCCGGCGCGCACCGCCTGCTCGATCTGCGCCCGGGCCTCGGTCAGCGCCGGCTGGATCGGCGTCTTGCCGATCACCTCGCGCATCACGGACTCGGCCGCGCTCTTCACCGCCTGTTCCGGGTTGCGGATGTTGAAGAGGAAGTCGCCGGCGTCGCGGATCCGCCAGAACACCGCGAAGTTGATGTCGATGATGTTCTCGTCTCCCGTCAGCATCAGGCTTTCTTCGGGAACGACGCGGGTGGGCACCGGGCGCGTGCCCTCGACCTCGCTGCGGAAGCCGACGTCGATCCGGTTGATGCGGGTGACGCGCGGCGTGGTCACGCTCTCGATCGGCCACGGCAGGGCGTAGTTGAGGCCGGGCGGAGTGGTGCGGTGGAACGCGCCGAAGCGGAGCACAACGCCCTGCTCGTCGGGCTGGACGCGGTAGAAGCCGGAGAGAAGCCAGCCGCCGACGAGTACGGCGGCGATGATCGCCATCGCGCGGCCGCCGCCGAGGCCCCGCGGCAGGAAGCGGCGAGCCAAGTCCTGACCTTTGCGCAGGAGCTCGTCGATGTTCGGAGGCTGCGGCATGCCGCCGCCTCCGCCGCCCCATGGCCCGCCTGGCCGACCGCCCCAAGGGCCGCCACCGGTGTTGTTGGTCCAAGGCATCGCTCGCCCTTCCCCGGTCTCCGTTGGAAGTCGCCGGACCACACCCCATCTTCCGCCTACGTCTGTGGAACGGAGGAGCGCGCGGCGGCCGCTCGGGCCCGCCCCCGGCACGTGCGCGGCATATGGACGGGTTCGGGGGGAGTTTCAAGCGATGGCGACGGTCACCGAGGCTCAGGTGCGGGCCGCTCTCGCCACTGTGCGCGATCCGGCAACGGGGCGGGACGTCGTCTCGCTCGGCTGGGTCGGCGGCGTCGAGCTGCGCGAGGGCAGCGTCCGGCTGACGCTCGAGGTTCCTCGCGAGCGTGCGCCCGGGCTCGAACCGGTTCGGCGGGCGGCGGAGGCTGCGGTGCAGGCTCTCCCTGGCGTGCTCAACGCCAGCGCGGTGCTCACCGCCCATCGGGCCGCCGCGCCCGGCGCCGCGCCTCAGGCGCCCGGCGCCGGATCGGCCGCGCAGCGTCCGGCGCAGCTCCTGTCGAACGCGCGCGCCATCGTCGCTGTCGCCTCGGGCAAGGGCGGGGTCGGCAAGTCGACCACGGCGGTCAATCTCGCGATCGGGCTCGCGCAGGAGGGGCTGCGCGTGGGACTGCTCGACGCCGACATCTACGGGCCGTCGCTTCCGCGCATGCTCGGCATCCGCGGCCGCCCGCTCGCCTCCGGCAACCTGATCCGGCCGATGGAAAAATGGGGCCTGAAGGTGATGTCCATCGGCTTCTTGGTCGAGGAGGAGACGCCGATGATCTGGCGCGGCCCGATGGTGATGGGGGCGCTCGAGCAGATGATGGGCCAGGTCGCCTGGGGCCCCCTCGACATCATGATCGTCGACATGCCGCCCGGTACCGGTGATGCGCAGCTCACCATGGCGCAGCGCGTGCCGCTGACCGGGGCGGTGATCGTCTCCACGCCGCAAGACGTGGCGCTGATCGACGCCCGGCGAGGGATCGCGATGTTCGCTCGCACCAACGTGCCGGTGCTGGGCCTGATCGAGAACATGAGTTTCTTCTGCTGCCCCAACTGCGGGCATCGCAGCGACATCTTCGGCCACGGCGGCGCCCGCCGCGAAGCGGAACGGCTCGGGACGGAGTTTCTCGGCGAGATTCCCATCGCCCTCGACATCCGCACCACCTCGGACGAGGGCACGCCGATCACCGCCACCTTGCCGGACGGGGCGGAGGCGCGTCTCTATCGCGCAATGGCGCGGCGGGTGTGGCAGAAGTGCGAGGCAGTCCTCGCCTCCCGCGAAGCCGAGGCGCCGCGGATCGTGGTCGAGTGACCGTTGTCGCTTGTCCGGGGGACCCGGGCCGAGGGGGGAGGTGCCGCGACGGCGGCTGAAAGGAGGGCGGCCGAGACACCGACAGCCAGCGCCGGTGCGACCGTGAGCCAGACGAACCCGCTCGCCGCGATGGCCTGAGCCATCATCGAGCCCCGTGCCGAACAGGCGGTGGAGTGGGCGCATGCGCGTGCGATACCGCAGAGGCGGTTAGCCGGCGGTGAACGCGCCGGTGAGAGCGGCGTCGGTCTCCGCAGCGGTCGGCAGGCCCGTCTGGGCGCCCGGCCGGGTGCAGGCGAGCGAGGCGGCGACGACGGCCCGGCGGAGAGCCTCACGCAAACCGAGGCCGCGGGCCAGCCCCGCCCCGAGCACGCCGACCAGGGCATCCCCCGCTCCCGTGGTGTCCCGCACGGCAACAGGCAGGGCAGGCAGACGGAGCTCTTCGTCCGCCTGCGCCAGCGCCGCGCCCGCCCCGCCGAGGGTGACGACCACCGGAGTGCCGAGCGCGTTCGGCGAGGGCAAGGGCTTGGGAGCGGACGCCGAGCTGTGCGGCAAGGGCGGCCGCCTCGGCCTCGTTCACCACCACCACGGAGGCGGCGGCCACGGCCTCGCGCGGCAGGGAGACGAACGGGGCAAGATTGAGCACCGCCCGCGCCCCGCGTTGCCGTGCGCGCCGCAAGAGGCGCACGGTCTCGCCCGGGTCGCACTCGCCCTGCAGCAGCAGCACCGTTCCGGGCCCGAGATCCCCATCCGCGATCTGGTTCGCCCGCGCGAGGCGGTTCGCCCCCGCCGCCACAAGGATCTGGTTTCGCCCCTCGCCATCAACCCCGATCGCGGCGCAGCCCGTCGCCTCGTCCACCACGACAAGGCGCGAGAGGTCCACCCCGGCGTCGCGAAGCCCGGCCAGCGCCCGCTCGGCGAGCGGATCCCGCCCGACCGCCCCGGCGAAGGCGACGCGCGCGCCGTCGCGCGCCGCTGCGACCGCCTGGTTCGCCCCCTTGCCGCCAGGCTCGAGGCGAAGCGATTGGGCAAGCGCGGTCTCGCCTGCCGCCGGCAGCCTGGGCACGGCGAAAACGAAATCGAGGTTGATCGAGCCGAACACGAGGACGGTCATCGCCGCGTTCCCGGTTGCGCTGGCGCAAGGCAAAACCCGCTTGCCTCACGCATCCTCCATCGACCATCATATCCATACTCTCGCGGTGGTTTTGTACGCGGGCAGCGGGAGGAGGCGCCGATGAACGATGGGCAAGCCGTCATGACGAGCTCCGCGTCGGGGCCGACCACGGCGATGTCCGGGCTGGGAAGTGGTTGGACCGCGCTCGGTTCGGGCAGCGGTCCTCCCGGGGGGCTTTCCCCGGATGGCGAGGACGAGCCCCTGTTCCTGCAGATCAGGCTCGCCGAACTGAGCGGGGCGCTCGCCACCATGGACCGCTCGTCTGCGCGAGGCCCGACGCAGCGGCATCCCCGTCACGGAACGGCACACCCGCCTTGCAGCCGACATCTGGGCTGCGCAGCGCCTCTTGCGGCGTATCGCCGCCGAACTCTGCCAGCCCTGCGGCGGGTGCTGAGATGGCCGCGTCACATGGTGGCGGGCGCTTCTTCCGGCAGGCCGAGAGCGGCCCGAAACTCCCGCCACTCGCGCCGAGTAAGCCCGCTCGTCTCCGCTGTCACCGCCTCCCCGGCCAGCATGCGCCTGAGGCAGGCGAGCATCGGCCCCGAGAGGGTCACGGCTGACAGGCGGTAGTCCCGGAAGGCGCGCGCGGTGATGGGCACCCAGGCCTCCAACACGCCGAGGATCGCTTCCGCATAGGCGCGGATCTCGTACTGGGCGTGCGGATCGGCGCGCAGCCTGAGAAAATGCATCAGGTTGTGCAGATCCGTCTTCCAGTACCACTGCGTATAGACGTTGAGCGTGAGGTTCATCCGCGCGAGTTCACGCGCGATCCCCTGCCGGTCCGGATCGCGGGGCTTGCCCTCCTCGTCCTCGTTCAGGAGCCAGAGATAATGCTCATGGCAGCGCGCAGCGTCCTCGCGCAGGATGCGCAACACCGCCTCCGCCTGTTCGGGCGCGAGCGCCGCACCGCGACCCTGACGATTGGTCGCGCTCTGCCCGGCCAGATGCTCGGGCGCTGGCAGGTAGAACTCGCGATCCAGCACCGAGTAGCGGGCGGAGACCTCGTTCACGCTCGCCGTTCGGTGGCGGATCCACTGGCGTGCGACGAAGATCGGCAGCTTCACGTGCAGCTTGATCTCCGCCATCTCGAACGGCGTGGTGTGCCAGTGCCGCATGAGATAGCGGATGAGCCCCTCGTCGTCCTGCAGGCGCTTCGTCCCCCGGCCGTAGGAGACACGCGCCGCCTGCACCACCGCCGAATTGTCTCCCATGTAGTCGACGACGCGGACGAAGCCGTGGTCGAGCACCGGGATCGGGCGGTGGAGCAGCGCTTCCATTGCCGGTACGGTCGGCCGGAGCGTGGGATGCGCGTGGGCGCGGGCCTCGTCGATCTCGCGCGCCTGGGCCTCCGTCAGGTCCATGCCGGGTTTCCCTCGTGCCGACTCGCGTCGGGCTTCCGTCTCCGGCGTCGGTTTCCTATATTCCGGGCTGCCGGGGCAATCCGGCTATGGCGATAAACGGCGAACGGAATAGGCGTTGCGGACCCGGGGGCAGTGCCCGGCGCCTCCACCATGCGAAGGCTCGGCTGTGGGGCAGAGAAGGGGGCGAAACAGGTTCGACGCGCGCAGTAAAGGTTCGCTTTTCGCCCGGCATGGTACCGCCGTCATCGGGCCGATCCACAAGTGCCAACGACAACAACCGTCTGGCGCTCGCTGCCTAACCTAGTCTAGGCAAGCGCGGTCCGGGGGGCACCGGGCAACAGAAGCCCCCCACTCTTCCGCCCGGGGTCGACACGCGGCCCCCGGCACAGTTTGGGAGAGAACGGGACGACGGGGCACGAGGGCATGGGGGCCGACGAGCCGGGACTGAGGGACAGCCTGCTGCCCTACGAACGCTGGATCCAGGAAAGCCTCCGCCACGTCGTGCGTTCTGCCCTTGCCGCAGTCGCCCGCGACGGGCTGCCGGGCGACCACCACTTCTACCTCACCTTCCGCACCGATCATCCGCGGGTCGATCTGCCGGCGCGGCTGAAGGCGCAGTACCCGAACGAGATGACGATCGTTCTGCAGCACCAGTTCGACGCGCTGGAGACGGACGAGTCCGGTTTCGCGGTCACGCTCTATTTCGGCGGCGTACCGGCACGGCTGCGCGTGCCCTGGGCGGCCGTCACCCAGTTCGCCGACCCCGCGGTGCGCTTCGGCCTCCGTTTCGACGCCGCAGCGGAAGGACCCGACGTCGCGGCCGAAACAGCGGCGCCGCTCACCGGCGGCGAGGCGGCGTCGGGACCCGCCGACGCGGGCGGCGACGGCAACCACCCGGCGCAAGTGGTCAGCCTCGACGCCTTTCGCAAACGTCCCCCGAAGCCCTGACCCGCGCGGCGTTCGGCGTGCCCTCTCCCCGGATGGTCGACACCGTTCCGCCGTGCGATAAGCGGCGCGATCTGACGCGAGACCGAGGAGCGCCCGTGCGATGAACGCGCCCTTCCCGCTCGCCCCCCGGGCAGGCGACTTCCTCTACAGCCCGATGTTCCCCCTCGCCGAGCCCGAAGTGGCGTGGACCCGGCTCGATCTCGGAGGCCTGAAGAGCATCGAGGCAGGCGGTCGGCGGGTTCTGCTCGTCGCCCCCGAGACCTTGACGGAGCTCGCCTTCCGCGCCTTCCGCGACGTCTCCCACCTGCTGCGCCCCTCCCACCTCGCCCAACTGCGCGCCATTCTCGACGACCCGGAAGCCTCGGCGAACGACCGCTACGTCGCGCTCGAGTTCCTCAAGAACGCCAACATCGCCGCGGGCGGGGTGCTGCCGATGTGCCAGGACACCGGCACGGCGATCGTCTTCGGCAAGAAGGGAAGCCGGGTCTGGGTCGAGGGCGACGAGGAGGAGGCGATCAGCCGGGGCGTCTTCCGCACCTACACCGAAACGAACCTGCGCTACTCGCAGATGAGCCCGCTGTCGATGTTCGAGGAGGTGAACACCGGCAACAACCTCCCCGTCCAGTTCGACATCTACGCCGCCCCGGGCGAGGAGCACGCGGAGGAGTTCCACCTGATGTTCGTGGCCAAGGGGGGAGGCAGCGCGAACAAGACCTTCCTCTTCCAGGAGACGCGGGCGCTGCTCAACCCGGAACGCCTCTACCCCTTCATCGAGACGAAGCTGAAGACGCTCGGCACCTCCGCCTGCCCGCCCTACCACCTCGCGATCGTCATCGGCGGCACCTCGGCCGAGACCACGCTGAAGACCGTCAAGCTTGCCTCCTGCCGCTATCTCGACACGCTGCCGACCAAGGGCTCGCTCGCCGGACACGCCTTCCGCGACCTCGAGGCCGAGATGAAGGTGCTCGAGATCACGCGACGCCTCGGCATCGGCGCCCAGTTCGGCGGCAAGTACTTCTGCCACGACGTGCGGGTGATCCGCCTGCCGCGCCACGGCGCCTCGCTGCCCGTCGGCATCGGCGTCTCCTGTTCGGCGGATCGGCAGATCCTCGCCAAGATCACGCCCGCGGGCGTGTTCCTCGAACAGCTCGAAACGGACCCGGCGAAATACCTGCCCGAAACGACGGACGAAGAGCTTGGCGGTGAGGTGGTGCGGATCGACCTCAACCGGCCGATGGACGAGATCCGCGCGATCCTTTCCCGCTATCCCGTGAAGACCCGGGTCATGCTCTCGGGGCCGATGGTGGTCGCGCGCGACATCGCCCACGCCAAGATCAAGGAGCGGCTCGACCGCGGCGAGCCGATGCCGGAGTATCTGAGGAACCATCCGGTCTATTACGCCGGACCGGCGAAGACTCCCGCCGGTTACGCGACGGGATCGTTCGGCCCGACTACGGCTGGGCGAATGGACTCCTACGTCGAGGAGTTCCAGGCCAAGGGCGGCTCGCTGATCATGCTCGCCAAGGGCAATCGCTCGCGCGCCGTGCGCGAGGCGTGCCGAAAATACGGAGGGTTCTACCTCGCCTCGATCGGCGGGCCCGCCGCGCGGCTCGCTCGGGACTGCATCCGCAAGGTGGAGGTGCTCGAATATCCCGAACTCGGCATGGAGGCCGTTTGGCGGATCGAGGTCGAGGACTTCCCCGCCTTCATCGTGATCGACGACAAGGGCAACGACTTCTACGACGGTCTCGAGTGACGAGAACGGACGAGACAGGAGACCGGGAGCGGCCGATAGGTCCCTCCCGCCCCCACCCCAGGCGCATCTCCTCAGGCTCCCGCTTCGAAGCCGAGATCGGCTACTCCCGCGCCGTGGTCGATGGCGACTACGTCTGGGTCTCCGGCACCACGGGCTACGATTACGCAACGATGACCATCGCCGAGGACGTCGCGTCCCAGGCCGACCAAGCCTTCCGCAACATCGCGGCTGCTCTGCGCGAGGCCGGTTGCACGCTCGACGACGTGGTGCGCGCCCTCTTCATCGTGCCGAGGCGCGAGGACTGGCCGCCCTGCTGGCCGGTGATCAGACGCTATCTCGGACGCGCCCGCCCGACCTCCACGCTGATCCACGCCGGCCTGCAGGAAGAGGCCATGCGGATCGAAATCGAAGTCACCGCCCGCCTGCCGCGACCCGCCTGATGCGCTTCTCCGTCGATCGCCTCGACCACCTCGTCGTCACCGTGCGCGACGTCGAGATCGCCGCCGCCTGGTATCAGCGCGTGCTTGGGCATGGAGGTCGAGACCTACGGGCCGCACCTGCGCACCGCCCTCTTCTTCGGCGGGCAGAAGATCAATCTCCGCCCGGCGGATTGCACCCAGCAGGAGTGGTGGACGGGCGTGAACGCCGCACCCGGCAGCCAGGATCTCTGCTTCGTCGTCACCGTCACCATCGAGGAGGTGATCGCGCACCTGCACGATCTCGGCGTGGCGATCGACCTCGGCCCGGTGAAGCGGGAGGGGGCGCTCGGGCCCATCACCTCCGTCTACTGCCGCGACCCGGACGGCAACCTGATCGAGATCGCGACCTACGCGTGAGGAGGAAGCGGCACCTCGCGAAGCGCTCGCTCAGCCTGGCCGGGCACCGCACCTCGGTTGCTCTGGAACCCGCCTTCTGGGCCGTGCTCGAGGAGGCCGCGCGGCGCCGCGGCCTTCCTCTTTCCGCGCTTGTTGCCGAGATCGACTCCGCCCGCGCCGACCCCGCCGTGCCGCTCGCCTCCGCCCTCCGCCTGTTCGCTCTCGCCGAGGCTCAGGGCCGCTGAGGGCGGTCGGCCAGGAACCGCGCGGCCTCGGCGAGTTCGACGATGCGCGCCGGCCTCTCCCAGGGGCCGGTCACCCTCAGCCCGAGCGTCGGCGCCTGTCCGGCAGCGGCCGGCACGGCGCTGACCGTGAGGTCGAGCGAGCGAGTGCGGAGGTCGACCTCCCCCGCGAGGCGCACCGTGCCTTCCTCCGAAGCGATTTCGGCCCGATCGAGAAGGACCGCTCCCGCCGCGGCGCGCAGCGTTGCCTGCGCCGCCAACACCGGAGTCGTTCCTCCGCTGAGGCCTGCGCGAACCTCGTCGAGGGCGCGGCCGCGCGGCACCGCGCCGGCCAGCGCCCGGGCCACTCGGCCGAGATCGATCCCGATCAGGCTCCCCTCGGCCAGCGTCAGGCTTGCTTCACCCTCGATCCCGCCGACGAGCGCGAAGGGGCTGCGGCCGACCGCCGACAGCCGGGCAGTTGCGCTCAGCCGGCCGGCCGCCACGTCGACCGGCAGGCCGAACAGGGGCCCCTCCAAGCGGGCGCGATCGGCTTCGATTTCGGCTTCGGCGCGCCCCGCCCGCGGATCGTAGCGTCCGCGCGCCGCGATCGCGCCGCTGCCGCGCAGAGCCGCAAGCCGCGACAGCGACACCACCCCGTCGGCGACCTCGAACGCGGCCTCGACCCGCTCGACGATCCTCTCCTCGGCCGCGCGCACCTCGCCCGCCCGCAGCAGCACCGCCGCCGTCCAGCCGCCGAACAGATCAGGCGGCACCGGTTCGGTCGAGCGGAGATCGAGCGGCGGCAAGCGGAGGCTTTCCGCCTCGACGGAGAGGGCGGCGCGCCGGCCGTCCCGGTCCAGCATGACCTCGCCCGAGACCCGGCCGCGCATCGCCCCGATGCCGATCTCGGCCGGGCGCAGCGTCAGGCGGGGGCCGTCGCGCGCGAGGTCGGCGATGACCGCCAGCGAGCCCTCGCCGAGCCAAGCCTCCGTCGCCGGCACGCCGAGGGCGGCAAGCAAGCGCGGCGCTCCCGGATGGCGCAGCGCAAGGCGCCCCTCGAAGCGCGCGAGATCAGGCGACGCCCTGCCTGCAGCCTCGAACCGCGCGTCCAACGCCTCGGCGACCGCCGTCAGGGCAAGCCCCGATGCCTCGGGCCGCCCGGAGGCACGCAGCCGGTAGCCGCCCTGCCAGAGCGGCCGCGCCGCCTCCACCACGCGCCAAGGCACGAGCGGCACCAGCCCCGCCACGTCTGCTCCCTCGAAGGCGAGGTCGAAGGACGCGAGCCGGGCGTCCGCCCCGACGCGGCCGGACGCCGAAGCAGCAAGCCGCCCGCCCGCGATGTCGGCGATCGCCAGCCGGACCGAACCTTCCCCCTGGCGCTCGAGCGATGCCTCGACCACCACGTCCCGCGCGACAAAATCCTCGAGCGGCATCGCGCCCACCTCCAGGCGCAACGAGCCCCGGAAGGGCAGCCCGGAAAGGCGCCGCGCGTCGGGTCCCAACGCCGCGAGCCAGGGGAGGGGATCCAGCTGGGTTGTGCGCAGACGCAAGCGCGATCGCGGGCGGATCCCCGCGCTTGACCGTCAGTGTCC
Source organism: Acetobacteraceae bacterium (assembly GCA_033582875.1). Lineage (GTDB taxonomy): Bacteria > Pseudomonadota > Alphaproteobacteria > Acetobacterales > Acetobacteraceae > Elioraea. Next base: position 1,408,304 of record JAVQZW010000010.1, on the reverse strand, counting down.
CGGTCACTGCCGTGCCGTCGATCGCCGATCGCTCGGCCGCCTCCAAGCGGAGGGTCGAGGCCGTGGCGACGACGCTTCCCGACAGGATGGCCTGGCGTAGCACCTCGCCGGGCAGAGCGGCGAAGCCAAGCCAGGAGAGGAGTGCGGGCAGATCGGGGGCGTCGAGCTCGACAAGCCCGTCGAACCGCGGCCCCTCGTTGGTGCGCGACACGCTGCCGCCGACCGCCACGATGGCCCCGCCGGGCAGGAAGGCAGCCGCCTCGTTGATCGCGATCTGGCCGGCCTCGATCTGCCCGGCCACGCGAAGCGAGCGCAGAAGGCCCCCTCGCCATGTGGCGGCCTCGACGGAGAGATCGATCCCGACCGGAACCGGCGGGGAGGCGACGAGGCCCGGCGCCGGCCCGACCCAAGGGTCGAGATCGAGACGGACCGCGGCGAGCGCGACGTCGATCCGCGCGGCCGGGTCGAGGCGGAACGACACCGCCCCGGTCAGCCGCGCCCCGCCGATCTCGAGCTGGAGCTGGTCCGCCGTCGCCGCCGCGCCTTCGAGCGTGAGGCGGGCCTCGGCGCGGAACGGCTGGGCCGGCCCCGGCAGGAGGGCGGAGAAATCCGCCCCTTCGACCTGGAGGGAGCCGGCGAAGGCGAAGCCGCCATGCCATGCGATGCCGGAGGCGCGCAGGGCCGCTGCCCGGTAGGCGAGCCGCACTTCGAGAGGTGCGGCACCGTCCGGCCCCGACTGGCCAAGAGCAAGCGAGAACTCCGCCGCTTCGCCGCCGAGCTCGAAACGCCCCTGAGCGGTGTAGGCGCCAAGCGCGCCGTCGGCGGAGAGACGCGCCGAGATGCCGCCGATCCGCGCCTTGCCGATCTCGACCTCGCCGCGCTCCACCCGCACGTCGGCTCCGGCGAGCATGATCGCAGGCCGGCCTGCCACCTCCCACAGCGGGGCGACGAGGGTGCCGAGGCGCAGGCGCGGCGCAGATCGAGGGTGAGGTCGCTGACCACGAGGTCGCCGCGCAGGAGGGGAGCCAGGGCAAGGCCGAGGCGGAGCTCCTCCGCCGTGCCGGAGAGGCCGTCGCCTGCCTCGCCGATCGTCACTTGGCGCGCGGTCAGCCTCGGCTGGGGCAAGAGTTCGAGAGCGAAGGCGCCGTCGATCCTGACCTCGCGGCCAAGCCGTGCCGACCCGACCCGCTCCACTTCCGCCCGATACGCCGACCAGTCGATGTGCCGCGGCAGGAGCCACGCCGCCAGCGCGCCGAAAGCGGCGACGAAGCGCGAGCAGCCAGGCAAGCCGAGCGAAGAATGGAGCCCACGCGGCCGGGGATAGCCAGAGAAGCCCGGGCCGAACAAGCGAAGGCCGCGTCAGGAGGGCGCGCCGTAGCCTCCGCCGCCTGGGGTTTCGATCACGAAGACGTCCCCAGGCATGAGGTGGCGCGAATCCGTCCCCGACAGGGGCTCGACCGTGCCGTCGGACCGTTCGACCCACTGCCGGCCGGGCGCGCCATCCGCCCCACCGGCGAGGCCGAAGGGTGGCACCGTTCGGCGCGAGGCGAGGATCGCCGCATGCATCGGTGCGCGGAAGCGGATCCGCCGCACTGCCCCGTCGCCGCCCCGCCAACGCCCTAGCCCTCCCGAGCCGCGGCGAATGGCAAAGCTTTCGAGCAGGACGGGATACCGCAGCTCGAGGATCTCCGGGTCGGTCATGCGGGTGTTGGTCATGTGCGTCTGCACCGCCGAGGTGCCGTGGAACGCCGGGCCCGGCGCCGGAGCCGCCGCAGATCGTCTCGTAGTACTGGAAGCGGCCGTCGCCGAAGGTGAAGTTGTTCATCGTCGCCGCCGAACAGGCGATGGCGCCGAGCGCCCCGAACAGCGCGTTGGTCACCGCCTGGCTCACCTCGACGTTGCCCGCCACCACGGCGGCCGGAGGCTTCGGGGCGAGGAACGAACCCGGAGGAAGGACGATGTCGATCGGCGCGAGGCAGCCATCGTTCAGCGGGATGTCCTCGCCGACGAGGCAGCGGAAGCAATACAGAACGGCCGCCCGCGTCACCGCCGGGGGCGCGTTGAAGTTGTCCGGCCTGCTGCGCAGCAGTGCCGGTGAAGTCGACCACAGCCCGGCGTGCGGCGCGGTCCACCCGCACCGCGACGCGCAAGAGGTCGCCATTGTCCATCCGGTAGTCGAACGATCCGTCTCCGATGCGGTCGATCACGCGACGGACGGACTCCTCCGCGTTCTCCATCACGTGCCGCATGTAGCGCCGGACGGTGGCGAGGCCGAAGGTGGCGATGGCGCGCCTCAGCTCCATCACGCCCTTCTCGTTCGCCGCGATCTGGGCGCGGATGTCGGCCAGGTTCATGTCCGGGTTGCGCGCGGGATAGCGCGCGCCGGCAAGCAGCGCGCGGAACTCCGCCTCGCGGAAGCGCCCCCGCTCGACGAGCAGGAAATCGTCGATCAGCACGCCCTCCTCCTCGAGCGTGCGCGAGGCCGGCGGCATGGAGCCCGGCGTGATGCCGCCGATGTCGGCGTGGTGGCCGCGCGAGCCGACGAAGAACAGGATCTCCCGCCCCGCCTCGTCGAAGACCGGGGTGATGACGGTGATGTCGGGCAGGTGCGTGCCGCCGTTGTAGGGGTTGTTCAGAGCCACCACGTCGCCGGGCCGCAAGGTCGGCCCGCGCGAACGGATCACCGTGCGCACCGATTCGCCCATCGCGCCGAGATGGACGGGGATGTGCGGCGCGTTGGCGACCAGCCGGCCCTCGCCGTCGAACAAGGCGCAGGAGAAGTCGAGCCGCTCCTTGATGTTCACCGACTGCGCGGTGTTCTGCAGCACCGCCCCGGTCTGCTCCGCGATCGACATGAACAGGTTGTTGAAGAGTTCGAGCATCACCGGGTCGGCCCCTGCGCCTTCGCGGTCGGTGCCGATGGCGATGCGCGCAGGGCGGGCGACGATGCGGCGAAGCACGAGGTGGTTCGCATCGGTCACGGTCGCGCGCCAGCCGGGCTCGACCACCGTGGTGGCGTTCGCTTCGCGGATCAGGGCCGGGCCCGTCGATCGCATCGCCCGCAAGCAGGCTGTCGCGGTCGAACACTGGGGTCTCGTGTGCTGCGCCGCCCGTGAACATCTCGACGCGGTCGATCGGGGCTGGCGCGCCCTCGCTGCGGCGGCGATGCATCGCCTCGCGCACGGGCTCGCCGGGGTGGATGGCTTCCACCGCCACCGCCTCGACGATCAGGGCGCGGTCAGGAGTGGCGAAGCCGAAGCGGGTGCGGTGCGCCTCGGTGAAGGCGGCAACCAGGGCGTCGTGGTCGGCGAAGGGGACAGGCGAGCGGCGTGTCGGTGCCTTCGTAGCGGATGTGCACCGTTCGCATCGAGGCGGATCGCCGCACGGTCCGCCCCTTGCGCGACCAGGGCCGCGGTCGCCTGCTCGCCGAGAGTCGGCAAGGCGCGCCTCGAGCGCGGGGATCGTTTCGGGCGCAAGCCGAATTTCGACCGCCGCCTCGCGGATCGCGCTCTGATCGGCAAGCCCCATGCCGTAGGCGGAGAGCACGCCGGCGAAGGGGTGGATGAACACCGTGTCCATGCCGAGCTCGTCGGCAACGAGGCAGGCGTGCTGCCCGCCCGCGCCGCCGAAGCAGACGAGGACGAAGCGCGAGGGGTCGCGCCCCTTGCGGATCGACACCTCCTTGATCGCGTTCGCCATGTTGGCGACCGCGATCCTCAGGAACCCCTCCGCCACCTCGCGCGGGTCTTTGAGCGGCGTGTCGGTCGCACGCGCGATCCGCGCGGCGAGCGCGAGGAAGGCCTCGCGGACGATCGCGCCATCGAGCGGGCGGTCGCCCTTGGGGCCGAAGATCGCCGGAAAATGCGCCGGCTGGATCTTGCCGAGGCAGACATTGGCGTCGGTGACGGTGAGCGGGCCGCCGCGACGATACGAGGCCGGCCCCGGGTTGGCCCCCGCACTGTCCGGCCCCACCCGGTAGCGCGCGCCGTCGAAGTGCAGGATCGACCCCCCACCCGCCGCCACCGTGTTGATCGCCATCATGGGCGCGCGGATCCGCACGCCGGCCACCACGGTCTCGTAGGTGCGCTCGAAGGCGCCGTCGTAGAGGGCGACGTCGGTCGAGGTGCCGCCCATGTCGAACCCGATGATGCGCTCGAACCCAGCCATCGCCGCCGTCCGCACCGCCCCGACGATGCCGCCCGCCGGCCCGGACAGGATCGCGTCCTTGCCTTGGAACGCATCGGCCCGCGCCAGCCCCCCGTTCGATTGCATGAAGTAGAGCGGCGTATCGCCGAGTTCCTCCTCCACCTGCCGCACATAGCGGCGCAGGATCGGCGAGAGATAGGCATCGACCACCGTGGTGTCGCCGCGACCGACCCACTTGATGAGCGGGCTCACGGCGTGGCTTGCGGAGATCTGGGTGAATCCCTCCTCGCGCGCGATGGCAGCGACACGCCGTTCGTGGTCGGGGAACTTCCAGGCGTGCATCAAGCACGATGGCGACGGCGCGGATGCCGTCCGCGTGCGCCGCGCGCAACGCGGCGCGCGCCTCCTCCTCGCCGAGAGGCTCGATCTCCTCGCCCTCCACGGTGACGCGGCCCGGGATTTCGACCACGCGCTCGTACAGGAGTTCGGGCAGCTTGATCTCGAGGTCGAACAGGCGCGGGCGGGCCTGGTAGCCGATCCGCAGCTGGTCGGCGAAGCCGCGGTTCACCAGGAGCAGCACGCGCTCGCCCTTGCGTTCGAGCAGCGCGTTGGTGGCCACGGTGGTGCCCATCTTCACCGCCGCGATCAGGCCGCGGGGGATGGGCGCGTCGGGAGCCAGGCCCCAGCACGGCGCGGATGCCCGGCCACCGCCGCGTCGCGGTAGCGCTCGGGGTTCTCGGACAGGAGCTTGTGCGTGGTGACGGCGTGCCGTCGGGGTGGCGGGCGACGAGGTCGGTGAAGGTGCCGCCGCGGTCGATCCAGAACTGCCAGGCCATGCGCGTGCGTCCGGTAAGGAGAGCGGGCGAGAGGGTGAGCGCCGCTCAGAGCGCGGCGAGACGGCTCGTTGCGCAAATCCGTCACCAGCATGCAACCGGGGGCGTGGGTGATGGCGAAGGGCACACGCGCCTGCCGCGATCACCGCCTGCGGGGTGACGCCGCAGGCCCAGAACAGGGGGAGTTCGTCGTCCTCGACCGGCACCGGGTCGCCGTAGTGCGGCGTCGGAGAGGTCGTCGATGCCGATCAGGTGCGGGTGGCCGATGTGCACGGGCGCGCCGTGCGACGGCGGGAAAACGGGAGGTGATGGCGATGGCGCGGATGGCGTCGGCCGGGCGGAAGGGGCGCATGGAGACGACGAGCGGCCCGGCGAACCGGCCCGGCCGGCGATGCACGGCAACGCTGGTGCGCCACATCGCTACGTTGCGCCCCATCGCGATGTGCTTGAGCGGGATGCCGTCGGCCATCGAGCGCCTCCTCGAAGGAAAAGGAGCAGCCGAGGACGAAGGCGACGAGATCGCGCCCGCCAGTGCGCCAGGATGTCGGTCGGCTCGGCGACGAGCTCGCCCGACGCGCCAGACGCGATAGCGCGGCAGGTCGGTGCGCAGGTCGAGGTCGGCGCCGAGGGCGGGAAGGTGCGGGTCGCCCGGTTCGGAGACGGCGAGCAGCGGGCAGGGCTTGGGGTTGGCGACGCAGAAGCGGAGGAAGTCGGCCGCGTCCGCGGCCGGCAGCACGACGAGGTTGCCCTGCACGAAGCCCGGGTGCGAGGCCTGCCGTGTGGCCGGCATAGCCTTCGCGCGCGGCGCGACGGGCGGAGGCGCCGTCCGAGGCAGTCCGGGGCGGGGCCGGGGTCACGACGGGGGCATGGCAGCTCACGGCATTGCTCGCTGACGGTCCGGGACCAGGGCCGGCATCATGCCCGCGCCGGGGCGCTTGGCCAGAGGAACCTGCCGATGTCCGCACCCCTCGCCTGTCCCAGACGGCTTCCGTGCGCACGGTCGCCCGCGTCGCCGCCCTCAACCTTGGCCTATTTCGGCATCGAGGCCGCGGTCGCGCTGCATCATCGGCTCGGTCTCGCTGCTCGCCGACTCGATCGACTTTCCTCGAGGACGCCTCGGTCAACCTGCTGATCTGGGCTCGCGGCCGGGCTGGAGTGCGGCTGAGACCGGGCGCGGGTCGGGCACGCTCCTCGCCCTGCTCCTGCTGGTGCCGACCGTCGCCGCGCTGTGGATGGCGTGGCAGAAGATCCTCGAACCGCTGCCGCCCTCGGCGCCGCTGCCGCTCTCGCTCGCCGGGGCCGGCGCGCTCCTGGTCAACGTCACCTGCGCGCTGATGCTGGCCCGGTTCCGGACGCGGGTGGGGGGTCGCTGATGCGCGGCGCCTATCTTTCCGCCCGCAACGACGCCATCGCCAATGTCGCGATCATCGTCGGCCGGCATCGTCACCGCCACCGTGTGGCGCAGCGCCTGGCCGGACGTGATCGTCGGGCTCGGCATCGCGGCGCTGAACGCGGATGCCGCGCGCGAGGTGTGGCAGGCGGCGCGGGCGGAGGCGCGCGAGGCCCGCGCCTGAATTCGGACGTCGCCGTTCATCAAACGGTGACCTCCGCTGCGGCCAAGGATTTTGCCTTGCGCTGACGGGGCACGACGGTCGCGTGTTACACGGCGCGGATTGGGGAGCGGGTGACGACGTGGGGTTTTGGGGCAAGGTCTTCGGCGGCATCGCGGGCTTCGCGATGGGCGGCCCGATGGGCGCGGTGATCGGCGCCGCCCTCGGCCATGCCGCGGATCAGCGTGTCCACCGCCGCCGGCGGGAGCCATTCCAAACCCGATGGATGCCCTGCTGCGCCCCGACCCGCTGCGCCTCGTCGACGCCGCGCGCCTGCATCGGCAACCGCGACACCGTATTCTCGATCGCCATGGTCGTGCTCGCGGCCAAACTCGCCAAGGCGGACGGTCCGGTGAAGCGGGCGGAAATCGACGCCTTCAAGCGGCTGTTCCGCTTCCCGCCCGAGGCGGCGAAGGACATCGCGCGCCTGTGGGACCAGGCGCGGGAGACGCCCGCGGGCTTCGAGCCCTTCGCCGACAAGCTCGCCGAGGTCGTTTGCCGACAACCGCACCGTGCTCGAGGACGTGGTGGCGGCGCTGCATCAGGTCGCGCTGGCGGACGGGCCGCTGAACGACGCCGAGCGACGCTTCATCGACGAGGTGGCGCGGCGGATGAAGCTCTCCGAGCGCGAACGCGAGCGCGCGCGCTCGGGCGGGGGCGCGCGGCCGGCGCCGAACGAGCCCGACCCCTACGAGGTGCTCGGCGTGTCCCGCCAGCGCCTCCGACGACGAGATCCGCGCCGCGTGGCGGCAGCCTGATGCGCGAGCACCATCCGGATACGCTGGCCTCGCGGAACGTTCCGCCGCGTTTCGTCGAGCACGCCACGCGCCGGGTGGCCGAGATCAACGCTGCCTGGAACCGGATCAAGCGCGAACGCGGACCTGTGAGCGGCGCGCAGGCGGTGCGCGGGGGCGAGGGTGATCCCGATCATCGACAGCGCCGTCGGCGAACCACGACGCGCGCCCGCCGGGCGCGGTGATCGACGTGCTCGTCCTGCACTACACCGGCATGCGCACGGGCGAGGAGGCCCTGGCGCGGCTTCGCGACCCCTCAGCGAAGGTCTCCTCGCACTGGCTCGTCGAGGAGGATGGACGGGTCTTCGCTCTCGTGCCCGAGCACCGACGGGCTTGGCACGCGGGTGTGTCCTGGTGGCGGGGACGGGAGTCGCTGAACGACCGCTCGATCGGCATCGAGATCGTCAACCCGGGCCACGACTGGGGCTACCGCCCGTTTCCGGAGCCGCAGATCTCCGCCACGATCGCGCTGTGCCGTGACATCCTTTCCCGGCACCCGATCCGGCCGATCGACGTGGTCGCGCACAGCGACGTCGCGCCCGACCGCAAGCGCGATCCGGGCGAGCTCTTTCCCTGGCCGCGGCTCGCCGAAGCCGGAATCGGGCTCTGGCCCGGCGAGGCGCCGGCGGCGGTGGACGAGGTTCCGCCGCTCGCACCGGGCGACACGGGCGACGGCGTGCGGGCGCTGCGCGCCACCTTGCGCCGCGTCGGCTATCGGGTCGCGCCCGAGGGGCCGGTGGACGGGTCCTTGACCACGGTTCTCGTCGCCTTCCAACGGCACTGGGCGCCGCATCGAACGGACGGCGTGGCGGATGGGCGCACGCGCTGGGCGGCAGGGCGGGTCGCCGCCCTCGCCGAGGGTCTTGGCGTCAGAGCTTGAACCGACTGGCCCAGACGTCCCACATTCTGAGCGCGGGTCAGGCGGCCGGACGGCCGCGCCTGCCGGGGCGAAAGCTCCGGCGGTGAGGAAAGTCCGGGCTCCACGGGAACACGGTGCCGGGTAACACCCGGCGGGGGCAACCCCAGGGACAGTGCCACAGAGAACAGACCGCCGACGCGCGGGGCAAACCTCGCCCGCCGGCAAGGGTGAAACGGTGCGGCAAGAGCGCACCGCGGCCCCGGCAACGGGGACGGCACGGCAAACCCCACCGGGAGCAAGACCGAATAGGGGCGGGCGGCGGCGGGTTTCCCGGCCGCAGGCGCGTTCCCGCGCATCCCGCCCGGGTTGGTCGCGCGAGGCGTCCGGCGACGGGCGTCCCAGATGAATGGCCGTCCAGGGGTGGCGACACCCCGGACAGAACCCGGCTTACAGGCCGCCTGACCCGCGCCCTTGCGCAACGACCGCGCGTGAACAAAACGCGAATACTTCCGGCTGCCCCAGCCAAGCACCGAATTCAGCCGGAGGCTCGCCCTCAATCCTTTCTTCACGATCCGCAAACCGGCGTCAAAAACCGCGCTGAACCAGGTTTTTCCGGCCTTTTCCATTGACGGACCAAGATTTCCCATGCTATCCCATGGCTGACCATGAGGCGGCAGCGCCGCCTTCCTTCGTCCCGCGCCCCGCTGCCTGCGCGTCGGCCGAAGGCGCGGCGCGAGAGGGAAGGGCGGGCACGGCGGACGAGGGATGGGCCAGTTCCTGGGCACCCATGTGAACAGGCTGGACCGCAAGGGCCGAGTCTCGGTCCCTGCCCCCTTTCGCGCCGCACTGGCGCGCTTCGAGACCACCGAGTTGATCCTTCGTCCGCACCACAAGTCGGCCTGCATCGAGGCCCGCCCGGAGCCCGAGTTCCGCCGCCTCGCGGCGCGTCTCGACACGCTCGACTTCGTTCTCCGACGACCACGACGCCCTCGCCTTCGCGCTGTTCGCCTCCGCCCATTCGGCCATTCCGGACGCGGAAGGGCGGATCGTGCTGCCCGAAGCGCTGATCGCGCATGCCGGGCTCGGCGAGACCGTCGCCTTCGTCGGACTTGGGCGGCTGTTTCAGATCTGGACGCCGGAGGAGGCGGAGCGGATGACGCGGAGCGCGGTGCAGGCGGCGCGCGAGCGTGCCCTCACCCTGCCCGGCGGAGGGACGGCGTGAGCGGGCACGTTCCGGTCATGCTGCGTGAGGCGCTCGCCTTCCTCGCGCCGAAGCACGGCGGCGTCTATCTCGACGCGACCTTCGGCGGCGGCGGCTACACGCGCGCCATCCTCGAGGCCGCGCAGCTGCACCGTGTTCGCGATCGATCGCGATCCGGATGCGATCGCCCGCGGCGCCGCGCTTGATCGCGCAGTTCCCGGGCCGCCTGACGCTGATCGAGGGACGCTTCGGCAACCTCGTCGATCTTCTCGCCGCGCAGGGTGTCGCGGCGCTGGATGGCGCGGTGTTCGACTTCGGCCTCTCCTCCTTCCAGCTCGACGACCCTGCGCGGGGCTTCTCCTTCCGCACGGAAGGCCCGCTCGACATGCGCATGGGGCGGGCAGGGCGAACCGCAGCCGATCTCGTCAACACGCTCGACGAGGCGGAGCTCGCCGCTCTGATCCGCGACTACGGCGAGGAACGCCACGCGCGGCGCATCGCGCGCGCGATCGTCCGCGCGCGCGCCGAAGCACCGATCATGACGACGGCTCGGCTCGCTGCGATCGTGCGCGCGGTGGTGCCGCGCGCAGCAGACGGGATCGATCCGGCCACGCGCAGCTTCCAGGCGCTCAGGATCGCGGTGAACGAGGAGCTCGACGAAATCGCGCGCGGGCTCGAGGCCGCCATCGACGTCGTTTCTCCGGGTGGACGAATCGTCGCAGTTTCGTTCCATTCCCTCGAGGACCGCATCGTGAAACGCCTCTTTTCCGACGCCGCGGGACGCGGCCCCTCGCCCTCGCGGCATGACCCGCGCGGCCTTGCCGCGCGCCCCCCGCCGAAACTTCGACTGCTCACTGCCAAGCCGGTCACGCCGAGCGCGGCAGAGATCGCGGCCAACCCCCGCGCGCGCTCGGCCCGGCTGCGCGCGGCCGAGAAACTCGCGCAAGCCGCATGATCCGCCCCGCCGTCCTCCTCTGGGCCGTGCTGGTCGTCGCCGCCGGGCTCCTGCTCTACAAGGTCAAGCACGACGTGCGGGAACTCGAGGAGGAGCTTGCCGGCCTGAACCGTGCCATTCAGGAACGGCGCGACCGCATTCACGTACTGGAGGCGGAGTGGTCGCTCCTGAACGAGCCCGAGCGGCTGCGCGACCTCGCCGCTCGCCACCTGGCACTCGCCCCCCTGCGCGCCGACCAGCTCGCCCGCGCGTCCGAGGCGGTGCCCCGCCTCGCGTTCGCTCCTGCCCGCGCCCTGCCCACCGCCGACCCGCCCCCCGCCCTGGCGCAACCGGCACCGGCGGAGGGGGCGGCGCAGCCGTCCGCCGTCGCCTCCCTGCCTCTGCCGCCTGCCTTTCCCGAGGTCGTCCCGCAAGCGTCGCCGGCGGCGGCGGTGACGGACCGACGCGGTAACCCCTCGCCCTCGCCCGCCGCGCCGCCGCGTCAGCCCGCGGCGGCAGAGACGCCGGCGGCGCGCCCGGCGCCTCGCCCAGCCGTCGCGCCGGCCCGCGCCCGCGGCCGGCAGCGCCACACCCGTTCCCGGCTCTCCTCCGCCCTCGCCGGCCCCCCTCGCGCCGCCCGCCCCGCGCCCCGCCCTCGCCTCTGCCCTCGGCATACCGGCGGCAAACCTGCCGCCCCCTGTCCCGGGACCGAGCCGGTGAGCGGAACGAAGGCTTCCCCGCGCTCAGCCGCCCCGCCGGTCGCCGTCGCCTATGGGCGGCCGCTGGTTCCCCTTGCCCGCGACAGGCCGAAGCGGCACCCGCTCGAGGTCGCGCGGGCCCGCCTTGCCTTCGGCGCCGGTGCCTTCGCCCTTCTCTACCTCGCCCTCGCCGGCCGGCTGATCGACGCCGCCACGGCAGAGCCCGGTCGGTTCCGCGCCCAGCCGGTGCCGACCGCCCTCGTCGCCCCCGAACCGCGCGTCGAGCGCGCGGCCATCGTCGACCGCAACGGCGTGGTGCTGGCGATGAGCCTGCCGTCCGCCGGCCTCTACGCCAACCCGCGCGAGATCATCGACCCCGAGGAGACGGCGCGCCGGCTCGCTGGCGTGCTGCCGGGGCTCGACCCGGCGGCCCTGGCACCGCGGCTCACCGGCGAGCGCCAGTTCGTCTGGATCCGCCGCCACCTCACGCCGCGCGAACAGCAGGCGGTGATCGCGCTCGGCCTGCCGGGGCTGCATTTCCAGCGCGCCGAACGCCGCGTCTACCCGCAGGGACGGGCGGCGGTGCATGTGCTCGGCGGCACCGACGTCGACGGCAACGGCATCGCCGGGCGTCGAGAAGTCCTTCGATGCCCGCCTGCGCGAGAACCCTGCCGAGCCGTTGCGCCTCGCCATCGACGTGCGCGTGCAGCATGTGCTGCGCGAGGCGCTCGCGCGCGCGATCGAGCGGTTCGAGGCGATCGGCGGTGCCGGCGTGGTGCTCGACGTTTCCTCGGGCGAGGTGCTGGCGATGGCCTCCCTGCCTGACTACGACCCGGCCGAGGTCGCCACCGCCACGGAGGCGCAACGGTTCAACCGGATCACCGTCGGCGTCTACGAGCCCGGCTCCACCTTCAAGCTGCTCACCACCGCCGCCGCGCTCGACCTTGGCACCGTGCCGATCTGGGGCGGCTACGATGCTTCCCGCCCGATCACCTACGGCCGCTTCACCATCAACGACTTCCGCGGCAAGAACCGCTGGCTGACGGTGCCGGAGATCTTCGCCTACTCCTCCAACATCGGCACCGCGCGCATGGTCGCTCGACATCGGCGTTGCGCGCCATCGCGCCTTCCTCGATCGCGTCGGCGTTCTGCGGCGGGTGCCGATCGAGCTGCCCGAGACCGCGATGCCGCTCTTCCCCCACGGGCCCAACTGGCGCGAGATCAACACCCTGACCATCTCCTACGGGCACGGCATCTCGGTCACGCCGCTGCACGTCGCGATGTCCGCCGCGGCGATGGTCAATGGCGGGCGGCTCGTCCGGCCCACCATCCTCGCCCGCGACCCGGCCGAGCCCCCGCCGCTCACGCCACAGGTGATCCGGCCCGAGACCTCCGCCACCTTGCGGCGGCTGATGCGGTTGACGGTCACGGACGGCTCCGGCAAGGGTGCCGATGTCCCGGGCTATTTCGTCGGCGGCAAGACGGGGACGGCGCAGAAGGTGGGCCCGGGCGGGCGCTACCTCGCCAATGCGCGCATCAGCTCCTTCACCGGCATGTTCCCCTCCTACGACCCCCGCTACGTCGTCTACGTCATGATCGACGAGCCGAAGCCCCGACGCGAGACGCAGGGCTTCGCGACCGGGGGCTGGGTGGCGGCGCCGGCGGCGCGCGAGGTGATCGAGCGGATCGGCCCGCTGCTCGGCTACCTGCCGCAGCCGGAGACGCCGGTGATCCGCGAAGCGCTGGCGATGCCGATGCAGCCGCCGCGGCCGGCCTCCCGCCCCGCCCCGCGGCCGGCCGAATCGCAGCGCGTCGGCGGCCCTGCCTCCCCGGCACCCGCCCCGCAGCCCGCCCGCCAGGCCGCGCTCGCCCAGGCGATCGCGCACCCCTCCTCGCCCCATGCGGCTCGCTGACCTGATGCACGGCTCGGCCCTCCCCGCCAGGCTGGACGGCCGCACGCTGGAGGCCGCACAGCTTGCCGCCTTCGAGGTCACGGGGCTCACCGCCGACAGTCGGCGCGTCCGTCCGGGCGACCTGTTCGCCGCCCTGCCCGGCACCAAGGCCGACGGGCGCGCCTTCATCGCCGAGGCGGTGGCGAAAGGGGCGGTCGCCGTGCTCGCCCCCGAGGGCACAACTTGGCCGCCGGCGGTGCCGCCACGCCCCCTCATCCTCGACCCCGACCCGCGGCGGCGCTTCTCGCTGATGTGTGCGGCGTTCCACGGTGCCCAGCCCGCCACCGTGGTCGCGGTGACCGGGACGAACGGCAAGACCTCGACGGTCGATTTCCTGCGCCAGATCTTCGCCGCGCTGCACGACGGCCGGGCCGCCTCGCTCGGCACGCTCGGGCTGATCGCGCCCGGTTTCGCGCCCGGGCCCGTCGCTGACCACGCCCGGACCCCGCGATCCTTGCACGAGACGCTCGCCGCCCTTGCCCGCGCCGGCATCGCGCACGCGGCGATGGAGGCCTCCTCGCATGGTCTCGACCAGCGCCGCCTGGATGGGGTTCGGCTCGCCGCGGCAGCCTTCACCACCTTCAGCCGCGACCATCTCGACTACCACGGCACCATGGCGGCCTACCTCGCCGCCAAGCTCCGCCTGTTCGAAGAGCTCGTGCTCGAACGGGGCCGGCCGGTGGTGGCGCCGGTCTCGCTCGCGGCGGAGGCGATGGCAGGGTTGCGCGCCGCCGCCGACCGTCGCGGCCTCGCCCTGCACACGGTCGGTCGCGGCGGGTCGCTGATCGACGTCGAGACGGAGGTCCCGCACGCCGAGGGCACGCGGCTTCGCGTCCGCTGCCGGGCCGACCGGTTCGACCTCAGCCTGCCTCTTGTCGGATTCCAGGCGGAGAACGCTCTGACCGCGGCCGCACTCGCCATCGTGACCGGGGCGGACCCGGCGGGGGTGTTCGCCGTCCTGCCGCGGCTTGCCGGCGTGCCCGGCCGGATCGAGCGTGTCGCCGTGCTGGCGAACGGCGCCTCCGTCTATGTCGACTATGCGCACACCCCGGATGCGATCGCCGCCTTGCTCGCGGCGCTGAGGCCGCACTGCCGAGGCCGCCTCACTCTCGTCTTCGGTGCGGGCGGGGATCGCGATCCCGGCAAGCGGGCGCCGATGGGCGAGGCTGCCTGTGCGGCGGATCGCGTCATCGTCACCGACGACAACCCGCGGTCGGAGGATCCGGCCTCGATCCGTGCCGCGGTGCGCGCGGGCTGCCCGAACGCGGAGGAGATCGGCGACCGCGCGGCGGCGATCGCGGCGGCGATCGCGGGGCTTGGTCCGGGCGACGTCGCGGTGATCGCAGGCAAGGGCCACGAGCAGGGCCAGATCGTCGGCGACCACGTGATCCCGTTCGACGATGCCGCCGTCGCGCGCGACGCCGCCGAACGCCTGGGCGGGCGGAGATGACCGCGCTCTGGACCTCGGCCGAGATCGCGCAGGCGGTGCGCGCGACGCGCCGCCGCCCCGTTCGTCGCCTCCGGCGTGTCGATCGACACGCGGACCCTCGCCCGCGGCGACCTTTTCGTCGCGCTGAAGGGCAGGCGCGACGGACACGACTTCGTCGCCGAGGCGCTGCGCAAGGGCGCGGCGGGGGCGCTCGTCTCGCGCGATCCGCCCGAGGTCGCGGGCGATCCGCGCCTCATCCGTGTCGAGGACACGCTCGCCGCGCTCACCGAGCTCGGCCGGGCGGGCCGCGCGCGCGCCGCCGCGACCGTGATCGCGGTCACGGGCAGCGTCGGCAAGACGGGGACGAAGGAGGCTCTTCGCCACGTGCTCGCCCGTCAGGGCGGCTGCCACGCCGCGGCGGCGAGCCACAACAACGCGATCGGCGTTCCCCTCACCCTCGCGCGGCTGCCGCGCGAGGTGCCCTACGCCGCGGTCGAGATCGGCATGAACCGGCCGGGCGAGATCGCGCCGCTTGCGCGACTCGCCTCGCCGCACGTCGCGATCATCACCACGGTCGAGGCGGTGCACATCGAGTTCTTTGCCGACGAGGAGGCGATCGCGGACGAGAAGGCGTCGATCATGCAAGGCGTGGTCGCGGGCGGGGCGGTGGTGCTGAACCGCGACAACCGTCACTTCGCCCGCCTCCTTTCGTACGCGCAACACCTCGGCATCGCGCGCATCCTGACATTCGGCGCCGATCCCCGCGCGGATGTCCGGCTGCTCGATTGGCGCCCGGAAGGCTTCGGCGGGCGGGCGCGCGCCTCGCTGCTCGGCCAGGAGATCGGGCTTCGTCTCGCCGCACCGGGCCGGCACGCGGCACAGAACGCGCTCGCCGTGCTCGCCGCCGTCTTCGCCGCCGGGGCCGATCCGTTCCGCGCCGCGGAAGACCTGGCCGATCTGCCGCCCGCTGCCGGGCCGCGGCCAGCGCCTCACGATCCGGATCGGTGACGGCGAGGCGATCCTGATCGACGACTCGTACAACGCCTCACCGCCCTCGATGCGCGCCGCTTTCGCCGTGCTCGCCGAGGTACTCGCCGTGCGACGGGTGGCGGTGCTCGGCGACATGCTGGAGTTGGGGGCACGGGCCGAGGACGAGCACCGCGCGCTCGCCCAGGCGGCGGCGGAAGCGAGGATCGACCTCGTCTTCTGCTGCGGGCCGCTGATGCGCCATTTGTACGAGGCGCTGCCCATGCGCATGCGCGGCGCGCACGCGGCGGACTCGGAAGGACTTCTTCCCTTCCTTGCGGAGGCGCTGCAGCCCGGCGACGTGATCCTGGTGAAAGGCTCCCTCGGCAGCCGCATGGGGCGCATCGTCGAGGCGCTCGCCCGGCGAGGAGGTTGAGCCATGCTGTTCAACCTGCTCGCCCCGCTCGCCGACGAGTTCATCCTCTTCAACCTGTTCCGCTACCTGACCTTCCGCTCGGGCGGGGCGTGCATGACGGCGCTCTTCCTCTCCTTCCTCCTCGGCGGGCCGATCATCCGTCGCCTCAAGCAGCTGCAGGCCCAGGGCCAGCCGATGCGCGAGCAGTACATGACGGAGGCGCACCTCTTGGGCAAGCGCGGCACCCCGACCATGGGCGGGGTGCTGATCCTGATCGCTCTCGTCCTCTCCACGCTGCTGTGGGCGGATTGGCGCAATTCCTACGTCTGGGCGGTGCTGATGGTCACGCTCGGCTATGGGCTGCTCGGTTTCGCCGACGACTTCCTCAAGGTGACGAGGCGCAACACCCGGGGCGTGCCCGGTATCTTCAAGCTCGCCGTGCAGGGCGGAATCGGCGTCGCGGCCAGCCTCTGGATCATGATCGCTGCCCGCCCCCCGCTCGAATCCGCCCTCGCGGTGCCCTTCTTCAAGGACGTGCTGATCGAGCTCGGCTGGTTCTTCCTGCCCTTCGGCGCGCTCGTGATGATGGGCACCTCCAACGCGGTGAACCTCACGGATGGGCTCGACGGGCTTGCCATCGTGCCGGTGATGATCGCCGCCGCCTGCTTCGCGCTGATCGCCTACCTCGTCGGCAACGCGGTCTTCGCCAACTACCTGCAGCTTCATTTCGTGTCGGGCGCGGGCGAGCTTGCGGTGCTCTGTTCGGCGCTGATCGGCGCGGGCATGGGTTTCCTCTGGTTCAACGCCCCGCCGGCGATGGTGTTCATGGGCGACACGGGAAGCCTCGCCTTGGGCGGCGCGTTGGGCGCGATCGCGGTCGCCACCAAGCACGAGATCGTGCTGGTCATCATCGGCGGGCTGTTCGTCCTCGAGACGGTTTCCGTCATCGTCCAGGTCATCTCATACAAGCTCACGGGCCGGCGCGTGTTCCGCATGGCGCCGCTTCATCACCATTTCGAGAAGAAGGGCTGGGCCGAGCCGACCATCGTGATCCGCTTCTGGATCATCTCGATGATCCTCGCCCTCATCGGCCTCTCCACCCTGAAGCTCAGATGAGCGCGTCCTTCACCCCCTTCGCCGGCGAGCGTTTCGCCGTGATGGGCCTCGGACGGTCGGGGCTGCCGGTGGCGCGCGCCCTTCTCGGCTACGGCGCCGAGGTGATCGCGTGGGACGATGCGGAAGCGGCGCGTCGGGCGGCGGCGGAGGCAGGCGTGCCGCTGGGCGACCTCGGGGCGATGGAGCTTGCCGATTTCGCCGGGCTGGTGCTGTCCCCTGGCATCCCGCACCGGCTGCCGGCACCCCATCCGGTGGCCGCGCGCGCGCTCGCGGCCGGTGTGCCGATCCTCGCCGAGGCCGATCTCCTCTGGCGCGCCGTGCGCAAGGCGGGGTCGCGGGCGCGCTTCGTCGGCATCACGGGAACGAACGGCAAGAGCACGACGACGGCGCTCACCGGCAGCATCCTCGCGCGGGCGGGGGTTGCCGTGGAAGTGGGCGGCAATCTCGGCACGCCGGCGCTTGCCCTCAAGATGTTGGGGGACAACGGCGTCTACGTCCTCGAGATGTCGTCCTACGCCTTGGAGCGAACTCGCGGCGATCCGCTTCGATGCCGCAGCGATGCTGAACCTTTCGCCCGATCACCTCGACCGCCACGGCGACATGGCGGGCTACGCGGCGGCAAAGCGGCGGATCTTCGACCGCCAGGACGACGGCTGCGTCGCCGTGGTGGGAGTCGATGACGACTGGTCGCGCGCCATGGCCGAGGACGTCGCGCGCGGCCCGGCGCGGCTCGTGCGCGTCTCGGGCGAGGGGGCCGTGCCGGGTGGGGTTTATGTCGAGAACGGGCGGCTGATCGACGACCGCTCCGCTGGGCGCGCGCGCATCGCAAGCCTTGTGGGGCACCGCTCGTTGCCGGGGCGGCACAATGCCCAGAACGCCGCCGCCGCTGCCGCCCTCGCGCTCTCCCTCGGCGTCCCGCCACAGGACATCGCAGCCGCGATCGCGACATTCCCGGGGCTTCCGCACCGCCAGGAGCGCGTGGGTGAGATCGACGGAGTGGTGTTCGTCAACGACAGCAAGGCGACGAACGCCGAGTCGGCCGCCCGGGCCATGGCCTGCTACGACCGCTTCCACTGGATCGCCGGCGGGCGTGCCAAGGCGGGAGGCATCGCCTCGCTGGCGCCGTTCTTTCCGCGCGTGGCGCGGGCCTACCTGATCGGCGAGGCGGCGGAGGACTTCGCCCGCACGCTCGCCGACGCGGGGGTGCCGCACGCGGTCTGCGGCACGCTTGAGAACGCGGTTCAGGCTGCCTTCGCCGTCGCACGCCGGGAGCCGCCCGCCATCGTTCTGCTCTCGCCTGCCTGCGCCTCCTTCGACCAGTTCGCGGGCTTCGAGGCGCGCGGCGAGCTGTTCCGACGCCTCGTCTCGTCCTTGCGCGAGGGGGCCCTGCGGATGACGGTGCTCGCGCGCAACGACGGCTCGCGCCTCGGCCGGTGGTGGTTCACGGTCGATCGCTGGCTCTTGGCGACGATCGCGCTCCTGATCGTGATCGGAATGCTGAGCTCGCTCGCGGCGAGCCCCGCCGTGGCGGAACGGCTCGGCCTCGATGCCTTCGCGTTCGTGCGCCGTCAGATGCTGTTCCTGCCGCTCGCCGCCGCGCTGATGCTGGGGGTCAGCCTGCTCGGTCCGCGCAGCATCCGCCGCCTTGCGCTGGCGGGGTTCGTCGTCTCGCTGGCACTCACCTTCGCCGCCCCCCTCATCGGCCCCGAGATCAAGGGTGCTCGGCGCTGGATCTCCCTCTCGGGGGTGTCGCTGCAGCCCTCGGAGTTCCTCAAGCCCTGCTTCGCCGTGCTGACCGGCTGGCTGTTCGCCGAAGGCATGCAGAGCCGCGGCTTCCCGGGCGCCTTCATCGCCTGCACGCTGCTTGCGGCCGTTCTCGTCGCCCTCAAGTTGCAGCCCGACATCGGCATGGCCGCGGTCGTGCTCGCGGTGTTCCTGGCCCAGTGGTTCGTCGCCGGGCTTCGCATCGTCTGGGTCGCGCTGCTCGGCGGTGTGGTCTCCGCGGTCGGGGTCCTGGCCTACACGATGTTTCCCCATGTGCAGAGCCGGATCGCGCGCTTCCTCGACCCCTCCTCCGGCGACACCTACCAGATCGACCGCGCGCTCGAGGCCTTCGCCCATGGCGGGCTTCTGGGCCGCGGCCCGGGCGAAGGACGGGTGAAGTCCGTCCTGCCCGACGCGCACGCCGACTTCGTCTTCGCCGTTCTGGGCGAGGAATTCGGCATGCTTGTCTGCCTGTTCATCATCGCACTGTTCGCCTTCGTGGTGCTGCGCGCACTGCTGAGGCTGATGGGCGAGACCGATCCTTTCGTGATCGTCGCAGGCGCGGGCCTTGCCGTGCAGTTCGGCCTGCAGGCGTTCATCAACATGGGCTCGACCCTGCACCTGATCCCGACCAAGGGCATGACCTTGCCGTTCATCTCCTATGGCGGGTCGTCGGTGTTCGCGATCGCGCTGGGGCTCGGCATGCTGCTCGCGCTGACGCGGCGGCGGACGCGGAACGACGTGCCATGAGGGGGAGCATGCTCCGCCCGATCGCGATCGCCGCCGGCGGGACGGGCGGTCATCTCTATCCGGCGATCGCCACCGCCGCCGCGCTCTCCGGGCGTGGGGAACGCGTGGTGCTCTTGACGGATCGGCGGACGGCGGAACGGTCGGCCGGTGCCTTCCCCTCGGCCGAGATCCACGTTGTGGCCGGAGAGGGGATTGCGGGGCGGGGGATTGCGCGACTGCCGGGCGCTTTTGCCTCGCTCGCTCTCGGCACGATCCAGGCGCGCGGGCTGCTTGATCGACTCCTGCCGACGGTGATCGTGGCCTTTGGCGGCTATCCCTCCCTCGCCCCGGTCCTTGCGTCGCGCGCCTTGGCGCCGAGACTTCGGCCGCGGATCGTTCTGCACGAGCAGAACGCGGTGCTCGGCCGCGCCAACCGCCTGCTCGCGCGTTTCGCCGATCTCCTCGCCCTCTCCTTCGCGGAGACGGCGCGCGTGCCGGCGAAGGCCGCGGCGCGCCTCGTCGGGACGCCGGTGCGCCCCGCCATCGCGCGGCTCGCCGGCGCGCCGTACCGGCCGCCCGAGCCGGAGGGCGAGGTGCGGCTTCTGGTGCTGGGCGGCAGTCAGGGCGCTCGGGTGTTCGCCGACCTCGTTCCCGCCGCGCTCGCGGCCCTGCCGGTTTCGTTGCGGGCGCGTCTCGTGCTGACCATGCAATGCCGCAGCGAGGAGATCGCCCGCACCGAGGAGAGCCTCGGCCGGCTCGGGATCGCCTTCCGTCTCGCCCCCTTCTTCGACGACGTCGCCGCCCGCTACGGCGAAGCGCATCTCGTCGTCTGCCGCGCCGGTGCCTCCACGGTGGCGGAACTCGCCTGCGCCGGGCGGCCGGCGATTCTCATCCCGTATCCGCACGCGACGGACGACCACCAGAGCGCGAATGCGCGCGCGTTCGTCGCCGGCGGGGCGGCGGAAGCCTTCGCGCAGTCCGCCCTGACGCCTGCCGCTCTCGCCGAGCGCCTCGTGGCGCTGTTGGGCGACCCGGCGCGTCTGGTCGCGATGGCCGAAGCCGCGCGTCGTCTCGCCCGGCCCGAGGCCGCACGCGACCTCGCTGCGGCCGTGCTTGCGCTTGTGCCGACGGAGGCCTCCTGATGCGCGCGCTGCCCCTCTCCATCGGCACCATCCACTTCGTCGGCATCGGCGGCATCGGCATGTCCGGCATCGCCGAGGTGCTGCACAACCTCGGCTACCGCGTGCAGGGCAGCGACATCGCGGAAGGCTACACGGTGAAGCGGCTGCGCGATCTCGGCATCCCCGTCACCATCGGCCATGCGGCGGAAAACCTGCGCGACGCTCAGGTCGTCGTCGTCTCCTCCGCGGTCAAGCGCGACAACCCGGAGGTGGTCGCCGCGCGCCAGCATCTCATTCCCGTGGTCCGGCGCGCGGAGATGCTCGCCGAACTGATGCGGCTCAAGTGGTCGATCGCGGTCGGCGGCACGCACGGCAAGACGACGACGACGAGCCTGATCGCCGCCGTGCTGGAGGCCGCGCATCTCGATCCCACGGTGATCAACGGCGGCATCGTCAACGCCTACGGGTCGAACACGCGGCTCGGCTCGGGCGACTGGATGGTGGTGGAGGCCGACGAGTTCGGACGGCTCCTTCCTGCGGCTGCCCGCCCTGATCGCGGTCGTGACCAACATGGACCCGGAACATCTCGACCACTGGGGCACGGCCGAGGCGATGAAGGACGGCTACGCCCAGTTCGTCGGCAACATCCCGTTCTACGGGTTCGCGGTGCTTTGCCTCGATCATCCCGAGGTGCAGGCGATGATTCCCCGCCTCGCCGATCGGCGCATCGTCACCTACGGCTTCTCGCCGCAGGCAGACGTGCGGGCGGAGAAGCTGGTGATGGACCGGCTGGGTGCGACCTTCGAGGTCGTCGTCTCCGATCGCCACGGCGGCCGCGCTCGCCGCCTCAACCCGTTCCGCCTGCCGATGCTCGGCGCGCACAACGTGCAGAACGCGCTCGCCGCGATCGCGGTTGGCGTGGAGATGGACATCGGCAGAGGAGGTGATCCGCTCCGCCCTGCTCGGCTTCAAGGGGGTGAAGCGGCGCTTCACGCGGGTGGGCGAGGTGGGCGGCATCACCGTCATCGACGACTACGGCCACCACCCGGTGGAGATTGCCGCCGTCCTGAAGGCGGCGCGGCAGGCCGGTGCGCGGGAGGTGATCGCGGTGGTGCAGCCGCATCGCTACACGCGCGTCGCCTCGCTGTTCGAGGAATTCTGCACCTGCATGAACGACGCCTCGACGGTGATCGTCGCCGACATCTATCCGGCCGGGGAGCAGCCCATTCCGGGGATCGACCGCGACGCTCTGGTGGATGGCCTGATCGCGCGCGGGCACCGCTCGGTGGTGGCGCTTCCCGACCCTTCGCATCTCGCCGAGATGGTGCACGCGATCGCCAGGCCCGGCGACTACGTGGTCTGTCTCGGTGCCGGATCGATCACCCAATGGGCGCATGCGCTGCCGCGCGAACTCGCCGCGCTGCAAGCCGCGATCCCGCGCCGCGCCGGCGGAGGGGCAACGTGAACGGAACCGCCCTCGCCGTGGCCGGCCTCGGCCCCCTCCCCTCGGCCCGCGGGCGGCTCATCGCCGACGCCCCGCTGGGCGCGCAGACGTGGTTTCGCACCGGGGGCGTGGCCGAGTTCCTGTTCCGTCCGGCCGACGCCGACGACCTCGCTGCGTTCCTGCGCGACCTCGATCCCGGCATTCCGGTGACGGTCGTCGGCGCCGGCTCGAACCTGCTGGTCCGCGACGGCGGCGTCGCCGGGGTCGTGGTGCGGCTGCCCGCTTCCGCTTTCGGCCGGATCATTGTCGAGCCGGACGGAATCGTCGCGGGTGCGGCTGCGCTCGACCGGACGGTGGCGGAGGCGGCGGCCGAAGCCGGGCTCGCGGGGCTTGCCTTCCTCTCCGGCATTCCCGGCAGCCTCGGCGGCGCGGTGGCGATGAACGCCGGCGCCTACGGGGCGGAGGTCGCCGACGTCCTGGAGTGGGCCGACGTCGTCACCCGCGACGGCACCCGCCTCAGGCTTGCCGCGCACGATCTCGCCTTCTCCTATCGCGCCTCCCGCCTGCCCGCGGGGGCGATCGTCACCGGGGTGCGGCTGCGCGCCCGCCGCGGCAATCCGGCGACGATCGCGGCCGAGATGGCGCGCATCCGCGCCGCGCGGGAACGGACCCAGCCGGTGCGCGGCCGCACCGGCGGGTCGACCTTCAAAAACCCGCCCGGCGCGAAGGCCTGGGAGCTGATCGAGGCTGCCGGATGCCGCGGCTTGCGCCGCGGCGACGCGCAGGTGAGCGAGAAGCACTGCAACTTCCTGCTCAATCTCGGCCGCGCCACCGCCGCCGACCTTGAGGCGCTCGGCGAGGAGGTGCGCGCCCGCGTTCGTGCCGCCACCGGGGTCGAGCTGGAGTGGGAGATCCGGCGCATCGGCCGCCCCCTGCCCGCAGGAGACGCGGCATGAAGCGCGTGGCAGTCCTCTACGGCGGCATCTCGGCCGAGCGCGAGGTCAGCCTCGTTTCGGGAACGAAAGTCACGAAGGCGCTGGAGGAGGCGGGTTATGACGTCGTTCCGATCGAGGTCACGCGCGACCTCGCCGGCCTGATCGCGGGGCTCACCGCCGCCCGCCCCGATGTCGTGTTCAACGCCTTGCACGGACGCTACGGCGAGGACGGCTGCATCCAGGGCATCCTGGAGTGGCTCGGGATCCCCTACACCCACTCCGGCGCGCGCGCCTCGGCGCTGGCCATGGACAAGGCTGCGGCCAAGGCGTGCTTCGCCGCCGCCGGGCTGCCCGTCGCGCCGCACCGGCTGGTCACGCGCGAGGAGGTCGCGCGCGACCATCCGCTTCCTCCGCCCTATGTCCTGAAGCCGATCGACGAGGGCTCGTCGGTCGGCGTCGTCATCGTGCACGAGGGCGACAACCGCCGCGGGGAGATCGCGCGATCGTGGTGCTACGGCGCCCGCGCGATGGCCGAGGCCTACGTTCCGGGGCGGGAACTGACCGTCGGCGTGATGGGCGATCGCGCCCTCGCGGTGACGGAGATCGCGACCGCGCACCCCTTCTACGACTACGAGGCGAAGTATCGTCCGGGCGGCAGCCGTCATCTTCTGCCCGCGCCGATCCACCCCGCCGCCTACGACGCCGCCCTCGACATCGCCGCCGCGGCGCACCGGGTGCTCGGCTGCCGCGGCGCGAGCCGGGCCGACTTGCGCTACGACGACACCGAAGGCGAACCGGGCCGACTCGTCCTGCTCGAGGTCAACACCCAGCCCGGCATGACGCCCACCTCGCTCCTGCCCGAACAGGCGGCGCATTGCGGCATTTCCTTCGCCGCGCTCTGCGCCTGGATGGTGGAGGAGGCGCGATGCGGCGCCTGAACCACCGCAGCGCCGCGCAGCGTCCGGGACGGATCCGCCTGATGCTTCGGCGCTGGCGTCGGCTCGCGCGGCCCGCCGCGCTGCTCGGCCTCTCCGCCCTGGTGTTGGTGGCGTTCGCCGCGGGCCTCGTGCTGAGCGGTGCGCCGCAGCGCCTCTTTGCCGAGATGATGCGCACGCTGGAGGACGCCGCCGCCGAGGCCGGGTTGGTCGTCAGCACGGTCACCGTCGAAGGACGCGTGCACGAGGACCGCGATGCCATCCTCGCCGCCAGCGGGCTGAGGCTCGGACAGCCGATGCTTTCGGTCTCGCCGCAGGCCGTGCGTCGGCGGCTGGAGGAACTCCCTTGGGTCGAACAGGCCTCGGTCTACCGTCGCCTGCCCGGTCACGTCCATCTCGCGATCGTCGAACGCGCGCCGTTCGCGGTGTGGCAGAACCGCGGCACCTTCGCCGTGATCGACCGGCAAGGACGCGTGATCACCCGCGACGGGGTCGCGCGCTTCGCGCATCTGCCGCATGTCGTGGGCGAGGGGGCGGCGGAGGCGGCGGCCGCCTTCCTCGACCTGCTCGACCGCCATCCCGAGGTCAGGCAGCGGGTCGCCGCCGCCGTCCGCGTCAACCAGCGGCGTTGGAACCTCCGTCTCGTCTCGGGGGCGGACGTGCTTCTGCCGGAGGGGCACGAGGCGGCGGCTTTGGCGCGGCTTGAGGAACTGCATCGCGACGGGGCGGTGCTCGATCGCGCGCTGAGGGTGGTCGATCTGAGACTGGCGGACCGGCTCGTGCTTCGCCCCGCCGCCGACGCCCAACCCGCGCCGGTCGCGCCATCGCAGGAGCGGGGGCGGCGCGGATGAACGAGATGCCGAACCGGCCCTCCCCGCCGCCCGAGGCGCTCGCCATGCGGTCGGCGCCCGCGCGGGGGCGGCCGCGCGGGCGGTCGGGCCCGATCGCCGTGCTCGACATCGGCTCGACGAAGATCACCTGCCTGATCGGACGCGTCGAAAGCGACGGCGCGATCCGCGTGCTGTCCGTCGGCCACCAGCGTTCGCGCGGCGTGCGCGCGGGCTCGATCGTCGATCTCGACCAGGCGGAGGCGGCGATCCGCGCCGCCGTGGCGCAGGCCGAGGAACAGGCCGACCAGCCGGTGCGCGAGCTCGTGGTCAATCTCTCCTGCGGCCAGCCGCAGAGCCGGCATTTCGACGTGCGCATGGCGATGCACGGCGATGCGGTGACGGACGCTGACCTGCGACGGATCGTCGCCGAGGGTCGTCTGCGCGCCTACGCGGAGGGGCGGGAGGTGGTGCACGCGATCCCGCTCGCCTACGCCGTCGACGGCACCCTCAGGCGTGCGCGATCCGCGCGGCATGGTCTGCGAGTGGCTGGGGGCGCGGCTGCACGTGGTCGATGCGTCGGTCGGCACGCTGCGCAACCTCGCGGCCTGCCTCGGCCGTTGCGATCTCGAGATCGACTCGCTGGTGGCTGCGCCCTTCGCCGCCGGGCTTGCCTCGCTGGTCGAGGATGAGCGGGAGCTCGGTGTGACAGTGATCGACATGGGCGGCGGCACCACCAGCCTTGCCGTGTTCGCGGATGGGCAACTGCAGCACACCGACGTCATCCCGATCGGCGGCCAGCACGTGACGAACGACATCGCGCGCGGGCTCTCCACCACCGTCGCGCATGCGGAACGGCTGAAGACGCTGCACGGCTCGACGGACGCGGCCCCTGAGGACGGGCGCGAGCTCTTTCCGGTTCCGCTCGTCGGCGAGGACGATCATGCGATCGCCAAGGTGCCGCGCTCGATGCTGGTCGCCATCATCCGTCCGCGCCTTGAGGAGACCTTCGAGCTGGTGCGCGCCCGTTTGGATGCGGCCGGGCTCGGTTCGCTCGCCGGGCGCCGCGTGGTGCTCACGGGCGGCGCCTCGCAGCTGATCGGCGTGCGCGATCTCGCCGCGACCATGCTGGACAAGCAGGTGCGGCTCGGCCGTCCGCCGGCGCTGCGCGGGCTTCCCGACCTCGCGCAGGGGCCGGGCTTCGCCGTCCCGGTCGGGCTTCTGATCTGGGCCGCGACCGAGGGCCAGATCGCGCGCGACCTCGCCCCGGCCGGCTTCGCCGGCATGCCGGGGCCGCTGAAGCGTCTCTTCACCTGGCTTCGCGAGAGGCTCTGACGCCGATGCGAGCCGTCATCCCAACCCCGAAACGGACCGCCTCCCGAGGAGACCCACCATGGCCATCACCCTGACCGTGCCCGCCCAGGCGCTCAACGACTTCCAGCCGCGCATCACCGTCATCGGCGTCGGCGGCGGCGGCTGCAACGCGGTGAACAACATGATCGCCTCGCAGCTCGACGGGGTCGAGTTCATCGTCGCCAACACCGACGCGCAGTCGCTGATGAAGAGCCGGGCGGACCGGAAGATCCAGCTCGGGCCGCACCTCACGCAGGGGCTCGGCGCGGGCGGGCGGCCGGAGGTGGGGCGCGGCGCGGCGGAGGAGGCGGTGGAGGAGATCGCCTCGCACCTCGCCGGGGCGCACATGGTGTTCATCACCGCCGGCATGGGCGGCGGCACCGGCACGGGTGCGGCCCCCGTGGTGGCGCGCATCGCGCGCGAACGCGGCATCCTCACGGTCGGCGTGGTGACGAAGCCGTTCGAGTTCGAGGGGTTGAAGCGCAAGCGCGCGGCCGAAGCCGGCATCGAGGAGCTGCAGCAGTACGTCGATACCCTGATCGTCATCCCGAACCAGAACCTGTTCCGCCTTGCTAACGACCGCACCACCTTCGCCGAAGCCTTCAAGATGGCGGACAACGTGCTCTACATGGGCGTGCGCGGCGTGACCGACCTCATCGTCCACCCGGGGCTGGTCAATCTCGACTTCGCCGACATCCGCGCGGTGATGGCGGAGATGGGCAAGGCGATGATGGGCACGGGCGAGGCGGAAGGCGAGGACCGCGCGGTGCGCGCGGCCGAGATCGCGATCTCCAACCCCCTGCTCGAGGACGCTTCGATGAAGGGGGCGAAGGGCGTGCTCATCAACATCACCGGCGGGCCGGACATGACCCTGTTCGAGGTCGACGAGGCGGCGAACCGAATCCGCAAGGAAGTGGGCGACGAGGAGGCGAACATCATCTTCGGCTCCTCGATCGACGAGGAGATGGCCGGACGGATCCGGGTCTCCGTGGTGGCGACGGGCATGGAGGCGAACCAGGCGCGCCAGCGCCCCGCCCTGGTTGCCGTTGACGGCGCGCCGGTGGCCCGCCCGGCACCCCTCCAGCCCACCCCCACGCAGCCCCCGGCTGCCGCCCCTGTGGTCGCCGCCGCGACCAAGGTGGTCGGCAACACGGTGGTCCAGACGAGCCCGCTCGCCGGCGCAGCGCCGGCCGCCCTTGCCGCTGCCTCGCCGCCCGTGGACGCCGTGAAGCCGGTCGAGGTCGAGGCAGCACCCCCGCAGACGGCCCCGCTCTTTGCCGCGCCCGAGCCCGCCGCGCCGGAAGCGCGGCCGACGGTTCCGCCACCGCCTGCCGCGCCCGTGACCCAGCCCCCGGCCCGCAGCCTGTTCCGCCGCGTGACCAGCCTGATCGCCGGCGCCGATCACCCCTCCGTCGCCGCGCCGCCGAAGGCTCCTTCGCCCGGCCGGGCCGAGCCGATCCTCACCCCTGTCGGCCAAGCCGCCGCCAAGCCGCAGGCACGCGGCCCGCTCGAGGACGGCGGGCTGGATATACCGGCCTTCCTGCGCCGACAGAGCAACTGAGAACTTGCCGGCGACGCGACCGCCTCGGCAGGACGGCGGGCACCAGGCGCCGCCTCGCGCTTGCCGCAATTCGGCCAAAATACGGAAAAATCAAGGCGCTCGACTGATACATTCAGAAATCAAGCTTGACTTGCCCCGGCGCGACCGGGGCTCCTAGGGTCACGCTCGTCATTGGGCTCCGTTGCTTGCCGTCGGTAATCCGTACGGCATGGAAGCGGGGCCCGGTGGTTCCAACGACGGCCCCCTCCTTCGCCTCGGTCGTCGTCCCTGCGAAAGGTCCGCCGCGGAGTCAGGTCGCATCGTGCAGCTCCCGCTCGACACTCATCTCGGCGACAGCGTCCAGCCCTTCCAGAGGACCCTGCGGGCGCCGATCGGCTGCACCGGCGTCGGCCTCCACACGGGGCGGAAGGTCTCGCTCACGCTTCGGCCGGCGGATGAGGATCGCGGCATCGCCTTCCGCCGCCTCGACCTGCCCGATCGGCCGCTCATCCCGGCGCGCTGGGATCATGTTGTCGATACCCGCCGCAACACCACCCTCGGCCTGCCGGGACGGCCGGAGGCCAGCGTGGGCACGGTCGAGCATCTGCTGGCCGCGCTGGTCGGCAGCGGCGTGGACAACGCGATCGTGGAGATCGATGGGCCCGAGGTCCCGATCATGGACGGGTCGGCCGCACCCTTCGTGTTCCTGATCGAGTGCGCCGGCCTCGTCACCCAGGGCGCTGTCCGGCAGGTGCGTGGACATCCTGCGCCCGGTGCGGGTCGAGGAAGGGGGGGCATCCGTTTCCCTTCTGCCCGACCCGTGCCGCGTCCCGACCTACGAGATGGAGATCGACTTCCCGTCCAGCGCGATCCGGCGTCAACACCGGGTCCTTCGGCTCGCTCCAGGTGCCTTCAAGCGCGACCTCGCCCGCGCCCGGACCTTCGGCTTCGTCGAGGAGATCGAAGCCCTGCGCGAGGCCGGGCTCGCCCGCGGCGGAAGCCTCGACAATGCCGTGGTCTTGCGCGGGGCGACGGTGCTGAACGCGGGCGGGCTGCGCTTCACCGATGAATTCGTGCGCCACAAGATCCTTGATCTCGTCGGCGACCTCGCTCTGGCAGGCGCCCTGGTGCGCGGGCGCGTGGTCGCGAAGCGTGCAGGCCATCGGCTGAACAATCTCGCCTTGCGCGCCCTGTTCGCCGATCCGCAAGCCTATCGCGTCGTGCCGGTCCTGCCCGCCTCGGCGCTGCGCGACGGCGTGCCCGCCCCCCTCGCCGCCGCGGCCGCCGCGCCGGTCTGACCACACCGACTGCGCCGGCCGCCCGCTCTCTCGACCTGCCCCGGCGCGTGCTATAGAGCCGCGCAATGCCCGCGCAGCGTATCGCTTCCGTTATCCTCCTCGCGATCTCGCTCGCTGCCTGCAGCGGCCGCGAGGACGCCGATGCCCTGCTCGCCCGCGAACGCCCGGTCGAGGACCTCTACAACGATGCCGCGGATGCCCTGGAAGCGGGCCAATACGCGCGTGCGGCGACGCTCTTCGACGAGGTGGAGCGGCAACACCCCTACTCGTCGTGGGCGGTGACGGCCAAGCTGATGGCCGCTTACGCGCACTACATGCGCAACCAGTACACGGAGGCGATCGCCGCGCTCGACCGCTTCATCCGCCTCCATCCGGCCAATCCGAACATCGCTTACGCCTACTACCTGCGGGCCCTCTCCTATTACGAGCAGATCGCCGACGTGACCCGCGACCAGCGCATCACCGAACAGGCGCTCGGCGCGCTGACCGAGGTGGTGAACCGCTTTCCTGATACGCCCTATGCCCGGGACGCGCGGCTGAAGATCGATCTCGCGCGCGATCATCTCGCCGGGCACGAGATGATGATCGGCCGCTACTACCAGCGCCAGAACCTGCATCTCGCGGCCATCAACCGGTTCCGGCGTGTGGTCGAGCTCTACCAGACGACGAACCACGTCGCCGAGGCGCTGCACCGGCTGACGGAATGCTACCTCGCGCTTGGGCTGACCGAGGAGGCACGCCGGACGGCGGCCGTGCTCGGGCACAACTTCCCCGGCTCGCCCTGGTATCAGGACAGCTACGCCCTGCTCGTCCCCGGCGCCGAACCTGCCGAGCCGCGTCGGGCCGGCATGCTCGCCCGCTGGTGGTCGTCGATCTTCTGAGCCCAGGGCAGCGAGTGCGCCGATGCTCGTCGCACTCTCGATCCGCGATGTCGTCCTGATCGATCGGCTCGACCTTGCGCTGGGGCCGGGGCTGACGGCCCTCACCGGCGAGACGGGGGCGGGCAAGTCGATCCTGCTCGACAGCCTGGGCCTTGCCCTCGGCGCACGCTCCGAGGCAGGGCTCGTGCGGGCGGGCGCCGCCCAGGCCGTCGTTTCCGCCGTCTTCGCGCCGCCGCCTCACCACGTGGCGCGCGCGCTCGTTGCCGAACTCGGTGTGCCTGAGGAGGCGACGCTCACCTTGCGCCGTGTGGTGCAGGCGGACGGGCGGACGCGCGCCTTCGTCAACGACGAGCCGGTGAGCGTATCGTTCCTGAGACGGCTCGGCGAGAGCCTCGTCGAGATCGAAGGCCAGTTCGCCCAGGTCGGCCTCGCCGACGCCGCCACGCATGCCGCCCTGCTCGACTCCTTCGCCGGCCTGGGCGGGGAGGTGGAACGGGTGCGGGGGGCCTTCGCCGCCTGGCGCGCCGCCGAACGCGCCCTCGCGGACGCCGAAGCGGGCGTGGCGGCCGCGCGGCGCGACGAGGAGTGGCTGAGGCACGCGGCTGCCGAGCTCGATCGGCTTGCGCCCGAAACGGATGAGGAGGAGCGGTTGGACCGCCTGCGGCGCCACCTGCAGGCGGCGGAAAGGCGCGCCGAGGCGCTCGCCTCCGCGCGCGACGAACTTTCGCGCAACCGCGGTGTGGCACAGGCCCTGCGCAGTGCGAGCCGTGCCCTGGAACGGCTCGGCCCTGACGATGCGGTCGCACCCGTTCTCGCCGCCCTCGCCGGAGCGCAGGATGCGGTCGCCGAGGCCGAGACGCTGCTCGAGCGCCTGCTTGCCGATGCAGCACCCGATCCCCGCGCGCTCGAAGCGGCCGAGGAGCGCCTGTTTGCGCTGCGCGCGGCGGCCCGCAAGCATCGGGTGGCGGTGGCGGACCTGCCCGGCCTGCGCGAGCAGCTCCGGGAGCGGCTGCGCGACCTCGATCTCGGCGAGCAGAGGATCGCGGCTCTGGCGGAGGCGGCGGCGGCCGCCCGCGCGGCCTACCGGCAGGCGGCGGACCGTCTTGCGACGGCGCGTCGGCAGGCGGCAGAGGCGCTGGCGCAAGCCGTGGCGAGGGAGCTCGCGCCGCTCAGGCTCGAGCGCGCCCGTTTCGTCGCCGAGATCCTCCGCCGCGACGAGGACGCCTGGGGGCCGGACGGGGCCGACCGCGTGCAGTTCCTGGTCGCGATGAACCCAGGCCAGCCGCCGGCGCCCTTGGCGAAATGCGCCTCGGGCGGAGAGCTCGCCCGGCTGATGCTCGCGCTCAAGGTCGTGCTCGCGCAGGGCTCGCCGGTGACCACCCTCGTCTTCGACGAAGTGGATGCCGGGATCGGCGGCGCGACCGCGGCGGCGGTCGGCGAGCGGCTGGCCCGGCTCGCGGAAGCGCTGCAGGTTCTCGTCGTCACCCACTCGCCGCAGGTCGCGGCCAAGGCGTCGCGGCACTGGCGCGTCTGCAAGACGACGGAAGGCGGGGAGGCGCGCACCCGCGTCGAGGTGCTGGATCGCGCCGCGCGACAGGAGGAGATCGCGCGCATGCTGGCCGGCGAACGGATCACCGATGCGGCGCGCGCCGCAGCCGCCGACCTTCTCGCGGGCGTATCATGAAGCGCCTGCGCGACATTCCCGTCGGCACGCTTTCGGAGGAGGAGGCGCGCGCCGAGCTTGCCGCGCTTGCCGCGGGAGATCGCCGAACACGACCGCGCCTATTACCAGCGCGACCGTCCGCTCATCACGGATGCGGAATATGATGCGCTGAAGCGGCGCAACGCCGAGATCGAGGCACGCTTCCCCCATCTTGTCCGGCCCGACAGCCCCACCTTCCGGGTCGGCGCCGCCCCGGCGCGCGGCTTCGCCAAGCACCGGCACCTGAGGCCGATGCTCTCGCTCGACAACGTGTTCAACGAGGCGGAGTTCGCTGCCTGGATCGAACGCGTCCGCCGCTTCCTTGCCCTCGCCTCGGGCGAGGCGATCGCGCTGGTGGCCGAACCGAAGATCGACGGCGCCTCGATCAGCCTCACCTACCGCCGGGGCCGCTTCGTCATCGGCGCCACCCGCGGCGACGGGACGGAAGGGGAGGACGTGACGGCGAACCTGCGCACGCTGAAGGACTTGCCTCTCTCGCTTGCGCCACCCGTTCCGGAGCTGATCGAGATCCGCGGCGAGGTCTACATGGCGAAGGACGCCTTCCTCGCCCTCAACGAACGCATGGAGGCCGCCGGCGAGGAGCCCTTCGCCAACCCGCGCAATGCCGCCGCCGGGTCGCTGCGCCAGAAGGACCCGGCGGTGACCGCCTCGCGCCCGCTTGCGCTCTTCGCCTACGGCCTCGGCGAGTGTTCGGAACCGATCGCCGACACCCACCGCGGCTTGCTCGAGCGGCTCAGGGCCTGGGGCTTCCCGGTCAATCCCCTGTCCCGTGCGCTCGCAGACTGGACCGAAGCCGGATCGTTCCAGAGGGAAATCGGGCTGTCCCGCTCCTCCCTGCCCTACGACATCGACGGGGTCGTCTACAAGGTCGATCGCCTCGACTGGCAGGATCGCCTCGGTTTCGTCGGCCGTGCCCCGCGCTGGGCGGTGGCCTGGAAATTTCCGGCCGAGAAGGCGACGACCAGGCTGGTCGCGATCGAGATCCAGGTCGGCCGGACCGGGGCGCTCACCCCGCGGGCGGTGATGGAGCCGGTGAACGTGGGCGGCGTCATCGTCCGCCACGCCACGCTGCACAACGAGGACGAGATCGCGCGCAAGGACATCCGGGTCGGCGACACGGTGATCGTGCAGCGCGCGGGCGACGTCATCCCGCAGATCCTGGGCGTGGTGCCGGAGAAACGTCCGCCCGACGCGAAGCCTTTCGTGTTCCCGGACCGCTGCCCCGTCTGCGGCAGCCACGCTGTGCGCCCCGCCGGCGAAGCGGTGCGCCGCTGCACCGGCGGCCTCACCTGCCCAGCCCAGGTCGTCGAGCGGCTGAAGCACTTCGTCTCGCGCTCGGCCTTCGACATCGAGGGCCTGGGCGAGAAGACGATCGAGGCCTTCCACGCCGACGGGTGGCTCACCAGCCCCGTCGACCTGTTCCGGCTGCCCGACCGCGAGGACGAGATCGCCGGCCGCGAGGGCTTCGGCGCGGTCTCGGCGCGCAATCTCGTCCGCGCGATCGAGGCCCGCCGGCGGATCCCGCTCGATCGCTTCATCTATGCGCTTGGCATCCGCCGCATCGGCGAGGCGAATGCGCGTCTGCTCGCGCGCCACTACGGGACGTTCGACGCCTGGCGACGTGCCATGCTCGCAGCGCGCGATCCCGCGAGCGAGGCGCGCGCCGAACTCGAGGCGATCGTCGGCATCGGGCCCGCGATCGCCCAGGAATTGGCCGACTTCTTCGACGAGCCGCACAACCTCGAGGTGCTGGAGGCCCTCGCGCGCGAGGTGACGATCGAGCCGGT
Organism: Acetobacteraceae bacterium; assembly: GCA_033582875.1. GTDB lineage: Bacteria > Pseudomonadota > Alphaproteobacteria > Acetobacterales > Acetobacteraceae > Elioraea. The sequence continues at coordinate 1,375,014 of JAVQZW010000010.1, read as the reverse complement.
CACTTCGCCGGCGGCCGGGGGGGCGCTCGCCGGCAAGACCGTCGTCTTCACCGGCGCCCTCGCCACCATGACGCGGGCGGAGGCGAAGGCCCGCGCCGAGGCGCTTGGAGCCAAGGTCACGGACACCGTCTCGAAGAAGACCGACCTCGTCATCGTCGGCGAGGAGGCAGGATCGAAGGCGGAGAAGGCGAAGGCGCTCGGCGTGCGCATGCTGACGGAAGCCGAGTGGCGCAAGCTCGCCGGACTCGACTGACGGGGAGGAGGGGGAGGATGCACTGCGACGCAACCGGCTATGCGGCGAGCGGGGAGGCGTGCTCGATGCCGGCGCTCGATGCCTTCGCCGAGGACTTCCTCGGCTACGGCGCGGGGATCGGTCGCATCGTCGAGGCCGCCGAAGCCGACCCCTCATGCGCTCTCGCGCAAGCCTGGGCGGCCGCGCTCTGGCTGCTCACCGAGACGCGCAAGGGGCATGCGCGCGCAGTTCGCTTCCTCGAACGCGCGGAAGCTGCCTGCGCGACCGAGCGCGAACGGATCGCGACGGGATCGATCCGCGCCTGGCACGAGGGCGATACCGCGACCGCGCTCGCGCTCTGCGCCGAGAGCGCGGCGCGGTTTCCGCGCGACCTCGTGGCGGTCAAGCTCGGCCAGTACCACGCGCTCAACCGCGGCGACGCGCCGTCCTTGCTTCGCCTGCCGCTGCTGGCGGCCGCGGCCAACGATGGCGTGCCCTGGGCGCACGGCATGCTCGCCTTCGGCTACGAGGAGTGCCATCGCCTGGAGGAGGCGGAGCGCGCAGCCCGCCGCGCGATCGAGCTCCGTCGCGACGAGCCCTGGGCGCACCACGCGCTCGCCCATGTGCTGCTCGCGCAGGACCGCGCCGAGGAGGGGATCGCCTTCCTCGCCGAGGTCGCCGACACCTGGGAGGGCCGCAACCCGTTCGTCGTCACCCACAACTGGTGGCATCAGACGTTGTTCCTGCTCGACCGCGACCGCGCGGACGAGGCACTCGCGCTCTATGACACGCGCGTCTTCGCGCTCGCGCCCTCCTGGGGGCAGATCCAGGCGGGGGCGGTGTCGTTGCTGGTCCGGCTTGAACTGCAATGGGGTGGAGGTCGGCGACCGCTGGCAGCGCCTCGCGCTCCATCTCGCGACACCGGAACAGCGCCATGTCGAGCCCTTCATCGACCTCCACCTCGTGCTCGGCCTCGCCCGCGCAGGGCACCCGGAGGCCGAGGCGGTGCTTGCCGGCATCGCTGACCGTGCCGCCTCCGCGCACGAGGCGACGCGCACCGCCTGGGCCGAGGTCGCTTGGCCCGCCGCCCGGGCGCTCGCCGCCTTCGCGCGCGGCGATCACGAGGCCTGCGTGCGCGACCTCTCGCCCGTGCTGCCGCGGATGCACGAGATCGGCGGCAGCCACGCCCAGCGCGACCTGTTCGAGCAGATCCTGATCGCCGCCCTTCTGCGCACGGGGCGGCTTGCGCAGGCGCAGCGCATGCTGGCCCTGCGGCAGGCGCTCAACCCGAAGGTGCCGATGACGAAACGCCTGCTTGCGCGCGTGCTCGCTGCGGCCGGCGTGCCCGACGCCTAAGCCTCACAGCGGGGCGCAGGCCTTTTCCAGCCAGACGCGATCGAGCCGATCGAGTTCGGGCCCGATCTCGGCGCAAACGCGCGCATGGTAGGCATCGAGCCAGGATCGTTCGGCCTCCGTCAGCAACGTCGGGTTCGATCAGGCGACGGTCGAAGGGCGCGAGGGTGAGGGTCTCGAAGGCGAGGAACGGCCTGATCGCGCCTTCGATCGCCTCTTCGCGGACCATCACCAGGTTTTCGAGCCTGATTCCCCACCGGCCGGGCAGGTAGAAGCCCGGTTCGTCGGAGAGGATCATGCCCGGGGCGAGCGGGATCGGGCGAGCGGTGCGGGAGAGCCCCGTCGGGCCCTCGTGCACGCCGAGATACGACCCGACCCCGTGGCCGGTGCCATGGTCGTAGTCGAGCCCCGCCTCCCACAGCGCGCGGCGGGCGAAGGCCTCGAGATGCGGCCCGGCGATCCCTTTCGGCCAGCGCAGCGTCGCGATCGCGATCAGGCCCTTCAGCACCCGCGTGTAGCGGTCGCGCTGTTCGGCGATCTCCACGCCTGGCTCGCCGATCAGCACGGTGCGCGTGACGTCCGTCGTGCCGTCGAGATACTGCCCGCCGCTGTCGATCAGGTAGAGATCGCCTGCAGCCAGCACGCGGTTCGTCGCCTCGCTGACCCGGTAGTGGATGATCGCCCCGTTCGGCCCCGCCGCACTGATGGCAGGGAAGCTCTCGCCGCGGAAACGCTCGCCATCCGCGCGGAAGGCGAGAAGCCGCCTCGCCGCTTCGAGTTCGCTCACCCTCTCGCTGGTTGCCGTGCGGTCGAGCCAAGCGAGGAAGCGGACGAGCGCCACGGCGTCGCGTCGGTGTGCGGCACGCGCTCCGGCCTGTTCGACGCTGTTCTTGCACGCCTTGGGCAGGGCCACCGGGTCCTGGTCGGCAAGGATCCTCGCTCCCGCCGCCTCGAGGCGCTGCGCGACACAGGCGGGGGTGGTGCGCGGATCGAGCAGCACCGTGGCCCGCTCCGCGCCCAGCCGTTCGAGCGCGGGGACGAACGCGGCGCGATGCTCGACCGTGACCTCTTTGCCGAGATGCGCCCGGCATGCCGGATCGATGCGGGCGGGGTCGAGGAAGAGGGTGGCGCGCGCGTTCGCCTCGAGGAGCGCGTAGGCGAGCGGCACGGGAGTGAAGGGAACGTCGTCCGAGCGGATGTTGAAGAGCCAAGCGATGCTGTCGGGCGCCGTCAGCACGGCGGCCTTCGCGCCCTGGGCGGCTATCGCGGCAGCAATCCGCGCCCGCTTCGCCGCCGCCTCCTCGCCTGAGAACTGCGCAGGATGCGCCCTCACCGGTGCGGCAGGAGGGGCGGGGCGATCCGTCCACAGCGGATCGATCGGGTTCGGCTCGACGGCCACCAGCTGCCCGCCGGCCTTCTCGACCGCGCGGCGAAGCCGTTCGGTCCCCTCGACGGAATGCAGCCACGGGTCGAAGCCGATCGCGTCGCCGGGGCGGACGGACTCGGCGAGCCAAGTCTCGGGCGGCTCCTCGATCAGATGGCGGAGTTCGAACCGGGCAAGGTCAAGTTCGGCGCGCGCCTGCGTCTGGTAGCGGCCGTCGGTGAAGAGGGCAGCGCGATCGCGCAACACGACGACAAGCCCCGCAGAGCCTGTGAAGCCCGTGAGCCAGCGCAGCCGTTCCGCGCTCGCCGGGAGGTATTCCCCGAGATGCTCGTCGGCGCGAGGAAGGATGAAGCCCGCGAGGCCGCGTTCGGCCAGCACGCTGCGGAGGGCGTCGAGCGGGCTCTTCTGCGTCAAGAGAATGACATACCTCCCTGCTTGGTCATGCGCTCATCGCATGGCGGACCGGGAATGTTCTCGCATTTCCCGTAGCCGAGGAACGACTATTTTGCAGCTGCGAAGAGGCGGGATGCGGCCCGGCGGCAGGGCCCGCGAGCCGAGAGCAGCCCGCCCAACGAGCAAGGATGCTGAACGATGGATGCCCGCACACCGAGGGAAGCGATCGAGATCTTCCCGTCCCTCTCGCCGTCGCGCCGGGCGATGGAGGTTGAGGAGATCCGGCTGGCCGCCATCCGTGCCCGCGACGAGGCGATCGCCCGCGCCATCGCCTCTGCCGCGCGGTGGCTGTGGACCATGGCGCGCAAGGCGGTGGTGGTCCTCCTCACCTATCCTCGGCGCCGCGCGCTCTACAACCAGCTCAACGCGATGACCGACCGCGAGCTCGCCGACATCGGGCTGACGCGCGGCGATCTTGCCCGGGTGTTCGACCCCGATGTCGCAACCCCGCCGCCCGGTCCTGCGGGGCGGGAAGGGGTGGCGACCCCGGAGCCGGCGAACAGCAACGTCGCGGCCGCGCGTGCGGCCTGACACGGCGGTCTCTCCCCGCACGACGCGCGCGGGCGGCGTCGACACCGGCGCCGCCCTCAGCCTTTGCGGAGGAGGAGCGTCGTCCATGTATCGATATCGAAACGACGGGCGAGGATGAAGCCCCTCCGTCGGTACGCGGCGAGAACCATCCGCGCCTGGTTCGGATGGAAGCCCGAGAGCACGAGCCGCCCGCCCCGCGCAAGCCGCCGTGCGGCGTCCCGCGCCATGGCGCAGAGCGGGCGCGCGAGGATGTTGGCGAAGGCAGCCGCGTAGGGCGCGGCACGGCGGACAGCGGGCGCGCGCCAGCCGTCGCCGCGCACGATCCGCACGCGGCGCGCAAGGCCGTTCGCCTTCGCGTTCTCCGCCGCCGTGCGCGCCGCCCACGGCTCGAGCTCGACTCCGACCGCGCGCACGTGCCACAGCTTCGCCGCGGCGAGCGCCAGCACTCCCGACCCCGTGCCGATGTCGGCGATCGGCCCGCGCGGGCGCGGCAGACGCTCGAGCGCAAGCAGGCAGCCCCGCGTCGTGGCGTGCTCGCCGGAGCCGAAGGCAAGACCGGCGTCGATGGTGAGGGCAAGCCGGCCGGCGACGGTCACGTGCGCGTCGTGCCTGCCCCGAATGAGAAAACGCCGCCCGATCGGGAGGGGGGGAAAGGAGGCGAGGCTGCGCGCGAGCCACCCCTCCGCCTCGACCTCGCCCTCGGCGACGGCCGGCGGCGCGATGCCGGCGGCGGCGGCGGCCAAGGCGAGGGCCGCCTCGAGGTCGGCCCGCCGCGACGGCGAGCGCATCAGCCCTGACACGGTCCAGCGCGCGCAGCTCTCGTCCTCGCGCACGAACTCCACGCTCTCGCACACGCTCTCGAAGGCGGCGACGAAGGGGGGCACGGCCGCTTCCGGCACCGAGACGGAGAGGCGGAGGATCCCTCTCATGCGCGGCGGACGAAGCGATCGAGCACGCGCTTCACCCCGGTGCCGAATTCGACGTCGAGGCGATCGTCCTCCACCGCGCGCACCGTTCCGTAGCCGAACTTGTCGTGGAAGACGCGGTCGCCCGGTTCGTAACGGTCTGCCGAGGGCGGGCGTTCCGCCACCTCCCACGCTCCCACCTCGACGACACGCCCGCGCCCGGGCCCGCCGATGGCGACGGCAGGAAACACCGACGAGGCAGCATCGAAGCGGCGCTGCGCGACCAGAGGCGTGAACGTGCGCCGCACGTCCGCCTCGGGCAGCTCGTCGAGGAAGCGCGACGGGATGGCGGCTTGCCACGCATTGTAGATGCGCCGGTTCGCCACCCAGGAAATGATCGCACGCCGCCGCGCGCGCGTGAGCCCGACATAGGCAAGACGCCGCTCCTCCTCCAGCGCTTTCGCCCCGCCGTCGTCGAGCGCGCGCTGGTTCGGGAACAGCCCCTCCTCCCAGCCGGGCAGGAACACGGTGTCGAACTCGAGTCCCTTCGCGGCATGCAGGGTCATCAGGTTCACCCGATCGCCCTCGGCCGCTTCGTCGTTCTCGGTCACCAGAGCGACATGTTCAAGAAACCCCTCCAGCGTCTCGAACTCGGCGAGCGCGCGCACCAGTTCGCGCAGGTTGTCGAGCCTTCCCGGCGCGTCGGGCGCGGTGTCCTTCCGCCACATCTCGGTATAACCCGAACTCGTCGAGCATGGCGGCGACCGTCGCAGCGTGCCCCTCGCGCGAAAGCATGGCGCGCCAGCGGTCGAGATCGGAAACAAGCTGGCCGAGGGCGGCGCGCGCCTTGCCCTTCAGAATGTCCGAGCGGGCAAGCTCGGCCGCTGCGCGCAGGAGGGGAACCTGTGCTGCGCGCGCGCGCTCGTGGATTGCGCGCAGCGCGGCCTCGCCCAGGCCCCGTTTCGGCACGTTGACGATGCGCTCGAAGGCAAGGTCATCCGCCGGCTGGACGAGGAGGCGCATGTAGGCGAGCGCGTCGCGGATCTCCTGGCGTTCGTAGAAGCGCAGCCCGCCGACAATGCGATAGGGAACGCCGAGCACGATCAGCCGTTCCTCGAAGGCCCGCGTCTGGAAGCCTGCGCGGACGAGGATCGCGATCTCGGCCAGCGCGTGCCCTTCCGCCCGCAGCGCCTCGATGCGCGCGCCGACCAGGCGCGCTTCCTCTTCCGAGTCCCAGAGCGCGTGCACCTCGACCGGCTCGCCCGCCTCCGAGCCCTGCGCAGCGGGGCGGAGCGTCTTGCCGAGCCGGCCCTCGTTGCGGGTGATGAGGGCCGAGGCCGCAGCGAGGATCGGTGCGGTGGAGCGGTAGTTGCGCTCGAGCCGCACCACCTTCGCGCCGGGGAAGTCGCGCTCGAAGCGGAGGATGTTCTCGATCTCCGCCCCCCGCCAGGAGTAGATGGACTGGTCGTCGTCGCCGACGCAGCAGATGTTGCGGTGCCGCTGCGCGAGCAGCCTGAGCCACAGGTACTGCACCAGGTTGGTGTCCTGGTACTCGTCGACCATGATCCAGCGGAAGCGGCGATGCGCCTCGTCGAGCACCTCGGGATCGCGGCGCAACAGTTCGACGACGTGCAGCATCAGGTCGCCGAAATCGACCGCGTTCAGGGCCTTCAGCCGCGCCTGGTAGGCGGCGTAGAGGGCACGCGCGCGCCCGTCGGCGAGGCCCCGATCGTCCTCCGCCGAGACGGCGTCGGGAACGAGGCCGCGGTCCTTCCAGCGCTGGATTTCGGCCATCAGCTGGGCCGGCGGGCAGCGCTTGCTATCCGCCTTCTCCGCCTCCATCACCTGCTTGAGAAGGCGCAGCTGGTCGTCGGTGTCGAGGATGGTGAAGGACGGCGTGAGGCCGATCCGTTCGGCGTGGCGGCGGAGGAGGCGTGCGCAGAGAGCGTGGAAGGTGCCGAGCCAGAGTCCCTCGACGGGGCGGCCGATCAGCGCGGCGATGCGTTCGCGCATCTCGCGTGCGGCCTTGTTGGTGAAGGTGACGGCAAGCACCTGGCCGGGGGCGGCGCGGCCGGTGAGCAGGAGATGGGCGAAGCGCGTGGTGAGAACCCTCGTCTTGCCGGTGCCCGCTCCTGCGAGCACGAGCAGGGGCCCGTCCAGAGTCTCCACCGCCTCGCGCTGTTCCGGATTGAGGCGGGCGAGGTAGTCGTAGGCGTCGGGGACGGCCGCGGGGGCGGTCATGGCCGCAGTGTGCCGCGAGACGGCGGCGAGCGACAGAGACGGGCGCGTTACTGGCAGACCCCGACCGAGCCTTCGGCGCAGGTGCGCGTTCCGTCCACCCAGCGCGCCCCGCCGAGTTCCGCCCCGTTGAGGTCGACTCCGGCGAGGTTTGCTCCGGTCAGGTCGGCCCCGCGCAGATCGGCACGGAAGAAGCGGGCGCGGCGGAGGTCGGCCTCGCGCAAGATCGCGCCACGCAGGTCGGCGCGCGTGAAATCAGCGCTGCGGAAGACGGCGCGCGAGAGGTCGGCCTCGCGCAGATTGGCCGAGACGAAGCGGGCATCCGAGCCGTCCACCTCGACGAGCTTCGCTCCGGGAAGCTCGGCGCGGTGCAGCGAGGCGTCGCGCAGCACGGCCCGGCTGAGGTCGGCGCCGGTGAAGTCGCGGCGATCGAGCAGGCAGCGTCGCCAGTCCACCCCCGGCGCCGCGGGATCGGAACAGGACGCGAAGGCGGGTGCGGCGCCGGCGAGGAGCAGCGCCGCAACGAGGGCGGGTAGCGTGGGCATCGGCGCGCATATAGAACAGGGGCCCTGGACCGCAAAGGCCCGACCCCGCTTGCTACTCCGACGACTCCTCGAGGCCTGTGCCTGGCACGGCTCCGCCCTGCTTGCGGTCTCGATCTTCCTCGGCCTGTTCGCCCCGCCGCTTGCGCGGGCGATGCGCTTCATCATCACCCCGACCGTGGTGGGGCTGATGACCCTGGTGCTGCTCCGCGTCGATTTCGCCGCCGTGTTCGGCTACCTGCGCCGCCCCAGGCTCGTGCTGTGGCTTGTCGCCTGGCTGATGGTCGGAGCCCCTCTGCTCGCCTGGAGCCTCGTGCGGCTAGCGCAGTTCGACGGCCCCCTGGCAGAGGCCTTGGTCATCATGGCGACGGGCTGCGCCGCCACCTCGGCCCCCGCCTTCGCCCGCCTCGTCGGGCTCGACCCGCAGCTCTCTCTCGTCGCCTCCGTCCTGTCCACTTTGGTGGTGCCGTTCACCGCACCGCCCCTCGCCTTGGGCCTGCTCGGTGTCGCCCTGCCGCTGACGGTGGGCGGGCTGTCGGCGCGTCTTGCTCTCGTCGTCGGCCTGCCGCTGCTGCTGAGCCTTGCCATCCGGCGGATCGCCGGGGAGGAGCGCCTTGCCCCCTGGGGCCGGGCGATCGACGGGGCGGCGGTGCTGCTCGTCGCGCTCTACGGTGTCGGGGTGATGGATGGGATCCTCGCCGGGTTTCTGGCCCGACCCGGCTTCATGCTGGGGGCCCTCGTCCTCGCCTTCGCCGGCAATTACGGGCTGAACGCGGCGACCGCAGCCGCCTTCCTGCCATTCGGGCGGAAGATCGCGTTGGCGACCGGGCTGTTGTCGGGCAACCGCAACATGGCGCTCTACCTCGCCGTGCTGCCGCCCGAGACCGGCTTCGACATCCTCGCGTTCTTCGCGCTCTGCCAGTTCCCGCTCTTCCTCAGCCCTTTCCTGCTCAAGCCGCTCTATCGGCGGCTCGTGCCTCCCTGAGCGGTCGTCAGAGGGCGATGTTGCACTGCGGCAGATTGCGGCGGCTGCTGGCGCGGCCTAATCTGACGCGGCCGTGAACGAGAAGGGAGCGAGACCGTGCCCTTCAGTGCCTCGGGAGAGCCGCCATGAACGAGATGTCCACGCCCGCTGCGCAGACGGTGACGATCACGCTCTCCGGCACCAACCGCTCGGCGACGCTGCCGGTGATCCCGGGCACGCTCGGCCCCTCGGTGATCGACATCCGCCGCCTCTATCAGGAGCTCGGCATGTTCACTTTCGACCCGGGCTACGGGTCGACGGCGTCGTGCGAGAGCACGATCACCTACATCGACGGCGACCAAGGGATCCTGCTGCATCGCGGCTACCCGATCGAGCAGCTCGCCGAGCGCTGCACCTTCCTTGAAGTGGCGCATCTCCTGCTGTACGGCGAGTTGCCGACGAAGGCGCAGTTCGAGGCGTTCTCGCGCACGATCACGCGCCACACCATGATCCACGAACAGCTGCGTCGCTTCTTCGACGGCTTCCGCCGCGACGCGCATCCGATGGCGGTGCTGACCGGCGTGGTGGGCGCGATGAGCGCGTTCTATCCGGATTCGAGCGACGTCAACGACCCGCATCAGCGCGAGATCTCGGCGCATAGGCTGATCGCCAAGCTGCCGACCATCGCCGCCTGGGCGTACAAATACTCGATCGGGCAGCCCTTCATGTATCCGCGCAACGATCTCAGCTACGCGGAAAACTTCCTCTACATGCTGAATGCGGTGCCGACCGAGCCTTACGTGGTCAACCCCGTGCTGGCGCGGGCCATGGACCGGATCCTGATCCTGCATGCGGATCACGAGCAGAACGCTTCCACGTCGACGGTGCGGCTCGCCGGCTCCACGGGGGCCAATCCTTTCGCTTGTGTGGCAGCCGGAATCGCCACGCTCTGGGGGCCGGCGCATGGCGGGGCGAACGAGGCGGTGCTGAAGATGCTGGCTGAGATCGGTTCGGTCGACCGAATCCCGGACTTCATCGCCAAGGTGAAGGACAAGAACAGCCACGTGCGGCTGATGGGCTTCGGCCACCGCGTCTACAAGAACTACGACCCGCGCGCGAAGATCATGGCCCGCACCTGCCACGAGGTCCTGGCGGACCTCGGCATCAAGCACGAGCCGCTGCTCGAAATCGCGATGGAGCTCGAGCGGATCGCGCTGTCGGACGAGTATTTCATCAGCCGCAAGCTCTATCCGAATGTCGACTTCTATTCCGGCATCATTCTCAAGGCGATGGGCCTGCCGACCAGCATGTTCACCGCGCTGTTCGCAGTCGCCCGCACGGTGGGCTGGATCAGCCAGTGGAAGGAGATGATCGAAGACCCCTCGCAGCGCATCGGCCGCCCGCGCCAAGTCTACACGGGCGCAGCCCGGCGCGACGTGGTCCCGCTCGCCGACCGAGGCTGAGGGGGCCTGACCTCCCGACGGTGGCGTCGAAGACGTTTGCTATTCTCGTGTTGGGGCAATTAGCGTTCGTTCCGTCCCACCGCGCGAGGCGGACTCAGCGCAAGACGCATCGTCTGCAGAGACTTGACGCCCGCTCCCTGCTCGGTCAATTATTACGTTGCGGGAGCGTCTTGTTCACGTGACTCACAGAACGGACAGGCAGGTCGCTAACGCTACGCCGTAGCCAGCAGCGGTCCCAGCGGCCACGGTTTTCCCCGTTTTGACTCACAGGCTGACACACGCGCCATCGGCCGGGGCGCAGCGTGAATTTTCTATCAGAGGTTGATCGGCGGCGCTTGCACTTTCCCGACGGTTGTATTCAGATTGCGCCTGGAGGCACGGGATGTACCCCCAGGAGGCAGCCCCATGGAACGGTACGCGAGCCTGGATGCGCTGGTCCGTCATCAGTTGCGGAAATGGCCCCAGCATCCCCCAGGGCTCTGGACACGGCTGAGTGGCACACCGCGCGTCCTGCGCGGCCGTCCGGCCGAGAAGACCGACCCCGTCTCACCGTTCCTCAAGATCCCCGGAACCGACCGCCTGAAGACGCTGCCGGACGGGATGTGGCTGCAGTTCGGCGGCACGCCCGCGGAACCATGGTGCGACGTGGTCGCGATCGAAGCCTGCTCATCCTTCCAGAACCTGCTCGACAAGCGGGCCCGGTTCGCTCCCTCGACCCACTCCCTGCTCGCCGTCTGCCCCCTCCCCTGGCTGCTCGCACCGGCCACGGCCCAGGATCCCACGCCGCGCTGGCGCCTCACGGGCGTCGTCGCGTCGGAACCGACCGGCCCGCTCACCCTGCCCGTGCGCGACGTGCGGGTGCTTTATGGTCTCAAGGACAAGCACTTCCGGCCTTTCGCCGAGGGACACGTGCCGCATCCGCACGAGTTCTTCTGCCCGATGACGGCGCTGACCGCTGAGAAGGGCTACGAGGCGCCGGCCATGCAGGCCCTGCTCGACCGCCTCTCCTCAACCGCCCACTTCTACGATCTCCCGCCTGAACGGTCAGCCGGCTGAGCCGATCGCCGGGGGAAGCCTGATCCCCTTGCGGCGCAGCACCATCCGGCCGCGATCGGGGTAGTCGGTGATCAACCCGTCCACCCCCCACGCCAGGAGACGCTCCATCTCCGCCGCCTCGTTGACCGTCCAGGGGATGACCGCGAGGCCGAGGTCGTGCGCCGCGTCTACCGCCTCGGCCGTCAGGTCGCGGTAGTCAGGCGACCAGACGGAGCCGCCCGCCGCGCGCACGAGACGGGGGATCGACCCCCCATGGGCACGCGGATCGAACCCGGCGAGCCAGGGTGAGGGGGTGTTGCCGCGAGGCGCAAGCGTGCGCGCACTGGTGAGATACGAGGTCACGATCGTCGGATGGCGGCCCTGGACCCACAGCAGGCTGCGCCAGTCGAAGGATTGCACCATCGCTCGCGACGCGACCCCCTCCGCGAGGAGGACGGCGACGAGGCGCTCCGCCATCTCCTCGGGCGGGACGGTGAGGTGGGGGCGGTCCGGAAAGACCTTCGTCTCGATATTGAACCGAACCTGATCCGCCCCGACGGCCCTGGTCAGCGCGATCACCTCGGCAAGGGTCGGGATGCGCTCGCCGTCGGCCGGGAGCTGGTCCGGAAAGAGCGCGGCGGTGCGGCTGCCGGGCTTGAGCCGGCCGACGTCGTAGCGGCGGAGCTCGTTGAGGGTGAGGCTCCTGATCGCCGGGCCCGGTCCCTCCAGCCAAGCCCCGTCGGGCCCGCGGGTGAGATCCGGGTTCAAAACCGGGTCGTGGCTGACCACGACCGCGCCGTCCGCCGTCACGGCGATGTCCATCTCGAGGGTGGTCACGCCGACCGCGAGCGCGCGGGCGAAGCCGGCGAGCGTGTTCTCGGGTGCCAAGCCCCGCGCGCCGCGGTGGCCCTGCAGATCGACCGGTCGCATCCGGTGAGGCCCCAGCCGCGCCGGCGGGCGCCGCCTCTGCTCCGACCCTCAGTCGCAGGCACACCCGCGGGTGGGCCCGCTGCTTTCACGCACCACGTGGTGGTCGATCCACTCGGCGACCAGACGGCGGGCTTCGCTCATCGACGCCTCGGGGTGGTGGATGCGGTAGAGGATGGTGCAGGCACGGAAGGCGTCGGGGTCGGCCGTGCCGTGGGCGCGCAGCTCGCGGTACGCCGAAACCACGGCCCGCTCGCAGCGCCGCGCGATATGGCTGAAGTCACGCCCCATGGCCTGCCCGCCCCCGCTTTTCCCTCGGCCCTCTGACCTGCCGGACCTAACTGAGAATCGCTCGCAACTTCTACGGGCAGTGTAGGGCGGCGCGCTGCCCCCTTCAACCGTCGGCCGTCAGGCGGAACGAACCGCGGCGGCGACCGCCTCGCCCACGTCACGCGTGCCCGCCTGGCCGCCGAGATCGCGCGTGCGCGGGCCTTCCGCCACCACCCTTTCGATGGCGCGCAGGATGGCGGAGGCCGCCTCCGCCTCGCCGAGATGGTCGAGCATCATCGCCCCCGACCAGATCTGGGCAATCGGGTTGGCCACCCCCTTGCCGGCGATGTCGGGGGCGGACCCATGCACCGGCTCGAACATGGACGGAAAGCGACGGAGGGGATCGATGTTCGCCGAGGGCGCGACCCCGATCGAGCCCGCCACCGCCGGCCCGAGATCGGAGAGGATGTCCCCGAACAGGTTCGACCCCACCACGACGTCGAACCAGTCCGGGTGCAGCACGAAGTGCGCGCAGAGGATGTCGATGTGATACTGGTCCTGCCGCACATCCGGGTAGTCGCGGCCGATCGCGGCGAAACGCTCGTCCCAATACGGCATCGTGAAGGTGATCCCGTTCGACTTCGTCGCGCTGGTGAGGTGCTTTTTCGGCCGCGACCGGGCGAGGTCGAAGGCATAGCGCAGGATCCGGTCGACCCCGATGCGGGTGAACACGCTCTCCTGGATGACGAATTCCCGTTCGGTGCCGGCGAACATCCGCCCACCCTGCGAGGAGTATTCGCCTTCCGTGTTCTCACGCACGACCACGAAATCGATGTCGGCCGGTCCTCGCCCCGCGAGCGGGCTCCTCATGCCGGGCAGAAGCCGCACCGGGCGCAGATTTACATACTGGTCAAAGCTTCGCCGGATCGGGATCAGCAGGCCCCAAAGCGAGACGTGGTCCGGCACCCCCGGCCAGCCGACCGCGCCGAGGAAGATCGCGTCCGCTTCGCGCAGGCGGTCGAGCCCGTCCGCGGGCATCATCGCACCCGTCTTGAGGTAGCGGTCGCAAGACCAGTCGTACTCCGTGCAGGCGAGCGAGAAGCCGAAGCGCCGCCCGGCGGCCTCCAGCACGCGCAACCCCTCGGGCACCACCTCGCGCCCGATGCCGTCGCCGGGGATCACCGCAATCCGGTAGCGCCGCTCCTTCTCCACCACAGCCCCCCTTGCAGGTGGGCGAAGGATCGGGACCTCGAAGTGCGGGGGTCAAGGCGTGGCGGGCGAGTGGCTGCCCCGCGCCCGGCGCTCACCCGTGCGCGGCAAAGCCGGGTTTCGGCGCACTGCCTCCCGCTCCGTGCCGGGGGATGGCGCGAGACGATCCGACGGATCGGCGCAAGGCGGGCGCAGATCTTTCCGCCTTTCCCGGTCCTCAACGCGATCTCGCGGCGAGACAGCATCGCCTGCAAGACGTTCATCGCCACCACGGCGAGGCTGACATCGGGCCGCCCTTCCGCCTCGCAGTCTCCCCCACCACCGCGAAGCCTCCTCGATCCTGCATCGTCCCGCCCCCCGCACCCTCATCCGCCTCGACGAGCCGGCTCATGAGGTCGGCCGGCGGCACGTGCTCAGCGTCGCACACGATCACCGCGCGGCGCCAAGGGCCCCTTGGCAGGAGGCATTCCTCCGAGCCGCTCTCGGCACAGCCTTGCAAGCTTGGGCGCGGCATGCGCGCGGCCGTCGTCGCGACTGTGCCTGCGGGCGCCCGCAAGCCGGCTTCCGTTCATCGTCGCACCGTGGCTTTACGGAAGCGCCTCCGCATGTGGCTCGGCACGGTCTTGCTCGGCGCACCATCGAAACGGAGCAGGACGCCTCTCCGAAAGCCCATCCAACGTCTCTCTGCCACCTCTGCGATCGTTGCAGCGCCGGACCGTTCCGTGCTGACGAGGACCGGCGCGGTGCCTGCCGCTTCGGGTTCTTGAGCGAAGATGGATGGCCTGCGGCATGGCCGCCGCTCCCCTGGCGTCGGCCCCCTGCCTTGACCGCCACGCCCGCCGGGCGGAGAAGCGAGACCGGAGGAGGAACGCCCATGCACAGCCGCCGCAGCTTGCTCGCCGCCTTTGCCCTCGCCCCCGTCGCGGCACGCGCCCAAGGGCCGGCCTATCCCACGCGCCCGATCCGCATCATCGTCGCCTACCCGCCCGGCGGGTCGACCGACCTCCTTGCCCGCGCGCTTGCCGAACGCCTCGCCGCACGCCTCAACGCCGCCGTGGTGGTGGAGAACCGCGCCGGCGGCGGCGGCATCGTCGGCACCGTGGCGGCTGCGCAGGCGCCGGCCGACGGCTACACGCTCACCCTCGGCAACAACCAGACCCACGCCTCGAACCAGGCGATGATGCGCGGGCTGCCCTATCACGTTCTCGACAGTTTCGCTCCCGTCGCTCGGCTTGCCTCGGTGCCGCACGCAATCATCGTGCCGGCGTCAGGTGCGCGAAACATCGCGGAGCTGAAGGCGAAGGGGCGGGTGACCTACGCCTCCTCCTCGGTGGGCAGCGCGAGCCACGTCATCGGGGAGGGAGTCGCACGCCGTTTCGGACTGGAAGCGACCCACGTGCCCTATCGCGGCGCCGCTCCCGCCACCCAGGACACGGTCGCGGGCGTCGTCGACTACTACGTCTCCACCCTGCCGACGATGATGGGTCTCCTGCGCGAAGGGCGCGTCCGCGCGCTCGCCATCGGGTCTCCCGCCCGCCATCCCGACTTGCCGGACGTGCCCACCTTCGACGAGGTCGGGGCGGAGGGGCTTGCCGTCGATGCCTGGTTCGGGCTCTGGGCGCCGGCCGGCACGCCGGAGGCGATCGTGTCGATGCTCGGGGAGGCGGCGGTCGCCATCGTCGGCGAAGCCGCGATGCAGGAGCGGCTCGCCGGCATGGGCTTCGTCGCCGCCCCGCTCGGTCCGGTCGACTTCGCACGCTTCCAGCGCGAGGAGGTCGCGCGCTGGACCGCGCTCGCCGAGCTCACGGGCATCCGCATGGAGTGATCGGGGGTGATCCTCCGCCCGACCGCTGACGGCGGCGGCATCATCATCGCCCAGCCCGCGCATGCCTGGGTCTCGGCGCAGTTCGCGCGCGCCTGGGGCGGGGCTTCGACCGGCGTTCCGCGGCTCGACGAGGCGCTGATCCTCGCCATCGAACAGCACGACATCGGCTGGCACGCGCTGGACCGGGCGCCGCTGCGCGACCCTGCCACCGGCAGGCCCTACGACTTCCTCACCCTGCCGCGGCCCCTGCACACCGCGCTGTGGTCGGACGGCGTGGCGACGGCGGAAGCCGTCTATGGCGCGGAAGTGGCGCTGCTTGATCTCCCGCCACGGCCGCGCCGTCTATGCCCTCACGCCCGACGAGGCGCGCAGCGCGGAGGATCGGGCCGCGATCGCCCGCTTCCGCGCCGAACAGGACGCCCTCGAGGCGCGGCTTCGGCCCAAGGTGGCGCACGACGACGCGGCACTCGCCGAACGCGCGCGGCTCCTGTTCCTGTTCGATCTTCTCTCCCTCGTCGCCTGCGGCGCGTTCGGAGAAGGCGAGAAGCGCGCCCCGCCGGCGCGGCTTGCAGCCGCCGACGTGCGCCTGCAACTCCGTTTCCGCACCGAGCCGAACCGCCTCGAGATCGACCCGTGGCCGTTCCGGGAGGCCCGGTTCGAGGTCGGCTGCCGGGCGAGGCGCCTCTCCACCATCACGTTCCCGGATGAGGAAGTGATGCGCATCGCGTTGCGCGAGGCGGAGGAATTCGACCACCGCGTCCTCGTCGTTCCCGCCGCGCCGGGCGCCGATGGCTGACGGCCGTTCCCCGATCGGCCGCAGCCCCGAGACCGCGCTGATCCGCCCGGCCGAAGCCGGGGACCTCGCCGCGGTGACGGAAATCGTTCGCGCCGCCTTCCGGCCCTAGATCTCCCGGATCGGCCGCGAACCGGGGCCGATGGGTGACGACCACGCGGCCCTGATCGCCGCCGGCCGCCTGCATGTCGCCGTCCGAGACGGTGTTGTGGTCGGTCTCGTCGTGCTGATCCCCTGCGGCGGGACCCTGCTGCTCGACACCGTGGCCGTCGCGCCCGAGGTGCAAGGCACCGGGGTCGGGCGCCTCCTGCTCGACTTCGCCGAACGGGTCGCGGTCGCGGAAGGATACGATACCATAACGCTCTCCACGAACGAGGCGATGACGGAGGCCATCGCGCTCCATCGTCGCCTCGGCTACGCCGAGACCGAGCGCGTGGAGGAGAAGGGCTTCCGCCGGGTCTCCATGCGCAAGCCTCTCTCCCGGCCGTAAGCTGCGGGCGCAAGCCCCCGGCTCGCCGCCGGCCGAGTGGCTTTCGGAACGGCGTCCCGCGCTCAGCCGCCGCGCTCCCACCCGGTCGCGGTCTGCCGCCAGTAGGTGAGGCTGTGGCCCGCTGCCCGCGCACGCCGCCAGCGCTCCCGCGCCGCCGCCACCGCCGCCTCGTCGTTGCCGTCGAACAGGTCGAACACGCGGTCGAAACGGTCGAGGATGGCGCTCTCCGCCCCCTCGACCAGGAAGAGGTGGCGCGCCCCGTTCGGCGCCTCGTCCTCGGTGGTCAGCCAGATCGGCTGCAGGTCGGCTTCCCCCGTCGCCGCCGACCCGTGCGGCAGCCAGTCCGGATCGGACGACAGCCACAGCGCGGTGTCGAGTGCCGCGATCCGCTCGGGGCTCGCCGCCTTCACCACCGCCCGCCCGCCCGAGGCGAGCACGCGGCCGAGCAGTTTCGGCAGCGCAACCTCGAGCGCGGTGCGGGTGAGATGATAGAAGCCGATCTCGGCCATCCCTCAGCCCTCATGCGTCCGGATCCTCGAAGCGCAAGGCGACCAGCCGATCGAGGAGCCGAACGCCGAACCCCGTCGCCCCGGCGGGGCCAAGGTCACCGTCCTCCGCCCGCAGATCGACTCCCGCGATGTCGAGATGCGCCCAGGGAATGTCGCCGGCGAAACGCTTGAGGAAGATCGCGGCGTGGCAAGCGTCGGGCTGGAGGCGTTCCGCCACGCAGTTCTTGAGGTCGGCGATGTCGCTCTTCAGCGCCTCGGCGTAGGCCTCGTCGAGCGGCATCGGCCAGAGGGGCTCGTCCACCGCCTCGCCGGCAGCGGCGAGATGGGCGGCCAGCGCAGCGTCGGAAGCGAACATCCCCGCGCGATGGTTGCCGAGCGCGACCACGATCGAGCCGGTCAGTGTGGCGAGATCGATCATCGCCAACGGAGCATAGGCTATGCGTGTCCAGGCGAGACAGTCCGCAAGGACGAGGCGGCCTTCCGCGTCGGTGTCGATCACCTCGATCGTCGTGCCGTCAACGGCGCGCACCACGTCGGCGGGTCGTTGCGCCTCGCGCTCCGATCATGTTCTCAACCAAACCCAGGACCGCGATCGCCGGGCAGGGCGAGCGACGTCGCGCGAGGGCAAGCATCGCGCCGGCGCACGCCGCCGCCCCGGCCATGTCCGCGCGCATCTCCCACATCCTCTCTGCCGGCTTGAGATCCACCCCGCCGGTGTCGAACGTCACGCCCTTGCCGACGAAGGCGACCGGCGCGCGGTCGATCGTGCCCTTCCAGCGCAGCACGGCAAGGCAGGGCGGATTGGCCGAGCCGCGCGCAACGCCGAGGAGGGCGCCGAAGCCGCGCCGGGCGAGCCACTCGCGGTCGCGGATCTCGACCTCGATCCCTTCCTCGGCGAGCCCGCGCAGCCGCGCGGCGAACACCGTCGGCGTCAGCCGATTCGCCGGTTCGGAGACGAGATCGCGCGCGAAAAGAGCGCCTGCGACCCCTGCGGAAAGCGTCTCCCACACCGCCCCTGCGTCGCGCTTGGCGTCCGTCAGCACCTCGAGGTGCTTCAGCCGCGGCGGGTGACCATCCGGCTCCGGCCTCGTCTTCAGGCGATCGAACCGCCAGGCGCGAAGCGTGGCACCGACGGCGGCCTCGGCGGCGAGTTCGGGCGAGAAACCGCGCGCCTCGACGACGAGCCGCTTGCCGGCGATCGCCGCTGCCGCTGCCCGTCCCGCCGCCGCCCGCACGGACGAGGCGTCGGCCCGCGCGCCGAGCCCGGCCAGGACGACGAGACGCCCGGATGCGTCGCGCCCGGAGGCGACCTCGTCCGCCCTGCCCGCGAAGCCGATCGCCCGCGCGACAGGGTCGGCCGCCGCCTCCGCCGCCGTCAGCAGACGGGCGAAAGACGCCTTCGGGTGGCGGTCGCGCCTGCGGAAACGGACCGACAGCATCGGCCCGACGGAGGCGGGGCCTGCCCCCTCAGCCCTGCTCGAAATGCTCGGCGACGAGCCGATCCAAAAGCCGCACGCCGAACGCGGTCGCTCCCTTCGGCACGCAGGGCTTGTCCTTGGACGCCCAGGCGGTGCCGGCGATGTCGAGATGCGCCCAGGCCTTGCCGTTGACGAAGCGCTGCAGGAACTGCGCGGCGGTGATCGCCCCGCCGGGACGGCCGCCGATGTTCTTCATGTCGGCGATGTCGGACTTCAGCATCTTGTCGTAGGCTTCGGCGAGCGGCATGCGCCACAAGAGCTCCCCGGTGGCTTGGCCCGCCGCGATCAGCTTCTGGGCAAGATCCTCATCGTTCGAGAACAGGCCCGCGTGCTCGTGGCCGAGGCTGATCACGATCGCCCCCGTCAGGGTGGCGAGATCGATCATGAAGCGGGGGTCGAAGCGGTCCTGGCAGTACCAGAGGACGTCGGCGAGCACGAGCCGGCCCTCGGCATCCGTGTTCAAGACCTCCACCGTCTGGCCCGAGGCGGTGGTGACGACGTCGCCCGGGCGCTGGGCGGTTCCGGAGGGCATGTTCTCGGCAAGCCCCAACAGGCCCACCGCATCCACCTTCGCCTTGCGCCCGGCGAGAGCCGCCATCAGCCCCGCCACCGCGCCCGCACCGGCCATGTCCCACTTCATGTCCTCCATCCCCTGGGCGGGCTTGAGGGACACGCCGCCGGTGTCGAAGGTGATACCCTTGCCGATGAAGGCGAGCGGCTTCGACCCGTTGCCTTTTGCCTTCCCTTTGCCCTTCGCGGCCTTGCCTTCGCTGCCCGTCGCGCCGCGCCAGTGCAGGACCACAAGCCGCGGCTCGTTCGCGCTGCCCTGGGCGACGCCGAGGAAGGCGCCGAAGCCGAGCTTCTTCATCTCCTTCGGGCCCAGCACCTCGACCTCGAGCCCGAGCCGAGAGAGGCTTTGGCAGCGTTCGGCGAAGGCGGCCGGGGTGAGCACGTTCGCCGGCTCGGTCACCACCTCGCGGGTGAAGAACACCCCCTCGGCGACGGCCTTGAGTGAGCTCCAGGCGGCGCGCGCCTTGGCGGGCTCGTCGTGCGCGACGGTCAGCCGCGCGAATTTCGGCTTGTCCTCCGGCTTCTCCTTGGTGCGGTAGCGGTCGAAGCGCCAAGCGCGCAGCACCGCGCCCATCGCCGCCTCGGCGGCCTGGGGCGGCGGGACGGGGCCTGGGTCGAGCACAGCGGCGGCTTCCTGGGCGAGAGCGGCCGCCGCGGTGCCGGCGGCCTCCTCGGTGGCGCGGCCGCCTGCCTCGGCCCGCTTGCCCAGCCCCACCACCACGACGCGCGACAGCCCGGCACCGGGCGCCAGGATGGTGACGCACTCGTTCTTCTTCGCCTTGAAGCCCGCAGCGGCAAGGGCGCGCGCAATCGCCCCGCCCGTGGCGTCGTCCGCGGCGGCGCGCAGCCCGGAAGGCGGCTCGTCCTCGCCGACCAGGAGGGCAAGCGCCCCTGTTTCCGGCAGGGCGGGCTTGGCGAAACTGACCTCGAGCATGCGACTCCCCGTGAGACAGCGGCCGGTCGACTGTAGCAACGCCCCCGGGCTTTGCCAGGGCCGGCGGTCGGACGCTACACGGGGCGGATGACGGATGAAGAGAGAGTGGAGCTCGCCGCCCGGCTCGCCCGCGAGGCGTCGGCCGTCATCCTTGCCGCCCGCCGGGCGGGGATAACGGTGGCGGCGAAGGGCGACCTCAGCCCGGTGACCGAGGCCGACCAAGCGGCCGAACGGTTGATCGTCTCCGCCCTCCGCACCGAGGATCCCCTGGTTGCCGTCATCGCCGAGGAGGAAGTGTCCGCGGGCCGGATCGGCCCGCGCGGCGACGCGTACTGGCTGATCGACCCGCTCGACGGCACGCGGGAGTTCGCGCAAGGAGGCGACGAGTTCGCGATCTGCCTCGGCTTCGTGCGCGCCGGGCGTCCGGTGCTCGGCGCGGTCGCCCTGCCCGCCTCCGGGGAACTCTTCTGCGGCCGGGTTGGGCACGGGGCGTGGAAGGAAGACGGAGAGGGGCGTCGGCCGATCGCCACGCGCGCGCCGCCGGAGGAGGGGCTCACCGTCTTCGCCTCGCGCCACCATGCGGAGGATCCGCGCCTTGCCCGCTTCGTGGCAGGGCTTCCCGTCGCGCGCCTGATCCATGCGGGATCGGCCCTGAAGTTCTGTCGGGTGGCGGAGGGCTCAGCCGACCTCTACCCGCGTTTCGGCCGCACCATGGAGTGGGACACGGCCGGGCCGCAGGCGATCGTCGAGGCAGCGGGCGGAAGCGTCACCACCCTCGACGGGGCGCCCCTCGCCTACGGCAAGCGGGGCTTCGTCAACCCGGACTTCGTCTGCCGCGGCCGTCCGTGACCCGGCGCATCCCCGCCGATCCCGCCGGGATCGCCGAGGCGGCCGCGCTGATGCGCGCGGGCGGTCTCGTCGCCTTCCCGACCGAAACCGTCTACGGCCTCGGGGCGGATGCGACCGACGATCGATGCCGTGGCTCGGATCTTCGAGGCCAAGGCAAGGCCGCGCTTCAACCCCCTGATCGTGCATGTTCCTGATGGCGAAACCGCCTTCCGCCTCGGGCACAGTGACCCCCGCGCGCGCGCCCTTGCCGAGACCTTCTGGCCCGGCGCCCTCACCCTCGTCCTGCCTGCCGACCCCCACTGCCCCATCTCCCTCCTCGCCAGGGCCGGCCTCGACAGCGTCGCGCTCAGGGTTCCCGCTCACCCCGTCGCCCGGGCCCTGCTCGCCGCGGCGGGCCGACCCGTCGCTGCCCCCTCTGCCAACCGCTCGGGCCATGTGAGCCCGACCACCGCCGCCCACGTGCTCGACGACCTCGCGAGCCGGATCGATGCCGTGCTCGACGGCGGCCCCTGCCCCATCGGGGTGGAGAGCACGGTGCTCGACCTGACTGGCGAAGACGCCCCGGCTGCTCCGCCCAGGGGGGGTGACGATGGAGGCGCTCGAAGCCGTGATCGGTCCGATCGCACGCGCCGGCGACGATGGGGACGACCCGCCGCGCAGCCCCGGGCGTCTCGCCAGCCACTATGCGCCGCGCAGCCCCCTTCGCCTGGAGGCGACGGCGGTTGCCCCGGACGAGGCGCTGCTCGCCTTCGGCCCCTCGCCTCCGCCCGCGGCGGTCGCGATCAACCTCTCGCCCGTGGGCGATCTGACAGAAGCCGCGGCAAGGCTCTATTCGGCGCTGCGCGCGCTCGACGCCGAGGCGCAGCGGCGGGGGCTGAGCCGGATCGCCGTGATGCCGATCCCCCCGCACGGTCTTGGCCTTGCCATTGTCGACCGCCTGCGCCGGGCGGCGGCCCCGCGCGGCCCGCTGTCCCCGGACGGCGGTTGACCCGCACCCGCGCCCGGCGCAAGCCTCGCCCCATGCCGGATACCGCCACCCCAGCCGCCACGCTGCCGCAGGCTGTGCGCGACCGCCTGTTCGCTGTGCTCGGCTCGCGCGGCCTGCTGGTCGAACCCCGCGAGGTCGCTCCCTTCGCCGCCGACTGGCGCGGCCTGTTCCCAGGCACCGCGCTTGCGGTGCTCCGTCCCGCCTCCACCGCGGAGTGCGCCGCCGCCGTGCGCATCTGCGCCGAAGCCGGGCTGAAGATCGTGCCGCAGGCCGGCAACACCTCGCTCGTCGGCGGTTCCACGCCGCTCGGTCGCGGCGACGAGGTGATCCTGTCGGTGGCGCGGATGAACCGCATTCTCGCCATCGATCCGGTGGATCTGACGATGGAGGTGGAGGCGGGCGCGGTGCTCGCCGAGGTGCAGAAGGCGGCAGCGGCGGCAGGGTGCCTCTTCCCACTCTCCCTCTCCTCCGAAGGCACGGCGCAGATCGGCGGGCTGATCGGCACGAATGCGGGCGGGAACACGACGGTGCGCTACGGGAACATGCGCGAGCAGGTGCTCGGGCTCGAGGTGGTGCTCGCCGACGGCAGCGTGCTCGACCTGATGCGGCGGTTGCGCAAGGACAATTCGGGCTACGGCCTGCGCCACCTCTTCATCGGCGCGGAAGGGACGCTCGGCATCGTCACCCGCGCCGTGCTGCGGCTGATGCCAGCCACCCGCGAGACGGCTGTCGCTCTCGCCGGCGTCGCGTCGGTCGAGGCGGCGCTCGACCTCCTCGGCCGCATCCGACGCCACGCCGCACCGTCGCTCAACGCCTTCGAGCTGATGGACCGGTTCGGGGTCGAGCTGGTGCTCAAGCACATCCCGGGCACGCAGGACCCGCTTGCCGAGCCCCATCCGCACTACTGCCTGATCGAGCTCTCCTCGCCCGCGGCCGACGCCGGGCTGCGCGCCACGCTCGAGACGGTGTTGGCCGAGGCGATCGAGCAGGGCGTGGTGCGCGATGCGACCCTCGCCGAGAGCGAAGCGCAGCGCCGCGCGCTGTGGCGCCTGCGCGAGGAGCACGCCGAGGCGCAGAAGCGCGAGGGGGCCTCGGTGAAGAACGACGTCTCGGTGCCGATCTCGCGCATCCCCGACCTGTTGCGCGAAGGCTCGCAGGCGGTGCGCGCCTTGGTTCCCGATGTCCGCCCCTGCGCCTTCGGCCACCTCGGCGACGGCAACATCCACCTCAACTTCTCCCGCCCGGTCGGCATGGCCGACGAGGCCTTCCTCGCGCGCTGGGACGAGATCGTCGGCGCCGTGAACGCCGTGGTGCGGCGGCTTGGCGGCAGTTTCGCCGCCGAACACGGCATCGGCCGGCTGAAGGCCGCCACCCTGGCGGAGTGGCGGATGGGCCCCGAACTCGAGGTGATGCGCCGGATCAAGCGCGCGCTCGATCCGCAGGGGCTGTTCAACCCCGGCAAGGTCCTGGCGTGACCGCCCGGGCCAGCGGTCCCCGAATGCGCCGTCTGACGCGCTACGTCCTGCGCCAGCTCGTCCTCGGCCTCGTTGCCGTCACCTTCGGGCTCGGCCTCCTCGTGTGGCTCACCCAGAGCCTGCGCTTCCTCGACCTCGTGCTGAACCGGGGGCTCTCGCTCGGCGTGTTCCTCGAACTCACGCTCTACATGCTGCCGAACTTCATCGCGGTCGTGTTGCCGGTGACCACCTTCATCGTCGTGCTCGCTGTCTATCACCGCCTGGAGAACGACCGCGAGCTCGTGGTGATGCGGGGCGCCGGCCTCGGACCGCTTGCCCTGGCCCGCCCGGCGCTGATCGTCGCCGCCCTGGTCGCTGCCATCGGCTGGACGATGAATCTCTGGGTGGTGCCCGAGACCTACCGCACCTTCCGCGAATACCAGTTCGACATCCGGCACCGCATGGCGGCGGTGCTGCTGCAGGAGGGCGTGTTCTCGACCCTCGGCGACGGGGTCACGGTCTTCGTCCGCGGGCGCGACGCCGACGGCTCGTTCCGCGGCATCCTCCTGCACGACGCGCGCGATCCCCGCGCCCCGGCCACCGTCTTCGCCGAGCGCGCCTGGTTCGCGGTGGACGGCGGCGCGCCGCGGGTCGTGCTCGTCAACGGCTCGCGCCAGGAACTCGATTCCCGCAGCGGAACCGTGCGCACGCTGAGCTTCCGCGAGAACACGATCACCGTCGCCACCCCCGCCGCGCGCGAGGAGGCGCGCTACCGCGAGCCGCGGGAGAGGACGATGGGCGAACTCCTGTTCCCCGATCTCGGCCGATCAAGATCAGCGAGCGCGACCGCCGCCGCTTCATGGTCGAGGCGCACCAGAGGCTGAGCGGCCCCTTCGTCTCCGTCTCCCTCGTCCTCGTCGCCCTCGCCTTTCTGCTCGGCGGTGACTTCAGCCGTCTCGGCAAGACGAGGCGACTTCTCGCAGCCGTGCTGGTTGGCGCCGGCCTGATCGCGTCCGGCGTGGCGCTTGGCAACCTCGCCGCGCGGCACTTGGCGCTCCTGCCGATGATCTGGCTGCATGCCCTCCTGCCGGGCCTTGTCGCGCTGCTTTGGCTCGTGATGCCGTGGCAGGGCCGCCGCCCGGCGGAGACGGCGGCGAGGGGCTGAGGGCGGCGAGATGCGCTTGCCGCGCGTGCTTCCCCTCTACGTCGGACGGGTGTTCCTGCGTCTCGACTCTCGCCGTGCTCGTGACCCTTCTTGCCGTCGTCGCCCTCCTCGACGTGATCGAGCTCAGCCGCCGCGCCGCCGGGCGGACGGAGGTCCCGTTCGCCCGGCTGGCCGAGATCACGGCCCTGAAACTGCCGTTCCTCGCCATCGAGATCCTGCCCTTCGGCGTGCTGATCGGCGGGCTTCTCGCCTTCTGGCGCCTGACGCGGAGTTCGGAACTGATCGTCGCGCGCGCCGCCGGTCTCTCGGCTTGGCAATTCCTCGCCCTCCCCGTCCTCGCAGGCTTCGCCCTCGGCGTCGTCGCGATCACGGCGGTGAGCCCGGTGGCGGCCGCCCTGTTCGCTCGCGCCGACCGGCTCGACGCCACGCTCCTGCGCGGGGGCAGCGGCTCTCTCGGCCTTGCCGGGGGCGGGCTCTGGCTGAAGCAGCGGGACAATGGCCTGGTCCCGCAGGGCAGTGCGATCGTGCACGGGGCGCGGGTGCAGGCTTCGGGCGAGCGGCTGGTGCTCGAGCGCGTCTCGGTGTTCCGCCTCGGCCCGGACGACCGGCCGCTCGGGCGCATCGAGGCGGAGCGCGCCATCCTGGAACCGGGCCAATGGCGGCTGGAAAGCGCCTCCGTGCTCGCAAACGATCGCCTTGCGGCCCCGGTGCCGACGCTCGTGCTGCCGACCGACCTCACGCTCGAGCGCCTGCAGGAGGGTCTTGGGCCCCCCGACACGCTCTCCTTCTGGGACCTGCCGGCGTTTGCACGCCTGCTCGAAGAGTCCGGCTTCCCCGCCCAGCGCCATCGCCTGCGGTTCAACATGCTGCTCGCTCTGCCGGTGCTCGCGGCGACCATGGCGCTGGTCGCGGCCGGTTTCGCGATGCGCCCTGCGCGTCGCGGCGGGGCGGCGGTCCTGGTCGGCTCCGGCCTGGCCGCGGGGTTCACCCTGTTCGTCCTCACCAAGGTGGTGGGGGAATTCGGCATCGGCGGGGCAGTGCCGGTCGTGGTCGCTGCCTGGACCCCCACCCTCGTCGGGTTGATGCTCGCTGTGTCCCTGCTCCTTCACCTCGAGGACGGATAAGTGTGCCGGCTCGGCATTCGGAGGCGGGGCGGTCGCCCTCGCCGTCCTGCTCGCCGCGGACGCCTCGCTCGCCCAACCGCGGCGGCTCACCGAAGCGGACCGCCAGCCGGTGATCTTCACTGCCGGCGAGGTTCTTTACGATGAGCGGCAGGACCTGGTGATCGCCCGCGGGGGAGTGGAGGCTTGGCAGGGCGAGCGCATCCTGCGCGCCCGCGAGATCACGTTCCAGCGGCGCACCGGCCGCGCCGCCGCCCGTGGCGACGTCGTCCTGATGGAGCCGGACGGACAGGTCCTGTTCGCCGAGGAAGCCGAACTCACCGAGGACCTGCGGGAGGGCGTCATCCGGGAGCTGCGCGCCCTCCTCGCCGAGGGGGGCCGGCTCGCCGCGCCCGCTGCGGTGCGGTCCGAAGGGCGGTTCACCGACATGCGCCGCGCGGTCTACACGACCTGCGAGGCCTGCCCGCGCGATCCGCTGCGGCCCCCCCTGTGGCAAATCCGCGCCAATCGGGTCGTGCACGACGAAGAGGACAAGATCGTCGAGTATTTCGACACCACCCTGCAGGTCGGCGGCGTGCCGGTGCTCTACGTGCCCTATTTCTGGCATGCCGACCCCGCCGTGCGCCGGAAGTCGGGCTTCCTCGTTCCCCAGTTCGGCCGTTCCAGCTACCTCGGCCCCTATTTCCGCCAACCCTACTACTGGGTGATCTCGCCCTCCGCGGACGCGACCCTGGCGCCGCTGATCACGGGCAAGCGCGGCCCCGCTCTGTTCGGCGAATACCGCCAGCGCTTCAACGCGGGGCTCGTCACCCTGCAGGGGAGTGGGGCGCGCGACACCCGCGACGACCGCTGGCGCGGCCACGTCTTCGGCACCGTGCGATTGACCGTCAACGACACTTTCCGCACGGGGCTCGACCTGCAACGCTCGTCCGACAACACCTATCTGCGGCGCTACCGCATCGGCTCGCTCAACAACCAGCCGGTGCTTGTCTCGACCCCATTCCTCGAGGGGTTCTCGCAAAGCGCCTACCTGCGGGCGGATGCGTTCTTCTTCCAGGGTCTCGGTTCGGAGGACGATGACCGCCGCACCCCCATCGTGCTGCCGCGGCTGTTCGCCGAGTTCCGGACCGAACCCGATCGCTTGGGCGGCGTTTGGGCGGCCGATGCCGGGGTATTCGTCGCCGCGCGTCGGCAGGGCACGGACACGCAGCGCATCGCCTCGCGCCTGAACTACCGTCTGCCCTGGCAGGACTCCGTCGGGCAGGTGTGGACGCTCGAGGGCAATCTCGACCTGATCGGTTATGCGGTGCGTGGCGACCCGCAGAGCACCCCGGTGCCCGGCGGACTGACCGGGGAGGACGGCCGCGTGCAGCCGCAGATCGCGCTCACTTGGCGCTGGCCCTGGCTCCGCCCGGGCGGCGCTTGGGGAAGCCAGCTCGTCGAGCCGATCGTGCAGGGGGTGGTCGGCCCGAACCGCGGGCGCAATCCGCGCATCCCGAACGAGGACAGTGTGGATCTCGAATTCACCGACGCGTCCCTCTTCGGCTTCAACCGCTTTCCGGGGCGCGACCGGCTCGACGGCGGGGCGAGGCTGAATGCGGGGCTGCGCGGCGCTTGGTATCTGCCGGGGGGGCCGAGCGTGGAGGGCCTGTTCGGCCAGGCCTTCCGCGCTGCGGCGGACGATCTCTATCCCGCCGGCTCCGGCCTCGAAGGCAGGCGGTCCGACTATGTCGCCCGACTGACGGTTGTCCCTTCGCAGAACCTCAGCCTGTCGTACCGCACCCGGCTCGATCGCGAGCGGCTTTCGACCGAACTCGCCGACGTCTCCACCACGCTCTCAGGGTTCGGGCGCTACGTCACCCTCTCCTATCTCACGGCCCCGGCCCAGCCCGAGAGCCTGCAACCCATACCGCGACGCGAGATCGCCGGCACGGTGGGCGGCCGAATCGCCACCCACTGGTCGGGCTTCTTCGGCGCGCGCCGGGACCTCGCGCGCGAACAGATGGTCGCCTCCTTCGGCGGGCTCCGCTACGAGGACGAATGCTTCGTCTTCTCTCTCACCTATCTGCGGCGCTTCACCACGCTGCGCGACGGCGTAACTGGCTTCAGCGAAGGGGCGGGCACCGACCTGCTGTTCACCATCATCTTCAAGACGGTGGGTGAATTCGGCTTCTCTGCCCTATGAACGGCCGAGGCCGTTGCCGCCGCGGCCGCACCCGCCTAAGCAGGCCCGCATGGGACGGTTGGCCCGACACCTCATCGTCGCCCTGACGCTGCTGACGGCACCGCCGCCCGCCCTGGCGCAAACGGCCGGCATCGTGGCGGTGGTGAACGGCGACATCATCACCACCTTCGACGTGGAATCGCGACGGCGGCTGTTCGCCGCCGCTGCCGGCTTGCCGCTCACTTCCGACGTGCTGGAGCGGATCACGCCGCAGGTGCGGCGCCTGCTTGTGGATGAGCGGCTTCGCCTGCAGGAGGCGCAGCGGCGGCGCATCCCCGTCACGGATGCCGAAGTCGCGACCGCGATCGCGCGGCTCGAGCGCCAGAACCGTCTGCCCGAGGGAGGATTGCGCACCACCCTCGCCCGACAGGGCATCGACATTCGCGCGCTCTACGGGCAGCTCCGCGCCACCATCGCCTGGGCGAAGCTCGTACGGGCGGAGCTCGGCGCCCAGGCCGAGATCGACCCCGAGCAGATACGCGAGCGGATCCGCGAGATCGAGGCGGCGACCGGCCAGCCGGAGTTCCTGGTCTCCGAGATCTTCATCGCCGTCGACGACCCCTCGCAGGAGCGCGAGGCGGAACGGACGGCCGCCGAGCTCATCGACCAGCTTCGCCGCGGCGCGCCCTTCGCCGCCGTCGCGGCCCAGTTCAGCCAGGCGCAGTCGGCAGAGGAGGGGGGCGATCTCGGCTGGGTTCGCCTCGGCCGCCTCGAGCCGGAGGTGGAGGCGGTGCTCCGCCAGATGCCGCCCGGCGCCGTCTCCCTGCCGATTCGCACCGCCGGCGGCTACACGGTGGTGACCCTGCGCGCGCGCCGCGAGGTCGGGCGCGACATCGCCACCCTGCTCACGATCCGCCAAGCCTTCCTTCCCTTCGAGACGCTCCTCGACCCCCGGGCACCGACCCCGCAGCAGATCCGCATGCTGGAGACCGCGCGCCGCATCTCGGACACGGCGCGCAGCTGCGAGGCCTTCGAGCGCGCCGCACAGGGCGTGGGTGCGCGCTTGACCGTGCCGCCCGGTGACATCCGGCTCGACCAGCAACCGGCGGAGCTGCAGCGTGTCCTGTCGGGGCTTTCGCCGGGCCGTCCCAGCGAGCCGTTGATCGCCCCCGACGGCATCGTGCTGTTCATGGTCTGCAATCGCCGCCAGGAGAACCTCGCCATCCCGACCCCCGAGGCGGTGGCCGAGGCCATCCTGCGCGAGCGGGTCGATCTGCTGTCGCGGCAGATGATGCGCGATTTGCGCCGCCGCGCCGACATCGAGTTCCGCTCATGACCGTGCTTGCCCTGACCATGGGCGACCCGGCAGGCATCGGCGGCGAACTCGCTCTCGACGCCTGGCAGGCGCTTCGGCGCGAGGGACCGGCCTTCGTCGCGATCGACGACCCCGACCGCCTCGCCGCCCTCGCCGCAGCCCTGCGGCCGGAGGTGCCGATCCGCGCGGTGGCCTCGGTCGCCGAGGCGGCGGCGCTCTTTCCGCGCGCCTTGCCCGTCCTGCCCGAGCCGCTTGCCGCGCCGGCGCGCCCCGGCCGGCCCGATCCGGCGCACGGGTCCGCCATCCTCGCCGCGATCCGCCGCGCGGTCGCCCTCGCGCTCTCGGGCGAGGTCGCTGCCGTCGTGACGAACCCGATCGCCAAGACCACGCTCTTCGAGGCCGGGCTCCCCCACGCCGGGCACACGAGCTGGCTCGCCGAACTCGCGGGCGGGGGCGAGCCCGTGATGATGCTCGCCTCGCCCACGCTCCGCGTCGTGCCGGTGACCGTGCACATCCCGCTCGCAGAGGTGCCGCGCGCCTTGACGGCGGAGCGGATCGTCAGCACGGCGCGCATCACCGCCGCCGCGCTGGCCGCCGACTTCGGCGTCGCCCGCCCGCGGCTTGCGGTCGCGGGCCTCAATCCGCACGCGGGCGAAAGCGGCACCATCGGGGAGGAGGAGGAGCAGGTCATTCGCCCCGCCATCGCGTCCCTGCGCGCGATGGGGCTTGCCGTCAGCGGGCCGCACGCCGCCGACAGCCTGTTCCATGAGCGCGCGCGCCAAGCCTACGACGCCGCCCTCTGCATGTACCACGACCAGGCGCTGATCCCGGTGAAGACCCTCGACTTCTCGCGCACCGTCAACGTCACCCTGGGGCTGCCCATCGTGCGCACGAGCCCGGACCACGGCACCGCCTATGACATCGCTGGCCGGGGCGAGGCTGACCCCGCAAGCCTGATCGCCGCGCTCCGGCTCGCCGCCGAGATCGCCGCGCGACGTCGGCTTGCCCGCGCGGCGTGAGCGCTCGCCGCCCCCTGCGCGAGGTCATCGCCGAACACGGGCTCGCCGCCCGCAAGTCCCTCGGCCAGCACTTCCTGCTCGACCCTGCCTTGCTCGCGCGGATCGCGCGCGAGGCAAGTCCGCTTGCCGGGCGGCACGTGATCGAGATCGGGCCCGGCCCGGGCGGGCTGACGCGAGCGCTGCTCGATGCCGGTGTGGCGAGCTTGACCGCAATCGAGCGCGATGCGCGCTTTCTCGCGGCACTCGCCGAGCTTGTGGCGGAGAGCGGGGGCCGACTCCGCGTGCTGGAGGGCGACGCGCTCGGCATCGACGTGACCGCTCTCGCCCCGCCGCCGCGCGCGATCGTCTCCAACCTCCCCTATAACATCGCGACTCCGCTGCTGGTCGGCTGGCTGCGCGACATCGCCGCGTTCGAAGTCTCACCCTGATGTTCCAGGCCGAGGTGGCGGAGCGGATCGTGGCGGGTCCGAGTTCGTCTGGCTACGGCCGCCTTGCCGTGCTCGCGCAATGGGTGGCCGAGCCGCGCATCGCGCTGCGCCTGCCGCCCCGCGCCTTCACGCCGCCGCCGAAGGTCGCCTCGGCGCTCGTCCGGCTCGTTCCCCGTCCGCATCAACCCGGTCGCGCCCTGTTCGCGGCGATGGAAAGGCTGACCGCGACGGCCTTCGGACAGCGGCGCAAGATGCTGCGCGCCGCTCTCAGGCCGCTCGGCGAGGCGGACGCGCTCCTCGCCGAGGCGGGCATCGCGGGGGATCGTCGGGCGGAGACGCTGAGTGTGGCCGAATTCGACCGCCTCGCGCGGCTCATGCTCGCGCGGTGGCCGCCTCCAGCGCCTCCGACGCGGTGAGCCACGCCTCCTCGGCGGCGGCGAGCGCGCGCCTCACCTCTGCAAGCCGCGCCGAGTGCGCCGCGATCCGCGCCGCGTCGCCGCCTTCGGCGTAGAGAGAAGGGTCGGCGAGCGTGGCCTCGAGACGCGAGGCTTCGGCGGAAAGGCGCGCGATCTCGGCCTCGAGCGCGGCGACCCGCCTGCGCAACGGGGCCGCCGCGGCGCGCGCCTGCGCCCTCTGCCGTCGCCCCTCGGCTGGGTTCGGCCCGGCCTCGGCCCGGGCGGAGGCGGTCCGTTCCGCTTCCACGACGAGGGCGCGGTACTCGTCGAGGTCGCCCGCGAACGGCCGCACGGTGCCCTCCGCCACCATGAGCAGGCGATCGGCGACCGCCTCGACGACATGCGGGTCGTGGGTGATCAGCACCACCGCGCCCTCGTACTCGGCAAGCGCGCGGATCAGCGCCTCGCGCGCATCGAGATCGAGATGGTTGGTCGGCTCGTCGAGGATGAGCAGCTGGGGGGCGTGCCGCGTGGCAAGGGCAAGCAGAAGCCGCGCCTTCTCCCCGCCCGAGAGCGCGGCGACGGGTGTGTCCGCGCGGTCCGCATCGAGTCCGAAACGAGCAAGCTGCGCCCGCACCTCTGCGGGCGACGCGCGCGGCATCGCCCGGGCCACGTGGTCGATCGGCGTCTCGGTCGCGACCAGCTCCTCCTCCTGGTTCTGGGCGAAGAAGCCGACCGCGAGGCGCGGCGTCCGAAAGACGCTTCCAGAGAGAGGGGCGAGCCGGCCCGCCAGGAGCTTCGCCAAAGTCGACTTGCCGTTGCCGTTGCGGCCCAAGAGAGCGACGCGGTCGTCGGCATCGAGGCGGAGGCTCACCTCGCGCAAAACGGGCTGCCCCTCGTAGCCGACCGCGACGCGCTCCAGCGCGACAAGGGGTGGAGCGAGCGGCGCAGGGGCGGGGAAGGCGAAGCGCGTCGGCCTGTCCTCGACGATCGCCTCGATCGCGGGCAGGCGCGCGATCGCCTTCAGCCGCGATTGCGCCTGACGGGCCTTGCTCGCCTTGGCGCGGAAGCGGTCGACGAAGGCCTGCAGGCGGGCGCGTTCCCGCGCCACCCGCTCGGCAAGCGCAGCCTCGCGCGCAGCGCGCTCCTCGCGTTGGCGGAGGAAGGCGGAGAAACCGCCCGGGTACATGAGGATCCGCCCGCGATCGAGATGGGCGATCGCATCGACCGCGCGGTCGAGCAGGCCGCGGTCGTGGCTGACGACGATCGCCGCACCGGCAAACCGCGCAAGCCACCCCTCGAGCCACAGCGTCGCCTCGAGGTCGAGATGGTTCGTCGGCTCGTCGAGAAGGAGGAGATCGGGGGCGAGGAAGAGGGCAGAGGCGAGTGCGACGCGCATGCGCCAGCCGCCAGAGAAGGAGGAAAGCGGCCGCCGCTGCGCCTCCGCATCGAAGCCGAGCCCGGAGAGGATGGCGGCAGCACGCGCGGGCGCCGCCTCCGCCCCGATCGCACGAAGCCGCTCGTGCAACTCCGCGAGCTGTTCGGGAGGCGCCCGTTCCGCCTCGGCGAGCAGGCGCGTGCGCTCCCGATCCGCCGCGAGCACCGTGTCGATCAGGCTCGCCTCTCCGGAAGGCGCGGTCTGAGCGACGGCGGCGAGGCGGATGCCGCGGGCGAGCCGGATCGTTCCGCTATCGAGCGGAACCTCGCCCATGATGGCGCGCAGCAAGCTGGATTTGCCCGCACCGTTGCGGCCGACAAGGCCGATCTTGCGCCCCGCGGCCAAGGCGAGGTCGGCCCCGTCGAGCAGGGTCCTGCCGGCGATGCGGAGAACCGCGCCCTCGATGGCGAGAACCGTCACCGCGAGACCTCGCAGACGCCGGCAGCGCTCGCCTGCCCCCGGCGGGGGTTCCCTCGCGGCCGCAACTCGCCTAGACCGCGGCCGCACCGCACCATCGTCCACCCATCCAGACGGAGAGAGGCCGCATGGCCGTCGAACGCACCCTCAGCATCATCAAGCCCGACGCGACGAGGCGCAACCTCACCGGCAAGATCAACGCCGTCTTCGAGGAGAACGGCCTGCGCATCGTGGCGCAGAAGCGGATATGGCTGAGCCGGGCGCAGGCGAGGGAATTCTACAAGGTGCATGCCGAACGGCCGTTCTACGCGAGCCTCGTCGACTTCATGTGTTCGGGCCCTGTCGTCGTGCAGGTGCTGGAAGGGGAGAACGCCGTGGCGAGGAACCGCGAGCTGATGGGGGCGACCGACCCGGCGAAGGCCGCGCCCGGCACCATCCGCGCGCTGTTCGCCGAGAGCATCGAGGCGAACTCGGTGCACGGCTCCGATAGCGTCGAAAACGCTGCGCGCGAGATCGCCTTCTTCTTCGCGGAGATCGAGATCGTCGGCTAGGCGTGGCAGGGGCGGCCCGGGACGGGCCGCCCTCTGTCGCTCGACCCGAGGCAGGTGACTTGGGCCGCACAGGGCCCGACCCGGCCGTGCGCGTGACGATTCTCGAAGCGAATGACCTGGGCGGTGCCCGCCCGTGCGGAAACCGCCCTAGAGCAGGAAGAGCGCGAGCAGAACAAGCAGCGCCGCGACCGAGCCGACCGTCCAGACGACCGCCCGGTTGAAGCCGCGATACATCTCCTCGCGTGTGCGGAGGAATTCGTCGAGCTTCGGATCGTCCATCCGCGTCGCTCCAACGGTTCCCGCCATGGTCGCCCTCCCCGTGCTGCCCACCCCCTTCCTTAGGCGGAGCGTGCCGCGAGCGGCAAGGGGTTGAACAGCACGGACTCGGGCGAGGCTGGGCTGGTGGTGACGCCGAGGAAGGCCGCGAGCGCGGTCGGGTAGAGACGGTGTTCGGCGGCGAGCACGCGGGCGGCGAGGCTTTCCACGCTGTCGCCCGGCAGCACGGGCACCGCCGCCTGGGCGAGGATCGGGCCGTCGTCCATCGCCTCGGTGACGAGATGGACGGTGCAGCCGTGGAGCCTGAGCCCCGGCGGCGAGGGCCCGGGCATGCGTATCCAGCCCAGGGAAGGCCGGCAGGAGGCTCGGATGGATGTTCAGCATCCGCCCGCGCCACAGCCCGACCAGATAAGGCGTGAGCAGGCG
This sequence comes from Acetobacteraceae bacterium, assembly GCA_033582875.1. Classification (GTDB taxonomy): domain Bacteria; phylum Pseudomonadota; class Alphaproteobacteria; order Acetobacterales; family Acetobacteraceae; genus Elioraea. The sequence goes on along the minus strand of JAVQZW010000010.1, from coordinate 1,340,903 downwards.
CATCCAGCCGGCGAGGCAGACGACCTCCACCCCGGCCCCGTGCAGCGCGCCCTGGATCGCCGCCTCGTGCGCCGCGCGGTCGCGCCGGAACGGGCGATGGTCGATCACCACCGTCGGGACCCCGGCCGTCCGCGCGATGGCGAGCCCGCCGGCCGCGGGTTCGTTCGAGACGACAAGCGCGATCTCGGCCGGAAAGGCCGGATCGGCCGAGGCCTCGAGCAGGGCGCGCAGGTTGCTGCCGCGCCCGGAGATCAGCACCGCAACCTTCGTCTTCACGACAGCCAACCGTGGGGCAGCGCGACTTCGACCCGCGCCGGCCCCGACCCGGAGACGAGAGTGCCGATGCGAAACACCCGCTCGCCCGCCGCGGCGAGGACCGCTGTCGCCCGCTCGACCGCGCCGGGCGCAACCACCAGCGCCATTCCGATGCCGCAGTTGAAGACGCGAAGCATCTCCTCCGCGGCCACCCCGCCCGCGCGCGCGAGCCAGGCGAACACCGGCGGGAGGGACCAGGAGCCTGCATCGATCGCGGCGACCACCCCCTCAGGCAGGACCCGCGGCAGGTTTCCGGGCAAGCCGCCGCCGGTGATGTGGGCGGCGGCCTTGACCAGCCCCTGCCGGTGCGCGGCAAGAAGGGCCCTGACATAGATCCGGGTCGGTGCGAGCAGCGCCTCGCCGACCGTCGCCTCACCATCCCAAGGGCAGGGCGAGGACCAAGCAAGTCCCGCCTCGGCGACGATGCGGCGCACGAGCGAGAAGCCGTTCGCATGCACACCCGAAGAGGCCAGCCCGAGCACGGCGTCACCAGGGGCGATGTCGCCGCGGGGCAACAGATGGTCGCGCTCGGCGGCCCCGACCGCGAAGCCGGCAAGGTCGTAGTCGCCGGCGGCGTACATCCCCGGCATTTCCGCCGTCTCGCCCCCCACCAGGGCGCAGCCGGCGATCCGGCAACCCTCGGCGATGCCGGCGATGACGGAGGCGGCGTGATCGACGGATAGGCGGGCAGTGGCGAAGTAGTCGAGGAAGAAGAGCGGCTCTGCGCCCTGGACCACGAGGTCGTTGACGCACATGGCGACCAGGTCGATCCCGACCCCCGCGTGCTGTCCGGTCTCGATCGCGACCTTGAGCTTCGTTCCCACCCCGTCCGTGGTGGCGACGAGCACCGGGTCGGCAAAACCGGCCGCCCGCAGGTCGAACAGGGCCCCGAAGCCGCCGATGGCTCCGAGCGTGCCGGGGCGGTCGGTCGCACGGGCGAGCGGCCTGATCCGCTCGACCAGCGCCTCGCCCGCCTCGATGTCGACACCGGCGTCGCGGTAGGTGGCTCTGGCGATGGTCGCCCCCGATCGGCTAAGGCAGCGCAAACCCTGCGGGGTCCTGTCGGGGAAGGGGCGTGTCGTCAAGAGCATGGGTGATCGGGGCGCTCGTCGCGCTCGCGCTCTCCTGCGCGCCGGCGCAGGCGGCCGAGTGGGGGTTCCGCGTCGGCGGCATCGTGGTGGACGAGACGGGAGCAGATGCGGTGGCGGCGCGGGCAGCGGCACAAGCGAACGGGCGGCGGGCCGCCTGGGACCGCTTCCTGGCCCGCGAGGCGCCTGAGGCGGCGGCACGGCTGCGGCGCGTTGCCGAGAGCGACCTCGACCGCCTCGTGGAGGGCTTCGAGGTCGCGGAGGAGGAGATCACCACGCGGCGCTACCGCGCCACCCTGACCGTGCTGTTCCGGCCCGAGGCGGTGCGGGCGCTGTTCGCGCGCGAGCTGGGCCCTGGCGAGACGATCGAGGTGCGGGCCCGCGTCGCCACCCCCGCCGAGTGGGCCGAACTCCGCCGCCGCCTCGCCGCCCTCCCCGTCGTCGGTGGTGTCGAGCTGCGCAGCCTCGGCGCCGGCGAAGCGCGCCTCGCTCTCACCGTCTTCGGCGGCGCAGAGCGGGCCGCCCCGGCGCTGGCGAGGGCCGGGCTCGTGCTCGCCTCCGACGGTGAGGTTCGCAGCCTCGGCCTCGCACCGCTGCCGGAAGCCGGACAGCGGCCCGCAGACTGACGCTGGCGATGATCACCGCGCCCAACCTCATCACCTTGCTTCGGCTCTGCGCCGTGCCCGCCGCGGTCTGGCTCATCCTGCAACGCGAGATGGCGTGGGCGTTCTGGCTGTTCGTCGCGGCCGGGGTGTCGGACGCGATCGACGGCTTCATCGCCAAGCGGTTCGGGCTGCGCTCGCGGGTGGGCGCGGTGCTTGACCCGGTCGCCGACAAGGCGCTGCTCGTCAGCGTCTACGTCACCCTGGGCGCGATCGGGGCGCTTCCCTCCTGGCTCGTCATTCTGGTCGTGTTCCGCGACGTGCTGATCGTCGGCGGCGTGCTCACCCTTTATGTTCTGGGCCAGGAGGTCGTCATCCGTCCGCTCTTCGTCAGCAAGGCCAACACCGCCGCCCAGATCGTGCTCGCCGCTGCGGTGCTGCTGCACGCGGCCTACGGCGTGCCCGGGGCGAGCGTGGTGCTCATGCTGGTGTGGGTGGTGGCGGCAAGCACCCTCGCCTCGGGAGCCGCCTATCTCGCACGCTGGGTGCGCGGCGGCGGCGCCTCAGCGGTGTGACGATGGAGACGCCGGCCGAGATCGCGGCGCGTCGTCAGCGCCTGCTCCTGATCGCTAGGCACGGTCGGGGGACTTTTGTTCGCCCTTCACCTCGTCTCCTCGATCCTGCTCCCCTTTGTGCTCGCCGCCCTCATCGCCTACCTGCTCGACCCGATCGCCGATCGGCTTGGAAGCGGTCCGCGTGCCGCGGGGGCTGGCGGCGATCCTGCTCGTCGTCGCCCTGCTCGCCGCCATCGTCGCCTTCCTCCTGTTGTTCTATCCGCTGATCCTGGCGCAGATCACGATCCTGATCTCGCTCATCCCGCAATACATCCGGCTGCTCGGCGACCTGATCCAGCAGTCGCTGCTGTGGCTCGAGGACACGCTCGGCCCCGAATTCGTCGATCAGCGCCTGCGCCAGCTCGCCTTGAACCAGGTCAACACCATGATCGGCTGGCTGACCGGGGCGATCGCCAGCGTGGTCGGCGGCGGCGTGCAGCTGATCAACGTGCTCACCCTGGTCGTCGTCACCCCGATTGTCGCCTTCTACCTGCTGCGCGACTGGCCGAAGATCATTGCGCGCCTCGACTCCTGGGTGCCGCGCCGCTATGCGCCGACGGTGCGCGAGATCGCGGGCGAGATCGACCGCATCCTCTCGGCCTGGGTGCGTGGCCAGGCTCTCGTCTGCCTGATCCTTGCGCTGTTCTACGCCACTGCGCTGACGGCCGCGGGGCTGCAGCTCGGCCTCATCGTCGGGCTCACCGCCGGCATTCTCTCTTTCATCCCCTATGTCGGTACGCTGACGGGCTTCGTCGTCGGTGTCGGCATGGCGGCTGCGCAGTTCGGGACCTGGTCGGGTGTGCTGACCGTTGCGGGCATCTTCGTTTTCGGCAATGTCGTCGAGGGCTACGTGCTCTACCCGCGGCTGCTCGGCGAGCGCGTTGAGCTGCACGCCGTGTGGGTGATTTTCGCCCTGTTCGCAGGCGGGGCGGTGTTCGGCTTCCTCGGTGTATTGCTCGCGGTGCCGATCGCGGCGGCGATCGGGGTGATCGTGCGCCATTCGCTCAGGCGCTACCTCGCAAGCGAGCTCTATCGCGACGAGGGCCGACCGTGAGCGGAAGACAGCTCGCCCTGGCCTTTCCCGCGGAGCCCTCCTTCGCCGCGGCAGACTTCGTCTCGGGGCCCGCCACCTTGGAGGCCGAGCTGTGGCTTGCCCGCTGGCCGGACTGGCCGGCGGGACGGCTGGTGCTGGTCGGGCCGGAGGCTTCGGGCAAGAGCCATCTCGGCGCGATCTGGCGCGAGCGCAGCAGCGCGGTCCCGGTTCCCACCACCGCATTCGGCATCGCCGAGGTGCCGCAGCGTCTCGGGTCAGCCCGGCATGCGCTGGTGGAGGATGCCGATCAGGCTGCAAGCGACGAGGTGCGCGAACGGGCGCTTCTGCACCTGCTCAACCTCGTCGCCGAACAGGGCGGCACGGTGCTGCTCACCGCGCGCACGGCCCCGCCCCTCTGGCCGCTTGCCTTGTCCGACTTGCGCTCGCGCCTCGTCGCCTCGGCCGTCGCCACCCTCGGCGTGCCGGACGAGGCCCTGCTCGCGGCCGTCCTTGCCAAGCAGCTCGCGGACCGGCAGCTCGTTTGCGATCCCGCCCTGGTCCGCTATCTCGCCGCCCGCCTTCCCCGCAGCTTCGCGGCGATCGCCGAAACGGCCCGTCGGCTGGACGAAATGGCGGTCGCGCAGGGACGCCGGGTCGGCCGCGCCCAGGCCGCGCGCGTCCTCGCCGCCCTCGCGCACGAGTAGCGGGGTCCGCCCCGGTGCGCACGGCCCCTTGTCCCGTGGCCCGCGGTCGTGGGAGGGAGAGCGGATGCGGCGTCCGGCGTCCCCCAAGGCGAAGGAAGACGGGATGAGCAAACGGCGCGAACGGGCCTCGGAGCGGGTGTCGGAACCGATCCCGGTGGCCCCGATCGGCAGGGACGACCCCGCGCGGTTCATCAACCGCGAACTCTCTTGGCTCGCCTTCAACGCGCGCGTGCTGGAGGAGGCCGACAACCCGCGGCACCCGCTGCTCGAGCGCGTCCGCTTCGTCTCGATCTCGGCCACCAACCTGGACGAATTCTACTCCGTCCGTGTGGCGGGCCTTGTCGGCCAGGCGGCAGCGGGGCTCAACGTGGTGAGCCAGGACGGGCTCACCCCCGGCCAGCAGCTCGCCGCCATCCACACCCGCGCCCAGGCGCTGATGGCAGAACAGCAGCGCGTCTGGCGGCAGTTGCGGGGTCTTCTGCGCGAGCAGGGCCTTGCCGTGATCGAGCCTGCGGAGCTGTCCGCGGAAGATCGCGCGTGGCTCGAGCAGTGGTTCATGGAGCGGATTTTCCCGGTACTCACGCCGCTCGCCATCGACCCTGCCCATCCCTTCCCCTTCATTCCCTCCCTCGCGCTGGTGATGGTGCTGAAACTCGCGCGCGGGGACGACGGCACGGTGATGCGCGCGCTCCTGCCGATCCCGCCGCAGGTCGACCGCTTCGTCCGCCTGCCCGACCGGGAGGCGATCCGTTTCCTGATCGTCGAGGACGTGATCGGCCTCTTCCTCGAGCGGCTCTTCCCCGGTTTCGCCGTGGCCGGGCGCGGCATGTTCCGCATCATCCGCGACTCCGACGTCGAGTTCGAGGAGGAGGCCGAGGACCTCGTCCGTTCCTACGAGACTGCGCTGAAGCGACGCCGCCGCGGGCGGGTGATCCGGCTCAAGGTGGACCGCGACATGCCGCCCGACCTGCTCGAGTTCGTCGCCGACGAGCTCGACGCACCGAAGGCGGAACTCTTCGTCATCGACGGCATCCTCGGCATCGGCGACGTGAAGCAGATCATCGTCGATGATCGCCCCGACCTCCTGTTCCGGCCGTTCACCGCCCGGTTTCCCGAACGCATCCGGGATTTCGGGGGCGATTGCTTCGCCGCCATCCGGCACAAGGACATCGTCGTCCACCACCCCTACGAATCCTTCGACGTGGTGGTGCAGTTCCTTCGCCAGGCGGCGCGGGACCCGAACGTGGTCGCGATCAAGCAGACTCTCTACCGCACGAGCCGCGACAGCCCGATCGTGCGCGCGCTGATCGAGGCGGCCGAGTCCGGCAAGTCGGTCACCGCGATGGTCGAGCTCAAGGCGCGCTTCGACGAGGAGCAGAACATCCGCTGGGCGCGCGAGATGGAAGCGGCGGGCGTGCAGGTCGTGTACGGCTTCGTGGAGCTCAAGATCCACGCCAAGGTGAGCCTTGTGGTGCGTCGCGAGGGCGGCGCGCTCCGCTCCTACGTGCACTATGGGACGGGCAACTATCACCCTTACACCGCCCGCGTGTACACGGACCTGAGCTTCTTCACCTGCGACCCGGACCTCACGCGCGACGCGGCACGGCTGTTCAACTTCATGACCGGCTACGCACGGCCGGAGAGGATGGACGCGATCGCCTTCGCGCCGGAGACGCTGCGCCCGCGCCTTCTCGCCCTGATCGAGGAGGAGATCGCCCATGTGCGCGCGGGCCGGCCCGGCACGATCTGGCTGAAGATGAACAGCCTGGTCGATGCGACGCTGATCGATGCGCTCTACCGCGCCTCGCAGGCGGGGGTGGAGATCGCCATCGTCTGCCGCGGCATCTGTTGCCTTCGCCCCGGCGTTCCCGGCCTTTCCGAGACCATCCGCGTCAAGTCGATCGTCGGCCGCTTCCTCGAGCACAGCCGCATCTTCTGCTTCGGCAACGGCGAGCCGATGCCCTCGCGCCGGGCCAAGGTGTTCATCTCCTCGGCCGACTGGATGCCGCGCAACATGGACTGGCGGGTCGAGGTCATGGTGCCGATCTTCAACGAGACCGTGCATGCGCAGATCCTCGACCAGATCATGGTCGTCAACCTGCGCGACGAGATGCAGAGTTGGGACTTGCTGCCGACCGGCGAGTACCGCAGGCGCGAGGCGCGCGAGGGCGCCGTGTCGGCGCACGAGTACTTCATGACCAATCCGTCGCTCTCAGGGCGCGGCAGCGCTTTGCACGGGCCGGCCGCCGTGAACGTTCCGCCCTCGGTGTTCGGCCGCGACCGCCCCGACCGCGTGCTCGAGGACTGAGCGAAGTCCGCCATGCACGCTCCCTTCTCGCCCCACGCTCGGCGGCTCGGCGTGATCGATCTCGGTTCGAACTCGGTTCGCCTCGTCGTGTTCGAGGGGCTGACGCGCAATCCGCAGATCGTGTTCAACGAGAAGGCGATTCTTGGCCTCGGGCGCGGCCTTCAGATGACCGGTCGGCTCAATGAGGAGGCGATCGCGCAATCCGTCACCGTGCTGGAACGCTATGCCGTCGTTGCGGCCGCGATGCGGGCCGACCCGGTCGAGGTGCTGGCCACCGCCGCCGTGCGCGACGCGCAGAACGGTCCGGCCTATGTCGAGATGCTGCGCAGGCGCTTTCCCGCCCTGCCCATCCGCGTGCTTGCGGGCGAGGAGGAGGCGCGGCTCTCCGCGCTCGGGGTGCTCTGCGGCATCCCGCAGGCGGATGGTATTCTTGGGGATCTCGGCGGCGGCAGCCTCGAGCTTGTGCGTCTTGATTGCGGCATCGTCCGCACCGCCACCCTGCCGCTCGGCGCGCTGCGGCTGATCGACCGTTCCGGCAACGACGTGGTGCGGGCGCGCGCCATCGCCGAGGAGGTCCTGCGCGAGGTTCCTTGGCTCGCCGAAGGTGCTGGGCGCGACCTCTATCTGGTGGGCGGCGCGTGGCGGGCGCTCGCCCGCATCCATATCGGCCAGACGGGCTATCCGCTCTCCGTCGTGCACCACTACACCCTCTCGCGCGAGGAGGCGCGCGACCTCACCGGCGTCATCACCAACCTCTCGCGCAAGACGCTGGAGCGCATTCCCGGCGTGTCGCGCCGTCGGCTCGATACGCTTCCCTTCGCGGCGGTGGTGCTGCGGCGCCTGTTGCGGGCGACGGGCGCGCGCCGGGTCGTGTTCAGCGCGAACGGGCTGCGCGAGGGCTGGTACGCCACCCATCTCGACCCCGAGGTCGTAGCGGAGGATCCGGTGATCGCGGCGGGACGCGACCTCTGTCGCCGCTTCGGGCGCAGCGAGGACCTCCCGCCCGCGCTGATCCGGTGGACGGAGCCGATCTTCCCCGACGAGACCGCTGCCGCGCGCCGCCTGCGCGAGACCGCGTGCTGGGTCTCCGACATCGGCGCCCACGAGCACCCCGAATACAAGGCGGAGCAGGCCTTTCTCCGCCTGCTGCGCCAGCCCGGCATCGGGCTCGATCACCATGCCCGCGCCTTTCTCGCGCTCACCTTGGCGGTGCGGTATGAGGCGGACCCGCTCGCGCCGTGGATTGCGCCGGCCCGCGCGCTGCTCGATGTCGCGTCGGCCAAGCGTGCGGAGGTGCTGGGGGCGGCCTTGCGGCTCGCGTACACGCTGTGCGGGGGCACGTCGGCGTTGCTCGCCTTGACGTCGGTGCGGCTCGACCAGGAGCGGCTGGTGCTGAGGCTTGCGCGCGGCGGTGGGGTGTTCGCGGGCGAGGCGGTGTGGCGTCGCCTTGCGCGTCTGGCCGAGGCGGTGGGGCGCGAGCCGGCGACGGAACTTGCGCCTGAGGCCGTCGCTGCAGCGTGAGGGAGCCCCTGCGCGCCCGAGCGTGTCCGACCGCCTGACTGGGGATGCATGATGGACTGGGTGGCGGTCGAGGAGCGGCTGTGTCGCTGCGTCCGATACTGGTGGGCGATTGTCTCCGCCCTACTCGGTCTCCTGCCTTGGCGCGGCGCAGTCGCCCAGGCGCGCCATGAACTCCTTCGTGATCTCGCCTTCGGCGCCCGGACGTTCGGCCTTTTGTGAGAGGCCGTTGGCTCCCCGCGGCGTTCGGCCGCTGGCGCCGTTTCCCTCTGAGCATCGCTCTCGTTGGTGTCGTCTTTGGCGCTTTAATCGCACTCATTGTGACGTTATGCATCGGGTCCGAAGCCTGGGTCGCCAGTGCGGTGTGCGCAGGCAGCGACCCCGAAGCCTGCATCCGCTCCCTCACGGACGCGCTCGAAAGTGTCCTTGCGGCCCAGGTGACGCTTCTCGCCCTCGATCTTTCCCCTCACCGTCACCCTTCTCCCGCCGTTGCAGGGCTCGCGCGCCTCGACCTCGGCGCGGGTCGAGATCCTGCTCTTCCACACGGAGGTCGAGACGACAGGGGCGTCGGCTTTCACCTTGGCTCTGCTTGTGTCCCTGTTCCTCCTGTTTGCAGACGCTCTTTTTGGTGGTCGGCATGAGCCTGCGATCGTGTTAGCGGCGTGGCTGCTCGCCTGGTTTGTTTTGAACCTCTTTGGAACGGCCTTTTTCCTCACGCGGGCCTTGGCACTGCTTGACCCAGGCGGGCGAACGACGGCCACGCTTGCTTATGCCGCCTCGGTTGCCTCGCCTGAGGAGGCGGCGCCAACACTGGCGGCCGAACTCCTCAAATGTCGCGCTGACGAGGCGGGAGCGAAACCGTTCCTTCAGTCACCGTTACCCCTGACGATCGAAGAGCACCTTGGCGAGCGGCGCGCCGACAGTGTGTCGGTCACGTTCACTTCACCCGCGCGACTGGTCGACGTTCAAGGCGCGGCCCTCGTCGCCGTCATCCGCGCCATTCGCAGTCGCTGCGGCGCACCAGCGTTGACGTCCGCCTGGAAGGGGTCTCGCACTTCCGCTTTGGCAGCCGTCTCGAAGGCGTTCTGACACTTGCAGCCGCCTCGGTGAAACTGACCCGGCTCGAGCGGTGGATCATCCGACGCGCTTATCGCTTCGCGCCCGCGACACGCGCGCGCGCGACGCTGACGGGCGAGCGGCTGCTCCGCGAACTCGTCGCCGACGCGCTCGACGACCTCGAGAGCAACGACCTTCCCACCTTTCGCGACCGGCTGGACGGGATCGCGGAGCTGCATGGGTTTCTCCTCCGCCTGACCTCAGTCCATGACGCTGAGGGGCGGACGCGCTCCCTTGCCACGGAGCTTGCCGCCAACTGGTTCCGGTCCGTCGCCGACGTCTGGGCCTCCACCTTGGTCCCGCTTTTCGAACGCGCCGCCGCGAAACTGCCGGAGAGCCTGCCGGCGTTCGAGCATGTCGCCTCGCTTCCGCTGCGCATCGCCGCTGCCGCAGGCCCGAAAGCCGGACCGCGTGAGCTCCAGGATACCGACGCCTTGCTCGCCTATCTCGCCTACCGCCTCTTCGACCGCGGCGCACGAGAGGCCGGCATCGTCACCGCAAGCGGTGGCGTCGCAGAGCAGCCGATGCCACTGCCCGCCGGGGCGGCTGACTGGTACGACGAGGCGTGGAGAACCTTCTATCGTCGCTATATGGATTTGCTGGAGCAGCGCCTGCGCTGGCTCGACGAGCAAGCGGTTGCACCAAATCCTGCCACGGTGTGGGACCTGCTGGTCAGCGGTGCTCCGTCACTTCAGCAACATCTCGAGCAGACCGCACGGTTTGTCGTCAAGGCGACCGTGATCGGAGACACACGTGGAGGAGGCCGTGTCCTTGACCTACTGTTCGGGGCTCCTGCAGCGATCAGCCTCTACCTGAAGACTGGAAGCAGAGTTCGGCTGCACGACTATCCCGACGGCGACATGGCTCCCTCGCGCGCCCTGCTGTCAGAGAAGAACTGGACGGCGGTCGCGGGAATGATGAAACGCTTGCAGCTCGACCTGGGGAGCCCCGAAGCCGTCAAGAGTGTGTTCCAAAGCGCTCTGCTCAACGACTTCCGGGATATGTGCCTCGCGTTGGCCGTCGTGCTCGCCGAGTTCGCTCGGCAAGCTGGACAGAAGTCCGTCGCTGCAGTGTTGCTCCGTAAACTTTGTCGTGGCGAGTTTTTGGACCGCGACTCAATACTGGCAGCCAACGTCCATGAGTTCGCACTTGTCTTGCCTGCCCCGAGAACTGTCCTGCGCACCGCTGCCGTCGTGCTGGCGAGCGATCCGAAGCGCAGCGAGTTGATTGAAGAATACATCCGCACAATGCGGGAGATAGATCGACCTCTGCCGGTGATCGGTCAGGTCTACGTTGTCGCCAGCACCTCGAACAGGTTGCAAGAGGCTTCTGGAGAAGTTGCGCTTGTGCTTCTTGCGCTCGCGCTGGATCGAACGCTGTCGTTTCTCTGGCCAACTGAGCCGACCCAAATTGGCCTAAAGGCGCCGAGCGAGGCCGACGAGCGGGTTGCCAGGTTCCTCGACGCGGTCGCCAAGGCCGTCTCCGAAGTCGAGGACGATCTCCTTCACGCTCTCGCTCCGACGCGCCCTGATCCGCCCGCGATCCGCAAGGCCCGGCAGCGCGTCCGTGTCACCTGCCGGCTGTTGGCCCGCCGCTTGCGCCGCCGGCACGAGCAGGCCGAGCGCACCGCACCGCTCGACCCGGAGCGGCTGCAGGCGATCGCGACCTTTGCCGGCTCGCTCGCCTTCGACAGGGAGAAGGCCGGCCCGCCGGTGTCCCTCTTCGCACACATCGACCTCGATGTCGAAAGGTGACGACGACCTCGCGAGACAGAGACGAGCGTGACGTTCACCGTCACGGGCTACAGGCGCGGGGAACTCGCCAAGCCCCTGCTCGAACGCCCGGTCGACAACGAAGAAGAGTGGTGGGCCGAAACGTTCCGCGACGTCGTCGCGGGAGGGGTCTTGCGCCGCATTTACGACCGCATCCCACGCCGCCTTCGCCTCGCGAGCCCCGAAGCCTGGCGCGATGCGCTGATCGCCTGGCGGAGCGAGATCGGACCCGACGAGCCGCTCCTCTTCTGGGGCCGCGACTGGCCCTTGTCCTGGTCCAGGGATCGCGGCGTGGGCGAAGCGATCGCCACGCGCCTCAACACCCGCGATTCGTCCGCAGAGATCCTCGCCCGCACCCCGTTCCTCGACGGGGTCAGGCTCGTCTCTCTCCCCACCTGCGGCGAACCCACGCTGCTGGCACCTGCCTCGATGTTCCGCCGCCTCATCGTCAGCGCGCCCCACGGCCGCCCGATTGCCATCACCACGGCCGAGGACCCCACCGATCCGACGAAGGTCAAGCTCACGCTGCACGCGCGTTTCACTCTGGACCTCGACCGCCCGGACCGCGCACTGATCCTCGACGCCGTGACCGACCCCGCCTGAGCCGGCGCATCACGCTTCGCTCGCAGCACTTGACCCCGTAAGCCCCCGTCAGGGCTTCGGGCGGAACAGCGAGGCGCAGAGCCGAAGCGCCTCGTAGGCCCGGCCCTCCGCCACCAGGGCCCGCACCCGATCGAGCACGTCCGCCGCCTCGGGCCGGGCGGCGCGCGCCGCCGCGAGCGCGGCCTCGACGCTGAGCGCCCCGTCGCTGCCGAGGTAAGAGCACTGAATCGCGTAGTAGAGCGCGCGCTCCGGCCCATCCACCTCCTCGGCCCGCAGCATGTCGCGCCCGCGCAGGAACTGCGCCCGATTGTGCAGGAAGATGGTCGCCGTCCGGTCGCCGGCGCCGATCACCGCACCGTTCACCACCATCGTCTCGCCCGGCCGCAGAACAACCTTCAGCGGCATCCTGCCCCTCCATCGCTCACCGCCGACGCTGCCTGCGTCGGACGGGTCCGGCGCGAAGGCAGCAACCGCCGTGCCCACAGCGGAAAAGCGTCGCATTCCCCCGAACGCGAAGGCGAGCCCCGGTGGGGGGGTGAGCAGCGTGCCGCCCGGTTGCGGCAAAGCCTGCCGCCCCCTCCCGGCACGCCTTGCCGACAGCGGCCGGTGACACGCCGCAGAGCCCAAGTCTTTTCGCCAGATCGCGCCCGGCGCCGGGTGGCCCGCAACTTGCGCATCGCCGGTTCGCCATGGTGCTGTCCGTCGATCCTGCAACGACCGTCCTGTTCCCCCGCCAAGCCGTCTCGGCGTCGGCGGACGGAGCCGCAGCCGCTGGCGAGGACTTCGCCTCCCACCTTTCGTCAGTCCTGGAAGCGGGCGCGACCGGGGCGGCGGCCGAAGGCCCTTCGACTGAAGCATCGTTGCCCGTTCCCGGCCCCGACATCACGGCGGGCGCCGCGCCCGCGCTTCCCGGCCCTGGTGCCGGTCCCCTAGCCCCGGCGGCCGAAGCGCCGGTCGCCGCAACCGACGTGTGGCAGCCCATCGGGCCCGTTTCGCCGAACGCCGAATGGCCCTCCGCCGTGCGCCAAGCGGAAAACACCTCTGCCCCGCCTCAGGCTGCCCAAGCTCTCGCCGAGGCCGCGGTTGGGGCTGCATCGGTTGGGTCGCCCTGTCCGCAGGGTTGCCCTCCGCCGGCGGCCTTCACCGACGAAGGCCGACCTCAGCCGCACGTGGCGGGACAGGCCGTGCTGCAGGATCGGGAAGGCGCCGACGAGGCTCCCTCGCCCTCGGTGGCAGGCGAGCCCGCCGCGGACCCGATCAGGACGGGACCGCCTCCTCTGCAGCTGGCGGCGATGGACACGGCCAAGCCGACGAACCCGACCGCGACAGAAGGCGCATCCCCTTCCGCCGCGTCCAAGGGCGAGCCTGACCAGCCGCTGCAGCGCCAGCCGATGGAGCAGCTCGCCGCCGTGCCGTGGCGGGGCGTCGCCACGCGCGAGAGCCAGCTGACCCAGCGGCCGCCGACCACCATGGCCGGGCGCCCGGAGCCGACGCACCGCATCGACGCGCCCGAAGCCGACGAGGCCGCGTCAGAGACGGGCCTGGGCGATACCCTTCCTCCGACGGGGCGGGCAGCAGCGGACGAAAAGGGAGCGGGCGGGGCGCCCCAGCGCGACGTGGTCCTAGCCCGCTCGGCCGCGCTGCCCTCTGGCGAGCCGCGTTGCGACGCCGCCGGACGGCCAACGGCAGAGGCTCCTGCCACCTCCGCCGCCCAAGCGCCGGCTTCCGAACCGGCTTCTTGCCGGAGCACGACGGCAGCCTCGCCCCTCCCGCCCGCGGCGTGGAGCCGAACTGCGATCGACCAGCCGCTCGTGTCACCGGCGCGGCAGATCGTGCCCGTTCTGATCACCCTCTCCCTCGTCACCCGGCAGGAAGGGCCAACGCGACTCACTCTCTCGCTCGCGCCCGAGGAACTCGGGAGGATCGAGGTCGCGGTCGAACGCGTTGGCGAAGGACGCCTCGCCATCACCATCGTCGCCGAGCGGGCGGAAACCCTGCACTTGCTGCAGCGCGACTCCGCCCTGCTCGACCGCGCCCTGACCCACGCCGGGCTCGGGTCCGAAGGCCGCAGTCTCGCGTTTGCCTTCGGCAACCCAGGGAGCGGCACCCATGGCGGCCGCGAGGGTGACCGGGGCCCCGCCCGCCCGGGGCTCGCGCCCGCGGCACCCGACACCCGGCCGAGGGCCGTTGCAACCGCTTTGCTCGATATCGCCGTCTGATGAGAGAGCTCACGCCATGACCACGCCCGTCCCTGCCATCCTGAACCCGGCGGAGCGGCAGCAGACAGCGATCGCCTCGCGCCGGCAGATCGCATCGAACTTCCAGGACTTCCTGAAGCTGCTCACCACCCAGTTGCGCAATCAGGACCCCACCGCGCCTCTGGACACCAACCAGTTCACGCAGCAGCTCGTGATGTTCGCCCAGGTCGAACAGCAGCTCGCCGCCAACCAGAGCCTCGAGCGGCTGATCCGGCTGCAGGAGACGAGCCAGCTCACGGCGCTCACTCCCCTCATCGGGCGGACGGTGGAGGCCGAGGCCAGCGCTGTCGTCCTGCAGGACGGGGCGGCACGCGGCGCCTATTCCCTGCGCGCGGACTCGACCGCGACCACGGTCACGATCCGCGACCGCTCGGGCCGCATCGTCGCCCAGTTGGCCGGGCAGACGCGGGCCGGCCGGCACGAGTTCACTTGGGACGGCAGGGATGGATTCGGCCGCCGGCTGCCCGACGGGGTCTACACGGTGCGGGTCGAGGCCCGGCGCGGCGCGACCACGGAGCCTGTCCCCACCACCGTGATCGGGCGGATCACCGGGGCGGAGCGCGCCGAGAGCGGGCTCAAACTGTCGATCGGCGGGCTCACGATCGACAGTTCTGCGATCCGCTCCGTCTCGCCCGACCGCTGATCGGCGGCGTGCCGCACCGGGCAGAGTTTTCCGCTGGGCAAGTTTTGCCGCGTTAACTCTGCCGCAACGCATTTCCTCCACGCTTGCGCGTGATAGCGCGGGGCCCGGGTGGGGCCTCAGCGCGGCGCACGAGGGAGTGACACTCGGTGAACGGTCTGCTCGTCGGGCTGAAGACCTTGGGGCCGGTGCGGCTCGCGGTGCTCGGCGTGGTCGGCGTGGCGGTGCTGGGAGTCATGCTTTTTCTCGCCCTGCGCGCGAGCGAGCCGCCGATGAGCCTCCTGTACGGGGAGCTTGACCAGCGCGACGCCGCACAGATCGTCCAGGCGCTTGAGCGTCAGCGCGTGCCCTACCGTCTGTCCGCCAACGGCACTCAGATCCTCGTTCCGACCGAGCAGGTGCCGCGGCTTCGCCTTTCGCTCGCCGCGGAAGGCCTGCCGTCTGGGGGGTCGGTTGGCTACGAGATCTTCGACCGCGCCGATGGGCTCACCGCCTCCTCCTTCCAGCAGGAGATGAACCGCCTGCGCGCGCTGGAGGGCGAACTCGCCCGCACCATCCGCTCGCTTGCGGGCGTGCGCGCGGCGCGCGTGCACCTCGTTTTGCCGCGGCGCGATCCCTTCTCCAGGCGCGAAGCTGAGTCCCAGGCCTCGATCGTGTTGACGATGGCCGGCGCGCAACGCCTCGACCGCGAGCAGGTGCAGGCGATCGTTCACCTTGTGGCGGCGGCCGTGCCAGGCCTGAAACCGCAGAACATTTCGGTGATCGACAATCGCGGGTCGCTTCTCGCGCGCTCGGGTCAGGCGGTGGGGGGGCTCGGCCTCGCTCTGAACGCGGAGGAGTTGCGCCGCGCGCACGAGATCCGCCTCGCCCGCGCGGTCGAGGAAATGCTCGAGCGCACGGTCGGGATCGGCCGGGTGCGAGTCGAAGCGACAGTGGAGATGGACTTCGACCGCGTGACCGAAAGCCGCGAGAGCTTCGACCCCGATCAGCAGGTCGCACGGTCCGTGCACACCGTGACGGAGGAGAGCCGGAGCGTCGATCGGGCGGAGAACGTGACGGTCGGCAACAACCTTCCGAACGCCCAGCCGCAAGGCGGTCAGGCGGGCTCGCAGGAAAGCCGGACGGAGGAGACGACGAACTACGAGATCGGCCGCGTGCTGCGCCAAATAACGCGCGAGACGCCGAGCGTGCGCCGCCTCTCCATCGCCGTGCTGGTCGATCACGCACCGGTCGCGGGGGGGGAGCCGAGGCCGCGGACCGCCGAGGAACTGGATCGCCTCGCTGCCCTCGTCCGCTCGGCCGTCGGCTTCGACAACTCCCGCGGCGACAGGGTCGAGGTGGTCAATCTGCGCTTCGCCGACGCGGACGCGGCGCCGGCGACGGAGGAAAGCCTGTTCGGCTTGCCGATCGGCCGCGCGGAGCTGGTCCGGCTGGTGGAGACCGTCGTCTTCGGCATCGTTGCCCTGCTCGCCCTCGTGCTGGTCGCCCGGCCGCTCGCCGGGCGCGCCATCGAGAGGATCGGGCGAGCCCAGCTCGGAGGGCGCCGGTGCGCTGGCCTCGGCGTCCGGCGTTGCTGCCCTGCCGGGGCCGAGCGGCGTCGCGCAGCTCGCAGCCTCCGCGGGCGCGGGGGGGCAAATCGCCTCCGAGTCAGATGCGCTCGGCGCCCTGCCAGAGCCGGAGAGCATGATCAACGTGGCCAACATCGAGGGGAAGATGCGCGCCTCCTCGATCCGACGCATCTCCGAACTGGTCGAGAAGCATCCCGAGGAGGCGGTCGCTGTGGTTCGCAGCTGGATGGCGCAGGAGAGCTGAGCGATGGCCCGTGTGCGCGACGACTACCGCAGCCTGACGGGCGCGCAGAAGGCGGCAGTGCTGATGCTCACGCTCGGCGAGGAGAACGCCGCCAAGCTGTTCGCCCTGATGCACGAGGACGAGATCAAGGAGGTGTCGGCCGCGATGGCGACCCTCGGTCCCGTCGCCTCCTCGGTGGTGGAACGACTGTGCCAGGAATTCGCGAGCCAGATCAGCGCCGCCGGCAACCTCGTGGGCACCTTCGAGAGCACCGAGCGTCTGCTGCTCAAGACGCTGCCGCGCGACCGCGTCGCACAGATCATGGAGGAGATCCGCGGCCCCGCCGGCCGAACGATGTGGGACAAGCTCGGCAATGTCAACGAAGTGGTGCTCGCCAACTACCTGAAGAACGAATACCCGCAAACCGTCGCCCTCGTGCTGTCCCGCATCAAGCCGGACCATGCCGCACGCGTCCTGCAGCTCCTGCCCGAGACGTTCGCCATGGAAGTCGTCATGCGCATGCTGCGCATGGAATCCGTGCAGAAGGAGATCCTCGACGGCGTGGAGCGCACGCTGCGCCAGGAGTTCATGTCCAACCTCGCGCGCACGCAGCGTCGCGACGCGCACGAGGTGATGGCCGACATCTTCAACAATCTCGACCGCTCGGCCGAGGCTCGCTTCCTCGCCGCTCTCGAGGAGCGCAACCGCGACGCGGCCGAACGCATCAAGAGCCTCATGTTCACCTTCGACGACCTGGTCCGCATCGACGGGCAGGGCATCCAGCTGCTGATGCGTTCGGTCGAGAAGGAGAAGCTCGCTCTCGCCCTCAAGGGCGCCTCCGACACCATCAAGGACCTCTTCTTCCGCAATCTTTCGGAGCGCGCCGCGAAGATGCTGCGCGAAGACATCGAGGCTCTCGGCCCGGTGCGGCTGAAGGACGTGGAGGAGGCGCAGGCGAGCATCGTCGCCACCGCCAAGGATCTCGCCGCCTCCGGCCAGATCGTGCTCTCCGACGGCCGCGAGGAGGAGATGGTGTACTGAGATGGCCGAACGACCGTCGCTCTCCGCGCCCCCTCGCCCGCGGCCGCTCCCGCTCTCCGCTCTCGCCACCCGTCAGGTGGCGCCGTCGGAGCGGCCGCGCCGGGTCCTGTTCGGCGAGAGTTTCGATCCGCCGCCCCCCCTGCAACACGCGGCAGCCGAGCCCGAGATCATCGCCCCCTCGTTCACGCTCGAGGACCTGGAACTTGCCCGCGCCGACGCCTTCGCCGAGGGCCGGAAGGCCGGGATGGCCGAGGCCGAGGCGGGCCTCACCGCGCGCCAAGCCGCCGCCCTCGAAAGCTGCGAGAGGGCGATTGCGGCGAGCCTGGCCGAAGCGCGTCGCGCCGCGGAGGCGACGATCGCCGCCTTGGGAAGGGCCCTGATCGGGTCGCTCGCGACTGTGTTGGCAGACCAAGCGGCCGCACTCTTGCCCGCGCGGGTCGAGAGGCTCGTTGCCGACCTGACGACGAGTCTCGGCAGCGGCGTGACGCTCGATCTCTACGCTGCGCCGCAGATCGTCGCCGTGCTGGAACCCGCCCTGACGACGACGAGGATCCGCGCCGGCGCGTCGACCGCGCTCCGGCTGCATGCCGATCCCTCCCTTTCGCCGAGCGAGGTTCGGGTGCGGTGGGCTTCCGCCGAGGCTCTGATCGATCCTGCCGCAGCGGCGGAGGCGATCCGCCGCCTCCTCGACGAGCTCCTCATCCCTTCCCCCGGTGATGTGACGTTCAGCGGAGAGCACCCATGAGCAACGAGTCCTCGATCGAGCTCAACGATCTCGACCCGTCCCTGCCCGCGCCCACCGCCGGTGCCGACCAACCGGTGCAGCGTTCGGCGCGCGACCTCGAAGCGGTCTACGACATCCCGGTGCAGGTCTCGGCCGTGCTCGGCAAGTCGGTGATGCAGGTCAGCCAGCTGCTCAAGCTCGGGCGGGGCGCCGTCGTCGAGCTCGACCGTAAGCTCGGCGAGGCGATCGACATCTACGTCAACAACCGCCTCGTCGCGCGCGGCGAGGTGGTGATGGTGGACGACGATCGCCTCGGCGTGACGATGACGGAGATCGTCAAAGGCGAGCGCAGCGTCTGAGCAAGGGAAGAGCCCCGAAGAGGGAGAGGTGACGAGATGCGCGTGATGATCGTCGGATCGATGGCGGCGGAACTCGGTGAGGCGGCGCGGATCGCCATCGGTCGGGGGGCGAAGATCGCCCAGGCCGACGACGTCGCGTCCGCTCTGGCGGACCTGCGCAGCGGCCGGGGGGCGGACGTCGTGCTGTGCGACGTGCAGCTTCCGATCGAGGAGCTGATCACCCGGATGGCGGCGGAACGCATCGCGGCACCGGTGATCGCCTGCGGCACGCGCGCCGATGCGCTGCGCGCTGCGGCGGCGATCCGCGCCGGCGCCCGCGAATATCTTCCGCTGCCGCCCGACGCCGAACTGATCGCCGCTCTGCTCGAGACCCTGGGCGGGGACGGACGGGCGCCGCTCGCCGTCGATCCTGCGATGCTGGCGACGCTGAGGCGGGCGGAACAGATCGCCGCTTCCGACGCCTCGGTCCTGATCCGCGGCGAGAGCGGCACCGGCAAGGAGGTCCTCGCCCGCCACATCCATCGTCGCTCGCGCCGCGCGGCGGGTCCCTTCATCGCCGTCAATTGCGCCGCGATCCCCGAACATCTCCTCGAGAGCGAGCTCTTCGGCCATGAGAAGGGCGCGTTCTCGGGCGCGATCGCGCGCCGCATCGGCCGCTTCGAGGCGGCGGACGGAGGCACCCTGCTGCTCGACGAGATCAGCGAAATGGACGTTCGCTTGCAGGCGAAACTCCTGCGCGCGATCCAGGAGCGCGAGATCGACCGGCTCGGCGGCACGGAGCCGGTGAAGGTGAACGTGCGCATCCTCGCCACCACCAACCGCCCGCTCGAGGCCGAGGTGCGGAAGGGAACCTTCCGCGAGGACCTCTATTTCCGCCTCAACGTCATCACCCTCACGCTGCCGCCGCTGAGGGAGACGGCCGCGCGATATCGTTCCGCTCGCAGAAATGTTTGCCCGCCGCTACGCCGAGGTGAACGGGCTTCCCGTCAAGGCCGCTCTCGGAGGCGGCGAAGCGCCTGCTCGAGGGCCAGCCCTGGCGCGGCAACGTGCGCGAACTCGAGAACACCATCCATCGCGCCGTCCTGCTCGCCTCCGGTGAAGTGATCGACGTCGACGCGATCGAACTGCCGACGGTCGAGGCGGAGGCCTCCTCGCCCGCGCGCGGCGGCCCCACCGCCGCGGCGGGCACAGTCGTGCCTCCCCTCGCCCGCAGCTGCAACGCAAGGGGCTCGTCGGCCGCACCGTCGCCGACGTCGAACGCGACCTGATCCTCGAGACGCTCACACACTGTCTCGGCAATCGCACGCACGCCGCGGCCCTTCTCGGCATCTCCATCCGAACACTCCGCAACAAGCTGCGCGAGTACTCCGCCGCCGGGGTGAGGATTCCCGCTGCCCCGAACGCCGTTGCCCCGCACGAGCGGATTCCGGCCTGAGGCGGAAGGCGCAAAGACGACGGTCGCAACGCGATGGCGAGCGAGGTCCAGGCTGGCAGTCCAGTCTCCGCGGTGGTCGGGCGACTGAACGCCGTGCGGCCGGGGTCGGATGTGCTGATGGCGGCAGGCGTTGGGCTGCTCGTCGTCATCCTCGTCGTCCCGCTGCCCACGCTGCTGCTCGACTTCGGCCTCGCCCTGTCGCTCACCGCCTCCATCCTGGTGCTGATGACGGCGGTGCTGATGCAGCGTCCGCTCGACTTCACCTCGTTCCCGACGGTGCTTCTCATCACCACCTTGCTTCGGCTCGGGCTCAACATCGCCTCCACGCGCCTCATCCTCAGCTCCGGCCACGAGGGGCCGCAGGCCGCGGGGGCGGTGATCGCCGCCTTCGGCGGCTTCCTGATGGCGGGCGACGTCGTGATCGGGCTGATCGTCTTCGCGATCCTGGTGCTTGTGAACTTCGTCGTCATCACCAAAGGCTCGGGGAGGATCGCTGAGGTCGCGGCACGCTTCAGCCTGGACGCAATGCCGGGCAAGCAGATGGCGATCGACGCCGACCTCTCGGCCGGCTTGATCGACGAGGCCGGTGCGCGCGCGCGCCGCAAGCAGCTCGAGGAGGAGAGTGCGTTCTTCGGCGCGATGGACGGTGCGGCGAAGTTCGTCCGCGGCGACGCGATCGCGGGCTTGGTCATCACCCTGATCAACATCCTCGGCGGGCTTGCGCTCGGCGTGGGGCGGGCCGGCATGCCGCTCGCCGAAGCCGCCCGCACCTACACGCTGCTGACCATCGGCGACGGGCTCGTCAGCCAGATTCCCGCCCTGCTCGTCTCCACCGCGGCCGGCATCGTCGTCACCAAGGCCGGTGTGGACGGCGCAACCGATAAGGCGCTGGCGCGCGAGCTGGCCGGGTCGCCGAAGCCGCTTGCCCTCGCCTCGGCGGCGGCCGGCGCGCTCGCCCTGTTGCCGGGCCTTCCCGCCCTGCCTTTCCTCCTGCTCGCGGGCGCGGCGGGAGCCGCCGCCTGGGCGCGGCACCGCGCGCAGGAGGCAGCGAAGGCGCAAACGGCAGAGGCGAACGCCGCCCAGCCTGCCGCCGCCCCCCTGGCCGAAGACCCGGCCCAGGCGCTGCGGATCGACGCCATCAGGCTCGAACTCGGCTACGGCCTGCTGCGGCTTGCCACCGGCGAGGCCGGCCAGCGCCTGACGGATCAGATCCGCGCGCTGCGGCGCAGCCTGGCCCAGGAACTGGGGTTCCTCCTTCCGCCGGTGCGGATCCAGGACAACGTGCAGCTGCCGCCAAACACGTATGTCGTGCGGTTGAAGGAGATCGAGGCAGGCCGCGCCGAGCTTCGCCCGACCATGCTTCTCGCGATGGACCCGAGTGGGGCACCCGATCCCGCTTCCAGGCGAGCGGACGACGGAGCCAGCCTTCGGCCTGCCGGCGATCTGGATCGAGGAAACCCTGCGCGAGGAGGCCCAGGCGCGCGGCCTGACGGTGGTCGATCCCACCTCGGTGCTGGTCACGCATCTCACCGAGCTCGTGCGCGACCATCTCGCCGAGCTCCTCTCTTTCGCCGACACGCAGAAGCTGCTCGACGACCTGCCGCGAGAGCATCAGAAGTTGGTTGCCGATCTCAACGCGCAGCAGGTCGGGACGGGCACCATCCAGCGCGTGCTGCAGGCACTGCTCGCCGAGCGGGTGTCGATCCGCGATCTGCCGACGATCCTGGAAGGGATCCTCGAGGGAGCCGCATCCGCCCGCGCGTTCTCCGCCTTGCTTGCCACCGTGCGCATGCGGCTTGCCCGCCAGATCACGGACAGCCTCACCGGTCCGAAGGGCTACGTGCCGCTGATCACCCTTTCCGCCGAGTGGGAGCGCGCCTTCACCGAAGCGCTCGTCGGGCCGCCAGAGGATCGCCAGCTCGCGATGGCGCCCTCGAAACTGCAGGAGTTCCTCGCTCGGCTGCGCGATGCTTTCGACCGGGCGGCGGCAGCGGGCGAGCAGCCGGCCCTGCTCGCGAGCCCGCAGCTGCGGCCGCATCTGCGCGCGGTCATCGAGCGGTTCCGTCCCGGCCACGCCGGTCATCAGCCAAGCCGAGATCCATCCTCGCGCGCGGGTCCGCACCGTGGGCACGATCTGAGCCATGCGGCTTCGCGTCTTCCACGCCCCCACCTCCGCCCAGGCGCTCGCGCGCGCGCGTGCCGAACTCGGCGAGGACGCGCTGATCCTCGCGACGCGACGTGTCAGGTGGCGGGGTCGAGGTGACGGCCGCGGTTGGCGAGGTCGATGAGACGACCTTTCTCGCCATCGCCCGCGCTTGCCGCTCGCCCGGCCGCGCCGGCCTGGGACGCGGCCGCGCTACGGGCGCACGGCGTGCCCGAACGCTTCCTCGCGCAGCTCGCCCGCGAAAGGCCGCTCGCCGAGGCGATCGCCGCGCGCTTCCGCTTCGCCGCCCTGCCGCTCTCCCCCGGCTGCGTGGTCATCCTCTGCGGCCCGCCCGGCGCGGGGAAGACGCTCACCACCGCGAAGCTCGCCACGCGGCTGCGCCTCGCCGGCATCTCGCCCACCGTCATTGCAGCCGACGGCCGTCGCGCCGGGGCGGTCGACCAGCTCGCCGCTTTCACCCGCCTGCTCGGCCTCAATCTCGTCGTCGCCCCCGACATTCCCCGGCTCGCCAAGGCGATTGCGCGCCGCGCGCCGGATGCGCCCGGCCCTGGTTGATTATGCCGGGACCGATCCGTTCTCCGACCAGGACGGCGTGGAACTCGCGGCGCTCATCCAGGCGGTCGGCGCCGAGGGCGTCCTGGTCCTGCCCGCCGCGCTCGACGCCGAGGAAGCGGCCGAGATCGCGCAAGCCATGGCGGCGCGCGGGGTGAAGCATCTGTTGCCGACGCGGCTCGATCTCGCCCGCCGGCTCGGCTCCGTGCTCGCCGCTGCATCGGCCGGGCTTGCCCTCGGCGAAGCCGGCATCGGGCCGGGGGCGGCCGACGGCCTCGTCCCGCTCAACCCTGCCTTGCTCGAGACTTGGCTTCTCTCCTCCCCCGCTGCGCGCCGCCGCACCACCCCGGAGCTCGCCGCATGATCCTCCGTCCGACCGCCCGTGCCTCACGCCCGCGCCTAATCGCCGTCGCCTCCGGTAAGGGGGGCGTGGGCAAGACATGGTTCGCCATCAGCCTCGCCCAGGCGCTCGCGGGGCAGAGGCTGCGCATCCTGTTGGTCGACGCCGATGTCGGGCTCGCCAATGTCGATGTGCAGCTCGGGCTCGACCCGAAGCGCGACATCTCCGCGCTTTTGCGCGGGGAGCCGGTTGCGTCCTGCCTCACGCCGCTGCCCGCGCTGGGGTTCGACGTCATCGCCGGGCGGTCCGGCTCGGGGGCCTTGGCCGGGGCGGACGAAGCGACGGCGGACCGGATCCTGTCCGCCCTCGCCGCACCCCTGCCCTACGATCTCGCCGTCCTCGACCTCGGTGCCGGGATCGAGCGGCTGCAGCGGCGTCTCTCAGCGGCAGCCGACACGCTCCTCGTGCTCACCACCGAGGAGCCGACCGCGCTGACTGACGCTTACGCCTGCCTCAAGCTTGCCACGCTCGACAATCCGGCTGGCGACCGTCGCATCGTCGTCAACCTCGCGCCATCGCGTGCCGCCGGTGAGCGCACCGCCTCCATCCTGCAGAAGTCCTGCGCCCGCTTCCTCGGCGCGGCACCGCCGCTGGCCGGCGTGATCCGGCGCGACCCCCGCGTGGCAGAGGCGATCCGACGCCAGCAGCCGTTCCTGACGCGCCACCCGACCAGCGACGCCGCCCGCGATGTGGAGTCGATCGCCTCCGCCCTTCTCCCCGTGGCGGCGTGAGCCCCTTGGCGCACGCGGTCGGCGGTCACGGCAGGACGCGATAGACCGTCGTCTCGCGCGCCTCGCGGTCCTCGAGGTCGCGGCTCACCGGGACGGTCAGGCTGGCGAGCGGCTCGAGGCCCTCGCGCGGCAGGTAGGCGCGGCCGGGGTCGCCAAGCAGCACCGTCGCGCCGGCACGGGCAGCCGCCCGCAACCAGGGCCAGACCCGCTCGGTCATCGCGCGCTCGTAGCAGACATCGCCGGCGAGGATGACCTCCGCCATCGACGGCGGCATACCCAAGGGATCGCCGAGCGCGACCTCGACCGACACCCGGTTCAGGGCGGCATTGGCTTCGATTGCCGCTCCGGCGAGCGGGTCGATCTCCGACGCCACCACGCGCCTCGCCCCGGCGATGGCCGAGGCGATCGCGGCCACCCCGCAGCCGGCGGCGAGATCAAGCACGATCCGCCCCGCTACCTGCGCCGGGTCGTCGAGCACGAAGCGCGCCAGCGCCTGCCCGCCCGGCCAAGCGAAGGCCCAGTAGGGCGGCTCGATCCCCTCCCGCTCGAGCCAAGCCTCCGTCGCCTGCCAGATCGGCATCATTGCGTCCGCGAGCCGAAGCCGGATTTCCGGCACCAGCGGGGGGTGCAGGATGCGCGTGTGGTCGGCGACGAAGGCGGCCGCCCGTTCGGGCGTCATGCCACCCGGCCGGCGATGATCGCCGCCGCCACCGCGATCCCAACCTCCCGGTTGGCGCGGAACAACCGGCCGCAGAGAGGGGAGTTGCGGATGTCCAGCACCAAGACCTGACGGGCAAGCAGCAGCGCCGCTGCCGCAAGGCCCGCAAAGAACCAGGCCGAAAGGCCGGCAAGCACGCCGCAAGCCGCCATCAGCGCGACCGCCGCCCCGTAGCAGACGGCGAGGAAGGGCCGCGTGCCGTCGCCGAACAGGAGTGCCGTGGAGCGGACGCCGATCAGCCTGTCGTCGTCCCGGTCTTGATGGGCGTAGATCGTGTCGTAGCCGAGCGTCCAGAAAAACGCCGCCGCATAAAGCACCAACGCTGCGGCACCGACCGTGCCGGTCGCCGCCGCGTAGCCCATCGGCACTCCCCAATTGAAGGTAAGGCCGAGGAACGCCTGCGGCCACCACGTGATGCGCTTCATCGCGGGATAGATCGTCACCGGGATGAGCGAGGCGATGCCGAGCACGACGGCGAGCGGATGCAGCTGGATCAGCACCGCGAAGCCGATCGCGAGCAGGAGCGCGAGCAGGCCCAAGGCGCGCAGCGGATCGACCGCGCCCGAGGCGAGCGGGCGCGCGGCGGTGCGCGAGACGAGGCGGTCGATGTCGCGGTCCCACAGATCGTTGATGATGCAGCCCGCTCCGCGCATCACCACCGCGCCCAGGGCGAACAGCGCGACCAGCCCGGGGTCGGGCCACGGTGCGCCGCCCAGCGCCAGACCCCAAAGCCCCGGCAGGAACAGGAGCCACGTCCCGATCGGCCGGTCGAGCCGCATCAGCAGCGCGTAGGGCCGTAGCCCGGCGGGCAGCGCGCCGACCAAGCCCCCGAGGCGGATGTCGCTCGCCTGCACCGTCCCGTCCCTCACACTTATAGTCCTGACATGATCCCCACCACGGCAAGCCGGCCGTGACCGAGCCGCGGCTTTTCGTCGCCTGCCCGCTGGCGGCCGAGCGCGCGATCCGCTTCAGCGAGGCGCAGGCGCACTACCTCGGCACTGTGCTGAGGCGCAATCCCGGCGACACGCTCCTTCTCTTCAACGGCCTGGACGGCGAGTGGCGGGCGCGCATCACCGCCCTCTCGCGGCGCAGCGGGGAGGCGCAGTCGCGCTTGCCCGGACGCGGGCCCAGGTGGCGGAGCCGGGCCCTATTCTCCTCGCCCCGGTGCTGCGTCGCGACACCACCGAGTGGATGGTGGAGAAGGCGACCGAGCTCGGCGCCTCCGCTATCCTTCTCACCACCAGCACGCGCAGCGCCGTGACACGGACGAATCCCGACCGCCTCGCCGCGATCGCGATCGAGGCCGCCGAACAGTGCGGCCGTCTCACCGTGCCGAGGGTCGACCCGCCGCAGGCCCTGGAGCGGCGCCTTGCCGACTGGCCCGAGGGTCTTGGCCTCGTCGTCTGCGACGAGACGGGGGCCTCGCCGTCGCTTGTTTCCGTCCTCGCCAAGGCCGCCTGCGCCGCCGCTCCTCCCGCCGTCCTGGTCGGCCCCGAGGGCGGCTTCGAGCCGCGCGAACTTGACCGGCTGCGCAATCTCCCCTTCTCTCTGCCGGCCTCGCTCGGTCCCCGAACCTTGCGTGCGGAGACGGCGGCGCTGGCGAGCCTTGCGCTCGTCCAGGCGCTGGCGGGGGATTGGCGCGGCCCGCAGGCTCTCCGCCTGTCCGTCCCGTCGTAACGCCACGCGAGAGGTTCTTGCATGTCCGGCCCTTCGGAGGGTGACGCGACCCCGATCACCTCCGTTCGCCAGCTTGTCGACTACGTTGCCGCCGGGGCGAAGCCGCGCGAACGGTGGCGGATTGGCACCGAGCACGAGAAGTTCGTCTTCCGCCGCTCCGACCTCTCCCCGCCCCCCTATGACGGGCCGGACGGGATCCGCGCCCTGCTCGAAGGCCACCTCGCCTATGGCTGGCAACCGGTGCGCGACGGGGGGAACATTGTCGGCCTCTCGCGCGGCCGGGCCACCATCAGCCTCGAGCCGGGCGGGCAGTTCGAGCTCTCCGGCGCCCCGCTCGCCGACCTGCACGAGACCAAGGCCGAGCTCGAACGCCACCTCGCCGAGGCGCGCTCGGTCGCGGAGCCGCTTGGCCTCGGCTTCCTGCCGCTCGGCTTCCACCCCCTTGCCGCGCGCGAGGCGATGCCGTGGATGCCGAAGAGCCGCTACGCGATCATGCGCCGCTACATGCCGACGAAAGGTCGGCTCGGGCTCGACATGATGCTGCGCACCGCGACGGTGCAGGTGAACCTCGACGCCGAGGACGAGCGGGACATGGTGGAGAAGTTCCGAATCGGCCTCGCGCTGCAGCCGGTGGCCGTTGCCCTGTTCGCCAACTCCCCCTTCAGCGAAGGCAGGCCAAACGGCTACCGCAGCTACCGTGCCGAGGTCTGGACCGATACGGATCCGGATCGGTGCGGCATCCCCGAGGTGGTGTTCGAGGATGGCTTCGGCTACGAACGCTGGGTCGAGTGGGTGCTCGATGTGCCGATGTACTTCGTGCAGCGGCAGGGGCGCTACTACGACCTCGCCGGGCGGAGCTTCCGCGACTTCCTGGCCGGCCGTCTCGCCGCCGAAACCGATGGCGCCACACCGACGATCGGCGACTTCGCCGACCACCTGACCACCGTGTTCACCGAGGTGCGGCTGAAGCGCTATCTCGAGATGCGCGGAGCCGACGCCGGCTCGCCCGCCATGATGCTCGCCCTGCCGGCGCTTTGGGTCGGCCTCCTCTACGATCGCGGCGCGCAGGGCGAGGCGGCGGCCCTGGTTCGCGACCATCCCTGCCGCGACTGGCAGACCCTGCACCGCGCCGTGCCCCGCCTCGGCCTCGAGGCCCCCTTCTGCGACACCACCGCGCGCTGGCTTGCGCGCGAGATGGTGGCGATCGCCCATCGTGGCCTGCGCGCGCGGGGCTTGGGCGAGGAGGTCTATCTCGCGCCGCTGGAGGAGATCGTCGCCACCGGCCGCACCCAGGCCGACCGCTGGCTCGCGCGCCTCTCCGAGGCGTGGGGCGGCGACGTCGCCAGGGTCTTCGCCGAGGCCGCCCTGTAGCCGGAACGCCCTCAGTCGCCCGTGCCAGACCGGCGCAGGAGAGGGGACGCCGGCCGGTCGAGAACCCGTCCGGCCGGCAGTCGGAGCACCGCCGTCGTGCCGCGCCCCGGCTCGCTCTCGAGATGGAGCGTGCCGCCGTGCGCGACGACCAACGCGCGCGAGAGGAACAGGCCGAGCCCCGAGCCCGGATAGCGCCGCGTCAGCGAGGAATCGACCTGGGTGAAGGGCTGGAAGATGCGCTCGAGGTCGGCCTTGGCGATCCCGATGCCGGTGTCGACGACCCGGATTTCGACCCCGCCATCGGCCATGGCGTCGCCCTCGACCCGCACCGTCCCGCCGGCACGGGTGAACTTCACGGCGTTGGAGAGCAGGTTCAGCAGCACCTGGCGAAGCCGCCGTTCGTCGCCGCGAACGAACGGCAGCCCGGGTGCGAGGGCGAGGCCGATCGCGACCTGCGCCGCCCGCGCCGCTGGCTCGAGCAGGCGAAGGGCAGCTTCGGCGACCCGGACGAGATCGACCGTGTCCTCGGCGAGGTCGAGCTTGCCGGCCTCGATGCGGGCGACGTCGAGGATGTCGTTGATCAGCGCGAGCAGGTGCCGTCCGGCCTCGTGGATCGCTGCGGCGTATTCCCCGATGCGCGCGAGGTCGGCGCGCGAGGAATCGTGCATCAGCGCCTCGGAGAACCCGATGACGGCATTGAGCGGCGTGCGCAGCTCATGGCTCATCGTGGCAAGGAACTGGCTTTTTGCGCGGCTCGCCGCCTCCGCCTCCTCGGCCGCGCGGCGCAACGCCGCTTCCGCCGCCTTCTGCTCCGTCACATCCGTCCAGGTCAGCACGAAGCCGCCGTCCGGCGTGGGATCGGAGCGCACTTCCAGGATCCGCCCGTCCGGGCGGGTGTGCCACGTTACGGTGGGGACTGAGGGGTCCGGAACCAGCAGGAAACCCTGCAAGGCCCCGCCCTGGGCGGAACGCGAATCGAGCAGCAGGGCGAGCTCGTCGAGGCTGCGGCCCGGCCGGAGCATGTCGGGAGAGCGGCCGAGGAGCTGGGCCGCCGCGCGGTTGGCGGCGACAATCCGGCGGTCGCGGTCGAAGAGGCAGATGCCGTGGCGGATGTGCTCGAGCATGGTGTCGAGCACGGCCGCCCGGCGCATCGCCTCGGCCTCGGCCTCCACCACCGGCGTGATGTCGGTGACCACCGAGATGTGCCCGCCGTCGGGGAGCGGTGCAGTGCGCACGTCGATCGCGGTGCCGTTCGGACGGATGCGGCGGCGGCGCTGCGGGCGCGTGAGGTCGCGGGAAAGTTCCTGCCGGATGATCTCCTCGACGTCGCCCGGCCCGAACTCGCCGGCAGCGGCGCGCCGCCGGATGATCTCCGCCACGCTCTCGCCGACGCTGATCGGTGCCCCCGCCATGATCTGGCCGTAGGCCGGATTGACCATGGCGAGGCGTCGGTCCGGCCCGTAGACGGCAACACCGTGCGGCAAGGCGCTGAGGATCGCCTGCAGCAGGTCTGCCCTGGCCTTGGCCTCGGCCTCGGCCGAAGCGAGAGCGGTGACGTCGTTGGCCGCGACCATGAACCCGCCATCGGGCAAAGGCACGGAGACGAGATCGAGCACGGTGCCGTCGGGACGCCTGCGCCGGCGCGTGCGCGGCACCGACCGGTCGGCGGCGAGGAGTTCAGCCACGTAGCCCTTCGGGTCCGCCAGGTTGTCGAACTCGCCCTGTTCCGCCAGCCGGGCCAGGATCTCGGCGAAGGAGACCCCGCGCCGCAGCCAGCCCGCCGGCAGGCCGATCAGCGTGGCGTAGCGTTCGTTGGCGAGCACCACGCGATGGTCCGGCCCGAACACGCATACCCCGGTGTGAAGGCGCGACAGCACGGTGTCGAGCCGCTCCGCCTCGCGCCGCGCCTGCGCCTCCGCCGCGACGATCGGGGTGACGTCGACGGAACAGACGACGTAGCCGCCCTCGGGAATGGGCTCGCTGCGAATGTCGAAGGTCCGGCCCGACTTCGGGTGGCGTCTCGTCCAGCGCAGGGGTTCCGAGTGGTCGACGGCGAGCCGCGCAGCCACCACCGCCTCGACGTCCGCGACGTCGCCGTACCAGCCGGCGTCGCAGAGGAGGCGCACAACGTCAGCAAGCGGCAGCCCCGGCGCGAGCCGATGGGGATCGAGGCCAGCCTCGAGAGCGTAGGTGCGGTTGGCCCAGATCAGGCGCTGTTCGCCATCGAACACGGCGATGCCGACGGGAAGCCGGTCGAGGGTGTCGCGGAAGAGGCGCTCGGCGCGCGCCGAGGCGCGGGCGGCCTCGATCTCGGCCGTCACCTCGCGCGCCACCCCGCGGTAGCCGCGGAAGCGCCCGTCGCGACCGAACACGGGCACGCCGCTCACTCGCACCCACATCGGACCCGAAGCGGCATTCGCCCGGTAGACGAAATCGCGGAAGGGGCGACGCGCGGCGAGATCCGCCAAGTGTGCGGCCCAGGCCTCCTCGTCGCCGGGCTCGCGGAGGGCGTGCTCCTCGCGCCGGCGCCCGAGGAGAGCGTCATTCGGCCGCTGGGTGAGCGCGCGCGCCCCCTGGCCCGGTTCGCGCACCGAAACGAAGGTGAAGCGCAGCGTCTCGTCCTGTTCCCAAAACCAGTCGCCCGAGGCCTCGGTGAAATCGAGCAGGCGTCGTTCGCGCTCGACGAGCGCTTCGTAGGCGGTCTGCAGGGCGACCAGTTCCGCCCTGAGGCGGGCTTCCTCCTCCTCGCTCACGCCACGCCGCGCCGGAGGGCGCCCAGCCGGTCGAGCGCGTTGACGAAACCGGCCAGCACGAGGAGGGCCATCGTCTGATGCAGGGTGCCAAGGCCCACGGGCACCACCCAAAGCAGGGTCGCCACGCCGAGAGCATACTGCGCGACGACCAGAGCGGCGAACAGCAGCACGGCGCCACGGCCGGCCGAGGGCGGAGCGCGCAGTGCCCGCCAACCCAGGGCGAGGGCGCCGGCCAGCGCCAGGGTGGCGAGCAGGCGATGGTTGAACTGAACGGCGGCCAGGTTCTCGGTCAGGTTCAGAACCCAGGGCGAGAGGTCGCCGTATCCCGCCGGAACCAGCCTGCCATCCATCAGCGGGAAGGTGTTGTAGACGAATCCCGCCCGCGTGCCGGCGACGAAGCCACCCGCCACCATGGTGAGGATGGCGACCACGCCGACGGCGACCGTGCCGCGCCTGAGCCAAGCGTCAGCCGCTTCAGCCGGCGCGGGGCGAAGCAAGGCGAGCGCCGTCGCCAGCAGAAGCGAGAAGATGAGGAACGCCATGCCGAGGTGGAGCACGAGCCGGTACGGCGAGACGGCAGTGCGATGCTCGAAGAATCCCGAGGCCACCATGAACCAGCCGAGGAACCCCTGCAGCCCGCCCAAGGCGAAAAGAAGAAGGAGCCGCGGCATCAGGCCGCGCCGGATCCGGCGCGAGGCCCAGAGCCAAATCAATCCGCCGGCGAACACCACCCCGATGAGCTGGCCCCAGACGCGATGAAAGTATTCCAGCCAGAAGATCCGCTTGAATCCCTCGAGCCCGAACCCCTGGTTGACCAGCCGATATTGCGGGATGGTGCGATAGAGGTCGAAGAGGCGCTGCCACTCCGCCTCCGAGAGCGGAGGAAGCCAGCCGGTGAGAGGCCGCCACTCCATGATCGAAAGGCCCGACCCGGTGAGCCGGGTCGCGCCGCCGAGAGCGACCATCACCAGCACCATGGCCGCGACGGCGAGCAGCCAGAGGCCGACGGCGCGGTCGCTGGAAGCGGCTCGCGGCATCGCGCGCCCGGTGGCGAGGGGGGGTGCCGTGGTGTCGAAAGGCATGCTGGCGTCCTCAGCCATGCCGCTCTCCCCGCGTGCCATCCGCGGGCCAAGGTTGCGGCCGGGGGCGTCGTCTTGTCGCCCCCTCCCCCCTCTGGTATGGCCGGATCGCGCCAGGACGCAAGCGTCGCGCCGATCGGCACACGCCCCTCGCGATGCGGCGCGCGTCACCGATGCCGGACACCGTTCCCCTAACCTCCGCCAGCCACCAACGCCAGCCGATTGTCGGGAGCGATCCGGCCACGGCGGGCGGGAAAGCTGACCCGCCGCTGTTGTCGGTGGTGGTGCCGGTGCGCAACGAGGGGCCGAACATCGCGCCGCTGATCGCGGAGATCCGCACCGCCGTCGCGCCCCTCGGCCGTTACGAGATCGTCTATGTCGACGACGGCTCGACCGACGAGACCGCAGCGGAACTGGCGCGGGAGGCTGCGGCGGGCGACCTGGTGCGCCGGCGCCATCGCGTCTCCTGCGGCCAGAGTGCGGCGATCGCCACTGGGGTGAAGGCGGCGCGCGGCACCTGGATCGTCACTCTGGACGGTGACGGGCAGAACGACCCGGCGGACATTCCCCGCCTGTTCGCTCTCGCTCTCGCCGAGGCCGACCGGGACCCCTCCCCCATCCTGGTCGCGGGGCACCGCGTGAGGCGCAAGGACACGCGGGTGAAGCGCATCACCAGCCGCATCGCCAACGCGGTGCGGGCGCGCCTGCTGGGGGATGCAACTCCCGACACCGGGTGCGGGCTGAAGGTGTTCCGCCGCGCCGACTTCCTCGACCTGCCGCGGTTCGACCACATGCACCGCTTCCTCCCCGCGCTGTTCCTGCGCGCCGGCGGACGCGTGCTGAGCGTGCCGGTGAACCATCGTCCCAGGCTGCGCGGCCGCTCCAACTACGGCGTGTTCGATCGCGCCTCGGTCGCGCTGTTCGACCTGATCGGCGTGATGTGGCTGCAGCGGCGGGGCAAGCGGCCCGAGGTCGAGGTGCTGCCGGGGCCGGAGCAGGGGTGAGAGCGATCCTTCTTCGCCTCTGGAAGCCCGTGCTGCTCGCGGCCGGGCTGGTGGCGGCCGGCTTGATCCTGCGCGAGGGCCAAGCCCAGGGGCTGCTGAGCCCGGGGGTGCTGGACCGCGTCCTCGGGGTGTGGGGCCTGCCACGCGAGCTCACCTTCGTCGCGATCGGTGCGATCGCCTGCGCGGTTGGCGTGCCGCGACAAGCGGTCGCGTTCGCGGGCGGCACGGCCTTCGGCGCTTTCCTTGGTGCCCAGCTCGCGCTCCTCGCCATGCTCATCGGTGCGGCGGCGAGCTTCTTCTATGCCCGGGCGATCGGGCGGGAGTGGGCGCGGCGTCGTCTCAGCGGCGGCATCGCGCGGCTCGACCGGTTCCTGGCCGAGAACCCCTTCACCGCCACGCTCACCCTCCGTCTGCTGCCTGTCGGCAACAATCTGGCGCTCAACCTGCTCGCCGGGCTGTCGGGAATCCCGGCGCTGCCGTTCTTCGCGGCCTCCGCCCTCGGCTACGTGCCGCAGACGGTCGTTTTTTCCCTTTTGGGAAAGGGGGTTAGAGTCGACGGCGCGGTGCAGATCGCGGTCGGGGTGGCGCTGTTCGTCCTTTCCGGCGCGCTCGGCCTGATCCTGCTTCGCCGGCACCGTCTGGCAAAGGCGATCGCCGAAGAGGGGCGGGACGAGGTTCTTGCGCCGCCGCCGGGGATGCCGAGGTATCGTGGCTGAGGCCCGGTCCGGGCCGCGGGACGAGGAGGATCGTGCATGCGCACAGATGTCGCGATCGTCGGCGCTGGGCCAGCAGGGCTCTCGCTCGCCGCCTGTCTGGCCGGCAGCGGGCTCGGGGTCGTCCTTGTCGAGCGGCAGGGGGAGGCGGCGCTCGCCGACCCGCCCTTCGACGGCCGCGAGATCGCGCTCAATCACGCCTCGCAGGCGATGCTCACTCGCCTCGGTGCCTGGGGGCGGCTGAGCGGCGAGGAGATCGCGCCCCTCGGCGAGGCCCGGGTCCTGAACGGGCACATGCCGCTCGCGCTCCGCCTCACTCCGCCCGCTCGTGCGGGACAGCCGCTCGGCTGGTTCGTGCCGAACCATGCCATCCGGCGCAGCCTGTTCGAGACGGTCCTCTGCCACGGCGAGGCGCGCTTCTTGTGCGGGCGGAGCGCGGTCGGGCTCGAGCTCGGCAAGGACGAGGCGAGGCTTTTCCTGGATGACGGCAGCCGGCTCTCGGCGAGGCTCGTGGTTGCGGCCGACACCCGCTTCTCGGCCCTGCGCGGGCTTGCGGGCATCGCCGCCGACCGGGTCGACTTCGGCAAGACGATGATCGTCTCCCGGGTCGCGCACGAGCGGCCGAACGGCCGGGTGGCGACCGAGTGGTACGCCCACGGCTACACCATCGCCATGCTGCCGTTGCGGGATCATCTCGCCTCCGCCGTGCTGACCGTGTCGCCGGCCGAAGCCACGCGGCTGATGGCGTTGTCCGACGAGGCCTACGGGGCGGAGGTGACGCGACGCTATGAGGGCCGGCTCGGGCGGATGCGGCTCGTATCGAGCCGCCACGCCTACCCGCTGGTCGCTGTCCATGCGCGGCGTTTCGTCGCACGGCGGTTCGCGCTGATCGGGGACGCCGCGGTCGGCATGCACCCCACCACGGCGCATGGCTACAACCTCGGCCTCGCCGGGGCCTGGACGCTGGCCGAGTTCTTGCGCGAGGCGGCCTCACGCGGTGCCGACCCCGGGGCCTCAGGCCCCTTGCTCGCCTATGCCGCCGCGCATCGGCGTGCGACCCTGCCGCTGTATCACGCGACGAACGCGATCGCCCGCCTTTATACCGACGAACGGGCCGGGGCCTTCCTCGCGCGTGCGGCCGTTCTCGCGGCCGGTGCCGCACTCACCCCGGTGCGGCGCGCCATCGTCGCCCGGCTGATGGCGCGTCCGGCTGCGCTGGCGGTGGCCTGACGCGGCCACGGGCGTTGCGCTGGCGGCGCAGTGGGCAGCGTGCGCGCGGCCGCCCCGCCCGCCCCGCGCGTGGTTTCGGCTGCCGCGCGGCCGTCCCGCCGATCCCGCGCGTGGGGTCAGTGCAGGGTGAACTGGCCCCGCGCGTAACGGAGTTCGGCGCCCTGGATAAGCCCAGCGGTGGCAACGGTGACGGAATGCAGCTTGCCCTCGATCTCGCGCTGCCAGAAGGCGAGGAACCGATTGAGCTCGGGGAAGTGGGGGGCGAGGTCGAGGTTCTGCCAGATGAAGGTCTGCAGCAGGGAGGGGTGGTCGGGCAGATAATAGAGGATCTTCGCCGTGGTCAGGCGGTAGCCCAGCAGCTGGCGTTCGATCGCTGAAGAAGGCATCCGTCGTTCGTCTCCGTCTCCGTGTTGGTGCCGGGTGGGGTGGCATCTCCTCCGCGTCTGCGTGTCGAAACGATGACACGGGATTGCTGAACGACCAATGAAAATCGTGTGGAATCAGGGGGTTGGCAGCAGGCGAGGGCGAGTGCTGCCGGGGGTTGACTGGCCGAGGCGACTCCCCTAGATCGCTGGCACTCGCGTGTGGGGAGTGCTAATCGCCCATGGGCCCCCGGCCCCTCCCCGGCGAGATCGCAACCCCAGGTTTGCAAGCCACGGAGACGATCGATGAAGTTCCGTCCGCTGCACGATCGGGTGGTGGTGAAGCGTGTGTCGGCGGAGGAGAAGACCGCCGGCGGCATCATCATCCCCGATACTGCGAAGGAGAAGCCTCAGGAGGGCGAGGTGGTCGCGGTCGGCCCCGGCGCCCGCAACGAGAAGGGCGAGCTCGTCCCGCTCGAGGTGAAGGTCGGCGACCGCGTGCTGTTCGGCAAGTGGTCGGGCACCGAGGTCAAGATCGACGGCGAAGAGCTCCTCATCATGAAGGAGAGCGACATCATGGGCATCCTCGAGGAGTCCAAGGCCGCCAAGAAGGCCGCCTGAGGTCGCCTCTCCGGCACAACTGAGCGCACTCCGTAATCCAAGCCAACAGGTAGGGAACCATGCCTGCGAAGGACGTGAAGTTCGGCGCCGATGCGCGTCAGCGCATGCTGCGCGGCGTCGACATCCTGGCTGACGCGGTGAAGGTCACGCTCGGTCCGAAGGGCCGCAACGTCGTGCTCGACAAGAGCTTCGGCGCGCCCCGCATCACCAAGGACGGCGTGACGGTCGCCAAGGAGATCGAGCTCGCCGACAAGTTCGAGAACATGGGCGCGCAGATGGTGCGCGAGGTGGCGTCGAAGACGAACGACGTCGCCGGCGACGGCACCACCACCGCCACGGTGCTCGCCCAGGCCATCGTGCGCGAGGGCGCGAAGGCGGTTGCCGCCGGCATGAACCCGATGGACCTCAAGCGCGGCATCGACAAGGCCGTGGCCGCGGTGGTCGAGGAGCTGAAGAAGCGCTCGAAGAAGATCACCACCTCGGCCGAGGTCGCGCAGGTCGGCTCGATTTCCGCCAACGGCGAGCGCGAGATCGGCGAGATGATCGCCAAGGCGATGGAGAAGGTCGGCAACGAGGGCGTCATCACGGTCGAGGAAGCCAAGGGCATCCAGACCGAGCTCGACGTCGTCGAGGGCATGCAGTTCGACCGCGGCTACGTCTCTCCGTACTTCATCACCAATGCGGAGAAGATGATTGCCGAGCTCGAGAACCCCTACATCCTGATCCACGAGAAGAAGCTCTCCGGCCTGCAGCCGCTGCTGCCGCTGCTTGAGGCGGTCGTGCAGTCCGGCAAGCCGCTGCTCGTGATCGCCGAGGACGTGGAGGGCGAGGCTCTCGCCACCCTCGTCGTCAACAAGCTGCGCGGCGGGCTGAAGGTCGCCGCCGTGAAGGCTCCGGGCTTCGGCGATCGCCGCAAGGCGATGCTCGAGGACATCGCCATCCTCACCGGCGGCCAGGTGATCAGCGAGGATCTCGGCATCAAGCTCGAGAACGTCACGCTGAACATGCTCGGCCGCGCGAAGAAGGTGATCATCGAGAAGGAGAACACCACCATCGTCGAGGGTGCCGGCAAGAAGTCGGACATCCAGGGCCGCTGCAACCAGATCAAGGCGCAGATCGAGGAGACCACCTCGGACTACGACCGCGAGAAGCTGCAGGAGCGGCTCGCCAAGCTCGCCGGTGGTGTCGCCGTGATCCGCGTCGGTGGCGCGACCGAGGTCGAGGTGAAGGAGCGCAAGGACCGGGTTGACGACGCCCTGCACGCGACGCGCGCGGCCGTGGAGGAGGGCATCGTTCCGGGCGGCGGTGTCGCTCTCGCCCGCGCCTCGCAGATCCTCACCAAGCTCAAGGTCGACAACGACGACCAGCGCTTCGGTGTGGACATCGTCCGCCGTGCCATCACCGCGCCTCTGCGCCAGATCGCCGAGAACGCCGGCGAGGACGGCGCGGTGATCCTCGGCAAGGTGCTCGACAACGACGACTACAACTGGGGCTATGACGCCCAGGCCGGCGAGTTCAAGGACCTCGTCAAGGCCGGCATCATCGACCCGACCAAGGTCGTGCGCACCGCGCTGCAGGATGCGGCGTCCGTCGCCTCGCTCCTGATCACCACCGAGGCGATGGTCGCCGAGCGGCCGGAGAAGAAGGCTGCCCCCGCCGGTGGGTCGGGCGGTGGCATGGGCGACATGGACTTCTGATCCTCGACACGCCGCCGGGGTGGCGCGCCCTCGCCACCCTCGAACGGGGCCGGAAGCGCGCGCTTCCGGCCCCGCTTTTCTTGACAGGCCAAGGCGATCCGAGGCGCGCTGCGGGGTGTTCGGTTCGCCCGCGCCGGCTGACAGGCAGAGCCGTGATTGCTCCACAGGGTCGCATCGCGGCGCCGGTTCATCGTCCTCTTCGTCTGCGCCGGCTGAGCGCCCGCCATTCCGCCGAAACCGGGCGGCGGCCAACCGCCCCGGCCGGTCCAACCGAGGCCGCGTCATCGCAGCCCGCCGCCCCAGTGACCGCAGCTGCTTCCGAAGCGCGCCAGTGAACGGCGATCGCGCTCAAAGCCCTCCGCGGGCCGACAGGGTCGGAGCGCTTCGGAAGGCGGCCGGCGGAGGCGACGCCACTCCGTCCCGCCGACGAACGGGTCGATGGCGGGTCTCGGCCCGCCCTCTGGCTGATGATCGTTCCGAGCCTGGCCGAGTTCGAAGCCGGCTCCGACTCGACGCCGCCGTCGCTGACCGCTGCCTCGGTCCGCCGGTGAGCGTGTTGTCAAACGCAGGCTTTCGCAGATCGTGGTCGAGAGCGGCAACGGCTCAGCCTGCGGGCTTTGAGTCGGCCGAGGCGATCCAAGACCCGGGCGCGAACTCCGCTTGCGGCGTGCGCATCCTCAGGCGCCTCGTCCGACGGGACAGCGCGATTGCGGGCGATCCCGCGACGGCCGTGCGCGGCGGCGGCCGATCCTGGTCCCGGCTCTGCCCGGGCAACGGCCGGCGATCGTTGAAGACGACGCACGGAAAGACCGCGGCTCTTCCCCCGTGTCGCGCGACCTGACCGCAGGCCGGCCCTGCCGCATGCCATCCGACTTGACCCCGCTGCGCAAACCTGCGCCTATTCGGCTTCGCAATCGCGTTTGGCTCGCCTTGGCTTCCCGCATGTCCGGGTTCGCTTGGCCGACGAAGACCCGGTTGTCGGTGCGGGGCACGTCCGCCCCGCGCCAATGTGCTGAAGCGAAGGAGGCCATGATGGCGACCGGCACCGTGAAGTGGTTCAACGCGACGAAGGGCTACGGCTTCATCGTCCCCGATGACGGCGGCAAGGACGTGTTCGTCCACATCACCGCCGTCCAGGCGGCAGGCCTGCGCGGCCTGAACGAGGGACAGAAGGTGAGCTACGAGGTGTCGATGGAGCGCGGCAAGCCCGCCGCCGGCATGCTGCGCGCGATCTGAGCGCAGCAAGGCACGCCACGGCGAGGGGGCCGGCCCGCGCGGGCCGGCCCTCTTGCATCGTCCGCTCCGGGACAGCCCGCCGCTTTGGGCCAACCGCGGCGCCGGCTATAGTTGTCCAAAGATCAAGAAGAGGGCCCGACCCCCAGAGCCGCCGGCGGGGTCGACCCACGGGCAGGAAGGAGGAACGTCACCGTGTTCGCGCTGCGGCGTCGTCTGCTCATCGCTGGGGGCTGCCTCGTGCCGCTTCGCCTCGGTGCAGCCGGACCCGCTTGGCCGACCGCACCCGTGCGACTGGTGGTTCCCTTCGGCGCGGGCGGTGCCATCGACACGCTCGCCCGCGCGGTCGCGAACGCCTTTCCGCCCTATTCGAACGGCCAGCCGATCGTCGTCGAGAACCGTTCCGGCGCCGGCGGCACCATCGCCGGGCTGTTCGTCGCCCAAGCCCGCCCCGACGGTCACACCCTGATGATGGCCGACCTGGGCGCCAACGCCATCGGCAAGCTGCTGCAGCCGAGTTTGCCCTACGACCCGGCGACCGCCTTCACGCCCATCACGCATCTCGTCAACCTGCCGCTTGCCCTGGTGGTGCGTGCGGATTCCCGGCTTGCCAGCCTCGCCGGGCTTCTCGCCGAGGCACGGCAGGCTCCGGGACGTCTCACCTACGCCTCCGCCGGAGTGGGCAATCTCTCCCACATCGTGGTCGAACTGATGGCCCGTCGGGCAGGTGTCCGCTTCACGCCCGTGCATTATCGCAGCGGTGCCGACGTCATGCGCAGCGTGATCGCAGGCGAGACCGACTTCGGCTTTCCGTCCGTCTCCACCGCTCTGCCGTTCCTGCGGGACGGCAAGGCGAAGGCGCTCGCCGTCGGCTCTGCCGCGCCCCTCGCCGCCCTGCCGGAGGTCCGTCCCGTCGCCGACCTCCTGCCGGGATTCGAGGTGGCGATCTGGCATGGCATCGTCGGCCCCGCCGGGATGGAGCGATCGCTCGTCGACCGCATCGACGAGGTGTTCCGGGCGATCATCACCTCCCCCGAGGTGCGAAGCTTCGTCGAAACCCGTCAAGCGGCGGACGTGGTGGCGGCCGGGCCCGATGCCTTCGCCGCGTTCATCGCCCGTCAGATCGCTCTCTGGGAGCCGGTGATCCGCGAGGGCGGCATCCGCGCCGAATGATCCGCTCCGTCCCCCTGGCCCAAGTGCGCCAGGAGGCGGGCTGCCCCGCCGTTCAGCCGATCCCGAGGCGCCTTGCCGCGTCCGCCCAGCGGGCCTCGAAGTCCCAGACCTCGGAAAACCCCATCAGCTCCGTCATCCGTGCGAAGCCGTACGGTTCGCCGAGCGCGCGACTGTCGCCAACCGCATGGAGGTGCGCGTAGGCGCGCTCGAGCGCCGCGGCGGCGGTGAGAAAGCCGAGGGCCGGGTAGATCGCGATCGCGAAGCCGAGCTCTTTCAGCCGCTCGGCGGGAAGGATGGGGGTGCGTCCCCCTTCCACCATGTTGACGAGCAGCGGCGCGTCGATCGCACGTGCGATCGCGGAAAGTTCCTCCTCCGATTCGGGGCTTTCCACGAAGATCACGTCCGCACCGGCCTCGGCGTAGAGGCGTCCGCGCCGGATCGCCTCGTCAAGGCCGAGCGCGGTGCGCGCATCCGTGCGCGCGACGATGAGGAAATCTTCGCTGCGGCGCGCCTCGATCGCGACCCGAATCTTCAGCACCATCTCCTCGGCCGCGACGACCCGTCGTCCCGGCGTGTGCCCGCATTTCTTCGGCATCTCCTGGTCCTCGAGCTGGATGCCGGAGATGCCGGCCCGCTCGTAGCCTTCGACAGTGCGACGGACGTTGAGCAGGCCACCGTAGCCGGTATCGCCGTCGGCAATGAGAGGCGTCGTCACCCCGGCGGCGATCGCCGCCATCCGCGAGACCATTTCGGTGTAGGTGGCAAGACCCGCGTCAGGCAGGCCGAAGGCGGAGGCGACGACGCCAAACCCCGTTCCGTAGAGACAGGCAAACCCCATGCGGTCGGCGATCTTCGCCGAAATCAGGTCGTAGACGCCTGGCGCGACGATGAACCGCTTTTCCGCGAGAGCCCGGCGCAGGGCGGGGTTGGCCATGACGGCAGCGTCGCGCTCAGCCGGACCGCGCGCGCCGCGCCCGCGGACCAGGCTCGATCGCCGCCGCCAGGCGTTCGACGGTCAGGCGATGGCGGTACAGCTCGATTACGCCCAACCCCTGTTGCGCCGCCGACCCGTCCGCCCCTGCCCCCGCAACGGCGAAGGCGTCGCCCGTCCCGAGCAGACGCTTCGGCCGGGCCTCGACGCGGAGCGCGCGCGCCCTCTCGAGCCCGTCCTCCTCGTCGGGCACCGAACCGACGCGGTCGGCGGTCGCGACGAACCCGCCGACCGCGAAGCCGTCGAAAGCTGCGGCTCGCGTGACGATGTGCCGGATCGTCGCCGGTCTCCGCTCCGTCGTGCCGCGATCGGCCGCGGTGGTCGGCACCCTGGCGAACACCGGCGCCTCCGCAGGCGACAGCGGCCCCCCTTCGACCATCCCCCAGCGCCCTCCGTCCATGCGGCGGAACTGAGCCCCGCGGGAGGCGCGCGTCAAGCGCGGGCAAGGAAGGCGCGGATCTCGGCGGCGGCCTCGGCCAGCCCGACCCGGCGCACCGCCACCCCGTCGGGCAGGGCGGCGAGCAGGCGCGAGGGCGTCCGGGAATCGAGCAGGACGAAGCAGCCGCGGTCGGTCCCGGTCCGGATCAGCCGCCCGAAGGCTTGGCGGAGGCGGGCGCGTACGATGCGGTCGTCGATCGCGCCCGGGTTCGCTCCCCCGAAGCGTGCGCGACGGGCACGGTGCAGGATCGTGGGGCGCGGCCACGGCACGCGGTCGAACACGATCAGCCGCAGCGACCGCCCCGGCACGTCCACCCCGTCGCGCATCGCGTCGGTCCCGAGCAGGCAGGAGTCCTCCTCGGCGCGGAACACGTCGACCAGGGTCGCGTTGTCCATCGCATCGACGTGCTGGGCGTAAAGCGTGAGCCCCGCTTCGGCCAGCGGCCCGGCAAGGCGGCGATGCACCTCGCGCAGCCGCGCGATCGCGGTGAAGAGCCCAAGGGCCCCGCCGCCCGCCGCCTCGAACAGGACGCGACAGGCCGAGGCCACCTGCGCGGGGTCGTCACGTGCGACGTCGGTGACGACGAAGGCGCGCGTCGCCGCGGCGTAGTCGAAGGGCGAGGCGACGGCGGCGCGCACGGCGGGAGCAAGGAGGTGAATCGCCCCCGTCGTCTCCTCGGCTGCGGCCCAGGCTGCCTCCTCGCTTCCCGCTCCCGGATCGCGCAGCGTGGCGGAGGTGACGAGAAGCCCGTGCGCCGGTTCCGCCACCACGCGCGCGAAGGGCTCGGTCGGGTCGACCCAGTGTCGGCGCAGGCCGACATCCGCCTCGTCGCCCTGACGGTAGGCGATCTCGAACCAGTCGACGAACCGCTCGCCCGGGCCCCCGCTTTGCGCCGTGCCGTCCGCCACCGCGCGCAGCATCGCCCGCCAGGCGTCGAGCGGCTCCAGGGCGCGCTTGGCAAGGCTCTTCGCCGCGCCCTCGATCCGACGCCGTGTTTCGCTCTCCAGCGTCTCCGCCTCGGTTGCGAGCCGGGCGAGCAGGCCCGCGCGCAGCCGCTCGAGCGGAGCAACGAGGCGGGCGAGCGCGGCTTCGAGCCGGGCGGCTGCCTCGGCGAGGCCAGGGATGGTCGGCATCACCTCGGTCTCGCGCGTCGCCCCGTCAAAGTCGCGCGCCCGCGCAAGCACCTGACGGCGGACGAGGCGGAGGAAGGCCTCGGTCGGGTTGGCCGAGCCTGGGTCGAGCCCGCCCAAGTCCGGCCGTTCCGGTTCGGACAGCCGGGCGAGCCAGCCCGGCCCGGGCAGCGCCTTGGCGGCGGCGATTGCGGCATCCAGCGCCTCGGCGAGCGGAGGCTGGTTGGTCACGAGATCTTCGAGCCTCCGCCTCAGGCCGCGCGCCCTGCTCCGCCCGCCCTCCGAGCCCCTGATCCAGCGCCTCAGTTCCGCCGCCTCGACCCCAGAGAGCGCGGCGGAGAACACCGAGTCGGCGGCATCGAAGATGTGGTGGCCCTCGTCGAACACGTAGCGATAGGGAAGGGCGGGATCGTCGAGCCCGCCCCAGGCCGCCTGCACCATGACGAGCGCATGATTGGCGACGACCAGCCTCGCCGCGCGGGCGCGACGCACCGTGCGTTCGATGAAGCACACCCGGTAGTGCGGGCAGGCGGCGTGGATGCATTCGCCGCGCCGGTCGGCAAGGCCGAGGGTGTTGGCGGTTCCGAGAAGTTCCGGCAGCCAGCCGGGGAAGTCGCCGCCCACGAGGTCGCCATCGCGCGTGGCCTCGGCCCAGCGGCTCATCAGGCCGAGCGCGATGGCGGCGCCACCGCCGCGACCCAGGGCGGCGAGGGCCTCTTCGTAGTTGAGGAGGCAGAGGTAGTTCTCCCGACCCTTGCGCACGACGACACGAGCGCGGCGTTCCCCCTCGTCGGGAAAAAGGCGTGCGCTCTCCGCCTCGACCTGGCGCTGCAGGTTCCGCGTGTAGGTGCTGATCCAGACCGGAGCCCCGTTGCGCTCCGCCCAGAGGCTGGCCGGGGCGAGGTAGCCCGCGGTCTTGCCGGTTCCGGTGCCGGCCTCGGCAAGCACCACGCGGGGCGCGCGCGCGGCGACCCGAGGCAGAAAGGCGGCGCAGGCGGCAGAGGCGAAGTCCGCCTGGCCGGGCCTGTCCTCGGCGTCCGGACCGAGCATCTCGGCCAGCCGCCGGCGCGCCTCCCCAGGCTCGACCGCGTGCTGGGCCGGCGGCGGCGGAAGAGGCACCTCCTCCCATTCGGCGAGCCGCTCCCAGACGCGAAGCGCGCGGGCATCCGGCGCGGCATCGGGAGCACCCAGCGCGGCGAGCACGGAGGCCGCCCAAGGCCAGCCCGCCTGCCCCATCAGAGCCGCAAGACCGGCGGCGAAGGCATTGGCCGGCGAGGCCCGCGCCGCGGCGAGGTCGCGCAACAGGGCGATCGCCGCCTCGCGGACAACACGCGCCTCCGCCTCGAGCCCACGGGGACGCTCCAGCCCAAGGGCATCGGCAAGCCCCGCGGGCGACGGCACGACCGGCTCGGCGGGACGGGCGAAGGCGAAGAGTTCGAGGACGTCGGCGGCGGGAAACGCGCGGAGACCGAGCCGACGCGCGGTCGCCGGCCCGTGACAGAGGATCGGCACCGCTGCGGCCTCCAGCCGCGCCCGCACCGCGGCGGGGTCGGCGAAGGCGAGTTCGCCCGAGGCTTCGAGCAGAACCGCGCGCCCGTGCCGGGCGGCGATCACGGGCCCGTCGGGCAGCAGGATCCGCGGCCTGGCACGCGCGCTCACCCGTCCCCCCGCGCATTGACCGGCCGAGGGCCCGTTCCTAGGCTGCCGCGATGACCGCCGCGCCCGCACCGTCGTCCGCCGATCTGCGGCATGTCCGTGCCTGGCCGTTCCAGGAGGCGTGGCGCGTGGTCGATCGCCTCGCTCGCTCCGGCAAGCGGGAGGCGCTGTTCGCGACGGGCTACGGGCCCTCCGGCTTGCCCCACATCGGCACCTTCGGCGAGGTGGTGCGCACCACCATGGTTCGCCACGCGTTTTCGCGCCTCTCGCCCCTGCCCTCGCGCCTGATCGCCTTCTCCGACGACATGGACGGGCTGCGCAAGGTTCCCGAGAACGTGCCGAACCGCGACCTCCTCGCCCGGCACCTCGGCAAGCCGTTGACGGCGGTGCCCGACCCCTTCGGCACGCATGAGAGTTTCGGCCATCACAACAACGCCCGGCTGCGCGCCTTCCTCGACCAGTTCGGCTTCGACTACGAGTTCGCCTCCTCCACCGAGTACTACCGTTCGGGCCGCTTCGACTCCGCTCTCTTGCGCGTCCTTGAGGCCTACGACGAGGTGATGGCGGTCATCCTGCCCACCTTGGGCCCCGAACGCCGCGCCACCTACGCACCCTTCCTGCCGATCTGCCCGCGCACGGGCCGGGTGATGCAGGTGCCCATCCTCGAGCGCAAGCTGGATGCGGGGACCATCGTCTGGCGCGACGAGGAGACGGGGCGGTTGATCGAGACCCCGGTGACGGGAGGCCACTGCAAGCTGCAGTGGAAGGCCGACTGGGCGATGCGGTGGTACGCTCTCGGCGTGGACTACGAAATGTCGGGCAAGGACCTGATCGATTCCGTCCGCCTTTCCTCGCGGATCTGCCGCATCCTGGGCGCGGAGCCGCCCGAGTCCTTCACCTACGAGCTCTTCCTCGACGAGAAGGGCGAGAAGATCTCGAAATCGAAAGGAAACGGGCTTTCGGTGGAAGAGTGGCTGGCCTACGCCCCGCCCGAGAGCCTCGCCCAGTTCATGTACAACAAGCCGCAGACGGCGAAGAGGCTCTATTTCGACGTCATCCCCCGCGCGGTGGACGAGTATCTCGCCAATGTCGAGCGCGCGCGGCGGGAACCGCCCGAGGCGTTGCCCGAAAACCCGGCCTGGCACATCCATCTCGGCCGCATCCCGGACGATGCCGGCTCGCCGGTCGCCTTTTCCATGCTGCTCAACCTCGCCGCGGTGGTGAACGCGGATCGGGCCGAGCTGCTCTGGGGCTTCATCCGACGCTACAAGCCCGACGCCACGCCCGACCGCTTCCCGATGCTCGCACGGCTCGTCTCCCACGCCGTCGCCTATGGTCGCGATTTCGTCCTGCCGGCGAAA
Organism: Acetobacteraceae bacterium; assembly: GCA_033582875.1. Classification (GTDB taxonomy): domain Bacteria; phylum Pseudomonadota; class Alphaproteobacteria; order Acetobacterales; family Acetobacteraceae; genus Elioraea. Next base: position 1,295,927 of record JAVQZW010000010.1, on the reverse strand, counting down.
CGCTTTCGTCGTCCTTCGGAGGAGGAACGCGCCGCGCTGGCCGACCTCGCCGACGCCCTCGAGAGCGCGCCGGCCGGGGCGGACGCCGAAACCCTGCAGGACATCGTCTACGAGGCGGGCAAGCGGCACTTCGGCAAGGAGCGTCTGCGCGACTGGTTCGGCTGCCTCTATCAGGTCCTGCTTGGCCAGGCGGAGGGGCCGCGCTTCGGCGGCTTCGTGGCGCTCTACGGGGTGGCCGAGACGGTGGCCTTGATCCGCGCGGCGCTGGCGCGGAGCGAAGCGCCCGCCGGTGCGGCCTGACGCGCGCGAGGTGTTGCGGGGCGAGGTGGTGCGGGCGGGCTGGACGGCGGGGGCCAGGCGACACCTGCCTGCCTTGCTCGGCCTCGCGCTGTTGATCGGCGCGCTCTACGTCGTCCAGCGCGAACTCGCCTCGCTTCGCCTCGACGACGTGCTGGCGGCGATGGCGGCGATCCCGAACCGGTCGCTTGCACTTGCCGTGGTGCTGACCGTCGCCGCCTATCTCGTGCTCACCCTCTACGATGCGCTCGGCACGCGCTTCGTCGGCCACCCCCTCTCCTACGGGCGGATCGCCTTCGCCTCGTTCACGGCCTACGCGCTCTCGCACAACATCGGCTTCGCGATGGTCTCGGGAGCTGCGATCCGGTATCGGCTCTACGCTCTCTGGGGCATGTCGGGGCTGCAGATCGCGGGCGTGGTCGCCTTCTGCAGCCTCACCTTCGTGCTCGGCGGGCTCACTTTGGGCGGGCTTGTGCTGCTCGCCGTCCCGCACGCGATCCCGGGCTTCGGGCCGTGGATGCCGGCGCCGGTGATGTACGCCGTCGGTGTCGCGATGCTCGGCCTGGTGGGCCTTTACGTCGTCGCCGGGCGTCTGCGCGGCCGCCCCTTCCGCTTCGGCCGCACCGAGGTGCCGCTGCCAGGGCCGCGGCTTGCCTTGATGCAGGTCGCGCTCGCCTCCTTCGACGTCGCGCTGACGGCGGCGATCTTCTACGCGCTTCTTCCTGCCGCACCGGGGCTCGATTTCCTCGTCTTCCTCGCGATCTACGTCACCGCCTACACCGCGGCGATGGCGAGCCACGTGCCGGGGGGCCTCGGTGTGTTCGACGGCACTGTGCTGCTCGGCCTTTCGGGGATCGTGCCGACGGCGAGCGCGGTCGGCGCGCTCGTCGTTTTCCGTTTGCTCTACTACGTGCTGCCGCTCTTTCTCGCCGGCGGTCTCTTCGCGGTGAACGAGATCGTGTTGCGCCGGGTGGCCATGGCGCGCGCCTTCGACCTGGTCGCGCGCTGGGGGGCGCCGTTCGTCGCGCCGGTGCTGTCGGCGACGGTGACCCTGGCGGGGCTGGTGATGCTCTTCCTCGGCACCATGCCGCCCTTCGAGGCGCCGTTCGCCTGGGCAGGGGCGACGGTGCGCGCGCCGATCGCCGAGGTGAGCCACTTCGTCGCCTCGCTCCTCGGTGCGATCCTGCTCGTGCTTGCCTATGGGCTGTGGCGTCGGGTGACCATGGCCTGGGCCTCGGTCCTGGTGACGCTGGTGCTGGCCGCAGGGCTGGCGGCCGCCAAGGGCCATGGCTGGCCGGTGCCCGCACTGATGCTGGCGATCGCCGCCTCGGTGGTGCCGTTTCGCCGCGCCTTCTACCGCGACACCCGGCTGATCGCCGAACCCTTCACCGCCGGCTGGGTGGCGGCGGTGGTCGCGCTTGCCGTCTGCACGGTGAGCCTTGCCCTGTTCACCCACCTCAGGCGGGACTGGATGGCGGAGACCTGGTGGCAGTTCGTTCTGGCGGGCGAGGCGCCGTGGTCGCTGCGCGCCACTCTGCTGCTCGGCATCCTGCTTCTTCTGCTCGCCCTGGTCCGGCTCCTGCGTCCGGCGCGGATCGTCTGGGTCGCGGTCTCGCCCGCCGCGCAGGCGCGCTGGCAGGAGCTGACCTCGGCGGCGCTGCCGGAGCGTGCCGAGGCGCTCGTGTTCGGCGAGGACGGTCGGGCGGCGATCCCCTTCCTGCGCCTTCCCGGCATCTGGCTTGCGATCGGGGATCCGGCGGGCGAAGCGACGGACCGGGTGTCGGCGATCTGGCGCTTTCGCGACCTCTGCGACCAGGAGGGGGTCGATCCGGCGTTCTGGCGCGTCGGGCCGGAGTTGCTGCCCGTCTACGCCGATCTCGGCCTCACCGCGTTTCCGATCACGGAGGAAGGCGAGGTCGCACCGGAGAGCGAGGGCGACGCGCCGGAGGCGCGCGCCTATCTCGTGTGCAAGGCGGAGCGGGACCTCGTGCGGCTGCTGCCGGTGGTAGGCGCGCTCGAGCGCAGGAGCGAAGCGGCGCCGGCGCCGGCCTGAGGCGAGCCGCTACTGGCTCGCCCAGACGATGCGGGCGATCCACGCGACCTGATCGATGTCCAGGCTTCGCCCCGGATAGGCGGGGTTGAGGGAGGCAAGCTCGATCTTGCGGGCGGATCGGCGCACCAGCTCTTTCGCCATGACCTCGCCGTCGCGCGTCTTCACGACCACGCGGTCGCCGCGGCGGGTCGGCGCGTTCGGCGAGACGATGATGACATCGCCGTCGCGGTAGACCGGCTCCATCGAGTCGCCGCTGATCTCGAGCGCATAGGCATTGGGGTCGCTGATCGACGGCAGTTCGATCTCGTCCCACCCGGCTCCCGTCGGGTAGCCCGCATCGTCGAAGAAGGCGTCGGAGCCGGCCTGGGCGAGGCCGATCAGCGGGACGCGCCGCGGGCCGGGCACCCCTGCCCGGCGGGGCTGCGCGGTGCCGCCGGTGATGAGGGCGGTGAAGGTCTCGAGCGGCGCACCGACGGCATCGAGAGCCTTGACGATCGTTTCGAAGGAGGGCCAGCGCGGCTTGCCGCCCTGCTTGCGCTTGGAGGGGTTGAAGGTGGTGGGGTCGAGCCCCGCCTTGCGGGCAAGCCCCGAGGGGCTGAGCCCGTGTTCGGCGGCGAGCGTGTCGATCGCCCTCCAGACGTCCTCGTGGCGGAGACTCATTCTAGGGACATTGTCCTACAAGCCCGAGCGCGACGCACTAGGAATGAGTTCCGTTTAGGCTTGCGGTCCTGGCACAACCGTGGGTAAATGTTCCTGTTTTGTTCTCCAACCCGCACGAGGTTCGCCATGCCCGCCGCAGCCCAACGCCGCTCCGGACCCGTCCTCGCCGACCTCTCCCGCGCCGAACCCTTCGCCAGCGTCGAGGAGGCATGGTTCTGGACCATGGCCGCGCTTGCCGCGCGCAACGCCGGCGCCCGGATCGTCGCCGGCCAGGGCCTGAAGATCCGCCCCTGCGAGCCGGACGACGTCATCCGCTGCCTTGATCGGCTCTACCGCCAGCGCCGGATCGACATCGCGCATCTGCGCGTGCTGCGGCGGTTCGGCGATCTGCAGCGGGCGCCCGATCCGACCCATCCGGCCGACCGCACCGCCTTTGCGCTGTGGCGGGAGGCGATGTCCCGGCTCGAGTGGCCGCTGAAGATGAAAGGGATCGTGGCGTGAGCCGTCTGCCGCCTCGCAGCGCGGAGCCGCGCGTCTGGATCGCCTTCTCCGGCCGGGCCGATCTCCTCTGGCAGCGCCTGCTGTGTCCCGGATTTCGGCACTGCTTCGCCGCCCTCGCCGACCCGCAGGGCTGGACGGTGGTCGATCCGCTCGCCGGCAGGGTGGTGGTGGAGCGGCTCGCCGTTGCGCCGGACTTCGACCTGCCGGAGTTCTGGCGCCGCGCCGGGTTCCGGGTGCTCGGCCCGTTCATTCCGGCCCCGCCGCGACGCCGCCTGCTCCCCCTCGTCGCCCCCTTCACCTGCGTCACGGTGTGCCTTCGCCTGCTCGGGCGCGAGGAGTCGCTGGTGCTGACACCGCGCGGTCTCTATCGCCGTCTGGCTGTGTGTCTTGCGACCAGCGATAGGAAAAAAGTCTTGACCCCCAAGCCCCCTGCCGCGTAGAAGGATCGCGCCAAGGGGCGATCTCTGCCCCGACGGCGCCATCCTCCCTCCCCGACGACTACGGCGGCCGGGTCCCGCGCCCGGCCGCCGGATCTTTTTCCGCAACCACTGCCCGACGATGGAGTGAGCCCGATGGGTGGCCTGTTCCGCGCGCCGAAACCCCAGGCGCCGCAGCCCGCGCCCCAACCAGCGCAGCCCGCGCCCCAGCCGGCCCCAACGGCAGCCAACCCTGAGGACGAGGAGCGCGCCCGACGCATCGCTGCGCTCGAAGCCCGCCGTCTCGGCCGTGCCGGCACCGTCGCCACCTCCTGGCGCGGCGTTCTTGCCGATGCCCTGCCCCCCGTCGGCCGCAAGTCCCTGCTCGGCGAATGACGCACGCCCTTCCGCTCGAAACCATCCTCGCCAGGGCGGACCGCGCTTTCGCCAAGCGCCGCTCCTGGGAAGGTCTCTGGAAGGACTGCTACGACCACGCGCTCCCCGCGCGCCCGGGGGACGGCGGCGTCCCCCTCTACGACGGCACCGCCCCGGACGCGGTCGAACAGCTCGCCGCCTCCCTGCTCGCCGAACTCACCCCGCCCTGGACGCGCTGGTTCTCCTTCGTCCCCGGCCGCGCCCTGCCCGCGACACTGGCCCGCGACGCGGCGGCACGGACGCTGGAGACGGCCGCCGAGACGCTCGCCGGCGAGTTCGAGCGTTCGAACTTCGTGGTCGAGCTGCACCAGTGCTTCCTCGACCTCGTCGTCGCCGGCACAGCCTGCCTCGCCGTTGAGGAACTCCCTCCCGGCGAACCGAGCGCGCTGCGTTTCACCGCCGTCCCGCTCGCCGACCTCGCACTGGAGGACGGGCCGAGCCGTCCGCTCGATACCGTGTTCCGCACCCTGCGCCTGACGGTGCCGGAGATCCGCGAGCGCTTCCCCGCCGCGCGCCTGCCCGAGGCGGTCGGCGCCGAGCGCAGCCGGGGCGACGGCGAGCCGGCTCGCCACACCGTGCTCGAGGCGGTGATCCCGGACGGCAGCGCCTACACCTACGCTGCGATCCTGCGCAGCGACGAGGAGGCCGTCCCCCTCGCGCGCGCCCGCCTCGAGGCCTCCCCCTTCATCGCTTTCCGCTGGATGAAGGCGCCCGGCGAGACCTACGGGCGATCCCCGGTGATGAAGGCGCTGCCCGACATCCGCACCGCCAACAAGGTCGTGGAGCTCATCCTGAAGAATGCCTCGATCGCGGTGACGGGGATCTGGCAGGCAGACGACGACGGCGTCCTCAACCCCGCCAACATCCGCCTCGTCCCCGGCGCGATCATCCCGAAGGCGGTGGGCTCCTCGGGCCTCACGCCGCTCGCCGCGCCCGGGCGCTTCGATGTCAGCCAGATCGTGCTCGAGGACCTGCGGGCGCGCATCCGCCACGCGCTTCTTGCCGACCGGCTCGGGCCCGTCCACGGCGCGCGCATGACCGCGACCGAGGTGATGGAGCGGTCGGCCGAGATGGCCCGTCTGCTCGGCGCCACGTTCGGAAGGCTGCAGACCGAGCTCCTCTATCCGCTGCTCGAGCGCTCGCTGGCCGTGCTGCGCCGGCGGGGGCTGGTGCCGCGCTTCGCGCTTGACGGGTCGGAGGCGGCGATCGTCTGGCGCTCGCCGCTCGCGCAGTGGCAGGCCCGGACGGAGGCCTCCGGCACCCTCGCCTGGCTCGAAGCGGTGCGCGCCCTCGGCCCCGCCGCCGCCGGCACGGCCGACCTCGCCGCCGCCTCGCGCTGGCTTGCTTCCCTCTACGGCGTGCCGCCCGACCTCGTCGTGTCGGAAGCGGAAGAACAGGCCGCGGCCGCCACTCTCGCCTCCGCCACCCTCGCCCCCGACGCTTCCGCCTGACAAGGACCAAGACCCATGGCCGACAACCTGATCGAGATGACCCTCGACGACGCCAAGCCCGAGCCCGCCCAGCCGAAGCGCGGCAAGCCCTGCCCGCCGGAGGTGCCGGAGAAGTTCTGGGACGAGGAGAAGGGCGAGGTGCGGCTGGAGGCGCTGCTCAAATCCTATCGCGAACTCGAGCGCAAGCTCTCGCGCATGGTGAGCCTGCCGGGCGAGGATGCGGACGAGGAGGAGCGCCGCCGCTTTCTGCGCGCTCTCGGCGTGCCGGAGAGCCCGGAGGACTACCGCATCGAGCCGCGCCATCCGCTTGTCACCGCCGACCCCGACGTCAATCGTCGCCTCCACGCGGCAGGGTTCACCCCCGCACAGGTGCAGCTCGTCTACGACCTCGCCGCCGAGCGCCTGCTGCCGCTGATCGCCGAGGCGGCGCAGATCTTCGAGGCGGAGCGGCAGATCGAGCGGCTGAAGGAACATTTCGGCGGCGAGGAGCGCTGGCAGCGCGCGGCGAAGCAGCTCGCCGCCTGGGGTAGGGCCAACCTGCCGGAGCCGGTGTTCCAGGCGCTGTCCTCCACCTACGAGGGCGTGCTCGCCATGCAGCGGATGATGCAGCGCAACGAGCCGGGCATCCTGAAGGATGCCGAGCCTGCGCGCGCGCTCAACGAGGACGACCTGCGCGCGCTGATGCGCGACCCGCGCTACTGGCGCCGGCGCGATCCGGCGATCGTCGAGCGCGTGGCGGAAGGGTTCCGCCGCCTCTTCCCCGAGGAGCGCTGAGCGGCCCCCTCCCTTCGCTTTCGTTCCGCCCGCGCATGGCATGACGCGCGGGCGTTGCGGCCGGGGCTCGAGCGCGCCCGCCTGCTCCTCCCCGCGTTCGCCCCGGCCGCCTCCCGCTTCGCCTGCGGTCAACCTCCGGGCCCGCAGGCCTTCCACGGCCCGGCGACGGCCGCGCCTCGTGTCGAAGGCGTGACAACCGCACCGGGGCCGAGCCATCCGTCCCCGCAACCCGATCGCGAGAGACCGACCCGTGTCCACCTCCATCGACCGCGCCTTCGTCAAGCACTTCCAGACGGAGGTCCACGAGGCCTACCAGCGCCTCGGCTCCAAGCTCCGCCCCACGGTTCGTTCCAAATCCGGCGTGAAGGGCGCCTCCACCGTGTTCCAGCGCGTCGGCAAGGGTGTTGCCGGCACCAAGGCCCGCCACGGCGCGGTGCCGGTGATGAACCTCGACCACTCGCCCGTCGAGTGCTTCCTCGCCGACTATTACGCCGGCGACTGGATCGACAAGCTCGACGAGCTCAAGGTCAACCACGACGAGCGCGCGGTGATCGCCAACGCCGGCGCCTACGCACTCGGGCGCAAGACGGACGAACTCATCATCGCCGCCCTCGATCAGGCCACGCGCGAGGCGACCGGCGCCGACCCGGGCCTGACCGACGGCGACGGGCTGACGCGCGAGAAGATCCTGCTCGCCTTCGAGATGCTCGGCCAGGCCGACGTGCCCGACGACGGCGAGCGCTACGCCGTCGTCGGCTGGAAGCAGTGGTCCGACCTGCTCCGCATCCCCGAGTTCGCAAACGCCGACTATGTCGGGCCCGACGAGCTGCCCTGGCGCGGCACGCAGGCGAAGCGCTGGCTCGGCACGCTCTGGATCCCGCATTCGGGGCTGACGCGCACCGGCAATGTCCGCTTCTGCTACTGGTACCACCGGACGGCGGTCGGCCATGCCGTGGGCGCCGAGGTGCAGACCGACATCACCTGGCACGGCGAGCGCGCGGCCTGGTTCGTCAACAACATGATGAGCCAGGGCGCGGTGCTGATCGACGCCGACGGCGTGGTGCGCCTGCGCTGCCGCGAGTAGCCGACCAGGTGCGGGCGGCGCGTCGCCGGCCGCGGCGCGCCGTCCGCTTCCGTTCCTTTCCCGCTTCGTTCCGTCTTCGTCCCGAGGAGACCGACCGATGGCGCTCTCCGCCCTCGCCCTCTGCGCGCGCGCCCTGCTCAAGATCGGCGCGACCCCGATCGCCTCCTTCGACGAGGGCACCGCCGAGGCGGAAGTCGCCGCCAACCTCTACCCCTCCGTGCGCGACTCCCTCCTCTCGGCCTATCCTTGGTCATTCGCCACCGCCCAGGCGTCCCTGCCGCGCCTGATCGCCGCTCCCGTCGCGGACTACGCCCACGCCTTCCAGCTGCCGGCCGACTTCCTGCGCGCCCTCTCCGCCGGCCGGCCGGGGCAGGGGCGCGGCATCCCCTATCGCATCGCCGAGAACCGCCTGCACGCCGATCCGCCGGAGATCGTACTGACCTACATCTTCCGCCCGCCCGAGCAGAATTTCCCCCCGTTCTTCGACTCCGCCCTGATCGCGCGGCTCGCCGCCGAGTTCACCATCCCGCTGACCGAGAACACCGCGCGGGCGGAACTCCTCTTCCGCCTCGCGGAAGCCGAATTCCGCGCCGCGCGTCTGACCGACAGCCAGCAGGACACGCCGCTCGCTGTGCAGGATTTCTCGCTGATCGGGGCCCGCGGCTGAGATGAACCAAGTCAGGCGGATCAAGACGAGCTTCGCCGCGGGCGAACTCGCCCCCGAACTGATCGGGCGGAGCGATCTGCGCGCCTACGAGAACGGCGCGGCGCGTCTGACCAACGTGTTCATCCTGCCCACAGGAGGGCTGCGCCGCCGTCCCGGCCTGCGCCACCTCGGCACCTTGCCCGGCCGCGCGCGCCTGATCGCCTTCGAGTTCTCGACCGAGCAGACCTACCTCCTGGTGCTCACCGACCGGCGCCTCGGGGTATGGCGCAACGACGTCGAGATCGCCGCGATCGCCACCCCCTGGACGGAACCGCAGCTCGCCAATCTCTGCTGGACCCAGAGCGCGGACACGCTTCTCGTCGCCCATCCGGACGTGCCGCCGCAGCGGATCACCCGCACCAGTCACACGGCCTGGACCATCGCGCCTTGGGCCTTCCGCGCCGAGCCTTTCTACCGCTTCGCCGCCGAAGGCATCACCCTCGCGCCTTCGGCGACCAGCGGGGTCGTCACCCTCACCGCCTCCGCCCCCGTCTTCCTCGCCGGGCACGTCGGGGTGACCTTCCGGATCGGCAAGAAGCGCCTGCGGATCGACTCCGTCGCCTCGCCGACCTCGGCCACCGCGACGGTGCTTGACCCCCTTTCCGGCACCGATCCCACCGCCGATTGGGACGAGGCCGCGTTCTCTCCCGTGCGCGGCTGGCCGGTCTCGCTCTGCTTCCATCAAGACCGTCTAGTCATCGGCGGCTCGCGCGACTTGCCCAACCGCCTGTGGCTTTCGCGCACCGGCGACTTGTTCAACTTCGACCTCGGGACAGGGCTCGACGACCAGGCGATCGAGTTCGCCCTCGTCTCCGACCAGGTGAACGCGATCCGGGCGGTGTTCTCGGGCCGGCACCTGCAGGTCTTCACCTCGGGAGCGGAATGGATGGTCTCGGGCGACCCCCTCACCCCGGCGAACATCCAGCTCCACCGCCAGACCCGCGTCGGCAGCCCGGTCGATCGCACCGTGCCCCCGGTCGATGTCGACGGGGCGACGATCTTCGTCGCGCGCTCGGGTCGTTCCGTGCACGAATTCGCCTACACCGACGTCGAGCAGGCCTACCAGGCGGCCGATCTCGCCGTGCTCGCCCGCCATCTCGTGCGCGATCCGGTCGCCATGGCCTACGACCAGACGCGGCGGCTCCTGCATGTCGTGATGGCCGACGGTTCGCTCGCCACCCTCACCCTCTACCGCGCCGAGCAGGTCACCGCCTGGACGCGGCAGGTGACCCAGGGCGCGTTCCGTTCCGTCGCCGAGATCGACGGCGCGGTCTACGTTGTGACCGAACGGTTCGGCTCGTTCCGCCTCGAGTGCTTCGACGAGACGGTGCTGACGGACGCCGCCGCCACCGGCGAGAACCCGGCCGGAGCGACAGTCTGGGCCGGGCTTGCACATCTGGAAGGCCGCGAAGTCGCCATCGTCGGCGACGGCGCGCCGCGCGGCCGCGGCACGGTGGTCGGCGGCAGGATCGAGACCCACCCCCCGGCGAGGCGGGTGGAGGCCGGACTGCCCTACACCCACATCGTCGAGCCGCTGCCGCCGGAACTCCTCTCCGCCATCGGCGCGCGCTGCGGGCCCGTCCGTCTCGTCTCCGTCACCTTCCGCCTGCTCGAGACCGCCGCCCTTTCCGTCGATCTCGGACGCGGCCCGGTCGCGCTGCCGTTCCGCCGCCTCGGCCCCGGCGTGCTCGACGCCGCCCCGCCGCGCTTCACGGGCGACCGCACGGTGCGCGCACTGGGATGGCGGCGCGACGTCGCCTCGCCCCTCTGGCGCATCGAAAGCGACGTTCCGCTGCCGATGACGCTCCTCTCCGTCACCACCGAGATGAGGCTCAACGCCTGATGGCTCAGCTCGTCCCCATCGCCTCGATCGTCAGCGGGGTCGCCGGCCTGGTCGCGGCCCAGCAGCAACATCAGGCGCAGAAACGCGCCTTCGCCGCCCAGCAGCAGGCGATCCAGCAGCAGGAACAGGCGCGGGAGGCGCAGCTGCGCGCCGCGACCGAGGAGGCGCAGCGCCGCCGCCGGGAGGTTCTCGCCCGCACCATCGCCTCGACCCGCGCCCGCCTTGCCGCGAGCGGTGTCGCCGTCGGCGACGGCTCGGCCTCCGCGCTGCTGTCGGGGCTCGAGGAGGAGGCGAAAGCGCAGGATGCGTTCGACGAACGCGAGCTCGCGCTTCGCCTCTCCGCGGGAAGGCGCTCGCTGCTCGAGCCCTCGGGCAACCTCACGCCGTTCATCCGCGCGGGAAGCCAGCTCGCCACCGGGCTTTCGCAGAGCTTCCGCAGCTTGCTCAACCTCTGACCCCCGGGGCCACGACCATGCCCGAGCACATCGTGATCGGCGACGTCGCGCCACGAATCCAATACGTCGCCTCCGGTTCGCAGACCGCCTTCACCTACCCCTTCCCGATCTTCAAGCCGAGCGACCTTCAGGTCTTCCTCGACGGCGAGCGCATCGCCGAGGGTTACGCGGTGAGCGGTGCCGGCCGTTCCGAAGGCGGCACCGTCGTCTTCAGCGAGCCGCCGCGCGCAGGCGCGGTGATCACGCTGCGCCGCCATTTGCGCATCGAGCGGGTGAGCGACTTCCAGGAGAGCGGCGAGCTCCGCGCCCGCGTGCTGAACGACGAGCTCGACTACCAGACGGCCGCGCTGCAGCAGCTCGCCGACGAGCTGACGCGCACGGTGCAGGCGGACCCGACCGATTTCGGCCCTGCCCTGCTCCTGCCGCCGCGCGCCGCGCGCGCCTCGCGTCTGCTCGGTTTCGACTCGGGCGGCGCGATCCAGCTCTATCCGGCCGAAGCCGGCGGCGGCCAAGTGCTGTTCCGCCAGGACGGGGCTGGGGCAGTCCTCCGCACCGCCCAGGACAAGCTCGCCGAGGCGCTGTCGGCGGCCGATTTCGGCACGGTGGGCGACGGTGTGGTCGACGACACGGACGCCCTCGCCGCCGCCTTCGCCGCCGCCGGAGCGTTGCAGCGCACGCTCCTGATCCCCCCCGGAACGTTCCGGATCACGCGCGGCCTTGTTCTGCCCGGCGGCGCGACGGGACTCATCATGCAGGGCCGGATCGTCGCCGAGCTCGCCACCCCGGAGCCCGCCCTCACCTTGGGCGACGGCGGGACGGCCCGCAACGGCGAGAAGCTCTACTGGAACATCCGCGTCGCCCGCAGCGCGATCTCGTCCTGGCTCGACGAGCGCGAGATCGGCATTCTCGTGCGCAACGTCGACGCAAGCCTGATCCACATCGCGGAAGCCGCGCGCTTCACCATCGGCGTGCAGACCTTGGGCGATCGCCGCGGTGTGGAGGACTCGACCTTCATCCTCGGCCGGATCGTCGACAACCGCATCGGGCTTGACGTGCGCTGCTCCACCGCCGAGGGCTGGAACGCCTCCGTGCGTTACTACGGCGGTCATTTCGCGGTGAGCTCCTCCTCCTGGCCCGCGCTCGACCGCTTCGGCGTCCGCTTCTCGGCCGCCCCCGGCGCCTACCGCCTGCACAACCGCCACGTCTTCGACGCGCCGAACTTCGAGCTGCGCCAGCAGGGATCGAACCGCGCCATCCCGTTCCTCGTCGAGGTCGATGCGCGCTCGATCATCGCCCGCGACATGCGGATGGAAGGCTGCTCGCCGACCGTCGCCGTCCACGAGGCGAATGCGACCGACTGCCGCTACGACGTCGCCTGGGCGAGCCAAGCCTACCGGCTCGACGTCGAGTACGGGGCAACGACGACGCGCTCGGGCGCGGTCCTGCGCACGCGCCATCAGGCGGCTGCCCATGTCGCCACCACGCGGCTGATCGCCAACCTCCCCAACCTGCGCGCCGCGGCCTTCCGCTGGCAAGCCGATGCCCTGGGATTCGACCAGCTCGCCTGCGTCAGCACCGCGGTGGCCGGAAGCCCCTCCACGCTTGCCGACTTCGTCTTCCCCGGCCTCGGCGGCTACACGCTGAGCGCCCGCGGCGTCGTCCTCGGGCCGTCGCGCGGTCTCGGCTTCGTGGTCGACACGCGCGCGTGCAAGGAGTTTGCCCTCGCCGCCGACGCCGACGAGCCGCGTCTGTTCGTGCAGTGCTTTGATGCCTCCGGTCAGCTCCTGACCGACGCCGCCGGCCGTGTCGCGCGCGCCTCGAACCAGACCCTGGTGTGGAATCCTGCTGCCCGGTGGTGGCAGAGCTCGGCCGACCTCGCGGATGCCACGCTCACCCGCCTGCAGGCGATCAGGCTCGCCCCCGAGGTGGCGACGGCGGTGATCGGCGTTGCCCGCATCGACCGCGACTACGAGGTGCGGGCGCTTCGCCTCTACTGCGAACCCCGCCACGCCCCGGCTCTGCTCTACGGCCTGCCGAACCTGCCGCACGGGTCGCGCGAGATCGTCGCCGAGACGACCTGGGATCCGCCCTCCCTCGCCCCCGGCGCCACGGCGCAGCTCAACATCCCGGTCCCCGGCGCCTTTCCGGGCGACTTCGTGCAGGCGTCGTTTTCCGTCTCCACCACCGGCGTCGTGTTCCTCGCCACCGTCGGTGCCGGCGGCGTGGTGACGGTGATCGCTTGGAACCGCTCGACCATCGCGATCGACCTCGCGGGAGGCACGCTCCGGGTCCGCGTGGTCAAGGCGTGAGCCGTCTCAAAAGCCTCGTTTCCGCCGAGATCGACCGAGCGATTGAGCGCGTCGTCTCCTCCTACCGGGCCTTCGCCGCCTCCGGCCCGGTCGCGGCGGATGCGAAGGAGTTCGCCGCCCACCATGCTGCCTGCAAGGCCGCCCTCGCCCATCTCGACCTGCTTTTGAAGATTGCCAAGATCACGGAAGTTCCGACCACGGAAGGACAGGCAGACGACGAGCGCCTCGCCCTCGTCGCCGAGGCGCGCGCCGCCGTCGGCTCCGACGACGCCGGAGAGGATGCTCCATGACGGCGCCGACCGAGCTGCGCTTTCCCGAGTTCGTCTGGATCTGGAACCGGCTGAACACGGCGGCGACCCCGGCGCACCACCTGCGCATCGCGCGCTGGCTCGGGCTCGCCTGGGAGCGGGGCGAGACGCGGCTTCTGCTCATGTGCTTCCGCGGCGCCGGCAAGTCCACCGTGGTCGGGCTCTACTGCGCGTGGCTGCTCTCGCAACGCCCCGAGCTAAGGCTCCTTGTGCTTTCGGCGGAACAAGGGCTTGCGACGAGGATGGTTCGCAACGTGCGCCAGATCATCCGTCGCCATCCGTTCTGCCGCCATCTCCACCCGCGGCACGGCGGCGAATGGGCGGCGGACCGCTTCACGGTCAACCGCCCCGGCGCGTCGCGCGACCCCTCGATGCTCGCGCGCGGCATCGAGGCGAACATCACGGGAAGCCGTGCCGACGTGGTGATCTGCGACGACGTCGAGGTGCCCGGCAACAGCGATACGGCAGCGAAACGGGCGGACCTGCGCGAGCGCCTGGCTGAGACCGCCTTCGTGCTCGTCCCCGGCGGCCAGATGCTCTTCATCGGCACCCCGCACACGCCCGACACGATCTACGCCACCGAGCCGCGTCCCGGCCGCGAGACGCCGTTCCTCTCCGGCTTCCGCCGGCTCGTCATCCCGCTCCTCGACGCGGAGGGCAGATCCGCCTGGCCGGAGCGGTTCACCCCGGAACGGATCGCGGAGTTGCGCGCCCGAGTGGGGCCGCGCGCCTTCGCCGCGCAGATGCAGCTCGAGCCGCAGCCGCCCGAGGAGGCGCGCCTCGACCCGGCGGCCCTGCTTCCTTACGACGACGAGCTCACGCTGCACGCCGCCAACCAGGGGCTGACGCTGCGGCTCGGCGAGCGCACCTTGGTCTCGGCCTCGGCCTTCTGGGACCCTGCCTTCGGCGTGCCGGGCCGGGGCGACGCCTCCGTGTTCGCCGCCGTGTTCACCGACACGGAGGGCACGCGCTATCTGCACCGCATCGCCTACCTGACGCACGACCCGCGCGCCGGGACGGACGCGGCGACCCAGCTCTGCCGCCAGGTCGTCCGTCTGGCGCAAGAGCTTCACTTGCCGTCGCTGACGGTGGAGAACAACGGCCTCGGCCGGTTCCTGCCCGGCCTGTTGCGGGCCGAGATGGCGAAGGCGCGCGTGCCTTGTTCGGTCGTCGAGCGCGCCGCGACGCGGTCGAAGGCGGAACGGATCCTCGCCGCCTTCGAACCGCTGCTGGCTGCACGCCGGCTGTGGGCGCATCGCAGCGTGTTCGCCACCCGGCTGCCGGAGGAAATGCGCGAATGGCGCCCGGAGGCGCGCACGGCCGCCGATGACGGGCTCGATGCGGTGGCGGGCGCGATCCTCGCCGAGCCGGTGCGCCTCGGTCGCACCGCGCCAATCCTTCGCGAGGCGGACTGGCGGCCGGGCGCGGGGTTTCGCGCGCGCGAGGACTTCCGGCCCTAGGCGGTCACCGCGTCAGGCGGGGGAAGGTTCGACCTTCTTCAGGATCTCGCTCCGGTGGCGGGCGATCCCTTCGGCGGTGATCTCGAACCAGCCGTCGCTGCGTTCGCGGCAAAACCCCATCCCGGCGAGCCGGAGGAGGCAGGGCCCGTCCTTCATCGCCGGCGGGCGGCCGACGCGGCCCGCCACGCGGAGACGATGCAGGGCGGAGCGGCAACAGGTCTCCAGGTAAGGCTCGTTCCACATCGCGGCGGGCATATCGTCCGCGCCCGCGCGTCGCGCAAGGGCGGGCCGCAAGCGACGGAGCAAGGACCATGGACGGAAGTGGCATCAGCTTCGAGTGGTGGATCCGGTTCATCGAACTCCCCATCCTCGCCGGCCTGTTCAAGCTGATGTGGGACATCAAGAAGGACCTGATCGCGCGGATCGAGCGCATCGAGCTGCGCCATGCCGAGACGACGGCGGAACTCCGCGCCGAGATCGCCTCCTTCAAGCTGGAGGTCGCGCGCGGCTACGTGCCGATCCAGATGATGCGCGAGCTGGATCGGCGCATGTCGATGCAACTGATGCGCATCGAGGAGAAGCTCGACGTGCTCGGGCCCCGCGCCCGCCCCCGGCGCGCCGAGGCCGACCCCCTGCACGACTGAGCCCGTTTCACCTAGCCCCGCTCCCGCCTCTGGTCGGCCTGGTGGCCGAGGGTGGCGACGACGACCACGGCCGCCCCGACGAGATCGAGCACGCCCGGCGCAAGTCCGAACACCCCCGCATCGAACAGCACCGCCCACAGCATGGCGGTGAAGTCGAGCGGGGCGAGCCGCGACGGCTCGGCCGCCCGCACCGCCGCGGTCAGCGCGAGATTGGCCCCGGTCCAGACCACCCCGTTGAGCACGAGCAAGACGAGGTCGCGAGGCGACGGGCCGACCCAGAACGCGACGGCGAATGGCCCGAACAGGACGACGCCGAGAAGGGCCGGCACCGCCATCGCCACCGCCAACCCCTCGCGGGCGCCGAGCTTGCGCGTCGTGATCATCACGCCCGCGGTCGCCGCCGTCCCGACCAGGGCGGAGAGGTAGCCGAGGAGCGGGCCCCCTCCGGAGAGGGCGGGCAGGATCGGCACGAGCACGCCCAGGAAGGCCAACCCCGCCCAGGCCCAGGCCCGCAAGCCCACCCGCTCGCCCAGGACGGCGACGGCGAGCCCCATGGTGAAGAAAGGGGCGAGGAAGAACACGATGTAGGCGTCGAGCAGGGGCAACAGCGCGAAGGCCTGGAAGAAGAAGAAGGCGGAGGCGAGGATCATCAGGCCGCGCAGGAGGTGAAGCGGCAGCCGGTCCCCGGCGATCGGCTCCGCCCGCACAGCGAAGGGCAAGGACAGCGCCAGCCCGACCGCGCTGCGCAGGCCGATCACCTGCGCCGAGCCGTAGCCTGCCGAGAGCCACTTCGCGATCGTGTCGAGCACGGCGAAGAGCGCGATCGCCGTCAGCATGAGCGCGGGCCCGCGCACCTCGTCCTCCGCTGTCCGCCGTGTGCGCGCCGCTCATGCCCGCCGCGCGCGCTCGCGTCCAGACTTCCGCAGACGCCTGGCCTCGGGCAAAGGGCGGCGCATGCTCCCCGCCGCCTTCGCCTCGCGGCTGATGCCGCTCGTGCGCTGTTTCGACCCCGAGGCTGCGCATCGCGCTGCGCTCTCCGCGCTGCGCCTCGGGCTCGTCTCCGTCTCGCCGCCTCGCCGCGACCCCCGTCTTGCGGTCTCAGCGATGGGACTGTCCTTCGCCAACCCGCTCGGGCTCGCCGCCGGCTTCGACAAGGACGCCGAGGCGATCCGCCCCCTCTTCGGCCTCGGCTTCGGCTTCGTCGAGGCAGGCGGCGTGACGCTGCGCCCTCAGCCCGGCAACCCGCGCCCCCGCGTCTTTCGCCTGCAGGAGGACCGCGCGGTGATCAACCGCCTCGGCCTCAATTCCGCCGGCTGGCCGGCGGTGAAGCGGAGGCTCGAGCGTCTGCGCGAGCAAGCCGCCCTGCCCGGCCCCCTGTTCCTCAACCTCGCGCCCAACAGGGATGCAGCCGACCCGGTCGCCGACACCGCCCGCCTGGTCGCGGAGGCGAGCCCCCTCGTCGAGGGCTGCGTGCTCAACGTCTCCTCGCCGAACACGCCGGGCTTGCGCGACTGGCAGGAGGGCGAGCGGCTCGCCATCCTGCTTAGGGCGGCGAAAGACGCGCGCGGCGCATCGCAGGCCCGGCTCCTGCTCAAGATCGCGCCCGATCTCGACCGACCGGCCCTCGCAGCCATCGTCGAGGCCGCCGTCGCGCACGGCATCGATGGGCTGATCGTCGCCAACACCACCGTGGCGCGGCCGGCGTCGTTGCGCAGCCGCCATGCCTCAGAAGCCGGGGGCCTGTCCGGCCAACCGCTGTTCGCTCCCTCCACCGCTCTCCTGCGCGAGGCTGCCCGGCTCGCCCGCGGCCGGCTCGTCCTCCTCGGCTGCGGCGGCGTCGCCTCGGCCGAGCAGGCCTATGCCAAGATCCGGGCGGGAGCCTCGCTGGTGCAGCTCTACACGGGGCTGATCTACGAGGGGCCGGGGCTGGTGGCGCGCATCCTCGCGGGGCTTTCCACGCTCCTCGCCGCCGACGGGTTCGCAAGCGTCGCGCAGGCGGTCGGCGCCGATCTCGCCGAGGCCGGCGCATGAGGTGTCTTGAGGGTTTCGCCCCGCTCGCCGAGGCCTATGACGGGTTCATCGTCGATCTCTGGGGCGTGGTGCATGACGGAGTCGCCCCCTATCCCGGCGCCGTCGACACGCTTCGGCGGCTGAAGGGCTTGGGCAAGCGCGTGGTGCTGCTCTCCAACGCGCCGCGCCGGGCGGCGGCGGCAGCCGCGGCGATGCGCGCGATGGGGATCGGCACGGAGCTCTACGACGCGATCCTCACCTCGGGCGAGGCGGTGCATCAGGCGTTGCGCGACCGGACGGACCCGTGGTTCGCGCGTCTCACTCCCCCCCTTTACCATCTGGGCCCGGCGCGGGACCGCAACGTCTTCGACACGCTCGGGCTCGCCGAAGCGGACAAGCCGGAAGAGGCGGGGTTCGTGCTGAACACCGGGCCGGACGATCATCTCGCCGGGCAGACGCTTGCGCAGTTCCTGCCTCTCCTCGAACGCTGCCGTGCGGCGCGCCTGCCGA
The DNA here is from genome assembly GCA_033582875.1 of Acetobacteraceae bacterium. Taxonomy (GTDB): domain Bacteria; phylum Pseudomonadota; class Alphaproteobacteria; order Acetobacterales; family Acetobacteraceae; genus Elioraea. Next base: position 1,278,011 of record JAVQZW010000010.1, on the reverse strand, counting down.
TGATCTGCGCCAACCCCGATCTCGAGGTGATTCGCGGCGGCAGGCGCGTGCTCTGCGCCGGAGCGCTCGCCGAGGCCTACGCAAAGCTCGGCGGCGACGTCCGCGCCTTGGGCAAGCCCGACCCCGCGATCTACCGCATCGTCCTCGACCTCCTCGGGATCGCGGATCGCTCCCGCGTGCTGGCGGTCGGCGACTCGCTGCGCACCGACATCGCGGGAGCGAAGGCGGCAGGGATCGACTCCGCCTGGGTCGTCGGCGGCATCCACGCGGCGGAGCTCGGCGCGGCGGAGGGAACGCTGCCACCTCCGCGCGTGCTGGAGGCGGCGCTGGCAGGAGCCGGCCTCGCCGTCGTCGCCGCCCTGCCGGCCTTCCGCTGGTGAGGGGCTGGCGGGCGGGGCAGCGTCCGGCCTAGGCTGCGGGGATGAGCCCGCGCGACCTTGCCGGCGCGGCCGAGACCATCGAGGGCGCAGCGGCACCGGTCCCGCGCCCGGCGCCGCCGACGTGGCTTCTGGTCGCGCTGACCGCGATCGGGCCGTTCACCCTGCAGATCCTGGTCCCCTCGCTGCCCGGGCTTGCCCGCGTCTTCGGCGTGTCCGCCGCCTCTGCCCAGCTTGCGCTCACCGGCTATCTCGCCGGAGTTGCTTTCGGTCAACTCCTCTACGGGCCCTTGTCGGACCGCTTCGGGCGCAAGCCGCTCGCCGTGGCCGGTCTTGTGCTCTTCCTCCTCGCCTCGCTCGGCGCCGCCTTCGCCCCCTCGATCGGCGGGCTGATCCTCGGGCGGATCGTGCAGGCGGTGGGGGGCTGTTCGGGCATGGTGCTGGCGCGGGCGATGATCCGCGACTGCTTTCCGCGCGACCGCGCCGCCTCGGTGATGGCTGTCGTGCTCGCGGGCATGACCGCCGCGCCGATGCTGGCCCCCGTCGTCGGGGGCGTGCTCGACGAGGTGTTCGGGTGGCGGGGGATCCTGCTGCTCACGGCGGCCGCAGGCGCGGCCCTCCTCGCCGCCGTCCTCTTCGGCCTCGAGGAGACCCTGCCCACCCCCCATCCCCTGCCCGGTGTGGCCGGTTTCCTGCGTGCCAATCTCGGCCTCATGCGCCAGCCGGGGTTCCTGCTGTTCGCTGGCGCCTTCTCCGCCTCCTCCGCCGTCTTCTTCTCCTTCCTCGGCGGCGCACCCTACGTCGTCGTCTCGGGGCTCGGGCTCGCGCCGACCATCTACGGCTTCGCCTTCGCCGTCGTCTCGCTCGCCTATGCCGCGGGCAACCTCATCACCGCGCGGCTTGCGCAGCGTCTCGGCATCGCCCGGCTTCTCCGGTTCGGGACGGGGTTGACCTTCCTCGGTTCCGCTCTCGCCCTGGCGTTCGTGCTCCTCCGCGAGCCCTCCCTCCTCAACCTCTTCGGGCCGGCGCTGCTGATGGCGGTGGGCAACGGGATTGCGCAGGCGAACGCGCTCGCCGGCGCGGTCAGCGCGCGGCCCGGGCTCGCCGGCACGGCGTCGGGGCTTGCGGGCGCGCTGCAAATGGGTTGCGGCGCCCTTGCCACCCTCGTGGTCGGAAGCTTCGAAACCGGCTCCGGCCGCGCGACCGCCGCCTCCATGCTCGGCTCGGCGGGGCTGTGTCAGATCATCCTGCTGATCGGACGCCGCCGCCGGCTCCTCTGAGCGCGCTGCCGTGCCGCCTCACCTCCCTCAGGCGCGGCCGGCAGAGCCCGACAGGAGGAGCGGGTCGACCTTCAGCCGAGCCAGCGCCTCGCGCCACTTCGCTCCGAGATCGGCCCCGAACACGAGCGCCTCGTCGGCCGGAGCGGACAACCACGCGTTCTGCTGGATCTCGTCGTCGAGCTGGCCCGGGCCCCAGCCCGCGTAGCCGAGGGCAAGGAACCCCTCGCGCGGCCCGCCGCCGCGCGCGATCTCCTTCAGCACGTCGATGGAGGCGGTGAGAGCGAAAGCCTCATCCACCTTGAGGGAGCCTTCCTGGATCCAGTCGGTGGTGTGCAGGACGAAGCCCCGCCCGGTTTCGACCGGGCCGCCGGCGTGCATCCGGATCGTGCGGGAGGGCGGCACGGGCTCGATTCCCAGCTGCCTGAGCAGGCCCTCGAAGGTGAGGCCGGTGAGGGGCTTGTTGATGATGATGCCCATCGCGCCCTCGCTCGAATGCGCGCACATGTACACGACCGTCTGGGCGAAGCGCGGGTCGCGCATGCCGGGCATCGCGATCAACAGCTGTCCCGTCAGATATCCCGTTCCGCTGATGGGCATGGCCGTCGTTCCCACTTGCGCACTGTAGCATGTCGGGTTTCGACAGCGGGCAACAACCCTCCGCCGAGCTCTGCCGGGACGCGGTCAATCCGCCGCGAGAGAACGGGGCGTGCTCTTGCGCCGCGGGGGCCCGCCGCGCAGGGTCTCGGCAGGGAAACGCCATGGCCGTCGCACGGATCCGACCGCTTATCCTCGTGATCGCGGCGCTCCTGGTTGCTGCGCCGACGGCGCGAGCCTCGGCCGGTCTCGGCGCGTGGGTGCGGGCGGAACGGGCCGACCTCAGGCTCGTCTCCGCAGTCGACAGCATCGCCGAAGGGCGGGCGACGGTGCGGCTCGGCCTGCATGTCCGCCTCGACGACGGCTGGAAACTGTACTGGCGAAGCCCCGGCACTGCTGGCCTGCCGCCGGAGATCGATTGGCAGGGGTCGGACAACCTCGCCGAAGCCAGGATCCTGTGGCCGGCGCCGAAGCGCTTCGTCCTCTTCGGCCTGCAGAGCTTCGGCTACGAGAGCGAGGTGGTGCTGCCGATCGAGGCGAGGCTGAAGACGCCGGGCACTCCGGCGGTGTTCCGCGCCGAGGTCTCGTACCTCGTCTGCCGTGAGATCTGCGTCCCCGGCGCGGCCTCGGTCGCGCTTGGCCTCGGCAACGGCGAGGGCGCCCCGTCCGCCGCCGCGCACCTGATCGGGCGCTTCCTCGGTCGCGTCCCCGCCCCGGCCGAGGCGGCATCGGTCGCCTTCACGGCGGAGGCTGGCGCGGGCGGGCTGACCGTCACCGCGCGGGCGGCCCTGCCCTTCACCGCCCCCGACCTGTTCGTCGAGGCCGCCGGCGCCCCCGACCTGCCGGCGCCGGCCGTCTCGCTCGCCGAGGGCGGGCGGGTCGCGCGCTTCCGTTTCGCCGGCTCGGCTCTGCCGGCGGCGGAAAGCCTGCGCCTGACGCTGGTGGATGGCGGGCTGGCGGTGGAGGGCACGGCCGTCGTCGCGCGCGGCGCGGCGGGCCTCGGGCCGATCCTGCTTCTTGCCCTCGCCGGGGGCCTCATCCTGAACCTGATGCCCTGCGTGTTGCCGGTGCTGGCCATGAAGGCGAGCGGCGTGGCGGCGCTGGCCGGCCGGCACCGCGGCGTGGTGCGGGCGAAGCTTGTCGCAACCGCCGCCGGTGTGCTCGGGGCGATGGTCGCTGTCGGCGCCGCCCTCGCCGTCGCGCGCGCGGCAGGGGCGGCTGTGGGGTGGGGCGTGCAGTTCCAGGAGCCGCTGTTCCTCGCCTTCATGGCGGCGGTGACGGCCCTCTTCGCCTACAATCTTTGGGGCCTCTTCTCCATCCCCGCCCCGGCCTGGGCCGGGATGGCAGCGGACGCCGCCCCGAAGCGCGGGCTTGCGGGTGACGTCGCGACGGGGGCCTTCGCCACCCTTCTCGCGACGCCCTGCTCCGCTCCCTTCGTCGGCACCGCCGCAGCCTGGGCGCTGTCGCGCGGCCCTGGCGAGATCCTGGCCGTGTTCGTCGCCCTCGGCCTCGGGCTTGCCGCGCCCTGGATTCTGTTCGCCCTCATGCCGGCCGCCATCGCCTGGCTGCCGCGGCCTGGGCACTGGATGCTCAGGCTCCGTCTCGTCTTGGGGCTCCTGCTCGCCGGCACCTCGGTCTGGCTGCTCTCGGTTCTCGCCGCCCAGGTCGGTGCGACGGCCGCGCTTTCGGTCGGCGCCATGCTGGTGGTTGCCGGCGTGGTGCTCGCCCTCGCGCGCGGGCGGCGGATCGCCCTGCCCGCTGCCGGCGCGCTCGCCGTCGCCGCCGTCGCCCTGCCGCTCGTCACCGGGGTCGGCCCGGCGACCCGCGCGGCTTACGCCGATGCCACTGCTCTCGCGTTCGCTCCGGAGGAGCTCGCCGATCGTGCCCGGGCCGGCGAGGTGGTCCTCGTCGACATTACGGCGGACTGGTGCGTGACCTGCCAGGTGAACAAGGCGCTGGTGCTGAACCGCGGTCAGGTCGCCGAGCTGCTCAAGCACGAGGTGCGCGTGATGCGCGGCGACTGGACCCGGCCCGACCCTAGGATCGCGGCCTTCCTCGCCGCGCACGGGCGGGTGGGGATCCCGTTCAACGCCGTCTACGGGCCGGGCGCGCCGCAGGGCATCGTGCTGCCGGAACTCTTGACGGAAAGCGCCGTGCTTCAGGCCATCGCCCAGGCCCAGCGCCGCGACAGCGCCGCGAGCCTCCGCTGACGCGCGCGGGCTTTGCCGCTATAGGGCACCTGATCCGCACCGAGGGGAGAGAGACAACGATGACGATCAAGGTCGGCGACCGCATCCCGCCCGCCAAGCTCATGCACGTGACGGCGGAGGGAGCGCGCGAGGTGACGACGGAGGAGATCTTCGCCGGCAAGACGGTGGTGCTGTTCGCCGTCCCCGGCGCCTTCACGCCGACCTGCTCGGTGAAGCACCTGCCGGGCTTCCTCGAACACCTCGAGGCGTTGAAGGCGAAGGGAGTGGATACCGTCGCCTGCATGGCGGTGAACGACCAGTTCGTCCTGGAAGCCTGGGCGAAGAGCCAGAACGCGCTCGACAAGATCATGTTCCTCGCCGACGGCTCCGGGCTCTTCACCAAGGCGCTCGGGCTTGAGTTCGACCTCACGGCGCGGGGGCTCGGCATCCGCGCCCAGCGCTTCGCCATGATCGTGAAGGACGGGGTGGTGACCTATCTCGGGGTCGAGGAGCCGGGCGGCTTCGAGGTGTCGAAGGCGGAGGCGGTGCTGGCAGCCCTCTGAGCTGCCGCGCCACGCCGGGAACGGCGGCGCGCCGCCGGGGAGAGCCCAGGACCGAGCGGTCAGGCATCCGTCCTCGCATCGGTTGCGAGCAGCGCCTCACGGGCGGCGGTGGCCAGCCGGTCGGCGCGTTCGTTCATCGGGTCGCCGGCGTGGCCGCGGATCCAGCGCCATTCCACCTCGTGGCGGGCAGCGGCGGCGACCAGACGCTCCCACAGGTCGCGGTTCGCCACCGGCTCCCTCGCGGCCGTCTTCCATCCGCGCCCGATCCAGCCCGCGAGCCAGCGCGTCACGCCGTTGCGCAGATACTCGCTGTCGGTGTGGATGATCAGCCGCGCGGGGCGCTTCGGCGCCTCAAGCGCGGCGATGGCGGCGGTCAGCTCCATGCGGTTGTTGGTGGTCTCCCGCTCCGCCCCCGAGAGCTCCTTCTCGTGGCCCCGCCAGCGCAGGATGGCCGCCCAGCCGCCCGGGCCCGGGTTCGGCTTGCAGCCGCCGTCCGTCCAGGCCTCGATCAGCGGCCGCTCAGGCGCCTCGCCCATAGTCCGCCGCCCCCTTCACGCCGCGGTGGAAGCGCAGCTTGCGCAGGTACTCGAGCGGATCCTTCGGGCGTGACCAGGGCGCCCGGCGGGTGGTTGAGCCAGTCGTGCAGACGGGTGAGCAGGAAGCGGATCGCCGCCCCCGCGCAGAGCACGGGCAAGCGCCTCGGCCTCCGCGCTGCGAAAGCGGGCGCTTCGCCTCGTAGGCGGCGATCAGGCCCGCCCCCTTGGTGAGGTTGAACGACCCGTCCGGCTCGAAGCACCAGGCGTTGAGGCAGACTGCGAGGTCATAGGCCAAGAGGTCGGTGCAGGCGAAGTAGAAGTCGATCAGCCCCGACACTCGACTCGCCGAGGAAGAACACGTTGTCGGGGAAGAGGTCGGCGTGGATGTGGCCGCGCGGCAGCCCGGATCGGCCAAGCGGCGATGATCGACTTCGAGCGAGTCGACCAGCTCCTCGCCGAGGCCCGGGCCGCACCTCGTCGGCGCGGCCGAGCGAGGCGGCAAGCAGCGGTGGCCAGCCGGCCGGACCCGAGCGCGTTCCTCCGCTCGAGCCCGAAGCCCGCGCCCGGCCTCGTGCAGGTCGGCAAGCGCGGCGCCGACGGCGGCGCAGTGTTCGTTGCGGACCCGCCGCGGCCACACCCCGGGCAGGAAGGTGACGATGGCGGCGGGGCGGCCGCAGAGCTCGCCCCAGAGCCTGCCCGTCACGATCGCGCACGGGCAGCGGGCAGCGCACGCCGCGCGCGGCGAGGTGCTGCATCAAGCCGAGGAAATAGGGCAGGTCGCGCGCATCGACCCGCCTCTCGTAGAGGGTGAGAATGAACTGGCCGCGCTCGGTCGCGAGCACGAAGTTCGAGTTTTCCACCCCCTCCGCGATGCCCTTGAAGGAGACGAGCCCGCCGAGGTCGTAGCGCTCCAGGAACGAGGCGAGCGCCTCGTCGGAGACCTCCGTGTAGACCGCCATCAGCCGAGGGCGTCAGACGGCGAGGGCGGCCGGCAGGCGGAAGGTGACGTCCTCCTCGGCCACCACGACCTCCTCGAGGCGGACGGTGAACCGCTCGCGCAAGGCCGCGATCACCTCCTCGACCAGGACCTCCGGGGCGGAGGCGCCGGCGGTGAGACCGAGCGTCGCGACCCGATCGAGCGGCACGGCGGCGAGGTCGGCTGCCCGCTGCACAAGGCGCGCGGCCGGCGCGCCGGCTTTCAGCGCGACCTCGACCAGCCGCTGCGAGTTCGACGAGTTCGGCGCGCCGATCACCAGCACGAGGTCGGCGCGCGGCGCGATCGCCTTCACCGCCGCCTGTCGGTTGGTCGTCGCATAGCAGATGTCCTCGCGGCGGGGGCCCTCGATGTCGGGGAAGCGTTCGCGCAGGACGGCGATGATCTCCGCCGTGTCGTCGACCGACAGCGTGGTCTGGGTGATGTAGGCGAGGGCCTCGGCGTCCGGCGGCGGCATGACCCGGCGGGCGTCCTCGACGTCCTCCACCAGCGTCACCGCACCGGGCGGCAGCTGGCCCATGGTCCCCACCACCTCCGGGTGGCCGGCGTGGCCGATGAGGAACAGGTGGCGACGCTTGGCGAAGTGCTTCTCCGCCTCGCGGTGCACCTTGGTCACCAGCGGGCAGGTCGCATCCACCTGCACCATGCCCCGCGCGCGCGCCGCCTCCGGCACGGACTTGGGCACGCCGTGGGCGCTGAACACCACCGGGGCGCCCGCGCGCACGTCCGCCTCCGGAATCTCGTCCAGCTCCTCGACGAACACCGCCCCCTTCGCGGCGAGGCTTTCGACCACGAAACGGTTGTGCACGATCTCGTGCCGCACGTAGACAGGAGGGCCGTGCCGACGCAGAAGCTCCTCGACGATCTTGATCGCGCGATCCACCCCCGCGCAGAAGCCCCTCGGCCCGGCGAGCAGGACGGTGAGCGGGGGCTTGGCGGTCGGTCATCGGTTGCGGCCCGGTTGCGGGGTTGCACCTCGGCCCCCATAGTGCCCGCGATTGCGGCCGGGGCAAGCGGCATCGTCGCCCCGAGCGAGGAAACCACCCAGGACGCAAGGCGGAGAGCGATGAGCGAAAGTGTGCGGGAGGCCCTGCCGAAGGTGGCGCAGGCGGCGCCTTATCCGGTGGAGGTGAAGGCGGGCGAGAAGTATTGGTGGTGCTCCTGCGGGCTCTCCGCCGCCCAGCCTTTCTGCGACGGCGCGCACAAGGGCACAGGGCTCAAGTCGCTGATGTGGAAGGCGGAGAAGGACGAAACGGTCTGGCTTTGCGGCTGCAAGAGGACGAGGACGCCCCCCTTCTGCGACGGCAGCCACAACGAACTCCTCGCCGGCGAACGCTGAGATGCTGCGCCCGCTGGTCTGGCTCGCCGCCCTCGCCGTGGGCGGTTGCGGGATGTTCGGGGAGGCGGTGGTGCCCAGACCGAGGCTCGGCGGCTCGACTGCCCCGAGATCGGCGGCATGGCCGAGACCTCCGATCTGCGACGCTATCGCGGCGCGGGCCGCGACCTGACCGACCTCGTGGTCGAGGCCAAGCTCACCGCGGTGACGGGGCGCTGCGAGCCGCTGGAGCGCCGCCGCGAGGGAGTGCGGGTGGCGCTGGCACCGACCATCGACGTGATGCGCGGCCCGGCCGCCCCCGGGCGAACCCTGACGGTGCCCTATTTCGTTGCCGTCGCCGACCCGCAGGGCCGGATCCCGGCCAAGCAGGTGTTCGAGATCCCGGTCGAGTTCCCCGCCAACCGCTCCCGGCTCCGCGTCAGCGGCGAGGAGGTGACGGTCGACCTGCCGCTGCGGTCCGGCGAGCGGGCTTCGGACTACACCGTTTTGGTCGGCTTCCAGTTGAGCGAGGAGGAACTGGCGACCAATCGCCGCCTGCTTGCCTTGCGGTCGCGCTAGCTTCGCTGGCACTCCTCGTGTGGCGGACAACCGGGCTTCGGCGCGCCTTGCGTTTCGCCCGGGGCTCGGGCATCTGAAGGGGGTCCAGAACTCCCAGGCGGAAGAGAGCGCGGGCCCGACCCGCGCCGCCGAAGGCGCAACCGGCCCCCGGAAACGCTCAGGCACCAGGGACCGCCCAGGGAACGGACCTCTGGAAAGCCGGCGGCCGCCGGCGGGGACGGAGGAGAGGCGCAAGCGGACGCCCCCCCACCTCCGGCGGCCGGCGCACCGACGGAGTAAGCGGTCTTCGGGAGGGGCCGCGAATCTCTCAGGTCACGGGACAGAGGGGGGCCAGCGAGTCGCAGGCATGGGGCCTGCGGCACGACGGCCTTGCGGAGTCCGCGTGACCGACACGCTGCTCGCCACCCCTCTTGAGCCGCTGCATCGCCGCCTCGGCGCGCGATTCGTGCCCTTCGCCGGCTACGCCATGCCCCTCCAGTATCCGGCGGGCATCCTGGCCGAGCACGCGCAGTGCCGCAGCCGGGCCGCGCTGTTCGACGTCTCGCACATGGGCCAAGTCCTGGTCGAGGGGCCGGGAGCGGCCGAGGCGCTGGAGCGCGCCACCCCGGCCGACCTCGTCTCGCTTGCCCCTGGCCGCCAGCGCTATGCCCTGCTGACCACCGACTCGGGCGGCATCCTGGACGATGCGATGATCGCGCGGCTTGGCCGCGAATTCGTTTCTTTCTCGTACTTGAACGCGGCGCGCAAGGCGGGCGACGTCGCACGGCTTGCCGCCCTGCTGCCCCGGAGCGTCCTCGTCCGCCCCGCTCGAGGACCGCGCCCTCCTCGCGCTGCAAGGCCCGGCGGCGGAAGCCGTGCTGGCGCGCGCGGGCGCGGAGGCGGCGGTCTGCGCTGCCCTTCCTCGGCGTGGCGGAAACCACCGTCGCGGGCTTCCCCGCCCTCGTCTCGCGCTCCGGCTACACCGGAGAGGACGGGTTCGAGATCAGCGTGGCCGCCGAGGACGCGATCCCCCTCGCCGAGGTCCTGCTCGCGGACGCCGACGTCGCGCCGGCGGGCCTTGGCGCGCGCGACAGTCTTCGTCTCGAGGCCGGATTGTGCCTTTATGGGAACGACATCGACGAATCGACCTCGCCGGTGGAAGCCTCCCTCGTGTGGACCATCGGCAAGCGACGCCGGCTCGCCTGGGACTTCCCGGGCGCGGAGCGCATCCGGCGCGAACTCGACGACGGCCCCCGCCGGCTTCGCGTCGGCATCCTGCCGGAGGGGCGGCAGCCGGCGCGGGCGGGCACCGAGGTGCTCGCCGCCGACGGCACGCCGATCGGCATGGTCACCTCCGGCGGCTTCGGGCCCACGATCGGCGGCCCCGTCGCCATGGGCTACGTCGCTGCGGCCTACGCCCGCGACGGCACCGCACTCGAGCTCAACCTGCGCGGCCGGCCCGTCCCCGCCCGCGTCCATCCTCTTCCCTTCGTTCCCCACCGCTACCGGCGCAGCCTGCGGACCTGACGAGCATGAGCGAGATGAAGTTCACCAAGGACCACGAGTGGGTCAGGCTCGATGGCGACGTCGCCACCGTCGGCATCACCGACCACGCGCAGACCGCGCTCGGCGACGTCGTGTTCGTGGAACTGCCCGAGGTCGGGCGCGTCGTCTCCGCCGGCGAGGCCTGCGCGGTGGTGGAGAGCGTGAAAGCGGCGTCCGACATCTACGCTCCGATCTCCGGCAAGGTGGTCGAGGTGAACCACGCGCTGTCCGACAATCCTGGCCTCGTCAACGCCTCGCCGCTTGCGGACGGCTGGTTCTTCCGCCTCGAGCCCTCGGACGTGTCCGAATTCGCGGCGCTGATGGACGAGACCGCCTACGCCGCCTACCTGGAGACGTTGTGAGATGAGCGCGCTCGAGGATTTCCGCCGCCTTTGCGGCTCGGGTTCGTTCGCCTCCCGCCACATCGGCCCCGATGAGGGCGAGGTGGCGGCGATGCTCGCAGCCCTCGGTCTGCCGAGCCTGGAGGCGCTGATCGACCGCGCCGTGCCGCGCGGGATCCGCGCCGACCTCGGCGAGGGCTTGCCGGAAGCCCAGGACGAGGCGGGCGTGCTCGCCGAACTCGCCGCCCTCGCGGCGAGGAACCGCCCCGACATCAAGAGCCTGATCGGATTGGGCTACCACGGCACGCACACGCCGCCCGTGATCCGGCGCAACGTGCTCGAGAATCCCGGCTGGTACACGGCCTACACGCCGTACCAGGCGGAGATCGCGCAGGGGCGGCTCGAGGCCCTGTTGAACTTCCAGACCATGGTGACGGAACTGACGGCGATGGACATCGCCAACGCCTCTCTGCTCGACGAGGCGACGGCGGCCGCCGAGGCGATGGCGCTCGCGGCTGCCGTGCACCGCGGGCAGAAGCGCGGGGGCGGTCCGGCAGTGCTCGCCGTTGCCGCCGACCTCCATCCGCAGACCCGCGCCGTGCTTGCGACCCGGGCCCGCCCGCTCGGCATCGGCGTGGTGGAGATCCCACCAGATGATCCCGCGGCGATCGAGCGCGCCGCTCCCTTCGCCGTGGTGCTTCAGTATCCCGGCACGACGGGCGCGATCCGCGATCTCAGCCCCGAGATCGCCGCCGCGCACCGCGTCGGCGCGCTCGCCATCGTCGCCGCCGACCTCCTGTCGCTTGCGCTTCTCAAGCCGCCGGGCGAGATGGGAGCGGACGTGGTGGTGGGCTCGGCGCAGCGGTTCGGCGTGCCCTTCGGCTACGGCGGCCCGCATGCGGCGTTCTTCGCCACGCGCGATGCGCACAAGCGGCTGATGCCCGGCCGCCTCGTCGGTGTCAGCCAGGACGCTTTCGGGCGGCCCGCGCTCCGCCTTGCCTTGCAGACGCGCGAACAGCACATCCGGCGCGAGAAGGCGACCTCGAACATCTGCACCGCCCAGGTCCTGCTCGCGGTGATGGCGGCGATGTATGCCGTGTGGCACGGACCGGACGGGCTTGAGCGGATCGCCCGCCGCTGCAACCTCGGCGCGCGCCTGCTCGCCGGTGCCGCCGAACGTGCCGGCTTCGGGCTCCGCCACCGGCACTTCTTCGACACGATCGCCATCGAAGCCGGGCCGAAGGCCGAGGCGCTGATGGCCGAGGCGCTCGCGCGCGGGTTCAACCTGCGCCGGATCGACTCGGGCGGCGTCGGCATCGCGCTCGACGAGACGGTGACCGAGGGCGATCTCGCGCGTCTGGCCGAGGCGATCGCCGCCGCGGCCGGGAGGCAGGTTGTGCTCGAGCATGCGCCGGACAGCGTGCCGCCCTCGCTCAGGCGCGCTTCCGCCTTCCTGCGCCAGCACGTGTTCAACGCGTATCGTTCCGAGCACGAGATGCTGCGCTACCTCAAGCGGCTCGAGGACAAGGACGTCGCGCTCAACCGCTCGATGATCCCGCTCGGCTCCTGCACGATGAAGCTGAACGCAACAGCCGAGATGATCCCCATCACCTGGGCGGGCTTCGCCGACATCCACCCCTTCGCGCCGGCGGAGCAAGCAGCGGGCTATCGCGAACTGATCGCGAGGCTGGAACGATGGCTCGCCGCGATCACGGGCTTCGCCGCCGTCAGCCTGCAGCCGAACGCCGGCAGCGCCGGCGAATACGCGGGGCTGCTCGCGATTCGCGCCTACCACGAGAGCCGCGGCGAAGGCCATCGCGACGTCTGCCTGATCCCGACCTCGGCGCACGGCACCAACCCGGCGTCGGCGGTGATGGCGGGGATGCGCGTCGTGCCGGTCGGCTGCGATCGCGACGGCAATGTCGATGTCGCCGACCTGCGGGCGAAGGTGGACGCCAACCGCGACCGCCTCTCCTGCCTGATGATCACCTACCCATCGACGCACGGCGTGTTCGAGGAGGCGGTGCAGGAGATCTGCGCCATCGTGCATGTGGCGGGCGGGCAGGTGTACATGGACGGCGCCAACATGAACGCCCAGCTCGGGCTCACCAGCCCTGCTGCCATCGGCGCCGACGTGTGCCATCTCAACCTGCACAAGACCTTCTGTATCCCGCATGGTGGCGGGGGGCCTGGTGTGGGCCCGATTGCCGTCGCGTCCCACCTCGCGCCGTTCCTGCCCAACCATCCCCTGGTCGCCGAAGCCGGTCCGGAGACCGGACCAGGGCCTGTCGCCGCCGCACCTTGGGGCAGCGCGGGCATCCTGCCGATCGCGTATGCCTACATCGCCCTGATGGGACGGGCGGGGCTGAAGCGCGCTTCCGAAATCGCGATCCTGAACGCCAACTACGTCGCGCATCGCCTGCGCGAGGCCTACCCCGTCCTCTATGTCGGCAAGGGCGGGCTCGTCGCGCACGAATGCATCCTCGACTGCCGCCACTTCCAGGCCTCGTGCGGCGTGACGGTCGAGGACATCGCCAAGCGACTCCAGGACTACGGCTTCCACGCGCCGACCATGTCCTGGCCCGTGGCGGGCACGCTGATGATCGAACCGACGGAGAGCGAATCGAAGGCCGAACTCGACCGCTTCTGCGAGGCCATGCTCGCGATCCGCGCCGAGATTGCGGCGATCGAGCGCGGGCAGTGGCCGCGCGACGACAATCCCTTGAAGAATGCGCCGCACACGGCGGAGGAGATCGCAGCCGAGCCGTGGTCGCACCCCTACTCCCGGCGGCAGGCGGTCATGCCTCTGCCGTGGGTCGCGGCGGCGAAGTATTGGCCGCCGGTGAAGCGAGTGGACAACGTGTTCGGCGATCGTAACCTGCACTGCACGTGCGACAGCGTGGAAGTTTACGCCCGCGCGGCGGAGTGATCGTTGGGGCAAAGCCGACTGCGCTCGATCCGGCCGTGTCGGTGAGACGGCTCGCAGAGCCGGGCCTGATGGGCTGCGAGCGTGGGCAGACCGCCTGTGGACGGCGCAGGCACGCCGGACGCAAGGGTCCGGCACGGGTCAGGGGCTCCGCCGACACCACCCTTGGTTTGCCCCTGCGCTCGGCCCGCCCAGAGCGCTGTGCTGGCAGACAGGCGCCAGAGCCACTCTGGGCACGACTGCGAATGAGCCCGTCGTGCCGTTGCCCGCCTCGCTTTGCCCCTTTGGCTCCGGACTTCCTGTCCGATGTCTCCGAGAACGCGTCGTGCCGTTGCCCGCCTCGCTTTGCCCCTCGGTCGTGCCGGTGGCCTCGGCGAACCGTGCGACGGGAGCCGAACCGCCCTCGTGCCTGCGCGGCTCGCCGAGCACCCCGTCGCGCTTCGTCGCCCGCTCTCCTGCTGCAGCCTCCGCAAGCCTCGGCCTCGCTTCGGGCGGGGATGAACTCTAGGCAAGAGCGTATGCAGAGCGTGCGCCGTCCAACGGCAGGAAGCGCGTGCTGACGCCGAGCACCGTCTCGGCCCCCCCGAGATACAGGACGCCGTCCCTGGCGAGGACGGAAGCGACGTTGTCGAGCACGCGGGCCTTCGTCGGCGCATCGAAGTAGATCAGGACGTTTCGCAGCAGCACAACGTCGAAGCGGCCGAGTGGAGCGGGGGGACGCAGCAAATTCCATTCGCGGAACGAGACCAGCGAACGGACCTCGTCCTTCAGCACCCAGTCGCTGCCGTCCTTGCGGAAGTATTTCATCAGCATGGCGATCGGCAGCCCACGCTGGACCTCGAACTGGGAGTAGCGCCCGCGTTCTGCGCGCCTGAGCACATCGCGCGAGAGGTCGGTGCCGAGGATCTCGATCCGGCAGCCGCCAAGGTTCGGGCCGATCTCGAGAGCGGTCATCGCCACCGAATAGGCCTCCTGGCCCGTGCTGCAGGCAGCCGACCACACCCGGATGGTGCCACGCGGCCCGCGCGCGGCGGCCAGCCTCGGCAGGACCTCCTGTCGCAGATGCTCGAACGGCTTGCCGTCGCGGAAGAACAGCGTCTCGTTCGTGGTCATCAACTCGACCACCTCGTCGGCGATCGGTCCTGACAGCGCGGACTTCACCTTCGCAACGAGCGCGTTCAGGTCGGCACAGCCCTCGCGACGCATGAGCGGTGCGAGCCTGGTCTCCACCAGATACATCTTGTCCGGCGTCAGCACGATGCCGGAGCGGCTCTGCAGAAACTCGGCAAGCGCGCTGAACGAGGCTGCGTTCATGCTGCCCCCGCAGCCGCCGAGCAGAGGGCGGCGATCTTCTGACCGATGCGATCGATCGGCAGCACGGCGGTGGCAAGATCGGCCTGCGCAACCGCCCCCGGCATGCCCCACACGACCGACGTCGCCTCGTCCTGCGCGAGCACGATCCCGCCTTTCGCGGCGATGTCGCGGGCTCCGGCAAGGCCATCCTGACCCATGCCGGTCAGCACGACCACGATCGCCCGCGCACCGAACACTTCAGCGACCGACCGGAACATCGGATCGACTGCCGGCCGACAGAAGTTCTCCGGCGGCCCGTCGGAAAGGGCGATCCGCGGCGCAGCCCGATCGCCCCGAACAAGCAGGTGGCGGTCGCCAGGAGCGAGGTAGATCCGGCCGGGTTCAAGACGCTCGCCCGTCCCTGCCCTCGCGGCAGGGCAGGGCGCCGAGCTTGGTGAGGTGTTCGGCGAGAATGGAGAGGAAGGGGGCCGGCATGTGCTGGGTGATCAGCACGGGAAGGGGAAACCCCGGGCCGAGATCCCGCACCAGTCGGAACAGGGCCTGCGGTCCTCCGGTGGATGCCCCGATGGCGACGATCTCCGGTCGAACCCCGACAGTTAGGCTCGACCGAGGCCGCACTTTGACCGTGGGTAGGGCCGCCTCCCTTGTTTTCGCTGCACGCCGGCGTCGTGCCGCCCCGAGCGCCTTCACCTTGCCGAGCAGTTCGCGGCGAAACTCCTCCGCCGAGGGAATACCTGCAACCGAAGTCGGCTTCGGCACGTAATCGGCGGCCCCGAGGTGCAGCGCGCGCAAGGTGACCTCGGCGCCCCGCGTTGTCAGGGTGGAGGCCATCACCACTTCAGGGCGCGGTTCGCGCTTCAGCAGCTCGGGCAGCGCCGTCAAGCCATCCATCACCGGCATCTCGATGTCGAGCACGACCACGTCGGGACGCACCCGCGAAACAGCGGCGATAGCGTCGCGGCCATTGGCCGCCGTGCCGGCGATCTCGATCGCGGGATCCGATTCGAGAAGGCGAACAACGAGGCCCCGGATGACGGCGCTGTCGTCACAGACGAGGACGCGGATTCGCGGCTCGCCCGTGGGCACGACCGGCGCTCGGGGGAAGGGGGAAATCACAGCAGACCGACCTGGGAGAACTTGGATTCGATAATTTCCGCATCGAATGGTTTCATGATGTATTCGTTCGCACCACCCTCGATGGCGCGCTGGATCGACTCCAACTCGCTCTCCGTCGTGCAGAACACAACGCGTGGCTCGCCATGGCCAAACTCCGCCCGAAGGGCGTGGAGGAACTCGATCCCGTTCATCACCGGCATGTTCCAGTCGAGCAGAATCCCGTCGGGCAGCCGACTACGGCAGAAGGCGAGAGCCTCGGCCCCGTTCTCCGCCTCGTCGACGGAAAAGCCGAGACCCTCGAGGATCCGCCGCGCGACCTTCCGGACGATGCGGCTGTCGTCCACCACGAGAACGGTTTTCATGTTCGCCCCTGCCCGCCTCGGCTCCGATCAGATCGTAAGAATGGCGGCCACGTCGAGCACCACGACCAGCTGGCCGGACAGGCGGAACACGCCCTTGGAGAGGGCGCGCCAGCGCGCGTCCAGCGTCGGAGGATTCTCCTCTCGAAGCTCGGGGTCGAGACGCAGAACCTCGCCGACTTGATCGACGAGCAGGCTGTAGAGTTCACCCTGGTGCTCGACGACCACGCTCATCGCCCGGCGCGGATCGGCGCGCTCAAGCCCGAGCCGAGTATGCAGATCGATCGCGGTCACGATGCGACCACGGAGATTAAGGCTTCCCGCCACCTCGCGCGGCGCGAGCGGGATCCTCGTGATCACCTGCGGTCCGAGCACGTCGCGCACCACCAGGACAGGGATGCCGCAGAGCTGCCCGCCGACCGTCAAGGTGACAAAGACGTCCTTGGTCTCGTCGGAGACGACTGCGGACCGCGAAGCCGCGCCGGATGGGGAGGGGGCTTGTTTCGCCAGCTCGAGCGTTGCCATGTCAGTTTGCCTCAACGACGGTCTGGGCGGCGAGCGCCTGGGCGATGGCCGCGACGAGAGCCTCGCGGTCGAACTTGGCGATGTAGTCGGTGAAACCCGCCGCCCGGCCGCGCGCGATGTCAGCCTCGGAGACATGTCCGCTCAGCGCGATCAGCGGCAGGTTCGCCCAGGGTGGGGCAGCACGCACGGCGCGAGCGAAAGCGAAGCCATCCAGCCCCGGCATCTCGATATCGGAGATCACGGCGTCGAACATGCGGCCCTGGTCGCGCAGGCGCAGCGCCGCGTCCGCCGTCTCCACCGCCGTCACGTCGTAGCCTGCTGCCGTGAGCACCGGTTCGACCATCTGGCGAAAGAAGGCGCTGTCGTCGACCACCAGCAGACGCGCGCGGCGGTCCCTCTCGCTTGTTGCGGCGTAGCGGAACCAGTCGTCGAAGGCGAGACGCAGCCAGTAGGCCGTGTCGATCACCTCCGTCGCTCGGCCCGCGATGACGGCGCTGCCGATGACCCCAGGACGATCGGACACGAGCTGCACGTCGATGCGGTCCTCCACGACGTCGAGGATTTCGTCGACGGCAAGCCCCACACTGCGGCCGCGGTCGCTGAAGACGAGGACCGGGCGTCGCGCCTGGCCGGAGCCGAGCAGGTCGCCGCCGAGCGGCACCAGCGGCATGAGCTGGCCGCGATACTGCACGAGCAGGCGATCGCCCGACCGCTCGATGCGCTCGGTCTCGATCTCCTCGAGCCGGGCCACCAGCCCAAGCGGCACGGCCTTCGGCTCCATCCCGCCGGCGCGGAACAGGAGAAGGGTGGTCTTGCCCTGATCTGCCGCCGCTTCGCCGTGCGTTTCGGCAACCGTTGCCCGATCCGCCGAACCTGTCGCGGCAAGGCCGACCGCACGCGCGATACCGTTCGGATCGAGGATCATGATCACGCTGCCGTCGCCCAAAATCGTGTTGCCGGAGAACAGCGTGATGTCGCGCAGGATCGGGGCAACCGGCTTGACCACGATCTCCTCGGTGTCGAACACGCGGTCGACGATCAGGCCGAAGCTCTGCACGCCGACCTTGGCCACGACGACGAAGACCTCCGACGTCGCAGTCGCTCCCCGCATCGTCGAGGTGCAGCAGGGTGGAGAGACGGACAAGCGGAAGAAGCCGGTCGCGCAGGCGCAGCACCGGCGTCTGATCGATGCGTTCGATCCTGGTCTCCGATCCGCCGCCCGCGCGCACCAGCTCGACCACGCTGATCTGCGGAATGGCGAACCGCTCGCCGGACGCCTCGACGATCAGGGCGGAGACGATGGCGAGGGTGAGCGGGATCTTGATGGTGATCGTCGTCCCCAGACCCGGGCGGCTGCGCAGCTCGATCGTGCCGCCGATCTTCTCGATGTTGGTCTTCACCACATCCATCCCGACACCGCGACCGGATACGGCGGTGACCTGCGCGGCAGTGGAGAAGCCCGGGCGGAAGATGAACTGCTGGATCGCCTGCTCGGAAAGGCCCGCGATCTCGGCCTCGGTGGCGAGGCCGAGCGCCACGGCCTTCTCCGCGATCCGACGCGTATTGAGGCCGCGCCCGTCGTCGCTGACCTCGATGATGATGTGCCCCCCCTCGTGATAGGCGTTCAGCGTGATCCGGCCGGTCTCCGGCTTCCCCGCCGCGCGCCGCTCCTCGGGCTTCTCGAGCCCGTGGTCCGCCGAGTTGCGCACCATGTGGGTGAGTGGGTCCTTGATGAACTCCAGGACCTGACGGTCAAGCTCGGTGTCGGCCCCGACCATGACGAGCTCGATCTTCTTGCCTGTCTCGCGAGCAAGATCGCGAACGAGACGCGGCAGCTTGTTCCACGCATTGCCGATCGGCTGCATGCGCGTCTTCATCACCCCCTCCTGCAGGGCGGAGGTGATGTGCGACAGCCGCTGCAGCGGCACGGCGAAGGGGCTGTTCTCCTGCGTGCGCGCAAGCTGCAGCAGTTGGTTTCGCGCCAGCACGAGCTCGCTGACCAAGGTCATGAGGTGTTCGAGAACCTCGACCGAGACGCGAATCGTCTGCGCCGCGACGGCGCTCTCCGCGGCCGGAGCAGGCTCGGCCGAGACCCCTGGTTCGCTCGAGGGGGCGGGATCGACCGCAGGCGAACCCTGGACGGGCCGGTCCGATGGTGCCGCGGACGGCTCCGGCGTCGGCGAAAGCGCGGGCGCCGTCTCGCACGGCGATGCCTCGGTCGTCGCAGCGGCGGGGGGAGACGCCGAGGTCCGCTCGCCGGGCCCCGGGCTTTCGCCCTGCATGACCGCGTTGAGGTCGGCAATCAGGGCCGAATCGTCGCCGGGCGGTTCCGCCTCGGTCGCCTCCAGCCCGGCGAGAATGACCTTGATGCGGTCGATCGCCGCGAGCACGAGGGTGATCGCCTCCGGACTGGGCCTGAGCGCGCCGTCCCGGAACCGCCCGAGCACGTTCTCTGCCGCGTGGGCGACCTTCTCGAGCCGCGTGAGGCCGAGGAACCCGCACGTCCCCTTGATCGTGTGGACGAGGCGGAAGATCAGTGACAGGGTCGCGTGATCGTCCGGCGCGCGCTCCAACCGGACGAGGGCGGTATCGAGCTCGGCCAGGCTTTCGGCGGTCTCGGTGAGGAAATCGGCGAGCAGGTCGTCCATCAGGGCACTCCGTCCTCGGGCAGGACGGAGGATGGGCCGGCGAGACCCAAGAAACGGTAAACTGCTTCGCT
This sequence comes from Acetobacteraceae bacterium, assembly GCA_033582875.1. Lineage (GTDB taxonomy): Bacteria > Pseudomonadota > Alphaproteobacteria > Acetobacterales > Acetobacteraceae > Elioraea. Next base: position 1,258,760 of record JAVQZW010000010.1, on the reverse strand, counting down.
CAGGACGGGCGGGCGGGCTGCAGGAGCAGAAGCGAAGGGCCGCCTCCCATCATCAGGCGCAAGGCGACCCCCAATCGACGCGCCAACAGGGCGAACATCGGCACCGCGATCTGCCGCGGCTCGGCCAGAGCGAAGGGATCGTCACCGGCTGCGACCGCCGCCAGCCCGGGGACCCAGTCGGCGCCCTCGCCGACGATGCCGAGCGCGATCTCCCCCCGCGTCGAGCCGGCGCAGAAGACCGTCCCGCCGCGCGGCAGACTCTCCGCGCCGACCATCAGCGCGTTCAGCAGGAGACGGTCGTAGCCAGGAACGGCCCACTCCCCCTCCTCCAGCCGGGAGGTGTCGATCGCCACCGGTGGCGGCCCGACGCCTTCAGAGACCAAGCTGACCAAGGCCGGCAGGGCGAGCGGCGGCCCTGTCCTGCCCCAGGCCGCGCGCAGCAAGGCCAAGCGGCCGCGCAGCCGGCGCACCGAGTCGGCGACCAACGTTTCGGCCTCGCTGCGTAGCGCCGCGTCCTCCGCCGCGAGAAGCTCGCTCGCCGCCGTCAGCGCCTGCAGCGAGCCGCCGACGTCGTGCGCGAAGCGCGACGCCAGCGCCTCCGCAAAGGCGAGACCGGGCTCGGCGGACCCGCCGATCACCGGAAGGGGCCGGTGCCGGAGAGCGAGAGGCCCGGGCTTGCGCGCAGAAGCGGCGGGTCGGCGACGAACGTGCTCATCCGATCCTTGGTTTCCCTCGCTCGACCGCCCCGACCTGACCGGCAGCGGGCCGACCGGAGCGGACGCCGGCGGGACTGGACAATGGGACCACGGCATTTTCCCGGCCCGTGATGCCCTGTCCAGGCCCTGCCTTGGCCGCCGATTGGACAGCCTGCCCAACGCCCCCTATCTTCGGACGGCAAACCCGAGCTTGGGGGGAAAGCATGCGCGATCCGTTCGGCCGCGAGATCACGTATCTCAGGATCTCCGTCACCGACCGCTGCGATCTGCGCTGCGTCTACTGCATGGCCGAGGAGATGACCTTCCTCCCCAAGGCCGACCTGCTGACCCTGGAGGAGCTGGAGCGGGTGGCGGCCGCCTTCATCCGCCTCGGCGTGCGCAAGATCAGGCTGACCGGCGGCGAGCCTCTGGTTCGGCGCAACGTGATGAGCTTGGTGCGCGCCCTCGGTGCCCGGATCGGCCCCAAAGGCCTCGCCGAGCTCACCCTGACCACCAACGGCACCCAGCTTGCGCGCTACGCCGAGGATCTCTTCGCCGCCGGAGTGCGCCGGATCAATGTCAGCCTCGACACCCTCGACCCAGCCCGCTTCGCCGCGATCACCCGCTGGGGCCGCATCGAGAAGACCTTGGAAGGGATTTTCGCCGCCAAGGCCGCAGGGCTTGCGATCAAGATCAATACGGTGGCGCTGAAGGGCACGAACGAGGACGAGTTCGACCGCCTGATCGCCTGGTGCGGCGAGCACGGCTTCGACCTCTGCCTGATCGAGACCATGCCGATGGGCGAAATCGACCAGGACCGCACCGACCAGTACTTGCCGCTCTCCCTCGTCCGCGCTCGACTGGCCCGCACCTGGACCTTCGAAGAGACCGACTATCGCACCGGCGGCCCCGCACGCTACGTCGTGGTGAAGGAGACCGGACGTCGGCTCGGCTTCATCACGCCGATGACCCACAATTTCTGCGAGAGCTGCAACCGCGTCCGCCTCACCTGTACGGGAACGCTGTACATGTGCTTGGGCCAGGACGACGCCGCAGACCTTCGCGCCCCTCTGCGCGCCTCGCGCGACGATGCCCTGCTCGAGGCCGCCATCCGCGAGGCGATCAGCCGCAAGCCGCGGGGCCACGATTTCGTCATCGACCGCCGGCGCAACCGGCCGGCGGTCGCACGGCACATGAGCCTCACCGGCGGCTGAGGCGGAACGCCGGCTGCTTGCGGCAGCCGTCAAGCGAACCATGCGCGTCAGCGTCGTCCAGATGAACCCTTCGGCCGACAAGGCGGCGAACCTCGCGGCGGCCGAACGCCTTGTCTCGGCGGCGGTGGCAGAGGATCGTCCCGACCTCGTGGTGCTGCCCGAGATGTGGACCTGCCTCGGCGGAGACGGCGACACGAAGCGGGCCGCCGCCGAGCGCCTGCCCGACCCGCCGGGTGCGACCTCCGGCGGCGAGGCCTACAGGTTGTTGCGCGACCTCGCTCGGCGCCACCGCATCGTGCTGCACGGCGGTTCCATGGCCGAGGACGGCGGCGAGCGCCTCTACAACACGACCGTCGTGTTCGGTCCCGACGGCGAGGAACGCGCGCGCTACCGCAAGATCCACCTGTTCGACATCGTCGCCCCCGACGGCACCGGCTACCGCGAAAGCGCCACCTTCGGCCGCGGCTCCGGCATCGTGACCTATCGCGCGGGCGACATCACGGTCGGCTGCACCATCTGCTACGATCTCCGCTTCCCCGAACTGTATCTCGCCCTGCGCCGCGCCGGCGCGGAGCTCATCGTGGTGCCGGCGGCGTTCACTCTGCAGACCGGCAAGGACCACTGGGAGGTGCTCCTCCGCGCGCGCGCGATCGAGACCCAGTGCTGGATCGCCGCCGCTGCGACGTGGGGCCGGCATCAGGAGCGGAACGAGACGCGCTTCACCTACGGCCACAGCCTGATCGCCGACCCCTGGGGGCACGTCGTCGCCAAGGCATCCGACGGCGAGGGCTGGGCGACCGCGCGCCTCGATCACCGCCTGACGGCGCGGGTGCGGCGCGACATGCCGCTGATGGACCATCGCGTGCTCGCGTGACCGCGCCACGCCTCGCCTTCCTCGCCGCCGAAACCGAGGCGGCGAGAGCTGCGCGCGACCGGCTCGTCGCCCTGTACGGCGATGCCGATCCCGAGACGGCGGACGCCATCGTCGCCCTCGGCGGCGACGGTTTCATGCTGGAGACGCAGCACCGCTTCCTCGGCCGCAACCGACCCATCTACGGCATGAACCGCGGCTCGGTCGGCTTCCTGATGAACGACTATCGCGAGGAGGGGCTGCCGGACCGGATCGCGCACGCCCAGGCTGCCGTGCTGCATCCGCTGCGCATGCATGCCGAGACCGTGCGAGGGGAGGTGGCGGAGGCGCTCGCGATCAACGAGGTGAGCCTCCTGCGCGAACAGCGCCAAGCGGCGAAGATCCGGATCCTGGTCGACGGACGCGTGCGGCTCGAGGAGCTCATCTGCGACGGCGTGCTGGTCTCCACCCCAGCCGGGTCCACCGCCTACAACCTTTCCGCCCACGGCCCGATCGTGCCGCTCTCCGCCAATCTTCTCCCCCTCACCCCGATCTCCGCCTTCCGCCCGCGTCGCTGGCGGGGCGCGCTCCTGCCCTCAACGTCCGTCGTCACCTTCGAGGTGCTGGAAGCCGAAAAGCGTCCCGTCGCGGCGGTCGCCGACTACACCGAAGTGCGGGATGTCGCGCGCGTCACGGTGGCGGAGGACCGTTCCGTCTCCCTGACGATGCTGTTCGATCCGGATCATTCCTTGAGCGAACGCATCATCGCCGAGCAGTTCACCGCGTGAGCTCGGTTCCGCCGGATCGGGCGGAATGGCCGCGACAGCTAGGGGACGGAGGGCATGCGCCCTCGATCCGAACCGCGTGGCCCTCCTCGCCCTGACAAGGTAACGTCACGATGAAAGACCCATGCGGAGGACGACGCATGCGGTTTGCGGTCTTTGCACTCGCGCTCGCCGTGAGCGGGGTCAGTATGGCGACGGCGCAGCCGAGGCAGCCACGGGGAGAGATCGCGCCCGGCATGTTTCAGCTGCGCTCGCTTGCCGATCTGGTGGCGATCCGCCGTGCTCCCGCCAATCACCCCCACTATCTCGAGGCGATGGGCTTTTGCCACGGCTACGGCCGCGGCGCACTCGACCACTTCCGCGCCGTCACGCCGCGGAACGCTCGCCCCTTGTCCTGCATTCCTCAGACCGTGTCCGAACCGAAGGTGCGCGAGGACTTCCTCGCTTGGGCGGATGCCAATCCGGCGCGTCTTGCCGGACCTGCCGTGGAGGGCATCTTCGCCTTCCTCGTCTCCGCCTATCCATGCCCGGCCCAGCCGGCTGCACAAAGGAGGTGACCCCGATGGTGAAGCGTGTTGCTCTTGCGGCCGCCCTCGTGCTGGGGGTCGGCGGTTGTCAGAACGCGGACCCGACATTGACCCGCGCCGGTGTCGGCGCAGCGACGGGTGCCGCAGCGGGCGGCCTGATCGGCTCGTTGTCGGGCGATTTCGGCTGGGGGGCGCTGATCGGCGCCGGTGTCGGCGCGGCGGGCGGTCTCCTCTACGACGACCACCGCCGCGAGGTGCAGGAGGCGGAACAGCGCGGGCGGCAGAGCGCGCGCTGAGCCGGTCGCGTCGCAGGGCGGCGATGGCCGCCCGCTGCGACAGTCGCATCAGACGCCGCGGATCATCCGGATGATGCCGGAGAAGTCCGTCCCGGCACCGCCGCTCTCGATGAAGCGGCGGTAGAGCGCGGCGGCGTGCGCACCGAGTTCGGTGCGCGTCCCGCTCGCTTCCGCCGCTGCGGTGGCAAGATCGAGGTCCTTCAGCATCATCTGCGCGGTGAAGCCCGGCGCATAGTCGCGGTTCGCCGGGCTCGACGGCACAGGGCCCGGCACCGGGCAATAGCTGGTGAGACTCCAGCACTGGCCGGAGGACTTCGAGGCGATCTCGAACAGCGCGCGGTGGTCGAGCCCGAGGCGTTCGGCGAGAACGAACGCCTCGCAGACCGCGATCATCGAGATGCCGAGGATCATGTTGTTGCAGATCTTCGCGGCCTGGCCCGCCCCCGCCTCGCCCGCGCGCACCACCGTCTTGCCCATGGCGGAGAGGATCGGGCGCGCCCGCTCCACGTCCTCCTCCGCTCCGCCGACCATGAAGGTGAGCGTGGCCGCCTCCGCTCCGCCGACCCCGCCGGAGACGGGGGCATCGATCATGCCGAGCCCGGCCTCGCGCGCGAGCGCGGCCATCTCGCGCGCGGTGGCGACGTCGATCGTCGAGCAGTCGATCAGCAGCGTGCCGCGCCGCGCGGTCTCGATCAGGCCCCCCGGCCCGCCGTAGACGGCGCGAACCTCCCGCCCCGACGGCAGCATGGTGATGGCGAACTCGGCCTCCGCGACAGCCTCGACCGGGCTGTCCGCCGCCTCGGCACCCTCAGCGACCAGGCGGCCGACCCGTTCGGGAAAGAGGTCGAACCCGCGCACGACATGGCCGGCCCGCAGCAGGTTGCGCGCCATCGGGGTTCCCATGTTGCCAAGACCGATGAAGCCGATGCGCGCCATGTCGAGCTGTCCGCCCCCCGTCCTTACCCGGCGGCCCTTCTCGGCAGCGCCCTGCCGGTCGTCAAGGGCGCAAGCCCGGCCGGTCTCGCCGTCGCCGCCTGCGGGCGGCGCTTGACGCGCCGTGTCCTTGCAGGCCATCGTTTGCACACAAACAAAGTGAGGCCCGGAACGCGGAAAGGGGTGGTTTCGGGAAGGGCGGAAGGATCGGGGCTTCGGTGTCGGCGTATCTTCGTCCTGCCACGATGACGGAGGCCGTTGCGGCGCTCGCCGCGCAGCGCGCGACCGTGCTCGCCGGCGGAACGGACGTCTTCCCCGCGCGCGTGGGTCGCCCCGTGGAGGAGGCGATCGTCGACATCTCCGGCTTGGCGGAACTCGGCGGCATCGAGACGACGGAAGCGGGCTGGCGCTTCGGGGCGCTTGCGACCTGGCGCGACGTGCTCGATGCCGACCTTCCTCCGCTGTTCGACGGGCTGAAGGCCGCGGCGCGCGAGGTGGGCGGAGCGCAGATCCAGAACCGCGGTACGATCGGCGGCAATCTCTGCAACGCGAGCCCGGCGGCCGACGGGGTGCCGAACTGGCTCGCCCTGGATGCAGCTGTGGAACTCGCCTCCGTCCGCGGCCGCCGGGTCCTGCCCGTGGCCGAGTTCGTGCTGGGCAACCGCCGCACGGCGCGCGTCCCGGACGAGATCCTGATCGCCGTGCATGTTCCGCGACCGTCCCGTCCCGGGCGGGGAACGTTCCGCAAGCTCGGCGCGCGGCGCTATCTCGTCATCTCCATCGTGATGGTGGCGGCGGTCGCCGAGTTCGGCCCCGACGGGACGATCGCCGCGGCACGGATCGCCGTCGGCGCGGCGAGCGAGGTGGCACGGCGCCTTCCTTCCCTCGAGGCGCGTCTCGTCGGCAACCGCCCCGATCCGTCCCTCGTCCTGATCGAGGATCTCGCCCCCCTCGCCCCCATCGACGACGTGCGCGCAACCGCCGCCTACCGCCGCGACGCCGCGCTGACCCTCATCCGTCGCGCCATCGCGGAGCTTGCCTGATGCGCTCGCCCGGCCTGCCGCACCGCTTCGTCGTCAACGGCGCCGAGGTCGAGGCGATCGCCCCGCCCGCCATGCGGCTCGCCGATGTCCTGCGCGACGTGCTCGGGCTGAAGGGGACGAAGGTCGGCTGCGAGGCCGGCGACTGCGGCGCCTGCACCGTCCTCCTCGACGGCGCGCAGGTCTGCGCCTGCCTCGTGCCTCTGGCGCAGGTGACGGGGCGTACCGTCGAGACCGTCGAGGGGCTTGCCCGCGACGGTGCCTTGCACGCGCTGCAGGCCGCGTTCCTGCGCCACGGGGCGGCGCAGTGCGGCATCTGCACTCCGGGCATGCTGATGGCGGCGGTGGATCTGTTGCGGCGCGTGCCGAGGCCGTCCGAAGCCCAGGTGCTGGACGCTCTCGGCGGCGTGCTCTGCCGCTGCACGGGCTACCGCAAGATCGTCGCTGCGGTGCTGGAGGCTGCGCACGGCGGCGAAGGTGCGGAGGCGATCGAGGGCGCGGTCGGCGCCCGTCTGGCCCGGGTCGACGGCCTCGCGAAGGTCACCGGGACGGATCGTTTCGGTGCCGATGCTTTGCCCGCGCGCGCCTGGCTCACCCTTCGCGCGGTGCGCAGCCCCCATGCGCACGCGCGGTTCCGCTTCGGCGACCTCCAGGCGTTCCGCCGCCGTCATCCCGGCCTCGCCGCCGTGCTCACCGCGGCGGACGTGCCGGGGGTCAACCGCTTCGGCATCTACCCCACGGGCAAGGACCAGCCCGTCTTCGCCGAGGGCATCGTGCGCATGCTGGGTGAGCCTGTCTGCGCCCTGGTCGGCGATGCCGAGACCGTCGCGGCGATCCGCGACGAGGACGTCCCAATCCTCTGGGACCCCCTGCCCCCCGTCTCCTTCGACGCGGCCCTCGCCGGCGAGGCCCCCGACCTGCATCCGCACGCCCCGGGCAACGTCCTCTGTCGCGGCCGCCTGGCTTGCGGCGATGCCGATTCTGCCCTCGCCTCAGCCGCCCATCGGGCCACGATCCGCGTCGAGACCAGCTTCGTCGAGCACGCCTACATCGAACCCGAGGCGGGATACGCGGAACGGATCGGGGATGGCATCGAGATCGTCGCCTGCACCCAGACGCCGTACATGGACCGCGACGAGATCGCGCAGATCCTCGGCATCCCTCCCGAACGCGTGCGGATCGTGCCGACCGCCGTGGGAGGCGGCTTCGGCGGCAAGCTCGACCTGTCTCTGCAGCCGATGATCGCGGTCGCCGCGTGGCTGACGGGGCAGCCGGTGCGCTGCGTCTACACCCGCCCCGAAAGCATGCGCACGACGACGAAGCGCCATCCTGCCCGCATCGTCGCCGAGGCGGGATGCGACGCCGAAGGTCGCCTCCTCGCCGTCCGCTTCCATGGCGATTTCAACACCGGTGCCTATGCCTCCTGGGGCCCGACGGTGGCATCGCGCGTCCCGGTGCACGCGATGGGCCCGTACCGCGTGCCGAACCTGCGCGCCACCACCGCCGCCATCCACACGACCGACACGCCCGCCGGCGCCTTCCGCGGCTTCGGCGTGCCGCAGGCGGCGATCGCGCACGAGGCGCTGATGGATGCGCTCGCCGACCGGGTCGGGATGGATCGGCTGGAGTTCCGGCTCGTCAATGCGCTCCGCCACGGCGACGCCACCGCCACCGGGCAGGTGCTTGCGCATTCGGTCGGGCTCGTCGCCTGCCTCGAGGCGCTGAGGCCGCGCTGGCGGGAACTGCGCGAGGAGGCAGACCGCTTCAACCGTTGCGAGCGCGGGCCGTTCCGCCGCGGCGCAGGCATCGCCTGCATGTGGTACGGCATCGGCAACACCGCTCTGTCGAACCCCTCCGAGATGACGATCGGTCTCGGGAGGGACGGAACGATCACCCTCTACTCCGGCGCGGTCGACATCGGCCAGGGCGCGAACACGGTGATGGTGCAGATCGCGGCCGAGGCGCTCGGCGTTCCTCCCTCGGCGATCCGCCTTGTCGCCGGCGACACCGCGCGCACGCGCGACGCCGGCAAGACCTCCGCCTCGCGGCAGACCTTCGTCTCCGGCAATGCGGCACTGCCGTGCTGCCCTCGATCTGCGCCGGCAGATTCTCGCGCTCGCCAACGCCGGGGCGGAAGCCCGCCTGGTCCCGGTCCCGGGCGGCATCGAGATCCGCGACGGGGATCGCGTGGTCCGCCCCAACCTCTTCGGCTTCGAGGAGGACGCGAATGGCGACGTGCTGACAGGCTTCGGCCGCTTCGACCCGCCGACCACGGCGCTTGACGCCGACGGCCGCGGGGTGCCCTACGCGACCTACGCCTTCGGCGCGCAGATCGCCCTCGTCGAGGTCGATGTCGAGCTCGGCACCACGCGCGTGCTGAGGGTCGTCGCCGCGCACGATGTCGGCCGGGCGATCAACCCGACCCTGGTCGAGGGCCAGATCCACGGCGGCATCGCGCAGGGCATCGGGCTCGCGCTGATGGAGGAGTATGTCCCGGGGCGCAACGACAACCTGCACGACTACCTGATCCCGACCGTGGGCGACGTCCCGCCGATCGAGGTGATCCTGATCGAGGACGCCGAGCCGCTCGGGCCCTTCGGCGCCAAGGGGGTGGGCGAGCCTGCCATGATCCCGACCGCGCCCGCCATCCTCGGCGCGATCGAGCATGCGACGGGCGTGCGCGTGACCCGCGTCCCGGCCACCCCGGATCGGCTTCGCGCCGCCATCCTCGCCGCCCGATGATGACCGAGACGCAGCAATCGACGGACACGCCAGACGCCGAGGCGCTGTCGCACGTCAAGGACCGCAATGCCGGCATCGTCGTCTGCGACGCCTGCCCCGTGCTCTGCCGGATCCGGCCCGGCCGCACCGGCGCCTGCGACCGCTACGGCAACGTCGAGGGGCGGCTTGCTCGGCTCGATCCGCTCGTCATCGCCGCGCGCGCCGGCCAGGACGGCATGATCCCCTTCCTCGGTGCGGACTGGGACGGCTCCCTCCTCTCCGGCGCAACCGCCTTCGTCACCGGAATCGGCGCCGGAACGACCTACCCCGACTACAAGCCCGCCCCCTTCATCGTCGCCTCGGAGTTCGAGGGCGTGGAGATGGTGACCGTGGTGACGGAGGGGATCTTCAGCTACTGCGGGCTGAAGGTGAAGATCGACACCGACCGTTTCCTCGGCCCCGAGTGCGCGGCCGTGCGGGTCGACGGCGAGCAGGTCGGCCATGTCACCACCGCGGAGTACGGCTCGCAGATGCTGTCCTTGGGCGGCGTGCGCCATCTGACCGGCGGGTCGAAGAAGGAGGGGCAGGTCACCTGCGAAACCTTGCTCGCGCTCGCCAACAAGCAGGCGGTCGAGGTGACGATCGACCAGGGGGCGCGCGTCGTGCTGCAGGCAGGCGCCGCACCGATCATCGACGGCGTGCGCGAGGAGCGCATGCGGGTCGGCTGCGGGTCGGCCGCGATCGGGATGTTCGCTCGCCAGTGGTTCGGCCACGTCGACGAGGTGATCGTGGTCGACGACCACATCACCGGCGTGCTCACCGAACACCAGGCCGGCCGCTTCCTCGACATGCGCCCGGCGGGGATCCGCGTGCGCGGCCGACGCTCCACCCCAGGCCGATATTTCCAGGTGGCCAACCCTGGCCGCGGCTGGGGCGGGACCGACGTCGAGGACCCCCTCGAGATCATCGAGCGGATCGACCCGCGGATCGCCTGGCCCGGGCTTCGCCTGCTGATGGTCTCCACCACCGGCGAACATGCCGCGTTCTACGTTCTCGACGACTCTCTCACGCCTCGCCAGGCGCCGATGCCCGAGGCGGTCGCGCGGGTCGTCGCGCGCATCGGCGAGAATTGCGAACCCGCCCTCGTTTCGGTGCTGTTCATGGCCGGGGCGGGCGGCTCCCTGCGCGCCGGTGTGACCGAGAACCCGGTCCGCCTGACCCGCAGCGTGCGACGGGGCCTCACCCGCGTCACCTCCGGCGGTGCTCCGGTGTATCTCTGGCCCGGCGGCGGGATCACCTTCATGGCGGACGTGCTCGCGATGCCGGACAACAGTTTCGGCTCCGTGCCGACCCCCGCTCTCGTCGCGCCGATCGAGTTCACCCTCCCCCTCGAGGACTACCGCGCGATGGGCGGGCACATGGATCGCGTCCGTCCGCTCGCGTGCCTGCGCGAGGAAGCCCGGGCGACGACGATCGCCTGGAACGCGGCGAACCCCTGGCCGCTGGAGCCCGCCGCGACATGAGCGTCCTCGCCGCCATGCTTCCTGGGGGGAGGCTTCACCTGCAGCACGGGCCGATCGACGTCATCGCCCGCGCCTGGGGCGAGGCGGAGGCCATTCGGCGCGCTTATCGCGCCGCCTACGAGGCCTTTTCCGGCCTTTTGGATGCGCTCTGCGCCGAACTTCCCCTGCTTCGCCGGCCCTTGCCCGCCCCGCGCCCCGAGGGCGCCGTCGCGCGACGGATGCACGACGCGGCTCTTCCCTTCGCCGCCGACACCTTCGTCACCCCGATGGCGGCCGTGGCCGGGGCGGTCGCCGACCATCTGCTCGCCGCGATGCGCGCCGCCGCCCCTCTCGCGCGCGCCTACGTCAACGACGGCGGCGACATCGCGCTTCATCTCGCCCCCGGCCGGTCGTTCCGCTGCGGCATCGTCGCCGATCTCGCCGCCCCGGGGCTCGATGCCGTCGCCGCCATCCGTGCCGAGGACCGGATCGGCGGCATCGCGACCTCGGGCCGTGCCACCAAGGGCTCGGGCGGTCGCTCCTTCTCCTTGGGGATTGCCGACGCGGTGACGGTGCTGGCGCGCGACGCCGCCACCGCCGACGTCGCCGCCACGCTGATCGCCAACGCGGTCGATCTTCCCGGCCACCCGGCGGTCCGTCGCGTTCCCGCCTGCGATCTCGACCCGGACAGTGATCTCGGCTCGCGCCTCGTCACCGTCGGCCTCGGCCCGCTCGTCGGCGACGACATCGCCGCCGCGCTCGACCGCGGCGTGACCGAGGCGGAACGCTTCCGCGCGCGCGGCCTGATCGCCGCCGCCATCCTGTTCCTGCGCGGAGCCCGGCGCGTCGTCGGCCCCGCTCCGCTTGCGCTCGCCGCCTGAGGAGGCGCATGTGTCCGAGCCCGCTGATCCGCACGCTGACGGTGATCCTCGAGGAGACGCACCGCGAGGCCGACCGGGCGATCCACCCGCCCACGCGCAAGGCGGCGGCGGTGGCGGTGATCGGCAACCCTTTCGCGGGCCGTTTCGTCGAGGACCTCTCGGAGCTGATCGAGGTGGGGGCGATGCTGGGTCGGCTGCTCGCCGAACGGGCGGTCGCCGCCCTCGGCATCCCGGGCGGTGCCGTGCACTCCTTCGGCAAGGCGGCGATCGTCGGCGAGGACGGCGAGCTCGAGCATGCCGCCGCCATCCTGCATCCGAAGTTCGGGGCGCCGGTGCGCGCGGTGCTGGAGAAGGGCCCGGCCCTCATCCCCTCGGCGAAGAAGAGAGGGGGTGTTGGGACCGCGATCGACGTCCCGCTCGGCCACAAGGACGCGGCCTATGTGCGCAGCCATTTCGACGCGATGGAGGTGCGCCTTCCGCATGCGCCGCGGCGCGACGAGATCCTGGTCGCGCTTGCGCTCACCGACAGCGGGCGGCCCTTGCCGCGCGTCGGCGGGCTGACGGTGGATCAGATCGAAGGGCGGGATGGGCTGCGCTAGGCTAAAGTGAAGGACACGCGACTGGGAGAGGAGGCTCCGACGATGGCCAAGACGACGCGACGACTGTTCCTCGCCGCCGCCGGCACGCTTGCCGCCCCCGCGCTCATCCGGGCGCAGGGCACGCAGCCGATCCGCATCGGCGAGATCAACTCCTACACCAGCCTGCCCGCCTTCACCGTTCCGTATCGCAACGGCTGGCAGCTTCGCGTGGAGGAGATCAACGCCGCGGGCGGCGTGCTCGGCCGCCCGCTCGAGGTGATCTGGCGCGACGACGCGGGCCGGCCGCAAGATGCGGTGCGGCTCGCCGGCGAACTTCTGGACGCCGAGCGGGTCGATCTGCTCGCCGGCACGTTCTTCTCGCATATCGGTCTTGCCGTCTCCGATTTCGCCCTGCAGCGGCGGCGCCTCTTCGTCGCCTCCGAGCCGCTGACGGATGCGCTCGTGTGGGAGAAGGGCAACCGCTACACCTTCCGCCTCCGTCCCTCGACCTACATGCAGGCGGCCATGCTGGTGGAGGAGGCGGCCAAGCTGCCCGCCCGGCGCTGGGTGACGGTCGCACCCAACTACGAGTACGGCCAGTCGGCGGTGAAGTGGTTCAAGCAACTCCTCTCCGCCCGCCGCCCCGACGTCGAGTTCGTCGCCGAACAGTGGCCCGCGCTCGGACGCATCGATGCCGGTGCGACCGTCACCGCGCTCGCCCAGGCGCGCCCCGACGCCATCTTCAACGTCACCTTCGGCGCGGATCTCACCAACTTCGTCCGTCAGGGCAACACCCGCGGCCTGTTCGAACGCCGCACCGTGGTCAGCCTGCTCACCGGCGAGCCCGAGTATCTCGACCCCTTGGGCGACGAGGCGCCGGAGGGTTGGATCGTCACCGGCTATCCGTGGGACCAGGTGAACACGCCCGAACACACGGCCTTCCGCAATGCCTACCAGCGGCGCTTCAACGATTATCCGCGCCTCGGCAGCGTGGTGGGCTACGACACCATCACCGCGATCGCTGAGGCGATCAAGCGCGCGGGCACGGTCGACAACGAACGCCTGGTCGAGGCGATGCGCGACCTGCCCTTCACCTCGCCGTTCGGGCGCTGCATCTTCCGCGCCATCGACCACCAGTCGAACTCTGGGGGCCTTCGTCGGCAAGACGGCTCTGCGCGGCGGGCGCGGCACGATGGTGGAGTGGCGTTACGCCGACGGCGCGAACTACCTGCCACCCGACGACGAGGTGCGCCGGATGCGCCCGCAGGCGACCTGAGCCCCTCTCTCGCCCGCCGTTTCCGTCCCGGGGCCGAGGCACGCTTCGGCCCCGACTGCAAGGTCGCGCTCGTGGACTTCCTCCTCGTCCAGTTCCTCACCGGGCTCGCCAACGCCTCCGCCCTGTTCCTCATCGCCTCGGGGCTGACGGTGATCTTCGGCGTCACCCGCGTGGTCAATTTCGCACACGGCTCGTTCTACATGCTGGGCGCCTATCTCGCCTGGACCATCGTGCGCGCGCTGTGGGAGTGGGGCGGGCGCGAGCCTTGGCTGTTCGTGCTCGGGCTTCTGCTCGCGGCTCTGAGCGTAGGCGCGATCGGCGCGGCGGTCGAGATCGTCCTGCTCCGCCGCATCTACCGCGCGCCGGAACTCTTTCAGCTTCTTGCCACCTTCGGCGTCGTGCTGATCGTGCAGGACGTCACGCTAGCCTTGTGGGGGCCGGAAGATTTGCCGCTGCCCAGGCCGCGCTGGCTGCGCGCCTTCGTCGAGGTGGCGGGCGAACGCTTTCCGCTCTACGACTTGATCCTGATCTTCGTCGGCCCCGTGGTTCTGCTTCTGCTCTGGCTCCTCTTCCAGCGCACGCGCTTCGGCATCCTGGTCCGCGCCGCCACGCAGGACCGCGAGATGGTGGCCGCTCTCGGGGTGGATCAGCGCGTCCTGTTCACCGGCGTGTTCTTCCTCGGCTCGGCGCTCTCGGGGCTTGGCGGAGCGATCGTGCTGCCCTCGCAGAACGCCAACCTGCAGATGGACCTCGCCATCATCGCCGAGGCCTTCGTCGTCGTCGTGGTCGGCGGCATGGGCAGCGTGCCGGGCGCCTTCCTCGCCTCGCTGCTGATCGCCGAGGTGCAGGCCTTCGGCATCGTGCTCGTGCCCAAGGCGACTCTCGTCCTCGTCTTCCTCGTCATGGCCGTGGTGCTGATGGTCCGACCCTACGGCCTCTTGGGCCGGCCGCAGTCGCATGCGCGGGCGCCCGCTGGTTCCGTCGCCCCGGTCATCCGCCCCGCCCCTTCGCTTCTGAAAGTCGCGGGCGCGATTGCCCTCGCGCTCGCTGCGGCCGCACCGCTTTACGCCGGTCCTTATGGGCTGACGGTGCTGATCGAACTCGTGGTGTTCGTCCTGTTCGCGGCGAGCCTGCATCTGCTCATGGGCCCGGGCGGTGTGGTGAGCTTCGGCCATGCCGCCTATTTCGGCCTCGGCGCCTATGGCGCGGCTTTGGGCGTTCGTTTCCTTGCCGTGCCGATGGAGGCCGGGCTCGTGCTCGCACCTTTGTTCGCGGGGCTGTTCGGGGCGGTGTTCGGCTGGTTCGTCGTCCGCCTCTCGGGCGTCTATCTCGCCATGCTGACGCTTGCCTTCGCGCAGATCGTGTGGGCTGCGGCCTTCCAATGGGTGGAGCTCACGGGCGGAGACAACGGCATTCTCGGCGTGTGGCCCTCGCCTTGGGCCCGCGACAAGGCGCTGTTCCTGTGGCTGGCCCTTGTGCTGTGCGTCGGTGGCAGCGTGCTGCTTCGGCGGACGATCTACGCCCCCTTCGGTTATGCGCTGCGCGCTGCGCGCGACTCGGAACTCCGCGCCGAAGCGATCGGCCTCGATGCCGCTCGGCTGCGTCTCGTTGCCTTCGTGCTCGCCGCCGCAGCCGCCGGTATTGCGGGCGGCGTGTATGCCTACGCCAAGGGAAGCGTGTTTCCGACTTACATCTCGATCCCGAAATCGGTCGACGCCCTGCTCATGGTCCTGCTCGGCGGCGTGCAGACCGTCTCCGGGCCGATCGTCGGCGCGGTCGCCTTCCACGGGCTCTTCCTTACCTTGCTGCAATGGGTCGAGTGGTGGCGCGCGGCCTTGGGCCTCGCCATCGTCGCCCTCGTGCTCGCCTTTCCGGAGGGCATCGCCGGCTTCGTGCAGAGGCGCTGGGAGGCCCGTTTCGGAGCCGCATCGTGAGCGACGGCGGGCCCGTCCTGGAGGCGCGCGGCCTCGTCAAGCGCTTCGGCGGCGTGATCGCCGTCGATCAGGTTTCGCTCGCCGTCCGCGCCGGCGAGATGCTCGCGCTGATCGGACCGAACGGGGCGGGGAAATCGACCTGCTTCAACCTGCTCAACGGCCAGCTGCGCCCCGACGCCGGCGAAGTCCTGCTCGATGGCCGACCGCTGGCGGGGCTGCCGCCGCGCGCCATCTGGCGGCTTGGGGTCGGGCGCACCTTCCAGATCACCGCCACCTTCGCCTCGATGACGGTGCGCGAGAACGTGCAGGTTGCCCTCCTCTCCCACCATCGGCGCGTCTGGCGGTTCTGGCGCGCCGCGCGCGACACCTTCGCCGCCGAAGCCGAACTCGCTGCTGGCTCAGGTCGGCATGCGTGAACAGGCCGATCGCCCCTGCGGCGTGCTCGCCTACGGCGACCTCAAGCGCGTCGAGCTCGCGATCGCCCTGGCCAACGACCCGAGGCTCCTCTTGATGGACGAACCGACCGCCGGCATGGCGCCGGCCGAGCGGCTCGCGCTGATGGAACTGGCCAGGCGCCTGGTGCGCGAACGCGGCATCGCCTGCCTGTTCACGGAACACGACATGGACGTGGTGTTCGGCCATGCCGACCGAATCCTGGTGATGAACCGCGGGCGGCTGATCGCGGAGGGCGATGCAGCGACGGTGCGCGCGGATCAGGCGGTGCGGGAGGTCTACTTGGGCGCCGGCACAACCTCGGGCGGGCACTGACCGCGGATGCTCGACATCGCCCACCTCAACGCGTTCTATGGCCGCGCCCACATCCTGCGCGACCTCGGCCTCTCGGTCGCGCGCGGCGAGGTGCTTGTGCTGTTGGGGCGCAACGGGGCCGGCAAGTCGACGACGCTGAAGTCGATCATCGGCCTCGTCCGCCCCGCCGCCGGCTCCTCGATCCGCTTCGGCGGGCGCGAGATCGCTGGCCTTTCCCCGCACCAGATCGCCCGCCTCGGCATCGGCTACGTGCCGGAGGAGAGGCGCATCTTCACCGACCTCACCGTGATGGAGAATCTCGAGGTCGGCCGCCGCCCGCCGGTCGATGGCCGCGAGCCATGGACGCCTGAGCGTCTGTTCGCCCTCTTCCCCAATCTTGCGCGCATGAAGGACCGACCGGGCGGGCGGATGAGCGGGGGCGAACAGCAGATGCTGACCATTGCGCGCACGCTGATGGGCAACCCCGTCTTGCTCCTGCTCGACGAGCCCTCCGAAGGTCTTGCGCCGGTGATCGTCGAGCAGATGGCGGAGGCGATCACGACCGTGAAGCGGGCCGGCGTGACCGTTCTTCTCTCAGAACAGAATCTGCACTTTGCCGCGCGTGTGGCCGACCGCGCGGCGATCATCGAGAAGGGCGTGATCCGCTGGCAAGGGAGCTTCGCCGAACTCGACGCCGCCCCCGAGGTCAAGGCGCAGTACCTGTCCGTCTGAGCGCAGCGGCGAGAGCCGGCAGCGCCGCGAGAGCAAGCCCTGCCGCGAGGCCCATCGCGAGATACGAGCGCCGCCCGAAACCCGCATAGAGCGCGCCGGCGAGCGGGGTCAGGAGAGCGGTGGCGAGGCCGGGACCGAGGGAGGCATGCAGCGCCTGGGCCGTGGCCCCCCTCTCCGGCGGCACCGAACGCGCGATCAGCCCGGCCGCCCCGACCATCGTCATGGCGAAGCTCGCCGCGTGCAGCGGCTGGAGCAGCGCGAGCGCGCGCGCGTCGGCGGTCGCTGCCGTCAGCGCCCAGCGCAGGGCGGCTCCCGCCCCGCCCGCGGCGAGGAGCCCGATCGGACCGAAGGAGGAAACGATCCGACGCCCGAACGTGAGCAGCAGGATCTCCGCCGCCACCGCCTCGACCCAAAGCAGAGCGACAACCGCTGGCGACAGCCCGGCCGCCCCCCAGTCGATGGCGGAGAAGGCGTAGTAGAGGGCGTGGCTCCCCTGGACCAACCCCGAGACGAGAAGGAGAAGCTGGAACGGCCGCAGACGAAGCAACCCCCACACGCCGCGCAGCCCGCTGGCCCGCGCCAGACCGAGGTCAGGCAAGGCAACGGCAGAGGCGATCGCCGCCGCCGTGCCGGCGAGTGCGAGCCGTGGCACCGCCTCCGCACCCGCCCGCTCGATCACGAGGCCGCCGAGCAAGGTGGCGAGCAGGAAGGAGAGCGACCCCGCGGCGCGCATGCGGCCGAAATCGGCCCCCCGGCGCGCCGCAAGCCCGAGTGCGACAGAGTCGGCAAGCGGAAACAGCGGGCCTGAGGCAAGCGAGGCCGCGACCACCGACACGGCCAGGACCGCCCGCCCCCCCTCCGGCAGCATGGCCGCGAAGCCGACCGCGCCGGCGAGACAGAACGCGGCCGCCGCAAACCGACGATCGCCGAGCGCGTCCGCCACCGCGCCGCCCAAGGGGGTCGCGACCAGCCGAGCCAGTTGCGCCGCCCCCATCACGAGACCGACCGCGTCGGCCGGAAAGCCGCGCCCTTCCAGAAACACCGGCAGGAACGGCAAGGTGACGCCCGGGGCGGCGAAGATCGCGGCGTAGAACAGGGCAACCCTTGCCTCGGCACGCATGGCGCGAGCATCCGGCGCGGCTGCGCCCGCGGCAAGCGAGACAGGCCCTCTCACGCGGCTTTGCCTTGGCCCACCCCGCCGCCTCCGCGATTGTCGCCGCCATGCCGCGCCTCGCCCTCGTCGTGCTGATCCTCGCCTCCGTCCTGCCGGGGCGCGGCGCGGCGGCCGAGCGGGCGTGGCCGGTGGTGGTCGAACTCTTCACGAGCCAGAGCTGTTCGGCCTGCCCGCCGGCGGATGCGCTGCTCGGCCTTCTCGGCCGGCGCGAGGGCATCATCGCTCTTGCCTTCCACGTCCCCTATTGGGACCACATGGGCTGGCGCGATCCCTTCGCGCTTCCCGTCTCCGCCCAACGGCAGAGGGCCTACGCCCGGGCGCTGAAGCAGCGTTCCCCTCTACACGCCCCAGATGGTCGTGCAGGGCGCGGCAGAGGCGATCGGCCACGACCGCGCGACGATCGAGCGATTGATTGCCGCCGCGCCTCGCATCGGTGCCATCGGCGTGAGCGTGCTGAACCGAAGCCCACCCGTGCTCGCGCTTCGCATTCCCCCCCTCGAGGAGCCGCTGGGCGAGGCCCAGTTGTGGGTTGCGGCCTACCTCGCGCATCAGGTGGTGCACGTGGCGAACGGCGAGAATGCGGGCCACACCCTGCAGCACGCCTTCGTCGTGCGCTGGGCCTCGCCGGTGGCGCGGCTCGAGACCGCGCCGGCCGAGCTGAGCCTGACGGTGCCCGAGGCGGAGCGGGCGGACGGCATCGCGGTGCTGCTGCACGGGCCGCGCCAGGGCCCCCTGCTTGCGGCGGGGCGGGTCGCGCTGCGCTGAGTGCGCCCGGAGCGGTTTCGCCATTGCACCCGGCACAGCGTCTCGGCCACCTTGCGCGCCGATGAGCCCGCGTGACGACTCCGCCAGGGTCCGCGCCGTCCTGGGGCCCACCAACACGGGCAAGACCCATCTCGCGGTCGAGCGCATGCTCGCGCACGAGAGCGGGGTGATCGGCTTTCCGCTTCGCCTTCTCGCCCGCGAGACCTATGACCGGATCGCTTCCCGCCTCGGTCCGGCGCGCGTCGCCCTGGTCACCGGCGAGGAGAAGATCGTGCCTCCGTCGGCGCGCTGGTTCTGCTGCACGGTGGAGGCGATGCCGCTTGAGAGACGCTTCGCCTTCCTCGCCGTCGACGAGATCCAGCTCTGCGCCGATCCCGATCGCGGCCATGTCTTCACCGACCGGCTGCTCAACGCGCGTGGGGCGGCCGAGACGATGTTCCTGGGCGCGGAAACGATCCGCCCGTTGCTTCGCCGCCTCGTGCCGGAGGCGGAGATCGAGACCCGGCCCCGCCTCTCCGCCCTCACCCATATCGGCCCCGTCAAGTTGTCGCGTCTGCCGCCCCGCACCGCCATCGTCGCCTTCTCGGCGGCCGAGGTCTATGCGATCGCCGAGGCGATCCGCCGACGCCGCGGCGGGTGCGCGGTGGTGATGGGACGCCTCTCCCCGCGCACGCGCAACGCGCAAGTCGCGCTCTACCAGGCCAAGGAGGTCGATTTCCTGGTCGCGACCGACGCGATCGGAATGGGGCTGAACATGGACGTGAACCATGTCGCCTTCGCCGGGCTCGCCAAGTTCGACGGCAGGCGGCTGCGCGATCTGACCCCGGCGGAGGTGGCGCAGATCGCCGGCCGGGCCGGGCGCGGCATGAGCGACGGCAGCTTCGGCACGACGGCCAACGCCCCGCCCCTGCCGCCAGAGACGGTGGAGGCGGTCGAGACCCACCGCTTCGACCCGCTGCAGGCGCTTGTATGGCGCAATGCTGCTCTCGATTTCTCCTCGCTTGCCGCCCTGCTCGCCTCCCTCGACCGCCCTCCCCCCGCGCCGGGACTTCTGCGCGGGCCGGATGCCGCTGACCACCTCGCCCTCGCCTCGCTCGCCCGCGACCCGGAGATCGCCGGCCTCGCCCGCGACCCGCCATCGGTGCGCCTGCTGTGGGAGGCCTGCCAGATCCCCGACTACCGAAAGCTCGGCGACGAGAGCCATGCCCGCCTCTGCGGGCGGATCTTCCGCGCCCTGCGCACGCCGCCCTACCGCGTCGATCCGGCCTGGGTCGGGCGTGAGATCGAGTCGCTCGACCGCAGCGACGGCGACATCGAGACCCTGATGGGCCGGCTGGCCAACGCCCGGACCTGGGCCTACGTCGCCGGCCGGGCGGACTGGCTGCGCCGACCCGGCACCGCTCGCCGAACGCTGCCGCGCGCTGGAGGATCGGCTGTCCGACGCGCTGCACGAGCGGCTCACCGCCCGCTTCGTCGATCGCCGGGCCGCGCACCTGATCCGACGCCTCGACGCGGGAGGCGCGGAGGACCTGCTCTCCGCCGTCACACGGGACGGGAGGGTGGTGGTCGAAGGCCATGCGGTGGGGCGGATGGAGGGGTTCGTCTTCCACCCGGAGACGGAAGCGGACGCGGTCGGGCGGCAGGCCGTGTTGCGGGCGGCGCGGCGGGCGCTTGCGCAGGAGGTCCCGCGGCGTGTCGCCGCTTTGGAGGCAGACGACGACGGCGCTTTCGGTCTGACCGATCGCGGGCGCATCACCTGGCGCGGGGCGGAGGTGGCGCGGCTGAGGCCCGGGCCATCGGCGTTGAAGCCCCTCATCGAGGTGCCGGGTGCCGAGTTCCTGGACGGCGCCGGGCGCGAACGGGTGCGGACGCGGCTCGCGCGCTGGCTGGGCCGGCTGGTCGCCGACGCCTTCGCCCCGCTCGCCGCGGTCGCGGCGGCGGCGGAACGCCGCCCGTCCCTGCGCGGCCTTGCCCACGCTCTCGAAGAGGGGCTCGGCATCGCCTGGGAGGCGCGCCTTGCGGCCGAGGAGAAGGACGTGCTGCAGGCGCTCGGGGTGCGGGCAGGGCATCGGGCGATCTGGCTGCCGTCCTTGCTCCGCCCCGAGGTGATCCGGCTGCGGGGAATCCTCTGGGCCGTCGCGAACGGAACCGCGCCGCCGCCCCCTCCGCCCGCGGGCAGTGTGGCGCTTCGGCCCGCCCCCGGCTGGCCCGAGGGCTGGGCGCGCGCCTTGGGCTTCCTGCCGGCGGGTCCGGTCGCGGTCCGACTCGACGTGGCGGAAAAGGTTGGGGCGATGCTCGCCGCCCTCACGCGCGATGGCCCGGCCCCGGCTCCAGCCGGCCTCGCCAGCCGCCTCGGCTGCCGGGCGGCTGACCTCCCGGCCGTGCTCCGCGCGATCGGCTTCGCGTTGCGGCCTGGGGCGGAGGGTGCGGTCCTGGTGCGGGCCCGGCGTCGCACGCCCAGGCCGGCTGCGTCATCCGATGCCGTGGCGCCGGCGGGGCCCTTCGCCGCTCTCGCCGCTCTGCGTGTGCGCGCGTGAGCGGGCGTGAGCAGAACGGGTCTGGCACGCCCGCGTCGCAGCGGCTGGACCACTGGCTCTGGTGCGCGCGCTTCCTCAAGACCCGCGCTGCCGCCGCCCGCTTCGCCGCCGAGGGGCGGGTGCGGATCAATCGCCACCCCACCGTCAAGCCCCATGCCCGGGTCCGCCCCGGCGACGTGCTGACCTTCGTCGCGGCGGGCCAAGTGCGTGTCGTCGAGGTGCTGGCCCTCGGCGAACGTCGCGGCCCGGCACGGGAGGCGAGCGCCCTTTACCGCGAGCTCGGCGAGGACGGGACGGCCGGCGTCAGCCCCACTTGACGAGCGGGCTCTTGCGACGCAGCACGGAGTGTCCATCCTCTGCTCGGTCGCAACCGGAGCGCCCGCATGACCTACGTCGTCACCGAAGCCTGCATCCGCTGCAAGTACATGGACTGCGTCGAGGTTTGCCCGGTCGACTGCTTCTATGTCGGCGAGAACATGCTGGTGATCCATCCGGACGAGTGCATCGACTGCGGCGTGTGCGAACCCGAGTGCCCAGCCGAGGCCATCCTTCCCGACACCGACGAACGTGCGGCGCCCTGGGTCGAGTTCAACCGCAAGTATGCGCAGTCGTGGCCCAACATCACGCGGAAGGGCGAGCCCCCCCCTGATGCGGACGAGTGGAAGGGCAAGCCCGGCAAGATGGCGTATTTCAGCGAAAAGCCGGGACACCCCTGACGCCAGTCTCGCCGCGAAACCGCTCGCGTTTCGGCGGCGGGAGGTGAAAACGACGGTTTTTCGTGTTATCTTGATGAAGAGAGCCGATAGGCTCGCCTCCGCGATCCGCCGATGCCAGGGCCGCGCGGGACCCCGCCGGCCAAAGCGGCGTTTTCGGCGATGCGCAAAGCCGACTGACAGGTTTTGACGGGACGATGGCGACGAAATCGACCAGCAGCAAGGCGGCCAAGGACAAGAAGGTGGCGGCCCGGCGTACGACGCGCGGCCGCGAGACGACGGCGAAGACCCCGAAGCCGCAGACGCGGGCGGCTGCGCGTTCGGCGACGCGCGCCGTGGCCAAGAGCACGACGAAACAACCGGCAAAGAAGGCGGCGAAGCCGGCCGCCAAGACCCCTAGCAAGGCGACGGCGAAGCCGGCCGCCAAGGCCGTTGCCAGGACCGCAAGACGAGTCGCTCCGGCACAGGCCGCTCCCCCGAAACCTGCGGCGAGCGCACCGGCAGCGACGCAGCCTCCTTCGCCGCCCGCCCCCGCGGCTGCGCCCGCCGCGGCGGCTGTGCCCGAAGCCGTCGCGCAGGCGGCTCCTCCCACCGGTCCGCTGCCGCCCGCCGCCGGCGAGGTGCCTCCAGCCCCGACCACTGCCGCCAGAGCGGAGCCTCCGGCTGCGCCCGCCCCGGCCGCGCCTGCGCCCCCCGCTGCGAAAGCTCCCTTGCCGGCCGCCGACCAGGCCACAGCGTCGGCTTCGGCCGCGGCACCTCCCTCCGCCGCGATCGACTTCGCTGTCGGCGATCACGTCGTGTACCCGACCCACGGCGTGGGCAAAGTCACCGGGATCGTCACCGAGGAGATCGCGGGACATAGGCTGACGCTGATCGTCGTCGAGTTCGAGGACAACCGCATGGTGCTGCGGGTTCCGGTGGCCAAGGCGAAATCGGCGGGCTTGCGCAAACTCTCCTCGCGCAAGGCGATCGAGCAGGCGCTTGCGACGCTGAAGGGCCGCGCGCGCATCAAGCGCACGATGTGGAGCCGCAGGGCGCAGGAGTACGAGGCCAAGATCAACTCCGGCGACCCGGTGGCGATCGCGGAGGTGGTTCGCGATCTTCACCGCAACGCCGGCCAGCCCGACCAGTCGTTTTCGGAGCGTCAGATCTACGAGCAGGCGCTCGACCGGCTGGCCGCCGAACTCGCCGCGATCGAACAGGTGGACAAGGCCACCGCGGCGGCGAAGCTCGCCTCGTACCTCAAGGCGGCCTGAGCCGCCGGCTTCGGGCGGGCGGGCCGCCCTCGTTGGGCCGAGGCGGGGCTGCATTGCGACGGGCGGGACGGTTTGGGTGCGATCGTGTGACCAACCGCCGCCCTCGCGTGCACGTTTGCAGCACGGCATCCTCCCGCCCGGATGACCGCGCGATCACCGGACTCCGACCGTTTCGCCCGCCTCGCGGGCGCCCGCCGCGTCTGGGCCGTCGCCGCCGTACGGGGCGACCGGGCCCGGCTTTCGGCCCTGCACGCGGCGCTCGAACGCCGGGTCTGGCGCGGCGACCGGCTCGTCTATCTCGGCAATGTCCTGGGCGTGGGTCCGGATGTCGCCGGCGCGATCAACGAACTCCTCCTCTTCCGCCGCGCCGTGCTCGCCCGGCCCGGCTTTGAGCCGCAGGACATCGTCGTGCTGCGCGGCGCGCAGGAGGAGATGCTGCACCAACTCCAGCGCCTCCACTTCGCCCCCGGCCCAGCGACGGCGGTGGAGGCGGTGCGCTGGATGGCCGATCACGGCATCGCCCCCACGCTTGCCGCCTACGGCACCAGCGTGGCCGAGGCGCTTCGGGTGGCGGCGCAGGGCCCGGTCGAGCGGGCGCGCTGGACCACGGCGCTCACGGCCTCGATCCGCGCGCGGGCGGGCCACGAGCCGTTGCTCACCTCGCTCAAGCGGGCCGCCTACACGGTGCCGCAAGATCTCGCCGGCGAGGCGCCGGGAACGCTGTTCGTCGCCGCCGGGCTCGATCCCGCCCGTCCCTTCGAGGCGCAAGGGGATGCCTTCTGGTGGAACGATGCCGGATTCGAACGGGCAGCGGAGGGCGTTGCGGGCGAGGATGGCAGCCGCCGGCCCTGGGGCGGCTTCGCCCGCCTGGTCCGCGGCTTCTCCCGCCGCGCTGACGGGCCCGCGGAGCACGGCTTCGCCGTGACCCTGGACGCCGGGCTCGGGGCTTGGCGGACGCTTGGTCGCTGCCTGCTTTGCACCGGGGGGGACATGCTTGAACTCGTCGAGGCCTAGCCCTCGCCAAGCTTTCCGCGGCGCCGGGCCAGGGTCGGCCGCGCGAAGCCCCGGACGGAGGAACCCGGCCCAGGCAGGGCTTGTTATTCCGATGCCGAAACCCCTCTTCTTCTCGAACGTCCCGCGCTCGGCGCCGGGGGATCCGAGTGGGGGGGAGAGCCATGCTGCATCGGCTGCGCAGGTTTTGCTCGTGGCTCCGCTACAACCAGCTTGTCCGAGGCGTGCTGGAGACGCCGCCTTTGCGGCCGAAGCCGTCGAACCTCCTGATCATGACGATGCTGAAGGTCCCGCACGGCCTGCGGATGTATCTGGTCGCCGTGAAATCGTTCTATCGGTTTGTCGGGCACGGCACCTTCCTCGTGCTGCCCGATGCCCGCCTGACCCTGCGCCAGCAAGACCTCCTCCGACGCCACCTCGGCGATGCGGTGATCTTCGTCCCCGTCAACGAGGTCGATACCGGGCCCTGCCAGCGCGGCGGCTGCTGGGAGCGGCTTCTCACCGGCCTTGACTACGCCCGCGAGCGCTACGTGATCCAGCTCGACATGGACACCGTCACCTTCGCCGAGATCCCCGAGGTGGTGGACGCGGTTGCCCGCAACCGCTCCTTCACGATGGGGGACGGTGTTCCCCTGCAGACCATGGAAGAGGCTGCGGCCTGGATGGAGCACCGCAAGCCGGCCCATCCGATTCGACGAGGCCCAAGCGCTGTTCGCTCGCCATCCCCGGCGATCCACCTTGCGCTACATCCGCGGCTCGGCGGGCTTCGCGGGTTACGCGCAGGGCGCGGCGACCCGGGCGGAAGTCGAACTCTTCCACCAAGAAATGGAGGCGCTGATGGGCCCGCGCTGGCGGCTCCGGGGGTCGGAGCAGGTTGCGTCCAACATGATCGTCGCGAATTCGCCTGACCCCCTCGTGCTCCCCTATCCCGACTACGCTACGGTCGTGCCCACGACCGATCTTTCACGGGTAGAGACTCGGCCACTTCATCGGCACGTACCGCTTCCGCGGGCAGAGGCTGGCGCGAGCAAGCCGCCCCGTGATCGAGGCTTTGGCCGGGCGACCCGGCGACCGCCCGGAGGTGACAGCGAGCCGAGCGCGCTAGGCCAAATCGGCGCCGGCACGCGTAGCGCCATGGCTTCGCGCCCGTCTTCGGCCGCTCGCTGGGCAAAGCGAAGCGGCCCGGGAGGTCTCCCCCCGGGCCGCCAGCCGGGCCAACCGTGGTCGCCCCGCTCACTCGCTCTGGCGGTTGCCGAGCAGCGAGAGCAGAAGCTGGAAGAGGTTGATGAAGTTCAGGTAGAGCGCGAGCGCATCGAACACGGTGCGCTTCGCTGCCGCCTCGGTGCCCTCAGCATAGGCATAGGCGATGTAATCGGACTTGATCCGCTGGGTGTCCCAGGCGGTGAGGCCGACGAAGACGATCACGCCAATCACGCTGATCGCGAAGGCGAGGGCGGAAGAGGCGAGGAAGAGGTTGACCAGGCCCGCGATGATGATCCCGAACAGGCCCATGACCAGGAACGAGCCCATCTTGGTCAGGTCGCGGTTGGTGGTGTAGCCCCAGATGCTCATCGCGGCGAACATGCCGGCGGCGATGAAGAAGACGCGCGCGATCAACTCCGTCGTGTAGATGACGAAGATCGTCGACAGGCTGAGGCCCATCACCGCGGCGAAGGCCCAGTAGAGCGCCTGCGCCGCCGTCGCCGACAGCCGGTTCACGCCGAACGAGAGCACAAGGATGAAGGCGAGCGGCGAGAGCATCGCGATCCAGCCGAGGATGGTCGGACCGGCGACCACGCCGCGCGGAGTCACCACGCGCTGGTAGAAGAGCTCGAAGATGGCGGGCGTGGTCGCCACCAGAAGGGCCACGATGCCCGTCAGCAGAAGGCCGGACGCCATCCAGTTGTAGACGCCCA
This sequence comes from Acetobacteraceae bacterium, assembly GCA_033582875.1. GTDB lineage: Bacteria > Pseudomonadota > Alphaproteobacteria > Acetobacterales > Acetobacteraceae > Elioraea. Next base: position 1,232,677 of record JAVQZW010000010.1, on the reverse strand, counting down.
GCATGTACTTGCGCAGACCGGCATCGAGCCGCGCGGCATCCACACCGGCGGTCGGAACCGTCTGCGTCGCCGCGATGGCGCGAGGATCGGGGTTCCAGGCCATGGTCTCTTTCACCTCCCAAGGAAAGACGCCCCGAATATGGGACAACCGCCCCCCAATTCAATCGGATTCTGGACGCTCCGGCTACTCGTTGCGCAGGTACGGGGCGGGCTTCGCGCGAAGCGCCGAAGCGGTGCCGACCCAGCCGAAGGCGACGGCGAGAGCCATGCACGCAAGCACGGTGGCGGCGAGCGTGCCAGGGAGGAACACCCACTCGGCCCGCAAGACGAAGGTCGCGACCGCCCAGGAGGCAGCCGAGGCGACCCCGGCGGCGAGCAGCCCGGCGAAGGCACCGATCAGCCCGAACTCGACGAGGTAGGCGGCGAGGACCTGCCGCCGCGTCGCCCCGAGCGTCTTCAGGATCACCGCATCGCGCACACGATGCCTTCGCCCCGCCGCCACCGCCCCGGCCAGCACCAGCGCCCCGGAGAGGAGCGTCATCGCGCCGGTCGCCGAAAGCGCCGCACCGATCCGCCCCAGAAGCCCGTTCACCGCCTCGAGCGCGTCGCGCACCCGGATGGCGGAGACGTTCGGCATCGCGTCCGTCACCGCGCGCAAGAGGGGGGCTTCGGCCTCAGGTGCGGCATGAACGGTCGCGATGTGCGTGTGCGGCGCCGCCTCGAGGAGGCCCGGCGAGGCGATCAAGGTGAAGTTCAGCCCCAGCGAGCGCCAGTCGATCGCCCGCAGGTTCGCGATCCTGAGGTCGATGTCGCGCCCGAGCACGTTGACCGTGAGCACGTCGCCGACGCCGATGCCCCAGCCGGCGGCAAGGCGGGCGTCGAAGGAGACGAGAGGATCGCCCCGATAGGTCTCCGGCCACCAGGAGCCCGAGACGATGCGCGTGCCCTCTGGCGGGCGGGCGGCGTAGGTGAGGCCGCGGTCGCCGCGTAGCGCCCAGGCGGTGTCCTCGCTCGCCCGGACCTGTTCCGCCGGCACGCCGTTCACGGCGACGATGCGCGCGCGCAGCGACGGCACACGCTCGATCGCGCCGACCCCGGGAACGGAAGCCGCGATCCGGTCGAACCGCTCCGCCTCGCCGGATTGGATGTCGATGAAGAAGAAGGTCGGCGCGCGCTCGGGCAGGCTCTCCGTGACCTGGGATCGGATGTTGCCCTGGATCATCGCGACCGAGGCGAGGGTGGAAAGCCCCACCCCGAGCGCGACGAACATCAGGCCCGTCGTGTTGCCGGGACGGTGAAGGTTGGCCAAGCCGAGCCTCAGCGCGGGCGGAAGCTGGCGCGGCGCGCGCGCGGCAAGGGCCGAGAGGAGAGAGGCGCCGAGGCGGAACAGCAGCAAGGTTCCGGCCGCCGCCGCGCAGAAGGCCACCGCGAAGCGACGGTCCTGGGCCACGGCGATGGCGAGCCCGGCCAGGGCGAGAGCGAGCAGCCCGTTGACGAGGATCACCCTCCGGCGTGGCCGGGCCGAGACCCGCGCGACCTCGTCGCGAAACAAAGCCACACCCGGGATCTCCCGCGCGCGCGCCAAAGGCCACAGGGCGAAGGTCGCGGCCGCGAGCAGGCCGAACAGAGCGGCAAGCGCGAGCGGGAGGGGATACAGACCGAGGGCGGGCGGAACCGGCAGCACGTCGGCGAGCGCGACCGCAGCCAAGGCGGGCACGGCGGCGCCTGCCGCGATCCCGACCGCGATCGCCAGGGCGGCGATGACGCTGAGCTGCAGCGCGTAGGTGGCGAAGATGACGCGCGCCGGCGCCCCAAGGCACTTCAGCGTGGCGATGGTGCGTCGCCGCGCCTCCAGCCAGGTGCGGACCCCAGTCGCTACCCCGATGCCGCCGACGAGAAGCGCGGTCAGCCCCGTGAGCGTGAGGAACAGAGCCGTCTGCTCGACGAAGCGGATCACTCCGGGCGCGGCCTCGGCGTAGGTTCGGATGCGCCAGCCGCCGTCGGGGAAGGCCGCGCGCAGGTCGCGGATGAAGGCGCGCGGGTCGGCTCCCTCGGGCAGCCGGATGCGATACTCGTAGCGGACGAGACTCCCGGGCTGGATCAGCCCGGTGGCGGGAAGGGAGTTCGAGCGCGATCAGGGCGCGGGGCCCGAGCACCGCCGGCGAAGCGACCCGGTCGGGCTCGCGCTCCACCGCGCCTGCGACCCGAAAGAGGCCTTCGCCGAGGCGCACCGTGTCGCCCGGCCGAAGGTCGAGCCGGGCGAGCACGAGCGGTTCGGCGGCAAGCCCCGGCAAGCCCGCACGCGCGCCGAGCGCGGCGAAGGCGTCGCTCTGGCCGGCCACCCGCGCCTCGCCATAGAGCGGCCAGCCGGGCCCGACGGCCTTCAGTTCGACCAGCATGCGTTCGCGCGCCCCCTTTTCGGCGATCAGCATCGAACGCATCTCGACCACTTCGGCCACTTGCCCGCCGCGGGCGGCGATCCAGGCTTTTGCCTCGGGCGGCAGCGGGCGGTAGCTGACGGAGACCTCGACATCACCGCCGAGGATCCGCCGCCCCTCCAGGCGCAGGCCCTCGAGCACCGAGGAGGCGAGCGACCCCACCCCGGCGATGGCGGCGACGCCCAGGGCGAGGCAGGCGATCACGATGCGCAAGCCGCGCGTGCCAGCGCGCAGTTCGCGCCGGGCGAAGCGCCACGCGGTGGCGAGGAGGGGGGAGTCGTCGCCACGCGCCACCGCCCGCGGCGGCGCGGAGACGAGGGTGCCGTCCATCGCGCTCAGCCGCACCTGCGGTCGGACACCACGCGCCCATCCGCAAGCGAGACGACCCGGCCGCAGCGTTCGGCCAGCGCCGGGTCGTGGGTGATGAGCACGAGGGTGGTGCCGAGCCGCGCGCGCAGATCGAACATGAGATCCATCACCGCCGCGCCTGTGGCGCGGTCGAGGTTGCCGGTGGGCTCGTCGGCGAGCAGCAACGAGGGCTCGGCGACGAGGGCGCGGGCGAGAGCGACGCGCTGCTGTTCTCCTCCCGAAAGCTGGGCCGGGTAGTGGCGGAGGCGGTGGGCGAGCCCGACGGCGGCCAGCGCCTCGCGCGCCCGGGCGAAGGCGTTGCGCCCCCCGGCGAATTCGAGCGGCACGGCAACGTTCTCCTCCGCCGTCATGGTCGGGATCAGATGGAACGCCTGGAAAACGATGCCGATGTGGGCGCGGCGGAAACGCGCGAGCGAATCCTCGTCCATCGCGCCGAGGTCCGCCCCGGCGACCCGCACCGATCCCGCGGTCGCGCGCTCGAGCCCGGCGAGCAGCATCATCAAGGTGGATTTGCCCGACCCCGAGGGTCCGACGAGCCCGACCGCCTCACCTGGGGCGATGGCGAGCGAAACGCCGCGCAGGATGTTGACCGGGCCGGCGCTCGAGGTCACGGTGAAGGTAAGGTCCCGCACCGCGACAATTGGGTCGGGGGCGGCGGGGCCGGCCTCGGCCCGCGCGGGACGAACGATGGCATCCATGTCGGATTGGACCCCTCCTTGCGCCAGGCGATATGGTCCGCTGGTCGGGCGGCGGGAAGCGACCGCCTTGGCGGGAAGCCTCGTCATCACGGCGTTGTGCGGCGCCAAAACGCGGGCGGAGGCGCGCGAGATCCGCATCCTCGCCCTCGGCGACAGCCTGACTGCCGGCTACGGGCTCGCCCGCAGCGACGGGTTTGTCGCCCAGCTCGAGCGGGCACTCCGCGCGCGCGGGATCCCCGCCCGGGTCCTGGATGGCGGCGTGTCGGGCGACACGACCGCGGGCGGGAGGGCGCGGCTCGAGTGGGCGCTGGCTGACCGGCCCGACGTCGCCATCGTCGCGCTCGGGGGCAATGACGGTTTGAGGGGGATCGACCCTGCCGCAACTTACGCCAACCTCGACGCCATCCTGAAGAGGTTACGAGAGCGGAACATCCCAGTCCTCCTTGCCGGCATGCTGGCCCCCCCAAATCTCGGCGCCGAGTACGGCGAGGCGTTCCGCCAAGCCTATGCGCGGCTCTCGCGCGACCACGACGTGCTGTTCTACCCCTTCTTCCTCGACGGTGTCGCGGCCGACCCGGCGCTGAACCAGCCGGACGGGATCCACCCCAATGCGCGCGGCGTCGCCGTCATAGTCGAGCGGATCCTGCCCCTCGTCGAGGCGTTGGTCGCACGCGCGGGGCGCGGGTGAAGGCCGGGATGAAGGAGGGCTTGGGATGCTTCGTCTCTTCGTCGGGCTTGCCCTGCCGTACGAGTTGCGGACCCGCCTCTCAGGGCTCATCGCGCATCGCTTCGCGGGCGCGAAATGGGTGCCGCCCGAGAACTACCACCTGACGCTGCGCTTCATCGGCGAGGTCGACAACGGCCGCGCAGACGACATCGACGCCGGGCTGTCCGCCATTGCTGCGCGCGGCTTCGACCTGACGCTCGCCGGAGTCGGCACCTTCGAGACCCGAGGACGGCCGCACGCGCTCTGGGTCGGCGTGGAGCGGAACGCCGCGCTCGAGCATCTGCGCGCGAAGGTGGAGAGCGCGGTGGTTCGGGCCGGGTGCGAGCCCGAGCGGCGGCGCTTCGTCCCGCACGTCACCCTGGCCCGGCTCGACAATCCCGACCCGATCCGGCTTGGCGAGTTCCTGCGGCTGCACGGGCTGTTCCGGGCCGAACCGGTGCCGGTGGAGCGGTTCACCCTGTTTTCCTCCCACCTCGCCAAGGACCAGGCGCACTACACGGCGGAGGCAGACTACGCCCTGGCGTGAGCCGCGCCGTCAGCTCCAGGGCAGGCGGGCGCGGCCGCGGGAGAGCGCGCGCAGACACACCTCCTCAGACACGCGCTCGAGCCCCACGCCGCGCGCGGCGGCGAGCACGACCCGGGGCTCGCCCTCCCCTTCGAGGAAGACGTCGAGCAGGCAGGAGGGACCGCGGTAGAGCCAAGCGCGCACCTCCCCCTCGTCGCGCACCAAGTCAGGCTCGCCCAAGGTGGCGCGGAGATCCGCCTCGCTCAGCCCGGCGAGGTCGGCGGCGGAGCGGGCAGAGCGGGCCGGAGGCGCCCCGCGATCGCCACGTGGTTGGGGCGAGATCGGCCTCGGTGCAACGGCGTGGGGCGGAACGCCCTGGCGCATCGCCTCCAACGCCGCGCGCGCGGCGGCGATGTCGGCCAAGGCACGCTCCGCGGCAGCGTCCTGGGCGCGCGGGTCGGCAGCACAGGCGGCGAGGCCAGCCACCAGGACTGCGGCGATCGCCCGCGGGGCCACGGCACCGTGCGCGACCGGGCCCGCCCCGTCAGCCGCGGGCCAGGGCCGGCTCGGCCACGACTGCAGCGCTCCCTTGGCCGGGGGCCGCGGACGGGGCCGACGCTTGGTGCGCCAACGTGGCCGAGGGCGCCGGCGCACCGAGGGCAGGGATCATCTCGATCCGCCCGCTCACCTGCGCCCCCTCCTCCACCATCAGCCGCGCGCAGCGGATGGTACCGGTGACGCGGCCGGTGCTCCGGATGACCAGCCGGCCAGTGGCGGTGATGCCGCCGTCGAAGGCGCCGGAGATGTCGGCCTCCTCGATCTCCGCCTCGCCGCGGAACACCCCGCTGTCGGCAATCACCAGCTCGAGGGCGTTGCGGATCGACACCTCCGCCGTGCCGTGCACCTCGAGGCGTTCGCAGTCGCTGATCGCGCCGCCCGAAAGTGCGATCCCCCGACCGACCACCAGGGCGCGGCGCTCCGCCGTCGGCCGTCCGGGAGAAGCGGGCTTGGTTGTCGAAGGCGTCGCACCTGGGGCGATCGGCGTCGGCTGCGGCGGAATGCCCGGGGTCGGGATGGACGGCTTCAGGGCCATGCCGAGCTCCTTGCGGATCTGGGTCGGGCGGGCGATCGGTTCGGCCGCCGCAGCGGCGGCGCGCTCCGGCGGCTGCGCATGGCGGCCTGTCGAACCGACGTCGCCTTTCGGACGTTTGAAGAGAGCCAGGGGAAACCTCGTCTGTGCTGCGGTTGCGGACGGTTCGGGAGCGACTCCGCCTCCCGCCCGGCATCATACCCCCGCCACTCGCCGCCGCAATGCAAAGGGCGTGGTGGGCGCGAGAGGGATCGAACCTCTGACCCCCACCGTGTCAAGGTGGTGCTCTCCCGCTGAGCTACGCGCCCGGCCGCTGCCGTGTCTAGCGGCGGCACGGCGGCTGCGCAAGCACAAGCCCGGCTTGGGGCAGGCGGGTGACACCTGAGGCCGTGCGGTGCTTTCATGGCAGTGATGGACACGCTGCCACCGAGGTCTGACACGGAGACTTGTCGCGACGGCCGGCCAGCCATCCGAACCTCGTCTGAGCCGGTGGTGGTGCAGCGGCCGGCCGTGCAAAAGGCGCCCATCGTCTTCTCCTCGCCGCACTCGGGTCGCGACTATCCGCCCTCCTTTCTCGCCGTAACGCGGCTGGAGATGGCCGCCCTCAGACGGAGCGAGGACAGTTTCGTCGAGGAGCTGTTCGCCTCCGCCCCCGCTTTGGGCTGCCCGCTGATCTACGCCACCTTCCCCCGCACGTGGTGCGACGTGAACCGCGAGCCGTGGGAACTCGACCCGTCGATGTTCGCTGACCCACTGCCGGCCTACGTCAACGCGGCAAGCCCGCGGGTCGGGGCCGGGCTCGGCACGATCGCACGGGTGGTGTCGACCGGCGAGGCGATCTATCGCCGAAAACTCACCTTCGAGGAAGCCGAGGCGCGGATCGCCTCATGCTGGCGGCCTTATCACGAGGCGCTGGCTGGGCTGATCAGCGAGACCCTGCACCGGTTCGGCTGCTGCCTCTTGATCGACTGCCATTCCATGCCGGCCCTCGCCGCTGGGCCGTCGCGCGAGGCGTCGCCCGACGTCGTGGTCGGCGACGCGCACGGCACCTCCTGCGCACCGATCGCGACGCGAAGGGTCGAGGAGGCGCTCACCGTGCGGGGACTTCGGGTGCGGCGCAACGAGCCCTACGCCGGGGGATACGTCACGCGTCACTACGGACGGCCGCGCGAAGGCGTGCATGCCCTGCAAATCGAGCTCGCGCGCAGCCTCTACATGGACGAGGTGCGGATCGAGCGCGGTCGCGGCTTCACTCGCCTGCAGGCTCTGCTGGCCGAGGTGATCGGGGAACTCGTCGCCTTCGACTGGTCACCTCTCAAGCCTTGACGGAGGACCGCCGCGGCCCGCTTGGCAACTTCGGGTTGCGGTGGCCAAAGTTCGGCCTTGGCTGAAGGTCAGAGCGCAACCCCTTGAGGCGAAAAAAGGGCCGCCCTTCGCAGGGCGGCCGAGTTAAGGGAGGAAACGTCCAAGAAAGGCAGACAGCATGGCCGAAACCACGTTGCTGCACTGCGATACATAGCGCAGGGGGAGGGTTTCGGCAAGGCGAATTTTGCAGCGCAGCAACAGCAGGCCACGGTTTCGCCCCCTGCATGATCACGTCCCTGCGACCCAGGCCAATCCCGCGCTGGCACGCCGCATGCGACCCCTCGGCCGGAACGCGACTGCCCGAGGCCGACCATGTCCCGCTCACGCTGTCTCACCCTTGTTCTCGGTCTTGTCCTGATCATCGCTCCGGACATGGTCTTGGCCCGACCCGGCGCGCCGGCCCCGACAGCTTCTGCTCCCGATCTCTGCCGCCGGGCGATCGCGGCCGCCGAGCGCGCGCACGGCATTCCGCACGCCCTTCTGCTCGCCATCGGTCGGGTGGAAAGCGGGCGGCGCGACCCCGAAACGGGTCGCTTCGGCCCCTGGCCATGGACCATTCATGCCGAGGGAACCGGGCAGTATTTCGCCACCAAGGAGGAAGCCATTGCCGCTGTCCGCGCGCTGCAGGCGCGCGGCGTCCGCTCGATCGACGTCGGCTGCATGCAGGTGAACCTGCACCACCACCCGCACGCCTTCTCCTCCCTCGAGGAGGCGTTCGACCCGATGCGCAACGCCGACTACGCGGCCCGCTTCCTGGTCGACTTGCAGGCGCGGGCGAACTCCTGGACCCAGGCTGCCGCGCACTACCATTCGCACACGCCCGACCTCGCCGAGGCGTACAAGCGCCGGGTGCTGGCCGCCTGGCCGGAAGAGACGCGGCACGCTGCCGAGGCGTACCGCCACGCGCAGGCCGCGGCCTGGGCCGCACGCACGGCGAGCGGCGCCGGGCGGACCAGCCACGTCGTGCCCGCCGCGCCGCGCTCTGCGCCTGCCCCCCTCGCGGAAGGTCCGGGACTCGCCGGCAGCGGCTCGCGCGGTCGTGATCTCGACTCCTACCGCGCCGCCCCGATCGCCTCGGCCCGGCCCATCGCCTTGCTCGCCCAGCTCTCCCTCGCGCGGCCCGCGGCCCAGCAGGCGGTTCGGTGAGGCGACGACGGGGTTGAGCGCCTCGTCACGATCCGGCACATTCGCCCGGTGGATGCGAGCTATGCGCTCGCGTCATGCGTCCATGGATCGACCGGGAAGGATGAGACCGATGCGCCTGATCGCCGCCGCCTTGCTGATCGCCACCCTCTCCGCGCCCGTCCTCGCCTGTCCCTCCGGCGAGCGGGTGGCCGAGGAGCCGCCGCCGCCGGTGGTGACCTCCGCTCTGCCCGCGACCGCCGTCGTCGGCTGACACCGCCTTACCGAAGACCGCCGCCGCGAAGCCGGGAAACAAGGCCCGCCGCGGCGGCGGACACCATCGCCTCGCTGTCGAGCCCGTAGAGGGCGTAGAGCGAGGGAATGTCGCCGGCTTGACCGAAGCGGTCGACGCCGAGCGGTTCCACCCGATGCCCGTGCACCGCGCCGAGCCAAGCGAGCGTGGCCGGGTGGCCGTCCAGCACCGTGACCAGAACGGCATCGGGGGCCAGCGGGGCAAGCAGATCCTCGATCCACGCCGTCGCGGCGCTTCCCTCGCGGCGGGCCCGGCAGGCGGAAAGCCAGTCGCGGTGCAGCCGGTCGGGGCTTGTCACCGCGAGAAGCCCGGCACCCGGCACGTCTTCGCGAACGATCTCGAGCGCCGCGCGCGCCTCCGGTGCGACGGGCCCCTGTGTGACGAGTGCCACCGGCGCCCCGGGGCGAGGCGGAACGAGCCAATAGCCGCCGCGGATCACCGCCTCGCGCTCAAGAAGCCGCGACGGCTGCTCGATTGCCCGCGTCGACAGCCTCAGCCAGACCGATGACCCGGCCGGCTCCTGAAGCTGCCGGAAAGCCCAGGCCAGGATGGCGGCAAGCTCGTCGACGTAGGCCGGTTCATAGAAGGCAAGCCGATCCTGGCCGATGCCGATCAAGGGCGTGTAGACGGACTGGTGCTGCCCGCCCTCGGGCGCGAGCGTGATCCCCGAGGGGGTGGAGACCAGGATGAAGCGCGCGTCCTGATAGCAGCCGTACATCAGCGCATCGAGGCCGCGCCCGACGAAGGTGTCGTACACGGTGCCGAGAGGGATGAGCCGGACGCCGAACAGGTCGTGCGCAAGCCCGGCTGCCGCCAGCAGCAGGAACAGGTTCTGCTCGGCGATGCCGAGCTCGATGTGCTGGCCCTCGGGCGTCATCACCCATTTCTGCGGCGAAACGACCTTGGCGTCGCGGAAGACGTCGTTGCGCCGGGTGCGCGAGAAGACGCCCCTTCGGTTCACCCAGGGCCCGAGCGAGGTGGAGACCGTCACGTCGGGGCTCATGGTGACGAGGCGCGAGGCGAGCGGGGCGAGATCGCCGACCCCCCGCCCGATCTCGGACAGGATCTGACCGAACCCCTCCTGGGTCGAGATCTTCCGCCCCGGCGCCAGGGCCAAGGCCGGCAGGGCCGACGGAACGGGCACCGGGTCGGCGGCGAGGCGGCGGCTTTGCGTGCGTTGCGCGAAGGGAGCGGAAGCGACGAGAGCGCGCGCCTCAGCCTCCAGGGGCCCGAGCCCGGCGAAAGGCTCCCACTCCTCGCCGGCAGCGATGCCCATCGCGGCGCGGAAGCCTTCCATCTGCTCCCGCGTCATCAGCCCGGCGTGATTGTCCTTGTGGCCCGCAAAGGGCAGGCCCATGCCCTTGATCGTGTAGGCGATGAAGGCGGTGGGCTGACGCGAGGTCGCCGCCCGGCGCAGGGTGTCGACCACGAGCCCCATGTCGTGGCCGCCAAGGTTGGTCATCAGCCGCGCAAGCTCGGCATCCGTCAGGGGGTCGATGATGGCGCGCACGCGGCGATCGCGCCCGAGGTCGGCGACGCAGCGCCTCGCGCCACGCCGCCCCGCCCTGGAAGGTGAGCGCGGCGTAGGTGGAGTTGGGGCAATCGTCGATCCATCGCCGGAGCGCCGCACCGCCGGGCCGGGCGAAGGCGGCCTCAAGGAGCCGCCCGTATTTCAGCGTCACCACCTCCCAGCGCATGTCGCGGAACAGGCCCTCGATGCGGTGGAAGAGGCGGTCCGGAACGATCGAATCGAGGCTTTGGCGGTTGTAGTCGATCACCCACCACACGCCCTCGATCTCGTGTTTCCAGCCCTCGAGCAGGGCCTCGTAGATGTTGCCCTCATCCAGTTCGGCATCGCCCACCACCGCGACCATCCGCCCCCAGGGCGCGTCCTCCGGCACGAGGCGCTTGAGGCGGACGTAGTCGCGCACCAGAGCGGCGAAGGTGGTGATCGCCACGCCGAGCCCCACCGAGCCCGTCGAGAAGTCGACGTCCTCGCCGTCCTTGACGCGCGAGGGATAGGGCTGGACGCCGCCGAGAGCCCGGAAGCGTTCCAGCTTCTCCCGCTCCACCCGCCCCATCAGGTATTGGATCGCATGGAACACCGGGGCCGGCGTGCGGTTTCACCGCCACCCGGTCCTCCGGGCGGAGGATGTCGAAGTAGAGCGCCGTCATCAGGGTGACGACCGAGGCGCAGGAGGCCTGGTGGCCGCCGACCTTCAGCCCGTCGCGGTTCGGACGGAGGTGGTTGGCGTGGTGGATGATCCAGGAGGCAAGCCACAGCACGCGCTTCTCCAGGGCCTCCAGCACGGCAAGCCGGCGGGGGTCGATCCCGCCCGCCGCAACCGTCTCCCGTGCCAGGCCGTCCGCCATCGCGTCCGATGCCTCAGCCGCGGGCGAGACGGCGCATCGCCGAGGAGGCGGCGCGCTTGCCCTCGGCCGCGTAGAGCTCGTGATTGGCCTCGATCGTGTCGCGGTCGTACAGGTAGTTCACCATCAGGCCGAGGCTTTCGCGCAGGCCTTTTTCGGAGGCGTCGGCGAGCCAGTTCAGCCGTTCCGCGCGCGCACCGTTACTGAGATGGAAGTGCGCGACCGGGTCACGCGCCTTGCCGCGCCGGTCGCTCTCGGCGAGGAGGTAGCGCGCGCAGAGGCGGAGCAAAGGCGGTTTCGCCGCCTCGACGAGCGCAGGCTCGCGATGCCAGTGGCGGCGGACAAGCAGGCGGGCGAGCGGGCTTGCCTCCTCCGCCTGGCCCGCCCCCTCCCCGTTCTGCGCCGCCGCCAGCGCCTCGGCGAGGGCGGCCCCCTCCTCCGGCGTGAGCAGCTCGTCCCCCGCGGCGATCCTCTCCTCGAGCCAGCGCCGGAAGCCCGGGATCGGGGAGAGCGTGGCGAAGGTCTTCAGGTTGGGAAGATCGCGCGAGAGACGGTCGACCACCTGCTTGATGAGGAAGTTGCCGAAGCTGATCCCGGAGAGGCCCCGCTGGCAGTTCGAGATCGAGTAGAAGATCGCGGTGTCGGCCGCCTGCGGATCGATCACCGGGGCCTTCTCGTCGAGGAGGGCACGGACGTTGTCGGCCAGCCCGCGCACCAGCGCCACCTCGACGAAGATGAGCGGCTCGCCCGCCATCGCTGGGTGGAAGAAGGCGTAGCAGCGGCGGTCGGCATCCAGGCGGTTCTTGAGGTCGCGCCAGCCGCGGATCTCGTGCACGGCCTCGTAGCCCACGAGCTTCTCGAGCAGCGACGCCGGGCTGTTCCAGTCGATCCGGCGCAACTCGAGGAAGCCCACGTCGAACCAGGCGGCCAACAGGCCCCTCAGGTCCTCGTCGAGGGCGGCAAGCAGCGGCTCGTCCTTGGCGCGCGCCATCAGGTCGGCGCGCAGATCGACCAGGAATTTCACCCCTTCCGGAATCGAGGTGAACTGGGTGAGGAGGCGAACGCGCGGCGCGGTGGCGGCGCGGCGCAAGGCAGCGAGGGCCGCGGCCCGCTCGCCCGGGTCGGTCGCGGCGGCGAAGGCCGCGCACGCCGCCTGCACCGCTGCCGGGTCGGCATCGAACCCCGCAAGCGTGCGCAGGAAGGCCGTGCGCCCCTCGGCATCCGCCTTGCGGTAGGCTTGCGCGAGCTGGGCGGAGCGACCGCGCGCCGAAACCTCCCCGCCTTTCGCCTCCAGGCAGGCGCGCATCTGGCCGGCGATGTCGGCCTCGTCCTGCGCCGCCCCGGCGACCGCGGCCCACGCGCCGAGGAGACGCTTCAGCGCCCGATCAAACAGGCCCTCCTGAACGGTCGCGGCCTCCATCGCGGTCTCCCTTGTCCGCCCTGCCTCAGTATAGACCGGCGAGCACGGCGGGGAGATGGTCGGGGAGGTCCTCGGCAATCAAGTGCGGACCGGCGCGTTCCGCCGCTCGCGCGTGCAGCCACGCCGCGGCAGCGGCGGCCGCGAACGGCGGCATCCCTTGGGCGAGAAGGGCGGCGGCGATGCCGGCGAGCACGTCCCCCGTGCCGCCCGTGGCGAGCCAGGCCGGGGCGGCGGAGTTGATCGCCACCCGCCCGTCGGGGGCGGCGATGATCGTGTCGCTGCCCTTGAGCAAGATCACACCGTCGAGCCTCCGAGCGGCCTCGCGCACGGCGGCGATCCGGTCCTGGCCGGGGGGCCCGAACAGCCGAGCGAACTCTCCCGCATGCGGGGTGGCGATGGCGATGCCGCGCAGCGCCTCGGGCGGGCCGCGCAGCGCGTCGGCATCGGCGACGAGGCTTCGCCCTGCCGCGAGCACGGCGCGGGCGATGTCAGGGGCACGTTCGCCGCCGCCCGGCCCGACCAGCCAGACTTGGCGGCGTTCGTCTGCGAGCAGAGCCTGGAGCGAAGCCTCGGTGACGATCACGCCGGGGTCGCCGGCCCGGCAAGCCGCGGCGGAGGCGGCGTCCGGGGCGGCGATGGTGACGAGGCCCGCGCCGCTGCGTCGGGCGGCGCGGGCGGCAAGCCGCGCCGCGCCGGTCATGGCAGGCCCGGCGACGATGGTCACCGTGCCGCGGCTGTACTTGTGGTCCTGCGAGGCGGGACGGCGGAGCCAAGGTCGCCACAGCGCCGGATCGTTCCGCAGCGGTTTTCGGTACGATCGCGTCGAGCACGCTCGCAGGGATGCCGATCGGCGCGCACACCACCTCGCCGCAGAGATCCCGCCCCGGCAGCAGCAGATGCGCGGGCTTGAGGCGAAAGAAGGTGACGGTGAGAACGGCCTGCGGCGCTACCCCGAGCACCGCCCCCGTATCCCCTGCGACACCGGAGGGCAGGTCGATCGCAACCACGGGCACCCGGATGGCGCGGATCGTCTCGGCCGCCACCCCTTCGATCGGGCGGGCGAGCCCCGCCCCGAACAGGCCGTCGACGACCAGCCCGGCACCGGCGAGTGCGGCCGGCGACAGCGGGACCAGCGGACCGCGCCAGCGCGCGGCGGCGCGCGCCGCGTCGCCGCGCAGGGCCTCCGGCTCGCCATAAAGCGCGACCCGCACCGGCCAGCCCGCCTCCTCCAGCCGTCGCGCGACCACGAACCCGTCCCCGCCGTTGTTGCCGGGACCGGCGAGCACCACCGTGGGACAGGGGCGGAAGCGCCGCAGGATCGCCCGCGTCACGGCGCGCCCGGCGTTCTCCATCAGCGCGATGCCGGGGGTGCCGGCCGCAATGGCCAGCCGGTCGGCGCGCGCCATCTCGGCTGTGGTCAGGACGGCACAGTCGCGCATCGCTTGACCCTCGCTGTCTTCGATGGTTAGAAAATTCGCGGGAAGGGAGGGAGATCTTCCCGCCTGGCAACATCAACGAAGCGGGAGTGAACGCCGATGGCACGGATCGGCAAGCCTGAGCGGAGCCTGTCGGAACTCTATCGCGACGACCCTGAGCGCGCCGACTGGGTGGTGTTCGGCCGTCGCGGCGCGCTGAAAGGGACGGCTCTGGCCGCCATGGGGGCAGCGGTTGGCGCCGCCATCCCCTTCGCCCACCGGATGCCGACCGGCCTCGTGCCGGCCGCACTGGCGCAAGGATCGGGCGAACGGCGCCTGTTCCGCTTCGAGGGCAAGGAGGCGCTGATCGATCTCGGCCAGCGCCCGCTCGTGCTGGAAACCCCCGAACACCTGCTCGACGACGAGATCACCCCGGCGTCCAAGTTCTTCGTCCGCAACAACGGCATCGCGCCCACGCCGCCCGCCGACCCGAAGGCGTGGAAGCTGAGGATCGACGGCGAGGTGAACACGCCGCTCGAACTCACCGTGGGCGAGATCGAGAGCCGCTTCCCGCTCGTCACCTACCAGCTGCAGATGGAATGCGGCGGCAACGGTCGCGGCTTCTTCGTTCCCGAAACCCGCGGCAACCAGTGGGGCAACGGCGCGATCTCCAACTGCCAGTGGACCGGCGTGCGGCTGCGCGACCTCCTGCAGGCCGCAGGGCTGAAGGAGACTGCCAAGCACGTCGCGCCGTATGCCAACGACCTCCATCTCTCTGGCGACCCGAACCGGGTGGTGATCAGCCGAGCGACGCCGATCGAGAAGTGCCTCGAGGAGCACACCCTCGTCGCAGTGCGGATGAACGGCGAACCGATCCCCCACATCCACGGCGCGCCGCTCCGCTTGATCGTCCCGGGTTGGCCCGGTTCGCTCAGCCAGAAGTGGCTCACGCGGCTTTGGGTGCGCGACCGCGAGCATGACGGGCCGGGCATGGGCGGCACCTCGTATCGCGTGCCGGTGATCCCGATCGTGCCGGGCTCCCGCGACGACGGGAGTACGTTCCGCGACATCCACTCGATGTGGGTGCGCTCGGTGCTGACCAACATCCCGAACGGCAGCCGCTTCCCCGCGGGCACGCGCGAACTCGCGGTGCGCGGCCATGCCTGGGCCGGGGAGGACACCATCCGCGCGGTGCACGTCTCGGTCGATTTCGGCGCGACCTGGACGGCGATGGAGGTGAAGCCCCCCGCCAACAAGTATGCCTGGCAGCGCTGGAGCGGCACGGTGCGCCTGCCTTCCGACGGCTACTTCGAGATCTGGTATCGGGCCACCGACAGCCAGGGGCGCATGCAGCCCCACGTGGCAGGCAACTGGAACCCCCAGGGCTACGGTGCCAACCCGATCAGCCGGATCGCGATCCTGGTCGGCTGACGGGTCGGCGGGCTTGGGGGTTTGGAGACGGGGAGCGGCAGAGCGCGGATGATGCGAGGGCGTGCACGACGAGTTCTGGCGAGCGCCTTGCTGGCGGGAATGCTGATCGCCCCGCTTCTCGTCTCCGCCCCCTCGACCTCGGCGGAGGAGGAGACGCCGGAGGTCCTTGCCCCCGGGGAAGGGCGCGAAGAGACCTTCTACTACTGCATCGCTTGCCACAACACCGCGCTGATCCGCCGCTCCGGCTTCACCCGCCAGCAGTGGGACGAGCTGATGGACTGGATGACCGAGCGGCACGGCATGAACCCGCTCGAGGGAGAGTTGCGCGAAACGATCGTCAACTACCTCGCCCAGGCCTACCCGCCGCGCCGCCAGCGCGGGCCTGCCTTCGTCAACCCCTTCGCGGGCAACTGAGCAGCCTGCTGCGAGGCGCCCCCCGTCCGGCGGCGTGAGGCTCTTGCGTCGCGAGGTGGGCCGGGCAGTCTGACGCGATGCGCATCCTCGTCATCGGCGCCGGCGTGGTCGGCGTGGCGGCAGCCTGGGCGCTTCGGCGTGCCGGTGCCGAGGTCGTGGTCGTCGAAGCCCGGGAAGGTCCCGCGCTCGAAACCTCTTTCGCCAATGCCGGGCACCTGGCGGTCACGAGCGGGCCGTGGGCCGCGCCAGACGTGCCGGGCAAACTCCTGCGCTGGCTCGGCCGGGAGGACGCGCCGCTCCTGCTGAGGCCGCGCTGGGACCCCGCCTTGTGGCGCTGGGGTGTTCGCTTTCTCGCCAACTGCACGCCGAGGGCCTACGAGGAGAACGCACGCGCGATCGGCACCCTGGCCAGACTATCCGTCGATGAAACCATCAGGCTGCGCGAGGCGCTCGCCATCGCGGACGACGCCAACCGCGAGGGCGTGCTGACCCTCTACCGCACGGAGCGCGATCTCGCCGCGGCGGAGAAAAAGCGCGAACGCCTCGCCGCCCAAGGAATCGCGGCCGAACTCCTCGATCGCTCCGCCATGGTCGCGCGCGAACCCGCCCTGGCTCGGGCGGCGGACCGCTACGCCGGGGCCCTGTTCGCCGCCGACGCGGAGACCGCCGACTGCCGGGCCTTCACCCTTGCGCTTGCCGCCGAAGCGGAGCGGGCTCGGCGTCTCCTTCCGGTTCGGCGCGCGCGTCGCCGCCGTCGCGGTCGACGCCGGACGCGCTCGCGGCGCCGTGCTCGAGGGCGGTGAGCGCGTGCCGGCCGAGGCCGTCGTGCTCGCCGCCGGGCCATGGTCGGTCCGGCTCGCCGCCCGCGCGGGGCTTCGCCTGCCGATCTACCCCGGCAAAGGCTATTCCGTCACCGTTCCGATCGCCGGTCGCAACGGAGCACCCCGCCTCTCGGTCGTCGATGAGGCCGACAAGGTCTACGTCGCACGATTCGGCGAACGTCTGCGCCTCGCCGGCACGCTCGAACTCGCGGGCTTCGACCCGACCCCCTCGCCGAAGCGCGCCGCCGCCACGCTCGAACGCCTGCGCGCCCTCTTTCCCGAGGGCGGCGACTATGCCCGCGCCGAGCACTGGACCGGCTTGCGGCCGATGACTCCGGACGGGCGGCCGCTGATCGGACCGACCCCGGTCCCGGGGCTTTGGCTGGACACCGGGCACGGCCCGCTCGGCTGGACGCTGGCCTGCGGCTCCGCTCTCCTGCTCGCGAGCCTGATCACGGGTTCGCCCGCGCCGATCGATCCCGCGCCCTTCGCTCTTGCCCGCTTCTGAGCCGCTTCCGCGCTTGGAGGGCGGCGGGTCGCCGCGCTAAGCCTCGCGCCATGGCGATTGTCGTCACGGTGGCGCAGCAGAAGGGCGGCGCAGGCAAGACCACGTTGGTCGCGCAACTCGCTGCCGCCCTGGCGGCGACCCGCCGCGTCGCCGCCCTCGATGTCGACCCCCAGGCGAGCCTGATGCGCTGGCACGCGGCCCGCAAAACGGCGCTGACGGCGGCAGCCGCCGGGCTGACCGTGGCGGATTGCGCGGGCTGGCGCCTTGCCGGCGAGATCGCGCGGCTTGGGCGCAGCCACGACGTGGTGCTGATCGACAGCCCGCCGCACGCCGAGACCGAGGCGAGGCTTGCCGTGCGCGCGGCCGACCTCGTCCTCGTCCCGGTCCAGCCGAGCCCGCTTGACCTGTGGGCGACGGCGCCGACCCTGGCCATGGCGGCGGCCGAGCGGAAGCCGGTGCGCGTTGTGCTGAACCGCGCCCCGGCGCGCGGGCGGCTTCTCGAGGCGACGCGGGCGGAACTTGCGCGCGCCGAGGCCCCCGTCCTCGACGCCGCCCTCGGCAACCGCAGCGCCTTCGCCAAGGCCATGCAGAAGGGGCTCGGTGTCACGGAGAGCGCGCCGAAAGGGCTCGCCGCCCAGGAGGTCCGCACCCTGGTCGCCGAACTCTCCGACTGGCTCGGCTCCGCGTGATGCACGCGCTCCTCTTCGTCCTCCATCTGCTCGCTGCCATGGTCTGGGTAGGCGGGATGGCCTTCGCCATTCTCGTCCTGCGTCCGTCCTTGGTCGTGCTCGAGCCGCCGCAGCGGCTCGCGCTGCATCGCGAGGTGTTCCGCCGCTTCTTCCTCATCGTCTGGCACGCGATGCCCACCACCCTGGTCTCAGGCTGGGCGATGCTGTTCGTGTTCCACGGCGGCTTCGCCGGCGCGCACTGGACGGTGCACCTGATGAACCTGACGGGGCTGGTGATGGGGGCAGTGTTCGTCGTGCTCTGGAGCGGCCCCTACCAGGCCTTCCGCGCCGCGCTCGACGGCGGACGGGCGGCCGAGGCGGCAGGGGCCTTGGCACGCATCCGGCTCCTGATCACGCTCAACCTCGGGCTCGGCCTGTTCACCAGCGCGATCGCCGGGCTCGGTCGGTTCGGGCTATGATCGTCGCGGTCGTCACTGCAGGGAGGCGGATGTGACTTTGCGTCCTCTCGCCCTGTTGGGCCTCGCGCTTGCCCCCGGGCTCGCCGGCGCGCAGACACTGCCGGGCGATCCTGTCGTCGGGCGCCAGCTGGCGGAACGCTGGTGCGCCTCCTGCCACCTCGTCTCGCCCCGCCCCGTCGGGCCCGTCGGAGATGGCGCCGAGCCGTTCCAGTCGATCGCCGACCGCGCCTCCACCACCGCGCTCGCGCTGCGCGTCTTCCTGCAGACCCCGCATGGGCGGATGCCCGACCTGCAACTCACCCACCGCGAGGCGGACGATCTGATCTCCTACATCCTCTCCTTGCGCGGCCGCTGAACGGGCCTCACCGCGCCCGCCGCCGCACCACCTCGCGGTGGAGGATGTAGAGGCCGGAGGCGACGAGCACGGCAACCCCGGCCAGCGTCCAGAGCGAGGGGCGCTCGCCCCAGAACGCGAAGCCGAGCAGGCCGGTCCAGAGGATGCCGACATACTCGAAGGGGGCGACAAAGGAGGCCTCCGCCCGCCGGTAGGCCTCCGTCATCAGCAGTTGCGCCCCCGTGCTCACCACCCCGATGAGCACGAGAAGGGCGAGGTCGGGCCAACCCGGCGTGACCCAGACGGGGATCATCGCAAGCCCCGCCACCACGGCTCCGCCCACCGAAAACCAGGCGATGATGGTGACGTTGCTTTCGCCCAACTCGCCCATGCGACGGATCGCGGCCATGGCAAGCGCCCAGCAGAACGCGCCGAAGACCACGATCAGCGCCGGGATCAGCGCGATCTCTCCTCCGCCCGGACGCAGGATCAGGAGGACGCCGCCGAACCCGACGATCACCGCGCTCCACCGCCGCACGCCCACCGTCTCGCGCAACAGCGGGATGGAGAGCGCGGTGAGGAAGAGCGGCATGGTGAAGCCGAGCGCGGTGACGGTCGCGATCGGCAGCACGGCGTAGCCGTAGAAGGCGGTGACCATGCCGCCAACCCCGGACACGACGCGGACGACGTGCCAGAAGGGGCGGCGCGTGGCGAGCGTGCGCAGGCCACCCTGGCGGGCGATCATCGGCCAGAGGGCGAGGAGAGCAACCAAGGAGCGGAAGAAGACGATCTCGATCGTGGGGATCCGTTCCGCCACCGCCTTGACCATCGCGGCGGCGACCGCGAAGGTCGCCGAGGCTCCGATGACGGCGGCGACGGCGCGGGCGCGGCGTCGCCTCGTCTCGCTCTCCCCCGCCGGCGCCTCCGGCCGCCCAGCCGCCTGCCGCACGCTCTCTCCCTCTCCCGCCAGCCTAGGCCCGCCCCCTCTGGCCCCGCCAGACGGATAGGGCTACGGTCCGCGCCCGCATGGCAGACCTCAGCTTTCCGCCGCACCCTGCCGTCGCGATCGAAGCCGTGGAGACCGTCTGGCGCGGTCGCACCGCGCTGCAGCGCGTGCGCTACAGCCTCATGGGCTTCGACGGCAGGCGCGTTGGCCCCGCGACCTGGGAGGTGGTGCGGCGCGGTCGCGCCGTTGCCGTTCTGCCGCATGATCCGCGCACGCGCCGCGTCGTGCTGATCGAGCAGTTCCGCCTGCCGGCCCTCGCCGCCGGGCTC
Source organism: Acetobacteraceae bacterium (assembly GCA_033582875.1). Classification (GTDB taxonomy): domain Bacteria; phylum Pseudomonadota; class Alphaproteobacteria; order Acetobacterales; family Acetobacteraceae; genus Elioraea. The sequence continues at coordinate 1,212,915 of JAVQZW010000010.1, read as the reverse complement.
GATCCGATGCTGATCGAGGCCGCCGCCGGGCTGGTCGACGGCGAAGAGGACGAGGAGGCGGCGGCACGGCGCGAGACGCTCGAGGAGACGGGGCTTGTGGTGGAGGCGCTCGAGCGGGTGGGCCGGTTCATCCTCACCCCCGGCATCGCCGACGAGACGATCGCCATCTTCCTCGCCGAGACCGCGATCCCCGCGCCGCCCGCCGACGGGATCCTGCGGCTGACGGGGATGGCGCACGAGCACGAGCACATCCGCGTGCTCGCCGTCTCGGAGGACGACGCCTTCGCCTGGCTGGACGCCGGGCGCATCGTGAACGCCACCACCGCGATCGCGCTGCAGGCGCTGCGCCTGCGCCGGCTGCGCGAGGAAGCCGCGCGGTGACCGAGCTCCTCTTCCGCGCCGACGCCTACCGTGCCGAGGCGGCGGCGCGCGTGGTCGCGGTGCTTGCCGACGGCGTGGTGCTGGACCGCACGGTGTTCTACGCCGCCGCCGGCGGCCAGCCCGGCGATGTGGGCACGCTTCGCCGGGCGGACGGCTCGGTCCTTTCCGTCATCGATACGGTTAGGGCGGAGAACGGTGCGATCCTGCACCGTCTGGCTGAAGGAACGGTTCCGCCCGAGCCCGGCGAGGAGGTCACCGCCCTCATCGACTGGCCGCGCCGCTACCGGCTGATGCGCATGCACACGGCGCTGCATCTCCTCTGCGCCCTGCTGCCCGGGGCGGCGGTGACGGGAGGCGCGATCGGAGACGGCAAGGGCCGGCTCGACTTCGATCTCCCCTCCGCTCCGGACCGCGAGGCCCTGAACGACGGGCTCGCGCGCCTGATCGCCGAGGACCATCCGGTGGGCGAGAGCTGGATCACCGAGGCGGAACTCGACGCCAACCCGCACCTCGTGCGCACGCTCTCCGTCAAGCCGCCGCGCGGCACGGGGCGCGTGCGGCTCGTGCGCATCGGCACGGATGAACGCCTGATCGACCTGCAACCCTGCGGCGGGACGCATGTGCGCAGCACGGGCGAGATCGGCCGTGTGGCGATCGCCAAGGTGGAGAACAAGGGGCGGCAGAACCGCCGCATCGCCCTGGTGCTGGAGGCATGAGCGCGCGCGGCTTCGCCAACCCCGAGGCGCTGATCGATGCCAAGACGCTGGCCGCCTGCCTCGGCGCGTCTGATCTCGTGGTGATCGACATCACCAAGTCCTTGCCGAACGAGAACCGCGACGATCGCGCCGCCTGGCGCGAGGCGCACATTCCGGGCGCGCAGTTCCTCGACATCGACGAGGTCGCCGATCGCACGAGCCCTCTCCCCCACATGCTGCCGGCACCTTGCGACTTCGCGCGGATGATCGCCGCCTTCGGCATCGGCCATGCGACGCGCGTGGTGTTCTACGACCAGAAGGGGATGAGTTCGGCCGCGCGGGGGTGGTGGATGATGCGCGTCTTCGGCCACGACCGTGCCGCGGTTCTAGACGGTGGGCTTCCCGCGTGGCGTGCGGCCGGTTTTCCGATCGAGTCTGGCGACGTCGCCCCGCCCCCTCCCGCTCGCTTCGAGCCCTCGTTCCGCCCGGCCCTCGTCGCCGGTCTCGCGCAGGTGCGGCAGGCACTCGCCGAGGGAAGTGCCCTGCTCATCGATGCCCGGCCGGCCGCGCGCTTCCGCGGCGAGGCGCCGGAGCCGAGGCCCGGCATTCGCGGCGGCCATGTGCCGGGCGCGCGCAGCCTGCCGCACCTCGACCTCCTCGACGACACCGGGCGCTTCCGCCCTGCCTCCGACCTCCGCGCCCGTCTCGCCCAAGCCGGCCTCGACGGCTCGCGCCCCGCCATTGCGATGTGTGGATCGGGTGTCACCGCCTGTGCGATCGCTCTCGCCGCCCATCTCGTCGGCCTGCCTGACGTTGCGGTCTACGACGGGTCGTGGACGGAATGGGGCGGGCGGAGCGACACGCCGATCGAGACCGGTTGAGGAGCACGACCGTGCCAGACGACACCCGCCCGCCACGATCGTCGCTCGGTCTACGCACGCGGCTTTCCCATCTCGGCCGGCCAGGGACGAAGACGCACGGCTTCGTCAATCCGCCCGTGGCGCGTGGTTCGACCGTTCTGTATCCGACCTGCGCCGACCGCGCCGCTGCGGGCAAGAAACGCTACGACCAGGCCCTCGTCTACGGTGTCCTCGGAGGGCCGAACCACCACGCGCTCGAGGACGTCGTGGCGGAGATCGAGGGCGGTACGCGCTGCCAGATCGTCTCCTCCGGGCTCGCCGCCGTCACCACCGCCCTGCTCGCCTACCTCAGGAGCGGCGATCATCTCCTCCTGCCGGACAGCGTCTACGGCCCCACGCGCGGCTTCGCCGACCATTTTCTCGCCCGCCTCGGGGTGGAGACGACCTACTACGACCCGTGCGTGGACGACGCGGGCCTTGCCGCCCTCATCCGGCCGAACAGCCGCGTCCTCTATCTGGAAAGCCCCGGCAGCCACACCTTCGAGGTCCAGGACGTGCCGGCGCTCGCCCGCGTGGCGCACGGGCGGGGGCTCAAGGTCCTGATGGACAACACCTGGGGGCTCGCCCATTTCCAACCGTTCCGCCACGGGGTCGACGTGTCCATCCAGGCGCTGACGAAATACGTCGTCGGCCATTCCGACGTGCTGCTCGGAGCGATCACGGTGGCCTCCGAGGAGGACTGGAAGGCCGTGCGGTCCGCCGCCTTGCAGCTCGGCCAGTACGCTTCGCCGGACGACTGCTGGCTTGCCCTGCGCGGCGCGCGCACGCTTGCCGTTCGCCTCGCCGCCCAGGAGGAGAGCGGCCTTGCGGTGGCGCGCTGGCTGTCGGGCCGGCCCGAGGTCCTGCGCGTGCTGCATCCCGCCCTGCCCGGTGCGCCGGGTCACGCGCTCTGGCGTCGCGACTTCACCGGCGCGTGCTCGCTGTTCGGCGTGGTCTTCCGTCCGGAATTCTCCGTCGCGGCGAGCCACGCCTTCGTCGATTCGCTCGCTCTCTTCGGCATCGGCGCCTCCTGGGGCGGGTACGAGAGCCTCGCCCTGCCGACCACCGGCTTCATCACGCGGACGGTGACGAGCGGGGACCTGGGCGGCCCCGCGGTGCGCCTGCACATCGGGCTCGAGGACGTGGACGACCTGATCGCGGATCTCGAGCGCGGGCTTGCCGCCCTGCGCGCGCATCGGGACTGAAGCCGCGCGACCGCTCAGCCGGTGCAGGCGCGGCAGGTTCCCTCGATCTCCACCGTCGCGCGCGCAGGCCGAAACCCTGCTCGTTCGGCGGCGCGGGCGATGGCTGCGGCGATGCCCTGGTCCTCCGTCTCCTCCACCCGCCCGCAACGGCTGCAGATGAGGAACTGCACGGCATGCGCATGGCCGTGCCCGGCGTGTTCCGCCGCGATCGGGCAGCCGACGAAGGCGTTGAGCCGCTCGACCTTGTGCACGAGGCCGCGCTCCATCAGGAAGTCGAGGGCGCGGTAGACCGTCGGCGGTGCCGCCCCGGCCCTGCTGCGCTTGAGCAGATCGAGCAGGGCGTACGCCCCGATCGGCTGTTGTGCTTCGAGAACGAGTCCAAGCACCACACGCCTCAGCGGCGTCAGCGTAGCACCTTGCGCCGCGCAGGCGCGTGCGGCCGCCTCGAGCCGCGCCTCGATCTCCGGGGAGAAGCGTTCCACCGCTCCGCTCACCGCCGCCCTGTGCCTCCGTATCCATCCCGCGTTATCGTCTAACACACGCGAGCGAGGAACCCCGTCATGCCATCCGACGACCTGCCACCCGACCCGGCCGCGCGCGAGGGCCTGCTCGACGCGATCCGGTTCGACGACCGCGGTCTCGTCCCGGCCGTGGCGCAGGACGCGAAAACCGGCGAAGTCCTGATGCTGGCTTGGATGAACCGCGAGGCGGTGCAAGAGACCCTCGCCACCGGCCGCGTCTGCTACTGGTCGCGCTCCCGCGGCGCGCCCTGGCGCAAGGGCGAGACCTCGGGCCAGGTGCAGCGCCTCGTCGAGCTGCGGCTCGATTGCGACGGCGATGCGATCCTGCTGCTCGTCGAGCAGACGGGGGTCGCCTGCCACACCGGCCGCCGATCCTGCTTCTTCAAGGCGATCCGCGACGGACGGCTGACCGAGATCGCGCCCCCTCTCGCCGACCCGGCGATGCTGTACGGAACCCAGCGCTGATGGATCCCCTCCCGGTCACGGTGCTGACCGGTTTCCTCGGCGCCGGCAAGACCACGCTGCTGCGCGCCTTGCTCGCCCGGCCCGAGACCGCGCGCACGGCGGTGCTGATCAACGAGTTTGGCGAGATCGGGCTCGACCACCTCCTCGTGGAGGCCGTGGCGGAGGATCTCGTGCTGCTGGCGGCTGGCTGCCTCTGCTGCACGGTGCGCGGCGACCTCGTCGCCGCGCTCGCGCGGCTCGCCTCGCGGCGGGCCATGGGAGAGGCCGAGTTCGACCGCGTCGTGATCGAAACGACCGGCCTCGCCGACCCCGCTCCCATCCTGCAGACGCTGATGGGCGAGCCTTCGGTCCTCGCCTCCTACCGGCTCGACGGCATCGTCACCGTGGTCGATGCCGCCAATGGCTGGGCGACCCTGGACGCTCAACCGGAGGCGGTGAAGCAGGTTGCGGTGGCGGATCGGATCGTGCTGAGCAAGACGGACCTCGCCTCGCCCGAGGCGCTGCCGCGCCTGCGCGCCCGCCTCGCTGCCCTCAACCCGGCCGCGCCGATGCTGGAGGCGCTGCATGGCGCGGTCGATCCGGACGCCATCCTCGGCGCCGGCCTGTTCGACCCTTCGCGGAAATCTCCCGACGTCGCGCGCTGGCTGCGCGCCGAGGCATATGCGGACGCCGGGACGGCCGCCGGCGGGCACGGACACGATCACGCCCACCACCACCATGACCCGAACCGGCACGACGAGCGGATCCGCGCTTTCTGTCTCACTTTCGACCGCCCCCTGCCTTGGCAAGGGCTCGCCACGTGGCTCGAGATGATGGTTGCGGTGCGCGGGGAGTCGCTCCTGCGCATCAAGGGAGTGCTCGACCTCGCCGGCCACGACCGCCCCGTCGCCATCCACGGGGTGCAGCACCTGTTCCACCCGCCGGCCGCCCTGCCCGCCTGGCCGGAGGGCGAGCCGCGGCAGTCGCGTCTCGTCTTCATCGTGCGCGACCTCGACCGCGCGGTGATCGAGGACGGGCTGCGCGCCTTCCTCGACGCCGCCGAGCGCGCCGAGACCGTGCGCGCAGGGTGACGGGCGCGCCGCTCAGCGTCGCGTGACGAGCTTCACCCACAGGATGGCGAGAGCGAGTGCCAAGGTGATGCCGTTGGCGAGGATCAGGCCAGGTGCGGCGCGCAGCACGCCGTAGGCGAGCCAGAGTGCCAGCCCAAGGTTGAACATCAGCAGCATCGGCAGGGCGAAATCGCCGGCGGAGCGCGTGCGCAACGTCTTCACCGCCTGCGGCACGAAGGCCGCCGTCGTCAGGGCTCCGGCCGCAACCCCTACCAGCTCCACCGCGTCCACGCCCGCCCTCTCCCGTTGTCCTTCCGCCGCGCGCAGCCTAAACGACGGCGCGATGTCGTCCACCGCCGTCACCCTGCGAACCGTCTCCGGCGAGGCGATACGCGCGCATCTCGACGATCTCGCCCGCCTGCGCATCGCCGTCTTCCGCGACTGGCCCTACCTGTACGACGGGGACGAGGCCTATGAGAGGCGCTATCTCGATCGCTACGCCGAGGCGCGCGGCGCGGCGGTGGTGCTCGCCCTCGCCGAGGGGCGCGTGGTTGGCGCCTCGACCTGCCTGCCGCTCGCCGAAGAGGACGAGGAGATCAGCGCGCCGTTCCGCGAGGCGGGGTGGGACCTGCAAACCCTCTTCTATTTCGGCGAGTCGGTGCTTTTGCCCGCGTATCGCGGACGGGGGATCGGTGTCGCCTTCTTCGCCGAACGCGAGGCCTGGGCGCTCCGCTTCCCCGGCATCACCTGGTCGGCCTTCTGTGCCGTGGAACGCGATCCGGCCGATCCACGCCGACCGTCCAATTACGTGCCGCTCGATGCCTTCTGGCGCAGGCGCGGCTACGAAAAGCGCCCCGACCTCGCCTGCACCTTGGAGTGGCGCGAGGTGGGCGCGACGGAGGAAACGCCGCATCGCCTCACCTTCTGGCTCAAGCGTCTGCGTCAGTCGCCGTGACGCTGCGCATCGCCGCCCTGGCCTGGAAGATCGAGCGGTCGCCTTCCGTCGAAGCCTTCGCCGCGCGACTGGATGGATGGCTTGCCTCTGCCCGAGCCGTCGGGGCCGAACTTGTTCTTTTACCGGAATACGCGGGGGTCGAGATCGGCGCGGCCGTCGCTGCCGGGCGCGGGGCGGCGGCGGAGGTGGCGGAGACGGTGGCGCGCGCCGACGAGATCGAAGCGGCGATGGCCCGTGCGGCCAGGCGACACGGGCTTTGGCTCGCCGGCGGGTCGCTCCCTGCGCGGGAAGGGGAGCGCGTGGTCAATCGCGCCACGCTGTTCGCTCCCGATGGGCGTCGCGCGGTGCAGCGCAAGCGCACCATGACCCGTTTCGAAGCCGAAAAGTGGGGGGTGAGCGGGGCCGGGGTCCCGTGCGTGATCGAAACTCCCTGGGGCCGTCTCGGCATCGCGGTCTGCTACGACTGCGAGTTCCCGCCGATCGTGCGCGCCATGGTCGAGCACGGCGCCTGGCTCATCCTCGTTCCCGCCTGCACCGATACGCCCGCCGGCGCCACGCGGGTGACGATTTCGGCCCGCGCGCGGGCGATCGAGAACCAAGTCTTCGTTGCCGTCGCGCCGACGGTCGGTGCGGCGCCATGGTGCGAGAGCCTCGATCGCAACCACGGCAGGGCGGGCATCTACGGGCCGGCGGATCGCGGCTTCCCGGCCGATGGCGTGATGGCGGAGGGCGGCCTCGACACGCCGGGGCTCATTGTCGCCGATCTCGATCCGGAGGCGATCGCGCGCGTCCGCCGCGCGGGGGCCGTGCGCAACCACGCCGACTGGCCGCCGGACCGCCCGGTTGCCGTCGTCGTCTCGCCTGCATGACCCTGCTCTATCTCGTCGCCGGCGAGGCGTCAGGCGACGCGCTCGGGGGCCGGCTGATGCAGGCGCTCAGGCAGCGGCGCGGCGACCTCGCCTTCGCCGGAATCGGCGGGCCGACGCATGGCGGCAGAGGGGCTCGTCCCGCTCTTTCCCGATGGAGGAGCTGTCGCTGATGGGCCTTGCGGAGGTGGTGCCGAAGCTGCCGCGGCTGATCCGGCGGCTCACGGAAGCGGAGGCCGACATCCTGGCGAGGCGGCCCGCGGCCCTGATCACGATCGATGCGCCGTCGTTCACGCTTCGCCTTGCCGGGCGCGTCCGGGTGAAGGGCATCCCGGTCATCCACTACGTCGCACCGCAGGTCTGGGCCTGGCGGCCCGGGCGGGTGCGAAAGATCGCGCGCAAGGTCGATCGCCTGCTCGCGCTCCTGCCGTTCGAGCCCGCCTTCTTCACGGCGGCGGGCATCGCAACCGACTTCGTCGGCCATCCGGTGGTCGAGTCCGGGGCGGATCGTGGCGACGCCGATTTCGTTCCGACATCGCTTCGGCTTGGCCAAGGACCGACCGCTCCTCGCCGTCATGCCGGGAAGCCGCGCCGGCGAGCTTGCGCGGCATCTGCCGATCTTTACCCGCGCCTGCGCGCTCCTGCTCAGCCGGCGCCCCGACCTCGCGCTGTTCGTCCCCACCCTGCCGGCTCTCGAAGCCATGGTGCGTGCCGCGCCTTGGCCCGCGCCGCCGATCGTCGCCACCGACGCGCAGACGAAACACGACGGCTGGGCAGCCGCGGTGGCGGCGCTTGCCAAGTCGGGTACGACGTCTCTCGAGCTCGCGGTGGCCGGCCTGCCGCACGTGATCGCCTATCGCGCCAATCCGCTCACGGCGGCGATCGTGCGCCGCCTCGTCCGCGTCCGGCACGCGAGCCTCGTCAATCTCCTCGCCGGGCGGCGAGGTGGTGCCGGAGCGCCTGCAGGAGGCCTGCACCGCGCACGCCCTGGCCGACGCCCTGTGGCCGCTGCTCGGGGACAAGCCAGCGCGGGAGGCGCAACGGGGCGCATTCGGCCAAGTGATCGCCGCCCTCCGCGCGCCGGGCGGAGTGAGCCCATCTGCGGCGGCCGCTGAGGCAATCCTCGCCGATCTCGATCGTCGCGCGCGGACGGCCGCGCCGATAGCAAGGCCGCGCTGTGTTTTCCGCACGCGCCAATGACGGCGTGGCGTCCTCAAGCGGCCCCTTTCGCCCTTGGTCGCGCCCCGGATCGACCCTTCGGAGCAAACTCCGAGGCACCCAACCGAGCGGCTGCGCGTGCGATCCGCTCTAGGCGGCCACGGTCCTCTGCCGCTGCTCGCCGAGCCCCTTGATCCAGACCCGCATTTCCTGCCCCGGCCGCAGGTAGATCGGGTTCGGCTTCTTGCCCATGCCCACGCCGGGCGGCGTGCCGGTGGAGATGATGTCGCCCGGCATCAGGGTGATGAACCGCGAGACGTAGGAGACGAGGGTGCGCACGCCGAAGATCATCGTCCTCGTCGAGCCGTGCTGCATCACCTGGCCGTCGACCTCGAGCCCCATCTCGAGATCCTGCGGGTCGGGAATCTCGTCCTTCGTCACCAGCCAGGGTCCGACCGGGCCGAAGGTCTCGTGGCCCTTGCCCTTGTCCCAGGTTCCCCCCCGTTCGAGCTGAAAGGAGCGCTCGGAGACGTCGTTGACGATCACGTAGCCGGCGACATGATCGAGCGCCTCCGCCTCGGTGACGTATTTCGCGCGCGACCCGATCACCACTCCGAGTTCCACCTCCCAGTCGGTCTTGGTCGAGCCGCGGGGGATCTCGACCGGGTCGTTCGGGCCCGAGAGCGCGGTCAGTGCCTTGAGGAAGACGATCGGTTCGGTCGGCACCGCAGCCCCGCTCTCCGCCGCGTGGTCGGCGTAGTTGAGGCCGATGCAGACGAAGTTGCGCGTGCCGGTGAAGGGCACGCCGAGACGAGCACCCGGGTCGGCCAGCGGCAGGGCGGAGACGTCGACGGCGGCGAGGCGAGCAAGCCCCGCGGGCGAGAGCTCCTCGGGCCCGATCTCCTCGACGATGCCGGCGAGGTCGCGCACCCGTCCCTCTCCATCGAGAATCCCGGGCTTCTCGAGGCCGCGCGGTCCGAAACGGACGAGTTTCATGGCGTTCGCTTTCCTGCTGCTGTGCTCAGAGGGTCCAGCCGCCGTCGATGACGATGGCCTGGCCGGTGAGGAAGGCGCTCTCATCCGAGGCGAGATAGACGGCAAGTGCGGCGATCTCCTCCGGCCGTCCGAGCCGGCCCATCGCTTGGCGCGCCACGAAGGCCGCCCGCGCCGCCTCGACGCTGCCGGCTTCGGCGGCGTTCGCCGCGATCCGGTCGGCGAGGGAGGGCGTGTCGATGGTGCCGGGGCAGATCGCATTCGCCCGGATGCCGCGCTTGACGTAGTCGGTGGCGATGCTCTTGACGAAGCCGAGCAAGGCCGCCTTGGTCGTCGCGTAGACGAAGCGGTTGGGTGCGCCCTTGATCGAGGAGGCGGCGGAGGAGATGACGACGATCGAGCCCGCGCCCTTCGCCAGCATGCCCGGCAGGAACGCCTTGGTGACGCGGAAGGCGCTTCGCACGTTGAGGTCGAAGGCGAAGGTCCAATCCTCCTCGCTGCAGGTCTCGATCGTGTTCTGGTGCACATAGCCCGCGCAGTTCACCAGGATGTCGATCGCGGCGCCGTCTCGGCGGCGCCACGCGGACGATCGCCGTGCGCGTCGAGGACGTCGAGGCGGCGCGTCGTGCCATCACGGCCGCCCGGCGATTTCGGCGAGTGCCGGCCTCGTCGATGTCGGTGGCGACGACCTCAGCCCCCTCGGCGGCGAAACGGGTCGCAATCGCCCGCCCGATTCCCTTCGCCGCCGCAGTGACGAACGCGCGCTTGCCGACAAGCCGTCCCGCCATGCTCGCCCTCCCTGCCTGGCCAGATGGTCCCGGCGGAGACCGCCGAAGGCAAGAGGGGGTCGGCCGTCGGTCAGGCCAGCGCGGGATGCATGCGTCCGATCAGGCGAGCCCGGATCCGCGCGGAGACGGCATCGATGACCGCGACGAGGACCAGGATGCAGAGGATGATGAAGGCCACCTCGTCCCAGGCGCGGATTCGGATCCGCTCGGCGATGGCGAGCCCGATGCCGCCCGCGCCGACGATGCCGAGGATGGTGGCCGAGCGCGTGTTGCTCTCGAAGAAGTAGAGGGCCTGGGCGAGCATCACCGGCAGCACCTGCGGCAGCACGGCGAAGCGGAGCACCAGAGGGCGCGGTGCCCCGGTGCTCTCCACCCCTTCGACCTGGCGGCGTTCGATGTTCTCGATCGCCTCGGCGTAGAGCTTGGCCAGCACCATCACGTCGGCGACCGCGATCGCGAGCACGCCGGCGAGCGGCCCAAGCCCCACGGCGCGGACGAAGACGAGCGCCCAGACGAGCTGATCCACGCCGCGAAACCCGTCGAACAGGCGACGCAGCGAGAAGTGGAACAGCGGATTGCGCGCGATGTTCTTCGCGCCGAGAAAACCGAACGGCACCGCAAAGAGGGCAGCGAGCAGCGTGCCGAGAAAGGCCATCGCCGCCGTCTCGGCAAGATCCTTGGCGATCTGGTCCCAGTGTTCGCCCGGAGACGGCGGGATCATCAGCACGACGATGGTGCCGAGCCCGCCGAGGCCGTCGAGGATCCGCTTCGGCGTGATGTCGAACCAGACGTGCCAGAACACGACGAGGAGACCGAGCGCACCCCAGCCGAGAAGCCGGGCGGCGCGACGCGCGGGCGGCGCCGCGAAGGCCCCAGGCATGCGCGCGCGCCACGCCGCCACCTCGGCGGGATCGACCGGGACCGGACGGCGCACCACGCCCCTTCCCTCCTCCCTCTCGCCTACCGTGCGGAGCCGATCAGGCCGAACCTGATCCGTTCCGAGATCAGATCGATCGCGGCCACGACCAAGATGATCAGCACGAGGATGGCGCTGACCTCCTCGTAATAGTTGAAGCTGATCACCTTGTAGAGTTCCTGGCCGATGCCCCCCGCACCGACGAAGCCGATCACCGAGGCGGCGCGCACGTTGATCTCGAAGCGGAGCAGGGCGTACGAGGCGAAGTTGGGCAGGACCTGGGGCAGAAGGCCGAACCGCATCGCCTCGACCCAGTTGCCGCCCGAGGCGACCACGCCGTCGACGGGGCGGAGGTCGGCATTCTCCGCCACCTCGGCAAACAGCTTGCCGAGCGCCCCGGCGGAATGGATGGCGATCGCGAGAATGCCGGCGAAGGCGCCAATGCCGAAGGCCCAGACGAAGATCAGCGCGAAGACGATCTCGGGCACGGTGCGGCAGACCTCGAGCAGGCGCCGCACGGCGGCCGCGAGCCACGGCGAGGGCGAGACGGTGCGCGCCGCCGGAAAGGCGAGCACGAACGGCAAGCGCCGGTGGCGCCCAGCGTCGCCATCGCCGCCATGTTCGCCGTCTCGAACAGGAGCCACGCCCACTCGTCGAGACGGTACATCCAATAGGCGAGGCTCCCTTCCGTCTCGCTGTCAGCGAACAGGCGATCGGCGCGCAGATCGGGCAGGATCAGGGCGAAATACTCGCCGATGCGGGGTAGCCCGGCAGCGAGGGCGGCGGGGGAGAAGTCGCTCGCCCAGGCGGAGAGAAGAACGAGAGCGAGGAAGAGCGCCCCATATCCCCAGGAGGCGACGCGGCGCTGGCGGCGCGACATCGCGCGCGCATGCTCGACACGCGCGACGGCATCGCTCATCAGCGCCGGGGCTGCGGCGTTCGCCGTCATGCCATGCGGACGCCGCCGGTCCGCTCTCGCCCGGGTCGCTTCAGCCGCGCTGGCGGCGCGCCGCCATTTCGGCGCGGCGCATGGCGATGATCGGCTCGTAGATCTCGTGGCTCGCCACCGCGTAGCCGGCGGCCTGGCCGCGCTCGATCTGACGGAAGATGTCGGGGTGTTCCGTCGGCAGGCGAAGGTGGAAGGCGCGCATGTCGTCCTTGAACGCCTGCGGCAGGTCCTTGCGCACGGCGAGCGGTCCGTTCGGGATCTGGCGCGACCGCCAGATGATGCGGAGGTCCGCCATGTTCAGCATTCCCTTGTCCACCATGGAGCGGAGGTTGCCGCGGGTGAAGCCCTGGCTCTCGTCGCCCACCCCCGAGGTCCAGGTCACGCCGGCGTCGAATTGGCGCTGGAGCACCGCGATCACCGCCTGCTCATGGCCGCCGGCGAAGCCCGTTCGCGAGAAGAAGCGCTCCGGGTCGATGCCGGCCTCGCGCAGTTCCGAGCGCGGGATCAGATAGCCGGACGCCGAGTTCGGGTCCGCCCAGGCGAGGCTCCGCCCGCGCATCTGCTCCAGGCTCGTGATGCCGCTGTCGGCGCGCACATACATCACGGAGAAGTAGCCGATGGAGCCGTCGGTCTCCTGGGTGATGACCAGAGGTTCGATGTTGCCGTTCGTGTCGAGCCAGATCCCCGCATAGGCCGAGGGGCCGAGGCCTGCGATCTCGAGCTGCCGGGCGGCGAAACCCTGCATCACCCCGGCGTAGTCGCCGGCCGGGAAGACGCGCGTCGGCACGCGGAAGGTCTGCTCGATCAGCCGCGCGTAGCCGCCGTAGCGGGCGAGGCGGTCGGCCTCGTTCTCGCCGCCAAGCAGCCCGAGGCGGATCTGCGGCACCTCGCGCGCCCAGGCGGGGGCGGCACCTTGCGCGATGGCCGGGGTGGCGAGGGCGGCGGCACCGGTGCCGGCGAGCAGGTGACGACGGGTCAGCATGGTTCGATCTCCCTCCGAGAAGTGCCCGCGCCCTCTAGCCGGCTAAGGCTTGCGGTTCGATGACGAAAGCGTTGCAGATCGATGAAGGGCTCAGGCCACGGCGGCGGCTCGCGCAGGCGTGTCCAGGGCCGTGCTGGTCACCGTGTCCGCCGCTTCGAGCTCGTCCTCCGTCATGCCGTAGATCTCGCGCACCATCTCGGCCGTCAGTTGCGCCGGCACGCCGTCGAACACGACGCGGCCGCGGCTCATGCCGATGATGCGGTCGCAGTATTGCCGTGCGGTGTCGAGCGTGTGCAGGTTGCACAGCACGGTCAGCCCGTCTTCGCGGTTGACGCGCCGGAGCGCATCCATCACCACCTTGCCGTTGCGCGGATCGAGCGAGGCGATCGGCTCATCGGCGAGGATGATGCGCGGCTCTTGCATCAGCGCGCGCGCGATCGCGACACGCTGCTGCTGGCCGCCGGAGAGGGTGTCGGCGCGCTGCAGGGCGGCCTCCGCGAGGTCGAAGCGGTCCAAGGTGCGGATGGCGAGGGCCCTTTCCTCGGCCGAGAACAACTTGAAAAGGGAGGAGAGCGTGCCGCGGTGGTTCAGCCGGCCGATCAGCACGTTGGTCAGCACATCCAGCCGCTGCACGAGGTTGAACTGCTGGAAGATCATCGCGCAGTCGGTTCGCCAGTCGCGCAGGGCCCGCCCGCGCAGCGCGGTGATGTCGCGGCCTTCGAACACGACCCTGCCCTGCGACGGCTCGACCAAGCGGTTGATGAGCCGAAGCAAGGTCGACTTGCCGGCGCCCGAGCGGCCGATGATGCCGACCATCTGCCCTTGTGGGATGGCAAGAGTAACGGCATCGACCGCCGTCACTTGGCCGAACCGCCGCGTCAGGCCGATCAACTCAAGCATGCCTCATCGCTCCCATTGCCGCACTGCCACATAACCCTGGCGGGAGGAGGGAGGGTATGACGGTTCGATGACAGAGCGTTTTTGAAGGGCGACGGCTCAAAACTCGACCGAGAGGTGGACGCGCCCCGCCGGGTAAACCGCAACGCCGTATTCGATCGGCGTGCCGAGGGAATCCACGTTGACGGCTTCGGTGACCAGGACCGGGCGATTGCGCGGATGCTCCAGCACGGCGGCCTCATCCGGTGAGGGAAGGCGTGCGCTGATCCGGGTGCTACGTCGCGCGTAGTTGGCGACGCCGCAGAGCGCGAGGGCGCGTGTGATCGAGCCGCCGGATCCGACGAGAGCCTCCTTGAGGTCGGGAAAACGGTTCTGCGGAAAATGATGGCGGGCGAAGCTTACCGGCCTGCCGTCAGCCGACCCGACCCGTTCGACGCGCCACAGCAGGCGTCCCCGCCGCACGCCAAGCGCCCTCGCTGCGGCCTCATCGGCCACCACTTCCGCCACGCGCAGGATGAGGCCGGACGGCTCGCGGTTCTGCCGGGCGATGATCTCCGAGAAGCGGGTGCGTGGCGAAAGCGCGTAGTCGATGACGTCTTCGGCGGCGAAGGTGCCGCGCCCCTGCTCGATCCGCACGAGGCCTCGCCGTTCGAGCTCCTCCATCGCGCGGCGCACGGTATGGCGGTTGACCCGGAAACGAGCGGAAAGCTGCTGCTCCGTGGGCAGCCTTTGTCCCGCCTTGAAGGTGCCGTCGGCGAGTTCGCGCGCGAGCACGGCTTCGATCTGCCGCCACAGCGTCACGCCGGCGCGGCGTTCAACGGTGTCGGACCTGCGATCGTCGAGGACGTCCATCGTTCGGATTCCTTTCACGCGCCTCCCCTTGTCACGATGGCGTCACATGTTTTCCCGCCGGCCGTGATTATTGTCTGTCACTCTAAGCGAGGATATGTTCGGAGGTCTAGACCTCCTCGCCACCACGACACACGCCATGACGCCGCCTGCCACCGAGACGCCCGGCGCGACCGACACATCACATGGGCGCCGCCACTGGATGTCGGTGCTCGCCCGCGCCCCGCGCGACACGCTGGAGGCGGCTGTCGCCTCGGTCGAGCCGCCGCCGAACTGGACGCGGCTGCGCGGCCCGGAAGCCGGTACGGTGATGGTGCGCGGACGCATCGGCGGAACTGGGGCTGCGTTCAATCTCGGCGAGGTCACCGTCGTCCGCTGCAGCGTTCGCCTCGTCTGCGGGACCGTCGGCCACGCCTACGTCGCAGGGCGGGATCTCCGCCGGGCGGAGCTCGCCGCGGTCTGCGACGCTCTGCTGCAGACCGCCCACGCGGCGGAGCTCAGCACCAGGCTGATCGCCCGCGAAGCGAAGAGGCAGGCCGAGGAGCGCGCCGAAGCCCGACGCCGTGCCGCGGCCACGCGGGTCGAGTTCTTCACCCTCACAAGGATGGGCTGAGCGATGCTCGAAGCCGGCTTCGCTGATCCGGTGCATGAGGCGCAGGCCACGTTCCGTGCCCTGCTCGAGGCCACCGCCCGCCCCGGCACCATCCTCGCCTTGCCGAAGCCGCAGGCCCCTCTTCCCCTCCCTCCAGCCGCCGGCGCGATCGCTCTCACGCTGTGCGACAGCGACACTCCCGTTTGGCTTGCCCCGCCTCTCGCGAGCGAGGCGGTGCGGAGTTGGCTCCGCTTTCATGCCGGAAGCCCCCTGGTCGACAACCCCGGGAAGGCCGCATTCGCCTTCGCCGTCGGCATGGACGTCCCCTTCGGCGATCTCGCCGCCGGAACCGACGAAGCGCCCGAACGGTCCGCGACCCTCGTGCTCGGCGTCGATGGCTTCGGGCGCGGGGCGGCCCTTCACCTGTCCGGCCCCGGAGTCGCGAAGGAGACGACGCTGCAGGTGGCGGGGCTCGCCCCGGGTTTCATCGCGTGGCGGGCGCGCAATCACGCCCTCTACCCGCGCGGGGTCGATGTGATCCTGGTCGCCGGGCGCGAGGCCGCGGCGCTGCCGCGCACCACGTCGATCCGAGAGGGGTGAGCGGATGTACGTGTCGGTGAAAGGCGGCGAAGCGGCGATCGAGGCGAGCCGTGCCGCTCTGGCGGACACGCGCCGCGGCGATCGCAGCCTGCCCCAGATCGGCGTCGCCCAGATCGAGCAGCAGCTCGGCCTCGCGGTCGACCGCGTGATGGGAGAAGCTGGCCTCTACCGATCGCCAACTCGCCGCGCTCGCCATCAAGCAGGCGCAGGGCGACCTGCAGGAGGCGGCGTTCCTGCTGCGCGCCTACCGCACCACCTTGCCGCGTTTCGGCGCGAGCCTAGCCGCTCGAGACGACCCGGATGACGGATCGCGCGCCGGATCAGCGCGACGTACAAGGACTTGCCGGGCGGACAGGTTCTCGGCCCGACCTACGACTACACCCATCGCCTGCTCGATTTCGCGCTGCTTGCGGACGAGGAGCCGCCGCCCGCGCCGCGCGGCGACACGCCGCGTCGGATGCGGAGATGCCGCGCCCGCGTAACCGCCGCCCTCGACGACGGAGGGCCTGCTCAGGCGCGCGAGCCGGACGACGGCAACGCGCAGCCGCCCGATCTCACCCGCGAGCCGCTCCTGCTTGCCCGCCCCCCGGGCACTCCGCCTGCAGGCGCTCGCCCGCGGCGACGAAGGCTTCCTGCTCGCGATGGGCTACTCGACGCAGCGCGGCTATGGCGGCGCGCATCCCTTCGCCGCCGAAATCCGCGTACGGCGACGGTGGCGGTCGAAATACGTGCCGGAAGAGCTCGGCTTTCCGATCGAGATCGGCGATCATGCGCCGTCACCGAATGCCAGATGGTCAACCAGTTCACGGGCTGCGACAGACCGAACCGCCCCAGTTCACGCGCGGCTACGGGCTGGTGCTTCGGCCATGCCGAGCGCCGGGCCATGGGCGATGGCGCTTCTCGATCGCGCCCTGCAGGCGCCGCGGAGCTCGGCGAGGACATCGATCGCCCCCGCCCAGGACGAGGAATTCGTCCTCTCGCACTGCCGACCATGTCGAAAGCCTCCGGCTTCGTGCGAGCACCTCAAGCTTCCACACTACGTCGATTTCCAGTCCGAACTCGAACTGATCCGCAGCCTTCGCGCCGCGGGAGGCCGAGGCCCGTGGCGGACGCCTTGCGCCGAGGCTGCGCGAATGAGCTGCGAACCGGCGGCTACAACTTCGCCTATCTCGATGAGGCAGACGAAGCGCGATGATCCGGCGCGCCCTGCTCAAGGCGCTCGCCATTCCCGGCCATCAGGTGCCCTTCGCCTCGCGCGAGATGCCCCTCGCCCTGCGGCTGGGGCACCGGCGGCATGCAGGTGACCGCGTCCGTGATCGGGCGTGACCGACGTGCTGAAGGTGATCGACCAGGGGGCGGACGACACCACCAACGCCGTCTCCATCCGGCAGCTTCTTCGCGCGTGTGGCCGGCGTGCGCCACCACCGACGCGCACGGAGGAGGCAACGATCATCCAGACGCGCCACCGCATCCCGGAGACGCCCCTGCAGCGCCGGCCAGATCATGGTCTACCAGGTGCCGCATGCCGGAACCGCTCTGGCGCCTCGTGCCGTCGCGTGCGCGAAACGCGCCGCCTGCACGCGCTTGCCGAATACGGGCATCGATGCACGTCAAGCTCTACGAGGACATCGCGCGCCACGGCCGCAGTGCGACCCTCGCCTACGACTACCCGGTGATTGGTGGCACGGCCGCTATCGTGATGTCGCCGCTCGCCGATCCCCGCCTTCGACAACCCCAAGCTCCACCGCTCACCTGCCATCCATCTGTTCGGGGCCGGCCGCGAAAAGCGTATCTACGCCGTGCCGCCGCTACACCGACGTCGTCCCCCTCGCCTTCGAGGACCATCCGTTCCGCCCCTGGAAGGCCGAAGCCGCCTGCATGCTCTGCCGCTTCGACGACGTCCTATCTCGACGAAATCCTGGTCGACGACCGTGGAACGCGGCGCTACGTGTGCAGCGACACGGACTGGTGCGAACGCCGCCGCGCGGCAGGAAAAGCCGCATGACCGAGGCGCCCCTCCTCTCCGTGCGCGATCTCGCCGTGCGGTTCGGCCGCCTCGCCGCAGTCGACGGCGTTTCCTTCGACCTCTGGCCGGGCGAGGTCGTCGCGATCGTGGGCGAGAGCGGATCGGGCAAGACCACCTTGCTGCGCGCCATCCACGGCTTCGTTGCAACCCGCGGCCGGATCGATCCGCTACCGCTCGGAGCGGCTCGGGGAGGTCGAACTGACCGTTCTTCGAAGAGCCGTCGCATCGCCTGCTCGCCCGCACGCGAATGGGGCTTCGTTCACCAGAATCCGCGCGACGGGCTGCGCCTCTCCCACTCGGCGGGCGCCAATGTCGGCGAGCGTCTGATGGCCGGCGGGGGCGCGCCATTGGGGCAACATCCGGGCAGCAGGCCCTCGCGATGGCTGGAACGGGTCGAGATCGACCCTGCGCGGATCGACGACCTCGACCCGGCACGCTTCTCGGGCGGGATGCAGCAGAGGCTGCAGATCGCCCGCGTGCTCGTCACCAACCCGCGGCTCGTGCTGCATGGACGAACCGACGGGGGGGCTCGATGTCTCCGTCCAGGCCCGCCTGCTCGATCTGATCAGGCGGGCTGGTCACGGAGCTGAGGCCTTGTCCGTGCATCGCTGGTGACGCACGACCTCGGTGTGGCACGGCTGCTCGCGCAGCGCATCCTGGTCATGCAGCGGCGGCCGTATCGTCGAGGCGGGACTGGCCGACCAGCGTTCTGGACGATCCCCAGCACCCCTACAGCCAGCTGCTCGTCTCCTCCGTGCTGGCGGCATGAGCGAACCCGCGATCCTGCGGATCGAAGGCCTGGCCAAGACCTTCACCCTGCACCTTCAGGGCGGGGTTCGCCTCGCCGGTGCTGCGCGACCTCTCGCTGGCCGTCGCTGCCCGGCGAGTGCGTCGCCCTGGTCGGACCCTCGGGAGCCGGCAAGAGCGACCCTGCTGCGCTGCCATCTACGGCACCTATCTTGCGCAGGCGCCGGGCGCGTGCTCGCTCCGCCATCGCGGCGCGTGAGATCGATCATGGCGCTGCGCCGATGCCGCGCCAGATCCTGCGCCATCCGACGCGACACGATGGGTTACGTCTCGCAGTTCCTTCGCGTCATCCCCCGCGTGCCGGCGCGCGCGATCGTCGCCGAGCCGCTCGTTCACAGGCGGCGAGAGCGAGGCGGCAGCGCTGCGCGCGGCAGATGCGATGCTCGCGCGCTTGAACCTGCCCGAACGGCCCTGCGCGCGTCTGCCGCCGGCCACCTTCTCGGGCGGCGAACAGCAGCGGGTCAACCTCGCACGGGGGTTCAGCGCCGCCGTATGCGACTGCATGCTGATCGACGAACCGACCGCGAGCCTCGATCCCGCGAACGCCGACATCGCCCTCTCCCTGATCGAGGAGGCGCAGCGTGCGCGGCGCCGCCATCGTCGGCATCTTCCACGACCCCGCCGTGCGGCGGCCGCGTCGCCGACCCGCGAGTTCCTCCTCGCGCCGCTCGCGCGAGGCCGCATGAGCGTCGAACGTCGTGCTGACCCACGCGCGGGTGGTGACGGCCCGAGGAGGATTTTCCACGGCACGGTGGTGATCCGCGGCGATCGCATCGTCGACGGTAGAGCGGGGACGGAGCAGCCATCTGCCTGCGGCCGATCGACCTCGAGGGCGACCTTCTGCTGCCGGGCTTGGTGGACGTGCACACCGACAATCTGGAGCGGCACATGATGCCGCGTCGCCGGCGTGCGCTGGTCGGCCCGCGCGGCGCCTGCCTCGCCCACGATGCCCAGTGTCGCCGCTGCCGGAGTCACCACCGTGCTCGATGCGCTCTGTGTCGGCGAAGTCGAGCACGCCGATTACCGCGACCAGACGTTCCGCGAGGGGGTTGCGGAATTGCGCGCGCTCGCGCCGCGCGGCCTGCTTGCGCGCCGAGCACTTCCTGCACCTGCGCTGCGAGATCTCCGGTCGAGGCGATGGCGGAGGCGTTCGAACAGGTGGCCGACGATCCGCTTGTGCGCATGGTGAGCCTGATGGACCACACGCCCGGCGTGGGCCAGTTCGCCGATCTCGACCGCTATGTGAAGAAGCATGCGCGGCTCTATGGCATGACGGAGGAAGAGGCGCGCGCCTACGCCAAGCGCCGGTGGGAAACACGGGAACGGGTGCGCGAACGCAATCGCGAGATCATCCTCGCCCATGTGCGCGGGCGTGACGTCGCGGTGGCGAGCCATGATGACCGCACCGCCGAGGAGGTCGCGCACTGGCACGAGGCCGGGGTCACCATCAGCGAGTTTCCCGTCAGCCTCGAGGCGGCGGAAGCCGCCAAGGCTCGCGGCATGAGCGTGGTTGCGGGCGGGCCGAACATCGTCCGCGGCGGCAGCCACTCCGGCAACGTCGCCGCCGCCGATCTGGTGCGCCGCGGCCTTGTCGACGTGTTCGCCTCCGACTATGTCCCAGCGTCCATGCTCGCCGCCGCGATCCTGCTGCACCAGAAGCACGGCGTGGCGTTGCCGAAAGCGATCGCCTCCGTCTCGCGTGACGCTGCCCGAATGGTGGGGCTCACCGATCGTGGCGAGATCGCGCCTGGGCTTCGGGCGGATCTGGTGCAGGTCCATCTCGCCGACGGCCATCCGCTGGTGCGTCAGGTCTGGCGCGAGGGGCGCCGGATCGCCTGAACGGCGCTACGGCTCGAACGGGGATCGCGCGACTTGGCCTATCGCTATGCGATCTATTGGGCACCGCCGCGCGACCATCCGCTGTGGCAGGCCGGCTGCGCCTGGCTCGGGCGCGACCCGGAGAGCGGCGAGACGATCGATCCACGAACCGGAACCGATCGCGACCCGGGAAGACCATGCGCGCCTGATCGCGGATGCGGCCCGCTATGGCTGGCACGCCACGCTGAAGGCCCCCTTTCGCCTGGCCGAAGGAGAAAGCGAGGAGAGGCTCGACGAAGCACTGCAGGATTTTGCCGCGCAGCGCAGCGCCTTTCCGGCGCCTCGTCTGGTCGTCTCCTCGCTTGCCGGCTTCCTCGCGGTCGTGCCGGCCGAACCCTGCCCGCCCCTCTCCGCCCTTGCCGAAAAAACCGTGCGTGCCTTCGACCGCTTCCGCGCGCCGCCGACGGAAGAAGAGCTCGCCAGGCGGCAGGCCGTCGGACTGACGCCCCGTCAGCAGAGCTTGCTCGCGACGTGGGGCTACCCGTACGTGATGGACGAGTGGCGCTTCCACATGACGCTGACAGCGCGGCTGCCAAGCGAGCACGAGAAACCGTTGCGCATCGCCCTCGCCGAACGTTTCGCCTACGCCCTGGCCGCTCCGCTCGCGTTTCGTGAACTCGCGCTTTACGTCGAGCCCGCTCCGGGCGCCCCCTTCCGCCTCCTCCGCCGCTATCCCTTCAAGGCAGGATGATCCGCCGCCGCAATCGCCCCGACGCCCAGTCGATCACCGACACGGTGAGGAGGATGAGCAGGATGATGAAGGCGACCTCCTGCCAGTCGTCGAGCCGGATCCGCTCCGCGAGCTGGAGCCCGATCCCCCCCGCGCCGACGACGCCGAGAATGGTGGCGGAGCGCGTATTGCTCTCGAAGAAGTAGAGGACGTTCGCCAGCATGATCGGCAGCACCTGCGGCAGGATTCCGAAGCGCGCCCGCTCAACTGGCGTGCCGCCTGCCGCCTCGACCCCCTCCAGCTGACGCTTCTCCACGTTCTCGATCGCCTCGGCGAACAGCTTGGCGAGCGTTCCCGCATCCGGCACGGCGATGGCGAGGATGCCGGCGAAGGGGCCCATGCCGACGGCGGCGACGAACACGATCGCCCAGATCAGGCTGTCGATTCCCCTCAGCCCGTCGAACAGGCGCCGAATGCCGAAGTGGAAGAGGCCGACGGGAACGACGTTGCGCGCGCCGAGGAAACCAAGGGGCACGGCCACCGTGGCGGCGAGCAGCGTGCCGAGGAAGGCCATCGCCAGCGTCTCGGCCAAACCCTCCAGAAGCTGGGGAAGATGCCCGCCGTGCGTAGGCGGGATCATGAACCGGACGAGGAAGCCGAGCTTGCCGAGACCCGAGACGAACGCCTCCCAGTCCGGCAGCACGCGCCACAGCGCGATCGCGAGCACCAGGCCAGCCAGCGCCAACAGGGTGGCGCGGCGAAGGCGTTCGCCCAACGGGCGCGCGAAGACGCGGGGATGCGCGGCCCGGATCATCGCCACCTCGCCGGCTGAGATCGCCCCCCGCCTCATCGGGTGGCAGCCCGCTCGCCGGGCGCGATCAGCCCCTTGCGTAGACGCTCGCAGACAAGATCGATGATGGCGACGGTGAGCAGGATGAGCAGCACGATCGCGCTGATGTCAGCGTAGAGGAAGCGGCGCACGACGAGGTAGAGTTCCTCCCCGATCCCGCCCGCGCCGACGATGCCGAGCACGGAGGCGGCGCGCACGTTGATCTCGAAACGAAGCAACCCGTAACTCAGAAGGTCGGGCAAGGTCTGCGGCAAGACGGCGAAGCGCATGGTCTCCGACCAGGTCGCGCCGGCGGCGGCGAGGGCCTCGATCGGGCGCGGATCGGCGTTCTCGTTCGCTTCGGCAAATAGCTTCCCGAGTGCTCCTGCCGAGTGGATGGCGATCGCGAGCACACCGGCGAACGGCCCAGGGCCGAAGGCGTAGACGAATATGAGGGCGAAGACGAGTTCGGGCACCGTGCGCGCGATCTCGAAGCTGCGCCGGGCGATGAAGAACGACCAGCCGTTCGGCGCCAGATTCTGTGCCGCGTGGAAGCAGAACAGGAAGGCCCCGCCTGCTCCAGCAAGCGTGCCGACGATCGCCATCAGCACCGTGTCGGCGAGCAGTAGAAGCCAGACATCGATCGCCCAAAACCACTCGCCGAGGTCGGCCAGCGGGGTGTCACGCGAAAGGGGTGGCAGAGTGCGCGCGACGTAGTCGATGATGTTGGGCAGGCCGGCGACAAAGCGGGCGGGGTCGATCTCGCCCACGATCGCCGAGGCGACGAAGGCTGCGAGAAACAGCGACGTGCCGACCGCCGTTATCAGCGCCTTGCGACGCGCTTCCGCCCGATAACGCGCTTCGAAGCGGGCGACCGCCGCGTCGCCCGCCGATACGCCCGCCACCTCAGGTGCGGCGCTGCCGCCGCAACCGGTCGAGCTCCTCGGTGATCTCGACGATGTCCTTGTAATCGTCGTGCGTACGCGGAACGAGACCGCGCGACTGGCCGCTGGTCAGGGCGCGCCACGCCTCCGGGTTGCGCTCCGGCAGGGCCATGAGCGTTTCGACGTAGAGCGCCTTAAGCGGCTCCGGCAGATTGGCGCGCATCACGTAGGGGCTGTTCGGGATCAAGGGGCTGGTCCAGACGATCCGCCACTGACCGGGCGGTATCATGCCCTTTTCCTCCATCCGCTGCGGGTTGCTGCGCCGGTCGTTGGTCCACCACGTCGCGACCGCGTCGTAGGTGCCATTCAGCAGCCCGATCACGCTCTGTTCGTGGTTCCCCGAGAACGGCGTGCGGGAGAAGAACGAGGCGGGATCGATCCCTTCGCGTCGAAGGTAGAACTGGGGCACGGCGAAGCCCGAGGCGCTGTTCGGGTCGGCCCAGGCGAGGCTTCGGCCGCGCAGGTCGGCGAGGGAGCGGTACGGCGAGTCGGCGCGCACGATGATCACGGAGTGGTAGCCCGCGCCGCCGTCGAGGTCGGTGCCGGAGGCGATCGGCACGATCTTGTCCCCAGCGACGCGGCGCGCGAGCGCGTAGGCCGCCGGGCCGAGATAGCCGAATTCCGCCTGATCAGCCCGCAGGGCTTCGACGGTCGCCGCATAGTCGGTGGCGCGGAAGACGCGGAACGGCACGCCGAGCGCCTCCGTGAAGTGGCGGGCGAAGCCGTCGAAGCGGGCGAGCACGTCGCGTTCATTCTCGGCGCTGATCATCGCGAAGCGGAGTTCGCGGAACTGGCGCCGCCAATCCTCTTGGGCGAGGGCAGCCACAGGAAGGCTGGCGGCTGCGGCGATCACGCCGCGACGGGACAGGCGGTGGGGCATGGCTGCGTCTCCCGATCGGCTGCTCCCGCCTAGCAGCCGCCGGTTTCAAGTCCGTGACCTGCCGATGACGTCTCGATGACGGAGACCCCCGGTCGGGGCTGGACAGGGAGCCCCTCCCCGTCGTCCCCTTCCCTCCGGAAAGGAGAGCGCGATGTCGTCACCCGCAAGGCGGAACGTGCCGGAAATCCGCGCCCCGCGCGGTCCCGCCCTTTCGGCGCGGTCCTGGGCCACCGAGGCCCCGCTGCGCATGCTGATGAACAATCTCGACCCGGAGGTGGCGGAGCGGCCCGACGAGCTCGTCGTCTACGGCGGCATCGGCAAGGCGGCACGGGACTGGGCGTCGTTCGACGCCATCGTCGCCACCCTCAAGCGCCTCGACGAGGAGCATACGCTGCTCGTGCAGTCGGGCAAGCCGGTCGGCGTCTTCCGCACGCACGCTGACGCTCCGCGCGTGCTGATCGCCAACTCCAACCTCGTTCCCGCCTGGGCGACGTGGGAGCATTTCGATGCGCTCGATCGCGCGGGGCTGATGATGTACGGGCAGATGACGGCAGGCTCCTGGATCTACATCGGCAGCCAGGGCATCGTGCAAGGCACCTACGAGACCTTCGCCGAGGTGGGTCGGCGTCATTACGGGGGCGATCTCTCAGGCCGATGGATCCTCACCGCCGGACTTGGGCGGCATGGGTGGTGCGCAGCCGCTCGCTGCTGTCTTCGCCGGCGCCTCGCTCCTTGCCGTCGAGTGCCAGCCCTCGCGCATCGAGAAGCGGCTCGCCACCGGCTATCTCGACGCCTGGGCGCGCGATCTTGACGAGGCACTTGCGATGATCTGCGAGGCCTGCGCGCGGCGCGAGGCGAAGAGTGTCGCCGTTCTGGGCAACGCGGCGGAAGTCTACCCGGAGCTCGTCCGCCGCGGCATCCGCCCCGACGTCGTGACGGATCAGACGAGCGCGCACGACCCCATCAACGGCTATCTGCCCGCCGGCTGGACACTGGCCGAGTGGGAGGAGCGACGGCGGGCGGACCCGCAGGGCACGGCGAAGGCCGCGAAACGGTCCATGGTCGCCCAGGTCGAAGCGATGCTCGCCTGGCACCGCATGGGCGTACCGGTGCTCGACTACGGCAACAACATCCGCCAGATGGCGAAGGACGAGGGGCTCGCGGACGCCTTCGCCTTTCCGGGCTTCGTGCCCGCCTACATCCGGCCGTTGTTCTGCCGCGGTGTCGGGCCGTTCCGCTGGGTCGCCCTTTCCGGCGACCCGGAGGACATCCGGCGCACGGACGAGAAGGTGAAGGAGCTGATCCCCGACGATCCGCACCTGCATCGCTGGCTCGACATGGCAAGGGCGCGGATCCGCTTCCAGGGCCTGCCGGCGCGGATCTGCTGGCTCGGCCTCGGCCAGCGTCACCGCGTGGGGCTCGCCTTCAACGAGATGGTCGCGCGCGGCGAGGTCTCCGCCCCGATCGTGATCGGGCGCGATCATCTCGACTCCGGATCGGTCGCCTCGCCCAACCGCGAGACCGAGGCGATGCGGGACGGCTCGGACGCCGTCTCCGACTGGCCTATGCTGAACGCGCTGCTGAATTGCGCCTCGGGCGCGACCTGGGTGTCGCTGCACCACGGCGGCGGGGTCGGCATGGGCTTTTCGCAGCATGCCGGCATGGTGATCGTCGCCGACGGCACGGCGGCGGCGGCGAAGCGGCTCGCGCGCGTGCTGTGGAACGACCCAGCCACCGGGGTGATGCGCCATGCCGACGCCGGCTACGAGGAGGCGATCGCCTGCGCGGCCGAGCACGGTCTTGATCTTCCGATGCTGCGGCGGGCGATGCTGCGGCGGGGCACGGAATGAGCCGCGTCATCGTTCCGGGCGCGGTCCCGCTCCGCCTGCTGCGCGACGTGCGCGAGGCGGGACCAGTCTCCCTCTGCGA
Source organism: Acetobacteraceae bacterium (assembly GCA_033582875.1). Lineage (GTDB taxonomy): Bacteria > Pseudomonadota > Alphaproteobacteria > Acetobacterales > Acetobacteraceae > Elioraea. The sequence goes on along the minus strand of JAVQZW010000010.1, from coordinate 1,187,192 downwards.
GGGCTGGCGCGAGGGGGTCGAGGCCTCGGCCTCCGCCGTTGCCGCCGTTCTCGCGCGGGGCGAGCCCGCCTACGGCATCAACACCGGCTTCGGCCGCCTGGCCACGACGCGGATCACGGACGACAACCTCGCCCGGCTGCAGCTCAACCTGGTGCGCAGCCACGCCGCGGGGGTGGGCCCTTCCTTGCCGGATCCGGCCGTGCGTCTGGTGCTCGCGCTCAAGGCCGCGGCCCTGGCCCGCGGCTACTCAGGGGTTCGGCCTGCCGTCATCGACTCGCTCATCCGTCTCCTCTCCGCCGACGCGCTGCCGGTGATTCCGGCGCAAGGGTCGGTCGGGGCGTCTGGTGATCTCGCCCCGCTTGCGCATCTCGCCCTCGTCCTCATCGGCGAGGGGGCGGCGAAGCTGCCGTCGGGACGGGTCGTCTCGGGTGCGGAGGCGCTGCTGTTCGCCGATCTCGAACCGCTTGCGCTCGCACCGAAGGAAGGCCTCGCCCTTCTCAACGGGACGCAGGTTTCGACCGCGCTGGCGCTCGATGCCCTGTTCCGGCTCGAGGCCTGCTTCGCCACAGCGCTCCTCACCGGCGCACTCGCGCTGGACGGCGCTCGCGGCGCGGATACCCCGTTCGATGCGCGCATCCAGGACCTGCGCGGGCATCGCGGCCAAGCGGAGGTGGCGGCCGCCCTGCGCGAGCTGTTGGCGGGCAGTGCGATCCGGGACAGCCATCGCGTGGGCGACCCCCGCGTGCAGGACCCCTATTCGCTGCGCTGCCAGCCGCAGGTGATGGGAGCGGTGCTCGACCTCATCCGCTTCGCCGCCGCGACGCTTCATGCGGAGGCGAACGCGGTCACCGACAATCCGCTCGTCTTCGCCGAAACGGGCGAGATCCTTTCCGGCGGCAATTTCCATGCCGAGCCGGTTGCCTTCGCGGCCGACATCCTCGCCCTCGCCGCGGCCGAGATCGGCAACCTGGCCGAGCGTCGGATCGCCCTTCTGATGGACCCCGCACTTTCGGGCCTGCCGCCGTTCCTGGCCGCCGACCCCGGGCTCGATTCGGGCTTCATGCTGGCCCAGGTCACCGCCGCCGCTCTCGCTGCAGAGAACAAGGCGCTGGCCGCGCCGCGCTCCACCGACACCATCCCGACGAGCGCGAACCAGGAGGATCACGTGAGCATGGCGACGGCGGCCGCGCACCGGCTCGGCCCGATGCTCGACAACCTGGAGGCGATCCTCGCCATCGAGGCGCTCGTCGCCGCCCAGGCGGTGGAGGCGCATCGCCCGCTTCGCTCCTCGCCGACGCTGGAGGAGGCGCTCGTCAGGGTTCGGTCCCGCGTGCCGCGCTGGGAGGGTGACCGCGTGGCGGCGGCCGACATTGCCGCCCTGCGCTCCCTGGTGGCGGAAGGGGTGCCTTGCCTCGCTCGCTCCCATCAGCCTGTGCCGTCGCGATCCGGCTGAGCAGGGGCTGGCTCTGCCTGCGCGCGGGACTATCATCGCGCGGGAGACACCAGGGCACGGCGAGCGAGGGAAAGGAGCAGCACCATGCGTCGCAGGAACGTCCTGTCCGCGGCCGCGGCCGCGACTGCCGCCACACTTGCCACTCCGGCCATCGCGCAAGGCAGGCTCGAGTGGCGGATGGTCACCTCATGGCCGATGAACCTGCCGGGCCCGGGCACGGCAGCGAACAAGCTCGCCGAGAGGATCACCGCGCTCTCCGGCGGCCGGCTCACCGTGCGCGTGTTCGGCGCCGGCCAGATCGTGCCCGCCCTCGGCGTGTTCGACGCGGTGAGCCAGGGCACGGCGGAAATGTATCACTCCGTGCCGTCGCTCTGGCTTTCCAAGCTGCGCGGCATCGGCTTCTTCGGCTCCTTTCCCTTCGGCCTCACCGCGCAGGAGCATTCCGCCTGGATCAACCACGGCGGCGGCCAGGCGCTGTACGACGAGGCTTATGCGCGTTTCGGCATCAAGCCGTTCCTGTGCGGCAACTCCGGGCCGCAGTGGCTCGGCTGGTTCCGCCGCGAGATCCGCAGCGTGGAGGATTTCCGGGGCTTGCGCTTCCGCACCGCCGGGCTTGGCGGCGAGATGTTCCGCCGCGTCGGGGCGACCGTCGTCACGCTCCCCGGCGGCGAGATCTTCCAGGCCCTGCAGGCCGGCACCATCGACGCTGCGGAGTTCGTCGGCCCCTGGACGGATGCGCCGCTTGGCTTCCACCAGGTGGCGAAGAACTACTACTGGCCCGGCGTGCAGGAACCCTCCTCGGCCGAGGAGTGCGGCGTGAACAAGGCAGCCTATGACCGCCTGCCCGATGACCTCAAGCTCGCCATCCGCATGGCCTGCCAGAGCCTGCACGATGAGGTGGTGACCGAATACGACCATCGCCACGCGGTCGCTTTGCGCGAACTCGTCACCCGCCATGGCGTCGTGGTGCGCGAGGCCCCGCGCGACCTTCTCGTCGCGCTCGGCAATGCGGCGGGCGAAGTGCTGCAGAGCCTGCGCGAGGACCAGGACCCGCTCACCCGCCGCATCGCCGAGGCCTATGTCGCCTTCCGCTCCCAGTCGGCCGAGTACATGCGCTACTCCTACGCGGGCCAGTTCGCGCGCGCGCGACCTGCCGATCCGCTGGGGCTGAGCGGCGAACGGACCGACACGATATCGCAACGAGGAGGGAGCACGGCGGCGATGAGGACGGCGGACGGTGCTGCGTGCGGCGTGCCGCCGGTGCGGCGGCGGCGCTCGCCGCACCCGCCATCGCGCAAGGCCGGATGGAGTGGCGGATGGTCACGTCCTGGCCGCGCAACCTGCCGGGGCCGGGCACGCAGGCGCAGAAGGTGGCCGACCGCATCACCCAGCTGACCGGCGGGCGCATCACCGTCCGCCTGTTCGCCGCGGGCGAGATCGTGCCGCCCTTCGGCGTGTTCGACGCGGTGAGCCAGGGCACGGTCGACCTCTACCACGCCACACCGCATTTCTGGTTCAGCCGCTCACGCGCCGCCGCGATCATCGGCAGCTTTCCCTTCGGCCTCACCAACAGCGAACTCGTCGGCTGGCTTCGCTTCGGCGGCGGCCAGGCGCAATGGGACGAGCTCTACGCCCGGTTCAACCTCAAGCCGTTCCTCTGCGGCAACTCGGGCCCGCAATGGACGGGCTTCTTCCGCCGCGAACTTGCCGGCCCCGAGGACTTCCGCGGCCTGCGCATCCGCGCGGGCGGCCTGATTGGCGCGGTCTACCAGCGGCTCGGCGCGGCCGTGCAACAGATGCCGGTGGGCGAGGTGTTCCAGGCCCTGCAGGCCGGCACGATCGACGCCGCAGAGTTCGCCGGCCCCTGGTCGGACGGGCCGCTCGGGCTTGGGCGCGTGGCGCGCTTCTACTACCAACCCTGCGGCCAGGAGCCCTCCGCCAGCCTCGAGACGGTGATCCACAAGCCCCGCTATGACGCCCTGCCCGAGGATCTCAAGCTCGCCGTCCGTTTTGCCTGCGAGAGCATGAACGAGGAGAGCATCGCCGAGTGGGACCATGCCAACCCCCGCGCGCTCGCCGAAATGGTCGAACGGCAGGGCGTGCAGGTCCGCACCGTGCCCGAAGCGCTGGTTCGCGCCATGGCGGAGGCGGCTTGGGCAGTGATGCAGGAGCTCGCCGAGCTGCCTGATCCGCTGGAACGCGCGATCGTGCGCAGCATCATCGCCTATCGCCAACAGGGCGTGGAGTATTTCGGCACCGCCTACGTGCCGACGCACGCCGGCCGCGCGCTGCAGCGGTGGGGCTGATCGCCGCTCTCGCCCGCGGCCTCGACCGGGTCGGCGACACGGTCGGGCGGGCAGTGATGTGGCTCGCCGTCCTGCTTGTCCTGTTGCAGCTCGCCGTCGTGGTGCTGCGCTACGGGTTCTCCACGAGCTTCATTCAGCTGCAGGAGAGCGTGGTCTACGCGCACGCCACGCTGTTCATGCTCGGCATCGCCTACACCATGCTCCACGAGGGCCACGTGCGGGTGGACGTCCTGCAGGCCGGGCTGTCGGCCAAACGCCGCGCGCTGATCGACCTCGCGGGCGTCGTCCTCGCCGTCGTCCCCTTCGCGCTTCTCGTTGCTCTGGACCTCCTGGCCCTTCGTCGCGGCGTCGTGGCGGATCCGCGAGGGAGCGATCGCCTACGGCGGGCTTCCCTTCCAGTATCTCCTCAAGTCGCTGATCCCGGCCATGGCGGGCCTGCTGCTGCTGCAGGCGATCGCGCACGGCTGCCGATGCATCCTCACGCTTGGAGGGCAGCGCGCCGACCACCGCGGTCCCGCCTTCGAGCCGCCCCGTCGCTGAGCGATGACGAGCTGGCTTGGAGGGTTGCTCGATCTGCTGATGTTCCTCGCGCTTTGCGTGGGGATCCTGTCGGGCTTTCCGGTCGTTTTCATCCTCACCGGCTCGGCCATCCTGTTCGGCGCACTCGGCTGGGCTCTTGGCGTGTTCAGCCCCGCGCTCCTCGGCGCGCTCCCGCCGCGCATCTTCGGCATCATGACCTCGGAGGTGCTGATCGCGATCCCGCTCTTTGTCTTCATGGGCATGATGCTCGAGCGGTCGAAGATCGCGGAGGAGCTGCTCGAGACGATGGGCCGGCTGTTCGGCGGCGTGCGCGGCGGCCTTGCCGTCTCCGTCTCCGTAGTCGGTGCCCTGCTCGCCGCCTCGACCGGAATCGTCGGCGCGACCGTGGTGACGATGGGGCTGATGGCGCTGCCTGCGATGCTGCGCAACGGCTACCGGACGAGCTTCGCCTGCGGCACCATCTGCGCCGCTGGCACGCTCGGCCAGATCATCCCGCCCTCGACCGTGATGGTGATCCTCGGCGAGATCATTTCCGCCGCCTACCAGCAGGCGCAGCTCGCCCAGGGCAAGTTCTCCGTCACCACCGTCAGCGTCGGCCAGCTCTTCGCCGGATCGCTGCTGCCGGGGCTCCTCCTGGTCGGGCTTTACATCGCCTATCAGCTCATCGCCGCCTGGCTTCGGCCCGACCTTGCTCCCGCCCTGCCGCCCGATGCCCGTGGCGAGGTGGAGCGCGGCGCGCTGCTCGCCGCCCTCGCGCCGCCGATCGTGCTCATCGTCTCCGTGCTCGGCTCCATCCTCGGCGGCATCGCCACCCCAACCGAGGCCGCCGCCGTCGGTGCGGCAGGAGCGCTTCTGCTCGCCGCACGACGCCTCTCGCCTGCCCGCTGGCCCTCCGCCGTCGCTGCTCTCTCCGCCCTCGCCCTCGTCACGCTTGCGTCCTCATTCGACCTCAGGCTCGGGCGGCCGACGGCGACGGTTGCCGAACGTGCCGCGATCATCGCCGCCTTCGTCGCCGCGGCCGGCCTCGCCGTCGCGCTCGCGCACGCGCTGTGGCGGAGCCTCAGCGTTGGCGTGCTCGCAACCGTCGCCCGGTCTACCTTGACCATAACGGCAATGATCTTCGCCATGCTGATCGGGGCGACCCTGTTCGCTCTCGTCTTCCGCGGCCTCGGCGGCGACGACATGGTGCATGCCGCGCTGTCCGCCCTGCCGGGCGGGGTGAGCGGAGCTCTCGCCGCGGTGATGGGCGTGATCTTCGCGTTGGGCTTCTTCCTCGACTTCGTCGAGATCGCGATCATCGTGATCCCCATCGTGGGGCCGATCATCCTCCAAATGGATGTCGATCCGATCTGGTTCGGCGTGCTGGTCGCCGTCAACCTGCAGACCTCGTTCCTCACACCGCCGTTCGGCTTCGCCCTCTTCTACCTTCGCGGCGTGGCGCCGGCCGAGGTGCGCACTGCGCAGATCTACCGCGGCATCGTGCCCTTCGTTGCGCTGCAGTTGCTCGGACTTGCACTCACCGCGCTGCACCCGCCGCTGGCCACCTGGCTGCCGCGGGCGCTGTTCGGGCGTTGACGCGGCCATTCCCGCGCGCCGCCGATCTGCTCTAGGCCTTTGCGATGCGGGAGGGTCGTGCCGTCCTCGGCGAGGCAATCGTCGACGTCATTCGCGATCCGCGTGAGGCAAAGGCCGAGGCGCGGCGTCGCGTGCTCGGGATCGTAGTTCCCTCTCTTGCCGCTGCGGCACCGGTTGCCGCCGCGATCGGCATGGTCGCTATCGGCCACATCGGCAACCGTGCGGAGGCGTTGCGTCTCGCCGACACGGTTCTCGAAGCGCTTGAGAGCAGGATCGCGACCGAAGTCGCCGCCTGGCTCGGCCCCGCCGAGCGCGCGGTTCGGCTGATGGCGGAACTCCAGGCCCGCGAGACGCTCGGGCGCGATGCGAAGCACGTCCGCGATTTCGGTGCCGGCCTGCTCAAAGCCGTGCCGCAGATCGCCGCTGTCCTTTACGGCGACACGACAGGCGGCTTCGTCATGGCGCGCCGGGGCAGCCCGGAAACGATCGCCGTCAAGACGATCGAAACGGCGCCGCAGAGGCGCGTCGTCGATGAGGTGCGCGACTGGGCGGGGCGGATACCGCGCGTCGCCGAGGATCCGACCGATCCCTATGATCCGCGCACCGGCCCGTGGTTCAAGGGCGCGCCGGCGAGTGCAGGCATCTCCTGGACCGAAATCTCCGTCTTCTTCACCGACCGCGTGCCGGGCCTGACCGTCTCCCTCGCCGTGCCCGAACGGCCCGACCAGCCGGCCGTGGTGCTTGGCGCCGACATCCGCCTCGACACGCTGAGCCGCTTCCTTGCCACCTTGCGCATCGGGAAGTCCGGCAAGGCGATGATCCTCGATCGCGCCGGCCGTCTCGTCGCCTTTCCGGAGGCGGACCGCACGATCCGCCAGGAGGGGGACGTGCTCAGTCCCGTCCGGCTCGACCAGCTCGCGGATCCCGTCTTGACCCGCGCCTTCGATACGTTGCGGCTCGAGGGCACGGGCCGGCGCACCATGGTGATCGAGGGAAAACGCCACCTCAGCGTATCGACACCGCTCGATGCCGAGATCGGCCGCGACTGGGTGCTCATGCTCGTCGTTCCGGAGGAGGATCTGGTCGGCTTCGTCGGCCGCAACAGCAGAACGGCGCTCGCTGCCGGTGCGGCAGTCGGCCTGCTCGCCGTCCTCCTGGCGGTCCTCCTCGTGCGCCAAGGTCTGAAGGCCGATGCCAGGGCTCGAGACCTGCAACGCGGCCGGGGCGAGAGCCTTGGCCCAGGCCAGCGCGCTCGGCGTGCTCGCGACCGATGCCGCGATCGCCGACCCCGCAGCGGGGCGCGGGCTGCAGCGCATCACCGAAACGATCGCGCGGGCGGTCTCGGCGCGCCGCGTGGGCTTCTGGCGGTTTGGCGCGGAGCAGCGGAGCCTTGCCGCCGAGGATGTTTTCGACGCCGAGACGGGCCTCCATCTGCCGCCCCTCCGCGTGTCGGGAGAGTTCGGCGACGAGGCCTTCCCCCTTCTCGCCGCTGGCTTGGTCGAGATCGATGTCTCGCAGCCGGATCCGCGGTTCGCCCTCTTCGCAAGCGGGCGGCTTGCCCAAGACGGGAACCCGGCACCTCGTTTCGATTCCGATCCAGCTCTGGCCGGGATCCTCTCGCCGTGCTGTCGATCGAGGACGCAGCGGCCGATCGCCACAGCGCGATCGCCTTCGCCAAGGCGGCAGCCGCCATCCTCGCGCGTCGCCTGGGCGAGGACGGGCTGGGCCGGACGGAGCGACGCTCCGAGACGGCCCCCTTGCCCCGGCCGGCGGGGCATGACGGCGAGACGGCGGAGCGGCTTCGTCCCGGCGCTGCGTTTCTCGGTCGTCTCGCCGCTGTCGGCGTCGGCCCCGACCAGAGCGACGTCGAACTCTTCTCCGACCTCACGGTCCTGGTCCTTCTCTTCACTGACCCCGCCGCGCTCGCCGTGCGCTGCCCGGATGGTGCGCCCCTCCTCGCGGACGCGGTGCGCACCCTCCGCCGCGTGCTCGACGGCCACGGCATCGGCTACCTCCGGCTTTCGGGGGACACTGTGGTCGCCGCTTCCGGCTTCGACGGCAACGCGGTCGCTGCCGCGCGGCGAATGATGGAGGCCGCTCTCGCCCTCCAGGAGGCCTTGACCGGCCTCTTGATCGCGGCGGACCAACCCTTGGCTCTCCGGATCGGTGTCGACACGGGGCCGGCCATCGGCGCGGTCGTCGATGAGGAGGGCGGAGGGTTCAACCTTTGGGGTGAGGCGCTGGAGGCGGCGACCGCTCTCGCACAGTCGGCAACCGAGGGGATGATCCAGATCGGGGAGCGGACCCACGCCCTCGCCGCCGACGGCTTCCTCGCCCGTCCGCGCGGACGGTTCTGGCTCGAGGGCCGAGGCGAGACCGCGACCTACTACCTCATGGCCCGGGCATAACGGCGGCTGAAGCGGCGGCACCCGAGGCTCGGGCCGTGCGTCGGCTGCTCGCGGCCGTCGGCGAAGCGTGCATCGCCCTCGTTCGCTGGCCCTGTTTCGTCGCCGGCATGGGTTTCGCCGTCGCTCGCGCCGCGACCGACCCCCTCTCCTGGCGTCGCCCCGTGCGTGCCGAACTGCGCCGTGCGCTCGGCGCCGTGGCAGGGCGCGGCTTGCCGCTCGTCCTCGGAGCGGCCGCGCTTGTGGGTCTCGGCATGGTGTTTCAGGCCCTGTATTGGCTCGGCGCGGCCGGTCAGCAGACGCTGATCAACCAGGTGATCGCCGGCGTGCTCGTCCGCGAGGTGGCCCCCCTCGTCGTCGGGCTTTTGCTTGCCGGGCGTAGCGGCACGATCACCTTGATCGAGGTCGGCGAAATCCGCGGCAGCGACCGGTTTCGCCTGCTCGAAGCAAGCGGCATCGATCCGCTTCTCCTCCTCGTCTTGCCGCGGGTCGTCGCCTTCGCCGTCGCAACCCCGGCACTGACCGTGCTGTTCGTCGCCACCGCCCTGATCAGCGGCTGGGCGATGGACGTCCTGGTCAGTGCGCGTCCGCTCGACCTGCCCTCCTTTCTCGACGACATTCTCCGCACGATGGCCGCGAACGATTTCATCCTGCTGCCTCTGAAGGGCCTCTTGATCGGATCGGCGGTCGCCCTCGTCTGTTGCGCCGTGCCGCTCGGCGCGCCGTCGCTGGCCGCGGTACCGGCACGCCTGGTGCCGCGAGGCTTCGCTTACGCGCTGCTCGCCAATCTGATCGTCTCGGGTGTCGTCTCCATCGTTCTCTGAGGGCCGATGTCCGTTGCGCACCCGATCCTGCAGTTCGAGGGAGCGACGCTGCCGATCGAGCCGGCCGGTGGCGCCACCCTCCCGCTCGATTTCGCTGTCGCGGCGGCCGATCTCGTGCTGATCGACCTCGTGGAGCCGCGCCGGGCGTTTGCCTTCGCCGACGCCGTCGCCGGCCTTGTTCCCCCTTCGGCCGGTCGCGTGCTGTTCGAGGGCCGGGACTGGCAGGCGATGCCGCACAGCGTGGCCGAGGGGCTGCGCGGTCGCATCGGCCGCGCGTTCCACGACGACCTTTGGCTGCCGTTCCTGACCGTGACGGAGAACATCGTGCTTCGCCCGGCCTATCACACGCGCAGCTCGCCAGCGGGCCTCGTCACGGAAGCGTCCAGGCTCTGCCGCCTGCTCGGCCTGCCCGGGGTTCCCGCAGGCTATCCCAGCGAGGCGACGGGAGAGGATTTGCGGCGGGCCGGGCTCGCGCGCGCGTTTCTCGGCTCGCCGCGCCTCGTCGTGCTCGAGCACCCGACGGAGCGGCTGGGGCCCGGGATGCTGGGTCCGATCCTTCGTCTCGCCCGGACCGTGCGCGACGAGGGCGGGGCCGTGTTGTGGCTCCTCTTCGGCGAGGCACGCACGGTCAGCGCCTCGGTGCCGGCAACGAGGCGCTTGCGCCTGATCGGCAGCCGCTTCGTGCCGGTCGGCAGGGTAGCGGCATGAGGGGCCCCGCGCGGTTCGCGCGCACCAACGAGATCGCCGGCGCGGTGGTGCTGGCTGCGCTTGCGCTCTTCGTCGCTGCCGTCCTGCAGGCTGGTGTGCTTGGCCCCTTGCTTCGTCCGGCGCTCACCTTGCGCGTCATCCTTCCCCCCGAGGGCACCGCCGGCCTCTCGGCCGGCGCCGCCGTCGAGGTTCTGGGTACGCGGGCAGGGCAGGTGCGCCGCATCGTGATCGATCCGCGCGCGCAACTCTATGCCGATGTGCGGCTGGACAAGGGCATGGAGGTGTTCGTCCGCCGCGACTCGCGCGTCTTCATCCGTCGCCAATTCGGTGTGGCGGGAGCGGCCTTCCTCGAGATCAGCCGCGGCTCGGGGGAGCCGCTCGATTGGGACTACGCCGTGCTCGAGGTGACGCGCGAGCAGGCGCCGACCGAGTCGCTTGGCGAGCTGATCGAGGACTTGCGGGCACGCTTGGTACCGGTGTTCGAGGACGTGGCGGTGATCACGCGGGCCGCAGCGACGATTTCGGATCGGCTGGCACGGGGCGAGGGCGCCGTCGGCCGCCTGCTCGTCGACGATACGCTGGTGCGCGAGCTGGAGACGGCTGCGGCACAGCTCGACCGCACGCTGGCGCAAGGCGAGGCGGCGGTTGCCGACCTGCGCGGCGTGGTGCGCTCGGCCGGAGCGGCCGCGGAGGGGCTGCCGCGTCTGTTGACCGCCGCCGAGGGCGCGCTCGCCAACCTGCGCAACGCGACGTCCGACCTCGCGCGCGCCTCGCCGCAGGCGCCGCGGCTCGCGCGCGACGCCGCCGCGGCGGTCGCGGTGCTCCCGGGGCTTCTCGTTCAGGTGCAGCAGGCGACGGCAGAACTCGAGCGCCTCGTCGTCGCCTTGCGCACCCACCCTCTCATCGGCGGCGGCCGCGCTGCGGAGGAGGAGCCGCGCGTGCCGGCGCGGGAAATCCGTCCTTGAAGCGGATCGTTCTGCTCGCGTTTCTCGTTGCCGCCTGCGGCGGGCGGGATCTGCCGCCCGAACCGGCGGATCCGACCCTCGCCCGTCTCACCCGCACCGCGCTTGCCGCCTGGGCGCAGGAGAGGCCCGCCCAGGCGGCGGAGCTGTTTCGCGACGCGCTGCGTCGGGCCTACGCGCGCGACGACGCGGCGGCGATCGGAAACCTCGCCGCGTCGCTTGCCGCTGCCGAACTCCGGCTCGGCGAGGCCGCGCGCGCGCGGGAGACGGCGGCCGCCGCGCGGGCCGAACTTGCGCGCCGCAACCTCCCCGCCCCGGCCGAGCTTCCCTTGGCCGAGGCGGCGGCCCGCTACCGCTTGGGCGACGCCGCCGGCGCCCTCGGCCTGACGGTCGCGATCACGGGAGGCGATGCAGGCGCGCGCGCCCGCTTCATCGAGGGACTGATCGCTGCGGATCGCGGCGACCGCGCGGGCCTCGCCGCCGTGCGCGCCGCCTTGCCGGCCGACCCGCGCCCGGATTTCGCTGCCGATGCGGCGGAACTCGCCGGGCGCGATGCCTTGCTTGCCGGCGACGCCGAAGCGGCACGCTCAGCCTTCCTGCGCGCGGCCCATCTTCGGCAGGAGGGACGCGACGATCCTGGTCTCGCCCGCGCGCTCGCCCTCGCCTCCGAAGCGGCCGAGCGCCAGGGGCGGCTCGCCGAAGCGGCCGACCTTGCCTTCCGGTCGGGTCGCAGCGCCGCCGCCGATGGGGCGCGCGCGGAGGCGGAGCGACGGCTCGAACGCGCGATCCGCCTTGCCCGGACGGCGGGTGAGAGCGAAGTGGCTGCAGCGGCCGAGGCCGAGCGGCGACGCCTGCGCGAGGAGGCGCGCTGATCAGCCGGGCAGGATCTTGCCCGGATTGAGGATGCCCAAGGGATCGAGCGCCTGCTTGACGGCGCGCATCACGTCGATCGCCTCCCCGTGCTCGGCCACGAGGAACGGGACCTTGCCGTAGCCGATGCCATGCTCGCCCGAGCACGTGCCGTCCATGGCGAGCGCGCGCGCGACCAGACGATCGTTTGCCGCCGCCGCACGCGCCATCTCCGCGGCATCGCCCGGGTCGACCAGGAAGACGAGATGGAAGTTGCCGTCGCCGACATGACCGACCAGCGGCGCGAGCAGGTTGGACATGGCGAGATCGCGCTTCGTCTCCAGGATGCACTCGGCGAGCCGCGAGATCGGCACGCAGACATCCGTCGCCCAGCCCTTCGCACCCGGACGCAAGGCGAGGGCCGCGTAGTAGGCGTCGTGCCGTGCCCGCCAGAGGCGCGCCCGTTCCTCATCGTCGCGGGCGAAGGCAAAACCGGCGCAGCCGTTCGCCTCGGCCAGCGCCCTGAGGTGGCCGATCTGCTCATCGACCGAAGCGGGACTGCCGTGGAACTCGACGAAGAGGGTCGGAACCTCGGCCAGACCAAGGCCGGAGTGGCGGTTGCACGCCGCCACCTGAACCTCGTCGAGAAGCTCGATCCGCGCGAGCGGCAGTTGCATCTGCAGCGCCTCAATCACCGTCCGGACCGCCCCCGCCAGAGAGTCGAAGGGGAGGACGGCCGCGGCGATCCGTTCGGGGATGCCGAACAGGCGGAGCGTCAGTTCGACGATGACGCCGAGCGTGCCTTCGGAGCCGACGAAGAGCCGCGTCAGGTCGTAGCCGGCGGCGGACTTGCGGGCGCGGCGGCCGGTGCGGACGAAACGGCCATCCGCCAGAACCACGCCGAGGGAGAGAACCACGTCACGCATCGTGCCGTAGCGCACCGCGTTGGTTCCGGACGCACGCGTCGCGGCCATTCCGCCGAGCGAGGCATCGGCCCCGGGGTCGAGCGGAAAGAAGAGGCCGCTGTCGCGGAGATGGGCGTTGAGCTGCCTGCGAGTCACACCGGGCTCGACCGTGCAGTCGAGATCCTCGGCCCGCACCGCGAGCACGCGGTTCATGCGCGACAGATCGAGGGAAACCCCGCCCGCCAGCGCCGCCACGTGGCCTTCCAGGCTCGTTCCGGTGCCGTACGGGATAAGCGGGACGCGATGGGCCGCGCAAATACCGGCGACGGCCTGGACCTCGGCGACGCTCTCGGCGAAGACCACGACATCCGGGCTTGCCGGCGGGTGCCAGGACTCGTCGCTGCCGTGCCGTTCGCGCACCGCGGCGTTCGTGGTGCACCGTTCCCCGAAACGCTCCCGCAGGGCCGCGATCGCGGCGTGCAAGGAGTCCGGGTTGGGCCGCTCGAGTCTGGGCTGTCGCGCCATGGCGGCAGGCTAGCGCGCCCCCGCCCTGGCAGGAACGGTCCTCAGCGCCGCTTCCAGGCCTGGGTGCGGGCGACGAGCCGGTCGTCCAAGGCCACGTGCAGCCCCTTCACCGCAGCCGAGGTGAGCAGGATCACCGTCGCCATCGCGGCGGCAGGGGAGGCGAAGCCCGCCTCGTCCATCTGAACCACCGCGACGGAGGCCGGCATGATGCCGGGCGCGTAGAGGAAGACCACGGCCGAGACGGTCGTCATCGCGTTGACGAAAAGGTAGATCGCGACGTCGAGCAGCACGGGAAGCGACATCGGCAGGATGACGGCCGCGAAGGTGCGCCAGATGGGGACCTTCAACGACGCCGACACCGCCTCGAACTCGGGATCGAGGCTCTTGAGTTGCGTCAGCGAGGCGAGATGGCCGACCGTGTAGAAATGCACGATCGAGTTGAGCACGAGGATGGCGAGCGTGCCGTAGAGGAACCCCAGCGGGTTCGCCGGCGCGTTGAAGAAGAAGATGTAGGCGATGCCAAGCACGAGGCCCGGGACCGCCAGGGGAACGACCGCCAGGAAGCGGACGAGAGAGGCGAGCCAGCCGCCCTTGCGCCCGCGCTCCATGGCATAGGCGAAGACGAAGATCAGCGGCGCACCGATCACGGCGGTCCAGAGCGAGAGGCGCACGGAGGTCCACCACGTGCCCCAGCCCTCGGAGATGAAGTTTGCGAAGCCGTAGTTGCGGAGCGTCAGCGCGAGGTTCCAGGGCCAGAACGTGACCAGACTTCCCCAGACCGCCACCCCGACAACGCCCAGCATCAGGGCGGAGACGAGGCCGCAGAACAGGAGGAGGGGGCGGTCGCGCCACGGACGCCTCCTCGCCACATAAGGGACGGCACGGGCGCCGACCACCGCGACCTGGCGCCGCTGCGCCCATTGGTCGGCCGCGAAGGCGATTAGCGCCGGGATCAGCAACACGACACCGACCACCGCTCCCATCTGGAAGTTCTGCTGCCCGACCACCTGCTTGTAGACCTCAGTCGCCAGGACGGAGAACGATCCCCCGATCACCTTCGGGATGCCGAAATCGGTGATGACCAGGGTGAACACGACGAACGAGGCGGAGACGAGGCCGTAGCGCGCGGTGGGTAGCGTGACGGTGCGCAGCACACGAAGCCGGGAGGCGCGCAAGGCTTCCGCCGCCTCGTAGAGGCGGGCGTCAGCCCCGCTGAGCGCGGTGGCGAGGATGAGGAAGGCGTGCGGGAAGGTGTAGAACACCTGCGCAACGACAATCCCGAGCGGACCGTAGATCGAGTGGCCGAACAAGAGCCCCCGCAGCATGCCCTGGTTGCCGAACAGGTAGATCAGGGCAAGCGCGGGGAGGAGCGAGGGCGCAAGGATCGGAGTGAGTGCGATCGCGCGGAACACGGCCTTGCCGGGGATCGCGCTGCGCGTCATCGCGTAGGCGAAGACGAAGGCTGCCGGGATGACGACGACGGTGGTCGCCACCGCCGTCCAGACGCTGTTCCAGAGGCTGTCGATGAGCGCGGGCGTCTCGACGTAGCGGAGATAGTTGGCAAGCCCGACGAAGGCGCCGCTTTGGTCGCGGAAACTTTCGAGCAAAAGGGTGGCGAGCGGGAAGATCAGGAAGAGGACGAGGAAGAGCCCTGCCGCGGCCACGACGCCGAAGAGGATCCGGTCGTCTGCCGACCAGATCGGGCGAACCGAAGCGGCGGCGGCGACCGCCATCGCTCACTCCGCACGATCGAAGAGGAGCACGCGATCCGGCGGGAGGACGATCTCGATCGTGCGACCGGGGCACAGGGCGAGCCGGCGCAGGGCGGTGTCCTGCACTTCCATCACCAGCGGAAGCCCTGCTGCGTCGAGCATCGCCCGCGCGATCGAGCCGAGATACTCGACGCCGCGAACCGTGGCCGAAAGCCGAGTGCCGTCCAGTTCCGGCGCCGCCGGCAGCACATCCTCGGGACGGATGCAGATCTGAACCGCGTCGCCGGCAGCGCGCCCGGCCGCAACCGGGCAGGCAAGCTGCACCGAACCGACCTGGACGGTGGCGGAACCGATCACCGTCGCCGGCAAGCTGTTCATCCGACCGACGAAGCCCGCGACGAACAGGGTGCGCGGGTGGCGGTACACCTCGTCGGGCGTGCCGACCTGTTCGATTCGCCCGCGGTTCATCACCACCACCCGGTCGGCAATCGAGAGCGCCTCCTCCTGGTCGTGCGTCACCATGATGGTGGTGATCCCGAGCCGGCGCTGGAGTGCCTTGATCTCCTCGCGCAGATGCGCGCGCACGAGCGCATCGAGAGCTGAGAGCGGCTCGTCGAGCAAAAGAAGCCCGGGATCCATCGCGAGCGCCCTGGCCAGCGCCACGCGCTGCTGCTGCCCGCCCGAAAGCTGGGCCGGGTATTTCCAGGCTTGGTCGGCAAGGCCGACCAGTTCGAGAAGCTGCCGCACCCGCTTCTCGATCTCGGCGCGGGGCTTTCGCTGCGAGACGAGGCCGTAGCCCACGTTCGCCGCCACCGTCATGTTGGGGAACAGGGCGTAGGATTGGAAGACGATGCCGAAATCCCGCGCCGAAGGCGGCAGGGCGGAGACGTCCCGCCCGTCTTGGATAATCCGCCCCTCGTCCTGCGGATCGAGCCCGGCGATGGCCCGCAGCAAGGTGGTCTTGCCGCAGCCCGAGGGCCCCAGGAAGCAGACGAACTCGCCTCGCCGGACCGTGAGCGAGACGTCGTCGAGGGCGACGAAGGCGCCGAACCGTTTCGTCACCCGCTCGACCACGAGACACGGTTCGGTCGCGTGCGTGAGCCCTTGCGGGCGGGCGGACGACCGAACCTTCCATCCCGGCGCTGAGCGGCGCGATGCCCGCCTCAGTTGCGCGGCGCGGACTTGGCGTCGAAGCGCCGCGACCACTCGGCGAGGATGCGGTCGCGATCGGCTGCGATCCTGGCGAAATCCATCGCCGCCAGCCGCTGGGCGAACTCCGGCGGATAGTTCTGCACCGTCGGCTGCACGTCGTCGCGCCCCAGAAGAGCGTAATAGCGGCCGTAGAGAGCCATCGCCTCCTTCGACACGGCGAAGTCCATCAGCCTCTTCGCCGCATCGAGGTGACGCGTGCCGCGGTGGATGGCCGCCGCCTCGAGGTCGAAGCCGACACCATCCGTCGGCACGATGATATCGATCGGCGCGCCCTGGTTCTTCAGCGCGACCGCGCGCATGTCGAAGGAGAGACCGATCGCATACTCGCCGCGCGCGGCGTTGTTGCAGGGTGCGCTGCCCGAGTGGGTGTAGACGGCGATGTTCTCGTGCAACCGCGTCATATAGTCCCAGGCCGCCTGCTCGCCGCGGGTGGCGAGCCACCCCGCCACGGTGAGCAGGCCGGTGCCGGAGGAGGCCGGGTTCGGCATCGCGATCAGGCCGCGGTAGGCGGCGTTGAGGAGATCGTCCCAGGTGGTCGGGCGGGGAAGGTTGCGTTGGCGGGCGACCGCGGTGTTGAAGCAAACGGCGGAGACGAAGGCGTCGAGCCCGACCCAGGTCATCGGGTCGCGTGCGGAACGGAACTGTGGACGGAGGGCCATCGCGTCCTTCGGCGTGTACGGCTCGAGCATGTTCTCGGCCTCGAGCCTGATCAGGCTGAACACCGACAGGCCCCAGATCACGTCGGCCCGGGGATTGTCCTTCTCGGCAAGCAGGCGCGTCGTCACCACACCGGTGCTGTCGCGCACCCAGACGATCTCAACGTCGCGCAGTGCGGCCTCGGCCGCCTGCTTGAAGACGGGAAGCTGATCGTTCTCGAAGGCCGTGTAGACCGTAAGCCGCGTGCGCTGTGCCTCCGCGGGCAGGGCGATGGCGACGAGGGCGGCGGCGAGAAGCGTTCTGCGCAACATCGGGCATCCCCCCTGGCGACAAGACCGGGCCCTTCTCCCCGGCCCCCCCACTCTCCCATGGAGCCGGCGTCAGTTCCGTGACGGATCGGTTGCAGTTTCGTGACCGTATCGGCGGACGGGTCAGGGCTGCTCGCCGGAAGCGACAGCGGCTTCGATCTGCGGCAACAGGGCGGGGAGATCGGCAACCGAATCAATCACCCAATGCGCGCCGGCCCCGCGCAGCACGGCTTCGGCGCGCGCGCGAAGCCGCGCCCGCTCGTCGTCGCTCGCCAAGGCGAGTTCCTCGGCCGACATCCCGACCTCGTTCCCCGTCAGCGCCACCCCCACGGTCCAGCAGCCGGCAGCGACCCCTTCGGCGATGCCGGGCGCGGTGTCGTCCACCTTGACCACGGCCTCGGGCGGGAAGACGCCGAGCTGGGCGAAGCAGGCGTACATCATGCACGGTGTCGGGCGACCCGCGGGCAGGTCGCCCGCGCATACCATGCAGTCGGGCACGTAGCCCTGCGCGGCAGCGAGCGGCGCGAGCACCTCCATCACGGCGCGCGTGTAGCCCGTGGTGCTGCCGATCTTGAGCCCCCGGGCACGGCAGGCGTCGGCCGCCTCGCGCGCACCGGGAAGGAGGGCGGCATGAGCACGCACGGCCTCGATCGTCATCGGCTCGAAGGCGGCGAACACTGCATCGGCGTCCCGCTGCGAGAAGGGTCTCCCGTGGCGCGCCTTCCAGGCTTCGGCGACGTGCGGCAAGCGGGCGATGGCGAGGATGTGGTCCATCTTCGGCAAGCCCATCGGCCCGCGCGCGTCCGCCATGGTGAGGGTGACGCCGAACTCGCCGAAGGCGCGCAATAACGCGTCCGTTGGCGCGCGGCTGCCGTGGTCGACCATCGTGCCCGCCCAGTCGAACACGACCGCCCTGAGCGGGCCCCGATACGGCGCACGCGTCATGCCGAAACCGCCACGGCAATGCCGAGGCCCGCGAGCGCCTCCTCCGCCAGCGCAAAGGCGGTGCTCATGCCGGTGCCGGAGGTGACCAGGACGACCCGAACTGCCGGGTGCGGCGAAGCGATGAAGGCCGGAACGGCGGCTGAGGGATACTCGCCGACCCAACGCTCGATGACCGGCAGGTCGCGCGGCAGGTCGAGCACCGCCCTCGCCTCCTCCAGGATCAGCTCCTCCACCGCGGAGGCCAGGAACGGGTCAGGCGTGACGTCATAGTGGTGGCTGTCGCCGATGACGAGCGAGCCGTCTGCCGACTGCACGACGATCAGGTGCACGCCGTTGGCGAGCGCTTCCGGCTGCTCCGCCGAAAGACGCGCGCGCAGCCGATCAAGACCGGCAAGCCCGGCGTACCCCTGGTAGCGCGCGAGGCCGAGATCGCTCATCACTGCGGCAGGCAACCGCCAGCCGGGGGCAGCGAGGCGCAGCATGGTGAGCTTGCAGCGGAGCGGCGCATAGTCGGCAATCGTCTCGGGATAGAGCGAGAGGAAGTCGTTGCCGGGGCAGACCACGATGCGATCGGCGACGAGGCTGCCGGCGTTGGTCTCGAGCCGGGGCGGCTCGATTGCGCGCACATGGGTACGCCAAAGGAAGCGGACGCCGAACTCGGCCTGGAGCCACGCGACGAGGCGCGGGATCGCTTCGCGCGGTTCCACGCGGAGCTCGTGCGGCGAGAAGAGGGCGCCGGCGAGACCGCGGCGGAAGGGGCTGGGAAGCGTCTCGCCCGTCAGGATCCGACACCCTTCGCCCATCTGACCCGCCGCGAACTCCTCCAGCACCGCAAGCGCCTCGGCGCGCCGGGCGACGACGTACAGACCCCCATGAGAGATGGGGATGCCGGCGCGCGGCGCGACCTCGGCCCAGATCGCGCGCGAGCGGCAAGCACGCCGCCAGGTGTCGGGCCAGCCTTGCCCCGTGACGGTCACGAAACCGAAGTTCCGGATCGAGGCGCCGTTCGGCCGCGCCTCGCGGTCCATCACAAGGACGGAGAGCCCCGCACGCGCAGCGGCCAGAGCGTGAGCAAGCCCGACAATGCCCGCTCCCACCACCGCGAGATCCACCATGTTCTCCTCCGCTGGCCGCCTGCCGGGAGGTGCTAGCCGATCATGCGCTCCCAGAACACCTCGGCGTAGCGGCGGAACCAAGCGGAGTATCGGTCCGGGTTGCGCGCAAGGTCGGCCTTCAGCTCCACGGGGTCGACCCAGGCCCAGTCCTCGACCTCCGCCGGGTCAGGGTCGACCGGCCCGTTCCAGACTGCGCCGAAGACGTGCACATATTCGTGCTCGATCAGGCCGTCGCCGACATCCGCCCGGTAGATCGTTTCGAACAAGGGTTCGAGGCGCGCAAGCTCGATGCCCATCTCCTCGCGCAACCTCCGCCGCGCCGCCGCCTCGGGATCCTCTCCGGGGCGCGGATGGGAACAGCACGTGTTCGTCCAGACCCCGCCCGAATGGTACTTGCCGACCGCACGGCGCTGCATGAGCAGCCGCCCTTCCGGCGAGCGCAGAACCACGGAGAGCGCGCGGTGCAGCCTGCCCTCGCGGTGTGCCGCGAGCTTTTCGAGCGTGCCGAGCGCACGGTCCTGATCGTCGACCAGGACCACGCGCTCGTCCCGGTCGGAGGCGGTGGCCGGGGAGTCGACCAGCGCGGCTGGCAGGGCGGTCACGCGAACACGTCCGCGGGAGAGTCCCGCTTGAGGCTCCGCCCGAGCTCCCGCCCAAGCCGGGCTGCGTCCCTCGGCGAACCTTCGATCGTGCGCTTGAGCAGGAAGGAGCCGTCGGCGCGCGCCACCATCCCCGTGAGACGCAGCCTGCGCTCAGGCGTGATCACCGCGTGCGCGCCGATCGGCGTGCGGCAGGAGCCGTCGAGCGCGGCAAGCAGGGCGCGCTCGGCGGTGGCGACGACGGTCGACTCCCAGTCCGCGATCGCGGCGAGGAGTTCGCGCAGCTCCTCGTCCTCCTCGCGCACGGTGACGCCAACGATGCCCTGCCCGGCCGCCGGCACCATCACCTCGGGGTCGATCACGCAGCCCGCCTCCTGCGCGAGGTCGAGACGTTTGAGGCCCGCGATCGCCAGCAGCGAGGCATCGACCGCGCCGTCGCGCACCTTGGCAAGCCGCGTCTGCACGTTGCCGCGCAGCAGGACGACGGTGAGATCTGGCCGTGCGTGCAGAAGCTGCGACTGCCGACGCACCGAAGACGTGCCGACGACGGCCCCAGGCGGCAAGGCGGCCCAGGGGTCGCGGGGATCGGCCGGGCGGCAGGCGGGGCCGAGGATCAGCGAGTCGCGCGGATCCTCGCGCTTGAGCGTGCAGGCGAGCACGATGCCCTGGGGGCAGCTCCGTCTCCAGATCCTTCAGCGAATGCACAGCGAAGTCGATGCGCCGATCGAGCAGCGCTTCGTGGATCTCCTTCGCGAACAGCCCCTTGCCGCCGATGTCGGCGAGCCGCTTGTCCTGGATCCGATCTCCGGTGGTGGTGATGACGTGCTCGCGGAACGCCTCGAACTCGCGCAGAAGCGGGCAGAACCGCGTGATCAGGGCGAGGAAGTCGCGGGTCTGCCACAGCGCGAGCGGCGAGCCGCGCGTGCCGACGCGAAGCGGCAGATCCGGCCCGTGCGGCGGCACCATCGCGCCGTCGGGCATGCCCCTGGTGCAGGGGCCGATCAGGCCCTCGTGCGAGGGGATCCGTTTCGTCTCGAGGTCGGAGGAGACAGGGGTCATCACCGCACTCCGGGCGTCGGCTCAGGCGGTTCGCGCAGGCGACCAGGCAGGGACGATGCCCGTCAGGTGCGCGAGGTTCTTGAAGAAGATGCGCACATGCGCCAGCGGGCGGGCCTTGACCAGCTCCTTGTTCATGTACGCATCCCAGGTGAGGTATTGCACGTCGGGGTCGCGGCAGATCGAGACGAACCGTTCCCGACGCGCGTCGTTGCCGTACCAGTAGTCCTGCATGACGCCGAGGATCCAGAACACCGGGCCGTGCAGGCGCATGAAGCGACGACGTGCCTGCGCCAAAGCCGCCGCCTTGCCGGTGGCGAGGAACTCGTTCACCGCCTCGGCGGCGAAGCGCCCGCCGAGCATGGCGTAGTAGAATTCCCTCTCCCGAGGCCGGCGCGACGACTCCGGCGGCGTCGCCGGCAAGCAGGACATTCCTGCCATCATCCCAGCGCTTCAGGGGCTTGAGAGGGATCGGCGCGCCCTCGCGCCGGATCGTCTCCACCTCGTGAAGCCCGCTCGCCTCGCGCAGCTCCCGCACCGCGCCCTTCAGGCTGAACCCCTTCTGCGCCGAGCCTGTGCCGACGGAGGTCGTCTCGCCGTGCGGGAAGATCCAGGCGTAGAAGTCAGGCGACAGTGAACCGCGGTAGTAGACGTCGGCGCGTTCGCCGTCGAACCGCGCGCGCGGCGCGGCCTGCGGCGAGCGGACGATCTCGTGATAGGCGAAGACGAGCCGCTTCTGTTCCGCTCCCGGGACGCACTGGCGCGCGACGGCGGAGTTCGCTCCATCGGCACCGATCACGGCGCGCGCGCGGACGGAGGCGAGGGGTGAGTCGGGCGCTGCCCCCTTTGGCCGATAGAGAACACGGGTGGCCCCGTCCGCGTCGCGCTCCACCCGCTCGAAGGTGCCGGCGCGGCGCTCGGCCCCGAGCAGAGAGGCGCGGTTGCGCAGCCACTCGTCGAAATGCTCGCGGTCGACCATGCCGACGAAGCCGCCTTCCGTCACCGGCATCGACGCCTCGCGGCCGGAGGGCGAGACGATGCGCGCCGAGCGGACCTTCGCGACCAGGAGCGAATCCGGGATGGCGAAGTCGGCGAGCAATTTCGGCGGGATCGCGCCGCCGCACGGCTTGATGCGCCCTGCCTTGTCGAGGAGGAGGACGTGGCGCCCCGCGCGGGCGAGATCGGCGGCCGCCGTCGCCCCCGCCGGCCCGCCGCCGACGACCACGACATCGAAACAGTCTGTTCCGGTCATGGCGTCATCCTCCGCTCAACGCGACGGAGCGGCCTTGATCGACGTCATCGCCGCTTCCGCGCCGCGGTCGCGGGCGATGCCAAAGGCGAGCCAGGCGGACATCAGGAAAAGCATGCCGTCGACGATGAACACGGCAGCGAAGCCGGCGGTGGTGGAACCCGTCGCCAGGCGCGCGAGGTCCAAGGCGGCCGCACCGGCAAGTCCGCCGACCCCGAAGGCGATCGCCTGTGCCGCGCCCCAAAGCCCCATGCGGAGCCCCTCGCGGCTTTCGCGGCCGCGCGCGACCAGTTGCATCATGGTCGCGATCGCGGCGGCGGCATAGACGCCGTTGGCGAGGCCAAGGGCGAAGTACGAGGTGGCGAGCGGCCAAGCTTCCGCATGATAGCCGGCGACGGCGAGGCCCATGATGGCCGCAGCGGCCGCAAGGCAGCCGCCGACGGTGAAGGTCCTCAGCGCGGCGACGCGGTGGCCGCCGAAGGCCGAGCCCGCGATCGCGATCAGGATCATCCCGAGCAGCACGCCGCTGTTCTGCATCGCGGAAAGCCGCGTGCTCTCGCCCAAGGTGCGGCCGAACACCGCGCCGGCGAACGGCTCGAGGATCAGGTCCTGCGCCGAGTAGGCGAGCATGGAGACGAAGACGAAGACGGTGAAGCGCCGCGCCTCGGCTTCCTGCCAGACCTCGCGCAGTGCGACGAGGAACGGCACCTTCGGCGGCCTCTTCTCCTCGGCCTGAGGCGCGGTCGAACGCTCCACGCCCCAGACCGCGAGGCAAGCGACGAGGAAGGCGGCGAGGGAGACGACCGCGCAGACGACGATCAGCCGCGCCGGCGAATAAGGGTCGAGGAAGCGCGAGGCGGCGGCGGTGGTGACGACGAAGCCTGCGATCATCATGATCCACACGATGGAGGCCGCCGCCGGCCGACGCTGCGGCACGGTGCGCGAGGCGAGCAGCACGAGCAGCGAGGTGCCGGCCGCACCGACCCCGAGACCGACGAGCAGGAAGGCGACCACCGCAAGCGCGATCCCCGGCCACCGCGCCGTCTCCATCCACGCGGTCGCAACGGCCGCGAGCGTGCCGCCGACGGCCAGGACCGCCATGCCGCCGATGATCCAGGGCGTGCGCGCGCCGCCCTGATCCGAGCCGTAGCCGAGCCGGGGGCGCAGCATCTGCACCGCGTAGTGCAGCGCGACCAGAATTCCCGGCAAGGAGGCGGGCAGAGCCAGCTCGACGACCATGACGCGGTTGAGGGCCGAGGTCGTCAGCACGACGATCGCGCCAAGCGCGGTCTGCACCAGCCCCAAGCGGACGATGCCCACCCACGACAGGCTTCGTGCCGTCATCGGATCGTTCCTTGCACGAGAGGAGCGACGGCGAGGGCGGAGGCAAGCATGCCGAGCACGTAGAGGCTGGTGCCCGTGGCGTTGTACCAGGGGGTACGCCGGAGGGGATCGGCCAGAAGGCGGGCCATCAGGACGACCTGGGCGGCGAGCAAGGCGGCGACGATCCCGGCATGCAGGGGCCGCCCCCAGTCGGCGAGCAGCGCGATCACCGCCACCTGAGGTGCGGCCATCAGCACGCAGGCGACGTTGGCCGCGTTGTCGACGCCGAGGCTCGCGGGGACGGAAGCGAGGCCCAAGGCGCGGTCGCCCTCGACCGACTTGAAGTCGTTGAGGACCATGATGCCGATCGCTCCGGCGGAGTAGAGTGCGGCGAGGGCGAAGATGCGACCATCGGGCACCCCGCCCAGGACGAGCGCCGCCCCGGTCACCCACGGCAGGCCCTCGTAGGAGAAGGCGCAGACCGTCGCCGCGGTCCATCCCTCCCGCTTGAGCCTCACGGGCGGGGCCGAATAGGCCCAGGCGGCGGCGATCGCCACCACCGCGGCCCAGAAGACGAAGCCGCCCAACAGCGCGGCCACGGCGAGCGAGAGCGCGGTCCAGGCGAGCGCAACCCACAGTCCCGCACGGCCCGGCAGGCGCCCGGACGGGATCGGGCGATGCGGCTCGTTGATCGCATCGACGTGGCGGTCGAACCAATCGTTCACCGCCTGGCTCATCGCGCACACGAGCGGCCCGGCGAGCACGATGCCGAGCACGACCCACGGCAGCTGACCCCAGGACGGGCCGCCTCCGGAGACCACGCCGCAGCCGAAGGCCCACATCGGTGCGAACCAGGTGATCGGCTTGAGCAGTTCGAGCACCGCGCGCGGATCCGGGCGGCGCGGCGCCGCGATCGTCGCTTCCGGTGTGGCAACGAGGCGCAGCGCGGCTGATCCGTCCGGCATCAGCCTTCTCCCCCGTCGTCAGGGCCGACGAGGCCGTAGCGGCGAAGCTTGACGTAGAGGCTCTGGCGGGAAAGCCCGAGCATCTCGGCGGCGGAGGCGCGGTTGTCGTTGGTGAGCTCCAGCGCGGCCTCGATGCAGAGCCGCTCGATCACGTCGGTCGCCTCGCGCACGAGGTCCTTGAGCGGCACGCGGCCGATCAGTTCGGTCAGCTGCTCGACCGAGCGTGTGGCCGGGGTCTGGGCCGACTGGGCGGGCGCGAAACGGCGGCCGACGTCGCGGATCGCGAAGCCGAGGCAGGGCTTGCCGCCGTTCACCAAGGCCACGCCCGAGATCTCGACCTCCGTCGTCGCGCCGAGGGCGCCGCGGAGCTGGGTCGCGAACAGACGCACCGGAGCCCCGCCGCGCAGGGTGGCGAGCAGCACGTCGAGATCGACGGCGGAGCGGCCGAGCCAGCGGTCGAGCGACTGGCCCTGCACCTGCTCCTCGGCCGGCACCTGGGTCATTTCGAGGAAGGCGGCGTTGGCCGTGATGACCCGCCCTTCGGTGTCGGTGACGACGAAGGCGTCCGGGGCGCGCTCGATCAGCTTGAGGAGCTTCGACTTCTCCTGCGGCAGGACAAGGGTGCCCGCGGCGCCCGGCAGCTCCGACAGCCGGACGAGGACGAGCAGGGAGGCGTCCTGGCGAAACAGGGTGGCGGAGAGCCTGACCTCGCGGGCATCGGCGGCGAGGCGAACGGTGATGTCGTCTCCGCGGCCGGTGGCGCGCACCTGCGCGACGAAGGCGATCAGCGCATCGCGGCTTGCCGGGTCGAGAAGCTCGCCGAAGGGCATCCCGATGAGGCGCCGGTCGCGGCCGAGCGCGACGGCGGCGGGGTTGGCCTCGACGATGCGGCCCGAGCTCGCATCGAGGATCAGCACCGGTTCGGCGGCGGTCTGGAACAGCAGGCGATAGCGGGTCTCGGCGTGGCGCAGGCGCGAGTAGTCGCGCTCCATCGACGCCTGGGCCTCGACGAGGCGCTGCTGCAGGGCGGAGAGGGGGCGGAGGTCGCGACCGAAGGCGACGGCGCGCGGGGCGTTGGCGACCTTGATCGCGGAGAACATCACGGGGACCGACACGCCGCCCGCACCGATGTGGTTGACGTGGCGCCAGCGCGTCGCCTCGTCCGCGCGCGCCTCGCGGATCAGCTCGACGACCTTGGAGCGGCTGTCCTCGGCGACCGTGTCGGCCCAGAGCCGCCCGCGCCACGGCTCCGCCGCGCCGAGGTCGCGGGCGAGGTCGTCGGAGGAGAAGGCGATGTCCTGGATCACGCCCGCCTCATCGACGACGATGGCCACGTCGGCGGCTGCCGTCAGCAGGCGCGCCGTGGTTTCGGGATCGAGTGTGCCCAACGATTCGCGGGCGGCGGCGAAGCTGATCACGTCCTCCGACCTCGAAAATCGCCCAGGGATCGGGCTTGGTGAGGGGCGGAGGCGTACGGCATGAGCCGCGCATCCTCAACTCGCCGGCGCGAGCAGGGAGAGCAGGCTCTCGGCCTGGGCGACGGCGTGGCGGGCGTCGACCGCCATGGCGTCGGCGCCGACCTGGACGACGAGGTCGGGGTTGGCGACGAACATCGGCCCGCCGACGAGGACGCCGAGGGAGCGGTTGCGCGAGGCGGTGCGCAGGGCGTGGATCGCACCGCCGATGGCGTCGACCCGGCCGCTGCAACTGACGGAGAGGCCGACCAGAGCGAACCACTCGCGCTTGAGCAGGGCGCAGAGTGCGCTGAGCGACAGCACGCGGCCGCAATCGACGTCCCAGCCGGCACGCCGCAGGAACTCGGCGATGATGACGAGGGCGAAACTGTGCTGCTCGCCCGGCATCGGCGCGAGCAGGATCCGCCGCCTCGGATCGGGACGGAGATCGTCCTGATGGAAGGCGGGGCCGAGGGCGTGGATCAGCCGCTGCAGGCAGGCAAGGCCGACGGTGACCTCGGCCATGCTGACGGTATCGTCGTGCCACATCTGGCCGAGGCGGGCGGCGGCCGGGCCGACCAGTTCCAGGTAGAGCCGGTCGAGCGGCAGTCCCGCCTGCCAGAGGCGCTCGACCCGGCCGAGGGCGGCGGCGAGGTCGTTGCGGCGGGCCTCGTCGGCCAGGGCGGCGATGTCGGCGACGCCGACGCCCGCCCTCTCGTCGCAGCAGCAGCCGGCGTGGTTCGGGATGCGGTGCGCCAACACCATCCACGGCACGATGCGGGTCTCGACGGCGGCGGCGAGGGCGGGATGGGCCGACGGGCCAAGCGGGTCGGCACCGTTCGGCGTGGCCTGGGGAGGGGGCGATGGGCGGTAGCGGGAAAGGGCCTCGGCCCGGTCGGTTCTGCCGCTCGCGTGACTGTCCTGGACTGCGGCCATGGCACCCTTCCTCCGTGCGTTCATCTAGCCGTGATGCGGCGCGGCCTGTCAAGCACGCCTTACGTCAATCCTGCTTGACACTCCGCCTCCGCCTTCCTTAGCCTCTCCCTCGCGCGCCCGATCGGGCGCCGGGAGGAGCACATGCTGCGGGACCGAAACGATTTGCCGTCGCCCCCGCCGTCCCAGCGCGATCGACGACGACCGGTCGCGCCACCGATGCCCGACCTCACGCCAGCGTGACCCATCCGGGGGGGAGCTTGTCAAGCAATGCTTACACTCGGCAGCCTCAACCGATTGATCGACACGATCGACGCCTGCCCCTGGGGCACCTCGGCCGGCTGCGCGCAAATCCAGTTCGCCAAGCCGCGCGCCGACCGCCGCTCTCGCCCGCCGCTCTACACGCCGCAGGAACGCGCGAGGCGCGATGCCTCGCCCTGGACGGTCGTGCAGGGCATCCTCGCGCCCCTGCAATTCGCCGTGTTCCTCGTCAGTCTTGCCCTGGTTCTCCGCTTCCTCGTCACCGGCGAAGGTCAGCTGCTGGCAGAGATCTCGGTGATCGCTAAGACGATCGTCCTTTATACGATCATGATCACCGGCGCGATCTGGGAAAAGGACGTCTTCGGCCGTTACTTGTTCGCCCGCCCATTCTTCTGGGAAGACGTCTTCTCGATGCTGGTCATCGCCTTGCACACGGCCTATCTGGTGATGCTGATCTTCGCGATCGGCGATGCCCGCGATCAGATGGCGATCGCACTCGCCGCCTACGCGGCCTACGTCGTCAACGCCGCCCAGTTCGTTCTGAAGCTGCGCCAGGCGCGACGGGACGAGGCCGCCCTTGCCCGGACTGCCGCATGAGCCTCGCCGTCACCCCGCGCGCCACGCCCGGCTGCACCGACCTTCCGGTGCTGCGCGAGCGCGGCCAGCGCGAGGTGTTCTGCGGGCTGACCGGGATCGTCTGGCTGCATCGCAAGATCCAGGACGCCTTCTTCCTCATCGTCGGCAGCCGCACCTGCGCCCACCTGATGCAGTCGGCCGCCGGGGTGATGATCTTCGCCGAACCGCGCTTCGCCACCGCCATCATCGAGGAGCGCGACCTCGCGGGGCTCGCCGACGCCAATGCCGAGCTCGATCGGGTGGTGGAGCGTCTGCTCGCCCGCCGCCCCGACATCCGGCTCCTGTTCCTGGTCGGCTCCTGCCCCTCGGAGGTGATCAAGCTCGATCTCAAGCGCGCCGCCGCGCGGCTCGACACCCGCTTCGCGCCGCGCGTGCGGGTGTTGAACTACTCGGGCTCCGGCATCGAAACGACCTTCACGCAGGGCGAGGATGCCTGCCTCGCCGCCCTCGTGCCCGAACTGCCCGAAGCCGAGGACCGCAGCCCACGCCTCCTTGTCGTCGGCGTCCTGCCTGACGTGGTCGAGGACCAGATGCTGCGCCTCTTCGCCGCCATGGGGCTCGACCGCGTGGCGGTGCTGCCGCCGCGGCGATCGACCGCCCTCCCGGCGGTCGGTCCCGGAACGCTTGTCCTGCTCGCCCAGCCCTGGCTCGGCGAAACCGCGCGTGCGCTGGAGGCGCGGGGCTGCCGTCATCTGCCGGCCCCTTTCCCGCTCGGCGCCGAAGGCACCACCGGCTGGCTGCGCGCCGCCGCGGACGCCTTCGACGTGTCGCCTTCCCGCTTCCGCGAGGCGACCGCGCTCGGCATCGCGCGGGCGGAGAAGGCCGTCGCCGCGCACCGCCCCGTGCTCGAGGGCAAGAGCGTGTTCCTCTTCCCCGACAGCCAGATCGAGGTGCCGCTCGCCCGCTTCCTCGCCCGCGAATGCGGCATGCGCCCGCTCGAGATCGGCACGCCCTACCTGCACCGCGGGCTGCTCGAGAAGGAACTGCCTCTCCTGCCCGATGGTGCCGTGCTGAGCGAAGGTCAGCACGTCGATCGCCAGCTCGATCGCCTCCGCGCCGCGCGGCCCGACATCACCGTCTGCGGGCTTGGACTCGCCAACCCGCTCGAGGCCGAGGGCTTCACCACCAAGTGGTCGATCGAGCTCGTCTTCACCCCGATCCAGGGCTACGACCAGGCCGCCGACCTCGCGGGGCTATTCGCTCGCCCGCTCGATCGCGCCCGGAGGCTGAGGGTGTAGGCGGATGCAGCTCGCGGTCTGGACCTACGAGGGGCCACCGCATGTCGGCGCGATGCGCATCGCCGCCGCGATGCGCGACGTGCACCTCGTCCTGCACGCCCCGCAGGGCGACACCTACGCCGACCTCCTCTTCACCATGATCGAGCGGCGCGCGACCCGCCCGCCCGTGACCTACACCACCTTCCAGGCCCGCGACCTCGGAGGGGATACGGCGAAGCTGTTCCGCGACGCGCTCATTGAGGCGAACGACCGTTTCCGTCCCGCAGCGATCCTCGTCGGCGCCTCCTGCACCGCCGAGCTGATCCAGGACGATCCGCAAGGGCTGGCGCGCACAGCGGGGCTTGAGGTGCCGGTCGTGCCGCTCGAGCTCCCCTCCTATGCGAAGAAGGAGAACTGGGGCGCGGCGGAAACTTTCTACCGGGTCGTGCGCGCCTTTGCGGGGCCCCATGCTCCGCCGCCGGGAACCGTTCGTCCGCCGCGCCCCTCCGATCGGCCCCCGCGCGCCAACATACTGGGTCCCACCGCACTCGGCTTCCGCCACCGCGACGACGTCGCCGAGATCCGTCGCCTCCTCGCCCGCCTCGGGGTGGAGGTGAACGTCGTCGCCCCGCTCGGCGCCTCGCCCGCCGACATCGCCCGTCTCGGCGAGGCCGACTTCAATGTCGTCCTCTATCCGGAGATCGCGGGCACGGCGGCGTCCTGGCTCGCGCGCAGCTTCGGGCAGAAGGCGACGCGCACGGTGCCGATCGGTGTCGGCGCCACACGCGACTTCGTCCGCGAGGTCGCTGAACTCGCAGGCGTCGACCCCTCGCCCGTGCTCGAGGAGGAGGACTCGCGTCTTCCCTGGTACAGCCGCTCCGTCGACAGCACCTACCTCACGGGCAAGCGCGTGTTCGTGTTCGGCGATGCCACGCACGCCATCGGCTGCGCCCGTGTGGCGGCGGAGGAGTTGGGCTTCACCGTGGTGGGCCTCGGGACCTACGCGCGCGAGTTCGCCCGCGACGTGCGCGAAGCGGCCGCGCGTTACGGTGTCGATCCGCTCGTCACGGACGATTATCTCGAGGTCGAGGCGAAGATCGCCGAGGCCGCGCCGGAGCTCGTCCTGGGCACCCAGATGGAGCGGCACATCGCGAAGAAACACCGCATCCCTTGCGCGGTGATCTCCGCTCCGGTGCACGTGCAGGACTTCCCGGCCCGCTATTCGCCGGTGATGGGGTTCGAAGGCGCGAACGTGCTGTTCGACACCTTCGTCCACCCCCTGATGATGGGACTCGAGGAGCACCTGCTCGCGATGTTCCGCGAGGACTTCGAGTTCCACGACGAGGCCGCGCCATCCCACCTCGGCGCGACGGCCACCGTCGCTGCGGCTGCCTCCTCCCCGGCCGCAGCGGCGGTGGCACTCCTCCGCAGCCGACGGAGCGAGGCGTCGGACGCGCCGGTCTGGACCCCCGAGGCGACGAAGGAGCTCGGCAAGGTGCCGTTCTTCGTCCGGGCCAAGGCGCGGCGGAACACCGAACGCTACGCCGCCGAACGCGGCATCCGCACCATCACGGTCGAGACGCTGTACGATGCCAAAGCGCACTTCGCCCGCTGACGCGCTGCCCGTGCGCATCGCCGTCGTGACGATGGACAGCCATCTCACCTCGGCCGCGATGCGCGCCGCTGCGACTCTGCGGCGCGGCGAACTGCCGGGGCTCGTGCTTTCGGTCCATGCGGCCGACGAGTGGGCGTCGGACGAGGCCGCCTTGGCCCGCTGCCGCGAGGACATCGCGCGGGCCGACATTGTCGTCGCCACCATGCTCTTCCTCGACGAGCACATCCGGCTCGTCCTGCCCGACCTGCAGGCTCGGCGCGACCGGTGCGACGCCATGCTCTGCATGCTGTCTGCCGGAGAGGTGGTGCGGCTCACCCGCCTCGGCCGCTTCTCGATGAGCGGGGAGGGGAAGGGGGCGCTTGCGCTGCTGAAGCGGCTGCGCGGCAGCAAGGGCGTCGGTAACGCGTCCTCGGGCCAGGGGCAGATGGCGATGCTGCGGCGTATCCCGCAGCTCCTGCGCTTCATCCCCGGCACCGCGCAGGACGTGCGCGCCTACTTCCTTGCCCTGCAGTATTGGCTGGCGGGAAGCGAGGAGAACATCGCCAACCTCGTTCGCCTTCTCGTCAATCGCTACGCGACGGGGCCGCGGGCGGCGCTCGCCGGCACGCTGGCGGTCGGCGCCCCCATCCACTACCCCGAGGTCGGGCTCTACCACCCGCGCGCGAAGGGGCGCATCACCGAACGGCTGTCCGACCTTCCAGCGCAAGGGTCGGCCGGGACGGTGGGCGTGCTGATGCTTCGCTCCTATCTCCTCGCCGGCAACACCGGCCACTACGACGGCGCGATCGCCGCCCTCGAGGCGCGCGGGCTTCGCGTCATTCCCGCCTTCGCCTCCGGGCTCGATGCGCGCCCGGCGATCGAGCGGTTCTTCATCAAGGATGGTCGGCCGATCGTCGATGCGGTGGTGTCGCTGACCGGCTTCTCGCTGGTCGGCGGCCCCGCCTACAACGACGCGCGCGCGGCGGAAGCGATCCTCGCCCGGCTCGATGTTCCCTACATTGCCGCCCATCCGCTCGAGTTCCAGACGCTCAGGCACTGGGAGAACGACGCGCGCGGCCTCACTCCGGTCGAGGCGACGATGATGGTCGCGATCCCGGAGCTCGACGGCGCGATCTGGCCGATGACCTTCGGCGGGCGCTGCTCGCCCTCGCCCGACGGCAGCGCCTGCCCAGGCTGCGACGGGGTGGCGTGCCTGCGCGACATGGTCCCGCATCGCGAACGCGCCGCCATGCTGGCTGCGCGCGTCGCGAAGCTCGTGGCGCTCCGCAAATCGGCCCGCGCCGAACGCCGGGTCGCCATCGTGCTGTTCAACTTCCCGCCCAACGCGGGCGCGGTCGGAACGGCCGCGTATCTGTCCGTCTTCGCCTCGGTGCGCAACGTGCTCGCGGCGATGCGGCGCGCGGGCTACACGGTCGAGGTGCCGGACAGTGTGGAAGCGCTGCAGAAGGCGGTCTGCGGGGGCAACGCTTCCCTCTACGGCATGCCGGCGAACGTGCTCGCCGCCATCCCGGCCGACGATCACGTCCGGCGCGAGCCCCATCTCGCCGAGATCGAACGCCAGTGGGGGCCCGCGCCTGGGCGGGCGCAGACGGACGGACGCTCGATCTTCATCCTCGGCGCCCGTTTCGGCAACGTTTCCGTCTTGGTGCAGCCAGCCTTCGGCTACGAAGGCGACCCGATGCGGCTCCTCTTCGAGCGCGGCTTCGCCCCCACCCACGCCTTCTCGGCCTTCTATCGCTGGATCCGCGAGGATTTCGCCGCGCATGCGGTGCTGCATTTCGGCACGCACGGCGCGCTCGAGTTCATGCCGGGCAAACAGGCCGGCCTCTCCGCCTCCTGCTGGCCGGATCGGCTGATCGGGGACCTGCCCAACGTCTATCTCTATGCCTCGAACAACCCCTCCGAGGGCATGCTCGCCAAGCGCCGCGCCGGCGCCACGCTGGTGAGCTATCTCACCCCACCGGTGGCGCATGCGGGTCTCTATCGCGGCCTGCTCGAGCTCAAGGCCTCGCTCGACCGGTGGCGCAGCCAGGACCCCGACACCGACCCGAACGCGCGGCTCGCACTCGCAGGCCTGATCCAGGCCCAGGCGCATGCCGTCGGGCTCGCCGAAGCCGAACCGCCATGGGCCGACCCGGAGAGCGCGATCCGCAAGCTGACGGACGCTTTGCTGGAACTCGAATACACGCTGATTCCGCACGGGCTGCACGTGGTCGGCGAACCGCCGACGGCGGAGCAGCGAGCGGAGATCCTCGACGCCGCCGGGATCACCGACGAGGCGGAGCGCGCCCGGCTCGATGCGCTGCTCGCCGTTGACCACGAGATCCCTGCCATCCTGCACGCCCTCGATGGCGGCTACATCCGCCCCGCCCCGGGGGGCGATCTGCTGCGCTCGCCCGAGGTGCTGCCGACCGGGCGCAACCTGCATGGCTTCGATCCGTTCAAGATCCCCTCCGCCTTCGCGCTCGCCGACGGCGCGCGCCAGGCGGAACGTCTGCTCGACCGCTACCGCACCGATGGGCATGACTTGCCCGAGACGGTGGCGATGGTGCTGTGGGGCACCGACAACCTGAAGACGGAAGGCGGGCCGATCGCGCAGGCGTTGTGGCTGATGGGGGCGGAGCCGCGGCACGACTCCTACGGCCGCATCTGCGGGGCGAAGCTCGTGCCGCTCGAGCGGCTCGGCCGCCCGCGCATCGACGTGATGGTCACGCTGTCGGGCATCTTCCGCGACCTGTTGCCGCTGCAGACCAAGTTGTTGGCGGAAGCTGCGCTGCTTGCGGCGCAGGCCGACGAGCCGGTCGAGCGGAATTTCATCCGCAAGCATGCGCTCGCCTACCTCGCCGAGCACGGAGGCACCATCGAGGAAGCGGCCCTGCGCGTGTTCGGCAATGCCGAGGGCGCCTATGGGGCGAATGTCAACAACCTCGTCGATTCCGGCGCCTGGGAGGACGAGGACCAGCTCGCCGAGGCCTATGTGCGGCGCAAGGGCTTCGCCTACGGCACGGATGGGCGGCCCACGCGGCAGGACCGCGTGCTGAACCACCTGCTCGCCAAGGTCGAGGTGACCTACCAGAACCTCGACAGCATCGAGGTGGGGCTCACCACCATCGATCAGTACTTCGACACGCTGGGCGGGATCTCGCGCGCGGTGAAACGGGTGCGCGGCACTGACGCCGCCGTCTACATCGGCGACCAGACGCGGGGCGAGGGCAAGATCCGCACCATCGCCGAACAGGTGGCGCTGGAGACGCGCACGCGCGCGCTCAATCCGAAATG
The DNA here is from genome assembly GCA_033582875.1 of Acetobacteraceae bacterium. Lineage (GTDB taxonomy): Bacteria > Pseudomonadota > Alphaproteobacteria > Acetobacterales > Acetobacteraceae > Elioraea. The sequence goes on along the minus strand of JAVQZW010000010.1, from coordinate 1,153,604 downwards.
GTACGAGGCGCTGCTCGCCCACGGCTACGAGGGCGTGCGGCAGATCGAGGCGCATGTCACCAACACGATGGGCTGGTCGGCGACGACGGGGCAGGTCGCGCCGTGGGTGTACGATCACCTCGCGCAGACCTTCATGCTGGACGACGCTATGCGCGAACGGCTCGCCCGTCTCAACCCGACCGCCTCGGCGCGCATCGCCAACCGGCTGATCGAGGCGCACGAGCGGCGCTACTGGTCGCCGCCGCAGGAGGTGATCGACCGCCTCCGCCGTGCCGGCGAGGAGCTGGAAGACCGGCTGGAGGGCATCACCGCGGGAGCAAGCGCATGACGACGATCGACCTCAAGCGCAAGGGGACCCGCGTCCTTCCCACCCGCCCTGACGGTGAGGGCTCGGTCCAGGTCCACCCCGACACCGCCTATCGCATCGAAGGGGCGAAGGTATTCGCCGTCTACGGCAAGGGCGGCATCGGCAAGAGCACGACCTCGTCCAACCTCTCCGTCGCCTTCACCAGGATCGGCAAGCGCGTGCTGCAGATCGGCTGCGATCCGAAGCACGATTCCACCTTCACGCTGACGAAGTCGCTCTGCCCCACCGTGATCGACGTGCTGGAGAGCGTGGAGTTCCACACCGAGGAGCTCCGCCCCGAGGATTTCGTGTTCGAGGGCTACGGCGGCGTGCTCTGCGTCGAGGCGGGAGGTCCGCCGGCGGGCACGGGCTGCGGCGGCTACGTGGTGGGGCAGACGGTGAAGCTCCTCAAGGAGCATCACCTGCTCGAGGAGACCGACGTCGTCATCTTCGACGTGTTGGGCGATGTGGTGTGCGGCGGCTTCGCCGCCCCTCTCCTGCATGCGGATCGGGGCCTCATCGTCGCCGCCAACGACTTCGACTCGATCTTCGCGATGAACCGCATCGTCGCCGCGATCGCCGCCAAGGCGCGCAACTACCCGGTTCGGCTTGGCGGAGTGATCGCCAACCGCTCGGAGAGCGTCGATCAGATCGAGAAATACAACCAGGCCTCGGGCATGAGGCTCCTCGCCCACCTGCCGGCGGCTGACGTGATCCGCCAGTCCCGGCTGAAGAAGATGACGCTGTTCGAGATGGAACCGACGCCGGAGGTGGTGCGGGTGCAGAACGAGTTTATCCGGCTTGCGGAAACGCTGTGGGCCGGCGTCGAGCCGCTCGATGCCCAGCCCTTGCGCGATCGCGAGATCTTCGACCTGCTGGGGTTCGATTGATGCCGACCGCGACCTACGAGACGCGCCGCAGCCAGCTTCTCGACTACTTCGACCGCACGGCGGTCGAGGCGTGGAAGCAAGCTCACCTCCGACGCGCCCGTCTCCGGCATTCGCGCCACCGTGCGCGAGGGACGGGAGCGGATGCGCGCGACTTTCCTGTCGTGGCTGCCCGACGACCTGTCGGGCCGCCGCCTGCTCGACGCCGGCTGCGGCACAGGTGCGCTCGCCGTTGCGGCGGCAAGGCGGGGGGCGGAGGTGGTGGCGGTCGACCTTTCGCCGACCCTGGTCGGAATTGGCGCGGGAGCGCGCTGCGGCGCAGCGCCCACGGGGCGGATCGCGTGGGTGGTCGGCGACATGCTCGACCCCGCGCTCGGCTCCTTCGACCACGTGGTGGCGATGGACAGCCTGATCCATTATCGGGCGCGCGACGTCGTTCGGGCGCTTGCAGGGCTTGCCGCGCGCACCCGGATCTCGGTCCTGTTCACCTTTGCGCCGCGCACCGTGCTTCTCGCCGCGATGCATGCGGTGGGGCGCGCCTTCCCCAAGAGCGACCGGGCCCCGTCGATCGAACCAGTGTCGGAACGCGCCTTGCGCCGCCTGATCGCGACCGAGCCGGCCCTGGCCGAGGTTGCGATCGGACGGACGGAGCGCATCCAGCGCGGCTTCTACACCTCCCAGGCGATGGAGCTCGCGCGGCGATGAAAGCGCTCGAGGCCGCCTTCATCGAGACCTGGAGGCGCATCGGGCCGCGCTTCCTGCCGTTCGCCGATGCGGCGAGCCCCGACCTCCCCTTGCCGCGCCTGCTTCGCCTGTCGCTCTTCCAGGTCTCGGTCGGCATGTGCAGCGTGCTCCTGCTCGGCACGCTCAATCGCGTGATGATCGTCGAGCTCGGCGTGGCGGCGGGCCTCGTCGCCAGCATGGTCGCGCTGCCGGTGCTGTTCGCGCCACTGCGCGCGCTCATCGGCTTCCGCTCCGACCATCACAAGTCCTACCTCGGCTGGCGCCGCGTGCCTTACCTGTGGTTCGGCACGCTGATGCAGTTCGGCGGCCTCGCCATCATGCCCTTCGCGCTCATCCTGCTCTCGGGCGACACGACGGGGCCGATGTGGATCGGGCACGCCGGGGCGGCGCTCGCCTTCCTGATGGTCGGCGCGGGCCTGCACACGGTGCAAACGGCGGGGCTTGCGCTCGCCACGGATCTCGCCCCTCGCGACAAGCACCCGGCGGTCGTTTCACTGATGTCCCTGATGCTGCTTCTCGGCATGCTGGTCTCGGGTCTCGGCTTCGGCGCCGTTCTCGCCGAGTTCAGCCAGCTCAGGCTCATCCAGGTCATCCAGGGTGCGGCGGCGCTGACCATGGTTCTCAACGTGGTCGCGCTGTGGAAGCAGGAGCCGCGCAACCCCGCCCGCACGCGACACGACCGCGAGATCCCGGCGTTCGGCGAAAGCTGGCGGCGGCTGCGGCGCACCGCGCGCTGGGATCGCCGGTTGGCGGCCCTCGGCCTCGGCACGCTCGGCTTCACCATGCAGGATGTTCTGCTCGAGCCGTATGGCGGTCAGGTGCTCGGGCTCGCGGTGGGGACCACCACCGTGCTCACCGCGCTGTTCGCGGCCGGCGGGGTTGCCGCCTTCGCCGCAGCCGCGCGGTTGCTGGCGCGCGGCACCGACGCGCACCGCCTTGCCGCGCATGGCGCCCTCGCCGGCGTCGTGGCCTTCACGCTGGTGCTCGCCGCCGCGCCGTCCGAGTCGCTTTCGGTTCTCGCCGCCGGCACGGTTCTGATCGGCTTCGGCGGCGGACTGTTTTCCGTCGGCCTGCTCACCGCCTGCATCCGCACCGCGCCCGCGGACGAGACGGGGCTTGCCCTCGGCGCTTGGGGGGCGGTCGCTGCGACCTCCGCGGGACTTGCGATGGCGCTGGGAGGGCTTCTCCGCGACGCCGTCGCCTCCTTCGCCCTCGCCGGGGCCCTCGGCCCTGCACTGACGGGGCCGGAGGTGGGCTACGGTGCGGTCTACCTGGTCGAGATCGCTCTCCTGTTCGCAACCTTGGCTGCGATCGGCCCGCTCGTGCGTCCCGCAGGGGCGGAAACGACCGCCAGCCAGCCGGCGCAGGCGGATCCCGCCGTCGCCGCACAACCAGCGAGGTGACCACCCATGAGCCTAGGCACAGCCGGTCTCTCGGAACACTACGACCTGGCGTTCGTCACGCTTTACATCTTCTGGGCGTTCTTCGCCGGGCTGATCTTCTATCTTCTGAGGGAAAACAAGCGCGAAGGCTACCCGCTCATCGCCGAGGACCGCACCGGCGGGCGGGTGAGGGTGCGCGGTTGGCCTGAGCCGCCGCCGCCGAAGACGTTCTTGCTCTGGGACGGGCGAACCGTGACCGTGCCCAAGCCCGTCAATGAACCTCCGCTTGCTGCCATTCCGGCCTACATGTACCAGGGCTCGCCGCTGCAGCCGACGGGCGACCCAATGCAGGACGGTGTCGGGCCCGCCGCCTTCGCGCTGCGCGACGACGAACCCGAAACGATGTGGATGAGCAACGTGCCCCGCATCGTGCCGATGCGGGTGGCCAACGACTACCATCTCGACGAGAACGACCCCGATCCCAGGGGGATGAAGGTGGTCGCGGCGGATGGCCAAGTGGTGGGCACCTGCCGCGACGTCTGGGTCGACAAGATGGAGTGCCTGCTGCGCTACCTCGAGGTCGAGGTTGAGACACCGTCCGGCAAACGGACCGTGGTCGTGCCGTGGAACCTGACCACGATCGATGCGGAGAAGGGTCAGGTGAACGTGGTCTCGGTGATGGCGAAGCACTTCGCCACCGCGCCGACCCTGAAGAATCCGGAGCAGATCACCCGGCGGGAGGAGGACCGGATCTCGGCCTACTTCGGCGGCGGGCACTTCTACGCCTCGCCCGAGCGGTCGGAGCCCCTGCTGTGAGCCGCCCTGTCTATCTCAAGCACGAGAGCGAGCCGATCCGCGGCCTACCGGGCGCGCTGCCTGAGGGCGAACACATCCTCTGGCAGGGCAGCCCGGCCTGGTGGCCGCTCGCGCTGCGCGCCTATCGGCTGCGCGCTGTTGCGATCTATTTCGCCGTCCTCTGGTTGATCGGCTTCTATGCCGAGCTGCGGGAAGGGGCGATGGTGCGCGAGGCGCTGATCGCGCTGGTGCCGCTCACCATCCTCGCCCTCGTCGCGCTCGGGCTGATCCTCACCTTCGCGGTGCTCGCCGCACGGCTCGCGGTGTACACGATCACCAACCGGCGCGTCGTGGTCCGCTGCGGTGTGGCCTTGCCGGTGACGGTGAACCTGCCTTTCGCCCTCGTCGCTTCCGCCGGGCTGAAACGGTTCGGCGACGGCACGGGCGACATCGCGCTGCGGCTGATCCCGCCCCATCGCGTCTCCTACGTGCTGCTCTGGCCGCATGTTCGGCCCTGGCACTGGCGCGACCCGGAGCCGAGCCTGCGCGCCGTGCGGCAGGCAGACGAGGTGGCGGCGATCTTGGGCCGGGCGCTTGCCCAGGCGGCGGGCCAGCCCGTGCCGACGATGGCCGAGGCGGCGGCGGCCCCGGAACCGCTCGGCCCCGCGCCCGTGCCGGCATGAGCTGACGGGGGAACGGGCCATGGCGCGCACGCGGTTCGATCGGCTGGTGGCCAACCCCCTCGCCGTGGGGGGCGCGATGATCGCGATCACGCTCGCCGCGGTGCTCGGCCCAGGGCTCCATCAGCCGCAGGATCCGCCGCGCGGGGCAAGGATCGCGACGCGCGACCTGCGCTTCGAGGACCGGCCCGACGGCGCGGTGGCGATCGTCGATGCGCGGAACGGCGCGGTCATCGTCGCTCGTTCCGCCCGGCGAGGGTGGCTTCGTGCGCGCCACCCTGCGCGGTCTCGCCCGCGAGCGTCGCATGAACGAAGCCGGCGGCGCGGAGGTTCCGTTCCGGGTCAGCGTCTGGGAGGATGGTCGCCTCACGCTGGAGGACACGGCGACGGGGCGTCTGGTCGATCTCGGCGCCTTCGGCCAAACTCAGGTTCAGACCTTCGCGCGTCTGGTCGCAACGGGGAGGGACTGACGATGACACCAAGCCTGATCGATCGCCTGCTGGGGCGACGGACCGTCGAGATCACCTGCGAGGTGGACATCGAACAGTCGCCCGACAGCCTGCACGCCTACGCGATCCCGCAGGGGATCGACATCGAGCCCGGCGACACGGTCTATCTGCATGACGTCCCCGCCCGTGTCGGCTGGAATGAGCGCCGCACCTTCACCTGCCGCGCCACCGTGCTGCGCGCCGGCTGGTTCGACCGTTGGCTGACCGAGTTCACCGCGATCTTCGACCTCGCCGAGCTTTGGCATGTCGGCTTCGAGCCGAAGGAGGCCATCCATGTATGACGTGAGCCCTGCCCCCGAGAAGGCCGTGGCGGAGACGATGGGGGCGGTTGCCCAGCGCGTGGCGCATGGTCCGCGCGAGATCAATGAGACCACGCGCATGGCCCTGCGCGAGACCGTCCTCTCGCCCCGTTTCTACACCACCGACTTCGACGCGATGGACAAGATGGACGTCTCGCCCATCCGCGAGGAGTGGGACAAGCTGATGGCGGAGTTCCGCTCGGACCCGAACAAGGGCCACTTCACGCGCACGGAAGAGTTCGACCGCTTCCGCCTCGAAGACCTGCCGGAAGGCCTGCGCGCCGAGTTCCTGGACTTCCTGGTCAGCTCCGTCACCGCCGAGTTCTCCGGCTGCGTGCTCTATGCCGAGATCAAGAAGCGCACCAAGAACCCCGACATGCAGGAGCTGTTCGGCTTCATGGCGCGCGACGAAAGCCGGCACGCAGGCTTCATCAACGACACGCTGAAGGACTGCGGCGTAGGGGTGGATCTCTCCTTCCTCACCAAGGCGAAGAAGTACACCTACTTCAAGCCGAAGTTCATCTTCTACGCCACCTACCTCTCGGAGAAGATCGGCTACGCCCGCTACATCACGATCTACCGCCAGCTCGAGCGGCACCCCGAGCTCCGCTTCCACCCGATCTTCAAGTGGTTCGAGAAGTGGTGCAACGACGAGTTCCGCCACGGCGAGGCCTTCGCGCTGCTGATGCGCGCCAACCCGGAACTCCTCTCCGGGCTGAACAAGCTCTGGGTGCGTTTCTTCCAGCTCGCCGTGTTCGCCACCATGTTCGTGCGCGACCACGGCCGCCCCGAGTTCCACAAGGCGCTCGGGATGGATCCGACCGACTACGACATGCGCGTCTTCCGCATCACGACCGAGATTTGCAAGCAGGTGTTCCCGATCACGTTGGACATCGACAACCCGGCCTTCTTGCGCGGCATGGAGCGGTTGTTTGAAATCTCTGAGAAGCTCGGCGAGGCGAAGAAGCAAGGCGGGATCGGGGGACGGCTGCGCCGTGCGGGGCTTGCGCTCGCGGCGGTGATGACCTTCCTCCGCCTCTATCTCCTTCCCGGCAAGCATGCGGCTTTGCCGGCCAACCCCCGCCTCTCGCCCGCCTGGTGAGGCGAGGCTTGGCATGACGCCCGGTCCGGGGAGCCACGACAGATGACGGAAACCGCGGCCGCCATGCTCGCGACGCTGTTTGTCTGGTGGTTCTCCACCGGCGCGATCTTTTGGCTCGACGGTTTGCCGCGGCGCTGCCATCTTCTGATCCTGGGCACGGCGACCGCCCTGCTTGGCATCGCGCTGTGGGGCATCGCGGCGACGGCACCCAACCCGACCCCCGCGGCAGCCTACCTCTCCTTCGCCTCCGGGCTGATGGTGTGGGCCTGGGTCGAACTTACCTTCCTCACCGGCCTGATCACGGGGCCGAACCGGAGCCCCCGTCCGCCTGGGCTCGGCTTCAGCCAGCGCCTCCGGCTCGCCGTCGGCGCCATCCTCTGGCACGAGCTTCTCATCCTCGCTCTCGCCGCCGTCGTGTTCGCACTGTCGTGGGGTGGGGAGAACCTGGTCGGCGCCTGGACCGTCGCCATCCTCTGGGCGATGCGGACCTCGACCAAGCTCAATCTGTTCCTCGGGGTGCGCAACACCTACGCCCAGCTCCTTCCCGCCGCGCTGCACCACATCGCGACTCACTTCACCCGCGCGCAGATGAACCCCTTCTTCCCGACGGCGGTGGCGGCAGCGGGCACGCTCGCCGTTGTGCTGCTCGCGGCGGCGTTCTCGGCCGAACCCGGGTCCTTCGCGGCCACCGGGTTTGCCATTCTCGGCACGCTCGCGGCTCTGGGGGCGATCGAGCATGCCTTCCTGATGCTGCCGCTGCGCAGCGAAGCGCTCTGGGCATGGTCTTTGGGCGAGCGGGCGCAGCGCAAAGGGACGGCTGCAACACCATGAGGAGTATCCCGTGGCGAGCGGTTGCCTGATCCGCATCAACGCGGAAAACCCAACACCGACGGAGCCTTGTCGGCCGTCGGGACAAGCGCCTTTCGGCGAGGAGACGGGACAGCCATGAACTACGAAACCTTCTTCCGTCGCGAACTCGACCAGCTCCGTCGCGAAGGGCGCTACCGAGTCTTCGCCGATCTCGAACGCCATGCCGGCCGTTTCCCGCGCGCCACCCATCATCGGCTGAAGGGAGGGGCTACCGTCACCGTCTGGTGCTCGAACGACTATCTCGGCATGGGGCAGCACCCGGCAGTGCTCGCCGCCATGCACGAGGCGCTCGATCGCTGCGGCGCGGGCGCAGGCGGTACGCGCAACATCGCCGGCACCAACATCTATCACGTGGCGCTGGAGAAGGAGCTGGCCGACCTGCACGGCAAGGAAGCGGCACTTCTGTTCAATTCCGGCTACATGTCGAACTGGGCCACCCTCTCCACCCTTGCCGCCCGGCTGCCGAACTGCGTGGTGCTGTCGGATGCCGGCAACCACGCTTCGATGATCGAAGGCATCCGCCACTCCAGGGCCGAGCGGATCATCTTCAAGCACAACGACGTGGATGATCTCCGCCGCCACCTCGCCTCGCTCGATCGCGACCGGCCGAAGATCATCGCCTTCGAGAGCGTGTATTCCATGGACGGCGACATCGCCCCGATCGCGGACTTCTGCGACCTCGCCGAGGAGTACAACGCCCTGACCTATCTCGACGAGGTGCATGCGGTCGGCCTCTACGGGGCGCGCGGCGGCGGCGTGTCCGAGCGCGACGGGGTGGCGCATCGGGTCGACATCATCGAAGGCACGCTCGGCAAGGCGTTCGGCGTGGTCGGCGGCTACATCACGGGTTCCGCCAACCTCGTCGACTTCGTGCGCTCCTACGCCTCGGGCTTCATCTTCACCACGGCGCTGCCGCCGGCCGTCGCCGCCGGCGCGCTCGCCGCAATCCGCCATCTCAAGCGCTCCTCGGCCGAGCGCGAGCGGATGCACGCCAACGTCGCTCAGGTCCGCCGGCGGCTCGACGAGGTGGGCGTGCCGCACCTCGCCAACCCGAGCCACATCGTGCCGGTGATGGTCGGCGATCCGGTCCAGTGCAAGCGGATCAGCGACATCCTGCTCGAGCGCTACGCCATCTACGTGCAGCCGATCAACTATCCGACCGTGCCGCGCGGCACCGAGCGTCTGCGGATCACCCCTTCGCCCCTGCACACCGAGGAGGACATCGACCATCTGATCGGCGCCCTCTCCGCCATCTGGTCCGATCTCGCCCTCAAGCGCGCCGCCTGAGCCGCGGCGCGAGGGGAACCGTGCCGGACGACGCGATCCCTCGCCGCAGCGGCGCATCCGTCGTCGCCCGACGCAGGCCGACGCGGCGCCCGCCCTTTCCGTTCACGGCGATCGTCGGCCAGGAGGAGATGAAGCGGGCGCTGCTGATCGCCGCGGTCGACCCGTCCGTCGGCGGCGTGCTCGCCTTCGGCGATCGCGGCACCGGCAAGTCGACCGCGGTGCGCGCGCTCGCCGCCCTGCTGCCGCCGATGACGGTGGTGCAAGGCTGCCCGTACAACTGCGCTCCAGAGGAGCCGGCCGGCCTATGCCCGGCGTGCGCGCACGGAAGCGAGCCGCAGGTCGTCTCCGTTCCTGTCCCCGTGGTCGATCTCCCCCTCGGTGCGACCGAGGATCGCGTGCTCGGCGCGCTCGACATCGAACGGGCACTGGCGGAAGGGGTGAAGGCGTTCGAGCCCGGTCTGCTCGCGCGCGCCCATCGCGGCTTCCTCTACATCGACGAGGTGAACCTGCTCGAGGATCACCTGGTCGACGTGCTGCTCGACGTCGCCGCCTCCGGCGAGAACGTGGTCGAGCGCGAGGGGATCTCCGTCCGTCACCCCGCGCGCTTCGTGCTGGTCGGCTCCGGCAACCCGGAGGAGGGCGAGCTTCGCCCGCAGCTTCTCGATCGCTTCGGGCTTTCGGTCGAGGTGCGCACGCCCGAGGACGTCGCCACACGCATCGAGGTGGTCAAGCGCCGCGATGCCTACGAGCGCGATCCGGCGGGCTTCGCGGCGTCCTGGGCGAGGGAGGAGACGAGGCTGCGCCGCCAGATCGTTTCGGCCCGCAATCGGCTGGGCAAGGTCGCGGTGCCGGATGCCGCGCTCGATCGCGCCGCCCGGCTCTGCCTCGCCCTCGGCACGGACGGGCTGCGCGGCGAACTGACGCTCATGCGTGCGGCCCGCGCGCTCGCCGCCTTCGAGGGCGAAAGCGCGGTCGCGGACCGCCACTTGCGCACGCTTGCCCCGTCCGCGCTTCGCCACCGCCTGCGCCGCAACCCCCTCGACGAAACCGCCTCCACCACGCGGGTCGAGCGGGCGCTGGCCGAAGTGTTCGGAGGCTGACCATGGCGGAGGCGGGGCTCCCCTCTCCCGCTGCCGATGCCGCGATGGCCGCCCGCCTTTTCGCGCTCGACCCAACCGGCTGCGGCGTGCTGCTGCGCGCCCGGCCCGGCCCGGCGCGCGATGCCTGGCTCGCCCTCCTGCGCCGCCTCTGGCCCGAGGATCGCCCGTTGCGCCGCGTGCCCGTCGGCATCCCCGACAGCCGTCTCCTGGGGGGGCTCGATCTCGCCGCCACCCTCGCCGCCGGCCGTGCGGTCGCCGAGCGCGGCGTGCTGGCCGAGTGCGACGGGGGCGCGATCATCCTCGCGATGGCGGAACGTCTCGAACCCGGCACGGCGGCGCGGATCGCGCGCGCGATCGACGAGGGCGAAGTGGTGCTCGAGCGCGACGGCCTGGCGCGACGTCTGCCGGCGCGGTTCGGTGTCGTCGCCCTCGACGAGGGCCTGGCCGAAGAGGAGGTCGTGCCCCGCGCGCTCGCCGATCGTCTCGCCATCCACCTGGCGCTCGACGAGACCGTCCTGCCCATGCGGCTGGAGGAGACGGACCTCGATGCGGCGCGCGCCCTCCTGCCGCGGCTCAGGGCCGACGAGCGTGCGATCGCCGCCTTGGTCTCGGCTGCCCTCGCCTTGGGGATCGACACGTTGCGCGCCCCCCTGCACGCGCTCGCCGTCGCCCGCGCCGCTGCCGCCCTCGCCGGGCGTGGTGCACCCGGCGCGGACGACATCGCCCTTGCCGCCCGGCTCGTGCTCGCCCCGCGCGCCACCCGTCTGCCCGCCCCGCCGCAGACGCCGCAGAACGAAGACGCGGAGGAGGCGCCGCCGCCGCCCGAGGCTGACGCTGCAACCGAGAACGATCCGCGCCCGCTGGAGGATCTCGTGCTGGAGGCGGCCAGGGCGGCGATCCCGCCCGATCTGCTTGCGAAGCTCGACCCAGGCCTTCGCCTGCAACGTGGCGTACGTTCCCTCGGTCGTTTCGGTACCGGGCAGAAATCGCGCCGCCGCGGCCGGCCCTCGGGGGTGCGCCCCGGCGCCCTTCGCCCGGGCGAACGCCTCGCTCTCGTCGAAACCATCCGCGCCGCGGCACCGTGGCAGCGCCTGCGCCGCGCCGAAGGGCCGTTCGCTCTTGCCGCGCCGCGCGTCATCGTCCGCCGCGAAGACATCCGGCTGGTTCGCTTCCGCGCGCCAACGGAGCGCACCGCGATCTTCGCCGTCGATGCCTCGGGCTCGACGGCGCTTGCCCGGCTCGCCGAGGCGAAGGGGGCGGTGGAGATCCTGCTCTCCGACTGCTACGTGCGCCGCGACACCGTCGCCCTCATCGCCTTCCGCGGCCGTAGCGCAGAGATCGTGCTGCCGCCGACCAATGCTTTGGCTCGCGCGCGCCGCGCCCTCGCTGGCTTGCCCGGCGGCGGAGGCACGCCGCTTGCCGCAGCCCTGGAGCTCGTCGGCACGCTCGCCGCGCAGGTGGCGCGGCGCGGGCGCACGCCGATCGCCGTCCTGCTGACGGACGGGCGCGCCAATGTCGCGCGCGACGGCACGCCGGGGCGGCCGAGAGCCGAGGCAGACGCGCTCGCCGCGGCGCGGCAGCTTCGCGCCCAGGGGCTGGCGGCGATCCTGATCGACACCGCGCCCCGGCCGCAGCCCAGCGCGCAACGGATCGCGGCCGAAATGGGGGCCCGCTACCTCGCCCTTCCCTACGCCGACGCCGCGAGGCTTTCCCGCGCGGTGCGGGCGGAAATGGAGGCGTCGCCGTGAGCCGCCGCCCCGACTGGGCACATGACGGCCGCGACTGGCCGAACCGGGAGACGAGCCGCTTCATTCCGGCCTCGGGCATCGTCTGGCACGTCCAGGTGACGGGCGAGGGCCCCTGCGTGCTGCTGCTTCATGGCACGGGGGCAGCGACGCACTCCTGGGCGCGCGTGCTGCCGCCGCTCGCGCGGCGCTTCACCGTCGTCGCCCCCGATCTGCCGGGACACGGCTTCACCGACGAACCGCCCGAGGCGCTCCTCACCCTGCCCGGCATGGCGCGCGGGGTGGGCGATCTGATGCGCGCGCTTGGACTGCGCCCGATCCTGGTCGCGGGGCACTCCGCCGGGGCGGCGATTGCCTGCCGCGCCGCGCTCGACGATCGCCTCGATCCGCGCGCGATCGTCTCCATCAACGGCGCTATCGTGCCGATCCGCAACGGCCCAGGCGATCTTTCGTGGTTCTCCGATCTCGCCCGCTTCCTGGTGAGCCTGCCCGTCGTGCCCTGGTTGCTTTCCTGGCAGGCGGCGGATCGCGGCACGGTCGAGCGCGTGTTGCGCGGGACGGGGTCGGAGATCGGCCGCGAGTCGCTCGAGTTCTACACGCGCCTGTTTCGCCGGCCCGGCCACGTCGCCGCCGCCCTCGGGATGATGGCGGCCTGGGACCTGCATGCGCTGACGCGCGACCTGCCCCGGCTTCGCCCTGACCTCCTGCTGGTCGTGGGCGAGAACGACCGCACCGTGCCGCCGGGTGATGCCGATCGGGTGCGCGCCCTGGTGCCCGGCGCCCGCATCGTCCGTCTGCCCGGCTTGGGCCACCTCGCGCACGAAGAGCGGCCCGCTCTCTTCGCCGATCTCATCGCCGAGGCCGCGATGGAGCCCGTGTCGCCATGAGGGCGAGCGCATCGTGCTGACCGAAGCCCCCCTCCGCCCTGCGCCTGCCGTCGCCGAGGATCGGCGGCCGCACGCGGTCGTCATCGGGGCCGGTTTCGGCGGGCTCGCCGCGGCGGTGCGCCTCGGTGCGCGCGGCTTCCGCGTGACGGTGCTGGAGCGGCTCGACCGCCCAGGCGGCCGGGCGCGGGTCTTCCGGCGCGACGGCTTCACCTTCGACGCGGGGCCGACCATCATCACGGCCCCTTTCCTGCTTGAGGAACTCTGGGCGCTCGCCGGCCGGCGGCTCGCCGACGACGTGCGGCTCGTCCCCTGCGATCCCTTCTACCGCATCCGCTTCCACGACGGCGCAATCTTCACCTACTCGGGCGACGAGGCGGCGATGCGCGCCGAGGTTGCGCGCTTCTCGCCCGACGACGTTCCTGGCTGGCAACGCTACATGCGCCTCTCCGAGGAGACCTGTCGCATCGGCTTCGAGGGCTTGGGCCACGTCCCCTTCGGCAGGCTCTCCGACATGCTGCGCGTGGCGCCGGACCTGATCCGGCTGCGCGCCTGGCGAAGCGTCTATTCTGTGGTCTCCGACCACATCCGCGATCCGAAGCTGCGCATCGTCTTTTCCTTCCACCCGCTGCTGATCGGCGGCAACCCGCTGGCGGCGAGTTCCGTCTACTGCCTGATCCCGGCGCTGGAAGCGCGCTGGGGCGTGCATTTCGCCATGGGCGGGACCGGGGCCCTGGTGCGCGGCCTCGCCGGCCTGATCGATCGCGTCGGGGGAACGATCCGCTACCGCGCCGAGGTGGTACGCATCGAGGCGGAAGCCGGGCGCGCGCGCGGGGTGCGGCTGGTTGACGGCGAGACGATCCCGGCCGACCTCGTCGTCTCCAACGCCAACTCGGCCTTCACCTACGGCCGGCTGCTCGCGCACCTGCCGCGCCGGCGCTGGACCGACCGCCGGCTTGCCCGCGCCCGGTACTCGAACGGCCTGTTCGTCTGGTACTTCGGCACCCGTCGGCGCTACGAGACGGTCGGCCACCACACGATCATGATCGGGCCGCGCTACGAGGAGCACCTGCGCGACATCTTCCGCCGCAAGGTTTTGGCAACCGATTTCTCCCTCTACCTGCACCGGCCGACCGCGGCCGACCCCACCCTGGCGCCTCCCGGCTGCGACACCTTCTACGCGCTTGCCCCGGTGCCGAACCTCGCGTCGGGAACGGACTGGGCGCGGGAGGCCGAGCCCTTCCGCGCGCGGATCGCGCGCTACCTCGAGGAGACGCTGCTGCCCGGGCTGTCATCCGAGATCGTCGTCTCGCACGTCGCAACGCCAAGCGACTTCGAGCGCGACCTCCTCTCCCCGCGCGGCGCCGGCTTCGGGCTCGAGCCGATCCTCACCCAGAGCGCTTGGTTTCGTCCCCACAACGAAAGCGAGGAGCTGGCGGGGCTCTATCTCGTCGGGGCCGGCACGCACCCGGGAGCGGGCGTGCCCGGCGTCCTCTCCTCAGCCCGCGTGCTCGACACGGTGGTGCCCGATGCCGCCCGCTTCCGCTGATCTTCCCACCTGGGCCGACCACGCGAATTGTCGCGCGTTGCTCCGCAGCGGCTCGAAAAGCTTCTTCGCCGCGTCACTCCTCCTGCCGTCGCGCGTGCGCGACCCGGCCTGCGCCATCTACGCTTTCTGCCGCCTCGCCGACGACGCGATCGATCTCGGGGAGGGACGGCTCGCCGCGCTTGCTCGGTTGCGCGAGCGGCTCGATCGCGCCTATGCGGGACGGCCGTTGCCGATCTCGGCCGATCGCGCCTTCGCCGAAGCGGTCTGGCGCTTCGGCATTCCGCGCGCCCTGCCGGAAGCCCTGCTCGAAGGCTTCGCCTGGGATGCCGAGGCGCGGCGCTATCCCGATCTCGCCGGGCTGCTCGCCTACGCTGCGCGAGTCGCGGCGTCGGTGGGAGCCATCATGGCGCTGCTGATGGACCAGCGCGATCCGGATGTGCTCGCCCGCGCCTGCGACCTCGGGGTCGCGATGCAGCTGACCAACATCGCGCGCGACGTCGGCGAGGATGCGCGGGCCGGGCGCCTTTACCTGCCTCTGGATTGGCTCGCCGAGGAGGGGATCGACGCCGATGCCTTCCTGGCCGCGCCGCGCTTCACGCCCGCGCTGGGGCGGGTGGTGGCGCGGCTGCTCGCCGAGGCCGAGCGCCTCTACCTGCGCGCCGAGGCAGGGATCGCGCGGCTGCCGGCGAACTGCCGGGCCGGGATCGGCGCGGCGCGGCTGATCTACGCCGAGATCGGTCGTGCCGTGGAACGGCACGGCTACGACTCGGTCTCCGCCCGTGCGGTGGTTCCGAAGTCGCGCAAGGTGATGCTGCTCGCCGCCGCCAGGGCAAGGAGCGCGTTCTGGCCCCTGACCCATCTGCGCGCGCCACCGCTCGATGCCACGCGGGATCTGGTGGAGGCGGCGGCAGCGGCCTCGCCGGCGGCAGCGCCCGCGCGGGGATTCGACGCGCGCGTCGCCTGGCTCGTCTCCCTCTACGACCGGCTGGAACGGCGCGACCGCATGCCGCGCACCCTGCTCGCCCGGGCGGCGCGCTGACCAGTTTCCTGTTGACCCGGCCCGGGCTCTCCGCGGCAGCATGCTTGCCTCGGCGGCCGAATGTCGCCGAGCGACGGAGGACAGCATGCAGAACCTGATCGGCCCTCCCCTTCTCTTCCTCGCCGCCGCCATCGTCTGGTTCGCCTATGCGCGGCGCCGCAAGATCCTCCTCGCGGAACGCGCGATCGCAGCGGCCGGCCTGCCCGACCCGCGTCCGCCGCTCCACCCCTCGCTCGTCGTCATCGGCGACGTGGTGCCCCCGCTGATGATCGGCGGGCTCGTCTTCCTCGGCCTGAAGCTCACGCTCGCCTACGCGGTCGCCGGCGAAGCGCTCGGTGTGGGCCTGCTCGATCTTGCCGGCGCTCTGAGCCTGCTGGCCGCCTATGGGGTCTGGCTCAAGTGGAAGACGCAGCATCGCCCCATGCCCGAGGGATGGTCGATGCCTGCCGTCACCGCCGCGCCAGCGCAGCTGGGCAAGCCGTTGCCGGCAGGAACGGCGAAGCTCGGCCCCTCCGCCGCGGCCTGAGCCTCTCCCCGCGCGCGCCCCGCACCGCCCCCAGCGCGGTGCGCCGCCCGCCAACGGTCGGGGCGGCCTCCCGCGTCCGACACCTCCTTGATCCACCGCAAGGCGGGATCGGCGCGTTTCGCTTACGGTTCTGCCTACCGGCGGACCGGCGGAGGGGTGAACCGCATGCGTATCGTTCTCATCCATCCGAACTACCACTCCGGCGGTGCCGAGATTGCCGGCAACTGGCCGCCGGCCTGGGTCGCCTACCTCGCCGGCTATCTCAAGGCGAACGGCTACTCCGACATCGTCTTCATCGATGCGATGACGGACGATCTCTCCGAGGAGCAGCTGCGCGAACGGCTGCGCGACCTCGCCCCCGACATCGTCGGGGCGACCGCGATCACCCCCTCGATCTACCGCGCCGAACGCACGCTGCAGATCGCAAAGGAAGTGGACCCCGACGTGGTGACGGTGCTCGGCGGCATCCACGGCACGTTCCTCTACGCGCAGGTGCTGACGGAGGCGCCGTGGATCGATGCCGTGGTGCGCGGCGAGGGCGAGGAGGTGATGCTCAACCTCGTGCGCACGGTCGACGAGGGGCGCTGGCCGGACGCACGCCACACGGTGCGCGGCATCGCCTATCGGCAGGATGACCGCGTCGTCGCCACGCCGGCCGAGCCGCCGATTGCCGACATCGACCGGATCCGGCCGGACTGGGCGATCCTGGACTGGAAGAAGTACATCTACATCCCGATGAACACGCGCGTCGCGATTCCGAACTTCGCCCGCGGTTGCCCGTTCACCTGCACCTTCTGCAGCCAATGGAAGTTCTGGCGCGACTACCGGATCCGCGACCCGAAGCTGGTGGTGGACGAGATCGAACAGCTGGTGAAGGAGCACGCGGTCGGCTTCTTCATCCTCGCCGACGAGGAGCCGACGATCAACAGGAAGAAGTTCGTCGCCTTCTGCGAGGAGCTCATCGCGCGCCGGCTTCCCGTGCTCTGGGGCATCAATACGCGCGTCACCGACATCCTCCGCGACGAGGACCTGCTGCCGATGTACCGCAAGGCCGGGCTGATCCACGTCAGCCTCGGCACCGAGGCCGCCGCGCAGCTCAAGCTCGACCGCTTCAACAAGGAAACCACGGTCGCGCAGAACAAGAAGGCGATCGAACTGTTGCGCAAGAACGGGATCGTCTCGGAAGCGCAATTTATCGTCGGCCTCGAGAACGAGACGGTCGAGACGCTGGAAGAGACCTACCGGATGGCCGTCGACTGGGACCCGGACATGGCGAACTGGGCGATGTACACGCCCTGGCCGTTCAGCGACCTCTTCAAGGAGCTCGGCGACAAGGTCGAGGTGTTCGACTTCGAGAAGTACAACTTCGTCACTCCGATCATGAAGCCCGATGCGATGGATCGCGGCACCCTGCTCGACCGCACGATGCACAACTACCGCCGCTTCTACATGCGCAAGACCTTCCTGCGCTACCCGTGGACGCGGGATCGGCTGAAGCGGCGCTACCTGATGGGCTGCCTGAAGGCCTACATGAAGTCGGCCTTCCAGAGGAAGTTCTACGATCTGGGCAAGTTCGGCTACTGGGGCCCGCAGACGAAGGACCGCCTGAAATGGGGCTTCGACCTCTCGCGCAAGCTGGAGGCGCTGCCGGATGCCGCACCGCCGAACGCGATGTGGAAGACGGTGCACCGGCGCAAGCCGAAGGGCGGCACGGCGCGCCCCGCCGAGATGATCAAGATGTGCGGGGGTGGCACCGAACAGTTGGAAGAATCCCTGCGACCGGAGGCTGCGGTCGGCTCCGACGCGCCGAAGCCCATCAAGCGGATCGAGTTGGTCAAGCCCTGCGGCGGCGGGAACCAGCGGTGCGGACAGCGCGGAGAAACGCCCCAGCGCCTGAGACCGAGATGGACGGCGGCAGTCCCGGCACGACCGACGATCGCACACCCTCCAAGGCAGGACGGATCGGCCCGAATGCGATCACCCGTCTCGCCGAGGCGTTGCAGGCGCAGTGCGGCGAGGAGGTCGCTCGCGGCGTTTTCGCCGAGGCGGGTCTGACCCACTTCCTCCGGGACCCGCCGAAGGCGATGGTCGAGGAGAAGGACGTCGTCTCCCTGCACCGTGCAGCGCGAAGCCTGCTGCCGGCGGCGGTCGTCGAGACGGTGTCGCAGGACGCCGGCGAACGCACCGCGCGCTACCTGCTCGCCCATCGCATCCCGCGCCCCGTGCAGGGGCTGCTTCGTGTCCTGCCGCCCGCGCTTGCGGCCCGCGTGTTGGCACGCGCGATCGCCCGCCACGCCTGGACCTTCGCCGGGTCGGGCCGTTTTCGGGTGGAGCGCGGGCCCCCCCTCGCCTTCATCATCGCCGACGGCCCGGTCGGCCGCAGCCTGCGCTCCGAGAGGCCCGCCTGCCGCTACTTCGCGGCCACCTTCGAGGGCCTCTTCCGTGCGCTGGTCCATCCCGACGCGGCGGTCGCGGAGATGGCATGCCAAGCCACGGGAGCGCCGGCCTGCGTCTTCACGGCGACCTGGCCGGCCGGGCTCACCACGACACGACGCGGCGGTAGAGGTGCCACGTGGCGTGGCCGAGAACGGGCAGCACCACAGCCAGCCCGATAAGCAGGGGAAGCGCGCCAAGCACGAGCAGGGCGGCGACGATCAGGCCCCACAGCGCCATCGGCACGGGGTTGCGCATCACCGCGGCGAAGGAGATCCGCATCGCGGTCCACGGGTCGGTCGGGTGATCGAGCAGCAGCGGGAAGGAGACCACGGTCAGGCTCAGCACGAGGGCCGCGTAGAGGAAGCCGACGCCGTTGCCGATCAGGATCAGCTGCCAGCCTTCTGGAGTGGAGATAGCGGCAGAGAGAAGGGAGCCGATCGTCTCGCCGTGGGGCCCGTCGCCGAGGGTAGCGAGATAGATGAGCCGGGCGGAGACAAGCCAAGCGAGGAAGATGGCGAACAGAACCGCGCCCAGCACGAGGATCGACCCGAGGGCGGGCGAGCGGAGGGCGGCGAAGGCCGTCAGCAGCGAGACCGGTTCGCCTCGTTCGCGTCGGCGGCTGATCTCGTAGAGCCCGAGAGCGACCACGGGCCCCATCAGCGACAGGCCGGCGAGAAGCGGGAACAGAAGCGGCAGCAGTTCCCCGGTGGCGAAACGGGCGGCGACGAAGCCGACGACCGGATAGAGAAGACCGAGGAAGAGGAGCTGGGTCGGGGTCGCGCGGAAGTCGTCCCACCCGCGCGCAAGCGCCTCGCGCAGGTCTGCGATGGTGATCCGCCGGATTGTGGGCGCGATGTCGAGAGGGGTCGCCCCTTCCCGGGCGATGGCGTCTGCCATGACGATCCTCCTTCGTTGGCCGACCTCTCCGCGCGCGAGCCTTCGCGGTCTGTGCACACGCAGCGCAGGGGCTTCTTCCCGGCTCTCGCAACGATAAGGATCGCCCGGCGAGCCCGTTGATCACGGACGCGTGCGTTCCGGCTTTCGTGAAGGCGAGACAGACCCCGGCGGACAGCGCACGCGCCCGGTGCTACAAATGGGGCAGTCACAACACGTCGTTCGGGAGACAACGCCACATGACGCTCACACGCCGCACCACTGTCCGGCTCGGCCTCGGTCTTGCCGCCGCCGCGCTCGCTCCCTCCGCCCGCATCGCCGTGGGCCAGGCCCAGGGCCCATTCGTCCTGCCCCCGCTTCCCTATGCCTTCGACGCCAACGAGGCGGCCATCGACGCGCGGACGATGGAGATCCACTGGCGCTTCCATCACGGCGCCCAGGTGAACAACCTCAACGCCGCTGTCGCCGACCACAGCGCGATCGCGCAGATGCCGCTCGACCAGATCCTGATGAAGCTTTCGGAGATGCCGGAACTCGGTGCGGACCGCGATCCGCAACAATGGCGGCGGCCACGCCAACCACTCGATGTACTGGCTGATCATGGGCGGCAGGGGCGGCGAACCGACCGGCGAACTCGCCGCCGCGATCGCCCGCGACTTCGGCAGTTTCGATGCCTTCAAGGAACAGTTCGAGCGCGCCTCGAACACCCTGTTCGGCTCCGGCTGGGCCTTCGTCACCGTCTCGCGCGAGGGCAGGCTCGCGATCGTGCAGAAGCCGAACCAGGACAACCCCCTGATGGACGGCAACCGCGTGCTGATGGGCAACGACGTCTGGGAGCACGCCTACTACCTCCGCTACCAGAACCGCCGGGCGGAGTACGTCCGCAACTGGTGGAACGTCCTCGATTGGGGAAAGATCGCCGAACGTTACGACGCCGCCAGGGCCGGCACGCTGACGATCTGACGCGCCCCCGGCCAAGCGCCGACACGGGGGGCGGGAGAGCGAGGACAGCGGGTCAGAGCAGGGCGAGCTGGCGCTCGCCCGCAGCCTGGCCCGCCGGCGGGGTGGCGCGAAGCGCGAGCAGTCGAGCCCCTGCCGGGGACCGGCGAGGCCAAGCCGTCGCGCCGCGATCTCGAATCGGCGCGCGAGCGTCGCCGCGTAGGCGCCTTCGCCCGAGAACCGCGTGCCGAAGCGCGGATCGTTCAGCCTGCCGGCGCGAGTGTCGCGGATGAGCGCAAGCACGCGCGCCGCGCGCTCAGGATAGTGCGCCTGCAGCCACTCGCTGAAGAGCTCGCGGAGCTCGTTCGGCAGGCGGAGCAGCACATAGGCGGCGGAGGTTGCCCCGGCGCGGGAGGCGGCCTCGAGAATGCTCTCGAGTTCCGCATCGTTCAGCCCCGGGATCATCGGTGCGGCGAGCACGCCCGCCGGCACACCAGCCGCCGCGAGGTCGGCGATGGCCTGCAGTCGCCGCGCCGGGGCGGCTGCGCGGGGTTCCATCAGCCGGGCGAGCCGGCGGTCCAGCGTGGTGACCGAGAGATGCACCCGCACCAGCCGAAGCCGCGCCATCTCCGCGAGCAGGTCGAGGTCGCGCAGCACGAGGGCGGACTTGGTGACGATGGTGCAGGGGTGGCGGGCCTCGAGCAGGACCTCGAGGATGGCGCGCGTGATGCGAAGCCGCCGTTCCACCGGCTGGTAGGGATCGGTGTTCGAGCCGAGCGCGATCGGCCGCGGCACATAGCCGGGACGGGAGAGCTCGCGCGCCAGCAACGCGGGTGCGTCGGGCTTGAAGAGGAGCTTCGTCTCGAAGTCGAGCCCGGGAGACAGGCCGAGCCAGGCATGCGACGGGCGCGCGTAGCAATAGATGCAGCCGTGCTCGCAGCCGCGATAGGGGTTCACCGCGCGGTCGAATCCGATGTCGGGGCTGTCGTTCCATGCGATCACGCTGCGCGACCGATCGCGCGTCAGGGTCGTCCGCAAAGGCGGCGGGTCGCAGAGGTCCCCCTCCAACGTCCCCCACCCGTCGTCGACGGCGACGGCGACGAAACGGTCGTAGCGGCAGGCCGGGCTCGAGATCGCGCCGCGCCCCTTGCGCGCCCGCGCCTGCGGAGGAACGCCGACAAACCCGTCCATCTCTCCCCTCCCCGCAATACCCTGCCGCAAGTGTGGCGGCCGGGCGCGATCCGGTCAAGAACAAAACAGGAACATTGCCCGGCGCAGGCAGGGTCGCATGGCGCTCTTCTCCCTGGCAGGCTTGGGCCGTGGACCTCACCGTGGTGATCCCGACCCTGAACGCCGCCTTGACCTTGCCCGGGACCTTGGCGTCGATCGCGGCGTGTCCCCCGCGAGATCATCGTCGCCGACGGCGGTTCCAGCGACGACACGGCGGCGATCGCGCGCGACTTCGGCTGCCGCGTCGTCCCGGCACCCCGCGGACGCGGCAGCCAGCTCGCCGCCGGGGTGGCCGAGGCGCGGGCGGCATGGCTTCTCCTCCTGCATGCCGATACGCGTCTCGCCCCGGGCTGGGCCGAGGCGGTCGCGCGCCACATGGGCGGGCCGCCGGGCCGCGCAGGGTATTTCCGCTTCCGCCTCGACGACGAGGCGCGGGCCGCGCGGCGGCTCGAGCGCGCGGTGGCCTGGCGCTGCCGGGTGCTTGGCCTGCCCTACGGCGACCAGGGACTTCTCGTCCCGCAGGCACTCCTGCGTGCGGTCGGCGGCATCCGCCCGCTTCCGCTGATGGAAGATGTCGACCTCGTCCGTCGCATCGGGCGTCGCCGACTTGTCGGACTCGACGCCGATGCCGTGACGAGCGCGGAACGCTATCGCCGCGACGGCTATCTCCGCCGCAGCGCGCGCAACCTCGCCATCCTGGGCCTGTGGTTCGCCGGAGTCCCGCCGCGGCTGCTCGCCCGGCTCTACTGAGCGACCGTCCGGTACAGGATCATTCCGCTGCCGGCAGGTGCTCCTTCAGACGCGGCATCAGCTCGACCAGGTTGCACGGGCGGTGGCGGTTGTCGAGCTGGAACCGCAGGATCTCGTCCCAGGCATCGCGGCAGGCGGAAGGCGAACCGGGCAAGGCGAACAGATACGTGCCTGCGGCAACGCCGCCGAGAGCGCGCGACTGGATCGTCGAGGTGCCGATCTTCTGGTAGCTCAGCATGCGGAACAGTTCGCCGAAGCCGTCGATCGGCTTCTCGATCACGCGCGCGAAGGCCTCCGGCGTGACGTCGCGGCCGGTGATGCCGGTCCCGCCGGTGCTGATGACGACGTCGATCGCGGGGTCGGCGATCCAGCGCCGAAGCACCGCCTCGATGGCGTCGGCCTCGTCGCGCACGATCTCGCGCGCCACCACACGGTGGCCCGCGCTGGCGATCCGTTCGACCAAGGTGTCACCGGAGCGGTCGGTGGCGAGCGACCGCGTGTCGGAGACGGTGAGCACCGCGATGTTTACCGGAATGAAGGGTCGCGTCTCGTCGATCCGCGCCATCGCACGATCCTTGCCACGCCGGCGTCGAGGCGACCCCTCAGTTGAAGCGGCGCCGATCGCCAGCCGTGTTGCCGCCCAAGCCGCCCCAAGCCGCCCGCCGTCCTTTCCTCGGCGTGAGCATAGCTTGGGAAGCGCCCCGAGGCGAGAGCATCGAGAGACGGCGCAGGGCGGCGAAGCCGGCTCGCGTAGATCCAGGAATAGGCGAGCACGCGCTGCACATAGGCCCGCGTCTCGTGCACGGGGATGGTCTCCAGGAAGAGCAGCGGATCGTTCCGATGCACCATCGACTGGATCATGCGCGCAAGCGAGCCGGGCCCGGCGTTGTACGCGATGAGAAGCCGCAGGAGATCGCCGTCCACCTCCGGATGGCGCGCGAGATACGCAATGTAGCGGCTGCCGATGTCGAGATTGAGTTCGAGCTCGTGCAGCCGGTGCCGCGCCCGTCCGGCCAGCTCCGGCTGGCCGGCGACGTAGCTCGCCGTCAGCGGCATGATCTGCAGCACGCCGCGCGCACCGGCGGGGCTCACGGCCCCGGCGTTGAAGTTGCTCTCGACGCGCGCGATCGCGAGGAGGAGGGCAGGGTCTGCCGCCGCCTCGTCGGGACGCCACGGGGGAAGCGGAAACAGAGCGTAGTCGCGCGGACGGCCGTCGCGGCTCTCAACGAGAGGAGCGATGCGCATGGCGAGATCGGCCATGCCGGACTGGCTCGCCACGACCAGGATGGCGCGGGCGAGAGCCGCGTTGTCCGGCGCGGCGGCGGCGAGACGGCGAAGCTCGCCCTCGGCCCGCTCGGCCTGCCCGACCTGGAGCAGGGCGAGCGCGCGCAGGCCCTGCGCGGTCTCGGCGAGCACGGCGACCTCGTTCTCGCCCACGATCTCGCGTTCCCAGGCGAAGCCGGAGGGAAGCCCGAGCGCGCGACGCGCAAGCAGGCCGTAGAAGCTGCGTGTCGACTGCGCGGCCTCGAGCAGCCAGGGCACGTAGGAGCGATGGTCGCGCAGGCGCAGCGCGGTTCGCGCCGCCCAGAACGCCGCCGCGGCGCGGCGCGCGGACGAGCCGATGGGGGCGCGGGCAGCCCGCTCGAACTGCCGCCGGGCCTCCTCGAAGCGGCCGAGCCGCCAGGCGGCAAGCCCGCCCGCCCAGGCGAGATCGGCCACCTCCATCCCCGCACCGCGGGAGAAGTCGCGCACCACGGAAAGCGCCTCGGCGTCCCGGTTGCGCAGGAACAGCCCCAAGGCGATCTCGGCGCCAAGGCTCGCGGCATAGGCGGCGTCCAGTCCCCGCTCGCGCCGCAGCAGGGCGAGGGCGGAGCCGGCGTCGTCGTTGCGCAGATGGGCCCGGATCGCGCGATCGAGGGCGGCGTTGCGGAGGAAGGGGCGAGGCGGTTGCCCTTCGTCGGCCGCCGTGTCTGCGCTCGGCAGAAGCGGCTCCTCCGGCTCGGGCGGCAGCGCGGCGCCGCGCGGGCTGCGCGCCCGAAGCAGGCGATGGATGCGCGGCGCGTCGGGATGGTCGGCATACGCCGAAAGCCAGGCGGAGAGCTCGTCGGGACGTGCGCGCCAGTGCGGCCCGAGCAGGCGATCGGCAAGAACATGGCCGACCAGGAGCCGATCGTTCAGCCTCGCGATGTCGGCATCCGCCTGGGCGAACCGCCCCTGCGCCTGGGCCGAGAAGATCCGCCGATAGGCGGCGGCGTCGCTCGGCGCCAGCACCGCCGGCAGCCCCCCGGGGCCGCCATGCGGGCGCGGGACGACGAGGGCCATTTGTTCCTCCGCGCGGGCGGCAGGTGGCCCGCCGGCGATGGCAAACAGAGCCGCCCCAAGGATCAGCCGCGCGGTGCGCCCGCGCAGCCCGGCGTGGTCCGTCCCCTGCATAGCGTCACCGCGTTAACCGAGGGGCGAGGAGAGCGTCTACGCCGATGTGCGGGACGAATCCCGACGTTCGAGATGAGGCACGCGCGATCAATGCGCTAAGGCGCGAACCTCGCGTGCCTTAGTTTCGCCCAATTTGTGGCAACAGCGTATCGAGGCGGCGGCGCAACAGAATGAGATCGCTCCACGCCTCCCGTTTCGCCCCCGGGTTGCGCAAGAGATAGGCGGGATGCAGGGTCGGCAGGGTCGGTATCGGCTCGAGGAGGGATGGGATCTCCAGCATGCGCCAACGCCCGCGCAGGCGCGTGATGCCCTCCCTCGCGCCGAGGAGCGCCCGCGCCGGCACCCCGCCCGCGAGGACGAGCACTTTAGGTTTCACCAGCGCAATGTGCCGTTTGAGGAACGGAAGGCACACCGCGATCTCGCCGTCGGTCGGGCTGCGGTTGCCGGGCGGACGCCAGGGCAAGACGTTGGTGATGTAGATCGTTCCGTCGCGGCGGGCGATCCCGATCGAGGCGAGCATGCGGTCGAGGAGCCGACCCGACGGCCCGACGAACGGCAGCCCCTCGCGATCCTCCTCGGCGCCGGGCCCCTCGCCCACCAGCATCACCGGCGCCTCGGGCGAGCCGTCGGCGAAGACGAAGTTGGTCGCGGTCTCGCGTAGGGCGCACCCCTCGAAGCCGGCGAAGAGCTCGCGCAACGCCTCGAGCGTCTCGGCCGAGGCAGCGAGGCGCTGGGCCTCGGCGACCGGCCCCGGCAGGGGGGCGGCGAAGGGAGCGGCGACAGCCACGGAGGGCGCCGGCGGCCGCTGCGCCCCTTCGCTCGGCGCCGGTTTCGGCGCCGTCGCAGGTGCAAGCCCAGGAGCCGGACGGAAACGATCGCAGGGCGCCTCGTCCAGCGCCTCGTCCGCCCCCCAGGCGAGCTGCAGGGCGAGAGCGCCCAGAAGCTCCCTCCGCGTCTCCGCCTCCTGGTCCGTCCTCTCCCGCGCCATCGCGACCCCGACCCTCGTCAAGCCCCCAGAATGGCCCTATGTCGGCTGCGCGCAACAGGGATCGGGCGATGACGCGCGAGCGGATGGAGTTCGACGTGGTGATCGTGGGCGCGGGGCCGGCAGGTCTGGCCGCCGCCATCCGTCTCAAGCAGGCGGCCGCCCAGATGGGCCGCGACGTGTCCGTCTGCGTGCTGGAGAAAGGGGCCGAAGTCGGCGCGCACATCCTCTCGGGTGCGGTGATCGAGACCCGCGCGCTCGATGAACTCCTGCCCGATTGGCGCGCGCTTGGCGCGCCCATCACCACGCCGGCGCGCAAGGACCGCTTCCTGTTGCTCACCGAAAGCCGCGCCTTTCCCCTGCCCACGCCGCCGCAGATGCGCAACGAGGGCAACTGGATCGTCAGCCTTGGCCAAGTGTGCCGTTGGCTTGCCGCCCAAGCCGAGGCGCTCGGGGTGGAGATCTACGCCGGCTTCGCCGCCGCCGAGGTGCTGTACGAGGGCGAGCGCGTGATCGGGGTCGCCACCGGCGACATGGGCATCGCCCGCGACGGGTCGCGCAAGCCGTCCTACCAGCCGGGGATCGAACTGCGTGCCACCTACACCCTGTTCGCGGAAGGCTGCCGCGGCCACCTCACCAAGGGGCTCGAGGCGCGCTTCGGCCTGCGCGAGGGACGCAGCCCGCAGACCTACGCCATCGGGCTCAAGGAGCTGTGGGAGGTGCCGAAGGAGAAGCACGAGCCCGGCCTCGTCCTGCACACCGTCGGCTGGCCGCTCGATCGGCACACCTACGGCGGTTCGTTCCTCTACCATTTCGGCGACAACCTGATGGCCTACGGGTTCGTCATCGGGCTCGACTACCGCAACCCCTGGCTTTCGCCCTACGACGAGCTGCAGCGCTTCAAGCTGCACCCGAAGATCCGCCCCTATTTCGAAGGCGCCCGCCGCATCGCCTACGGCGCGCGCGCTCTCAACGAGGGCGGTCTGCAGGCCGTTCCCCGCCTCGTCTTCCCAGGCGGGGCGATCATCGGCTGTGCGGCGGGCTTCCTCAATGTGCCGAAGATCAAGGGCACGCACACGGCGATGAAGTCGGGCATGCTGGCCGCCGAGGCGGTGGCGGAGGCGCTTGCCGGGAACCGCCCTGACGTTCTTCAGTCGTATCCTTCTGCTCTCGAAAGGTCGTGGGTGTGGAAGGAGCTTCGCCGCGCGCGCAACATCCGCCCGGCCTTCGCCCGCTTCGGCCTCTGGGGCGGCCTCGCCTACGCCGCCATCGACACCTACCTGCTGCGCGGCCGGGCCCCCTGGACCTTCTCCCACCACGCGGACCACGACACGCTCGAGGACGCCGCGCGCGCCCAGCCGATCGCGTACCCGAAGCCGGACGGCACGCTCACCTTCGCCAAGCTCAACTCGGTCGCCCTCGCCAACGTCGCGCACGAGGACGACCAGCCCGTGCATCTGCGGCTTGCCGACCCAGGGCTTGCGATCAGCCACAACTGGGCGCGCTACCGCAGCCCCGAGACGCGCTACTGCCCGGCCGGCGTGTACGAGATCGTCGGCGCCGAGCAAGGCCAGCCTCGCCTCGTCATCAACGCGGGCAACTGCGTTCACTGCAAGACCTGCGACATCAAGGACCCGCGCCAGAACATCACCTGGGTGGCGCCGGAAGGCGGCGGCGGCCCGGCCTATGCGATGATGTGAGGCCGTGCCCTCATGGCATCGGCTGCCGCCCTGCGATAGCCTCACGGCATGGCAGGTTTCCTTTGAGACGACCCTCGATGCCTTTGGCCCGTTTGCCGCGCCGGATCGCGCTCCCTCCCCTCGCCCTGCTCGCCGCCTGCGCGTCCGCCTCGCCACCCGCCGGCAGCCCCGCGACGGGAGGAAGCGAGGCCCGGTTTCGACCCACCGGTGCCTTCGGCGCCTATCTTGCCGGACGCTTCGCAAGTTCCGAGGCGGACACGGAGGCGGCCGCGCGCTTCTTCTCGGCCGCCCTCGCCGCCGACCCCGCCAACGCCGAACTCCTGCAGCGCAGTTTCGCCGCCGAACTCGCCGACGGTCGCGACGCCTTGCCGCTCGCCGCCCGGATCCTCGAGCGTCAGCCGCAGGCGCTGATGCCGAACCTGGTGGTGCTCGCCTCCGAGGTGCGGGCCGGCCGGTTCGACCTCGCGGAGACGCGGGCGCGCGCGCTGCCGCGGGAGGGGGCGGGGCAGTTGCTGCAGCCGCTCCTGCTCGCCTGGGCACAGGCCGGTCGCGACGCCTGGGACCAAGCGCTCGCCACGCTTCGCCCCCTCGCGGAGGGCCCGCGCTTCCGGGCCGTATACGCCTTGCATGCGGGGCTCATCGCCGATCTCGCCGGCCGCCCGCGCGAGGCGGAGCGGTTCTTCCGCGCCGCCGAGGCAGAAGGCTCGCCGTCGCTGCGCACGGCCGAACTGATCGCCGGATTCGCGAGCCGCGAGGGCAGGACGGCCGACGCGGCGCGCATCCTCGCCTCCGCCCTGGCCGGCAACGAGGAGGCGGCGCTGGCGGAGGCGCGTCTCGCCCGGGCGCCGAACCGCCGGGCCGTCGCCTCGGCCGCCGATGGCATGGCCGAGGCGCTCTACTCCCTTGCCTCTCCCTTGCGCCAGCAGGAGGCGTCCGACTTCGCCCTCCTGCTCCTGCGCGTCGCGCTTCTGCTGCGGCCGGACTTCCCGCCGGCGAAGCTCCTGATCGCCGACATCCTGGAGGCGGAACGACGGTTCGAGGCGGCGGCCGGGTTGCTGCGCGCGGTCGACCGGGAGGGCCCCTATGGCCCGCTCGCCCGGATCCGCCTCGCCGTCGTGCTGGATCGGCTGGACCGCACGGCTGAGGCCCTGTCGTTGCTCGACACCCTCGGCGCCGAGGAGGGCCGCCCAGAACCGTTCGCCCGCAAGGGCGACATCCTGCGCAGACGGAGCCGATTTCGGGAGGCGGTGGAAGCCTATGACGCCGCGATCGCCCGCCTCGGCCCGCCGGAACGGCGGCACTGGGTGCTCTATTACGCGCGGGGGATCGCGCACGAACGCGCCAAGGACTGGCCGCGCGCCGAGGCCGACTTCCTGCGCGCCCTCGAACTCTCCCCCGACCAGCCCTACGTCCTCAACTATCTCGGCTATTCCTGGGCCGATCAGGGTCGCGAACTCGCCCGGGCGCGACGGATGCTGGAACGCGCGGTGGAGCTCCGTCCGCATGACGGGCACATCGTCAACTCCCTCGGTTGGGTGCTGTTCCGGCAGGGCGACTACCGCGGCGCCGTGCGCTGGCTCGAGCGCGCCGTCGAGCTCCTGCCGCGCGACCCGGTGATCAACGATCACCTCGGCGACGCCTATTGGTCGGTCGGGCGGCACGTCGAGGCGCGGTTCCAGTGGCAGAGGGCGCTGGCTCTCGGCCCCGAGCCGGAGGAGATCCCGAAGATCGAGGCCAAGCTGCGCGACGGCCTGAAGCTTCCGCCGGCCGCGGTGGCGGCGGAGAGTGCGGCGCCGACACCGCGCTGAACGCTCCGCCCCACGCCGGGATCAGCATGTCGAAAGGTGACGGCGGCGCTGTCGTCGAGGCCGCGCGGGCCAAGGTCAATCTCTTCCTGCACGTGCTCGGTCGCCGCGCCGACGGCTACCACCTCCTCGAACTCGCTTGTCGTGTTCGCCGAGGCCGGCGATCGTCATCTGCGCCGAACCGGCCGAGGCTCTTTCGCTTTCGATCACCGGGCCGTTCAGCCGGCGGCCTCGAAGCGGGGGAAGACAATCTCGTGCTGCGCGCCGCCCGCTCCCTCGCGGCGGCGACGGGAACCGTTGCGGGCGCGCGTCTCACCCTCGACAAGCGGCTGCCCGTCGCCGCGGGGATCGGCGGGGGGTCGGCGGATGCCGCCGCCACGCTGAGGGCCTTGAACCGGCTCTGGGGCCTTGGGCTCGATCACCCGCGGCTCGCCGCGATCGCCCTTGCGCTCGGGGCCGACGTGCCGGTCTGCCTCGGGTCGCGCGCGGTGCGGATGGGCGGCATCGGCGAGGTTCTCGCCCCCGCCCCGCGCCTGCCGCGCTTCGGGCTTCTGCTTGCCAATCCCGGCATCCCGCTGGCGACCGCGACGGTGTTCGCCGCCCGTGCGGGCCCGTTCGACCCGCCGGCCGATCTGCCGGAGGGCTGGCCGGATGCGATCGCGATGGCGAAAGATCTCGCTCGATTTCGCAACGGGCTGGAAGCGGCCGCCCGCGCGCTCTGTCCGCCCCTTGCCGAGGTGCTCGACGCCCTCTCCGCCCTGCCGGGGGCTTTGCTCGCCCGACTCTCGGGCTCCGGCCCGACCGCCTTTGCCCTGTTGGCGACGGCGGAGGAAGCGGTGCTGGCCGCCGCACGACTGCGCACCACCTACCCGGCGTGGTGGATCGCTGCCGGCGAAGCGGGCGGCTAGGCGGAGGAGAGCAGGAAGCCGAGCGCCGGCAGGGGCTGCCAGCGCTTGGGAATGTCGGAGCGGCGGATCGGGGCGACCGAGTAGTGCGGCACCGGCTTGCGCTGGCGGATCAGCAGATGCTCGTAGGCACGGACTTGCTGCACGCGCCAAGCGCAGTCGGCGAGCGCGGCCGCGCGCGTGCGGTACACTTCGGCGATCCGGTCGGTCTTGGCGACCGTGGCCACCACCGCCCAGAGCGTGTCGTCCCCTCGCGGAAGCCTCTCGACGATGCCCACGGTCGCACGGTCGCCTGCTTAATCCTCGCCTGCCCGATCAGTCTGGCACGCCGGAGGCGGAAAGGAAAATGGGCCGGCGGCTGGGAGGTCGAACGGCCGCCGGCCCCTGCTGCGCGCGATCGTCCGCCGGGAAAGACGACCGCTCAAATGCCTCAACTCGTAGACGGCCGGACCTTGCCGCCGTTCGGACGGAAGATGACAACGGTGTCATGTCAGCGCCTCGAGCCAGACCCAGGGCCGGCGCCGCCGATCCTCCGCCTGCCAAGCCGCGATCGCCCCCGCTTGGCGGAGCGTGAGCCCGATGTCGTCGAGACCGGCGAGCAGCGCTTCGCGACGATCGGGATCGATCGCGAAGGGATGGACGGCGCCGTCTGGTCCGATCACGGTCTGGGCCTCAAGGTCTACCGTGATGCGCGCGCGGTCGGGGTCGGCCTCGATCAGCGCGGCGAGGCCGCGCACCGTCTCCTCCGGCAGGACGACGGGCAGAAGGCCGTTCTGCAGGGCGTTGCCGGCGAAGATGTCGGAGACGGAGGGCGCGATCACGCAGCGCACACCGATACCGGCAAGCGCCCACACGGCCGCCTCGCGGCTTGAGCCGCAGCCGAAATTCGGCCCCGCAAGCAGGATCGGCGCGGACCGGAAAGGCGGGCGGTTGAGCACGAAGCCGGGATCCTCCGTCCCGTCGGAGCGGTACCGCCAAGCCTCGAAGGCGTAGCGCCCCATCTCCTCCTTCGGCGTGCCGACGAGGCGTTCGGCGCGGATGATGACGTCGGTGTCGATGTTGGGGCGAAGGAGGGGGGCGGCCGGCCCCGTCACGCGGTCGAAACGCTGCATCGTCAGAACGGCTTGCGGATGTCGACGATGCGCCCGGCGATCGCGGAAGCCGCGGCGGTCGCGGGCGAAGCGAGATGGGTGCGGGCGCCGCGGCCCTGGCGGCCGACGAAGTTGCGGTTGGAGGTGGAAAGGCAGCGCGCGCCCGGAGGCACCGCCTCGCCGTTCGCCGCCACACAGAGCGAACAGCCCGGCTCGCGCCAGGAAAAGCCGGCGGAGCGGAAGACGCGATCGAGCCCCTCGGCCTCCGCCGCCCGCTTCACCCGTTCGCTCCCTGGCACCACCCAGGCGCTGACATGGGGTGCGACCGTGCGCCCGGCGACGATCGCCGCCGCCTCGCGCAGATCGGACAGCCGCGCATTGGTGCAGGAGCCGATGAACACCCAGTCGATGGGAAGACCCTCGAGCGGACGGCCCGGCTGCAGCCCCTGGTAGGCGAGAGCCGCTGCCCAGGCCTCGCGCCGCCCCGCGTCCGGCGCCGAGTCAGGCGAAGGGATGGGCTGGTCGACCGCGATCACGTGCTCGGGGCTCGTGCCCCAAGTCACCTGCGGCGCGATCCCGCTCGCCTCCATCGCAAGGTCGATGTCGAAGCAGGCGTCGTCATCGCTGCGCAAGGACCGCCAGGCGGCGACGGCCGCGTCCCAGGCCGCGCCGCGCGGTGCGAAGTCGCGGCCCGCGAGCCACTCGAACACCGTCTCGTCGGGGGCGATGAAGCCGATCCGTGCTCCCATCTCGACCGAGAGGTTGCACAGCGTAAGGCGGGCTTCGACGGGAAGGGCGCGCACCGCTTCCCCCGCCCATTCGATCGCGCATCCCGCTCCGGCGCCGGCACCGAAACGGCCGATCGCGGCGAGCACCGCGTCCTTCGCTGTCGTTCCCTTGGGAAAACGACCGTCGAGGCGCACGCGCATCGCCCGCGGCTTGGCGAGCCTCAGCGTCTGGGTGGCGAGAGCATGGGCGAGTTCCGTGCTGCCCACCCCGAAGGCGAGAGCGCCGAGCCCGCCCTGGGTGCAGGTGTGGCTGTCGCCGCAGATGATGGAAAGCCCCGGCAGAGCGATGCCGAGCTCCGGCGCCATCACGTGCACGATGCCCTGCCCGTCCTCGCCAAGGTCGAACAGCCGGATGCCGTGCCGCCTCGCCCCCTCGCGCAGCAGCGCGACGCCCGGCGCGCCGGGGCGGAAGGTCTCCGCGGTCCGCCCGGGCGCGGTGGAGACGGCATGGTCGGGGGTGGCGAAGACGAGGGCCGGATTGGCCACGCCATACCCCTTCTCCGCCACCTCTGCGAGGGCACGCGCGCCGGACAGGTCGTGCAGCAGGATGCGGTCGATGTGGATCACATCCCGCCCGGCCCCGGCGGGGGCGACGCGATGCGCCTCCCAGAGCCTGTCGAGCAAGGTGGCCGGCATCGCTCACCCGCCGGTGGCGATCTCGAGGAAATCCAGCAGGGCCTCGAGGTCCTCGCGGCTGCCCACGACCTGTTCGGGCATCTTCGTCCCCGGCGTGTAGGCGGAGGGGCCGAGGGTGAAGAGGGCGGCGACCGTCTCGCGCGTCCAGACGATGTCCATCCGGCGCAGCGCCTCGGAATAGGAGTAGTCCGGCACCGTCGCGATCCGGCGGCCGAACAGGCGCGCAAGCGTCGGCCCCGCCCGGTTGGCGGAGTCGCCTGTCAGCGTGTGGCAGGCGGCGCAGGCGCGGAACACCCGTGCCCCGGGATGGTCGGAGGCGATCTCCACCTCCGCCAGCCCCGCAGCGCCGAGATGCACCCCGGTCTCGACGTCCCACCGCCGCACCATGCGGTCGGTCCCGCCCGTCCACAGCACACCATCGGGGGCGAAGGCGACCGCCCAGACGGGAAGCCCGGGGCCGGAGAGGGTGCGCAACAGCCGCCCCTCGGGGAGCGACCAGATCGCGACCGAGCCCCGAATGCCGCCGGCGGCAAGGCGCGTGCCGGCGGCATTTGCGGCAAGGGTGATGATTGGGGCTGCCCCGCCCTCGAGGCGGCGGATGACCCCGCCCAGTGCGCGCGACAAGGCTCACCGTGCCTTCCGCCCCGGCCACCGCCACCGTGCCGTCCGGCAGAACGGCAAGAGCGTTCAGGGGAAGGCCGAGCTCAGCCAGCGATTTCGGCGCCGAACCGTCCAGCGGCCACAGCCTCAGCGTGCCGTCGTAGCCCGCCGAGACGACGCCGGAGCCGTCCGGCAGCCAGCCGACGGCGTTCACGGCATTGTCGGCGTGGCCCTCGAGCACCTGCGGCGGCGCATCGCGATCGAGCGCCCACACGCGGACCGTGCGGTCCCAGGCGGCGGAGGCGAGGAACCGGCCGTCGGGCGAGACGGCAAGCGCGGTCACCTTCGCCTCGTGGCCGGCGAGGATCCGTTCCGGGCCCGTTCCGTCCGCCCGCCACAGCAGGATCCGCCCGTCATCGCCGCCGGTGACGAAGCGACCGTCGGAGGCGAAGGCGATCGCGTTCACCGCCCCGTCATGGCCGCGCAGCACGGCCTCGGCCGCATGGCGCGCTGGCGACCACAGGATGGCCGAGGCGTCGAAACTGCCGGAGACCACGCGGGTGCCGTCGCCGCTGACCGCGATCGCCTTCACCGGTCCGCCGTGGCCGCGCAGGTCGGCGACGGCCGGAGCGGCGAAGAGGAGAGCGCCGAGAGCGAAAGCGAGCTGACGCATCGTGGCCACCTTCACGAGACCGGGTCGAAACCGAGGGCACGCAGGGCGCTGCGCCCCTCGTCGGAAGCAAGAACGCTGCGGAACAGGGCGACGGGGGCGCGGTGCAGGCGGGCTTCCGGCACGGCGAAGTCGTAGCGCTCCTCCGCCAGCGGGATGAAGCCCAGGCCGTAGGCACGGGCGAGCGGCGCGATCGCCACCCCCCAATCGGCGCGCCCTTGCGCGACCGCCGCCGCCACCGCGTTGTGGCTCTTCGGCTGGTTGAGGTAGCCGGGGGGCCGGGCGCCCGCGAGCAGGCGATCGATCAGCACCCGCGTGCCAGAGCCCGCGTTGCGGTTCACCATCAGGCAGCCCGGGTCGGCAAGAGCCGCCGCCAGCGCCTCCTCCGCTGTCCTGCCCTCGAACCGGGAGTCGCCATGGCGGAAGACGATGCCCTGCAGCCGCGTCCAGCCGGGAATGAGGGCGACACCGGGTGGGAGGAACGGCTCGTTGTAGCGCCCGCTGGCGGGATCAAGCAGGTGCATCGGCGCGAGGTCGGCCTCGCCGCGGCGTGCAGCGGCAAGCCCGCCCTGCGAGCCGACGTTCAGCACCTTCACCGTCACCCCCCGCCCGGCGAGCAGACCGATCAGCCGATCAAGCCCCACGCAATGGCTGCCGATAACGACCAGATCGGCCGGTTTCACGCCGCGGCCGAGCAACGTCACGGTGATAGGCGTGCCGGCCTCCACCCCGTCCGCGAGCGCAGGGATGGCGAAGAAGCCGTCGGCGAGCGAGAAGGCCGTCACCGCACCGGATCCTTTCGCCAGCGGATAGGCCACGGGCCCCTCCTCGCCCGGCACCAGAGAGACCATGGCGTATTCGGTGCGGCCGAGTTCGGAAGCAAGCCGCACCGCAAGCCGCGCCTCCACCCGCTCGCTCTCCGCCTCGGCCAGCCCCGCGAAGGCGCGGATCATCGGTGCGACGAAGGCGTGGAAGGTGAACACCGCCGAAGTCGGGAAACCGGGCAGCACGATCAGCGGCTTGCCCGACGCTTCGGCGGCAAAGAGCGGCTTGCCCGGTTTCAGCGCAACACCGTGGAAGAGAACGCGGCCGAGCCCCGTCGCGACGCGGTGGCAGAGATCGCCCGCCCCCTTTGAGGTGCCGCCCGAGAGCAGAACCATGTCGGCGACGGCGAGGGCCTCGGCGAGCCGGGCCGCGAGCAGACCGGCGTCGTCCGGTACGATGCCGAAGCGGATCGTCTCGGCGCCCGCTTCCTCCGCCGCCGCCGCGACGATGGTGCCGTTGCTGTCGTAGAGCCCGGCCGGGCGAAGCGGCGCGCCGGGCGGGAGGAGCTCGTCGCCGGTGGAGAGCACGGCGACGCGCGGACGACGGAACACGGGCACCTCGGCGCAGCCGACGGCGGCGAGCATGCCGAGCTCGCGCGCGGTGAGCCGCGTGCGCGCGCGCAGCACCGTCTCGCCGCGCGCGATGTCGCCGCCTGCCCCGCCCACGTTCGCGCCAGCCGCCACGGGGCGGCGGATCAGGATCGCGGGCCCGGCGTCCTCTTCCTCGACGGCCTCGGTCTGCTCCACCATCACCACCGCATCCGCGCCGCGCGGAAGCATGCCCCCGGTGGCGATCACCGTCGCGGTGCCGGGGTCCACCGCAAGGGCAGGCGGATGGCCACAGGCGATCACCTCCGGATTGAGGGCAAGCCGGACGGGACAGGTCTCGCTCGCCTTCAGCGTGTCGGCCGCGCGCAGGGCGAAGCCATCGACCACGGAACGATCGAAGGGCGGAACGTCCGTCGCGGCGACGATGTCCTCGGCGAGCACCCGGCCGAGGGCGGCGGCGAGCGGCACGGTCTCCACCCCGAGGGGGCCTGGGCGGAAGGCGGCGGCGAGCCGCGCCCGCGCCTCCTCCTCGGAGACGACCTCGAGGAACTGCTCCTGGCGGGCGGCGGCGCGGACGGCGGCGAGGGCATCGAGCGGCGGCATGGGGATCAGTGGAATGGGACGACCACGACCTCGCTGCCCTCGGCAAGGCCCTCCGAAGCGGGCGGGATCTCGACGAAGCCATGGGCGTCGGCGATCGCGCGCCAAGTCGGCGCGTCCGGCGAGGCGAGCGGCCGGGCGACAGCGCCCTCGCGCGCGACCGGGACGAGATCGGCGACCCCGACGGCGGAGGCGACGCGCGCGGCGAGCCGGGCGGGGCATGAGGAGCGTGGGGAGCGGCCCTCCAGCCGGGCGAGCAAGGGCAGGGCGAGGGCCGCCCAACCGAGCCAAGCGGCGGCGGTCTCGGGCAAGGCGAGCCGCCATCGCGCGCCGTCGCGGGCGAAGGCAGCGTCCTCCAGGGGGCGGCAGGCGAGGCGGGGCAGGCCATCCGAGGGGAGGATGACGAGGTCGGCGTCATCCGTATCGTCGGTCAAGGCCGGGCCGGCGGCCGCGCGCAGCATGGCACCGGCGGGCCCTTGCAGTGTGACGGCGACACGCGGGCGCACCCGGACCACGAGCTCGCCGATGCCCGCCGCGGCCGCCGCGCCGAGGGCGCGCGCAGTCAGCACCGCCCCGGCGTCGAGCACCGTCTCCCCGGCCCCGAGTTCGCTCCCGGCCGCCAGGGCGTTCTCGCCCGGCGCAAGCGTGGTGAGGGCCTGGACGGCGGTTCCGAACCGCTCCGCTTCTTCCTCCGGCAGCACCGCGTCCGTGCCCTCGGGCAGAGCCTCGCCGGCGCAGACCGGTTCGGCGCGGGAGAGCGGGACGGGGGCGTAGGAGCTTGCCCCGAGGGTCTCGGCCGAGGCGACGGCGTAGCCGCGGCGCCGCGCCAGCGGCCGGGCCGGCACGGGGGCTGCGGCGACGATCGGCTCGGCGAGCACCCGGCCGAGGGCAGAGGCGAGGGGGACGCGCTCGACCCGCGCGAGCGGCTCGGCCGACGCGAGGAGGGTGCGCAGGTCGTCGAGCGGGGCGCGGAGCCTGACGGGGCCGTCCATCGCCCTTGAGATGGCAGGGCTGAGGCTTCCGGAAAAGACGGGGTCTCGACAACCGGGGATCCGTCTTCCACACCCCCTGCCCCGTGACCACCCCGGCTGCGTTCCCTCTCCGTCCCCCCTTCCGCATCGGGATCGATGTCGGCGGTACCTTCACCGACCTCTGCCTTGCCGACGCCGAGGGGCGTCTTCTGGTGCGCAAGGCTCCCTCCACCCCGGCCGCGCCGGAGGAGGGCGTGTTCGCCGCCCTCGCCCTCGCCGCCAAGGCCCTCGGCCGCGAGGTTCAGGCCCTTCTCGCCGACACCGCCCTCCTCGTGCACGGTTCGACGGTCGCCACCAACGCGGTCCTGGAAGGCAAGCTGGCGCCGGTCGCGCTGCTCTGCACCGCCGGCTTCCGCGATACCCTCGCCATCCGTCGGGGCATGCGGGCCGACCCCTGGGACCACCGCACGCCCTTTCCCCCACCGCTCGTGCCGCGCCACCTCCGGCTTGCCGTGCGCGGGCGGCTCGGACCCGACGGCGCGGAATGGGAGGCGCTGTCGGAGGCGGACGTCCTCGCCGCTGCCGAAACGATCCGTTCAAGCGACGTCGAGGCGGTGGCGATCGGCTTCCTGCACGCCTATGCCGACCCCGCGCACGAACGTCGCGCCGCCGCCCTCTTGCGCGAGGCGCTGGGCGAGCATCCGGCGGCGCGACACATCCTCTGTTCGGGCGAGGTGCTGCCGATCGTCGGCGAATACGAGCGCATCGCCACGGTCGCCATGCACGCGGCACTCGCGCCGCGCATCGGCCGCTACCTCGAGGCGCTGGAGGCGCGCCTCGCGGAGTTGGGCTACGCGCGACGGCTCCTTCTCGTGCAGTCGAACGGCGGGGCCTGCACCGTCGCGCAGGCCTGCGCGCGGCCGGCCAACCTCGTCCTCTCCGGCCCCGCCGCCGGGGTCGCCGCCCTCGCCGCGCTGATCGGACCCGAGACGGGGGAGGATTTCGTCGCCATCGAGATCGGCGGCACCTCCTGCGACGTCACGCTGATGCGCGGGGGTCGGGTCGAACTCGCCGAAAGCCTGGAGATCGCCGGTCACCCGCTCGCCGTGCCGGCGGTCGCGATCCACACCGTCGGCGCGGGCGGGGGCACGATCGCCGGGGTCGATGCGGCCGGGGCGCTGTTCGCCGGACCGTGCGGCGCGGGTGCCCGCCCAGGGCCCGCCGGCTATGGGCTCGGCGGGACGGAGCCGACGGTGACGGACGCGCAGCTCGTGCTCGGCCGTCTGGCGCCTGGGCCCTTCGCCGGCGGGGCGCTGTCGCTCGACCTCGGGCTCGCGCGAGCGGCGATCGAAGCCCGGTTGGCCAAGCCCTTGGGGCTTGCGGTGGAGGAGGCGGCGGCAGGCGTGCTGCGCCTCGTCACCCAGGCCATCGTGCACGCGGTGGAGGAGATCACGCTGCGTCGGGGGCTCGATCCGCGTCGCTTCGTGCTGGTGGCAGGCGGCGGCGCAGGGCCGATGTTCGGCTGCGAGGCGGCGGAGGGCCTCGGCATCGCCCGCGTGCTCGTCCCCCGTCTCGCCGGCGCCTTCTGCGCCCTCGGCATGCTCGCGGCCGACATTCGGCTCGACCGCTCGGTCCCCTTCGCCGCCGCGCTCGATGAGGGGGCGGTCGCGGCAGCGGCCGAGCGTCTGGCGGCGCTCGAGCAAGAAGCAGTGGCCGAACTCGTCGGCGAAGGATTCGATGCCGCGACGATCTCCGTGCACAGGGAAGCGTGCCTGCGCTACCGCGGCCAGCACAGCTCGCTCGCGGTCGCCTTCGGTGGTGCGGAGGGTTTGCGGGCCGCCTTCGAGGCCGAACATGAGGCGCGCTTCGGCCACATCCAGCCCGGAGGCGCGATCGAGTTCGTCGCGCTCTCGCTCGCCGCCTCGGCCCGCCTGCCGCGGCCGGCCGGACGCGGACAGGCGGACGCGGCCGAGCCGCGCGAGACCCGGCGCGCGGTCTGGTTCTCCGGACACGGCATGATCACGACCCGCGTGCTCGACTCCCCTCCGCCGCGCGGGACGACGCTCGCCGGCCCTGCCCTGCTCGCGCTCGACACCGCCACAGTCGTCATCCCGCCGGGCTGGGTGGGGCGCACACTCGCCACGGGCGACGTCCTTCTGGAAGCCGAACGATGAAGGGGCGCATCGACCCCGTGCTGCGGGCGCTGGCGCAGAGCAGGCTCGACCACCTCTCGCGCCAGATGGGGCACGCGATGACCCGCACGGCGCGCAGCCCGATCTTCGCCCAGGCGCACGACTTCTCCTGCTTCCTCGCCGATGCGCGGGGCTTCGTGGTGGCGCAGGCGGACGGCATCCCGATCCACACCGGCTCGGGCGGCTTCGCGGTGCGTGCCATCCTGCGCGACGCACCGGGGCTCGCCCCCGGCGATGCCTTCCTGCTCAACGACCCCTATCTCGCCGGCGGCAATCACCTGCCGGACTGGGTGCTGGCGGTGCCGGCCTTCGCGCGCGGCGCGCTCGTGGGCTTCGCCTGCGTGCGCGCGCATCAGTCGGACATCGGCGGCGGGGCGGCCGGAACCTACAACCCAGAGGCGACGGAGATCTTCCACGAGGGGATCAGGCTGCCCGTTCTGCAGGCTGATCGAGGCCGGGCGCGTGCGCGAGGACCTCTGGCGGCTCCTGCTCGCCAACACCCGCACGCCGGACCTTCTTGATGGCGACCTGCGCGCCATGCTGGGGGCGGCGAAGCTCGGCGCGGCGGGGATCGCCCGCCTCGCCGAAGAGGTGGGCGGGGCCTGGGGCGCGATCGCGGAAGCCATCCTCGCGCACGCCGAGACGTTGCAGCGCCAAGCCTTCCGCAGCCTTCCCCCGGGCGTCTACGAGGGCGAGGAGACGACCGACACGGACGGGCGGAACGCCGTTCCCATCCGCGTGCGCGTCCGGCTCACGATCGGCCCGGAGGGGGCGGCGGAGATCGACTTTGCGGGCTCCTCCGCGCAGGTGGAGGGGTTCAAGAACAGCCCCTACGCCAACACCGTCTCGGCGGTGGGGCTCGCGCTTGCCGCCTTCTTCGACCCCACGATCCCGCGCAACGAGGGACGGCTGCGCGCGGTCGCCATCCGCGCGGCTGAGGGTTCGTGCGTCAACCCGCGCCCGCCCGCCCCGGTGACGATGTGCACGGTCTTCCTTGCCCACGAGATCATCCACGCGGTGTGGAAGGCCCTCGCCCAGGCCGACCCCGCGCGCGCCTCGGCCGGCTGGGCGAAGAACCTGTTCGGGGTGATGAGCGGGCTGCGCGCGGACGGCTCGCGCTGGGTCGGCTACCACGCCCAGGCCGCGGCGGGCGCGGGTGCAGTGCACGGCCGCGACGGGTTCGACTCCATCGGTCACCTCTGCACGCTTGGCGGACTCGCCATCCCCAACGTCGAGACGCAGGAGCGCGACTTTCCCGTCCGCGTGCTGCGCCAGGAGTTGCGTTGCGATGCCGGCGGGGCGGGGCGGTGGCGCGGGGGCTCCGGCGTGCACTACGCGGTGCGTCTGCTCGCCCCCTCAAGCCAGTCCTTCCGCGGCGAAGGTGTGGGTGCAGGCGGCGGCTACGGCGTCGGCGGCGGGCAGGACGGTGCGCCCGGCGCGATGACGCTCCGTTTCCCCGACGGGCGCGAAGAACCCGCGCCGCGTTACGGGCTCAGAACCCTCCCCGCCGGGGCCGAACTCCACGCCGTCTCCCCGGGCGGGGGCGGCTGGGGCGATCCTCACGCGCGCGACCCGGCCCTGGTCGCGGCGGATGTCCGCGACGGCCTCGTCTCGGTGGACGCCGCGCGTGAGCTCTACGGTGTGGTCTGCGATGCGGCCGGCGTGATCGACACCGCGGCGACGGCAGCGCTCAGGGCGGCGCGTTAGGCCGCTGCGTCCCACACCGGTGCCCAGGCGGGCGAGATCACCCGCCGGTCCTTCGGCAGGGCGGCGATCGCGGCGCGGTCCTCGTCGGTCAGGCGCAGGGCAAGCGCGCCGAGGTTCTCGCGCATCCGCTGCGGGTTGCCCGTTTTCGGAATCGCCGCCACCAGCTCCTGGCCGATCAGCCAGGCGAGCGCGACCTGGGCCGGCGTGGCGCCGTGGCGTTTGGCGATCGCGGCGAGGGTGGGATCGTTGACCAGCCCGCCTTTGCCGAGCGGCGAATAGGCGGTGATCGCGATCCGATGCTCGCGCGCGACCTCGAGGATGGCGCGCTGGCCCAGCATCACGTGGTACTCGACCTGGTTGCAGGCGATGGGTGCCCCCGTCGCCACCGCCTC
Source organism: Acetobacteraceae bacterium (assembly GCA_033582875.1). Lineage (GTDB taxonomy): Bacteria > Pseudomonadota > Alphaproteobacteria > Acetobacterales > Acetobacteraceae > Elioraea. The sequence goes on along the minus strand of JAVQZW010000010.1, from coordinate 1,112,763 downwards.
GCGCAGCAGGGCGGAGGGGAAATTCGCCACCCCGATGGCACGGGCGAGGCCCCTCTCCTTCAGCCGCACCATGGCGGCGAGCGTGCGGGCCAAGGGCACGGCCGGGTTCGGCCAGTGAATCAGGAAGAGATCGACCCAATCGAAGCGGAGCCGGCGCAGCGAGGCGGCGAGAGCGGCTTCCGGGTCGGCGAGATTGGTCCACCACACCTTGGTGGTGACGAAGACCTGCTCGCGCGGCACGCCCGAAATCCCGAACGCCCTGCCCGACGGGACCTTCGTTGTCATACATCTCGGCGGTGTCGATGTGGCGGTAGCCGAGGCGGATCGCTTCGGCGACGGCGCGGGTACAGTCGGGGCCGCGCAGGCCGAAGGTGCCCAAGCCGAGCTTGGGCATCACCAGGTGGGGCGTTTCGACTGTCGGTTGTGCAGCGGGGTCCATGGCGCGAAGCCTGACCCGAAGGTGCCCGGCCCCGCAAGGGTGGGAGGCGCCCGGCGTCCAGGGCACCTCCCGGCGCTCGCGTCAGGCGCGGCGCAGCAGAGAGCGGCGGAAGAGGTCGAGCCAAGGCTGATCCATGTCGACCTCGTGCGCGACCCGCACCACGGCCTGCTTGCCGTCACGCACGGTGACGTTGAGGATCATGCCCTTGGAGCGCTGCACGTCCACAGCAAGCGCGAACAGCTTGTCGTGGCCGGCGATCCACTTCGCCACGTTCTCGTCGGCGAGAGCCGCGTTCTCCACCATCTGCCCAGCCCAGACCGCGAGGTGGAAGAACACGGGGCCGCGATAGTTGGCGGTCGCGAGTTCCTTGAGAAGCGCCGTGACCATCGCCTGGTTCTCCGGCGCAGGCGTCTGGCCGCCATACAGAACCGCGATCCCGGCCATGTGGGAGGCGTCCTTCGCCGCCCTGGCTGCCTCCTCGGCGTTGGCGGTGGCGGCGAGCGAGACCTGCTCGCCGCGCAGCTTCATCAGCACTTGCGAAGCGGTGGAGCCGGCAAGCGTCGAGCAGATCGAGGAGGTATTGGCGATCAGCGCGACCGAAGGCAGCGCAAGCACGTCGCGCAGCCCAGCGCCGATGGCCTGGCCGGTGTAGGAGCGCAGCAGGAAATGCTCGCCGAGCGTGAGCGGGGTGTCGGCCCGCACCGGTCCGGCGACGGCGATGGCGGCGGCAAGCGCCCCGGCGAACAGCGTGGAACGCATGGAAACCTCCTTCTGATGCCTGTCCGTGACCCGATCGGCACCGAAGTGCCGAAATTCATTTCGGGCATGCGAGCACAGAATGCAATCTTCCGAAGATTGAAATATTGATGGCGGGACCCGGAAGCGATCCCGGCCTGTTCAACGCGGGGCGAAGTCGACCAGCGCGCCGAAACCGGTCTCGCTGCCCCAGGCAAGCCACCGCCCATCGCGGCTCCAGGCGAGCGCGCTCACCGGGCCTCGGCCCGGGCCTGCCACCGGCAGCACCTTGCCGGAGCCGAATTCGACAAGCAGGACGAGCCCGTCCGCATAGCCCGCCGCGACCACCTCGTGTTCGGGATGACAGGCCACACGCGTGACCGCCACCGTGTCGCCGCCGGCGAGTTCGAGCGGGGCACGCCCCATGGGCCCGTCGCCGTCGAAGGGCCAGCAGACGATGCTCTCCGCCCCCGAGGTCGCGAGCCAGCGCCCCTTGGCCGAGAAGGAGAGCGACTTCGTCTTCGCGGGATAGCCGGTCATGCGCATGTGCGCGCCGTCCTCGAGGCGCCAGCCGTGCAGCGCGTTCTCCTGCATCGCGGTCACCACGTAGCGGGCATCGGGGCTCATCACGACCCCGATGTGGCTTCCCTTCCACTCGAGCCTCTGCGGGCGGTCCTCCGCCGCCGCAGCGAACCACAGCGAGGCCCCGCCATAGTGGCTGGCGGCGAGCCGCCTGCCCTTCCCGTCGGTGGCAAGCCCGGTGACGGTGGAGGGGTGGTCGAGGCTCTTGCGCCGAAACCCGTCCGCCGTCGAAGAGGTGAACGGTCTTGCCGACCGACGCGGCGCGCCAGGGCGACTTGCCCGGCCAAGCGAGCAGGTGCTCGACCCAGCGCCCGGGCCAAGCCGCGATTTCCTGCGCGCCGGAGGGCGAGACGCGGACGAGCCGGCCGTCATCGCCGCCCGCGAGCACGCCGCCCGGGGCGCAGTCCGAGGCGAGGGCAAGGACCGCGCCCTCATGCGCCGGGACGGTAACGGGATCGGCCCGTTCCATCAGCGTCACGAGCCGCACCGTGCCGTCGCCGAGGCCCCAAGCGGCGAAGCCCCCGGCAGGGTCGAAGGCGCAGGCGACGACGAAGGCGTCCCAGGCGAAGGAACGCCCGCGTTCGCGCAGCAGGACGTCCTCCGGCGCGCCCGCCTCGGCCGCCCCCTCCCCCGCCGCGGCGCCGCTCACGCCCGACAGGCCTCGAAACCGCGCCGGAGCTCGGGCCGGCTCAGGTTGCGGCCGATGAACACCATGCGCGAGGTGCGCTCCTCGTCCTCGCCCCAAGGCGCAACGAAGTCGCCCTCCGTGATCATGTGCACCGCCTGGAAGGCGAAGCGGCGGGGTTCGCCGGGGAAGGCGAGGATGCCCTTGCTGCGCAACAGGTCGGGCCCCTTGCGGGCAAGCAGGTCGGTGACCCAGGCCTCGAAGCGGCGCGGATCGACCTCGCCGCGGAACGCGACCGAAACGGACGTCACGCCCGCGGCGTGCTCGTGTTCGTGAGCGCCTCCTCGGCGAGGAAGTCGGGCATCCGTCTCCAGCACCCGCTCCAGCGAGAAGGCATGGCGATCGAGCACGACCTCGAGGGGGACGCGGGAGCGTTCGGCGCGATGAAGCTCCGCCGCCGGGTTGATGGACGCGGATGCGGCGCTCGACCTCGGCGAGCTCCTCGGACGAGACGAGATCGGTCTTGTTGACCACGATCACGTCGCCGAACGCCACTTGCTTCTCGGCCTCGGGCGCGTCGGCGAGGCGGGCGGGGAAGTGCTTGGCGTCGACCACGGTGACGATGGCGTCGAGCTTCGCCGAGGCGCGCACGTCCTCGTCGACGAAGAAGGTCTGCGCCACGGGTGCGGGATCGGCCAGACCCGTGGTTTCGACCACGATGCGTTCGAAGCGGTCGCGCCTCCTCATCAGGCCTCCGATGATGCGGATCAGGTCGCCGCGCACGGTGCAGCAGATGCAGCCGTTGTTCATCTCGAACACCTCCTCGTCGCACCCGATGACGAGATCGTTGTCCACGCCGAGTTCGCCGAACTCGTTGACCACGACAGCGATCCGCCTGCCGTGCTGTTCGGAGAGGATGCGGTTGAGCAAGGTGGTCTTGCCCGCGCCGAGGAAGCCGGTGAGCACGGTGACGGGGACAGGAGGGCGCGAGGGAGACGTCATGGCGAAGCGGTCCCATGGGCGACGCAGGATGAGGAGTTCGAGGTTCTAGCCGCCCTCCGCCCAGGCGCCAAACGGAAGCCGGCCCTCCTCCACGCCGTCCAGCGCCGCCTCGCCGGCGGCGGCCAGCGCCACCACGACACCGACGTTCCAGGAAAGTGCGAGGATGCCGAGCACGGCGCCGGCGAGCATCAGAACCCCGTCGCGGACAGCGAGAGCGCGCGCGAGGAGGACGATCGCCCGAGCCGGCGGAAGGTTGCCGAGCGGGATGGGGAGGGCGAGGACGCGAGCCGCCAGGACCACCAGCACGGCGGCGCGGCGGCGCGCCGCGAGCCCCGTGAGGCGGACAAGGCGCGGCCGCATCACCGCCCCGAGCCGACGGACCAGGGCAGCGGCACGGGAGAGCACCGCTGCCAGTGCCGGACCGGGCAGGGTGCGCCGCGCCAGCGCCGGCTGGAAGGGACGGCCGCCGCGCGCCCAAGGCGAGCTGCGCCGCCAAAAGCATGATCGGGATGCCGAGGATGGTGGACAGCCCCGGCATCGGCGGGCCCGGGATCGCGTTCGGCAGCGCAAGGACAAGAGTGGCGAGGCCGAAGGCCCCGGTGCCGGGCGAGGCTATCGGCCGATCGACCGCGATGCTCTCGGCTGCGGCGCAATGCGCGGCAAGCCGCTCGTGGACGCAGGCGAGGTCACGCCCACGGCGGGGCGCGGCGGAGGGCGGGGCCGGTTCGCTCATGCCCCGTGCATCAAGGTGACCGCGCGCGACGGAGAAAGTCGGCCGCCGATCACGTCCGCGCGGGCGTCGGGCTGCCGCGGGCGAGGGCCCGCGACGTTTCCTCGACCGTGCGGCGCAGATCGACGAGATCCGCCTCGCCGCGACGAAACCCGGCCACAACCTCGGCAAGCCGCGACGCGCCGAAAGGTTCGAAGGCGGCGCGAAGCCGATCGAGAGCCGCCTCCGCCCGCGCCCGGTCTTGCTCCGCCATCGCTGCCTCGACCTGCGCCAGGGCCTCCGCCGCCATCTCCAGACGGTCGGAAACGAAGCGGGCGAAGTCCTCAGCCGAAAGAGTGGAGCGCAACACGGAGACGGCGACGCGATCGGTGAGAGGGGCAGCGGACGAGGCGGCTCCGACAGGGCGGCCGACCGCCCGCGAGAGGGCGGACAGGAGCTCCGCCGACGTGATCGGCTTCTCGATCACATCGACGATCCCGGTCGCGAGCAGAGCCGCCCTCTCCTCGGCCGCAACTTGCGCGGTGACGGCGACGATCGGCACGCGGCCGGCGGGAGGGGGCAGCGAGCGGATCAGCCGCGCCGCCGCCTCGCCGTCGATCCCCGGCATGTGGACGTCCAGCAGCACGACGTCGATGCCGCCGGCGGACAGGCGGGCGAGTGCCGCCTCTGCGTCGGCTGCGGTTTCGCAGCGATGGCCATGGCGCTCGAGCAAGGCAGCGAGAAGCCGCCGGTTCGCCGGCACATCGTCGACGGCCAGCACGCGAAGGGCACGGCCGCCCTGGGTCCCGCCGGCGTCCGCCTCCGCAACGGGGACGAAGGGCAGGACGAGCCGCAGCCGCTCCGCCCGTCCGGCGGCCGGCCGGACCCGGAGCAGCTGCCCGCCCAAGGCGCGCACCATCAGAGCCGCCGCGCCCAACCCTGGCACGGTGTCGCCGGGGTCGAGCAGCTCGAACGGACCCTGGAGGCCGTCGCCGAAGGTGACCGCCAAGCCTCCCGGATCGCGGGCGAGCAGAACGCTGAGCGACCGGGTCCCGGGCGTCGCTGCGGCGGCGGCAAGCGCACGCGCCAGCGCGGCGAAGCGGAGGGGGTCGCCGCGCCAGAGCCGCGGCGTTCCCGCAGCCGCCTGCACCAGGGCCGGGGCATGCGCGCCTTCAGCCAGGGCGTCGCGCAAGACCCGTTCGGCGTCGAAAGGCATGCTTTGGGCAGACCGACGCCCGGCAAGAAGCACGGCGGCCTCGGCCATCAGCTCGGCGGCCGCGAGCGCCGCCTCAGCACTCTCCCGGCTGGAGCGGAGAGGCTCCGCCGTCGCGCCGTCCGCCGCGACCAGGAGCCCCAACCGGCCAACCGTCCGGTGCAGGGCGGCAACGACGTCGCTGCCTGCCTGCGCGACCAGCAGGGGATCAACCGCCGGCGCCGGCGGCCCCGCCGGCTGCGCCGTCCCCATCGCGGTCGGCGCCCTGAGCAGAAGGAGCACGAGGCATGCGCCGGCGAGACCAGCGATCGACAGCGCGGCAAGCGCGATGCGGTCAGCCCCGCGCACCTCGCGCGTGCGACGGATGATCTCCAGCCGCTGCAGGGCGATCGCGCTGTCGACGAGGTCGGCAAGGGGTTCGCGAAGCTGGGCGAGGTCGGCGAGCAAGGCGTCGAGGGCGCCGGGCGGGAGAGCCTCGTCGCCGGATCCCGACTGCCCCCGCCAGCGCCTCGGTCCCGGCCCGAAAGGCGCCGCAGCCGCTCGAGCGTGGCGGAAAAGCGCGGCAGGTCGGCGAACAACGCGCGCTGGTCGACCGTCTCGAGCTGCGCGATCGCGGCGTGGAACCCCTCGAGGTCGCGCGCGAGCTGCGACGGCGGCGCGCTGGCGGTCTGGACCTTCAGCGCGGAGATGGTCAGCCGCTCATGTGCGAGCGACACCCCCGCCGCGATGCGCGGCGCGCGATCCATCGCTCGCAGGACCAGCGGTTCGAGCGACCGCTCGCGGACAATCATGGCGGCGAGGGCGATCGCGACCAGCACGACGACCGCCGCGGCCAGCGCCATCCGCCACGGGCGAAGGCGGGAGAGGAACAGGTCGAGGCCCTTCATTCCCTCGCGCCTCGCCCCCTCGCTCAGGCCGGCTCCGCCCGGATCGCGCGATCGAGGGTCTCGACCATACGGTCGATCTGCGGTCGTTCGACGATCAGGGGCGGCGAGAGGGCCACCGTGTCGCCGGTGACGCGAACGAGCAGGCCGCAATCGAAGCAGCGCTGCAGCACCGCGGCACCCCGTTCGCCGGGCCTGCCCTCGCGCGGGGCGAGCTCGATGCCGGCGATGAGGCCGATGTCGCGCACGTCGATCACGCCGGGCGTCCGCGTCGAGTTCGTGCACGCGCTCGCGCCAGTACGGCTCCAGTTCGCGCGCCCGCCCGGCGAGGTCCTCCTCGCGGTGGATGGCGATGGCCGCGATCGCCGCGGCGCAGGCGAGCGGATGACCGGAGTAGGTGTAGCCGTGGAACAGCTCGATGCCGGGGGCGGCGCCGTGCACGATGGTGTCGTGGATCTCGGCGGTCACCGCCACCGCCCCCATCGGCACGGCGGCGTTGGTCAGCCCCTTCGCCATGGTCAGGATGTCGGGCCTGCATGCCGAAACGATCCGCCGCGAAGGGCGCGCCGAGGCGGGAGAAGCCGGTGATCACCTCGTCGAAGATGAGCAGGATGCCGTGACGGGTGCAGAGCTCGCGCAGCCGCTCGCAGGTAGCCGCGCGGAGGGACGAGCACGCCGGTCGAGCCGGCGACGGGCTCGACGATCACGGCGGCGATGGTGTCGCCGTGCAGCCGGACGAGGTCTTCGAGCGCATCGGCGAGATGCGCCCCGTGCTCCGGCTCGCCCGCGCGCAGAAACGGTTCAGCTCGCGGCAGATGCGTGTGGGGCAAATGGTCGACGAAGGGGAGCTGGGCCCCGAACTGGCGGCGGTTGGCGACGATGCCGCCGACACTCATGCCGCCGAAGCCCGAACCGTGATAGCCGCGCTCGCGCCCGACCAGCCGCACGCGCTGGCCCTCGCCGCGCGCGCGATGGTAGGCGAGAGCGATCTTCAGCGCCGTGTCCGCCGCCTCGCTGCCGGAGTTGGTCCAGAAGACGTGGGGGAGATGGTCAGGCAGGAAGGCGGCGAGGGCGGAGGCGGCCTCGAAGGCGATGGGGTGGCCCATCTGGAAGGTCGGCGCGAAATCCATCGTTTCGGCCTGGCGCTTGATCGCCTCCGCGATCTCGCGCCGGCCGTGGCCCGCGTTGACACACCACAGCCCCGCCGTGCCGTCGAGGATCTCGCGGCCCTCGGGCGTGTAGTAGTGCATGCCCTCGGCACGCGCGAGCAGGCGCGGATTGGCCTTGAAGGCGCGGTTGGCGGTGAACGGCATCCAGAAGGCGGAGAGGTCGTTGGGGCGGAAGGTGACGGTCATCGCGGGCCCTCCGGGTTGCGGCCGCACCGTGCCACTCGGCCTCCGCCCCGGCAAGGGGAAGCCGGATGGCAGGATGGCGACGTCCGTGGCAGGGTCCGTCCGCTTCTGGCGGAGACCCCTTCATGTCGGACGGCACGCTCTGGATCGGCACCCGCACCTTCTCCTCGTGGTCGCTGCGCGGCTGGCTCGCCGTACGGCTCGCTGGGCTTGCGGTGGAGGAGGTGGTGATCCCGCTCGATCAGCCGGACACCAAGGCGCGCATCGCCGCGGTCTCGCCGTCGGGGATGGTGCCGTGCCTTGCCTATCGCGGCGCGCTCGTGTGGGACAGCCTCGCCATCGCAGAGTTCTGCGCCGAATTGGCACCCGGGCTGTGGCCCCCGGAGCTGCGCGCGCGCGCGCACGCCCGGTCGATCGCGGCCGAGATGCACGCGGGCTTCCGCGGGCTTCGTTCCGCGATGTGGATGAATCTCGACCCGCGCTTCGCCGAACAGGCGGCCGGCCGGCAGCGCACGACCGAAGCCCTTGCCGACATCGCGCGCATCGAGGCGATCTGGCGCACGACGCGCGCGCGCTTCGCCGACGGCGGCCCTTATCTGTTCGGCGATCGCTTCACCCTGGCCGACGCCTTCTACGCCCCGGTGGCGACGCGCTTCGCCACCTGGCGCCCCGAACTTGCCGAGGAAAGCTGGGCTTACGTGCGGGCCGTTCTCGACCATCCCTTGATGCGGGAATGGTACGCGGCGGCAGCGGCGGAACCCGCCGCCTGGAAGACGCACCAAGTACATGACGGTTCCGCAATGACGGCGCGCACGCTCGATCACGTCGGTCTCGCCTGCCGCGACCTCGACCGCGCGGCCGCGCTCTACGAACGCCTGGGCTTCACCCTCACCCCGCGCGCCAAGCATTATGCTCCGGGTCCGTCCGGCGCGCCGGAACCGACCGGAACCGGCAACCGCTGCGCGATGTTCCGCGAGGGCTATCTCGAACTGATCGCGCCCATCGACCCCGCACGGCCCTCCTCCACCCTCGAGCGCATGCTCGCCCGCCATGAGGGCCTGCACATCGTCGCCTTCGGCATCGACGACGAGGAGGCGGAGCTTGCGCGCCTGCGCGACGCCGGCGTGGCGATCGACGGTGTCGCCTGGCTCGAACGGCCGATCGCCGTCGAGGGTCGGACGGAGAGGGCACGGTTCGCCAGGCTTCCGCTGCCGGACGCGCCGGAAGGCAGGCTGCAGCTCATCCGCCACCTCACGCCCGACCTGCTGTGGCGGGCATGAGTCTTCTCTCGCACGCCGAACCGGGTCGTCGCGCTGGAGGAGGTGGTGGTTGGCGGTGGCCGACCCGACGGAGACGATGGCGCGGCTCGAACGTCTGACGGGGGTGCCGGCGCGCGATGGGGTGATCGCGCTTCCGCGCGGGCGCCTGCGAGGTGGTGCGCAGCGAGCCCTTCCCCGGCGTCAGCCGCCCCCACCTTGCCCGTGGATCGCCGGCGCGGTGCTGCGCACCGAGGACGGCGGAGCGGCGATCCGTCGCCTGGCCGGCGCCTTCGGACGCGACACGGCAGCCGGCTTCCTCCTGCCGCCCGAGCATGCGGGCGGCGCCGCGCTCCTCTTCGTCTGAAGCATGCTCTCCCCTGCCGCCATCGCCCGCTCCGTCGCGCTTTACCGCGCAAGCGCCGCGCGCCGCGCCGCCCTGATGCGCTGGTACGCGCGGTTTCTCCGCCCGGGCGACCTCGCCTTCGACGTCGGCGCGCATGTCGGCGACCGCACGGAGGCGTTCCGGCGGCTCGGCGCGCGCGTCGTCGCCGTCGAGCCGCAGCCTGCCCTCGCCCGCTTCCTGCGCGCGCGATTCGCGCGCGACCGCGCGGTCGCGGTGGTCGAAGCGGCGGTCGGCTCGTTGAACAGTCGGATCGTTCTTCACCTCAACGAGGCGAACCCGACCGTTTCGACCGCCTCGCTCGCTTTCGTGCAGGCGGCGGACGGTGCGCCGGGCTGGGAGGGCCAGGCCTGGACAGGGCGAACCACCGTGCGCGGCACGACGCTTGGCGCGCTCGCTGCCCGCTTCGGGGTGCCGCGCTTCGTCAAGATCGACGTCGAGGGCTTCGAGGATGTCGCCCTCGCCGGGCTTGACCACGCCCCAACCGCCCTTTCCGTCGAGTTCACCACCATCGCGCGAGCGGTCGCCCTGCGCGCGCTCGACCGCCTCGTCGCCCTCGGCTACGCCCGCTTCAACGCCTCGCTCGGCGAGAGCCTCCGCTACGTCTTCCGAGGCCCGATCGATGCCGCAACGCTGCGCGCCTGGCTCGTCGGTCTGCCTGCGGAAGCGAACTCGGGCGACCTCTACGCGGCGCGCATGGCGCGTCCGCTCTGCGGCTGAGCGAGCGGAGGGAAGGGCGAGCCCGGGTCGAACTCCTCGGGAACCGCGCAGAGGCTGCGCCGCGCGAGCAGACCGCCGAGGCGCGGGCTCGCCGTCAGAACACAGAACGGGATCGCCACGGCAGCCCCGGCAAGCAGCGGCAGCGCCCACAGCGCGGCGGTGGCGGAGGCCTGAGCGAAGCCGGCGAGCAGCGCCGCGCCGACCAGGGTGTGCCACCACAGAGCGCGCGTTGCGTCGGCAAGCGAGACGGAGCGGTCGTCGCGCGCCTGCGGCGTCCAGCCGATCCGACGCCCGAACGCCATCGCCGCCATCGCCGCCGTCTGGTTGAGCGAGGAGATCGGGAGGAGGAGCAGGTAGAAGACGAACTCGATCGCCACCGACGCGGCAAACCGCGCGGGCCCGCCCCAGGCGCGCAAGGCTTCGGGCTTCAGCGCCACTTCAAGCGCGCCAAGAAGCTTGGGAGCGAAGAAGAGCAGAGCGAAGAGCATGGTCGCGGCGATGCCGTGCGGCGCGGCGACCGAGGCCGCCTCTGCGTCGTCGTGCGCGTTGACGAGGGCGAGGGCGGCGATCGCGCAGACGATCGGCGAGAAAAGGAAGAGAAGGATCGCGAGCAGAAGCTGCACGCGGCCCATCAGGCGGAAGGCCGGCAGGCGCAGCAGCGCGACGTACTGGAGATTGCCCGCCATCCAGCGCAGGTCGCGGCCGAGGAAGTCGGGCAAGGTGGGGGGGTTCGCCTCGTACGAGCCTTGCTCGAGCGGATCGAGCCTGACCTCGAAGCCCGCACTTCGCAGCAGGGCGGCTTCCACCTGGTCGTGGCTCAGGATCGGCGCGCCCGACGGCAGGGTCGGCAGCACGGCGTGGTCGCGGAACGGCGCAATCCGGATGATGGCATTGTGGCCCCAGTACGGCCCGTCCGGCCCCTGCCACCAGGCGATGCCGGCGGCGTAAGCGCGCATGCCGTGCCGCATGCCGAACTGGAACAGGCGCGGGAAGGGAGAAAGGGCGGGGCGGGCAACGATCAGGGTCTGGATCAGCGCAACCTTCGGGTTGGCCTGCATCAGGCGCACCAGGCGAAGCACGCAGGCGGCCGTCATCACCGAGTCCGCGTCGAGCACGATCATCGCCTCGAAGCCAGCCGCGCGGTGGCGCACGAACTCCATCACGTTGCCGGCCTTGAAGCCCTCGTTCCGCTCGCGTCGGCGATAGAGAAGGCGCAAGCCTGGGGGCAGCGTCGCCCGAAAGGCAGCGACCGCGCGCTCCTCCTCGGCGGCATGGGTCGCGTCCTGCGTGTCGGACAGCACGGCGAGGGCGAAACGCTCCGCAAGCCCTCGGGCGGCGATCTCCTCCAGCAGAGGTCGTTGACGGGCAAGCACCGCCGCGGTGTCCTCGTTGCGGATGCAGAGAACGAGGGCCGTGTCGATCGCGATCGGCGCGGCGTCGTCGAGCACTAGCCTCGGGCCAGACCGTACGCAGCGGATCCCCCTTCCCCATCAGCACCGCGAAGCCGACAAGGGCGGATGCAGCCGAGGTTTGCCACCCAGGGCGCGATCAGCCCGGCGAGGGTAAGGATCGCGGCTTCCGCCAAGGTCCAGCCGCCCTCCCCGAGCGCGCGGGCAAGCAGCCCGAGCGGGATCGCGGCGAGGACAGACGGACGAGGGCGAGGTAGAGAAGCCGTCGCGCGGTCATCACCACACGCCTGCCAGCCGATCATGGCGAGGATCAGGCGCGCCGTCGCGCGGCCTGGACCGCGCGGATGAGGGGCGGGGCGAGGATCAGGGCAGCCGCGATGGCGAGAAACACGGCGGAGATCGGGCGGGTGAGGAAGGCGGTCGCGTCGCCCTGGCTGATCGTCATCGCCTGGCGGAACGACTGTTCGGCAAGCGGGCCGAGGATCATGCCGATGACGACGGGAGCGACCGGGAAGTCGTAGCGCTTCATCAGCATGCCGAAAACGCCGACCGCGTACATCACCGCAAGGTCGATCACCGAATTGGCAACCCCATAGGCGCCGATGGTGGCGAAGACCAGGATGCCGCCGTAGAGCTGCGGGCGCGGGATGCGCAGCACGCGCACCCAAAGCCCGATCAGCGGCAGGTTCAGCACGAGCAGCATGACGTTCCCGATGTAGAGGCTTGCGATCATGCTCCACACGAGGTCCGACTGGTTCTGGAACAGGAGCGGACCCGGCTGGATGCCGTAGGACTGGAAGGCGGAGAGCATGATCGCCGCCGTCACCGACGTCGGCAGGCCCAAGGTGAGCATCGGCATCAGCACGCCGGCGGCCGAGGCGTTGTTCGCTGCCTCCGGCCCCGCCACGCCCTCGATCGCGCCGCGCCCGAACTCCTCCGGCCGCGGCGAGAGGCGGCGCTCGACATAGTAGGAGAAGAAGGTCGGCAGCTCGGCCCCGCCGGCGGGAATCGCGCCGAGCGGGAAGCCGATGAAGGTGCCCCTCAGCCACGCCTTCCAGGAGCGCGCGAAGTCCTCCCGCGTCAGCCACAGCGATCCCGAGAGGGGCAGGAGTTCGTCCTCGCCGTAGCGGTGGCGGGAGGCGAGATGCAGCGTCTCGGCGACCGCGAACAGCCCGACCGCGACGATCGTGACCTCGATGCCGTCGAGAAGCTCGATCAGCCCGAAGGTGAAGCGCGGCTGTCCGGTCTGCAGGTCGACCCCCACGATGCCGAGCAGGAGCCCGAGGAAGAGCATCGCAAGTCCCCGCACGGCGGAGGAGCCGAGCACGGCGGAGACCGCGACGAAGGCGATCACCATCAGCGAGAAGTATTCGGCCGGGCCGAGCTTGAGCGCGAGCTCGACCACGACAGGGGCGAAGAAGGTGAGCGCGCCCGTCGCGATGGTTCCGGCAACGAAACTCCCGATCGCGGCTGTCGCAAGCGCCGGGCCCGCCCGTCCGCGCTTGGCCATCTGGAACCCCTCGAGCGCGGTGATGATGGTCGCACTCTCGCCCGGCGTGTTGAGCAGGATCGAGGTGGTCGAACCGCCGTACATCGCGCCGTAGTAGACGCCGGCGAACAGGATGAAGGCGGATGCCGCCGGCACCTTGAAGGTGATCGGGAGCAGAAGGGCGACGGCGAGCGCGGGCCCGATGCCGGGCAGCACGCCCACCGCCGTGCCGAGGAAACAGCCGGCGAAGGCGAACAGCAGGTTCTGCGGCGTCAGCGCCGTCGCGAAGCCCCCGGAAAGCAGCGCGAGCGTTTCCATCCGCCTAGAGGAGACCCTCGAGCACGCCGGCGCCGATGTTCACGCCGAGGAGGCGGGCGAAACCGAGGAACGCCGCAAGGCCGACGACCGCGCCGATCAGCGCATCGCGAAGGGGGCGCGTGCTGCCGAATCCTCGTGCCGTGCAGGCGAAAAGCGCGACGGCGGCGAAAACGAAACCGAGCGTGGTGATCAGCACGGCGTTGGCGGCAAGACCGGCTCCGACCCAGCCCAAGCTTCGCCAGTCCGGCGCCCTCGGCCGCTCGAGCCCCGGCAGGCCGCCGCGCAACGCCTGGACGAGGAGGACGAGCGAGAAGACGAGAAGCCCGACCGAGGCGATCCAGGGGAAAGCGGTTGGCCCGACCCGCGCGTAGATCGGCGAGACGGGGATGACGAGCGTCTGCCAGAGGGAAAGGAGGGCAAGCGCGACGAGCAAAAGCGCAAAGGCGACCTCGTCGCGCCGCGGGCGCGCGCGCACGCGGAACCGTCAGGCGAGACCGAGGTCCCGGAGCACCGCTTCGGTCTGTGCGATGTCCTCGTGCAGGAAGGCGGCGAAGGCGTCGCCGGCGAGGAACGCGTCGGTCCAGGCGCGTTGCGCCAGGATCTCCTTCCATTGCGCGGTGGCGTGCACCGCGGTGATCAGGTCGATCAGCGCCTGGCGCTGCGCCGGCGTGATGCCTGGCGCGCCGAACACGCCGCGCCAGTTCGCCGCCGTCACGTTCACACCGAGTTCCTTCAGCGTCGGGATGTCGGTTCCAGGAATGCGCTCGCTGCCGGTGGTGGCGAGAGCGCGCATGCGACCCGCCTTGATCTGCTCGGCGAATTCGGAGTAGCCGCTGATCCCGGCTGCAACCTGCCCGCCGAGGATCGCGGCCTGAGCCGGGCCGCCGCCGGCGAAGGCGACGTAGGAGGCCTCGCGCGGATTGCGCCCGAGCGCCTTCAGGATCAATCCCAGGGCGATGTGGTCCGTGCCGCCGGCCGAACCGCCGCCCACCGGCACCGCTGCGGGGTTGGAACGAAGCGCCGCGGCCAGCGACGCCCAGTCGCGGTGCGGGCTGTTCGGCGGCACCACCACCACGCCCGCCTCTTCGGTCAGCCGTGCGATCGGCACCACGTCGCGGATGGTGACCGGGCTCCTGTTGGTGATCCCGGCCCCCACCATGACCGAGCCGCCGACGATCAGCGCGTTGGCCTGACCGCGGCGCTGGTTGACGAAGCGCGGCAAGCCAACCATGCCGCCGGCGCCGCCCACGTTCTCGAACTGGAAGCTGCCGACCAGGCCCGCCGCGCGCGCCGCCTGCTCGATCGCCCGGCCCGTCGAGTTCCCAACCACCGCCCGGGCCCGCGGGGATGAACATGAAGATGCTGTCGAAGCGCGGCTGGGCCAGGGACCCGCAGGGCGCAAGGACAGCCGGCATGGCCGCGGCGGCCGTGGCGGCGAACAGCATGCTGCGGCGGGACATCATGACGAGGTCTCCTCCCCTGTTCCTGCTGCGACAGTCGGCACCCTAGCCCCCTGCCGAGAGGCGATCAACGCGGCGGCCACGGCAGCGGTCCGCGGCGCCGCGTGGCCCTGCTCCCACGCCTCGGCGCCGAACCGGATGAGGTCCTGGGCCGTGTCGATGTCGAACGAGACCGGCCCCTCGAGAAGGAGGATCCCGATCGCCGCCGCCGCCCGTCTCGTCGCCTCCAGCACGCGCGGAGTACTCCAGGGGATCGCCTCGAACAGGGCAGGTCGAGGACGCGAGAGCGCGATCGCCCAGTAGCCGCCGTCCTCCGCCGGGCCGACCACGGCTGCCTCCGGATTGGTGCAGGCGAGGGCGAGGACGGAGCGGAGGCAGGCTTGCGGCAGATGCGGCGTGTCGGTCCCGATCAGCACGACGGGGGCGTGACCGCGAGCGAACAGGGTCTCGAACGCTGCCGCCAGGCGTCGCCCCAGATCGCCTTCTTCCTGCGGCAGGGCAGGAAGCCGGACCAGCGACGAGACGCTCGCGCAATGCTGCGCAGGCGTGACGAAAGCATAGGCCGCGACGCAGAGGCCGCGCACGATGCCCGCCGTGTCCGCGAGCATCGCTTCGGCGAGCCGTGCTGCCGCCTCCGCGCCGAAGGTCGCGGCGAGACGGGTCTTGGCAAGACCCGGCAACGGCGCCTTCGCCATGATCCCGATCGCAGGGCCGCGCATCGCCCGCCTGTCCCGAGCCTAGAGCGGCGCGAGGGTCGAGGGCGCGAGAGCGCTTTCGATGGCGTGGGCGAGCCTCAGCGCCCGGGCATCCTCGTAGATCGGGGCGACAACCTGCACCGCGCGGGGCAAGCCGTCCGCGCCGAGGCCGACCGGCACCGCCACCGCCGGCTGGCGCGAGAGATTGAAGGCGAAGGTCCAGGGTGCCCAGCGCCGCCACAGATCCTCCTCCGGCCGATCGAGCGGCGCATCGGCTGCGGGAGCTGCCTCGGGAACGACGGGACAGAGCAGTGCGTCATAGCGGCGGAAGAACGCCGCAAGTCCGTGCGCGATCTCGATCGCCGCCGCCTGGACGGAGAGGAATTCGCCCGCGCTCATCGGCGGTGCGCGTTCCGCAAGCGCGAGAAGCGGCGGGTCGAGGAGCTGCCGACGGTCGGGCGGGATGGTGGCGACCAGGCGGGCGAGCGCATTCGCCCAGACCTGCACGAAGACCGCCCGCGCATCCGGCATCTCCGGGTCGGCCTCCTCGACGATCGCTCCCGCCTCGCCGAGCGCCTCCGCCGCACGCTCCACCGCCGCCCACTGGCTTTCCTCGGCCGCCGGCTCGAAGCCCAGGCGGCGCACGATCGCGACGCGCAGCCCGGCGACGGGAGCATCGATGCCCTCCAGCCAATCGGGCGGCGGGTCGGGCAACGCGAAGGGGTCGCGCCAGTCGTGGCGACCCATCGCGGCGAGCATCCGCGCGGCGTCGGCCACCGTCCGCGTCATCGGCCCCGCCACCGCCACCTGAGCGAAGGCGCCGAGCGGCCACTGCGCAACCCTCCCGAAGGTCGGCTTGACGCCGACGATGCCGCACCACGCGGCGGGGATGCGGATCGAGCCGCCGGCATCGGTTCCGATGTGCAACGGCCCATAGCCCGCGGCCGCAGCCGCCCCTGCTCCGGAGGACGACCCCCCGGGAGTCCGCGCCGGGTTCCAGGGGTTGCGGGTCGTTCCGTTGAGGGGACAATCGCCGGGCGACTTCCAGCCGAACTCCGTCGTCGTCGTCTTGCCGAGGATGACGCAGCCCGCCGCCTTCAGGGCGGCCACGGCAGGCGAGTCGTGGCGGGCGGGCCGCGGGTCGGTGACCCGGCTGCCGCGGCGGGTCGGAAAGCCGGCGAGGTCCATCAGGTCCTTCACCGTCGCGGGCACGCCGTCGAGCGGGGAAAGCGGGCGGCCGGCGAACCAGCGGCCCTCGCTCTCCCGCGCCGCGCGCAGGGCGCCGTCTGCATCGACCAGCACCATCGCGTTGAGCAGAGGCTCGAGACGGGCGATGCGCGCGAGTGTCGCTTCCGCCACCTCGACGGGCGAGAGGTCTCGCCGCGCGTAGGCGCGCGCCAGTGCCGCAGCCGTGAAGGTCGCGATCTCCGCCATGCGCCCTTCAGGCGACAGCGACGGCGGCGCTGCCCGGCGTCATCACGTCCGGGACGCCGGTGTACGTCCCGTCCGTTTCGCGAACGATGACATTCGGACAGGCGTAGTTGACGGGAAGCACCGTGTGCTCGATCTCCTCCGCGCCGAAGCGCTCGCGCAGCGCGGCG
Organism: Acetobacteraceae bacterium; assembly: GCA_033582875.1. Classification (GTDB taxonomy): domain Bacteria; phylum Pseudomonadota; class Alphaproteobacteria; order Acetobacterales; family Acetobacteraceae; genus Elioraea. The sequence goes on along the minus strand of JAVQZW010000010.1, from coordinate 1,095,871 downwards.
CGAATGAGGGGATCAAGCCGCGGGTCCATCGCCACGCCCGTCTCGCCGGACACGTCGATCCGCGGATGATGGGCGGCTTGGGTCGCGTCCATGCCGAACTCGAGCACGAAAAGGAGGAGCTGGACGACGGCGGCGAGAATCCGCCGCCCGCCCGAGGCACCGGCGGCGAGCATGGGTCGGCCGTCGCGGGCGACGATCACCGGGCACATGTTGCACAGCGGCCGCTTTGCAGCGCCGATCGCGTTCGGCGTGCCGGGACGGGGGTCGAACCAGAACACGCCGTTGTTCATCAGAATTCCCGTCGCGGGGAGAACGACGCGGCTGCCGAACGAGGACAGCAAGGTCGAGGTGAGCGACACCATGGTACCCTCGGCGTCCACCGCCGTAAGGTGGGTGGTGCAGGCTTCCGCCGCGCGGGGACCCGCGGCCGCATCGCCGAGCGTGCCAAGGCGCTCGCGCCAGGCCGCCTGCAGGGCCTCGGCGAGTGCCGAGAAGAAGCTGGCGTCGGGCTTGCCGAAGCGGGACGGAGCGAGCGCCTCGAGCACGCGGCCGAGAGTGGGCGCGGCGGTGAGCCCGCCCGCGCCCTGCACCATGGTGTCGCGCCACGGGTGCAGGCTTGGCTCCGTCACGCGCGCGGCACACCGCGCGAGGTCCGCGGCGTCGAGCACACCGCCCAGGGCGCCGACGTCAGCGGCGATCGCGTGCGCGATCTCGCCGCGATGGAAGTCCTCTGGCCCGGCTTCCGCAAGGCGTTCCAGTGTCTCGGCGAGGCGGCCGAGCATGAGCCGCTTCGGCGGCCCCACATAAGGGGGAGCGGGCACAAGGCCATCGGGAAGATAGACACGGGCAGACTCGCCGTAGCGGCGGAGATCGGCTGCGGCGGAGGCGATCTTCAGGGCAGCGAACCAGTCCGCGGCGAGACCTGCGCGCGCGTGGGCGATGGCCGGCGCGAGCAGATCGCGCCACGGCAGCCGTCCCCAGCGGCGATGGAGTTCGGCGTATCCGGCCACGGCGGACGGAACGACGAACGACAGGGGCCCGTGCACGTTGCGCTCGCCCGCAACGTTGGGCCAGGCGAACAGGTGCGGCGAGGTCCCCGGAACGATCGGGAAGGCCTTGGGATCGAGCCGCGCGGGCGAGACCGGTCCGAAGTCGACCACCTTGGCGCGCCCATCGCCGGCGGCGTGAACGAGCGCGAAGCCGATGCCCCCGAGCCCGGAGTTCCAGGGCTCCACCGCGGCGAGCACGAAGGCGGCAGCGACGGCCGCATCCGCGGCCGTGCCGCCCGCGCCGAGCACCGCGGCGCCGGCCTCCGCCGCCGCCCGCGCCTGCGCCACGACCATCCCCTTCGCGCCGCGGGCGGGCGGCTTGGCGATGATCCAGTTCTGCACGCGCGACGGCGGCGAGGCGATGGCCACACGCGAGCCTTGCGTCAGCGCACCGCGACGGCGGCGATCTCGATCTTCACGTCGCGCGGCAGCCGGGCGACCTGCACGGTGGCGCGCGCCGGCGGATTGGAGGGGAAGTAGGTGGCGTAGACCGCGTTCATGCGCGGGAATTCGTCGAGGTCCTTGAGGAACACGGTGACCGAGACGATGTTCGCCATCGTCATGCCGGCAGCTTCCACCACAGCCTTGAGGTTGTCGAGGACGAGCTTCGTCTCCTCCTCGATGGTGCCGTGCCGGACCTGGTTCGTCGCCGGGTCGATCGCGATCTGGCCGGCGAGCCAGAGGATGTTGCCCGTCTGCACGGCTTGGCTGTAGGGGCCGATCGCTGCCGGAGCGTTCGGGGTCGAGATGATGCGCCGCTCCTGCGCGGCTGAAGGTGCAGCCAAGGCCGCCGCGAGAGCGGAGGCGAGGAGCATCGTGCACCGGGTTCGGGTCATGCTTGCAGTCTCCCAGTTGTTGACGGCTCGGTTCAGGCTCGAGGGGGATCAGCCACGGCGGCCTCGCCCGCCCGCGCCTCGATGATCTCGGCGAACTCGAGACAGAGATCCTCGCGGAAACGGTCGCAGACGATCTGCACCCCGAGGCGGACACCGTCGTGCATCACATCGGTTGGGACGACGGCTCCGGGCAGGCCGAGGAAGTTGAAGACGTAGAGCGTCTCCTGCGCGTGCAGGATGCGCCTCTGGCCCTCCGGCGTCTGGTCGAGATCGATCGGGAACGGGGTTTCGCGGCTGACCGGACAGAGGAGGGCGGCGTAGCGGCCGAAGAAGCGCTGCCAGTCGCGCAGGATGGCCGTGCGGCGGGCAAGGCCGGCGTGGAACTCGGCCTCGGTGGGCGGGGGCACGTTCGCGCACCACCCGCGCCAGGACCGCCTCGTCGCCTCGTCCCCGTTCGCCTCGATCAAGGGCGACATGAAACGGAGGGAATCCGCCATCAGCACGGTGCGCCAAAGACCGGCCGCTTCGTTCCAATGCGGGGGCTCGACCTCCTCGACCACGCACCCGGCCTCGGAGAGATATCGCGCGGCACGACGCAGCGCCTCGGCGACCGGCGGCGCGGTGCCGAGGAGAGCGAGGGCGACACGCCGCGGGCGCGGGGCCGGGAGCCCATCGAAGGGAACGGGCGCGTGCCAAGGGTCTGGCATGGCCCGGCGCCATCATCGCGATCAGCGCGGCGCGCAGATCCGCCACGGTGCGCGCCAGCGGCCCCTGCACGGAGAAGAGCTGCATGGCGATCGGACGCTCGGTCGTGCCCGCCGAAGGGTTGAAGGCCGGCACTCGGCCGAGCGAGGGACGGATGCCCGCAACACCGCAGGCATAGGCAGGGTAGCGGATCGAGCCGCCGATATCGTTCCCATGTGCGATCGATCCGATGCCGGATGCAACTGCGGCCGACGCCCCGCCGGAGGAACCGCCCGGCGTCAGAGCCGGGTTCCACGGGTTGAGGGTGCGGCCGTGCAGGGCGTTGTCGGTGAAGAAGCGATACGAATAGGCCGGCGTGTTGGTGCGCCCGGCAGGGATCGCGCCGGCGCGGCGCAGGTTCGCCACCACCGCCGAGTCCTCCGGCGCGATCAGGTCGCGATAGGCGACCACACCGTTGGTCGTCGCATAACCCTTCTGGTCGACGTTCACCTTGATCGTCACCGGGACGCCGTGCAGCGGCCCAACCGCCTCGCCCGCCGCCACCGCACGATCCGCCGCTTCGGCCAGGACGAGCGCCTCCTCGGGCCGGATCTCGACCACGGCATTGACGCGCGGATTGACCGCCTCGAGACGGGAAAGGAACGACCGCATCACCTCGACGGCCGAGGCGGCTCGGGTCCGGATCAGCTTCGCCTGCGCGAGGGCCGAAAGCCGCCACAGCTCGCTCATGCGTCTCACTCTCCGCGGAATTCGGGCGCGCGCTTGTCGAAGAAGGCGCGCTTGCCCTCGGCATGGTCTGCGGTCAGGAAGAGGGCGGCCTGCAGGTCGCGTTCGCGCGCGAGCGAACGGGCAAGCCCCTCGGCAAGCGCGGCCTTGGTCAGGGCAAGCGACAGCGGCGCCTCTGGCGGCGAGCAGGAGCGCGCGCGCCTTCGCCTCCTCGAGCGCGCGGCCGGGTGGCGCGAGGCGATCGACGAGGCCGATCTCGTGCGCCCGCGCGGCGTCGATCGTCTCGCCGAAGAGCAGGATTTCGCGTGCCCTCCCCTCCCCCACCCGCCGCGGCAGGGTGTGCAGCAGCCCAAGATCGGGAATGAGCCCGACCTGGCCGAAGGTGGCGCGAAACAGGGCGTCGCCGGCGGCGACGACGTGGTCCGAGGCGCAGGCGAGCGAGATGCCGGCTCCCGCGCACCAGCCCTCAATCGCGCACACGATGGGCACGCGGGATTCGACCATCGCCCGGACCAGACGGTGGCTGCGACGCATGCGCTCGCGCCCGGCGGCAAGGGAGGGGATGTCCATCGCGCCGAGATCGCCCGCCCGAACAGAAATGCCCGCCCGCTCCGGTCAGCACCACGGCGCGTATCTCGGCGTCGCCCTCGATCTCCTCGAACGCCTCGGCGAGCATGGCGCGCATCGCCATCGACAGCGCGTTCCGTTTTGCAGGGGCATTGAGGGTGAGGATGGCAAGCGGGCCCTCGCGGGCGACCAGAACGGGCGGGGCGTCGGCGAGGCTCATGCGGCGAAGCGGAGCGGGGCGTCGGTGCGGGACTGGAGTGCTTCGCGCGAGAGGCCTTCCACCATCTCGCGCACGAGGAATCCCTCGGCGGTGACGTCGATCACCGCGAGGTCGGTGTAGATCCGAGCCAACACAGCGCGGCGCGGTGAGCGGATAGCGGCAGCGGCGAACAAGGCGCGGTGTGCCGTCCTTGGTCGTGTGCTCCATCAGGACCCAGACGCGGCGCGCGCCGGCGGCGAGGTCCATCGCGCCGCCGACGGCGGGCGCCTTCTCGTTCGAGGCGAGCGCCCAGTTGGCGAGATCCCCGTTCTCCGCCACCTCGAAGGCGCCGAGCACGGCGAGATCAAGCCGCCCGCCGCGGATGAGAGCGAAACTGTCCGCCTGCGAGACGAAACTGCCTCCCGGGCCGCAGCGTGACCATCTGCTTGCCGGCGTTGATCAGCCAGGGGTCCTCCTCGCCCGGCGCGGGCGCAGGGCCCATCGCGATCACCCCGTTCTCGGACTGGAAGATCACCTCGCGGTCGGGCGGCACGTGGTCGGCGACCAGGGTCGGCAGGCCGATGCCGAGATTGACCACCCATCCTTCCGGGATGTCGGCCGCGACGCGCGCCGCCATCGCCGCCCGATCCCGCCGCGCGATCGCTCCCGCCTGCGCTTGCGCGCCCATCTCCGCCCCCGCGTCACGTCAGCCTAGGCGAACCATAGGGGATGTGCACCACCCGGTCCACGAACACGCCCGGGGTGACGATGCGCTCGGGATCGAGCTCGCCCAGGGGGACGATGTGGTGCGCTTGCACGATGGTGCAGCGTGCCGCCATCGCCATCACCGGGTTGAAGTTACGCCCCGACTTGCGGAAGGTCAGATTGCCCCAGCGGTCCGCCTCCCAGGCCTCGATCAGGGCGACGTCGCCGGGAAGAGCATGTTCCAGCACGCAGGCGCCTGCCGTCGAACGTCCGCGAATCTCCTTGCCTTCCGCAAGCAGCGTGCCGGCGGCGGTCGGGGTGTAGAAGGCCGGGATGCCGGCGCCTGCCGCGCGCAACCGTTCGGCGAGCGTGCCTTGCGGCACGATCTCGAGCTCGATGCGGCCCTCGCGATAGAGCTCCTCCAACACCACCGACCCCCGCGATCGCGGATAGGAGCAGATCACCTTGCGCACGCGCCCCTCGGCCATCAGCCGCGCCAGCCCGTGCGTGCCGGTTCCAGCGTTGTTGGAGACGACGACGAGATCCCGCACCCCCTTCTCGCACAGCGCCTCGATCAGGTGGTTCGGCGTGCCGACCTGGCCGAAGCCGCCGATCAGCACCGTCATGCCGCTTTCGACAGGGGCGACGGCCTCGCGGGCGGAAGCGACGATCTTGTCGATCATGGGGGAGGAGGTTCGTTCTGTCGGCCGAAGTCGAGGGCCGCGTCGAGAGCAAGCACGCCGCGGCCCTCCGCAAGCACGGCGAGCGGGTTGACGTCGATGGCCCTTGACGCGAGGCCGGGGCGGCGGCGGCGAAGGACGGAGAGACGGGCGAGCGCCTCGGCGAGCGCCACGACATCCGCCTTCGGCCGCCCGCGCGCGCCATCGAGCAGGGGAAAGCCGCGCAAGGAGCGGATCATCGCTTCCGCCTCCGTCGTGCCGAAGGGGCAAGGAGCGAGGGCCACGTCGCGCAGGACCTCGACGAAGATGCCGCCGAGGCCCACCATCGCCACAGGGCCGAACACCGGGTCGCGCGCGAAGCCGATCGCGCATTCGGCGACCGGGCGCACCATCGGCGTGACGAGCACCCCGCGCAGACGCGCCTGCGGGGCGTGGGCGGCGACGGAGGAGAGGATCCGGCCGAAGCCCTCGCGCACTGTCATCCTCGTCTGCGAGATCAAGCAGCACGCCGCCTGCCTCGCTCTTGTGCAGCAGGTCGGGCGACACGGCCTTCAGCGCGACAGGGAAGCCCAAGCGACGCGCGGCCGCGACGGCCTCCTCTGCAGTCGCGCACACCACCTCCTCCGGTGTGGCGATGCCGATCGCGCGCAGGAGACGTTTCGCTTCGGTCTCGTCCGCCGCGCCCTCCGGCAGGTCGGGCATCGGAACGCTGGGCGGCCGCGTCGGCGTTCGCGCGAAGGCCTCGCCGAACCGGCCCATGGCGGCGACGGCACGCACCGCGCGCGAGGGGTCGGGGAAGACGAGGAAGCCGTCCTCCTCGTAGGCGCGCTGCACCTCGCGTGGGGCGAGGATGGAGAGGATGAACAGCCGGTCGGGGAAGCGGGCGAGGATCTCCTTCAGCTGCGTGCGCAGGGCGGGGGCGATGGAGGGCGAGGCGCCGACCTGGGTGAAGAAGCCGATCGCCGAAGGGTAGCCGCCCTCCGCCAGCATCGTGCTCGGTGAAGGCGCCGACGAGGCGCATGTCGTTGAAGGCTTGCGCGGTGCAATCGACCGGATTGGCGGGGGCGCAGAACGGCACCAGGGCGCGCAGCTTCGCCTGCGCCGCCTCCGGCATCGGCGGCATGGCGAGCCCGGCCTCCTCCGCCGCATCCGCGATCAGCACGCCGCCGCCGCCCGAGATGGTCACCACCCCGAGCGCATTCGGGTGTGGATAGATGCGGCGCGTCGCGGCCTGCACGACATCGACCAATTCCTCGGCGTCGCGCGGCGCGATAGCGCGCCGTGCGCGCGCACCACGGCGTCGAACACCGCATCGTCGCCGGCGAGTGCGGCGGTGTGGCTGCGCGCCGCCGCCGCGCCGAGACGGGACCGCCCGACCTTCAAGAGCACGACCGGCTTGCGCGCGCGCCCGCGCCGCCTCGAGGGCAGAGCGGAAGGCCGCACCATCCTTCACCCCCTCGAGATAGGCCGCGATCACGTCCACCTCAGGGTCGGCGACGAAGGCGGCGATCAGTTCGGATACCGAAACGTCTGCCTCGTTGCCGGTGGTGACGAGTTTCGGCGTGCCCACGCCGCGGTCGCGAAACAGGGCGAAGAGATGGGTGCCGAAGGCGCCCGACTGCGAGGCGATGGCGACCCGACCGGGCAGCGGCCAGCCATTCTCGAAGGACGCAGAGAAGATCGGGAAGTAGCCGCGCGTGGCGTCGAACAGGCCGAGGCAGTTGGGACCAAGGAGGCGCAAGCCCGCCCGCGCGCGCCTCGGCGACCAGGGCGCGCTTCCAACGCTGCGCCCTCCTCCCCGGTCTCGCCGAAACCCGCGGTGAAGACGATCGCCGCCCCCACCCCCTTGCGCACGCAGGCCCGCACCGCCTCAAGGGCGGCCTCCTTCGGCACGGCGATGATCGCGGCCTCGACCGGCCCCGGCACGGCATCGAGGCTCGGGAAGGCGGGCAGGCCCTGCACGGTCTCGCGCCTCGGGTTCACCGGATAGATCGCACCCGGAAAGTTCCGCGCCCGCATGTAGGCGATCGGCCGCCCGCCGATCCGGGTCGGATCGTCGGAGGCGCCGAGGATCGCGATGGAGGAAGGGCGAAGCAGGAGCGCGTCGAGCCCACCCGTCGGCGCTCGGCCGTCGCGTCGCTGTCGCTCGACGCCGTGCTCACACCGTCCGCGCCGAACCGAGGATCGCCGTCACCTGCGACGACAGCGCCCCGCCGTTGCCGTGCACGAGGGCGATATCGCAGGGGCGCACCTGTCGTTCGCCCGCCTCGCCGCGCAGTTGTGTCACCGCCTCGACGATCAGGAACAACCCGTACATCCCCGGATGCACGCAGGAGAGGCCGCCGCCATTGGTGTTCACCGCGAGCTTGCCGCCTGGCGCGATGGCGCCGCCCTGCACGAAGCGCCCTCCCTCCCCCTTCGGACAGAAGCCGAGATCCTCGAGGAACAGGATCGTGTTGATGGTGAAGGCGTCGTAGAGCATGGCGAGGTTCACATCGCCGATCGACACCCCGGCGTGAGCAAGCGCGCGCGGCCCGGACTCGGCGGCAGCGGTGATGGTGAGATCGGGCATGGAACTGATCGCGCGGTGCCACTGCGCGCCCGCCGCGCCGAGGTAGTAGACGGGCGGCTTGCGCAGGTCCCTCGCGCGATCCGCCCGCGTCAGCACGCAAGCGGCTGCCCCGTCCGTCACCAGGCAGCAGTCGAGCACGGTCAGCGGATCGGAGACCATGCGCGAGGCGAGCACATCCTCGATCGTGAGCGGGCCCTTGGCGAAGGCCTGCGGATTGAGGTTCGCCCAGGCGCGCGCGGCGACCGCCACCTCCGCGAGCATCTCGCGCGTCGTGCCGTAGACATGCATGTGGCGCGAGGCGGCGAGCGCGTAAGCGGTGAGCGGCACGCGCGGCTTGTACGGCGCCTCCCAGGCGTAAGGTTCCGAGAAGGAGACGAACTTTCCGCCCGCGGTGCGCTGGTTCGACCCGTAGGCGATCAGGGCGACGTCGCAGAACCCGGCCTCGAGCGCGATCGCGGCGTGCAGCAGGTGCGCCTCGAAGGAGGAGCCGCCGACATTCGTGCCATCGAAGAAGCGCGGGCGGATGCCGAGATATTCGCCGACGGAGAGGGTCGGGAAGGCATGCACCGAGGTGGCGGCGAACAGCCCGTCGACCTCGGCAAGGCTGAGCCCGGCGTCGTCGAGCGCGGCGAGGGCGGCTTCCGCGAGCAGCTCGATCGCGGAGCGGCCGGGTGCTTCGCCCATGCCGGCGGTGCCGATGCCGACCACCGCCACCTTGCCCTTGAGCGCACGTGCCATGCCTGACCCTTTCGCAAACTGAAACGGTTCCGCGACGGTCCCGCGACGGAACGAAGGTTCAGGCGGGGTCGAACACCACCTGGGGCGCGCCGTCGATGGTCGCGATCCGGGCCTTCACCCTGAGGCCGATCCGCACCTCGGCGGGCGGGATGCCCTCGACGCGGCTCATCATCCGCACCCCCTCGTCGAGGTCGATCAGCGCGATGTTGTAATCGGCCGAGGAGCCGTCAGGGATTGGGGCGCTGGCGGGTGACGGTGGTGGCGTAGACGGTGCCGAGGCCCGAGGCCTCGACCCATTCGAGGTCGCGCTCGCCTGTCCCGGGGGCCGCGACGCGCGGGAAGAACACGTAGCGGCCCGTCGAACGGCTCCTCTGCAGCATCAGGCGCCCTTCGGCGAGAAAGGCCCGGAACTGGGCCTCGGGCCCGGCATTCGGCTCCGTCGTCATGCGCTGCCTTTCGTCTCCCTCCAACGAGGCGAGGATGGCGCGAGGCCATGGCTGCGGCAACAGGGCACGCGCGCGGCGTGGGTCAGCCTTGCGCGTCGGGAGCGAGAGCCACGCAGGCCTGGCCGCGGCGCGCGAGCGCGCGGCAGGCGGCGACGGCCGCGTCCTGCGACAGGCCGGCAAGACGGGCACGCACCAGCGTGCCGGAGGAGGTGCGCACGGCCGTCGTCACCGGCCTGGCCGCGGCGAGCAGGTCGGGTGCCGCGCGCCGCGCGTCCTCGATCGCGGCGCGGGCGATCGAGTCGCGCTGAAAGGCGCCGACCTGGATCGCCCAAGCCCCCTGCAGGGTGGCAGGACGCGCAGCCGGAGCGGCCGGAGCCGCGACAGCCTGCGAAACGAGGCGGAAGCCGCCCGAAGCATGAGCGGGCGCGGGTGCTGCGGCGAGCACGGGAGCAGGAGGCGTGGGCGAGCGCGGGACAACCTGCGCGACCGCGGGCTCGCGCAGCGGCGCGGTGACCGGAGCGGGCGCCCGGGCGGGCGGCGCAGGCGGCGTCGGCGCCGACCAGGCGAGCTGGGTCGGGGCACCGAAGCGGCGAGGGCCGGGAGGGATCGTTTCGGGTATCGCGGCCATCCGGTACACCTCGGGCGGGGCAGGGTTGCGCGGGCTCGCGTGGCGGATGCGCGGCGCGATGGCGGCCACGTAGCGGCGCGTCTCGTCGGGGAGGCCACGCTGTCCGTTGAGATAGCGCTCGAAGGTGCCGGGGCCGGCGTTGTAGGCGGCGAGCATGCCCGGCCGGCCGAAGCGGTCGTACATCTCGCGCAAGTAGGCGGCGCCGGCGAGGATGTTGTCGCGCGGGTGGAACGGATCGTCGCCAAGACCATGAGCGACGCGCAGGCTCTCGTAAGTCGCCGGCATGACCTGCATCAGCCCCATCGCGCCGGCGGGCGAGATCGCCTCCCAGCGCCCTCCGGATTCGACCCGCATCACCTCGCGGATCCAGACCTCAGGCACATCGAATCGTTCGGCGGCCTCGCGGATGTAGGGGCCCCAGGGGTCATGCGGCGGCCCGGGCGGCTCGTAGCTGCGGATCGGCTGATAGGTCGTGCGCATGGGAGGGGGCTGCAGAGGCGCAGGCGCCCAGTGAGGAGGAGGGCGAGCAGGCCGGCAAGACGCCATCCTCCGCCTCGCACCCTTCCTCCAGCCGAGACGAACCCGTTACGCATCCGAGGCGATCCTCCGGAACAGAGAGAGAACGTCGCGGCTTGGCAAGAATGCTTTACGCCGCGACCGAGGATTGGCCCGTAACGTCCTAAGAAATCGTGGCGAAACCGGCAACCGTTCGCTGGCCTGAGCCGAGGCCCGGTCGCATTTCGGCGAAAGGGGTGGCAGCATCGCCACACCTGCCGCCGCCCCGTCCCGATGCGCCACGCCGCCGCCCTTGCCGCCCTCGCCGTCGCCCTTGCCGCCTGCGCTTCGCCCAGCCCACCGCCTGCTGCGGGGGAGGGAGCCGCCGCAGACGATCACCGAGCCGAACGGACGGGCACGGTCGCTGTCATCCGTCCGCTCGGCGGCGCTTCGGCCGAGGTGTTGGTGCGCGACGACGCGGGAAGCCTCCTCGCCGTGGTGCTGCGCGAGGCCTCCGGCCTCAGGGTCGGCGACCGCGTGAGGCTCGAAGGCGGCACCCTTCGCCCGGCCCCCTGAGCGGGGCAGGATCGGGGCGGAGCAGGCCTCGTTCCCGCCACCCTGCGGGCGTATAGGGGAGTCGGCGGCACGCTGCCGCCGCACCGCGCACCGGAGCACGAACACGATGCCCGAGGGCCCTCCGCCCGCCCCGATCCCGTTCATCGACCTCGACGCCCAGCGCCGGGCCCTCGGCCCCGCCCTCGAGGAGGCGGTGCTGCGCGTCGTCCGCTCCGGACGCTACATCCTCGGCCCCGAAGTGGCGGAGCTCGAGGCCGCTCTCGCCCGCTACACCGGAGCGCCTTTCGTCGTCGCCTGCGCCAACGGCACCGACGCACTCGCCCTCGCCTTGATGGCCTGGGAGCTCAAGCCGGGTGATGCGGTGCTGGTGCCGGCCTTCACCTTCGCCGCCACCGCCGAGGTGGTGGCGTGGCTCGGCGCGACCCCGGTGTTCGTCGACGTGCGCGAGGACACCTTCACCATGGACCCCGAGAGCCTGGCGCGCGGCATCGCCACCGCCCGCCGCCTCGGCCTCGCCCCGCGTGCCGTGATCCCCGTCGACCTGTTCGGCCAAGCGGCGGACTACGCCACGATCCTGCCGCTCGCGCGGGCGGAGGGGCTGAAGGTGCTGGTGGATTGCGCGCAAGGCTTCGGAGCCACCTGGCAGGGGCGCCACGTGGCGGCAACAGGCGACATGGCGGCGACCAGCTTTTTCCCCGCCAAGCCCCTGGGCTGCTACGGCGACGGCGGCGCAGTGTTCTGCCACGACCGCGAGACGCTGGAAACACTGCTGTCGCTTCGCGTGCACGGCCAGCACCACGAAGACAAGTACGAGAACGTCCGCATCGGGATGAACGGCCGGCTCGACACCATCCAGGCCGCGGTGCTGCTCGCGAAACTCACCGTCTTCGACGCCGAGTGCGCGGCGCGGCAGGCGATCGCCGCCCGCTACAACGCCGCCCTTGCCGACGTCGCCATCGTGCCTCGGGTGGCGCCGGGGAACCGGTCGGTTTGGGCGCAATACACGCTGAGGGTTCCAGGACGGAACCGCGACACCATCCTCGCACGGCTTCGCGCCGAAGGGATCCCGACCGCGATCTACTATCCGAAGCCGCTGAACCGGCAGAAGGCCTACGCCCGCCACCCGGTGGCGGAGGGCGGTGTACCAGTGTCCGAGCGGCTCGCCGGCGAGGTGTTTTCCCTGCCCTTCCATCCCTATCTCGACGAGCCGACCCAGGACCGGATCATCGCCGCGGTGCGCGACCGCCATCGCCGCGGCCTGAGACGCTGCCCGACGACGCGGTGGCTTCGCCTGCCATCGCATGCCATGCTTGGTGTCATGACAACCAAAGGCAGGCTCGGTGCCGAGGGCATGGTCTGTCCGCCGCCGCGCGGGCTCACCCCTGCCGGCCTGCTCGCCTTGCTCGGGCTCGGCGATCGCGGCGCGGCCCTGCGCCGGCGTCTCGGCCGAGGCGCTCGCCGCGCTCGGCTCCGGAGCGCTTCCCCGGCGCCGACGAACCTGCTGCTGGCGTTCGGCGAACGGCTCCTCGCGCTCATCGAGCGAGGAGGCAGGACTGGCCGTGTTCGTCGCGCGCCGCCACACTGGTCGAGGGCGACCTCGCGCCCGACCGAGCGGCGCCTCGATCTCGACGCCGCGATCCGCCGCCGGGCGCTTGCCGCGCTGGAGGAGGCTGCGCCGGCACGCGCCGCCGCCCTGCGCACCCGCCGCTGCCCCTCCCCCGCTCGCCCTTGCGCTGGCCGAAGCCTGCGCCGAGGCTGCGCTGTGGAGCGAAGCCGCCCTCCTGCTATGGCGGCTCGCCGCCGAGGCGGAGACGCCTCGAGGACTGGCGGCCGCTCTCGCCGCCCGCTACCCGCCGCTCGCCGAAGCGCTGCCCGACTCTTGCCGACCGCGCCGTCCTCGATGCGGCGAAACGGCCCGACCGCCTCGCGACGGCAGTCTTCTGCGCCTGATGGGCTTCGCCGAGGACGAGGCCGGACCGCATCCTGCCGCCCGCCGCCGCGCTCGCGCCGCGCCTGGAGGCGTTGGGGAGCGACCGCCTCGCCCTGCTGCCGCCCGATTGGCGCGACCGGCTCGACCGCGCTCGCCCCCGAGCGCCGGGCGACGCCCTCGGCCCGCGCGCTCTCCGCCTATCGAGCGGGCCACCCTCGCCTGGGAGGCGAAGGAGACCGCGCTGCGCGAAGCGGCGCTGGCGGAGACGCTCGACCTGATCGCGATCGAGGCCGCCCTGACCGAGGCGCGGCGCGCGGCGGAGGCGCGCGAGGACGTCGTGGCGGGCGGTGCTGGTGCAGTTCGGTGCCAGCGGCTGAGTCCCCGAATCCTTAGGGCAACGGCTTCGGATCTGGCGTCGAGGGACCGGAGGATAGGCGATCAGGTCCGCCCGCTGCTGCGCCGAAGCCAGCCCGTTGAACGCCATCCGCGTGCCGGGCGCGTAGGCGCGGGGAGCGGCGATGAAGCGGTTGAGCTCCTCGAAGCCCCACGGCGTGCCGCGCATGCCGGCGAGCGACTTGCGCTGTAGTTGAACCCGGCGGCGTGCGCGTGATCGGCGCCGACGATGCCCCACAGGTTCGGCCCGACCCCGTGCCGCCCGCCCTGGTCGAAGGAATGGCAGGAGGCGCACTGCCGGCGCGCGATCGCCGCCCCGTTCTCCACGTTGGCAGAGGCGAGCAGAGGCGCAATCGGATCGATGGCCGGCGCGGCCGGTGCGGCCGCCTGCGCCGGCGCCTCGCGCCGCCCGGTGTCGATTGCGAGAACGCTTTTTTCCAGCCGCTTCGGATGCACGAGGAGTTCGCCGATGAACCCGCTCATCAGGAAGACGAACAGCGCCGTCAGCACCGCTGCAGCGATCTTGTTCAGCTCGAAGGAGTTCATGCGCGACGATGTCCCTCGTGGTCAGCCGGGCGCGCGCGCTGCCTAGACCATCGCTTCCGCCTCATCAACCCGCCGTCTCGCGGGCGGTCTCACGCCTGCATGCGCGCCGCAAAGGGGGAGGCGCGTTGCGGTGCATCCGGCATGAGCCCCTTCCCTCCGAGCGGCCTCCGGTCGACGCGATCCTTGGGCTGGTCGCCCTCGAGGCGATCGTGCTCGCGCAGAGACGGCTTTTTTCCTTGTCCTAACCACGCGGGCTCCGGCGCGGGGCAGCTGTTTGCCCGGCGCACAGCCCTCGCCGGCGCGAACGCACGGACGATCGGTGGTGGGCTCGCGGTCGCCGGCCGCGCGGAGCTCGTCGACCTCTGGCGTCGGCTGCGGAGACCTGGCAGCGGAAAAAGCACGGGGGTGCGCGAGGCACCCCCGGAGCCATGGTCAGCGGCGGCGGGAAATCAGCGCATCGCCGCACGCAAGGGGACGGGCGAGAGGCTCACCGCATTCAGCTCCGGATAGTCGGCAAGCATGCGCGCGCCGAGCATCGGCTTGTGCGCGCCCTGGTGGCAGGTCAGGCAGTTCACCTTCAGTGCATCGCCCATCGGCCCGACGCCGCGCCAGAGCTGGCCGCCGCACCGGCCTCGGGCGGGCCCTTCGGATTCTCCCGCCAGAGCGGCGTGAGCGGGACGATCCAGTCGTTGTTGATCGCCCGCGTCATGGAGATGCCGTGCCAGGCGGTGACGCGTTGCGGCGTCGACCCTTCCCATTTGCCGAAGTTTTGCGAGTTGTGGCAGAAGGTGCAGTTGGCGCCCGTCGCCGCGGTGAAGTGGAACATCAGCGCATAGGTCCACTCGGTCTGCTTGATCGACATCCGGTTGTCGCCGAGCGACATCGGCGTCCAGGTGGTGGTGACTCGGATCTGCTTGTCCTCGAGCAGGAAGGGCGTGAACGGATCGGTCGGCAGCGACGAAAGCCCGGCCGCGGTGGAGACGGTGTTCTGTCCCGCCGCGGTGGTCATCAGCCCGCGCGTGCGCCGCTCCTGCCTGCGGCGTTTCGGTCGACCAGACATAGGCGGGCACCGGCTGGCCGCGATGGCAGGTCCAGCAGGTCACCCCGGTCTGTCCGACATGCGCCTGCCAGGACTCGTTGATCACCTTGGTCATCTGCAGCATCTTGCGCGTGACGACCTTGGTGTAGACGGAGTCATCGGCGAGGTTTTCGGGGTTGTGACAGTAGTTGCAGCCCTGCTGCGGCGACACCCAGGCGGTGATCGCGTTCATCAGCCGCAGGAACTCGGCCGAGTCGAGATCGCCGAGCACCTGCACGTTCTGGTAGGCCTCGCGCGAGGGGATGCCGGATTTTTCGACCTCCTCCTCCTTCGCCGGCACGGCGTGGCGCGGGAGGTTCCGCACCACCGTGCGCGGGTTGTAGACGAGCTCCATCGCTGTGCCGCGCGGGCCCCACTGGATGGCGGTCACAGGGGGGCGTTCGAAGGTGGAGGCGAGGTAGAACGCCGCTGCGACCCCGAGCACCGCGGTCGCCGTCCAGCCGACCGTGGAGACGAGGTCGAAGTCCTTTTTCCTGCTCATGGCCTATCTCCCGGCCGCAAGGAGTGGGTCGGCGATCCCGCCGGGCACGACGGGCTCGTACATCGGCGCAAAGCCGTGCTTCACCGCCCAGAGGTACCAGTTGTCGACCACGGTGCCGGTGAGCAGGATGCCGATGCCGCCCGTGAGCGGGGTGAGCACGGCGAACCACCAGGCCCAGCGGTGGATCGACTCCGAAGTGGCGTTGAAGCCCATGCACCAGCGCCAGAACAGCGCGGCACGCTCATAGGCCGTGCCGCGATCGATCGTCTGGTCGAGCTCGCGCTCGCCGCCGTAGCGCGACACCGCAAGCACGGTCGCGCCATGCATCGCGAACAGGAGCGTCGAGCCGTAGAGGAAGACGATCGAGAGGGCGTGGAAGGGGTTGTAGAAGAGGTTGCCGTAGCGGATCGAGAACGCCGCCGTCCAGTCGAGGTGCGGGAAGATGCCGAACGGCACCGCCTCGCCCCAGGAGCCCATCATCACCGGGCGGATGAAGCCGAGCACGAGGTAAAGCCAGATCGCGGCGGCGAAGGCCCACGCGACGTGCGTGCCCATGCCCAGCGCGCGCGCCCGCCGATAGGTGCGCAGCCACCACAGCAGGATGGAAGCGGTGAGGAAGAAGCCCGCCATCAGCCACCACCCGCCGTCCTGCAGAGGCGGGATGCGCAGCCCGTAGTGCGGCGGCGGCGGCTCCAGGGCGAGCCAGAAGAACTGGCGGACGAACTGGATCGGATCCCAGTTCACCGAGGCCAACATGTTGAGCCCGATGATGACGATCGCGATCAGCCCGCACACGATCGAGAGCAAGCCCAGCCGGCCGAGATAGATCGGCCCCAGTTGCGCCTCGCCGAAGCGGCCGAAGAGGTGGACGAAGGTGCCCTTGCCGAGGCGGCGCTCGTCTCCCGGCGGCAGCGGAACCCCCGGGTTTGGCGCCGGTCCGTGCACCTGCACCCGGGTGAAGATGTTCTGGTATTCGAGCGGCATGTGAGGAACTCCTCCTGCCTTCACTTCCAGATCGGAAGATTGAGCCACCAGCCCCACCACTCGGGCCAACCGCGCGTCCAGAACGGACCCGAGATGATGATGCAGACGGCACTCCAGAACCCGGCGGAAAGCGCCAGGAAGAGACCGAGGCGGTGGATCCCGAGCGCGCCGATCGAGTAGCCGATCAGGTCGCGGAAGAAGGTGTTCTCGTGGTCCGGGCTCTTCACCGGCTCACCCTTCGGCGGGTTCAGCGCGGAGAGGATCAGCCCCCCGTGCAGGCTGAGCGCGAGCGTGGTGGTGAAGAAGAAGGTGATCGCCAGCATGTGCGCGGGGTTGTAGTGGAAATGGAGGTACTGGTAGCCGACGTTCGATACCCAATCGAGATGACTGAAGATGCCGTAGGGGAAGCCGTGACCCCACGCCCCCATCAGGAGGGGTCGGAACACCACCAGCGTGAGGTAGGCGAAGACCGCGACCGAGTAGGCGATGGGGATGTGGTAGCCCATGCCGAGTTTGCGGCTGATCTCGACCTGCCGCAGCGCCCAGGAGACGAAGGCGCCGATCGCGCAGATGGTGATCAGCTGCCACAGCCCGCCTTCCTTCAGCGGCGCGAAGCCGAGCCCGTACTTCAGATCGGGAGGGGCGATGTTGATGGTCCAGACGTTGAACGTGCCCTGCAGCGCCGCACCGTAGATGATCAGCGCCGTGCCGAGCACGGTGAAGAACAGCGTGGTGACGCCGAAGAACCCGACGTAGAACGGCCCCACCCAGAAGTCGAACAGGTCGCCCCCGATCAGGGTTCCGCCGCGCACCCGGTACTTCTTCTCGAAACTCAGCATCGACATGACGCGTCACCCTTCTCTCGTGCTGACACACCCGCTTCCGGGCGGGTTGCCGGAGACGGACGCCGCCTTGCGTTGCGCAAAGCGGCGCCCGTCATCCGGCCTGCCCACGCGGCTTTATCGGGACGGAAGCGCGGTGTTCTGCGCCGCCGCCACCGTCGGACGCGGGCCGTCCAGCCAGTTGAACCGGTCGGTGCTGAGCAGGATGAAGTGGATCAGCAGCGCCAGGACCAGCAGGAACGTGCCCAGCGCGACAAGCACGCGGCGCGGGTCGAAGATCAGCCAGATCCGCCACATGTCGGGGCCCTCCTCAGGTCAGGTAGGTCGCGACGGTGGCGAGACCGTCGATCAACGACGCGTTGCGGTAGCCCCCGACGGGAGGCAACCACGGACGCCACGTCCAAGCCAGGATGTGGGCGATGATGGCGACCGCCGTGAAGATGACGAAGGACGAGGAGAACACGTTGTGGAACTCCTTCGCCTCATTCTCCGTCAGCCCCGACAGCGAGCCACCGGGTTGATCAGCCATCGCAGTACCTCTCGGCTGATGGCCTTGCGGCCGTTACCGCGCTACTCCCGCGCGGCAGGGATCGAGCGGACGGTGCCCCGCCCGCCCGATAGGTGGACCGGTCCCGAGCTGTTCTGTTCCGTCTCCGGACCGGAAATTCGTGACGCGCCGGTGCGCTCATGCCGGCACCCTCGCGGTCTGATCGGCGAGCACGCGCGCGACGTGATCGACCGTCACGCGCTCGGCCCCCGCTTCGCGCGCCGCCCGCTCGGCCGCGTCGCGTAGACGCTTGGCGGCCGAAATCCGCACGAGGAACGGCTCCGTCTCGAGATGACGATCGAGCAAGGCCCGCGCCTCCTCGTCCCAAGGCTCGGAGGCCTTGGCGGGGGTCGCCTCGATGCGGTCGAGATCGGTCCCCAGGGGCAGGATGTGGAACAGCGCATCGAACAGCGCGTTGCAGAACTCCTGCACGAGATAGGTCGCGCCGGCGTAGCCCATGAACGGCGTGCCTGTGGCGCGGCGCACGATCGCGCCCGGGAAGGAGGCAGGGATGAAGATCGCGCGCGACTTCGCTTCCGCCGCGTACATCCGCTCGTTGTAGGAGCCGAACAGAACGAGCGCCGGCTTCTCGCGGATGGCCCGCCGCACCGCCTCGTTGTCCGGCTTCTGCCCCGGCTTGCGGGCGAAGGCGAAGGCCTGCGGGATGCCGAGCTCCTCGGTGAAGAAGCGCGTCAGCCCGCGCACGTAGGTGTCGGTCGCCACCACGCCGTAGGGAGCGGAGGCGAAGAAGTCCTGGGTGACGCTGCGCCAGAGGTCCCACAGCGGCTTCAGCGTGGTGTGCTTCTCGCGCTCGATGAAGGGCTCGGGATCGAGCCCCGTGAGCTCACCGAGCGTGCGCAGGAAGTTGGTGGTGGCGAAGAGGCCGATCGGCGCCTGCAGGTAAGGGCGATCCAGCGCCTCGCACAGCTTGCGGCCGAACTCGCGATAGAGACAGATGTTGACGTCGGCCTCGGCGAGCTTGGGGATGTCGTCGATGTGCGCGCCGAGAGGGAACGTCATGTTCACCTCGCAGCCGATGCCCTCGACGAGACGCCGGATCTCGGCGAGGTCGGAGGGCATGTTGAAGGTGCCGTAGATCGGCCCGATGATGTTGACCTTCGGCTTGGCCCCTTCGGCCCGGGCGCGCTTGATGCGGGTCTTCTTCGCGCCGAACTCCGTCCACAGCCAGTAGATGGCGCGATCCGCCGCCTGCCACTGGTCCTCGTCGATCGTGCGCGGAATGAACCGCCTGAGATTCGACCCCTCCGGCAC
Source organism: Acetobacteraceae bacterium (assembly GCA_033582875.1). GTDB lineage: Bacteria > Pseudomonadota > Alphaproteobacteria > Acetobacterales > Acetobacteraceae > Elioraea. The sequence continues at coordinate 1,076,855 of JAVQZW010000010.1, read as the reverse complement.
CACGCCGCCGCCAATCATCTCCGCGATCGAGCCGGTGACGACGACGGAGGGCAGGTCCTGATCGCCCACCGAGTCGGCGCGGGCGAGCTGCTGTTCGGTCCCGGTCTGCGACAGCGCGTCCTCATCCAGCCCGGTGACGACGACGGGAAGCTCGTGCGGGGGGAGCGCGTCCGTGTAGTGCAGCACCGCGGTGACGGGCAGGTTCTCGCAGCCCACCGGCCCGTCGATGACCACGCGCAGGCCGCGCACCGCGGTGAAGGCGTAGACGCAGCCCCAGTAGCCGCCGGCGCGATCGTGATCGAGCACCAGCATCGGCTCAGCTCCCCACCGCCTCGAGGGCCTTGGCGCGGGCGGCGCGCGCGCGCGCCATCCGCTCGCGGAAGCCCGGCGGCTCGCGCGGGATGTCGCGGAAGCCGTAGCCGGCCGTCTGCCCCGAACCGACACCGTCGAAGAACGACACCATGCGGCGGAACCGTTCCGCCTGGCGAACCTGGGCGGCGACGATGCCGGCGAGCGAGCCGGCCCCCGCCGGGCCAAAGAGCGGCCGGGCCGAGACCATGTTGGTGAAGTAGAGCGCGGGGATGGCGCGTTCCTTCGCCTTCTGCACGAGCGGCGTGGTGCCGACGGCGAGATCGGGGCGTACCTCGAGCATCGCCGCGATGTCCTGCTCGAGCGAGGCACGGAACTGCACGTGGCAGCCGTGCGCGGCGAGCCACTCCCGATCGGGCTCGGACCATTCCGTGCGCGGCACGGCCGTGCCGACGTAAGGAACCCGCGCCCCGGCCTCGATCAGGAGCCGCGCGACGAGAAGCTCCGAGCCCTCGTAGCCGGACACTGTGACCGTCCCGTTGATCGGATTTGCCGCCAGCGCGGCTGCGATCGCCGGCAGCGCCTTCGCCGTGGCGCGATCGATCGCCTCCGCCCCGACATTCGCCGCCCGCCCCACCGCCTCGAGCCACGCCGCGGTGCCCTCGCAGCCTACAGGTCCCGAGCCGACCACGGGGCGGCCCGCGGCGCGGAACTCGCGCACGGCGGAGACGTAGAACGGGTGGAGGGCGGCGGCGACCACGCAATCGAGCGCACCATAGAGGTCGCGCCACTCGCGCGCCGGGGTGGGTGGCGCGACGCCGAGCCCCATCGGGGCGAGGAGCGCGCCGATGCCGACCGGATCGGCGGGGAAGAGCTCGCCGATCAGCGCCACCGTCGGTTCGCCTTCGACCAGATCGCGCGGCCGCGCCACCGGCCCAGCCTCGGCCTCGGCGCGCGCGTAAGCCAGCATCGCGCCGGCGAGCACGTCCTTCGCCTCGGCATGGGTCGGCACGCCGAACCCCGGCACGTCGATGCCGACGATGCGCACGCCGTTGATCTGTTTCGGCAAAAGATCGAGCGGCACGCCGGACGCGGTCGGCACGCAGAGATTCGTCACCACGATCGCGTCGTACCGGGCGGGATCGGCCATCCTGTGGACGGCCTCCCGGATGTCCTCGAACAACTTGCCGGTGACAAGCGTTTCGGAGTTGAACGGGACGTAGCCCACGGTGCGGCGAGCGCCGTAGAAGTGGCTGGTGAAGGTGAGCCCGTAGACGCAGCAGGCCGAGCCCGAGAGGATGGTGGCGACCCGGCGCATGCGCAGCCCCACGCGCAGGCTGCCGAAGGCCGGGCACATCGATTGCGGCTGGTCGTGCGGGCCGCGGGGATAGAGTTCGGCGAGACGGTCGAGGGCTTCGCCCTTGCCGGCGGCGCGGGCGGCGCGCTCCATCGTCTCGCGCCCGCCGTGGCAGCCACCGCCGGTGGCGAGCGCCGCCACTTCGGGCGGGGTGGAGGGCGGGATGGGGGAGGTGCCCGGCTCCATCACACGCCCTCGTAGATCACTTCGAGCGACGGCCTGACGATCTTTTCGGCCGCGCACAGGTCGGCCTCCGTCGCCGGCTCCAGCACGACGTCGCGCCCGACCGCCTCGCCCTTGAACAGGCCGAGGAGCTCGTCCTGGCTCAGCGGCTTCGGCCTCAGCGGCGGGGCTTCGATCACCGCGCGGGCGAGGCTCTCGAAGAGGGGGCCCCAACGGCCGCCCGGCTTGGCGATGATCTCGTAGGCGGCGGATTTGCGCCGGATGTCCTCATCCGCCGGGATCGAGGCGAGGACGGGGATCCCGGCCTTGGCGGCGAAGGCCTGCGCCTCGCCGGTGCCGTCGTCCTTGTTCACCACCATCCCCGCCACGCCGACATGCCCGCCGAGGCGGCGGAAATATTCCACAGCGGAACAGACGTTGTTGGCGACGTAGAGCGACTGCAGGTCGTTCGAGCCGACGACGATCACCTTCTGGCACATGTCGCGCGCGATCGGCAGGCCGAAGCCGCCGCAGACCACGTCGCCGAGGAAGTCGAGCAGCACGAAGTCGAACTCCCACTCGTGGAAGCCGAGCTTCTCGAGGAGTTCGAAGCCGTGGATGATGCCTCTGCCGCCGCAGCCGCGCCCGACCTCGGGGCCGCCGAGCTCCATCGCGAACACGCCGTCGCGCTTGAAGCACACGTCGCCGATCTTCACCTCCTCGCCGGCCGCCTTCTTGCGCGAGGAGGTCTCGATGATGGTCGGGCAGGAGCGGCCGCCGAACAGCAGCGACGTTGTGTCGGATTTCGGGTCGCAGCCGATCAGCAGGACCTTCTTCCCCTGCTGCGCCATCATGTAGCTGAGGTTGGCGAGGGTGAACGACTTGCCGATGCCGCCCTTGCCGTAGATGGCGACGATCTGCGTCTGTTTCGTCGGCGTGCTCGTCTCGGGAGCGGGTTGTTCCGCCGCCGCCTCGGCGCGCAGGGCCTCTCTTTGGCGTTCGAGCGGGTCGCGCGGCTCGGGGCGGACGACGACGGTCATGACACTCCCCTCCAGTCGAGCACCATCTTCAGGCAGGCCGGGTCGGTGAAGGCCGTCTCGTAGGCTTCCGCCGCGCGGTCCGCCGTGGCGTGGTGCGTGATCAGCCCGGCAAGCGACAGGCGCCCGCAGGCGATGAGGTCGGCGACGGCAACGAGATCCTCGGTCTTCCATTCCGCCGCGATGCGGATTCTCGCCTCGCGCATGAAGGCGGGCGGGAAGGTGAAGGCGAGGCGATCGGCGTAGAAGCCGGCGAGGACGATCTCGCCCTGGGGGGCAAGGTGGGAGATGAGCGTGTCGAGGATCGTCGCGTCGCCGGAGACGTCGCAGATCGCGCGGTAGGGCCCGCCGCGATCCGCGTCGGGATGCACCACGGCATAGCCCGTCGCGCCATCGCGCCGGGCCGGGTTCGTCTCCCACACCATGGGCGTCGTTCCATGCGCGACGGCGAGCCGCGCCAGGAGCCGCCCCAGCACGCCGTGGCCGACGATCAGGTCGGGCTGATGGGCGGGGTCGGGGTAGGCGTGCCGCGCGGTGGCGGCCAGCGCCAGCAGCACGCCCTGCTCGCCCAAGGCCGGGTCGATGGGGAGAACGCGCGCCCCGCGGGCGACGATGCGCCGTGCGGCACCGCCGAACAGGCCGCGCGCGCCGACGAAGCCGTTCGAGCCGGGGACGAAGACCGTCTCGCCGACGCGCCGCCCCGAGCCGGGGCCGGCGGCGACGACGGTGCCGACCAACTCGTAGCCGGGGACGAGCGGATAGCCGAGCCCGGGGAAGGGCGGCATCCGCCCCGACCACAGCAGGCGTTCCGTGCCGGTGGAGATCCCGGAGAAGGCGACGTCGACCACCACGTCGGCCTCGCCCGGTTCGGCGAGGTCGAGCCGCGCCAGACTGAGGCGCATCGGCTCTTCGAGCAGGACGGCGACGGTATCCATCCGGGGCTCCGGTTCCCTCCCTGGGGCGAGTGTCAGTCTAACTTGACGCTCGGCAAGGTCAAGCATGATTGACACTCGCGGAGCCGTGAGCGTCGCCTCGCCCCGCCCGCGCCTCCAACACGCGCACCAGCAGCGGAATGCGGGTCGGGCGTTCCCGCACCGCCCCAAAGCCCGCTTCGACCAGCATGCGGCGGTAAGTGTCGGCCGTGCGCGGTCGCCCCCGCCCCATCGCCCAGAGGTAGAGGCCGAAATAGGCGTCCCCCACCGGTTCGGCGCCCTTCGTGCCGGCGAGCGGCTCGGCGAGGAGCAATGTCCCGCCCGGCGGCAGGGCGCGGCGGACGGCACGGAACAGGGCGGAGACGGTGGCGTCGTCGTGATCGTGCGCGATCCGCACCAGGGTGATGGCGTCGAAGCCGCGGGGGATCGGGTCGCGGCGGAAGTCGCCGGCGAACACCGCCGCCGGCACGCCGCGCGCGGCAAGCCGCGCCCGCGCCCGCTCCGCCACCGCCGGCAGGTCGAACAGGGCGAGCGAGACCGCCGGGTGACGGGCGGCGACCGCCTCGAGGAACGCGCCCTCGCCGCCGCCGACATCGAGCAAGGCGCGGAATCGGTCGAGGCGGCACGCGGCGAGGATCTCGGCCGCCACCATCGGCTGCGAGGCGGCCATCAGGGCGGAGTAGTCGGCCACCCGCTCGGCGGCGAGCGACGCGGCGTCCGCCGCCCCGGCGTAGGGCCAGTACGCGGCGACCGCCGTGGCGCGCTCGCCGCGAAGCAAGGCGACCGGATCGGCGAGGTCGCGGTAAAGCGCGGCGTGGTGGGCGACCATCGCCGCCACCCCCTCGTCGGACGCAACGACGACGCCGAGCGGCCCCAGCCCGTATCGTCCGCCGGAGCGGCGGTCGAGGAGACGGAGCGCGACGGCGGCGGCGAGCAGACGCTCGGCGCCTTCGACGGGAAGCCCCGTCAGCGCCGCGACCTCCTCCGCCGTGCGCGGGGCCTCGCGCAGGCGGCGAAACAGGTCGAGGCGAACGCAGGCAGCGAGGACCTGGGAGTAGACGAAGCCGGCGCAGAGGTCGAACAGGGCGCGGGTCTCCGCCCGCGCGATCCTCCGGGTGAGCGGAAAGGCGGCGGCGAGGCGGCGAAACCGCGCGGAGGCGAGAAGCCGGTCGCGCAGGTCGAGCGCGGCGTCGCGCAAGCGGCCGCCGAGCCCGCCGCGCGGCGCGGCCGGGGACGAGGGAGCAGCGGCGGCGAGCCTCACGCGGCGTGCGCGGCGGCGGCCTTCGGCACCAGCCTGCGCGCCTCGAGCAGGATGAGCTGCTCCAGGGCCTCACGCCCTGGGCAGGGCGGGATGGCGGCGATGGCCTCGCCGACCAGGTCCTCGAGGTGGCGCAGACAGGCCGGGATGCCGAGGGTCAGCGCGGCCGAGGGCCGGCCCAGCATGGCGTCGCGCCCGGTCGTCTTGCCCGCCTCCTCCTCGTCGGCCAGAGCATCGCGGAGGTCGTCCGCCACCTGGTAGGCCTCGCCGAGCTTCTCGCCGAGGCGCTGCCAGGGCTCGGGGTCGGCCCCCGCAGCGGCAGCACCGCTCATCGTCGCGGCCGAGAACAGCGAAGCGGTCTTGGCCCGCTGATAGGCGCCGAGATCGACCCGCGGTTCGCACTCCCAGGCTTGGCCGGCGGCAATCCCGAGCGGCATGCCGACCGCATCGCCGACGATCCGCAGCAGGGCAGGCAGGCGGTCGGGCGCGGCGGCACCGGCGCGGGCCAGGACCTGGAAGGCGAGAACGATCAGCGCATCGCCCGCGAGCACGGCGAGCGGTTCGCCGTAGGCGACATGCAGGGCAGGCTTGCCGCGCCGCACCGCGGCGTCGTCGAAGCAAGGCAGGTCGTCGTGCACCAGCGAGGCGCAATGGAGAAGCTCGATCGCGGCGGCAGCGGCATCCGCAAGATGCGGGGCGTCGTCTCCGCAAGCGGCGGCCGTGGCGAGCACGAGGCGCGGGCGAACGCGGGCGCCGCGCGGAAACACGGCATAGTGCATGGCCTCGGCAAGCCGAGGCGGCCGGCCGGGACCGTTGGCGATGTCCAGGGCTTCGCCCAGAGCCTTTTCGATGCGGTTCACAGCGTCCATCGTTCCCTCCACCGCGCTTGGGGTCGGGTCGCGAACGGCCCGACTGTCAAGCGTGCCTGTCAGTGGAACTGTCATTGAAAGTTGACAGGCGCGTCAAGCACAATCGCCGCTGGAACGGGAGGAGGTCGGAGGGAAACGGGATGGGCAGCGAACGGGTGGCGGTGATCGGCGCCGGCATGGGCGGCCTCGCCGCCGCCCTCACCCTGGCCGCGCGCGGCGTCGCGGTCACGGTGCTGGAGAAAGGCGAGGCTCCAGGCGGCAAGATGCGCGCCGTGCCGGCGGGCGACACCGTCGTGGATGGCGGCCCGACGGTGTTCACCATGCGCTGGATCCTCGACGAGCTTCTCGCCGAAGCCGGCTTCGCCACCGACGAGCACCTCCGCCTCACCCCGCTCCGCGTGCTCGCCCGGCACGCCTGGGACGGGTCGGACGGCCTGTTCGATCTCGCCGGCTGCGAACACGCAACCGCCGAGGCGATCGCGCGCTTCGCGGGGCCTGCCGAGGCGCGCGGCTTCCGCGCCTTCGCCGCCCGCGCCAGCGCAATCCACGAGACGCTCGATCGCACCTTCATGCGGGCGACCCGGCCGAACCCGCTGGGCTTGGTCGGGCGGGCGGGCGTTGCGGGCCTGACCCGGCTCTGGGGCGTCTCTCCCTTCGCCGTGCTGTGGGACGAGCTCGGCAAGCACTTCCGCGATGCCCGCCTGCGCCAGCTCTTCGCCCGCTACGCCACCTACTGCGGCGCCAACCCGTTCACGGCACCCGCCACGCTGATGCTGATCGCGCATGTCGAACAGCGCGGCGTGTGGGCGGTGGAGGGGGGCATGCACAGCCTCGCCCGCACGCTGGCCGCGCTCGCCGAACGCGCCGGCGCGACCTTCCGCTTCGGGGCGGAGGTGGCGGAGATCCTGGTCGAGGGGGGCCGCGTGGCCGGCGTCAAGCTGGCCGACGGCGAGCGCATCGCCGCAGAGCGGGTGGTGGTGAACGCCGACGTCGCCGCCCTCTCGGCCGGGCTGTTCGGCGAGGCCGCGCGCCGGGCCGTGCCCGACCAGGGGCGGGTGCCGCGGTCCCTCTCGGCCCTGACCTGGACCGGACTCGCCCGGGTCTCGGGGCTTCCCGCTCACCCGGCACACGGTGTTCTTCTCGCGCGACTATCGGGGCGAGTTCGACCGCATCGCGGCCGGCCGACCTGCCGCGCGAGCCCACTGTATATGTCTGCGCCCAGGATCGGGGAGACGACGCCACCGCTCCCACCGGCCCGGAACGGCTGCTCGTCCTGGTCAACGCCCCCGCCCGAGGCGATCGCGGGGAACCTACGCGAGAGGAGATCGAGCGATGCGAACGGGCGACCTTCGCGCTTCTGGCGCGCTGCGGGCTGAAGATCGCCTGGGAGCCGGGGACGGTGCAGCGGACGGAGCCGACGGCGTGGGCGCGGCTCTTCCCGGCCACGGGGGGCGCCCTCTACGGGCGGGATCTCGCGGGATGGCGGGCCTCGTTCCAGCGGCCGGGGGCGAAGACCCGGATCCCGGGGCTTTACCTGGCGGGGGGCAGCGTGCATCCGGGGCCGGGCGTGCCGATGGCGCTGATGTCGGGGCGCCTTGCTGCCTGGGCCCTGATGGCGGACCGCGCTTCGACCCGCCGGTTCCACCGGGCGGCTATGCCTGGTGGTATGTCGATGCGCTCAGCGACGACGGAGCCCACGGGCTGACCCTCATCGCCTTCCTCGGTTCCGTCTTCTCGCCCTACTACGCCTGGGCGCGCGGCCGAGGCCGCGGCGAGCCGGAGAACCACGTCGCCCTGAACGTCGCCCTCTACGGGCCGCGCGCGCGCTGGACGATGACCGAGCGCGGCCGGTCGGCGCTCTCCCGCAACGCGACGACCTATCAGGTCGGGCCTTCGTCCCTCGCCTGGAACGGCTCCGCCCTCACCGTCACCATCGACGAGACCGCGGTTCCACTCCCACGCCGGGTTCGCGGGTGTGGTGCGGGTGCATCCGGCGGCGTTGCCCTGCCGGCCATTCGTTCTCGACCCGGGCCGGCGGCACGTCTGGACCCCGCTCGCTCCCCAGGCACGAGTCGAGGTGGCGATGCAGGACCCCGCGCTTGCCTGGTCGGGGCCCGGCTACCTCGATTGCAACGCGGGGGCAGAGCCGCTGGATCAAGGATTTCGCTTCTGGACGTGGAGCCGGGCGGCGCTCGCTTCGGGCACGGGCGTGCTCTACGACGCCGAACGACGCGACGGGTCGGCGCTTTCGCTCGCCTTGCTGTTCCGCCCCGACGGAAGGGTCGAGGAGCGCGAGCCCCCTCCGCCCGCGCGTCTGCCGCAAACGCTCTGGCGGGTTCCCCGCCCGACGCGGGCGGACGCGGCGGTCGCACCGCAGCTCGTGCGCACGCTGGAGGATGCGCCGTTCTATGCGCGAAGCGAGGTGGCGAGCCGGCTCTGGCGCGAGGAGGGGCGCGGCGTGCACGAGGCGCTGTCGCTCGATCGCTTCCGGCAGGCTTGGGTGAAACTGCTGCTGCCCTTCCGGATGCCGAGGCTCGGCTGAGGCCTCAGCGCTCCGTCCTGCGCTCCGCCCGACGACGCTCGCGGCGCAAGAGCCAGAGCTCGCGCAGGCCCCAGATCAGCGGCAGGGCGAGAAAGATCAGGAATTCGTAGCGGGCGAGGGTCTCCACCCCCGCACCTTACCACCCTAGGGCTCGCGCGCGGCAACCACGCGCCCTCCGCCCGGTGACCCCGTCCGCCCGCTGTGGCTCAGGCCGAGGGAGGATTCCCGTTCGACGCGGCGCCGACCCGGCCCTTCTCCCCCTCATCGCGCCTTCGGTCCCGCGACAGAAGGTAGCGGTCAAGCAGAAGGAGGCCGAGAAGAGGGCCGAACACCAGGAACAGTTTCAGTGCGGCGAAGGATCCGTTCTCGTCCACGCACCCTACGTCGGCGCGGGCCCCGTGCCGTCAAGGGGCGGGCGGCGGGCGATCAGGCGCACGACCGATGCCTCGCCGCGATGCCCCGCCCCCTCCTCGAGCACGGCCCTGCCGGTCATCAGCTCAAGAATGTCGAGGCCGCGGAAATCCTCCTCAAGCACCGCCGGATCGTAGCGGGCGTCGTCGGTCTTCGGCCCGCAGTCGCGCCAGGGCCCGGGCGCGAAGGCCTCGAGGACGAGAAGCCCGCCCGGGGCCAGGGCGGAGCGTGCGGCACGGTGCGCCGCGACCCGTTCGTCCGGGGTGAGCTGCAGGAAGATGAGGATGACGAGGTCGAACGCGCCGGCAGGCGGCTGCCAGCGTGTCACATCCGCCTCGATGAGGGTCAGGCGGACACAGGTTTCGGCGGCAAGCGAGCCGGCACGGGCGAGAGCGGTCGGGGCGAAATCGACCGCCGTGACGGAAAGACCCCGCCGGGCAAGCCAGACCGCATTGCGGCCCTCGCCCTCGCCAAGCGAGAGGGCGCGACCCTGCCGGGGCAGGATCGGGTCAAGCCCGGCGAGCCATGCGCTCGGGTTCCGGCCGAAGAGCCACGGCCCGTCCTGGTAGCGGGCCTGCCAACGTTCGCGCCAATCGGGCACGCCTCACCGAACTCGAGGGGCTCAACGCCGCGCGGGCGGAGGACAGCGCGTCAAGGAGCGCTGGTGGCGCGGCGCCGCTGCCGCCCATCTGTCCCGGCCAGGGCGCGCAGGGCTTCGCGGGCCGAGGCCTGCAATTGCGCGCGCATCTCCACCGGCAGCTCATGATGCGACAGCATGTCGCACGCACGCAACGCCGCAGCGACAAGCGGCCCAATCTCCCCCGCGTTCTTGCCCTGTTGGACCAGCGCTACACAGAGCGCGACCTCCCTTCGCGCCCAACCGAGACGATCGGCAGCCGCGGCGGCATCCTCCGTCCGCACCGTCGGTTCGGAGGGAATGTCTTGCAGAGCGCCGAGAGCAGCCGCGGTGCCATGATCGCCGTGCATCGGGGAAAACCCTTCGACCGAACAGCGACCGCGAGCATGGCGGAACGGATGAGCGGTCGGTGTGATCCGCATCACACGAGAGAGTGAAGCAAGAGACTGTTCTTCGTCGTTCCGCAGTTCAGAAGCACCGATTGCGGACCGGCCCGGCCGGCGCGCCGCCCAGTGGCTCCCGCCCGGCGGTTCGGGCGAAGCCCGACGCGAGGGGGCGAGGGGCCGGGAGCGCGGGCGCGCTGGCGTCGCTCCCGGCGCCGATCTGTCGGGGCAGGCTCAGGCGCGGGCGCGGCTTTCGCGCATCAGGAACGCGAGTTGCCAGCGCATCTCGTCTTCAGAAAGTGGCCAAGCCTGACCATCCCCGAGCAGCATGCCGGACGGGAGGCAGGCGGCCGAGCAGACCCTGCACCGCCTCCAGCACCTTCGGCGAGAACCCACCCTTCCAGCAGAGCGACACCAAGCCCTTCGCGGAGCGAAGCGTGGCGGCGCGATCCACCACCGCGAGCGGCAGCGAGGCGGCGCGCGCCAGCATGGCGGCAACCAGACGCGCTTCGCCCCGGGAGGCGGCGGCGAGGAGGGCGGTGTCGTCGAGATGCCCGCGCGTCGTCAGCTCGGCGACCTTCGCCATGGCCTCGGCCGGCTGCGGGTGGTCCGAGCGATGAACGGCGACATCGGGCACCCGCCAGGCGACCCGCGTGACGGTCTGACGCCGCAGGAACTCGACGGTGGCGTCGTCGAGGTCGGGCCGGGCGGCCAGCGCGCGCAGCAGATGGTCGGCGACGATGGCGGCGAGCGCCCGCGCTGCGCGGGGCGACAGTTTCGGCCGGTGCACCAGGGGCTCGTGCCACTCCACATGGTCGGCCGCCTGCGCGATCAGCGAGTCGAGGGTCGCTTCACGGATCTGCGCCGAGGGGTTGCGCAACAGGCAGACGATGGCCGGGCTGGAGGCGGTGGCGGCGATCGCATCGGACACCGTCTCGTTCAGATGCGGCCTGCGCGCGATCGCCGACAGGGCCTCGGGGTTCGGCGGTTGCTCGATCAGGGCGAGCAGGTCCTCGGTGCCGAGCAGCGGCGAGAACTCGAGCACCGGTCCGGAGACGGGGATCTCGACGTCGCGGGCGAGGCGGAGGATGAGGTCGCGCGGCGCATCCGCCATGTCCTTCACGACCTCGGCGATCGCAGCGCGCACTGCGACCGCGGCATCCTCGACCAGACGTTCGAGGGTCTCCAGCGTCAGGCGCTGCAGCCTGTCCTGGCTCGCCGGGTCGAGGGACGGAACCAGGGCGGCGATCTTGCGGGCGAGCGCGGCCCGGACCCGTTCGTTGCCGTCATCGGCGAGCAGCCGGTTGGCCTGGGCGGGCGTGGCATCGTTGGCGGCGACGGCGACCCTGACCTCGTCGTCTCGATCAGCGGCGAGGTAGAACAGGAGCTCGGGCGCCATGTCGGGGCGACGGGCGAGCGTGGCGCGCTCCTCAGCTGTGCCGGAGCGGGCGATGCGCTTCGCCTCCTCGTAATCCTCGGCGGTCATCTGCGCTCTCACTTGGCTCATGGTGCGACCGCCCAGCCCGCCTTGCCGTCGCGTTTGACGGCGTACATCGCGGCATCGGCCCGCGTGAGGAGGTGGCCGACCGTTTCGTCGCGATGGGTGCGCACCGCAACGCCGATCGATAGGGACAAGGGGACCTCGGGCGGGGCGGCATGCGCGAGGGCGAGCCGGGCATCGGCGACCAGACGCTCGGCGCGGGCGACCGCGGCGGCGAGATCCGCCCCGTCCAGCCAGAGGGCGAACTCGTCGCCGCCAAGCCGGGCGACGAGGTCGGTCGGGCGCACGGCGGCGCGTAGAAGTTCGGCAGCGGCGCGGATTGCGGCGTCGCCCGCGTCGTGCCCGAGGCGATCGTTGACCTGCTTGAGATTGTCGAGATCGACGAAGAGAAGCGCGCCCGGTCGCCGCTCGTGGGCCAGCCGATCGAGCCTGCGCTCGAGCTCCTCGAGGAAGGCGCGCCGGTTGAGCAGCCCCGTGAGGGGGTCGGTGCGGGCTTGGCGCAGCATTTCGGCTTGCAGGGAGTGCTGGGCCAGGATCAGTCCGAGGAAGTCGCCGGCCGCCGCAACCAGCATGCCCTCCTCCTCGTCCCAATCCCGCCCGTCCCGCGCCCGCCAGACGAGGAGCACGCCGCTCTCCCCTCCCGGCTGGCGGGCCGGAGCGGCGATCAGCGGCACGCGGGCTCCGATCCGTTCCGTCACCGGAGCTGAGGCGAGCCGCGGCGCCAGCCGGGCAGCGTGCGCGACCATCCCCTCGAGCGGTTCGCCGTCCTTGGCGACCGGCGAGAGCGATCCGTTCCGCCCTGCCAGCACCGCCGCCCCCGCCGCGCCGAGCGCGGGCAGCAGGGCGCGCACCGCTGCGCGGAGCATGTCGCGGGCCAGGATCTCGGTGCGCGCCTCCTGCAGGATGGCGTCGATCAGCGCCTCGCGGCGGAGGGCGGCGGCGAGCGAAGCCGACCGCCTCTCTTCTTCCGTCACGTCCCGAGCGAGGCCGCGAGCGCCGCTGAGCCGTCCCGCTTGGTCATAGAGCGGCACGGCAGCAAAGGAGAGGCAGACGAGTTCACCGTCGGCGCGACGGAGCCAGGCGCGTACGCCACGGGTTTGTGCCTCGGGCCGGAACGGGCTGAACGCGGGCTTGCCCGTCGCCGCCTCGGCGAGCAGGTCCTCGGCGGGGCGACCGAGCAGCTCGGCCGCGGGCCAGCCGAGCGCCGGGTCCGGGTGGACGAAGGTGAGCCTGCCCTCCCCGTCCGTCTCCCATGCGAGGTCGGCCGCCATCGCCACGAAGTCCCGCCAGCGCTGGCGGCTCTCGACCAGCGCCGCGCGAAGGGCGGAGTCGACGGCGGGCGGCAAGAGCTGGACGGTCATGAACTCCCCGCACATGAAGGCCCGTTCAGTTAAGGGGGGGACGGTTAACGGGGGGTTTGCGAACCTCACGATCGTTGACACGAGAGGAAGCCGTCGCGAGGGTGCCTCTGCCCGAAGGCAGGGGAAGGGAGCATGCACGAGAGCCTAGCGCGCCAGATCGAGGCGCTGTGGGAACAGAGGGCGGAGCTCTCTGCGCAGACGGCAGGAGCGGCCCGTGCGGCGGTCGAGGCGGCCTTGGAGCTTCTCAATTCGGGAGCGGCCAGGGTGGCGGAGCCCACCCCGTCGGGATGGGTGGTGCACCAGTGGCTGAAGAAGGCCGTGCTGCTCTCCTTCCGTCTCAACGACTCCGTCCCCGTCGCCACCCATCCGGGCGCCTTCGACAAGGTTCCCCTCAAATGCACGGACTGGGACGAGACGCGCTTCCGCGAGGCCGGCTTCCGCGCCGTGCCGGGAAGCGTGGTGCGCCGCTCAGCCTACATCGCGCCCGGGGTGGTGCTGATGCCCTGCTTCGTCAATGTCGGCGCCTACGTGGATCGCGGCACCATGATCGACACCTGGGCCACCGTCGGCTCCTGCGCGCAAGTGGGCAAGAACTGCCACATCTCGGGCGGTGTCGGCATCGGCGGCGTGCTCGAGCCGCTGCAGGCCAACCCGGTGATCATCGAGGACGATTGCTTCATCGGGGCGCGCTCGGAGGTGGCGGAGGGGGTCGTCGTCGAGCGCGGCTCGGTGCTGGCGATGGGCGTGTTCCTCGGCGCCTCGACCAAGATCATCGACCGCGCCACGGGCGAGGTCTTCGTCGGCCGCGTGCCGGCCTATTCCGTCGTCGTGCCCGGCACGCTCCCCGGACGGCCGCTGCACGACGGCTCGCCCGGGCCCGGGCTCGCCTGCGCGGTGATCGTCAAGCGCGTCGACGAGAAGACGCGCGCCAAGACCTCGATCAACGACCTGTTGCGTGACTGACACGGGAAGCCTCGCCGCGGCGGACCTCGCCGACCCCCTGCCGCTGGCGCAGGCGCTGATCCGCTGTCCCTCCATCACGCCGGAGGATCGGGGCGCCATCGACGTCGTGCGGGCGGTCCTCGAACGCCTCGGTTTCACCTGCACGGAGCTCACCTTCCGAGGCGTGCGCAACCTGTATGCGCGTCTCGGCGACGGACCCGCCGCCCTCTGCTTCGCCGGCCATACGGACGTCGTGCCGCCCGGTCCGGCCGCCTGGAGCGCGGATCCGTTCGGCGCCGAGGTCCGCGACGGCGTGCTGTACGGCCGTGGTGCCGTGGACATGAAAGGCAACATCGCGGCCTTCCTTGCCGCGAGTGCCCGTCTGCTCGCGCGCCCGCGCACCTTGCGCGGCGGGGTCGCGCTCGTCATCACCGGCGACGAGGAGGGGGAAGCGATCGACGGCACGGCGAAGGTGGTGGCGTGGCTCGCTGAACGCGGCGAGATGCCCAGCTTCGTCCTGGTGGGCGAGCCCACCTCGGTCGCGGTGCTCGGCGACACGGTGAAGATCGGCCGGCGCGGCAGCCTCACCGCCCGGCTGGCGGTGGAGGGCGTGCAGGGCCACGTCGCCTATCCCCACCGCGCCGACAACCCCGTGCACCGCTTGGTGCGCATCGCCAACGAGCTGATCGCCCGCCCGCTCGACGAGGGGACCGCGTGGTTCGAGCCCTCCGCGCTGCAGATCACCTCGATCGATGTCGGCAATGCCGTCGGCAACCTGATCCCGCCGCGCGCCGAGGCGCGCCTCGCCATCCGCTTCAACGACCGCCACAGCTCGGCCTCGCTCGAGGCCATGCTGCGCGCGACGGCCGCGCGTCATGCGGAACGGTTCACGCTCGAAACCGCCTGCTCGGGCGAGGCCTTCCTCACCGAACCGGGCCCGGACGTGGAGCGGCTCGTGCGCGCCATCGCCGCAAGCTCCGGGGTCAGCCCGCGGCTCGACACCGGCGGGGGGATCTCGGACGCGCGCTTCTTCGCCCCCTACTGTCCGGTCGCCGAGTTCGGCCTCGTCGGCACCACCATGCATCAGGCCGACGAGCGCGTGCCGGTGGCCGAGTTGCGGGGCTTGAGCGCGATCTACGAACGCGTGCTCGAGGACTTCGTCGCGTGAGCGCGCGCGACGTGGCAGCAGGGCTTGCCTGCGCCGTCCTGATGGCACGCGGCCGGGCGGAGGGGCTTCGCCTGCTCGACGGCTCGCCCGCGACGGCGTGGCGAAGCTTTCTTGCCATGCTCGTCGCATCGCCCCTTTACCTCGCCCTGAAGGTGGTCTCCGCCCCGCCCTTGCCGCGCGGCGTCGACCCGCTCCGTCTCGTCGCCGCCGAGGCGATCGGCTACGTGCTCGGCTGGTTCGCGACCGCCCTCGTCATGCTGGCGGTCGCGCGCGTGCTCGACCGCGAGGGGCGCTGGCCGCTGTTCGTCGCTGCCTGGAACTGGTCGAACGTGGTCCAGCTCGTCGTCTTCCTCGCCGGCGCCGTCGTCGCCTCCCGCTTGCCGGCGGTGCTTGCGGGCGGGGTGACGTTGCGCTGCTCTCGGCTACGTGCTGTGGCTGCAATGGTTCGTGGCGCGCGAGGCCTTCGCCATTCCGGGCCCGAGGGCGGCCGCCGTCGTCGGGGTGGATCTCGTGCTCGGGCTCCTTCTCTCGGGGCTCACGCTTTCGATCGGCACCGCACGATGAGCGGCGTCGGAATCAGGCGAAAGGGTCCGGGTCGTAGCGGACCTGGGTCAGGGTAAGCCCTTCGGCCGGCGCGGTCGGCCCGGCGGCGGAACGGTCGCGGGCGGCGAGGATGCGTGGGATGTCGCCCGGCGAAAGCCTGCCTTCGCCCACCAATTTCAAGGTTCCCACCATGTTGCGCACCTGATGATGGAGGAACGAGCGGGCCTCGGCGACGACCAGGATCGTTTCGCCCTCGCGGAGGACGTCGAGGCGATCGAGGGTCTTCACTGCCGAGGCAGCCTGGCAGGCAACGGCGCGGAAGGAGGTGAAGTCGTGCCGCCCGATCAGGTGGCGTGCCGCGGCCCGCATGGCGTCGAGATCGAGGCCATGCTTGACGTGCCAGACGCGGCCGGCGGCGAGGACCGGGCGGGCGCGGCGGTTGAGGATGGCGTAGCGATAGGCGCGAGCCTTCGCCGAGAAGCGGGCATGGAAGGTCTCCGCCACCCGGGCGGCCGCGCGCACCGCGATGCGCGCCGCGCCGAGATGGAAGTTGAGCGCTTCGGCGAGCCGGTCCGGCTCCATCTCGCGCACGAGGTCGAGATGGGCGACCTGGCCTTCGGCATGCACCCCGGCATCGGTCCGCCCCGCCCCGACCACCTCCGGCACCGCGCCATCGGCGAGCCGCGCCGCCGCCTCCTCCAGAGCCTGCTGGACGGAGGGCCCCGTTTCCTGCCGTTGCCAGCCGACGAAGCCCCCGCCGTCGTATTCGACCAGCAAGGCGTAGCGCGGCATCAGGAGAAGCGGGCCCCCGCAGCGAGCCTGAGCCCCCGCAGGAACGCCTGGGCGTCCTGAGCGATGCGTCCCGGCCTCTGCAGACGCAGCAGGCGCAGCACGGTGCCGTCGCCGCAGGCCACAAGCCCCGTGCTGTCGAGCAGGGTGCCCGGTTCGGCTTGGGATCGTTCATTGCTCGGTTCGGCGGCAAGGACCTTCACGGTCTCCGCCCCGAGCCGGGCGGTCGTGCCTGGCCAGGGGTCGAAGGCGCGCACCTTGCGGTCGATCTCATGGGCCGGCCTCGTCCAGTCGATTGCAGCATCGGCCCGGGTTAGCTTCGGCGCATAGGTCACCCCCTCCGCCGGTTGGGGAATGGGGGGCGGATCCTCGGCGAGCGCGCGCAGGATCAGGCGCGCGCCCATCGCGGCGAGGCGATCCTGCACGGTGGCGGCGGTGTCGCGCGGCCTGATCGGCACGCTTTCCTTGAGCAGGATGGGCCCCGTATCGAGGCCTTCGTCCATGCGCATGATGGTGATCCCCGTCTCCGCATCGCCGGCGAGGATCGCGGCCTGGATGGGCGCGGCCCCCCGCCAGCGGGGAAGCAGGGAGGCGTGGATGTTGAGGCAGCCGCGCCGCGGCGCCTCGCAGCATCGGCGCGGGCAGGAGCAAGCCATAGGCGGCGACCACGGCAGCATCGAGCCCGAGCGCGGCGAAGAGGCGATGCTCGTCCGTGTTGTTCCTGAGCCGAACCGGCGTGCGCACCGTGAGGCCCAGCTCCTCCGCCGCGCGGTGCACCGCGCACTTCGTCTCCTTCAGTCCCCGCGCGGCCGGCTTCGGGGGCTGGCAATAGACGGCCGCGACCTGATGCCCCGCGCCAACCAGGGCGCGGAGCGCGGGCACAGCGAAGTCGGGGCTGCCGAAGAAGCCGAGCCTCACGCCCGGCGGGCGTCCTTCTCGCGCTGGCGCTTGGCGAGCCGGCGCATGATCATGTTCCGCTTCAGCGCCGAGATGTGATCGACGAAGAGGATGCCGTCGAGATGGTCGGTCTCGTGCTGGAAGCAGCGTGCGAGCAGCCCCTCGAGCGCCGCCTCGTGGCGCGACCCGGCCTCGTCGAGCCAACGGGCGCGAATCGCGCGCGGCCGGGTGACGTCCGCGTACTGGTCGGGGAAGGAGAGGCAGCCCTCCTCGCGCGTCTCGACCTCCGCCGACCGTTCCAGGATTTCCGGGTTGATCACCACCATCGGCTCGCGCCGCCCCTCCGGCTGAAGATCGATGACGAACAGGCGCAAGGCGAGACCCACCTGAGGGGCGGCGAGCCCGATTCCCGGGGCGGCATACATGGCAGCGAACAGGCGGGGGATCGCCTCCCGCAGCTTCGGCGCGTCGGCCGCGCCGACGGGGGCGGCCTTCCGCCGCAGCGCCGGATCAGGCGCGATCAGAATCGGGAACGGGGGCGCATCGGCCAGCGCCGCGACCAGGGTTTCGTCCATGAGGGGGAGGTAGCGTCGGCGCATCGCCATCGCAACGGGCGGGCCGGCCTGCCGGGAACACCCCTCCCTTGCAATGGCCGGACCATCTTCCCATCTCCGCCTGCGCGCGGGGTGCCTTCGGGGCCCCGCCGCTCAGGCCCGCTCGTCATGAGGAGGCAGACCCGTGTCCCGCACCTTTCCCTTCGGCAGCCCGCTCTTCCTGGGTTTCGATCATCTGGAGCAGATGCTCGAGCGGCTCTCGAAGAACGGGGGCGACTCCTATCCGCCCTACAACATCGAACAGACCGGGCCCAACAGCCTGCGCATCACGCTGGCCGTCGCCGGCTTCACGATGGATGACCTCTCCATCACGCTCGAGGACAGCCAGCTCGTGATCCGCGGCAAACAGGCCGATGACGGGCAGAACCGGGTGTTCCTGCACCGCGGCATCGCCGCCCGGCAGTTCCAACGCACCTTCGTCCTCGCCGAAGGCATCGAGGTGAAGGGGGCTTGGCTGGACAACGGCCTGTTGCACATCGACCTTCTGCGCCCGCAGCCGGAAAGCCGGGTGAAGCCGATCCGGATCACCGCACGCCCGGCGGAGGGCGCCTGAGGGCGCAGGAGATGACCTCGCCGGGGCTCGTCAAGGGACCGGCAACCAGGGCGCGGCCATGATGGCGCGCGGAAGGACCGACCGATGAACACGCAGAAGGAAAAGCACCTCGTCCGGAGCTTCCCCATTCCCACCCCCGAACAGCTCGCCGCGCTCGGCGTGGGAGGTCTCGCCTATGTCCGCCCGGTCACCGTCAACGGGCAGACGGCCTACGCGATCTTCTCGGCCGACGGGCAGCAGATCGGGCTCGCCCCGACCCGCCCGCTGGCGGATGCGGCGATCGTGCAGCACGAGATGATCCCCCTCAGCGTGCACTGAGGCGCGGTCGCACGGCTCGGCCGGGGGTGCCTCGCGGACGGGGGCGGGGGTTGCCGCGGCGGGCGCGGCCGCGATCGGCCGGCGTGGCGAGGCGGGCGCGGCTTGCGTTACGCTGGCGATGGAGAGGAGATGTCTCGACCGGAGGCGACGACCACCATGCAGACCACGCGCCGAACTCTTGTCGCCGCTGCCGCCGCGGCCCCGACCCTGCTCGCATCCGGGCGCGCGATGAGCCGCCCCGACCCTGCCCGCGCCGACCTCGCGCTCGTCGTCGTCGACGTCCAGGTCGGGTTTCTTCCGGGCGGCAACCTGCCGGTGCCGAAAGGGGACGAGGTCGTGCCCCTGATCAACCGCCTCGCCGCGCGCTACCGCAACGTGCTGCTGACCCAGGACTGGCACCCCGCCGACCATCTCTCCTTCGCCTCGCAACACCCTGGGCGGAAGCCGTTCGAGACGGTGCAGATGCCCTACGGCACGCAGGTGCTGTGGCCGGACCATTGCGTGATGGGCACGCGCGACGCCGAGTTCGCCCCGGGCCTCGACATCCCGCACGCGCAACTCATCATCCGCAAGGGCTACCGGCGCGAGGTCGATTCCTACTCCGCCTTCCTGGAGGCGGATCGCGTGACGAAGACCGGGCTTGACGGCTACCTCGCCTCGCGCGGGATCCGCGAGGTGCATCTCTGCGGGCTCGCCACCGATTTCTGCGTGGCGTGGAGTGCGCTGGATGCGCGCCGCTTCGGGCTTGCCTGCAGCGTGATCGAGGATGCCTGCCGCGCCATCGACCTCGACGGCTCTCTCGCCCGCGCCTGGGCGGAGATGGCCGCTGCCGGCGTGGCGCGGATCGCCTCCGCCGACCTGCTCTGACGCCTCAACCGGGCGGAGGGTAGAGGCCGGCGGCCTTGGCGCGGGCGCGCAGCAGCGCGAGCACGGTGCGGCAGGTCGGCGCCGGAACCCCGGTGAGGTCCGCGAACTCCACCACCACGCCGAGCAAAGCGTCGATCTCCATCGGCCGGCCGCGCTCGAGGTCCTGCAGCATGGAGGTGCGGTGTGCCCCCACCTCCGCCGCCCCGGCGAGGCGCTTGTCGACGTCGATGCCGAAGCGGATCCCGAGCGCCTCGCCGATCGCCTGCGCCTCGACCATCATCGCGCGGCACACCGCCCGCAGCTCGGGGTCGCCGGTCAGCACATCCAGCGTCTGCAGGGTCAGGGCCGAGACCGGGTTGAAGGTGAGGTTGCCCCAGAGCTTGACCCAGATCTCGTCGCGGATGCGCGGGCGCACGGGCGCCTTGAAGCCGGCGGCAATCAGCGCCTCCGACAGCCTCTGCGCCCGCTCGCTCTTCGACCCGTCCGGTTCGCCGAGCGAGAAGCGATCCCCGTAGGTGTGCTCGACCACGCCGGGCTCGACGACCTCCGCCGCGGGGTAGACGACGCAGCCGATGCAGCGTTCTGGCGGCAGGAGGCGCAGGAGCTTGCCGCCCGGGTCGACGCTCTCGACGGCACGGCCGTCGAACGGCCCGCCGTGCTTGTGGAAATACCACCACGGGATTCCGTTCACTCCCGAGACGATCGCCGTCTGCGGGCCGAACAGGGGCTGCATCGCCTCGGCGACCCCCGGGAGGGAATGGGCCTTCAGCGTAACGACGACGTAGTCCTGCGGCCCGGCCTCGGCGGCGGTGGCCACCGCGCGCGGGCGGGCGACGATCTCCTCCCCCTCCGAACGCAGCAGCAGCCCCTTCTCCTGCATCGCGGCGAGGTGCGGGCCCCGCGCGATCACCGTCACCTCGTGCTCGCCCTTGTGCGCGAGGCGGGCTGCCATCAACCCGCCGATCGCGCCCGCCCCGAAGATGCAGATCCGCATCAGAACCTTACCCCGAGCTTCTCGGCGAGCCCGATGCGCTGCAGCTTGCCGGTCGCTCCCTTCGGGATTTCGGGCACGAACACGATCCTCCTCGGCACCTTGAAGTCGGCGAGGCTTTGCGCGGCGAACTCGCGCAAGCCCTGCTCGCTCACCTCCATGCCGTCGCGCAGCACCACCGCCGCCGCCACCTCCTCGCCGAGCTTCGGGTGCGGGGCGGCGAAGGTGAGCGCCTGCGCCACCGCCGGGTGGGCGGACAGCACGTTGTCGACCTCGAGCGGGCTCACCTTCTCCCCGCCGCGGTTGATCAGTTCCTTGAGCCGCCCGGTCAGCGTCAGATAGCCGTCGGCATCGAACGCGCCCTGATCGCCGGTGCGGAACCAGCCGTTGGTGAAGGCCTTGGCGTTGGCCTCCGGGTTGTTCTCGTAGCCCTTGGTCACGTTGGGGCCGCGGATGACCACCTCGCCCGTCGCGCCGCTTGCGGCAGGATCGTGCCGTCCTCGTCCATGATCGCGATTTCGGGGCCCGGCCGGCAGGCCGACCGAACCCGGCTTGCGCGGCCCGGCCAGCGGATTGGAGGCCATCTGGTGCGAGGCCTCGGTCATGCCATAGCTCTCGACGAGCGGGCAGGAGAAGGTCTCCTCCAGCTTCAGCATCACCGGCGCGGGCAGCGACGCCGAGGAGGAGCGGAGGAAGCGGAGTTTCGCCCGCGCAATCACCTCGGCATTGCGGTCGGCCCGCGCGAGGATCGCCTGGTACATGGTCGGCACCGCGGTGATCCAGGACGGCCTCTCCTCGTCGAGCTGGCGGAAGAAGCGCAGCGCATCGAAACCCCCGGTGCAGATCACCGCCCCCCCGCCCTGCATCGAGGCGAGCACGGCGGCGACCAGGCCGTGGATGTGAAAGAGCGGCATGATGTTGAGGCACGCGTCGGCGGGCGAGAGCGCGAGCGTGGTGGCGATGTGGTTGGCCGAGGCGCAGAGATTGGCCTGCGTCAGCGGAACGATCTTCGGCCGCGCCGTGGTGCCCGAGGTGTGCAGCACGAGCGCGACGTCGTCCGTGCCGGCCGGCCCCGGATGTGCCGCCGAACCGGGCGAACCGCCTTCCAGCGTGAAATCACCGGCCGCCTCGCCGGGCACCAGTTCCAGCACCGGAACATCGAGCCGCGCCGCCGCCGCCCGCGCCGCCGTCTCCGCCCCCTTCAGCACGATCAGCGCCTTCGCGCGCGAGATCCTCCAGGTAGAAGGCGAATTCGTCCTCGCGGTAGGCGGGGTTGAGGGGCGCGGTGGTGGCGGCGGTGGCGACCGCGAGGAAGGCGGCCGCCATCTCGGGCCCGTTCGGCAGCACGATCGCCACCCGATCGCCCCGGCCGATGCCGAGCGCGTTCAGCGCGCGCGCGCGTGCGGTCGGCGAGAGCGGCGAGGGCGGCGGAGGTGAGCGGGGACCGGCCAGGGGCGCGCAGGGCGACCGAGGCGGGGTCGCGGGCGGCGATCAGGTCGGCGAGCGTGGCGTGGGCGGGCATCGTGCGGAACTTTCGACGGTGGAGCGCAGGCGACGGATGCAGCGGGACTTGCGCCCGCTGCGCAAGCCCCCGGACGTCGCCGGGCAGGCATTCTGTTGCGCCGCAATGTAAAATCTGCGACAGGACTTTTCGTTTGATTTACCGCCTGCGCAACCCTATGTCCCCGCCCTCGTCCAAGCGCAGAGCCTTGGCTACGACCACACGCAAGGGGATGGCATGACGTCTCGACGCACGCTGCTCGGCGCGGCCGCGCCTCTCTTCGCCTTCTCGCTCGCGCTCGCCGGCCTGCCCGAGCGGGCGGCGTCGCAAGCCTGGGAGCCCTCGCGGCCGATCACCATCCTCGTGCCCGCCGGCACCGGCGGCGGGGCGGACCAGATGGCGCGCGCCATCCAGGGCATCGTCTCCAAGCACAACCTCGCCCGCCAGCCGATCGTGGTGCAGAACAAGCCGGGCGGGGCCGGCGCCGAAGCCTTCCTCGAGGTGAAGAACAGCCGCGGCAACCCGCACCTTCTGGTCATCACCCTGTCGAACCTGTTCACCACGCCGCTGGCCACTGGGGTGCCGGTGTCCTGGCGCGACATGACGCCGATCAAGATGATGGCGCTCGATCAGTTCGTGCTGTGGGTGCACGCGGAAAGCCCCTGGCGCACCGTGCCCGAGTTCATCGCCGCCGCGCGCGAGGGCCGGCTGCGCATGGGCGGCACCGGCTCGCGCCAGGAAGACCAGATCATCACGGTGGCGATCGAACGCGCCACCGGGGCGCGTTTCACCTACGTGCCGTTCCGCGGCGGCGGCGAAGTCGCCGTGCAGCTGGTCGGCCGGCACGTCGATTCCACCGTCAACAACCCGATCGAGGCGGTGCAGCACTGGCGCGCGGGCACGCTGCGCCCCTTGTGCGTCTTCGACACCCAGCGCCTCACCGTGACCGAGAAGGTGACGGAGACGATGGCCTGGTCGGACATCCCGACCTGTCGGGAATCCGGGCTCGACGTCGAGTACCTGATGCTGCGCGGCATCTTCGGCGCCCCCGGCATCGCCCCCGCCGTGGTGCAGTATTACGTGAATTTGCTCGATCGCGTGCGCGCCACCCCCGAGTGGCAGCAGCTGATGACCGAAGGCGCCTTCAACCTGACGACCATGACGGGCGAGGCCTTCGCGCAGTGGTTGGCGCGCGAGGAGGAGCGGCATCGCAGCCTGATGGCGGAAGCGGGCTTCCTCGCCCGCTGACCGCCCGGCCAGGTTCCGGAACGGTTGCGATGAGCGAAGTGCCGCAGGGGCTTGCGCGCGCGCCCCGTCGAGATCGCGACCGCGCTTGCCTTCGCCGCCTTGGGCGGGCTCGCGATGTTCGACTCCGCCCGCATCGGCTTCGGCTGGGGGTTCGACGGGCCGCAATCCGGCACCTTCCCCTACTGGGTCGGTGGCCCTGCTCATGCTCGCCTCCGGCGCCGTGCTCGGCAGGCGCCGTCCTGAGGCGCACGCGCGCGGTGTTCGCCACCACCGATCAGCTCCGCTTCGGTCGCGCAGCGTGTTCGTCTCCGGCGGCGGCCTACGTCGCGGCGATGCACCTGGTCGGGCTCTACGTCGCCTCCGCCGCCCTGCTTGCCTGGTTCATGCTCCGCCTCGGCGGCTATTCCTGGATCGTTTCGATCGCCTCCGGCATCGCGGCGGCCGTCGTCGTCTTCGTCGTCTTCGAGCTCTGGTTCCTCGTCTCGCTGCCGAAAGGCCCTCGTCGAAGAGCCTGCTCGGATACTGAGCGAATGGACAACCTCGCCGCGCTCGCCGCGGGCTTCGCGGTCGCGCTCACGCCCTCCAACCTCGCTGCTGATGCTGGTGGGCGTGCTGCTCGGCGTCGTCATCGGCGTGCTGCCGGGGCTCGGCGGAGCGAACGGCATCGCCATCCTGCTGCCGCTCACCTTCGCGATGGAGCCGGTGAGCGCCATCATCATGCTCTCCTGCATCTATTGGGGGGCGCTTTTCGGCGGCGCGATCACCTCCATCCTGTTCAACATCCCCGGCGAGCCGTGGTCGGTCGCCACCACCTTCGACGGCTATCCCGATGGCGCAGAAGGGACGCGCGGCGGAGGCGCTGGTCGCCGCCTTCACCTCCTCCTTCTTCGGCGCCTTCGTCGCCATCGTCATGATCACCGCGGTCGCGCCGCTCGTCGCCCGCTTCGCTCTGCGCTTCGGCCCGCCCGAATTCTTCGCCGTGATGTTCCTCTCCTTCGCCGCCTTCGTCGGCCAAGGCCGTGGCTCGGCCTGGAAGACGATCGCGGCGATGATGGCGGGCTTCCTGCTCGCCTGCGTGGGGCTCGATACGGTGACCGGGAGCGCTCAGGCTCACCTTCGGCTCGACGGAGCTGATGCGCGGCTTCGACTTCCTGGTCGCGGTGATCGGCCTGTTCGGCATCTCCGAGGTGCTGATCGCGGTCGAGGAGGGGCTGAAATTCGAGGGGGCGAAGGCGCGCATCGACCCGGGCGTGGTGTTCCGGGTGTGGAAGGAGTTGCCGCGCTATTCGGCCATCGCGCTCCGCTCCTCCGTCATCGGCTGCTGGATGGGCGTCACACCGGCAGGAGCCACACCCGCGTCCTTCATGTCCTACGGCATGGCGCGGAAGCTGTCGAAGGACGGCGCCTCCTTCGGCACCGGCCGGATCGAGGGCGTGGTCGCGCCGGAGGTGGCGAACAACGCGGCCGGGGTGGCCGCTCTTCTCCCGATGCTCGCGCTCGGCGTGCCGGGCTCGCCGACCGCCGCGGTGCTGCTCGGGGGCTTGATCATGTGGGGGCTGCAGCCCGGGCCGATGCTCTTCGTCGAGCAGCGCGATTTCGTCTGGGGCCTGATCGCCTCGATGTACTTGGGCAACATCGCGGCCTTTCTCGTCGTGCTGACCCTCGTGCCGCTCTTCGCCGCCATCCTGCGCATTCCCTTCGCCATCATCGCCCCCCTTATCCTCATCGCCTGCGCGATCGGCGCCTACACGGTGAACAACGCGATGTTCGACGTTGTGCTGATGCTGGTGTTCGGCCTCGTCGGCTACGTGATGAAGAAGCTCGACTATCCGCTTGCGCCGATGGTGCTCGCGCTCGTCCTCGGCAATCGGACGGAGCAGGCCTTCCGCCAGTCGCTGCTGCTGTCGGAGGGGTCGCTCGCCGTGTTCTTCCACGGCTGGCTGTCGGGGATCATCATGACCGGCGGGTCTCGTCCTGCTCGTCTGGCCGCTGATCGGGCGGCTGATGGCGGCTCGTTCGCGCGCGCATGGCGTGAGGGCGCGCGGCTGATCCCGCTTCGTGTCGTTTCCGTGACAAGGGACGGCGGACGGCTTCCCTGGTCCAGGCGATCGCGCGAGAGAGTTCCGAACGGCCGAGCAATCGATCGGGGAAGTCGCCGTGACCGTCCGCATCGCCGCCTTCAACGTCGAGAACCTGTTCGACCGGGCGCGAGCGCTGAATGCCGAGAAGCCCGGCGCGCACCAGGGCGTGCTCGACGCCTATGCCGAGCTCAACCGCCTGTTCGAGCAGGAGACCTACGATGCGCGGACGAAAAAGCGCATGCTCGCGCTGATGGCGGCGCTCGGGCTCCGCCCGCTGCGCTATGCGGGGCCCTTCGCGCTGATCCGCCGCATCCGCGGCAAGCTCGTGCACACGCCGCGCGCCCTCAGGCGAGCCGGTGTTCAGCCGCGACTGCCCGGCATACGTGGTGACAATCCCCTCGAGCGAGCGGATCGTCGTGTTGCCGAACCATTTCAAGAGCAAGTTCGCCCCAGGCCGAGACGGGCAGCGCCGCGCCAACGAGAAGCGGCGGCAGCAGGCTCAGGCGGTGGCGGACATCTACCGCCGCTTGCGCAAGGAAGGCTACGAGAACGTCGTCGTGTGCGGCGACCTCAACGACACGCCGCAGAGCGACCCCCTCGCCCCGCTCCTGCGCGACACCGACCTCAAGGACGTCTCGGAGCACGCCGCCTTCACCGAGTTCGAGTACCGCGCGCGCACGGGCGGGCGCGGCATCGGCACCTACGGCAACGGGCGGGACGACGAAAAGATCGACTACATCCTGCTCTCGCCAGCGTTGTTCGCGCGCGTCACGAAAGGCGGGATCTTCCGCAAGGGGGCTTGGCCTGGGATGCGGCCGCAGCGCTGGGAGGTGTATCCGGAGCTCATCGCGCCGGTGCACGCGGCGTCCGACCACCACGCGATCTGGGTCGATCTCGACCTTTGAGCGGTCAGCCCCTTGCCGCGGCGGCCGATCCGGCTCTGACGAAGACCTTGTGGATCGCCGGCGGCACGGTGGTAGCGGCGGGCGGACTTGAACCGCCGACCCCGGCATTATGAGTGCCGTGCTCTGACCAGCTGAGCTACGCCGCCGCCTCGGCCGCAGTTAGGGTGCAGGGCCCTTCCCTGTCAACGTCGGGCGCGGCAGCCCCGCCCCGCGACGCCGCCAGCGTGCCGCCGCCCAAGACCCGCTCGCCGTCGTAGAACACCGCCGCCTGGCCGGGCGCCACGATGGCAGGGGTGTCGAGCGTGATCATCACCCGCGCCCCGTCCCAGGCCACGACCGCCGGCTGCGCCGCCTCGCGCCCGCGGAGCTTCACCGCACAGCGAAGCGGTGCGGAGGGCGGGTCGATCAGCCAGGAAACGGCATCGACCGAGGCCTCGGTCCGCCCCAGGGCCGCGCGGGGCCCGACCACCACGCGGCGGCGGGCAGCATCGATCGCAGCGACGAAGAGGCGCTCTCCCGCCCGCGCCGACGCCTCGCCCAGGCCCTTCGCCTGGCCGACCGTAAAGCGCGCGATTCCCCCGTGACGGGCGAGTATCCGTCCGTCAAGCGAGACGATTTCGCCCGGTTCCAAGGCCTCCGGACGAAGCTGGGCCACCACGCGGTGGTAGCGGCCCTCGGGGACGAAGCAGATGTCCTGGCTGTCGGGCTTCTCCGCCACCGGCAGCCCAAGGCGCGCCGCCTCGGCTCGCACCGCCTCCTTGCGCATTCCGCCCAAGGGGAAACGGAGGAACGGCAGGTCCTCGGCGGCGGATGCCCCAGAGGAAATAGGACTGGTCGCGGGCGGGGTCGATCGCGCGCAACAGTGCTGGCTCGCCGTCGACGGTCTCGATGCGCGCGTAATGCCCGGTGGCGAGCGCGTCGCAGCCGAGGTCGCGGGCGAGCCCGATCAGGTCGGTGAACTTGAGGTGCTGGTTGCAGGCGGCGCAGGGAATTGGGGTGAGCCCCTGCGCATAGGCCTCGGCGAAGGGCTCGATCACGGCCTGCCGGAACCGCGCTTCCATGTCGAGCACGTAATGGGGGATGCCCAGGTGGTCGGCCACTCGGCGGGCGTCGTGGATGTCCTGCCCCGCGCAGCACGCCCCTTTGCGGCCGACGGCCCGGCCATGGTCGTAGAGCTGCATGGTGACGCCGACCACCTCGTGCCCGGCCTCGGCGAGAAGCCCGGCGACGGTGGCGGAGTCCACCCCACCCGACATGGCGACCAAGATGCGCATGCGGCCGAGATGCGGCGGGGCGGGGTGCGGGTCAAGCCCGACCGTCGCCGCCCGCGCGCATGGGGAGCGGGGTCGCGGCTGAGGGAGGAAATTGCGGGGCCATTCTGCGCGCAAGAAGCGGCGGAAGCGCCGTGACCGTTCCGAAAACGACTGGATTAAGTTTCGCCCACGGACCGTTTTCGTGAGCGGGGGCTTGGGCTGGCTGGATCAGGGCAGATTGGGCCGACGCGCCGGACCGCGTTCCGCCCGGTCTCTGCCCCCATGGGCGCGCTGCCCGCACAGGCGACGCCTGTCAGCTACGGCTTCACCGGGTCCGTGCTGAGGTCGAAATCCGATCTGCCCTCCGCCTACCCCCGGATCGGGCCACGAGCGAACAACTCCCGCCCGACGACGCGGGCCGGCTACTCTTCGGGTCGTCCATCCGTGACGGTTGTCCCGTGCCGGTAAGGGCGTCGAGCGTGCCGCGCGGGGTCTCCTCGCCCAGCCTCGCCCCTTGACGTGAACGCGGTCCCGATCGCCTCCGACAGCGAGGACGGCTTCTTTCTGCGCGCTCCGCGCAAAGGGCAGATCATCGCTCTGGTGTTGCCGGGCGAGGAGTCGGTCGAACTTCGGTTGTTCGACAGCACAGGGCCAGCCTTCGCCCCGGCCGAGAGGTCGCCGGTTCCAGCGCTGTGCTTCGGGACGTCCGACCTTTGGCTCGGCACGATTTCCTTGTTGCCCTCCGGCGGTGAGGGCCGGGAGGAGCCTCTGCGGGCGTTTTTCCTGATCGAAACGCTAACCAGAGACGGCACGATCCCCGTGCCGAACCTGCCGGCCTCGGCCTGTTCGGGGTTGCTCTCGCCGCCCTTGCCGCGGGGCTGCGCCGCCGGGCGGGGCGACGACCAGGAAGCCGAGACGCGGCCTGAGGGCTGGCTGGCCGGAGAGGCTGCCACCGGTTCGCGTCAACGCGCTTCCGGATTTCTGCTGATCCGCGTCTGCCGCGATCGGAGGTCGAACGCCGTCGGCGTGCCGCTCCGCTTCGAGACGCGCTCCCGCCTGGAGCCGTCGTGCCGGGCGAATCAGGGGGATCGCCAGCGACGGTAGCGCTCGGCTCAAACCGTTCTTGCCGTCTGTCGCGGCTCGGCGACCGACTGGCCGCAAAGATGGCGATCGGTCGCGGTTTCGTTGGAAACGGGAAGGTCGGACCTCTCACCCCGCCGCCGCGAGGCCCATCTGCCAAAACCGCGCCTCGAGACGGCAGGCGGAGTTGAAGGTGCGCACAAGCTCAGCCCAGCGCGCCTCCGCCCCACGCTCGGCCCCGATCCGATCAAGCCGCGCAATCGCCGCCTGCGCCACCCCCTGGAACTCCGCCCCCGAATACATCTCGTACCAGGCGCGATACGGATTGCCCTCCACCTTCAACGCAGGGTCGCGCGCCATCCGTGCCCCGATCTCGGCATAGCCGATCACGCACGGCGCAAGCGCCACCTCGAGGTCGAGCACGTCGCCGGCGAGACCCCGCTCGAGCACGTAGCGGGTGTAGGCCATGGTCTCCTCGGCCTCCGCCTCGCGCTCCATCGCCGCCTCGTCGATCCCCCACTCGGCGCAGTAGGCGACGTGCAGCCTCATCTCGTGGTCGATCAGCGCATGGAGCGTGGCCGCCGCCTCTCGGATGTCGGCGACGCGCGCGTGCTTGAAGGCAGCAAGCGCGTAGGCGCGGGCGAAGTGGATGAGGAACAGGTAGTCCTGGGTCAGGTAGCGGCGGAACGCGGCTTTGGGCAGGGACCCGTCAGTCAAGCCCCGCACGAAGGGATGGGCGACATAGGCCTCCCAAGAGGGCCGGGCGGCGTCGCGCAACCGCGCAAATAACGTTCCGGCGGCCGCGATCGCGTCGCGAGCCGATGCTGAGAGCCCCCCTTCCGCCATCGCCCCCCCTCAGACGCGCGCTCGCTCGCCCACCTCAGCGCTTCATCGCGTTCCGCGTCGCCTTCGGCAGGCGCACGGTGAGCCCATCAAGCTCCTCGGTCATCACGATCTGGCAGCCCAAGCCGCGAGGTCTCCTCCAGCCCGAAGGCGAGGTCGAGCATGTCCTCCTCGTCCTCGGTGGGAGGTTCCAGCATGTCGAACCACTTCCGCTCGACGATCACGTGGCAGGTCGAGCAGGCGAGAGAGCCCTCGCAGGCGCCCTCGATGTCGATCCCGTGGCGGTGCGCGATCTCGAGCACCGAAAGCCCCAAGGGTGCGTCCACCTCCCGGCGCGTCCCGTCACGCTCGATGAAGACCATCTTCGGCATGGGCTGACCCGTCCGTCCTCAGGCGGCGGCCGCGCAGGCCTCGTGGGCGGCGATCAGCGCGGCGGCGGCCGTGGTCGATGTCGGCGGCGCGAGGTAGAGCGGCCGAGCCCGATGCGCAAGGTGCGCGCGGCCTCCTCCGCCGAAAGCCCGATCGCGCGCAGCACGTGGGAAGGCTCGATCTCGGCCGAGGAGCAGGCGGAACCCGTGGAGAGGCAGAGGTCAGGGCAACGGGTGATCAGGTCGGCCGCACGAGCGGCTGGGAAGGTGAGGTTGAGGTTGCCGGGAAGCCGGGCCGAAGGGTGGCCGTTCAGCCTGAGCCCCGGGATGGCCGTCGCGAGTTGCGACCACAGACGCTCGCGCAACGCCGCGAGGCGCTCGGCCTCCTCGGCCAGCCCGGCGCGCGCAAGACGGGCCGCCTCGCCGAAGCCGACGATCAGCGCGGCGGGGAGCGTGCCGGAGCGCAGCCCCCGCTCCTGCCCGCCGCCGGAAAAGAGAGGAGTTAGGCGGACGCGGGGGCGGCGACGGACGTAGAGCGCCCCCACCCCTTTCGGCCCGTACATCTTGTGGGCGGAGAGCGAGACGAGATCGACCCCCGAGCGCCTCAACGTCCAGCGGGATCTTGCCCGCGGCCTGGGCGGCGTCGGTGTGGAAGAGGGCGCCCGCGCGTTTCGCGATCGGCACCAGGGTGGGAAGATCCTGCACGACGCCGATCTCGTTGTTCGCCGCCATCACCGAGACGAGCAGGGTGCGCGAATTCCGACCGCGGCCGCCAGCACCTCCGGGTCGACAAGCCCGTCCGGGCAAACGGGGAGGATCACCGGCTCGAAGCCCTCGGCGGCGAGGTCGCGCACGCTTTCCAGGACGCATTTGTGCTCGGTGGCGACGGTGACGATGCGCGTGCGCGGCGAAGCTTGGGCCCGCGCGAAGCGGGCCGCGCCCTTGATCGCGAGGTTGTTGGCCTCCGTTGCGCCGGAGGTGAAGACGATCTCGCGCGCCTCTGCCCCGATCAGGGCGGCGACCTCGGCCCGCGCCTCTTCCACCGCCGCTTCGGCCTCGCGGCCCATGGCATGTTCCGCCGAGTGCGGGTTGCCGAAGTGTTCGGCGAACCAGGGCAGCATCGCGGCCACCACGCGCGCATCACAGGGGGTGGTGGCGTGATGGTCGAGGTACAGAGACCTGGGTGGCGCGGCGGTGCCGAACATGACCGATCATGTCGCGTCAGGCCCGCACGGGTTCAACCGGGCGCGACGCAAGCCGGGCCGCCACCACGGCATAGGTGTCGAGAAACCGCGCCGGCGCATCGTCCGCCGCATTCCAGGGCAGACTGACGCGGATGGCCGAGGAGGCAAGCGGACCGAGCGCCATCGCCCGCAGCACGTGGCTCTCCGCCACCTTGCCGGAGGAGCAGGCCGAGCCGGCGGACACGCAGACCCCGGCGAGGTCAAGCGCCATCACCTGGGTGGCGGCAGCGACGCCGGGCAGAGCGAGGCAAACGGTGTTCGCCAGCCGCGGCGCGTGCGCGGCAATAATCACCGCCGAAGGCACCCGCTGCCGCACGCCCTGCTCGATCGCGCGTCGCGAAGCGAGCCACCCGCTCTGCCCCTCCGGCAGTGCGCCACGCCTCCGCCGCCTCGAGGGCGGCCGCGAAACCCACGATCGCCGGCAGCGGCTCGGTGCCGCCGCGCAAGCCCCGCTCCTGACCGCCGCCGCGGATCAGCGCCCCTGGCCACCAGCCCGTCGGCAGCACGAGCGCGCCCGCCCCTTTCGGCCCGCCGGCCTTGTGGGCGGAGAGAACGAGCGAGGTCGCCCCGCACGCCGCGATCTCGCGTAGAGGCAACCGCCCGGGCGCCTGCGCCGCATCGACGTGGAAAAGGGCGCCGAACTGGCGGCAGAGCGCGGCGACCTCGGCGAGCGGCTGGATTACCCCCGTCTCGTTGTTCGCCGCCATCACGGCGACCAGGGCCGGGCGCGGATCGGCGGCGAGGGCCGCCGCGAGCGTGGCGAGATCAATCGGTGCCCTCCGCGGTGACCGGCACCGTCTCGATCCCTGGCACCACCCGCAGCACCGAATCGTGCTCGATCGCCGAGGCCAGCACGCGCCGGCCGTCGCGCGCCGCGCCGCTCAGGGCGATCGCATTCGCCTCCGTCGCTCCGGCGGTGAAAGAGATGGCGGAGGAGGCCACACCCAGCATCGCCGCGACGCGCTCGCGCGAGTCCTCCAGAACACGCCGCGCGGCCCTCCCCAGCGCATGCACGGAGGAGGGGTTGGCGACGACGTCGAGCGCCTCGATCACCGCCCGGCGGGCCTGCGGCCGCAGCGGTTCGGACGCGTTGGCGTCGAGATAGAGGCGCGCTGCACCCCCTTCTCCGCCGTTCACTCGGCGGCGAGGTCGCGCTCCTTGCCGTCCACCGTCGGGCCTTCCACCTGGCGCAGCGTGGCATGCAGCAGGCCTGCCCGACCCAAGACCCGCTTCTTCACCACGTCCTCGAGCGAGACGGAGGCGAGGAACAGGTGAATCTGGTTGCCGAGCTCCTCCCACAGGTCGTGGGTGAGGCAGCGCGCTTGGCCGCCGAGGCAGCCCTTGGGGCTGCCCACCGTGCAGCGGGTGGCGCGGATCGGTTCGTCGGCGGCGAGAATGATGTCGGAGATCCGGGTCTCGAGAGGGCGGAAAGGCGAGCCGGTAACCGCCACCCGGGCCGCGCACGGAGGTGACGAGGCCGGCGCGGCGGAGCCGACCGAACAACTGTTCAAGGTAGGAGAGGGAGAGGCCCTGGCGGGCGGCGATCTCGGCCAAGGTCACCGGCCGCGATTCGGGGTTGGCGAGGGTGCGCGCAGCGAGCTCCGCCATCGCCATCACGGCGTAGCGGCCGCGGGTGGTCAGACGCATGGGACCTATCCTTTCGGTGCGACCACGCGGTCGCGCTCCGCTTCCAGAGCCGCCAGCCGAGCGGAAAGGGCCGCCACTTCCGCCCGCAACGCCTCGATCGCCCGCACGCCGGGGTCGAGCCCCTCGTCGCAGGGCGTGCCGTAGAGCAGCAGGTCCGCTCCTGTCGGACGGCGGTCCACGGGCCGCGCCGGAATGCCGACGACGGTCTGGCCGGGAGCGACGTCGGACAGCACCACCGCATTCGCGCCGACCCGCGCCCCGTCGCCGACCGTGATCGGCCCCAGAACCTTGGCGCCGGCGCCGAGGATCACGTTGTTGCCGATGGTGGGGTGCCGCTTGCCGCCGACCAGGGACGTGCCCCCCAACGTCACCTGATGGTAGATCAGCACGTCGTCGCCGATTTCGGCCGTCTCCCCGATCACGATGCCGTCCCCGTGGTCGATGACGAGTCGCCGCCCGATTCGCGCCGCCGGATGGATTTCGATCCCCGTCAACATGCGCGAGAGATGGGCGACCATGCGGGCCGGCAGTTTCAGCCCCCAACGCCACAGCCGGTGCGCGATCCGGTGCAACCCCAACGCGTGGACGCCGGGATAGCAGAGCAGCACCTCGAGCCGGGACCTGGCGGCCGGATCGCGGGCGAGCACCGCATCAATTCCTTCAACCCAGCGTCCCGCCATGCTCAGCGCGATTCCTATGTGAATTCGGTGTGACGGTCCCTATAGTAACAGACTGTCCGACGGGCAGGTGAGCGCGTGGCAGCGGCCGATCGAGGACGTCACAGCGCGCTTCCGCCGGGTCTTCGTCCGGGAACGCTAGGCACTCTGCCAAGGGCCGTCAATGAACGGTGGCGGTCGCGGGGCTGTCTGGGGCGTGCCCGGTGCGGCCCGACGCGAAGCTGGCTCGCCACCGGCGGACAGGTGTCCTGTCAGGGGTCGGGGCGCAGGGGTGCCCCAGGATGGAAAGCGGAACGCGATGCCCGAGGTGATGTTCCAGGGGCCCGACGGACAACTCGAGGCCCGTTACCACCATGCGAAGACGACCAACCCGCCGCTTGCGCTCGTTCTGCATCCGCACCCGCTGCATGGCGGCAACATGAACAACCGCGTCGTCTACACGCTGTATCAGGTGTTTCAGAAACTCGGCTTCTCGGTGATGCGGTTCAACACCCGCGGGGTCGGCAAGAGCCAGGGCCGCTACTCGGGAGGCGAGGGTGAACTCTCTGACGCCGCCGAGGCGCTCGACTGGCTGCAGCGGATCAACCCGGGCTCGAAGACGATCTGGGTGGCGGGCTACCAGTACGGCGCTTGGCTCGGCATGCAGCTCCTGATGCGGCGGCCCGAGGTGGGCGGCTTCATCTCCGTCACGCCCCCGGCCAACCACTTCGACTTCGGCTTCCTCGCCCCCTGCCCGCAGTCGGGACTGATCGTCACCGGGGGCAAGGACGAGATCGTGCCCGAGTCCGCGGTGGCCAAGCTGGTCGCCAAACTCAACGCGCAGAAGGGCATCCGGATCGACTACCGGGTGTTCGAGGACTGCGACCATTTCTTCGTCAACCACTGCGACCGGCTGGCCGAAGCGGCGGAGGACCACCTGCTGACCGCCCTCGGCCGCGACGAGCGGATGAAACTCGCCGCCGACTGAGCGAGGTATCCCACCGGCCGAAACCCGCGGTGATCGATCGCGGGCAAGGCCGGCCCGAGGAGGCACGGCGCCGAGGGGCTGGCGTGTGACGGGGTTCAGCCTAGCCCAGCGGTTCCCTCCTGACCGGCCCGCGGCACCACTCTGCCGCCCGGCATCGGGTGCGGCACCCCCGTCGTGGTCGGCAGGCTGAGCGGCAGCCCCGCCAAGCTCCGCGCGGCGAGGAAGGCGAAGGCTTGCGCCTCCAGCGCATCGCCGTCCCAGCCGACGCCCTCGGCGGTTGCGACGGGTGCGCCGAGGCTCTCGCGGAGGGCGGCGAGCAGCGCCGCGTTGTGCCTCCCGCCACCGGTGACGATCCAAAGGGCGGGCGGGGTCGGCAGGTGGCGGATGACGGCCGCCGCGGCACGGGCGGTGAAGGCGACGAGGGTCGCCGCCCCGTCCGCGGTCGAGAGTGACGCAAGACCGGAAGCCGCAAGGGCCTCGGCGAAGGCGAGCCGGTCGAGCGATTTCGGCGGCGGTGCGCCGAAGAACGGATGGCGGAGGAGAGAGGCGAGCACAGCCTCGTTCGGCCGGCCGCATCGCGCGACCGCGCCGCCCTCGTCGAACGCCTTGCCCGTGCGCGCCGCGATCCAATCGTCCAGCGGTCCAACGCCGGGCCCGACATCGCAGGCGATCACCTCGCCCTCGGCGCCGAGCCAGGTGACGTTCGCCACCCCGCCCAGGTTCAGCACGGCGAGCGGCTTCGCGAGGCCAGCGGCCAGAGCGGCGTGGAAGAGGGGGACGAGCGGCGCCCCCTGCCCCCCCGCGGCCACGTCGGCCGCGCGGAAGTCGTGCACGACCGCAATCCCCGTCGCCTCGGCCAGCCGGGCGGCGTCGCCGATCTGCCAGGTCAGCCGCGCCTCCGGCCGGTGCAGAATGGTCTGGCCGTGGAAGCCGATCGCGGTCACGTCCGCGGCCTCAAGCCCGGCACGGTCGAGCAGGACCGATACCGCCTCGCCATGCCGCTCGGTGAGCGCGCGTTCGACGGAATGAAGGTCGGGATCGTCGCGGCCCAGTGACGGCGCGCGATCGAGCAACGCGCGCAAGCGACGACGGAGCGAATCGTCATACGCCAAAGTGAGCGCAGGGCCGAGTCGGTCGATGCGCCGCCCGTCCGTCTCCACCAGAGCGGCGTCCACCCCATCGAGCGAGGTGCCGCTCATCAGGCCGATGAACAGCCCCGAACCGTCGGCTTTTGTGCCCATGACGCGACTGTGCTAGGCGCCCGCCCGCACCGCAACGGACGCACGATGACCCGCTTCCGCTCCGACTTCCTCGCCGAGGCGCATGCCCGCGGCTTCGTCCACCAGTGCACCGATCTCGAGGCGCTGGATGCGCTGCTCGCGGCTGGCCCCGTCTCGGCCTATGTGGGCTACGACCTCACCGCCGACAGCCTGCATGTCGGGCACATGATCTCGATCATGCTGCTCAGGCTCTGGCAGCGCACCGGCAACCGCCCCGTCGTGCTGTTCGGGGGAGGGACGAGCAAGATCGGCGACCCCTCGGGCCGCGACGAGAGCCGGCGCCTTCTGTCGGAGGCGGAGATCGCGGCGAACAAGGCAGGCATTCGCAAGCCCTTCGCGCGCCTTCTTCGTTTCGGCGACGGGCCGACCGACGCGATCGAGGCCGACAACGCCGATTGGCTCGACGAACTCCGCTACATCCCGCTGTTGCGCGAGGTTGGCGTGCACTTCTCCGTCAACCGCATGCTGTCGATGGACAGCGTGCGGCTGAGGCTCGAGCGCGACCAGCCGCTCACCTTCCTCGAATTCAACTACATGATCCTGCAGGCCTACGACTTCCGCGAGCTCTACCGCCGCTTCGGCGTGCGGGTGCAGATGGGCGGGTCCGACCAGTGGGGCAACATCGTCATGGGGGCGGACCTCGATTCGCCGCACCGACCGGGCGGAATGCTTCGGCCTCACCGTCCCACTCCTCGCCACCGCCTCAGGGGCGAAGATGGGCAAGACGGCGCAAGGCGCGGTGTGGCTGAACGAGGAGAGGCTTTCGCCCTTCGCCTATTGGCAGTTCTGGCGCAACACCGAGGACCCGGACGTCGGGCGTTTCCTTCGCCTGTTCACCGAATTGCCCGAGGGCGAGATCGCGCGCCTCGAACGCTTGCGCGGCGCGGAGATCAACGAAGCGAAGATCGTTCTCGCCACCGAGGCGACGGCGCTCCTGCACGGGCGCGAGGCGGCCGAGGCGGCGCGGAAGGCGGCATCGGGGGCGGGCGAAGAGGGCCTTCCGTCCGTCACCATCCCGGAACTGGCCGTCGGCCTGCCGGCGTTCCAGCTCGTCGCGCGCGCCTTCGGCTTGCCCTCCAACGCGGAAGCAAGGCGCCAAATCCGCGGCGGGGCCGTGCGGCTGAACGACACCCCCCTGACCGACGAGTTGCAGGTGATCGGCCCGGAGGTCCTGCGCGAGGGGGGGGCGCGGCTGTCCCTCGGCAAGAAGCAGGCCGTGCTGGTCCGGGCCGGCTGAGCGCAAGGCCGACTGCCTGGGGCGTCGTCAAGACCTGCCCGGGCTGCTGGGCAGCAGCACGGCGAGCGGGACGATCGGAGTTGCCGGAGCAGGTCGGCACGGCGGTTGCTGGCTGCGACAGGGAAAGACATCCCGTCGAGGTCCGCTGTTGCCCCGCTCGACCCACGCCCTCACCCGGCGCGGCTTCATCGCCGCAACCGCCGCGTCGCCGCTCGCCCTCGGCCCGCACGCTGCGGAGGCCCAAGCAGCTCCATTGCGGATCGCGATGTCGATCTCCGACGTCCCCCGGCTGTGGGGCGGACCGGAGGCGGCTTCGAGGGCATCCGTTGCGGCGCCCTCTTCCTTTACGACGCTCTGGTCAACTGGTCGACCGCGACCTCGTCCCCCCGCGCGGCGTGAATTGGGGCGAGTACGACTCGCCCGCCGTGCAGGCGCAGCTCGCCGCGGCGCGCTCGGCGTTCGGGGAGGAGGAAAACCGCGCGGCGATGGCCCGCCTGCACGAGATCCTGGTCGAGGAGGCGGCCGCCCTGTTCGTGGTGCACGACCTGAACCCGGCGCGCTCTCGCTCCGCGGGTTCGAGGCTTCGTGCAAGCGCGCAACTGGTTCCAGGACTACACGCGCATCTCCTTCGGCTGAGACGCGCAAAGGCTCACCGAGGGACGCGAGCCTCGTCGGCCATCCTCTGCTCGTCGGCCATCTGCTGCGGATCACACCCCAGTGCGCGACCGAGCGGCGGGCGGGGCAGGCACGGGGGGAGGGTGGCACGTTCGGCCGAACCTGCTACCGCGCCGCGCGCTGACATGTGGCTTCGCCTGCGAAGGCACCTTGCCAAGCGAAGCGGGCAGCGGCTGGACCGGACCGTCCGCTGCCCCCGGGCCGCACCGTTGCTCCTTGGCCGGTGCTCCTTGGCCGGTGCCGCGGGCGGCACTCGCACCGCCTCGGCGCCGGCAGCCGCGAGGCCCAGGCGCGCCCGCGCCGCTAGGCCGCGCGGAGATGGCCAAGGAAGGTCTCGACCGCGCGACGCATGCTGCCGGCCTGTTCCGCCATCCGCCCAGATTCCGTCCGCGCGGCCTCCCCGCCCGCTACGGCCCGCTCGGCGTTGGCGGCGAGCTGGCGCATCGCCTGCGAGACCTCCGAGGTGGCGGCGGCAGCATCCTGCACGCTGCGCGCGATCTCCGCGGTCGCGGCCCCCTGCTCCTCGACCGCTGCCGCGACGGCGGACGCCAGCCGGCTGATCTCCTCGATCCGGCCGCCGATCGCCTTGATCGCGCCGACCGCACCGTCCGTCGCGGCCTGCATGGCGGAGATCTGGGTCGCGATCTCCTCGGTGGCCTTCGCGGTCTGCGACGCGAGGTTCTTCACCTCGGAGGCGACCACCGCGAAGCCCTTGCCGGCTTCCCCCGCGCGCGCCGCCTCGATGGTGGCGTTCAGCGCGAGGAGGTTCGTCTGCCCCGCGATGTCGTTGATGAGCCTTACCACGTCTCCGATGCGGGACGCCGCCTGGGCCAGTTCCGCCACCTGCGCATTGGTACGGTCGGACTCCTCGGCAGCCGACCGCGCGACGGACGCCGTCTCGGTCACTTGGCGCGCGATTTCGCGGATCGAGGCGGACAGTTG
Source organism: Acetobacteraceae bacterium (assembly GCA_033582875.1). Classification (GTDB taxonomy): domain Bacteria; phylum Pseudomonadota; class Alphaproteobacteria; order Acetobacterales; family Acetobacteraceae; genus Elioraea. The sequence continues at coordinate 1,038,466 of JAVQZW010000010.1, read as the reverse complement.
CTCCGCAGCGGCGGCCACCGCCTGCACCCCGCCCGCCGCACGGTCGGACGACCTGGCGACCGACCCCGAGAGCTCGAGCGTGTCTTTCGCCCCGGCGGCGATCTGGTCCGCCGTGGCGCGAAGGCGTTCGGCCGCCTCCGCCGCGGCCGCGACCGCCGCCATCACCTCGCGCTCGAACCGGCCCGCGAGCTCGAGCCGCTGTTGACGACGCTCCTCGACGTTGCGCGCGCGCTCGGCTTCCATCTGCTCGCGCGCCGCCTTGGCCTCGCGCGCCCGGTCCTGCAGGGTGACGACGGCGCGGGCGAGCGCCCCCACCACATCGCCGCGCGCCGTGCCCGGCACGGGCTGCTTCGGTATCACCCTCCGCCACCTTGAGCGTGGCGTCGCGCAGGGCGAGCACCGGCCGAAGCGAGGCGCGCACAACGAGCCACAGGATGATGGCGACGGCGAGCGATCACGCCGGCCCCGACGAGGATCGCCCGGTTTCGCGCCTCGGCGATGACGGCATCGACCTGATCGTTCGGCACGCCGACGAAAAGAAGCCCGACCTGACGCCCCGAGGCGTCGCGGATCGGCTCGTAGATGGTGAGGTGGCGACGGCCCAGGATGTCGTTCTCGCCGCGATAGGTCTGCCCGCGCGTGATCGAGGCCTCGTAGGCGGGGCCGGGGGCGAGGCGCGTGCCCACGCCGCGCGTCCCGTCCGGGCGGACGACGTTGGTCGCGATCCGCAAGTCGCCGAGGAAGATGGTGGCGACACCGCCCGCGATGGAGCGCACGGCATCGACCAGATCGTTGCGGCCGTTCAACGGCGTGTCGCCGACGAGGAGACGGTCGCCCTCCACCCGGAAGTCGCGCCCGAAGCGGTGCACCTGGTCCTTCAGGACACGCAGGTTCACCTCCAGGCTCGCTTGCGCGCGTTGGCGCTCGCTCTCGGCGACCTCGCTGACCTTGAGCCACGTCAGCAGCGCGACCGCAGCGACGGTGACCGCCACGCCGGCCGTCACGACCTGGGCCGCGAGACCGAACCGGCGCCGAACCGCGTCGGCCACCGTGACGAATACAGTCCTCGACGTCTGCTTCATCGGCGCACCCTCACCCGGCGAAGATGGCCGCCGACAATCGCTCGAAGGAGGTGAAGCAACCGTCAACGCCCGCGCTCGGCCTCCGCCTGCGGCTGGGCCGGCGTGCCGTCTCCCTCGAACAGGCCGAACAGGCCGCGCAGGAACCCGGGCGTCAGCGCGGCGAGGGGGTTGACCGAGACCTCGGGATCGTCGAGCGAGCCGCGCACGCGGTAGGTCGCGGCGAAGACCCCGCCCCCCGTCTCCGGCGAGAAGAGGCGTCCGATCAAGGGAATGTGGCCGAGGATCGTGTTGAACGCGTAAGCCGGGACGATGGTGCCGTCGACCGCGATGCGCCGGCGCGCGAGGTCGAGGGTGCCGCGCGCGGTGAACCCGAGCGAGGCGCCGAACGCCCGCGCATCGCGCAACTCGAGGCGCTCGCCATCGTACGAGAAGGGGGCCACGAGGCGGAGGAAGGAGAGGCCCGGCCCGCGCGCGACCTCGACCAGCCCGTAGAGCGTCATCGCCTGCAGCACGCGCCCGATCGCGGGGGCCTCGCGCAGGCGAAACTCCTCGATCGTCGCCTCGCCGACGAGAGGGGCGTGGGGGCTCGACCTCGTCCCAGGCGCCGCTGAGGCGGAGCCGCCCCCCGCTCATGGTCGAAACGATGCCGAGCGCGGCGAGGAAGGCGCCGGCATCGGAGGCCTCCGCCTCGAGGCTGCGGCGCGGCCCGGAGCGCCGCACCGTGGCCTGCCAAGTTCCCTCCGTCCCTACGCGGCCGCGCGTGTCGAGAGCGGCGATCCGCCCGCCGTTCCGCCTGAGCGAGAACGACACCTCGCGCAGCTCGCGCCCCGGCTCTGTGCCCAGGAGCGACGCGATCGAACCGGGCGTCGAGCACGATCGGCATGCCGCCGCCATCGTCCTGATCCCGGCTCGTCGCGCGGGCGGCGCGAGAGGTCGAGCAGCGGGCCGCGCAAGGACACGACCCAAGGGTCGCCGGGCCGGTTCGGCGCGCGCACCTCGCCGGAGGCCCGGGACCGACCGAGCGCGAGATCGGCGATCTCCACCCGCTCGAGCCTGCCCGTCGCGATCGAACACGGCGCGGCCGCGCGCCGCAACGCCCCGCCCCCTCCAGCCGGGTGAGGTCGATCGCGGTCAGGCGCGGCCCCGTGAGGCGCGCGGTCGCTTCGGCGGAAGCACGCTCGCCCGCCGGCTTCTCCCAGCCGAGCTCGGGCACGGCGAGGCGTGCGCGGGTGAGGTCGGCGCGCAGGCTGACGGTCGCCTGGCGATCGCGCCGCACGGCGAGGCGGGCTTCGCCCCCCACCGCCCCCGTCAGGTAGGGAGCGAGCGGAACACCGAAGGCTTCGGCCACCCCCGGCTGCGGCGAGAGGCGTAAGAGCGCCCGCTCGATCACCTGCGAGGGGGGGCCCGCGCGGAAATCGGCCTCGTAGGCGAGTTGCGAGTCGAGCCCCGCGAGCTGCCCCGTGCCCTCGAGCTTCAGGCCGTCGCGATCGACGGCGAGGGTGAAGCGGCCGCGCTCGAGCGGGCGGTCGAGTACGGCGGCGGGCAGGCTCGCCTCCGCGATGCGCGCCGTCGCGCGCGCGTCCACGTCGTCGACAGTGAGCGAATCGAGCAGCGGAAAGCGCAGCGCGAGGTCGATCTCCGCCCGCCCCGAGAGCCCTGCCGGCGGCGGACCGCGACGGGCGAACAGCTGCAGCTTCGGGTGGATCGAGAAGAGCCACCGCCTCGGCGACGGGGGCCTCGATCGCGACGGCGAGGTCGGCCCATTGCGGCCGCGTGTCGAACCCCGAGAGCACGATGGTGCCCGACCGCGCGCGGATGCGACCCAGGGCGCCGTCGCGGGCGGAAATCTCGATGCGGTCGAGAGCGAACCGCGCCTCGGCCGCAACCCCCGTGAGCGGCGGCAGCGGCCTCAGGTAATGCACCGTCACCCCCTCCGCCCGGCCTCGGCCCGAGAAGGTGAGCGGCTCGATCGCGCCGGTCTCGGGGTCGAGACGAAGCGCACCCTCGAAGGCGGCCTCGCGCACCACCCCGTCCGTCAGGTTGGCGGTGATCCAGGCGCGTTCGTTCCGCCCCACCCCTTCAGGCCAGAGCCCCGGCAGGTCGGCGAAGGCCACGCGGTCGATGCCCACCCGCCCCTCGGCTCGCCACGCCGGCCCCTCGCGCGCGAGCCGCCCGGCAAGCGACACGACCGGCGAAGGCCCGCGCGCCCCCGGCAACACCAGCCGCGCCGTCTCCACCGTCAGCCCCTCGGCGTCGACGAGCAGGGTGGCACGCGCCGAGACGATCGGCAGGTGGCCGGCCCCGTCGGGCAGCACGATCCGCCCTTCGCCGACCGCAGCCTCGATCCGCGCCGTCTCCGGAGCGAGCCCGGGTCCCAGCCGGAGCGCCGCCGAGGCCGAGACGAGACCGTCGAGGGCGGCGAGCGGGGCGAGGGCGGGCGCGAGCGGGGCCAGAGCCGCCGGACGGAAGGGGGAGGTCTCGACCACCAGGTCGGCCGCGAGGGCCGGCGACAGGTCGCCGCGCGCCGAGACCGCGACCTGCGCAGGGCCGACCGAGGCGAGCCCCTCCAGCGCGACCGCGACCACGCCCGAGGGCAGGCGGCGGAGGTCGAGCAGCGCCTCGTCCACCCGCCAGGGCAGGCCAAGGCTCTCGTCCTCGACCAGGAGCGTGCCGCGTCGCAAGCGAAGCCGCACGAGCTCGGAGATCCGGCGCTCCGCCCGCGCCTCGCGGTCGAGGCCGAGTTCGGCGATGAGCCGCTCGGCAAGTCCGCGATCGTCCGCCGCTGCAGCGTCGTCCGCGTCGGGCAGCGCGCGCTGCCCGCCGAGATCGACAGCGAAGGAGCCGTCCGCCCCGCGCCTTAGGCGCAGCGTGACGCCCGCGAACTCGATCGCGCGCGGCTCGATTCGACCCAGCACGAGGGCGCGCAACCCGAGGCTCACCGTGCCTTCGGGGATGTCGGCGACCACCGTGCCATCCTCGTCGAGGAAGCGGATGGCCTCGAGACGAAGGTCGATCGGGCGATCGATGCCCCCGCCAAAGCCCTCCCACACCAGCGCCGCCGCGCCGATCTCCACGCGCCGCCCGCCCTCGCTCGCCGCCACGCGGGCCTCGATGAGGCGGGCGAGCGGATCGAGCGGCAGAGGGCCCTGGGCCAGACGCCACGCAAGCCCGCCAACGAGCGCGCAGGCAAGCACGAGAAGGGCCCCGACCGCGGTCGCCAGGCGACGAAGCAGGCGGGCGGAGGCGAGGATCATGCGGCCCTCGCTCGCGCCGTGGACCGATTGACGGCGGCTTCGCCGAACCGCAAGCCTCGCCCGGCATGGATGGCCTTTCGCCCGGCCTGCCGCTTCCCTACGACCGCGAAGCGGCGGAGCGTGCCCTCGCCCGCCTTGCCGAGGAGGGGGGCACGCTGCCGCCGGATGGGCGCGAGGCGCTGACGGCGGTGTTCGGGTCGAGCCCCCATCTCGCCGCGCTGGCGCTGCGCGAGCCCGCGACCCTGCACCGGTTCTTCGCCGAGGGTGCGGAGGCGGCGCTGGCGGAGGCGATGGCGTGCCTGCCGTCCTTCGAGGCTCTCGCCCACATGGGCCGCGGCGACCTCGTCGGCGCCCTGCGCGCGGCGAAGCGCCGCGCTGCTCTCGTGATCGCCCTGGCCGACCTCTTCGGGCTGTGGCCGCTGGAGCGGGTGACGGCGGCGCTCAGCGACCTCGCCGACGCGGCGGTCGAGACAGCCGCGGCCTGGCTTCTGCGCGAAGGCGCCGGGCGGGGCCTGATCGGCCCGCTCGATCCTCTCGAACCGACTCGCGGTTCCGGCCTGATCCTGCTCGGGATGGGCAAGCTCGGCGCGCGCGAGCTCAACTACTCTTCTGATATCGACCTCGTCGTCCTGTTCGACCCCGAGCGCGCACCCTACCACGGCGAGGATCGGCTTGCCTTCTTCGTCCGCCTTGCCCGCGACCTTGTCCGGCTGATGGAGGAGCGAACGGCCGACGGCTACGTCTTCCGCACCGACCTGAGGCTTCGCCCCGACCCCGGCGCCACCCCGCTTGCCGTCTCGGTCGAGGCGGCGCTCACCTATTACGGCTCGCTCGGGCAGAACTGGGAGCGGGCGGCGATGATCAAGGCAAGGCCCATCGCCGGCGACCGCGAGGCCGGGCGCGCCTTCCTTGCCGAACTCCGCCCCTTCATCTGGCGCCGTCATCTCGACTTCGCCGCCATCCGCGACATCCACTCCATCAAGCGCCAGATCCAGGCCCATCGCGGCGGCGGCGCGATCGCGGTTGCGGGGCACAACCTCAAGCTCGGCCGGGGGGGCATCCGCGAGATCGAGTTCTTTGCCCAGGTGCAGCAGCTGATCTGGGGCGGGCGCGATCCGGCCTTGCGCGAACCGGCCACCCTGCCCGCCCTCGCGGCACTCGCCCGGGCCGGCCTGATCGGCGAGGTGGCCCTCGGCGAGCTTTCCGCCGCCTACCGCTTCCTCCGCCGCATCGAGCATCGTCTGCAGATGATCGACGACCGTCAGACCCACACCCTGCCCGCGGACGCGGCGGGGCTCGAGCGCATCGCCCGCTTCTCGGGTTTTTCCTCGCGCGAGGCCTTCGCCGACGTCCTGCTTGCGCACCTTTCGGCGGTGGAACGGCACTACAGCGCGCTGTTCGAGGAGGCGCCCGCGCTTGGCGGGCCAGGCAGCCTGGTGTTCACAGGGGTGGAGGACGACCCGGAGACGCTCGCCACCCTCTCGGGCATGGGCTTCGCCAACCCTCAGGCCGTGGGTGCGGCGGTGCGCGCCTGGCACCATGGTCGGCCGCGCGCGACGCGCAGCGCGCGGGCGCGCGAGATCCTGACCGAGCTGATGCCGGCGCTGCTGGCGGCGCTTGCGCGGCAGCGCGACCCGGACGCCGCCTTCCGCCGCTTCGATTCCTTCCTGAACCGGCTGCCGGCGGGGGTGAACCTGTTGAGCCTGTTGCAGCGCAATCCGGGGCTTCTGGATCGGGTGGCGCTGATCTGCGGGGCGGCGCCCCTGCTCGCCGACTATCTCGCCGCGCACCCGCAGGTCCTGGACGGACTGCTCGCTGGCGCCGGGCCTGAACGACCGATCGCCAAGGCGCTGCGCGCTCGGCTCGCCGAGACGCGGTATCTCGAGGAAGCACTCGAGGTGGTGCGGCGGGTGGTGCGCGAGCGCGAGTTCCTGGTGGGGGTCGCCACGCTTGAGGGCGCGATCGACGTCGATCGCGCGGGCGCGCTTCGCTCCCGGCACGCCGATGCCGCGCTGCGTGCGCTTCTGCCGCTCGTTGAGCGCGACTTCGCCGCCCGCCACGGGACGATCCCCGGCGGCGCGATCGCGGTGGTCGCCCTCGGCAAGCTCGGCGCACGGGAAATGATGGCGGCCTCCGACCTCGACCTGATCCTGCTCTACGACCACGACGCGGGGGCGGAGGCGGCGATCGGCGCGTCGGGTCGCGCGCTCTCTCCGCCCGAGTACTTCGCGCGGCTCACCCAGCGCTTCATCGCCGCAATCGCCGCCCCCACCGCCGAGGGCAAGCTCTACGAGGTCGACATGCGGCTCAGGCCCTCGGGCAACAAGGGCCCGATCGCGGTGCACCTCGCCGGCTTCGCCCGCTACCAGCTGGAGGACGCCTGGACCTGGGAGCACATGGCGCTGACCAGGGCGCGGGTGATCGCCGGCCCTCCTCCGCTCAGGCGACGTGCGCGGGCGGCGATCCGCGCCGCGCTTGCCCGTCCGCGCGAGGCGGAGAAGGTGCGGGCGGACGCGGCCGGGCTCCGCCGGCGGATCGCGCGCGAACTGCCCCCGTTCTCCGAGTGGGACGTGAAGTATCGCGCGGGCGGTCTGCTGGAAGGCGAGTTCGTCTGCCAGGTCCTGCAGCTGATCCACGCCGCGGACTATCCGCACGTGCTCGCGACCTCCACCGCCGAGGCCCTGGCGCGGCTCGCCGCTGTCGGCGCGCTCGACGCCGCGGAGGCGGCCGAGCTTTCGGCGGCGATGCGCCTCTTTCGCGCCGTGCAAGGCGTGCTTCGGTTGACGGTGGGGAAGCCTCGCGCGGAGGCGGACATCCCGGGGCCGGTGGCGGAGGCGCTCTGCCGTGCGGCCGCCGCCTCGGGGGCCTCGGACGCCGTTGACCTGCGCGGACTTGCCGCCCAGATGCGAGAGGCCGCGAAACGAATCCGCGCGGCATTCAACCGGCGTGTCGCCGATCTCGGCCCGATCGTGGAAGACGCGATCGCGACGTGAGCGGGCGACGGAACGAGGACGAGGACGGAGAGGGTCACGTCGATGGCGACGACGAAGAAACCGGCCGCCAAGGCGGCGGCGAAGGCGCCCGCGAAGGCGGCCGCGACCAAGACAGCGACCAAGACGACGACAAAGGCCGCGCCGGCGAAGACGACAGCGGCCAAGCCTGCCGCCAAGCCCGCGGCGGCGAAGGCGCCCGCGAAGGCGGCGAAGCCCGCGCCGGCGCCGAAACCGGGCGCGCTCCCCGCCGCGGTGAAGGAAGGCGATCCGGCCCCCGCGTTTTCGCTTCCGGCCACGGGCGGGCGCACCGTCAGCCTGGAGGCGATGAAGGGCAAGCCTTTCGTGCTCTACTTCTACCCCAAGGCCGACACGCCCGGCTGCACAACCGAGGCCTGTGCCTTCAACGAGGCGCTCAGCCAGTTCAAGGGGCTCGGAGTTCGAGGTGATCGGCGTCAGTCCCGACACGATGCCGGCGATCGAGAAGTTCGCGCAGAAGTACAATCTCGACTTCCCGCTCGCCTCCGACCCGGAGAACGCCACCGCCCAAGCCTACGGGGCGTGGGGCGAGAAGGTCTTCATGGGCCGCCGGTCGATCGGGCTGATCCGCAGCACCTTCCTCATCGACAAGAACGGTCGGATTGCGCGCGCCTGGAAGAAGGTGAAGGTGGAAGGCCACGCCGCCGAGGTGCTGGAGGCGGCGCGCGGCCTCTGAGCACCGGCACCGCGGCCTGCCCGAAGAGCGGATTGTGCCGCCCGCCGAGCGGGGCGGGCGGCTACTCCGCTTCCTGGGCGAGCGTCTTCAGCGCCGCCTCGTTCCGGATGGTCACACGGCCCGGGATCAGCGACACGACCCCTTGGCCCTCCCAGGCCTTCAGCGTGCGGTTCACGCTCTCCCGCGCCGCCCCCACGAGGTCCGCGAGTTCCCTCTGCGTGGCCGGGATCGAGGGCAGGTTCTGCGCGGCGGCGAGGCGAAGGAGGGCGCGGGCGAGCCGCACCTCGAGCGGGAAGAACAGCAGTTCCTCGACCTGGGTCGAGGTGCGGCGCAGCCGATCGCACAACACCTCGATCACGGCGAGCGCGAGCTTCGGATGGGCCTCCAAGAGCGGCAGGACGTCGCGTCGCTCCAGCGTCATCAGCCTGCCGTCGGTGAGCGCGACCGCGTCCGCCGAGCGCGGGCGGCCGTCGAGCAGAGCGATCTCGCCGAACACCTCGCCCGCCCGCACCGTGTTCAGGACGATGTCCTTGCCGTCCTCGGAGGGCAGGACGATCCGCACCCGGCCGGCCAGCACCGCGATCAGCCCCGCGCCCGGATCGCCGCGGCGGAACAGGGTCTCGCCGCGCCGCATCGGGCGTACATGCGCATACGCGGCAAGCCGCGCGATGTCCTCGGCCGGCAGGCGCCCGAACAGGGTGTGGCGCGCCAGCACCTCGTGGCGGGCATCGGCGGGGTCGGGGCGGGGGGTGACGGACATGGCTGCAACTCTACCGCGAGCCTCTCCGTCCCGCACCCGCGATGGCGGGCCCCGCTCGATGCTTCATCCCGCGCCCGCGATCCGCTAGGGTCACACCAGTGCTAGGGCGGCGAAGGCCGCCCGCTTCGCTCGGGAGACGAAACAAGGATGCGCACCAGAGCCCTCGCCGCCGCGGCGGCCCTCGCCCTTGCCGTGCCCTACACCTCCGCCGAAGCGCGGACCTTGCGCTGGTCCGCGGCGGGCGACCCGAACACCATGGACCCGCATTCGCAGAACCTCGGCACGGTCACCAAGATCCTCAACCAGATCTACGAGCCGCTGATCCTGCGCACGCGCGACCTCGGGCTCGAGCCCGGTCTCGCCACCGCCTGGCGCCAGCTCGAGCCCACGCGCTGGCGCTTCGAGCTCCGCCGGGGTGTCAAGTTCCACAACGGCAACGACTTCACCGCCGACGACGTGGTGTTCTCGATCGAGCGTGCGCTCGCCCCGACCTCGAACTTTGGCATCTTCGTCGACACCGTGCAGTCGGCGGTCAAGGTGGACGATTTCACCGTCGACGTCGTGACCAAGATTCCCGACCCGATCCTGCCGAACAAGCTCGCCTCGGTCTACATCATGGACCGCGAATGGTCGGAGGCGAACAACGTACGCCAGCCGCAGAACACGCGGGCGCGAGAGGAGACGCACACGGTGCGCAACACCAACGGCACCGGCCCCTTCCGGCTCACCATCCGCGAGCCCGACGTGCGCACGGTGATGGTGCGCAACGACCAGTGGTGGGGCTGGAACGTTCCGGGCAACGACAGCAACATCACCGAGATCGTCTATCGCCCGATCGCCTCGGACGCGACGCGCGTCGCGGCCCTGCTTTCCGGCGAGGTCGATTTCGTGCTCGACCCGCCACTGCAGGATCTCGAGCGGCTGAAGCGCGCGCCCAACATCAGCGTGCTTGAAGGCCCGGAGGTGCGCACGCTGTTCTTCGCGATGGACGTCAAGCGCGACGAGCTCCTCTACTCGAACGTGAAGGGCAGGAACCCGTTCAAGGACCTCCGCGTGCGCCAGGCGCTCTACCACGCGATCGACATCGAGGCGATCCGCACGCGCGTGATGCGCGGGCAGGCGATCGTCACTGGCACGCTGTTCCCCCCGCAGGTGAACGGCTACACGAAGGAATGGGACAAACGGCTGCCCTTCGACCCCGCCCGCGCCCGCGCGCTGCTGGCTGAAGCGGGCTTCCCCCAAGGCTTCGAGGTGACTCTCGACTGCCCGAACAACCGCTACATCAACGACGAGCAGATCTGCCAGGCGGTGGCCGCGATGTGGACTCGGGTGGGAGTGAACACCCGCCTCAACGCGATGCCGCTTGCGCAGTTCTTCCCCAAGATCCAGCGCGAGGACACCTCGATCTACCTGCTCGGCTGGGGCGTGCCCACGCTGGATGCGCTCTACTCGATCCAGTCCCTGCTCGCGACGAAGGACGGCCGCCCGGGCAACGGCATCTGGAACTACGGCAACTACTCGAACCCGCGCATGGACGCGCTGACCGAGACGATCAAGAACGAGTCCGACCCCGAGAAGCGCAACGCGGCGATCGCCGAGGCGATGCGTCTCTATCACGAGGACGTTCCGCACATTCCGCTGCACCACCAGATGATCCCGTGGGCGATGCGCGCCAACATCACGATCCCGCACATGGCCAACAACCAGCCCTACATGCGCTGGGCGCGGGTGAACTGACGCCGCTTCGCCGCACGCCCCCTCGCGCCGGCAAGGCGCGGGGGGCGCGCTCGCCGCGCAGCCGCCCGCTCCGGCGGCCTGATGCGTCTTCGCCGTTCCGATGCTCGCCTTCATCCTCTCCCGCCTCCTGCAGGCCATCCCGGTGATGCTGACGGTGAGCCTGATCAGCTTCGCCATGTTCGCCTATGTCGGCGACCCGGTGACGATCATGCTGGGGCAGGACTACACCGAGGCGCAGCGCGAGGCGCTGGTGCGCGAGCTCGGGCTTGATCAGCCCTTCTTCGTGCAGTTCGTCGAGTTCCTGGAGAACGTCCTGCGGGGCGATTTCGGCCTGTCCTACCGCCTCGGCCGCCCCGTGGCCGATCTGATCCTGGAACGCCTTCCCGCCACGCTCGAGCTCGCCCTCACCGCCGCACTGCTCGCCCTGCTCGTCGGGGTGCCGATGGGGGTGTACACGGGCCTCTATCGCGACTCCTGGCTCTCGCGACTCTTCCTCACCGTGTCGCTGATCGGGGTTTCGCTGCCGACCTTCCTGATCGGCATCCTGCTCATCCTGGTGTTCGCCGTCATCCTGGGCTGGCTGCCCTCCTTCGGGCGCGGCGAGACGGTGGCGATCGGATGGTGGACGACGGGGCTTCTCACCTGGTCCGGCATCAAGGCGCTGATCCTGCCCGCCGTCACCTTGGGCCTTTATCAGATGACGCTGATCATGCGCCTCGTGAGAAGCGAGATGCTGGAGGTGCTGCGCACCGACTACATCAAGTTCGCCCGGGCGCGCGGGCTGCCCGACCGCATCGTGCATTTCGGGCACGCGCTGAAGAACACGCTTGTTCCCGTGATCACCATCACCGGGCTGCAGCTCGGCGCCATCATCGCCTTCGCCATCGTCACCGAGACCGTGTTCCAATGGCCCGGCATGGGGCTCCTCTTCATCCAGGCGGTGGCGAACGCCGACATCCCGATCATGGCCGCCTACCTCATTCTGGTTGCGCTTCTGTTCGTGGTGATCAACCTGATCGTGGATCTCCTCTACTACGCGGTCGATCCGCGCCTGCGCAGCGGGCTCGCCGCGACCTCAGGGCGCTGAGCGGATGCGCGCCCTCGCGCCCCTCCGCCGCCTCGCGCGCGCTGTCGAGAGCGACCTCTGGTGGTCCTTCACGCGCTCGCCGACGGTCGTGATCTCGGCGCTGGTCGCGGTGGCGATGATCGGCTCGGCGGCCTTCGCGCCCTGGGTCGCGCCGCACAACCCGTTCGATCTCGCCACCCTCAACCTGCTCGACGCTTTCACCCCGCCGCTGTGGCTCGAGGGCGGCGACCCGCGCTTTCCGCTCGGCACCGACGACCAGGGCCGCGACGTGCTCTCGACCATCCTCTACGGCGCGCGGATCAGCCTCTTCGTCGGCTTCTGCTCCGTCCTCTTCGCGATGACGCTCGGCGTGACGATCGGGCTCGTCGCGGGCTACGCCGGCGGAGCGGTGGATGCGGTGCTGATGCGCATCGCGGACATCAAGCTGACCTTCCCCGCCATCCTGATCGCCCTCCTCGTCGACGGCATCGTGCGGGCGATCCTGCCGCGCGAGCTGCACGATCGGATCGCGATCTGGGTGCTGATCTTCGCCATCGGGATCTCGAACTGGGTGCCCTTCGCCCGCACCGTCCGCGGCTCCACCATGGTGGAAAAGAACAAGGAATACGTTATGGCCGCGCGCGTCATCGGGCTCTCCCCGGCGCGCATCATGTGGTCGCACGTGCTGCCGAACGTGATGGGCCCGGTGCTCGTGATCGCCACCCTGCAGCTCGGCTTCGCCATCCTCGCCGAGGCGACGCTCTCCTTCCTCGGCGTCGGCGTGCCGCCGACCCAGCCCTCGCTCGGCACGCTGATCCGGATCGGCAACGATTTCCTTTTCTCCGGCGAGTGGTGGATCACGATCTTCCCCGGCGCTGCGCTCGTCGTCATGGTGCTGTCGGTCAACCTGCTCGGGGACTGGCTGCGCGACGCCCTCAACCCGAAGCTGCGCTAGGACGACCGGCGGGCGATGCCCCTGCTCGATGTGCGAAACCTGCGCGTGGAGTTCCCCACCCGGCGCGGCACGCTGGTGGCGGTGGACGACATTTCCTTCAGCATCGAGCCCGGCGAGGTGCTCGGCGTCGTCGGCGAATCGGGTGCGGGCAAGTCGATCACCGGGGCGGCGATCATTCGGCCTGATCGAACCGCCCGGGCGGATCGCCGGCGGCGAGATCTGGCTTGCGATGGGCGGCGCATCGATAACCTCCCACCCGACCGCATGCGCAGCGTGCGGGGGCGGGAGATCGGTGCGATCTTCCAGGACCCACTGACCACCCTCAATCCGCTCTACACCATCGGGCGCCAGCTCGCCGAAACGATGCAAACCCATCTCGGGCTCGGCGCAAAGGAGGCGCGGGCGCGGGCGATCCGTTGGTTGGAGGAGGTCGGCATTCCCGCCCCGGCGGAACGGATCGATGCCTATCCGCACCAGTTCTCGGGGGGCATGCGCCAGCGCGTGGTGATCGCGCTCGCCCTGTGCGCGGAGCCCAAGCTCGTCATCGCCGATGAGCCGACCACCGCGCTCGACGTCTCCATTCAGGCCCAGGTGATCGCGCTCCTCAAGCGCCTCTGTCGCGACCACGGCACGGCGGTGATGCTGATCACGCACGACATGGGCGTGATCGCGGAGACCGCCGACCGGGTGGCGGTGATGTACGCCGGGCGCATCGCCGAGATCGGGCCGGTGCGCGAGGTGGTGAAGCACCCTCGTCACCCCTACACGGAGGGGCTGATGGGCTCGATCCCGCCGCTGTCGCATCGCGTGCGGAGGCTTGCGCAGATCGAGGGCGCGATGCCGCGTTTGACCGACATCCCGTCCGGCTGCGCCTTCCACCCGCGCTGTCCGCGCGCGTTCGACCGCTGCCGGCGCGAGCGCCCCGAACTGATGGCGACCGACGGGCCCAGCCGCGCCGCCTGCTGGCTGCACGATCGGCCCTCGCGCGACCTCGCGCTCGGCCATGCCGCCTGACGCCTCGCCCGCCGTCGCCGCCGAGGCGCTGGTCGAGGTCGAGGACCTCGCGCGGGATTTCGACGTCTCGCGGCCCTGGCTGTTCCGCGTGCTGAACGGCGAGCCGAGGCGGATCGTGCGCGCCGTCGCCGGCGTGTCCTTCGCCATTCCGCGCGGCACGACGCTTTCGCTCGTCGGCGAATCCGGCTGCGGCAAGACGACGGTGGCGCGCCTGATCGTCGGGCTTTATCGGCCCACCCGGGGCAGGATCCGCTTCGACGGTGCAGACATCACCGCGCTCGGCGCGGACGAGGCCGCACGACTCGATCCGGCGCCGCGATCAACATGATCTTCCAGGACCCTTACGCCTCGCTCAATCCGCGCTGGCGCGTGCGCGACATCATCGCCGAACCGCTCCGCGCCTTCCGCGTTCTCGAGGATGAGAAGGCGGTCGCCGAACGCGTGGCCGAACTGCTTGCGCCATGTCGGACTTTCGCCGAAGGACGGCGAGAAGTATCCGCACGAGTTCTCAGGCGGGCAGCGCCAGCGCATCTCCATCGCGCGCGCCCTCTCCGCCACCCCCGACTTCCTCGTCTGCGACGAACCCACCAGCGCCCTCGATGTCTCGGTCCAGGCGCAGATCCTGAACCTGATGAAGGACCTGCAGGAGGAACTCGGGCCTCACCTACCTCTTCATCAGCCACAATCTCGCCGTGGTGCGGCACATGTCGGACCGCATCGGGGTGATGTATCTCGGCCGGATCGTCGAGCTCGCACCGACGGATGCGCTGTTCGAGACCCCGCGCCATCCGTACACGCGGATGCTGCTCGATGCGATCCCCGACCTCGAGATGACGGGGCGGCGGCGCACGCCGGTCGGCGGCGAGGTGCCCTCGCCGATCGCCCCGCCGCCCGGCTGTGCCTTTCACCCGCGCTGTCCCTGGGCGAATGCCCGTTGCCGATCCGAGCTGCCGCTGCTTCGCACCGAGGGTGAGGCGCAGGTCGCCTGTCACGCGGTTGAGGAGGGACGGCTTTCCGCCTGAGGGCTTGCCGTGCCGGGAGCTGAGCCGACAGGGGAGGCGCTGAGGCGGCCGCGCTGTCGCCTCCGCAGCAAGCTCGCGCGGTCGAGGTTCAGCATCCGGCGACGCACGAGGCCGAGCGCCGCTAGCCCGAAGGCGAACAGAGCGAAAGTCGCCGGCTCGGGTACGTCGATCCGGTAGGCATAACGGATGGTCGCGCTCTCTCCCGCTCGCCAGATCGCCGATCAGCCAAGCCATCTGCAGGCTTTGGTCGGCGAATTCGACGAGCGGCGAAATCGCTCCGGCGCCCCCGAGCACCACCAGAGGCGACTCCGTTGTGCAACAGTCGAACAGGCCGGTGTTGCTCTCGCGATCGTCGGTAAGGTTGAGGAGTTCGAGGCCGAGCCCGGTGAGCGGACCGCGGCCGAAGACGCGCCGCGCGGCCGAGGCCCCCGCCCCGCCGCGGCTGTTCGTGGTCTCGAAATCGAGGCCGGGCTCGAGCGAGGCGTCGGGGCTCGGGTCGATGGCGCGGCCGAAGGCCACGCCCGTGAGGTCCTGCAGGGCGGTGATCGTCGTCTCGATGACGATCTCGGTCGTATCGGGGTCGAACAGGAAGGTGTGGCTGACCGAAAAGAACGGAACGAACGAGCCGGTCCAACGCGCACCTTCGCGAAGCGCCTCCAGGGTGCCGGCACCGAGGTCCGCGATGCCATTCGCATTCTCGACCATCCCAGTCTGATCGGAGACGATCGCGAAGCCCTCGTGACGCAGCCCGTTCAGCATGTCGATGGAGTGGCGGCCGTTGCCACGGGGATCGACCTGGAGGCCGAACCCGTCGCCGAGGCCAGGTCCGATCGTGCCGAGATCGCTGATCTGGACCTTGAGGAAACGGCCCTCCAGAACGATGCCGGCTTCGGCGAGCGCCGGCGCAAGAGCGAGGGCGACGGCCAGCGCAGCGGTGCGATGAACACGGCGAGACAGCACGCGGACACTCCCTGATCTCTCCTCACCTCTCCCACGCTAGCAGCCGGCGTGCCATCGCATGCCTGTCTCGGCAGGACAGGCCAGCGCGCAACGACTTGGCGGAGGCTCGCCTCGCGTCACCGGCGCGCGGTGTAAAGTTTTCCGACGGCGACGGTTCGATGACAGGCCTGCGGACGGCCACGACGTGGAGGCGCGGCCTCACCCAAAATCTTCACCGCGCACGAACGACGCACAGACCAAATTCAGGGAAACGGTCGGGGCTCTCACCCCGGCCCAGATCCCGGGTGACTTCGATGCGAAACGATTTCAGCGACGCCTTGCTTTTCGAACGGCGACGCAACGATCATCGATACGGGGCCGAGAGCGGAATTCTGGTCGGGTCGGACGAGGCACGCGCGACGACTTGCGAAAAGAACGATTCCGATACGACCCGCACCTGTCGGCGCGCTTTACACCGCTATTCGTCACCGTTCTTTCATCGAATTTTCGTCACGCGGCCGCATGCGGTTGCTTAGCCTTGCCTGCTGCTCGCGAGGGGGACAGAGAGGTCAACGGATGACGAATGCCTTCATCCCGCTGCCCATGTCGGCGGGCTTCCAGGCGCAGCGGCTGTTCACGGTGAACCATACGGCGACGGTGGCCGGCGGGGCGGAAGTCGCCGCCTACGACCCTATGCTCAGGCTCGCCTTCGTGATGGGACCGAACGGGGTCGACATCCTCACCGCCGTCAGCCGCCCCGGCAAGCCGGCCGGAACGATCCTCGCCAGCATCGACCTCATCGGCCTTCGCGCGGCAGCGCCAACGCGATCGCCTTCCGCGACGGGCTGCTCGCCGTTGGCCCTCGCCGGGCCGGACAAGACCCAGCCCGGCACGGTGCTCACGTATCCGCATCGGCGGCGAGGTTTCGACGCGACCGCGGGCTTCCGCCCGACCATCACGCCCAAGCGCCTCGCTACACCGTCGGCGCCAACCCGGACCAGATCACCTTCACCCCGGACGGGACCAAACTCCTCGTCGCCAACGAGGGCGAGCCGAGCGGCTACCGGCCGGGCCGATAGCGTCGACCCCGACGGCTCGGTCTCCGTCATCGACCTCGCTCTCGGGCACGGTTCGCACGGCCGATTTCACCGCCTTCAACAGCCAGATCGACGCACTGCGGGCGGCGGGGGTGCGCATCTTCGGCCCCGCGCGCGACCGTCGCGCAGGACCTCGAGCCCGAGTACATCACGGTCTCGGCCGACGGGAAGACGGCCTTCGTCGCGCTGCAGGAAAACAACGCGATCGCCGTGCTCGACATCGCGACGGCGACCGTCGTGTCCATCCTTCCGCTTGGGTTGAAGAACCACGCCATCGCGGGACAAGGGCTCGACGCCTCGGATCGCGACGGGCCATCGAACGGGCCTGCGATCAACATCCGCCCCTGGCCCGTCCTCGGCATGTACCAGCCGGACGGAATGGCGACGTTCACCTTCGGCGGCGTGGAGTATCTCGCCACCGCCAACGAGGGCGACGCGCGCGACTGGCCGGGCTTCAACGAGGAGGTGCGCGTCGGTGCCGCCTCCTACACGCTCGACCCCGCCGCGTTCCCCAATGCCTCGGTCCTGAAGCAGGCGGCCAATCTCGGCCGGCTCACCGTGAGCAACGCCACGGGCGACAGCAACGGCGACGGGCGGTTCGACCAGATCCACGTCTTCGGCGCCCGTTCGCTCTCGTTCTGGACCAAGGACGGCACGCTCGTCTGGGACTCGGGAGATGCGATCGAGCGCGCGATCGCGCTCCTCGACCCCGACTGGGCGCCACCGACCGCCGCCCAGATCGGCACCCAAGCCGGGCTCGGAGACGACAGCCGTTCCGACAACAAAGGCCCCGAACCCGAGCACCTGACCATCGCCACGATCGGCTCGTCAACCTACGCCTTCGTCGGTCTCGAGCGTTCGAACGCGGTCGCCGTGTTCCGCATCGAGGACAGCAACAATGACGGCAGGCCGGATGCGTCCCTGCAGGGCGTGATCGCGACCCAAGGACATCAGGCGCCCGAGGTGTTCGTCACCGTCCCAGTCTCCTCCGCCACCGGCGGCCAGCCGCTGCTGATCGTGCCCTCCGAGGTGTCCAACACCTCGGCCGTCTACGCGCTCGCGCAGAATTTCACGCTGCAGGTCCTGCACTCCTCCGACCACGAAGCCGGGCTGCAGGCTGTCTCGCGCATGCCGCTGTGGGCCTCGTTGCACGAGCGGTTCAAGCAGGACTACGCCAATACCATCGTCCTCACCCCCGGTGATCTCTGGATCCCGGGGCCCTTCTACGCCGCCGAGGCCGACCCCTCGCTCGAACTCCCGCTCGAGCGGTTCTACACGCAGCTCCTGGGCAGCCCGGTGAACCTGCCCTCGGGGCCGCAGACCTCTGGGCGGGTGACGATGGCGGCGATGAACGCCGTCGGGGTGACCGCCGCCTCCTTCGGCAACCACGAGTTCGACCTCGGAACGAACCCGATCGCCGGCATCATCCGCCCCTCGGGCCAGTATCCGGGCGCGCTCTTCCCCTACCTCTCCGCCAATCTCGACTTCTCGGGCGACACGGCGGCGATCGGCGGCAACCTCGCCGCGGCGGTGACCGCGGACGGGCAGGAGGCGTCGTCCATCAGGGGTCGCATCGCCGGCACGGCGGTGGTCACGGTCGGCGGCGAGAGGATCGGGCTGGTCGGCGCAACGACGCAGATCCTCGCCTCCATCTCCTCGCCCGGAGCGGTGCGGGTGATCGGGCCGCAGCAGAACGACATGGCGGCCCTCGCCGCCATCCTGCAGCCGAAGATCGACGCGCTTGCTGCCCAGGGCGTCAACAAGATCGTTCTTCTGTCGCACCTGCAACAATACGCCTTCGAGCTCGACCTCGCGACCAGGCTGAAGGGGGTCGACATCGTGCTCGCCGCCGGCTCGCACGCGCTCTTCGCCGACGGCGACGACGTGCTGCGCGCCGGGCGACGTTCCGGCCGAGAGACTATCCGGTGCTGCGCTTCAACGCCGACGGCGACCCGGTGCTGATCGTCTCGACGCCGAACGAGTACGCCTATGTCGGTCGGCTGGTGGTCGAGTTCGATGCCGGGGGGCGGATCGTCACCGAACGCCTGCCGGACTACGTCTCGGTGAACGGCGCCTGGGCGACCACGCCGGAGCGCGTGGCCGAGGCCTGGGGCGTGGCGCCGGAGGCTCTGTTCGCCTCCGAGGCCTTCGCTCCCTGGCTCCAGCGGCCAGGCTGGTGAAGGAGCTCGCGGACGCCGTCGGCGCCGTCATCAACGCCCAGGACGGCAGCATGGTTCGGCTTCACCGACGTCTTCCTCTCCGGGCGCCGGATCGAGGTGCGCCGCCAGGAGACCAACCTCGGCAACCTGACGGCGGATGCGAACCTGGCCGAGGCGAAGAAATCCGACCCGACGGTGCTCGTCTCGATCAAGAACGGCGGCGGCATCCGCGATTCGATCGGCGCCGTCGTCGGCACGCCGATCGCCGAGGAGGTGCCGCCGCTCGCCAATCCCGAGGCGGGCAAGCCGGCGGGCGCGGTGAGCCAGCTCGACATCGTCAACTCGCTCCGCTTCAACAACGCGCTCACCCTGCTCACCCTGACCGCGGACGGGCTGAAGCGCGTGCTCGAGCACGGCGTCGGCACGCTGACTGCGACCAACACGCCGGGCGCTTTCCCGCAGGTCGGCGGTGTCAATTTCAGCTTCGACCTGACCAAGCCTGCCGGGTCGCGCATCCAGAGCGCGGTCATCGTCGACGAGGCCGGCGAGATCGTGGATGTGCTGGTGCGCGACGGCGCGCTCGTCGGCGACCCCGCGCGGGAGATCCGCGTCGTCACCCTGAACTTCCTCGCCAACGGCGGCGACGGCTACCCCTTCCCGCACACTCGCCAAGCCGGGAAGCCGAGTCGATCTGGTGCAGGCCGGGCGCGCGGACCGGTGTTGCCACCTTCGCCGACGACGGCACGGAGCAGGACGCGCTGGCCGAGTTCCTCGCCGCACGCCACGCCACGCCCGAAACAGCCTACGAGGCGCCGAATACTCCGGTTGAGCTCGACACGCGGATCCAGCAGACCTTGTTCCGCCTCGACACCGTCGAACCGGTGCTCGAGTTCAGCCTGCACCGCGCCTCGACGTTCCGGGGCGACGTGGAGACCTTGCGCAGCCCGATGACAAACCTCGTCTACACGGCGCAGAAGGTCGCGGGCACGTTCAACAGCAGCGCGCCGAACGACCCGACCGGTGCGTCGCTTGCCCGCTTCCGCGCCGGCGACGGAGACGTCGCCGATCGCGAGGATCGATTTCGAGGGCACGGGCCCGCTCGGGCCGAGTGCGAAGCCGGTGATGACCCTCGACTGGCAGGCGCGCACGGCGACGGTGGCGGCGGAGACGCGGGGGCAGATCGCCGCGATCGAGATCAAGGCCTTCACCGGCGACGTGCTGACGGTGCTCGACGTCGTGCGCGTCGACATCGACCTGCGCGACGCCGACCCGAGGCCCGATCTCGCCCGCGTGGTGCGGATCGACGGTGCCTCGCGCGGGAACGTCTTCACCGGCGATGGACGGGATGTCGTCACCATCGGCGTGGCGGCGGCCAACCAGGCGGCGCGCGCCGCCTTCCGGGTGGAGACCGGCGGGGGCGACGACCGCGTCGCCTTCGGGCCGGCCGGGTCCTTCGCGTTCGGCAGGGGGCCTGCTTCTTCCGACCGTTTCCTCAACGCCACCATCGACCTCGGTGCCGGAGATGACGACCTCTTGATCGCGGGCGGAAGGGCGAGCGTGCGCGGCGGAGAAGGAGACGACGAGATCCGCGTCAGCGGCAACGCGGTCGTCACCGCCCTGTACGACGGCGCGCGCGCGGGCTTCGAGATCGTGCGCACGGGTGCGGGGCAATACCGCATCACCGATATCGATCCCTCGAACGGCGACGAGGGCATCGACCTGCTGTCCGGCGTCCGCCAGGTGAAGTTCGCCGATGCGGTGGTCCCGCTGAACGATCTCCTGTTCCCGATCTGACCGGGCCCGCGCAGAGCCTCGGCGCGAACCGTGGTGAGGGAGTGAGCCATGTCCCGCATGCCGCGCATCAACGAGTTCGTGTTCAATCACACCGGAACCGACACCCGGGAATACATCGAGGTCTTCGCCGACCCGAACGCGAGCCTCAGCGACCTTTGGCTTGTCCTGATCGAGGGCGACAGCGGAACAACTCTCGGCAACATCATCTTCCGCACCCGCCTCGGAACGGCCGACGCCGACGGGCTCTGGTGGACGGGCTTCCTGCCCCAGGACAGCCTGCAGAACGGCACGCAGACCCTGCTGCTCGTGCGGAACTTCACCGGCACGCCTGGGCCAAGACCTCGACATCAACAATGACGGCGTGCTGGACGTCGCGCCTTGGGCGGCGATCCTCGACGGGATCGCGGTCAGCGACGGGGGAGCAAGCGACCGCACTTATGCCGGGACCGAATCGCTCGGCCCCGCCTTCGCGGGCGGCTCCTTCGCTCCCGGTGGTGCTTCGCGCGTGCCGGACGGCGACGGCCCCTGGGTGCGGAACGCCTTCAACGGCGAGGGGATCCCCGGCCTGCCCGGCGGTGCGGTCGCCGCGAACGAGGCACGAAACACCCCCGGCACCCTGAACGCTCCCCCGCCCCCGCCGCCCGCTCCGACCATCACGGCGATCTCTGCCGTCCAAGGGGCCAGCGACACCTCGCCGCTCCTCGGCCGGGTCGTCACCGTGGAAGCGATCGTCATCGGCGACTTCCAGAACGGCGATGCCGACACCAAGCGAAACCTGGGCGGCTTCTTCCTGCAGGAGGAGAGGGCCGATTGGGACGCCGACCCGCTCACCTCCGAGGGGATCTTCGTCTTCCAGCCCTCAGGGCTCGTCGCGAACGTTGCGCTCGGCGATCGCGTGCGCGTCACGGGCGAGGTTCAGGAGTTCTTCGGCCTGACCCAGATCCGGGCATCCGAGATCTCGGTCATTCAGGCTGGCGCGGTGGCAGCGGCCGACATCCTCTCCCTCGCCGCCCCGGTCACGCCTGCCTGCCGCGGGGGTGACGCTGAACCAGAACGGCCGCTTCCAGCCCGACCTCGAGCGTTTCGAGGGCATGCTCGTCACGCTTCCCGCAGACCCTCACCATCAGCGAACAGTTCAACCTCGACCGCTTCAACGAGATCCGCCTCTACGCGGGCGATGCGCCCGGCGAACGCCCCTTCGCCTTCACCCAGGCCAACGCCCCCTCCGTCGCCGGGTTCGATGCGCATCTGCGCGCTGTCGGCGCGCGCACCATCACCTACGACGACGGGATCAATGCCCAGAACCTCCCCATCGATCTTCTGGACGGCTTCGCTCCTTACGCAACGGCGACCGCGCCGCGCATGGGCGACACCGTCACGGGACTGACGGGCGTGCTCGACTACCAGTGGGCCGGCGCCGCCGCTTCCGGCTCGACGTGGCGCGTCCGTTCCGTGCTCGACGGCACGAACACCTTCGAACGCGGCGTCAACCCCCGCCCCGAGGTGCCGGACGTGGGCGGAACGCTGAAGGTCGCCTCGTTCAACGTGCTCAACTTCTTCACCACGCTGAACACCGACCCCTCGGTGCGCACGGCGATCGGCCTGCCGCCTCGCGGCGCGAACTCGGCGGCCGAATTCGCCCGCCAGGCGGAGAAGCTCGTCACCACCCTGCTCGCCCTCGATGCCGACATCATCGGGCTCAACGAACTGGAGAACGACTTCCTCGCCGGCAGCGCGGGCAATTCGCTCGCCTTCCTCGTCGACCTGATGAACGAGACGCTCGGGGTGAACCGCTACGCCTGGGTCGACCCGGGCGTGCGCTTCCTCGGCGACGATGCGATCGCGGTCGGCTTCATCTTTGACACCGGCGCCGTGCGCATCGCGCAAGGCACGCGGCCCGCGATCCTCGACGACGCCGTTGTCGCAACACTCGACCCCTCCCTCCTCTCGCGCTCCACCATCGGCCGGATCTTCGACGGGCCGGACACCTCGCGCGCTGTCCTTGCCGTCACCTTCGAGGAGATCGCCTCGGGAGAGACCTTCACTGCGGCGGTGAACCACTTCAAGTCGAAGTCCGGCTCGGGCACGGGAGCAGACGCCGACCGGCTCGACGGCCAGGGCAACTGGGTCAACCAGCGGCTCCTCGCCGCCGAGGCGCTGAACCTCTGGCTCGCCACCAACCCGACCGGTTCGGCCGACCCCGACAAGCTGATCCTCGGCGACCTCAACGCCTACATGCGCGAGGATCCGATCCGTTTCCTGATTGATCGCGGCTGGGTCAATCCGCTCTTCGGCTCGGCGACCGCCTACTCCTTCGTCTTCGACGGCCAGAAGGGCAGCCTCGACCACATGCTGCTCTCGCCCTCGCTCGCTCGGCAGATGACGGGAGTTGCGGACTGGCACATCAACGCGGACGAGGCGGACGCGCTCGACTACAACCTCGATTTCGGCCGACCCGCCTCCTACTTCGACGGCAGGGTCCCGTGGCGCACCTCGGACCACGACCCCCTGCTCCTCGGGCTTCGTCTCGCTCCCGCACCGTTCCCGAACGCCGTGTCCTCCGGCGACGTCGATCAGGAGAGCGCGGTGCTCTGGGCCCTCGTTCCCGTGCGCGGCGCCGTGCGCGTCGAATGGTCGACCGATCCGTCCTTCGCGACGCTCGCCGGGTCAGCCGACGTCCTCGTCACCGACCCCAGCCTGCCGGTGAAGGTGATCGCGAGCGGCCTCGAGGCCGGCACGCGTTACCATTACCGCTTCACCGACGCGCTCGGACGCACGGAGCAGGGCACCTTCGCCACGGCGGCCGCCCACGGCGTCACCGCTGGCTTCCGGTTTGGCGTCTCGGGCGACTGGCGCGGCGAGCTCGCCCCCTTCGCGGCGATCGCCAACGCGCCTGCGCGCGACCTCGACCTCTTCGTCAAGCTCGGCGACACCATCTACGCCGACTACCCCACCCCCCTCGTGCCCAAGCCGCAGGCGGAGACGCTCGCGGAGTACCGCCTCAAGCATGCCGAGGTCTACGGCAAGGCGCCGGGGCCGAACTTCTGGGGCGCGCTGCAGAAGGCGACGCCGATCCTCGCCACCATCGACGACCACGAGGTGATCAACGACTTCTCGGGGGGCGCGCCGGCCGCCTCGGACCCGCGTTTTCCCGAGACGACGGGGCTGATCAACGAAACGCAACTCTTCCGCAACGGTCTGCAGGCGTTCCAGGAGTACAACGCGATCGCGGACCGCGTCTGGTCCGGTACCGGTGACGCCCGCGTCGACGGGCGCTACGACCTCTACCGCTACCAGACCTACGGGTCGGATGCGGCAGTGTTCGTGCTCGATGCGCGCTCCTTCCGCGACGGGCCGATCGCGGCCTGGAACGGCACACCGGCCGACCTGCCGCGCTTCCTCGCGGAAGCCTTCACGCCCGGCCGCACCATGCTCGGCCGTCCCCAGATCGAGCGGCTGAAGGCCGACCTCTTGGACGCGGAGGCGAAGGGCATCACCTGGAAGTTCGTACACGTTCCGGAGCCGATCCAGAACCTCGGCCCCCTCGCCGCCGTCGACCGCTTCGAGGGCTATGCGGCGGAGCGCACCGAGCTTCTCCGCTTCATCGACGAGAAGCGGATCGACAACGTCGTGTTCGTTGCAGCCGACGTGCATGGCACGGTGGCCAACAACCTCACCTACCAGCGGGCGCCGGGCGGGGCGCAGATCGCGCTCGCGTCCTTCGAGATCACCACGGGCTCGGTCGCCTTCGACCCGCCCTTCGCCACGGCCGCGATCGGGCTCGCGCGCACGCTCGGCCTGATCTCACCCGCCCAGTTCGCCTTCTGGCAGTCGCTTCCCGTCGCGCCCGACACGGACAGCATCCCGAACGACAAGGACGACCTCTTCAAGCTCATCATCGACCAGAACATCACCCCGCTCGGCTACGACCCGGTGGGCCTCAATGCCGTGCTGCCGCAGGCGCGAAGCCTGCTGGAAGCGAAGCTCCTGCAGGGCGACTACCTCGCCGCCCACACCTACGGCTGGACGGAATTCGACGTCGATGCCGTAACCGGGCTGCTCGTCGTGCGCACCTGGGGAATCGACGACTATCGCGCCCGGCCCGACGGGTCGTTCGAGGCCCCGCGCATCGTCAGCGAATTCACGGTCGAGGCGACGCGCGCGATCTCCTTCGACCTCGCCCGCACCATGACCCGCTTTCCCACCACGGACGCACTTCCGCGCAACGTGCAGGACAACCTCTCCACGGGCTACCGCTACCAGGCCGAGCGCGTCCCGGGCGTGCAGGACAGCCGCGAGCTCACGGACTCCACGGGCTCGCACGCCAACCGCTTCCTCGCCTCGCTCGGCGACGTCAGCATCAGCGAGGCGTTCTTCGCGCGCGGCCCGGTGCAGAGCGGGCCGGTCGCCACGCTCGACTGGATCGATCGCGACACGGCCCTGTTGCGCAACGACGCCGGTTACGACGCCGTGCGCGGCGTGCGCGTCGACGAGTTCTCCGGCAAGGCATTGACGGTGCGCGGCTTCCAGGACGTGCAGCTCCGGCTGGAGGGGCATGGGTCGCAGGCGCTGACCGTGGAGGGCGCGCGCTGGGCCTTCGTGCTCGCGGGCTTCGGAGATGACTCGGTCGCCATCACCGTCGGGGCGGAGGGCCGGGGCGGGGCCCAGCTCTTTGTCGACGGCGGCGCGGGCGACGACGTGATCGCGCTTGCTTTCGCCGCCGGGGCCTCGACCGGGACCATCGCCTCGGCGCGGCAGACGGTGAAGGGCGGGGCAGGAGACGACGTGATCTTCGGCGGGGGCGGCACGGTGGTCGCGCTCTACGAGGGGATGCGTGAAGACTTCTCCATCCGGCGCACGCCCGATGCGCGTTTCCTTGTGGTGGACCTCGACCCGGACGACGGCGACGAGGGAACGGATCTTCTGTCGGGCGTGTCGCGGCTTCAGTTCGCCGACGGGATCGTCCGCCTCGACGACCCGCTGTGGGGGTGACGCGGCACGACCAGCCACCCCGGGAGGCGCGCTTGCAGCGGCGGCGTGCCCCGCCGGCGCCGGGCCGAGCGCGGCAGCCTCTCGGCTGTGCGACTTGCGCAACCGTCGTATGGCTGTCGTTGCGGCCTGTCCTTGCGCTCAGGCCTCGCCTGGGCGGGCGGCCTGGTTGGGGCGCCAGGATTCGAACCTGGGAATGGCGGAACCAAAATCCGCTGCCTTACCGCTTGGCGACGCCCCAAGCGCGACGTTCTCTACGCGGGCCGGGGCGGGCGCGGCAAGAGCGCCGGCCGATCACCTGACCCGAAGATCGCGTGCGCCGCGAAGCCGACCGTCTCGGCCCCTCGAGCACGGCGTAGGCGGCGGCGAGGAGGACCAGCGCGGCCTCCCGCCGCCCATGGGCGGATGCCGATCGGGCGAGCGCGATCAGGCGGTCCGACACCACGAGCGGACTGGCCGGCGCGGGCCGGACGGGGGATGGGCGGGGCGCTTTGATCATCGTGTCCTTCCCTTTCGCCTGGGCATGCGCAAGCATGGGGCGGAAACCGTCACCAAAGGGTGAATGCGACGGTAGGACGCCGCGCCTGGTGCCGTGCGCGCCTGCTCACCGGACCCGGCATCCGAGGCCGTGTGGGGAGACGAAAGCATGACGACACGCCGACCCTTGCTCGCGGGGCTTGCCACCCTGCCGATCGCCGCCGCCGCGGCGCCCGGCGGCGCCGCCGGCGCGGCCCCCAAGGCGGCGACGCCGGCGCCGGGCTTTCACCGCATCAAGCTGGGCGAGGTCGAGGTCACGGCCCTGCTGGACGGCGGCATGCGCATGCCGGAGGCCAACGCGCCCCGCTTCTTCCGCGACTACGACGAAGCGGTCGTGCGTCGCCTGCGCGAGCGTGCCTTCTACGTCGAGGGCTTCCTGCATCAGCCGGTCGGCGCCTACGCCATCAACACCGGGCGCCACCTCGCGCTGATCGACTGCGGCGGGGCGGAGTGGTTCTTCCCGGGCACCGGGCGGCTGCAGCAGGCGCTCATCGCCTCCGGCTACCGCCCGGAACAGGTCGATGCCGTGCTGCTGACCCACATCCACCCCGAGCACGCCCTCGGCCTCGTCGATGGCGAGAACCGGCGGGCCTTCCCCAATGCCGAAGTCGTCGTCTCCGCCCAGGACCACGCCTTCTGGACCGACCCGGCGATGGAATCGCGCGTGCCCCAAGGCCCACGCTTCATCCAGGCCGCGCGGCGCGCGATCTCTCCTTACGCCGACCGCATCCGCACCTTCGATGCCGCGCGCGAGACCGAGGTGCTGCCCGGGATCACGGCGATACCCGCAGTCGGCCACACCCCGGGCCACGTCTCCTACCGCATCACCTCCGGCGCCGAGACCATGCTGGTCTGGGGCGACGTCACCCACCAGACGGTGATCCAGCTCGCCCATCCGCGCTGGCGGCTGGCCATCGACGTCGATCCGGACGCCGCCGTCGCCTCGCGGCTGGCCACCCTGCGCATGCTTGCCGCGGAGCGGATTCTGGTCGGCGGCGTGCATTTGCCGTGGCCTGCCTTCGGCCGCATCGTGGCGGAGGGCGAAGGCTACCTGTTCGTGCCGAGGCCCTGGCAACTCTGAGCCGCACCGGCGGCACTTGAAGCCTGCCGCCCGGCCCGGGCTAGGCCGCGGGCCGTCATGCAGCACCCGCCGCCAGGGCCTGTTTTGCCCGCCGAGGTGGTCGCGGCCTCCGCCCAGGGGCCCCTGCCCGGGCTTCGCGCTCGGGTGGCGGCGGGCCTGCTCGAGCACGACCCCGCCCAGGCGCTGGCCGCCGAACGTCTGCAGGAGCTGTGGCGGGCACTCGCCGGGTACGATCCGGCAAAGGAACGATCGGGCGGGCTTCTCTCCTCCCTCCGTTCCCGCCTCGGCTTCCGCACCTCCCGCACCCCGCGCGAGGACGGCACGGAGGCGCCGCAGGGCCTCTATCTCGTCGGCGCGGTCGGCCGCGGCAAGTCGATGCTCATGGACCTGTTCTTCGACACCGCACCCGGTCCTCCGCAAGCGCCGCGTGCACTTCCACCGCTTCATGCAGGAGGCCCACGCCTTCCTGCACGAATTCCGCCGCAAGGCCGCGCGCGAGGTCGACCCCATCCCCCCGCTCGCCGACCAGATCGCGGCACGCTCCGTCCTCCTCTGCTTCGACGAGTTCCAGGTGCACGACATCGTCGATGCCATGATCCTGGGCCGGCTGTTCGAGGCCCTGTTCGCTCGCGGCGTCGTCGTCGTCGCCACCTCGAACACGCTGCCCGACGATCTCTACAAAGACGGGCTGCAGCGCGACCGCTTCCTGCCCTTCATCCGGCTCATCAAGCAGCGCCTGGACGTGATCGTGCTCGAGGTGGGGCGCGACTACCGGCGCGACCGCCTCGCCGCCGTCGGCGTGTGGCACGTGCCGGCGGATGCGCGGGCCGAGGCCGCGCTGGATGCCGCTTTCCTCGAATTCGCCGGCGACGCTGGCGGCCCGGCCACGCTCTCCGTGCTCGGCCGCCGCCTCACCCTGCCCAGGGCGGCCAACGGGGTCGCGCGCGCCTCGTTCGAGGAGCTCTGCGGCCGGGCCCTCGGCCCCGCCGACTACCTCGCCCTCGCCACCCACCTGCACACGCTGCTGATCGACCGCATCCCCCGATCTCGGGCCGGAGAACTTCGATGCGGCGCGGCGCTTCATCACCCTGATCGATGCGCTCTACGACCACCGGGTGAAGCTGATCGCCTCGGCTGAGGCCGATCCGGACCGACTCTACGAACAGGGGGAGAACGCCGAGTTGTTCCGCCGCACCGCCTCGCGGCTGATGGAGATGCAGTCGCGCGACTATCTCGGCCTGCCGCATCTGCCGTGACGACGGAGTGCGACGGCGGCGAGCATCCGCCACCCCTCGAGCCCGTCCTGCGCACCGTCGCCATGCCGGCCGACACCAACCCGGCGGGCGACATCTTCGGCGGCTGGGTGATGGCGCAGATGGACCTTGGGCGGAGGCCTCGCAGCAAGCCGCGAGGCGAAGGGCCGAGTGGCGACGGTGGCGGTGGACGCGATGACGTTCAAGCGCCCCGTCAAGGTCGGCGACGAGGTGAGCGTGTGGGCCGAGCTCCTCGCCGTCGGCACCACCTCATTGCGCTACCGCGTCTCCGCTTGGCGCCGCCGCCCCGACCAGGCCGGGCACGTGAAGGTGACGGAGGCGATCTTCACTTTCGTCGCTCTCGACCCCGCGGGGCGGAAGCGGCCCGTGCGCGGCTGAGGGAACGTCGCCTTCGGCAGGCGCCATTGGCGATCGCTTAACCCGGGTTCGGGCAGTCTGGGCTCATGTCCGGATCCGCGACGACCGCCGCGCTTTCCGTCGCCGAGCGCTTCGAGGCCTTCGCCGCCGCCGCCTCGGCCCTCCCCTTCGCCCGCATCCGCGGCCGGATCGTCGGGCTCACCGGCCTGATGGTGGAGGTGGACGGCATCGCCCCCCTGCTCGCGGTCGGCGATCGGCTGGTCGCGACCGCGCGCGATGGTCGGGCGGTGCCCCTCGAGGTGGTGGGGTTCCGCGGCGGCCTCGCCCAGGCGATGGCGCTTGGCGATCTCGCCGGGCTGGGCCCCGGGCTCTGGGCCGAGCAGGTCGGCGCGCCGGGGCTCGCGCCCTGCGACGCCTGGCTCGGCCGCGTGATCGACCCGCTTGGCAATCCGCTCGACGGACGCGGGCCCCTGCCGCGCGGGCGGCAGTCGCGCCCTGTGCGCGCCGCGCCGCCGCCGGCCACCGCGCGAGCGCGGCTCGGGCCGCGTCTTGCCTTCGGCGTGCGCGTGCTCGACCTCTTCACCGCCTGCCGCGTCGGCCAGCGGCTCGGTTTGTTCGCCGCCTCCGGCGTCGGCAAGTCGACCCTCCTGGCCTCGCTCGCCCGCAAGGCGGACTGCGAGGTTGCCGTGATCGCCCTGGTCGGCGAGCGCGGGCGCGAGGTCCGCGAGTTCGTCGAGGACGATCTCGGTGCGCAGGGCCTCGCCCGCTCCGTCGTCGTCGTCGCCACCTCGGACGCGCCGCCCTTGCTTCGTCGCGAAGCCGCGCTCGCCGCGATGACGGTGGCCGAGCATTTCCGCGACCAGGGCCGGCGCGTGCTCCTGATGATGGACAGCGTGACGCGCTTCTGCCTTGCTCTGCGCGAGATCGGCCTCTCCGCTGGGGAGCCGCCGACGACGCGCGGCTACCCTCCCTCCGTCTTCGCCGAACTGCCGCGCCTGCTCGAGCGGGCAGGGCCGGGGCTCGAGGGAAGGGGCGGCTCCATCACCGGGCTGTTCACCGTCCTCGTCGAAGGCGACGACCACGACGAGCCGGTGGCGGACGCGGTGCGCAGCATCCTCGATGGCCATGTCGTGCTCGACCGCCGGATCGGCGAACGCGGCCGCTTCCCGGCGGTCGACGTGCTGCGCAGCGTCAGCCGGGCAGCGAACGGGGTGCTCGACCCGCGCGAACGGGCCCTGGTCGGGCGCGCCCGCCGCCTGCTCTCCCTCTACGCCGACCTCGAGGACATGGTGCGGCTCGGCGCCTATCGCCCGGGTAACGACGCCGAGGCCGATGAGGCCGTTCGCCTCGCGCCCGAGATCGAGAAGCTTCTCGCCCAGGAGAAGGAGGAGGCCTCTTCGCCGGCGGAGGCCTTCTCCCGCCTCGCCGCCCTTCTCGGCGAGCCGGCCTGACCTTCGAGCGCGCGCGATGAGCCGTCGCCCCGACCCCTTCGCCACCCTCCGCAAGCTCCGCCGGGCCGAGGTCGAGCAAGCCCGCCGCGATCTCGCCGACGCCCTCGCCCAGGCGGCGGCGCATGCCGCTGAGGCGCGCGAGGCCTTCGCCGCGCTCGAGCGCGAGGCGGCCTCCGCCTCCGACCCTGCCCTCTTCGCCGCCTGGCTGCCGCGCGGCATCGAACGGGCCCTGAACGCCGCAGCCAAGGCGCGAGCCTCGGAACAGGCCGTGGAAGCAGCCCGGCTCCAGCTTGCCGAAGCCCGCGCCGCCGAACGCGCGGTTGAGGTGATGGCGGAACGCCGCGCCGCCGAGGAAGCACGAAGGCGCGCGCGCAAGGATCAAGCCTTGCTGGACGAGGTCGGGCAACGCCGCCTCGGCTGACGCGCGAAGGGGCTCCGAACGCGCCCACGGGAGTCGACGCTCTGCCACCGCTTGCGCGGCAGCCGGCGCGGTCGGGTCGAGCTGCGCCTCGCGGCGGCGCCGATGCTGCGGGAGTCCGCCGCGCGACTTGCGCCGGCGAAGGGCGCAGCGCCCCCCTCACCCGCGCGAGGCACCGGCGCGAGCCCTCGACGCAACCCGCCGGCCTCGCCTTGCCGCGCCGCGGCAAACGGGCTACGGGAGCCGCGCCCTCTCACGGCCGAGGCAGGAGCCCCCTCCCCTCGCCGATCGCACCGTTCACGGAGCAAACCGGCATGGCCCGCAACAAGATCGCGCTGATCGGCGCCGGCAACATCGGCGGCACGCTTGCCCACCTCATCGGTCTGAAGGAGCTCGGCGACGTCGTGCTGTTCGACGTCTTCGCGGGCGTCGCGGCCGGCAAGGCGCTCGACATCATGCAGTCTGGGCCCGTCGAGGGGTTCGACGCGATGATGACCGGCGGCAACGACTACGCCGCGATCGCCGGGGCGGACGTGGTCATCATCACCGCGGGCTTTCCGCGCAGCCCAGGCATGAGCCGCGACGATCTCGTCGCCAAGAATGCGGGCGTGATCGCGCAGGTGGCGGAAGGGGTGAGGACGCATTGCCCCGACGCCTTCGTCATCGTCATCACCAACCCCCTCGATGCGATGGTGTGGGTGTTCCGCGAGAAATCGGGCCTGCCGCACCACCGCGTGGTGGGGATGGCGGGCGTGCTCGATTCGGCGCGCTTCCGCCTGTTCCTCGCCCACGAGCTCGGCGTCTCGGTCGAGGACGTGACGGCCTTCGTGCTCGGCGGCCACGGCGACACGATGGTTCCCCTCGTGCGCTACTCCACCGTCGCCGGGATCCCCATCCCCGACCTGATCGCCATGGGCTGGACGACGCGCGAGCGCATCGAGGCGATCGTGGAACGCACCCGAAACGGCGGCGGCGAGATCGTCAAGCTGCTGGAGAAAGGCTCGGCCTATTATGCGCCCGCGGCCTCGGCCATCGCCATGGCCGAGAGCTACCTCAAGGACAAGAAGCGCGTGCTTCCCTGCGCCGCTTGGCTCACCGGGCAATACGGCGTGCGCGACCTCTATGTCGGCGTACCGGTGGTGATCGGCGCGGGCGGGGTCGAGCGCATCGTCGAGATCGCCCTGAACGAGGAGGAGAAGGCGGCCTTCGCCCGGTCCTGCGATGCGGTGCGCGACCTGATCGAGGCCGCGCGCCGGCTCGTCGGCTGACGCTCGGTCCGCCGTCGCGCGAGGGAGGTCGCGGTGAACATCCACGAGTATCAGGCGAAGGAGCTCCTGCGGAAATACGGCGTTCCGGTGCTGCAGGGCGGCGTGGCGTGGACAGCCGACGAGGCGGGGAGGATCGCCGCCTCGCTGCCCGGTCCCGCTTGCGGTCGTGAAGGCGCAGATCCATGCCGGCGGGCGCGGCAAGGGCCGTTTCGAGGGCGACGCCTCGGGCAAGGGGGGCGTGCGGCTGGCCCGCTCGCCCGAGGAGGCCGCCGAGCACGCGCGCGCCATGCTCGGCCAGGTGCTCGTCACCGCCCAGACCGGCCCCGCCGGGAAGAAGGTGCAGCGCGTCTACGTCGAAGAGGGTTGCGACATCGCGCGCGAACTCTACTCTGGGCCTGCTCGTCGATCGCGGGGCGGGGCGGGTCGCCGTCATCGCCTCTTCGGAAGGGGGGGTGGAGATCGAGGAGGTCGCGGCGACGCACCCGGAACGGATCCTGCGCGAGACGATCGATCCGGCGACGGGGCTGATGCCCTTCCAGGCGCGCAAGCTCGCCTTCGGGCTCGGGCTCAAGGGCAAGGAGGTCGGGCAGTTCGTGGCTTTCGTCACCGCCGCCGCGCGCGCCTTCGTCGAGCTCGACTGCGGCATCCTCGAGATCAACCCGCTCGTGGTGACCAAGGACGGCGCGGTGGTCGCGCTCGATGCCAAGATGGCCTTCGACGACAACGCCCTGTTCCGTCATCCCGATCTCGCCGCCTTGCGCGACGAGACGGAGATGGATCCCCGCGAGCTCGAGGCCGCCAAGCACGACCTCAACTACGTCGCCCTGGACGGCAACATCGGCTGCATGGTGAACGGGGCGGGGCTTGCGATGGCGACGATGGACATCATCAAGCTCTACGGCGGCGAGCCCGCCAACTTCCTCGACGTCGGCGGGGGAGCGACGAAGGAGCGGGTGACGGCAGCATTCAAGATCATCCTCTCCGACCCGAAGGTGGAGGGCATCCTGGTCAACATCTTCGGCGGCATCATGCGCTGCGACGTGATCGCGGAGGGCGTGGTGGCGGCCGCGCGCGAGGTGAGCCTGAACGTGCCGCTGGTGGTACGGCTCGAGGGCACCAACGTGGAGCTCGGCAAGCGGATCCTCGCGGCCTCGGGGCTGCCGATCGTCTCGGCCGACAACCTGGCGGATGCGGCGGAGAAGATCGTGCGCGAAGTGCGGAAGGCGGCCTGACGATGGCGATCCTGGTCGATCACACCACCAAGGTCATCACCCAGGGCTTCACCGGCGCGCAGGGAACCTTCCACTCGGAACAGGCGATCGCCTACGGGACGAAACTCGTCGGCGGCGTCACACCGGGCAAGGGCGGCACGACCCATCTCGACCTTCCTGTGTTCGACACCGTGGCCGAGGCGGTGGCGAAGACAGGGGCCACCGCCTCCGCCATCTACGTGCCGCCTCCCTTCGCGGCGGATGCGATCCTGGAGGCGGCGGACGCGGGGCTGGAGCTCGTCGTCTGCATCACCGAAGGCATCCCCGTGCTCGACATGGTGCGTGTGAAGCGCGTGCTCGCGGGGTCGAAGACGCGGCTTGTCGGCCCCAACTGCCCCGGCGTCATCACCCCTGATGCCTGCAAGATCGGCATCATGCCGGGCCATATCCATCGCCGCGGCAAGGTCGGCATCGTCTCACGGTCGGGCACGCTGACCTACGAGGCTGTGGCGCAGACCACCGCCGCCGGGCTCGGCCAATCGACTTGCGTCGGCATCGGCGGGGACCCGGTGAAGGGCATGGACTTCATCGACGTGCTCGAACTCTTCCTCGCCGACCCGGAGACCGAGGCGATCATCATGATCGGCGAGATCGGCGGTCAGAGCGAAGTGGAGGCGGCCGAGTTCATCCGCCGGTCGGGAACGAAGAAGCCAGTCGTCGGCTTCATCGCCGGCGCAACCGCCCCGCCCGGACGGCGCATGGGTCATGCCGGAGCCGTCATCTCGGGTGGCAAGGACACCGCGCAGTACAAGATCGAGGCGATGCGCTCTGCCGGCATCCACATCGCCGACAGCCCGGCTGCCCTCGGCAGCACGATGGTGAAGGCGCTGCGCGGCTGACGGAAGGCGGATGCTCCTTGCGGCAATCGCAACGAACCGCCTTTGCATCATTTCCAGTCCGCACGTTCGTGGTTGACTCGAACGCAAAGGCCGCCGCTATCTTTGGTTGAGAGTCGAGGCAGGCCTTCGCAGGAGTGGCGAAGGGTGTCGGAACGGCACTATCTCGTTCTGACGGCAGCCGGGCGGGCGCAGCAGCGGGTCGTCGGGTCGATCCGCGCAGGCGGCGGGGTCGTGCTTCTCGCCGTGCCGAGCGGGGCGATCGTCGCGCGGATGGGCGAGGCGTTGAAGGAGGCGATCGCCGCCCTGCCCGGCGTGCGTCACCTGGGCGGGGTCGACGTCGCGCCGCGCCCGCCCAAGCGGATCCGGGTCCGCGCGGACGGCCGACCGGGGCCGAGCTGAACCGAACAACGGAGGACAGCCACAATGGCGACGGAAAAGCGCAGCGTCGGGCAGGCCCTGCTCGACGTCCCCTTTGCCGAGATGGTGGAGAAGCTCGCCCTCGCCATCGCGGAGGCGCAGTTGGCGCTCGACCTCAACGGCATCAAGACGGCGCAGGCGCTCGCCAGCACGACCCTGCCCGAGAACACCGTGGTCGTCGCCATCAAGGAGACGGTGGACGCCGACGGCAACGTCACCGCCACCGAGGTTCTGTACAACGACAAGGAGATGCCGCTTCTGGTCTACGGCATCAACCCGACCTTCCACGCCTTCAGCGAGACGGTCATCGAGGTGAAGATGGCGATCACCATGGCGGTCGAGCGGGCGACGAAGTTCGACTTCGGGCAGACCTTCTCCTACCAGAACAAGGCGAAGTTCAACGCCGCGTTCCAGACAGGGGGGCTGCTCAAGCTGCTTGCCGGCTCCGCCAAGGCCTCGGTCGAGAACACCACCACCGTCGCCTACAGCGCGACGATGAACGCCTCCTACACCGGCAAGTTCAACTATAAGGAGGAAGGCGCGAGCCTGCTGCGCACCGTCCTCCGCCCCGTTCCGCCGCCGCAACGTGTGATCCCGAAGATCACCGTGCAGCAGCCGGCGCCGAACCCGTGAACGGGCGCTGACGCGGATCAGCGCACCGCATGGCCGAGGAGATTGAGGAAGTCCTCGTCCGGCCGCTCGGCGAGGTGCTCGCCAAAGTGGCCGAGGGGGTGGCGCAGGCGCAGAGGACGATGGACCTTGCCGCCATCGCCACGCAGACGCTGATCGACAACGATCCCGTGCTGTCTGGCTACGGCCTGCAGGCGACCTGGTACCACCTGCCCGAGGTCACGCTGGAGCTGAAGCTGTCGCTCGCCCTGCGGCGCGAAACGAGGAGGGACGGCACGGGGCGCGTGCTGGAGCGCCGTCTCTCGCTTCTGGCCGCGCCGCACAACGCGCGGGTGCAGAACACGCTCGGCCTCGACGTTGGGGGAACGAGCAGCGTGCGAGCCCGCATCGTCTCCATCCCGCCGCCGCGACCCGCCGGCTGAGCGGTGCTGCGGTCTGCGCCCTCGGCGCGAGGAGGTCCCCGCGATGCCGGACGAGCAGCGTCTCGCCGAGCGCCTCGGAGAGATCGAGAAGCGGCTGACGACGCTCGATGAGCGGCTCGCCGCCGTGGAACGCGCTGTCGGCGCCCGCGAGGGCGCGGCCGGCAGCGAGGCGGAGGCGATTCTGCGCAAGCGGGTGACCGCGCTGGAGGCGGAGCGGCGGGAGCTCATGGAGCGCATCGCCGCCCTCGGCGCCGACCGCCTCAGAGCCCGCCCGGAGCAGGTGACGGACGCGTTCCGGCGCGCGCTCGAGGCGATGCAGACGGGGCTCGCCCCCCGCCCAGGCGACCGCGCCGCCTACGCGGTGAGCGCGCTGCAGGTCGCTCTGAAGGCCCTCGTCTCGCTCGACCGCGACGGCGCGATCGCCTTCGTCTTGCCCTCGCCCGAGGAGCGCTTCGAGTCGGGCCAGCTCTCCGAAGTCACCTTCACCCTGCGCGCGACCGCCCCACCCGAGCCCGAGCCGCAGCTTGTCGCGGTGCCGAGCCTGCTGGGCCTGCCGCTCGCGGCAGCGGACGAGGCGCTCGCCCGGGTGGGGCTGAAGGTGGGGCGGACGGACGAGCGGGAGAGCCGCTATCCGGTCGGCACCGTGATCGGCCAGTCCCCCGATCCCGGGGTCGAGGTCGCGCCCGACCGCCCGGTCGATCTTGTTGTCGCGGCGCCGGTCCGCTCCGTCGTGCCGAAGCTGGTTGGCCTCGCGCTCGACGAGGCGAAGGCAAGGCTGGACGAGGCCGGCCTCGTGCTCGGCAGGACGGCGGAGCGGCTGACGCGGGAGGCTGCCGAGAACACGGTCCTGGAGCAGCATCCGGCCGCCGGAACCCGGGTCGATCCCGGCAGCACCGTCGCGCTCGTGCTCGCGCAGGCGCCCCCGCCGACCGCGCTCGTGCCGGCGCTCAAGGGCCAACCCCTGGCTGCGGCCGAAACAGCCCTCAGAGCTTCCGGCCTCGCCCGCGGCGCGGTGAAGGAGCAGCCCGGCCCCCGGCCCGGCATCGTGCTGGACCAGCATCCCAAGGCCGGAACGGAGGTCGCGCCGGGCACGGCGGTCGACCTGGTCGTGTCCTCCGCCCCGGCCGTGGAGGTGCTGATCGAGCGCGCGGTCAGGGCCGCGGCCAGCACGCGCGCGGGCATCAGCGGCAAGCTGCTCGGCGAACGGCTGCGCGCGCTCGGACTTCGGAGCTACGAGGATTTCGTCGCCCTGGCCAACGCACCCCGAGAGGAGCTGCAGAGGGCGATCGGCGCGCCGACCCCGCGCGGACTCGAGGATGCGCGGGCCGCGCTGCGCAAGGCCTTGGAAGGAAGCGAGGACGGAACGCTGCCTCCGGCTTGACGGCAGCTCGGGCTTCGTCCGACGCTTGTGTCACGTGGGGACAGTCCCTGGGAGGAAACCATGCCAGACCGTTCACGTCGCCTGTCGCGCCGTGCCGCCCTGCCCGCCCTCGCCGCGGCCGCCGCGACCGCGCCCGCAGCCGCGCAGGCCTCGGCCGCGGGCCCCTACAAGGTCGTCTACCACCTGAACCAGCCGGGCGGAGAGGACTTTGCCTACTACCGGCAGATGCTGCGCAACATCCGCAACCATCTCAGCATCAACCCCCCCGAGGGGATCGACCTGCGCGTCGTGATGCACGGGGCGGGGGTCAACCTTTTGCGCCGTGCCGCCCGCGCCGACCAGCAGATCGCGGCGACGATCGACGAGCTGAAGCTGAAGGGGGTGAAGTTTCAGATCTGCCGCATCACGCTGCAGCTCGACAACATCAAGCTCGAGGAACTCTACGACGCAGACGAGGGCGACCTCGTGCAGTCGGGCGTGTTCGAGGTGATGCGGCTGCAGCAGCGCGAGGGCTTCGCTTATCTCAAGATCTGACCGGAGCCGCGCTGCGGTGCGCGGCGGGCCCAACCGGGCAGTGGCGGCTGCGCGACGGCGGCAAGCGACGGCGCGATCCGCGAGGCCCCTCCGCCCCCAGGTCAAGTCTACGCTGCATCCGCGCGTGGATCCGGCGGCCTGAGGAGGTGCGGGCCCGCGCCGGGTGTCCTGTTGCGTCGGCGCGGCGTGCAAACCGCGGAACGATCAGGCGTCCATCTTCAGGGCGGCGAGGAACGCGGATTGCGGGATCTCCACCTTGCCGAACTGGCGCATCCGCTTCTTGCCTTCCTTCTGCTTCTCGAGGAGCTTGCGCTTGCGGGTGATGTCGCCGCCGTAGCACTTTGCGGTGACGTCCTTGGCGAGCGCCGAGATCGTCTCGCGCGCGATGATCCGGCCGCCGATCGCGGCCTGGATCGCGATCTTGAACAGCTGGCGGGGGATCAGCTCCTTCAGCTTCTCGCAGATCGCCCGCCCCCGCTTTTCCGCCTGGCTCCGGTGCGCGATGAAGGCGAGCGCGTCCACCGGATCGCCGTTGACCAGGATGGCGATCTTGACGAGGTCCGACCGCTCGTAGCCGTCCATCACGTAGTCGAAACTGGCGTAGCCGCGGCTCACGCTCTTCAGCCTGTCGTAGAAGTCGAAGACGACCTCGTTCAGCGGCAGCCGATAGACGGCCATAGCACGGTTGCCGACATAGGTGAGGTCGACCTGCACGCCGCGCCGTTCGTTGCAGAGCGCGAGGATGGCGCCGAGATGCTCATCCGGCACGAAGATGGTCGCCTTGATCCAGGGCTCCTCGATGTGGTCGATCCGCGAGGGGTCCGGCATGTCGGCCGGGTTGTGCAGCTCCATCGTCTCGCCGTTGGTCAGGTGCACCCGGTAGACGACGGAGGGCGCGGTCGCGATCAGGTCGAGGTCGAACTCGCGCGCGAGCCGCTCCTGCACGATCTCGAGGTGAAGCAGGCCCAAGAAGCCGCAGCGGAAGCCGAAGCCGAGCGCGGCCGAGGTCTCCGGCTCGTAGTGGAAGGCGGCGTCGTTCAGGCGGAGCTTGGCCAGGCTCTCGCGCAGCTTCTCGAAATCGTCGGCGTCGGTCGGATAAAGACCGCACCAGACCACGGGAACGGAGGGCTTGAAGCCCGGCAGCGGTTCGGCGGCAGGGTTGCGGTCGTCGGTGATCGTATCGCCGACCGAACAGTCCGCGACCGTCTTGATCCCGGCGGTGATGTAGCCCATCTCGCCGGGGCCGAGGTCCTCCACGGGCACCATCTTCGGCGTGAACACGCCCACCGCCTCGACGGTGTGCACCGCCCCCGTGCTCATGAAGCGGACGCGCTGCCCCTTCCGCAGCCGCCCGTCCTTCACCCGCACGAGCACGACCACGCCGAGATAGGAATCGTACCAGGAATCGACGAGGAGCGCCTTGGTCGGGGCCGCCTCGTCGCCCTTCGGCGGCGGAAGGCGCGCCACGATCGCCTCCAGCACCTGGTCGATGTTGAGCCCGGTCTTGGCCGAGATGAGAACGGCGTCGTCCGCCGGCAGGCCGATCACGTCCTCGATCTGCTGGCGCACGCGATCGGGTTCCGCCGCCGGCAGGTCGATCTTGTTCAGGACCGGCACGATCTCATGCCCCGCGTCGATCGCCTGATAGACGTTGGCGAGCGTCTGCGCCTCGACGCCCTGCGAGGCGTCGACGACGAGAAGCGAGCCTTCGCAGGCGGCGAGGCTGCGCGACACCTCGTAGGCGAAATCCACGTGCCCCGGCGTGTCCATCAGGTTCAGCACGTAGGTCTCGCCGTCCCGCGCCCGGTAGGTGAGCCGCACCGTCTGCGCCTTGATGGTGATGCCGCGCTCGCGCTCGAGCTCCATCGAGTTCGAGCACCTGGTCCTTCATCTCGCGCTCGGACAGCGCCCCGCAGGCCTCAATCAGCCGATCGGCCAGCGTGGACTTGCCGTGATCGATGTGCGCAATGATCGCGAAATTGCGGATGCGCGAAAGGGGCGTGTCGGTCATGGCCCTGTCCGTCGGGCGAACCGCCCGGCTGCCGGTGAGCATCTCCGCTTCGGACTTAGGGCAAAGCGGGGCTTTGTCAAAGCGCGGGCCGCCGCAGTGCCGGGGCCGGCGGCCGTCAGCCCCGCAACACCGCCCCCGTCGCCTTCGCGACCGAGGCCACCACCCGCCCGGCCAGCGCCTCCAGGTCGGCGTCGGTCAGGGTCCTCTCGCGCGGCTGGATGGTGACGGCGACGGCGAGGCTCTTCTTGCCGGGCCCGATGCCCCGGCCGCGATAGACGTCGAACAGCTCCACGCGCTCGATCAGCGTGCGGTCCGCCGCCCGCGCGGCGCGCAGCACCGCCTCCGCCGCCACCGCCTCGTCGACGACGAAGGCGAAGTCGCGCAGCACCGGCTGGAAGGCGGGAAGCTCCGGGTTGCCGCGACGCTTGCGCCGAGGCGGCGCGATCGGCGCCGAGGTCGAGCTCGAACACCGCGACCGGCCCGGGCAGGTCGAGGGCGGCGAGCAGCGCGCGGATGGAGTTCGCCGAACAGGCCCAAGGTGACTTTCGGCCCCGCGCGCAAGAGAGCGGAGCGGCCCGGGTGGAGCCAGGACGGCGGCTCCGGCACCGCCTGCACCCCGTCGAGATTGACCCCGAGCGCCGCGAGGACGGCAAAGGCATCGCCCTTGGCGTCGATCGCATCGACGGGACGCGAGGGCTGCGCCCAATGCCGGGGCGTCGATCCGGCACGTAGCCCGGCGGCGACGAGGCTCTGTTCGCCGGGCTCCCCGCCCTGGAAGGCGGGGCCGATCTCGAACAGGGCGAGGTCGGCGAAGCCCCGCGCGGCGTTGCGGGCGGCGGCGGCGGCGAGGGTCGCGAGCACGCTCGGGCGAAGCGAGTCGAGGTCGGACGCGATCGGATTGAGAAGGCGGCGTGCGTCGTCCCCGCCGCCGAACAGGGCGGCCAGACCGCCCGTCCATGAAGGAAAAGGTCACGCACTCGGCAAGACCGCGGCCGGCGAGCACGCGCCGGGCGGTGGCGGCGCGCGCCATGCCGGATGTGAGGGAGGGCGGCGGCACCACGCGCGCCCGGCCGCTGTCGTCCTTCAGCGGCGGCATCGGTGCGGCGGGCACGGTATCGAGGCCGACGATGCGCAGCACCTCCTCGATCAGGTCGTACTCGGCCTGCGGGTCGGGATCGCCCGCGCAGTCGTTGCGCCAGGTGGGGATGCGGACGGTGATGCGGTCCGCTGCGCGCGAAACCGTTTCGAAGCCAAGCCGTCCGAGAATGGCGCAGGCCTCTTCCGCCGGCACCGCCAGCCCGCCGAAGGTTTCAAGGCGGCTGAAGCGCAGGCAGGCGGTGCGGCGGGCGCGAGGCTCCTCTCCGGCTTCCACGATCTCGGAAGCTTCGCCGCCGCAGAGGTCGAGGATCATGCGCGTCGCCGCCTCGGTCGCTTCGCGCATGATGCCGGCATCGATGCCGCGCTCGAAACGGTAGCGCGCGTCCGTGATGATGCCGTGGCGGCGCCCGGAGTTGGCGATCGCGACGGGATCGAACAGCGCGACCTCGAGGAACACCTCGGTGGTCGCCTCGGTGCAGCCCGTCTCCTCGCCGCCGACGATGCCGGCGAGCGCGCGCGCCCCGCGCGCATCGGCGATGACGCAATCGGCCTCCGTCACCGTCACCTCGCGCCCGTGCAGGCCGCGGAAGGTCTCGCCGCGCCCTGCGCGCATGGTGAGCACGCCGCCTTCCAGCGTGCGCGCGTCGAACACGTGCAAGGGCCGGCCGAGGTCGAGGGTGAAGAAGTTGGTGACGTCGACCAAGGCGCTGATCGGTCTGAGGCCCACGCTTTCGAGCCGCCGGCGAAGCCATTCCGGCGACGGACCGTTGCGCACCCCCCGAATGTAGCGCCCGAGCACCCAGGGGCAGGCGGCGGTCTCCGTCGCCCAGCGGATGGGCGAGGGGAACGACGGGGCGACAGGCTCGGCGCGCCAGGGGCGCAGGACGCCGAGGCCCGCGGCGGCGAGATCGCGCGCCACGCCGCGCACGGAGAGCGCATCGCCGCGATTGGGGGTGGCCTTGATCTCGATCACCGGATCGTCGAGCCCCGCCCACTCTGCGTAAGCCGCGCCGACGGGGGCATCCGGCGGGAGTTCGACGATCCCGGTGTGGTCATCGCCGAGCCCCATCTCGCGCGCGGAAAGCAGCATGCCTTCCGACACCTCGCCGCGGATTTGCCCCACCTTCAGCGTCACGCCGGTGCCGGGGATGAACGCGCCGGGCAGGGCAAGCACCGCCTTCATGCCCGTCCGGGCGTTGGGCGCGCCGCAGACGATGTTGAGCCGCCGCCCGTCGCCCGCATCGACCGTGCAGACACGGAGCCGATCGGCGTTTGGGTGCGGCCGCGCCTCGAGCACATGCGCGATGCGGAACGGCGCCAGCGCCGCCCCCCGATCCTCCACTCCCTCGACCTCGAGCCCGATCGCGGACAGCGTCTCCGCGATGCGGTCAAGCGAGGCGTCCGTGTCGAGATGGGTGCGCAGCCAGGAGAGGGTGAACTTCATCGCCACGAGGCCCCCGTCACGCTCTCGTCATGACCCGCCAGCGTGACGAATACCCTGACCGCCGCCACCGCGATCTGCCCGTCGGCTCAGGCGCTGAGGCCAGCGGCAAGCGAGGCGACGTCCTCGGCGCGGAAGCCGGTGGCACGCAGCCAGCGGATGTCGCTCTCGTAGAACGGGCGAAGATCGGTGAGCCCGTGCTTGAGCATCGCGATGCGCTCGACTCCCATGCCGAAGGCGAAGCCTTGCCATTCGCGGTGGTCGATGCCGCCCGCCTCCAGCACCTTCGGGTGCACCATGCCGCTGCCCAGGATCTCGAGCCAGTCTCCCCCGCGCCCGAGTTCCCCGGTGCGGCGGTTCCAGCCGATGTCCACCTCCATCGACGGCTCGGTGAAGGGAAAGTAGGAGGCGCGGAACCGCACGGGCAAATCGGGGATGCCGAAGAAGGCGCGCAGGAAGTCGACGATGCAGCCCTTGAGGTGCGCGAGCGTGACGTCGCGGTCGATCGCGAGCCCCTCCACCTGGTGGAA
This sequence comes from Acetobacteraceae bacterium, assembly GCA_033582875.1. Classification (GTDB taxonomy): domain Bacteria; phylum Pseudomonadota; class Alphaproteobacteria; order Acetobacterales; family Acetobacteraceae; genus Elioraea. Next base: position 995,933 of record JAVQZW010000010.1, on the reverse strand, counting down.
CATCGGGGAGTGGGTGGCGTCGTGGTCGGCGCGGTAGGTTCGGCCGGGTGCGATCACGCGCAGCGGCGGGGGGCTTGCGAGCATCGCCCGGATCTGCACCGGGGAGGTGTGCGTGCGCAGCACCTTCTCGTGCCCCTCGGCGGTGCGGCCGGGCAGATAGAACGTATCGTGGTCCTGACGCGCGGGGTGATGCGGCGGAATGTTCAGCGCGCCGAAGTTGAGCCAGTCGTCCTCCACGTCCGGGCCTTCCGCCACCGTGAACCCCATCGCGCCGAAGATGGCGACGATCTCCTCGATGGTGCGGCTGATCGGGTGAACCAGCCCTTCGGGCGCAGGACGCGGGGGCAGGGTCACGTCGAGTCGTTCGGCGGCGAGGCGGGCGTCGAGAGCGGCGTCCTCGAGCACCCGCCGGCGCGCCTCGATCGCCTCCGTAACCGTGTCCTTCAGCGCGTTCAGCGCCGCCCCGCGCGCCCTTCGTTCCTCGGCCGGAACCGCGCCGAGGGTCTTGAGCAGCGTCGTGATGGTCCCGCTCTTGCCGAGAGCGGCAACGCGCACCGCGTCGAGGGCGGCGAGGTCCCCGGCAGCCGCGACCGCTGCGAGCGTCTCCGCCCGCAGCCGCTCGAGGTCCTCCATCGTCGCGGTCGCCGCGACCACCCCCGTCGCCCCTTGTCCCCCGACGGTGCGACCGCCCGCTCAGGCAGCGGCGCGGGCGGCGAGCGCCTGGTCGACCACCTTGGCGAAGGCGGCCGGTTCGCTGAAGGCGAGTTCCGCCAACACCTTGCGATCGAGCGCGATCCCGGCCTTCTTCGCCGCCGCGATGAACTGGCTGTAGGTCAGGCCCCGCTCGCGCACGGCGGCGTTGATGCGCTGGATCCAGAGCGCGCGGAACTCGCGCTTGCGCACCTTGCGGTCGCGATAGGCGTACTGGAGGCTCTTCTCGACCTTCTGCTTGGCCATGCGGATGGTGTTGCCCGCCCGGCCACGAAACCCCTTGGCGCGCTCCAGGACCTTCTTGTGACGGGCGTGCTTGGTCACGCCGCGCTTCACGCGTGCCATCGTCGGCTCTCCTCGCAGCTCCCTGTCCGTCTCAGCCGAGCCCGTAGGGCGTCCACTGCTTCACGGTGCGGGCGTCCATCTTCGTCAGCACCATGGTGCGGCGGTTCTGCCGCTTCATCTTCTGGCTCTTGCAGGCGAGGTTGTGGCGCTTGAAGCCGTGGCCGACCTTCACCTTGCCGGTGGCGGTGATGGTGAAGCGCTTCTTCACGCTCGACTTCGTCTTCAGCTTGGGCATTTCGGCACCGTCCTTTCGTGAGCGAAGCCCGCCCGATGGGCGAGCGGCGGCGGCCGGGCATGCCCTTCCGCCCGGCGCGCGCGCGGGAAACGCGCCTATACTCCGCCATCCCGATCCCCAACAAGCCCCCCCGAGGAGACGGATCAGGCGGGGAGAAACATGAAATTCCACGCGAAGGGAGCGCCCGCCCCTCCTTCGGGCAGGAGCGGCTGATGCACCTCGGGCACGAAGACTTCGGCGGGGTGCAGCCGTCCGGCCCACACGAACAGACCCCGATAATTGAGGCTCGCCAAAAGTTCAAAAATGTGCCCGGGAGCGCGAGGGTGCAAGACACGGACGCTCTCGATCAGAAGCACAGGCCTGTCGGTTTCGAGGATACGCTGCGCACCTTGCAACGTCGCAAACTCGTGCCCTTCCACGTCGATTTTCATGAAACCTACCTGTTACCGCAATGACATCGTCCAGACGCACGCTCTGACAATCGAGTTTCCGCACCCGAGTTCTGTTTGCCAATTCAAGGTTTTCGGGAGCAACCGAGGCCCCGGCGGTAGCGAGCGAGCCGTCTGGTTTCACGGGTACCGTGAGGGTCATGGTTCCGGCCCGGTCCGACGCCGCGACGCTGTGCACGACGGCCCAGGGCGGCAGCCTCCGGCGCAACTGCTCGGCCAGCTCGGGGATAGGCTCGAAACAGTGCACCTGCTTGGTCAAGCGGCACAGCGCCCCGGCATAGACGCCGTAGTTCGCCCCGACATCGACGGCCGCCCGCTGGCGATCAACCAGAAGGGGGAGGAGGCGCCACTCCGGTTCGCACCCCTCCCGCGCCCGCCTCCCACAGCGCGAGCCGAAGCCGATAGCGAAGCCGCTTGTACAGCCCCGGACGGCTCAGGAAATCCCAGAGGGTCTCGCCGGGAAACAGAAGCCGCATGGTGGATGGTGCCTTTGCTGCAAGGACGCCGGTCGCTGGCTTCAGCGCCGATGACCGCCAACCGACGGCGCTCACGGGGCGAGCCCCGCTGCCGGACCCGCTCCCTGGCCCGGGAACGACGCGCGGCCTATATCACGGCCGATGCTTCCGTTCCGCAAGATGCAGGGCCTCGGCAACGACTTCGTCGTGCTCGACGCACGGGCGCAGCGCTTGGCGCTCGGGCCCGAGGCGGCCCGCGCGCTCGCCGACCGCCGGCGCGGCGTTGGCTGCGATCAGGTGATCGTGCTCGAAGCGGCGCGCGAGCCCGGCACCGCCGCCTACATGCGCATCCTGAACGCCGACGGTTCCGAGGCCGGTGCCTGCGGCAATGCCGCCCGCTGCGTCGCCGACCTCCTGATGCGCGAGGCGAGGACGGACGCGATCCGCCTCGGCTCACCCTCGGGCGTGCTGCACGCCGCCCGCGCCGATGGCGGCCTCGTCACCGTCGACATGGGCGAACCGCGCTTCGGCTGGCGCGACATCCCGCTCGCGCGCGAGGCCGACACGCTGCATCTGCCGCTCGCCCGCGACGGGGTGGCGGACCCCGCAGCCTGCTCGATGGGCAACCCACACGCGACCTTCTTCGTGCACGACGTGAGCGCAATCGACATTCCCCGCCTCGGTCCCTCGTTGGAGACCGACCCGCTGTTTCCCGAACGCGCGAACATCGGGTTCGCGGAAATCCTCGCCCCCGACCTCATCCGCCTGCGCGTGTGGGAACGCGGCGCGGGGCTCACCCTCGCCTGCGGCTCGGGCGCCTGCGCCGCCCTCGTCAACGCCCACCGCCGGGGGCTTGCGGTCACGGACGGCGACCGTGATGCTCGATGGCGGCGAGCTGCGCATCGCGTGGGGAGAGGACAATCGCGTCCGGATGACGGGCCCTGCGGCGGAGTCGTTCCGCGGCGAGATCGATCTCGACCTCGCCGCCCTCGCTTCCCTCGCCGCCTGAGACGGCCGATGCACCCGCGCGTGCTCACCTTCGGCTGCCGGCTGAACGCCGTGGACTCCGCCGTCATCGGCGCCCACCTGGACGCGGCCGGCCGCGACGACGTGATCGTCGTCAACACCTGCGCCGTCACCGCCGAGGCGGAACGGCAGGCGCGCCAGGCGATCCGCCGCGCCCGCCGCGACCACCCCGAGGCGCGCATCGTCGTCACCGGCTGCGCGGCCCAGATCAACCCCGAGGCCTGGGCGGCGATGCCGGAGGTCGATCGCGTCGTCGGCAACGTCGAGAAGCTTGTGCCGGAAACCTGGTCGGTTCCCGCCGGCAATGCGCCGCGCGTGGCGGTGTCCGACATCATGGCGGCGCGCGAGACCGCCCATCATCTCGTCACCGGGTTCGGCGGCCGCGCGCGCGCCTTCGTCCAGGTCCAGGCGGGCTGTGACCATCGCTGCACCTTCTGCGTCATTCCCCTCGGCCGCGGCCCCTCCCGCTCGGTCCCCGCAGGCGAGGTGGTGCGGCAGGTGCGCACGCTGGTGGAGGCGGGCTACCGCGAGGTGGTGCTGACGGGGGTCGACATCACCGCCTACGGCGCCGATCTGCCTGGGCGCCCCACCTTGGGCCAGCTCGTGCGCCGCCTGCTCGCCCTCGTGCCCGACCTGCCGCGGCTTCGCCTCTCCTCGCTCGACCCGGTCGAGATCGACGAGGATCTGTGGCGGCTCGTCGCCGAGGAGCCGCGGCTGATGCCGCACCTGCATCTTTCGGTGCAGGCGGGAGATGATCTGATCCTGAAACGGATGCGGCGGCGGCATGTTCGCCGCGACGTGATCGCGCTCGCCGAACGCGCGCGCCGGCTTCGCCCCGACATCGTGTTCGGCGCCGACCTGATCGCGGGCTTCCCGACCGAGAGCGACGAGGCGGCGGCGAACACCCGCGCCCTTGTCGAGGAGGCGGGGCTCACCTTCCTGCACGTCTTCCCCTTCTCGCCCCGCCCGGGCACGCCGGCCGCGCGCATGCCGCAGCTTCCTCCGAGCGTGATCCGCGAGCGTGCCGCCGTCCTGCGCGAGCTCGGGCAAGCGCATGGCGCGACGCTTCTATGCGAGCCGCATCGGCACCGACGCCGCGTTTCTCGCCGAACGCGAAACGGGCGAGGGCCACACGGAGCATTTCGCCCCCGCCCGGCTGATCCGGGGCCGGATCGATCCGGGCACGATCGGGCGCGTGCGAATCACCGCGGCGAACGACCGGGGCCTGCTGGCGGAGGTCGCCTGATGGTGCTCAAGCGCCTGTTCCGCTTCGGCAAGGGGGAGGCGGAGGCGCCCGCCGAGCCGCAGCCGGCGCCAGAGCAGGGGGCCGAGACCGCCGCCCCGGCCGCGCCGGCGGGACCGACGACCGAGCCGGCGGCGACACCCCCCGCGACGCCGCCGGTCGCCGCTAGCCCCGGCGCACACCCGCCCGAGCCGGCCCAGCCGCCGACGACGCCGCACGCCGAGGTCGAGGAGAAGCGGGAACGCCGCGGCTTCTTCGCCAGGCTGAAGGCGGGGCTCGCCCGCTCTTCTGCGAAGATCGGCTCCGGCATTGCGGCCCTGTTCCGCGATCGGCTGATGGACGATGCGGCGCTTGATGAGCTCGAGGAGCTGCTGATCACCGCCGATCTCGGCACGTCGGCGGCGAAACGCATCGTCGACCGCTTCCGCATCGCCCGCTTCGGCGCGCACGTGAGCGAGCGCGAGGTGAAGGAGGCGCTTGCCGCGGAGATCGCCGACATCCTCCGCCCCGTCGCCGTTCCCCTGCTGCCGAACCCCGCGCATCGCGCCGCACGTCGTGCTCGTGGTCGGGGTCAACGGCACCGGCAAGACGACGACCATCGCCAAGCTCGCCGCGCTGTGGTCCGCGCAGGGGCTGAAGCCGATGCTGGTCGCCGGCGACACCTTCCGCGCCGCCGCCGTCGAGCAGCTCGCCATCTGGGGCGAGCGCACGGGCTGCCCCGTCATCTCAGGCCCGCCCGGACGCCGATGCGGCGGGGCTTGCCTTCGATGCGCTCGCCCGGGCGCGCAAGGAAGGCGCGGATGTGCTGCTGATCGACACCGCCGGCAGGCTGCACAACAAGGCCGACCTGATGGCGGAGCTCGGCAAGATCGTGCGCGTGCTTGCGCAAGCAAGCGCCGGAGGCGCCGCACAGCGTGCTGCTCGTGCTCGATGCGACCACGGGGCAGAACGCGCTGTCGCAGGTGAAGGTGTTCCGCGAGATGGTCGAGGTGACGGGGCTCGTCGTGACCAAGCTCGACGGGTCGGCGAAGGGCGGCGTGGTGGTCGCGCTCGCCGAGACCTTCGGGCTTCCCGTGCACGCGGTCGGGGTGGGCGAGAGGGCGGAGGACCTGCGCCCCTTCGACCCGGACGAGTTCGCCCGGTCGCTGGTTGGGCTCGACGAGGCGGCGTGAGAGGGGTTCGCCCTCCTGCGCGCATCGGCTAGAACAGCCGGGGAACGATCGCGTCCGGCCCGCGCAGGCGGTGTGGGGTCGGGCGCGGGAGGACGGGCAGGCGGTGGACGACGGGGCCATGGAGACGGGCGATCGCGAGGCGTTGCTCGCGCGGCTCAACGAACTGCGCATCGAACACCGCGATCTCGACACGGTGATCGCGCGCCTCACGGCGTCGGGCCAAGTCGACCAGATCCACCTCGCACGGCTGAAGAAGCGCAAGCTCAAGCTCAAGGACGAGATCGCCTGGATCGAGAACCGGCTCATCCCGGACATCATCGCCTGAGGCTCCTCGGCCCTCGCGCCCTCCGCCCATCGCAGCCGCCGATCGATCCGTTCCGTGCCTGATCCGACCTCGCCATCCTCCGGCGCTCCCCCCGTCGGCCTGATCATGGGCAGCCGCTCCGACTGGGAGACGATGCGTCATGCCGCCGCCACGCTCGATGAGCTCGCCGTCGCCTACGAGGCGCGCGTGGTGTCCGCGCACCGCACGCCGCGTCGTCTTTACGACTATGCAACGAGGGCGGCAGGGCGTGGGGCTGCGGGTCATCATCGCGGGCGCAGGCGGGGCGGCGCACCTTCCCGGGCATGGCTGCCTCGCTCACCACGCTGCCGGTGCTCGGCGTGCCGGTGGAGAGCCACGCCCTGAAAGGCATGGATTCCTTGCTCTCCATCGTCCAGATGCCGGCCGGCGTCCCCGTCGGCACGCTCGCCATCGGCCGGGCGGGAGCGGTGAACGCGGCGCTTCTCGCCTGCGCCATCCTCGCCCTCTCCGACCCTGTCCTGGCCGAACGCCTCGCCGCCTGGCGCGCGCGCCAGACGGCGAGTCCGTGCCCGACGCACCCGCCGATGGCTGAGCCGTTCCCGTCCGCTGCCTCCCGGTTCGACCATCGGCATTCTCGGCGGCGGGCAGTTGGGGCGGATGCTGGCGATGGCCGCCGCACGCCTCGGCTACCGCACCCACGTCTATTCGCCCGAAGCCTGACCCGCCGGCGGGGCACGTCGCGACGCGAACGACCATCGCGGGTTTCGACGACGCCGAGGCCCTGGCGCGCTTCGGGCGCGGCATCGACGTCGCCACCTTCGAGTTCGAGAACGTCTCCCTCGACGCCTTCGACGCGCTCGAGGCCGAGGTGCCCATCCGCCCGGCACGCACCGTGCTGGCCACGGCCCAGGACCGGATCCTGGAGAAGTCGTTCCTGAACCGCATCGGTGTCGCCACCGCCGCCTGGGCACCGATCGCGCGCCGCGAGGAGGCGGAGGCGGCGGTGGCCGAGATCGGCTTTCCCTGCGTGCTGAAGACCGCGCGCTGGGGCTACGACGGCAAGGGCCAAGCCGTGCTGCACGGGCCCGAGGATCTTGCTCCCGGCCCTCGACCGCCTCGCCTCGGGGCGCGCGCTGCCGCCGCTGATCGTCGAGGCCTTCGTGCCCTTCGCGCGCGAGGTGTCGGTGCTCGATCGCGCGCGATTCGAGCCGGACCGCATGGCCTCGCTTCGATGTGGTGGAGAACCGCCACCGGGGCGGCATCCTCGACCTCTCCATCGCCCCGGCCCGCATCGCGCCCGAAACGGCGGCAGCCGCGCGCGCGGGCCGCCGCTGCGCCGTGTGGCGGAGGCGATCGACCTTGTCGGCCTCCTCTGTCTCGAACTCTTCGTGCTCGGGGACGGGGCGGTGCTCGCCAACGAGATCGCGCCCCGTCCGCACAACTCGGGGCACTGGACGATCGAGGCCTGCGCGGTGAGCCAGTTCGAACAGCAGCTGCGCGCGATCGCCGGGCTGCCCTTGGGCGACCCCACGCGGCATTCGGACGCGCTGATGAAGAACCTGATCGGCGAGGCGATCGCGGCGTTCCCGCGCCTGCTCGCCGCCCCGGGCCTGATCCCGCACCACTACGGCAAGGCCGAGGTGCGGGCGGGGCGGAAGATGGGTCACGTCACCCGCCTCTTCCCCCTGGGCGGGCTTCCCGACGAGGCGGGGATCGCCTCTGCCTTCGCCTGCCCTCGCTTAGGCCGCCCGGCGCAGAGCCCGCGTCTCCTCGAGATCGTCGGCGAGGAAGGCCGCGATCGTGTCTGCGATCGTCTCCGCCGCGCGAAAGCCCAAGCGCCTGGCGCGGGCCGGGTCGAAGCGCGCGGGCCAGGCGCCGACGATGGCGGCGACCTCAGGATCCTCGACCCGCCGCACCCGCCCTCCGCGCCTCCGCCCCGGCCACGCCCTCCAGCGCGGCGAGCATCTCGCCCACCGTCACGGTGAGCCCCGGCGGATTCACGCCGCGATCAAGCCCCAACGCCGCGCCGTCCATCGACGCCGCGTGCAGCAGCCAATCCACCGCCGCGCGGGGAGACGCGATCCAGAGCGCGAAATCCTCCGCCACCGGCAAAGCCGCCTCCTCGCCGATCAGCGGCTCGCGCAGGATGGAGGAGGCGAAGGAGGACGCCGCGCGGTTCGGCCGCCCGGGCCGGATGACGATGGTCGGCAGCCGGAGAGAAACACCGTCGACGAAGCCCTTGCGCGTCCAGTCGTGCACGAGCAGTTCGCCGGCGGCCTTCTGCGCTCCGTAGGAGTTGGCGGGCACGGGCCGCGTGTCGTCTCGGATCACCGCTCCCTGTCCCCCCGAGAAGGTGGCCACCGAGGAGGCGAAGACGAAACGCGGGGCCGAGGCGCGCGCGCGGCAGGCCTCAAGCAGCGCGCGCGTGCCGTCGAGATTGACCCGCCAGCCCAAGGCGAAGTCCGCCTCGGCGGCCGCCGAGACGACGGCGGCGAGATGGACGACGAGCCCGGTGTCGGCGCGGATCAGCCGCGCACAGGCGGAGGGCTTGGCGATGTCGGCCGCCACCGTCTCGACCGCGACGGGCCCTTCCGGGGCGGGCGGCCGAGCGAGATCGACCAGCGTCATCGTCGTCACCTCCCTCGGCCCCACACGGCCCATCCGCGCAATCCGCGCGGCCAGCTTACGGCCCAGGAACCCGGCCGCCCCGGTGACGACGACGTGCATCTCCCGTCCTCCTGCCTGCGCCACCCCGGCATGCCCTCTCGTCCGGCTCTCGCCTCCGGGCAAGAGGCCGCGGTCAGGCGCAGAGACGATCCGCCGCCACGGGCCCGCCGTGGTGTGCGAGCGCCTCGGCGAGCAGGTCGACCAGCCGTTGCTTGAGGAGAGCGGGCTCGAGCACTTCGACCGAGGTGCCCCAGGTGAAGAGATGCCACGCCATCTCGGTGAGCCCGCCGGCGCGGAAGCGCACCACGAGCCGCCCCTCGGCGTCGCGCTCGGCCGACTGGCTCGGGTGGAAGCGCCACTGCGAGGCCTCCTCCGCCGTATCGGCATCGAAACGGAGCACGACATCGACCGGCTCCTCCTGCCAGGTGCCGAAGGCGCGGGCGGCAAACGCGGCGAGGTCGAAGTCGGCGCGGCGCACGAAGGGGGTGTTGCCGACCTCGAGCGCGCCGATGCGGTCGAGGCGGTAGAGCTTGGGCTCGCCCCACACCTGCGGGGCGGCGACCAGCAGAGGGCGGCTGCCGTAGAGGATGCCGTAGGGGTGGACGGTGGTGGTGTAGGGCACGCCGGAGCGTCGGCTGCGGTATTCCATCGTCACCGGCAGCGCGCCGAGGATCGCGCGGCGGAGCTTGGCGAGCAGGCCGGGCGGCAGCAGCGGCCGGGGGCCCGGACGCAGCGCCGAGCCTTCGGCTTCCATCAGAAGTTCCAGGTCCGGCTCGATCCGGCGCAGATGATCGGGGCGGGTGACGGCGCGCAGCTTCTGGGCGGCGGAGGCGATGAGGTCGGCCCGCTCGCGCAGGCCGCGGCGCGCGAGTTCCGCCGCCGCGGTGTCGAGTTCCGCGAGTTCCTCGGCCGAGACCGCCACAAGCCCGCCGAGCGTGCCTGGAGGCAGACGCCACCGGCGCACCCGATCACCGTTGTCGCAGCGTTCGAACTGCGGAAAGACGCGCGCCACGGCGTCGCGCATGCGTTCCGCCGTGCGCCGGGCGACGCCGAATTCGGTCTGGATGTCGGCGAGCGAGAGCCCTTCGCGCGTGCCCTGGAAGGCGAGGGCAAGGCGAAGGATCTGTTCCAACTTCAGATAATGCATAGACACAACACCCTGCGACGGCGCCGGCGATGATCCTGCGCCACGGCAGCGCAACGGTCGCGTGAAACCGTCGTCAAACCGTCATCACCGGGCGCGAAATCCGATCGGCGCGGTTGCACCGGGCCGCGACGATGCTTCCTCCTCAAGAAGCTGGAGGAGAGCCTGCGCGTCATGCGCGATGCCGAGAAGCGCAGCCTTGCGCGCCACGAGCGCGAAGTCGCCCGGCACCAGCGGCGGCAGCTCGGCAAGACCGGCCGGCGGGGCGAGGCCGAAGCGAGCTCGGAAGGCGGCTTCGGCCTGGGCGGGCGAAAGCGGGCGGAACCGGATCTTGACGAGGAAGCGCCGAAGGCAGGCGGGATCCAGCCGCTCGGGAAGATTGGTGGTGCAGGCGAACGGCAGCGGATGGCGCTCCATCCAGGTGAGCAGCTCGTTCACCTGGGTCACCTCCCACAGATGGGCGGCAGCGCGGCGGTCGGCGAGAAGGCCGTCAGCCTCGTCGAGGATGAGGAAACGGTTGTCCTCCTCCGCTTGGCGGAAGGCGGCGGCGATCGCCTGCTCGCTTCCCCCGACCCAGCGCGACAGCAGGTCGGAGGCGCGCCGGACCAGCGGCGCGAGGCCCATGCGTTCGGCGAGCGCGCGGGCGAAGGCGCTCTTGCCCGTGCCCGGCGGGCCCGACAGCAGCAGCGAGACGGCGCGCGGTGCCGCAGGATGGGCGAGGCGGTCCATCAGCGCGCCGAGGTCGCAGTCGGCGTTGGCGAGAGCGGGGTCGAAGGCGGCTTCGGCGGAGGGCTCGGAGGCGGGCAGGCGACCGCCCCCCATCGCCTTCGCCACCGCGAGCACGCCGCGACGCACGGCCGGCGCCCCGCCCCCGGTGAGGGCTGCGGCCGCAACGGCGGCGGCGGCGACCGCGGGAGGTGCGGCGACCTCGCGGGCGAGCGCCGCCACCTCCGCCCCATCCATCGCGATGCCCTGGCGGGTCAGTGCGCGCTCCCAAAGCCGCGTGCGGACGGCGAGATCGGGGACGCGCAACTCGATGGCATAGGTCATGCGCCGGATCACCGCGGGGCCGAGGGGTTCGAGCGCGTTCGTGGTCCAGATCACCGGCACCGGTGTGGTCTCGAGCAGCCGCAGCACATGGGCGCGCGAGCCGCGCTCGGCGGAGGCGCCGAACAGGCCGCGGTCGAACAGGTCCTCCGCCTCGTCGAAGAGGAGGAGGGCCGGCGAGCCGCCGGCGAGCAGCCTCTGGGCAAGACGCAACTCCGCGAGCCGCTCGCTCCGCCCCGGCTCGTGGCCGTCCGCCCCCGTCTCGCCGACGGCATAGAGCGGGGCGCCGACCGCGGCGGCGAGGGTCTTCGCGAACTCGGTCTTGCCCGTGCCGGGCGGGCCGTAGAGCAGCAGATGCACCCCCGCCCGCCGCGCGCGGAGAGCGCCTGCCAGCACCTCCGCCGCATGCGGGGCCTGCTCGCCCAAGTGGGCGAAGTCCTCCATCGCCAGCGTGGCGGCGAGCGGGCGGCCGAGCAGCGCCTCGCCCGCCCCCTCCGCCCCGGCCGGAATGGAGAGGGCGTCGGACAGGTGCCGACGCAGCCGATCGAGCAGGACGAGCTCGCCATCGGCATCGACGGTGATGAGCCCCGCCGTGCGCAGCGTCCCGAGCGGCGACAGCCTCTGCTCGACCACCGCCTCGGGAATGCCGGTCAGCAGCGAGATCAGGGCGGGGTCGGCGGAAAGCCGCATCGCTCCCCCCATCGCGTCCGAGACCATGTCCCACAGCCGCTCGACCGGGCGGTGCAGCCGGTAGCGCGCGGCAAGCCCGAGGATCTCGGCCTCCGCCTCGTCGAGCCCGACCGCGCGCGCCACGGCCTCGAGCCGAAGCGCGATCGCCGACCGACAGGCCTTCGCCCGCCGGGTGCGCGTCTCGATGCGCTTCAGGATGGCCGCCCAGGCGGCGGCGTCGGGAGGCGATTTCGCCTCGGCGAAGAGGTCGCCCTGCTCGGCTCGCTCACCTCGTGCCCCGCGCGGCGCGAGCCCGAGCGCATCCTGGAACCGCGCGAGCCAGGCGGCGATGGCCCCCGCCCGGCGCGAACGCCGAGGGATGCGGGCGAGCGCCGTGCGCGCGTAGCCGAGGGCGACGATCTGTTCGGCCTGATCCATCGGTTCCCTCTCCGTTCGCCGATCCGAAGGCGACCGTAGGCGTCTGACGCGTCAGGTTTGGACGTATTGGAAGAACGGGGCCTTGGCCGACGCGACGCCGCTCGGGCAGTCTTCCTCCACCCCATGGCGCTGCGTTTCCTGCACACCGCCGACCTGCAGATCGGCCGGGCCTTCGCCTTCGCTCCGCCCGAGCTCGGCCCGCTGCTCGCCGAGGCGCGCCTTCAGGCGCTCGACCGGCTCGCTGCCGCCGCGCGCGCGGCCGGCGCGCCGCGGGTGCTGATCGCCGGCGACCTGTTCGACACCCCGCGTCCCTCGGACCGGGTGCTCGCCCAGACCAAGGACCGTCTTGCCCACGCCGGCGACGTCGCTTGGCACATCCTGCCCGGCAACCACGATCCGCATCGCCCGGGCGGGGTGTGGGAGCGTTTCGCGCGCGAGGGGCTGCCTTCGAACGTGCACCTCCACCTCGCCCCGCACCCCGTGGCGGTCGCCTGTGCGCCGGGCGAACCGACGGCTTGGCTTCTGCCGGCCCCTCTGACGGCACGCCGCGCGGGAGAGGATCCGACCGCGTGGATGGATGAAGCCCCGACACCCGAGGGAGCGATCCGCATCGGCCTCGGCCATGGCTCCATCGCCGGGTTCGGCGGCGAGGAGGGGGCGGAGGCCAACCCGATCGCGCAGGACCGCGCCCGGCGCGCAGGCCTTGCTTATCTTGCCCTCGGCGACTGGCACGGGCGGAAGCGGATCGACGACCGCACCTGGTATTGTGGGACACCCGAGCCCGACCGCTTTCGCCTCGACCCCGACGGCGACGGCATGCGCTGCGTGGGCGGCGAAGCCTTGGCCGTCGCCATCGATGGGACCGCCGCTCCGCCCCGGGTGCAGCCGGTCGCCATCGGTCGCTTCGTCTGGCGCCGCTGCGAGGCGACTCTCACCGCCGCCGACCAGGTCGTCGCCCTCGCCGAACGGCTCGAGGCCCTGCCGCGACCGGCCGAGACGCTCCTCCGCCTGACGGTGCAGGGCGCCCTCACCCTCGCCGGGCACGATCTCTTCCGGGACCGGGTCGCCCGCCCCCTCGGCGCCCGGCTGGCCTGGCTCGACCTCGACGAGGGCGCCCTGGCGATACGGCCGGAGGACGACGAACTCGCCGCGATCGACCTCGAAGGCGTGGTGCGGCGGGCGGCGGACCGCCTCGCCGCCCAGGCGCGCGACCCCGGCGACCCCGACCGCGAGGTCGCGCGCGCGGCCCTCATCGCCCTCTGGCGCCTGCGCGCGCACGCCCGGCCGTGACGCTGCGCCTGCGCTCGGTCGCGCTCGAGGACGTTCGGCGCTTCTCGGGGCCGTGGCGGGTCGGGCCGTTCGGTCCGGGCCTCAATCTGCTCGCCGCGCCGAACGAGGCGGGCAAGAGCACGCTCCTGGAGGCGATCCGCTGCGCGATCCTGCTGCCGCACCGCAGCCAGGGCGAGGAGGTGCGCCGTCTTCGCCCCCTCGCCGGCGGCGTGCCGACCGTCACCCTCACCCTCGACGACGGCGCCGGTCTGTGGACGATCCGCAAGCGCTTTGCCGGAGCGGCCGGGCGTGCCGAGCTGGTCGCCCCGGACGGCAGGACATGGCTGGGCGAGCCGGCGGAAGAGGAGATCCGTCGCCTGTTCGGCCTGCCGCCACCCGCCCCGGGGCGCGGCATGCCCGCGCGCGGCGTGTGGGGGGCCTTGTGGGTGGAGCAAGGCGGCTCCCTGCGCCAGCCCGAACTCGACCGAGCGGCGCAGGACCTGCTGCGCGGGGCGCTGGAGGCCGAGATCGACACCGTCACCGGCGTGCGCGGCGCGGCCAGGCTGCGCGCCGCGATCGCGACCGAACTCCTCGCCTTCCAGACCGCCAAGGGCCAGCGCGCGGCCGGGCGCCTGCGCGAGGTGGAGGATCGGCTGGCCGAAATCCTCGCCGACGAACGCGAGCTGCGCGCGCGCCGGGAACACGCCGAGGCGGCCCTCGCTCGACTTGCGGCGCTGCGGGCCGAGCGGGCCGAACGCCTCTCCGCCCGACTTGGGCACGCCGCCGAAGAGGCGGTCACGGAGGCCCGTCGGCGGGTGGAGGCGCTGCGCGAGGCCGCCGCCCGTCGCGACGCGCTCGCCCGCGCCGCCGCCGACGCGGCCCGCCTCCGCGAGGCGGCGGCGGAGGCATGGCGGAGGCGTGAGGACGATGCCCGGCAGGCGGAGGACGCACGCCGCGAAGCCGAACGGCTCGCCGACCTTGCCCGCGATGCCGAAAGCGAGGCCAAAGCGGCGCGCGATCGATGGATCGCGCTCGAGGCGGCCGCGGCCGAAGCCGAGGCGAAGGCGGCACGGCGGCACGCCGAAGCCCTCGCCGAGGCGGTGCGTCGCCTGCGCGAGGCGGAAGAGTCCGCACGGGCCGCGGTCTCCCGCCGTCCCTCGGCCGGATGGAGCGCCGCCGCCGCTCTGACCGCCTTGGCCGCCGTCGGGCTCGGCGGCCTGACCGCGACCGCCGTCGTTCCGGGCGAAGTCGGCTGGACCGGTGCTGCCGCCGCCCTGTTGGCCGCGCTCGCGCTCGCTCTCGCCATCCTGCTTCGCTCGCGTGCCGCGGGTCGCGCCGAGGAGGAGGCGCAAGCGCGCCTCGCTGCCGCGCGGGACGCGGTCTCGCTGGTCGCGCCGCAAGGCTTGCCCGAAGCCGCCCTCGCCGCCGCCGAGGCCAAGGCGGAGGAAACGGCGAACCGGGCCCAAGCGGCGTTGCGTGAGGCGACCGCGCGCGGCCTCGCGGTGCCGGAAGAGGTCTCCGACGTCGCCCGCAACCGTGCGCAGGCGGAGGCGGCAGAGGCGGAAAAGGCAGCGCTTCTCGCCCGGGCCGAGGCGGATCAGGCGGCGAAGACCGCGCGCGAGCGTGCCACGGCCCTCGCGGGGTCGCGGCAGCGCGAGCCAGACGAGGCGCTGCGCGAGCGCCTGCGCCAAGCCGAGGATGCGATGCGCGAGGCGGCCTTGGCGCGCGACTCCCTGCCTGTCGCGACGGAGGCCGAGATCGCCGAGGCGCAAAGGACGCTTCAGCGCGCCGAGGCGGAGCGGGAGCGCATCGCGAAGGAGGAGCTGCGGCTCGAGGGCGAGCTGCGGGAGGCCGAGGCCACGCTCAGGACCCTGGAGGCGGATGGCATCGACGACCGGCTCGCCGCGCTCGCCGAGGAGCGCGGGCGGCTCGAGCGCGAGCGCGACGCCCTCGAACGCGCCCGCGACGGGCTGAGGCTGCTGGATCGTGTCCTGGCCGAGGAGGAGGCGGCGGCGAAGGCGGAGTGGGTCTCGCCCGTCGCCCGCGCCGTCGGCCCCTGGCTCGCCCGGGTGCTCGGCGCCGAGTTGGTCGAGATCGACCAGGGACTTGGGGTGACCACGATCCGCCGCGGCGGGCGCGTCGAACGGATCGAGATCCTCTCCGCCGGCACGCAGGAGCAGATCGCGATCCTCGTCCGCCTCGCCTTCGCGGTCCTTCTGGAACGGCAGGGCAAGCCGGCCCCCGTGATCCTCGACGACGCCCTCGTCTTTTCCGACGATGTCCGCATGGACCGCATGTTCGAGGTGCTGGGCGAGGCGGCGGGCAGCGTGCAGATCATCGTCTTGACCTGTCGCGGCGACCTGTTCGCCCGCTTGGCCGCCCACCCCGTTGCCCTCGAGCGCGCCGCGTGAGGCGCGGCCTCGCCTCCCGCGGGATGGCCGCCCTGCGTCCTTGCCGCCGCCACCGCCCCGCTCGCTCCTCGCGGCGCCCTCCGGCGAACCGCCCGAGGCCTTCCCGCGGGAAGCCGGCCTCCGGCTCGGTCGCGCCGCCCCTGCCCCGATGCTTCCGCGGTCCGGTTGGCCCGGCCGTTTCGAGACGGCTGTCGGGGCGGATCGGCATCGACCCGCACCCTGCGCCGCCATCGCGCGGCGGCAGCGCCTCCGGCGATGGCGCGCCCTCACCCCCGCGCCTTGGCGGAGGCGAGGCGGGCGACGTCGCCGAAGCCTCGGCAGCGCCGGTCCCGGCACACGGGTTCGGGCGGATGCCCCCGCGGATTCCCCGTCCGCGTCAGCCCATGCGAAGACGAAGCGGTCGCGCTAGTCGCCGGCAGGGCGAGGATCGCGCCCGTCCTCGGCTCCGGCGCCACCGCACGCATCCTGGCCCTTCCGCCCCGGACCCTTTGGTTACCGCCAGCAGGGCTGATGCAAGCTCCGCCACGGCGACGCACGCGACGCCGCTGCCGCGCAGGGCCTTGGCCTCACGCTAAGGCTCGCCGAAGGACGCTGCGCGAGGAAGCGATGCGCAGGCGCAACACCGGCGCACGCCCGTCGCGCCGATCCGCTGGCCGCAGCTCATGCCGCCCGCGGTTCCCTCCCCAGCATCGGCCGGCGTGAACCCCCCGGCGATCAGGACCGGGCTTTTCCGCGTCGATGCCTTCTCCTCGCGCCCGTTCCGCCGCAGGCTTCCCGAACCTTGCCCGTTGCGGTCAAGCCGTGTTCGCGCCCCTTGCCCTTCCGCCTCACCTTGAACCGCTTTCGCGGCCGAGCCGGGCGCGCCGTGCTGGACGAGGCGGGCTTTGCCGAAGCGAAGGCCGCGATCACCGCTTGGCCGGGGTACGAGCCGACCCCCCTGCACGACCTTCCGGGGCTCGCCGCCGTCCTCAGGGTGGCCGCGATCCGCTGGAAGGACGAGGGCGCGCGCTTCGGCCTCGGCTCCTTCAAGGCCCTCGGCGGAGCCTATGCGGTGGCGCGCCACCTGCGGAGATGGCTCGCCGACCACGGCATCGACCCGACCGACGCCGACCTTGCCGCCGGCCGCTTCGCCGACCGCACGAAGGGCATCACTGTCACGTGCGCCACGGACGGCAACCACGGCCGCGCCGTCGCCTGGGGCGCCGCACGCTTCCACTGCCGCGCGGTGGTGTTCGTCCATGCGACCGTCAGCGCCGGCCGGGCGGAGGCGATCGCCCGCTTCGGCGCCGAGGTGCGGCGGGCAGGCGCCACCTACGACGATGCCGTCCGCCTCTGCGCAGAGACCGCCGCCCGCGAGGGCTGGACGGTGATCTCCGACACCTCGTGGCCCGGCTACGAAGACATCCCGCGCGCGGTGATGCAGGGCTATCGGCTGATGGCGGAGGAGGCCTTCGCGCAGTGGCGGGGCGATCCGCCGACCCACGTCTTCATCCAGGCCGGGGTGGGCGGGGCGGCAGCAGCCGTCGCTGCCGAGGCCGCCGCGCACCTTCGGTGAGCGGGGGCCGCGCGTGATCGTGGTCGAGCCGATGGCGTTCGACGGCATCGCGCGTAGCCTGGCCGCAGGGCGTCCGGTTGCGTCCCCGCCGGGGCAGGAGACGCTGATGGCGGGGCTTGCCTGCGCCGAGCCTTCGCCGCTTGCGCTCGACGAGCTCCTCCTGCGCGCCGATGCCGCTCTCGGGGTGCCTGAGCAGGCGGTGGCACCCGCCATGCGCATGCTCGCGCACGGTGTCGGGCGCGATCCGCCGGTGGTCGCGGGCGAAAGCGCGGTCGCCGGGCTGATCGGGCTGGCGCTGGCCCGAGCCAACCGGGGAGCAGCAGCGGCGCTTGGGCTCGGGCCGGGCGCGCGGGTGCTGCTCTTCGGCACGGAGGGGGCGACCGATCCGGCTCTCTACGCCCGCCTCATCGGGCGTGGGCGAGCGGTCGCTTGACGCTGCCCGCCGCAGCACCCAGCGTTCCGGCCTCGCGAGGAGGAGGGCATGCGGCGGACGATGCGGCACATCGCGATGGTCGGCACGGGCGGGCCCGAGGTTCTCGCCCTCGCCGAGGGGCCGGTGCCGGAGCCCGGGCCCGGCGAGGTGCTGATCGAGGTGCATGCCGCCGGCGTGAACCGCCCCGACATTGCGCAGCGCGAAGGGCGCTACCCCCCGCCGCCCGGCGCCTCGCCCATCCTCGGACTCGAGGTCGCGGGCGTGATCGCCGCCGTCGGAGCGGGGGTCGAGGGCTGGCAGGCCGGGCGATCGCGTCTGTGCGCTGGTCAACGGCGGCGGCTATGCGGAGTTCGTCGCCGTCCCGGCCCCACAGTGCCTTCCGATCCCGGCCGGCTACGACTTCGTCCGCGCCGCCGCGATCCCGGAGACCTACTTCACCGTTTGGGCCAACCTGTTCGAGCGCGGGCGGCTTGCGCGCGGCGAAACGGCACTGATCCACGGCGGCACTTCGGGCATCGGCACCACCGCGATCCAGCTCGCGCACGAGTTCGGCGCCACCGTCTATGCCACCGCGGGGTCGGCGGAGAAGTGCCTCGCCTGTCTCCGCCTTGGGGCGGCGGCAGCGATCGACTATCGCGCCCAAGACTTCGTCGAGGAAGTGAAGCGGCTGACGGATGGGCGTGGAGTCGACGTCATCCTCGACATGGTGGGCGGCGACTACATCCCGCGCAACATCCGCTGCCTCGCCCTCGACGGGCGGCTCGTCATCATCGCCTTCCTGCGCGGCTCCAAGGTGGCGGAGATGGATTTCCTGCCGGTGATGACGCGCCGGCTGACCATCACCGGTTCGACCATGCGCCCGCGCACGACGGCGCAGAAGGGGGCGATCGCCGAGGCGCTTCTGCGCGAGGTCTGGCCGGTGCTGGAGGCGGGGCGATGCGGGCCGGTGATCCACACCGTGTTCCCCCTCGCCGAGGCCGCCGCGGCGCACCGGCTGATGGAGAGCTCGCAGCACATCGGGAAGATCGTGCTCGCCGTGCGCGACTAGACGAGTGGGAGGAAGCGTCGCGGAACCCTCCTGGGCGTCTCCCGCGCCCAGGGCCCGAAAGGCCGGGGGTGCATCGGGTCTTCGCTGCGCGCGCGGATCGAGCCCTCACGTTAACGAGGCGTTTACCGCTCGGCCGGAGGATGAGGCTGGCTCGGGCGGGGCGACGATCGGCGAAGGGGAACGGCAGGGCCGGACACAGATGAGAGACGGACGGGAACGGCTCGCCCCACCCTTCGGCATTGCCTTCCAGCCGGTGGTGTCTCTCGTCACCCGGCGGCTGGTTGCGCAGGAAGCCCTCGTGCGCGGCGTCGGCGGCAGGCCCGCCGGCACCGTGCTCGGGCGGGTGGAGCCCGCCGCGCGCCCTGCCTTCGAACTCTCCGTCGTGCAATACGCCATGTCGCGGGCGATCGCCCTCGGCATCGCGGTCGACCTGCACGTCAACCTTTCCCCGCACGTGCTCACGCGCTCGGCCGGCGGGGCGGCTGAAGCAGCGGAGCGCCTGTTGCGGCTGACCGAGGCCGAAGGCTTTCCCCCGCAGCGCCTCGTCCTTGAAATGACGGAGGGCGAACGGATCGACGATCCGCCGCGGCTTCGCCGGCTGGCGGATGCCGCCCGCACGGTCGGGCTCCGCCTCGCCCTCGACGATTTCGGCGCAGGCTACAACGGCCTCGCCCTTCTTGCCGAGGTGGAGCCTGACCTCCTGAAGATCGACATGGCGCTCACGCGCGGGATCGACCGCGACCGCGTGCGCCGCTCCATCCTCTCCGGCGTCATGCGCATGGTGGAGGGAACGGGAATTCGCGTCATCGCCGAAGGGGTCGAGACGATGGCGGAACTGGCGGCGCTCGCCGATCTCGGAGTCGAGGAAGTCCAAGGCTTCCTGATCGGCGCGCCGGCCTTCGAGCGCGCGATCGACGCTGTCTCCCTGCCGATGATCCGCCCGCGCGCCCCCCTGCCGGTCGACCCGGCGCTCAGCCCCATCATCTTCGGCGCCATCCGCTGACCGCGACGCCGAGGCAGGGAAGGAGCGGGAGGCGAACGATCCCCCGAGGCGTCGGAGGCACGGCTCAGCCTGCGAAGGCGGAGGCGACGAGAGCGACCGAGAAGGGGAGCCCCGGCGGCTGCCGGGCACGCAGTCGCGCCCCGACGCGGACCGTCGCGGCCTCCGCGAACCGGCGCGCCGGGCGCGATGCCGCGGCAGGAGGCCGTCGCACCGCCGGGTCTCAGCGGGCTTGGCCGCGCGCCTCGGCCACCGCCTCGCGCAGCCGCGCCAGCGGAACGGCACCCGGCAAAACCGTCTCTCCCACCACATAGGCCGGCGTGCCCTGAAGCCCGAGCGCCCGAGCGAGGCCGAGTGCGGCGGAAATCCGCCGCGTCACTTCCGGCCCCGCCATGTCGCGCCTCAACCGCGCGACATCAAGCCCAACCTCCGCCGCGACCTGGAACAGGGTCGCCTCGTCGATCTCCCCGCGCAGGCCGAGGAGAGCGTCGTGGAACGGAGCGAACCGTCCCTGCAGATGGGCCGCGAGCGCCGCCCGCGCCGCCGTCATCGAGGCGGGGCCAAGGATCGGCATCGGCTTCACCACCACCCGCACGTCGCGCTCCTGCCGGATGAGGTCGAGGATGACGCCGCGCATGGAGCGGCAGTAGGGGCAGCGATAGTCGGTGAACTCGACCACCGTGACGCGGGCGCGGGCCGGCCCGAGCGCCGGGTCGTCGGCGTTGCGGAACAGCGCCTCCGCCTCGGCGCGCACCGCGGCGCGTCGCGCCTCCGCCTCCGCCTCGCGCTCGGCCGCTTCGAGGGCGGCAAGGGCGTCGCGCAGGATGGAGGGGTCGCTGCGCAGCGCCTCGCGCAGGATGTCGACGATCGCCGCCCTCTGGTCGGCACTGAACGGCTGCGCCGCCGCAGACAGCCGGAAGGACAGCGAGGGCAGCAAGCAGGGCGGGCGCGTGTCTCATCGCCGCCTCTCCTCGCGCATCACCTCGGCTGCCCGCAACAGGTCCTGGGCCCGAAGCCTGGCCGGCCCCGGCGGCAGGACCCGCTCGGCGCGCGCCGCCATCTCGCGCTGGGTGCGAAGATCCCCCGTCAGCGCCGCCTCCTCGGCGAAGGCGAGCGAGGACCGCCCCATGTCGCCCGCCCGCGCATAGGCGATGCCGAGCGTGCGCCACGTGAAGGCCGAGCGAGGGTCGAGCCGGGTCGCCGTCTCCAGCTCCTCGATCGCGCCCGCCAGCAAGGCCGCATCGCCGCTGTCGAGCAGGGCGCGGCCCAAGGCGGCTCGGATCAGGCCCTCGCCGGGAGCAAGCCGGGCGGCGCGCCGGAAGGGCTCGATCGAGTCGCGCACACGCCCGCTTTCGAACAGCACCTGCCCCTTCATCTCGGCGAGCCACGGGCTCGCCGGGCGTTCGGCGATCAGCCCATCCAACCCGGCCACCGCCTCGTCGGTGCGGCCCTGGCGGAAGGCGAGGATGGCGCGGGCATAGCGGGCGGGCGCGGACTGATCGGACGCCGGATAGAGCCGGGGCACGGCGGCTCCCTCCAGGAAACCGACCAGCTTGGCCCGCACCATGCGGAACGCGTCCTCGAGCTCGGGCGGCATCGCGGCCTGGGCATGGCGCGATTCGGCGAGCCGCTCGCGCAGGAACTCGATGCGATCGCGCGTCAGCGGGTGGGTGCGCAGATAAGGGTCCTGGTTTTCGACGAGCAGGGCTTCCTGCGCGGCCAGCCGCTCCATCAGCCGAAGGAGGCCGGCGGGCGACCAGCCGGCGCGGGCGAGGAAGGTGACGGCGGCCTGGTCGGCGGCATTCTCCTGCGCGCGGGTGAAGGCGAAGAGTTCGCGCATGGCGAGGCTCTGCCCCCCCATGCCGATCGCCGCCGCGGCTCCGCCTTGGCCGGTGGCGGCTGCCGCCGCCGCGCCAGCCAGCAAAGCCGCCACCGATCGGATCATGGCGTTGCGCAACTCCTCGGGCAGCCGCGCGAGATGCCCGCCCGAGATATGGCCCACCTCGTGCGCCAGAACGCCCGCCAGTTCGCTCACGCTGTCGATGGAGGTGATCAGGCCCGTGTGCACGGCGAGCCGGTTGCCGGTGGTGACGAAGGCGTTTATCGACCGATCGGCGATGATGAAGGTGCGAACGAGCCCCCGGTCGAGCCCGGCGGCGGCGAGGAGGGGCGCGTTCACTGCCCGCAGCAGCGCCTCGGTCTCCGCATCCCGGATCAGCGTGACGGTGCGGTTCTGCGCCGCGGCCGTCGAAGCAAGCAGAGCGAGAGCGGCGAGCGACACCGCCGCGATCCGGCGGGCGGCGGTCAGCATCGGAAAGGCCATGCGCCGGACCATAATCCGCCTTCAAGCGATCGGTCTCGCCACGGCCGCGTGTGTGCTGCTCGCCGGCTGCTCGACCGTGGAGGGCCTGTTCGGCCGCGCCGGCCCCCCGCTCGGAACCCCAGGCTTTGTGCAGGGCTTCCTGGGCGGGGTTGCGGCCGAGGAGCCGCGGGCAGCGCTGATCGGGCGGGACATCCTGGCCGCCGGGGGCTCGGCGGCGGACGCGGCTGCGGCGATGGGATTCGCGCTTGGCGTCACCCTGCCCTCGCGCGCCTCGCTGGCGGGCGGCGGGGTGTGCCTCGCCTATGACCCGCGGCGCGACCAGGCGATCGCCGCGAGCTTCCTCCCCCGCGCGCCGACCATGCTTGATCCCGGCGCGGACCGCCCCGCGGCCCTGCCCGGCACGCCGAGGGGCTTGTTCGCTCTCCATGCCCGGCTGGGCCGGCTCCCTTTCGAGCAGGTGATCGCGCCGGCCGAGCAGATCGCCCGCTTCGGCACGCCGATGAGCCGGGCGCTGGCGCGGGATCTCGCCGTCGTGGCCACACCTCTGTTCGCCGACCCGAACGCGCGCGCCCGCTTCGCTCGCCCGGACGGCAGCCCGCTTGGCGAGGGCGACCTTCTCGTCCAGCCGGAGCTTGCCAACCTCATCGGGCTGATCCGCAGCCAGGGGGTGGGCGACCTCTATCAGGGCGGGTTGGCGCGGCGTCTTGCTGAAGCGGCGCGCGCAGCCGGCGGCGCGCTCTCGCTCGAGGACCTCCGCACGACCCTGCCGCAGCTGACGACGACCGTCTCGATGCGGCTCGGCCCCGACGTCGTTCATGCGGCCCCGGTCGGCGGATCGGTGGGAGCGGCGGCGGCGCTGCGGGCGCTTGCCGCACGCGCCGCGGCGGAGGAGGCCGCGGCGGCAGCGCGGGCGGCGGCCGCCGCCGTCCGGGCCGGGGCCGATCCGCAGGCCGTGCTCGACGGTGCCCAACCGGCAGGAGGCGCGCTTCCGCCCGTGCTCGGCGCGACCACGGGCTTCGTCGCCGTCGATCGCGACGGCCAGGCGGTCGCCTGCGCCTTCACCAACAACAACCTGTTCGGGACCGGGCGCGTCGCCCCGGGCTTGGTCTGGTGCTCGCGGCGGCGCCGGGGGTCGGCGCAGTGCCGCCGGCGCTCCCCAGCGTGCTCCTCGTTTCCAACACGCCGCTGCGCGCGTTCCGTCTCGCCGCCTCCGGCTCCGGCGGCGAGGCAGGGCCGATCGCCCTGGCCCTTGCCGCGCGCGAGGCCCTCGCCGGGCGCAGCGCAGGCGAAGCCCTCGCGTCACCCCGACCAGACGCAGCCGACAGGCTCGGCCGGGTCGTGCTGGTGCACTGCCCCGGCTACCTGCCGGGGGTTGCGGGAAGCTGCACCTGGGCCGCCGACCCGCGCGGCCACGGGCTCGCCCTCGGGGCCGACTGAGCGGCGCGGGGGCATCAGCCCCGTCGATCACGCTTTCGTCAGCCCCCTCCCTCGTGCTAGCGTTGCGATGCCAACACGAGTTTGCGTGCCTTCGAAGCCACGAAGGCTGCGGCGCACAAGGAGGGGAGACGGCCGTCATGAGCATGAACCGCAGCGACATTGCGCGCGAAGAACGCGCCCTGATCGAGAAGGTGCTGAAGCGCGAGGACGTCGGCCGGCGGCGTCTGTTCGAGGTTGCCGCTTGGTCGGTGGCCGGCGCCGCCGCCGCCACCGCAGTTCCCGCCACCCAGGCCGCCGCCCAGCAGGCGGCTGCCCCGGCACGGCGCATCCTGCAGAAGGACGATTCGCGCCTGCTCAACATCGGGGCGACCGTGCGCAGCGGGCAGTACTGGAACTTCTCGACCTGGATCACGCCGGTCGAGGAATTCTATGTCCGCAACCATTACCCGACGCCCACGGCAGAGCAGAAGCCCGAGCTCGATCCGCGCAACTGGAAGCTGCGGATCCATGGCAACGCGGTCGAGCGCGAACTGACCCTTACGTACGAGGACCTGCTCAAGCTGCCCTCGCGCACCCTGTTCGCCACCATGGAGTGTCACGGCAACTGCCGCACCCTGTTCTGGGAACAGCAGGACATGAAGGACGTTTCCGGCGGCAACTGGGTGATGGGGGCGATCGGGCTCGCGGAGTGGGAATACGTACCCCTCTCCGAGATCCTCGCTCTCGTCGGCCTCAAGCCGGGTGCGAAGGCGCTTCTCTTCTGGTCAGGGGTCGACGGCGGCGGCGACATCGGCCGGCCGGTGCCGATGCGCGAGGTGCTCTCGCGCCCGGACGATATCGGGCTCGCCTTCAAGATGAACGGCAACCCGCTCCTGCCTGACCATGGCGCGCCGGTGCGCGCCCTCGTCCCCGGCTGGGGAGGTGCCGCCTCCATCAAGTGGCTCACCGAGATCAAGATCGCCGACCATGACTTCTGGGTGCGTCTCAACACCAAGGGCGAGGTCTTCGTCGGCCCCGACTACCCGCGGCCGTCGTTCAGCGAGCGCGACGAGTTCCGCAACGTCACGCCGAACGACATCCAGGGTCCGATGGTGGAGTGGATGCCCGTCAAGTCCACCCTCACCGTGCCGCTCGTGATCGAGAAGTCGCCCTCCTTCCCGGTGAACTACCCGATCAAGAAGGGCGAACTGCCCACCCTGCCGGCAGGGCCACGTGTGATGCGCGGCTACGCGTGGGGGCCGCAGTTCGGCGTGCGCAAGGTGGAGTATCGCATCAACGGCGGGCCGTGGCGCGAAGCGCACATCCGCCAGCCGAATCTCGGCCGCTACACCTGGGTGCGCTTCGACTTCCCGTGGGATGCACCGCCCGGCGAGCACGTGATCGAGACCCGCGCCACCGACAACGCGGGCAACACCCAGCCCCCCTCGGTGCCTTTCAATCTCTACGGAATGGCGAACAACGCGATCCCCCGCTTCCGCATCCGCGTCGTCGCCTGATCGCAACACGGGAGGCGCCCGCCTCGGGCGCCTCCCGACTGTCCTCCGCTCGGATAAGAGAGCCGCCCGAACAGCATGACGCATCGTCTTGTCTTCGCCGCCGCCGCTACGGCCATCAGCCTCGGCCTGGCGACCGTCTTTCCCGCCGCCGTCCCGGCCCGGGCGGAAAACCCGCAGCTCGAGCGCGGGCGGGCGGTCTATGCCGAAGCCTGCGCCGTCTGCCACGGCGCGGACGGGCGCGGCGGTCCGGGCTACGGCAACCCGATCTGGGGCCAAGGCGCGCAGATCGCCAAGTTCGGCCACGCGGGCGAACTCCTCGTCTACACCGTGATGCTGATGCCGTTCGACGACCCCACCAAGCTCTCGGACGAGGACAAGCTCGCCGCCACCGCCTACGTGCTGCACCGCCATGGCGCGCTGGCCGAGGGCAAGGAACTGACGGTCGAGAACGCCAAGTCGCTGGTGCTCAAGTAGCGCACGCCCGTCCTTCTCCCCTTGACGCCGGGGCGGGCCTCGGGCGGGTTGCCCGCATGGCGCTGAAAGTCGGCAGGGGGGCCTCGGCCCCCCCCTTCATCGTGATGGACGTGATCGCGGCGGCGAACGCCCGCGCCGCCGCCGCCTCTCCCGCCGACCCGCGCGTGATCCGCATGGAAGTGGGCCAGCCCGCGACGGGGGCGCCGCGCGCCGCCATCGCGGCGGCGATCGCGGCCATGCGGGCGGGCGACACCTTAGGCTACACGGAAACCTTGGGGCTGCGCCCGCTGCGCGAACGGATCGCGCAGCTCTACACCGAACGCTACGGGCTTGCCGTCGAGCCCTCCCGTGTCGCCGTCACCGTCGGCGCCTCGGGGGCCTTCCCGCTTGCGTTCCTCGCCGCCTTCGATCCGGGCGACCGCATCGCCCTCGCCTCGCCCGCCTATCCGCCCTATGTCAACATCCTGGAGGCGCTCGGCCTTTTGCCTGTCATGCTGGAGACGGGTCCCGAGTCCCGCTTCCAGCCGACCGTGGGGATGCTGGAGCGGCTCGACCCGCCCCCGGCGGGCTTGATCGTCGCCTCGCCCTGCAACCCTGCGGGGACCATGCTCCATGCGGACGAGCTCCGCGCCCTGGGCGCGTGGTGCGTCGCGCACGGCGTGCGGCTGATCTCGGACGAGATCTACCACGGCCTCACCTACGGCGCGCCGGCCGCGACCGCCGCCGCCATCCCGGGCGCGGTCGTCATCAACTCCTTCTCCAAGTACTGGTCGATGACCGGCTGGCGGGTCGGCTGGATGGTGCTGCCTGAGGACCTCGTGCGGCCGGTCGAGCGTATCGCCTCCAATCTTTTCATTTCCGCCCCCGCCGTCTCCCAGGTCGCAGCCCTCGCCGCCTTCGAGGCGACGGAGGAGTTGGAAGGGCATCGGGCGCGCTATGCCGCCAACCGTGCGCTGCTGCTCGAGGCCCTGCCGCGGGCCGGGATCGAGCGCATCGCCCCGCCCGAGGGCGCGTTCTACCTCTACGCCGACATCGGCCACCTGACGAACGACAGCGCCGCCTTCTGCCGCCGCATGCTGGAGGAGATCGCGATCGCTGCCACGCCTGGGGTGGATTTCGACCGCGCGCGGGGCAGCCGCACCATCCGGTTCTCCTTCTGCGGCTCGACCGAGGACGTCGCCGAGGCGGCGGAGCGGATCATCCGCTGGCTGGGCTGAGGCCGCGGGGCCGCCGGGTCAGCGCCGCCACCAGCCGCGCTTCTTCGGCATGACCTCGAGAACCTCGTCGACCACGATCGGCTTGATCTCGGCCGAGGCGATCGGGCCCGGCGGCGGTGCTTGCGCCGGGGCGGGCTCGGCGGCCGGTGGCGTTTCCTCCGCCGCCTGCTTTGGCGCGTCGGTCTGCGCCGCCGAAGGCGATGCGTCCGACGCGGACCCGGACGCCGGCGGAGGCGCGGCGGCGATCGCCACCGCGCTCGCCGCACGCGGCATGGCGATGGCAGCGGATGGCGCTTCGGTGGCTGCCGCTTCCTCGACCGCCTCGAAGAGATCGACGGTCGCTTCGACGAGCGGGTTTGCCGGGACGGCGCCGAGATAGGCCGGCGGGGGCGGCGGGGCTGCGAGACCCGGCCGGCGACGGCTGCCGCGTCGGCCACGGCGGAGCCTGCCCTCCTCGCCATCGCTCTCGCCGGCGCTGTCGCGGGATTCCGACGCGGCTGCGACGGGCGCGGGCGCCATCGCCCCCTCTTCAGCCGACGGGGAAGGCACAGCCGCGAGGTCGGGCTGCTCGCCCACCCCTGGCAGGGACGAGCCCGGCTGCCGCTCCTCACGGCGCCCGCCGCGGCGGCGACGGCGACGGCGGCGGCGACGCGTCTCCCGCTCGCTCTCGGTCGCGCTCCGACCCTCCTCCGCCTCGCCGCCGCGGGCCTCGGCCCCGGTCTCGTCCCCGCTTTCGGTCTCGGCCGCCGCCTCGACGTCCTCAGCTTCGCGCTCCGCCTCCTCCTCCTCGGGCGGCGGGGCGGGCGGCGCCTGCGCAGCGACCGTCTGGGCCGGCGGGGCGGCGAGCGCGGGCTTGGTGCGCTCGATCTTGACCGCCGGCGGGGCGAGGGTCTCGTCGGCGGCGAACAGGATCTTCAGCCCGAACGCCTCCTCGAGCTGGGCGAGCCGCGCCCGCTTGTGGTTGAGGAGGTAGAGCGCGACCGAACCCGCACAGCGCACGACGATCTCGGCAGCCCGGCGCTTGGCCGCCTCCTCCTCGATCGCGCGCAGCACCGCAACCGAGCTCGATTCGACCGAGCGGACGAGCCCCGTGCCCTGGCAGCTCGGGCAGGTGACGAAGGAGCTCTCGGTGAGGGAGGGGCGAAGCCGCTGGCGGCTCATCTCGAGGAGGCCGAAATGCGAGATTCGTCCGACCTGGATCCGGGCGCGGTCCTGCTTCAGCGCCTCCTTCAGCCGACGTTCCACAGCCGCATTGTTCCGGCTGTTTTCCATGTCGATGAAGTCGATGACGATCAGGCCCGCGAGGTCGCGTAGCCGGATCTGGCGCGCGATCTCGTCGGCGGCCTCAAGGTTCGTCCTCAGCGCGGTCTCCTCGATGTTGCGCTCGCGCGTGGCCCGGCCCGAGTTGACGTCGATCGCGACCAGCGCCTCCGTCTGGTCGATCACGATGTAGCCGCCCGACTTCAGCTCGACCCGCTTGCTGTGCATGGCGTCGAGCTGCGCCTCGACTCCGGCGCGGGCGAACAAAGGCACGCCGCCGTCGCGGTAGAGCTGCACCTTGCGCGCATGCGAGGGCATCAGCATGCGCATGAACTCCTTTGCCGCCTTGTACGCCTCCTCGCCATCGACGATCACCTCGTCGATGTCGCGCGAATAGACGTCGCGGATGGCGCGCTTGATGAGGTTCGCCTCCTCATAGATCAGGCAAGGAGCCACCGACTGCAGCGTCTTTTCGCGGATGTCGTCCCAGAGGCGAAGGAGGTATTCGCAGTCGCGCTTGATCTCGGCTTTCGGCCGGTTGGCGCCGGCGGTGCGCACGATGAGCCCCATGCCCTCAGGGATGTCGAGCTCGTTCATGATCTCGCGCAGCCGCTTGCGGTCGGCGGGCGAGGTGATCTTGCGGCTGATGCCGCCGCCGCGCGGCGTGTTCGGCATCAGCACGCAGTAGCGCCCGGCAAGGGAGAGGTAGGTGGTCAGTGCCGCTCCCTTGGTGCCGCGCTCCTCCTTCACCACCTGCACGAGCAGGATCTGGCGGCGCTTGATCACCTCCTGGATCTTGTATTGGCGAAGGAACTTGGGGGGGATGCGGCGCGGGCGATCCTCGTCGGGCGAATCGTGACCGTTGCCGCCGCCGATTGTTTCGGGAACGACGGGATCTGCCGCAACCGTCTCG
Source organism: Acetobacteraceae bacterium (assembly GCA_033582875.1). Lineage (GTDB taxonomy): Bacteria > Pseudomonadota > Alphaproteobacteria > Acetobacterales > Acetobacteraceae > Elioraea. The sequence continues at coordinate 967,192 of JAVQZW010000010.1, read as the reverse complement.
ATCTCGCGCAGGACGGGCTCGGACGCGATCGGCTCCTCGCCGTCGGTCCCCGTCGGGGCGGCATCGCGGGCCTCGTCCGTCGCAACGCCCTCGCCATCCGCCGCCCCGCTCAAACCTGCGGCCTCGGGCTCGGCGGCGGGGAGGTCGGGATCGAGCACGAGGCGTTCGGTCTCGATCCTGGCCGGCTGGGCGGCAGGCGAGCGGGGCTCAGGCGCGCCTTCTCCCGCCGGCTCAGGCGGGGCCGGCGCGTGCAGAGGCGGGGTCTCGGCCGCGGGCGCGGGCGATGCCGCCTCGGCCGTCGCGGGCGCTGCCACCTCCCCCTCCGCCGCCTCCGCCGCGCCGCCGGGCAGCGAGGGAAGGGCCTCGTCCGCGACCGCGGCGGCGGAGCCTTCGTCCTCCCCCTTGTCTCCCCTCGCCTCTACGGTTGCGGCGGCGGATTGCGGCTCCTGGTCCGGCGACGGCTCGGCGCGCGCCACGCCCGTCGCCTCGGCCTCCTCGCGTTCGGCCTCCTCGGCGGCTTCCCGCGCCGCAAGCTCAAGCAGGCGCTGCCGGTCGGCGACAGGAATCTGGTAGTAGTCCGGGTGGATTTCGCCGAAGGCGAGGAAGCCGTGCCGGTTGCCACCAAAGTCAACAAACGCGGCCTGCAGCGAAGGTTCGACGCGGACGACTTTGGCGAGATAGATGTTGCCTTTGAGAGTTTTCTTGGTCGAGGTCTCGACGTCGAATTCCTCAAGACGGTTTCCGTCGAGCACGACCACCCGGGTCTCTTCCGGGTGGGTCGCATCGATGAGCATGCGCTTGGTCATGAAGGGGCGGACTCCACGCCGCGCGGCCTTGGCGGGCGCGGCGGATGACGAGGGTTGTGCGTACGCCACCGCTGCCGGGCGCAGCGTCGGACAGATCCCGGAAGGGTCCGGTCGTTGCGCTCATGCGCTCCCGTATCCGACGGGCGGATGGCCCCGCCCGGTGTGCTTTGCCCGCGACCGTCCCGACCGACGGGTCCGGCGCGAACCGCAGTCTCGCCTCGGGCGGGCTGCAAGCGCTGGGTCCCAGGTGTCGCAACGCCGCCCCGCTCGGCCCTCGGCGCAGGTCGCCGGGCGGGGGGCGGCGCCGTCTGTGCGCGGGCCAGCTGCAACATGGCGCAAGCGCGACCGTGCCACAAGAGCAGTCCGACGCCGGGGCAGCCGCATCCCCGAGGCGCCGAATTCCAAACCGTGTGGCCCGGCTGCACTAGGGAGGCTGCAGAAATCGTGTCAACCTTTCATCGGAGCCCTCTGATCCTGAACGAAGGGGGATGGGAGAAGACCCGACCATGCGGAGCGGGATCACGCTCTCCCGGCGTGCTCTCCTGCTTGCCGGGGCGGGTAGCATGGCGTCCACGACCGCCGCTGCGGCCGTCGTCTCGGAAGCGTCGCTGTGGCGGGACGGGGCATCGGTCGTTCTGGCTCTCGGGCTGCCTCCTGGCGCGCGATTCGACCTTTTCGCCGTGCCCGACCCGCCGCGACTCGTCCTCGACCTCCATCGCCTGCGCTGGGCGGTCCCTGTCCTTCCGCCAGGGGTCGGGGTGGTGCGCGCCCTGCGCGCGGGGCTGAACCGACCGGGGGTCACCCGGGTCGTGCTCGACCTCGCCGAACCGGCGGCGGTCCGCCATGCCGCATACGAGGCGAGCGGTGGTCGGCTCGTCATCGCGTTGGAGCCCGCCCCCCTCGAGGTCTTCCTCGCCCAGTCCCTGCGCGGGCCGCTCGCCGCCGCCCGGACCGCCCCCGCCCTGCAGAGCGTGGCGCTTGCCCGCCCGCTGCCCGTCCCCCCAGCTTGGCCCCCCCGCCCCCCGCAGCCGTCCTTTCGCCCCCTCGTCGTGCTCGACCCCGGCCACGGCGGGCGCGACCCGGGAGCGATCGGCGCACGCGGCACGTTGGAGAAGCACATCGTGCTGGCGGCGGCGCGAGACCTCCGCGCCGCCCTGCTGGAACGCCGGCGCTACCGGGTGGCGATGACCCGCGAGCGCGACGTCTTCGTCCCTCTCGCCGACCGGACGGCCTTCGCGCAACAGCGACAGGCCGACCTCTTTCTGTCCCTGCATGCTGACGGGCTCGACGACCGATCGGTGCGCGGGGCCTCGGTCTACACCCTGGCCGCCGACGCCTCCGACCCGATCGCCGAGCGCCTCGCCGCGTCGCACAACCGAGGTGGGCGCCCACGCAGCGACGAGGCGTCCGCCCGGGCGCTCATCGCCCAGGTGCGGCGCGAGACGGGGAGACGCAGCGTGCAGATGGCCCGGCTCACCGTGCAGGCGCTCGCGCGGGAGACCCCGCTTCTGCCCCGGCCCCATCGCGAAGCGGGCTTCGTCGTGCTGAAGTCGCCGGACGTGCCGTCGGTGCTGATCGAGCTCGGCTTTCTTTCCAACGCCGAGGACGAGGCGTTGCTGCGCCGGCCCGACCACCGCAACCGTCTCGCCCGCGCCATCGCCGAGGCGGTCGACCGCCATTTCGCCGCCGCGCCGCCGATGCAGGTCGCCGGCTGATGCACCCCCGCCACGCGGGGGTTTCGCCTGACGGCCCGGCTGCTGCCGTGGTAAGGACCGTTCGATGCGCGCAGACGAACCGCTCGCCGGGCTGACGCGGCCGCGTCCCGGCGGGGCCCCGCTCCCCCCTTCACCCGATCGCGACCCGTCGCCGAAGGCCAAGGCGCGGCCGCGCCGCCGCCGCTCCCTTCTCCGCCGCGTGTTGGGAGTGCTCGCCGCCCTCGTCGGGTTCGGCGTGATTGCAGCCGCCGGCGCTGCGCTCTGGGCCCTGCACCATTTTGGCCGGGACCTGCCGGACTATGCCGTGCTGAAGGACTACGAGCCGCCGGTGATGAGCCGGGTCTATGCCGGCGACTCGCGGCTTCTCGCGGAACTTGCGACCGAACGCCGCATCTTCGTGCCCATCGATTTCGATCCCCCGCCTGGTTCGGGACGCCTTCGTCTCCGCCGAGGACCAGAACTTCTGGACCCACCCAGGGGTGGATGCCGGGGCGATCCTGCGCGCCGCCGTCACCAACCTGCAGCAGATGGGCTCGGGCCGTCGCCCCATCGGCGCCTCCACCATCACCCAGCAGGTGGCGAAGAACATGCTGCTCGGCAACGAAGTCTCGCTCGAGCGCAAAATCCGCGAGGCGATCCTCGCCTTCCGCATCGAGCGCGCGCTGTCCAAGGAGCGCATCCTCGAGCTTTACCTGAACGAGATCTTCCTCGGCCAAGGCGCCTACGGCGTGGGCGCGGCGGCGATGACCTATTTCGGCAAGGCCTTGGAGGAACTGACCCCGGCCGAGGCCGCCTACCTCGCCGCACTGCCGAAGGCGCCCAACAACTACAACCCTTGGCGCTTCCCCGAGGCGGCGAAGGGCCGGCGGGACTGGGTGCTCGACCGCATGGTGGCGGACGGCGTGCTCGATGCGGCCACCGCCGAGGCCGCGAAGGCGACCCCGATCCAGGTCCGCCCGGGCCGCTTCGCCGACCGCGTCCCGGCCGAATACTTCGCGGAAGAAGTGCGCCGCCAGCTCATCGCCCGCTTCGGCGAGGCCGCGACCACCCAAGGCGGGCTTACGGTGCGCACGAGCCTCGACCCGAGGCTGCAGGAGATCGCCGACCGCAGCCTGCGCGAGGGACTGATGGCCTATGACCGCCGCCGCGGCGGCTGGCGCGGCCCGATCGCGCGGATCGACCTGCCAGCCGACCGTCTCGCCACCGCCTGGGTGGAGCGGCTCGCCGCGATACCCCGCCCGCCCGGCACCCTCCCTGCTTGGCGCGTTGCCGTCGTGCTGGAGGTGGGGCGGGAGCAAGCGCGCGTGGGCTGGCTCGAGCGCCCGGAACGGCCCAATCTGCCTGCGATGCCGCGCACGATGGGCCTTCCGCTTGCGGAAATGAGCTGGGCGCGCCGGGCGCTGCCGAACGGTGGCCTCGGCCCCGCGCCGCGCGCCGCCTCCGATGTCGTGGCGGTTGGAGACGTGATCCTCGTCGAGCCCTTGGCCGCAGAGCCCGCCCAGCCGGCCGCGCGCAACCGCCCCGCCCGCCCCGCCCTGCCCGAGCGCGCGAGCCTGCGCCAAGCGCCGGAGGTGGAGGGGGCGCTGGTCGCGCTCGACCCCTCCACGGGGCGGGTGCTCGCCCTCTCCGGGGGGTGGTCCTTCGACCGCTCCTGGTTCAACCGCGCGACCCAGGCGCTGCGGCAGCCCGGCTCCGCCTTCAAGCCTTTCGTCTACATCACCGCCTTCGAGGCTGGGCTGCCGCCGACCCAGAAGGTGCTCGATGCTCCCTTCGTCGTCGACCTCGGCCCCGCCCAAGGCCGCTGGCGGCCCACCAACTACAACGAGGGCGAGTTCGGCGGGCCTACCCCGCTCCGGGTCGGGATGGAGAAGTCGAAGAACCTGATGACCATCCGGCTGGCCGCGCAGATGGGGCTCGATCGGGTGGCGGACGCAAGCCGGCGCTTCGGTGTGATCGACAACCTCGAGCGCACCTACGCGATGGCGCTCGGTGCGGGAGAGACCACCGTGCTCCGCATGGCGGCTGCCTACGCGGCCTTCGCCAACGGCGGCAAGCGGGTGGAACCCTCCCTGATCGACTCGGTGCAGGACCGCAACGGCAAGGTCATCTTCCGCGCCGATCGTCGCCCCTGCGAGCGCTGCCGAGAGCCTTCGCCCGGCCTCCTCCCGCCCGACCTGCCCGACATGCGCGAGCGGGCGACCGACCCGATCTCGGCCTTCCAGATGGTCTCCATCCTGCAAGGCGTGGTGACGCGCGGCACCGGAACCCGCGCCAACATCGGCCGCCCCGTCGCCGGCAAGACCGGCACCACCAACGACTGGCTGGATGCCTGGTTCGTCGGTTTCACGCCCGATCTCGTGGTCGCGGTCTGGGTGGGCTTCGACGAACCCCGACCCTTGGGCGGGCCGCGCGACAACGAGACGGGCGGCAATGTTGCCGCCCCGATCTTCGGCGCCTTCATGCGCGAGGCCCTCGAGGGCAGGCCCATCGTGCCGTTCCGCGCGCCGGACGGCGTGCGCATGGTGTGGGTGAACCCGAACACCGGGGAAGCCGCGCCCGCCAACGCGCCGGGCGCCGTGCTTGAAGCCTTCCGCCCGGGCACCGAGCCCGGGGCCGAGGGCGCGCCGTCCGGGCGTGATCGGCGCCGCCGCGGGCGGGCCGGCGCGCAGGCTCAGGCGCGGCGGCGCTGGACGCTGCCTTGGGCGGGCTGTATTGACCGCGCCGCTTCGCCGCAAGGGGGCACGAAGGAGGTCGCGATGCGTGCCGAAATCGTTGCGCTGAACGAGCGGATCGCCCAGTCGGTCGGTCTGCTGAGGAGGCATCTTTGACTGGGATGCCGCGGTCAAGCGCCTTGGGGAGCTGAACGCGCGCGCCGAAGACCCCGACCTCTGGAACGATCCGGAGGCGGCGCAGAAGGTGATGCGCGAGCGCAACCGCCTCGCCGCCCAGATCGAGGCCGTGGCGCGCATCGAGCGCGAGGCGGCCGATGCGTTGGGGCTCGCTGAACTCGCCGAAGCCGAGGGCGACGAGGCGGCGCTCGATGCCATCACCGCCGACCTGCGTGCGCTCGCCGAGGAGGCGCATCGGCGCGAGATCGAGTCCCTGCTGTCCGGCGAGGCCGACGGCAACGACGCCTATGTCGAGATCAACGCCGGCGCGGGCGGGGTCGATGCGCAGGACTGGGCCGAGATGCTGCTGCGCATGTACGTGCGCTGGGCGGAGAGCCACGGCTACCGGGTCGAGCTCGTCGAACGCTCCGACGGCGAACAGGCCGGCATCAAGAGCGCCACCATCAAGGTGATCGGCCCCAACGCCTACGGGTGGCTGAAGACCGAATCCGGCGTGCATCGGCTCGTGCGCATCAGCCCCTTCGACGCGAACGCGCGCCGACAGACCTCCTTCGCCTCAGTCGGAGTCTCTCCGGTGGTGGACGAGACGATCGCGATCGAGATCCGCGACGAGGACCTCGAGATCGACACCATGCGGGCCTCCGGCGCCGGCGGGCAGCACGTGAACAAGACGGAAAGCGCGATCCGCATCCGTCACGTGCCGACGGGAATCGTGGTCGCCTGCCGGCAGGATCGCAGCCAGCACCGCAACCGCGCGATCGCGATGGAGATGCTGCGCGCGCGGCTTTACGAGCTCGAGCTGCAGAAGCGGGAGGAGCAGGCCGCGCAGCGTGCCGGAGTGAAGACCGAGATCGGCTGGGGCCACCAGATCCGCTCCTACGTCCTGCAGCCCTACCAGATGGTGAAGGATCTCCGCACCGGGGTGGAGAAGGGCAACCCGCAGGCGGTGCTGGATGGCGATCTCGACGACGTTCATGGCGGCGGCCCTCGCACAGCGCGTGAAGGGGGTGCGGTCCGAGGCCTCGGCGCAGGCGGTGTGACGGCCCTCCCCGCCGCACGCCGCGTGACCCTTGCGGCGCGGGCCGGACTTCTCTCTTGCGCGTTCTGTTTCGCCGCCGGTGCGATTCGCGGACCGATCCGCGTCAGCGCCCTCGAACCTTCGCTCGGCAGGACGGCGGCGGTGGCGATCGAGCCGCCGATCATGCTCGCGGTGATGGTGCTGGCCGCGCGTGCGTTGCTTCATCGCAACCGGCGTGCCGATCCGCTCGCCATCGGCCCGATCGGGCTCGCGCTTCTGCTGGCGGCCGAGACCATCCTCGCCGCGCTGCTCGCTCGCCCCTCCCCGTTCGCGCCACCGCGCGAGGGCGCCGGCTGGATCGGGCTCGCGCTGAAACTCGCTTTCGCCGCCACACCGAAGCTGGTCGCGGCAGTGACGGGAGGGGTCGGAATGGGAAGAGCGGGGGAGCCCGCCGGCTCCCCCGAGGCGCCTCAGAGGTAGGTGTAGGGCAGGGCGCGGGCGCGGGCGAAGGCGTCGTCGGTCAGCTTCGCCTGCTCCATCAGCGCGGCGCGCGCGGCAATGAAGGAATCGACCACGCGCCGCGTCAGCGGATCGCCGCCGTCGCGCAGCTCACGCAGCACCTCGCCGGCGGCGTTGCCGAGCGCGATCATGATCTCGTCCGGGAAGGTGCGCACCTGCACGCCGAACTCGGTGGTGAGGCGACGGAGTGCGACGATGTTCTGGGCATCGAGATCGGCCGGAACCTCGTCGTAGTCGGCCTGGGCCGCGACCTCGATGATCCGCTTGAGATCGGCCGGCAGGGCGTCGAACTTGCGCTTGTCCACGGTGAGTTCGGTGGCAAGGCCAGGTTCGATCACCGACGGCCAGTAGTAGAACTTCGCCGCCTGGTGCAGGCCCAAGGCGAGGTCGGTGGCGGGGCCGACGAACTCGGCGGCATCGAGCGCGCCGGACTGGAGGTTCGGCAGGATCTCCGGCGCGCCGAGATTGACCACGGCCGCGCCGATGCGGCGCCAGCACTCGCCGCCGATGCCGGGCGTGCGGAACTTGAGCCCGCGCACGTCGGCAAGCCCCGTCAGTTCGCGCCGGAACCACCCGCCCGCCTGCACGCCGGTGTCGCCGGAGAGGAACCCCTTCAGGTTGAACTGGGCGTAGATCTCGTCCCACAGCTCCTGCCCGCCCATGTGGCGGACCCAGGCACGGAGCTCCTTCGAGGTCATGCCCATCGGCACGCCGGTGAAGAAGGCAAGGCCGCGGTTGCGGTTCTGCCAGTAGTAGGCGGCGGAGTGCATCATCTCGGCACCCCCTTGCGTCACCGCATCGAACACGCCGAGGGCGGGGACGAGCTGGCCGGCGGCGAAGACCTGAATGGTAAGCCGCCCGCCCGACATCTCGCCGATGCGGCGCGCGATGCGCTCGGCCCCCACCCCGAGGCCGGGGAAGCCGCGCGGCCAGGAGGTGACCATGCGCCACTGGATCCGGCCTTGCGAGATCGCGGGGGTGGGGAAGGTGGCTGCCGCAGCGGCGGCAGAGGCCCCGGCGGCGATGAGCGAACGACGCTTCATGGGGATCGATCCTCCCGACACGTTGGCGACCCGGCCTTTGCAGCGGGCCTTCCGAGACGCCGAGTTAGCGGAAGCGACGGCGCGGCGCCAGAGGCGGGCCTCAGTGCAGGCGCTCACGTTCCGCCCAGGCGAGAAGCATGAGGATGGTCCACAGCCGGTGCGTGTGCGCGCGGCGCCCCGACAGATGCTCGGCCCAGACGCGGCGGACGAAGCCGGGCCGCGCGATGAGACCGGAACGGGCGAGGCGGCCGGCCTCGAGAAGCGCCTCCGCCCAGTCGCGCAGCGGGCCGCGCAGCCACTGGCCGACGGGCGGCTCGAAGCCTTGCTTCGGGCGCTCGAACAGCGCGCGCGGCACGTCGCAGGAGAGGGCGCGGCGCAACAGCGCCTTCGGTCCCCTGAACCCCTCGCCCGCGTCGGTCAGCACGGCGTCGGGCAGCGACCAGCAGAAGCGCACGAAGTCGATGGCGAGCAGAGGCGCGCGGGGCTCGAGCGAGACGCTCATCGCGGCGCGATCGACCTTCACCATCAGGTCGTCGGGGAGATAGGTGCGAAGGTCCTGCAGCATCGCGACGCGCAGCGGGGACAGCGCGCGGCGAGGGCCAAAGCGCGAGGTCGGGGGCGCAGCCACGCGCGAGGCGGTGTTCCGGCGGCCAGCGCTGCACCGTGCCCTGCGCGGCCTCGGCTGGGGTGAGCGGGGCGCGCGCGGCGAGGTGGGCGAGAAGGCGGCCCCAAGCATAGCCCCCAGCGGGAGCATGGCGCGCGAGCCCACGGCCGAGCCGCCGCAGCGTAGCGGGGATGCGTTCAGCGGCGCGCCAGACGGCGGCGGCGGCATGCAGACGTGGGTAGCCCGCGAAGAGCTCGTCCCCCGCATCACCCGAGAGTGCGACCGTGACGTGCGCGCGCGTCAGACGGGCGAGAAGGAGCGTGGGCAGGGCGGAGGCGTCGGCGAACGGCTCGTCGTAGATCTCGGGGATGGCCGGAGCGACGGCGATCGCTTCCGCCTCCGAGACGGGAAGCACGTGGTGGTCGGTGCCGAGGTGGCGCGCGATCGCGGCCGCGTGCGGCGCCTCGTCGTAGGGCGTGCCCGGGAAGGCGATGGTGAACGTCTTCGGCGCGGCACCCGCCGCCGCCATCGCCGCGACCACGATCGAGGAATTGATCCCGCCCGAGAGGAAGGCGCCGAGCGGGACGTCGGATTCGAGCCGGCTCGCGACGGCGGCCGTGAGACGCGAACGGACCTCCGCCACCGCGTCCTCGGCCGTGCCCTGGAAGGGGCGCTCGGCCGCCTGTTCCGCCTCCGACACGGCGTCCCAGAACAGGCGCGGCGCGGGCGGGTCGGCCGCGCGATCGAGGGGGACCGACAGGACCTCGCCCGGCCCGAGCTTGCGCACCGCGCGCCAGGCGGTGCGCGGGGCGGCGATGTAGCCGAAGCGGAGGAAGCCCGCCAGCGCCTCCGCATCCGGCGTGCGGTCAAGCGAGGCGATCGACTGCGAAACATTTTGCTTCCGAGGCGAAGGCGAGCGCGCCGGGAAGATAGCGCGAGGTAGAGCGGCTTCTCGCCGAACCGGTCGCGCGCGAGATGGAGCACGCGGTCGCGGACGTCCCACACCGCGAGAGCGAACATGCCGTCGGCACGGGCGAGCGTCTCCGCAAGACCGCGCGCCGCGATCGACTCCACGAGCGCCTCGGTGTCGGACCGGCCGCGCCAGTTCACCGCGAGGCCGCGGCGCAGATCGTGGTGGTTGTAGATCTCGCCGTTGAAGACGATGACGAAACGACCGTCGGCGGAGAGCATCGGCTGATGCCCCGCCGGGGTGAGGTCGAGGATGGCGAGGCGACGGAAGGCGAGCGCAACCCCTGCCGCCGCGTCGGCCCAGATGCCGTCGTCGTCCGGGCCGCGGTGGCGGAGGCGCTCGGCCATCGCGACGGCGAGCGCGAGCGGGTCGCCGTGCCGGCGCGCGGGGTCGAGGAGGCCTGCGAACCCGCACATCGCTCAGCGCCATCCTCGGCCCGCGAGGCTGCGGCGCAGCGCCGGGCCGAAGCCCTTCAGCCATCGCCCAAGGCCCGGTTCCGCCCGCCGCCGCGCGATCGCCCACAGGGCGGGATGCACGAACGCGCGCGGCGGATCCGCCGTCGGCAGGGCGGCGAGGCCGGGCCAGCGCGCCAGCGCCTCGGCGGCGGCGAACAGCAGCATGTTCTGCCGGTACCACCAGGTGACGCGCTCGTCGTGCCAGAGCACGCTGCGGAACGGGTCGAGGCAGCGCGCCCCCCGTGCGGCAAACCGCTCCGCCCACCAAGCGGGCCACTGCTCGTTCACATGTCCCTCCCCGCCCTGGCCAGGGATCGCGGCGGAGAACAGCACAAGCGGTGCGGCAGACAGCAGGTCCGCAACGAACCCCTCGGCTCGGTCGCAGGGGAGGTGCTCGGCGACCTCGAGCGCGAGCGCGAGATCGTATCGTCGCGCGAGGCGAAGCGGGGCGGCGAGATCGCAACGCCGGAACAGCTCGCGGGGGATGCGGAGTTGCGCTTCCGCCACCCACGGGCCATCCAGCCCGAGCACGTCTTCCACGCCGTGCGCGCGGAAGGCGGCGAGCCAGCCGCCCGTTCCGCAGCCGACGTCGACCACCGAAGCGACGGGGGCGAGCGCGAGCACCATCGGCACCACCACCGCGGCGGAAGGGTCGGCGGTCGTCGCCAGGAGGTCGTAGAAGCGACGGTCGTAGGGCGGGGCACTCATCGCGGCGGCTCGAAGGCGTCTGCGCAGGCCTGCACGAAACGGCCGACGTCGCGAGGCGGCAGCCAGGCGGCGAGGCGTCGCAGCGACCAGGACGAGAGGAGGCTTTCGCCCAAGTGACGGCGGCGCCAAAGCCAGGCGCGGCCGGCGGCGCGACGCGCGGCGAGCCGTCTGAGGCCGATCGGAAGCTCCGGATGGTCGGCGAGGAAATGGCCCAAGGCGAGAGTGATGCGCGCGAGTTGCCGCCCTTGGTCGGCCGACAGGTTGCCGCTGATGCCGACGCGCTGGAAGGCGAGGGTCGTGGGCACGTGCACGAAGGGCCCGAGCGCGGCGAGACGGAGCGCAAGTCCATACTCCTGCGAGTGCCGGACGCGCTCGTCGCAGCCGCCGACCGCGCGCGCAGCCTCGGTGCGGACGAGGATCTGGGTCGGGTTGAACAAGGAATTGCGGACGATGCGAGCGAGCGCATCCTCGACCCGGTGCGGCGCGAGGCGTGGTGGAGGCGGCATGACGGGAACGGTGCCATCGGGAAACGTTGCCCGATCGGCATAGGCAAGCGCCGCACCGGGTTCGCGCTCGAGCGCCTCCAAAAGCAGCAGGGTCGCGTCGGGGTGCAGGAGGTCGTCGGCATCGACGAACTTGACGAAAGGCAGGCGGGCGGCGGCGAGGCAGGCGTTGCTTGTGGCGGCGGAACCCCTGTTCCCCTGCCGGATGAGCACGACATCGTTGCGGCCCCTGGCCCACTCCTGGACCGCCTCCGCGCTGCCGTCCGTCGAACCGTCGTCGACGACCACGATCTCGCGCGCGAAACCGCCGTTCTGGGCGGCGATCGAGTCGAGGGTCGCGCGCACCCAGGGCGCCTTGTTGAAGAGCGGCACGGCGAAGGTGACGCCGCGGTCGCGCCGCATCAGACCGCGAAGGCGACGAGAACTACGCCGACCAGCGCCATCTGCGCGAGGTTGATCGCGACGGAGAGCCCGTGGAGCCGGCGCGAAGGGTCGATGGGCGGATCGCATCCCCCGCCAGCTCGCGGTCGCGCCAGGCGTTGATGCGCGGCATCAGCGCCTCGCGCGCGAAGACGAAGCCCGCGCAGACCACGGCGAGGATGAGGCTCGCCTCCCACAGGATCGGCAGGAAGGCGAGCCGCACCCGCTCCCGGCGAGCCCCGCTCCCCACACGTAGTAGACCGGGAAGAGGCGGCGCAGGAACGCTCCGGCCGCAGGTGGCTCGAGGGCGCGGAACACCTGCGGGTGCGACCACGGCGGCGAAGAAGACCATGCCGCCGAACAAGAGCGCAGTGGCGAACAGGGCGGCGATAGCGGACAGAGCGGTCATCGCTGCGCCCTCGCCTCCGCCGGCCGCTCGGTTGCCCTCGGCAACCCCGTCTCAGTAGCGGTAGGAGTCCGGCTTGAAGGGGCCGTCGATCGGCACGCCGATATACGCGGCCTGCTTCGGCGTCAGCTTGGTCAGCTTCGCGCCGAGCTTCGGCAGATGAAGGGCGGCCACCTTCTCGTCCAGCGCTTTGGGCAGCACATACACCTTGCGCTCATACTTGCCCGGGTTGGTCCACAGCTCGATCTGCGCCAGCACCTGATTGGAGAAGGAGGAGGACATCACGAAGGACGGGTGCCCTGTCGCGTTGCCGAGGTTCACCAGACGCCCTTCGGAGAGGAGAATGATCCGCTTGCCGTCCGGGAACTCGATCTCGTCCACCTGCGGCTTGATGTTGTGCCATTTGAAGTTGCGCAGGGCGGAGACCTGGATTTCGGAATCGAAATGCCCGATGTTGCAGACGATGGCGCGGTCCTTCATCGCCCGCATGTGCTCGAGCGTGATCACGTCGACGTTGCCGGTGGCGGTGACGAAGATGTCGGCGCGCGGCGCCGCGTCCTCCATCGTCGTCACCTCGTAGCCCTCCATCGCCGCCTGCAGCGCGCAGATCGGATCGATCTCGGAGACGAGCACGCGGCAGCCTGCGCTGCGCAAGGACGCGGCCGAGCCCTTGCCGACATCGCCGAACCCGCAGACCATCGCCACCTTGCCGGCCATCATCACGTCGGTGGCGCGACGGATGCCGTCGACCAGGCTTTCGCGGCAGCCGTAGAGGTTGTCGAACTTCGACTTCGTCACGCTGTCGTTGACGTTGAAGGCGGGAAAGAGGAGGCGCCCCTCCTTCTCCATGCGATAGAGACGGTGCACGCCCGTCGTCGTCTCTTCCGACACGCCGCGGATCTCGGCGGCGAGCCGGGCGAACCAGCCGGGCCGCGCGGCGAGCGTGTCCTTGATCAGCGCAAAGAGGATCTCCTCCTCCTCGTTCTCTGCGCGGTCGAGGAAGGCGCGATCCCCTTGTTCGGCGCGGACCCCGAGGTGGACCAGCAGCGTCATGTCGCCGCCGTCATCGAGCAGCATGTTCGGCACCCCGCCATCGCCCCAGGTGAGCGTGCGGCGGACATACTCCCAGTACTCGTGCAGCGTCTCGCCCTTCTTGGCGAACACCGGCGTGCCGGAGGCGGCGATCGCGGCCGCGGCGTGATCCTGGGTGGAGAAGATGTTGCAGGAGGACCAGCGCACGTCGGCTCCGAGCGCCTTCAGCGTCTCGATCAGCACCGCGGTCTGGATCGTCATGTGCAGGCAGCCGGCGATGCGGGCGCCGGCGAGCGGCTTGCTCGGCCCGTATTCCTCGCGGATCGCCATCAGCCCCGGCATCTCGGTCTCGGCGATCGCGATCTCCTTGCGTCCCCACTCGGCGAGCGAGAGGTCGCGGACGGCGAAATCCTGGCCAGGCACGGGGCTTTCCGGCATCGGTGAGATCCTTCCGAAACGATGGCGCGGCGGCCTAGCACATGGTCCCTCGCTTGGCCAGCGCCAGCCCGAGCGTGGCGCCTAGGCCTCGGCCTTCAGCTTCTGACCGAACTGCGCGACGAGCTCGGCGATCCGCTGCGGGTCCGACTGCTCCATCACGAGGCGCGCGAAGCGGGCGCAGGAGTCGATCTCGACCGAGCGCACGGCCTGCTTCACGCGCGGCACGGCTGAGGCGGTCATCGACAGTGAGCGCACGCCCAAGCCGAGGAGAAGGGGCGTGAGTTTCGGGTCGCCGGCGATCTCGCCGCAGACCGAGACCGGCATGCGCATGCGTAGAGCCGCCTCGATGGCGAATTGCATCAACCTGAGCACCGCCGGGTGCAGCGGATCGTAGAGCGAGGCCGCGCCCACCTCGGAGCGGTCCACCGCCAGCGTATACATGGCGAGGTCGTTGGTGCCGATGGCGAAGAAATCGGCCTCGAGCGCAAGCCCGTCGGCGGCAAGGGCTGCGCCGGGCGTCTCGATCATCACGCCCAAAGGAGGCAAAGGGTCCGGCAGATCGAGACCTCGCCGCTTCAGACGCCTCGCCACGCGTTCGTAGATGTCGCGCGCCTGCCGCACCTCCGCCGGAACCGTCACCATCGGCAGCAGCACCCGCACCGGCCCCTTGAGGGAGGCGCGCAGGATGGCGGCAAGCTGGTCCTCGAACAGGTCGGTCTCCTTGAGAAGGAGCCTCAGACCGCGCACGCCCAGGGCAGGGTTCTCGCCGCCCGCTCCGGGCACCCAGCCATGCGCGACGAGGCTTTCGATCTGCTTCTCCCCGCCCCAGTCCAGCACGCGGATGGTCACCGGGTCGCCCTGCATCGCCTCCACGATCTGCGTGTAGGCCTCGGCCTGGGCGTCCTCGTCCGGCACGTCCTCGCGGTTCATGAACAGGAACTCGGTGCGCAACAGACCGATGCCGACCGCGCCCGACTGGGCGATCAGCGGCAGCTCGATGGGCAGTTCGAGATTGGCCTGCAGCTCCACCGGCTCGCCGTCCTTGGTCACGGCGGGCAGCCGTCGCAGCTTGGCCAGCCTCTGTTTCTCGCGCGCATAGGCCGCAAGCGCCTTGCGCGCGGCGGCGAGGGTCTCGGGGGTGGGGCTCAGCGTCACCGTGCCTGCGGTGCCGTCGACGATGGCAGGCTCGCCGGGCGAGGCCTCCTCCATCAGCCCGGCGACGCCGAGCACCGCCGGCAGGGCAAGAGCGCGCAGCATGATCGCCGTGTGCCCCTCGAGCCCACCCTCCTCCGCCGCCACCCCGGCAAGCCGGCCGGGCTCGAGCAGAGCGGCATCGGCCGGTGTGAGCGTCTCGACCGCGAGCACGCTGCCCTCGGGCAGGGCGGCGTAGTTGCGGAACGGCGTGCGGGTGAGGTTCCGCAACAGCCTGCGGCCGATCTCGCGCACCTCGTCCGCCCGCCTCTGCCGGCCCGCCCGGTCGTCGTCTCCGGCGAGGAGAGCATGGGCGAGCGCCTCGGTCTCCTCCTCAACCGCCGCCTCGGCGTTGATCTTCGCCTCGCCGATGCGGCGACGGACGCCGCGGGTGAGACGCGAATTGCCGAGCATCTGGGCGTAGGCGTCGAGCAAGGGCTCGAGTTCGCGCACCGCGTCCTCGGGCAGAACGGCAAGGCGCGCCTTCAGCTTGGCGAGCTGGCGACGGGACTGGGCGACGGCGGCGTCGAAGCGCTCGACCTCGTGCGGCACCTGGTCGTCGAACAGGGCGCGCCGCTCGACGGTGACGGCGGCGGCCTCGGCCAACGCGATCGGGCCGATCGCGATCCCTTGCGAGACGGCAAGCCCTGGGAGGACGCGCTGCGGCTTGGCGGGCGCGCCGGTCGCCCTGGCAGAGGTGGGGCGGCTGCGGCCGGCCTCAGTCCTCATGAAAGCCGGCTTCGACCAGGCCGGCCAGGGCGTCGAGGGCTTCGCGCGCGTCCCAGCCCTCGGCCTCGAGCAGGATCTCTGCGCCCTGGCCCGCCCCCAGCATCATCAGCCCCATGATGGAGCGGGCGGAGACGGCCGCGCCGTTCTTGCGCACGGTCACGCAGGCCGAGAACTGCTCGGCGAGCTTGACGAATTTTGCCGCGGCGCGCGCGTGCAGGCCGCGCTTGTTGCGGATGACGAGGCTGCGCGTCAGTACGGGCCCCGCTTGCGGCGCACCCGCCAGAAGGGGGAACGGATCGTTCGGATCCTGCGGCTGCCCTTCGCCGCCCGCATTCGGCCACTCGCTCACGGAACACCCTCCTCCGCCGGCGGAGCCAAGGTCATCTCGGGGTCTCGGCGAGCAGGGCCGAGGCGCAGGCGATGTATTTGCGGCCGGCGTCCTGCGCGCAGCTCACCGCCTGACCGAGCGGATGGGTCGAGCGGACGGAGGCGAGCTTGACCAGCATCGGCAGGTTCACGCCGGCGATCACCTCCACGCCTTTGCGCGCCATCGCCGAGATCGCGAGGTTGGACGGGGTGCCGCCGAACATGTCGGTGAGCAGGACGACGCCGTCGCCGCTGTCGACGGCCTCGATGTCGCGCAGGATTTCCTCCCGCCGCTTCTCGATGTCGTCGTCCGGACCGATGCAGACGGTTGCCACTCCCGGCTGCGGCCCGACCACGTGCTCCATCGCGGCCTTCAACTCCTCGGCCAGCCGGCCGTGGGTGACGAGAACGAGACCGATCATCGCGCTGCGGTTACCGTGCCTCGACCACCGGGCCGGCCGGGGTCGCTGCGGCCGGGGGCTTGGTTTCCTCGGAGCTACGCCAGAGTTCGCGATGCACCACGGTGGCCCGCCAACCCGCCTGCTTGAGGTGGGCGGCCATCCGCTCGGCGACCGCCACCGAGCGGTGCCGTCCGCCGGTGCAGCCGAAGCCGATGGTGAGATATTTCTTCCCCTCCCGCACGTAGCGGGGCAGGAGGGCGTCGAGAAGCCCGGTCATCCGGCCCCAGAATGTGCCGAAATCGGCATCCTCCGCAACGTAGGCATCCACCTCCGGATCGAGCCCGGTGAGCGGGCGCAGGTCGCGCACGTAGTGCGGGTTGCGCAGGAAACGCACGTCGAACACGAGGTCGGCCTCGCGCGGCAGGCCGCGCGCGTAGGAGAAGCTGACCACGCCGATCGACATCGCCGTATGGTTGCTGAACCCGAATTGCGCCTCGATGATCGCGCGCAGGTCGGAAGGCGCAAGCGTCGAGGTGTCGACCACCACGTCGGCGATTGCGCCCAAGGGTGCGATCAGCACCCGTTCGCGTGCAATCCCGTCGGCGACCCGGCCCTGGGGAGCGAGAGGGTGACGCCGGCGCGTCTCGGTATAACGCCTGAGCAGCACCTCGTCCTCGGCGATGAGGTAGACGAGCGACAGCTCGAGGTCGGGTCGCGCCCTCAGCCTCTCGACCAGCGCCTCGGCGGCGTCGGCGTCGAAGGACGGCTGGCGCGCATCGAGCCCGATCGCGAGCGGGCCGCCGGCAGGGTCAGGGGCGAGCAGCTGATCCATCAGCCGCAAGGGCGGGTTGTCGATCGCCTCAAACCCGAGATCCTCGAGGGCGCGCAGCACCGAGGCCTTGCCGGCCCCGGAGAGGCCGGTGACCAGCACGACGCGCCGCCGTCCCGGCTCCTCGCTCATCCCGCGGCCGAAGGCGCGTCGCCGAGCGCGCCGCAGAGGCTTGCCGCCCGGCCCGCGAGCGCGTCGAGCGCGAGGCGAAGCCGCGCCACCGCCGAAGGCGCGGCGGGATCGACCCGGATCGCGGGCAGGGCAACACCGAGGACATCCTCGCGGCGTGGCTGGGGCAGACGCTCAGGCTCACCGCCCGGGGCGAGGTCGGCAAGCAGGCCGACCGGGGCCGACACCGACTCCCCGAGGTCGAACAGGCCGAGGCCGCGCACTTCGATCAAGCCTGCGAGAGCGGCCGGGGCCGAGGCGGTAACGGCTCCATTCCTCACAGCGAGGTCAACCCGGTCGTCGGCGACCAGGGTGAAGCCGGCATCGACCAGGCGTAGGGCGAAATCCGATTTCCCGCTTCCGGGGGCGCCGCGCAGCAGAACAGCCAGACCGTTCCACGCGCAGCAACTGCCATGAACCTGCATGATGCTCCGCTCGGCCCCAACCGGCACCACCCCCGTGCGGCTTGGGACCGACGCGGGATGTTGACCGGAATGTGGCGGCGTTCAAGGGGGTGGGGGGCAGGCAAGGATCGTCCCGGCGGTCGTGCAAGCCGCCCCCTCTTCGCTGACTTGGACCGATACCGAGCCTGCCGACCGTCGCCTATCGTTTTCGAACCTTGGCCCTCGGGCGGCGGGGGCGGAGCCCTCGCCCGCGCACCCGCCAAGAGGTGGCCCGACCAGGGGGAGACACATCGTGCAAGCGCTCGCGCAGGCGCGGCGGAGGCGCCGCCACCCTCGCGGTCCTCGCCGCATCGGTCCTCCGGGCTCCGCCGGCGCGGCGTCCGGCCGGCGAGGCAGTACGGCAGGAAGCGCCACGGGCAGGAACCAGAGGAGCAGGGGGGCGGGCCATCCATGCCCGCCCGGCATGGCGACGCTGCAGCCTTGCCGTTGCCCCCCGGCGCGCGACGGGTCTATCGCTACGCGCCGGTGGAAAAATACGCCAGGCCGCGACCGCGCTCCCCTTCGAAGCAGCCGACGGGCGCCGCGCCGCGGCAGACAGGGACGCTCGACGGGACGGCCCGCCGGAGGCCGGACGCAACCATGGCACAGCTTGATCTCGACGCCTTCCTCGACGGCATCGCGCCGGGCGACTCGATCTACGTCGCCGGCAAGTACGACCGGTGGAGCGCCGACCCGTCCAGCGTCGAACCCGGCTGGGCCGCGCTGTTCGGGGCGCTCGCCAACGGCGGCATCCAGGCCGCTGCGCCGCCTCAGGTGCAGCCGCGCGGTCGCGCAGCGGTCGGCGGCGTGGCCGATCTGCGCGCGGCCACGCTCGACTCGATCCGCGCGCTGATGCTCATCCGCGCCTACCGCGTGCGCGGCCATCTCGAAGCGAAGCTCGACCCCCTCGGGCTGAAGATCCCGGCCGCCCATCCGGAACTCGATCCCGCCTCCTACGGCTTCGGCCCCGGCGACTACGACCGGCCAATCTTCATCGACAACGTCCTCGGCTTCGAGACCGCGACCTTGCGGCAGATCCTCGCCGTGCTGCGCGAGACCTATTGCGGGCCGATCGGCGTGGAGTTCATGCACATCCAGGACCCCGACCAGAAGGCGTGGATCCAGCGTCGCATCGAGGGCGCGCCGTGGCGCACCGCCTTCACGCCGGAGGCGAAACGGAAGATCCTCGAACGCCTGACCGCGGCCGAGGGCTTCGAGGTGTTCTGTCAGCGCAAGTTCGTCGGCACCAAGCGCTTCGGCCTCGAGGGCGGCGAGAGCGTGATCCCAGCACTGCAGGCGGCAATCGAGGTCGCGGCGCAGAGCGGAGTGAGCGAGATCGTCATCGGCATGCCGCACCGGGGGCGGCTGAACACCCTGGTCAACGTGCTGAAGAAGCCCTTCGTCGCGGTGTTCAGCGAGTTCCAAGGCGCCTCCCCCCACCCAGACGACGTGCAGGGATCGGGCGACGTCAAGTACCACCTCGGCACCTCGGTCGACGTCGAGATCGCCGGGCGCATGGTGCATCTGTCGCTGCAGCCCAATCCGTCGCATCTCGAGGCGGTCGATCCCGTCGTCGTCGGCAAGGTCCGGGCGAAGCAGGACATGGCCGGGGACCGGCGCATGCGCCGCTCCGTCATGGGCATCCTGCTGCACGGCGATGCCGCCTTCGCCGGCCAGGGCCTGGTCGCCGAAACGCTTGGCGATGAGCCAGCTCATCGGCTACCGCACGGGGGGCACGCTGCATATCGTGGTGAACAACCAGATCGGCTTCACCACCATCCCCGCCCACGCCTACTCGGGCCTCTACTGCACCGACATCGCGAAATCGATCCAGGTGCCGATCCTGCACGTCAACGGCGACGACCCCGAGGCGGTGGTGTTCTGCGCCCAGCTGCTCGCAGAGTTCCGCCAGACCGTTCGGCTGCGACGCGGTGCTCGACGTCGTCTGCTATCGCCGTCACGGCCACAACGAGATCGGACGAGCCCGCCTTCACCCAGCCGCTGATGTACAAGGCGATCCGGGCGAAGAAGACGACGCGCACCCTCTACGCCGAACGGCTGATCGCCGAGGGCGCGATCGCGGCGGAAGAGGTCGCGGCCCTGCAGGCGCGCTTCGCAGAGGCCCTCGAGCGCGAGTTCGAGGCCTCGAAGTCGTACAAGCCGAACAAGGCGGACTGGCTGGAGGGCAAGTGGGCTGGCCTTGCTCCTGCCGGCGAGGAGGACGAGGCGAAGGAGTGCCCGACCGCAGTCTCGGTCGAGACCCTGCGCGAAGTCGGCCTCGCCCTCTGCCGCGTGCCGGCGGACTTCGACCTGCATCCGAAGATCGCGCGCCAGCTCGAGGAGAAGCGTCGCGCCATCGAAACGGGCGAGGGCATCGACTGGGCGACCGGCGAGGCGCTGGCCTTCGGCACGCTCCTTGTCGAAGGAAACCGCGTGCGCCTTTCGGGCGAGGACGTGCAGCGCGGCACCTTCAGCCAGCGCCACTGCTACCTGATCGACCAGACCACCCAGGCCGAGCACGTGCCGCTCAATCACATCCAGCCCGGCCAAGCGCAGTTCGAGGCCTACAACTCGCTCCTCTCCGAGGCCGGCGTGCTCGGCTTCGAGTACGGCTACTCGCTCGCCGACCCGCACTGCCTCGTGCTGTGGGAGGCGCAGTTCGGCGACTTCGCCAACGGCGCGCAGGTGATCATCGACCAGTTCATCGCTTCGGGCGAGTTCGAAGTGGCTGCGCATGTCGGGCCTCGTGCTGCTGCTGCCGCACGGCTACGAGGGCCAGGGGCCGGAGCATTCCTCGGCCCGGCCAGAGCGCTACCTGCAGCTCTGCGCCGAGCGCAACATGCAAGTGTGCAACCTCACCACGCCGGCGAACTACTTCCACGCGCTCCGCCGCCAGCTCCGGCGCAACTACCGCAAGCCGCTCGTCGTGTTCACCCCGAAGTCGCTGCTGCGCCACAAGCTCTGCGTCTCGCGGCTTGAGGAGTTCGGCCCCGGCTCGGCCTTCCGGCTCGTGATCCCCGAGATCGACCCGATCGCGCCAGCGCGAGGAGGTGAAGCGCGTCGTGCTCTGCACGGGCAAAGTCTACTACGACCTGCTTGCCGCGCGGCGCGAGGCGGGGATCACCGACGTCGCGCTGATCCGGATCGAGCAGCTCTATCCCTTCCCGCGCATCACCCTGCCCAAGGTGCTCGCACCCTACGTCAATGCGGAGATCGTCTGGTGCCAGGAGGAGCCCAGGAACATGGGCGCCTGGACCTGGATCGACCGCCGCATCGAGGAGGCGGCGCTGGCGGCGCAGCGGTCGCGCGCCCGTCCGCGCTATGTCGGCCGGCCCGAGGCGGCGAGCCCGGCGACAGGCTTCTACAAGGTGCACCAAGCGGAGCAGGAGGCGCTGGTCGAGGAGGCGCTGACGGTGTGACGCGCGGCCTGCCCGCCGCTTCCGCCGACTGCGGGCCCACTGGCACATCGCAATCCCCTGCGGCACGCCCGGGCCGAGGAAGATCCGATCCGAAAACCGGCCATGACGGACGTTGTCTCGGTCATCAACCTGAAGGGTGGGGTGGGCAAGACCACACTGACAGTCGCGCTGGCGGAGACCTTCGCCGCCGAGTTTCGCAAGGGCGTGCTGGTCATCGACCTCGATCCGCAGACCAACGCGACGGTCATGCTGATCGGGGAGAGCGAATGGTCAGACCTGAACAAGGAGGGGCGCACCCTTGCGCATGTCTTCGAACGGGCCCTTGCGGGTTCGATCGGTGAGGGGAGCCTTCGGTCGATCGTTGTCGAGGGCGCCTCCGATGTCACTCTCCCGTATCCGGGTCGTATCGACCTCGTTCCTTCGAGCCTCGACCTGATCACGGTGGAGGAGCGCCTCCACCTGGTTCCAGCCGGTCCCTTCGGCGCTGTTCGCCCCTTCGACGTTCTCTGGCGCGGCGGAAAGAACGTGATCGGCGACTATGACCTGGTGCTGATCGACTGTCCTCCGAGCCTTGGCACCATCACCCTGAACGGACTGAGGCTGTCGCGCTGGGTGCTCATCCCAACCATTCCAGACATCCTATCCACCTATGGTATTCCGCAGATCGTCAGCCGCGTGCGCAGGTTTGCAGAGGAAGCGGATGTTGTGCTTTCCCCCCTTGGCATCGTCGCGACCCGGTATCGGACCGGGCTCAGCCTCCACCTCGCGACGGTGACCGAGCTGCGGGCAAAGCATGGCCTCGATCCGCGCAACTGGCCGCGCGTTTTCCGTACCGTGATTCCTGATGGGGTTGCGATCGCGAAAGCCGCCGAGCGAACCGTGTACAAGCGGACGCTCAAGCAGAAATGGGACCGACACGCGGCGGAGTTCATCGCGCTCGCCCGCGAGATCGCTGCCGAACTGGAGCGCTGAGCGATGGCCCTGAGGGCGAAGCTCGAGGCCCTTCTGGCCGCCGTGCTCGAGGAGGCGGAGCGCAATCCTGGCTTCGCCGCCCGCCTGGAGGCGGCGATCTGCAGGCACCGTCGCGGCGGGCGAAGCACCGGCACGGCCCCCGACCAAGCGGTCCCCGAGCAAGCGGGCCGACCCGGCGATCGACGCGCTCGCCCTCGCCGCGCGTCGGAGAAGCAGCACTGCGCGACGCGCTCGCGCTCGCTCACGGTCGACCAGCTCAAGGACATCGTCGCCGCCCAT
The DNA here is from genome assembly GCA_033582875.1 of Acetobacteraceae bacterium. Lineage (GTDB taxonomy): Bacteria > Pseudomonadota > Alphaproteobacteria > Acetobacterales > Acetobacteraceae > Elioraea. Next base: position 944,909 of record JAVQZW010000010.1, on the reverse strand, counting down.
GCGCTCGATCGGACGGGCAAGGCGCTGCGCTGGAAGACCAGAGCAAGACTGATCGACCTGATCGTCACGGAGGCCACCACTCGCATGCGCAAGGGCGGGGCGTTCCTGTCGGGCTGAGGCCGCGCCCCTGGTTGCCTTCCGTCGCGGCCCGGGCTTCAACAGGGACGAAGCTTCGCGGGGAGAGAACCATGCCGCTCGACATCGTCGTCCCCTCCTTGGGCGAAAGTGTCGCCACTGCCACCATCGCGCGCTGGATGAAGAAGCCGGGTGATGCGGTGGCGGCGGACGAACCGCTGGTCGAGCTCGAAACCGACAAGGTGACGGTCGAGGTGCCGGCCCCGGCTGCCGGCGTGCTGGAAGCGATCCTCGCCAAGGAGGGCGATGAGGTCGCACCCGGAACGGTCGTCGGCACCCTCGCCCTCGGCGAAGCGACGAAGGGCGTGGCGGCGCCTGCTGCGCCCCCCGTCTCAGCCGCCCCAGCTGCGCAGCCGACCGCGCCCGCGACAGGATCCGACCGCCCGCCGCTCCCTTCCGCCGCGCGGCTGATGGCGGAGCATGGTCTCTCCGCAGCCGAGGTGCCGGGCAGCGGCAAGCACGGCCAGATCACCAAAGGCGACGTGCTGAAGGTGATCGAGGGGGGTGCGGCGAAGGCGCAACCGGCACCGGCTGCGCCGATCGCGCCCATCGCCGCACCGGCGACCGCAGCCGCCACACCGAAGCCCGAACCCGCAGCTGCCCCGAAACCTGCTCCCTCTCCGACGCCCGCCCTCGGCGAACGGCGCACCGAGCGCGTGCGCATGACGCGGCTGCGCGCCACCATCGCGCGGCGGCTGAAGGAGGCGCAGAACACCGCCGCCATCCTCACCACCTTCAACGAGATCGACATGTCGGCGGTGATCGCCCTGCGCGCGAAGTACCGCGAGGCCTTCGAGAAGAAGCACGGCGTGCGCCTCGGCTTCATGGGCTTCTTCGTCAAGGCTGCCGTCGCCGCCCTGCGCGAGTTCCCCGCCGTCAACGCGATGATCGACGGCGAGGACATCGTCTATCACCACTACATGGACATCGGCATTGCGGTCTCCGGCCCCTCGGGCCTCGTCGTGCCGGTGCTGCGCAACGCCGAGACGCTGTCCATCGCCGAGATCGAGCGCGCGATCGCCGAGTTCGGCCGCAAGGCGCGCGACGGCACGCTGACTCTGGAGGAGATGGCCGGCGGAACGTTCTCCATCACCAACGGCGGCGTCTTCGGCAGCCTGATGTCCACCCCCATCCTGAACCCGCCGCAGTCGGCCATCCTCGGCATGCACAAGATCGAGGACCGCCCCGTCGCGGTCGGCGGCAAGGTGGAGATCAGGCCGATGATGTACGTCGCCCTCTCCTACGACCACCGCATCATCGACGGGCGCGAGGCGGTGAGCACGCTGGTGCAGGATCAAGGAAGCCGTCGAGGACCCGGAGCGTCTGCTGCTCGAGCTGTGAGCCTGCGCCAGCCTTCCTTGACCCGATGGTTGGCGCCGAAATATCATCCTCGTCGATAAAGGGTTTTGCGGCGATGATGGTGAAGAAGCGGGTCGGCACGGAAGCGGGGATGAAGTCCGCGAAGCCCGGCCGACCGGCACAAAGCAAGAAGGAGGCAGCCGCGAAGGCACGGAGGGGGCCGGTCGGGAAAGGCTCTGCACGATGCGAAGCTCGGGAGCTCACGCCGCACGAGGTGCGGCAAATCCTCGACGAGATCGACCGCCATCTGACAGCCGCCGAACGGTTCTATGGCCTAGCTTCCAAGGCCTGAAATGGCACGCAGCGGGTGGGGGATCGCTGACCTCGGCGACCTCCTCACCTCCGTGCGGCGACTTGCGGCTCTCGAAAAGGCGGCAGCGGAGAAATTCGAAAAACTCGAAGAGCGGCTTGCTCAACTGGCGGAGAGGCTCGCTCGCCTTGAAGAAAGATACGATGGCCTGGCTGACAGGGCGGCGACCAGCGCATCAGCAGCCGCAACGACAGCCTTCTCGACGGCCATCGGAGAGCTTCGTGAACGGATCGCACGCCTCGAAGCCCTCTGTGCTGGCGACGTGAACGCTCGCAGGCCACTTCCCCCAACCGCGCAGGATCGCTGAACAGACCGTGCACGACGCTGCTGGGGTCCCGAACCCACGTGGCTGCCCCTTTGCCCGGCGCGCCGGGCGGGCCTGAAATGCGCCGCGACATCGCAACGGGGGGCGCGTGAGGGCGAGAGCGGTGGAAGAGGCGGTGCGACGCATCACGCGCGCCCTCGCCTGGGTCGCCGGCGCGATCATCCTCGCGGGCTGCGGCCTCCTCATCACCCTCGACGTCGTCACGCGCGCGATCTTCCGCCGCGGCATGGTCGAGAGCTTCGAGGTCTCAGGCTACGCGCTCGCGGTGGCGATCGGGCTGGGCGCTGCGTGGACGGTGACCGTCGAAGGGCAACATCCGCGTCGACATCCTGCTCGAACGCCTGCCCACTGGTGTTCCGCCGCGGGCTCGATCTCGTCGCCGCCGTGGCCTTCGCCGTCGCCGCCATCGCGCTCGCGTGGTTCGCCTTCCGCACCCTCGCCTATTCCTGGTCGATCGACGCGCGCTCCGTCTCCACCCTGCGCACCCCGCTTTGGCTCCCCCAGGCGCTGTGGTGGGCGGGGCTCGCGTGGCTCGCCGTGGTCGCGATCCTCGTTCCCCGTCCTCGCCATGCGCGCCCTGCTCGCGCGCGATGTCGAATTGTTCGACCGGCTCGTCGGGCCAAGCCGCGGTCGAGGAGGAGATCGCGGAGTCGGGCGCCACCCTCCCGGAACCGGCGAACGATCGCGCGCGATGATCGGCACCACCGCCGCGCTTCTCGTCGCGCTGATCGGCGCCGGCATCCCGGTTGCCGCCGCGTTGGGCCTGCTCGGCTACATCCTCTCCGAACGCTACGCCTTCCTGCCGCTCACCGGCGCGCTCGGCGAGCTCGCCTGGAACGCCTCGCACGACTTCCTGCTCGTCGCGCTCCCGATGTTCATCATGATGGGCGAGCTGATGCACCGTTCCGGCGTGTCCGAACGCCTGTTCGACGCTTTGGCGCCCTGGTTCGCGCGCATCCCGGGCCGGCTGATGCACACCAACATCGCCGCTTCCGCCATCTTCGCCGCCACTTCCGGCTCCTCCGTCGCCACCGCGGCCACCATCGGCACGGTCGCGATCCCGAACATGGCGCGCGGCGGCTACTCCCCTCCCCTCTTTCTCGGCTCGATCGCGGCGGGCGGCACGCTTGGCATCCTCATCCCGCCCTCCATCAACATGATCCTCTACGCGGTGCTCTCCGACACCTCGGTGATCAGCCTCTACGCCGCGGGCCTCGTGCCCGGTGTGTTGCTCGCGCTCCTCTTCTCGCTCACCGTCCTCGTGCTCTGCCTCCTTCGCCCCGGGCTTGATGGTCCGGCGACGGAGGCTGCCGGGCTGTGGCGCAAGCGCGTGGCGGGGCTCGTTCACCTGATCCCCCCGCTCGTCCTGTTCCTGCTCGTCGTCGGCTCGATCTACGCGGGGCTTGCGACCCCGACGGAAGCGGCCGCCCTCGGCCTCACCGCCACCCTCGCCCTCGTCGCGCTGGACCGGCGCCTGGCTTGGCCCGTGCTCGCCGCCGCCTTCGAGGGCACGGTGCGCAGCACGGGCATGATCATGCTGATCGTGATCGCCGCCTTCTTCCTCAACATGGTGATGGTCTCGATCGGCCTGATCCGTGCGGTCACCGACCTCGTGCTCGGCCTTGGCTGGCCGCCGACGGCGATGATCCTCGCCATCGTCGTCTTCTACCTCCTGCTCGGCTGCGTGATGGAGACGCTGTCGATGATGATCGCGACCACGCCGATCGTCGTGCCGGTGGTGAAGGCCTTGGGCTACTCGCCGATCTGGTGGGGGGTGGTGTTCGTGGTGCTCATCGAGGCCGCGTTGATCACGCCGCCCGTCGGCCTCAACCTCTATGTCGTGCAGGCGGTGCGGCGTTCGGGGCGGTTCGGCGAGGTGGCGCTGGGGGCGCTTCCCTTTGTCGCCGCCATGCTCGCCCTCGTCCTGTTGCTGATCGCCTTCCCGGGGCTTGCGCTGTGGCTTCCCTCGCTGCTTGCCCCGAGGCCATGATGCCGGTCCGCCACGCATGGGAGACGAAGGATGAAACACCTTGCCGCCGCTATTGTCGCCGCCGCGCTCGCGGCCCCGGCCATCGGCCCAGCAGGCGCCACCCCTGCCGCGCACCGAGTTCAACGTGGTCGGAACGATCGGCACGCTCTCGATGTACCAGAACATCGAGGTGCCGTTCTGGACCCGCACCATTCCCGAGGTCTCGGGCGGGGCGATCCGCGTCCAGCTTCGCCCCTTCACCGAACTCGGCTTCCGCGGCCCCGAGATCTTCCGCCTGGTCAGCCAGGGCACCCTGCCCGTCGCCTCGACCGTGCTCAACTACAACTCGGGCGAGGTGCCGATCAACGAGGCAGCCGATCTCGTCGGCCTCTTCGCTTCCGTGGAGGAACTCAAGCGCGGGCTCGATGCCATCCGGGGCCCCTACGCGCAGTTCCTGGAAAGCCGCCACGGCATCAAGCTCCTGGGGTTCGGCACCTACCAGGCGCAGGTGATCTATTGCCGGGATGCCTTCACCCAGATCAGCGACCTGAGGGGCCGCAAGATCCGCGCCTCGGGCGCCTCGCAGCAGGCCTTCGTGCAATACCTCGGCGCCTCGCCCGTCACCATCGCGTTTGCCGAGGTGCAGCCCGCGCTCGCCTCGGGCGTGGTCGATTGCGGCATCACGGGCGCGCTCTCGGGCTACCGGGCGCGCTGGCACGAGGCGGCGCGCTTCCTTTCGCCCCTGCCCGTCAACTTCGCCGTCGTCGGCCATCTCGCCAACCTGCGCTTCTGGAACGGGCTCGATGCGCGCGTGCGCGAGCTTCTCGAGCGCGAGATCCGCAAGATGGAGGAGGCGATCTTCGAGCAGGCGAAGAGCGAGACCGAGATCGGCATCGCCTGCAACACCGGCACGGGCCCCTGCCCCGAGGGCCAGCCGGCGTCGATGCGCCTCGTTCCGCTCACCGCGGCCGACGAGGCGCTGCGCAAGCGCGCCTTCGAGGAGGCGGTGCTGCCCGAGTTCGCCCGCCGCTGCGGAGGCGACTGCATCCGGATGTGGAACGACACCATCGGCCGGCTCGTCGGCGTCACCGCGCGCTGACGCCTAAGCGCGGGCGGTTGTCGCGGCGCACGGGGGCCGCCCGTGTTCGACACGACGCTTTTCGGCCGGCAGGCGCTGGAGACGTTCCTTCTCGTCTACCCGGCGCTCTTCTCGATCGTGAACCCGATCGCCGGCGCCTTCATCTTCAACGAGGCCACAGCCGGGGCGGAGCGGGCCCTTGCCGCGCGGCTCGCCCGCCGGGTCGCGCTCTACTCGCTGATCGTGATGCTGGTCGCGACCTGGGCGGGGTCGGCCATCCTCGCGCTGTTCGGCATCAGCCTCGCCGCGGTGCGCATCGCGGGGGGGCTCGTGCTCTCGCTCTGGGCCTTCAATCTCCTTTCGGCGCCGGAACAGCGCGAGGAGCGCAAGCGCGACGAGGCCGCCTCGCGCACGATCGGCGACGAGGCCGCTTTCTTCCCGCTCACCCTGCCCTTCACCACCGGCCCGGGGACCATCGCGGTCTGCATCGCCTTCGGTGCGACGCGGCCCGCCGACCCCGGCTTGCTCGCCTCCTTCGCCCTCGGCGCCACCGCGGCCTGCGCGGCGATGGCGCTGACCATTCTCGCCGCCTACGCCTATGCTCCGGCGATCGCGCGCCGGCTCGGTGCCACGGGCACGCGCGTCCTCACCCGGCTTGCGGCCTTCCTTCTTCTCGCAGTCGGCGTGCAGATCCTGATCGCCGGCATCACCGACGTGCTGGCCCCGCTCCTCGCCGCGCGGGGCGCAAGCCTTCTGCCACAGGGGGTGACGGCGGGCGCGATCCATGGCCATCTCTGAGGCCTGATGGAGTTCTCCGAGGACCAGATCCGGCGCTACGCCCGCCACATCCTGCTGCCCGAGATCGGCGGGATCGGCCAGGCGAAGCTGCTTGCCTCGCGCGTGCTCGTCATCGGCGCGGGGGGCTTGGGCTCGCCGGCCCTGCTCTACCTCGCCGCCGCCGGGGTGGGCACGATCGGCGTGATCGACGACGACGTGGTCGATCTTTCCAACCTGCAGCGGCAGATCGCGCACGACACCGCCGCCCTCGGCCGGCCGAAGGTGGAGAGTGCCGCCGAGCGCATCCGCGCCCTCAATCCGGAGGTGCGGGTGGAGCCGCACCGGGCACGCCTCAGCCCGGCGAACGCCCTCGACCTCGTCTCGCGCTACGACGTCGTGCTGGACGGGTCGGACAACTTCGCCACCCGTTTCCTGGTGGCGGATGCCTGCCACCTCGCCGGGCGCACGCTCGTCTCGGCGGCGGTGCTTCGCTTCGAGGGCCAGATCTCCACCTTCAAGTCGCATCTCGGCCCGCCGCACCCCTGCTACCGCTGCCTGCACCCGTCGCCGCCGCCGCCGGGTCTCGTGCCGAGTTGCGCGGAAGCGGGCGTGTTCGGCGCGGTGACGGGCGTTCTCGGCGCCTTGCAGGCGACGGAGGCGCTGAAGGAACTTGCTCGGCATCGGCAAGGGGTTGTCGGGGCGCCTCCTTCTGTGGGATGCGCTCGCGGCGTCGTTCCGCACCGTTCGGCTGCGACGCGATCCCGCCTGCGCGCTCTGCGGCGAACACGCCACGATCCGCGACCTTTCCGGCCACGCCACCCGTCCCGAGCCCGCCTGTCCGGCATGAGCCTGTTCGACCTCCCCTTGCCCACCCTGCCGACCCAAACCGGGCCGGTGCCACTGGGCATCCTGCTGATCTCCGGCACCTACGAGCGCGCCCACTACGCGCTTGTGCTCGCCACCGCCGCCGCCTCGGTCGGCCGGCCGGTGATCCTGTTCGCCACCGGCGGCGGCTGCCGCGCCTTCCTCGGCCCGGCAGCGGACGGCACGCCGGGCTGGGCTGCTCTGGAAGCCACGGGCATCGGAGGGCCGAAGGGCGCGCTCGCCCGCGATTCCTTCCTGCGCGAGAGAGGGGTGGCAGGGTTCGCCGAACTCCTCTCCTCGGCGGGCGAACTTGGCGTGCGGCTGATCGTCTGCGAGGCGGGGCTCAAGGGCGAGGGACTGCGGGCGGAGCAGCTCGACCCGGCCCTCAACGGCGAGGTCGCCGGCGTGGTCACCTTCCTCGCCGAGACCGAGGGCGGTCAGATCATCACGCTTTGACACGGCGCGACGTGGCTTGGCAGAGGGGAGCCATGCTGCCGGCCCTGCTGGTCCTGGTCGTGCTGTCGCACCCTCTGGCGGCCGAGACGCGTCGAACCGCCGCGCTTCCTCTGCCCCCGCCCTGGCCTGCCGAGCGTGCCGCTCCCCTCCAACCGCCGCCGGCGCCGCTGCCGCCGAGCCCGCCTGCCGCCGCGCCCGCCCCCTCGGCCCCGCCCGCGTTCAGCCGCGGCCCCGTCACGGGGCTGCCTCTGCCGCGCTTCGCCAGCCTCGGCCGGTCCGAAATCAACCTCCGCGCCGGGCCGGGGACGCGTTTTCCCGTCGAATGGACTTACCAGCGGGCAGGCCTGCCGGTGGAAATCCTGCACGAGTCCGACACGTGGCGGCGCGTGCGCGACATGGACGGGGTGGAAGGCTGGGTGCAGCAGGCGAGGCTTTCCGGTCGGCGCACCTTCATCGTGCGGGCCGGCACGCACACGCTGCACCGCGAGGCCTCGGAGCGCTCGCCCGCGGTGGCGCGGCTTGGAGCGGGCGTGCTCGGCGTGATCCGACGCTGCGAGGCCGCGTCCGCTTGGTGCGAGGTCGAGGTGCAGGGACGGCGCGGCTTTCTGCCGCGGGCGGCGATGTGGGGTGTCTATCCGGGCGAGGAGGTGCGGTGAGAGACGGAGGCGGGCCGGTCTCAGAACGGGAGCCGCCGATGATCCCCATCCGGCCGGTTGAGCTGGCTCTCGGCGAAGGCGGCGGCCCGTCCGGCCCTGATGGTGGGCGGCATGTCGGCGAGAGTCGCCAGCACCTCGGCCGGCGGTCTGACGAAAATCGGGGCGCGCAGGGCGGCCTCCGCCGCGGCGCGATCCTCCCGCGCCAGCGCCCCGGCGGCAGCGACCAGCGGCCGGATCACCACGTCCGGCTCGGCGTCCGCTCCGCACGCCAAGGATCCCCCGCAGCTCCTCCCGCCCCTGGCGCATCAGGATCTGCGTCAGCGGGCTGAGCCCGACAAAGCGCAGCCCTTCCAGCTCGTGGGCGGCGAACTCGTATTGCGCGGCCACCTGGGCGGCGAGCGCCGGCCGTCCCTTCAGGGCGCCGGGCGATCGCAGAAAGTAGGACGCAGACGCGATCGAGGTGGCGACCGGCTCCGTCGTGATCGCAACCCCGAACAGATCGCCGTACGCGAGGCCGCGTTCGGGCGGCGTGCCGGGCGCCTGCACGCACCCGCCGAGCAGCCAGGCCGACACGGCCGCGGCCCAAGGCATGGCCCGCATCAGACGGTTCATCGGCCACTCCCTCTCCGTCACCATGGGCATCGCTGAGCGCCCGTCGACGCTGGCGCAGCTTCGGGGCGTAATCGTGGCCTTCGCCCTCGCCGCCTGTGCCGTCCCTCCGCCGGCTGCGGAGGAGCCGCCCATCCTCTACCCTGCCTCCGCCCGGGAACGCTTGGTGCGGATCGCGCTCGCCGAGTGGGAGGAGTGGGGACGGCAGTTCACCGACCACACGGGGACAGTCGCCGGCGCGCCCGCCTTGCCCGCCCGGACCGAAGAGGAGGAGCAGGCCTTCCCCGCCCTCATCGCCTACTGGTCGGCGGTCCCGGGCCAGGGCGACGTGCTGGCGCGAAACCGCACGCGGCTGCGCCTGCTCCAGTCCGGCATGGTGCCGGAGGCCGCCCCCTGGACCGACCGGCCCTGGAGCGCGGCCTTCCTCTCCTTCCTGCTCCGCTCGGCCGGCTATGACGCGACGGATGCGCCGTCGAGCGAGGCGCACTGGGTTCTCGTCGACCACCTGATCGCGCGTCACGCCCGTTTCCCAGGCCGCGCCCCCTTCGCCCCCCACCCGCCGAATGCGCGCGCGCCCCAGCCGGGCGACCTCCTGTGCGCGACCAGGGACGCCGCCCGCGGCCGCTATGCCCGCCCGGAGCATCGCGCCGCCGAGGCGGGGCGGCCGATGCCGATGCACTGCGACGTCGTGGTCGGGGTGCGCGAGGGCGTGGTCGAGGCGATCGGCGGCAATCTCGGCGATGCGGTGCGGCTCGTCCTGCTGCCGGCCGGGGCCGACGGCCGGCTCGTCGCCGCACCGGCCGCGGCCCCGCCTCCGCCCGCTTGGTTCGTGCTGTTCGAGAACCGGTCGGGACGCGGCGCGGCAATCGCTGCCAGCGACACGCATCCGTGAGGCCCCCTTCGCAACCCCTCGGCCGAGGCGAACTGGGGTGGAGAACGGCTTGGGGGAGAGGAGGTGCTGACGGCACCGCGCGTTGTCGGACGACGAGGGCTGATCTGCGCCCTGGGCTTGGCCTTCGTTCCCTCGCCTCGGGCCGCTGCGTCGTCGTACCGGATCGACGAGCGCTTCGGCTCCATCGCCTTCGCCGTCTCCGTGCTCGGGCTGTTTTCGGTCAGCGGCCGCTTCCTGCGCTTCTCAGGCGACCTCAGGCTCGATCCCCGCCGCCCGGAGGCGACCGCGATCGACGTCGTCGTTCCGACGGCGGAAGTCGACCTTCCTCTGGCCGAACAGCGCGAGCTGATCCGCTCGCCGGCCTATTTCGACAGCGCGGCCCATCCGACCGCGCGCTTTGTCAGCCAGGCTGTCTCCGTCGCCGCGCCGGACCGTTTCCTGATCGACGGCCTGCTGACGCTTCGCGGCGTGACCAATCCGGTCCGGCTCGAGGCGCGTCTGACGGAACGCAGGCGCGATCCCGAGCGCGGGATCGACACCGCCGACGTGGTCGCTTGGGCCACCGTCAGCCGCTCCGCCTTCGGCATGGTGGCCGACCGGCTTCTGCTCTCCGACCGTGTGCGGCTCGACATCCGCCTCCGCCTGGAGGTGCCGGATGGCGGCTGAGCCCCCCCTCGCCTGGAGCCCCGCGCAGCGACGCCTGCACTGGACGATTGCCGCGCTGGTCGCGCTGACGGCGCTTGCGGGCCTTGCCATGGTCGCGGTCCCTTTCGCCGCGCTCCTCGCCAAGTTCCTTCTTTACCAGGTGCACAAGAGCCTCGGTCTCGTCGTGTTCGGCTGCGCGGTCGCGCTGATCGCGCTGCGTCTGATCCGCGGCCGCCCGCCGGGCGAGGCGGCGATCCCGCGCTGGCAGCACCGGGCCGCCCTCGCCGTGCAGGCCACGCTGTTCGCCCTGCTCCTCCTCGTCCCGCTCTCCGGGTGGCTCGCCGCCTCGGCCGCGCCGGCGGCAGTGCCGACCTTGCTGTTCGGCATCGTTCCGGTGCCGCACCTCCTCGCCCCGAGCGACGCGCTTTATGGCCAGCTTCGCCTCATCCACCTCGCCCTGGTCTCGGCCTTCGGCATGCTCGTCCTCGGCCATGCCGCCGCGGCGCTTTCGCATCATTGGCGCGGCCGGAACGTCCTCCGTCGCATGTGGCGCGGCTGAGCGGACTGCGGGGTCAGTTGGAACGCAGACTAAAGATGCGCACCGCACCCGCGATCTGGAAGAGGATCTGGGTGATGTCCTTGGCGATCTGAAAGTACTTGGTCTGGATCTCCGGCATGACGATGATCTCGTCGCCGGGCCGGATGTCGACGCTGGGATCGAGTTCGAGCTGGCCGTTGGCGCGGCGGATGAGGACCTCGGATGTGCTGGCGCGTGGCCCGTAGCCGCCAGCGCGCGCCACGTAGTCCGCGACCGTGGCGCCCCGCCGCCAGATCACCGCCTGCGGCACTTGGACCTCGCCCGAGACGAGCACGGTCTCGCTGCGGTCGGGGATCAGGATCACGTCGCCGTCCTCAAGCCGGATCGGCGCGATCCGCCCAGGCGGGTCAGCGACCACGAGCCGTCCTTCCGGTTCGATCTCGCGCGCGCGCGCGATGAAGTCGGCGACGAGCCGCGCTTCGGCGGCGCGGATCGCCGCCTCGCCCTCCGTCACGGCGGTGCCGAGGAAGAGCGCCCGCTCGAGCCGATTGAGCGCCTCCTGGATCGCCCGCTTCTGCTGCTGGGCGACGCTGCGGCGGAGGATCGAGATGTTGGCGGTATCGGCGAGGCGCGGGTCGACGGCGATGTAGTCGAGCGCGGCGGTGAGCGTGGTGCCGCGATCGGCAATGAGGACGGAGGGGCCGATCCGGCTGCCCTCGACGGTGACGGTGACCGTTCCGGCCGGGGCGTCGGCAAGGAAGATGACCCGGTCCTGGTCGCGCAGCTGCTCCTGGGCGAGAGCGGAGAGCGACACGTATCGGCTGAAGGGCTGCTGAGCCCGGGTGCCTACGATCACCGCATGCGTGGCCGAAGGCAGCGGACGGGCGAGGTCGATGAGCTCCCGGCCGATGAAGGCAGGTCGGTTCGGCAGCTCGAACAGATAGTCGTTGCGCGCCGCCCCCTCGACCTCGACGAGGCCGCGTTGCCGCCCGACCACCACGGTGTCGCCCTCAGCGAGCTCGACCCTTGGCAGATGCCCGTCGATCAGGAAGCGGTAAAGATCGACCTGGGCGATGGCGCGGCCGCGACGCTGGACCACGATGTCGCGATACGAGCCGCGCGCAGGATCGACCCCGCCGGCCCGGATCAGGAAGTCGAGCAGCGAATCCTGGGCCGAGCCAAGGTGGCGGCCTGGGCGGACGACGAAGCCGGTGACGAAGACGCCAATCCGCCGCGCGCCGAGGAAAGTCGCATACACCTCGACATTGGCAGGATAGACCTGCCGGACGCGCTCGGCGACCGCCGCCTGCAGGTCGGCCGCCCGAAGTCCGGCCACCTTCATGGGGCCGATGTCGGGAAGGAACACGTTGCCGTCGAGATCGACAGGGGCGGTTATGGTGGCCGAGGTCGCGCCCCAGATCCGGATCGCGATCTGGTCGCCGGGCACGATTCGATAGTCCGGGTTCGGTCCGTCGCCCGTCGGCGCGACCGCCCCGTCGAAGATCTGAGCGCCGAAGGGGCGACGCTGGCGAAGGGCAGGGGCAGGCTGGCCGAGCGCGTGCGGCGCGGCGATCGCGCCCTCCGCCGCGGTTGCCTCGCCCGGCCGCGTCAGCGTGCGCTGCCCCGGCGCGACGAAGGCGGGCGCCATCGGCCCGAGCGACGGCACGCGCTGCGGGGCCTGCGCCGAGGCGGGTGCGAGACAGCTGAGCGCGGCTGCCGCAACGAAACCGAGGCCGACGACGCGCAGGCCGTGCATTCCCCTTGCCTCGTTCCTCAGGTGATGTGATCGCGAATGCCGGCAACCACCAGCACGCCAATGCCATAGAGCAGGAGCGAGCCGGCTGCGGTGCCGAGCACGATCAGCCATCGGCGCGGATAGAGGGCCTCTTCGGCGAGCTGAGGCTCGACCACGCGCACGAGGTAGATCTGCTGGCGCTGCGCTTCGATCCGCGCCTGCTCCAGACTGGTCAGGGCGGAGGCAAGCGCGCGATCGGCAAACTCGCGGGCGAGCTGAAGCTGCTCGTACTCGGCGATCACGGGGGCCAGAGCGCCGGAGGCGCCCGTCAGGCGGCCGCGTTCGCGCGCGACCTGCTCCTCGATCGCTGCCGCCCGCGCGCGCAGCGAGACGAGGCGGGGGTTGTCGGGGCGCATGAAGGCGGAGGCCTCGCTGATTTCCGCCCGCACCTGAGCGAGCTGGCCCTCGAGCGCGGCGACGAGGGCGAGCACGGCAGCCCCGGCCTGCCCGGGATCGAGTTCGCGGGCGCGGTCGCGGAATTCTGTCAGCCTGGCGCGAACCTCGGCGACGCGAGCCTCGGCGGCTGCAACCTCGGCGCGGGCGAGACGCAAGGAATCCTCGATCGCCCGCTCGCTGAAGCGGTTGACGAGGGCCTCGGACTGCTCGAGCAAGGCCTCCGCAATCGCCTTCGCGTCCTCCGCCCGCCACGCGAAGACCCGCATGGTGGTCAGGCCCGACGCGGTGTCGTGGCGCACCTCGACCATGTCGCGATGGTAGCGCACCAAGCGCTCCATCGAGGCGTCCGCCTCGAGACGGTTCACGAAGTCGGCTTCGGGGCGTCGGTAGAGCGCCCGCAGGTCGAGCCGCTGCAGCAGCCCCGCGACCGCATCATGGCTGTGCACGAAGTCGCGGACGGAGAAGGCCTCCTCATGGCTGGGGGCGAGCCCGACCTGGCCGAGCAGCCCCGAAAGCAGGCTCGGCGGGGCGGGCGGTTTCTGGCCGCGCACGAAAAAGCGGGTCTCGGAGACGTAGAGATCGGCGGCGATGCCGTAAGCGAAGGCTACGCCGATGAGTGTGGGAAGGATGACGAAAAGGGTGAAGAACAGGCCGCGCGACCTCCGCCGCTCCGGAACAAGCGGTCGGTCCGGTACCGTCGCCCAGGCGGGAGGCTCGAGCGGCGGCGGAGGCTGCGGCGGCGACCACCTCGGCACGGCGTGAGGCGGGCGCGCCGCCGCTGCTGTCGCCGGACCCGCCGCTTCGGTCTGCCTCTGCAGGCGCAGCGCCGGCGGCTGCATCAGCCCTTCGTCGGCGTGAAGCTGAGCGGATCGGTTGGGCAGTGCCCCGCCTTGGCGCGGACCCTGCCCGCCACGATGCCCGGCATGTCCTGAGTGGCGCGTTGGCTCTGGGGACGGAGCGCGGGGGCGATGCGGCGGGCCAAGGCGCGCGGGGACCTCCTCGGCTCGCTGCGACGACGCGGCCGGCCGGCGCAGAGGGGGCACGCCGCCACCTTCCGCCGCGCCCGCTTCGTACCCCGCTTCCGCCTTGGCCGGCGCGGCCGAAGGGTCCGGCCTGGCCCCACCCTCACCGGCCGGCGCGGAACCGTCGCCGTCCGCTGCCGAGAACGGCTGGCGTCGTGCGGTCGGCCCCCCCGGCGTCATCCGACCGCGGGCCAGCGGCCGGCCTTGCCCCCCGCCCTTCGTCGGCCGCGCCGCCGTCCATCACAAGGACCCGTAGAAGGCGATCGCCGCCTCGACGTTCTCCGTCAGCACGAGCCGTCCCCTATGCAGCACCGCTGCCGCGTCGCAGGTCTGGCGGATGGCGGCCGGGCTGTGCGAAACGAGAATCATCGAGGAGCGCGTTCGGCGCGCCTGCATGATCGCTGTGTATTTCTGCCGCAGCCGCACATCCGTAACGCCGGGCAGTTCATCGACCAAGTAGCAGTCAAACTCGATCGCCAGGCTCAGTCCCAGCGAGAGCCGCGCCCGCATGCCTGCCGAATAGGTGGAGACCGGCATGTCGAGATAGGGCCCAAGTTGGGCGAAATCCTCCACTTGGTCGAGCACACGGCGCCAATCCGCGCCGTAGATCCGTGCAGACGAAGCGGACATTGTCGCGTGCGGTGAGGCTCCCTTGAAAGCCGCCGGCGAAGCCGAGCGGCCAGGACACGCGCATCCCCCGCCGGATCCTCCCGCGATCGGGATGCTCGGCACCGGCGATCAGTCGGATCAAGGTCGATTTGCCCGCCCCGTTCTTGCCGAGGATGCCGATGTTTCGCCCAGCCGGGAACGTCGCCGAAACACCGTCCAGCACCACGCGCCAGCCTTCCCGCGTGCGGTAACGCTTGGTCACGTTCTCAAGGACGATCACGACTCGTTCCTGATCATGGGCCGCGTGGCCCGTTCCGCCGCCAAACCGAGAAAGGCCGCGGCTGCGATCCACCACAGGACATAGCCGAGCGAGCCGTGCGAGGGGAAGGCTTCATGCCCCATACCAGGAAAGGCGCGCGAATTCGGTGATGTGCAAGATGGGGTTGAGCAAGAGAGGGTCGCGGATCTCGGAGGGGAGGGACTCAGGCAGGTAGAAGACGCCGGAGAGGAAGAACAGGAGGTTGTTGATCACCGAGACGACGCGTTCGACCGAGGAGACGACGATCGCCGCCGCACCGACCGCGAGCCCGACCCCGAAGCCGAGCAGCATGGCCAGCCCGAGGTCGGCGACGAGGCCGAGCGGCGAGACGGGAGGCTCATCGAACGCAAAGGCCACGATGCCGCCACCGAGCACGGCGAGCACGACCAGGAATGTCGCGCCCTCAAGCAGGGTGCGCGCCACAATGATGTCGAGGGTGGTTATGCGCGGGTGGAGCAAGAGGCCGCGGTTGCCTTCGACCGCGCCGCGTGCCCGCTCGAGCACGCTCATGAAGAGCTTGAACGGGATGAAGCCGGTGGCGAGGAAAGAGGCGGTCGGGAGGCCGCGGCGGAGGTCGCCGCCGATGACGGTGAAAATCACGGCAATCGCAGCAATCACCAAGGCAGGCTGGATGACGGCCCAGAGATAGCCGATCCTGCTTCGCCCGAACCGGGTCTTCAGTTCGCGCAGGATCAGGGCGCCGACCACCCGGGCTTGCACCCCCGCGCCATCGAGCAGGCTCGGCGGGCGCAGGGCGGAGGGGTGTTCGGTCATCTCGCCGCGCCGGCGGGATGGCCCGTGATCAGCGGCGCGGCCCATTCCCAGCCGCCCGAGGCGGCACAGGCAAGCCGCCGCTCCTCCGCCCCGCCCGGTCTCTCAACAGCGACTTCGCGGCACTCTCGGCCGCTTGCCGCATGGTAGCTGCGCACGAGCCGCACCTGCCTCACACCGTCTGATGTGGCGACGGTGCCGGCCGCCCCGGGGTTGGCGCTGCCGGCGAAGGCGAGCACCGGATCGGCCGGAACGGCAGGGGTGGTGGCGGTGGGGGGTGGCCCGCCGCCGCGAAACCCGGGCCAGAACCCCGCCGTCTGGGCGCAGCCGCCCAGGCCCGCGATCGCCACACAGACGAGAACGGGTCGTCTGACCTTCATCGTTCCGCAGCAGTTCCCCTCCAGGGCAGCTCGACGTCGCATACAACCACTAGGACAAATGGTTCATGCAGGCTAGAAACCTTAGGTAGCGTTTGAGGACGATCGCGTGATCGACGGCGGCGAACCCGAAACGGGTCCAACCGGTGAGCGTCCTTTGGTCGAACCGCCCGTTTGCCGCGAGCGCGTCTGGCCCCCTGCAGCTCGAGCGACTCGGACGGGTCGGGATCGCGTCACGCCGGTTGCGGCATGTGCCGCACTTGGCTGCCTTCCTGCCGGAGGCTGAGGCGATCGTTCCGCTCCGCCCGTTCGCCCGGGTCGATTCGGTCGCAGGCTGGGGGCTCAAGCCGCGCAGCCGGGGCGCGCGACGCTTCGCCGCCCGACGCAGCTTGCCCTACATCGCCTTGGAGGACGGTTTCCTCCGCTCGCTCCGTCCCGGCCTCGCCGGCGATGCGCCGCTCTCGCTCACCGTCGACCCGGTCGGCGTCTACTACGATGCTGCCCGCCCCTCGCTGATCGAACGCCTGCTCGCGAGCGAAGGGTGGGAGACGCCTGACCTGCTCGCCCGCGCCCGGGCGGGTCTGCGCACCCTGATCGCGCGCCGCCTCTCCAAATACAATGACGCGCCGATGCCGGAGGGGGCGCTTGCGCGCCGCTTGAGGGGAGGCTTCGTCCTTGTCGTCGACCAGACGGTTGGCGATGCCTCGATCGCGCACGGCCTCGCCGATGCAGCAAGCTTCGCCCGCATGCTCGAGGCGGCGCGGAGCGAGAACCCGGGCCAGCGGATCCTGGTCAAGCTCCACCCCGACGTCGCGTCCGGCAGGCGACGCGGCTACCTTGAGCAGGCGCGAGGGCGCAACGTCGAGATCCTCTCCGACGCCGTAAACCCGTGGGCGCTGCTCGAGGGGGCGCGGAAGGTCTATGTCGTCACCAGCCAGCTCGGGGCGGAGGCAGCGCTGGCGGGCATCCCCGTGCGCTGCTTCGGCCTGCCATTCTACGCCGGCTGGGGACTGACCGAGGATACGCTCGCTCTGACCCGCCGCACGCGACGCCGCACGCCGGAACACCTGTTTGCCGCCGCTTGGCTTCTCGCCTGCCGTTACGTCGACCCGTTCACCGGCGAGGCGACGGGATTCGAAGAGACGGCAGAGACGCTCGCCCTCTGGCGCGACACGGCGGCGGCGAACCGCGGCCCCACGGTCTGCCTCGGCATCTCGCCGTGGAAGCGGCGCCGTGTGCGCGCCTTCCTCGGTTTCGGCGGCGGACCGGTGCGGTTCGCCAGCAACCCTGCCCGCGCGATCCGATGCGCGCGGCGAAGCGGTGCCCGCTTGATCGTTTGGGCGAGCCGGGAGCCGGAGGGCCTCGAGGAGGACGCCCGCCGCGCCGGGATCCCTTTGCTTCGCCTGGAGGACGGCTTCATCCGTTCGGCCGGGCTCGGCGCCGGCCTCGTGCCCGCCGCCTCGCTCGTCCTCGATCGGCGAGGGATCCACTACGACCCCGACCGGCCGTCCGATCTCGAATGCCTGCTCGCCAAAGCCGACTTCCCGCCCGCTCTGCTGAGCCGGGCAAGGGCCCTGCGCGAGGCGATCGTCGCCGGCGGGGTGAGCAAGTACAACCTCGCCGGCAGCCGAGCTGTGCCGCCTGAATGGCCGACGGACAGGCTGCGCGTTCTGATCCCGGGCCAAGTCGAGGACGACGCCTCTGTCCGCCACGGCGCCCGCGTGGTGCGCACGAACGCGGCGTTGCTCGAGGCGGTGCGCGCTGCGCGACCGGAGGCCTTCCTGATCTGGAAGCCTCACCCGGACGTGGCTGCGGGGCTCAGGCCCGGTGCCGTCGACCCGACCGTCGTGCGTCGATACGCCGACGCCGATGCGACAGGGCTCTCCATCACCGACCTGTTGAGCGCGGTCGACGAGGTGCACACCATGACCTCGCTCGCCGGGTTCGAGGCGCTTTTGCGCGGCGTGCGGGTGGTGTGCTGGGGCGCGCCGTTCTACGCCGGCTGGGGCTTGACCGAGGACCGCCTGCCGCTGCCGGCGCGGGGGCGCCGCCTGTCGCTCGACGCCCTCGTCGCGGCCGCCCTCATCCTCTACCCGCGCTATCTCGACCCGGTGACACTTCTGCCCTGTCCGCCGGAACGGGTGGTGGCTCGGTTCGCCCATCGCGCTGCAGACGCGGTCGCGCCGCGGCCTTGGCTTGCTCGGCTGAACGCCCGCCTGTTCGCCAGGAGGGGTGCGTGAACGCGTCGGCGATCCTCCGCGCCGGCAGGCGCTCAATCCTCGTCCTGCAGGGCGTGGCAAGCCCCTTCTTTGCCGCTCTCGGCGCAGCGCTCGCGGCGCGCGGGCATGCCGTGCACCGCATCAATTTCTGCCGCGGCGACCGGCTGTTCTGGCCCCTGCCGGGAGGGATCGACTTCCGCGAGCCGGCCGACCACTGGCCCGGCTTCCTCGCCGCCACCCTCGACCGCCTCGGCGTGACCGATCTCGTGATGTTCGGCGATGCGCGGCCCCTGCACGAGGCGGCGCTTGCGGTGGCGCGCCGGGCCGGCGTGCGGCCCTGGGTGTTCGAGGAAGGCTATCTGCGGCCGAACTGGATCACACTGGAGTGCGGCGGCACGAACGCGCAGTCGCGCCTGCCCCGCGACCCGCGCGCGATCCTCCTCGAAGGCGCGCTCTTGCCCGACCGTGGAGAGGGCGAGGCCGTCGCCGGCGGCATGGCGCTGAGAGTGCGCGACGAGGTCCGCTACCACGCCGCCAATCTCGGTCAGGGGGCGGAGTTCCCGCACTATCGCCATCACCGGCCCTGGCCCTTCTTCCAGGAGGTGGCGTGTGGCTGGCTGCCCCGTCTGGCGGGGAGGCCGCTGGTTCGCGCTTTGGCGAAGTTCGTCATCGGGCGGCTCCTCGCCTCCGGGCGGCCCTTCGTCCTCTTTCCCCTTCAGCTTGACGGCGACGTGCAGATTCGCCGCCATTCTCCCTTTGGCCGGCTTGCTCCCGCGATCGAGCACGTTCTGGAAAGCTTCGCCGCCTATTCGCCCCCCGACCTTGCCCTCCTGGTCAAGGTCCACCCGCTCGACAACGGCATGACGCGCTGGGCCAGCGTCGTGGCGCGGACGGCGCGCCGCTTCGGCGTGGCGGATCGCGTGCTCACCGTCGATGGCGGGCATCTGCCCACGCTGCTTGAACATGCCCGCGCCGTCGTCACGGTGAACAGCACGGTCGGCTTCTCCGCTCTCCTGCATCACCGGCCGGTGGTCGCTCTCGGCTACGCGATCTACGATCTCCCGGGGCTCACCCACCGATCGGGGCTCGACCGCTTCTGGACCAAGCCGGAGCGGCCGAACCGTCACCTGTTGCTTGCCTTCCGCCGGGTCGTGATCGCCCGTTCGCAGCTGAACGGCTCCTTCTACACACCGAACGGCATCGCCCGCGGCGTGGCGGAGGCTGTGGAGCGGATCGAGCGCGGTGCGAGCCTGCTCGTTGCCCGCGAGGCTGCCGCTTCAACGTCGTGAGCCTACCTGCCGGGAGCGTCGTCGTCACTGGCGCCTCCTCGGGGCTCGGCGCCGCCCTCGCCCGGCGCTGGGCGGAGCCCGGCCGGCGCCTCGCCCTGACTGGACGCGACCCGGCCCGCCTCGCCGCCGTCGTCGCCGCCTGTCGCGCGGGCGGAGCCGAGGTCGTGGCCCGCGTCAGTCGATGTGGCCGACGCCGAGGCCATGGCGGACTTCCTGGCTGAGGTCGAAGCGTTTGGGCCGGTCGGAACGGTGGTGGCCAACGCCGGCGTCTCCTACGGCGAGCGGCCCGGCGGGACGATGGAGACAGCCGAGGAAACCCGCCGGCAGATCGCCGCGAACGCGATCGGCGTGGTGAACACCATCGCCCCCCTGATCCCTGGCATGCGCGCGCGCCGCGCCGGGCGGATCGCCATCATCGCCTCGCTCGCCGCCCGGATCGGGCTGGCTTCCGCTCCTGGCTACGCCGCCTCCAAGGCGGCAGCCGAACGGTATGGCGAGGCTCTGCGCGCGAGGCTGGCGCCAGAGGGTGTCGCGGTGACGGTGGTTTCGGCGGGGTTCTTCGACAGCGCCATGGAACGCCGCTTCCGCGGTGCCAAGCCGTTTCGCTGGTCCCTGGAGCGCGCGGCGGATCGCATCGGGCGGGGGATCGAGCGCGGCGAACGGTCGGTCGCGTTCCCGGCCCCGCTCGTGATCGGCCTTGCCGTGCTTCCCCTGTTGCCGAAGGGCGCAGCGGACGCGATCGCGCGCGGCTTCCGCTTCACCGTCGAGCCGCCGTGACCGACGCCTGGGTGGGCCTCGCGCTCGTCTCCGCCGGCTGGGCGGCGGCGCGGCAGATGGAGGCGAGGCAGTCTGTCGCCGCGATCGCCATCGACTGGTCGCTGCCGGCAGCGGCCTGGGCGCTGGCAGCGGCAGTGACGGCCCGGCCCGTGGCCTCGGGCCTTGCGGTCGCCGCCCTTGCCTTAGGCCTTGCGCTGCTCGCCAGGGTCAAGCGCGCCGTCCTCGGCGAGACGCTCGTCTTCACCGATCATGCCCTCGCTTGGCAGGTCGTCGCCTTTCCCCGCCTCTACCTCCCGTTCGCTCCGCCATGGGCGGTCGGGCTCGGCGCCCTCGTCCCCATCGGTGTGGCGGCGGCGCTGCTGGCCGAGGCGCCGTCACTCGCGGGGGTCGAGCGCGCCGTCCTTGGCGGCGCGGGGCTCAGCGCCGCTCTGCTTGCGGCCTCGGCGGCGTCGCGCCTGCCCTTCGCCGGCGCGGCGCAGGACAGTGCCCGCTTCGGGCTGTTCGCCACCCTCGCCGGCCACGGCCTGCGCGCGTGCCGCGAACGGGCCTCCCGACGCGCCGCCCTCCCCGCGCCACCTGCGATCCGACCGCCGCCAGAGCCTCCCCACCTCGTGCTTGTTCAGGCCGAGAGCTTCTGCGACCCCGCTCGGGTGGTGCCTGGGCTCGCAGCGTCCGCCCTGCCGGCATTCGATCGGCTTCGGCGCCATGGTGCAGGCGGGACGTTCCGCGTGCGCGGGTTCGGAGCGAACACCATGCGCACCGAGTTCAGCGTGCTGACGGGACTCGGCGAGGCTGAGGTCGGGCTCGACGCCTTCAACCCCTACGCCGCCTTCGCCCGCTCGCCCGTGCCCTCGCTTGCTTGGCGCCTCGCCGCCGCAGGCTGGCGAACGGTCTGCGTTCATCCCTTCGCCGGCTCGTTCTTCCGCCGCGACCGAGTGATGCCGGCGCTCGGCTTCGCGAGCTTCCTCGATGCGCGCGCCTTTCCTCGCCCCACGCACGGGCGCTTCGTTCCGGACCTCGCGCTGGCCGACTTCGCCTGCCGTTTGATCGCGGAGGCCGACCGCCCACTCTTCCTTTTTCTCATCACAATCGAGAACCACGGGCCCTACCCCGAGCGCGACAGCGCTCTCGGCTGGTCGGCCCCGGCCGATCTGCCCGAGGGCCGACGCTTGGCCGGCTGGCTTGCCGGGCTTGCCCGGACGGATGCGATGCTGGAACGCCTCGTCGCCGCGCTCGAGGCCGGCTCGAGACCTTGGGTGCTCTGCCTTTACGGCGACCACCCGCCGGCCTTGCCGCGCGCCTTCTCCGCCCTCGGCGCGCCGTTCGACCGCACCGACTGGACGATCGCCCCCGCCGCGGCCGCCCCTGCCGCCTCGGAGCTCGACCCGGTCGGGCTGCATCGCCGGCTCGCCCAAGCGGTCGGCCGATGAGCGATGCCGCCGCGCGCCGGACCGTCCTCGTCGTCTTCGGCACGAGGCCGGAGGCGATCAAGATGCTGCCGGTGGTCGCCGCCCTGACGGCAAGGGCGCGGTTCCGCGTCCTCGTCTGCCTGACGGGGCAGCATCGCGATCTCGTCTCGCCGGTGCTCGACCTGTTCGGCCGCGCCGCCGATCGCGACCTCGCGCTGATGACGCCGGAGCAGTCGCTCCCTGGGCTGACCGCGCGGGTGTTGACCGGCGTCGCCGAGGTGATCGCCGAGACCCGGCCAGACCTCGTGCTGGTGCACGGCGACACGACGACGACGCTGGGCGCGGCGCTTGCCGGCCTTCTACGCCCGCGTGCCCCTCGGCCATGTCGAGGCGGGTCTGCGCTCCTTCGACCCTGCCCGGCCCTGGCCGGAGGAGTTCAACCGCGTGGCGGTCGATGCCCTCGCCGACCTGCTGTTCGCCCCGACCGAGGGCGCGGCGGAAAACCTGCGAAGGGAGTACGCACGCCGCGGGCGGATCGTGGTCACCGGCAACACGGGGATCGACTCGTTGCTCGCGGTGGCCGACCGTCTTGCGACCGACCCGGCGCTCAGGGCGTCGGTGGCGCGCGCCCTGCCTGCCCTCGACCCTTCGCGCCGGCTGATCCTGGTCACGGCGCACCGGCGGGAGAGCTTCGGCTCCGGCCTTGCCGGAATCTGCTGCGGGCCTTGTCGCCTTGGCCGCGCGCGGCGATGTGGAGATCGTCTGGCCCCTCCACCCGAACCCGGCGGTGCGCGCAGCCGGTGGCCTCGGCGCTCGCCGGCCAGCCCGGCCGTGCGGCTGATCGAGCCCGCTCGGCTATGCCGGAAATGGTGGCGCTGATGCAGCGTGCGGCGGTGATCCTCACCGATTCGGGCGGGATCCAGGAGGAGGCGCCCGCCCTCGGCCGGCCCGTGCTGGTCCTGCGCGAAGTGACGGAACGGCCTGAGGCCCTGGCGACGGGGGCGGTTCGCCTGGTCGGCACCGAGCCGGGGCGGATCGTCGCCGAAGCCGAGCGCGGCTGCTCGATGACGACGCCGATGCGCTACGCCCGCGCCGCGCGAGCCGGTCTTTCCCTATGGCGACGGGCGGGCGGCCGAGCGGATCGTGGAAGAGATCGAGCGATGGATGGACGCCTAAGCCGGGTCTGCGTGCTCGGGCTCGGCTATGTCGGCCTGCCGGCGGCAGCGATGCTCGCCTCGCATGGGTTCGACGGTGATCGGCTGCGACATCGACCCCCGCGGTGGTGGCGCGGGTCAACGAGGGCAAGCCGCATTTCCGCGAACCCGACCTCGACATGCTGCTCGCCGCCGCGGTGCGGACCGGTCGCCTCCGCGCGCAGGCCGAGCCCCGGCCGAGGCGGAGGCGTTCCTGCATCGCCGTGCCCACGCCCTTCGCGCCCGGACCGCTGCGCCCGACCTCTCCCATGTCGAGGCTGCGACCGCCGCGATCGCCCCCCTGCTTCGCCCGGGCGACCTCGTGGTGCTGGAATCGACCGTCCCGGTCGGCACCACCGAGCGGATCTGGCCGCCCAGCTCGCCGCCGCGCGGCCGGATCTCGCCTTCCCCCGCTACGGCGAGAGCGCCGCCGCCTGGCGCGGTGCATCTCGCGCACTGCCCCGAGCGTGTGCTGCCGGGCGCGATCCTGCGCGAGCTCGCCGCCAACGACCGCGTGGTCGGCGGGCTCTCGCAGGCCTGCGCCGCGCGGGCGCGCGCTCTCTACGAACGCTTCGTCACCGGCGACATCCACCTCACCGACTGCCGCACCGCCGAGCTTGTCAAGCTCGCGGAGAACGCCTTCCGCGACGTCAACATCGCCTTCGCCAACGAACTCGCCGCGATCTGCGACCGCATCGGTGTCGACGTGTGGAGGGCGATCCGGCTCGCCAATTGTCACCCGCGCGTGGCGATCCTGCGCCCGGGCGCGGGCGTGGGCGGGCACTGCATCCCGCTCGACCCCTGGTTCCTGGTCGCCTCCGCGCCCGAGGAGGCGCGGCTCATCCGCGCCGCGCGCGAGGTGAACGACTGCCAGGCCGCGCCCAGGTGGCGGCGCGCATCGCCGCGCTCGCGGCCCGCTTCCGCGACCCGGTCGTCGCCTGCTTCGGCCTGACCTACAAGCCGGACGTGGACGACCTGCGCGAGAGCCCGGCGATCGCCGTCGTGCGCGCCTTGGCCGAGCGGGGCGGGATGGCGATCCTGGTCTGCGACCCCTGGGTCGAAACCCTGCCGCCCCGCCTTGTCCGGGCTCACGGCGGTTCGCCTGGTCGGGCTGGACGAGGCGCTGGCGCGGGCCGACGTGGTGGCGTTCCTGGTCGCGCACCGGGCCTTCCGGCGGCATCGAGGCCGCACCGGCTGCTGCGACAAGGCGGTGGTGGACCCGGCTGGAGCCTGCTCGGCCGAGCCGTTAGCGCGGCGTGAGGGAGGACGATCGGACCGGAGGGGTCGCCCTCCCGGCCCGGACCTATCGCGGGCGGTGCGCTGCCCGCCCGGCCCCCTGGTCGTGTCGGCCCCGCTCGGTCGGCGGCGGGGGCCGGACGGACGACTCAGCGTCGCGGCGGCGGCGGGCGGCGAAGCCCAGGCCCAGCAGGCCCGCGCCGAGGAGCGCGAGCGAGGCGGGCTCGGGAATCGCGACCATTCACCGGGTAGAAGGCGAAGATGAGGTCGTTGTAGTCCCAGTCCGAGCTTGTCTCCTCCTCGAGATCCTCCCAGGCGATGACGATGATCGGGAGCGCTGCCGGCGGCGCTCACAAACGACGACCAAGCGGCCGCGACGCCCGCCTGACCGGAAATCGCGTTCGGACGCTGAGCCCGAGCGCCGTCTCGATGTCGCCGAGCGAGGTGGTGCCGGTGATGGAGACGGCATGCCCGTTGCCGTCGCCGTCGAGCAGGTCGGTCCGGTAGGTCTTACCCTTTGGTCGTGTTCTCGAGGCTGGAACGCGATCGGCCCGACGGGCGCAAGGCGAACGGTCGTGATGCTGCCCAGCGTGTTGGCCCCGGGGTTTTGGTTGATGAAAAGCGTCGGCCCGCCGACCACGCTGAGCTCGCTGCGGTCTGCGGCATCAGCGAACAGGTAGATCGCGTCGACCGGGCTGCCGGCCGTGGCCAGGGCCAGGGTCGAGGTCACCGGCGTGCCCGGCGTGAAGGCGGGTGTCACCGTGTAGGCATTGGCGGCGCTGCCGACGCCGACGGCGACGGCGAGGCCGAGGATCGGAGCGGTCAGACGCATGATGGTTCATCCCCTGAATGGCGTTGTCGGGCCCATTCCCGGCATGCCTGCTCTGCACTTCTAAGCAAGCCTCGGGCCAAATCCGCAACCGCTTGATGCGGTTGCCGTTTTTTGGTGAGCGCGGCGCACGACCGCGTGCGTTGTAAAGTTTTCCGACACCCAAGACGGTCGGAGGCCGCTGAGCCGACGACGGGAGTGTGGCCCGGGTGTAAAGTTTCCCGACAGCCCGGGCCCGCAGGCGCAACGGAGGCGAAAGAAACGGGCCGGGAGGTCGCCCTCCCGGCCCTCGTCCGCCGGGCGGCCCCCCGCCGCCCGGCCCCCCTCTGTCCGGCCCAACGGTGTCGGCGGCGGCGCCGGACCCTCTCAACCCGTCAGCCCGCGCGGCGGCGGCGCACAGCGAAGCCGAGCCCCATCAGCCCCGCGCCCGAGCAGGGCGAGCGAGGCGGGTTCGGCCACGCCGATCGGCACCGCGGTCGCGGTGATGCGGATGATAAGGTCGTCGAAGTCGTCGTCGGTGTCGGCGCCGCTGTCGTCGAAACCGAGCCACAGCACCGTGCCGGTGTCGCCGGAGTTCACCGGGTTGCCCTTGCCCGGGCCCGTGGGATCATTGAAGGTGGCCCAGAACCCGTAGTTCGGGAAAGGCCCAAGCCCGATCGAACTCCGCCGCCTCTCCGTTGGCGTTCGGATTGCCGGGGTTGGCTTGGCTCACGAACCGGAACGGCAGGGCGCCGGCCGGAACGTTCGTCCGCGTGAAGGACGGGACCGGGGCGGGCGGAGAGACGGCGAGGTCGGCACGGTCCGTCGAGACAAAGAAGAAGGTCGGCGCTGCGGTCCACTCGAAGCGGTTGGCCGGTGAAGCCGGACTCTGCGGAAGAGGTACTCGAAGGTCAGATTGACCGTCGTCGTGGCCGAGATGGTCAACGCCACGTTGTTGTTGCGGCCGGCCCAACCGGCACCCGCGAAGTCGTTGTTCGCCGCCGTTGTGAAGGCTTGGCCCCCGGTAATCTGAAGAAGGCTCGCCTGCGCCGGCCCGGCGAACAGCGCGGCTGCGGCAGTGGCGGCAAGAAGAAGGCTGCGCGTGCGTGTCATGTCCTGTCCCATCCTTCAGCCACAAACGGCTCGCGTCTGAGGGAGCACGCGCCGTGCCAACAAGGCAAGTCTTTGAAATCGCAAGGGCTTTCGTTGGGCGGACGACACGGTCGGAGGGGGGTGTAAAGTTCTCCGACAGTCGAACGCCCGGCGCAGAGCCGGCAGAGAAAGCGCGACGGGCCGGGAGGTCGCCCTCCCGGCCCGTGTCCCCTGAGCCCCCGCGGTCGGCGGCGGGGGGCGCGCGCGGTCAGACGCTGCGCCGGCGGCGCGCGGCGAAGCCCAAGCCGAAGAGGCCCGCGCCGAGCAGGGCGAGCGAGGCGGGCTCGGGCACCGCCGGCGGCGGGGGCGGCGGCGGCGTCTTGACCGTATCGTAAAAGGTGTGGTGGGACAGCCCATAAGGCTTTCCAGCCCCCGGGTTGATCGGCGTGCTCCAGGTTCCCGTCGTGCCCGTGCTGGAGAACAAGTTGAATACGGGCCCGCCCTTGAGAACAAGTTGAATACGGGCCCGCCCTTGGCGACGAGGGCCGTGATTGCCGGATCACCCGGGCCCGGCGTGTAGGTCCAGGTGCCGGTACCGGTCAGGTGCCGGTACCGGTGCCGCCCGGACCGAAGGTCAAACGAAATTCGCCCCCATCGATCGCCGTAAAACAGCCCGGAGTTGATTGATGTCCGAGTGATGTTTCCCGAGCCGTCGAAATCGAATTTGATGATCACCGGTGTCGGCGCGAGTTGGCTCGGCGTACCCGTCACCGGAAAACGCGCGACACAGTTGGCGAGGCCGGAACCGGTCGCCTCCGGTACGGTGTTGAAAACCCCCGCACAGTCGTTGCCTGGCTCCGTCGCGATCAACGTGCTGGCCTGCGCCGTCGCCGCCGCGATCGCCCCTAGGCTAAGGGCTGCAGGCCCGCTGAGCATCAGAAGCCGAAGGCGAATTCACCCTCCCTCCTTGCTTAACCGCGGCGATCAACCCTGGCCTCATCCCCGCACGGTTTGTGCCGATCGCGCCAGATCTTTCCGACAAGGGGGGAGGGGATCATTCCCTCCCGCGCGACAGCGCGGCCGCCTGCGCCGCCAGCCCCTCGCCTTGAGCGGCGAGCACCGCCTCGGCGAGTGCCCGCGCCCGCGGGCCGGACACCGCCTCGGGGCCGCCCTCCGACGCCCGCAGTTCCACCGCCGCCACCACCGGACGCCCGCCGCCCAGGCCGAGGCTGTTCTTCGCCTGCGCCAAGCGGGTCGCGATCCCGTCACCGACCGCGGCTCCGTCGAGGAAGGAGGCGGTCGCCACCAGCCGGCCCTCGCCGCCTTGGACCCGCACGCGCCACGGACCTCCGGCGCCGGAGGGTACGGCGAAGGTGAGGTCGGTATCGTTCTCCCGCGCGAAGTCCCGACGGGCCGCTGCCACCTCGTTCCAGGTGGCGCTCGACGGAAAGACCAGCAGCCGCGACTCGACGCGAAACCCGCCGCACACCAAACTCGACGCCTTCCGCTTCGCACGGACCGGTGGCAAGGCGCGGCACCACCTCCTCCGGGCGGGTGTCGTCGGAGAGCACCGCGGCGGCCGCCGGACCCGCGGCGGCGACCGCGAACCCCGCCGCGGCGGCGAGGGCCAGGGAGCGGACCGAGGCCGGAGGCGCGGGCACGACCAGCCGGCGCCACCAGAAGGCCAGCGGATGGTCGGCGCGATCCTCGCGGAAGGGCAGGCCGGCCAGGATCAGAAGGAGGATGACGGCGGAGAAAAACCCCCAGCCGTAGATCACATGGTCGGCCGCCGCCGCTTCCGCTGAGCCGATGTATTCGGCGGCGACCACGATGCCGAGCGCACGCACCCCGTTGGCCACGATGGGCACCACCAGCGCGAGCCCCATCACGATCAGACGGCGCACGGGGCTGCGGAACATGGTCAGCGCATAGAGCGCGCCGAAGGCGAGGGCGGCGATGGTGAAGCGCAGCCCCGCGCAGGCCTCGGCGACGTGAAACACGCCGGCGGTGGTCTCGATCAAGAGCCCGTCCGTGTAGTGGGTGATGCCCCAGAGGTCGAGCCCGATGTCGATGAAGCGGGCGGTGATGTGCTGCAGGAGGGGGACGGAGAAGGCGCCGAAGGGAACAAGGAAGATCGTGTAGGCGAGCGGGCCGGCGAAGGCGAGGGCGACCCGCCAGCCGAGCACGGCGAGAACGAAGACCTGCATGATCGCCCAGGCGGTGAGTTGCCGCCCCTCCATGATGCCCAGCCGCTCCGCGACCAGCCACGCCAGGGCGGGGGGAACGGCGAGCAGGGCGAAGCGCGGGTCGGGAGCCGGGACGATCAGGGCGAGCCGCTCGCGCCGCTGCCAAGCAAGCCAGAGGGCGATCGGCGCGATCAGCCAACAGTGGTTGTAGGCGGTGGAGGTGGTCCAGACCCGGATCGCCGCTTCCCCCTCCTCGGCGAAGACCACCCCGAAGAGCCCGGTCAAGCCGAGCAACAGGGTGGCGAGAGGGATGGTCCAGGCGGCCGGTCGCGGCGGCGGGCCGACCGCCTCGGCGGAGGGGGGGGGCACCTTCGGGCCGACCATGTTCATCGCACCCCTCCTCTCGCCCACCGCATCTCTAAAATTGAGACACGTCGCAAGGAAATCGATGCCTCGGCGCGACAAACATGCCAGACCCGGCGCTGTCCGGCAAGTTCACTGCCGGAAGCGCGGAACGAGCGTGGCGGTCAGCGCCGGACCGGCACGCACGCGCGACGACGCGCGACGAGGGCAAGGCCGAGGAGGCCGAGCCCGAAAACGGCGAGGGCAGCGGGTTCCGGCACGTCGGCGGGTGGCTGGTCGCCGCCCGGCGGGCCGCCGGAGCCGCCTGGGCCGCCGCCCCCGCCAGGACCGGACGTGATGTCGGTCGGGCCGAAGGCCGGCCCGATGACGATTGGCGGGCCGAAGGCGAGGGGTGGCACGAAGCCGGGCGGGGCTGGGGCGGCAACAGAGGGGCGCGGCGCGGCGGCTGGCGCCCAGGCGGGCGGAAGGGTCAACGCCGGGACACCGGCGGCGACGCAGACCAAGGTGAGGACGGAGGCGATGCGCGGACGGATGGCGGCCGCGCCTGCGGTCGAGGCGGCGGCCGAACGGCGTACCGGACGCGGACGGGGCGCGGCGGCGGGTTGCCACTCGCCGGCGGGGGTGGAGGGGCGGGGCCGAGGGACCCAGAAGCAGCGGAGCATGGCGCGGGCGTCTCAACGTCGGACAGAAAATAAGACGACATGCGATTTTTGGCAACGTCCGGTCCGATGTTCGCTGCACGCATGGCTGGCAGCCACCCCTCGCGTCCGCGGCCTGCTGGCGCTAGCAAAGCGGTGCCGAAGCCATGACAGACCCGGTCATGCCGACCGCCGCCGCCAACGCGCACACCGCTTCGCCGGACGAGGAGCCCGGGCGGACGGACGGTCCGCGCGTGCTCCATCTCTACCGCCGCTTCCACCCCGACTACACGGGCGACGGCATCTACTTCTCGCGACTGATCCCGCTCATCGCGACCCACGGTTCCTGCGGCGAGGTCCTGGTCTACGAGACGCCCCCTCCCGATGGACGGGCGACCATCCGTCACCAGGACCTGACCGTGCACTACCTGGCGGCCGGGCAGCGTCCCAGCCCCGTCGCCCTGCTGCGCCACCTGCTCGCCCGCAGGGCCGGCTACGACGTTCTTCACCTGCACTCCCACGTCGATCGCAGCCTCTTCACCTACCTCGCCGCAAGGATGCTCGGCTGGCGGGTCCTGTTCTCGTGCAGCCTGGACGACAGCCCGACCGAGGTGCTCGCCGGATATCGTCCGCGCTACCGCCCTCTCGTCCGCCTCCTCTTCCGAACCATCGACCGCTTCGTCGTCATCAGCCCCCAGCTCCTCCGCCGCTCGCTCGAGACCGTCTCGCGCGACCGCGTGGTCTTCCTGCCGCAGGGCACCATCCTGCCCGACCGACCGGTCGATGAGGCCGAGCGGGGGGCGCGCAAGCGCGCGCTCGATCTGCCCGAGGAGTTGGTCGTGCTGCTGAACGTCGGGTCGGTGTCGCGGCGCAAGGGAACCGACTGGCTCATCGAGGCCCTCGCCCGCCTCCCCGACCCACGGCTCGTGCTCGTCGTCGTCGGCCCCGCCCTCGAGGAGGACTTCAGTGCGGAGGTGAGGCGACGGATCGCCGAACTTGGTCTTGAGGGCCGCGTCCGATTTGTCGGTTTCCGCGACGACCCCACTCCCTACTACCGAGCGGCCGACGTGTTCGTCTTCGCCTCCACCGCCGAGGGCTTTCCCAACGTCCTCGTCGAGGCGATGGCGCATGGGCTTCCCATCGTGATGCGGTTCCTGCCCGGCCTGGCTGACTTCCTGGTCCGCCCGGGCGAGTCGGGCTTCCTCGCAGCGAGCGTGGAGGACTTCGCCGCCGCCCTCTCCCGTCTCGCCGCCGACCCTGAACTCCGCCGCCGCTTCGGCCGCGAGAACCGCCGCTTCGCCGAACGCAACCTCGACCTCGGCGCGGTCGCGCGCAGCTACGACACCCTCTACCGCGGCGTGGTGCCGACCTCGCCCGCTCCCGACCTGGCCATCCGCTTCACGCGCGATCTCTCCGCCGGCCCGACGGCCCTCGGCCTCGTCGAGATGGACACGCCGCCCTCCTGGCGCCCGCAGCTCCTTGTCGTGATCGACACCGAAGCCGCCTTCGAATGGGACAAGGGAACGTACACCGACGTCGGCGACACCGCTCCCACCCGTGCCTTGGAGCGGGGGCTCGACGTGTTCCGCCGCCACGGCCTCCGCCCCGCCCTGGTGGTGGACCAGCCGGTCGCGACCAACCCGGAGAGTGCGGCGGTGATCCGCGCGCTCGCCGACGAAGGCTGCGAAATTGGCGCCCATCTCCACCCGTGGAGTTCGCCACCCGCCGTCGAGCCGCGCGACGATTGGCACTCCTTCTCGGGCAACCTCGGCCCGCCGCTCGAGCGCGCCAAGCTCGCCGCACTGACGGAGAGGATCGCTGCCCTGCTCGGCCGTGCGCCGACCGTGTTCAAGGCCGGCCGCTACGGGCTTTCCGCCGGAACGGTACGGGCGATCGCGGAGCTCGGCTACCGCGTCGACTGCTCGATCTGTCCCGCCTACGACTACAGCCGGATCGGTGGCCCTGACTTCTCCCGCTTCTCGGCCCGTCCGGGATGGTTCCTCGGCTACCGCTCGCCGATCCTGTCGCTGCCGACGACGGCAGGCCGCATCGGCTGGCTCTCCGGTGTGGCCGACGCCGCGGCCCTTTGGCCCGTCGGGCGGCTTGGCCGCTTGGCGGCGCGGCTCAATGCCCTCTACCCCGTGCGCCTGTCGCCCGAGGGCGTCTCGCTTGCGCAGATGCAGCAGCTCACCCGCAAGCTGCACGCGCGGGGGCTTCGGGTGTTCACGCTCTCCCTGCACAGCCCCTCGCTCAGCCCGGGCTACACGCCGTATGCCCGCAACACGGCCGAGCGCGACGCTCTGATCGCGCGCATCGACGCCTATCTCGGCTGGTTCCTCGGCGCTTTCGGGGGCGAAGCGACCGACCTCGCTTCGCTGTATGCCCGTTTGGCGCGGGAGCTGCCACCGCCTGGGCGCTGACCGGTGGGCTCGGGCGCGCGCCGTGTGGTGCGGGCGGTCGGGGTCGAACCGACATGACCTTCCGGTCACCGGATTTTGAGTCCGGCGCGTCTGCCAATTCCGCCACGCCCGCGCTCTCGCCCTCTATAGCCGAGGCCGGGCCCCGCCCCCAACACCCTGGCCGGCTCAGCCGCCGGGCGGGACGGCAAGGCGGGCGAGCCTTACCGCGGTGTGCCCGCGGCAGGTGCGCAAGGACGGCATCACCAGCAGGCAGTCGTCGTGCGGGGTGCGGATCTCCTCCGCTCCGTCCAGCGCGATCAGCGTGTTGCGCGCGGCGATGATCTCGCCGCCGCGGAAGGGCTGCACGAAGGCGAAGTCTGAGGTGCGCGCGGTTACCGTGCGCGTGACCTCGGCATAGCGCACGGCCGGTACGGCCGCATCATCGAGCGCGGGGGCCAGGCGTTGGGCGAGGTCGCGACCGATCACGCCGAGGCGAGTCAGCAGCCGGGCGGCGGTGAGCGCCATCACCCGCTCGGTTTCCGCCACCCAGTGCTGGCCGGCTTCGACCAGGATCGCCACCCGCGCGGTCGCCGGATCGGCGAAGGGCCCGTAGTCGATCAGGCGGCGCCCGCCGACGTGGCCCTCGTCGCCGACCACCAGGGGCGGGGCCCCGACGCTGACCGCGAAGCGCCGCGCCTTGGCCACGGGCCCCGCGATCAGCAGCGGTTCTCCCTCCCAGAGCATGGAGTGCAGGTCGAGCAGCACGTCGACCGTGTCGATCAACGGGCGGAGGGCGCGCGCCCGGCGCCGTTCGGCGGTGCTGATGGGCCCCGCGAGCGCCTCCTCCGACCAAACCCGGTTCATGTCCTCGTCCACATAGCGGCTCGCCGTCGGGTTGGCCGGATCGAAGCGGGCGAAGGCCTCGAGGTTGGCGAAGATCAGGCTGAGGCGGCCGGCGCGCGGCCGAAGCCCGATCTCCAGAAGCCGCACGAGCAGCCGCGCCCCGGCGATCTCGTTGCCGTGCACGAGGGCGACGAGAGCGACATGCGGGCCGGGGGCCTCGGCGGCAAAGCTCCACACCCCTGGGATCCCGACGTTGCCGGGCAGCCAGGGCTCGAGGTCCGGAGCGGGGATCTCGACGCGGCGCGGCGGCAACGCCGCCTGGCCCGATGCCAGGGTGCGCGCGTCAGGCGGCAAGCCGGTCGGCGAGACGTTGGAGAAACCGCGCGCAGGCGACAAGTTCGCTCTCCGCAATCCATTCGTCCGGCATGTGCGCCTGGGCGATGTCGCCCGGCCCGCAGACGATGGCCGCCATTCCGGCCGCTTCGTACACGCCGCCCTCCGTCCCGTAGGACACATGCCCAACTCCGTTCGCCCCGGTAAGGCCGCGCACGAGGTCGGCCAGAGGATGATCCTCAGCGAGATCCATTCCCGGCAAGAGCGGATTGGTCTCGAAGGCGATCGCGGCCTCGCGGGCGACGGCGCGCAAGGGGGGCAGGATCGTACGCTCGGCATGCAGGCGGAGCTCCTCGAGCAGGGCGAGCGGGTCATCCTTCGGCACGAAGCGATACTCGAACAGGATCTCGGCCTGCTCGGGAACGACGTTCAGGGCAGAGCCGGAGCGGAAGACGCCGGCATGGCAGGTCGTCCAGGGCGGCGCAAAGCGCGGATCATGCGGGCCTTCGGCGATCAGCCGCGCCTGCTGGCGCGCCAGAGCGGAGACGATCTCGGCCCCGGCGTGCAGCGCATTCGCCGCCCGCTCGGGATGGGCGGAATG
The DNA here is from genome assembly GCA_033582875.1 of Acetobacteraceae bacterium. Lineage (GTDB taxonomy): Bacteria > Pseudomonadota > Alphaproteobacteria > Acetobacterales > Acetobacteraceae > Elioraea. Next base: position 911,621 of record JAVQZW010000010.1, on the reverse strand, counting down.
GCCGGCGCGGCCGCGCACCGTGCAACGCACCGAGAGCTTGCCCTTATGCCCGAGGATCGGGCGCATCGCGGAGGGCTCGCCGACGATCACCCACTCCGGGCGCACCGGCAGTCGGCCGAGCTCGGCAGCGAGCGCACGCGCGCCGTGGCAACCGACCTCCTCGTCGTAGGTGATCAAGAGGTGAACCGGTCGCCTGAGGCTGCGCGCGGCGAACATCGGCACCGCGGCGAGGCAGGCGGCGAGGAAGCCCTTCATGTCGGCCACGCCGCGGCCGTAGAGCCTGCCGTCTTCGTGATGAAGTCGAAACGGATCGCGCGACCAGGCCTGCCCGTCGACCGGAACGACGTCGACATGGCCGGAGAGAGCGACCCCGGGCCGGTCCGCCGGCCCGATGATGGCGTGGAGATTGGCCTTGCGCCCCGTCGCGTCGGGCTGCAGGCGCGATGCGACGCCGTGGCGTGCAAGGTGGTCGCGGATGAATTCGATGCAGGCGAGGTTGCTGTTGCGGCTTACGGTGTCGAAGGCGACGAGGCGGTCGAGGAGGGCAAGCGTTTCCGCCGTCCCCTCATGCCGCGCCCGCTCGCCGCTCGCCTCGCGTCCCGCCATCGCCGGCTCCGCCTCCATCATCGGGCCGTGGCGGGCGTGGTCAACCCGATCCCTCGGGCCGGTGTCCCCGCCGCGCCAGCGGATGGTGCTCGGCGACCGCCCGCTCGGCCTGGCCCTGTTCGAGATGGGTGTAGATTTCGGTGGTGGCGATGTCGGCGTGACCGAGCATCGCCTGCAGGCTGCGCAGGTCCGCCCCGCGCGCCAGGAGATGGCTCGCGAAGGCGTGGCGCAGCACGTGCGGGCTGACCCGGTCCGGGTCGAGCCCGGCGGCGCGGGCCACCTGCTTGAGAAGCAGCCCGAAGGCTTGCCGGGTGAGGTGGCCGGCGCGGGAGCGCGAGGGGAAGAGGTAGCGGGCGCGAGGCCCGCTGTCTGGCCGCGCCGAGAGGCGGGCGAGCCAGGCCTCCACCGCCGACCTTGCCGCCCCGCCGAGCGGCACCAGCCGCTCCCGCCCGCCCTTGCCGCGGACCAGGATCGCCTCCGCGCCGGGCCGAAGCGCGCTCCGCGGCAGAGTGACGAGCTCGCTCACCCGAAGTCCCGTCGCATAGAGAAGCTCGAGCAGCGCCCGCGCCCGCAGCCCCTCGTCGCCGGGCAGGCGCCCGGCGGCGGCAAGCAAGTCAGCGACCTCCCGTTCGCTGAGGACCTTCGGCAGACGACGGCCGGACTGCGGCCGATCCAGGGCCTCGGTCGGGTCATCGGCGCGCAGGCCCTGACGCAGGAGGAAGAGGTGGAACTGGCGGAGCGCGGAGAGCCGCCGCGCCGCCGTCCGCGGCGAAAGCCCCGCCTGGTAGAGGCCGTGCAGGTAGGCCCGCAGGTCGTCGGTCGCTGCCGCCTCCAGGGCCACGCCGCGGCTCGAGCAGAAGCGGGCGAAGTCGATCAGGTCCGCCTCGTAGGCGGCGAGCGTGTTGCGGGACGCTCCCCGTTCCGCGGCCATCATCTCGAGGAAAGTCTCGACGACCGGCGGGGGGACGATGCTGGGGCGGCGCATGGTCTCAGCGGGGAGCGAAGCGTTCGGTCGGCAGCACCTTCTCCACCGCAACGGGCTGCGGTCGGGGCGGATCGAGCCCAAGCCACACCGCCCCCGCGATGGCGAGGCCGACCAAGACAAGAACGAGGACGAGCCAGAGGCGCAACCGGACCCCCAAACTGCCGATCCTGGCGCGGCGCCCGGGGCATGCTAGCGTGCGGACGCCACCATGCGGGACACGCTCGCGACACCGCCGACCGCGCCCGACTCGCGCGTCGCTCAGTCTAGCCCCGACGCGAGGCCGGGCGAACCCTGGCCCGTCGTCGCCGAAGGACGGTCGATCGTGCTGGTCGGGCTGATGGGGGCGGGCAAGAGCGCGATCGGCCGCCGCCTCGCTGCCCGCCTCGGCCTTCCTTTCGTCGATGCCGATGCGGAGATCGAGCGCGCGGCCGGCATGAGCATCCGCGACATCTTCGCAACCCTCGGCGAGGCGGCCTTCCGCGACGGCGAGCGGCGGGTGATCGCGCGGCTGCTCGCCGGGCCGCAGATCGTCCTCGCCACCGGAGGCGGCGCCTTCATGGACCCGGAGACGCGCGCCTTGGTGCGCGCGCGCGGGCGATCGGTCTGGCTCAAGGTGGACCTGCCGATCCTGGTGCGCCGCGTCTCGGGCCGCAACGACCGGCCGCTGCTTGCGGGTGGCGATCCGGCCGCGATCCTCGCCGACCTCGCGGCGAAGCGGCATCCCATCTACGCCGAGGCGGATGTCGTCGTGCACTGTCGCGACGAGGCCCCCGAGCAGACGACGACGCGCGTTCTGAACGCCCTTCTCGCCCATCGCTCGCCGCGGCGCGTGCGCGTGCCGCTCGCGGAACGGGCGTACGACGTGGTCATCGGGCCGGGCATCGGCGCCCGTGCCGGGGCCCATCTCGCGCCCGTCCTGCCCGCGCGCCGGGTCGTCCTCGTCGCCGACGAGACGGCATGGCGCCTGCACGGGGCGACGGTGGAGGCGGGCCTCGCCGAAACCGGGTTCTCGGGGCGCACCCTCCTGGTCCCACCCGGCGAGGGATCGAAGTCGTTCGCCGCCTTCCAGGACCTCATCGAGCGTCTGCTGGCGGGGGGGCTCGACCGCAAGACGGGGATGATCGCCTTCGGCGGCGGGGTGGTGGGGGACCTCGCCGGCTTCGCCGCCGCGGTCGCTCTGCGCGGGCTTCCCTTCGTGCAGGTGCCGACCACGCTGCTCGCCCAGGTCGACTCCTCCGTCGGCGGCAAGACCGGGATCAACACCGCGCACGGCAAGAACCTGGTCGGCGCCTTCCACCAGCCGCGCGCGGTTCTCTGCGACACCGCCTTCCTCGCCACCCTGCCGCCGCGCGAGCTGCGGGCCGGCTATGCCGAGGTGGTGAAGTACGGGCTGATCGACGACGAGCCGTTTTTCGCCTGGTGCGAGGCGAATGGAACGGCGGTGGTGGGGGGTGACGCCGAGGCCCTGGCGGAGGCCGTGACGCGGTCGGTGGCGGCGAAGGCGCGGGTGGTGGCAGCAGACGAGCGCGAGGAGGCGGCGGAGGGCGGCCGGGCGCTGCTCAATCTTGGCCACACCTTCGCTCACGCCTTCGAGGCGGAAGCCGGCTACGACGGCGCGGTGCTCTTGCATGGCGAGGCGGTGGCGCTCGGCCTCGCCCTCGCCTTCCGCTTCTCCGCCCGCCTGGGTCTGTGCGAGCCGACCGATGCCGAACGCGTCGCCTCGCACCTCGCCGCGGTCGGACTGCCCGTCCGGCTTGCCGACACCGGGCGCGGCTGGAGCCTGCCGCGTCTTGTCGCGCGCATGCGCCGGGACAAGAAGGCGGCCGATGGCGGGCTCACCTTCGTCCTTGCGCGCGGTGTCGGCCAGGCCTTCGTCGCACGCGAGGTGGCGGAGGAAGACCTGCGCGCTTTCCTGCGCGACGAGGGGGCTGAGGCGTGAGGCGCCTCCTCGGTCGCACGGATCAGGGACGGAGGCCGCGATGCCGCTGAGCGAGCCCGTGGCGCGGGAGAGGCTGCATACGCGCACCATCGTGATCGAGGGCTTCCGACGGGCGGATGGCCTGTTCGATGTCGAAGCCCGCCTGACCGACACCAAGAGCTACGGTTTTTCCAACGAGGATCGCGGCTGGATCGCGCCGGGTGAGCCGCTGCACGGCATGCTGATGCGGCTGACCATCGATTCCGACATGCGCGTGGTCGCCTGCGAGGCGAACACCGAATTCGCTCCCTATGCGATCTGCCCCGCGATCACGCCGAATTTCGCCGCCCTCGCCGGGCTGAGGATCGGTCCAGGCTGGATGCGCGCGGTGCGCGAGCGGGTGGGCGGCGTGAAGGGGTGCACGCATCTCGTCGAACTGCTCGGGCCGATGGCGACGGTGGCGTTCCAGACCCTGGTCGTGCTGCGGCGGCAAGCGCCGGCGGACGACGCCCGCCCGCCCGCGCTGCTCAACACCTGCCACGCCTATGCCGCGGACAGCCCAGTCGTGGCCCGCCGCTGGCCGCGTTTCGCCCAGTCGGTCCGGGCTGCGGCTGAGCGAGGGGAGGCGGCGGCCGGTGAGGTGCTCGAGGGGAGCGCGGATGAGGACCCGCGCGACGTCCGGGCGGCGGCTCCCGACGCCTCCGGCTGACGCCTCGCCGGCGAGGGACATCGGGCCCGTGCCGCCGTCCTGGGGTTGCCGACGTGCACCGGTTCACATGAGGCGCGCTGCCGAGGAGGCGCCCGCTTCGGCGTGGCGGACGGAACGTCGGGGTCGTTCGGTCCACCTGCGGCGGGGGCGGGGCGGTGCAACGTCGAGTCGCTTCCCGGCCGGGAGCAAGCCCCGTCGGCCGACGGCGGCGACGCCGGTGGCTGCCTCAGGCCAGAGACCACCGTCGGCCCGTTCGCTCGTGGCGCAACGGCGCCTTTCCGCCCGCAGCGGCTTGCGACGAGGCCGGGCTTGCGCCGTTGCGGCGCCGATCCGCACAGTCCGCGACGGAAGTGCAGCGCCTCGCCGTGGGCGCCGGGAAGCCGGCGATCGGTCCTGTCGGTCGGCGCTCCCTCCCCCGCAGAGAGCGACTGCGACGCGCCAGATATCGGCGGGTCCCGCGAAGTTTCCGAGGAGGACCGCTCGACGCAGATCGGCCATCGCGCGCTGGAACGCGCCGTGGGCCGCGTGGGCGAGGCCGCGACCACGGAAGGCCTCGGCAGACCGCGGCCCGGAACGGATCGCCTCGCTGTCGTCGCGGATCGCCTCGCGGTCGTTGCCGAGCTTCGGTGCGCATCGCCCCTTCCGGCGAAAGCCTCGGCCGAGCAGGAAACAAGCCCGATGGCTTCGGGGGAGTGGCGGATGGCAGCGGCAGGATCGCCCCGCCGTTGCTGCAGCGCGCCCCGATCGTCGACTGCTGCCGTAAGCGCCGGGTCGACCCGGATTGCCGCCGTGTGGTCGCTGAGGGCGAGGTCGAGCGCGCGACGCCGCCAACGTGCAACGCTCAGAGTGTGTGGGCGACGGCACGCCGTTGCAGCCTTTCCGCCCGCTCGCGAGCGATGATCGCCGTACTGGCCGCGGACGGTCCGATCCCCATCCTCCGTCCGGATGCAAGCCTGCCAATCCCGCTCGACGTGTTACGCCACGACGGGCGCCGGCATGACCGCGCAACGACGCCATGCGATGAGGACGAGAAGCCTCGGCGGGGCCCCGCCCCCGGAACGCCCCCCAGCCTCGCATGCGCTCCGTTGTCTGCGCCTTCCGCGAGCCCCGCGGCCGACCTTGGGCAACGGCTCGGTGCCGTCGTCTTCTCGACGCAACATTCGCCGCTGCCAACCTGGGTGATCCCCATGCTTTTCCGCCCGCAGCGCGCCACGAGCGCTCCTGGAGCGCGGGGTGCCCGCGACGCAGCGGCAGTGCCGCGCAGGGTCGGTGCGGCGGCTCATCCCCGAAAACCGGCCGACTGGCAACGCCATCCGATGCAAGGCCCGCCGGTCACGGTCGGCGTGGCCTCTTAGGCCAGCACTCGCTGAGGCCCGCAGCGCTCGTTTCGCTCCCGGTCCTGCCTGCAGGAGCCGGCGCGGCATGCGGGAGGGGGTTTCATGCCTTCTTTCGGCATTCACGCTGGGGGCGGGGCCGGCTCCCCGCTTCCTCTCGGCGTCTGTTGACGCGCCGATGGACCGACCCCGCAGCCGCGCTCAGTGCCGCTGCCCACCGCGCGCGGTGAGCTCCCGTCGCCCGAGCACCGCCGGCCGTCCATCGGTCGCCAGGGCACGGGCCGGGCCGGCAGCGCTGTCCGCTCGCTATGCGGAAGGAACTTGGTTGGCCGACCTGCGGCCGCCCGCTTGAGGCCGCAGCGGCCAGGCCGAGGTGGGGAGGAGGCGCAGCGCCAGATCAATCTGTCGCTCTGCCGGTCCTTCCGCCGCCCGGGTTTTCGCCTCCGTCCGCGAGCGCCTCAGGCCACGCCCCCGCTCAGGCGGCGGCGCGTGCCTCCGCCCCGCGGCGGCCGTTGGTGCGGCGCGGCGTTTCGGCCGCCATGCCGTGCCCTGCCGCCGCGTGCCCCTCCTCCGTCGCGGCCGCGCGGAAGTATTGCAGGATGAACACCCGCATGGCGGAGGTGCGGCCCCCGGCAAACCCGATGCGCTCGAGGCGACGACAGAGCTCCGACGGCGTCGTTCCCTCGCGGCGGCAAATCTCGGCCAGCGCGTCCCACAATTCCGGCTCGAGCCGCATCGAGGTGCGGCCGCGCTCGGCGACGATGTTGCGGTTGACGAGTGTGCTTCTCGGCATGAACCAACCCTCCGTGCCTGGTCGATCATGCCGGGCAAAGGCTAAGACAAGGTTGAGACGGCCAGCCGCGCTCAGGCTTCGCCGGGCGCGCGCAACTCCAAGCCCAAGGCATGGAGGCCGGTGGCGAACTCCTCGGCCAGCGCCTCGTGCACGGCGCGCGACCGCGCAACCCGCGACATGCCGGCGAACGAGGCGGAGACCATCCGGATGCGAAAATGGGTCTCTCCCGCCTCTTCTGCGCGACCCGGCCGGGAGGCGCCGACGCGCTCCGCATGGCCTGCATGCCGCGCACTGTCGTCGACGATCTCGAGCGAGGATGGTGCGAAGACCCTCTCCAGACGTGCCCTGATGCGTTCTGCCCGTGTCCCCTTCATCCGCGTCATTCCCTTTCTTGCGGCCCTCCAGACCCGCCGCCATAAGAGAAGGATGCGCAGTGGCGCCGCCAGAACGCGACGTGCCTTCTCGCCCGATCCGCGGGCCGAACCAGCGACGCGCGCCTGCGAACTCGCCCGGCTGCCCCGGGGTGGGCGCGTTCCGGGCGCCGAAATCCCGGGACGCGCTCGACCAGTATTGGTGGTTCTGCCTCGATCACGTCCGCGACTACAACCGCTCCTGGGACTACTACAAGGGCATGACGCCCGAGCAGATCGAGGCGGAAATCCGCCGCGACACGACCTGGCGTCGGCCCTCCTGGCCGCTTGGCCGGCTTGGCGCGTTGGAGGAGGCGCTGGCCGACCCCCTGGGGCTGCTCACGCGCGCGCGGGCGCGCCCGCAGCCGAGACGCGATGAGGCGCCGGCCGAACTTCGGCGCCCCCTCGCCGTCCTCGGACTTGCTTGGCCCGCGACCCGCGAGGACGTGAAGAGGCGCTACAAGCACCTCGCCCTCGCCCACCATCCCGACCGCCACGGCGGCGCGCCGGAAGCCGAAGAGAAACTGAAGGAAATCAACGCTGCTTACGCCGCCGTGATGCGCGCCCTGCGCACGGCGCACGACTGATCCTAGGCGCGGCACGGCCTTCGCATCCCCCGACGCGAGGTCTACACTGGCAGGGGCGATGACGATCGGACAGGACAGATGAACACGGTGACCCAGCTCGCGGATGCGCGGCCGACCTCGGCCATCGACCTTCCCGACATCCGCGTGCGCGTGGATCAGACCTTCGGCTTCCCCTCGGACATGGAGGTGCCCGCCTTCTCCGTGCGCACGGAGCACGTGCCCGACCTCGACGAGGCCTATCGCTTCGACCGCGAGACGACCTTGGCGATCCTGGCGGGCTTCGCGTACAACCGCCGCGTGATGGTGCAAGGCTATCACGGCACCGGCAAATCCACCCACATCGAACAGGTGGCGGCACGGCTCAATTGGCCCTGCATCCGGGTGAACCTCGACTCCCACATCTCGCGCATCGACCTCATCGGCAAGGACGCGATCGTGCTGCGCGACGGCAAGCAGGTGACGGAGTTCCGCGAGGGCATCCTGCCCTGGGCCCTGCAGCACCCTTGCGCGCTCGTCTTCGACGAGTACGACGCAGGCCGCCCCGACGTGATGTTCGTCATCCAGCGCGTGCTCGAGGTCGAGGGCAAGCTCACGCTGCTCGACCAGAATCGCGTGATCCGCCCGCACCCGGCCTTCCGCCTCTTCGCCACCGCGAACACGGTGGGGCTTGGCGACACGACCGGGCTCTATCACGGCACGCAGCAGATCAACCAGGGCCAGATGGACCGCTGGAACATCGTCGCCACCCTCAACTACCTGCCACAGGAGCAGGAGGTCGAGATCGTGATGGCGAAGCTGAAGATCGACCCGAACGACCAGGCGGCGAAGAAGCGGATCAAGGCGATGGTGGCGCTTGCCGATCTCACGCGCGCGGGCTTCATCAACGGCGACATCTCGACCGTGATGAGCCCGCGAACGGTCATCACCTGGGCCGAGAACGCGCGCATCTTCGGCGACCTCGCCTTCGCCTTCCGCGTCACCTTCCTCAACAAGTGCGACGAGGCGGAGCGCGCGACCGTGGCCGAGTACTACCAGCGCTGCTTCAACGAGGAGCTGCCGGTGGGGCTTTCTCCCCGCCGCGCGGCCTGATTGGGAGTGATGGCGAAGGAGGACGCGGCCCGGGCCGAGGCGTTCCGCCGCGCCACCGCTGGCGTGGTGCGGGCCATCGCGCACCGTTCCGACATCGAAGTGGCCTTCGCGCCGGGTGCCGCCGGTGTGGCCGGCAAACGCGCGCGGCTGCCGCTCCCCTCTCGCGCCCTGCCGCCGGCCGAGATCGCGCGCCTGCGCGGGGCAGCAGACGCGGTGGCGCTGCGGCTCGCGCACCATGACGAGGCCACGCACGCCCGCCTCGCCCCGACACGGCGCGAGGCGCGCGAGATCTACGACCTCCTCGAACAGGCGCGCTGCGAGGCGATCGGCGCACGCACCCTGCCGGGGGTGGCCGCCAACCTTCGGGCGCGGCTCGCCGAACAGTGCGAGGCCGAAGGCTATGACCGGATCGTGCGCAAGGAGCAGCTGCCGCTCGCGCGCGCGATCGACCTGCTTGCCCGCGAAGCGCTCACCGGGCAGAAGCTGCCCGAAGCGGCGCAGCGGATCGTCGAGCTCTGGCGCCCGCACCTGCCGAAGAGCGCGCTCACCGCGATCGAGCAGCTCGGGCACTGCGCGCCTGACCAGGACGCCTTCGCCCGCGTGGCACGAAGGCTCCTCTCCGCCCTCGACCTCGCCGAGGACGTTGCGGAAGCGGAAGAGGAGAGCCAGGCCCAGGACGAGGAGGACGAGGGCGAACGGGAGGGCGACCAGCAGGACGAGGAGCAGCAGAGCGCCGGCGCGGCCGAAGCGGAGTCGCTGCCCGGCGCGCGCGAGGAGGAAGCCGAAGGCGAGGCCCAGCCGGTCGAGGCGGCGGAGCCGCGCGAGGACCAGGGCTCGGCGTCCGACGGCGACGAACGCCCGGCCGGCCCGCAGGCGCGGCGCGATCCGCCGCTGGATGCGGACGATACGCGCTATCGCGCCTACACCCGCCAGTTCGACGAGGAGGTTTCGGCGTCCGATCTCTGCGACCCGGACGAACTCGCCCGCCTGCGCGCCCAGCTCGATCAGCAGCTGCAGCACCTGCAGGGCGTCGTGACCAAGCTCGCCAACCGCCTGCAGCGAAGGCTGATGGCCCAGCAGATGCGCTCCTGGGAGTTCGACCTCGAGGAGGGGCTGCTCGACGTCTCGCGGCTTGCCCGCGTGGTGGCGAACCCCATGCACTCGCTCTCCTACAAGCGCGAGCGCGACACGGAGTTCCGCGACACCGTCGTCACGCTCCTGATCGACAATTCCGGTTCGATGCGCGGCCGGCCCATCACGGTGGCGGCGATGAGCGCCGACATCCTCGCCCGCACCCTCGAGCGCTGCGGGGTGAAGGTGGAGATCCTCGGCTTCACCACCCGCGCCTGGAAAGGCGGGCAGAGCCGCGAACGCTGGGTGCAGGAGGGCAAGAAGCGCAACCCGGGGCGGCTGAACGATCTCCGTCACATCGTCTACAAGGAGGCCGACGCGCCCTGGCGACGGGCACGCAAGAACCTCGGGCTGATGCTGCGCGAGGGCCTGCTGAAGGAGAACATCGACGGCGAGGCGCTGGAGTGGGCCTATCGACGCCTGCTCGTCCGGCCCGAACGCCGCAAGATCCTGATGGTGATCTCCGACGGCGCGCCGGTGGACGACTCCACCCTCTCCGTCAACCCGGGCAACTACCTGGAGCGGCACCTGCGCGACGTGATCCGCCGCGTCGACCGCGAGGGGCTGATCGAGGTGGTGGCGATCGGCATCGGCCACGACGTGACCCGCTACTACCGCCGCGCCGTGACCATCGTCGATGCCGAGGAACTGGGGGGGACGATGATGAAGCAGCTCGCCGATCTGTTCGACGAGGACGCGGCGCGGGCTTGGCAGCGTGCGGCGGCGGAACGCGCGCCGCTGGTGGCCTGAGCCTTCCCGCCCGCCGGCCAGCGGGCGGCCGGCGGGACCGGACTGCGACCGGATCGTTGCCATACCGAAGCGAGGGGGTCGATGACGCTTGATCTCGTGGTGCGCGGCGGCACGGTGGTGACCGCCGCCGACGCCGTGCGCGCCGACATCGGGATTGCCGGCGGACGCATCGTGGCGCTCGCCGAGAATCTGCCGGCGGAAGGACAGGTGCTCGACGCCGGCGGGCTTTACGTCCTGCCGGGCGGGGTGGACAGCCACTGCCACATCGAACAGCCGGAAGCGGACGGCACCGTGCACGAGGAAAGCTTCGTCACCGCCTCCGCCTCGGCCTTCGCTGGCGGCACCACCAGCGTGACCTGCTTCATCCCGCAGTTCCGCGGCCATCCCATCCGCCCCACCTTCGACGACTACGCCGCCCGCGCACGCAAGGCGATGGTGGATTACGCCTTCCACCAGATCGTCACCGACCCCACCGACGAGGTGGTGGAAAAGGAACTCCCCGCCCTGGTCGCGCACGGCGTGCGCTCGTTCAAGGTGTTCCTGACCTACGACCCGCTGCACATCGACGACGCGCAGTATCTCCGCGTGCTCGCCGCAGCCCGCCGCCTTGGCGCCTTCGTCACCGTGCATTGCGAGAACTACCACGCGATCAACTTCCTCACGGAACGGCTGCTCGCGCGCGGCATGACCGCGCCGAAGTACCACGCCTGGTCGCGCCCGCCCGCGGTCGAGCGCGAGGCGACCCACCGCGCCATCGCGCTTGCGGAGCTGCTGGGCCAGCCGATCCAGATCTTCCACGTCTCCTGTGCGGAGGCCGCCGAGGAGATCGCCCGCGCCAAGGCGCGCGGAGTCGCGGTGTGGGGCGAGACCTGTCCGCAGTACCTCACCCTCACCGCCTCCGACATGGACCGCCCCGGCTTCGAGGGCGCGAAGTTCGTCTGCAGCCCCGCCCCGCGGGGGGCGGACGAGCACGAGCGGATCTGGCGTCACATCCGAACCCGCACGCTCGACGTGGTCACCTCCGACCATTGCGGCTTCAGCTACGAGGGCGACCGGGGCAAGGCGCGCCACGGCCGCGATGCCCCCTTCCGCGACGTCCCCAACGGCATTCCCGGGCTTGCCGCGCGGCTGCCCATCGTCTTTTCCGAAGGCGTGGCGAAGGGGCGGATCGACATCACCGATTTCGTCGCGCTGACCGCCACCAATCCCGCACGCCTGTTCGGGCTCGCACCCCGCAAGGGAACGATCGCGATCGGGGCGGACGCCGACCTCGTGCTGTGGGATGCGACGAAGCGCGTGCGCCTCACCAATGCGCTGATGCACCACGCCATCGATTACACGCCCTACGAGGGGCTCGAGGTGACGGGCTGGCCGGTGGCGACGGTGCGGCGCGGCGAGGTGGTGATGCGCGAGGGCTCCGTGCAGGCGGAAGCAGGGTCGGGGCGCTACCTCGCGCGCGGACCCTATCCGTTGCCGAAGCCGCTCATTCCCTTCCCGAACGGGTTCGATCCGCTCGGCTGAGGCCGCACGGCTTCAGGCGGAAAGCCGCACGCCCCACTCGGCGGCCGCCTCGCGCACCCGCCCCGCCGCGACCGCCGCCCGCACGGCCGCCATCAGCCGCATCATGAAGCGGATGTTGTGCTGCGTGATCAGCCACAGCCCGAGGAGTTCGCCGGTCTTCAGCAGGTGGTGCAGATAGGCGCGGGAGTAGCCGCCCGCGCACGCCGGACAGTCGCAGCCTTCCTCCAGCACGCGCGCATCGTCGCGGAAGCGCGCGTTGCGCAGGTTGAGGTGATCGCGCCCTGCCACGCCCTCCTCCGCCGCGTTGCGCACGAGCGCCCCGCCGTGGCGGGCGATGCGGGTGGGGTGGACGCAGTCGAAGGTATCGATTCCTTGCGCCACCCCGTGCCAGATGTCCGCGACCTGGCCGATGCCGAGCAGGTGAATGGGCCTGTCCTCGCGCAAGAGGGGGGCCTGGAAGGCGACCACGGCGTGCATCTGCTCCCGGCTCGCGCCGAGCGAGTTGCCGATGGCATGGCCGAAGAAGTCCTCGCCGTTGACGAAATCCGCCGCTGCCCGGCGGAGGTCCTCGTGCACGTGGCCGCCCGCGATGCCGTAGAGCGCCTGCGGCCCTGCCGTCCCCATCCCGCCAGCGTCGTCGAAGGCGGCGAGGCTCCGCCTACTCCAGCGGAAGGTCCGTTCGAGCGCACGCGCCACGTAGTCGCGCTCCGCGTGGTAGGGCGTGCATTCATCCAGCACGACGACGAGATCCGCTCCGAGCGCGGCCTGGACTGCCATCGACCGTTCGGGAGTGAGTTCCTGCACGCTGCCGTCGATGTAGGAGCGGAAACTGGCCCCCCGTTCATCGATCCGGATCAGCGTGGCCTCGGCGGCCTGGGCCCGGTTGCCCTTCACCTCGGCCGCGACCCCGCCATGGCCCATGGAGAAGATCTGGAAGCCGCCCGAGTCGGTCAGCAGCGGGCCCTGCCAGCCCGTCATGCGATGAAGCCCGCCCAGCCGCGCCACCCGCTCCGCTCCCGGCGCGAGCATGAGGTGATAGGTGTTGGCGAGCACGATCTGCACGCCAAGCGCCTTCGCCTCCGCCATCGTCGCCGCCTTCAGCGCGCCGCGCGTCGCACAGAGGATGAAATTGGGCGTCTCCACCACGCCATGCGGCGTGGCGAGGAGGCCGAGGCGGGCGCGCGTGGCGGGATCCCGCGCCAGCACCCGCCAGGAGAAGGCGGAGTAGCGCCCGCTCATCCCCGCGCGAGGAGAGGCGCCACCCGGCCGCCCGCGTACATGAACGGCGTGTCGAGGAGCGCAAGCAGCACGCGCTGCAGCCACGCGCCAAGGATGTAGGAGCGGATCAACGCGTCCCACGGCACCGGGTCGGCGGCGAAGAGGCGAAAGGCGAGCAGGGAGAAGATCGTGTTGTCGACCAGGGCCGAGACGATGGTGGAGAGGTTGTTGCGCAGCCACAGATGCCGCCCCCGCGTGGCCAGACGCAACGCGCCGAAGAGGCGGATGTCGAGCAGTTGCGAGGCGAGGAAGGCCGCAACACCAGCGGCGAAGAAGGCCGGGGCGGGGCTGAAGATCGCCGCGAGATGGCCGTGATAGGGCAGCGCCCAGGCAAGCCCCTCCCCGGCCTCCTCAGGCGAAAGCGGGCGATAGCCGAGAGCGAGCAGCATCAGCACCGTCATCGCGAGATGGGCGGAAAAGCCGAGCCACACGCCTTGGCGGGCTTCGCGTTCGCCGTAATGCTCGGTGAGCAGGTCGGTGGCGAGATAGGTGGAGGCGAACACCACCGTCCCTTCCGCCACCGGCCCGGGGAAGAGGGTGAAGGGCACCACCTTCAGCACCTGGAGGTTGGCGGCGATCACCGCCACCGCGATCCACACCTTCAGCCCCGAGGCGCCGCCGAGGCGGAGCAAAGCAAGCGGTCCAGCGTAGGCGACGGCCAGCATCATCGCCCACACCGCCTCGGGAGGGAGCGCGTTGAGAGCCGCGATCAGGCCGGCGGGAGAGAGCATGCGCGCGCGATCGACGAAAAAGGCCCGCGCGTGGGCGGGCCGGACGGCGGCGGAGCGACGGCCGCGATCAGGCCGCCCGCTTCGCCTTGGCGCGCTCGATCCTGCGCTTCAACTCGAGCGCCTCGGGCGAGAGCTTGCGGTCGGGCGTGGACAGGAGCCAAGCGTCGAGGCCCCCGTTATGCTCGATGGTCCTGATGCCGCGCGTCGAGAGGCGCAGCCGCACCGTGGTGCCCAGGATGTCGCTCATCAGCGACGTCTCCTGCAGGTTGGGCAGGAAGCGGCGGCGGGTCTTGTTGTTGGCGTGGCTGACGTTGTTGCCGGTCAGCACGCCCTTGCCGGTGACGCTGCAACGACGCGCCATGGCACACTCCTCGATCGGGTCGGGTCGCAACGAATAGCCGCCGGGCGCGGAAAGCGCCCCGGCGGAGCCGCGCTCTCTACGCCCCAGCCGCCGTGCGGTCAAGCCGACCGGCCATCCGCGGCGGAACCGGCTTCCGTCTCGCGCAACTCGCCGGCGCGCACGGCGGCGATCGCGTTCTCCAGCACCCGGATCACGGCGGGCTCGTCGAGGGCGCGCGAGAGGATGCCGATCGCGCCGCCGAGCAGTGCGGAAGCGGCCGAGAGGGGGCCGATGTTGCGTTCCATCATGGTCGCGATCGCCTGATCGACCACCGAGCCTGCGAGGCTCAGATCCTCGGGCGCTTCCCCCATCGGGTCGGCTCGCATCGCCTTCACCTCCCGCTTCGTCCTCGACCGACAGATGGGAAGGCCCGCGCCTCGGCGAAACCCCCAACGGCGCATGTCGGCAAGCCGGGTGGTAGAGTCGAATCGTGAGGATCGGACGCATGATGCGTGCCATGCTGTGCGAGGGACCGGGCCAGCCCCTGCGTCTCGCCTGCCTGCCCGTGCCCGAGCCCGAGCCGGGGCAGGTCCTGGTGCGCGTCGCGGCCTGCGCGGTGTGCCGCACCGACCTGCACGTCGTGGACGGCGATCTGCCGCCCGCCAAGCCTGCCGTGATCCCTGGACACGAGATCGTCGGCCGGATCGAGGCGCTGGGCGCGGCGGTGACGGGGCTTGCCGTCGGCGACCGCGTCGGCATCCCTTGGCTGGCCTGGACGTGCGGGACGTGCCGCTTCTGCCGCGCGGGGCGCGAGAACCTCTGCGAGGGGGCGCGCTTCACCGGTTGGCAGGTCGATGGCGGCTATGCCGAGTACGCCGTGGCGGATGCGCGCTACTGCCTGCCGATCCCGCCCGAGTACGACGACATCGCCGCCGCCCCTCTCCTCTGCGCCGGGCTGATCGGCCACCGCGCGCTGCGCCTGGCGGGCGAGGCACGGCGGATCGGCCTCTACGGCTTCGGCGCGGCGGCGCACATCGTGGCCCAGGTGGCGCGCCACGAGGGCCGCGCGATCTACGCCTTCACCCGCCCAGGCGACCTGGCAGCGCAGGACTTCGCGCGCAGCCTCGGCGCGGTCTGGGCGGGAGCGTCGGACGAGCCGCCGCCCGAGCCCCTGGAGGCGGCGATCCTGTTCGCTCCCGTCGGCGCGCTCGTGCCGTCCGCACTGCGGGCGGTGGAGCCGGGCGGTGTGGTGGTGTGCGCGGGGATCCACATGAGCGACATCCCGTCCTTTCCCTACGCGCTTTTGTGGAAGGAACGCGTCCTGCGCTCGGTCGCCAACCTCACCCGGCAGGACGGGCTCGATTTCCTGCGCCTCGCCCCGCGCGTGCCGGTGCGGACCGAGACGGAAGCCCTGCCGCTGGCGCACGCCAACGAAGCGCTTGCGCGGCTGCGTGCAGGCCGCGTCAGCGGCGCGCTCGTGCTGGTGCCGTAAGGGGAGCGGCGGCCGCGCCCGAGCCCTCAGTCGGCTGCCTGCGGCAATCCGCCCGCCTCCGCCTCGGCTTCCGTCGCCTCGGCCTGGCGCCGCCACATCTCGGCATAGAGCCCGTCGCGCGCGAGCAGCGCCTCGTGCGTGCCGCGTTCGACGATGCGGCCCTGATCCAGCACCAGGATCTCGTCCGCGTCCATCACGGTGGAGAGCCGGTGCGCAATCACGAGGGTGGTGCGGTTGCGCGCGAGTTCCCTAAGGTTGGCCTGGATCTCGCGTTCCGTGCGCGTATCGAGGGCGGAGGTTGCCTCGTCGAAGATCAGGATCGGCGGGTTCTTCAGGATGGTGCGCGCGATCGCCACGCGCTGCTTCTCCCCGCCCGAAAGCTTGAGGCCACGCTCGCCCACACGGGTATCGTAGCCGTCTGGGGTGGAGACGACGAAATCGTGGATGCGGGCGAGCTTCGCCGCCTCCTCCACCTCGGCATCGGTCGCCTCGGGCCGCCCGTAACGGATGTTGTAGCGGATGGTGTCGTTGAACAGCACGGTGTCCTGGGGAACGATGCCGATGGCGCGGCGAAGGCTGTCCTGCGTCACGTCGCGGATGTCCTGCCCGTCGATCAGGATCCGCCCCGACCAGACGTCGTAGAAGCGGAACAGGAGCCGCGAGATGGTCGATTTGCCGGCTCCCGAGGCGCCGACGATGGCGACCGTCCTGCCCGGCGGGACGGCGAAGGAGACGCCGTGCAGGATCTCGCGGTCGCGCCGGTAGCCGAAGCGGACGTCCTCGAACCGCACCTCGCCCGCGCGGACCTCGAGCGGCTTGGCGTCGGGCCGATCGGCGATCTCGCGCTGCTCGGCGAGCAAGGCGAACATCGCCTCCATGTCGACGAGGCCTTGCTTGATCTCGCGGTAGGCGAAGCCGAGGAAGTTCAGCGGGATGTAGAGCTGCAGCATCACGGTGTTGGCGAGCACGAACTCTCCCACCGTGGTGGTGCCGGCGAGCACGCCCCGAGCGGCAAGCAGCATCACGGCCGTGACGCCGAAGGCGATGATCGCCGCCTGGCCGAGGTTGAGCAGGTTGAGCGTCACCTGGCTCTTCACCGCCGCCTCCTCGTAGCGGCGCAGCGCGGCGTCGTAGCGGCGGGCCTCGTGCTCCTCGTTGTTGAAATACTTCACCGTCTCGTAGTTCAGGAGCGAATCGACCGCCTTCGCGTTCGCCGCCTGGTCGGTCTCGTTCATCGCGCGGCGGAACTTCACCCGCCACTCGGTGAACAGGAGGGTGAAGGCGACGTAGACGACGAGCGTGCCGAAGACGATGACGGCGAAGAGAGGGCCGAGCACGGCCCAGACCATCCCGGTCGCGAGCAGGATCTCGACCACGGTCGGGATGGTGTTGAAGAGGGCGAAGCGCAGCACGGTCTCGATGCCGCGCACCCCGCGCTCGACGACGCGCGAGAGCCCGCCCGTCTGGCGATCGAGATGGAAGCGCAGCGAGAGCGCGTGGAGGTGACGGAAGGTGGCGAGCCCGACGGTGCGCATCGCCGCCTGGGCGACGCGCGCGAACACCGCGTCGCGCAGCTCCTGGAAACCCGAGGCGGCGAGGCGCAGGAGCCCGTAGCCGAGGACGAGGGCGAAGGGGACGGCGAGGAGGGGGGCTTCGCGCGGGGCGAGCGCATCCACCGCGGCGGCGAGCACGAGCGGCACGGCGACGGTCGCCACCTTGGCGCAGGCGAGGAAGACCAGGGCGGCGACGACGCGGAGCCGCAACCCTGCGTCGCCCTTGGGCCAGAGATAGGGCAGGAGGGTGGCGATCGTGTCGAGATGCGACCGCTCCCGGGCTCGCCCCGGGACCGCCGCCCCGCCCGCGGCTGGGCGGGCGTCCTGAAGGTGTCTCACGCGTCCGGCTCCGTTCCCCGCCCACCATGTCGTGCCGCGGGCGCGCGCGCAAAGGGCAGGCGGCGCATCCCTCCCATCGCCGCCCGTCCTGGCGCATGGTGGCGGCGATGGATCTTGCTCCGTTCTTCCGCCACGTCGCCCGCTGCAACGACCTTCCCTCGCTCGAGGGCTTCCTGCCCTTCCACGTCGGCGGCCGGCCGGTCGGCTGGATCGCGCCCGAGACGGCCGCCGCCCTCGTCCCCGCGCGCGAGGTCGTGCGCGAGGGCATGACGCTTGCCCTCGCCCCTTCGGCCCGGACCCCCGCCGAGCGGACGGAGGCGCTTGCCGCGCTTGCCGACCGTCTGGTCGCGCGCGGCCTGATCCCCCGCCTGCGCGGGGAACTCTACGACGTGCGTGCCGAACCGGACGGCGAGAGCCTCGCGCGCGTCGACCGCGCCGCCATCCCGGCCTTCGGCATCGCCGCCGAGGGGGTGCATGCGAACGGGCTGGTGCGGCGGGCGGAGGGGCTGTTCGTCTGGATCGGGGTGCGCGCCCGCGACAAGACGATCGCGCCCGGCAAGCGCGACACGCTGATCGGCGGCGGCATCGCGGCGGGGGAAACGGCCTTCTCGACCCTCCTCAAGGAGGCGGAGGAGGAGGCGTCGCTGCCGGCAAGCCTCGCGGCGACCGCCCGCGCGGCTGGGCGCGTGCGCTACCGCATGGCGTGGCGCGAGCCGGGCCAAGCGCGCGGGATGCGCCGCGACACGCTGCACCTCTTCGACCTCGACCTGCCCCCGGATGTCGTGCCCCGCCCGAACGACGGCGAGGTCGAACGGTTCGACCTGCTGCCGATCGCCGAGGTGGTCCGCCTCGTGCGCGAGACGGACGACTTCAAGTTCAACATTCCCCTCGTGCTGATCGACCTCTTCCTCCGCCTTGGTCTGATCCCGGCGGGCGAGGGCGGGGCGCGACTTCGCGCCGCCCTCGATGGCTGCCCGACCGGCCGGTCGCTCGCGCCCGGTTAACGCTCTGTCCATCTCCCCTCTCTAGGGTCGCGGCGAGGAGCACGGTGCCTCCCGCAAACGGCAGGGATGGAGGATTTGCACCACGCGTCGATCCTGGTGGAGGGGTGCGCTCTCGCCGAAACCCTGCTCGAGGTGTCGGGCATCGGGGCGTGGCGGCTCGACCTGAGGGGGCAGTGCGTCTGGTGGTCGGAGGCTACCAGGCGCCTGCACGAGGTGGAGGAGGGGTTTGTTCCCGCGGTCGAGACCGCGCTCGCCTTCTATCCGGAGGAGGCGCGCGCGAGGCTCCTCGCGGCCATCGCGGCAGCGAAGCGCGACGGCACGCCTTGGGATCTCGACCTCGCCTTCGTCACCGCGCGCGGGCGGCGGCTCACCGTGCGCGTGCGCGGCCGCTGCCTGTTCGACGTCGAGGGCCGGCCTCAGGCCCTCTACGGCACGATCGAGGACATCACCGAAAGGGCGGAGCGCGAACGCGAACACGCCCGGCTCGCTCTCGTCGTGCGCCAGATGACGACGCCGGTGGTCATCACCGACGCGCGCGGGCTGACCGAGTGGGTGAACCCTGCCTTCGAGCGGGTGACGGGCTATACGCTCGCCGAACTCGTCGGCCGCAAGCCCGGCGACCTCCTGCAAGGCCCCCAAAGCGACCCGGCCGCCATCCAGCAGATGCGCGAGGGCGTGCGCAGCGGCCGAGGGTTTCACGTCGAGGTCGTCAACTACGCGAAGGATGGCCGGTCGTACTGGGTGGAGATCGAAGCGAGCCCGATCCGCGACGAGGCGGGGCGGCTCAAGGGCTTCATCGCGGTCGAGACCGACATCACCGCCCGGCGCGCCGCCGAGGATGCCGCCTTCGCCGAACTCTTCCGACGCACCGAGGCGGAAACCCTGTTGCGCGAGATCATCGATACGGTGCCCGTCAGGGATCTATGTCTGCGACCCCGAGGAGAGGGTGATCCTCTGGAACGAGGCCTACGCCGAGTTCTTCCCACGCCTCGTGCCGGCGCTCTCCGCCGGCACGACGCTGGAAGGGCTCCTGCGAACAGGCCTCGCCACCGGAAGCTACGCGAACGAGATCTCGCCCTCCGCTCCTCCCGCCGAACAGGAGGCGTGGCTGGCACGCCGCCTCGCTCAGATCCGCGCTGCCGGGCCGGGCAGCCCAAGCCGGGATTTCCCGCTCGCCGACGGGCGTTGGCTGCAGGCGCGGGAACGCCGCTCGCGCTCCGGCCACCTCGTCTGCGTGCGCACCGACATCACCCGGCTGAAGGAGGCCGAGGCCGAAGCGCGACGGCGCGCCGAACAGGACGAGCTCACGGGTCTTGCTTCCCGCACTGTGTTGTTCGCCCGCCTCGAGGAGGCGATCGCGGGGCGGCGCAGCGGCGACGGGACCGGCGGCTGCCTCGCTCTGGTCGATCTCGACCACTTCAAGTCCATCAACGACACCTTCGGCCACCCCACGGCCGACCGGGTGCTCACCGAAGTCGCCCGCCGCATGCGGGAGGTTGTCCGCAGCTCGGACGTGATCGCCCGCATGGGCGGGGACGAGTTCGCCGTCCTCCTGCCCGGCCGCGGCAAGGCGCCCGATGCGCTTGGCCTTCTTGAACGGCTTCGCCAGCACATCCAGCGTCCGGTCGCGTTCGAGGGCGGCACAGTCACCCCCTCCGTCTCGCTTGGCGTCGCCTTCTACCCCGAGGACGGCGAAACCGTGGACGCGCTGATGCGCGCCGCCGACACCGCCCTTTATTCGGCCAAGCGCGACGGACGGAACCGGATCGCGCTGTTCGACGCCGGGCTTGCCAAGCGGATCGCGGCCCGCGCCGCCCTCGCCGAGCGGCTGCGCTCGGCGATCTCAGAGGGCGCGATCACGGTCGCCCTGCAGCCGAAGCTTCGCCTCGCCGACCGCTCGCTCGAGGGCTTCGAGGCACTTGCCCGCTGGACGGACGGTGGGCGCCCCGTCTCGCCCGCCACCTTCGTCTCCATCGCCGAAGAACGCGGCCTTGCCCTCGAGCTCGGCTGGACGGTGCTCAACGCCGCCCTCGCTGCCTTCTCCGACCTCGTCTCGTCGGGGCTCGAGGCGGGGCACCTCGCGGTGAACATTTCCACCCCGCAGCTTCTCGCCCCGGACGGGGTCGAGCGGATCCTCGACGCGCTGGCTGCGCACGGGCTCTCCCCCGACCGTCTCGAGATCGAAGTGACCGAGACCGTGCTGCTCGACCGCGCGATCGAGCGGATCGATTCCGTGCTCAATCGTCTCGCCCAGGCGGGAGTCGGCATCGCCTTCGACGATTTCGGCACCGGCTACGCCGCGCTGTCCCACCTCACGCGCTTCCCGGTGCGGCGGCTGAAGATCGACCGCAGCTTCGTCGCCGCGATCGACGGCACGGCGCGCTCGGGGATGATCGCGCGCACCATCGTGGCCCTGGCCAAGGAGCTTGGCCTCGAGACGGTGGCGGAAGGGGTGGAGACGGACTGCCAAGCCCGCTACCTGCGCGAGATCGGCTGCGATGCGGCGCAGGGGTTCCTGTTCGCGCGCCCGATGCCTGCCGCGGACGCCCTGTCTTGGCTCGCCGCCCGACAAGACCGGGCCGCGCGTGCCGCTCAGGCCACCCCCGGCGGGTGAGAGAGCAAGGCGCGCCCGTCGCGCATTCGGCTTTGCCCGTGAGCGAACAGCGGGCGCGGAGACGGGGGCGAACGGCTCGTAGGAGGTCGCTGAGAAGTCGTCCCCGATGTCGGCGACGCCGAACCGCACGCCGTCGCGCTGGGTTGACGCGCCGGATCCGCTGCGGGTCGAAGGACCCCGAAGCCGCGATCACGGCGCTGAGCGCCCGTTGCGCGATGGTCGGCGTGCCGCCGCGTCGTCTCCCGCCCGTTCCGACCGGCCGGGCCTTGCGGATCAGCCGGCCGCGCTGCGGTGAGACCGGGTGCTCGGCGGCGAGAACGGCGCGACGGTCCGCGCCACGCCTTAGGCACGCCGGGAAGAGGGGGAAATCGCGCCGACGCTCCGCCGGACACAGGCCGGTGGCGAAGGGCGAGACGAGCACGCTGCGCGCGACAGTCACGGTCGGCTGAGGTTGCAGGCGAGGTCCCACGTTGCAGCACCCTGCTGAGGGTCGAACAAGGGCCAGGGCCAACGCCGCTCAGCCTCACGCCTCGTCGGGGAATCCGGCCATCGCCCGCACCTCGGCCGGGCTTTTGCCCGAGGCGCGCAACGCGCGCAGAGCGACCGCCCGGTCGCGCTTGGAAAGGCGCTTGCCGTCCGCCCCCGTCAGCAGCGGGTGGTGGCGCCAGCGCGGGACCGGCCAGCCCATCAACGCTTGCAGCAGACGGTGCAGATGGATCGCCGGCTTGAGGTCTACCGCGCGGGTGACCAGGGTGACCCCCTGAGCCGCGTCGTCATGCGTCACGCAAAGGTGGTAGGAGGCCGGCGTGTCCTTGCGCGCGAGCACCACGTCGCCGAACAGAGGGGCAGGGTTGATGACGAAGGGCGGTTCGCCGTCCTCCTCGGCGACCGGAGGCGAGGCGAGGGAAGCGAGGGCGCGGGCGACGTCAAGGCGCAGGGCGTAGGGCTCGCCGGCCGCCATGCGCCGCGCCCGGGTCGTTGGGTCGAGCCCGCGGCAGGTGCCGGGATAGAGCGGGCCGTCGACCCCGTGCGGGGCGTTGCCGATCGCCGCGACCTCGCGCGCGATCTCCGCGCGCGTGCAAAAGCAGGGATAGAGCAAGCCACGCGCCGTGAGGTGATCGAGCACGCGGCGGTACTCGTCGAAATGCTGGGACTGTACCCGCACCTCGCCGTCCCAATCCAGGCCGAGCCAAGCGAGGTCTTCGAGGATCGCCTCGGCGTAGTCGGCGCGGCAGCGCGTGCGGTCGATATCCTCGAGGCGCAGGAGGAACCGCCCGCCCGCCGCACGGGCGATTCGCCAGGCGAACAGCGCGCTCATCGCGTGCCCGAGGTGGAGGAACCCCGTGGGCGAGGGGGCGAAGCGGGTGACGATGATGGACGGGGTCATCGCACCCCGCTATGCGCAGGCCGCTTATGCCGGCGGAGCTTCCCACCCTCGACGGGCCGCGGCTCGCCCCGCACGGGGGCGGCCGCCCCCTCTTGCTGGTCGTGCTCTGCCACGGCGTGGGGGCGGACGGGCGCGATCTCGCGGCGCTTGCGGAGGAGATCGCGCCCGACTTGCCCGAGGCCGCCTTCGCCTGCCCCGACGCGCCGGAGCCCTTCGCCTTCGCCCCCGTCGGCCGGCAATGGTTTCCCTTGCTCGACCTCTCGCCGGCGGCGCTCGCCGCCGGGGTGCGTCGGGCCGCCCCGGCCCTGGCGCGGTTCGTCGCGCAGGAGGCGGCCCGGCTCGGGCTGCCGATGGAGCGCGTCGTGCTTGGGGGCTTCAGCCAGGGCGGCATGATCGCCCTCCACACCGGGCTCGGCATGGCCTCGCCGCCGGCGGCCGTCGCCGCCTTCTCGGGCGCCTTGCCCGTGCTGCCCAGCCCCTGCGCCCGCATCCCGGTCCTGCTGGTGCACGGGGAGGACGATCCGGTCGTGCCGGTCGCGCTCACGCGGCAAGCGGAGGAGGCGCTGCAGCGCGCCGAGGTGCCGGTCACCGCGCTCTATCGCCCCGGGCTTGGCCACGGCATCGACGGGGCCGGGCTCGCCGCTCTGGTCGCGCTCTGCCGGCCCTTCACCCAGGTTCCCCGCGCATGAAGCTTGCGTGACGCGGGCTGCGGTTGCTGGACAGAGCCGTGCATTCTGTGCATAACGCCCACGGTCCACAGGCTGTGCCACATCATCTTGTAGCGGCCCGATCGTAGACCCCCAAGGCAAGGGGAAACGCGGGATGGCGAGCGGAGGGGGTGCCGCTCGGGCAGGGGCCGGTGACGGGGATGGGGTGAAGCCGCGACGGGAGATCGGCGCGTGCCGGATGGTGGCAGTCACTATCCCGCTCTGGTTCTGAACGCGGACTTCCGCCCCCTTTCGTATTTCCCCCTCTCCGTCTGGTCTTGGCAGGACGCCGTGAAGGCGGTGTTCATGGACCGCGTCTCCGTCCTCTCCGAATACGACACCGAGGTGCGCAGCCCCTCGATCTCCATGCGGCTGCCCTCCGTGATCGCTTTGAAGGAATACATCCCTTCGGCACGCCGCCCGGCCTTCACGCGGTTCAACGTCTTCCTGCGCGACCGCTTCGAATGCCAGTACTGCGGGGAGCCCTTCCCGACCCAGGACCTCACCTTCGACCATGTCATCCCACGCTCGCGCGGGGGGCGAACGACGTGGGAGAACGTCGTCACGGCTTGTTCCACCTGCAACCTGCGCAAGGGCAACCGGCTTCCGCGCGAGTGCCAGATGTTCCCCCGCCAGCCGCCGCGCCAGCCGACCTCGTGGGAACTGCAGGAAAACGGTCGCGCCTTCCCGCCGAACTACCTGCACGAGTCGTGGCGCGACTACCTCTACTGGGACAGCGAGCTCGAAGGCTGACGGTCGGCCGGCGCAGGTCCCTCGCCGGGCAGAGGCTCAGCGCGCGGCGTCGAGTTGCGCCACGGCGGCGGCGATCGCCTGCTGCGCCTTGTCCGCGATCAAGGCCGGCGGCAGTCGGGGAATCTCGCGGTCGAGGATGGCCATCAGTCGTCGTTTGAACAGGCAGCGAACCAGCTTCAGCGTTTGACGCACCGCCCAGGACTGGCCGGCGATCACATCGTCGATCATGCGGCCGACCCGGTCGGCCAGCACGGGCTTGGCGTGCGTCTCGTAGAGCAGGCGGGCGGCAGCCTCCGCCCGCGCGCGGATCAACGGCGTGAGGCTTGCCGGGTCGAGCATGCCGCGCGGCCACGGGGGCAGGGGCTCGATGCCGTCCTCCGCGTCCGGCGTGTCGGCCCAAAGCCGCCCGCAGAGCGGGATGATCGGCAGATGATCGGCCGGGCCCCCCTCCTCGCGCGGCACCGCCCAGCGCGCAACATCGGCGTCCGACCAGCGCGGCGTCGCCTCCTTCCGCCCGAACAGCGGGTTGCCGACGGGCAGGACCAGATGGTGGCGGAGGAAGGAGCGCGCATTCCGCCGCCCCAGCATGTAGTCGTGATGCCGGTAAGCCTCGGCGAGGAAACCCATGAACCCGCCGAGGTAGCCCGAGGCGATGGCCACCGGGGCCTGCCAGCCGGGACCCCGCGAGGGTGCGATCAGGAACCGCGAGTAGGTGTCGGGAGCGGCAGCCAGGGCGAGGTCCTCGGCCTTGAAGCGAGCGGTGTTGATGAGAGCGCCGAACAAGCGGGGCAAAGCCGTAAGGAGCGAGGGGTCGGCGTCGGGCGGCGCTTCCTTCCGCTCGGTGAAGGGATCGACCAGAACCACGGCCCGGTTGGCCAGATCGCCCTTGCGCGGATTGGCCCCGTTCCAGCCGGCGAGGGCGCGGCGGACGAGTTCGAGCGGCTCGTTGTCCATCGCTCCCCCGTCCACGCAGGGCACCCGCACCGTCGCGTCGGTCCAGTCGGGCAGGCACTCCCGTGCCCAGGTCGGCAGGGGCTCGAGCGGTTCGCCCTGGTTCAGCGCCTCAACAAGGCGGCTGCGCGGATGCAGCGCGGCGCGGAACGCATAGTCTTCCGTCGAACGGGTTAGGGTGCGCGGGCGGAGCGCGATGGGAAAGGCGCCGGTGGCCAGGGTGGCGGCGGCGAACAGCTGCGCGCGTGCGCCCGGGGTCTGGGCCGACCCGGTCCAGCACCACCTCGTCGGGGCGCGCGGCGAAGACCCCGCCCTCGCGCAGCACCGCGAAGCGGATGTGGTCGGCGTGCAGGGACATCAGGTGGCTTAGGCTCGAGCCGCGAAAGCGCAGCGCATAGGGCACGCCGCGCAGGTTGGCGAGCGTGAGCAGCACCTCGAGCCGGTCGGCAAGCCAGGCGCGCGGCCGCGTCGGCATGGTCGGCCGACGCGCGATCAGCGCGGAGACGATCTCGTCGAGCACGGTGCAGTCGAGAGCGGAGCGCAAGGTCCGCTCGGCGAGGTCGCGCGTGCCGAGCAGGTGGCGGATGTCGATGCGGCGCACCCAAGCGTCGTAGAGCGGGTTCGCCTCCCGCGCCTTGGCATCCGACGTGGGCGTGACCGGAGGAAACTCGGCGTCGCAGAACATCGCGCCCAGCGCAGCGCACATCCCCCCCGCCGAGGCGCCGCCGAGCACCCTGAGCCGCACCTCATGCAGGGGGGCTTCGCCGCGCGCCCGCCGCTGCGCCTTTTCCGCCTCGAAGGCGTCGAGCGCCTCGATCAACAGGTCGAGCACGCCGGCGGTGTAGGCGCCGGCGGAGACCGCGCCGGCCATGCACAGCCCGAGCTCGAAGGTGCCGACGGGCGGCGGGCCGGCGACGGGCGGATAGCCGGCGACCCAACGCGCGAGGTCGGTACCGTCGGGCATGGGGAGCGACTCCTCCTGGCGGGGACCATGCCACCGTGCGCGCGAGGCCCCCGCGCCGTCAATCGCGCGCGTTGACAGCTGCCATCGCCATCCGGCAGGCCCGAGGCGTGAGCCACCACCCTCCTCCGGCCAGGCGGCGGATCGATCTGCTGCTCTCAGGGCTGCGCGTGCCCGTGCGCCGCGAGGACGTCGCTTCCGGCCTCGCCGCGCTGTCGGCCGACCCCTCGCTCGACGACATCGGCCTCGTCTCCGTGCTCGCCGAGGCGATCCGGGGCCGGCTTCGCCGCGCCGAAGCAGAGGGTGCGATGACGCATGCCGAGCGCGCCGCCGCCGAGGCGCGGCTCGAGGCGTGGCGTCGGCAGCGGCTTGCCGACCTCGCCGCCAAGGCGCGCCATCGCCACGAGGGCGAAGTGGTGGGCGCGCTCACTCTCGGGCGGTGGGTTGCGTCCTTCGTTCCGGCGCGATCGATTCGCCGGCGCATCGTTGCCTTCCTCGGGCCCACCAACTCCGGCAAGAGCCACGCCGCCTTCGACCTGCTGGCCGCCGCCCCGCGCGGCGCCTATCTCGCGCCGTTGCGCCTGCTCGCCTGGGAAGGCCAGGAGCGTCTCGCCGAACGGGGCGTGCGCGCCTCGCTGCTGACCGGGGAGGAGAGGCGGATCGACCCCGAGGCGACCCACGTCTCCGCCACCGTCGAGATGGCGGATTTCGTCACCCCCGTGCCCATGGCGGTGGTCGACGAGGTCCAGATGCTCGCCGACGAGGATCGCGGCTGGGCGTGGACCCAGGCCTTGGTCGGTCTGCCGGCGGAGACGCTGCTGGTGGCTGGGGCGGCGGAGGCCGAGCCGCTGATCCGCAGGCTCGCCGCTCTCACCGGCGAGCCGCTCGAGGTGCGGCGGTTCGAGCGGATGGTGCCGCTCACCGTGCTGCGCCGCCCCGTGCCGCTCGCTCGCGTCGAACCCGGCGATGCGCTCGTCTGCTTCTCGCGCCGCGATGCCTTCGCCCTGCGCGAGGCCCTGATCGCGCGCGGCCGGCCTCCTGCCATGGTCTACGGCGCGCTCGGCCCCGAGGTGCGCCGGGCCGAGGCCGAGCGGTTCCGGGACGGGCGCGCGCCGGTTCTGGTCGCCACCGATGCGATCGGCATGGGGCTCAATCTGCCGATCCGGCGCGTCCTGTTCGCCGCCACCACCAAGTACGGCGGGCTCGGGCCGCACTTGATCCGCCAGATCGCCGGCCGCGCCGGCCGCTATCGGCCTCTACCCCGAGGGCTTCGTCGGCGTCTTGGGCGGGGAGGATGTGGAGCCGATCGCCGCTGCGATCGACCACCCGCCGCCGCCGCTCGAAGGGCCGATGCGCGTGCTGCCGCGCGAGGCGCAGCTCTTGGAGATCGGGCGTCGGCTCGGCCAGCCGTCCTTGCTTCGCGTGCTGACCGTGGTCGCGGAGCGCTTCCGCTGGCCGGACGCCGGCTTCGCCCTGTCGCGCCTCGACGAGGCGATCCGGCTGGCCGAGGTGTGTGCCGCCGCACGTCTGCCGCTGCGCGAGAGCCTCGGCTACCTCGGCTGCCCGATCGACCTGCGCGACCGGCGTTCGGCTTCCGCCCTCCTGGGGTGGGCGCGGCGGCACGCCCACGGTGCCGCCGTGCCTGCCCCAGCCCCGCCGCGGCGGCTGCTCTCGCGCGGGATGGCGGACGATCCGGCCGACCTCGCCGAGGCCGAGCGTTCCGCCCGGCTTTGCACCGGCTATCTTTGGCTCGCACAGAAATGGCCGGAAACTTATGGTGAGGGGGAGGCTGTGCGGTCGCTCCTGGCCGACCTCAACGCCTTCATCGAGCGGAGCCTCCGGCTTGGTGCCAGCGCGCGGCTGCGCAAGCGGTGGCGTGAGGCGCCGTCTGGCGAGGGCAACCGGAAATAGGTTGATGGTTAACGAAGCTTTGACGCATTCTTGACGCTGCAACACGGGGTTGCGGCGTCTCGGGAGCCGGATCGGAGCGCAACAGCATAGGACGGGGAGCCTGACGATGCGATTTCGGGAGTACCGCCGAATCGACTTCGGCACGGATCTGATCGCCGAGGCGGTGCGGGCCACGGTCGCCGACCTGATCCGCCTGGAGATGCCGGACGCCGAACTCGACAGCGTGCGCATGGCCACCCCGGAGGACGAGGTCGGCGAGGATGCCGTCGTGGTGGCGCGCTGGCGGCGGTCGGGCGGTCTCTATCGGGACTGCACGCTGGACGCTGAGGAACTGACCGCGGTCCTGGTCGGCTGGTGCCGTCTTGCCGGCGTGCCGCTGCCGCGCACCGGGGAGAAGGCGATCGAGCCGGCGGAGGACGGCGTGTCGCTGGTCATCCGCCAGCGCGGCCTCGGCCGCCCGCGGCATCTGCACTGACCGCGGCCATGGTCGTCCCTCTCCCGGCCATGGAGTCCCCGCGCATCTACCTGGCCGGGCCGGAGGTCTTCCTGCCCGACGCGGAGGCGGTGCTCGCGCGGAAGAAGGCGATCTGTGCGCGGCTCGGCCTGATCGGCGTCTGCCCGCTCCTCGACGCCCCCACCCCTGCGGCCGAGGAGCGCGGCCAACGCGCCTTCGCCATCGCCTCGGCCAACGAGGCGCTGATCCGCTCCTGTGTCGCCATCCTCGCCAACCTCACCCCGTTCCGCGGCGCCTCGGCGGACGCCGGCACCATCTACGAACTGGGCTTCGCGCGGGGCCTGGGCTTGGGCCTTTACGCCTACACCAACGACCCGCGCGACTACGCCGCCCGCGTGCTCGACGACCCGGACCAGATGGACATCGAGGACTACGGGCTCTCCGACAACCTCATGCTCGAGGGCGGGATCGCGGCCTCGGGCGGCGTCTTCGTCCGCGCCGCCGCCGCCCCCGAAGACCCCTTCCGCGACCTTGGCGTGTTCGAGACCTGCGCCCGGGCCGCCTCGCGCCGGCTCGTCCCCGCGATCCTCGCCCCTCGCTGAGCCGCCGAGGCACAGCCGGGATTGGGGCGCGAGAGGCGTTGATCGCCGCCCCCGCTTGCGCGTAAGGGACGTGACAGCCCCGCGGCCGGGTCGCGGGGAGGCTTCGGATCAACAGACCGGGAGATGCGCCCATGCGCAGGACACTGCTCGCCGCCGCGACCGCGGCCGGCCTCACTCTCGCCGCCACACCCGCGCTCGCCCAGGCGCAAAGCACCTTCGATGCGGTGCGCGCCCGCGGCGTGGTCAACTGCGGAGTCAACACCGGGCTTGCCGGCTTCGGCGCACCGGACAGCCAGGGTGTGTGGCGCGGGCTCGACGTCGACCTCTGCCGCGCCGTCGCCGCCGCCATGTTCGGCGATGCGACCAAGGTGCGCTTCGTGCCGCTGACCGCCCAGCAGCGCTTCACCGCCCTGCAGTCGGGCGAAGTCGACCTGCTGGCCCGCAACTCGACCTGGACGCTCGGGCGGGACACCTCCTTGGGGCTCGACTTCGTCGGCATCAACTTCTACGACGGCCAGGGCTTCATGGTGAAACGCTCGCTCGGCGTGAAGTCGGCCAAGGAGCTCGACGGCGCCACCATCTGCGTGCAGCCCGGCACCACGACCGAGCTCAACCTTGCCGACTGGTTCCGCGCCAACAACCTCCGCTTCACCCCGGTGGTGATCGAGCGGCAGGAGGAGGTGAACGCCGCCTTCTTTGCCGGCCGCTGCGACGCCCTGACCACCGACGTCTCGGGGCTCGCCTCCGTGCGCGCGACCCAAGGTGCACGCGCCGAGGAGTTCGTCATCCTGCCCGAGGTGATCTCGAAGGAGCCGCTCGGCCCCGTCGTGCGCCACGGCGACAACCGCTGGGCCGACCTCGTGCGCTGGGCCCACTTCGCGATGATCGAGGCCGAGGAGCTCGGCCTCACCTCGGCCAACATCGACCAGCACCTGAACAGCCCCAACCCGACGATCCAGCGCTTCGTCGGCGCCACGGGGGGCTTCGGCCAGATGCTCGGGGTCGACAACCGCTGGGCCTACAACATCATCAAGCAGGTCGGAAACTACGGCGAAAGCTTCGAGCGCAACGTGAAGCCCCTGGGGATCCAGCGCGGGATCAACGAACTGTGGACCAAGGGCGGATTGATGTATTCGCCGCCCTTCCGCTGATCGGCCCGGGGTCGCCGGACCGCTCATCGAGGCCGCGTCGGGGCCCTCCCGGCGCGGCCCGACGCGTTGTGGACGCTCTGACTGCCGGCTGTGGTCAGGCTCGATCCGAACGCGCAGTGCTTGCCGACATGCGGCCATGCATGACCGCTGCCGTGCCGCACGACGTTCACTCTTGTCCGGGCACCCTCAGCTGAACAGGTGAGCGGACTCATGCGCCCTCGCAGCCTCGGGGGCCGCAAGGGCGTTCCTGATCCACCGCCGTGCCTCCCAATCGAACAGGCGGTCCAGGCCGCGGCCGCGCGGCTTGAGGTCTGCGCCCCGCAGCAGGGAGAGATCGACCACATGGGCCGGCATGGCGGCGAGGCCCTGCTCCTGTAGCAAGGGTCACAGCATCTCGCCTTGACGAAGCCGAAGGGCATACTGCCGTCTGCGATTGCGGTAGATCCGCCAGTCGCGCAGCTGCCACGGTGACAGCGAGTCGAATTCGTATACGGCGTCCGCCGCCCAGGTCACCCGCGACGGGTCGAAGGGCCGAGTCGGATCGAGGTCGCACCAGACCGACGCCGTAACGAGACCGTCCTCACCAAACAATCCAAACGGACGTCGGACGCCACGTCGTCGTATTTCGGCGACGAAGGATCCCCGCAAGGCGTAGAGGTTACCGTACATCTCCCCACCCTCGACGATGCGCCGTGTCAGCGCCGCGGCATTCCGACCGCTGCCTGGCAGGCCGGCACAGCCCTGGGCTTTCGACACCTCGGCAAGACGGCGCACGAGAGCGGCGATCGCGCCCGGCCGGATGCGAACGTCACCATCGGTGAAAACATGCGCGACCGCGGTTTGCGGGGCCGTCTCATGAACGTACACGTTCCAGGCGTTTGCCTTGTCGCCGCGCGGGATGATGACAGGGCGTATCCAAGGGCGTGTCGCGGCCCGCTCGCGAACGATCTCCTCAGTCCGATCTGTGCAGCCGTTGACCGGAACCTGGACCTCGAAATCCGGCTCGTCACGCATCGCGTCGAAGCGGTCGAGCGCTCCGCCGATCAGGCGCTCCTCGTTGTAGGCGAAGACAGCGACACCAACCCTCTCCATGTCCGCTAGCTCCCTCCGCTGAAGCGCTCCGCCGTGTCGCCGACTTTCTGCCCGTTGGCCATCCTTTCATCCGAAGGTTGGTCCTGTCGCCGCGGGCGTCACCCGCCCAGACGAGGAGGCGACAGCCGAGCCTTGTGGGTTTAGAGGGCTGAGCGTGCAACTTCGGTCAATGGATGAAGGCGTCTTGACGCACGGATGCTTCGCGGGCAGCGAGCGCCGAACCGAGCAGCAACGGCGCATAGGGGGCAATTCTTACGAGGATTGACGATCCGAAACGGCGGTTCCGGCCACGCCGGACCGCACGGCGCCCGGCTCGATGCCATGTCGGCTGCTACGGAAGGTGCCGCATGAACCGACGCTCGCAGCTCGCCGCAGCCTGTGCCGCTCCGCTTGCCGCGCCCGCCGTCGCGCAGGCGCGCGCGTCTGAAAGTCATCCTCAACCGGCGCTACCAGGTCCCACAGGGCCTCTTTTTCCTTGCCGAGGATCGGGGCTTCTGGCGCGCGGAAGGGCTCGAAGTTGCGATGGACCAGGGCGAAGGGTCGGCGGCGGCGGTGACCAAGGTGGCGACGGGCGCCTACGACGCCGGCTTCGGCGACATCAACGCCGTCGTGGCCCTGGCGGCGATGCGCCCGGCGGAGGCGCCCCCCGGCGTGACGATGCTCGACAACCGCTCGCCCTTCTGCATCGCGGTTCGCGCCGACGGTCCGATCCGCACCCCGAAGGACCTGGAGGGCCGCACCCTCGGCGGCCCCGCCAGTGACGGGGCGCTGCGGCTCTTCCCGGCCTTCACGCGCCTCGCCGGCATCGACGCGTCAAAGGTGACCATCGTCACCATGCAGTCGCACTTGCGCGAGCATGTGCTGAACCGGGGCTCGGTCGACGGCATCTTCGGCTTCATCGACACCATCCGCTTCTCCGCGCGCCTGATCGGAACCGACGCCGACCAGTCCTCCCGCTTCCTCGCCTGCGGGACTACGGCATGACCTCTAGTCGAACTGCACTGTCGTCTCGCGCAGCCTCGCGCGCGACAATCGTAAGGTTGTGCGCGGCCTCTTGCGCTGCATCAACCGCGGGCTTGCCGCCATGCTCGCCCAACCCGACGCCGCGGTCGCCGCCGTTGCCCGGCGCAAACCGCTGATCAACGTCGCCATCGGGCGCGCGCCTAGATGCCACCGTGCGCGACGAGATGAACCATCCCAAAGGTCGCGCACATCGGTCTCGGCGACGTGGTCGATGAACGGTTCGAGCGCGCAATCGACATCGTCGTCTCCGCCCAGGACCTGCCGCGCCGCCCTGCCATGGCGGAGGTCGTCCTGCGCGACTTCCTTCTCCTGCTCGCCGAGCGCATCACCCGCGTGGTGGGCTGAGCCGCGATGGACCTCGCTCTCGCCGGCAAGGTCTGCGCCATCACCGGTCCGGCGAAGGGCATGGGCGAGGCGATCACCCGCGCCTTCGCCGCAGAAGGCTGCCGGCTCGCGCTGTGGGGGCGAAACCTTTCCACCATCGAACCGATCGCCGGGAAGTCCTGCGTCGTTTTCGGCCTCTATGGCCTGCTTGCCGAGGACAATCTCGACGAGCTCGAAGCCCCTGATCGCGGCCGGGGCGAACGCCTTCAAGTGCGTCATGGCCAACGCCTTCGGCGAGCTGCCGGCCCCCTCGACGGGCGCGATGCTCGAGGCCTTCGAGATCATCGCCCGTTCGGGGCTTCGCATCAGCCTGCATGCCGAAGAGGCGACGATCATGGCCCGCCGCCAAGCGCGGCCTCCGGCGGCAGTGCGGAACGATCCGCTCGATCACCTGCTCGCCCGACCCGCCGTGGTCGCGGTCGAGACGGTCGGCCGCGCCGCCGCCCTTGCCGAATGGACAGGCGCGCGGATCCACATTCTGCACATTTCCTCGGCAGCCGAGCTCCGCCCCCTGGCCGAGGCGAAGGCGCGCGGGGTGGACGTCACCGGCGAGACCTGCTCCTGCTACCTCCTGCTCTGCCAAGAGGACTACGCCCGGCCCGGGCCCCTGATCCGCGTCAACCCCCCCCGTGCGCGAGGCGTCCGACCGCGAGGCGCTGTGGCACGCCCTTCGCTCGGGCGTGATCGACATGATCGCGACCGACCACGCGCCGCACACGGCGGAGGTGAAGACGCGCCTGCCGATCTGGCGGGCCGATTGCGGCTTTCCCGGCGTGGAGAGGCAGATGCCGCTGATGCTCACCGAGGTCGCGCGGGGGCGGCTCGCCATCGAGCACTACTGTCAGGATCGCCGCGGAAGCGCCGGCGAAGGCGTTCGGCTTGTGGCCGACCCAAGGGCGCGATGGCGCCGGGGGCGCATGCGCACATCGCGGTCGTCGACCCGCATCGGACCGAGGTGATCCGTGCCGCCGGCCTTGCACAGCCGCGCCAAGGTGACGCCGTTCGACGGCGTCACCCTCACCGGGATGCCCGTGCACACCCTGGTGCGCGGGCGGTTCGTGCAGCGCGCTCGTCGTTTCGTGCCGGCATCGGCCGGCTGGCGCCGCCCGGTGACGGAGATCCAGCGCATGCCGGCCACCGTGCTGCGCAACGCCGACCTCGCCATCGACCGCCTGGCCCCGCGCCCGCAGCCGGAGAGGCCCGCAGCATGACGGCGGATACTCCCGTGCACGCCGCCGCACCTCTCGCCTCGCCGGCGGCCGCGACGGCGGGCGTGCCGCGGCCGCTCATTTCGCTCGAGGATGTCACGGTGCGTTTCGGCCGTGGCGCGGAGTCGGTCACCGCGCTCGCCGAGACGCGGCTTGCCGTCGCGCGCGGGGACTTCGTCGCTCTCGTCGGCCCCTCGGGCTGCGGCAAGAGCACCATTCTTCGCTTGGTCTCTGGCCTTTTGCCGCCCTCCTCCGGCACGGTGATCGTCGCCGGGCGGGAAGTCGGCGCCGAACCCGTGCGCATCGGCATGGCCTACCAGAACGCAACCCTGCTGCCCTGGCTCACCGTGCGGCAGAACGTGATGCTGCCGCTCAAGATCGTCGAGCCGTTCCGCTCCGCCTGGCGGCGCAAGAAGCGGGGCGAGTACCGCGACCGCGCCGAAGCCCTGCTTGCCCAGGTCGGCCTCAAGGGCTTCGGCGACAAATATCCGT
The DNA here is from genome assembly GCA_033582875.1 of Acetobacteraceae bacterium. GTDB lineage: Bacteria > Pseudomonadota > Alphaproteobacteria > Acetobacterales > Acetobacteraceae > Elioraea. The sequence continues at coordinate 877,361 of JAVQZW010000010.1, read as the reverse complement.
GGCAGCTCTCGGGCGGCATGCAGCAGCGCACGAATCTCTGCCGCGCGCTGATCCACGAGCCCGATCTCCTGCTCCTCGACGAACCCTTCGGCGCGCTCGATCAGTTCACCCGCGAGGAGCTTTGGGCGACGATGCAGGAACTGTGGATGACCAAGCGCACCACCGTGCTGCTCGTCACCCACGACCTGCGCGAGGCCGCCTACCTCGCCAACCGGATCTGCGTGATGAGCGCGCGCCCCGGCCGCATCCTCGAGGACTGCGCGGTCGCTTTCCCCCGCCCGCGCCCGATGGAGGTCGTCTACGAGCCCGATTTCGTGACGCTGACGCAGCGGCTGCGCGCGCTGATCATGGGCGGGCGCTCTGCCGCTTCCCTCGTGAGGGGTCGCTCGTCATGCAGCCGCCTGCTCGACAGCTGTGCGCACCCGGGCAGCCTCGATCGCGCTGATCCTCGGCGTCTTCGTGGTGTGGGAGGTCGCCTGCCTCGGCTTCGGGGTCAGCGACATCATCCTGCCGCGCCCCTCGCAGATCGTCGCCGTGCTGATCGCGCGCTGGCCGGCGATCGCGCCGCATGCCGCGCAGACCCTCTACACCACCCTGGTGGGCTTCGGCTGGGGCGTGCTGGTCGGGGTGACGCTCGGCGTGCTGATCGGCTCCTCGCGGCTCGCCTTCCAGACCGCCTATCCGCTGCTCGTCGGCATCAGCTCGATCCCGAAGGTCGCTGTCGTGCCCATCTTCGTCCTTTGGTTCGGTGCCGGCACGGTACCGGCGGTGCTGACCGCGATGATCATCTGCATCTTTCCGATCGTGGTGAACGTCGCGACGGGAATCGCCACCGTCGAGCCCGAGCTCGAGGACGTCATGCGCACCTTGCGCGCCTCAAAGCTGGACATGCTGTGGAACGTCGGCCTGCCGCGCGCGATGCCGTACTTCTTCGCCTCGCTGAAGGTGGCGATCACCCTCGCCTTCGTCGGCTCCGTGGTGGCGGAGACGGTGGCCTCCAACCGCGGGGTGGGCAACATGATGATGATCGCCTCGTCCTCGTTCAACGTGCCGCTCGTCTTCGCCGGGCTCTTCCTGCTCGCCGCCATGGGCGTCTCGCTGTACGTCCTCTTCTCGCTGATCGAGCGTCGCGTGACCGGTTGGGCGCACCGCAAGACCGATCTCGCCGTCGCGACCTGAACCGTCGCCGCCGACGGCGAGCCGTTCATCGAACGACAACAACCAGGAGGCCACGATGACCCTCTCTCGACGTTCGCTGTTCGCCGGCGTCGCCGCCCTTGCCGCGTCGCCGCTCGCCGCCCCGGCCGTCGCGCAGGCGCGCATCAGCGATCCGCTTCACGCTGGATTGGCGCCTGCAGGGCGTGCATTCCTGGTACTTCCTGGCCCGGGAGCGCGGCTGGTTCCGCGACGCCGGGCTCGAAGTGACGATCGACCAGGGCGAGGGCTCGGCCGCCACGGTGACGCGCATCATGGGCGGAGCCTACGACGCCGGCTTCGGCGACATGAACGCCATCATCCAGCAGGCGGCGGCGCGTCCGGGCGAACAGCCGGTGATGGTCTACCAGATCTACAACGCCGCCCCCTTCGCCATCGTGGTGAAGGCGGACGGGCCGATCCGCACCGTCGCCGACCTTGCCGGCAAGAAGCTCGCCGGCCCCGCCGGCTCCGCCGCCACCCGCATCTACCCCCTCTTCGCGCGGCTGAACGGGATCGACCCCGCGAAGAACGAGATCGTCAACATCGCGCCCAACCTGCAGGAGCAGATGCTGATCCGCGGCCAGGTCGACGGCTCGCTCGTCTTCACGCTCACCTCGTACATGAACCTGGTCGGCATGCGGCAGAACCCGGACCGCGACTTCCGCTGGTTCGTCTTCGCCGATTACGGCATCGCCGCCTACTCGAACGGCGTGATGGTCAGCCAGCGCCTGTTGCGCGACAGCCCGGAGGCCGTGCGTGCGCTCGTTGCGGTGGTGAACCGCGCCATGCTCGAGGTCGGCCGCAACCCCGCGGAAGGCGCGCGCCTGATGGCGCGGATCGAGCCCAACCTGAGCGAGGACATCGAGCGGCAGCGCATCGAGTACGCCTGGCGCAGCGTGATCGCGACCCCCGAGGCGGTGCGGCTCGGTGCGGGCGATCTCGACGACGAGCGCCTTGTCCGCGCCATCGCGCAGACGGTCGAGGTGTTCGAATTGCCGCGCACGCCGGCGCCGGCGGAAGTGTTCAACCGCACCTTCCTGCCGCCGGCTGCCGAACGCGTTCTGGCCCCGCTGCGGGCGTGACGGAAGGGCCCGGGTCGCGACGCATCGCGGCCCGCACCGTCGCCGACCCGGAGGGTGTCCGCCATCATGTCGCGCTGACCATCGCCGAGGGGCGGATCGCGGCCGTCGAGGCCGACCCGGCCGCCGATCCCTCCCTCCTTATGCTGCCGGCCCTGGTCAACGCGCATGATCATGCGCGGCCGGTGCGCTCCTCGAGTCTCGGTGCCGCCCACCGTCCGCTCGAGACTTGGCTGCACCACCTCGCCATCCTGCCGCCGCTCGACCCCTACCTGGCGGCGGCCGTCGCGCTCGGCCGCGCCGCCCTCGGCGGGGCCGGTGCGATCATGGTGCACTACACTCGGCCCAATGGCCCGATGCCGCTGCCCGACGAGGCGGCCGAGGTGGCGCGGGCGGCGCGCGACGTCGGCGTGCGCATCGGCTTCGCGGTGGCGATGCGCGACCGCAACCCACTCGTTTACGGCGACCACGGCCCGCTCCTCGCCGCCCTCTCTCCCGCGCAGCGGTCGGCGATCGAGGCGCGGCTCGTGCGGCCCCCGCTGCCCACCCGCCGAATGGATCGCGCTTGTCGATGCGGTCGCGGATCGGATCACAGACGACATGGTCTCGGTGCAGTATGGGCCCGCCGGCCCGCAATGGTGCAGCGACGCGCTGCTCGCGGCGATCGCCGAGGCCTCGGCCCGTACCGGGCGCCGGATCCACATGCACCTCCTGGAGACGCGCTATCAGCGGGACTGGGCGGACCGCACCTATCCGGAGGCTGGCGGGATCGTCGCACACCTCGAGCGGCTGGGGCTCCTGTCGCCCCGCCTCACCCTCGCGCACTGCGTGTGGGCACGGCCGGACGAACTCGAACGCATCGCCGCCTCCGGTGCGACCATCGCGGTCAACACCTCCTCCAATCTCGGCTTGCGCTCCGGCATCGCACCGGTGGCCGAGATGCTGCGCCGCGGCTGCCGAATCGCCCTCGGCATCGACGGCATGGCCTTCGACGAGGACGACGACGGATTGCGCGAGATGCGGCTGCTTTGGGCGCTGCATCGCGGCTGGGGCTTCGACGAGACGATCCCTCGCGCTCAGCATGCTCGCCCTTGCCCTGCGCAATGGTCGCGAAACGGTGACGAGCCGGAAGGAGGGCGGGGTGATCGCCGTCGGCGAACCCGCCGATGTCCTGCTGCTGGATGCGCACGCGCTTGACGAGGATCGGCTCCTGCCCGAGTGCGACGTGCTCGATCTCCTGCTTGCGCGCGGCACGTCGCGCCACATCCGTGAGCTCGATCGTCGCTGGGCCGCGTCGGTGGTGCGGGACGGCCGGCTGACCGGTGTCGACCATGCGGCGCTCAGCCGGAGAACTTCTCGCGCACGAGCGCGCGCCGGCCCTCGCCCGGGCCTGACGCCTTTCGCCGCCGCGCTTGCCTGCGCTCGAGCGCGCCATCGCCTCCCATCTCGGCAGCCTGCCTCGGCTGCGGCTGAACCTTCGCAGACACGAAGCCACCGCTCACGCCCGCGAACCGACCCAGCCAGCCGTTTACAGCCGACGGAACCCGACGGTATCGTCTGCGCGTGCGGTGAGGAAAGACCGCGCGGTGACGGCGTGAGAAACCGCCGCCCGAAGAACAATGGAGGGGAGAGACGGATGAGAAGGGCGTTCCTCGCGGGCGTCACCGCGCTGGCGCTTGGCCTGCCGGCGGTCGCGGCGGCACAGCAGGATCCGATCCGCATCGGCATCCTGGTCGCACTGGAAGGCGCCTTCGCCGAAGGCGGGCGCGACGGCATCCGCGGCATCGAGATGGCGCTGCGCAGCGTCAACAACCAGATCGCGGGACGGCGGCTGGAAACCGTGATCGCGCCGACCGACACGCGGCCCGACACGGCGGTCCGCCAGGCGCGCAAGCTGATCGAACAGGATCGGGTGGATTTCATCATCGGCCCGCTGTCGGGCTCCGAGGGCATCGCGATCCGCGACTATGCGAAGACCCAGCCGGACAAGACGTTCATCAACGGCGTCCTCCGGCGCGCTCGAGACGACGTGGGTTGATCCGGCGCCGAACTTCTTCCGCTTCCACACCCATGGGCTGCAGTGGGGAGCGGGGCTCGGCGAATATGTGGTGCGCACCAAGGGCTGGCGGCGGATCGCCACCGTCGCCGCCGACTACTCCTTCGGCCACACCAACTTCATGGGCTTCGCGATCGACTTCTGCCGCGCCGGCGGCGACATCGTGCGCCGCTTCTGGGTGCCGCTCGGTGCCGCCGACTACGGGGCGGTGATCGCGCAACTGCCGGATGACGTGGACGCGATCTATCTCGGCCTCGGCGGGACGGACGCGATCAATTTCCTCAACCAGTACGCCCAGGCCGGGTCGAAGATGAACTTCATCGGCGGCACCATCATGGCCGACCAGACGGTGCTCACCTCGCGCGGCCGCGCCCGCGAGGCGCTGATCGGCACGCCGACCTCCGGCATGATCTCCGACGAGAACCCCGACCCCGCGTGGCAGGACTTCGTGCGCCGCTATCGCGAGTCCTACCCGGAGGGCCAGCGCTTCCCCTCGCCCACCATCTTCGCCACCGCCTACCACATCAGCACCATGGCCGCGCTCGAGGGGCTGAAGGCGGTCAACGGCGACCTCTCCGGCGGACAGCGGGCGTTCCAGGCCGCGCTGTCGCGGCTCGAACTCGACACGCCGCTCGGCAAGATCCGCCTCGACGAGAACCGCCAGGCGATCGGGCCCGTGTTCGTCAACGAGGTGGCGCAACGGCCCGACGGCTCGCTGTTCAACAGGATGGTGGCGCGGGTGGACAACGTGTCGCAGACCCTCGGCCTGCCGGTGGCGGAGTTCCGCGCCCTCGGCATGCCGGGCCGCGACACGCCGGACTGCGCGCGGCTGAGGCGGCGCTAGGCGGCGGCGCTTGAGTCCATGACGACGGGCGAACGATCCGCGATCGGGTCGTGCTCCTGTCGCTTCGAGCTGTCGACATCGTAGGAGGGATAGCCGATGCGCCGCCTGACCCGCCGTCATCTCCTCGCCGCGCCGGCGCTGGTCGCCGGCGCGGCGTCCGCCGGTTCTTCGGCCGCCCAGGCGGCGGCGCTGAAGATCGGCGTCCTCGTCACCCTCGACGGGCCCTTCGCCGCCTCGGGCCAGGACGGCCTGCGCGGGCTCGAGCTTGCGCTGCGTGCCGCCGGGCACAGCGCGGCCGGACGCCGGATCGAGACCGTGGTCGGGCCCACCGATGCGCGGCCCGACGTCGCGTTGCGCCAAGCGCGCAAGCTGATCGAGCAGGACCGGGTGGACTTCATCATCGGCCCGCTTTCGGGCTCCGAGGGAATCGCGCTGCGCGACTACGCGAAGACGATCCCCGAGAAGACCATCATCAACGGCTCCTCCGCCGCGCTCGAGACCACGTTCATCGATCCGGCGCCGAACTTCTTCCGCTTCATCACCCACGGCCTGCAATGGGGGGCGGGGCTCGGCGAGTACGTGGTGCGCACCAAGGGCTGGCGGCGCATCGCCGCCGTCGCCGCCGACTACTCCTTCGGCCACACCAACTTCATGGGCTTCGCGATCGACTTCTGCCGCGCCGGCGGCGAGATTGTGCGCCGCTTCTGGGTGCCGCTCGGCCAGGCCGACTTCGGGTCCGTCGTCGCCCAGCTCCCGGACGATGTGGACGCGATCTATCTCGGCCTCGGCGGATCGGACGCGATCAACTTCCTCAACCAGTACCTGCAGGCCGGGTCGAAGATGAACTTCATCGGCGGCTCGGCCATGGCCGACCAGACCATCCTCTCCTCGCGCGGGCGGGCGCGCGAGGCGCTGATCGGCACCCCGACCTCCGGCATGATTTCGGACGAGAACCCCGACCCGGCCTGGCAGGCCTTCGTGCGCGCCTATCGCGACGGCTTCCCGGAGGGCCAGCGCTTCGCCTCGCCCTCCTTCTTCGCGACCTCCTACTTCATCGCCGCGCGCGCCGCCCTCTCCGCTCTCGAGGCGGTGCGCGGCGACCTTTCCGACGGGCAGAGGGCGTTTCAGCGCACCCTGGCATCGCTCGTGCTCGACACGCCGCTCGGCACGATCCGCCTCGACGAGAACCGCCAGGCCATCGGCCCGGTCTTCGTCTCGGAGGTCACGCAGCGTGCTGACGGCGCGCTCTACAACCGGATGGTGAGGCGCATCGATGACGTCAACCAGACCCTGGGCTTGCCGCTGGAGGAGTTCCGCGCGCTCGGCCTGCCCGGGCGCGACACCCCGAACTGCGCGCGGCTGCGGAGAAGCGGCTGACGCGGCGTCCCCTGGATGCGCCGTCGCGTGACGGACGTCGAGTGCCGGGCAGGGATGTCAGCATGAGACCTCGCGTGGGCCTGGTTCCGCCGCCGCCGCCGGCCATCCCGCGTGGCTGGGGCGCGGCAGCACGACCCGGACCGGACGACCGTTTCCTGCCGCCCTGGCGGCGTCGCCTGCCGGGAGGCGCCCGTCCGGTGACGGCGTTCGTTCAGCGACGTCCGATCGCCTCTCTTCTGATCGCCGTCCTCGTCGCGTTCCTTGCTTGGCTCATCCTCGCGCCCTGGCCGCCTGGCGTGACCGCGGTGATGGGGCCGAAGCGCGTCTTCCTCGCCGCCATCCTGTCGGGGGTCACGCTCGGCGCGCTCTACTTCCTCGTCGCCTCCGGCTTCACGCTGATCTTCGGGCTGATGCGCAACGTCAACCTCGCGCACGGCTCGCTCTACCTGCTCGGCGGCTATCTCGGCTTCGAGGTCGCGGACCGCACCGGGTCCTGGCTTCTCGCCTTTCCGATCGTCTTCATCGCCACCGCCCTGATCGGCATCGTCCTGCAATACGTCGTGTTCCGGCGGATGGAAGGCGAGGAGTTGCGGCAGACTCTCGTCACCATCGGCCTTTCCATCGTGCTCGCCGACCTGATGCTGGCGATCTGGGGCGGGCGTTCATACCAAATCCTCACCCCCGACTTCCTTGCGGGGCCGATGGAGCTGCCGCTCGTCACCGCGGTGCGCCCGAACGGGGATTACGTCTATCTGCGCTATCCGCGCGTGCGCATCTGGATCCTCATCGCCGCGATCGTGCTCGGGCTCGCGATGTGGTTCGTCATCAACCGCACGCGCATCGGCATGTTGATCCGCGCCGGGGTGGACGACCGCGAGATGCTCGCCGCCTCGGGGCTTCCGGTGCAGGCGGTGTTCGTCGCCGTGTTCGCCTTCGGCGCGGGGCTGGCCGGGATCGCCGGCATCGTCGGCGGAACCTTCCAGTCCCTCTCGCCGGGCGAGGATACGCGCTTCCTGCTCGCCAGCCTCGTCGTCGTCATCGTCGGCGGCATGGGCTCGATCACCGGTGCGGCCCTTGGGGCGCTGATCGTCGGGCTGACCGAGCAGATCGGCCTGACCTACGCGCCGACCTACTCGGTCGTCTTCACCTTCCTGCTGATGGCGGCCGTGCTCGCCTTCCGCCCGCAGGGGCTGATGGGGCGGAGGCTCTGAGATGGCGGTGGCCGCCCGCACGCGCAGCACGCTGCCTGCATCGAACGCTTCCGTGGCCGCGCCAGCCCTCGCTCCGCCTTGGTTCGCGCGCATTCCGGCCGGGCTGTGGCTCGCCGCCGCGGTGTTGCTGACGATGCCGGCTTACGCGAACACCTTCATCCTCTTCCAGGTCTTCGGCTGGACCTTCATCCTCGGCATCATTTCGCTCTCGCTGATGTTCCTCGCCGGCTACGGCGGCATGGTCTCCCTGATCCAGATGACCGTCGCCGGGCTCGCAGGCTACATGGTCGCGATCCTCGGTCCTTCGGGGACGGACCAGATCAGCCTCGGCCTCTCCTGGTGGATCTACCTGCCGGTGGCGCTCGCGGTCGCCACCCTGTTCGGCACGCTGGTCGGCACGCTCGCCGTGCGCACCGAGGGGATCTACACGATCATGATCACCCTCGCGATCGCGTCCGCCTTCTTCTACTTCACCCGACAGAACTACACGATCTTCAACGGCTACAACGGGTTCACGCTGGTCCGCCCGCCCGAACTCTTCGGGATCGACTGGCGGCAGCCGGTGCCGTTCTATTACCTCGCGCTCGGCTGCGCCGCTCTCTGCTACGGGGCGGTGGTGTACGTCTCGCGCGCCCCGTTCGGGCTCGCGCTGCAAGGGATCCGCGACAACGCGCGCCGGATGGCCGCCCTCGGCTACAACGTTACCGCGCATCGCATCCTCGCCTACAGCTTCGCCTCGGCTCTCGCGGCGATCGGCGGCGTGCTTCTGGTGTGGCAGAATGGTCAGATCGCTCCCGGAACGGCCGGTATTCCCGCGGTGATCGACATCCTGGTGATCGCCGTGGTGGGCGGTCTGAGACGGCCCATCGGACCCTTCATCGGCGCCCTGATCTACGTGGTGCTGTCCAGTTTCGCCCCCGACATCCTCACCGCCTTCGGGCTGGAGCCTGATCGCTTCAAGCTGATCGTCGGCTTGGGCTTCCTCGCCGCCGTCTTCTTCTCGCCCGACGGGGTGCTCGGGCTCTGGGACCGTTGGCAGGCGAGCCGTGCGCGGCGTGCCGATCCGCTGACGGGAAGGACGCGATGAACGTTCTCGAAAGCGCGCCGCCGTCGACGCGCCTCGCTTCGGTCGGGGCGACGAACGCGCTCGAGCTGCGCGGGGTGACGCGGATGTTCGGGGCGCTCGCCGCCATCGCGGACGTGACCCTCACCGTGCGGCCGGGCGAGCGCCGCGCCGTGCTCGGCTCCAACGGCGCCGGCAAGACGACGCTCTTCAACTGCATCACCGGCGACATCCTGCCGACCTCGGGCACCATCCGCCTCTTCGGCGAGGACGTGACGCGTTTCCCGCCCTACGAGCGGATCCGGCGCGGGCTGCGTCGGACCTACCAGATCTCGCTGCTTTTTCCCGGCCTCAGTGTCGCCGACAGCGTCTATCTCGCCTGCCGCGGTGTGTCGCGCTGGCGCTACTCCCTGCTTCGCCCGCGCGCCGGCGACCCGCTTCTTGCGCGCGCCGACGAGCTGATCGAGGCGGTGCATCTGACGCCCGCGCGCGACCGCCTCGTCTGCGAACTCTCCTATGGCCAGCAGCGCCAGCTCGAGATCGCGCTCGCCCTCGCCGGGGCGCCGCGGCTGATCCTGTTCGACGAACCGGCCGCCGGGCTTTCCCCGGCGGAACGGCGGGAACTCGTCGAGATCCTCACCAACCTGCCGCGGCACATCGGCTTCGTCATCATCGAGCACGACATGGACGTCGCACTGCGCGTGGCGGAGAGCGTGACGATGCTGCACAACGGGCGCGTGTTCAAGGAAGGCGCGCCGGGGGAGATCGAGGACGACCCCGAAGTGCAGGCTCTCTATCTCGGGGGTGCACATGGCTGAACGCGGCCGCGTCCCCACCCTCGAGATCCGCGGGCTCAACGTGTTCTACGGGGCGAGCCACGCCCTACAGGGAGTGGACCTCACCCTCGACGGTGGGGTGCTGTCCCTCGTCGGCCGCAACGGCATGGGCAAGACGACGCTGTGCAAGGCGATCATGGGCCTGGTGCCGATCGCCTCGGGAACGATCCGTTTCGCCGGACAATCGCTCGTCGGCCTTACGCCCTCCGAGATCGCGCGCCTCGGCATCGGCTACGTGCCGCAGGGCCGCAGGCTGTGGCGGTCGCTCACGGTGGACGAACATCTGCGCATGGTGGCGCGCGGCTCGCGCGGCGCGTGGACGGTCGACCGCATCTACGCCACGTTTCCGCGGCTCGCCGAGCGGCGGAACAACGCCGGCGCGCAGCTCTCCGGCGGCGAGCAGCAGATGCTCGCCATCGGCCGCGCGCTGCTGCAAAACCCGCGCCTTCTCGTCATGGACGAGCCGACGGAGGGCCTAGCCCCCGTGATCGTCGAGCAGCTCGAGGCCCTGCTCCATCGCCTCGCCGAGGAGGGCGATCTCGAAGTGCTTCTGGTGGAGCAGAACATCGGGGTTGCGTGCGCGACGGCGGACCGCGTCGCGGTCATGGTCAACGGCCGGATCAACCGGATCGTGCCGGCGCGCGAGCTCGCGCAAGACGTTGCGCTTCAGCAGCGGCTTCTCGGTGTGGGTCGGCACGGCCACGACGAGACTGTCGCTCGAGACCCCGACCGCGAGCGATGGCCCCGCCGCCGCTCCTGTGCCGGCAGGCGCCGTGACGCGCGTCTACCTCTCGAACCCCAGTCCGCTCCGACGCGCTGGTCGCAGCCCGTACCCGTCGAGCAGATCGAACGGGCTGCGCGCGTGCTCAGCGCGGCGACGCCGAGCCGGAGCGCGACGCAGCCGGAGCTGCGCCCCCTCGCCTCGCCCGGCGAGCACGTCGTGCTGGTGGCCGGCACGCTCGACACCAAGGGCGACGAGCTCCGTTTCCTGCGCGATCTGATCCGCGATGCGGGGCTCGCCGTCCGTCTCGTCGACCTCTCGACGAGCGGCAAGGAAAGCGGGGCGGACGTGCCTGCCCATCTGGTCGCCGCCTTCCATCCGCGCGGCGCGGCCGGCGTGTTCACGGGCGATCGCGGCACCGCGGTTGCCGCCATGACGGAGGCCTTCGCGCGCTGGATCGCGCGGCAGACCGGCATCGCCGGGATGATCGCCGCCGGGGGCTCGGGCGGAACGGCGATGGTGGCGCCGGCGATGCGGGCGCTGCCCGTCGGCATCCCGAAGCTCCTCGTCTCCACCGTGGCCTCGGGAGAGGTGCGACGCTACGTCGGCGCCTCGGACATCATGATGATGCACTCGGTGGCGGACGTGCAGGGGCTCAACGCGATCACCCGCGAGGTGCTGACCAATGCGGCCAACGCGATGGTGGGGATGGTCAAGGGCCGCCTCGCCGCACCGCCGCGCGCGGACGCGAAACGGACGGTGGCGCTCACCATGTTCGGCGTCACCACGCCCTGCGTGCGGCAGGTGGTCGCGCTGCTCGGGGACGGGTACGATTGCCTCGTCTTCCATGCCACCGGGATCGGCGGCCAGTCGATGGAGGCGCTGATCGACTCGGGCAAGGTCGACGGGGTGATCGACATCACGACGACGGAGGTTGCCGACCTTTTGTGCGGCGGCACCCTGCCGGCCCACGAGGATCGTTTCGGGGCGATCATCCGCCGCCGCATGCCCTATATCGGTTCGGTCGGCGCCCTCGACATGGTGAATTTCGGCCCGCCCGAGACGATCCCGGAACGCTACGCCGGGCGTCTGTTCTACCGCCACAACCCGCAAGTGACGCTGATGCGCACGACCGCGGAGGAGAATGTGCGGATCGGGCGCTGGATCGGCGAGCGCCTCAACGCGATGGAAGGCCCGGTCCGTTTCTTCCTGCCCGAGGGAGGCGTCTCCGCTCTCGACGCGCCCGGCCAGCCCTTCGACGACCCCACCGCACGGGAGGCCCTGTTCGCCGCGCTCGAGGCGACCGTCCGGCAGTCGCCCCAGCGCCAACTGATCCGACTTCCGCACCACATCAACGACGCCGAATTCGCCGCCGAACTCGTGAGGGCGTTCCGGGCCCTGCATGGCGACGACCGGCTGCAGCGACGCATCGACGCAGGACGGAGGAGGGCGTGACCTCGCGGCAGGCGATCCTGGAGCGGCTTCGGGCGAAGGCCGCGCGCGGCGAGGCCATCATCGGCGGCGGCGCCGGGACGGGGCTTTCGGCGAAGTGCGAGGAGGCGGGCGGCATCGACCTGATCGTCCTCTACAACTCGGGCCGCTACCGCATGGCGGGCCGCGGTTCGCTGGCCGGGCTCCTCGCCTACGGCGACGCCAACGCGATCGTGCTGGAGATGGCGGCCGAGGTCCTGCCGGTCGTGCGACGCACTCCCGTCCTTGCCGGCGTCAACGGGACCGACCCCTTCCGGCGCATGGACGTCTTTCTCGACGAGATCAAGCGGCTCGGCTTCGCAGGCGTGCAGAACTTCCCCACCGTCGGGCTGTTCGACGGCATCTTCCGGCGCAACCTCGAGGAGACGGGCATGTCCTTCGGCCTCGAAGTGGACATGATCGCCAAGGCGCACGCGAAGGACCTGCTGACCACTCCTTACGTGTTCAATGCCGACGAGGCGCAGGCGATGGCGCGCGCGGGCGCAGACATCATCGTCTGCCATTTCGGGCTGACAACGGGCGGCACCATCGGCGCGGAGACCGCCATCCGTCTCGAGGATTGCCCCGCTCTTGCCGATGCCTGGGGCGAGGCGGCGCTGCGGGTGAAGCCCGACATCCTCGTCCTCGTGCATGGCGGGCCGGTGGCCGAGCCGGCGGATGCCGCCTACGTGCTCGAGCGGAGCCACGTCGTCCACGGCTTCTACGGCGCCTCCTCGATGGAGCGTCTGCCCGTCGAACGGGCGATCACGGAACAGGTGCGCGCGTTCGTGGGCCTGCGCACGCGCGCCTCGGCCAAGGCCAGTGCGGTCGCCGGAAAGGGATGAGGTGAGGGGATGAGCGGAGCGTTCCTGGGCCAGGCGATCCTGTGGATCATCGTCGCGGTCGTCGTCATCGCCGTCGTCTACTGGCTGATGCAATACCTTTACCGGCGTTCGACGAAGGAGGTTGCCTTCGTCCGCACGGGGTTCCTCGGCCAGAAGGTGGTGATCGATGGCGGCGCGTTCGTCTGGCCGATCATCCACGACATCACGCCTGTCAACATGAACACGCTGCCCTTGCGGATCGAACGCGTCCGAAACGACGCGCTGATCAGCAAGGACAGGATGCGGATCGACATCGAGGCGGAGTTCTATGTCCGCGTCCGTCCCGACCCCGAAGCGGTGGCGATGGCGGCCTCCACGCTCGGGCGGCGCACCCTCGAGCCCGAGACCCTGCACGCCTTGCTCGCCGGCAAGTTCGAGAGCGCGCTGCGGGCGGTCGCCGCCGAGATGACGATGAGCGAGATGCACGAGCAGCGCGCGCACTATGTGGCGCGCGTGCGCGAGGTCGCGCAGGCCGATCTCGCGAAGAACGGGCTCGAGCTCGAAAGTGTCGCCATCCTCGACATCGACCAGACACCTCTCGAGTACTTCAACCCCTCGAACCGGTTCGACGCCGAGGGCCTCACCGCCCTGATTCGCGACATCGAGGAACGCCGCAAGCTGCGCAACGACATCGAGCAGAGCGCGATGATCGCGATCCGCGCCCGCAACCTGGAGGCGGAACGCGAGGCCCTCGAGATCGAGAGGATGAGCGAGGAGGCCCGCCTCGCGCAGGAACGCGAGATCGAGTTCCGCCGCGCGCAGCAACGCGCCGAACTTGCCCGCGAGCGGGCGGAGCGCGAACGCGACGCCGAGGCCGCCCAGATCGCCGCCCGCGAGGCGGTCGAGCAAGCCCGGATCGAGCAGGAGAGGCGGATTGCCGAGGTCCGGATCGCCTCGGAACGGGAGATCAGGGCGCGGGAGATCGCCCGCCAGAAGGCGATCGAGGCGGAGGAGATCGCCGCCCGCGAGGCGATCGAACAGGCGCGGATCGCCCAGGAGAGGGCGATCGCCGAAGCCCGCATCGCCTCGGAGCGCGCGATCCGCGCCCAGGAGATCGCGCGGCAGAAGGCGATCGAGGCGGAGGAGATCGCCGCCCGCGAGGCGATCGAACAGGCCCGCATCGCCCAGGAGAAGGCGATCGCCGAAGCCCGAATCGTCAAGGACGAGGAGATCCGCCAGCGGGAGATCGCGGAACGTCGCGCCACCGACGAGGCGGAGATCGCGGCGCGCGAGGCGACCGAACGTCTGCGCATCGCCGAGGCGGCCCAGGTCAGCGAGGAACGGATCGCGCGCGAGCGCAGGATCCGCGAACTCGAGATCGAGCGCGACCGCGCGCTGGAGGCAGCCGAGGTCGCCGCCCGCCAGGCGGTCGAGGCGGCCAGGATCGCGCGCGACAAGGCGCTCGCCGCGGAAAGGATCGCCGCGGAAGCCGCGACGCGCGAACAGGAGATCCTGCGCGACCGTTCGCTCGACGAAGCGCGCATCGCGGCTCAGCTCGCCGTCCGGGCGCGCGAGATCGCCCGCGAGCGGGAACTCGAGGCCGCCGAGATCGCGCGGCGCAAGGCGATCGAGGAGGCGGATCACGACCGGGTCGTCGCCCTGGCGGAGAAGCGGTCCGAGGCCGCCGCCGCCGAAGCCGCGGTGCGCCAGGCCCAGATCAACGCGCAGCGTTCCGTCGAGACCGCCGAGGTGGAGCGCGAGCGCGCCGTCGAGGCGGCCCGGATCGAGCGGCGCCGCTCGCTTGAGCAGCTCGAGATCGCGCGCCTGCAGGCCCTGCGCGAGGCGGAGATCCAGAGCCGCGAGGACATCGAACGCGCCCGCATCGCCTGCGAGCGCGCGCTCGACGAGATCCGCATCGGCCACGAGACGGAACGGCGGCGGCTCGAGATCGAGCGCGAGCGCCTCGTCGAGACCGCGGAACTCGAGAAGTCGATCGCAATCTCGCGCAAGTCGCTGGAGGAGAGCGCTGCCCGGATCGAGGCCGACGAGGCGCGCGCGCGCGCCGCCGAGGCCGAGGAACGGATCCGCACGGCACGCGAGACCGAGGTCGCCGAGCGCCGGCGCAAGATCGACATGCTGATCGCCGAGAAGCAGGCCGCCGAGGTGCGGATCGCGGCCGAGGCCGAGAAGGTCCGGCGCTTCGTCGAGGCGGAGGCGCAACGACTGATGAACGAGGCGGAGAACGTGCTCACCGACCCGGCACGGCTCTCGCTGTTCCGACGCAAGCTCCTCGAGCACGTCGAAGGGATCATCGCGGCATCCGTCAAGCCGCTCGAGAAGATCAACGAGATCAAGATCCTGCAGCTGGACGGGCTGGGCACGAGCGGCCCCGGCCGCGGGCAGAGTCCGACCGACGAGGTGGTCACCTCCGCCCTCCGCTACCGCGTGCAGGCGCCTCTGATCGATTCCCTCCTTGCCGATCTCGGCATCGAGGGCGGCAGTCTCGCCAAACAGGGAGGGCTGATCCGCGAGGCCGCCGACATGCAGCGGATCGCCTCGGAGGCGCGCAAGGCGATGCCGAAGCCGGAGAAGGGTGAGGGCTCGGCCTGAGCGATGCCGCGCGTCTACGTCTCCTCCGTCATCGACGCCCCGGCCAGCAAGGTGTGGGACAGGATCAGGGACTTCAACGGCCTGCCGCGCTGGCATCCGCGTATCCGCGACAGCCGGATCGAGAACGGCGAGCCCTCCGACCGCGTGGGCTGCGTGCGCGACTTCCACCTGCAGAACGGCGACCGCATCCGCGAACGCCTGCTCGGTCTTTCCGACTACGACATGTTCGTCACCTACTCCATTCTCGAATCGCCCATGCCCCTCACCGACTATGTCGCGACCCTCAGGCTCACGCCGGTCACGGACGGCGATCGCACCTTCGCCGAGTGGACGGCGGAGTTCGAATGCGCCCCTGAGGTCGCCGCGGAACTGGTCGAGGGGATCGGGCGCAACGTCTTCCAGGCGGGCTTCGACGCCCTGAAGAGGCAATTCTCGGCCTGACCATGCCGCGCGTGGTGAAGAGCACCATCATCGACCGGCCGATCGACGAGGTCTGGGCCGTGCTGCGCGACTTCAACGGTCACGACCGCTGGCATCCGGCGGTGGCGCAGAGCGCGATCGAGCGCGGATACCCCCCGGATCGCGTCGGCTGCGTCCGCCGCTTCCGTCTGCGCGACGGCTCGGAGTTGCGCGAACTGCTGCTCACCCTTTCCGACGCCGATACGGCCTTCTCGTACTGCCTGCTCGATACGCCCGTGCCGCTGTTCAACTACGTCGCGCATGTCCGGCTTGCGCCGGTGACCGACGGGGACCGGACGTTCTGGCACTGGGAGAGCCGTTTCGACACGCCGCGCGGGCGGGAACGGGAACTCGCCGATCTCGTCGGGCGCGAGATCTACGAGGGCGGCTTTGCCGCCCTGCGCGATCATCTCGCGGCGGGGGCAGGGCGATGATCGAGGCGGTGGAGACCTATGCGACGGCGGAAGAGGCCGCGCGCGCGCTCGGCTCGGGCGGGGCGCTCTATCTCGCCGGCGGCACCCTGGTGATGGCCGAGGTGAATGCGAACCGTGCCCCGCCGCGCCTGGTGCGGGCGCTCGACCCGGCGCTGCGCCAGATCGTTCCGACCTCGGAGGCCATTCGTCTCGGCGCCGGTGTCACCATGGCGCAGATCCTGGGCAGCCGCGACTGTGCCGTCCTCCACGAGGTCGCGCGCCAGATCGGCGGGCCGCAGGTGCGGAGCATGGCGACCGTCGGCGGCAATCTCTTCGCCCGCAACCCGTACGGCGATTTCGCTGTCGCCTTGCTCGCCCTCGGCGCCCGCGCAGTTCTCGCCGGCCAGACGAGTCCGCGTCCGCTCGCCGATCTCCTGCGCGATCGCGACCGGCCGGCGCTCGTGTCACAGATCGAGGTTCCGCGGCCGCGCGACGAGCGGTCGTTCGGCTTCGTCAAGCTGGCGCGCGTCCATCCTCGCGGCGCCTCGGTGCTCTGCATCGCCGCGCTGTTGCCGCGCGAAGGCTCGCGTCTGCGCGGCGTCCGTGTCGCCTATGGCGGAATGGCGGATCGACCGGTCCGGGCCGCCGCCGTGGAACGGGCGCTCGAAGGCAACACGCTGGAGGAGGCAACGATCGCGCGCGCTGTGGCCGTCGCCGCGCAAGGCCTCGACCCGCCGACGGATGCGCTCGCCTCGGGCTGGTATCGGCGCGAGGTCGTCGGTGTCCAGCTGCGTCGTCTGCTCGAACGTTTGGCGAGGCAGTGATGGCGAAGAAACCCGTCACCTTCGTTCTCAACGGAGCGGAACGCGCGGCCTTCGCGGAGGCGGGGCAAAACCTGCTCGACTTCCTGCGCCGCGGTGTCGGCGATCTCACCCCCAAATACGGCTGCGGCCAGGGCGGATGCGGGGCCTGCACGGTGATCCTCGATGGAGAGCCGGTGCTCGCCTGCCTGACGCTGGCCGAGTCCGTCGCGGGGCGGCGCGTCGAGACCGTCGCCGGCCTCGCCGGCGCCGCGCCTCATCCGTTGCAGGAGGCCTTCATGGCGCATTTCGCCGCGCAGTGCGGCTACTGCACGCCGGGGATGCTGATGTCGGCCAAAGCGCTGCTCGACCGCACCCCGAGGCCGACGCGCGAGCAGGTGGTCGAGGCGATCTCCGGCAATCTCTGCCGCTGCACAGGCTACGAGCCGATCATCGCCGCAATTCTCGCGGCCGCGGAGAGGGGCGCAGGCGCATGAGCGAGAGCATGATCGAGTTCCGCAAGGACCTCTTCGCGGACGAGCGCGACGACCGTCTCGCGGTGATCGGCAAGCCGGTGCGCCGGCAAGACATCCTTGGCCATGTCACCGGACGGTCGCCGTTCTTCGACGACCATCTTTTCGAGGGGCTGCTCCATCTTCGCTGCGCGCGCTCGCCGCACCACCATGCGCGGATCAGGCGGATCGACATCTCGGCGGCGGAGCGCAGCCCCGGCGTGGTCCGTGTCCTGACGGGGCGCGACGTGCCGCGCAACCTGAACACGCTGCTCAGCCTGCTCGACTTCGGCATCGACGACGAGCCGGTGCTGAGCGAGGATCGTGTGCGCTACATGGGCGAGCCGGTGGCGGCGGTGATCGCGGAGAGCGAGGCGGCGGCGCGCGAGGCTGCAGCCAAGGTGCGCGTCGATTACGAGCCGCTGCCGCACGTGCTCGACGTCGAGGAGGCGATCAAGCCGGGTGCTCCCGTCGTGCTCGACATCTATCCCGGCAACCGGTTCATCTACCACGGCAAGTACGACCACCAGAAACTCCGCTTCGGGGACGTCGAGGCGGCGCTCAGGGCCGCCGACCATGTCGTCGAGGGGCGGTACCAGATGTCGCCGATCGAGCAGGCGCCGATCGAGACCTGCGGCGCGATCGCGGCGCCCGAGACGAACGACCGCTTCGTCTGCTACACCTCGACCCAGGCGCTGTTCTTCTCGCTCGCCACCTCCTCGAAGGTGCTGCGGCTGCCCTCAAGCCGGCTTCACTTCATCGGCGGCACGGTCGGCGGCGGCTTCGGCGGCAAGGTGGATTCGATCCACGAGCCGCTCGCCATCCTCGGCGCGATGCTGACGGGCAGGCCGGTGAAATACGCCTGGGACCGCGAGGAGGAGATGCAGGTCGGCGGGCCGCGCGGCGCCGAACGCTGGTACATCACCGACGGGGTGATGCGCGACGGGCGGATCGTCGCGCGCAAATTCGTCGGCTATTTCGACTCCGGCGCCTATACCCGCCTCACCTCCTACGCGATCATGAAGGCGGTCGGGCACCTTCCCGGCCCCTACACCATCCCCAACGTGTACGCCGACGTCTACTGCGTGTTCACCAACCGCACGCCGGCCACCGCCATGCGGGGCTTCGGCATCACCGGAGTCGACTTCGCCATCGAGGCGCACATGGACAAGGTGGCCGAGGTCGTGGGCATGAACCCCATCGAGTTCCGCATCCTCAACGCCTATCGCGACGGCGACATGAAGGCGCACCGGAGGATCGCGAAGAACTGCGCGCTCATCGAGTGCTGCCAGGTGGTGGCGGAGAAGGCCGGCGTGGCGCTGAGCCCGGAGGCGCGACGCGCCTCCTCGCGGCAGGGCGGCGGCGGGGAGCGCGCGCAACTCCCGCCCCGCACCGGCGCTCGACGAGAAGGGGCGGGTCGAGGGCTACGCCGCCCACGGCTACGCGCGAAAAGGCGCACGACGAAGCGAGGTCGGAGGGTGCGCAGCGCCCGTCGCCCGCGCCGGCCGTCGCGCGAATGCCGCCCCCCTCGGCTGCCGCCGATCGTGCGTCGAGGGCGGCCGAACCTGCGGGCGCGGCGCCACCTGCGCCCGCGCGTCCTGCCGCTTCGCAGCCGCAGCCCGCAGTCCCCTCCTCCGCCCAGTCCGGCGCCGCGGCCCCCCATCCGCTTCTCGTCCATCTCCGGCCTGAGGAGGCGCTGATGGCGCTCCATCGCGGGCGAGGCTTCGCCGCCGTCAACTACCCGATCGGCATGAATCTTGGCGGTGATCCTTCGCAGGCCCTGGTGCATGCCAACCCGGATGGCAAGTTCACCGTCACGCTCTCCTCGATCGATCTCGGCCAGGGGATGAAGTCGGTCGTGCGTCAGATCGCTGCCGAAACGCTCGGGGTGCCGGTGGAGGACGTCTATGTCGACACCGCCGACAGCGACACGGGCCCGCACTGCATGGGCTCCTTCGCCTCGCGCGGCACGCACCGGGTCGGCAACGCGGTGATCCAGGCCGCGCAGGAGGCGCGCGCGATCCTGCTCGAGGCTGCGGCCGAGGAGCTTGAGGTCGATGCGGCGGACCTCGTCACCGATGGCGAGGGCAACATCCACGTCCGCGGCGCGCCCGCGCGGACGATCACGGTCATGGCGGCGGCGCAGGCGGCGCAGTTCCGCCAGGGCCGCACCATCGCCGGGCGCGGGATCTTCCTCATCCCCCTCTCCGACGTCGACCCGGAGACCGGCGAGATGACCCCCGTCTCCTGCTTCGCCCACGCCGCCATGCTGGTCGAGGTCGAGGTCGACGACGAGACGGGCGAGGTGCGCGTGCTCGACATGAAGTCGGCCTACGAGGTCGGGCGCGCCCTGAACCCCAAACTCGTCGAACAGCAGTTGCGCGGCGGTGCCTGGATGGGCATGAGCCACGCGCTTTGGGAGACGACCGAGCCTTACTATCCCGACCGGTCGCATCGCCCGGTCGACTTCACCCACTACCTGATGCCCGGGCCCGGCGATCTTGCGCCGCATCACATCTCGATCCTGGAACGTCCTGCGCCG
Source organism: Acetobacteraceae bacterium (assembly GCA_033582875.1). GTDB lineage: Bacteria > Pseudomonadota > Alphaproteobacteria > Acetobacterales > Acetobacteraceae > Elioraea. The sequence continues at coordinate 857,347 of JAVQZW010000010.1, read as the reverse complement.
GACGGGCCCTATGGCGGCAAGGGGCCGGGGGAGATGTGCGCGAATCCCGTGCTGCCCGCCGTGGTGAACGCGATCTACGACGCGGTCGGCGTACGGATCGACGAACTTCCGGCAACGCCCGAGAAGATCCTGCGCGCTCTCAAGGCGCAGGGCGGGGCGCGCCCGAAGCGGCGGCTCTGACCGGTGCCCATCCGACGCAGCATTGCCGGCATCAGCGACCCCGCCTCGCTCGCGCGGGCGATGCGGGATGCGCAGTACATCGCAGACGATGGCCTCGCCACCGCCGCCTATCTCGCGCTTGCCCTGGGCAAGCCGCTTGCTCCTCGAGGGGGCGCCCGGCGTCGGCAAGACGGAGGCCGCCAAGGCGCTGGCCTCCGTGCTCGGCCGCGAGATGGTGCGGCTGCAATGCTACGAGGGCATCGACGCCTCGGCCGCGCTCTACGAGTGGAACTTTCCCGCGGCAGATGCTCGCGATCCGGCGCGCGGGAGACGCTTACGTCAACCTCTACGCCGACGAGTTCCTGATCGCCCGCCCATTGCTGCTCGCGCTGCAGGCGCCGCGCGACCGCCTTCTGCTGATCGACGAGATCGACCGCGCCGACCACGAATTCGAGGCGTTCCTGCTCGAGTTCCTCTCCGATTTCGCGATCTCCATCCCAGAGCGGGGGACGGTGCGCGCATCCGAGCCGCCGGTCGTCGTCTTGACGTCGAACCGCACGCGCGAGCTTCACGAGGCGCTCCGCCGACGCTGCGTCTACCACTGGATCGCCTATCCCGACCCTGAGCTGGAGACCGCGATCGTGCTGATGCGCGCCTCTTCCGTGGCGCGTGAGACGGCGGAGCGCATCGTCGCTGCCGTCGGCGCCCTGCGGGCGGAACCGCTCGCCAAGCCGCCGGGGGTGGCGGAGACGGTGGAGTGGGCGGAGGCCGCGACGCTGCTCCACGCGCAGGGTGCCCCGTGGCCGGCCGCTTTCCTCCGCTCGATCGGCGTGGCGCTGAAGGACCAGGACGACCTCGCCTACCTCGGCCCTCGCCTCGAGACGATCATCGCCAAGGCCGCGGCATGAGCGCCCGTTCCGTCCTCGACCCGTTCTTCGCCTTTCCCGGCGCGCTTCGCCTGGCGGGTTTTTCCGCCTCGCCGGACCAGGCCGATGGCCTTCCTCTCGGCAGTGTCGCTTCTCGGCCCGCGCTCCTTGCGCGACGTCCGCCTCGCCGCCCGCGCCGTGTTCGGCCCGCCGCCGGAACGGATCGCCGCGTTCGAGGCGGTGTTCGACAGGGTGTTCCTCGGCCGCTCACTCGCCGCTCCCGCACCGGCCGAGGCGGAGGAGCTCGTCGGCGCCTACGAAGCAGGCGGATTCGACCTCGCGGCCGACGAGGCGAGGGAGGAGGAGTCCGGGCGCACGGCCACGCCGGCGGAGCGTCTCGGCCGACGGGTGTTCGCCGCGGAGGCCGAGCACGAGATCCTGCGCCGCTTCGCGCGGACCGCACCGCGGACCCTGCCGCGCCGCCCCGCGCGGCGGCTCGTTGCAGGCCGCGGCCGCCTCATTGAACCGAGGCGCGCCTTCCGCCAGCTCGTGCGCCGGGACGGGGAGCTCGTCGCGCTGCCGAGGCGACGGCGGCGTCTCAGCCAGCGTCGCGTCCTCCTGCTGATCGACGTCTCCGGGTCGATGAAGGCGGTGACGGAGGGTACGCTTCGCTTCGCCCACGCCCTCGTTCGCGCAGCGGAACGGGCCGAGGTGTTCACCCTCGGCACGCGGCTGACCCGCGTCACCCAGGCGCTGCGCCACCGCGACGCGGCAACGGCGCTCGAGCGCGTCTCCTGGCTCGTCTCCGACTGGGACGGCGGCACGCGACTCGGCGAGGCGCTCGGCGTGTTCCTTTCCGTCCCGCGCTTCGTCGGCTTCGCGCGCGGCGCGCTCGTCGTCGTCGTCTCGGACGGGCTCGAGCGCGGTGGCCCGGAGGCCTTGGTCGCGGCGATGACCCGGCTCCGTGGCCTCGCGTGGCGCATCATCTGGCTTTCCCCCCTGGCGAGGGACCCGGCCTATCGGCCCGAGACGGGCGCGATGCGGGCGATCCTCCCGCTGCTCGACCGGTTCGATGACGGAGGCTCGGTCGCGGCGATCGCCTCAGCGTTCGGCGTGACGGCAGGACGCGGCGCGTGATGGGCGTCGTCGACGCGCACTTCCATATCTGGCGGATGGCCGATCTGCCGTGGCTGACGGGACCGATGCAGCCGCGCATCTTCGGGCCCTACGAGCCGATCCGGCGCGACTACCCGATCGGCGAGTATCGCGACGACATCGCCGATCAGGGCGTCTCCGCCGCCGTCTACGTTCAGGCGAACTGGCCGTCCGATCGGGCCGAGGACGAGGTCGCCTGGGTCTCCTCCGTCGCCGCGGAGACGGGCTGGCCGCAGGCGATCGTCGGCTTCGCCGACGTGACGGCGGCAGACGTGCGCCCTGCGCTCGAGCGGCTCCTGCGCTATCCGCTGCTGCGCGGGATCCGCCAGCAACTGCACTGGCACGACAATCCGCAGTATCGTTTCGCGCCAACACCGGATCTCTGCCTCGACCGCACCGTCCAGCGCAACGTGGCGCGCATCGGGGAGGCTGGGCTTGTGTTCGAACTGCAGATCTTCGCCGATCAGATGGCTGGCGGCGCGGCGCTTGCCGATGCCTGCCCGGAGACAACCTTCGTGCTCCAGCACGCGGGCATGCTGGAGGACCTCTCTCCGCAAGGTGTGGCGCGCTGGCGAGAGGGGCTGGCGTTGCTCGCCGCACGGCCCAACGTGGTCGCGAAACTCTCGGGTCTCGGCACCTTTCTGCATCGGGTCGATCCGGGGCACATCGCCTTCGTCGTCGAGGAGACGGTCGCCCTCTTCGGACCGGAGCGCTGCCTCTGGGGGTCGAACTTCCCGATCGAGAAACTCTGGACCGACTATGCCTCGCTGCTCGCTGCACACCGTGCGGCCGTGGCCCGGCTGGGAGAGGCAGCGGCAGAGGCGATCTTCGCTGGCACGGCAAAACGGATCTATCGGCTCTGACGGGGGAGACCGCATGGCGCTCGAGATCAAGATCCTCGACTACGGCGACATCGAACTCGAATCGAGCTTCCTCGTTCTCGGGCGCGACTGCGGGCGAACCCGGCGCGTCCCCACCTACGGTTTCCTCATCCTCGGCGGCACCTATCCGGTGCTCGTCGACACGGGGTATCGCGACAATGCGATCATGGAAACTCTTGGGATGCGCGGTCTGCAGTTCCACGAGAACATGATCGAACGCCAGCTCGCCAAGCATGGGGTCAAGCCGCGCGACGTGCGCTACGTCGTGCACACGCACCTGCACATCGACCATGCGGGGAAGGACGACCATTTCCCGATGACCACCACGGTGGTGGTGAACCGCCGCGAGCTTGAGTATTCGGTCTCTGGGCTGATGCATCCGCAATACCCGAAGCCCGACATCATCCACCTGATCGAGCGGCTGCACACGCCGCAGGCGTTGCGCCTGGAGGATCTCGAACTCTCCGGGCCGGTCGAGTTGATTCCCGGGCGTGGTGCTCGAGGCGGCCCACGCGCACACCGAGGGCTCGCTCAACGTGCATGTCGAGACCGCCGAGGGGCGGGCGACGATCTGCGGCGACGTGATCTACGACATCCAGGACCAGGTGGTGGAACCTTTCCGCATCCCCTTCGCCGACGAGGTGCAGGTCACCGGCAATCACGCAGGCTCGAAGCGCGGCGAGAAGGCGGCGATCAAGAAGCTGCTCAACGGCTCCGACTTCCTTCTTCCCGTCCACGACAAGCCGGCGAAGGTGCATCGCGGGCAAGTCGTCGGCCGGCTCGACTGGGAGGTGCCGGGGCCGGTCAGCCACAGCGTGCATCGCCGCGCCTGGTTCCCGGCCTGAGGAGGGCAGCGATGGCGCACACTCGCTCTCGATCCCGCCTTCCGTCGCCTGATCGACGAGCATGCGCCCGTCCGTCAGATCGTCAGCGGCTGCACCTTCACGGAAGGTCCCGTCTGGCACCCGGAGGAGCAGGCGCTCTACTTCTCGGACATGCCGGCCGACGTGCGCCGGCGCTGGACGGAAGCGGGCGTGCGCGAAGTGATGCGCCCCTCGAACAAGGCCAACGGCCTCACCTTCGATGCGGATCTCAACCTTCTCGCCTGCGAGCACGCAACGAGCAGTGTGGCCCGGTTTCGCCCCGATGGGAGGCGCGAAGTGCTTGTCACCCACTTCGAAGGGCGGGAACTGAACAGTCCGAACGACCTCTGCGTCCACTCCTCCGGCGCGATCTACTTCACCGACCCCTGGTACGGACGCATGCCCGTCTATGGCGTGGAGCGCCCGCGCGAGCTCGGCTTCCAGGGCGTGTACCGAATCGCGCCGAACCATGTTCCGGGGGCGGAACCACAGCTTCTCGTCGAGCGCTACCTGTTCACCCAGCCGAACGGGATCTGCTTCTCGCCCTGCGAACGCACGCTTTACGTCAACGACACCGAGCAGGCCAACATCCGCGCCTTCGACGTCGCGGAGGACGGCTCGCTGCGACGCGGGCGCGTGTTCGCCTCCGGCATCCGCGAAAGCCTGAACCCGGGCGTGCCGGACGGCATGAAGTGCGATGCCGAGGGCAACATCTGGGTCACGGGGCCCGGAGGGCTCTGGGTGTTCCGCCCCGACGGCACGCAGATCGGCCGCGTGTCCATCCCGGAGCCCGCGGCGAACCTCGCCTGGGGCGGGGCTGACTGGCGCACCCTGTTCGTCTGCGCCACCACCTCGGTCTACGCGATCCCCGTGAAGGTCGGCCCGAGAAGCGAGCCGTTCATGCGCGCCCGCACCACCGCGCGCATGCCCGCGCGCGAGGCGCCGCTCAGGCTCGACGCGCGGCGCTGCGCCCTCATCATCCAGGACATGCAGAACGACGTGGTGATGGAGGGCGGGGCCTTCGCCGCCACCGGCTCGGCGCAACACTGCCGCGAGCAGAACGCGATCGCCAACATCGCCCGCCTTGCCGATCGCTGCCGAGCCCTCGGCGTGCCGGTCATCCATGTCTGGTTCGTGGTCGCCGAGGGCGCCCGCGGCCTCACCCTGAACGCGCCGCTGTTCGAGGGCGTGGTCGAGGCGAAGGCCCTCGTCCGCGGCACCTGGGGGGCAGCTCCCGTGCCCGGGCTGGAGCCGCGGCCGGGCGACCACATCGTCGAGAAGATGCGGATGTCGGCCTGGGAAGGCACGAACCTCGAAACGATCCTCAAGGCCGAGGGCCGCGACATCATCATCGTCACCGGCGCCTGGACCAATATGTCGATCGAGCACACGGCGCGGACGGGTGCCGACAAGGGCTATGTGATGGTCGTGCCCGAGGACGCATGCTCGACGATGAACGCGGACTGGCATCGGGCCTCGATCAACTACGCCTTGCAGAACGTTTCCATGGTGACGACCGTTGAGGCGGTTCTCTCCGCCTTGGGTTGAGGCGACGACGCGAGCCACTGACGGCAGGGGGCGGCGGTGAACCGTTACGACTTGGAGGGGCAGGTCGCGGTGGTGACGGGGGGCGCGCAGGGGATCGGATTCGCCGTCGCCAAACGCCTCGCCGCCTCGGGAGCGAAGGTCGCGATCTGGGACATCGACGGCGCGCTGGCCGAACGTGCGGCCGGCGAACTCGGCCACGGCTCGCGCGCCTTCGCCGTCGATGTGACCGACTTCGCCGCCGTGCAGGCCGTCACGCGCGAAACCCTCGCCGCGTTCGGCCGGATCGACGCCCTCGTGACCTCCGCCGGGATCGCCGGCATGAACGCCACCGTGATCGACTATCCGGTCGAGGAGTGGAGGCGGATCCTCGAGGTCAACCTGAACGGAACGTTCTATTGCTGCAAGTGCGTCCTGCCTGCGATGGCGGCGCAGAACTACGGCCGCGTGGTGCTGATCGCCTCGATCGCCGGCAAGGAAGGAAACCCGAACGCCGCCGCCTACTCCGCCTCCAAGGCCGGCGTGATCGCTCTCGCCAAGTCGCTCGGCAAGGAGCACGCAGCACAGGACATCGCGATCAACTGCGTCACCCCTGCGGCAGCGCGGACGCGGATCTTCGATCAGATGACGGAAGCGCACATCGCCTACATGCTGTCGAAGATCCCGCGCGGGCGTTTCCTCGAACTCGACGAGGCGGCGAGTCTGATCGCCTGGCTCTGCACGCGCGAGAACAGCTTTACGCACCGGCGCGGTGTTCGACCTCTCGGGCGGCCGCGCGACGTACTGAGCAGCCTCGGGCAGGGATCGGAGCGAACGCGCAAGCCTCCGGCTCCCGCTCGCAGGCACGGGGGCAGCAAGCGGCGCCGCAAGCCGGCCTTGCCCGGCGTCGCGCCGGGGCCGATCGCAGCGCAGAGAAGGCTCGATGCCCGCGCAAGCGAGGACCGTCGTCGCAGATTCGAGCCGTTCGAAGGAAGCGGACCGCAACGTCGGATCGGGCGGACGCCAACGAGACGGCCGACCGCCGTGCCGAGCTGTGCTCGGCCCCGGCACCGCCGCCGGGCGTTCGGACGAACAGCGGACGATCTCGGCGCGGCGCCACGGCAACTCGGTCGCCGAGCGGGTGGGGCGCGGGCGGTGAGCTGTTCGGAGTCGGAGCCGCTACCGCCGCTTGCTTTCGCCGCGGTTGACGTCGGCCACCATGTGCGTCCCGCTCAGGTCGGTGACGTCGAGCACCTGGACGCCCGCGGGTGATGGCGTCGGCAAAAGCGGCGTGCGGGCAGGTCGGTGCCAGTGCGCGTCGCTTCAAAGAGGATGCCCTTGCTGCGTTCGGATTGCCCTCCCGCTGCGCGAGCGGACCCCTCTGGGTGAAGGCGACGACGGTCGGCGGCGGCGAACTGCCGTCGATGATCACTGCCGTGACGGGATCGGTGAGCACCGATGCCGACGCTCGCCGGACCCGGACGAGATCGCCACCGTCTCGTCCGGCCCGAACACCGTGTCGTTGGTGGTGAAGAGCGCCGACGGAACAGTGTCCACGCCCTCACCGATCGTGACGATGCGCAGGCCGAAGCCGCCGAACATGGCGTCGGCGCCAGGCGGCGCGCCGCTCGTCCCAGGCCCTCCGGTTGGTGACGGTCGCCGCAGCGGGGCCGCCGAAGACGCGCGTGACTAGGAAGGTGACCACGCCGCCTTCCGTCTCGGCACGCTCCGCCAGCGCGAGGCAAACATGGGAGCAGCGTGCAAGTGATCGCCTCGGCGACCTTCTGAAGCGCACCGACGGGCCGAGGGCGCGCGTGCCCCGCCAAGGTCGAGTTGCAGCGGGATGAAGACGCATCGTGCCTTCTCGGTGCCGGGCGGCTGCGCCGTGGAGCGGACCGCAGTCAGCCCGCTCGCGCCGGCGAAGTCTGCGTCACGGAGAGAGATGGACCCGCGGCCGACCCGGACATCGGCATCCTCGGCGCCGAGGATCGTCCGGCCTCGCGGACACGACACTGTTCGCCGTTGTCGAACATCAAGCGGTTCTGCCCGCCTGCGGCCGTCGAGACGATCTGCGCCACCGCCACCGAAGAAAGCGACCGTTACCGTCGCCGCTTCTCAGGATGTCGGGATGTGGCGCCGACCGCAGCGAACCGTGAACGACATGCAGGTCTCTCCCTGCTCCCTCCAGCGCCACACCGGCGGCAAGGTGACGACGGTTGACGACCACGCCCTCGACGAGCGCCAGGGTCGCTGGGATCGCCGACCATTCCTTGGGCGACGCCGCGCCGCAGGCAAGACAAGGCGACGCAGCCTACATCTGTTTCGATCAGCGCTCTGCCGGCCGAAGGCGGTCCCGGCACGCCCCGAGCACGGTGCCGCAATCGCTGTCCGGGCCGGCAGGAGGCTGCGCAAACCCGAGCGACTCTGGCCCCTGGCGTCGCGATGCGCGACGGGTGGACAACCCGTGCCCGGTTCGACCTGGGGCGGCAGGCCTGTCAGCGCGCGCAGGCCCATGTGGATGCCGCGCACACCCGGATCGCGATCGCCGAGGACAGCCTCGCGCATACGGTGCTCGCCGCCGATGCGCCGGGCCCAGCCAGCGCGCGTGGGGCGGAACCGGGCGAGGTTGTCGCGGCAGGGCGGATGATCGTCATGATCGCCCGCGAAGGCGCTCGCGATGCCATCTTCGATGTCCGCTGCGCAACTGATGGCGACAGCCCCGCGCGATTCCGTCGTCTCCGTCGTGCTGACCTCAGACCCGGAAAAGCCGGGCGACGCGGCGGGTCCGCGACGTCTCGCCGCAGGCGGACCCGGTCACCCCAACCCTGCATGGCCAGGTTGGCCTCACCAACCCGCCCGAAGGCGATCCGGCTCGGCTCCACCGTCATCGCATCGATCAGGCTCGAGCGCGGCATCCGCGTTTCGCTGCAAGGACAGCCTCTCTTCCGCGCAGCCGGCGTCCTGCCGTCCGGGTGGTCGATCCGGCGACCGGTGAGATCGCGCTGCGGCCTGTCGAAATCGAGCGTTGCGAACTTGTCGCGGTGATCCTCTCCCGCGGCGTCGAGCCAAGCGAGGGGGCGGTCACTGCCGGGGTGCAGACGCTGTTGCCCCGGACAGGCGGGCGAGCTGGTCGGCGGCGCTCTTCACCCGCCTCAGCCGCTCCGCCTCGGCGATCAACAGCCGCTCGGTGTTCGTCTTCATGATGCTGGCGGCGATGGTCGCAGGCACGCCGACCGTTGTCAGGCTCGGCCGCGCCAAGGACCAAGGGCTCTCCATCCGCACCCTGCTGGTGCAGGCGGCCTGGCCCGCACGAGCCCCGTGGAGACGCTGGACCACCTGACGGAGCGTCTGGAGCGGCGCCTTGCAAAGGTGGCGCAGCTCAACACTCTGCGTGGCGACACGAACCCGCGGCTCGCGATGATCTTCATCGACACTGTGGGCTCTTCGCGCGGACGGCACGTGTCCGACGCCTGGGACGAGGGGCGCAAGAAGGTCGGCGACATCCGCCCACGCTGCTCCAGGGCACTCAGAGCCCCTCTTCCGACGACGATTTCGGCGACACCTTCGGCATCACCGACGCTTTCACCGCCGCCGGCTTCTCGCGGCGCGAGCTGCACAACGCCGTCGAGGCGTCCGTTCGCGCCCGCTTCGCGTGCCGCACGTGTCCGAGATCGAAATCCTCGGCGCCCGCGTTCACCCTCGCCACACTCTCCCGGATCGCCGTCTCGCCTCACCCGCTTCTCGCCGCCCTCGCCGCCCAGAACCTCGTCCGACCTGCCGGCATGATGCGCATTGGCGAGGAGGCCACCACGCTCCCCGTGTCCGCAATCTTTCCCAGCGAGCGCGACATCTGCGGTGTCAAATTTATGGTCGAGGAGCGCCTGCAGCGGCTGTGCGATGCCGCCACGGTACGCCGCGGCTACGGCGATCGGCTGCAGCCCTCCTTTCGGGTCAACGGCCGCGCGGCGCTCGGCCTCGCCGTCGCGAGGCGCGACCGCGGCGACATCCTCAAGCTCGGCCGTGCCCGGGCGGCCGAGATGCGACGCATCCAGGCTGACCTTCCCGCAGGCATCAAGACGACGCTGGTTGCCGACCCGGCGCCGACTGTGGACGAGGCCATCACCGCCTTCACCGAGAGCCTCTGGCACGCGATCGCCATCGTCGTCGGCATCAGTGTCATCGCGCTCGGCGTGCGCGCGGGGCTCGTGGTCGCGATCGCCATTCCCGCTCACCCTCGCCATCGTCTTTCCGCTGATGGATCTCGCCGACATCGACCTGCGGCGGATCACCGCGCTCGCGCTCCTGGTCGACGATGCGATGACCAGGATCGATGCGATGACGCGCCGTCTCGTCGCCGCCGATCCGATGGCGAAGGCGGAGGTGTTCACCTGCGAGAACCTCGCCTCCGCCATGTCGGCGCGCAACCCTCGTCACCATCGCCGGCTTCGTGCCGATCGGCTTCGCGCAAAGCGCTTCCGGCGACGACCCTTTCTCGATCTTCGCCATGGTCGGGATGGCTCTGATCGCTTCATGGCCGCTCCAGATCATTCTCGCCCGCTTGTTCGCCATGACCCTGCTGCGCCGCCCCAGCAAACTCGCGGAGCGCAAAAGAGGGCGGTGCTGCGCATCGATCGCCGCGCAAGCCAAGTCGGGCGGGATGCGACCTGCTTCCACCTGCCGCTCAACGTGCTGCCCGCCAACCTGCCATGCGGCCAGTTGGGCGGAGTGGGACCCGTCCTCTGCTTGGGCCCGTACCGTCTGCTCATCGGCTGCTCTCCGCAAGCCGGCGACAAGCCGTCGCCTCACTCTGTCTAGGCAGCGTCCCGCGTCTGGCCAGGCGAACACCTGCGTCAGACGGACGCCGACCTCATCCTGAGGCCGGGGCAAGCAACGGTTCCGCTTCCGTTGCGGAACAGTTCGTTGCACGGATGCCACATCCTGATCGGTGTGGCATTCGGCACGGCTTTCGCCTCCCGCTGCATCGGCACCGCGAGGATGCCGAAGCGGAACCACCGATAGTCGTGCAAGCGCGGGAGGATGCCAGGCAGGCGATGATCCTGGCGCCCTAGCCGTGCGCTGTCGCGGCCGCATGCTCCCTTGCCCCGAGGCCCGAAGCGCTGTTCGTTCCTTTCGCCATGCTCGACCTCATGACTTTGGTTGTCGTCGCCTTTGGCGCGCTTGTCGGCGCAGTGGCCGCCGGGGCCGCAGGATTCGCCTTCGCCGTCGTCGCCTCAGCGGTCTGGCTGCATGCGGTCGATCCTGTGCGGTCGGCCTTCCTCGTCGTCTCGCTGGGCACGATCCTGCACGCTGGCTTGGTCTGGAAGCTCCGTCGTGCGATTTCGTGGCAAAGGCTCGCGCCCTTCCTCGCTGGGGGTGCGGTCGGTGTGCCGATCGGCGTGGCGCTGCTGACGGTGACGGATCCCGCGCCGCTGCGCCGCGCACTCGGGGCGCTGCTCCTCGCGTTCGGCCTTTACGCGCTCGCCGTACGCGGCCTGCCGCGGATCGCCTGGGGTGGGCGAGGTGCCGACGCCACCATCGGGCTTACCGGCGGCATGCTCGGCGGGGTGGGCGGCTTCGCCGGCGTGCCGACGACGATCTGGACGCAGTTGCGCGGCTGGCCGAAGGAGGTGGCGCGTGGCGTGTTCCAGCCCTTCATCCTGGCAAGCCACGTCGCCACGCTCGTGCTGCTCGGCGGCCTCACCCTGGACGCGCGAGCGCTCGTGCTGGCTGCCGCGGCCCTTCCCGGGCTTGCCCTCGGCGCCTGGCTGGGTCTGCGTCTGTACGGGCGTCTCGACGAAGCGCGCTTTCGTCGTCTGCTGGCGGCCTTTGTCGTGCTCTCCGGGCTGTCGCTTCTTTTTTGAAATCGTCCGCAGGCGCGTTGCCGCGACTTGCGCGGGCCACCGCGGCGCGCGACAGTCCGGGCTCGCAATTCCGTGGAGTGAGTGGTGATGCGCCCCAACAGCCTCCATGCCCGCGACATCGCGAGCGTCATTCACCAGCAGACGGATCTCGACGCCTTCAGCCGAGAGGGGGCGCTGATCATCGCGCGCGGCGAGGGCTGCCGGGTGTGGGACACGGAGGGGCGCGAGTACATCGAGGCCATGGCGGGGCTGTGGTGCGCCTCGCTCGGCTTCAGCGAAAAGCGTCTCGCCGATGCCGCCTATCGCCAGCTCCTGACGCTGCCCTACTACCATACCTTTTTCCAGAAAGGGCACGAACCGGCGATCGAACTCGCCGAACGCCTGCTGGCGATCGCGCCCCCGGCCCACGGCGGACGTTTCGCGCGTGTCGCCTTCCAGTGCTCGGGGTCGGAGGCGAACGATGCTGCGATCAAGCTGATCTGGTACTACAACAATCTGCGCGGCCGGCCGCGGAAGAAGAGGATCATCGGGCGCGTCCGCGGCTACCACGGCAACACCGTCGCCGCTGCCTCGGTCTCCGGCCAGCCCCATATGCACGCCGATTTCGACCTGCCCTACGGTGATCGCTTCCTGCACGTCGACAATCCGAACTGGTATCGCTTCGCCGAGGAGGGCGAGAGCGAGGAGGCGTTCAGCGCGCGGATGGCGGCGAACCTCGAGGCGCTGATCGAACGGGAGGGGGCTGACACAATCGCCGCCTTCTTTGCCGAACCGGTGCAGGGTGGGGGTGGCGCGATCACGCCTCCCGCGCGCTACTTCGACCTGATCCAGCCGATCCTGCGGCGGCACGACATCCTGTTCGTCGCCGACGAGGTGATCTGCGGCTTCGGACGCACGGGCAACATGTGGGGCAGCGAGACCTACGCGATCGAGCCTGACCTCCTCACCTGCGCCAAGCAGCTCACGGCGGCCTACCAGCCGCTGTCCGCTCTCCTGATCAACGAGGAGATCCACCAGGCTCTGCTCGAGGGCAGCCGCAAGCACGGCACGTTCGGCCACGGCTTCACCTACGGCGGGCACCCGGTTGCCTGCGCCGTCGGCGTGGAGACGCTGAAGATCTACGAGGAGCGCGACATTCTCGGCCATGTGCGACGGGTCTCGCCCGTCTTCCTCGATGGCCTCCGGGAGGCGCTGAGCCATCCGCTGGTCGGCGACGTGCGCGGGGTCGGGCTCCTGTGCGGGGTCGAAATTGTTGCCGACAAGCGCACGCGCGCTCCCTTCCCGCCGGCGGCCAAGGCGGGGCTCGCCGTGCAGAAGGGCTGCGAGGAGGAGGGGCTGATCGTGCGCGCGATCGGCGATCGCATCGCCTTCACCCCGCCGCTGATCCTGAGCGAGGACGAGGCGCGCGAGATCGGCGTGCGTTTCCGGCGCGGGCTCGACCGTGCTCTCGCGGCCCTACGCCCAGCGCTTGCCGCCGAGTAATAGCGGATCCTCGTTCGCCCGACTATCCGCCTGGCGGCTCGGTTCGTGCTCTCTCGCGTCGCCGAACCGTGCCGGACGAGCGACGTTCGGCAGCCTGCCATAGCAGACTGTGAAGGCACGCCACGTGGGCGCGGATCACGCCGTCACATCCGCCCTTTCCAGGGCACGAGCCGGCGTTCCGCCAGCCGCATCAGCAGGTCGAACGCATAGGCGAAGGCGGCGATCACCACGATGCCCATCACCACCAGGTCGGTGCGCAGGAAGTTGGACGCGTTCAGCACCATCTGGCCGAGGCCGACATTCGCCGCCACCATCTCCGCCGCCACCAGCGTCGTCCAGCCGAAACCGAGAGCAATCCGCATGCCTGTCAAAATCTCGGGCAAGGCAGCGGGCAGGATGACGTGGCGCAACAGCTGTGCCCGTGTGGCGCCGAGCGAGAGCGCGGCGTTGACTTGCTCCGGTGCGACGCTGCGCACGCCGGCCCGTGCGGCGAGCGCAAGGGGCGCAAAGCAGGCGAGATAGATGAGGACGATCTTCGCCGCCTCGTCGATGCCGAACCAGATCACCACCAGCGGCAGGTAGGCGAGCGGCGGCAGGGGGCGATAGAACTCGATCGGGGGGTCGAGCACGCCGCGCGCGACCCGTGAGACGCCCATGGCGATGCCGGCCGGCACCGCCGTGAGGCAGGCGAGCACGAAGGCGGACAGGACGCGGAACAGGCTGAGCGCGGCATGGCCGACGAGGGTCGCATCGCCGATCGGGCGCGCCAGTCCCCTCGACCAGCCGATCGAAGACGACGCGCGGGCGCGGGCAGGAACAAAGGCCCGATCCAGCGCCACTCGGTCGCTGCCCACCACAGGCCCAGAAGGGCCACCGTGGTGGCGATGCTGATGATGACTGCGCTGCGCGGATCGGGAAAGACGTTGCGCGCCGCTGCGGCACGCCGGATCGGAGTCGATGCCGCGGCAGGGGGCGCAATCGGCTGGCGCCGCTGCCGTCTCCTCCCCGCTCATCCCAAGGGTCCTGCGCCGTCGCGCGCGCTTGCCCGCACCTCGGCCAGGACCTCCTCGCGCAGGGCGATGAAGGCCGGATCAGATTTCACCGCGCGCGCGTCACGGGTCTCCAAGTAGCGACGACCGAATGACACCGGCAGTCGGCGCACGATCCGCCCCGGGCCGGGGGCTCATCACCACCACTTCGGTGGCGAGGAACAGCGCCTCCTCCACGCCGTGGGTGATGAAGAACACGGTCTTGCCCGACGCCGCCCACACCTCGAGCAGATGCTCCTGCATCGCTTCGCGCGTGAGAGCATCGAGGGCGGCGAAGGGTTCGTCCATCAGGAGGACCTGCGGGTCCGCGGCGAGGGCGCGTGCGATCCCCACGCGCTGCTGCTGCCCTCCAGAGAGGGTCCAGACCGGCCGATCGCCCAATCCAGCGAGACCGACGAGGGCGAGTTTCTCCTCGGCGAGCCGGCGCCGTTCCGATCGCTTCATGCCGGCGAGCATCGGGCCGAAGGCGACATTTTCCCAGACGCTAAGCCAGGGCAGCAGCGCGTGCTTCTGGAATACGACGCCGCGATCCGACCCCGGGCCGTTGACCTCGCGGCCAGCGACGAGGATTCGCCCGTACGAGGGTGCAATGAAACCCGCGATGCAGTTCAGGAGCGTGGTCTTGCCGCAGCCCGACGCGCCGAGCGCCACGCAGAACCCGCCCTCAGGGATTGCGAGATCGATCCCGGCGAGGGCGTCGATCCAGCCCCCTCGCGGCAGCGGGAAGGAGACGGCAAGGCCCTGGATCGAGACAGCCCCCACGGGCTTAGGCGGCCGCCGCCGCGGCGAAGCGGGGCGTGACGTGGGCGGCGATGTTGGTGGGCACGGCCTGGATACGCCCCTGCGCCTGCAGGAACTCCGCCGTGTGGCGGATCGCCCGCACGACCCCGCCCTCCGCGCCGCCGCCCAGCCAAGCGGGCGACGCCTGTTCGCTGGCCGGAACGAAGCGGTAGAGTTTCATCATCCCCGGCACGTCCTCGGGCTTGGCGCCGGTGATGCGGGCGGTGACCGCCGCCCGCTCCGTGCCCGGCCCCCAGGCTCCCGGATTGTCGGCATATTCGGCATCGTATTTCGCCAGGATCCGCGCATAGGCACGCAGGAACTCTTCGTTTTGCCGCGCCCAGGTGCGATCGACGACGACTCCGTCGAAGGTCGGCCGCCCCCACGCCGCGAGCTGCCCCGAGGTGATGAGGACCCGCCCCGTGCGCAGAACCGCGCTGCGGGTCGGTTCCCAGACGAAGGTGGCGTCGATGTCGCCACGCTCCCAGGCGGCGGCAATCTCGGGCGGGCGCATGTTGAGGATGCGCAGCGCGTTCGCCGGGATGCCGAACTGCTCCAGAGCGAACAGGAGATGATAATGCGTGGTCGAGACGAAGGGCACGCCGACGCGCTTGCCGCGGAGGTCCTGCGGCGCGCTGATCCCCGCCCCGTTGCGCACCACCAGCGCCTCGGCGTCGGCGATGTCGGTCAGGATCCAGAACAGCTCGATGTCGAGCCCCTGTGCGATCGCCGCCGTGGTTGGCGACGAGCCGACCTCCCCGATCTTCACGTCGCCCGAGGCCATCGCCCGGATCACCTCGGCACCGGCGGTGAACATCCGCCAGTTGATCCGATATCCGGTCGCGCGCTCCACCTCCTGCGCCGCCATGGCAGCCCTGAAGGGCACCACCATGTACTGGTGCGCGATTGTCACCTCGCGCGCCTGGGCGAGTGCCGGCGCAGCGAGCGTCGCAGCGGCAGCCGCCCCACCTGCCAGAGCCGCACGACGCGATAGCTTGGTTTCCCTCATCGTCCCTTCTCCCCGCCGGAGACTTGCCGCGTGTTTCCGGACCGAAGCGTGCCAGCGGAATACCCGGCTGACCATACCTGGCGCCACCAGCCGAGCAAGAAACATTCCAGGGGAGGGCGGCGCCGAAGGCCGGGCACCTCCGGCTTGCCGGACGGAGCGTTTGCCCCCGGCTTCGGCAGTCTGCCCGGACTTTGAGCGCAAGTGTGGCTCTGCCGCCTTGCACCCGACCTACGCCAACCCTGCGCGGGCACGGCTACAGCTTCGCGTCGGGCCTCGGGAAGCGCTCAGGGAATGGAACTGTTTTGGGAGGAGCGTGTGCTCAGCGGTGTCTTGCGACTCTAAGCGTGATGCCTGAGCGTCGCCGAACGACGTCATCGACGGCATGGATTGCTCTGACCGTGCGGCACGGCGGTTCGAGTGGCTTCGCCCGACGGTTTGGACAAGCCATCGCGAAAAGGCTGGCAACGCGACTTGTCTCGGCCCGACGAGGACGGCACCACAGACTTGCGCAACACATTCGATACCGAGCCCCTGCGGCCACACGACCGTTTCGAAGCGTGGCGCGAACGCTTCTGGACCGTCGTCGACCTTTCGCCTCTCTCCGCTCCGGCACAGCAATCTTCGACGGTGCAATCAGGTGTGGCGGATCGGCCCGATGGCATCTCGGACGAGCGTGACGGATCCGGCGCACATTGCCTGACATGCAAGCCAAACCCTTTCGGCAAACATACCCCACCATTTCGTGATGCGCGCATGACGGACGGCCAGGAGACGATGCTGCGCGTCGCGGATCAGTCCGTTACGACACGACCCGGCGCACCGCTGATTGCGTCGCCTCCAGAACCAGAACGAGCGACGAAGCATGCATCATGCGTTCGTTAGCTGCCGCGAAGCGCCGCTGTTTCCAGAGGCAACACGCAGCACGCTGGCTTGGGACACGCACCCGACAGCCATTTCGGTCTCCTGCTCGATGATCTTCTCCTCTCGTTCAGGCGTCTCCCGCCGACGCTGTCAGACGAGGACCGGCATCGCCTACGCCGCTGACGTTGTCCTGGTGTTGGCCGCACTGGCCGGGATGACGACGGCGGCCGCCCCGTCGCTTCGCACCGCGGCGCATCCGCTACGGCGCGAGCGGTTCCGTAGGCTGATCCGGCATCAGCGTTCCGTCGCCCGGTTTGAGCCCGCAAGCTCTGCCGGCTCTCTGGCTTGTCGCGCTGCGTGCTCCATCGTCTGTCCGAAGGCCAGAGAGCGTATCGTCTACGAACCCGCGCGCGCCGTCGTTGGCCGCCCACCCCGCGCTGTCGGATCCGCAACATCGACGGAGCATCCAGGGTAACGCTGAGGACCGGGCACGCGCCGACGGATCAAGCTCATCGCGCATTCCGCGGCCAATCCCGTCGCACACTGACCGAGGCACGCTTGCCCCCGCTACGAGCACCGTCATGCCCGCCGTTCCAGGTCACGCCTCGGCGGCTCCCGGCCGTGCGGGAAAACTCCGCCGTTTCCTGCATGATCCCTGATGCTTCGATCTGAGGCATTCGTTGCGAATTGGTTTCAGACGGCGAACCGTCGCCTCCGATGCGCAGCTCGGGACTTGGGAGGTGTAACGCGCTCGCCGTCACGGCGACAGGCTGATACGGATGCACAATGCCTGTCGGCGACGGCCGGAAGGACCCCGTTGTGCATGACGCCATCACTCGGTCCGGCGAGAGGGGCGAGCGCGCGCTCCAAACTCCAAGCGTGCGAATGTTCGCGTCCGTCGAAAACGCCAGCGAACTCCCTCCTGTGGACCAAACGGATGCCGACACGCGAGGATCTCGTCCGACGTATCCAAGGGGCGTGCGGGCGCTATCGCACGAACGACGACGGCGTGGTTGCAGACTGCATCCCGGCTTTTGCTTGTCGGCCTCCCGGGCAAGAGCGGCCTTGGCGGCGGGATCCCCACGGTCTCGGGCGCCACGGGCGCTGGCACCCTTCGCCCGGCCGCTCGATTCCGTCGGCAACAGCGTGAAGGGGCGGCTCGAGACAGCCAACCTCTCCGAACGGACTTGGCTGAACCTGGTCGTGTCGAGACCGGTCGCCTGAGATGCCGACCGAACGGCATCGACGCCGACGGGCGGCAGTTGGGACAGTGACGCTATCGCCCGTCGAGAGGCCGCGCGGCTCCCGACGCTGATGGTCGCGATCGCACTCGGCCAAGCGATGATGTCCCTGAACGTCACCGCCCTGCCGGTGTCGATGGTCGGGACGGTGCAGAGCTTCGATGTGCCTCTGACGACGGTCGCCACGGGCATCGTGATGTATTCGCTGGCCGTCGGCGGCTTCGTGATGCTTCTGGGCGAAGCCGGTGCAGCGGTTTGGCGCGACCCGCGTCTTTTGCGCCGTCGTCGCGCTGCTCGGAAATGCCCAGATGCCGCCGACCCTGTTGCCGGTGGCGACGGTGATGCTGCCGGCGCAGCATTGCGCCGTCCTGGCGGCCACCATCATCGTGCCCGCACTGGTTGCGATCATCGCCACTTACAATCCCACGCAGCAGCAAGCGACAGCAGTGGGCGCGCTCGGCTCGATGCGGGCCGGAGGGGGCGTGATCGCGCTCCTGATCGGCAGCATCTGCGACACTTCCTTCGCTGGTATCAGCTATCCGGCATGCTGATTGTAGTGAAGGCGCTCTTCATCTTCGGCTTCAGACCGAACCGGAGGGGGGACGGACCGAGGTCGGCATCGATCTTGTCGCTACCTCTCCTGTTGGTACCGCCCTTTCCGCCTTGGCGGTTATCGCCACCAGCTTCGGCTTCAATGCCCTCGACCGCAACCGCCTCGGCCTCGCCCGGCCGGATGCGCGGTTTTTGACATCGTTGGTTCCTTGCCGGCCCTGATCATCATCGTGGTCGGTGTCGTCCTGCAACCGTCCTTCCTCGCTTGCACCGGGCGCGTGCAGGCCAAAAGGCGCACGCGGCCGCGCTCCGCGGTAGGTTGCCGTGCCGCGAGAGGCCCATCGTCATTTGAACCTCCACCGAGGTCGCGCTTGAGGCGGTCCAGGTCTTCCCGCTGCCGTTTTCCAGAGAAGCTCACGTTCCAGACCGATCGCGCGGTCTCGGTTCGTCGTCGGCAACATCCCTCGCCTCTCTCCTTGCTGGTATCAAACGACCGGACCATCCTGGTGGTTATGTCCGGAGGGATTGGAGCTGGCATCGGCCGGTGGGCGCAGTGACCCTTGTCCTTCGCGTCCACATGACAGCTGCACCGAAGAAACTCGCCGGCAACCTTGGCTCGCTGCGCGGTATGTCGCAGAGCCTTTGCTGCCGGCATCGGCACGGCGATCGTCGGCGCACCTATGGTCGGTCTGCTTACTGCGCTGCGCGCGGCAGGGCTCGTCACCTCGGGACCTCCCCCGGCCGATGTCGCGCATATCGAAGCCCCTTCACCTGACCGTCGATCGGCGCTGGAGGCCTATGCCGCGGAAAGCCGGATTGCCAGCAGACTTTGCTCCGCCGCCATTGTCTACGAAGGGTTCTGCCGGTGACCTGAGGTGTGGCAGGTCTGCCAAAGGCTAAGCGGACTGGGAATCGCGAACGCACGCAGCGGCGGGCGGCCCAAGAGACAGCGATTGGTCCTCAACGCGATTGAACGTTCAGAAGAGCATCTGTGCTACCAGCTGACGGTGTTCCTCCAGCTCAGACTTGTCTTCGTGATCGCCTTCGACGGGCTCGATATCATCCGGGCATACGGGACGGACGCGATCTCCAGCCCGACAACTCCGAGCGACGACAAACGCCTCTGTGTCGCGCGGAGCCTGCTGTGCAGGCTGCCCTTGGCGGCGTCATGGCGTAGGCCGCACAAACGGCATTTGGCGCCTGCCGAACGGCAGCTCCGCGATCATCGAGCCCGCCCCCGTAGGACTGATGCCGCGGCGACCCGATCCCATTCGACTGCCCCCAAGCCGCCATTCGCGCCATCACCCGGAGCTGTGCAGGGTGTTCGACAAGCCTGTCCTGCTCGGAACGCGGCCAGGCTCACAGCACGACTTCCGACGCGGCCTGAGCCTCACGCTTGGCGCGGCACATGCTCTCCGAAAACAGGCGCAGCAGATCGTCGAGAGCGGTCCGCGGCTCGCCGAAATCGAGCATGTCCTCCCGCATTCCGGGGGGCGTGTGACGAAGACGACGTCCTCGACGTTGTGGTCGAGCGTCGTACCCCAGTTTATGAAAGCACGAGAGCGGCCCAATCGGTAGATGGGGCGCGGGCCGACGCCGGGCGTTGCCTCCGCTTGCTCAACACTTTCGCGTCGCGGTCGGCGATTAAAAGTCGCCAAGCCCCGCAGCAGCCGCCCGACGATTTGAGACAGACCCGGCCGTGCGCGTCACCGTCACGACCGCTTCCGCCGGGCTTCGCGGCGTGCGCGCCACCGTCTCCGCAACGAGGGCGGGCAGGCGTGGTTACTGCTGCGAAACGGCGCCGACGATCCATGTGGCCGAGGCGGCGGAGGCGGGCGACCTCGCGACGGCCACCCGTCTCTTCGGTCGTTCGGGAACATCGTTGGAAATTCTGAGAGGGACGACTTGCCTGCACTGTTCGCTGACAAAAACGCTCAGAGCTTATCCTATGCTTTCAGCGAGTCACGGCCCTCTGCACCGCGTGCTCGCGGCCTTCGACCCCAACGACGACGTCGCGCAAGACGTTTTCTCCCTCTGCAGCGGCGACAGGCCCGCCCGCTTTCGACCGGAAAACGCTTGCGAAGCTCCGAGAGTCTTCCCCCGGTCGAGAGGCGCTGCTGCCGCCGCACGCCAAGGCGCGAGAAGCGGATCGAGCACGGTAAGCATCAGCACCAGAATGAGGTTCGCACCGAGGAGAAGCAACGGAACTTGCCTCTCCCCGCAGCACGCGGAGGGAAGGGCGATTGGCCCCCGGGCCCGACGCTCGCAGCAGCCGGCGGACGGCCGACCACCCTTCTCTGCGCGCCTTGACGCTCGCAAGATCAGCCAGCGCCATCGCTTGATCGCAACACCAAGCGGCGATTCAAGGCGCGGGCGTGAGGGCATCGCAGCTCCGGCTCGCGCGGGGCTCCGTTGCCACGAACGGCGTCTGCCGCGAAGCGTGCCAGCGCGGCGGCGACGAGGGCCAGGAGCAGATCGGTGCCGAGCCGGACGGCGAGCAGCGCGCCGCGGCGAGCGGCAGCAGCGGCCACCAAGCGAGCAGGCCGTGCATGAGGAACTGCGCGCAAGCGTAGTCGGCACGTGCTGTAAACGTTAGGATAACAGTTGCGGCGTCGACCCGACAGGAGGGTTTCGAAGCAGCGACTGTTGGCACGGCTCCCGGAGTGGAGGCCCGGAAGGAATACGCGGTCGCTGTGGCTTGCTGACTGCCCCACAGTGCTGTCGGTGCCCGAAACGGATGGTCGGGGACTGTCATCTTGCGGCCAGGAGTTCGGGACTTGGTCCGGCTTGTGATGGCGTTCGGTACCAGCGGGCCGGCGCTCCATGTGCAGGGCGGGCTCGTTCGATCGACACAGTTGTCCGCCTGAAGACGGGGGAAGGAAGGCGGCATCGCCACCCCTAACTGGTCTTCGGCAGACGTCGGACGACTGAAGCGTTGGGATTGGACGTTACGGATCAGCAAGCTGTCGCGGAAGAGGCGATGCGCCTTCCATGCGCTGCGAGCGAGAGTGGGTTTGCCGCTTGACGCGCGTTCGTGCGCTCACGTACTCTCCAGATGCCTTCCGGAGGGAGGGCAGCGAAGAACCCTGGAAAGCGGTTCTGGTGAAGGTAGTGGCCGAACGGGGCGCAGGTCGGCCCATCGGTATTTGGGTTGTGCCAAACGGCTTCGCCCGCGTGCGGCACGTTCACTGGGGCCGGTTTCCCTGAGCGAAGGAGAAACCGCCCATGGTCGTCAAACAAGCTGATCCTGAAGTTCCAGGATGCGGCGGAGCAGATGCACGGCTCCGTCCGGCGTATCGTCGGCTTTCGTTCAAGCAAAAAGTTTGCTTGCACTGTTCGACGCCGTCGATCTCGAGGCCAATCCGCGCTCTGCCAAGTGGGGGCCCGTCACCGAGGCCATCGTCGACAGCATCTAGCCGCGATCCGGACATCTTCCCCTTCAAGACGAAAGGGGTCGTCGTCGGATCCTCGGACTACCGCGCGCTGGAGCGGCAGCGGTACGAGCTTGCGGTTCGATGACCCGACCACCGAAGGCATCCTCGATGGCGGCCACAACATGCTCGCCATCGGCACGCACGTCCTCATGACGGCCCTGGGCGACGAGAAGGGTCGCCCGAAAGTGCAAAAATTGGGAGGCCTTCAAGGAAGTGCTGGACCGCAAACCGGCCGGCCGTCGAGGCGATCCGTGACCAGCTGGCCTTCCTCGTGCCCATCGAGATCCTGGTTCCGGCGGACCTCAAGGACGACGCCATCGTCTCCGACTTCCGCTCCCAACTTCTCGAGATCTGCGCGGCCCGCAACAACAACGCTGAGCTCACTCTCGAGACGAAAGCGAATCAGAAGGGCTTCTACGAAGCGATCAAGGCTGCCCTGCCGGACAAGGTCGCCAGACGCATCGAGTGGAAGTCGAACATCGCGGGCGGGGACATCAAGGTGCGGGACATCATCGCGCTCTCCTGGATCCCCCTGTCGCGGATCCCCGATTTGCCGGGAAAGAAGCCCCCGCCGCAGAACCTGTACCGCAACAAAAGCGAATGCGTGAAACTCTTCGACGAGCTGATGAGCAACGGAAACGATCTGCGAGCGCAGCGCCGACGGTCCGACCTACACCCTCAGGAACCTCGCCGTCCGCAGCGCCATCAAGCTGCTGGGCGACCTGCCCGAACTCTACGACAAGATCTACAGGGATTTCCCTGAGGCCTACAACAAGGCCGGAGGCCAGTTCGGCCGCATCGGCGTCGTTCGGATCTATGATCCTGGGCGGCGCGGCGAAAGGAACCCTAAATACCTGCGTTCGAAGCCGACGACCCATTTCACCGACCAGGAGGCCGACTACAGTTACCCCGACGCGTTCATCATGCCGCTCGTCTGGGGCCTCTCGGCGCTCATGGAGTATCGGGACGGCGAGGTGCGCTGGCTCGTCGACCCGGCCGCGTTCCTCGATCGCCACCTCGTCGACATCACCCGCAACTACAAGCTCGTGCTGGAGATGTCGCGCTTTGATCCGCAAAAGCTCGGCAAGAACGAGGCCTCGTACGGTTTTGCCGTGAGCCAGTTTGAGACCGCCCTTCTCAAAGGGGAGCGGGCTGCGGCTTAAGCCCGCCCGGGCGCGCCGAGCGCCAACTCGGCGCGCCCGCCTTCACCTCGCGCCTCCTCCCGTCAATCCGATCACGACATGATCGCGTTTCTCCCCGATCACGAGTGCCGGCGTGTCGCCATCTCCCTGCCCGCCGGCTTTGAGCTCCGCGGCCTCTATCTCGGCCAGGGCAACCCGGCGCTCGAACTTCTCGTCCTCGATGCCGCGGCCGAACCGAGATCTGCCGCACTGCGCGAGATCTGGAAGCGGCGCTTGAACGGAAGAGCCACCCCCTTGCTCGCCATCGCCCTGCATGGCGATCAGGCCAGCGTCTGCGGCCCAGCGGGAGAGGATCCGCCGGTCCGACGCCTCGAGCCGCGCCCAAGCGGAGCGGGTCTGCGCCCGCGCGCTCGCCGAACCGGACCGCAACGCCGCGCTTCGCTTTCTGAACGAGGCCCTTCCCAGCCTGGAAACCGAGCTGCCCGGAATCCGCAACGAGGGCCTCTTCTCCGACCATGAACTGGCCCGCGGCGCGCGGCTTCGCCCGGACTGGGCCGCCGCGCAGTCCCGCGCCGCTCCCCTTCTCGGCGTCGGAGGGCTCGAGCTGCTTCACCGGCTCGGCTTCGAGGTCAGGAAGCTCGACGGCGTGACACACCTGCTTCGTGCCGGCACGCGCGATCGGGCCGTCGCTGTGCTGCTCAATGCCGGGGAGAGCCCCGAAAGCGCTGCTCCGCGCTTCCAGAACCTCTCCCCTGTCTCCTGGGCGCTGGCGATGGCCGACCAGCGCAACCTGCCTTGGGTCGTCGTGGTCCAAGGCGACCGCCTGCGCCTCTACCCGGTCGCGCTCGGCATCGGTGTGGGACGCCGAGGCCGCACCGAGACCTGGATCGAGATGCGCACCGGCCTCCTGCGCCAGGACCAGGCCGCCCTGCTCTGGCTGGTGTTTTCGGCCGATGCGCTGCAACCTGAAGGATCGCTCGAGCAGCTGCTCGACAGCTCCAAGCGCTTCGCCTCTGACCTCGCGGTGCGGCTCCGCGAGCGGATCTACGACCGCGTCGTCCCCCGCCTCGCCACCGGCATCGCAGAGGCGCGCGCCCTTGCCGCCTTCACTGCGGAAGAGTTGCGCCTGACCTATGCCATGGCGCTCACGGTGCTCTTCCGCCTGCTCTTCATCGCCTATGCGGAGGACCGCGACCTTCTGCCCTTCACCACCAACGAGGCCTATCGCCGCCGCGCGCTG
This sequence comes from Acetobacteraceae bacterium, assembly GCA_033582875.1. GTDB lineage: Bacteria > Pseudomonadota > Alphaproteobacteria > Acetobacterales > Acetobacteraceae > Elioraea. The sequence continues at coordinate 833,248 of JAVQZW010000010.1, read as the reverse complement.
AAGACCAAAGCTCAGGAGCTTGCGGCCAAGACGGCCCCGCCGGGCGCGGGCGCGCATCTGTGGCAGGAGGTGACGCGGCTGTTCGATGCCGTGCGCCGGGGCGACGCCGCGCTGGGCGTTCCGGCCTACGGCGGCGGGCTGTTCGAGACCGACCCTGCCATCTCCCCGGTCGGAGCGGAGCTCGCGCGCATCAGCCTGCCGGACGCGGTGTTCGAACCGGTGCTGCGCGCCTTGCTGCTCGATGAGGGCAAGGACCTCGCCGCGCCCGCCGGCCCGGTCGATTTCCGCAGCCTGCGCGTGCGCGAGTTCGGCACCATCTACGAGGGCTTGCTCGAATCCGAACTCGCCGTCGCCGACACCGACCTCGCCCTGAAGAGGCAAGACAACGCTCTGGTCTACGTCCCCGCCAAGGCCAAAGACCAAGTGGCGGTGCCGAAGGGTGCGATCTACCTGCACAACCGTTCGGGCGCCCGCAAATCCTCAGGAAGCTATTTCACCCCAAGCTTCGCGGTCGACCATCTGCTGGAGACCGCGCTTCGCCCTGCCTTGGCGGCGCATGCCGAGCGTCTGGCTGCGCTCGATGACGAGGAGGCGGCCGAGGCCTTCTTCGACATCCGCATCGCCGACATCGCCATGGGCAGCGGCCATTTCCTGGTTGCCGCCATCGATGTGGTGGAGCAAGGCCTGTCCGCGGTTCTGGCCAAGCGACCCCTGCCAGGGGTGAAGGCCGAGCTTGCCAAGCTGCGCGCGGCGGCCGAAGCGGAGCTGAGGAAGCTCGGCCTTGGGGGAACAATGCAGATCGAGGATTCGCAGCTGCTGCGGCGGCTGATCGCGCGGCGCTGCATCTACGGCGTCGACCTCAACCCGCTGGCCGTCGAGCTGGCGCGGCTGTCGATCTGGATCCACACCTTCGTTCCGGGCCTGCCGCTCTCCTTGCTCGATCATGCCCTGGTGGCCGGCAATGCGCTGGTCGGCATCGCCACCGTAGACCAGCTGCAGGAACGCTTCGCCGCTTCCGGCACCGCCCTGTTTCCGGTGGATGCCGAGAGCCTGCTCGGCCAGGCGGCCGAGCCGCTGCGCCGCCTGGCACGGCTGGCGGACGCCACCCCGGAGGAGGTCGCGGCGGCGCGGCAGGCGATGGCCGGAGCACGGCAGGCGGTGGAGGAGACGCGCGCGCTCTGCGATCTGGTGCTCGCCGAGCGGATCGCGCCCAAGGAGGTGGCGTTCCAGTTCGAGACTTGGCCGCAGGAGCGGGCGCGGATCGGAGCCCACCCCGCGCTGAAGCGTGCGCGCGAGGTGCTGGCGGGGCTTGCGGTGCTCCATTTCCCCGTCGCCTTCCCCGAGGTGTTCCTGCGCCCCCGCCCGGGCTTCGACGTCATCCTCGGCAACCCGCCGTGGCAGGAGGTGACGGTCGAGGAGCTCGGGTTCTGGACGCGGCATTTCCCGGGCCTCAAAGGCGTTACGGAAGCAGAACGGAAACGGCGGCTTCCCGAGCTGCGGGGGGAGCGCCCAGACCTGGTCGCCGAATACGAAAGGGAGGTGGCGCAGGCCAAGCGCGAGCGGGAGGTGCTGGGGGCGGGCTTCTTCCCCGGCCTGGGCGCCGGCGACCCCGACCTCTACAAGGCCTTCGCCTGGCGCTTCTGGCAGCTCGCCGCGGCCGAGGGCGGAAGGATCGGGGTGGTGCTGCCGCGCAGCGCCCTCTCCGCACTCGGCTCGCAGGCCCTGCGCGAAGCCCTCTTCTCCGGCAGTGCCGCGGTGGAGGTGACGACCCTGCTCAACCGCTCCGGCTGGGTGTTTCCTGAGGTCCATCAGCAGTTCACGATCACCCTCCTTTGCCTCTTCCGCGGCAGGCCCGAGGGGGCGAGCATCGCCCTGCGCGGCCCCTTCGCCGACCCTGCAGCATGGCAAGCGGCGAAGACTCGCCCGCCCCATCGCTTCACGCCGGAGGAGGTTCTGGGCTGGACCTCCTCCGCCTCCCTGCCGCTTCTGCCCTCTGACGAGAGCATCGCCGTCTTCACCCGGCTGCGGCGCGCGCCGCGGCTCGATCGCCGTGCGCCGGGCGAATGGCGCGCCCGGCCGGATACCGAACTGCACGCGACCAGCGACAAGGCGCTGATGACCTTCGACCCGCCCTCCACCGAGGGCCTGTGGCCGGTGTTCAAGGGAGAATCCTTCGACCTCTGGCAGAACGACCTGGGCCCCGCCAGCTACTATGCCTGGGCGGAGCCCGGGCCGGTGCTGGCGCGGCTGCAGCAGAAGCGGCTCAACAGCGGCCGCTCCCGCCGCGACTCCGCCCACGCCGAGTTTCCGCCCGCCCATCTGCGCGATCCGGCCACCCTGCCCTGCCACGCGCCGCGCATCGTGTTCCGGGACGTCAGCCGCGCGACCGATACCCGCACCGTGCGCGCCGCCCTGGCCCCGCCACGGGTGTTCCTGCACCAACAAGGCTCCTTACCTGCTTTGGCCCAGCGGGCGATGCAAAAGACCAAGCCTTCCTGCTCGGCGTGCTCTGTTCCCTCCCGCTCGACTGGTACGCGCGGCGCTATCGTCGAAGTCGAACCTCAACTTCTTCATCCTCAACCCGTTCCCCATTCCGCGCCCGCCGCGCAGCGACCCCCACTGGCAGCGCGCGGTGGCTCTCGCCGGCCGCCTCGCCTGCCCGGATGCGCGCTTCGCCGCCTGGGCGGAGGCCGCCGGAGTCGCCTACGGCCCGCTCGATCCGGCCGAGAAACAGGCGATGATCGAGGAACTGGACGCCGTCGTGGCACGCCTCTACGGCCTCAACCCCGACCAGCTCGCCCACATCTTCGACACCTTCCACGACTGGCCGACCGAAGCCGACTGGGCGGCCTGGAACGCCCGGCGCGACCGCACGGTCGCCATCCTGCGGGGGCTTGCATGACGCCGCGGCCCGAGCTCATCACCAACCAGGGCGGCAACACCCTGCTGGCCGCGCTGGCCGCCGCCATCCCCGACGCGCCGCGCCCGCCTGGCCTCGGCGAGACGCCCGCCGGCGTGCGCGAGATCGCCATCGCCACCGCCTTCCTCAGCCCCGCCGGCTTCGCCGCGGTGGCCGAGCGGCTGGAACAGGCGGAACGGGTGCGCCTTCTTCTTGGCGCTGAGCCGGAGCCGGAGGCGCTGCGCCTCGCCCGGCGGCACCTGCGCAAGCCCGGCGACCCGCCGGCCGCGGCCTTCGAACGGCGCGAGCTGGCCGAGGCGCTGAAACTCCTGGAAGCGGGGCTGCGCGCGGAGCGCGACCGCATGCCCTTCAGCGCCGAAACCCGCCGCCACTTGCGGCGGATGGCGGCCATGCTGCGCTCCGGCACGCTCGAGACGCGCCGCTACGAGAAGGCCTTTTTGCATGCCAAGGCGATCCTGATCGACGGGCCGGAACCGGGGCTGATCGCCGGCTCCTCCAACCTCACCCGCGCGGGGCTCACCACCAACCTGGAGCTCAACCTCGCGCGCTGGGACGCCGCGATCTTCGCCCAAGCCAAGGCCTGGTTCGACGGGCTTTGGGATGAGGCCGCGCCGTTTGATCTCGCTGCCATTCTCGAGGAGCCGGAGCAGGAATTTCCACCCTGGCTGATCTTCCTGCGCATCCTCTGGCAGCTCTACGGCGGGGAACTGGAAGAGGAGCGGAAGGAGGAGGGCGAGATCCCGCTCACCGCCTTCCAGCTGCACGGGGTCTGGCGCGCGCGTCGGATCCTGCGCGAGTTCGGCGGCGTGATCGTCGCCGACGAGGTGGGACTCGGCAAGACCTTCATCGGCGGCGCGATCCTCGAGGCCTATGCGCGCAACCGCCAGCGCGCCTTGCTCCTCTGCCCCGCGGCGCTGCGCGAAAGCTGGGACCGCTTCCTCGACGAGCACAACATCGGCCGCTTCGTCGAGCTGCTCTCCTTCGACCAGGTGGCGCGCGACCGGCAGCTGTTCGATCCGGACCGGCGGCCGCGTGCGCGAGGAAACCACCTGCGCGCGGCGCTCGACGAATACCAGCTCATCGTGGTCGACGAGGCGCACAACTACCGCAACCCGGACTCGTCGCACCGTGCCGATGTGCTGCGGCGGCTCCTCTACGGCCAGCGCAAGGATCTGGTGCTGCTCACCGCCACGCCGGTGAACAACAGCCTCTGGGACTTCTACCACCTGCAGCGCTACTTCGTCCGCCAGGACAGCGCATTGGCGCAGCCGCGGCATCGTCAGCATCCGCGACCGGTTCAGGGCGGCAGCAAAACAGGATCCGGCCAACCTCAGCCCCGATTTCCTCTATCCGATCATCGATGCCCTGACCGTCAAGCGCACGCGCGGCTTTGTCAAGAAGCACTACGCTGGCGAAACGATCCGCGGCCCCGATGGGGTGATGCGCCCGATCGTCTTTCCGAAGGCGGTGGCGATCACCGTGCGCTACGACCTCGAACGGCTTGGCCCCCGGCCTGTTCGACGCGGTGGCCGATGCTCTGGATCCGGAGCACGGCCGCAACCTGCTGAGTTTCGCGCGCTACGCGCCCGATGCCTTCCGGCGCGATGCCGATAGGGAGGAGGCCGAGGAAGCAGAGGAGGCACAGGAGAACGCTGCGGGGCTGTTGCGGTCTGGGACTGCTCAAACGTTTCGAAGTCTTCGCCCCACGCGTTCCGCAAGAGCCTTGAGCGCATGGTGCAGGAGCATGACCTCTTTCTCGACGCCTTGGCGAAAGGAAAGGTGATCACCACAGCCTTCCTGCGCGAACTCGGAGACGACGACGAGGCCTTCGAGGATCTTTTGGAGACCAGCGGCGAAGCCCGCGATTCCGCGAATTACGACGTGGCCCGCCTACGCGCCGCAGTGGAACGCGACAGAGATATCCTCAGGGATCTCGTCCGGGCGGCTTCGTGCGGTGAACGACGAGGACGATCCCAAGCTCGCGGCGGTGGTCGAGGAGTTGGCGAAGATTGCGGAGGAAGCGCGCCGTGATGCTGCCACCGACCTCGAAGAGCAGCGCAACCGCAAGGTTCTGCTCTTCTCGTACTTCGCTGATACGGTCGCGTGGCTCCGCAAGGCACTAGAGGCGAGGATCGACGCCGACCCGCGGCTGAGCGGGCTATCGCGGCCGGATCGTGGCCGTGGCAGGGCGGGAGCTGGAAGGCGAAGAGGTGAACCGCAACGAGGCGGTCTGGGCCTTCGCTCCCGAGTCGAGCGGACCGCCGCCGGGCCAGCAGGACCTCTACGACGTGCTGATCACCACTGATGTGCTGGCAGAGGGGATGAACCTCCAGCAGTGCCGGCACATCATCAACTACGACTTGCCGTGGAACCCGATGCGGCTGGTGCAGCGGCACGGCCGGATCGACCGCATCGGCAGTCCGCACCCGCGCGTCTTTCTGCGCACGGTCTTTCCTGCCGATCGGCTGAATGCGCTGCTCGACCTGGAACAACGCATCCTGCGGAAGCTCGCCCAGGCGGCGAAAAGCATAGGCATCGGCACCGCGCCGGTGGACAAGGCCACCTCGCGCGATCAGGTCTTCGCCGAGACGCGGGCGGAGATCGAGAAACTGGTTGCAGAGGATGCGACCCTGTTCGAACAGGGAGGGACCGCTTCGGCCGCTCAAACAGGCGAGGAATATCGGCAACGTTTGCGCGCCGCCCTTGCCGCCGACCGGAATGCCATCACGACACTCCCGGCCGGCGCAGCAAGCGGGCTTCGGAAAGGGTCGGCGCCGAGGCATTGTGTTCTGTGCTGAGGTTGCTTTGCGGGATGGTGTGCGGACCTTCCTTCGGTTTGTCCCCGCTGGGCCTGGTTGGCAGGCGCCCGATGGCGCCGAAGGCGTCGAACGCGAGATAGGCACGTGTCTCAGGCTGATCGACTGCGATCAGGACACCCCGCGCCACATGCCCGCCGAGTTGGGCGACGCGGTCTTCGCATTCTGGGAGGTCGCTTTGGCCGACATCCTCTCCGAATGGCAGGACCTTTCCGATCCGGCCAAACTGCAGCCGCCGGTGCGGCTGATCAATAAGCAGGTCGCAGCCTTCATCCGCGCGAACCCGCCCTACGACGTCGACCGCGAGCGGGTGGCAAGGGCGTTGGACGTGCTGGAAGCTCCCTGGCCGCGGCGAGAGGAGGCCTTGCTGCGGGAGCAGTTCCGCGACCGGGTCGGCTCACCTGCGGAGCGCAGCGCAAGGCTTGTGGAATGGATTCTCGGAACCGGCCTCGAGCCCTTCGAAGCGCCTCCACCCCTTCCGCCGATCAGCGAGTCTGACGTGCGGCTGGTCTGCTGGATGGCGGTGCTACCGCAAGGGGACTCTCCTGAGCAACGCATCCGGCAAGGCGAGGTTGGCGCGATTTAGAAGGGGCAGACCCGCCGCAGGCGGCACCGTTGCGACGGACCTGGTGCCGCTCTGCCCCTTTTCGGATTGTCGTCTCCCGCGTGGGCAAGTTTGGGCCGACATGACGATGGCTTGTCGCGCTTGGCCGAGCCATCCGCCCGCTGGCAGCGGCTGCATCCGCGATGACGCGCCGAACCCAGGGCTCCAAGAGTGAGGTGCGCCCGTCGCACCAAGTCACGTCAGGGTCGCTAGACTTACCTGATGAGCGGCACGGGCTAGCGTGGGTCATCGACCGGCATCTGTTTTGGACTTCCCTCTTGCGATGCCGAATCGTCTCATCATCCTCGGGCAGGACGCTGCGCGAGAGTCGGCGCGAAATCGTGGAGGCAACGCGGCTGTCCGCACCGCGCGTGTGCCATGCCGATCCAGAGATGCCAGGCATCACTCCCGGTGAGAGGGCGGCGAAACCCTGCCCGGACGGCCAGTATGCGCCAGGGATCACGGATGCACGCTGAATGGTGGAAGCTACGCAGTCCAACCGAGTCTCTCGAAGGAAGGTCGCGACTTGGGATCTTCATTCCGTTTGTTGCTCCAAGTCGCACCTCTCGATCGATCGTCGCCATCTGTTGCGCGCGCACGCAAAGACGATCGGTGCGAAGAGCGCTGGCGTTCGGTCTCGAATTGCGTTGCGTCATCGGTCGGCCGACCGAGATCGCCCCACCTGTTTCGGATCAAACCGTTCGCTTGGGCAGGAGCGGTGCAGTTTGAGGGTCGGCGTTGCGCGACCGATCGCCGCAAGAAGTCAGGTGTGTCGAACGGGTGGAGCGCAGGAATCCGCCGGGCCCCCGAGACCTCGCCACCGTGCGCGTCCGAAACGAGGAACGTTAACGGTTCGCACGCTGTTCGGCTTGCGCACGCCCGACTGGAGAGAATGGTGAGGAGGATGACGGCCGAGCCTGCATGCAGCCACAAGCTGTCGATGCACTGGATCACCTGACCCAGACGTCAAGCCAGGCGTGCCACCTGAGCCGGCCATTAACCGCTGGCCTGACGTCAACGAATGAGCAACGCCACGGTCGCCGCATTGCCTGCTCGGCTGCTGGTCCGGCTGCCCCGATCAGTTCGGCCATCGTGCTGCCATCGCCAAGCTTCGCTGCTCCAACCGACTGCGGCGCCGAATACGGCGCCACCGACCGGGTCGCGTCACCGGATTTGCTCCGAATGTGCGTGCTCGCAAGGGCTGTCTGGTGACCGGTGCGAAGTCTCTCGGCATAGTATGAAGCCCAAGCGCGGCCTTCACCGCATTGGGGTGTCTGGTGACCCGTACGAAGTCTGTCGACCGTAGTATTGTGCAGCGTTGGGCAGCCGTTTGCCTTGCCCCTGCTGCGCCGCTGCTGAGAACAGCCGATGAGGCAGGTCTTCTGCGTCAACCTGCCGTCCTATCTCCTGGCTCGTGAGTGGCCCGGTTTTCGGTCAGTCTGAAGGTCCACGTGCGGTTCATCGGCTCCGGCCGAGACGGCGATCAGGCCAATCCAAATCTTCGATTGACTGCGACACGCTGCTTGAAGCGGATATCACCGTGCAGTCCGCACGGACCGACGCCAGCAGCTGGGTCGAAGGGCAATGTCTCGCGCCTGGTCTAACCTGTTTCTGTTACGGGACCAAGATCGAGCGGCGATGATCGGCAGACCCGCTTTCAGCGTAGAGACCAAGCGCGTTGTGCCGTCAATGGAACCCCGCGACTGGCATCATTGGATAACAGACGGCAACGATCGAGCGGCGACGATCACGTCCGACGGGCAGGCGCCGCACACATCCAGTGCCAAGTTGTCGGACCGATGTCGCCAATCCTGGCCCTCGCTGTCATCGTGACCAGAATGGCGCGCTTGCGGGTCAGCGTCCGCGACGCTCCCCGTAGGTGAGGCTCACCCGGCAGCTTCTCCAGGGTTTCTTGACCGTCTCAAGCTGGTCCCGGCGACTACGAGACGGCTGTCATTCGTAGTATCGGCGCCCCCAGTCGAGCGGGTCGCGGCCCTGGTAGATGTCGATATTGTCTCGGACTGTGACAATGCGGCACTTCGCCGTGCTTCCGTTCCTCGGTCCGCGCAAACCGCGACCGACCATCTGCATGAAGCGGACGGGTGAGAAGACCGGGCGGGAAATCAGGATCATCTCCACTCCGGGCGCATCGAAGCCGCTCGTGAAGACGGCCGCATTGCAGACCACGCGGATCTCGCCGTTCCTGAACGCAGCAACCGCGTCCCGCCGGGCCGAACGATCGGTTTCGGCGCTGACCGCGCGCGCTCGGATCCCCAGCAGGCTGAGGCGTGCCGTCAGGGCAACGGCATGGTCGACGCTGTTGGCGAAGACGAGGATGGACCGCTCCGGCGCGTTTGCGATGGCCCCGACGATCGCGTCGTTGCGGTGCGCCTGCTTCGCGAGACGGTCCAAGGCCGACGCCGGCAAGTCCTCGTAGGTCGCGAAATGGTGGCGCTCCTCTTGTGTCAGTTCGAACGGCTCAATGAGCCGGATCGGCTCCATGACGACCTCGGCCAGAAAACCCCGGCTTCGCAGCATCCGATAGAGGTCGGCCTGTTCGCGCGGCACGACCCGGCAGTCGAAGCGTTGCGCAAGCCGCCGCGACTCCTCTTCGTCACCGCTGCGGAACGGCGTCGCGGTCAGCCCCAGGAGAACCGGTTCGCGTTCCCGCGTGCGCCTCTGTCCCGTCGCAAGGCCTCCGGGCTGCGGACAGCTCGCAGAAGCCGGCGAGGTAGATCCGGCTCGGCCCTCACCGCGGCACGGCGCCGGTCGATCTCGCTGCGATCGAGCGCTCCGATGACCTCGTCGATGGGCTTTGAGAGCGGGAGCAGCGAAGCGACAGCCTGCGCGACGCGCCGCAGCACGAACGGCCATGGCGTCCTCGTGACCCACGACCGACTTACGACGATGCAGCCGTTGTGCACGAGCAGGTCACCGGCCGTGGAGACCTCGGCTAGCTTGCGCTCGATGGACTCCACGAAGCCGATGGCAGGACCCTCGCCGTCGAGGAACGCCGAGAGGCCGGGGAGATAACGGCATGCGGCAACCCACTCGCCCGGCATGCCGACGGCCTCTGTGGTGATGACCTTGCTCGCGTCGCGGGCGCCGTGGGCGATCCAGGCTTCCGCGGCGTCCGGGGCAAGCAGCAGGCAGGGAACACCGGCCTTGCCGGCGAGGTCGACGTCCTCAGGGTGAGACGACACCAGGACCTCGGCGAGCGGAACGGTGCGCGCCTCGTATGGCAACGGCACCGGGTCGGGCACGTGGCCGCGGCGCGCGGCGGCCTCCCACAGGGCGCGCCGCTGTTCGGGTGCCGCGACGAGGGCCGGGTCGAGCAGGGCTTGCCAGACGGGAGCGTCCGAGCCGTCGGGCTCCGGCCAGCCCTCTATCCAGCGCCGCCGCAGCGGCGCATCGTCCGGCAGGAGGGGGCCGAGGGTGCTGCGCTCGGACTCGTTCAAAGTGCGCAACAGCGCCGAGACGTCCCTAAGCCGAACGACGCGTGTGCCGATCCGAGCGGCTCCGTGCATCCAGAGGAGCCAAGCGGAGGGGTCCGGCGCCGTTATTGGCGGATACCTCGCCAGGGTTCGCGCCTCGCCGCGTCCCCCGACCTGGTGCTGAACGGTGGGTCCGCCCTCAAGGCGCCGGAGCAGAAGACTGCTCAGTCGCACGAGGCCCTCGCCCTTCACCTTGGTCAACAGCGGCAGACCAGCGGGATAGCGGACCGGGCGCAGGTAGCCGAGCGTCCTGTATTGGGGGTAGGAGGTCAGGTTGCGCTTCCTCCGGTAGACCCAGGCTGCCTCCAAATCCAGTTCGGCAAGCCAGGCTACCTGCGCCCCCGTGACGTGGAACTCCTCCCGCCAGTGATCGGGCGGCATGTCCCCGATCTCGAGTGCCGCGAGGAGGGAGCCTGCTCGCGTAGCGAAGGCAGGATCCAAAAGCACGTCACGGTGCGCCTCGGCCTCATCCTCCGCCACGATGCGGCCGGGCAGAAGCACGCCATCACGCGTCCTCCACGCTCCCGACCGGGTGGGAAATCGCAGCCGCTCGGCGTCCTCGCGGAGGAACCTTTCCCGCACCGGCTCCGGGGCGGCAAGCAGAAGCTCCCAACCGGCCGCGCACTCCTCCGGCCGCGGCTCGCGATCCCTGGGCCAAGCCTCCTGCAGCACGCTAAGCCATGCAGCATCGTCCATGACGCCGATGCGGAAGACATTCTCCAGCGCCTGGCGCACCGCCTCGTCGGCAATGAGGTCGGGATGAACGGCCTTTCGCCCGGGCGGCACCGCCCCGCCGGGGAGCACGGCCTCCGAAGCCTTGGCCAGTCCGCCATCCCGCGTGGGAATGATGGCGAGTTCGCGCAGGCGATGCCGGTAGAGCACTTCCCGAGAGACGAGTTCCGCAGCAAGCAACACCGCCTCGCGCCCGCGCGACGGATCGGGATCGGCGATCGCGGCGAGCCATGCCTCGGCGGGCCAGCGGGCAAGACGCGACGAGCCGGCGCTCAGCCGATCCTTCGCCTGCCTGAACCCGGTGGTGGTCTGCTCCTCGCTGCCCCCGCCCGGTTCCTCCTCCAGCCTCCTTGCAAGTCGCTCAAGCCGCGACCGCCGCTCGGACGACGAAAGGCAGGAATGATGGACGGTCGCTGCGCGATCGGCCGCCGCCGCAACCTTCTCCCAACGCTCCTGCAGAGCGCTCTCGTCGAGCGGGGGGCGTTTCAGTTCGGCGGGCCGCCGGAGGGCCCCGGTGCCGTCGGCCAGGAAGGCGATGCCCCGCACCTCCTGCCACAGCGCGTCATGCAGCGGTGCCGAGGGTTCGTCGCGGCGCTCAAGCTCCCGCGGAAGCGCATCGAGCGGCAGCCCCGGATCCTTTCGCCGCACGAGAGCGGGCAGGCTCCGCGCGATCAGCTTCGCGGCGCAGCGCATCAGCGCAGCGTTCCAGGCTTCGCCCGTGAGAGCGGTTCGATCGCTGTTCACCTTCCAGCGGGTATCGAGGATGCCCGCCACGCAGCTCGCCGTCCGGGTCGGAAAGGCGTTCCAGAGCTCTCCGCCCCGGCGTGGCCCGCGCAGCGGCACGGCCCACGTGATGGTGACGGCATCGCGCGCTTGCAGCTGCCCCGCGTCACGCCGGGCCGCCTCATCGTCGATCGCGAAACGTTCCTGAAACAGCCGCCAAGTGGACCTCCGCTCGCCATCCAGCAGACGCATGACATCGCCGCGGCGGCGGCGGCGCATCAGGCGGGTTTTATCGGGCAGGACGAAACGGAGGCGAATGTCGGGGACCGAAAAGAGCAGGACCTCGGCGGGAAAGCGCTCCATCTCCCGGCGCATCGCCTCAGCTGCGTCGGCTGCCGCAAGCTCCGCCCGGATGACCGTGTCCGCCCAGCCGCAGAGTTCGGCGAGCAGCCGATCCTCCGCCTGCTCGGCCGCGGCGTTCAGGCGCTGCGCCAGCCGGAAGCCGGGGGCAGGCGCATCCGGTGGCAGGCGGGCCGCCCGCCGGGCTTCGGTCGCGCACCACGCCGGGTCGAAGCGGAAGGCGATGCCGGCGGAATGCACGTCCACCCGCCCCCCGAGCCGCAGAAGGCTGCGAAAGCCGAGGCCGAAGCGGCCGATCTCCTCCCCACCCTTGGGCGACAGATCGCCGTAGACCAGCGCGCGGACACCCTCTCCCGACACCGGCTCGCCGGTGTTGGCTGCGTACAGGTGCGTGGCGGTGAGCCGGAGTTCGATCCGCGCGGTGGCATGTCGGACAGCCGCGTCCACCGCGTTCTGGACCAGTTCGGCGATTTGCCGGTCGGCGTAGCCTGTCGATAGGAGAGCGGCCTCGCGCCTCGCATCGACTTGCACGAGGTCAGGGTTGGCCGCCCATCCGTTCCTCGTTCGCTCGCAAAGCTGGTCGAGAAAGGCCGCAAGGTCCTCCATCGCGGCTCACTGGACCGGAGATCTCCGGGCCGGTCACGGAACGATCCGACACAGGCGCCAGCCGAGTGTACAGCGCCGCGCCTGAAACGGAAAAGTGCTCGCGGCCCCTGGGCCTGCGATCTGCCCCCGCGGCTCGAACGGGCGCTGCGAACGATCTGGGGTCAAGCGAGATCCCGCCTCGAACGGATCGGGACTCGAGAGGCGGCCGACGGCGGTCAGGGCCTGAAAGCGGAACGTTTCGTTGCTGCGCGTCCGTTGGCCGTGCAGGGTAGGAGGAGCGGATGCGGGTAAGCCGCGCAGACACCAACCGGCGCAGGCTCAACGCGCGACCCGCACGCAAAGGGTATCGGCCGCGCCGGAAGGTCTGAGGTCGGCTCGGGCGGAGGAAGACGCCTCTCCAGCCATCCGTTCCGCGTCGAAGCAAGAAACCCCGCTCTCCCGCGAGGCCGCCCCACCAAACGGAAAGATCCGACTTGCCGCTGGCCAGAGGCGGAGCGTGGAGCTCCCCGTCGATACATGCGAGGGGAGGAAGGCAAACGCCGACATGATGTGAAGGCGCTGAGCGCCCTCGTTGTGGGTCGACTGGAGCGGGCGAAGGGATTCGAACCCTCGACCCCAACCTTGGCAAGGTTGTGCTCTACCCCTGAGCTACGCCCGCGTGCCGACGACCGTGACCGGCATGGAGGCCGTCTATACCGATCGCAGCTCATCGCGCAAGCCGGCCCCAGCGTTACCGCGCGCACCCGACTGCTCGCCCGTACCGCGCACCAGGACGAAACGCTCTGCGACCAGAGGCTCCGAGAAGACGGCCATGGTCTCCGCATCCGGATCGAGCCGGAGTTCGACCCGATCGAACCAGGGGATGCTGCCCCGGGCGCGCGCGACGAACAGACCGTGCAGCGTCTCGGCGAGCGCCGCGCGAGGCCGGCAGCAGGAGCAGGCCGGAGGGTGACCCAGCTGAGTCCCGCGCGGCGGAAGGCGCCGGACAAGCGGGTTGTCGCGCGGCACGATCGCGTCGGGGGAGACGATGACGGCGGTCGCGGGCGGCACGGCGGCTGGTCCTGCCCTGCGCAGCGTGACTGGGATCCTCCCGTCCATTCCCTAGACATAACCATATGCTTATGTGAGCATCAATCATGGACAGGCTCCTGGCCGCGCTCCGCGCCCTCGCCGAACCCACCCGGCTGCGCCTCACCGCCCTCGCCGCTGGCGGCGAATGGACGCTGTCCGACCTCGTCGAGATCCTCGGCACCTCCCAGCCGGGCCTCTCCCGCCACATCAGGCTCCTCGCCGAGGCCGGCGTGATCGAGCGCAGCCGCGAAGGCCCGCACCTGATCGTCCGCCTCGCCGCCTCCGGTCCGGCCGCCGCCCTCGCCCGCGCCGCCCTCGCCCACCTGCCTGCAGGACGATCCGACCCTATCGAGCGCCGACCGCCGCCGCGCCTGCCAGCCTCGCGCGCCGCCCGCGCCCGCGCCGCCTCGGAGGCTTTCCGCGCCAACCCTGCCGCCTGGGACGAACTCCGCGCCCTCGGCCTGCCCGCCGAGAGCATCGAGGCGAGGCTTCTCGCCGCCCTTCCCACCGGTCCCCTCGGCCGGCTCCTCGATCTCGGCACCGGCTCAGGCCGGCTCCTCGAACTCCTTGCCCCGCGGGCGGAGAGCGCGACGGGGGTCGACCTCTCGCGCGACATGCTCGCCGCCGCCCGCGCGAGGCTGGGTGCGGCCGGGCTTGGGCACGTCGCGCTCCGCCGGGCGGACGCCGCCCGGCTTCCCTTCCCCGACCGCAGCTTCGATCTCGTCACCGCCTGCATGCTCCTTCATCACGTCGACGATCCGGCCGCGGTGATCGGTGAGGCCGGCCGCGTTCTCGCCCCTGGCGGCCTCTTCGCCCTCCTCGATCTCGCCCCGCACGAAGACGACGCCCTCCTGCGCACCCTGGGCCACTGCTGGCCTGGTTTCGCCGCCCCTCGGCTGCGGGGCTGGCTGGCCGACGCCGGGCTGGAGGCCGACGAGCCGATCACGGTGCCCGGCCCCCTCGCCGTTCTCCTCCTCGTCGCACGCCGGCCCGCCTCCCTTCTCGCCCAGCGCGACCGCGCCGACGCACACGCCTGAGGTCGAAACGATGTCACGCCCCCACCTCCTCGAGGCGCTCAAGGAGCGCGTCCTCCTCTGCGACGGCGGCTTCGGCGCCCGCGTGCAGGCGATGAACCTCGACGTCGAACGCGACTTCCTCGGCAAGGAGAACTGCACCGAGGTGCTGCTGCTCTCGCGCCCCGACATCGTGCGCGACATCCACCGTTCCTACTTCGCCGCCGGCGCCGACATGGTGGAAACCAACTCCTTCGGCGCCTCGCCGATCACACTCGCCGAGTTCGGGCTCGAGGCGGAAGCGTTCGCACTGAACAAGCGGGCGGGCGAGATCGCGCGTGAAGCCGCCGAGGAGTTCGCCGACGGGCGTGACCGCTGGGTGCTTGGCTCGATCGGTCCCGGAACGAAACTGCCCACCCTCGGCAATGTCGACTACGATAGTCTGGAAGCCGCCCTCACCGTGCAGGCGGAAGGGCTGATCGCGGGCGGCGTGGACGGCATCCTGATCGAGACCTGCCAGGACACGCTGCAGATCAAGGCCGCGGTGAACGGCGCGAAGATCGCCCGCAACCGCGCGGGCAAGCCTGACCTTCCCATTTTCGTCCAGGTCACGGTCGAAACGACCGGCACCCTGCTCGTCGGCCCCGACATCGCCGCCGCCGCCACCGTCGTCCACGCCCTCGACGTGCCGCTGATCGGGCTCAACTGCGCCACGGGGCCGCAGGAGATGGCCGAACACGTCCGCTGGCTCTCGCGGCATTGGGAAGGGCTGCTCTCCGTGCAGCCGAACGCGGGCCTGCCTGAGCTCGTGGACGGGAAGACGCATTATCCGCTCACCCCGGAGGAGCTCACCCTCTGGCTCGAACGCTTCATCGAGGAGGACGGGGTGAACCTGATCGGCGGCTGCTGCGGCACCAACGACCGCCACATCGCGGCGCTCGACGCGATGCTCCGCCGCCGCGCCGGGGCCGCCCGCCGCCCGCCCCCGGTGCCGCGCCAGGCGGTGTGGATCCCCTCCGTCGCCTCGCTCTACGCGGCGGTGCCGCTGCGGCAGGAGAACGCCATCTTCGCCATCGGCGAACGCTGCAACGCCAACGGGTCGAAGAAGTGGCGCGAGCTGCAGGCGGCGAACGACTGGGACGGCTGTGTCGCGATGGGGCGCGAGCAGGTGGCGGAAGGCTCGCACGCGCTCGACGTCTGCACCGCCTTCGTCGGCCGCGACGAACTGGCCGAGATGTGCGAAGTCGTGCGCCGCTTCACCTCCTCGGTCAACGCCCCGCTCGTCATCGACTCCACCGAGACGAACGTGATCGAGGCCGCGCTCAAGCTGCACGGCGGCAAGCCGATCATCAACTCGATCAACTTCGAGGAAGGCGAGCGGGCGGCGAACGAGCGCATGATCCTCGCCCGACGCTTCGGCGCGGCGGTGATCGCCCTCACCATCGACGAGGGCGGGATGGCGAAGACGGCGGCCGACAAGCTGCGCATCGCGCGGCGTCTGGTCGATTTCGCCTGCGGCCGGCACGGCCTCCCGCCCTCCGACCTCATGATCGACCCGCTCACCTTCACCATCGCCACCGGCAACGAGGACGACCGCAGGTTGGGGCTGGAGACTCTGGAGGGCATCCGCTTGATCCGCGCGGAGTTCCCCGACATCCAGATCATCCTTGGCCTGTCCAACATCTCCTTCGGCCTCAACCCGGCCGCGCGCCACGTGCTGAATTCCGTCTTCCTCGACCATGCCGTGCGCGCCGGCATGACGGGGGCGATCGTGCACGTCTCCAAGATCAAGCCGCTGCACCAGATCCCCGAGGAGGAGGTTCGCGTCGCCGAGGATTTGATCTACGACCGTCGCCGCGAGGGCTACGACCCGCTCGCCCGCATGCTCGAACTGTTCGCCGACCGCAAGGCCGCGGATGGCGGCGGGCGCAAGCGCGCCGAGACGGTGGAGGAGCGGCTGAAGGAGCGGATCGTCGACGGCGACCGCAAGGGGCTGGAGGCCGATCTCGCGGAGGCGATGGCGAAGGGCCACGCACCGCTCGCCATCATCAACGACATCCTGCTCGACGGCATGAAGACCGTGGGCGAGCTGTTCGGCGCGGGCAAGATGCAGCTCCCCTTCGTGCTGCAATCGGCGGAGACGATGAAGGCCGCCGTCGCCTACCTCGAACCCTTCATGGAGCGCGTCGAAGGCCAAGCCAAGGGCACCGTCGTGCTCGCCACCGTCAAGGGCGACGTGCACGACATCGGCAAGAACCTGGTCGACATCATCCTCACCAACAACGGCTACCGGGTCATCAATCTCGGCATCAAGGTGCCGCTCGCGGACATGCTGAAGGCGGCCAACGAGAACAACGCCCACGCCATCGGCATGAGCGGGCTGCTCGTCAAATCCACCGTGGTGATGCGCGAGAATCTCGAGGAGATGTCGCGGCTCGGCGTCGACATCCCCGTCCTGCTCGGCGGGGCGGCGTTGACGCGGAACTTCGTCGAGCAGGACTGTGTTGCGGCCTATGCCTGCGGCCGCGTCGCTTATGCGCGCGACGCCTTCGACGGCCTGCATCTGATGGACAAGGTGGTGGGCGGCACCTTCGACGACTACCTTGCCGCCGTACAGGCCAAGCGCCGCGGCAAGCCGACCAACCAGCGACGCAAGCTCGGCGAGGCGGTGGAGGCGGCCTGGGCCCCGCCCGACCGCGCCACCGTGCAGGCGCGGCGGCGGCGCCTTGCGCGCGAGCACACGCCACCCGTTCCGCCGTTCTGGGGCCCGCGCCTCGTCGAGGCGCCGATCCGTGCCCTCGTCCCCTTCATCAACGAGCGCACGCTCTACCAGTTCCAGTGGGGCTTCCGCAAACAAGGGCGAAGGCTCGAGGACTTCCTCGGCTGGGCAAAGCAGGAGCTGCGCCCGGTGCTCAAGCGCATGCTGGCGCTGTGCGAGGCGGAGGACATCCTCAAGCCGCAGGCCGTGTACGGCTACTGGAAGGCGGCCGGGGAAGGGAACGATCTCGTGCTGTTCGACGAGGACGGAACGACCGAGCTCGTCCGCCTCACCCTGCCGCGCCAGGCGAAGGAGGACGGCGAGTGCATCGCCGACTTCGTGCGTGACATCGACGACGGTCCGGAGGCGCGCGACGTGATCGCGCTGCAGGTGGTCACCATGGGACAGAAGGCCTCCGACGTCGCGCGCGCCTGGTTCGAGGCCGACCGCTACCAGGACTATCTCTACCTGCACGGGCTCTCGGTCGAGATGGCGGAGGCCTTCGCCGAGTACGTGCACAAGCGCATCCGCGCCGAATGCGGCTATGCCGCCGAGGACGATCGCGACATCGAGAGGATGCTGCAGCAGGGTTATCGCGGCGGGCGCTACTCCTTCGGCTATCCGGCCTGTCCGCGGCTCGAGGACCAGGAGCCCTTGCTTCGCCTGCTGGATGCCGGGCGCATCGGCGTGAGCCTGTCCGAGGAGTACCAGCTCCATCCTGAACAGAGCACCTCGGCGGTTGTCTTCTTCCATCCGCGGGCGAAGTATTTCTCGGTCTGAACGCGAAGGCGGCGAGGGGCAGATCGTCGCGGGAGGCCGACGCGACGCTTTGAACCGCGAGCGAGTTCGGCACTGGCCGGGCGTGGCTGCGCCCCGCACCCGCCGCTGCTATAAGCGGCCGCGATGAAGCGCGCCCAGACCCTCGCCGTGGCCTCGCTCGCCGTTGCCCTCGCCGTGCTCGGCCTCAAGGCGGCAGCCTGGTGGATCACGGGTTCGGTCGCGCTCTACGCCGATGCGATGGAAAGCGTGGTCAACGTCGCCTCCTCGGCGGTCGCGCTCGCCGCCGTGTTGTACGCCTCCCGACCGGCCGACCAAAACCACCCCTACGGCCACGCCAAGGCGGAATACTTCTCGGCGGTCTTCACCGGCGTGCTGATCGTGGTCGCCGCCCTCTCCATCCTGAACGAGGCCTGGGAGGCGCTGACGGCGCCGCGCAGCATTGAACAGGCTCCGCTCGGCCTCTCGGTGACCTTCGCCGCGACCGCGATCAACGGCATCTGGGCCTGGTACCTGATCCGGCGCGGCAGGCGCCTCGGCTCACCCGCCCTGGTGGCCGACGGGCGGCATCTCTTCGCCGACGTGGTGACCTCGCTCGGCGTGATCGTGGGGGTGGCGCTCGTCGCGATCACGGGCGTGCTCTGGCTCGATCCCGCCTTGGCGGCGGCGACGGCGGTGAACGTGCTCTGGTCGGGCTGGCGGCTGATGCGGGACAGCGTTGGCGGGCTGATGGACGAGGCGGTCGCGCCTCACGCGCTCGACCGCATCAAGGCCCTGATCTCGACCAACGCCGAGGGCGCGATCGAGGCGCATGATTTGCGCACGCGCCGCGCCGGGCGCTTCACCTTCATCGAGTTCCACCTCGTCGTGCCGGAGACGATGGCGGTCGGCGAGGCGCACGAGATCTGCGACCGGATCGAGGAGGCGCTGAAGGGCGAGCTCGATCCGGCGGTGATCACCATCCATGTCGAGCCGCCGCACAAGGCGAAGCACCGCGGTGTGGTCGTCCTTTAGCGCGCTCCTCGTCCTCCTCCTCGCCGGTGTCGGTGCGGAGGCGAAACCCTCCCGCGTCGTCTCGCTCAACCTGTGCGCCGACCAGTTCGTTCTGGCGCTTGCCGACCGCGACCGCATCGCCGCCCTCTCCCCGCTTGCCGCCGACCCGGCGCTGTCGGCGGCGGCGGAGCGCGCGCATGGCCTGGCCCGCGTGCGTCCCGTGCTCGAGGAGGTGTTGCCGCTCAGGCCCGATCTCGCGATCGCCGGCGCCTGGGGTGGGGCACGTGTGGCGGCTGTTCTTGAGGCGCGCGGGGTACGGGTCCTGCGCCTTGGCCTCGCCAACGATTTTCCGGACATCGTCGCGCAGACCCGCGCGGTCGCCGAGGCGCTCGGCGAAGCCGCGCGCGGCGAAGCGGTGGTGCAGGCGATGGCGTCGCGTCTCGAGGCGGCGCCCCGCCCTGCCCGGAGCACGCGGGTGCTGGTCTGGGAGGCGCGCGGCTTTACCGCCGGCGCCGGCACGTTGGCTGACGCCGTGCTGCGCGCCGCGGGGCTGGCCAACGCCGCGCCCTTCGCCGGCTACGGCACCGTGCCGCTCGAGCGCCTGGTCGCCGCGCCGCCCGACCTGCTCGTCACCCTCTCCGCCTCCGCCTTTCCGTCGCTTTCCGAAGCCTTGCTCGACCATCCCGCGCTCGCGCCTCTGCCCCGGCTCTCCCTGCCGGCCGCGTGGCTCGCCTGCGGCGGGCCCGATACGGTGCGCGCCGTCCGTGCGCTGACCGATCGCCGATGACGCGCGCCCTGGGGTTGGCGGCGGCCGTGCTCGCCCTGCTGTCGCTCGCCACCGGGGCGGCCGGCTTCGGGCTGCTCGATCCGGTCGTGCTGTGGGAGGTGCGGGCGCCGCGCACTGCACTCGCCGTGCTGGTCGGTTCGGGGCTTGCCGTGTCCGGAGCGGTGCTGCAGGGGCTGTTGCGCAACCGCCTCGCCGATCCCGGGCTCCTTGGCGTGACGGGAGGCGCCTCGCTCGGCGCCGTTCTCGCCTACTACTGGGGGCTCTCCGCCGCGCTGCCGATCGCCTTGCCTGCGGGCGGCCTCGCGGGCGCGCTGGCAGCCGCCGCTTCCGTTCTCGCCGTCGCCGCCCGCGCCGGCACAGGGTCTGCGCTCATCCTCGCCGGCATCGGCGTGGCGGCGATCGCCTCGTCGCTGGTCGCGATGGCGCTTTCGCTTGCGCCGAGCCCGTTCGCTCTCGCCGAGATCACGATCTGGCTTCTCGGTTCGCTCGAGGATCGTTCCTGGCGCGACGTCTGGCTGGCGACACCTGCCGTCGCCGCCGGGCTCGCGCTCCTGCTCCCCCTCGGCGAGAGGCTCGATGCCCTGGCGCTCGGCGAGGAGACGGCGGCCTCGCTCGGTGTTTCTCTCGGCGCCACCGTGGCGCGCGCGGCCTTCGGCACGGCGCTTGCGGTCGGTGGCGGGGCCGCGGTCGCCGGAGGTGTCGGGTTCGTCGGACTGATCGTGCCCAATCTGCTGCGGGCCGCGATCGGCGAGCGGCCGGGCCGGCTCCTCGTTCCCTGCGCGTTCGGCGGTGCGGCTCTGCTGCTCGCCGCCGACCTCGCCGTGCGTCTCGCCCCGCTCCGCCAGGAACTGCGGCTCGGCGTGCTGACGGCGCTGATCGGCGCGCCGGTGCTCCTGGTCGTCGCCCTGCGCGAGGCGCGCGCGGCATGATCGCGGCCGAGCAGGTGACGTTTGCGCGGGGACATCGGCCGATCCTGGCGGATGTTTCGCTCTCGTTTCATCCGGGCGAGCTTTCCGTTCTGGTCGGCCCCAACGGGGCGGGAAAGTCTACGCTCCTGAGGCTCCTCGCAGGCCTTCTCCCGCCCGACCGCGGCACGGTGCTGCTGGAAGGCGAGCCGCTCGACCGGCTCGCGAGGCGGGACCGGGCGCGACGCATCGGCTGGCTGGCGCAGGGTGCCCAGGCGGCCTGGGGCATGACGGTGCGCGAGATCGTGGCCCTCGGGCGCCTGCCGCATGGCGATGGCTCCGCCGCCGCGATCGACCGCGCGCTCGGCCGTCTTGGGCTCGCATCGCTTGCCGGGAGGCGGATCGACCGACTTTCCGGCGGCGAAGCGAAACGCGCGATGATCGCGCGCGTGCTTGCCGGGGAGCCGCGCGTGCTCCTGCTCGACGAGCCGACTGCCAACCTCGACCCAGCGGCGGCCTTCGCGGTGATGCGCCTCTTGCGCGAGGTGGCGGCGGAGGGACGAGCCGTCGTCGTCGTGCTGCACGACCTCGCGCTTGCTGCTCGCTTTGCCGACCGTATCGTTCTCCTCTCGGAAGGGCGTCTGGTGGCCGACGGTGCTGCCACCTCGGTGCTGTGTGACTCCACGGCGGGGCGCGTGTTCGGCGTCCGCTTCGGCGCCGGGCACGCGGTCTTGCCGGCATGAGCAGGGCCTTCGCCGCAGGTTTCGCCGCCTCGGCCGCGATCCATGCCGCGGTGCTGGCCGCGCTCTGGCCCGGCCCTCCGAGGGGGCGGGCGATCGAGCCGGCGGCGGAACCGGGGCTTGCCCTGATCTGGGCCGGTCCCCCGGGCGCGGTGCCGGGACCCGCCACGTCCGTCGCCGCGAGCGACGAGCCGGCGCGACAGCCGGGCGAGGAGACGCCGGCCGCTGCGACGGAGGAGACGCCGCACCACCATGCCGCCGCGGGCGAGGCGCCGCCCGCCGTGACCATGCTGCCGCTGCCTCCCGCCATGCCGACGCCGCCGCGCACCACCCCGCGTGCGGGGCCGAGCCTCGCCCCGCGACCCGACCCTGCCCCTGGTCAGACCGGCCGCGGCGATGCGCAGGACGGCGCCCGCACCCAGATCGGCGAAGGCGGGCCCTTCCTGCCCGCGAGCATCGGAACGAAACTGGAGCCGACCTATCCGTGGGAGGCCCGGCGCAACCGCTGGCAGGGGACGGTGGTCCTCGCGGTCACGGTCTCGCCCGAGGGGCATCCGGTCGCGATCGAGGTGGCGCGCTCCTCAGGCCATGCCGTGCTCGACCAGGCGGCAGCCGACGCGGTGCGGCAGTGGCGCTTCGTGCCGGCACAGCGCAACGGGGTGGCGGTGGCGGATCGGGTGGCCGTGCCGATCACGTTCCGGCTGCGCGAGTGATCGGAGAGGACAAGACGGGAAAAGCACGATGGCGGAACGGATTCGCCTCGCAAGCTGGAACCTCAACGGGGTGCGCGCGCGCGCCAAGCACCTGCTGGACCTGCTGCGCTGCGAAACCGCCCCCGACGTGCTTCTGCTTCAGGAGCTGAAGGCGACGGAGGATGGCTTCCCCGCCCTCGAGGTGCGGCAGGCGGGCTATCACGCCCTCGTCGTCGGACAGAAAGGGTTCAACGGCGTCGCCATCCTCTCGCGCCGTCCTGCGAGCGAGCGCCTGCGCGCGCTTCCCGGCGACGCGTCGGACGACCAAGCCCGCTTCCTCGAAGCGGAGATCGGCGACCTCGTCGTCGTCTCGCTCTACGCGCCGAACGGCAACCCGGTGGGCACCGACAAGTTCGCCTACAAGCTCGCCTGGATGCGCCGCCTCGCCGCGCATGCGGAGGCTCTCTTCGACACCGAGCGCGCCGTGGTTCTGGGCGGGGACTGGAACGTCTGCCCGACCGCGCGCGACGTCGCCGACGCCGAGGCGATGGCGGGCGACGCGCTCTGTCAGCCGGAAAGCCGCGCCGCCTGGCACGCCGTGCTGTGGCAGGGCTGGACGGACGCCTTCCGCGCGCTGCACCCCGAGGAGCCAGGCTACACCTATTGGGACTACCAGGGCGGCGCGTGGGCGCAGGACCGGGGCTTACGCATCGACCATTTGCTTCTCTCGCCGCGCGCGGCGGAGGGACTGGTCGCTTCGGGTGTGGATCGTTCCCTCCGCGGCAAGGACAGTCCCTCCGACCACACCCCCGTCTGGTGCGAGCTCGCGGCGTGACGCCTCACCAGCGCGCGCGCAGGCCTGTGAGCGCCCACGCCCCCGGCACCACGAAGGCGTTCGCCGGCTCGTAGCGGCTGCCGGTGACGTTGCGCGCGAGCGCGAACCACTCGATCACATCCGTCACCTGCCAACGGGCCGAAACGTTCACCACCAGCCCTCCCTGATTGATCCCGCGCCCGGCGAAGGCGCCGCTGTCGCGGTAGAGCACGTCCGCGGCGGGCCCGAACAGCAGCACGTCGGTCGAGAGGCCGAACCGCGGATTGGCGCGGAGCGTCGCCCCAACGCTTCCCTGGTGGCGCGGCCGTCTCAGCAGTTGCTCGCCGCTGTCCTGATCCTGCGCGACGGTCCAGGTGTAGCTCGCGCGCAGGTCGAGCCAATCGGCGGGGGCAAGATCGAGGGCCGTCTCGACCCCTTCGATGTCCGCCCGGCCGATGTTGATGCGCGTGGTGAAGAACGCATCGTCCGCAATCAGGTCGCGGATGCGGTAGCGGAAATAGGTGACGGAGAGCCGTCCGGGACGCGGCATGACGGCGGCGAAATCGAAGGCCACCCCCACCTCGCCGCCACGCCCCTTTTCGGGCCGCAGGTTCGGATTGCCGCGAAAGCCGAAGCTGCCAACCCCAAAGAGGTCGAAAAGTGTCGGGGCACGGAACGATGTACCATAGGCAGCATGGAGGGACAGGGCGGCCTCCGGGATCGCCAACACACCGCCCAGACGCCAGGTCGTGGTGTCGGCGAAATCGCGCGGCATCTCGTGACGCAGGTTCGCGGTCAGGTCGAGCCGACCGAACAGGCGCGTCTGGGCACCGACATATCCGGCATGGTTGCGCGTGCCGCGATCGACGTCCTGCGCGAATGGGCCGAAGGGCCCGTCGAAGCGCACCTTGACATCGGCATGATCCTCGATCCGCTGCAGGCCGAAGGTGATCGCAGCGTCGTTGAACGCGCCGCCGTCGGGCAGGCGCAGGGTGTTGTCCCATTGGTAGACGGTCCGCGTCCCGATGTAGCGGGAGTCGTCGCTGCCGGAGAACGGGAAAAGGTCGGGCCGGTCGCGGAACTGTCGGTTGTCGCGCGACTGTCCGACGGCGAGCGTGGTGTCGAGCGAACCGGGGATCAGGCTTCCGGTGACGCCGGCGCGCCACATGCCGCTCCGATTGCGCACCGTGTAGTTCGGATCGTCCTGCCCGGCCTGGTCGATGTCGGCCTTGTGCTCGCGCAGCCGGCCGAACGCGAAGGCGCGGAAGCGCTCGCCGAAAGTGGCGCCGAGGTTAGCCGTGAGCAGGCCGATCCGTGCCCCGTCGCGTTCGCCGATGTTGGTGGCGAGGCGTGGAGGTTGGACGTTGAAGCCCTGCGTGGTGAAACCGCTCGCAACGAGCGCGTAGTCAAAGGCACGCCCCTCTCCCGCGACCACCGCTGATCCGCCCGCAGTCGATTGCGTGCCGCCGACGACCTCGCCCACAGCCCTCGCAGGCCGGCCGATGCCAAGCCCGGACCGCGTGATGATGTTGACCACGCCGCCGATCGCGCCCGACCCGTAGAGCCCGGACATTGGGCCGCGGACGACTTCGATCCGCTCGACGTCGTCGAGGAGATCACTGCCAAAGTCGAACAGGGCGCCGGGGGCGGACGGGTCGTTGATGGGCATGCCGTCGCGCAGCACGAGCACGTGGCTGGAGTTCGTGCCGCGAATGAAAACGCTGGTCTGCTGGCCGAACGGGCCGAGCTGGACGGGACGAAGCCCCGGCACGGCGGACAACGCATCGACGAGGCTTCGATAGCCGCGCTCCTCGATCGCTTGCCGCCCGATCACCGTCACCCCGGCGGGGATGCGCTCGATCGGCGTGGCCACCCGGGTTGCTGTGACCACCGTCTCGGGCAGAAGCCTCAGCCCGGGAAGCTCGGTCTGGGCAAGCGCAGGAAACGCGATCGCGGCGGCGGCCGCGGAGGCAAGCAAGCGTGTGCGCACGGTCTCTTCCTCGGTCGCGATGGACGGCCGAGGCCGCCCGACCGAAGGCTTGGCGCACGCAGACCACGGTTCACGCTCGCCCCCTCCGCGAACGGCCACGACCAACACGCCGCGTGCGGAGGGCGTATGCCCGACCGTCGCCCCGGTTCACCCCGCCCGGGCACGAAGCGGCCGGTGCCGGCCGGTCTCCCGGCTCGCGGAGCGCGGAAGTGCCGCCTTCCGCCGCCGCGCCCCGCCTTCCCGGGTCCTTCCGCCCAGTGGCACCCCGGCGCGCGGCCTCTCCGCCTACGGTTGCGGGGGCAGCCGCGGCTTCGGTGCGCCCCGGTCCATCACGTCGCCCGAGGGCACCCCACCGCGTTCCCGTTTCAGCCCTTGCGGGCCACCGACACCGATGGCGACCGTAAACCGGCCCTGACGGATTCGGAAGAGGCTCGTCTTGCTGCCTTTACAGGACGAAGCCAATCGCCTGGACCAGCACCCAGAAGACACCGCCGATGATGGCGAAGGCGAGCGCGGTGGCGAACACCCCGACCAGGGCACCGACCGCGATGGCGCGGCTGTCCTCCTCGATGAGCCCCATCGCCATGATCGCGACCGCGAGGCTTGGGGGCCCGTTGGTGAAGGGAAGCGGCACGATGACGAGACACGCGAGGAACACCCCGTAAGCGCCGACGATGCGGTCCGCCTTCCATCCTGTCAGGAAGGAGGGGCGCGGGCGGACGTAGCGCTCGATGCGGCGGATCCAGGGGGCGGACTTCTCGACGATCAGCGCCAAGTCCTCCCGCCGCATGGACCGGTCGGTGAGGAAGCGCGGCAGTCTCGGCTCCGGAAACCCCAAGGCAAGCTGCAGGCAGACGATGGCGAGCGGGACGCCGAAGATCGGCGACCAGCCTGGGATGTAGATCGGCAAGAGGTTGGGAAGAGCGAACAGGATCATCAGAATGCCGTAGCCGCGCGCGCCGAAGGCGTGGATCATTTCGCCCAAGGAAATACGCGGCTTCGGCCAGGCGCTTGCAAGTTCCGCCATCAAAACGGAGACGGGGACGTGGCGCCCGTCGCCGCCGACGGGAGGCTCGCCCGGCGGATACGGCGAGAGGGTCGCGCCGAGGATGCTCGCTCGCGCGTCCGCCACCGGGAGCGGTTTCGGCTCCGACATTTCCACGATTGCCCGTCCCCTCCGCGACGCGATGCCCAGCCCGAACGGACCGAGCCCCTTCCCCCCGTTCCGCAACCTTCGCCGCCACCATAGCCTGACGGTCCCTGACAGGAAATGAAATCCACGTCCGCATCGCCTTGGCCTAGGGTCCCGTCATGCCATCGTCCGTCGACGTTGCGACCGATGCGGTCGATCTCGCCCTCGCCCTTGCCGTCGACGTCTCGGCCTCGGTCGATTTCGGCGAGTTCGGCCTGATGATGGGAGGCTACGCGGCGGCGTTCCGCGACGGGGCGCTCGCGGGGCGGCTCGTCTCCGGCCCGGCGGCGGCGACGGCGGTGGCGATGCTGTTCTGGTCGGGGCCCGGGATGCGGGAGCTCGCCGTGCCGTGGCGGCGGCTCGCCTCCGTGGCGGACGCGGCCGCCTTCGCCGACGCGATCGATGCAACCCCGCGCATGATCCCGGCGGGCGCGACAGCGCTCGGCGAGGGACTGGCCGCCGCGCTCGCCTTGCTCGAACGCTGCCCCTATCCGGCCTCGCGACGGGTGGTCGATGTGTCGGGCGACGGGCGGGCGAACGCCGGGCTGCCGCTCGCCACGGCGCGGGCGGCGGCCGAGCTGATGGGGGTGACGGTGAACGGGCTCGCCGTGGTGAACGAGGAGCCCGACCTCGCGGACTACTACCGCGAGGCGCTGATCGTCGGCCCCGGCGCCTTTGTCATTCGGGCCGAGGACTACGGGGCCTTCGCCGAGGCGATCCTCGCCAAGCTCTGGCGCGAAGTGGGGGGCGCGGCGATTGCGTGAACGGGGATCCGGGGGAAGGGCCGATCAGCCCTTCCCCCGCAGCCCTATCCCACGAAGATCTCCGCCGGGCTGTCGCGGCGGAGGCTCTGCCCCAGCTCGCGCCCGAGCCGCACGGCGTCTTCCGGCGCGCCGACGATCGCGCGCTTGAGCAGGAAGGTGCCATCCTCGCTTGCCACCAGCCCAACGAGGCGCAGCGTGCCGTCGGGGCGAAGCTCGGCGTGCCCGCCGATCGGCGTGCGGCAGGACCCGTCGAGCGCGGCGAGCAGGGCGCGCTCGGCTCGGCTCACCGCGGCCGCCTCGGGGTCCTCGATCGCGGCGAGAAGCTCGCGCAACTCCGTGTCGTCCTCGCGCACCGTGACGCCGACGATCCCTTGGCCGGCGGCCGGCACCATCACCTCAGGGTCGAGAACCGCCGCCGCCGCGCCCTCGAGCCCGAGCCGCCGCAGCCCGGCGTAGGCGAGCAGGGTGGCGTCCATCTCGCCGGCACTGACGCGGGCGAGACGGGTGCCGACATTGCCCCGAAGCAAGGTGACGGCGAGATCGGGCCGGCGGTGCAGGAGCTGGGCGGCACGGCGGACGGAGGAGGTGCCGACCGTGCCGCCCGGCGGGATGGCGGAAAGCGGGTCGCCGAGATCGACCGGCCCGCAGTGGGGAGCGAGCACCAAAGCATCGCGCGCGTCCTCCCGCGCAAGGCAGCAGGCGAGCACGATGCCGGGCGGCAGTTCCGTCTCCAGGTCTTTCAACGAATGGACGGCGAAGTCGATCCGGCGATCGAGCAGAGCCTCGTGGATCTCCTTGGCGAACAGACCCTTGCCGCCGATCTCGGCGAGCCTGCGGTCGGCGATCCGGTCGCCGGTGGTGGTGATCGGGTGCTCCTCGAAGGCCTCGGCGTCGCGCAGCACGGGGCAGAACCCGGTGAGGCGGGCGAGGAAAAGCCGCGTCTGGGTGAGGGCGAGGGCGGAGCCGCGCGTGCCGACGCGCAACGGAAGGGGGCGACGCGGGTGCCCGGGGGGCGGCCTCGTGGGCGGAGAGACGGGGCGTTCCCCCGGGTGGCGTGACATGGCGTCCGTTTCCTACGATGTTGCGAAGATAAGGGAAAGATCCGGAATGACAGCCCCGTGACGGAAGCTGATGCGCCCGGTGCGGTGCTCGCCATCGAGACCTCCTGCGACGAGACCGCGGTTGCCATGCTCGACGCCGAAGGCCTGAGTGCTGGCCCAGGCGCTGTGGAGCCAAGTGGCCGAGCATGCCCGCTTCGGGGGCGTAGTGCCGGAGATCGCAGCGCGGGCCCATCTTGCGCGCCTTCCTGCCATGGTGGAGGCAGTGCTGGCCGAGGCGTCCCGCGCGCCCACGGCTGTCGCCGCCACGACGGGGCCGGGGCTGATCGGCGGGCTGATCGTCGGCGCCAACCTCGCCAAGGGCTTCGCCCTGGCGCGGGGGCTCCCCTTCTATGCCGTGAACCACCTCGAGGCGCATGCGCTCTCCGCCCGCCTGCCCGGCGTCGCCGACCCACCCCCCGAGTTTCCCTATCTCACCCTGCTCGTTTCGGGCGGGCATTGCCTGCTGCTGGAAACGCGCGGGCCGGGGCTTCATCGCGTGCTCGGCCGCACCCTCGACGACGCCCCGGGCGAGGCCTTCGACAAGGTGGCGAAGATGCTGGGCCTGCCGTGGCCGGGGGGCCCGGCGCTCGAGCGGCTTGCCGCGGAAGGCGACCCAGGGGCGGTCGCGCTGCCGCGCCCGATGCGCGGTCGCGCGGGGTGCGACTTCTCCTTCTCGGGGCTGAAGACGGCGGTGGCGACGCGGCTCGCTTCGCGCGGCGGCGCCCTCTCGCCTGCCGAAGCGGCCGACCTCGCCGCCTCGTTCCAGGCGGCGGTGGCGGAGCAGCTCGCGGATCGGGCGCGGGCGGCGCTGCGCCTCGCACCCCGTTGCGCGACCCTCGTCGTCTCGGGCGGTGTCGCGGCAAACGCGGCCGTCAGGGACGCCCTGGCCAAGGTTGCTGCCGAAGAGGGCCGCCGCATGGTCGCCCCCCCGCCCGCGCTCTGCACCGACAATGCGGTGATGGTGGCCTGGGCGGCGATCGAACGGGCGCGCGCGGGGGATCCGGGTGAGGATCTGTTCATCGCCCCCCGCCCACGCTGGGCGTTGGACACTGTGTCGTGTCACTGACCTGTCGGGATACTTTACATCCCGCAGGGCGAAAGCGTCGGAAAACTTTACACCACAAGGGGCGCGCCGAAGCTCCGCGCCCTGAACTCCGCAAAAATCCTCGTCTGGCCTCGGTTTTGCTCGGGAAAGCGCGTCATGCGATAGCATGCCTCGTTCTGCGTGGGGCAGGGCGAAAACACCCTCGAGAGGAGCCAACGATGCTTCGCCTTGTTCTCGCGGCCACGACGGCGGTCGTGGTCTACGGGGCTGCGCAAGCCGCACCGATCGCGTTCAAGCCCGAAGACAAACCCGTTCCGGTCAGTCCCGCCATTCGGTCCGGTCGCGGCCGGGGGCGTGCTCGGCACGGCCTACATCGACTTCGGAGTCGATTTCTCGTGGCAGAACGACGAGGGGATTTTCAACGATCCTCCGCTCGCCTTCGGCGGCGTGAATGCCGATGGCATCATCGATCTCGTCACGGACGTCACGGGGCGGATCGTCGTTCCGGGCAGCCTCGTTCAAGGCCTTACCGACTACCTCTACGCCGAGGCAGGGTATGCGGCGGTAGGTTCTCTCACTCTGACCGTCTACGACATCAACGGCACTGCGTTGGCCTCGGCGACGAACGGCCTGCCGCTCGGTGACGCCGGGCGGACCACCTTCGCCATCACCCGCCCCTCCGCAGACATCGCGTTCTTCCGCATCAGCGGCGGCGACACCTACGGGGTGAACGAAATCCGCCTGAACCGACCCTCGGGCGGCGAGACGCCCGTTCCCGAACCGGCGTCGCTTGCGTTGCTCGGGCTTGGTCTCCTTGGCCTCGCCGCGGCACGCAGCCGGGCGCGTTGACCGATGGGCAGGCGTCTTGGCCGGAGCGATCTCCGGCCAAGACGCCGAGCCTCACAGGAAGCTGATCGGGTCGACATCGACCTCGACCCGAGCGGCGCGGGGGATCGCGGTGGACGCCAACCACCCGCGCAGCAGGGACGAAACGTCGACCTCGCGCGCGGCCTTCAGTAAGAGGCCGGCGCCGGTGCCGCCCGCGCAGGATGGCAAGCGGGGCGGGCGCGGGGCCAAGCACGACGAACCCGTCGCCCTCCGGCGCGGCTCGCCTGCAGCGCCCGCGCCGCCTCATCCGCCGTCGCGGCTTCACCCGCCGAGACGATGAGCGCGGCGAGCCTGCCGTAAGGCGGCCAGCCCCCCGCCCGCCGCTCGGCGAGTTCGACGGCGACGAACCGCTCGACATCTCCCGACACGAGCGCCCGCATCACCGGATGTTCGGGGGTCCAGGTCTGCAACAGGACCCGCCCCGGCCGCTCCGCCCGCCCGGCCCGCCCACCGACCTGGTGCAGGATCTGGAAGGTGCGCTCGGCGGCGCGCAAATCCCCGCCCGCCAAGCCGAGATCGGCATCGACCACGCCGACCAGCGTGAGGTGCGGGAAGTGCCAGCCCTTGGCGACGAGCTGCGTGCCGACGATGAGGTCGACCGCGCGCGCCTCGATCATCGCTCGCCAGCGCCGCCGCCTTGCGCGCCCCGTCCACCGTATCGGAGGACATCTCGAGCACGCGCGCCGAGGGAAACAGCGACCGCACCTCCTCCGCGATCCGCTCCACCCCTGGGCCGACGGCGGTGAGTGCCTGATCCGCCCCGCAGTCCGGGCACGCGGGCGGGACAGGTTCGGTGTGGCCGCAGTGGTGACACTGCAACGTCCGGGTGTAGCGATGCTCGACCAGCCAGGCGGTGCAGTTCGGGCAGGCGAAGCGGTGGCCGCAGGCACGGCAGAGCGTGAGCGGGGCGAAGCCGCGGCGATTGAGGAACAGAAGCCCCTGCTCGCCGCGCGCCAGGGTCTCGGCCACGGCCTCGCGCAGAGGCGGCGAGAGGAAAAAGCCCCGCGGCGGCGGGTGACGCCGCAGATCGACCGCCTCCACTGCGGGTTCCCCCGCCACCCCGTGCCGGTCGGGCAGGTGAAGCCTCCCGTAGCGGCCGCGTTCGACGTTGGCGCGGGTCTCGAGCGACGGCGTGGCGGAGACCAGCACGCAGGGGATGCCCTCCGAGCCGCGCGCGAACCACCGCCATGTCGCGGGCGTGGTAGATCACGCCTTCCTCTTGCTTGAACGCCGTCTCGTGCTCCTCGTCGACGACGATCAGGCCCAAGGCGCGGAAGTTGAGCCAGAGCGCGGAGCGGGCGCCGACCACGACGGGCGCGGTGCCCTCCGCCACGGCCCGCCAGGTGGCGCGCCGGCGGGCTCCCGGCACGTCCGAGTGCCACACAGCGGGGGCGGCGCCGAAGCGGGCGGCGAAGCGGTCGATCACCTGGGCGGAGAGCGCGATCTCGGGCAGCAGCACCAGCACCTGCCGCCCGCGCGCTACCGCCTCGGCGGCGGCTTCGAGATAGACCTCGGTCTTGCCCGACCCGGTCACGCCGTCGAGCAGCGTGACGGAGAAGCCTCCCGACGCGACGCGGGCGCGCAGGGCCTCGGCCGCGTGGCCCTGGGCCTCGCGCAGGGGCCGTGGCGAGGAGGGGGAGAGGGCGGCGTGGGCGGGATCAGGCAGGGGGGAGGGAACGAGCAGACCTTCCTCCGCCATCGCGCGGATCACGCCGGGCGAGACGCCGGCTGCGCGGGCGAGGTCGGCCCCCGCCCAGGCGAGGCCGCCCGCACCCGCGAGCACGGCGAGCACGCGGGCCCGTTGCGCGGTGATCCGCGCCTCCTTGGGCGGTGGCGAAGCGGCGCGCCAGCCGGATCGCGGCGCGGGCGGGGGGGCGAGCGCCGCCTCGGGCAGGGCCATGCGCAGAACCTCGCCGGGCGGGGAGAGCGTGTAGGCGGCGACCCAGTCGATCAGGCGCAGCAAGGGGGGCCGCAGGGGCGGCACGTCGGCGACGGCCGCGATCGGCCGAAGCTTGGCCTCCGGCACCTCCCCCGACGCCGCGCCGTGCCAGACCACGCCGACAAGCCGGCGCGAGCCGAGCGGCACCGTCACCACCGTCCCGGGCGCGACTTCGAGCCCCTCGGGCAGGGCGTAGTCGTAGGTCCCATCCAGCGGCAGCGGCAGCAGCACCGGCACCCGCCGCGGGGCGCGTTGCGCCGGCGTGCGCTTCTCCGGGGCCTCCCCCACCGCTAAGGTGCGGTCGCGCAGGCGCGCCAAGGGGACCCCGCTCTCGTCATGAAATTCTTCCTCGACACCGCCGACGTCGCCGAGATCCGCTCGCTCGCCGCCCTCGGCCTGGTCGACGGGGTGACCACAAACCCTTCCCTGATCGCGAAGACGGGGCGGAAGATGGCGGAGGTCATCACCGAGATCTGCGAGGCGGTGGAAGGCCCGGTCTCGGCCGAGGTGACGGCGACCGAGCATGCGGCCATGCTGGCCGAGGGGCGGGCCTTGCGCAAACTCGCCCACAATGTGGTGGTCAAGCTCCCCCTGACCGCCGACGGGCTTCGCGCCTGTCGCGACCTCTCCGAGGAGGGGATCCTGGTCAACGTCACGCTCTGTTTCTCCCCCGCCCAGGCGCTGCTCGCCGCCAAGGCCGGGGCCGCCTACGTCTCGCCGTTCGTCGGCCGGCTCGACGACGTCGGCCACGACGGCATGGCGCTGATCGCCGACATCCTCGCCATCTACGACAATTACGACTTCGCGACCGAGGTGCTGGTCGCATCCGTGCGTCACCCGATGCATGTCGTGCAGGCGGCAAAGCTGGGGGCGGATGTCGTCACCATGCCGCCCGCCGTTCTGCGCGCGCTGATCAACCATCCGCTCACCGACAAGGGGCTTGCCGGGTTCCTCGCGGATTGGGCGAAGACCGGGCAGTCCATCCTGTGAGGCGGACGACGCGACACCCCGCCGCCGAGCCGGAAACGGATCCGGACGAGGCCGCCGCCGTCGAGGCCTTCCTCCGCGCCCACCCGGATTTCCTCGCCTCTCGCCCTCATCTCTACGCGGTGCTGGCCCCGCCGCGGCGGGTGCACGGGGAACGGCTCGCCGACCACATGGCGGCGATGATCGAGCAGGCGCGGGCGCGCGAGGCCGCCCTCATCGCCTCCCGCCGCGCCGAAGCCAGGCTCGCCGAGCGCGTCCGCCGGGCCGTGCTCGCGCTTCTGGCCGCCCGGAGCGCGGCGGAGATGGTCGAGGTCGTCGAAGCCGAGTGGCCAGCGATCCTCGGCGTCGATGTCGTCTCGCTCGCCGTCGAGGGGCGGAGCACGCTCGGCCTGAGGCGCGTGCCGCGCGGCTTCGTCCGCCGCACCCTGGGCCAGGCTGGCGCGGTCGTGCGCGACCGCCCGACGGAGGCGGAGGCGATCCACGGCGAGGCAGCATCGCTCGTCGCGGCCGACGTGCTCGCCCGATGCACGCTGGAAGGCGCGACGGGTCTCGTCGCCTTCGGCTGGCGCGAGGCGGAGCGCGGTGGGCCTGCGTTCACGGCGGAACCCTTCGCCTTCCTCGCCCGCGTGCTGGAGGCGTGCCTCGCCCGCGCCGGCGGATGATGCCGCCATGACGGCGGAGGAGGCGCGCGCGGCTTTCCTCGCCTGGCTTGCCGCCGAACGCCGGGCCTCCCCGGCCACGCTGCGCGCCTACGAGGGCGACCTCGGGCGCTTCCTCGCCTTTTTGGCCGACCACCTGGGCGGCTTGCCGGATCGCGCCGGGCTGGGCCGTCTCTCCCTCGGCGACCTGCGCGCTTTCCTCGCGCGCCGCGCCGCAGACGGTGCGTCGAACACGACCCGGGCGCGCGAACTCGCCGCCATCCGCGCGTTCTTCCGCTTCCTCGCCCGCACCGGTGGCCCCGATCTGCCGGCGCTGAAACTCCTCGCCACCCCGCGCGTGCGGCGGCCCGCCCCGCGCGCGCTCACGGTGGCGGAGACGGACCGTCTCGTGCAGGAGGCTGACCGGCTCGCTGACGAGCCCTGGATCGCGGCGCGCAACACCGCCCTGTTTCTCCTCCTCTACGGCTGCGGGCTCTGCGCTCGGCCGAGGCGCTCGGGCTGTCGCGCCGCGACGCTCCGCTGCCGGGAGACGACCGCCCGCTCCGCGTCCGCGGCAAGGGGGCCAAGGAGCGCGAAGTCCCCGTGCTGCCCATCGTGCGCGAAGCGGTGGCGCGCTACCTCGCCCTCTGCCCGCATCGGCTCGCCCCCGAAGCCCCTCTCTTCCGCGGCGCGCGCGGGGGCCCCTTGAACGACCGGCTTTTGCGCCGCGCGATGGAACAGGCCCGCCGCGCCCTCGGTCTGCCCGATCGCGCCACCCCGCACAGCCTGCGCCACAGCTTCGCCACCCACCTGCTCGCCTCGGGCGCCGACCTGCGCGTGATCCAGGCCCTGCTCGGCCATGCGAGCCTCGCCACCACCGAGCGCTACACCGCGGTCGACGCGAGCCGCCTGCTCGAGGTCTGGCGGGCGGCCCACCCGCGCGCGCGGGATGGCTGAACGACGGGACTTGTCTCGGCGCGCGCCTCGTCCTATCTGGAGGGCAAGCACCAGCCGATCGAACGGAGGGTGGCCTCGGCAACGGGGCCGCCTTTTTTGGTTTTGAGCGAAGACCGTCCGCATCACGAGGGGCTCGAGGCCCGCATCTACGACCTGATCGCGCCCTCCCTCGCCGCGATGGGGTACGAGACCGTGCGCGTGCGGCTTGCCGGTCAGGGAACGCCCCACGCTGCAGGTGATGGTCGAGCGCGCCGACGGCTTCCCCATCACCCTCGATGACTGCGAGACGGTGAGCCACCAGGTCTCGGCCCTTCTCGACGTCGAGGACCCGATCCCCTCCGCCTACACGCTCGAGGTCTCCTCGCCGGGGATCGACCGGCCGCTCACGCGCGCGAAGGACTGGAACCGCTTCGCCGGCCACCTCGCCAAGGTGGAACTCGCCATGCCGGTTGCGGGACGGCAGGCGCCTCTCGGGCGTGGTGGTCGGCGCGGAAGCCGGGCGGGAGGCGCGGCTGAGGCTCGAGGACGGCAGCGAGGTGGCCCTGCCGCTCACCGCCATCCGCACCGCGCGGCTCGTGCTCACCGAGGCGCTGATCGACGCCTCGCGGCCGAAACGGGCCGCCGACGACACGAACTGACCGGAGGAGGATCCATGGACATCGCCATCGCCCGCCCCGAACTCCTGCAGGTCGCGGATGCGGTCGCGCGCGAGAAGTCGATCGACCGCGACGAGGTGCTGGAGGCGATGGAGCAGGCGATCACCAAGGCCGGCCGCGCGAAGTACGGGCACGACAAGGACATCCGCGCGCAGATCGACCGCAAGACCGGCGAGGTTCGGCTCGCACGCTGGACCGAGGTGGTGGCCGACGGAGCCGTGGAGAACGACGCGACCCAGATCCCGCTCTCGCTCGCGCAAAAGATCAAGCCGGGGATCAAGGTCGGCGAGTTCATCGTCGACCCGCTGCCCCCGATCGATTTCGGCCGCATCGCCGCGCAGACCGCGAAGCAGGTGATCGTGCAGCGCGTGCGCGAGTACGAGAGGAAGCGCCAGTACAACGAGTACAAGGACCGTGTGGGCGAGATCGTCAACGGCATCGTCAAGCGCACCGAGTACGGCAACCTGATGGTGGATCTCGGTCGCGCCGAGGCGCTCCTGCGCCGCGACGAGCTCATCCCGCGCGAGACCTACCGGAACGGCGACCGCGTGCGCGCCTACATCTACGACGTGCGCGAGGAGACCGCGGGGGCCGCAGATCTTCCTCTCGCGCACCCATCCCAACTTCCTCGCGCGGCTGTTCGCGCAGGAGGTTCCCGAAATCTACGACGGCATCATCGAGATCAAGGCGGTGGCGCGCGACCCCGGCTCGCGCGCCAAGATGGCGGTGGTGAGCCACGACTCCTCGATCGACCCCGTCGGTGCCTGTGTCGGCATGCGGGGGTCGCGCGTGCAGGCGGTGGTGCAGGAGCTGCAGGGCGAGAAGATCGACATCATTCCCTGGTCGCCCGACCCGGCGACCTTCGTGGTGAACGCGCTCGCCCCGGCCGAGGTCAGCAAGGTGGTGCTGGATGAGGAGAACCGCCGCATCGAGGTGGTGGTGCCCGACGACCAGCTCTCCCTCGCCATCGGTCGGCGCGGGCAGAACGTCCGGCTTGCCTCGCAGCTGACGCGCTGGGACATCGACATCCTCACCGAGGCGGAGGAGAGCGAACGGCGTCAGGAGGAGTTCCGCCGCCGTTCCGCCCTCTTCGTCGAGGCGCTGGACGTGGATGACGTGATCGCCGGGCTGCTGGTCACCGAGGGTTTCACCTCGGTCGAGGATCTCGTGCTCGTGCCGCTCGAGGAGCTTGCCGGCATCGAAGGCTTCGACGAGGCGATCGCGGCCGAACTGAAGCGCCGGGCCGAGGAGTTCATCGCCCGCCGCGACGCCGAGCTTTCCGAGAAGGCCAAGGAACTCGGTGTGTCGGACGAGCTCGCCACCGTTCACCCCTTCACCCCGGCGATGCTGGTCGCCTTGGGCGAGAAGGGGGTGAAGACGCTCGACGATCTTGCCGACCTCGCCTCAGACGAGCTGGTCGAGATCCTCGGCGAGGAGGCGATGGACCAGGAGACGGCCAATGCGGTGATCATGGCCGCGCGCGCCCACTGGTTCGAGGGCGAAGGCGAGGCGAAGTCGGCTGGCTGAGAGCGGACGTGTCGGGGCAAAGGATGGCGGGGTTGGCGGAGCGCGACGGTCACGCTCCGGACGGGGGCGAGGAAAGCGGCCCTCTCCGGCGCTGCGTTGCGACGGGCGAGCGGGCGGAGCGGCAGCGCATGATCCGCTTCGTGCTGGGGCCCGATCGCGCGCTGGTGCCGGATCTCGCCGAACGTCTGCCGGGGCGTGGGTTGTGGCTGCTCGCCCGGCGAGACGTGCTCGACGATCCGCGGCTCGCGCGCGCCTTCGCCCGCGCCGCGAAAGGGCCGGTGACGGTTCCCGCAGCCTTGCGCGAGGGCATCGAGCGCCTCTTGCGCCGGCGCATCGCCGAGCACCTCGGGCTTGCGCGGCGCGCGGGCCAGGCGGTGGCCGGCTTCGTCGCCGCCCGCGAGTGGGTGACCGCCGGGCGCGCGGGGCTGATCGTCGAGGCCTTGGACGGGGCCGAAGACGGGCGGCGCAAGCTTCTCTCGGGCGCGCGCGACCTGCCCGTGGTGGCGCCGCTCGCGGCCCACGAGCTCGGCGCCGCATTCGGTCGCGAGCACGTCGTGCATGTCGCCCTCGCCCCCGGGCGTCTCGCGCAGGCGATCGCGCGCGACGCGGCAAGGCTTGCGGGCGTGCGCGGGGAGGCGCAAGAGGGGGCTGCGAGAAAGGACCGGCTGGGCGGATGAGCGAGACGAAGGAAACGGAGCAGGGCAAGGGACGGCTCTCCCTGGGTCGCGGCCGGCTCGAGCTCGGCAAGACGGTGGACGCCGGCAGCGTGCGCCAGAGCTTCCCGCACGGCCGCAGCAAGGTCGTGCAGGTGGAGGTGGTGAAAAAGCGCCTGGTGACGCCGAGCACCGCGCCGTCTGCAGCGGCTGCGGCAGGGCAGTCTGCGGCGCCTGCGGCGCCCCAGCGCACGGCGGCATCGTCCGCTCCTGCGGCGCAGCCAGGGCGGCCGGCGCAACCCACGCAACGGCCGGCTGGGCCGCCGCTGCGCCAGCTCACCAACGAGGAGCGGGCGGCGCGGGCGAGGGCTCTCGAGGAGCAGCTGCGCGAGCAGCGCAGGCGCGAGGCCGAGGCGCAGAAGATCTCGGT
This sequence comes from Acetobacteraceae bacterium, assembly GCA_033582875.1. Taxonomy (GTDB): domain Bacteria; phylum Pseudomonadota; class Alphaproteobacteria; order Acetobacterales; family Acetobacteraceae; genus Elioraea. The sequence goes on along the minus strand of JAVQZW010000010.1, from coordinate 795,677 downwards.
CCTGTCCGCCGCCGAGGAGGCACGCCGCAAGGCCGAGGAGGAGGCACGCCGCAAGGCCGAGGAGGAGGCGCGCCGCAAGGCAGAGGAGGAGGAGGCGCGCCGCAAGGCCGAGGAGGAGGCGCGCCGCAAGGCAGAGGAGGAGGCACGCCGCAAGGCCGAGGAGGAGGAGGCGAAGCGCCGCGCTGCCGCCGCGGGCGAACGCGCCGAGGCGCGCGGCCGAGCCGCCGAGGCCGCCAGCGCCGCCAAGGCGACACGCCTCGCACCCGCCGGCACCACGCTTCGGCTGCGCGGCGTCGAGGACGAGGACGAGGACGAGGGTGCACGCCCGGCGCGCCGGCCCGGTGCAGCGCCGAAGAAACCCACCCTCGCTTCGATGAAGAAGGGGTTGCCCGACCGTGACCGCCGCTGCCGGCCGGCTCGACCTCTCCGCCGTGCTGAACGACGAGGAGGAGCGCGTGCGCAGCCTCGCCTCGGTGCGCCGGCAGCGCGAGCGCGAACGCCTGCAGGCGCAACGGGAGCGGCTGCGCACGGAGGGAAGCCGGATCGTGCGCGAGGTCGTCATCCCCGAGGCGATCACCGTCCAGGAGCTCGCCAACCGGATGGCGGTGCGCGGCGCGGACGTGATCAAGGCGCTGATGCGGATGGGGGTGATGGCGACCATCACCCAGACGCTCGATGCCGACACGGCGGAGCTCGTCGTCACCGACCTCGGGCATCGGCCGAAGCGCGTGTCCGAGTCCGACGTCGAGCTCGGGCTGGAAGGCGGGGTGGACCAGGACAGCGACCTCGTGCCGCGTCCGCCCGTGGTCACGGTGATGGGCCACGTCGACCACGGCAAGACCTCCTTGCTCGACGCGCTGCGGCAGACCGACGTCGCCGCGCACGAGGCGGGCGGCATCACGCAGCACATCGGGGCCTATCAGGTAACCCTGCCTTCGGGACAGAAGATCACCTTCATCGACACGCCGGGGCATGAGGCCTTCACCGCGATGCGCGCCCGCGGCGCCTCGGTGACCGACATCGTCGTCCTCGTCGTCGCCGCCGACGACGGCGTGATGCCACAGACGATCGAGGCGATCCGCCACGCCAAGGCGGCGAAGGCGCCGATCATCGTCGCGATCAACAAGATCGACCTGCCCGGGGTGAAGCCCGACCGGGTGCGGAACGAGCTGCTCAAGCACGAGGTGGTGGTGGAGAAGCTCGGCGGCGACGTGCAGGACGTCGAGGTTTCGGCGACGAAGAAGATCAACCTCGACAAGCTCGAGGAGGCGATCCTGCTGCAGGCCGAGATCCTCGATTTGCGCGCCAACCCCAAGCGCGCGGCGGAGGGCACCGTGATCGAATCGAAGCTCGATCGCGGGCGCGGTCCGGTCGCCACGGTGCTCGTGCAGCGCGGCACGCTTCGGCAGGGCGACATCGTGGTCGCCGGCGCCGAGTGGGGCCGGGTGCGCGCGATGCTCGACGACAAGGGCCGTCAGGTGAAGGAGGCGCCGCCTGCGATGCCGGTCGAGATCCTCGGCCTTTCCGGCGTGCCATCCGCCGGCGAGCGCTTCGTCGTCGTCGCGGACGAGGCGCGGGCGCGCGAGGTCTCCGAGTTCCGCCAGCGCAAGCTGCGCGAGAAGGCGGCTGCCGGGGCGGTGGCGGCGCGCGGCACGCTCGACCAGATGCTCGCCCGCATCCAGGCCGGGGAGCAGAAGGAAGTGGCGGTGGTGGTGAAGGCCGACGTGCAGGGATCGGCGGAGGCGATCGCCGCCACCCTCGCCAAGCTCGGCAACGACGAGGTGCGCGTGCGCGTGCTGCATTCCGCGGTCGGCCAGATCACCGAAAGCGACGTGCAGCTCGCGAAGGCGTCGGATGCGGTCATCGTCGGCTTCAACGTCCGCGCGACCGCGCAGGCGCGCGACCTCGCGCAGCGTGACGGCGTGGACATCCGCTACTACTCGATCATCTACGACGTCGCAGACGACATCGAGAAGCTGGTCAAGGGCAAGGTGGCGCCGAAGGAGCGCGAGAAGTTCCTGGGCTACGCCGAGATCCGCAAGGTGTTCGACATCACCAAGGTGGGCAAGGTCGCGGGCTGCATGGTCACGGAAGGGGTGGTCAAGCGCGGCGCGGGGGTCAGGCTTCTCCGCGATGGCGTGGTGATCCACCAGGGCGAGCTGTCGCAGCTCAAGCGCTTCAAGGACGACGTGAAGGAGGTCGCACGCGGCTACGAGTGCGGCATGGCCTTCGCGAACTGGCAGGACATCCGCGAGGGTGACGTCGTCGAATGTTTTGAGATCGAGACGGTGCCGGCGTGAGCAAGGGCGCTGCCGGCGGCGGAAGCTAGGGGATGAGCGCGCAGGCGCCCTCGCAGCGGCAGCTCAGGGTCGGGGAGGAGGTGCGCCACGCCCTCGCCGCCCTGTTCGAGCGCGGGGATTTCCGCGACCCCGACCTCGCCGCGGCCCGGATCACCGTCACCGAGGTTCGCGCCTCGTCCGACCTGCGGCACATGACGGTGTTCGTCACCCGGCTCGGCGGCGGCGAGACGTCCTCTCTCCTCGCCGCGCTGAAGCGGGCGACGCCGTTCCTGCGCGCGCGCGTCGCCGCGGCGGTGCGGCTGAAGTTCGCGCCCGACCTCGTCTTCCGCGCCGACACCGCGATCGACCAGGCGGAGCGGATCAGCACCCTGCTCCGTTCGCCGTCGGTGGCGCGCGACCTCAGGCCCGCGCGAGGACTGAACGGCGCCGGCGGGAGCCGTCACCGCCCCACCGCGTGCGCCCGCCCCCCGCGTCAGCCGACCAGTTCGGCCCAGATCGCTTCCGACCACTCCCGCGCCGCCTGGGCGGCGTTGCGGTTGCGGCGGGGATCGATCTCAGCCCGACGCTCGATCTCGCGCGTGAGTTCGTTCCACCGCGACTCGATCTTCACCCCCATCGCCTCGTCGGAGGAGAAGAAGGCGAAGCAGATGGCGGACGGCAAACCGTCGCCGTCCGGCCCGGTGCGGCCGGCGACGCGGTCGGCGATGTGGTCGGCCACGTGCACCCCCGTCTCGTAGGCGAGGTGCCCGCTCTTCGGCAGGGTCGATCCCACCGCGTCGCCGATGACGTAGACGCGATCGTCCGCCGCCGAGACGAAGTTCGGGAAGGTCACCGATCGCCCAGCGTTCGCCGAGGCCCGCCTGGCGAACGATCGAGGCCGCGCGCATCGGCGGGATCAGCGAAGCGGTGCCGTAGGCGAGCACGCCCCTGTCCGTCTCGATCCGTTTCGCCGCGGCGTCGACGCGCGTGATCTTCACCCCCTGATGGTGCTCGAGCCGCGTGGGATAGAGTTCGCGGAAGGCGGCCTGGATGGTCGGGCCGCCGATCGGGATCGCCGGGTTGAGATCGAGCAGGATCACCTTGCCCGGCAGGCCGCGGCGGTCCATCCACTGCGCGAAGAGCGCGGCGCGCTCGTAGGGCGCGATGGGGCAGCGGTAGGGCACGGGCGGGACGGAGAGCACGATGTCGCCCCCCGGATGGGCCTCCAGCGCCCGCCGCACCGCCTCCTGTTCGAAGGCGCGGAAGCCCACGGGGATCGCCCCCTTCGCCTCGGCAAAGCCCGGGATCGCCTCCTCCATGTACTCGATGCCCGGCGAGAGGACGAGGAAGTCGTAGGGGATGCGTTGCGTCTCCGTCACCACGACGCGGGCCGTGCGATCGATCGCCTGCGCGCGTTCCGCCACGTGCCGCACGCCCTCGCGGATCAGGCCGTCGAAGGGGAAGGTCAGGCTTTCGGCGCGCCGTTCGCCGACCAGGTAGAAGATCGAGAGCGGGCAGGAAAAGAAGGCGCGGTTGGGTTCGATCAGCGTCACCTCCGCCCCGTCGATCGCCTTGCGCACGTGGCGGGCGGCGGACAGGCCGCCCCAGCCGCCGCCGACCACGGCGACGCGCACGCGCCCCTGCGCGCGGGCGGGGCGAAGGAGGGGGGTGGCGAGAGCGGAGGCGAGCACGGCGCGGCGGGAGAGCCGCGGCAGGCAGGACGGGCGGGTCGCTGGGCGGGTCATGGCGTTTCCCCTCACGTTTTCGTTTTTTCGAAGGTAGAACGGCAGCGACCCGCGCTGCAAGCACTTCCGCCGTGCAGGCCAAGGCTTTCCGTTCGCGACCGGACGGGCCTATACGCCGTGACCGAACGGCGGTGCATACGAAGCGACCGTCCCTCAGCGCCGAACCCGATGCCCCGCACCCGCAAGGGCCGGCCGATCGACGGCTGGCTCGTCATCGACAAGCCCTCGGGCGTCACCTCGACCGAGGTGGTGAACCGCCTCAAGCGCGCCTTCCGCGCCCGGAAGGTGGGCCATGGCGGCACGCTCGATCCGCTCGCCACCGGGGTCTCTGCCGATCGCCTTCGGCGCGGCGACCAAGACCGTGCCCTTCGTGATGGACGGGGCGAAGGAGTACGTCTTCAGCTTGCGCTTCGGCGAGGCGCGCGACACCGACGACGCCGACGGGCAGGTGATCGCGACCTCCACCGTGCGACCGACGGACGAAGCGATCCGCGCCGCCTTGCCGCGCTTCACGGGCGACATCGAGCAGATCCCGCCCCGCTACTCCGCGGTGAAGGTGGAGGGCGAGCGTGCCTACGACCTTGCGCGGGAGGGGATCGCGGTCGAGCTCGCCCCGCGCCCCGCCCGGATCGACTCCCTTGTCCTCGAGTCCCGCCCCGACCCGGACACGGCGGTGTTCCGCGTCGTCTGCGGCAAGGGCGTCTACATGCGGGCGCTCGCGCGCGATCTCGCGCGCGCTCTCGGCACGGTGGGCCACGTCGCCGCCCTGCGCCGGTTGCGGGTCGGCCCCTTCACGGAACGCGACGCGGTCGCCCTGGACAGGGCCGAGGCGATCGGGCAAGAGGAAAACGCCCCGGGCTTTCTGAAGCCGATCGAGACCGCGCTGGCCGACATCCCGGCGCTGGCCCTGACGGCGGCGGAGGCCCAGCGGTTCGGCGAACGGCGAGCGCCTGTCGCTCGTTTCGTTCTTGGGTCGCATTCCGCCGGAAGCCGACCCCGACGGGGGGGTCGTGCGGGTGATGGCGGGGGGCAGGGCGCTCGCCATCGGCAGGCTCGAGGCCGGCATGCTGCACCCGGTGCGGCTGCTGAGCCCCCAGCCCGGCTGAGGCGGGCCATGGAGCCCGGGGGCGGGAGACGAACCTGCGGGCCCGGGCGACGGAACGGCGAAGGAGCCTGTTCGATGTCGATCACGCCGGAGCGCCGCGCGGCGCTCATCAAGGAATTCGCCCAGCACGAGGGCGATACCGGTTCGCCGGAGGTTCAGATCGCGCTCCTTTCGGAGCGCATCCGCAACCTCACCGAGCACCTCAAGACCCACGTCAAGGACTTCCACTCCCGGCGTGGGCTTCTGATGATGGTCGGGCAGAGGCGACGCCTGCTCGACTACGTGCGCAAGAAGGACGCCGCACGCTACAAGGCGCTGGTCGATCGCCTCGGGCTCAGGCGCTGACGGCGGGGCTGCGGCCAGGAATGGGGCGGAACGTGGCGAAAACCGCGCACCGGCCCCACATCACGCGTCGCGTGCCCTCGGGGCGCGCGACACCTTTCGGGTTCGCGGCGGCAAGCCTCCGTCGCGGCGAAGGGAGTGCGCCGTCGGATGAGATCGCCGGCGTTTCCGGCCACATGGACCACGGGGAAGTGTCGCTCGTCGTCGCTGCCCCCGACCCATGCCGCCCGAGACGCCGTCGGCCGACCGCCCCCTCTCCTCCGTCGTGACCAGGCCCTCGCTCGCGCCCGCGCGATGGAGAGACCACACGCATGTTCCAATTCTTCCGCAAGGAACTCACCTGGGGCGGCCGGCCCCTGATCCTCGAGACGGGCAAGCTCGCCCGCCAAGCTGACGGTGCGGTGGTCGCCCGCTACGGCGACACGGTGGTGCTCGCCACCGCGGTGGGCGTGAAGCAGCCCAAACCTGGGCAGGACTTCTTCCCCCTCACCGTACACTACCAGGAGAAGACCTTCGCCGCCGGCAAGATCCCGGGCGGCTTCTTCAAGCGCGAGGGCCGCCCGACGGAGCGCGAGGTGCTCGTCTCGCGGCTGATCGACCGCCCGATCCGCCCCCTCTTCCCTTCGGCCTTCCGCAACGAGGTGCAGGTCATCGCGACCGTGCTGTCGCACGACTTGACGAACGACCCCGACATCGTGGCGATGATCGCCTCCTCCGCCGCGCTCACGCTCTCGGGCATTCCGTTCTTCGGGCCGATCGGCGCGGCGCGGGTCGGGCACATCGACGGCCAGCTCGTGTTGAATCCGACCCAGGAGCAGATGAAGGCCTCGAAGCTCGACCTCGTCGTCGCCGGCACGGCCGAGGGCGTGCTGATGGTGGAATCCGAGGCGCACGAGCTCTCCGAGGAGGAGATGCTTGCCGCCGTGGTGTTCGGGCACGAGCGGATGCAGCCGGTGATCGAGGCGATCGTCCAGCTCGCCGAAGTCGCGGCGAAGGACCCCTGGCCCCTGCCGGAGGAGGATGCGGCGGTCGCCGCGCTGAAGGGCCGGCTTGAGGAGCTCGCGCGCGGCCCGCTCGCCGAGGCCTATCGCGAGACGGTGAAGCAGACTCGCCGCGAGCGGATCGAGCAGGCGAAGCAGGCGGCCCTCGCCGCCGTCGCCGCGGAGGGGCTCGATGCGGCGAAGGCGAAGGAGCTGCTGAAGGAGATCGAGGCCGACATCGTGCGCAACGCGATCCTGGACACGGGGCTGCGCATCGACGGGCGCGGCACGCGCGACATCCGTCCCATCTACGTCGAGGTCGGGCTTCTTCCCCGCACGCACGGCTCGGCCCTGTTCACCCGCGGCGAGACGCAGGCGCTCTGTGTCGCCACCCTCGGCACGGGCGACGACGAGCAGATCATCGACGCGCTCGAGGGCGAGTACCGCGAGCGCTTCCTGCCTGCACTACAACTTCCCGCCCTTCTCGGTCGGCGAGACCGGGCGGCTCGGTTCGCCGGGGCGGCGCGAGATCGGCCACGGCAAGCTCGCCTGGCGGGCGATCCATCCGCTCATTCCGTCGAAGGAACAGTTCCCCTACACGCTGCGCGTGGTCTCCGAGATCACGGAGTCGAACGGTTCCTCCTCGATGGCGACCGTGTGCGGCTCCTCGCTCGCGCTGATGGATGCGGGCGTGCCGCTGCCGCGTCCCGTCGCCGGGATCGCGATGGGCCTGATCAAGGAAGCGAAGGGGGTGGCGATCCTCTCCGACATCCTCGGCGACGAGGACCACCTGGGGGACATGGATTTCAAGGTGGCGGGCACCGAAAAGGGCGTGACGTCGCTGCAGATGGACCTGAAGATCACCTCGATCACACCCGACATCATGCGCCAGGCCCTCGAACAGGCGCGCGAGGGGCGGATGCACATCCTCGGCGAGATGGGCAAGGCGCTCGCCGCGCCCGCGCGACTCGGTGAGCCAGAACGCGCCGCGCATCACGGTGATCCACATCCCGCGCGACAAGATCCGCGACGTGATCGGCACCGGGGGCAAGGTGATCCGCGAGATCACCGAGGTCACGGGCACCAAGATCGACATCGAGGACGACGGCACGGTGAAGGTCGCCGCCACCGACGAGCGCGCCGCGAAGGCGGCGATCGACTGGATCCGCGGCATCGTCGCCGAACCCGAGATCGGCGTCATCTACGAGGGCAAGGTGGTGAAGACGGCCGAGTTCGGCGCCTTCGTCAACTTCCTCGGCTCGCGCGACGGGCTCGTGCACATCTCGGAACTCGCCCCCGGCCGGGTGGCGAAGACCACCGACGTGGTCAACGTGGGCGATTCGGTGAAGGTGAAGGTCATCGGCTTCGACGAGCGCGGCAAGGTGAAGCTGTCGATGCGCGTGGTCGACCAGAAGACCGGCGAGGACATCACGGACAAGGTGGGGCCGAAGGGCGGGCGCCGCCGCGAGGAGGCGGAGGCGTCGGCGGCGCAGTGAGAGCCGCGGTCGCTGTGACGGCCAGCGGCGGGAGAAAGGGGCAAGGCCGCCGGACGACGCCGCCGGGCACCCGTGGCCGGGTCATGACGGGGCTTGCACCCGCCCTCCCCTCCCGCCTCTATCATCGCGGCAGGAAAGGCATGGTGGCGCGATGAAGCCCCTCAACGCGCTCCGCATGAGCGGGGCGGAAGTCCTGCCGCTCGTCGAGGGCGGCAAGGGCGTGTCGGTCTCCAACGGGGTGTCCGCCGGCGCCTGGGCGGCGGCCGGCGGCATCGGCACCTTCTCCGCCGTCAACGCCGACAGCTACACGCCCGATGGACGGCTGGTGCGCCAAGTGTACGAGGGCCGCACGCGGCGCGACCGGCATGAGGAGCTGATCGCCTTCGGCATCCAGGGCGGCATCCAGCAGGCGCGCACCGCCTACGAGATGTCCGGCGGGCGGGGCCGCATCCACGCCAACATCCTGTGGGAGATGGGCGGCGCCGAGCGCGTGATCACCGGCATCCTGGAGGGGGCGAAGGGCCTGATCCACGGCATCACCTGCGGTGCCGGCATGCCCTACCGGCTGTCCGAGATCGCCGCCCGCTTCAAGGTCTACTACTACCCGATCGTCTCCTCCGCCCGTGCCTTCAACGCGCTTTGGCGTCGCGCTTACCACAAGACGCGCGAATGGCTCGGCGGCGTCGTGTACGAGGATCCCGTGGCTTGCGGGGGGCCACAACGGGCTTTCCAATTCCGAGGACCCGGAGAAGCCGGAACCGCCCTACCCGCGGGTGCTGGCGCTTCGTCGCACCATGAACGACTTCGGGCTGCACACGACCCCGATCGTCATGGCGGGCGGCGTGTGGTACCTGCGGGAGTGGGAGGACTGGATCGACAACCCGGAGCTCGGCCCCGTCGCCTTCCAGTTCGGCACTCGCCCGCTGCTGACCAAGGAAAGCCCGATCTCCGAGGCCTGGAAGCGGCGCCTGCTCACGCTCAAGCCGGGGGATGTTCTCCTCAACCGCTTCTCGCCCACGGGCTTCTGGTCGTCGGCCGTCAACAACGGCTTCCTGCGGGAGTTGCGCGAGAGGAACGAACGCCAGATCGCCTACACCGCGGAGGCGCTCGGCGAGCACACCGAGGCCTTTCCGACGGGGCCGCGCGGACGGATGGTGTACCTGACGCCGAACGATGCCGCGCGGGCCCGCGCGTGGGTGGCGGAAGGCTACACCGAGGCGATGCGCACCCCCGACGGCACGCTGATCTTCGTCACCCCCGACAAGGCGGCCGAGATCCGCCGCGATCAGATCGAGTGCATGGGCTGCCTCTCCGCCTGCCGCTTCTCCAACTGGTCGCAGCACGGCCCCGACTTCACCACCGGCAAGAAGGCCGACCCCCGCTCCTTCTGCATCCAGAAGACCTTGCAGGACATCGCGCACGGCGAGGATGTCGAGCGCAACCTGATGTTCGCCGGCCACAACGCATACCGGTTCGCGACCGATCCGTTCTACTCGAACGGCTTCATCCCGACCGTGAAGGAGCTCGTCGCCCGGATCGAGACGGGGGACTGAGCCCTGCCGACGCGCGCAGGGGCGGACGGCTTGGCACCGGGCCAGGCGGGCGCGACCGAGGATCCAACAGCCGAGGGGCGCGGCTCGCCGCAGGCCGCGGCTGGCGGCCGTCCAGCCGTCCTGGTCACCCGCCCGGAGCCGGACGCGCAGGCCACAGCAGCACTGGTGCGCCAGCGAGGCTTCCACCCGGTCGTCGCGCCGATGCTTCGCATCACCCCCCTGCCCGCGCGGCTTCCGCCCCCAGGGCGCGTGCAGGCCGTGCTTGCCGGTTCGCTGAACGCCGTGCGCACCCTGCCGGAGAGCCTCCGCGGCGTGCCGCTCCTCGCCGTCGGCGACGCCACTGCCGAGGAGGCGCGCCGGTTCGGCTTCCGCGAGGTCCGCTCGGCCTCGGGAGATGCGGCCGCACTCGCCGCGCTGGCTGCGGCGACTCTCGACCCGGCCGGCGGCCCGCTTCTGCTGCCGACACGACCCGGCGAAGGGCTGAGGCTTGCCGCTGATGTTCGGGCGAGAGGCTTTCGGGTGATTCGCCGCCGGACCTACGACGCGCGCGCGGCAGGAGCGATGCCGGCGGAAGCCGCGGCGGCGCTGCGGACGGGGCAGGTCGTGGCCGCCCTGTTTTTCTCGGCCTCAGCGGCGCGAGTCTTCGCTAAAGTGGTGCGGGCCGAAGGCCTCGAGGCGCAGCTTGCGGGGGTGGAGGCGCTGGCGATCAGCGCCGCTGCCGCGTCGGGGCTGACGGGGCTTGCGTTCCGGCGTATCCGTTTCGCGGCGCGGCCCGACCAGGAGAGTCTGCTGGCTCTTCTTGCCGCGTCCTGCGGCACGTGAGGGGGTGGGGAAGGATCGAGGATGAGCGTTCCACCGGACGGGCAGAAAGACGCCGCTCTTGGCCGAACCGACGGCCAGCCGCCAGGGGAGAAGCCCAGCCCCCCTCCGCCCGTGGCGGCGCCGCCGGCTCGAACCGAGGCGGCGAAGCCTCCCGCCGGCGCGCCGGTCGCCCCCAAGCCTCCCGCTGCCGCTCCGGAACCGCCGAAGCCGCCGATGCCGACACCGGCCAACTCTTCGTCCCAAGCAGCGGCCCCGTCTTCCTCCGGCAAGCAGCCTGCCCAGGCGCAGAAACCCGCCGCCGCACCGCCGCCGGAAGCGAAGTCCGCCGCGCCTCCACCGGCTGAGGCGGCACCGCGCTCCGGCCAAGCCGGCGCGGCGAGTGGCCCCTCGTCCGCCAAGCCGGCAGTCCCCGCGAGCGAGGCGAAGGCATCAGCACCGCAGGCGGCCCCGTCGGCTGCCGCGGCGCCGCCGAGGGAAACCACGCCTGCGCGGACGGGTTTGCTCTGGGCCGCCGTGGGCGTCCTCGCGATCGTCGTCGGCTGGCAGACGCTCGAGCGCCTGAACGCGCCGGCGGCTGACCCGGCGCTGGCCGCGCTCGCGAGCCGCATCTCCGTTCTGGAAGGCCGGCCGGCGCCGGCGGCAACGCCCGACCCCCGCATCGAGCAGCTCGTCTCCCGTCTTGCCGCGCTGGAGCAGCGGACTCCAACCGCCGCGGCAGACCCGCAGGTCGAGGAACTGCTCCGTCGTCTCGCCGCCCTGGAGGCGCGTCCGGCCGGCGAGGCCGCTCCCGCCGGGGACCCGCGCGTGGAGGAGCTCGCCGCGCGCGTGGCCGCTCTAGAGCAGCGGCCGGCAGAGGATGCGCGCGTGCCCGACCTCGCCGCGCGGCTGGCCGCACTCGAGCAGCGCCCGACCCAGGACCCCCGCGTGCACGAGTTGGCGAACCGGCTTGCCGCCCTGGAGCAGCGGCCGGCAGAGGATGCGCGCGTGCCCGACCTCGCCGCGCGGCTGGCCGTACTCGAGCTGCGCCCGGCCCAGGACCCCCGCGTGCCCGAATTGGCGAACCGGCTTGCCGCCCTGGAGCAGCGGCCGGCAGAGGATGCGCGCGTGCCCGACCTTGCCGCACGCCTCGCCGCGCTGGAGGGGCGGCCCGCGCAGGATCCGCGGCTTGATACGCTGGCCGCGAGGCTTGCAGCGGCGATGGCCGCGCAGGCCGCGCTGGAGACCGGCCGCCCTCTCGGCCCCGCTCTCGCCGCCCTGCCGCCGGGAACGCACGTGCCCCGCTCGCTCGCCGCCTTCGCCGACCGCTCGCCGCCGACCATCGCCTCCTTGCGCCGGTCCTTCCCGGAGGCCGCCAAGGCGGCCCGTGACCTGCGCGAGACCGTGGGCGACGATTTCTGGGAGAGGACGGGGAACCGGATCACCGGCCTCGTCACCGTCCGCCGCGGCGGGTCGGTGGTGGTCGGCGACCCCGTCGCCACGTTGCTTGCCGAAGCCGAGAAGGCGCTGGAGGCGGGCGATCTGCGCGGCGCCTTGGCCGCCCTCTCCGGCCTGCCGCCGGGCGCGGCGCGTGCCATGGGTGGGTGGATCGCCCAAGCGGAGTCGGTCATCGCCGCGCGCGACGACCTCGTCGCCCTTGCTGCCGGCCGTTGAGGAGCCGCCCTGATGCGCCGCGCTCTCTTCATCCTGATCGTTCTCGCCCTGGTCGCGGCGGCCACGCTCTGGGTGGCGAACCGGCCCGCCTCGGTCACGATCACGGCCGGCGATGTCCTGATCGAAATTCCGCTCTGGCTCGCCGCACTCGCATTCGCCGTCTCCCTGCTCGTCGTCGCCGTCCTCGTCCGCCTCTACGCCGGCATGCGTTCTTGGCTTGCGCGACGGCGGCTCAAGCGCGCGCTCAGCCGGCGGGACGAGGGCGACGAGGCGATGGTCGCGGCGTTCGCTGCCCTCGCCGCTGGGGACGGGGCCGCCGCCCTGAAATACGGCGAGAAGGCGCGCCGGCTTCTCGGCGACACGCCACTCACCCTGATGCTCGCGGGCTATGCGGCGCGGGCCGCGGGCCGCGTGGAGGCGGCCGAGACGACCTTCCGCCTGCTTGCCGAACAGGACGGCGCAGCGGCGGTGCTTGGCCAACGGGGCATCGCCCAGATCGCCTTGGAACGGGGCAACCGCGCGGTCGCGGCCGAGGCCGCACGAGCGGCGCTCGCCTATCAACCGAACGCGGCTTGGGCACAGTCCCTCGCTTTCGAGGACGCAGTGCGGCGGGGCGAATGGCAGGCTGCTCTCAGGCTGCTTCCGCCGGCGGAGAGCGGGTCCGAGGCCGGGCTTCGTCGCGCTGCCCTGCTGCTCGCGGCGGCCGCGGCCGAGACCGAGGCGCGGGCAGCGTTGCGGCTCGAGCAGCAGGCGGCCGCGCTTGCCCCTTCGCTGGCCCCCACCCACGCCGCCGTGGTGCGCCGCCTGCGCGCGATGGGAAATGCGCGCGCAGCGGAACGGGCGCTGAAGGAGGGGTTGGCCAAGGCGCCGCATCCGATGCTCGCCGCTCTCGCCCTGGAAGGGCCGGCGAGCGAGACGAAGGCCGCGCGGGCGAAACGGCTCTCCCTTCTTGCCAGCGAAGCGGGCGGGGCGGAGATGGCGCTCGCCGCCGCCCAGGCCGCCCTTGAGGCAGAGGAGTGGGCGGAGGCGCGCCGCTGGGCGGAACGGGCGCGCGCAGGCGGGGTGGAGGATCGCCGCCTGCACGCGCTGCTGGCGAAGGTCGCGGAAGGCGAATTCGCCGGCACGGAGCGCGCGCATGCCGAGGCCGAGGCGCATTGGCGCGATGCCGCTTCCGCCCCCGAACCGCCGGAGTGGACCTGCACGGTTTGCGGCGCGAGCCAAGCGGAGTGGCAGTCACCTCTGCGGCTCGTGCGGATCGGTCGGCAGCCTGCGCTGGGGCGAGGCGCGGGCGGCGTCGCCTCAACTCCTCTTGCCGGCTCCGCTGCCGGGTCTGTGAGACGCTGTGCACGGCACGCTGCCCACGCCGAGGGTTGCGATCGAGACCCGTCCCCACATCCTCGTGCTTGGCAACGAGAAGGGGGGCTCGGGCAAGTCGACGGCGGCGATGCACGTCATCGTCGGCCTCTTGCGGGAAGGCTACCGGGTCGGCGCGATCGACCTCGACGCGCGGCAAGCCACGCTCACCCGTTACCTCGAGGCGCGTGCGGCGACGGCGGCAAAGCGCGGCGTGCCGCTTCCGCTGCCATCCTCGCGCGCCGTCCATGCCTCGCGGGCGGAGACGCGGCGCGAGGCGGAGGCCGAGGACGAGGCCGCGCCTCACCGAGGCGGTGGCTGCGCTCGCGCGCGAGGCGGAGTTCGTCGTCATCGACTGCCCCGGGGCTGACACCTTCCTTGCCCGACGCGCGCATGCTCTGGCGGACACGCTGATCACGCCGATCAACGACAGCTTCGTCGATTTCTCGATGCTGGCGATCGTCGATCCCGACGATCGCCGCGTGGTGCGTCCGTCCGTCTACGCGGAGCTCGTCTGGGAGGCTCAGGAAGCAGCGTTTCGCGCGCGACCGCGGGCGGCTCGATTGGATCGTGATGCGCAATCGTCTTGGGGCGCGCGAAGCGCGCAACCAGCGCGACGTCGGCGCCACCCTCGAGGAGCTCGCCAAGCGCATCGGCTTCCGCACGGTGCGCGGTTTCGGTGAACGGGTGATTTTCCGCGAACTCTACCTGCAGGGGCTGACCCTGATGGACCTGAAGGAGGCTGGCCTCGGGGGCGCTCTGACCATGAGCCACGTCGCTGCCCGGCAGGAGGTGCGCAGCCTGCTGGCGGCGATCCGCAAGGGGCCGCCGGGCGATGTGTGGGGGCTGAAGCGGGGCGGCGCCCCGGCGTCGCCGCTTGCGCCGGCGGACGGTGCGGCTTAGAACGCGCGGAGCGAGGGGGCCGACATAGCTCAGCGGTAGAGCAACTGATTCGTAATCAGTAGGTCCTCGGTTCAAATCCGAGTGTCGGCACCATGCTTCATGCGCCGAAGCTACTCGCCATTCGGGGCGCGAAAGACCCGGCCTCTCTCAGATCGGTGCGCGGGCTTGCTCTGCCTCCTTGGGAAGGGCGAACGCAAGGCTACCACCTCGGCAGCGGTGATGGACCGACAGCCGCTTGAAGGCAGGCGGAGGTCGTTCCGCCGGCAGCTGCGCAACAGGCCAGCGCACCACGCCGAACCACGCCTCGATGTCCTGGTCTCGGTGACCGAACGCCGCCATCGCCGTTTCGAGGCCTCATGGGAGGCTGTCGGCGTCCTGCCGCAGGCGACCGCGCCTTCCGGCTCATCGGGACTTCCTCACGCAAAGCGCCAACCAGCCCAGAAGGCGGGCACGGTGGGATCTGGCACAGCGCCAGAGCGTGCGGACAGGGGCTTTTTCAGAACGCCGATCGAAACCCCGCTTTCGCTGGCAGAGCGCGGCGGTAATGGCTTCGCGTTGCGAACGGAGGATAGACCAAGCCGAGATCGAACCACTGGTGGTGCGGGAGGCCTGCGGGGCGGCGATCAGCTCGTGAGCCCATCCTTCCAAGCTCCGCACCGTCCTGCAGCGGACGTCGAGGCACGGACGGGTCGCCGAAGCTGGTCTCGTCCCGGGTCGGCAAACCGGCGCAGTCCACCTCGCCGGGCGCGCGACCGAGGGGAGGGGCAGCGCCGTCTGTGGCACCTCCCCCGGAGCCTCACACCGGAAAGAAGTCCGACACGGCGTCGGACAGGCGGGTCAAATCCCTTCGCCGGCGAGCGGCGAGCCGAAGCCCGATCACCCCGGCGCCCAGCAGGCCTAGCAACGCCGGTTCGGGAATGACAGCGCTCGTCAGCTCGATGCGCACCAACGAACGCGTCGTGGTCGTCGACCGGCCGGGCGCCGATGTCCTCGTCGAAGGGCCAGAAGACATTGCTGCCTCAGGCGGTGGAACCGTTGAGCTTCGTCTCGATGAATGCAACCCCGGGGAGTTGCCGAAGGTGACGAAGACGTTGCCGCGATCGTTGCCCGTCGCGACGTGTTGCCGTTCGTCACGTTCTGGTCCGGGCCGCCGACGCTGGTCGTGAACTCGACGTCCAACAGCCAGGGCGCCACGTCGATGAAGGTCCTGCTGTCGCCCCGAGGGGAGCCGAGCATGCCCGCGCTGCCCGTCCGTCCGGCGAAGACGTCGACTCCATGCCAGAAGAGGACCTGGTGTTGCCGGCCTAGATGCCAATGAACGTGATCGTGACATCTGCCTGCCCAAACAGAAACACGGTCGCGTCCTGCAACCCCTCGATCCTCGTCAGGCGCGCGATCACCTCGTCGTTCGGGTTCGCTCCAATCGGCACGGTCCTGACGAAAAACGAGGCCTGGGCGCCAGAGGCGGCGCCCGTCATGCCGACCGCAGCCATGCCGGGCGGCAGACGTTTGTTCATCTCTCGATCTCGCCGTTCCGTCCGCGCGTCCCCCTGCAAGCATGCCAGGATAGAGGGATGCAAAGCGCCTTTCGCGGAAAAGGTATTCTTTGAGTGAACGGCTCAGCAGAGGCGGGCGATGACCGGTCAGGCTGCCGTAACGGATTCCGACGCTGGCCCCGAACGCCTGGGCGTGGCGGCCGCCCGGGCCGCCCTGAGCGGCCGACCGGATCGCACCCGCTGCCGCAGGGCCACGGAAGTCGTTCGCAGTTCGGGTGTCGCCACCTGCCGCGACAGTGCGGGTCGAGCCAAACTCAGTGCGATGTCGCGAGCAGCACGACCCCGAGCACGATCAGGCCTAGCCCCGCCGCCTGCTGCACGTTCCACGGCTCGTGCAGCACGACCCACGCGAACAGGCCGACGATGACGTACTGCGCGGCTGCGGCAGGGAACGCGACGGAGACGGGGATGCCGCGCAGTGCGACGATGTAGAGCATCGCGGCGACACCGTAGCAGACGAGGCCGGCGAGGGTGGCCGGGCGCACAAGCTGGTCGAGGAAACCACCCGGCCCGACCGCTCCCATCTTCAACAGAAGCTGGCCGGCCGTGCCCACGACGAGGGCTCCGGCCAGGAAGAGCCAGTGGATCACGACCCCCGTCCGGCGATCAGGGGACGGGAGAGGGAAGCCGCGCCCGCTCGACAGCGCGCACCAGACCCTGCGGCTTGCGGTTCGCGGTGAGAAACGTCCGCCCGAGGTATTCGCCGATGATCCCGAGCATCACCAGCTGCACGCCGGCCAGGAGAAGGATCACCGTGATCGTGCTTGCCCAGCCGGGCGGCGGCTCGCCGATCAGCGCCTCCACCACCACGTAGATGGCCGCAAGCCCGCCGATCGCCGCCATGCCGAGGCCGAGCAGGACGGCGAGCCGAAGCGGCAAGAGCGAGAAGTTGAAGGCGAGATTGAGCCACAGCCGAACCAGTCGTCGCAGCGTGTAGTTGGACTGGCCGGCGGCGCGCGGCAGGTGCCGCACCTCGAGCGTGCCGATGCGCTGCGTGACCTGCATGATCAAGCCGTCGACGTAAGGATACGGCCCCTCGTAGCGCGTCACACCATCCACCACGAGGCGGTTCATGCAGCGGAACGACGAAAGATACACCCCGCGCGGCTTGTCGAGCAGCACATCGGCGACCCGGTTGGCGAAGCGGCTGCCGAGATTGCGCCACCACGCATGCTTCTTCTCGGCGTAGACGGTGTAGACGACGTCGTGCCCGCCGTCGCGACAGGCGCGAAAGAGGCGAAGCACCTCCTCCGGCGGGTTCTGCAGATCGTCGTCCATCGTGATGACGAACGCGCCGCGGGCGTGCCTCAGCCCGGTCATCACAGCGTTGTGCTCGCCGTAATTGCGGGCATGCTCGACATAGGTGATCGGGACGGCGGCCCGCGCCAAAAGCTCCCGGCAGACGCGGTCGCTGTCGTCCGGGCTGCCGTCGTTGACGAGCACGATCTCGAGCCCCCCCTCGACCTCGAGCGATGAGAGCGCCTCGACGAGCTCGCCAATCGTTCTTGCTCCGTTATAGACCGGGATGACGACGGAGAGGGCCGGCACTGCGGCCGGTTCGGCCGAGGGGCCGGGGGCGTCGACGGCGAAGGGAGAGAGCATGCTCGGCACCCGGTCAGACGGGTCGTTGCGCGACGGCGAGCAGGGACCCGCCGGCCGGAAAGCGGACCCCGGCCCGAGCGAGCAGCCCCTCGGCTCCCGTCACCGCCCGGAAGATCGCCTCAATCGGTGGCGGCAATAGGGCGACGTCGCTGTTTCCGGCTCTGCCGCGGGCGAGCATCTTGCGCTTGAGCACCATCAGCGGCAGCAGGAGCGTGTTCCAGTGCCGAAGCTCGCAGACCGCGAAGCCCGCGCGCTCGAGCCGGGAGCCGAGCGCCCGCCGGGTGTAGCGGCGCGCGTTGTGCACCCTCTCGTCATGCGCCGATCGCAGCCACTCATGCGCCGGCAAGTTGAGGATGAGCGTGCCTCCCGGAGCGAGCACCCGGAAGAACTCGGCCAGCGCGCGCTCCTCCTCGACCAGGCGATGGCAGAGCACGTCGCAGGAGACGACGGCGGCGAAGGACTCCCCCGCGAACGGCAGCGCCGAAACCGACGCCACCGCGAGCCGGGCCTCTGGCACCTTGCGCCGCGCCCGCCGCACCGCCTCGGGCGCGACATCCACACCGACGAAGGTGCGTCCGGGGAACGCCCTGACGGCCCTCGCCAGCAACCCGCCGGTGCCGCACCCGGCATCGAGCAGCGGCAACGACGGCGGGCCCGGGAAACGGCCGAGGCACGCCACGACGCGCGCGTGCAGGGCGCGATACCACCACATCTCGGCCCTCCACGCGGTCCATCAGGTCGTATTCTTGCGTCTCCATCGCCGCCCGGCTGCAGTGGTCGGGTGCGGTCGGCCTTGGCACGGCCAGCCGAACGACACCAGAGGTAGGGTGACGGGGGCAAGGACATGGCGGAAGCGTGGCGGGAGTGGATCGGCCGCAGCGAAACGGCCGAGGATGAGATCGACCCGCGACGTCCGGCCTGGCTTGCCGCCTCGCTCGGAGTCGCGCTCACGGATGTTGCGCCGCGAGGGTCTTCTGCCGCCGCTCTGGCACTGGATCCTGTTCCAGGACTGGCGGCCGGCCGGGGCGCTCGGGCCAGACGGACATCCGAAACGCGGCGGGTTCCTCCCTCCTGTGCACCATCTGGGAAGGCGGATGTGGGCGGGAGGGCGGATCGCCTTCCCAGCCTGCCTGCGGATCGGGGAGAGCGTCAAGCGAACCAGCACCATCACGGCGATTGCCGAAAAAGAGGGCGCGTCCGGCCCGCTTGTCTTCGTCACCCTCCGCCACGCGATCGAGAGCGCGTCCGGCCTCGCGATCGAGGAGGAACAGGATCTCGTCTACCGCAGCGTCAGCAGCATCGCACGCAAGGAGGCGAAGGCGGAGCCGTTGCCGCAGGGCGGCATCGTCGAGTTGATCCTGCCCGACCCTGTGCTTCTCTTCCGCTACTCGGCTCTCACCGGCAACGGCCACCGCATCCACTACGACGCTGATTATGCGCGAGAGGTCGAGGGCTACCCCGGCCTTGTCGTGCACGGCCCTCTGCAGGCCACGCTCCTTGCCCTTCTTGCGAGGCGGATCCATCCGTCGGGGCGGATGGTTCGCTTCTCCTTCCGCGCCCTGCGCCCTGCCTTCGCCGGCGAACGGCTGACGCTGGTCGGAACGGAGACCGGCCGGCAGCGTCGTGCTCTCGGCTCGCGACCCCGCGGGCGCGGTCACGATGACGGCTGAGGCCGAATTCGCCTGAGCGCCCCGAGAGCGAGCCGCGCCGCGCCGACTGCCGCCTCCTCCGATCGCGCCGGCAGGACCGGCACACCGAGGATGCGCGCCCGGATCGCGGTCCAGACCGCGTTGCGCGCTCCGCCCCCCGTGGTGCGGACCGACCGCAGCGTCGGCGCACCGAGCTTCGGCACAGCGCGCGGTAGCCCTCCGCCTCGATGCGCGCGATCCCCTCGAGCAGGCCGTGCAGGAACAGGGCGTCATCGTCTGGGCGAGGAGACAACCGCGGCGCGAGCGACGGGTCGTTGCTGGGGAAAGCGCTCGCCGGGCGCGGGCAGCGGGTAGTAGTCCAGTCCCGAGGGGCGTGCGGGGTCGATGCGTGCCGAGAGGCGCGCGATTGCTCTCCAGGTCGAAGAAGCGGGCAAGCACCGCACCGCCGGTATTGGAGGCCCCGCCGGCGAGCCAGGCGCCGAGGAGGCGATGACTGTAGACGCCGCGGGCGCCGTCCGCGACCGGCACCGCCGAGAGGAGTTTTAACGCAAGCGTCGAGCCAAGCGAGGTGACGGCCTCGCCCGGCTCGGCAGCGCCGGCGGCCAGGACGGCGGCGCAGGAGTCGGTGGTTCCGGCGACGACAAGCGCACCATGCCTCAGCCCCGTGTTGCGCGCGGCATGAGCCGTGATCGTTCCGATCGGCTCGCCCGCCGGCACAACGCGCGGCAGCAGCGCGGGGTCGAGCACGCGGGCGATCCACGCCGGCCATCCCTGCGCGACGGGATCATAGCCGGTCTTCAGCGCGTTGTTCTCGTCCGCCACCGGCGCGGCGCCGTGCAGGAGCGAGGCGAGCCAATCCGCCTGATGGGCGAGACGAACGACACCGGGGCGGCGGGCCAAGCCGCGCGCCCGGGCAAGAGGCGACGTCGCGCCGCGCGCCGGGCTGTGCGCCGGCGCCACCGCCTCGACCGCAGCCACGTCCTCCGCTTCGGCAGGCGCGTCGTAGCGGGAAGCCGCCAGTGGTTCGCCGTCCGCACCCAGGCCGACGAGCGTGCCGGAGGTGCCGTCGATGGCGACCGCCTCGGCCGAGGCCAAGTCGGCCTCGCGGGCGAGGAGCGCGAGGGCGTCGCGCAACGCCCTCGCCCACGACGCGGGGTCCCGTTCCGACCCGCTCACGTAACGGACCGAGGCCTGCGCGACCGGCTCACCCGCCGCATCGATGAGAGCGGCGCGCAGCCCGGAGGTGCCGCAGTCGATCCCCAAGGCACGCATCGGCCGAGGCCGCCGGCCGGGGGCCCGACGCCACGCGGTCAGGCGGCGACCGGTTCCCCGCGCAGCGAGGCGATGGCGCGATCGTAGGGCGGGCGGCCGAACACGGCGGACCCCGCGACCAGCACGTCGGCACCGGCCTCGATGACGAGAGGTGCCGTCTCAGGCGTGATGCCCCCGTCGACCTCGATGTGGATGGGACGGTCCCCGATCATGCGCTTCAGCCGCCGGATCTTCTCGAGCTGCGAGGGAAGGAAGGACTGGCCGCCGAAGCCCGGGTTCACCGTCATCACCAGCACGAGGTCGATCCGGTCCAATACGTAAGCGACGGCGTCCTCCGGTGTCGCGGGGTTGAGCGAAACCCCTGCCTTCCTGCCGAGCGCGGCGATCGCCTGCAGTGTGCGGTCGAGATGCGTGGTCGCCTCCACGTGCACGATGATGCGATCCGCCCCTGCCTTGGCGAAGGCTTCGAGGTAGGGATCAACAGGAGAGATCATGAGGTGCGTGTCGAAGCACTTCGCCGAATACTTCCGGATCGCGCGCACCACGTCGGGACCGAAGGTGATGTTGGGCACGAAATGCCCGTCCATCACGTCGAGGTGGATCCAGTCCGCCCCGGCCTCGTCCACCTCGCGCACCTGGTCGCCGAGGCGAGCAAAATCGGCGGAGAGGATGGAGGGGGCGATCAGGACGCGGGCCATGGGGTTCGCATCTCCCAGAGAAGGGCGGTCAGCCGCGCACACACCGTGCGATCATCGCGAAATCGGATCCTGTGCCCCTGGCGCGCTCACGATCAAGCCGATTGGCGACAGGATCGACCGGATCACGCGGAGGGGGCGGCGGCATTCGGCCTCCGCCCCCTCAATCATCGCTGCAAGGCCGGAATGTGGTGCGCGACGGAATTGGTTCGTCGCCTCGCGGCGCTGCCGCACACGGGCTCAGGCCGCGCGCGCCACCGCCGCGCGCACCGCGGGGTCGAGCTCACCCGAGGCGTAGCGCTTGGCCATGGCGGCCAGCGGCAGCGGCTTGATCTTCTTCGCCTGGCCCGCGGTGCCGAACTCCTCGAAGCGCTGGGCGCAGAGCTTGGTCAGCGCCGCCATCGCCGGCTTGAGGAAGTTGCGCGGGTCGAACTCTCCCCGCTTTTCCATCGCGACGCGCCGGAACTCCGCCGTCATTGCGATGCGGCAGTCGGTGTCGATGTTGATCTTGCGCACGCCGTGCCTGATCCCTTCCTGGATCTCGCTCACTGGCACGCCCCAGGTCTGCGGCATTTCGCCACCGAACTGGTTGAACAGGTCCTGCAGCTCCTGCGGCACGGAGGAGGAGCCGTGCATGACGAGGTGAGTGTTCGGCAGCCGCTCGTGGATGGCACGCACCACGTCCATTGCCAGGATGTCGCCCGTCGGCTTGCGCTTGAACTTGTAGGCGCCGTGCGAGGTGCCGATGGCGACGGCGAGCGCATCCACGCCCGTGCGCGCCACGAAGTCCTTCGCCTGGTCTGGGTCGGTGAGCAGTTGTTCGCGGGAGAGGGTGCCTTCCGCACCGTGCCCGTCCTCCTTCTCGCCGTGCCCGGTCTCCAGCGAACCGAGGCAGCCCAACTCGCCCTCGACGGAGACGCCGACCCAGTGAGCCATCTCCACGACCTTGCGGGTGACGTCGAGATTGTACTCGTAGGATGCGGGGGTCTTGCCGTCCTCCATCAGCGACCCGTCCATCATCACCGAGGTGAAGCCGACCTGGATGGCGGAGAGGCAGGTCGCCGGCTTGTCGCCGTGGTCGAGATGCAGGCAGACGGGGATGTCCGGGTACATCTCGACCGCGGCGGTGACCATGGCGCGCAGGATCGCGTCGCCGGCATAGGCGCGCGCGCCGCGCGAGGCCTGCAGGATCACGGGGCTTTCGGTCTTCGCCGCGGCCTCCATGATCCCGCGCAGCTGCTCCATGTTGTTGATGTTGAAGGCGGGCACGCCGTAGCCGTGTTCGGCCGCGTGGTCGAGGAGCTGGCGAAGCGTGATGAAGGCCATGATCGCGTCCTTTCGTCGTGCGTGGGTCGATTTTCCCGGCCCCTCCCTCGATGGTCAGGCCGCCGCGCGGTGCGTGCGCGCGAGCCGCTCCTTGGCGAGCCGGACCAGGGCATCAACGGTGAAGCCGAAATGGCGGAAGAGCTCGGGCCCCGGGGCGGAGGCGCCGAACGTCGAGATGCCGAGCACGTCGTCCTCGCTTGCGACGTAGCGCGTCCAGCCGAAGGGTGAGGCGGCCTCGACCGCGATGCGCGGCGCCGCCCCGAGCACGGCGGCGCGGTATTCGGCGCTCTGGCGGTCGAAGAGCTCGAAACAGGGCAAGGAGACGACGGCGACCGGGATGCCGTCCGACTGCAGCGCCTTGCGCGCCTCCACGGCAAGAGCGACCTCGGAGCCGGTGGCGAGGATGGTCAGCGCGCGCGGCCCGCCTTCGGCCTCGGCGAGCACGTAGCCGCCGCGCGCGCACAGGTTCTCCGCCGCGGGCTGGACGCGAAGCGTGGGCAGGTTCTGCCGCGTCAGCGCAAGGACAGACGGCATCTCGGGCCCGGTCAGCGCAGCCTCCCAGCACTCCGCGGTCTCCACCGCGTCGGCCGGGCGGAAGACGAGAAGACCGGGCATCGCACGCAACGAGGCGAGATGCTCGATCGGCTGGTGTGTGGGCCCGTCCTCGCCGAGCCCGATCGAGTCGTGCGTCATCACGTAGACGACGCGGAGCCTCATCATCGCCGAAAGCCGGATCGCGTTGCGGGCGTAGTCGGAAAAGACCAGGAACGTTCCGCCATAAGGCACGAAACCGCGATGCAGCGCGATGCCGTTCATGCCGGCGCTCATGCCGAATTCGCGCACGCCCCAATGGATGTAGCGCCCGGAAAAGTCGCCGGGCCTGATCGCCGGCGTCGAAGGCGTGACGGTGTTGTTGGAGTGGGTGAGGTCGGCTGAGCCGCCGACCAGCTCCGGCACCGCGGCGGTGAGCGCCTTCAGCGCCGCCTCGGAGGCCTTGCGCGTGGCCACCGTCGGCCTCTCGGCGAGAAGCTTCTCGATATGGCCTGCAGTCGCACGCCGAACGGCGGGGGCGATCTCGCCGGTCTCGCCGCGCCGGAACGCCTCCCGCAGCTCGGCGGGGGCGGCGGCGAGCCGGGCCTGCCAGGCCTCGCGCGCGGCCCGGCCGCGGGCACCGGCGGCCCGCCAGGCTGCGAGGATGGGCGCCGGGATCTCGAACGGCGGCCAGGGCCAGCCGAGGCGTTCGCGCGCCGCCGCCACCTCGGCGGCACCAAGCGGCGCGCCGTGGGTCGATTCCGACCCTTGCTTGTTCGGCGCCCCGAACCCGATGATGGTGCGGCAGGCGATGAGCGAGGGGCGAGGGTCGGCGATCGCGGCCTCGATCGCGGCCGAAACGGCCTCCATGTCGTGCCCGTCCACGCGCTGCACGTGCCAGCCGGAGGCAGCGAAGCGCGCGCACTGATCGTCCGACACCGCAAGCGCGGTCGGCCCGTCGATCGAGATGCCGTTGTCGTCGAACAGGACGATGAGACGACCGAGCTTCAGATGGCCCGCGAGCGAGATCGCCTCATGGCTGATCCCCTCCATCAGACAGCCGTCGCCGGCGATGACATAGGTGCGATGGTCGACCAATTCGTCGCCGAAACGGGCGTTGCGCATCCGCTCCGCGATCGCCATCCCGACCGCGTTGGCGAGCCCCTGACCGAGCGGGCCCGTGGTCGTCTCCACCCCCGGCGTGTGTCCGTATTCCGGGTGGCCGGGGGTGAGCGAGCCGAGCTGGCGGAAGCGGCGGATCTCCTCCATCGTCATGCCCGGGAAGCCGGTGAGGTGGAGGAGGGCATAGAGCAGCATCGAACCGTGGCCGGCGGAGAGCACGAAGCGGTCGCGGTCCGGCCAGTCGGGGGCGGCGGCGTCGTATTTGAGGAAGCGGGTCCAGAGCACGGTGGCGACATCCGCCATGCCCATCGGCATGCCCGGGTGGCCCGACTTCGCTTGCTCCACGGCATCCATGGCGAGGACGCGGATCGCGTTCGCCATCGTCCTCAGGTCGACGTCCGCCGTACCGTTCATCGTCGCGTCCTCCGCCCTCGCCTTCCGCCTGTCCCTCGGCCTCAGTGACGCGCCCGCCGCGCGCGGTCGACCAGCTGCAGCACGATCGGCGTCATGATCAGCTGCATCGCCAAGTCCTGCTTGGCCCCTGGAATGACGATGGAGTTGGCTCGGCTCATGAAACTACCGGGGATCATCGACAAGAGGTAGGGAAAGTCGATGCCGCGGGGGTTCTTGAAGCGGATCACCACCATCGACTCGTCCGGGGTTGGGATCCAGCGCGCGATGAACGGGTTCGAGGTGTCGACCGTCGGCACCCGCTGGAAGTTTATGTCGGTCTCGGTGAATTGCGGGCAGATGTAGTGAACGTAGTCCGGCATGCGGCGCAGGATGGTGTCCATCACCGCCTCGGTCGAATAGCCGCGCGCCGCGCGGTCGCGGTGGATCTTCTGGATCCACTCGAGGTTGATCACCGGCACCACGCCGATCTTGAGGTCGGCGAGTGCCGCCAGGTTGACCTTGTCGGTCACCACACAGCCGTGCAGGCCTTCGTAGAAGAGGAGGTCGGTGTTGGGCGGGAAGGGTTCCCAGGGGGTGAAGGTACCTGGGGGGCAGCCGTAGAGTTCGGCCTCGCGCGCATCATGCACGTAGTGCCGCGTGCGGCCGGTGCCGCTGGTGCCGTACTGGACGAAGACCTCTTGCAGCTCCTCGAGCAGGTTGGCCTCGATGCCGAAATGGCTGAAGTGGCGTGTTTCCCGGCAGCCTCGGCTTCTGCCATCTTCTGGCGCATCTCGGCGCGATCATAGCGGTGGAAGGCGTCCCCCTCGATCCAGGCTGCGGTGATGCCCTCGCGGCGGAAGATCTGCTCGAAGGTGTGCTTCACCGTCGTCGTTCCGGCGCCGGACGAGCCGGTGACGGCAATGATCGGGTGCTTGACAGACATGTCGCGCCTGATTGGGGAGAGAGGCTCAGGACTTGAACAGCCCGCGCTCGCCGAACAAGGGGCGCTGCCCGCCCGGCGGAATGACGCTCGTGTTGTGCATCGCCATCACGCGCTCGACCTTCTCGCGCGAGCCGTAAATCAGCGGGATCTTCTGATGGATCGACTGCGGAACGAGCTCGAGGATGCGGTTGAACCCGTCGCTCGCCATCCCGCCCGCCTGTTCGATGACGAAGGCGATCGGGAAGCCCTCGTAGAGCAGACGCAGACGGCCGCGCTCGTAGCCGCGCCGCGCATCCGAGGGATAGAGGTAGATGCCGCCGCGCAGCAGGATCCGCAGGGCCTCGCCGACAGAGCAGGCGAGCCAGCGCATGTTGTAGTCCACGCCGCGGGGCCCCGAGGCGCCGGCGATCAGCTCCTCGATGTAGGTGCGGATCGGCAGCGTCCAGTGCCGCATGTTGGAGGCGTTGATCGCGTACTCGGGTTTCCAGGTCGGGATCCGCACCTTGGCGTGCGTCAGGCGCCACTCCCCCGACGGTCGGTGCAAGGTGAAGAGATCGGTCCCGTCGCCGAGCGAGAGGGCGAGCACGGTGGAGGGACCGTAGACCACGAAACCGGCAGAGAGCTGGGCGGTGCCGGGCTGGAAGAAGGCCTTCGCCGGATCGGCCGGATCGGTCACCGGCAGCAGCGAGAAGATGCTGCCGACCAACATGTTCTGCTCGATGTTGTTGGAGCCATCGAGCGGGTCCATCGCCACCGCGAGCGGGCCTTCCCGCCCTGTGAGCATCACCTCGTCCATCTCCTCGGAGACGATGGCGGCCACAGGGCAGGGCTCCAGATGGCGGAGGAAGATCTCGTTCGACCGCACGTCGAGCACCTTCTGCCCGTCGCCGTCGTTCGACGCGCCCACCACCTCAGCCATCCGCCCGGCCAGCGCGCCGAGAGCAAGCAGGTCGGCGAGTTCGACGGAGGCCGAGGCGAGAGCGGCGACAGTCTGCGCGACGGCAACCCTGCGGGGATCGCTGCCGGCGAAAGCTTCCAGATGCTCACGGAGCGTGGTCACGGGCCGTTCCTCCTCTCGCGTCCCATCGGTCGCGTCCCGGGCCGGGCGCAACTACCTTCATTAAGTCGAAACTAGCCGGCTTCCCGAACTTGGGGAATTCTTTTACACTTTCCCGCCATGAAAGAAAATCTTTCTGTCTTCGCCCGTCGGGTCAGCCTCAGGCAGTTGCGCGCCTTCGGTGCCCTGGTGGCGGAAGGCAGCATCAGCGGTGCAGCGCAGCGCCTCGCGCTCACCCCGCCCGCCATCAGCCAACAGCTGCAGAAGCTGGAGGAGGCGGCAGGCGGCCTTCCCCTGTACGATCGCACCGGCAAGGGAGTCCGGCTGACCGATGCCGGGCGCGAGGTGCTGGCTGCGCTCGAGCGGGTGGAGGCCGCGCTCGCCGATGTCGCGATCGCTCTCGAGACGCTGCGCGGCGTCTCGGCCGGGCGGGTCGCGATCGGTATGATCAGCACCGCGAAATACTTCGCCCCGCTCGCTCTCGCCGCGTTCAAGCGCGCCAATCCCGGCGTGGAGCTCGCGATCCGGATCGGCAACCGCGAAGCGATCCTCTCCGCCCTGCGCAGTTTCGAGCTCGATCTCGCCATCACCGGCTACCCGCCGGAGGACTTCCCCGTCACCCGCGCCGTGCTCGGGCCCAACCCGCACGTGATCATCGCCGCCCCGGACCATCCGCTGGCCGGAAGCCGCGACGTTCCCCTGTCGGTGGTCGGGCGCGAGACCATCCTGCTGCGCGAACCAGGCTCGGGCACCCGCGCCCTGCTCAAGCGCCTGTTTCCCGAAGAGCCGCCGCTCGGTCCCCGGATCGAGATCGGCTCGAACGAGACGATCAAGCAGGCGGTGATGGCCGGCATGGGCATCGCGCTGATCTCCGCCCACACCTGTGCGGCCGAACTCGCCGACGGCCGGCTCGCCCTGATCGATGCGGAAGGCCTGCCGGTCGTGCGCCAGTGGTTCGTCATCCGCCGAGCCGACAAGCGGCTCCTGCCGGCGGCGGAAGCGCTGTGGCAGCACCTCGTCGCCTCGGCAGGCGACTTCCTGCCGCGCCTGCCCGCTCAGGGGACGGCGAGCGAAAGGGCAAGGGCAGAGGCGAAGGAGGTCGCGTGACGCTGCGGGGTCGGGCGCGACCCACCCTCTGCGGCCCTGCCGGCTCAGCCGACAGGCCGGACGCCGAGCCGCAGTCCGGGTGCGGGCCTCAGGGTGAGCCGCATCGCCGGTCGCACGTCCCTGCCGGGCGCCGGGTGGAACGCGAAGCGTGCCGCGAGGACGGCAAGCAGGACCGTCATCTCGGCCATGCCGAACGCGGCGCCGGCACAGACCCTGGGCCCGAGGCCGAAGGGGATGAAGGCGTGTTTCGGCGCTCCGCCGCCAGGGTCGGTGAGAAACCGTTCGGGACGGAATTGATCCGCCTCCGGCCAGAGATCGGGGCGGCGCTGCACCAGCCATGGTGCGACGGCGATCATGGTGTCCGGCGCCACGTCCCAACGCCGGATCCGGTCCCGAGCGAGGGCCCGACGGGTGAGAAAAGGCACCGGAGGGTATGAGGTCGCAACGTCTCCTGCAGCACGGCGCGGGTGAAGGCGAGCCGCGGCAGGTCCTCAGGGCCGGGCGCCCGTCCGGCGAGCGGAGCGATCTCCTCGCGCAGGCGAGCGAAGCGGGGCGGATCGTTGGCCAGCAGGAACAGCGCCCAGGCGAGGGTCGCGGCCGAGGTCTCGCTGCCGGCGAGCAGCAGCATCGCCGCCTCGTCGAGGAGCCCCGTCTCGTCAAGCAGCGCCGCCCCGTCCGCGCGCCGCAACCCCCGCAGCAACGGGAGCAAGCCCTGATCACCATCGCCTGCCGCCGCCAGTTCCGCCGCGACCAGCCCGCGCAGCTCAGCCGCTCGCCGCCGCGACGAGGACCCCTGGCGCCCCTGGAGCCGATGCGGCAGACCGAAAAGCCAGGCGGGATCGACGATCCTCACCACCTCCTGATAGCGGGCGAGGGTCTGCGCGATGCGGCGCGCGGCTTCAAGCCTTGCGCGCGCACCGAAGAGGGTCCGCAGCATGATCGCCGTGGTCGCTGCCGAGAGGTCGGCGGCGACGTCCCGGACCCCGCCCTCCGCCCACTCCCGCGCCAGCGCCTCGGCTGCCTCGACCATCGCCCCGTGGAAGGTGCTGATCCGCGTAGGGTAGAGGAGAAGCGGCGCGATCGCCGCGCGGCGCTCTGCCCAGACGGTGCCATGGTTGATGAAGAGGGACGAGCCGAGCACGGGCGCGAGGGCCTGCTCCATGAACCGGCTCTTCGCCTCGTAGGTGGCATGGCGGGCAACCAGCACGTCGCGCACCAGGCCCAGGGTCGTTCAAGATGAGGACGAGGCGCCGACACGCACGGATCGACGACACCTGCTGGCGGTATACGGTCTCTGGCAGGGCGCGCAGCACGTCCCGCGAAACAAGGGCAAGGCCGCGCAGAAGCCCCGGGGGCCGCGCCGGCGGCGACGCGCGAGGCGGAACGAAGGCGAGCGCGTCCGCCCCGCGCTGCTCGGCCGTCCGGCCCCCCGTTCCTTGCGCCTCGCCTGAGCCGATTGCTAGCGGACGTCGGCGTGGATCTTTCCGTTGCCGTCACCGTTCTCAGTGCTGTCTGGGCTCTCTCGTCGCTCAGCGCAACCGTGGCGACCGCTGCCTATCGTGCGCAGCTGCGGCCCCTGCGGCCCATCCCCGCGCCGGGGCGGGTGGCGGTGATCCTGCCGGTTCGCTCACCCGCGCCGCAACTGACAGCGGCGCTCAACGCCCTGCAAGCGCAGAACTGGCCGAACCTGCGCCTCCTGGTCGTGCTGGAGAGCGAGGCCGACCCGGCTTTCGCTGTCGTCCGTGCCGCCGCCTCGGCCGATCCCCGCGTGGTGCCGGTCCTTGCCGGTGAGTCGTCGGCCTGCGGGCAAAAGGTGCACAACCTGCTCGCGGGGCTTGGGCACCTCGATCAGGACGTGGACATCGTCGTCTTCGTCGATGCCGACGCGATCCCTCCGCCCGATTTCCTGCGCATCCTTCTGCGCCCGATCCTGGTCGGCCGCACGCGCGTCTCGTCGGGCTATCGCGTGCTGGTGCCCGAGCCTGGGCCTCTCGGCGCCTTGCTTGCCGCCATCGCGGATCACGCCGTGGCGACTTTTCCTCGCCTTCCGTCGCGCATGATCCTCTGGGGCGGCGCGATCGGGCTGCGGCGCGACGCAGCCGAGGGCCTCGATCTTTCGCGCACATGGAAGGGCGCGCTCTCGGACGACCTGACGCTGACGCGCCGCGCACGTCTTGCCGGCGAGCGCATGCATGGCGTGCATGCGGCCCTCGTGCCGACGCCCGTTTGCCTACTACGCTCAGCCGAGGCCTTTCGCTTCGGCGTTCGCCAGCTCCGGCTCTTGCGGCTCCACCTGCCGCTCGAGTGGGGCATGGTCGGGCTCGTTTCGCTTCTCCCAGCCATTGCCGCGGCCACGGTCGCGACGGGGCATCCGGCTGCTCTCGCGGCGTGTCTCCTGGCCTTCACCTGTCTGCAGCTGAGGCTGTCGTTGCGACAGCGCATCTTCTCCCAGGTCCTGCCGCTCGCAGCGACCGTTCCTGTGGCGCGCGCCGTTCGCCTTGCGCGCCTGCTGTTTCCGCTTGCGCACCTGATGCGTCTCGCCTGCTGGCTTGCTTCGGGGTTTGGGCGGCGGATCGCCTGGGCCGGGATCGATTACGAGGTGGCGGGGATCAACTGCGTGCGGATCCTCGCGCGACGGCCGCCCCGCGAACGCTAGACGTTTTCGGCCCACAGCACAGCAGGGCGGCGGGCAACGAAACGGTCGGTCGTCTCGCCGCAACCTTCATCCCGGCAGCGGAGGCCTCCACCGACCCGGGGGATGTCCGAAGGGGGCGCCCCCCTTTTCCTCACGGCCTGTCGACCGCTCCCTGCCCAGCCCACCGACGCGCGACGGCGACCGACCGCGCCGGCACCTCGGCGACGTGGGGCGTGGCGTTGCGGCGCCGAAGCCCCCGCAGCCAAGCGCTTTCGCGTGATGATCATTCCGAGAAGCGGATGAGAGCGAACCAGTGCCCGCGCGCCTGGGTCGCGTCGCGCAGCCGGCCAGCCTCGTCGAGCACCAGAGTCCGCCGCATCACGGTATCGGCGAGATTGCCGCCGATGATCTCCGCCCGGCCGGGGCCCGCATGCACCACGATATCGCCGTGGCTGGTGAAGGGGTTGATGGCACGCGCCCGTCCGTACGTTACGGGGCGGTCGGGCGCACCGTCGCCGATTCCGACCCGCCACTGCACGACGATGTCGCCTCGGCGCAGCGGCAAGGCATCGATCGGGAAGGCCCGGTAGGGCTGATCCCCGCCGGTTTCGGTTCGGGCGATCGCGTCGCGGACGTAGGTCGAGTGCCATTCGCAGTAGGCAAACCAGGGCGCCCCGCGCGTGGCCGCCCAGACGCCCGCGCCGATGAAGGCGGCCGACCAGGCCCAGCGGTCTCCGTTCCCGTCCGTCGTCCGCCCGTCCACATGGCGATAGGCAGGGCGGCCCGCGGCGTCGCCGACGAGGCGCCAATATTCCGCGATCCAGCGGTTGCAGGGCTCCTCGTCCTCACGCCGGCCGAGGAAGCGTGCCTCCTCGGCTTCTGCCCAGGCGGCAAGCCGTTCCGCGATCGTGTCCATCGTTCCCTGCTCCGCCGCTCTCCTCGCGGCGTGACGAGACGACGCGGGGAGGCGAATTCGGCCGAGAGTTGCCGCAGCAGAGCGGGCACACAAGCCCGGCCCCCCTCATCGCCGCCCCCCTGCTCGTCGCCGCCCCCCCTCAAGTCTCGCACCCGTGTTGACCGCGCGCCGTTCGTGGGCGTGCTGATCGCTGCAGCGGGCGTCGCTCCCTGCCAGCCGCTTATGCGCCGGTGGCGGCTCGTTCGGCCTCGGGATCGGCGCTCGCGATCGCCCAGGTCTCGTCGGAATCTTCGCCTCGACCTCCGCCCTCGCCGTCGGCTGGGCTTTCGGGGCTGAGCGGGCCGTGCTCGCGACCCTCGCCCCGAAGGCCACGACGACCCCTAACGCGCTCGGCATCGCCGAGCCGATGCGCGGCCTCTCGAGCCTCGCGGCGGTCGTCGTCATCCTCTCCGGTGCCGCCGGTGGTGTCGCCCTGGGCCCCCCCGTTCTCACGCGTCTTGGCGTGGACGACCGGCGCGCGCGGTTTCGCGGTCGGGCGCGCCGCACACGGCATCGGCACGGCGCGCATCTCGGTGAGCGAGACCGCCTGCGCCTTCGCCGCTTCGGCTGTGGGGGCGAATGCTCTCGCCACCGCCCTCATGCCGCCGCTTCTCTTGAGCCCTCGCGACAGGTTGACTTCGGCCGACCGTCCGGACGGTCTTGCGAACCGACCGTCCGGACGGCATGTTGCCGGGCGCCATGCTCGACCACTCCAACGAGATCCGGGACACGCGCGAACGCATTCTCGACGCCGCCGAGAGCGTGGTCGTCGAGCGCGGGGTCTCTGCCCTGTCGCTCGAGGCCACCGCCGCTGCCGCCGGAGTAAGCAAGGGGGGCTTGCTTCACCATTTCCGCTCGAAGGAGGCGCTGCTCACCGCCCTGGTCGAGCGGATGGTGGCCGAGATGCGGGCGGGCTTTGACGCGGTTGTCGCCGCCGAACCGGAAGGGCCCGGCAGGCACACCCGGGCCTGTATCGCCTGGGCCTTGCGCCCGACCCCGCAACAGCGTGCGCGCGACCTACGCCTCGCCGCCGCCCTTCTTTCCGCCCACGCACACGACCCGGCCTTGATCGAGCCCGTTCGGCGCGAACACGCGCGAATCCGCGCTGCCATCGCGGATGACGGTCTGCCGCCAGGCCACGCCCACGCGGTGCTCGCCGCCGCAGACGGCATCTTCCTCGCGAAGGTGTTCGGCCTCTGGTCGCCGGACGAGACCCTTGCCCGCGCGATCGAGGCCGCCCTCGGTCGTCTCGCCGTCCCATGCTGAAACCCCTGCTCGTCGGCGCCCTCGCCCTCGTGCTCGTGCCTGCGGCGGCGCTGCTCGCTCTCCGCGAACACGTCCCCCTCTCCGCCGACACGCGGACGGTCGCCGCCGCCTCTGCTTCCGTTGTCGCCGGCGCCGGCGCGCTCGGCCGGGTGGAGCCGGCAAGCCGCGTCCTTCGCCTCTCGCACGGGGCAGGGCCGGAGGGGGCGCGTGTGGGGCGCCTCCTCGTGCGCGAGGGCGAGATGGTGCGGGCGGGCCAGGTGCTGGCCGAATTCCATGACCTTCCTCGCAAGGAGGCCGCGCTCGCCCAGGCCGAAGCTGCCCTCGCGCTGGCCGAGGCGCGCCTCGCCCGGATCCTCGCCGCCGGCCGCGACACCGAGATCGCCGCCGCGCGTGCCCGTCTCGCCGCCGCCCGGGCAGCCGAAGAGAATGCCCTGCGCGAGGCCCGCCGCGCCGAGGCGCTGCTGCGTACCGCCGCCGGCAACGAGGCGGCCTGGGACCGCGCCCGCTTCGCCGCCGCCCAGGCGACCGCCGAGCGTACGCGGGCCGAGGCGGAACTCGAGGCCCTCCTCGCCCCCAGGGCAGAGGACGTCGCGGTCGCCCGCGCCGAAGTCGCCCAGGCCCGCGCGGCAGCGGCGGAAGCGCGCGCAGCACGCGATCTTGCCCTCCTCGTCTCGCCCATCGACGGCACCGTGCTGAAGATCCACGCCCGCGAAGGCGAGCGCGTCGGGTCCGACGGCGTGCTCGAGCTCGCCGACCTCACGGCCTTCGACGTGGTGGCCGAGATCTACGAGACCGACCTGCCGCGGGTGCGGCTCGGCGCGGCGGCCGAAGTGACGGTTCCCGGCGAGCCGCGCCCATTTCCCGCCCGTGTGGTCGACCTCGGCTGGCGCGTCGGGCGCCAGTCCGTGATTTCCCCCGATCCCGTCGCCGCGATCGATTCGCGCGTGGTCGAGGTGCGGCTTCGGCTCGATCCAAGCGCGAACGAAACGGTGCGGCGTCGCACCAACATGCAGGTCCAGGTCGCGATCCGGCCGTGAACGAGCTCGCCCCCCTCGCGCGCGCGCCCGCGCCCGCGCCGGCCTCGCCCGCCCCGCCGCCAACGATCCGCCCACCGCGCGCGGCGGGGCTCCGCCTGCCCTTCCGCCTTGCCTGGCGACAGCTCCGCCACGAGCCCGCCCGCCTCGCCGCCGCCCTCTCGGGCGTGGTGTTCGCCACGCTGCTGATCTTCATGCAGATCGGCTTCATGAACGCTCTGTTCGACAGCGCGGTTCTGGTGCAGAACGCGCTGCGCGCCGACCTCTTCCTCGTGCACCGGACCACCGAGGCGCTCTGGCGGTCCGCCTCCTTCCCGCGCGCCCGTCTCGCCCAGGCGCTCGCCCTGCCCGAGGTGGAGCGCGTGGTCCCGCTCTACGTCGCCAACGTGCCGTGGAAGAACCCTGAGACGGGGCTCAACCGCACCCTGCTCCTGTTCGGAGTCGATCCGACCGCGCGACTGCTCGGCTTTCACGGTCTCGACGACGCGGCTTGGTCCGCCATCACCCGCCCCGACACCATCCTGTTCGACGCGCGGGGCAAGCCCGAGTTCGGCCCCATCGCCTCGCTTCTGGCACAAGGCCCCTTCTTCGGCGAACTCAATCGCAAGCGTGTGGAGGTGGTCGGCACGTTCGGGCTCGGCGCGACCTTCTCCTCCGAATCGAACGCGATCGCCTCCGAGGCGACCTTCTGGCGCCTCGTGCCAGGGCGGACTCCCGCCCAGGTCGATGTCGGCGCCGTCGTCCTGAAGCCGCGGGGCCGACATCGTCGCCGCGCAGCGGGCGCTCACCACCCTGCTGCCCGACGATGTGCGGGTCTTCACCCGCGCCGAACTCGCCCAGTTCGAACGCGACTACTGGGCGAACGTCGCGCCCATCGGCTTCATCTTCGGGCTCGGGGTCGCGATCGGCCTCGTGGTGGGCTGCGTCATCGTCTACCAGATCCTGTTCTCCGACATCTCCCGCCACCTCGGCGAATACGCGACCCTGAAGGCGATGGGCTACACCGACGGCTATCTTGCGCGCGTGGTGATGTCGGCCGCACTCATTCTCGCCGTCCTCGGCTTCCTCCCCGGGCTCGTCCTCAGCTTCGGCCTGTACGAGATCGCCTCCGCGCAGATCTTCATCCCGCTGCATATGACGCTTCCGCGCGCGTCCTTCGTCTTCGGCCTCATCTTTGCGATGTGCGTCGTCTCTGGGCTGATCGCGATCCGCAAGCTGCGCGATGCGGATCCGGCCGACATGTTCCGATGAACGCGGTCGAGATCCGCGGACTTTGTCACCGCTACGGCTCGGGGCCGACCGCGCTCACCGTGCTGCACGATCTCGACCTCGCCATCCCGGCGGGCGAGGTGGTGCTGCTGACGGGGCCGTCGGGGTCCGGCAAGACCACGCTGCTGACCCTGATCGGCGCGTTGCGGGCCGTGCAGACGGGCTCCTGCCGCGTGCTGGGAACGGAACTCGCGCAGGCCGACGAACGGGCTCGCGTCGCGCTGCGCCGCCGCATCGGTTTCATCTTCCAGCACCACAATCTCCTGGGCTTCCTGACGGCGCGCGAGAACGTGGCGATGGCGCTGGAACTCGATCCCGCCCTCGACGAGGCCGAGCGGCTCGCACGGGCCGATGCGATGCTCGCCGCGGTGGGGCTCGCCGACAAAGCGGACGCCTACCCGTCGGTGCTGTCCGGCGGGCAACGGCAGCGCGTGGCGATCGCGCGCGCGCTCGTGCACGAACCGGGGCTGATCCTCGCCGACGAGCCGACCGCCGCCCTCGACAGCAGGACCGGGCACGAGACGATGGTGCTGCTGCAGCGTCTGGCGAAGGAACGCGGCCGGACGGTGTTCATCGTCACCCACGACCCGCGGATCCACGACATCGCGGACCGCATCGTCGCCATGGAGGATGGGCGCCTCGTCGAGCCCGCCCCGCACTGAGACGATCCGCAGCCGCCTTCGGCCTTCGGAGGAACCCGCCGTGATCCCGAGTTACGCTCGCTGGCGCAAGAACCTGCTGCGCGTGCCCGACCCGGAGCGGGAGCTTCCCGATCCGCCGCCGCTTTGGCATGCGCTGCCCGCTGAGGAAGCGATCAACATCCTTCGGGTCGGACCCGAGGGGCTCAGCGAGCGCGAGGGCATCCTCCGGCTTGCCTGCTTCGGCCCTAACGAGCTGCCGCAGCCGCCCCGCGCCTCGCGACTTCGCCGCTTCCTCGCCCAGTTCGAGAACGTGCTGATCCAGCTCCTGCTCGTCGCGGCGGCAATCACAGCCCTGCTCGGCCACTGGGTCGATTCGGCGGTGATCCTCGCCGTCTGCGTCATCAACGCCCTCGTCGGCTTCATCCAGGAAGGCAAGGCCGAGGCCGCGCTGGAGGCGGTTCGCGAGTTGCTCTCGCACCGCGCCAGCGTGATCCGCGAGGGCATGCGCAAGTCGCTCGACGCGGGTGACATCGTGCCCGGCGACATCGTGCTCCTCGAACCGGGAGATCGCGTCCCGGCCGACATCCGCCTGGTCGCCGTGCGCGGTCTTGCCATCCAGGAGGCGGTGCTCACCGGCGAGAGCGTGCCGGTGGTGAAGTCGGTCGAGCCGGTGGCGGAGACTGCGCCGCTCGGCGACCGGACCTCGATGGCGTTCTGCGGCACGGTCGTCGCCTCGGGTCACGGCAGGGGCGTTGTCGTCGCCACCGGGGAGATGACCGAGATCGGCCGCATCAGCGGGATGCTTGCCCGCGTCGAGACGGCGCAGACGCCGCTCTTGCGAGCGATGAGCCGTTTCGGCCGCACCTTGAGCGTGCTGATCCTTTCCCTCGCCGCCGCCACGTTCGCCTTCGGGGTGCTGGTGCGCGACTTCGCCGCGGGCGAGATGTTTCTCGCCGCCGTCGGCATCGCGGTGGCGGCGATCCCTGAGGGCCTGCCCGCGGTCATCACCGTCATCCTCGGCCGCGGCGTGCGGCGTATGGCGTGGCGAAATGCCATCATCCGACGCCTGCCCGCGGTCGAGACTCTCGGCAGCGTCGACGTCATCTGCACCGACAAGACGGGAACGCTGACGCGAAACGAACTCACCGTGCGGCTTGTCGTTTTGGCGAATGGCGAGATCGAGGCCAGCGGATCGGGCTACGACCCCGACGGTGCGGTGACCCGGGCCGGCCGCGCCGTTACGGCCGAAACCGACGGCGATCTCGCGGCATTCCTCCGCGCCGGCGTTCTCTGCAACGATTCGCGCCTGTTTTATGCCGCCGACATGTGGCACGTCGCCGGCGACCCGACCGACGGGGCCTTCCTCGTGCTTGCCGGAAAGGCGGGCTTCGATGTGGCGGCGGCGCGCACACACTGGGTCCCGCCGCGACGCCATCCCCTTCGAATCCGGAGCACAGGTTCATGGCCGTCCTGGTCGACGACCATGCCGGCAATGTGCTGATCGCAGCCAAGGGGGCGCCGGAGGTCATCCTGCCGCGCTGCGCCATGCCGGAGGCCGAACGCGACGGCTGGGCCGCCCGGCTCGAGGAGCTCGCCCATCGCGGCTTCCGCCTGATCGCGGTCGCCGCACGCGCCGCCGATCCAGGGACGGTCGCGCTTGCCTTCGACGATGTGCGCGATCTCGACCTCCTTGGCGTTGCATGCCTGATCGACGGCGCGCGAGAGGAGGCGATCGCCGCCGTCGCCGAGTGCCGCCGGGCGGGGATCACCGTGACCATGATCACCGGCGACCACTCCGGCACAGCCCTCGCCGTTGCGCGGGAAGTCGGCATTGACATCTCGGCCGGGGCACTGACAGGCGCCGACCTCGACGCGATGGACGAGGCGGCCTTCGCAGACGCTGCGGAACGTGTCCACGTGTTCGCCCGCACCGCACCCGCGCACAAGCTTCGCCTCGTCGAGGCCATGCAGGCGCGCGGCCATATCGTGGCGATGACGGGAGACGGGGTGAACGATGCGCCCGCCCTCAAGCGCGCCGACATTGGCGTGGCGATGGGCAAGGCCGGCACCGAGGCGGCGAAGGAGGCGGCGGAGATGGTGCTGGCCGACGACAATTTCGCCACCATCGCCGCCGCCGTGCGCGAGGGGCGCACGGTGTACGACAACCTGAAGAAGACGCTGCTCTTCATCCTCCCCACCAACGGCGGGCAGGCGGCGAGCGTCATCGTCTCCGTGCTCGCCGGGCTGACGGCTCTGCCGGTCACGCCCGTGCAGATCCTTTGGGTGAACCTGGTCGTCGCCGTCACGCTCGCGCTGGCGCTTGCCTTCGAGCCGCCTGAGCCGGACGTGATGGATCGGCCGCCACGGCGGCCCGATGCGCCGATTTTCGATGCCTTCCTGGCGTGGCGCGTGGTGCTCGTCGCCGCCCTCCTCGCCGCCGCGACCATCGGCGCCTTCCTGTTCGAACTCGCCGACGGCGCCAGCCTGGAGACCGCGCGCGGCGCGGCGGTCACCGCCCTGATCGCGGGACAGGCGGCTTACCTGTTCAATGCGCGCTCGTTCCGACGCTCCGCCCTCTCCCGCGCCGGGCTATTCGGCAATGCTGCGGTGTGGGTGACGATCGTGCTGATCGCGCTCCTGCACTGGGGCTTTCTGTTCATCCCGACCGCGCAGGCCGTCTTCGGCGTGGCTCCGCCGGACGAGTTCTGGCTGGGCGGTCGCACTCGGTGCGGCCATCGGGGTGTTCCTCGTCGTCGAGGCGGAGAAGGCGATGATGCGGCGAAGCGCGCGAAGCGGAATTCGTCCCGATGTCCGCTACGCCGTCCGGCCGCCATCCACCGGCAGCAGGATCCCGGTGACGAAGCTCGTCGCGTCCTCGGCGAGCCAGACGGCGGCGTTGGCGACGTCTGAGGGCTGGCTGAACCGCCCGAGAGGGATGGTGGCGAGGAAGCGGGCGCGGTTCTCCGGCGTATCCTCCGCGCCCATGAACTCCGTCAAAAGCCCGGTGACACCGATCACCGGGCAGATGGCATTGACCCGGATGTTGTCGCGCGCCAGTTCCTGCGCCATCGACAGCGTGATCGTGTTCACCGCTCCCTTGGTGCCGTTGTACCAGGTGAGCCCCGGGCGAGGACGGATGCCGGCGGTGGAGGAAATGTTGATGATCGACCCGCCCCGCCCTTGCCTGCGCAACACCGGCAGCGCAGCGAGAGTCATCCAGTAGATCGACTTCACGTTCACCGCATAGATGCGGTCGAATTCGGCTTCCGTCACCTCCGTGAGCGGCTTGTTCCGGTGCGTGGTGCCGGCATTGTTGACCACGATGTCGAGGCCGCCGAAGGCCTCCACCGCGCGCGCCACCATCGCGCGGCAATCCTCGCCCTGCGAGACGTCGCCCGCGATGGCGACCGCGCCCGCCCCGAGTTCGGCCGCCACACGCTCCGCACCTGCGGCGTTGAGGTCGGCGATGACGACACGCGCTCCCTCGCGCGCATAGGCGCGGGCGATCCCCTCGCCGAAGCCCGAGGCTGCCCCGGTCACCAACGCCACTTTACCGGCAAGCCGCATCCGTTTCCTCCTTGTTCGTGTCCCAGGGAGGCTAGGCCAGATCAAGCACGGCGGGAATCGTCCGCGTGCGCGACGGTGCTCGCAGGCATCGGCGCGAGGGGGGTCCACTCCCAGAGGCAACCGCCCGGATCGGCCGCTGCTCCGGCGCCGAAGCGGCCCGGCTCTGGACAGGCACGCCTGCCGCGGCTGAGATCGCGTAATAAGTTGACCGATGTCGGAGGAGGACGTCATGCGGCTCAGTCGCCGTGCCTTGCTCGGGACACCCTTCGTGGTCGCGCTGCCCCGTCCGCTTCGCGCGCAGCCGTGGCCCGCAAAGCCGGTCCGTGTCATCGTCCCTTTCGCCGCCGGCGGTGCGGCCGACAGCTCGGCGCGCGTCATCCTCCCGCGCTTGGGCGAGCTTCTCGGCACCACCTTCGTGGTGGAGAACCGGACGGGGGCTTCGGGTTCGATCGGCGGTGCAGCGGTGGCCCAGTCCGCCCCGGACGGGTACACGCTCCTCTACGACGCCTCGTCGCATATCGTGAACCCGTCCCTGCTGCGCGGCTTGCCCTTCGACTATGCGACCGCCTTCGCCCCCATCAGCTTGGTCGCGACCTTTCCGCAGGCCGTCTCGGTGAAGGTCGACTTCCCGGCGCACAGCATCGGTGAACTCCTCGAGGCGGCGCGGCGCAGGCCGGGCGAGATCAGCATCGGCACCCAGGGCAACGCCACGGCCGGCCACTTGGCCCTTGCTCAACTGGAACGATCCGCCGGCGTCAAGTTCACCCATGTTCCGTATCGCGGTGGCGCCGCCGCCGCGCGTGACCTCGCCGGCGGGACCCTCGACGGCACGCTGATCACCGTCCTCTCGACCCGGCCAGTGGTCGAGGCCGGCCGTGCCCGCATGCTCGCCCTCACCGTGCTGCAGCGCCTGCCCGCCTTCCCGGACGTGCCGACCCTGGCCGAGAGCGGTTTTCCGGGCTTCAACGTCAGCGAATGGGTCGGTCTCTTTGCCCCCGCGGGCACCCCAGCCGCGATCGTCGAACAGCTGCACAGGGAACTCGCCAAGGTGCTGGCGGAGGAAGCGATCCGGACGCGGCTCGACCAGCTCGGCGCTGTCCCGATCGGATCCTCGCCAGGCGACTTCACGCGCTTCGTGCGGGAAGGGCGCGAGGCGATGGCGGTGCTGGTGCGCGAAGCGAATATCACCGCCGACTGACGCCGGCCGGGGAGGCTGATCGACACGCCCTGTCGATCAGGCTCCGCCCGTTTCGCCGTTCGTCGAGGGGGCCCGGCGCAGGCCCCTCCTGTCCGACATCGCCTGCGCGCCTGCGCCTCTCGGCTCGGGCGGTCCCACCGTGGCCCATCGTCTCTGGGTCTCGGCCCGGTCGATCGCGCTGAGGCGATCAGTGCCCCAGAGCCTGTGCGCCCGCCGAGCTTCGGCCGCCGCAAGCCGAATGCGTATTGCTGCAGGGGCGAGGTGGAAGTGCGAAAGGATCGGCACCGTCGGGGGCGTGTCACCTCGTCCCGGTGGGCGAGCGCCGAGCCGCGGGGGCAACGGGAACGGTCACCCCTGCCGAAAAGCGCTCGACGGGTCCGGCCCTCGAATGCTCGGCCCGTGACCCGAGGAGAAAGGGTTGTCCGCAGCGGAAGTCAGGGCTTCGGGCCACCCGGCAGCGATCGCGGAGTTGACTGCGTGCGCATGCAGCCAGCGAAGGGAGGACGCTCAGTCCTCCTTCTCCTCCTCAGCATCCTCCTCGCGCGGCTCGGGCTTGGGCCCGCTGTCCTGCCCCTTGGCGGCGGGATCGCGATCGACAAGCTCGATCACCGCCATCGGCGCCATGTCGCCGTAGCGGAAGCCGGCCTTGAGGACGCGCGTGTAGCCGCCCGGGCGGGCGCTGTAGCGTTCGGCGAGAGGCCCGAACAACTTCGCCACGATTGCGTCGTCGCGGAGCTGGGCGTAGGCCTGCCGGCGTGCATGGAGCCCACCGCGCTTGCCGAGCGTGATCAGCTTCTCGGCGTAGGGTCGCAGCGCCTTGGCCTTGGGCAGGGTGGTGGTGATCTGCTCGTGCTTGAACAGAG
Organism: Acetobacteraceae bacterium; assembly: GCA_033582875.1. Taxonomy (GTDB): domain Bacteria; phylum Pseudomonadota; class Alphaproteobacteria; order Acetobacterales; family Acetobacteraceae; genus Elioraea. Next base: position 754,768 of record JAVQZW010000010.1, on the reverse strand, counting down.
CAATCGCGAGGTTGCGGAACATCGCCGCGCGATGGCTGCTGGTCACACCGAGCTTGCGGCCGCCGACACGATGGCGCATCGATGTCTCTCCCCCTCTCCTGACGCGCTCTCAGAACGGCTCCTGCTCGTACTTCTTGGCCAGCTCCTCGATGTTCTCGGGCGGCCAGCCAGGAATGGTCATGCCGAGGCTCAGCCCCATCGCTGCAAGCACCTCCTTGATCTCGTTCAGGGATTTCCGGCCGAAGTTCGGGGTGCGCAGCATTTCCTGCTCGGTCTTCTGCACGAGGTCGCCGATGTAGACGATGTTGTCGTTCTTCAGGCAGTTCGCCGAACGCACGGAGAGTTCGAGCTCGTCCACCTTGCGCAAGAGGTTGCGGTTGAAGGGGAGTTCCTCGCGCGTCTCCTCCTGCGTGACCTGCCGCGGCTCCTCGAAGTTGATGAAGAGCTGCAGCTGGTCCTGCAGGATGCGCGCGGCGAGCGCCACGGCGTCCTCCGGCGTCACCGTGCCGTTCGTCTCCACCGTCATCACCAGGCGGTCGTAATTGGTCACCTGCCCGACGCGCGTCGGCTCGACCTTGTAGGCGACCCTGCGCACCGGCGAGTAGATCGCATCGATCGGAATGAGCCCGATCGGCGCATCCTCGGCACGGTTCTCGGAGGCAGGAACGTAGCCTTTGCCGAGATTGACGGTGAATTCGATGCCGAGCTTCGCACCGTCATCAAGCGTGCACAGGACGAGATCGGGGTTGAGGATTTCGATGTCCGCCCCGGCCTGGATCTTCCCCGCGCGCACCTCGCCGGGGCCAGTGGCCGACAGCGTCATCCGCCGGGGGCCTTCCGAATGCATGCGGATAGCGAGCTGCTTGATGTTCAGCACGATGTCGGTGACGTCCTCGCGCACGCCGGGGATCGAGCTGAACTCGTGCAGCACGCCGTCGATCTGTACCGCCGTCACCGCCGCGCCCTGCAGCGAGGAGAGCAGGACCCGGCGCAGCGCGTTGCCGAGCGTCACACCGAAGCCGCGCTCCAGCGGCTCGGCGATGACTGTCGCGATCCTGTTGGGATCATGCCCGAGCTCGATATCGAGCTTCGCGGGCTTGATCAGCGATTGCCAATTCCTCTGCAGCACGGCCTGACCTTTCGCGCCTCTCGCTCTCGCGGCTCACCGGCGGCCACGTCTGCCGCCGTCGTCGTACCCCACGCCGAGCCCGAACGCGGGACGGACACGCGACCCCTCGCGACCCCCCTCAGACACGCCGGCGCTTGCGCGGCCGACAGCCGTTGTGCGGGATAGGTGTGACGTCGCGGATCGCGGTGATCTGGAACCCGACCGCCTGCAGCGCGCGCAACGCGCTCTCTCGACCCGACCCGGGGCCCGACACTTCGACCTCGAGCACCTCCATGCCGTGCTCGCGCGCCTTGCGGCCGGCGTCCTCGGCCGCGACCTGCGCCGCGTACGGCGTGGACTTGCGGCTGCCCTTGAAGCCCATCAGGCCAGCGGACGACCAGGCGATCGTGTTGCCCTGCGCATCGGTGATCGTCACCATCGTATTGTTGAACGAGGCGTTCACGTGCGCCACGCCGGAGGTGATGTTCTTCCGCTCCTTCTTGCGCGGACGGACGGAGGCTTGCTTGGCCATGATCTGTTCCGGGACGAGATCCTTTCAATGAGACCGGCACCGGCGGGAAGCCGGACGGGCAGCGCCACCACCCATCACTTCGTCACCTTCTTCTTGCCGGCGATCGGTACCGCCTTGCCCTTGCGCGTTCGGGCGTTGGTGTGCGTGCGCTGGCCGCGCACCGGCAAGCCCTTGCGATGGCGCAGACCGCGGTAGCAGCCGAGGTCCATCAGGCGCTTGATGTTCATCGCCACCTCGCGGCGAAGGTCGCCCTCAACGCGGTAGTTGCGGTCGATCAGTTCGCGGATGCGCAGGATCTCCTCGTCGGTGAGCTCGTTGACGCGGCGTTCGGGCGGGATGTTCAGCGCATCGCAGATCTCCTGCGCCTTCTTGGGACCGATGCCGTAGATGTAGCGCAGAGAGATGGTCACGCGCTTATTGGTCGGGATGTTGACACCGGCGATGCGCGCCACGTCGGAACTCCAGTCCCTGGCCCGATGCGCGGCGATTCCGGGGCCGCGCCCCCCATGGCGACGCCTCGGGCCCGAGCGACGCCACGTCCTTGCTTTCCAACAGCGAATGCGGCCAGGCCAACCGCCTGGGCCGCCGGAGCGCGGGACTATACGCGCACCGAAGCCCCTGTCAACGCCGGAGAGCGCGTTCCACCCAGCTCCCTTTTCGACCGTCTCTCCGGCCGTCAGGCCGCGAGGACAGCTTCGATCTGCCGCGTCACCTCGTCCACCTCGGCCATGCCGTCCACGGTCGCAAGCTTGCCGCGCGCCGCATAGTAGGGGAGCAAGGGCGCGGTCTGCCGATGATAGGCCTCAAGGCGGGCGGAAACCGTTTCAGGCCGATCGTCGGCGCGACGGGTGAACTCCGTCCCCCCGCAGGCGTCGCACACGCCATCGACCTTCGGCCGCTTGAAGCTGTCGTGATAGCTGGCGCCACACTTGGCGCAGGAGAAACGCCCTGCGATACGTGCCACCAGGGCGGCGTCGTCCACCTTCAGTTCGATCACCTTGTCGAGGGTCTTGCCCCTCGCGCCGAGCATCGCATCCAATGCCTCGGCCTGGGCGACGGTGCGGGGAAAGCCGTCGAGAATGAAGCCCTTGGCGCAGTCGGGGGCCTCGATCCGCCGTGCCAGCATCTCGGTGATCAACGCATCGGGCACGAGTTGGCCCGCTTCCATGATCGCCTTCGCCTGCTGCCCGATCGCGGAACCCGAAGCGACCTCCGCCCGAAGCATGTCGCCGGTGGAGATCTGCGCAAGCCCATGCGCTGCCTCGAGGCGTTTCGCCTGCGTACCCTTGCCCGCCCCGGGGGGGCCCAGCAGGATCAGGTTCATCGTTTCATCCCCTTCAGCCGGGCCTTCCTGATGAGACCCTCGTACTGGTGCGCGATGAGGTGCGACTGAATCTGCGCCACGGTGTCGATCGTGACCGTGACGATGATCAGCAGGGACGTGCCGCCGAAGTAGAACGGCACGGCATAGCGCGCGATCAGGAACTCCGGCAGCAGGCAGACGGCGACCAGATAGATCGCGCCGACGGTGGTCAGTCGCGTCAGCACGTAATCGAAATATTCTGCCGTGTTCTGGCCAGGCCTGATGCCCGGAATGAAGCCGCCGTACTTCTTCAGGTTGTCGGCCGTCTCCACCGGGTTGAACACGACCGCCGTGTAGAAGTAGGCGAAGAAGACGATCAGGACGGCGTAAAGCAGCATGTAGGCCGGCTGGCCATGCGCAAGCGCGGCGGTGATGGGCTGCAGCCATTCCGGCCCACCGTCGCCGGAGAAGCCGGCGATGGTCACCGGCAGAAGAAGCAGCGACGAGGCGAAGATCGGCGGGATCACCCCGGCGGTGTTGATCTTCAGCGGCAGATGCGTGGAGTCGCCTCCGAACATGCGGTTGCCGACCTGACGCTTCGGATACTGCACGACGATCCGCCGCTGCGCGCGCTCGACGAACACCACCGCCGCGATCACCGCCACCGCCATGATCATCAGGAACAGAAGAACGAAGGTGCTGATCGCCCCCGTGCGACCGAGCTCCAGCGTCGCGGCGAGGGCGGAAGGCAGGTTGGCGACGATGCCGGCGAAGATGATCAGCGAGATGCCGTTGCCCACCCCCCGCGCCGTGATCTGCTCGCCGAGCCACATCAGGAACATCGTGCCGCCGACGAGCGTCACCACGGCGGAGAAGCGGAAGAAGAAGCCCGGTTCGGGAACGGCGGGTCCGACCGTTCCGCGCACGCTCTCGAGCCCGACCGCGATGCCGTAGGCCTGCACGGTCGCGATCAGCACCGTGAGATACCGGGTGTACTGGTTGAGTTTCTTCCGCCCCTGCTCGCCCTCCTTCTTCAGCGCCTCCAGCGTCGGCGAGGCCGCCGTCATCAGCTGCATGATGATGGCGGCCGAGATGTAAGGCATGATGTTGAGGGCGAAGACCGTCATCCGCCCCAGCGCCCCGCCGGTGAACATGTCGAACATGCCGAGGATGCCGCCGCCGTGCGCACGAACGAGCTCGGCCATCACCGCCGCGTCGATCCCCGGCACGGGAATGTAGGTGCCGATGCGGTAAACGATGAGCACGCCCAAGGTGAACCAGATGCGCCTCTTCAGTTCGGTCGCCTTGGCGAAGGCACCGAAATTGAGGCTCGCGGCGAGTTGTTCAGCGGCCGAGGCCATGGACGCTCCGCTTTCTCAGATCATCGGTCGGGCGACCGCACGGCGGACAGTGCCCGCGGACCGGGCGCGGGATCAAGACACGCCTGGGTAGCCGAGGCATCGCAACGCCAGCCGGTCGCGCCGGCCCCAAGGCTCCGTTGAGCGTCGCCGCAGCAGACTTCGCCGATCGCCGGACGCGCCCCGATCAGCCGAAGCTTCCCGCCGGAGGCTCCGGCAGCCGCCGTCCTCACGCTGCCGCCGGCAGCCTCCACCGCGGCGACCGCGGCGGCCGAAGCCGACGAGACCGAGATGGTCAACGGGCGGGTGACCCGACCCGTCGCAAGCAGGCGCACCCCCGCATGCTTGCCCTTGCGCACAAGGCCCGCGGCACGCAGAACCGCCTCGTCGATCGGCTGGGCGGGATCGATCCGGCCGGCCGCGATCGCCGCCTCGATCCGTCCCAGGTTCACCGGGCTGTAGGCGGTTCGCGAGGGGGGGTTGAACCCGCGCTTGGGCAGGCGGCGGTAGATGGGGAGCTGCCCGCCCTCGAACCCGTTCAGCGCGACGCCTGTGCGAGCCTTCTGGCCCTTCACGCCCCGCCCGCAGGTCTTGCCTTTGCCGGAGCCGATGCCGCGCCCGACCCGCTTGGACTTCCGACGCGCACCCGGGTTGTCGCGCAGTTCATTGAGCTTCATCGTCAGGCACTCCCGCCGCGCCGCCGCGCCGCCCGTGACGGGCCGCGTCAGGCGCGGACCTCCTCCACCTCGACCAGATGCGCCACCTTGCGGATCATACCGCGCACCGCGGGCGTATCGGGGAGTTCCCGCGTGCGGTGCATCTTGTTCAGACCGAGCCCGATCAGAGTCGCGCGCTGATCGCCCTTGCGCTTGATCGGGCTCGCGACCTGGGTGACGCGCAGGCGTGCCCCGCTCGCCGCCTGGTCGCCCTGCCTCGCCTCCGTCTCAGCCATCGGCACCCTCCCGCACTTCCGCCGCCTCCGGCCGGCGGCCGAGGATCTCCGCCACCTTCTTGCCCCGCCTTGCGGCGACCGCGCGCGGGCTCTGCACCCGCCTCAGTGCGGCGAAGGTCGCCTTCACCACGTTGTGCGGATTGTTCGTGCCAAGCGACTTCGCCACCACATCGCCAAGGCCCATGGTCTCGAACACGGCGCGCATCGGACCGCCGGCGATGATGCCGGTGCCGGCGGGGGCGGAGCGCAGCACGACCTTGCCGGCGCCGAAATGACCTTCGACGTCGTGGTGCAGGGTGCGGCCCTCGCGCATCGGGATGCGGATCATCGACCGCTTTGCCGCATCGGTCGCCTTGCGGATCGCCTCCGGCACCTCGCGCGCCTTGCCGCTGCCCATCCCGACACGGCCCCTCTTGTCGCCGACCACAACCAGCGCGGCGAAGGAGAAGCGGCGGCCTCCCTTCACCACCTTGGCGACGCGGTTGATGGCGACGAGCTTGTCGACGAGCTCCTCGCCCTCGCGCTCGCGACGCTCGGCCCGCTCGCGGCTCTCTTTCGGCTCTCGTGCCATGCTGTCGATCCCCTTCCGCCGCGCTCAGAACTCGAGGCCGCCCTCGCGCGCGGCATCGGCCAAGGCGCGCACGCGCCCGTGATAGAGATAGGCGCCCCGGTCGAACACCACCTTCGTCACCCCCGCTGCCTTCGCCCGCTCCGCCACCAGGCGGCCGACAGCGGCCGCCGCCACCTTGTCCGCGCCCGTGCGCAGGCTCGCCCGCAACTGGGGATCGAGCGAGGAGGCGGCAGCGAGCGTCCGTCCCACGCTGTCGTCGATCACCTGCGCGTAGATGTGCTTCGAGGAGCGGAAGACGGACAGCCTCGGCCGCCCGCCACCCTTGAGGCGGAGCTGGAAGCGCAGGCGCGCCTTGCGCCGTTCCCTCGCGTCGAGACGGTTCGCCATGGCCTACTTCTTCTTGCCTTCCTTGCGCAGGATCGTCTCGTCCTCGTACTTGATGCCCTTGCCCTTGTAGGGCTCGGGCGGGCGCAGGGCACGGATTTCCGCCGCCACCTGGCCGACGAGGCGCTTGTCGATTCCCTCAACCTTGATCGAGGTTGGCTTCTCGCAGGTGATCCTGATCCCCGGCGGGACGGGGTAGCGCACCTCGTGGCTGAAGCCGAGGTTGAGCACGAGATCCTTGCCCTGGACGGCGGCGCGGAAGCCTGTCCCGTTGATCTCCAGCGCCTTGGCGTAACCCGCGCTCACCCCCTTCACCATGCCGGCGATGAGGCTGCGCGTGGTTCCCCACATCGCCCGTGCCCGCTGCGTGTCCGTGCGCGGCTTGACCACCACGGCGTTGTTCTCGACCGCCGCCTCAACGTCTTCGTGCAGAGCAAGCTTGAGCTCGCCGAGCTTGCCCTTGGCGGTAAGCACGCGGTTGGCCACCGCGACCGTCACGCCCGAGGGCAGCGGAACGGGAGACTTGCCGACGCGCGACATCCCTCTCCTCCCCGCCTCAGAACACGCGGCAAAGCACTTCGCCGCCGACATTGGCGGCGCGGGCCTCCGCGTCGCTCATCACGCCGCGCGGCGTCGAAAGGATCGACACGCCAAGACCGTTGTAGACCCGGGGTAGCTCCTTGATCTTCGAGTACACGCGTCGCCCAGGCGTGGAGACGCGCGTGATCTCCTTGATCACCGGCTCGCCCTCGGAATATTTCAGCTCAATCTCGAGCTCGCGGACGTTCGGTCTCACCTCGACCACGCGATAGCCGCGGATGAAGCCTTCCCGCTTCAGAACCTCGAGCACGTTCATGTGCAGCCTCGAGGCCGGCGCCCGCACTGTGGTGCGACGCGCCCGCTGCGCGTTGCGGATACGGGTGATCATGTCGCCGAGAGGATCGGACATGCTCATTTCCGCCCCCTCCTCACCAGGACGCCTTGATCATGCCGGGGATCTGCCCCTGTGAGGCGAGCTCCCGCAGCATCACGCGGCAGAGCTTGAACTTGCGGTAGTTGCCTCGCGGGCGCCCGGTCAGCGCGCAGCGCAGCCGCACCCGCACCGGCGAGCCGTTCCGTGGCATCTTCGCCAGCTTGAGCATCGCGGCGAAACGCTCCTCGGGGGACGTCTCCTTGCTGCGGATCACCGCCTTCAGCGCCGCGCGCTTCGCCGCATCGCGCTGCGCTCATCCGCTCCCGCTTCTTGTTGCGTTCGATCGCCGATGTCTTCGCCATTCGCCTCTGTCCTCCGGACCTGCCGACACCCGCCGGTGGTCTTCCGAAGCCTGCGCCTTCAGTTGACGAAGGGCATGGAGAAGGCCTTCAGCAGAGCCTTGGCCTCCCTGTCCGTCTTCGCCGTGGTGCAGATGATGATGTCCATGCCGCGGATCTTATCGACCTTGTCGTAGTTGATCTCAGGGAACACGATCTGCTCCTTCAGCCCCATCGCGTAGTTGCCCCGGCCGTCGAAACCCTTGTTGCCCGGCAGGCCGCGGAAGTCCCGCACGCGCGGCAGCGCGATCGTGATCAGACGATCGAGAAACTCGTACATCCGCGCCCGCCTCAGCGTCACCTTCGCCCCGATCGGCATGCCGGCCCGGATCTTGAAGCCGGCGATCGCCTTCTTCGCCCGCGTCTTCACCGGCTTCTGGCCGGCGATCAGTGCGAGCTCGGCGACCGCGGCGTCGAGCTTCTTCTGGTCGGCGACCGCCTCGCCGACCCCCATGTTGATGACGATCTTCTCGAGCTTCGGCACCTCGAAGGGGTTACGGTAGCCGAACTCCTTCACCAGGAGATCGCGCACGACGGTCTCGTAATGGACCTGCAGCCTCGGCTTCGGCCGCGCCGCCGCCGGGGCCTTTTCCTCGGACATGGCCGTCTGGCTCATGAGTCGATCACCTCGCCCGAGACCTTCGCCACCCGCACTTTGCGGCCATCCTCGAGGATGCGGAAGCCGACACGGGTCGGGCGATCGGTCTTCGGGTCGATCAGCATCAGGTTGGACAGATGCACCGGGGCTTCCTTCTCGACGATCCCGCCCGGCTGACCGAGGCCCCGGGGTTTCTGATGGCGCTTGCGCACCGCCACCCCCTGCACGACGGCCCGGTTCTCGCGCGGCAGCACCTTCAGCACCTCGCCGCGCTTGCCCTTGTCGGCGCCCGCGATCACCTCGACGCGGTCGCCCTTGCGGATCTTCGCCGCCATCTCAGAGCACCTCCGGGGCCAACGAAATGATCTTCATGAACTTCTTGGCCCTCAATTCGCGCACCACAGGCCCGAAGATCCGCGTGCCGATCGGCTCCATCTGCTTGTTGATCAGCACCGCAGCGTTGCGATCGAAGCGGATCGCCGACCCGTCGGGCCGACGCACGGGGTAGGCTGTGCGCACGATCACGGCGTGGTGCACGTCCCCCTTCTTCACCTTGCCCTTCGGGATCGCCTCCTTCACCGAGACGACGATGACGTCGCCCACCGAGGCGGTCTTGCGCTTGGAGCCGCCCAGCACCTTGATGCACTGCACGCGACGCGCGCCGGAGTTGTCCGCCACGTCGAGATTGGTTTCGGGATGGATCATCGCGCCCTCCCCTCAGCGTAGCTCTGGCAGCACCGGCGCAACCGCCTCGCCGTTGCGCTCGATCACCACCCAGCTCTTGCGCTTGCTGATCGGGCGGCACTCCTGGATGCGCACCGTGTCGCCCTCGCGACAGACGTTCGCCTCGTCGTGCGCCGCATACTTCTTCGACCGCCGGATGAATTTCTTGTACAGCGGGATGCATCACGCGACGCTCGACAAGCACCGTCACCGTCTTGTCCATTTTGTCGCTGACGACGCGCCCTGTAAGCACGCGCTTCGGCATGATCTCCCGCCTCCTCCGCTCAGGCCGCCTGGCCGGCTGCAGCCCGCGCACGCTCGGTCAGCAGCGTCTTGATGCGGGCGATGTCGCGCCGGACCGCACGGATCCGGCTCGTCGCCTCGAGCTGACCGGTCGCGCGCTGGAAGCGCAGGTTGAACTGCTCGCGCCGAAGCGCGATCAGCATCTCCTTCAGCTCGTCCGTCGTCTTCGCCCTGAGCTCCGCAGGCTTGGTCATCGCCTCAGCCCTCCAACCCGGTCCGCGCGACGATCTTGGTCTTGATCGGCAGTTTCGCAGCCGCGAGCTCCAGCGCGGTGCGCGCCACCTCGGGCGAAACCCCGTCGAGCTCGAACATGATGCGGCCGGGCTTCACGCGACAGATCCAGAACTCGGGGCTGCCCTTCCCCGACCCCATCCGCACCTCGGCCGGTTTGCGCGAGACCGGGATGTCGGGGAAGATGCGGATCCACACGCGACCCTGACGCTTCATCTGACGCGTGATCGCGCGCCGCGCGGCCTCGATCTGCCGTGCGGTGACGCGCTCGGGTTCCAGCGCCTTCAGCCCGTACGAGCCGAAATTCAGGCTCGTTCCGCCCTTCGCCATGCCGTGGATCCGGCCCTTGTGGGCCTTGCGCCACTTCGTCTTCTTCGGCTGCAGCATCGTCGTCGCATCCGTTCCGCCGAACGTCCCCGCGCAGGTGGCTCACCAGGACTGGCGGCGTATTCCAGCGCGCCACCCCTGCCGCACCGCTCGATGTCCTGCTCCGTCCGGCGCCTTCTCCTTCCCCTGCTCGTCCCGTCAGCGCTGCGGCGCCTGCTCGGCCAGGCGCTTGTCGACCGCCATCGGGTCGTGCGCCATGATCTCGCCCTTGAACACCCAGACCTTCACGCCGCAGGTGCCGTAGGTCGTCTTCGCCGTCGCCCGGCCGAAATCGATGTCGGCGCGCAAGGTGTGCAGCGGAACGCGCCCCTCGCGGTACCACTCCATCCGGGCGATCTCGGCCCCGCCGAGCCGGCCCGAACAGTTGATGCGGATGCCCTGCGCGCCAAGCCGCATCGCCGACTGCACCGCCCGCTTCATGGCGCGCCGGAACGACACGCGACGCTCGAGCTGCTGCGCGATGTTCTCCGCCACCAGCAGCGCATCGAGCTCAGGCTTGCGGATCTCGACGATGTTGAGCTGGACCTCGCTGCCAGCGAGCGCCTTCAGCTCCTGGCGCAGCTTCTCGATGTCCTGACCCTTCTTGCCGATCACCACGCCCGGCCGGGCGGCATAAATCGTCACGCGCGGCTTCTTCGCCGGCCGCTCCACGACGACACGCGACACTCCGGCCTGGGCAAGCTTCTCGCGCAGGAAGTTGCGCAGCTTCAGGTCCTCATGCAGGAGCTTGGCGTAGTCCTTGTCGGCGAACCAGCGGCTGTCCCACGTCCGGTTGATACCGATCCTGAGCCCGACAGGGTTGACCTTCTGCCCCATCTCAGCCCCTCCCCTTCGCAGCCGCCGTACCCTCGCCCTGCGGCCTCTCGCGCAACACGATCGTCAGGTGGCTGAACCACTTCTCCACCCGGGCCGCGCGGCCACGGCCGCGCGCATGGAAGCGCTTCATCACCACGCTTCGCCCGACCGTCGCCTCGCGCACGGTCAGCCGATCGACATCGAGGCCGTGGTTGTTCTCCGCATTGGCGATCGCCGAATCGAGCGCCTTGCGCACCGCATGCGCGATCCGGCGCTTCGAAAAGGTGAGCGCCGCTCGGGCCTGCGCGGCGGGAAGGCCGCGGATCATCTCCGCCACCAAGTTCAGTTTGCGGGGTGAGACGCGGAGGTTGCGCACCACCGCCTGCGCCTCGTTGTCGGCCAAACGCCGAGGATGTGCCGGCTTGCCCATCGCTCAGCCCCTCTTCGCCTTCTTGTCGGCCGCATGGCCGGTGAAGGTGCGCGTCGGCGCGAACTCGCCGAGCTTGTGCCCGACCATCTGCTCCGTCACCTGCACGGGAATGAACTTGCGGCCGTTGTACACCCCGAATGTCAATCCGACGAACTGCGGCATGATGGTCGAGCGGCGCGACCACGTCTTGATGATCTCGTTCCGCCCGGACGCGCGCACAGCCTCCGCCTTGGCCAGCAGGTAGCCGTCAACGAACGGGCCCTTCCAAACCGAACGCGGCATCGCCTCAGCCCTTCGTCACCTTGCGCCGACGGATGATCAGCTTGTCAGTCCGCTTGTTGTGGCGGGTTTTCGCGCCCTTGGTCGGCTTGCCCCAAGGCGTGACCGGATGCCGCCCGCCCGAGGTGCGGCCCTCGCCACCGCCATGCGGATGGTCGATCGGGTTCATCGACACGCCGCGGTTGTGCGGCCGACGCCCAAGCCAGCGGCTGCGCCCCGCCTTGCCGATCTGCACGTTGTTGTGGTCGGGGTTCGACACCGCGCCGATGGAGGCCATGCACTCCGCGCGCACGACGCGAAGCTCTCCCGACGCGAGTTTGATCTGGGCATAGCCTGCGTCCTTGCCGACCAGTTGGGCGTAGGTCCCCGCAGCCCGCGCGATCTTTCCGCCCGCGCCCGGTTTCATTTCGATGTTGTGCACGATCGTGCCGACCGGAATCGCGGCAAGCGGCATCGCGTTGCCGGGCTTCACGTCGACCCGCTTCCCCGACACCACCGTGTCGCCCGCCTTCAGCCGCTGCGGCGCCAGAATATAGGAGAGCTCGCCGTCCGCGTACCGGATCAGCGCGATCCAGGCCGAGCGGTTCGGATCGTACTCCAGCCGCTGCACCACCGCGGGCACGTCGAACTTGCGACGCTTGAAGTCGACCAGCCGGTAGGCCCGCTTGTGGCCGCCCCCGCGGAACCGCACCGTGATGTGGCCGTGGTGGTTGCGCCCCCCGGTCGAGGCCTTGCCGACCGTCAGCGCCTTGACGGGCTTGCCTTTCCAGAGTTCAGACCGGTCGACGAGCACCGTCCCGCGCAGGCTCGCTGTGACGGGCTTGAACGTCTTCAACGCCATCGCACCTCTCCCGCCGTCATGCGAGCCCGCTGGTCAGGTCGATCGAGAAACCCGGCGCGAGGCGCACCATCGCCTTCTTCCAATCGGACCGCCGCCCGGGCCGGCCGCGGAAGCGCTTCATCTTGCCCTTCACAATCAGCGTGTTCACCGCCTGCACCTTCACGTTGAATAGGGTCTCGACCGCCGCTCGGATCTCCGGCTTGGTGGCGTCAAGCGGCACGCGGAACACGACCTGATTGGCAGCGGAAAGCGCCGTGGCCTTTTCCGTGATCACGGGGCTGCGGATGATCGTGAACATCCGTTCGGCGGAGACCGCCCGACCGGACGGCCGCTTCGTCCTCGTCTCGCCGTTCATGCCCGAGAACTCCTGAGCGCTCATGTCAGGGGCAAGCCGCCTGACAAGCCCGGCAACACCCTCCCGCGTCACCGCGACCACGTCGTGACGGAGGATGTCGTAGACGTTGGCGCCGATCGTCGGCAGGACATCAAGACCCGGAATGTTGCGGGCGGCGCGCCGGAAACCCTCGTCGACTTGCGCCCCGTCGACGACCAGGGCCGACCGCCAGCCGAGGGATCGAACGCGGGCGCGAAGTTCCGCGGTCTTGCCGTCGGCCACGGCGCGATCGAGGACCACGAGCTTCCCTTCCCGCATCTTCTGGCTCAGCGCCGAGACCAGCCCGAGCCGGCGAACCTTCTTCGGCAAGGCGTAGCCGTGATCCCGTACCACCGGCCCATGCACCACGCCACCCTTGCGGAACTGCGGGCTGCGCAAAGACCCCTGCCGGGCACGCCCCGTACCCTTCTGCTTCCAGGGTTTCTTGGTGGTGCCGCTGACCTCGCCCATGCCTTTCGTCTTGTGCGTGCCGGCACGACGCTTCGCGAGCTGCCAATGGACCACGCGCGCCATGATGTCGGGCCGCGGCTCGGCGCCGAAGACCGCATCCGGCAGCTCGATCTCGCCGACCGCCTCGTTCGCCAGCGTGATCACGGGAACCTTCATCGCCGTTGCCCTCACGCCCTGAGGCCCGCCGGAACCGGGGCCTCGGCCGGACGCGCGCGCTTCACAGCATCGCGCACCAGCACCCAGTCGCCGGGAGCACCAGGCACGGCGCCGCGCACCATGATGACATTTCGCTCCGCGTCGACCTTCGCAACCTCGAGATTCAGCACCGTCACGCGGTCGACCCCGTAGTGACCGGCCATCTTCTTGTTCTTGAAGACCTTGCCGGGATCCTGACGGTTACCGGTCGATCCGTGGCTGCGATGGCTGATCGAAACGCCGTGCGACGCCTCGAGGCCGCGGAAATTCCAGCGCTTCATCGCGCCCGCAAAGCCGCGCCCCTTGGTCGTGCCGGTGACGTCCACGCGCTGCCCGGGCACGAAGTGCGAGGCGGAGAGCGTCGCACCGACCTGCGGCATCGCCGCGGGATCGACCCGGAATTCCACGAGCTTCCGCTTCGGCTCCACCTTCGCTTTGGCGAAATGTCCCCTTTCCGCCTTGGTCAGGTTCTTCGCCTTCGCCTTGCCAGCTCCGAGTTGGACCGCGGTGTAACCGTCGCGATCAGCCGTCCGGTGCGCCACCACCTGCACCTCCTCGAGCGACAGCACCGTCACCGGGACATCCGTCCCGTCATCCCGGAACAGCCGCGTCATGCCGAGCTTGCGGGCGATCACACCTGTCCGCTGCATCGCTCGCCCCTCACACCTTGATCTCGACGTCCACGCCGGCGGCGAGGTCGAGCTTCATCAACGCGTCCACGGTCTGGGGCGTCGGATCGACGATGTCGAGCAGACGGCGATGCGTCCTGATCTCGAACTGCTCGCGGCTCTTCTTGTCGATGTGCGGGCTGCGGTTCACCGTGAAGCGCTCGATCCGCGTCGGCAACGGGATCGGCCCACGCACCCGCGCTCCCGTCCGCTTGGCCGTGTTGACGATCTCGCGTGTCGACGTGTCAAGCACGCGGTGGTCGTAGGCCTTGAGCCGGATACGGATGTTCTGGTTATCCATCGTGGCCTTCACTCGGCGGCGCCTCGCCCGCACTCACGCGCAGCGAGACCGCCGCTCATCCTCCGCTCCGTCCTCGCCCTCATTGGACGATTTTGGTGACGACGCCGGCGCCGACGGTCTTGCCGCCTTCGCGGATGGCGAAGCGCAGGCCTTCGTCCATGGCGATCGGGGCGATGAGTTCGACCTCCAGGCGCACGTTGTCGCCCGGCATCACCATCTCCGTCCCCTCGGGCAGCTTCACCACCCCGGTGACGTCGGTGGTGCGGAAGTAGAACTGCGGCCGGTAGTTGGAGAAGAACGGCGTGTGCCGGCCCCCCTCCTCCTTGGTCAGGATGTAGGTCTCGGCCAGGAACCGCGTGTGCGGCGTGATCGACCCAGGCGCCGCCAGCACCTGACCGCGCTCCACCTCCTCCCGCTTGGTGCCGCGCAACAACGCGCCGATGTTGTCCCCCGCCTCCCCCTGATCGAGAAGCTTGCGGAACATCTCGACACCCGTCACCACCGTCTTCTGCGTCGGACGAAGCCCCACGATCTCCACCTCGTCCCCGACCTTGACCACGCCGCGCTCGATGCGACCCGTCACCACCGTGCCGCGCCCGGAAATCGAGAACACGTCCTCGATCGGCATCAGGAACGGACGGTCCTTCGCCCGCTGCGGCTGCGGAATGTACTCGTCCACCGCCTCCATCAGCCGCAAAATCGCCTGCTCGCCGATCTCAGGGTTGCGATCCTCCAGCGCGCACAGCGCAGAGCCGCGGATCACCGGAACCTCGTCGCCAGGGAACTGATAGGACTTCAACAGCTCCCGAACCTCGAGCTCGACCAGGTCCAAAAGCTCCGGATCGTCCACCATGTCCACCTTGTTCATGAAGACGACGAGCGCCGGCACGCCGACCTGACGCGCAAGCAGGATGTGCTCCCGCGTCTGCGGCATCGGACCGTCGGCCGCAGAAACCACCAAAATCGCACCGTCCATCTGCGCCGCACCCGTGATCATGTTCTTCACGTAGTCGGCATGGCCCGGACAATCGACATGCGCATAATGCCGCTTCGCCGTCTCGTACTCGACATGCGCCGTCGAAATCGTAATCCCACGCGCACGCTCCTCAGGCGCCTTGTCAATCTGATCATACGCCATATACGTCGCACCACCCCTCTTCGACAAAACCTTCGTAATCGCCGCAGTCAACGACGTCTTGCCATGGTCCACATGACCAATCGTACCAATGTTGCAGTGCGGCTTCGTCCGCTCAAACTTCGCCTTCGCCATGGCTCTTCCCTATCGCTCGTCCGTCTGCCGTTTCGTCCGCGTTACCACCGGTAGTGCGAGAAGGCGCGGTTGGCCTCGGCCATCCGATGCGTGTCCTCCCGCTTCTTCACCGCCGCCCCGCGGTTGTTGGCCGCATCGAGCAACTCGTTGGACAGTCGCTCCTGCATCGTGTGCTCGCCACGCTTGCGGGCCGCCTCGATGATCCAGCGGATGGCCAGGGTCTGTCGCCGCTCCGCCCGGACCTCGACGGGAACCTGGTAGGTGGCGCCGCCGACGCGACGGCTTCGCACCTCCACCGCCGGCTTCACGTTCTCGATCGCCTCGTGGAACACGCGGAGCGGGTCAGTCGCGCCGCCCATGCGGCGCTTCACCGTATCCAGGGCGCCGTAGACGATCCTTTCCGCCACACTCTTCTTGCCGTCGTACATCAGGGCGTTCATGAACTTCGACAGCACGACGTCCCCGAACTTCGGATCGGGCAGGACCTCACGCTTCTCCGCGCGGCGGCGACGTGACATCGCTCAGGCCTCCCCGCTCACTTCGGCCGCTTGGCGCCGTACAGCGACCGGCGCTGACGGCGCTTGGCAATGCCCTGCGTGTCGAGCACGCCGCGCAAGATGTGATAGCGGACGCCCGGCAGGTCCTTCACGCGCCCGCCCCGGATCATCACGACCGAGTGCTCCTGGAGGTTATGGCCCTCACCAGGGATGTAGGAGACCACCTCGTAGCCGTTGACCAGCCGAACCTTCGCCACCTTGCGCAAGGCGGAGTTCGGCTTCTTCGGCGTCGTCGTGTAGACGCGCGTGCAGACGCCGCGCTTCTGCGGGCAGCCCTGCAACGCCGGAACCTTGTTGCGCCTCTTCTTCGCCTCACGCCCCTTGGCGATCAGCTGATTGATCGTCGGCATCCCATCCCTCACGCCGCACCGGTGGCCCGGTCAATCAACCCTCACAACAAACCACGCCCGCCGTCGGCCCGAAGGCGACGGCCGCGTGCCACACATCCTCGGACCCCGACCTAAGTCGCCCCCTCGGGGTGACGGCGCCGGAGTCGTTCGCGTCCCTTGAGCAGCTGCGGTGACCGGAGCCAACCGCGAGGCGCGAACCCTATCGACGGCGGCCTAAGCCGTCAAGCGCGCCCTCCCCGCCAGGACCGCGCAGGACAGGCCGCAGCCCGGCGCATAGCGTCGGCGCGCGGACGCCTACTCGGCCGCCATCTCCGCCCCAGGCAGCGCCGGCGCCTGACCGGGCGCGACGCGGATCTTGTCGCGCTGCGCGGCGAGCGCCTTCAGCCGCATCATCACATTGCCGGTGCCGGCGGGGATGAGGCGGCCGACGATCACGTTCTCCTTCAGCCCGGCGAGCGTATCCACCTTGCCCGCAACCGCGGCCTCGGTGAGCACGCGCGTGGTCTCCTGGAACGACGCGGCAGAGATGAAGCTGTGCGTCTGCAGGCTCGCCTTGGTGATGCCCTGCAGGACGGGAAAGGCCTTGGCCGGACGCTCGCCGGCGGCGATGCGCGCCTCGTTCTCCATCTCGAACTCGATGCGGTCGACCTGCTCGCCGACGAGGAACGTCGTGTCGCCCGGATCCTCGATCTCCACCTTCTGCAGCATCTGACGGACGATCACCTCGATGTGCTTGTCGTTGATCTTCACGCCCTGCAGCCGGTAGACGTCCTGGATCTCGTTGACGAGGTAGTTGGCGAGCGCCTCCACGCCAAGCACGCGCAGGATGTCGTGCGGCACGCGCGGCCCATCGACCAGCGGGTCGCCCTTGCGGACGTGATCGCCCTCCTGCACCGAGACGTGCTTGCCCTTCGGGATCAGGTACTCCCGTTCCTCGCCGGTCTCGTCGTTCTTCACCACGATGCGGCGCTTCGCCTTGTAGTCCTTTCCGAATTCGACCCGCCCATCGATCTCGCTGATGATGGCGTGGTCCTTCGGCCGGCGAGCCTCGAACAGCTCGGCCACGCGCGGCAAGCCCCCCGTGATGTCGCGGGTCTTCGAACTCTCGCGCGGGATGCGCGCCAGCACGTCGCCGGCGTTCACCCGCTGCCCGTTCTCGACGGAAAGGATCGAGTTCGACGGAGAGGAAGTACCGCGCCTCCGCGTTGTTGGGCAGACGCACGATCTCCCCCTTCTCATCGCGCAACACGATGCGCGGGCGGAGGTCCGCCCCCTTCGCCGCCTGCTTCCAGTCGACCACCACCTTGGAAGAGAGCCCCGTCGCCTCGTCGACACGTTCGACGATGGTCACCCCATCGATCAGGTCGACATACTCGACGATGCCTCCCTTCTCGGTGATCACCGGCAGAGTGTATGGGTCCCACTCCGCGAGCTTCTGGCCGCGCGTGACCTGGGTGCCTTCGTCGGCGAGAAGCTTGGCGCCGTAAGGCACGCGGTAGCGCGCGCGTTCGCGCTTCTGCGCATCGAGCAGGACGAGCTCGCAATTGCGGCTCATCACGATGGCCACGCCTTGGCTGTTGAGGACCACGTTGCGGTTCTTCACCGTCACCGTGCCCTCCGTCGCCGCCTCCACCTGGCTCTGCTCCGCACCGCGTTGCGCCGCGCCGCCGATGTGGAAGGTGCGCATGGTGAGCTGCGTGCCCGGCTCGCCGATCGACTGCGCGGCGATCACGCCGATCGCCTCACCGATGTTCACCGGCGTGCCGCGCGCGAGGTCGCGGCCGTAGCACTTGGCGCACACGCCCGTACGGCTCTCGCAGGTGAGCACGCTGCGGATGAACACGCTTTCCACCCCGGCGCGCTCGATCGCATCGGCATCCGCCTCCTCGATCAGCTTGCCCCTGGGGACGAGGACGCCGCCGCTGATCGGGTCGAGCACATCGCGCGCCGCCGTACGCCCGAGGATGCGCTCCGAGAGGGGCGCGACGACCTCGCTGCCGTCGAGGACCGCGCGCACGGTGATCCCCTTCTCCGTGCCGCAGTCCTCCTCGACGATGATGCAGTCCTGCGCGACGTCGACGAGACGACGGGTGAGGTAGCCGGAGTTGGCCGTCTTCAGCGCCGTGTCCGCGAGGCCCTTGCGGGCGCCGTGCGTGGAGTTGAAGTACTCCAGCACGTTCAGCCCCTCCTTGAAGTTGGAGATGATCGGCGTCTCGATGATCTCACCCGAAGGTTTGGCCATCAGCCCGCGCATGCCGGCGAGCTGACGCATCTGAGCGGGTGAACCACGCGCTCCGGAGTGGCTCATCATCCAGATCGAGTTGATCGGCTTGCCCTTCTCCTTCTTGGAGATCTCCTTCATCATCGCCGCTGCGACCTCCTCGGTGCAGCGCGACCAGGCATCGACCACCTTGTTGTAGCGCTCGCCCCAGGTGATCAGCCCGTCCTGGTACTGCTGTTCGAACTCCTTCACCTCGGCTTCGGTCTTGGCGATCAGTTCGCGCTTGTTGGCGGGAACGATCATGTCGTCCTTGCCGAAGCTGATGCCGGCCTTCGCGGCATGGCGGAAGCCGAGACCCATCAGACGGTCGGCGAAGATCACGGTCTCCTTCTGCCCGCAGTGCCGATAGACGGCATCGATCACATCCGACACCGCGCGCTTGGTGAGCTGACGGTTGACGAGGCTATAGGGCAAGTCGGGATGCCGTGGCAGGATCTCCCCGATCAGCATGCGCCCCGGCGTCGTCACCACCCGCTCGTACACCCGGTTGCCGGCGGCATCGACCGTCTCACGGCGCGCCCTGATCTTGGTGTGCAGCGTGACGTAACCCGCCTCGAGCGCTTGCTCGATCTCGCCGATCGAGCCGAAGGCTGGCGCCGTCTTCTCATCGGCCTCCTCGAACTCCTTCGTCTCGAGGGACAGGTAGTAGAGGCCGAGAACGATGTCCTGACTCGGCACGATGATCGGCTTGCCGTTCGCCGGGCTCAGGATGTTGTTCGTGCTCATCATCAGCACGCGCGCCTCGAGCTGCGCCTCGAGGGAGAGCGGCACGTGCACGGCCATCTGGTCGCCGTCGAAGTCGGCGTTGAATGCGGTGCAGACGAGCGGATGGAGCTGGATCGCCTTGCCCTCGATCAGCACCGGCTCGAACGCCTGGATGCCGAGGCGGTGCAGCGTCGGCGCGCGGTTCAGCAGGACGGGGTGCTCGCGGATGACCTCCTCGAGGATATCCCAGACCTCGGGCCGCTCCTTTTCAACCATCCGCTTCGCCGCCTTGATGGTGGTGGCGAGCCCGTACTTCTCGAGCTTCGAGTAGATGAACGGCTTGAACAGCTCGAGCGCCATCTTCTTCGGCAAGCCGCACTGGTGGAGCTTGAGCTCGGGCCCGACCACGATCACCGACCGCCCCGAGTAGTCCACGCGCTTGCCAAGCAGGTTCTGGCGGAAGCGGCCCTGCTTGCCCTTCAGCATGTCGGAGAGCGACTTGAGCGGCCGCTTGTTCGCGCCGGTGATCGCACGGCCACGGCGGCCGTTGTCGAACAGCGCGTCCACCGCCTCCTGCAGCATCCGCTTCTCGTTGCGCACGATGATATCGGGGGCGCGCAGCTCGATCAGCCGCTTCAGGCGGTTGTTGCGGTTGATGACGCGCCGGTAGAGGTCGTTGAGGTCCGAGGTGGCGAAGCGACCGCCGTCAAGGGGCACCAGCGGGCGAAGCTCGGGCGGGATGACCGGGATGACATCGAGGATCATCCACTCGGGGCGCGTCCCGCTTTCGAGGAACGCCTCGACCAGCTTCAGCCGCTTGACGAGCTTCTTGCGCTTCGCCTCCGAGGTCGTTTCCTTCAATTCCGCGCGGAGCTTGGTCTTCTCGGCGCTGAGGTCGATCGAGGCGAGCACGGCCTTCAGAGCCTCGGCGCCGATGCCGACCGAAAACGCATCCTCGCCGAACTCGTCGATCTTGCGCTGGTACTCCTCCTCCGTGATCAGCTGATGCAGCTTGAGGTCAGTCAAGCCGGGCTCGAGCACGAGATAGTTCTCGAAATAGAGGACCTTCTCGACCTCCTTCAGCGTCATGTCCATCATCAGGCCGATGCGCGAAGGCAGGCTCTTGAGGAACCAGATATGCGCCACCGGGCTCGCGAGCTCGATGTGACCCATCCGCTCGCGCCGGACCTTGGCGAGCGTGACCTCCACGCCGCACTTCTCGCAGATGATGCCGCGGAACTTCATCCGCTTGTACTTGCCGCAGAGGCACTCGTAGTCCTTGATCGGACCGAAGATGCGGGCGCAGAACAGCCCGTCGCGCTCCGGCTTGAAGGTGCGGTAGTTGATGGTCTCCGGCTTCTTGATCTCGCCGTATGACCAGGAGCGGATCTGATCGGGGCTCGCGATCGAAATCCGGATTTGGTCGAAGGTCAGCGTCCCGCCCTGCTGACCGAGGATCTTCATCAACTCGTTCATCGTCCCGTCCTCGCCTTCACCGCCCGAGCGATGCTTCCGCGAACGAAATCATGACCGGGAACAGGCAGACACGCCTCGGCCAGGCGGCCGCCCTAGGCTCCGCGCGTCTCGAGCTCGACGTTGAGCCCGAGCGACTTCAGCTCCTTCACCAGAACGTTGAAGCTTTCCGGGAATGCCCGCCTCGAACGTGTCCTGGTCGCGCACGATCGCCTCGTACACCTTGGTCCGGCCCGACACGTCGTCCGACTTCACCGTCAGCATCTCCTGCAGCGTGTAGGCCGCGCCGTAGGCCTCGAGCGCCCACACCTCCATCTCGCCGAAGCGCTGACCGCCGAACTGCGCCTTGCCGCCAAGCGGCTGCTGCGTGACCAGGCTGTAGGGACCGATCGAGCGGGCGTGGATCTTGTCATCCACCAGGTGGTGGAGCTTGAGCATGTAGATGTAGCCCACCGTCACCTTGCGCTCGAAGCGCTCGCCGCTGCGCCCGTCGTAGAGCCAGACCTGGCCCGTGCGGTCGAGCCCGGCCTTCTCCAGCATCGCCTCGATGTCGTCCATCCGCGCGCCGTCGAACACGGGGCTCGCGACCGGCACGCCGCGACGGAGGTTCTCGCCGAGCTCGTCGAGCTCGGACTCCGTCAGCGGTTCGATCTGCTCGCGATAGATCTCCTCGCCGTAGATGTCCTTCAGCCTCTCGCGCAGCGGTGCGTAGTCGCGCATCCGCCGCGCGGCGTCCACCGCCTCGCCGATCTGACGGCCGAGCCCCGCGCAGGCCCAGCCGAGATGGGTCTCCAGGATCTGGCCGACGTTCATGCGCGACGGCACGCCGAGCGGGTTGAGCACGATGTCGACCGGCGTGCCGTCCTCCAGGAACGGCATGTCCTCGATCGGCACCACCTTCGACACCACGCCTTTGTTGCCGTGCCGGCCCGCCATCTTGTCGCCCGGCTGCAGCTTGCGCTTCACCGCGACGAAGACCTTCACCATCTTCATCACGCCGGGCGGCAGCTCGTCGCCGCGCTGCAGCTTCTCCACCTTGGAGAGGAAGCGCGCCTCCAGCTTCTTCACCGCCTCGTCGAACTCGCGCTTCAAGGCCTCGATCTCGGCCATCGTCGCATCGTCGGTGACGACGATGTTGCGCCAGGCCCCGCGCGGGATCTCGGCCAGCACCTCCTCGGTGATCAGCGTGCCGGCCTTCAGTCCCTTGAAGCCGGAGGCGGCCGTCTTGCCGAGGAGCTTCTCCTTCACGCGGTTGAGGAAGCTCCGCTCCTGGATCGCCTTCTCGTCGTCGCGGTCCTTGGCCAGGCTTTCGATCTCGGCGCGCTCGATCGCGAGCGCGCGCTCGTCCTTGTCCACGCCGCGGCGGGCGAACACGCGCACATCGACCACGGTGCCCGACACCCCCGGGGGAAGCCGGAGCGAGGTGTCGCGCACATCCGACGCCTTCTCGCCGAAGATCGCGCGCAAAAGCTTCTCCTCCGGCGTCATCGGGCTCTCGCCCTTCGGCGTCACCTTGCCGACCAGGATGTCGCCCGGCCGAACCTCGGCGCCGATGTAGACGATGCCCGCCTCGTCGAGGTTCTTCAGCGCCTCCTCGCCCACATTCGGGATGTCGCGCGTGATCTCCTCCTGGCCGAGCTTGGTGTCGCGCGCCATCACCTCGAACTCCTCGATGTGGATCGAGGTGAACACGTCGTCGCGCACGATCCGCTCGGAGATCAGGATCGAGTCCTCGAAGTTGTAGCCGTTCCAGGGCATGAACGCGACGAGCACGTTGCGGCCGAGCGCCAGCTCGCCGAGATCGGTCGAGGGCCCGTCCGCGATGATGTCGCCGGCCTTCACCACGTCGCCCACCTTCACCAGCGGGCGCTGGTTGATGCAGGTCGACTGGTTCGAGCGCTGGAACTTGCGCAGACGGTAGATGTCCACGCCCTCCGTGGTGCCGTCCTCGCGCGTCGCGCGCACCACGATGCGGGCGCCGTCGATCTGATCGACCACGCCGGGCCGGCGCGCGACGATGGTCGCCCCCGAGTCGCGCGCCACCGGCGCCTCCATGCCGGTGCCGACGAGGGGCGCTTCGGTCTCGATCAGCGGCACCGCCTGGCGCTGCATGTTCGAGCCCATCAGCGCGCGGTTGGCGTCGTCGTTCTCGAGGAAGGGAATCAACGCCGCCGCCACCGAGACGAGCTGCTTCGGGCTGACGTCGATCGCCGTCACCTGCTCGGGCGGCACCATCGCATAGTCACCACCCTTGCGCACGCGAGACGAGCTCGGCCTGGATCCGGCCGTCGGGGCCGATCGGCACGTCGGCCTGCGCCACGACGAGCTTCTCCTCCTCCATCGCCGAGAGGTAGCGCACCTCGGGCAGGACCTTGCCGTCCTTCACCATGCGATAGGGCGTTTCGATGAAGCCGTATTTGTTCACCTGCGCATAGGTGGCGAGGCTGTTGATCAGCCCGATGTTGGGCCCCTCGGGCGTCTCGATCGGGCAGATGCGGCCGTAGTGGGTGGGGTGGACGTCGCGCACCTCGAAGCCCGCCCGCTCGCGCGTGAGCCCGCCCGGGCCGAGCGCCGAGAGGCGACGCTTGTGCGTCACCTCGGACAGCGGGTTCGTCTGGTCCATGAACTGCGAGAGCTGCGAGGAGCCGAAGAACTCGCGCACCGCCGCCGCCGCCGGCTTGGCGTTGATCAGGTCGTGCGGCATCACGGTATCGATGTCGACCGAGCTCATCCGCTCGCGGATGGCGCGCTCCATGCGCAACAGGCCCACCCGGTACTGGTTCTCCATCAGCTCGCCGACGGAGCGCACGCGGCGGTTGCCCAGGTTGTCGATGTCGTCGATGTTGCCGCGGCCGTCCTTCAGCTCGTGCAGCATGCGCACCACGGCGAGGATGTCGGCCTTGCGCAGCGTGCGCACGGTGTCCGGCACCTCATCCAGCGAGAAGCCGAGGCGCATGTTCATCTTCACGCGCCCGACCGCCGAGAGGTCGTAGCGCTCGGGGTCGAAGAAGAGGCCGCGGAACAGGGCCTCCGCGGTCTCCAGCGTCGGCGGCTCGCCCGGGCGCATCACGCGGTAGATGTCGAGCAGCGCCTCGTCGCGGTTGGTGTTCTTGTCGATCGCGAGCGTGTTGCGCAGCCACGGGCCGGTGTTCTGGTCGATCGCGAGCGTGGGCAGGGACTCGAAGCCGGCTGCCTCGATCTCGGCCAGCTTCGGCGTCCGTGATCTCCTCGCCGGCCTCCAGGTAGACGAGGCCGGTCGTCGGATCGACCAGGTCCTCCGCCGCATAGCGCCCGATCAGGTCGGTCCGGCCGACCAGAACCTCGGTCGTGCCCGACTCGGCGATCTGGCGCGCCTTGCGCGGGGTGAGCTTGGTGCCGGCCTCGGCGACCACCTGGCCCGTCCGCGCATCGACCAGAGGCTCCATCAGCTTGACGCCGCGGAACGCTTCGACGTCGTACGGCCGCTTCCAGCCCTTGGCCGCGCGCGAGAACACCACCCGGCCGTAGACCGTGGCGAGGATCTCTTCCGCGTCCATGCCCTGGATCTCGCCGGGCTCGAGCGTCTCGCCGCGCGCCTCGCGCTCGGCGCGCAGCCTCTCCGTTGCCGCGCTCTCCAGGGCGTAGAGCAGCGTGGTGACAGGCAGCTTCCGCCGCCGGTCGATGCGCACGTAGAGGATGTCCTTGGCGTCGAACTCGAAATCAAGCCAGGAGCCGCGATACGGGAATGACGCGCGCCGCGAACAGGTACTTGCCGGAGGAGTGGGTCTTGCCGCGGTCGTGGTCGAAGAAAACACCCGGCGAACGATGCATCTGCGATACGATGACGCGCTCGGTGCCGTTGATGATGAAGGTGCCGTTGTCGGTCATGAGCGGCATGTCGCCCATGTAGACATCCTGCTCCTTGATGTCGCGGATCGAGCGCGCGCCGGTGTCCTCGTCGACGTCCCACACGATCAGGCGCAGGCGCACCTTCAGCGGCGCGGCGTAGGTCATGCCGCGCTGCATGCACTCCTCGACGTCGTATTTCGGCTCCTCGAACTCGTACTGCACGAACTCGAGCCGCCCGCGCCCCGCGAAATCGTCGATGGGGAAGACGGACTTGAACACCTCCTGCAGCCCGGAGTGCGTTCGCGCGTCGGGCTTGACGTGCATCTGCAGGAAGGCCTCGTAGGAGGCGCGCTGAACCTCGATCAGGTTCGGCATCGGGGCGACCTCGGGGATGCGCCCGAAGCTCTTGCGAATCCGCTTCTTGCCCGTGAACGATCCGACCATCGATGCGCTCATCGACCCGCTCTCCCGCCAGAGCAACCGGCGCCGCCCGCAGAGGCGGCCAGATCAGGGCCCGCGCCGCCGCTGCGGCGCCCTCTTGTAAAGCCGATGGCCGGGCGGAGGGACCCTGTCTCCGCCCGGCGCACGTCCGCGGCCGAAGCCGCTATCGGGATCCGGTTGCGACCGATCACCTGATCTCGACGGTCGCGCCCTGCTCTTCCAGGATCTTCTTGATCTTCTCCGCCTCTTCCCTGCTCACGCCCGCCTTGACTTCCTTCGGCGCGCCCTCGACCAGGTCCTTGGCCTCCTTCAGGCCAAGCCCGGTGATCGTGCGCACCTCCTTGATCACGTTGATCTTCTTGTCGCCCGCCTTGGCCAGGATGACGGTGAACTCCGTCTGGGCCGGGGGGGCCTCGGCGGCAGGGGCAGCGGCACCGGCCGCCGCCGCGCCAGGCACGGCTGCCACAGCCACCGGGGCGGCCGCCGACACGCCCCACTTCTCCTCGAGCATCTTCGCGAGCTCAGCGGCCTCAAGCACGGTCAGGCTCGAGAGCTCGTCCACCAGTTTTGCGAGATCAGCCATCGGTGTATTCCCTTCTACACTCGGTTCGGTCCAGCCGCGCAACCCGCTTGCCACAGGCAACGCGTTCACGTTTTGCTCAGGGCGACGCCGCTTCCCCGCTCACGCCGCCTCGTCCTTGCGCGCGTAGGCGCCGATCACCCTGGCCAGCTGGCCGGCCGGAGCGGCGAGCAGACCCGCCACCCGTCCCGCGGGCGCCTTGAGCACGCCGAGCAGCTTCGCGCGCAGCACGTCGAGCGAAGGCAGATCGGCCAGTGCCTTGACCCCTTCCGCGTCGAGGGTGCGGGTGCCCACCGCCCCCCCGACGATGACCAGCTTCTCGTTGGCCTTGGCGAACGTCACCACCGTCTTGGCCGCCGCCACCGGGTCCTTGGACCACGCGAGCGCGGTCGGACCTTTCAGCATGGGAACGACGGCCTCGAACGGCGTGCCGCGAAGGGCGAGAGCGGCGAGACGGTTCTTGGTCACCCGGAACGTCGCCCCGGCCTCGCGCATCCGCCGCCTCAGCTCCGACACCTCCGCCACCGTCAGCCCCTCATTGCGGGTGACGACGACGATCGGCACGGAGGCGAAGGTGGCGGAGAGCGAAGCCACAAGCTCCCGTTTCTCCGCACGGTCCACGTCCCGTCTCCATCGCTCCGGCCTGTCCGGACAGCGGCCCGGACAGGCCGACCTTCAACCATGGACGGCCCGGCCCAGGCCTGCGCCCGCTCCGAGCCGCCCGGCTCGCCTGCCCGAACGAAGAAGACCGAACCGAGCCGCGACGACGACGATCGCTCGTCCGCCCATCGCCTCTCGATCCGCTTCTCCTGTCTACCGCCTGCGGGCCCGAGGGCCCTTCACGGGGTCACCCCCACATGCGGTCTCGGACAGGATCGGGCGGATCGGGGTTCGATCCGCCCGCTTTCCGGCCCGCAGAGCTCGAGCCCTCGGCCGGAACCCGTATGCCCCCGTCCCCGGGGAGCGCAACCCTCCGCTCAGACCCCGACCGACGCGGGATCGACCCGCACCCCAGGCCCCATGGTCGAAGAGAGCGAAATCTTCTTCACGTAGGTGCCCTTCGCCCCGGAGGGCTTGGCCTTGATGATGGCGTCGATGAAGGCGCGGGCGTTCTCGACCAGCTTCTCCTCGGGAAAGGACGCCTTGCCGATGCCGGCGTGCACGATGCCGGCCTTCTCGGCGCGGAACTCGACCTGCCCGCCCTTCGCCGCCTGCACCGCCCCCTTCACGTCCATCGTCACCGTGCCGAGCTTCGGGTTCGGCATCAGCCCGCGCGGCCCGAGGATTTTGCCCAGGCGGCCGACGAGGGCCATCATGTCCGGGGTGGCGATGCAGCGGTCGAACTCGATCTTGCCGCCTTGCACGGCCTCGGCGAGATCCTCCGCCCCGACGATGTCGGCACCGGCGGCCTTGGCCTCCTCGGCCTTCGCCCCCTTGGCGAACACGGCGACCCGGAGCGTCTTGCCGGTGCCGTGCGGCAGCACCGTCATGCCGCGCACCGCCTGGTCGGCATGGCGGGGGTCGATGCCGAGGTTCATGGCGATCTCGATCGTCTCGTCGAACTTCGCCCGCGCGTTCTGCTTCACGAGCCGCACCGCCTCCTCAAGCGGGTAGGCCTTGCTCCGGTCGAAGCTCGCATACAGCGACGCCAGCCGCTTGCCGGCCTTCGCCGCACGCGGCGGGACGGCAGGCTGGCCGGAGGCGATGGCGGTGCGGGCCTGTGCTTGCGCCATCGCCTCAGCCCTCCACCACCTCGAGGCCCATCGAGCGCGCTGAGCCCGCCAGCATGCGTATCGCCGCCTCCTCGTCGTAGCAGTTCATGTCGCGCATCTTGATCTTGGCGATCTCGCGCAGCTGGCTTGTCGTCACCCTGCCGACCTTGGCTCCCTTCCCCGGCGTCTGGCTCCCTTTCTCGAGTTTGGCCGCCTTGAGCAGGAAATAGGTGTTCGGCGGGGTCTTGATGACGAATGTGAAGGTTCGATCGGAATAGGCGGTGATGACCACAGGCGTCGGCACGCCCGGCTCCATCTGCTGGGTCGCGGCGTTGAACTCCTTGCAGAACTGCATGATGTTCAGGCCGCGTTGGCCGAGCGCAGGGCCGACGGGCGGGGAGGGGTTCGCCTTCCCGGCCGGGATCTGCAACTTGATGTAGCCGACGACCTTCTTCGCCATCGCCCACCCCCAAACACTCCAGGGGGCCGCGGTCTCAGCGGAGCCTCGCCCCTCCCGCGTCCCGAAACGAGGCGCGCGCTATGCGCTGGCACGCCGTCGCTGTCAAGGGGCGAGAGCTGCGGATCAGCACGCCGGCCGCGGCGCATGTGCCGCAGGGTGCCGACCACGCCGAAGGCGGCAGGGCGAACAGAGCGCAACGAAACCCGCCCCCGCCGACCGCCACCGCCGCCCAATCCGGCGCCCCGGGCAGCGGCAGGCGCAGCGGCCCGACTGGCCGACCCACGCGACGCCGCGGAGGCAGCACCGAGCAGAGCGAAGGTCGCCCCGAGGCTCGCGATCAGCCCGGCCGGCGGCGGCGGAAATGCTCCGGCGAGCCCCGCCCTGCGCGCGGCCGCTCGCCGGCGAGGCGGTCCGCCGACCGGCACCGCCAGGCAGCAGCAGGGCGAAGGACGGCAGGAACAGCACAGCAGACGGCGATGCAACCCGAGCGCCGTGCCGTAGGCCGAGCCCGCCCTCGCGCGCCCCTGCCGACCACGGCCAGGAACTGCAGACACCAAGGATGGTCGGGCCCCGGTGTCGGTCTCGGCCAAAGGCGAGCCCGTCGATCAGATCGGCCGCCGCCGACCCAGACCGCGCCGCGCGACCGCCTCCTCCGCCACCCAGGCGAGGACGGCGTAGGCGCCGCCGAAGGCGAGCACGGAGACCTCGGCGAAGAACCGTCCGATGATCGCTGCGCCGACGCTCGCCCGCACGGCAGCGGCGATGACGACGATGGCGAGGCCCCACAGCAGAAGCAGCCCGAGGCCGGCCGCGACGGCGGCTGCTTGCCCGGGCATGCGCCAGGGGAACGCGGACGAGCGGAGCAGGTTCCCGGGCCGCATCGCGTCCGAGCGTTGCCCAGCCGACGAGAGCCGACGGCGAGCCCCCCCCAGCAACGACCAGCGGGGCGGGGAGACGCCGGACAGGAAGGCGCCGCGCAAACGCTGAGGCCGCGACCCGCCAAGCGCGACCGCGCGACGCACGCGAAGAGCGCGGCGCGCGAGAGCGAGACCACCGCCTGCGCCAGGATGGCGAGCACCGCCCCGCGCAGCCCAAAGAACAGCGCGGAAAGCGCCGGCGTCCTGGTGCATGCGCGGCGTAGAGACGCGGCCAAGCCGCGGCGATCGCGAGCTGCGCCCGGGCAGGAGGAACAGCAGCGCCCGCGGCAAGCCCGCCGACCACCCCGTGCAGGCAGAACCCGAGCCAGGTCGCGAGCTTGTGCGCCTCCGGCCCCGGCAGGAGAAGCGACAGGGCAAGCCCGAGAGCGAACCGCTCCTCGCTCACCCAGCGCCGCTCCAACACGACGAGCCGGTGCAGGAGCGCGAGCTGCGCCGCCGCCCCACCAAACGAGACGAGGCCGAAGGTCAGCCAGACCCGGCAGGCGGCGGCGAGGGAGGGCAGGGGTGCCGCTTCGCGGCCAGGGCGGAGGGGCATCGAGCGATGGCTCTCCGGCAGCGCCGGTCGGTCCGCCCGCACGAAAGCAGCAGCGCCGATCGCGCGCCAGGCATTGACCGCCGCCCCTCCCGCGCGCGTGATCCCCCTCGTGCTAGCTTCGCGGCATGGCGTACGCCCGATTCGCTCTGCTGCCCTCGCCCTCGCTGTCCTCCTGGCCGGCTGCGGCGACACTCCGGGCGGAGCCGTGGTCGAGGCCTTGGCCGAAAGCGTGGCCCCCGATCGCACCCCACCCGTCACCCGCGCCGAGGCGATGGCCCTTCCCTTCGCCAGCGCCCTCGTCACCCTCGGCGGCCGCCGCCCGGCCTTCGTCGTCCTGCACTCGACGCAAGGCGGGCGGCAGATCTGGCTGACCGCCGACCGGGTCGCGATCGCCACCGACCAGGGGCGCGTCGTCTCCGTCGCCGGGCTTCCCGGCGCGATCAGCGAGACCCGTTTTCGCGACGGCCTCCCGCCAAAACCGCTCGCCGGCGGCGAGCATCTGCGGCTGGTCGACATCGCCCCCGCTCTGTGGGGACTTGTCGTCAGTTGCGCAGGCCGAGAGGATGGGGAGGAAACGATCACCATCCTCGGCGAACAGATCCCAACGTGGCGCGCGGTGGAGACCTGTCGGACGGAGCGGGGCGATCGCTTCACCGAACGCTTTTGGATCGGCGCCGAGGACGGACTCATTTGGCGGGCGGAACAGTGGATCGGGCCCGGCCTGCCGCGGCTGATCTTCGAACTGGTCAAGCCCCCGACCAGTTGGTGAGACCAACGCGACGGGCCCGCCGAGCCACCCAGGCGGCGTAGAGCGCAAGGGCGCCCGCCACGCCGGCGATCACCGCGAGCTTGGCGGGAGGGGAGAGGGAGACGAAGCGGAAGGCGACCAGGCCGAGCGCCGCCGTCATCGCCACCGAAACCGCGCTGACCGCAAGCGGCGGCACGCCCGTCCGCGCCAGCACCTGGTAGAGGTGGCCGCGATGCGCCTCGGCAAGCCGCTCCCCAGCCAGCACGCGGCGGGCGAGAGTGAAGGCGACATCGAAAATCGGCACCGCAAGCAGGAGCGGCACCACGTAGAGCGACACCCGCGCCTGGTCGAACCTTGCGGCGGCGATGGCGAGGACGGCGAACAGGTAGCCGATGAACTGCGAACCGACGTCGCCGAGAAAGATGCGCGCGCGCGGCACGTTGAAGGGCAGGAACCCAGCGCAGCCGGCGGCAAGGCCCAAAGAGGCGATGTAGACGAAGGCCCCGCCCTCGGCCAGCGCGACTGCGGCGAGGAACAGGGCGGCGACGAAGGCGATGCCGGCGCACATCCCATCGAGCCCGTCGATGAAGTTCATCGCGTTGGTGAGGAACACCACCCACAGCACGGTGACGGGCGAGGCAAGCCACCCGAGGGGGACAGGCCCGACCCAGGGCAGCGAAAGCGTGTCGATGGCAAGCCCCCACGGCAGGGGCGCGATCGCCGCCGCCACCTGGGCGAGGAGCTTCCAGTGCTGGCGGAAGGAGAGGATGTCGTCGGCGAGCGAGACAGCGGCGATCGCGGTCGCGCCGACGATGACCGCGACGAAATAGGCATCCTCGATGCGGGCGATGGTGGCGAGCCGATACTGAACGAGAAGCCCCGTCAGCGTGGCGATCACGACCCCGATCCCGCCCCCCTTCGGCGATGGGCCGGGCATGGGCGGAGCGATGGTTCGGCACATCGAGGATACGCCAAGCGAGGGCGGCCCGCACGCAAAGGGCGGACAGCAGGGCGAGGGCGAGGAAGAAGCCGGCGTGGCGAAGCGCCGCCTCGGGGGCGAGAGGGAACATTCGGCGGCGCGATAGGGCTGTCGTCTGCGGCCGGCAAGTGGGCCGGCCAGGATCGTCGGGTCGCCCGCTGCCCGCGCGGCGATCACAGACCTGGGGC
Organism: Acetobacteraceae bacterium; assembly: GCA_033582875.1. GTDB lineage: Bacteria > Pseudomonadota > Alphaproteobacteria > Acetobacterales > Acetobacteraceae > Elioraea. Next base: position 723,609 of record JAVQZW010000010.1, on the reverse strand, counting down.
GATGCGGCTTGCCTCCTCGCCCCCGCGCGCGAATTCGGGCACCAGCGCGGAAAGGATGGCAAGCGCCGCCGCGTCGCGCCCCGCCCGGGCCGCCGTCGCCGCCTCGTCGATCGCGCGGGCGACGATGGCGAGGTCGACCGTGCGCGGTGCCGCCATCAACAGGCCGGGGATGCCGAGCTCGATGAGCCTCTCCCGCCCGTGGAACAGCTCCTCGTGCAGCTTCTCCCCCGGCCTCAGCCCCGTGTAGCGGATCTCGACGTCGAGCTCGGGGCGAAGCCCGGCAAGGCGGATCATGCGCCGGGCGAGATCGACGATCTTCACCGGCTTGCCCATGTCGAGCACGAAGATGCCGCCCTGGCGCGCCGCTTCGGGGATCGCTTCGTCCTTGACCCGAACCACGGTGGCCGACAGCACGAGGCCAACCGCCTCCTGCACGGTCATGAAGTAGCGCTGCATGTCGGGGTGGGTGACGGTGAGCGGCCCGCCGCGCTCGAGCTGGCGTCGGAACAGCGGCACCACCGAGCCCGTGGAGCCGAGCACGTTGCCGAAGCGGACGGTCACATAGCGCGTGCCCTGCCCGTCCGCACGCGCCTTCAGGTCCAGCGCCTGGCAGTACATCTCGGCGAGCCGCTTCGTCGCGCCCATCACCGAAGTCGGGTTCACCGCCTTGTCGGTCGAGATCAGCACCATCGCCAGCGCACCGCCTTGGCGGGCAGCGTCGGCAACGATGCGGGTGCCGAGCACGTTGGTCAGGATCCCCTCGGCCGGGTTGGCCTCGACGATGGGGACGTGCTTCAGGGCGGCGGCGTGGAAGACGAGTTCCGGGCGGTGGCGGGCGAAGAGGGCCAGGATGCGCTCTCGGTCGCGGATGTCGGCGATGACGGAGACGCGCGGCACCTCGGGCGCGGTCTCGGCGAGTTCGAGATCGATGGCGTAGAGGGCGAATTCGCTGTTCTCGGCGAGCACGAGTTCTGCCGGACCGAGGGCGGCGATCTGGCGGGAAAGTTCGGCGCCGATGGTGCCGCCCGCGCCGGTGACCAGAACGCGCCGGCCTTGAACGAGGCGCGCCATCGCCTCGCGATCAAGCGGACGCTGGGGCCGATCGAGCAGGTCCTCGATCGCGACCGGCTTCAGCTCGATGCGCGCCGGCTCACCGCGCGCAGCAGGGCGAAGATCGGTGAGCCTCGGCATCACCGCGACCGACACGCCCGCTGCCTCGGCCGCGTCGAGCAGACGCTCGAGCCGCTCGCCCGCGATCTCACGCCCCGTGACCACGATCTGCTTCGGGCTCCTGCCTTTCCGGGCCAGCTTGCGCAGGGCATGGGCAATGTCGTCGACGGTGCCCTCCACCCGCACGCCGTGCATCAGCCGCCCCGACTGCTGCGGGTCGTCGGTAACCAGCCCGACCACGCGATAGCGGGGCGCGGCCTCGCGGGCGATGGCGCGCAGGAAGAGATCCGCCCCGTCACCGCCGCCGGCGAGCAGCACGGGGGTCGCCCCCTCGCCCTCGCCGTGCCGGTCGGCCGCTGCGCGCCACGCGCCGCGGGCGCCGAGCAGCAGGGCGGACACGACGAGGGCATGCAGCACCGGCAGAAGTGGCGTGAACCCGCCGAGAAGGCCGACCCCGCCGAGCACCACCCCGAACAGCACGGCGGCGAGGGACGCCGTCCCGATCACCCGAAAGAGATCGGCCAGGCCGAGATAGCGCCAGGAGACGCGAGGGATGCGCGCGGCGAGGAAGGCGACCGCACAGAGAAGAGCAAATGCCCCCGCCTCGAGCGCGGTGGCAACCGGCGGGCGGGCGATCAGTGCCGGCGGCGAGGCAAGGCCGAGCGCGAGCGGCCAGGAGAGGGCAGCGGCCAGCGTGTCGGCGGCCAGAACCGCGCGCGAGCGCGAGAAGCGCGAGAACAGACGGTCGGTTGCCGCCATGTCCGCCCCTTATCAGCGAACGCGGGCGAAGGGAACTGCCGGACGCGAGCGAAGCGCTTCCGATGCAACCCGCGGGGGGCTAGGAGCGGGGTAAGACCCGCCCGGGGAAAGAGCACCGATGCCGCGCCGCCTCCTCTTCCTCGCCCACCGCATCCCCTATCCGCCGGACAAGGGCGAGAAGATCCGCGCTTGGCACATCCTCGACCATCTGGCGAAACGATACGCCGTCGATCTCGGCTGCCTCGTCGACGATCCCCGCGATCGCGATCACGCGCCGCTGCTTGCGCGAATGTGCGGCGAGGTGCGGGCGATCGCGGTCGGCAGCCGGCTGGGGTCAGCGGCGCGCGCGCTGCTGCGGGCCTGGCCCGGCGCGCCGCTGTCGCAAGGCTGGTTCTACCATCCCGAGCTGGCCCGATGGGTGGGGGCCGGGCTGCGCGCCGGCCGCTGGGAGAGGGCCTTCGTCTACTCCTCCGCCATGGCCCCGTATCTTCTCCGCGCCTCGCGGCTTTTCCGCGTGCTCGACATGGTGGATGTCGACTCGGCGAAGTGGGCGGCGTACGCGTCCGGGGCGCGGGGTCCGTTGCGGCTGGTCTGGCAGCGCGAGGCGCGCACGCTCTTGCGTCTCGAGCGGCAGGCCGCAGCAACCTTCGAGCGCACCCTGTTCGTCTCGGAGGCCGAGGCGCGGCATTTCGTCGCCCTTGCACCAGAGACGGCCGGCCGGGTCGACTGGGTGGAGAATGGGGTGGATCTCGTCCGCTTCGACCCGCGCGGTCCCTACCCCAATCCGTTCCCGGCGGAGGCGCTCCCGATCGTCTTCACCGGCACGATGAACTACCGCCCGAACGTCGAGGCGGTGGTGTGGTTCGCGGAGAAGGTGCTGCCTGCGGTGCGGCAGCGGTTTGATCGCGCGGCATTCTGGATCGTCGGAGCGAACCCCGCCCCTCAGGTGTCGGCCCTCGGACGACATGCCGGCGTGCATGTGACCGGAACAGTGCCGGACGTGCGCCCCTTCCTCGCCCACGCCGCAGCCGCGGTCGCGCCTTTGTTCATCGCACGAGGCATCCAGAACAAGGTGTTGGAGGCGATGGCCATGGCACGTCCCGTGATTGCCTCGCCGCAGGCGTTCGAGGGCGTGCGCGCGGTTCCGGGCAGGGACCTTCTGGTCGCGGAAGGGGCCGAGGCGACCGCCGAGGCGGTTTGTGCCGTGCTGGAGGGACGACACGCGGGGCTCGGCGACCGAGCGCGGAACGCCGTGCGCGCCGGCCACGACTGGGCGGCGACGCTCGCGCGGCTCGACGCGATCCTGCCGGACTGAGCCGGCCGAGTCCGTCGTGCTGCCGCCGCCGGCCGCCGCCCGGCAACGGCCTAGGCCGCCTCGGCGTAGGCGGCGATGCCCGGCATCCCCTCCTCGATCGGGCAGGCCGGATCGCGCGACCATTCGTTCCAGGACCCGAAGTAGATCCGCACGTCCTTCAACCCCGCCTCTTTCAACGCGACAAAGGTGTTGGAGGCGCGCGCGCCCTTGAAACAGTAGAGATAGACGGGGGTGTCGGGAGTGATCCCGACGGTGGCGAGCTCGGCGCGGATCTCGGCCGGGGCCTTGAACATCGGCCCCTGGGGCGTGGGCTTCATGAAGCGATACCACTCGATCCAGCGCGCGCCCGGAATGCGGCCCTTGCGCGGGCAGAAGTCCTTGCCGTAGGGCGAGGAGGACTCCCCGATCCACTCGTCGACGTCGCGCACGTCGAGGATCGCGACCTCGGGCCGGGCGAGGGCCGCGAGCATGTCCGCCTTGGTCGCCATGATCGGGGCCGGCTCGGCGCCGAGCGGGAAGGCCGCCGCGGCGCGAGCCGTGGGCTCGGTCGTGATCGGCAGCCCCGCCGCCGCCCAGGCGTTGAGCCCGCCATGCAGCACCGCAACCTTCGGGTAGCCGAGCCAGGTGAGCAGGTAGTAGCCGCGGCAGGACTGGCCGAAGCCCGTGTTCATCGACTGCTCGTAGAGCACCGCCGTCTCCGCGCCGGAGAGGCCGGCGGAGGCAAAGGCCTCGGCGAAGGTGCCGCGCAGCTTCGCCAGCCCCTCCGCGTCCGACGTGGCGAGGTAGGTGAAGATCTCATGCAGGTTCACCGCACCCGGAATGTGGCCGGCGGCAAAGGCTTCCGGCGCGCGGGTGTCGATCGGCACCGCGTCGGTCATGGCCGCCAGTTCGGCGGGCGAAATCAGCGTCTTGACCATCTCCGTCTCCCTTGTTCGGTGGGTGACGGGCGTTCCTCCTCGGAATCGACCGCGGCGGCGCACCGCCAGGGCGTTACTGTGGCCTCTGCACGCCAGTACCGTCGTCGAGGTCGTGCAGCATCTTGCGCAGCTGCTTGGTCGCCGGGGTGACGATGGCGACGAATTGCGCCTCACGCAGCCGCCGCTGCGGGCGGGCGGAGGCGAGATAGCCGCGCGCGCCGGCATGCAGCATGGCGGCTTGCGCCGCCTTCAGCGACGCTTCGCCGGCGGCGAGCCTGAGCGCGATCACCCGCCGCCAATGCGCGGGGGAGGGGTCGAACGGATCCTCGGCCAGCGCCCCGGCCTCGCGCGCGAAAGCCGCGCACTCCGCCTCAAGCGCGTCGGGCTGCACCTCGAGGAAGCGGTTGACGTGGCCGAGTGCGGGTTCGACCTCGCGCATGATGGCGATGCAGTCGCGGATCAGCCCCAAGGCCATGCCGGCCTGGAGCAGCACGAAGCCCGCCCGGATGCGCGGGAGATAGCCCTCGATCGGGTCGGCGAGCACGTTGCGGTAGGGAATCGGCGCCTCCTTGAAGCGCACCGCATAGGTCGCCGTGCCCTCGAGCGCGATGAACGGCCCCGCACGCTTGATCTCCACTCCCGGGGGCGCCGCACTCGGCGAGGAAGAAGACCTTGCTGCCGTCGTCGACGCACTCCGCGATGGTGCCGAACACATGGCCTTCGCCCAAGTTCGACACCCAAGGAAGCGTGCCGTCGACGATGAACCCGTCGCCGGCACGGCGCGCCTTCAGCCGAAGCCGCTCGATGCCGAAGAAGGCCTTCATCGGATTGGAAAGGCCCGTGCCGCCGAGCAGCCGCGCCGCGGCCGCCGGCTCGAGCCAAGCCTCGCGCGCGGCGGCGTTGGGGCTGTTGCGCACGTACCAGATCAGCGCCGATTGGCACCAGGCAAGAAACCCCGTCGAGAGGCACACCTCGCTCACCCGCGCGATGACGTCGACCTGGCCGGCAAGGTCGGCGGCGGCGACGGGACGGAAGCCGCCCACCGATCCGAGCCGGCGCAGGAACGGTTCGGGATAGAGACCATCACGGTCGATGCGCACCGCGAGGGGGGCAAGTTCGGAGTCGGCGAGCGCCGAGACGGTCGCGCTGAGTTCAGGGGTGACAGGCTTGGGCGCGGCGGCATCGCTCACGGTGATGGTCTGCATCGTTCGCTCTCCTCGATCCGATCTCGTAATGGGTTGACCGCCGCGCCCCAGCCGCTCACTTCGGCGCGACCGTGAGGTTGACGGGCCTGAGGAAGGTGTTGGCGACGGGCGACCAGCGCGTGACGTGCGCGATCAGCGCCGCGACCTCCTCGGGGGGCGCGTCGCACTCCATGTCCACCTTCACGCGCACGTCGGTGAAGCCGACCGGCTTGTCCGAGGTGTCGCCCGTGCCCCAGACGGCGGTGATGTTGAGGTCGCCCTCGAGTTCGAGTTCGAGCTTGCGCACCGTCCAGCCCTTGTGCACGGCGTTGGCGTGCAGGCCGACCGCGAGGCAGGAGCCGAGGGCGGCGAGGGTCGCTTCGGACGGGTTGGGTGCGGTGTCGTCGCCGAGGAGTTGGGGGGGTTCGTCGACGATGTAGGGGGGAAGCGAGCGGATGTAGTTGGCGTGGCGGAACTTCCCTTCCGCCACCGTCCGGCACTTCAGGGTCTTGATCGCGCCTGGATTCGCCTTGCCGGACTCGATGAGCTTCAAAAGCCCCTCGCGATCGATGGGTGTGAGGCAGCCGGAAGCGGCGGGCGCGCCGGCGGGGGCGGGCGAATCGCCCGGGCTGAGGCAGGAAGGGAGGATCGCCGGCGGGGTCGTTTCGTTCATGGTTCGTTGCTCCGTCGTTGGCGCTCAGGGTTCGCGGATCCAGGAGGCGCGCGCCTGCGCCTCCTGACAGAGGAGATCGAGGCCGAAGCCGATCAGGCCGATCAGCAGCACGGTGGCGGCGAGGCGGTCGTATTCGAGCGTGTCGCGCGCGTCGTTGATCGCGTAGCCGAGGCCGGAGGTGACGCCGAGGAATTCCGCCGGCACCAGCACCACCCAGGCGATGCCGACGGCGAGCCGAACTCCCGTCAGCACGTCGGGCAGGATCGCGGGCAGGATGACGAACCAGAGGAGATGGGGCGGCCGCGCGCCGAGGTTGCGCGACATGCGAAGCCAGGCCGGATTGATGCGGCGGTAGCCGGCGGCGGTGGCGAACAGCACCGGCCAGACGGCAGCGACCGCGATCAGGAAGACGATCGCCTCATCCCAGGTGCGGAAGGCGAGCACCGCAATCGGCATCCAGGCGAGCGGGCTCACCATGCGCAGGATCTGGAACGGCAAGTTGGTCGCTGTGCGGACGGAGGACGAAGCGCCGATCAGGATCCCGACCGGCACGCCGATCGCGATCGCAATCGCGAGCCCGTACAGGATTCGGGTCAGCGAGGGCGCGGCCATCGCCCAGGCCTCGCCGCTCGCGAGCATCAGCCAGAAGCGGGCGAAGGTGGGGCCCGGGGCGAAGTCGGCGAAGGCCGCAGTGCGCGGGTTGGCCGCCACCGCTGCCGCGCCCAGCCACCACGCGAGCCCGATTGCCCCAAGCCCGAAGGCGATCAAGGCGAGTCGGATCGCGCCGCGGCGCAGTGCAAGCGGTGCCAGGCGCGCGGCCGGGAGGGCGAGCGCGGTCACAGCGCGAGCACCTCCTCGCGGACGAACGGGTCCGGGCGCGACACGCCGGCGTCGTTGATCCAGTCCGGAAAACGATCGAGCGCGCGGCGCACGGGCTCGTAGGCGACGAGGTCACGCGCGACGAAGGCCGGGTCGAGGGTGGCGAGGAAGCCGGCGTCGCCGCCGACCACGGTGTCCTTCAGAAGCGTCACCATGAGTTCGGTGGCGGACGGATAGGGCCAGGGCTGGAAGTCGATGCGCCCCGCCTGCCAGTCGGCGTGCTTGATCGCGCCCGAACTGCGATAGGCGGGGTCGTCGTAGGCGAGCATCGCGCGTTCGACCACGTCGGCGGGAACCGGCAGGTAGCCCTCGCCGTCGCGCGACAGAAGCCGCGCCACCTCGCGCTTGTTCTGCGAGGCGTAGATCGCGCCGCGCACCACCGCGGTGACGACGCGATCGGTCCAATCCGGATCGTCGGTCAGGCGGTTCTCGCGCACGCAGGCCACACAGCACGGATGGTGCTTCCAGATGTCGCCGGTGAAGCGCAGCATGCGCCCGCCTGCGCGGAGTTCGCCGAGCGCGTTGAACGGTTCCGCGACGATGTAGGCGTCGAGCTTGCCGGCGGCGAGAGCGGGCGGCATGTCGGGTGGGGGCATGATCTGCAGGTTGCACTCGTCCGGGCCGAGTGCCGCTCCTTGCGGCTTGATCACCGCACGCACCCCCGCCGCGCGCAGGGCGTACTGCAGCACGATGTTGTGCATCGAGTACCAGAACGGCACCGCGACCTGCTTGCCCGCGAAGTCGCGGAAGGAGGCGATGCCCGAGTTGCGCCCGACCACGATGCCTGAGCCGTTGGTGTGCGCCCAGGCAACGATCTTCACCGGAAATCCGTTGCCGTAGCGCATCCAGATCGGAATCGGCATCAGGAAGTGGACGAGGTTCACCCGGTCGGCGGCGAAGGATTCGACGAGCGGAGCCCAGCCGCGCATCAGGACGGGCCGTTCCGCCTCGAGCCCCGCTTCGCGGAAGAAGCCCTTGGCATAGGCGACGAGCAGGGCGGTGGCGTCGGTGATCGGGATGTAGCCGATGCGCACCACGCGATCGGACGCCCGCGCTTGGCGCGCGCCGGCGGCGAGCGCGGCCGCCACCCCGCCCGCGGTGATCGCCTCGAGGAAGCCGCGCCGCGGCAGCGCCACGTAGTCGGAGGCGTAGAGGGTGGCCCAAGGAGAGGGGAGGCGCTGCTCAGGCATGGGAGAGACTCCGTTCGGCGGCGGCGGGACGGACGGAAGACGGAGCGGCGGGCGCGGTTTCGGGCTCTGCCTCCGAGGCGGGCAGGTCGCCGGCGAGGGCGGCGTAAAGCCGGGCGCGCGCCTCGGCGACAGCGCGGATCGAGGGGAGAACGATCCGCCGGCAGATCGAAGGCGAGGTCGGCGACGATCCGTCCCGGCTCGCCGGCGAGCACCACCGCGCGGTCGCACAGCGCGACCGCTTCCGCGATGTCGTGGGTGACGAGGATGAGGGTGAGGCCGAGCCGTTCGGCGATGGCGCGCACGTCGCGCTGCAGGGCGGCGCGCGTGAGGGCATCGAGGGCGGAGAAGGGCTCGTCGAGCATCAAGAGGTCGGGTTCGACGGCGAGCGCGCGGGCGAGGGCGACACGCTGCTGCTGACCGCCCGAGAGGTCCTGCGCGTTGCGGTCGGCGAAGGCGGAGAGCCCGACGAGGTCGAGCAAGCCGGCGATCTTCTCCCTCCGCCCCTCACGACGGCCGAGGAAGGAGAGCCCGAGCCCGACGTTGCGGGCGGCGGTGAGCCACGGCAGCAGGCAGGGCTCCTGGAACATCACGACGCGCGAGGGGTCGGGGCCCGTCACGCGGCGGCCGTCGATGTGGATCGGCGCCGAGCGTAGGGGTGGCGAGGCCGGCGATGAGATGGAGCAAGGTGGATTTGCCGCAGCCGGAGCGGCCGATGAGCGCGACCCGGCTGCCTGGGGCGATCTCGAGCGCGATGTCGGCAAGAACGGGGCCCGAGCCCCGACGGTAGCGGTGCGACAAGGAGTTCGATCTGGACGTGGGCGCCACTGCCGCGTCGGGTCATCGGTGTGGCGCCTTGCGACGCCGGAGCCTGCCGAACATAGTCGGGCTTTCTAGCACAATACGTCATCTGATTGCGTAGAGATCTGTTTTCAGTCCCCGTATGCGACAGACAGACAAGTCGGTCTTCGACAGTGCAAGCCGCGTGCCCACGGCTGCGGTAAAGACAGAACAGTCAGGTCAGCCTTTCCCCACGCGCCGGAGACTGCTAGCCCATGCGGCACATGCCCCGAATCGATCCACGGCCTGCCCAGGATTCGGCCATCGCTCCGGCACCCCCAGACCAAGCCCCAGGCCGCAATCCCCGCACCGAAGAGGCCCGCGCTCGCCTGCTTGCCGCCGCCGAGCGCCTGATCTGTGCCCGCGGCGTCGCCGGCACCGGGGTCGAAGCGATCCTGGCCGAGGCCGATGTCGCCAAGGCGACGCTCTACCGCCTCTTCGGCTCGAAGGAGGCGCTGGTCGAGGCCGTGCTCGATCGGCACAGCCGCAGCTGGAGCGCCTGGTTTGCCGCCCGCCTCGCCGAGACCCGCGGTCCGGCGGAACACCGCCTTCTCGCCGGTTTCGACCTCCTCGCCGAGTGGTTCGCCGCCCCAGGCTTCCGCGGCTGCCCGATCCTCAACGCGATCGCCGAGGGGCCGGCCGCGGGCGAGGGACCGCGCCGGGTCGCCGCCGCCCATAAGGCGCGGCTCTCGCCCATCCTGCTGTCTTTGGCCCGCGAGGCCGGTCTGCGCGACCCGCAAGCCCTGGTGGACGTCTTCCTGCTCCTGATGGATGGGGCGATCGTCGTCGCCATGGCCTCGGGCTCGCCCACCCCAGCGGCGACCGCCCGCGCCGCCTTCGCCGCCGTGCTGCAGGCCGCGCGGGCGAAAGCTCGCCCGCCCCAGCCGCCTGAGCCACTCAGCGCACGACCAGGGGCAGCAGCGCCTCCAGGCGGAGCCGGCCCGCCGCCGTCGCAGCCAGTCCGCCGTCGGGCCGCCGCACCAGCCAGCCTTCGGCCTCCGCCATCGACAGCCCCCGCGGGTCGAGCGCCTCCTCAAGGGCCAGGCCTGTGCCCGCCTTGAACCGGTCCGGCGTCACCCCCTCGGCGAGCCTCAGCCCCATCAGCAGCGCCTCGCGCGCCCGCGTGAGCGGGTCAAGCTCTTCCTCCTCGGCTATGCCGTGCCCGGCGCGCTCGACCTGCTCCATCCAGGCCTCGGGGGCGCGCACCCGGCGGGTGGCGAGAAGACCGCCCGCGAGCGGCACCCGCCCATGCGCCCCAGGCCCGATGCCGAGATAGGGCTGGTAGCGCCAGTAGGCGAGGTTGTGCCGGCTCTCCGCCCCCGGCCGCGCGCAGTTCGAGACCTCGTAGAAGACGAGCCCCGCCCGCCCCGCCTCCTCCTCCGTCACGGCGTAGAGCAGGGCCTGGGTGTCGTCGTCGGGCAGCACGAGCGCGCCGCGCGCCTGCGCGCGGGCGAAGGGCGTGCCGGGCTCAATGGTCAGCTGATAGAGCGAGAGGTGATCGAGCCCGAACGCGAGCGCGGCGCGCAGCTCCGCCCGCCAGGCCTCTGCCGTCTGGCCGGGTCGGGCGTAGATCAGGTCGAGCGAGGCGCGTGGGAAGATCGCCCGCCCAGCCTCGAGCGCGGCGGCTGCCTCGGCGGCCGAATGGCGGCGGCCGAGGAAGGCGAGGGCGGCATCGTCCAGCGCCTGAACGCCGAGCGAGATCCGGTTCACCCCGGCCTCGCGATAGCCGCGAAGCCGCCCCGCCTCGACGGAGGTGGGGTTTGCTTCAAGCGTGACCTCCGGCTCGCTTTCGGGCGGGAAGGCTGCGTACGCGGCGTTGACGATCGCCGCCACCGTCTCGGGCGACATCAGCGACGGTGTGCCGCCGCCGAAGAAAAGGGAACCGAGCGGCATGGGCCCGACGCGCGCCGCTTCGAAGGCAAGGTCGGCGAGCAGCGCGCGGCGAAAGCGCGCCTCGTCGACGCGCTCCCGCACATGGGCGTTGAAGTCGCAGTATGGGCAGCGTGACAGACAGAATGGCCAGTGCACGTAGAGCGCGATCGGGTCCATCGCCCGCGATATGGGGAGGGGCCAGCCCGCACCGACATGACGGCGTTGCGCCCGAGCCAGCCCGCGCGCGTGAACTGGCGACGCATGCCGCTCCCGCTGCCCGACCGCCTGCTGCCCGGCCGTCCCTGGCCGCTCGGTGCCACCTGGGACGGGGCGGGGGTCAATTTTGCCGTCTTCTCGGCCCACGCGACCGGCATCGAGCTCTGCCTGTTCGACGAGAGGGGCGAAAGCGAACTGGCCCGACTGCGCCTTGCCCGAGTGGACGGACGAGGTCTGGCACGGCTACCTGCCCGGCGCTGGGCCCGGCCTCGTCTACGGGCTGCGCGCGCACGGGCCCTTCGACCCCATGGCCGGGCATCGCTTCAACCCGGCCAAGCTGCTGCTCGACCCGTACGCGCGCCAGATCCGCGGCTCCTTGCGCTGGCACGACGCCCTCTCAGGCGGCGAGCGCGCGCCCGACCCTCGCGACAGCGCCCCGTTCGTGCCCAAGGCCGTGGTCACGGCCGACGAAGCGGCCCCGGACGACCGCCCGCGCATCCCCTGGGACCGCACCGTCATCTACGAGGCGCATGCGCGCGGGCTCACCTTGCGCCATCCCGCCGTCCCGGAGCCGATCCGCGGCACCGTGGCCGCCCTCGCGCATCCGGCGATCCTCGACCATCTGCTCGGGCTCGGGGTCACGGCGATCGAACTGATGCCCGTGCAGGCGATCCTGCACGACCGCTTCCTGCTCGAGCGGGGACTCGTCAACTACTGGGGCTACCAGACGCTCTGCCACTTCGCCCTCGAGCCCCGCTATCTGCCCGCGGGGGAGGGCCGCGCCGCCTTCCGCTCCGCCGTGCGCGCGCTGCATGCTGCCGGCATCGAGGTCATCCTCGACATCGTGCTCAACCACACCGGGGAAGGCGACCATCGCGGGCCGACGCTCTCCTGGCGCGGGCTCGACAACGCCTCCTACTACCGGCTCGACCGTGCCGACCGCGCCCGCTACGTCGACGTCACGGGCTGCGGCAACACCCTCGACCTCGCCAACCCGCGCGTGCTGCAGTGGGCGCTCGATTGCCTCCGGCACTGGGCCTCCGCCTACGGCATCGACGGCTTCCGCTTCGACCTCGGCGTCACCCTCGCCCGCGGCCGCGACGGCGCCTTCGACGCGGCCGGCGCGTTCCTCTCCGCCCTGCGCCAGGACCCCCTCCTTTCGACCCTGAAATTGATCGTCGAGCCTTGGGATCTCGGCCCTGGCGGCTATGCGCTCGGCCGCTTTCCCCCCGGCTTCTGCGAGTGGAACGACCGCTTCCGCGACTCCGCCCGCCGCTTCTGGGCCGGCGATGCGCACATCCGCCCCGACCTCGCTGCGAGGCTCGCGGGCTCGGCCGACCTGTTCGACCGCGCCGGCCGTCGCCCTTGGGCGAGCGTGAATTTCATCACCGCGCACGACGGCTTCACCCTGTTCGACCTCACTGCGTATGAACGCAAGCACAACGAGGCGAACGGCGAAGGCAACCGCGACGGCCGGGATGCCAACTTCAGCCGCAACTGGGGTGTGGAGGGCGAAACCGACGATGCAGGCATCGACGCGCGCCGCGCGGCGATTGCCCGCGGCCTCCTGCTCACCCTCTTCGCCGCTGCCGGCACGCCCATGCTGCTGGCCGGCGACGAGGTTCGCCGCACTCAGAAGGGCAACAACAACGCCTACTGCCAGGACAACCCGACGAGCTGGCTGGATTGGGAGCGGGCGGCGCGGCCCGATGCCGAGGCCCTGCGTCGCTTCGTCGCCCGGCTGATCGCGCTCCGCCGCGACTGGGCGCCCCTTCGCCCCCCTCTCTTCCCGCACGGAATCGACGAGCCTCTGCCCGGGGTCGCCGACATCGCCTGGTTCGATTGCGACGGCCGGCCGATGACGCCGCAGGCTTGGCAGGCCCCGGGGCACCTGATCGTGCTCCGTCGCCTCGCCCGTGCGGACGACAGGACGGTGCAGGCAACACTCCTTGTGTTGAACGGCGGCGAGACGGCATGCACCGTGCGCCTGCCGCCGCCCGACTTCGCTTGGCGGGTCCTGGTCGATACCGCCGCAGCCGGGGAACGGCCCGGCAGCGAGCCCCCAGGCGCGACCTTGCGCATCCCCGCCCATTCCGCCCTGCTGCTCGGCGCGGAGGTGGACGCGGCCGGCTGAGGCGGCCGCGAGCACTTCGCCCCCTCCCGCGATCGAGGCTATCATGCCGGTGATGCGGTGCAGCGACGCGCTGGAGAGCGCCATGACCATGGCATTGGAGGGGTCTTGGATACGCTGACGACACCGGCCACGATGGCCTCGATCGACCCCTCGGCCCTGCGCGCGGCGATCGTGCGCAAGCTGACCTACGACCTCGGCCGCTCCAGCCAATCGGCCTCCGATCACGCTTGGTTCGTCGCCACAGCGCTCGCCATCCGCGAACGTTTCGTTGACCGCTGGATCGCGACCAACCGCCTCGCCTACGAGAGCGGAGCCAAGCAGGTCTACTACCTGAGCCTCGAGTTCATGATCGGGCGCCTGTTGCGCGACAGCATCGACAACCTCGGCCTCACCGAGGCGGTGAACGACGCTCTGGCCCCCCTAGGCGTCACCCTTGAGCGGATGCGCCAGGCCGAGCCCGATGCTGCGCTCGGCAACGGCGGCCTTGGGCGGCTCGCTGCCTGTTTCCTCGAAAGCATGGCCTCGCTCGGCATCCCGGCCTTCGGCTATGGGATACGCTACGATCACGGCCTGTTCCGCCAGGTGATCGCGGACGGCTGGCAGCACGAATACCCGGAGGACTGGCTCGACTGCGGCAATCCTTGGGAGTTCGCCAAGCCCGAGATCGCGCACGAGATCGGCTTCGGCGGCGCGGCCGTACCCCTCGGCTCCGACCCGGCCGGGCCCCACCGCTGGCAGCCGGCCGAGACCGTGCTCGCGGTGGCCTACGACACCCCCATCGTCGGGTGGCGCGGGCGGTCGATGACCACGTTGCGGCTGTGGTCGGCCCGCGCTCCGGACCCCCTCCTGCTCGAGGCCTTCAACAAGGGCGACCACGTGGGCGCGATCGCGCACCGCGCCAGGCTCGAGTCGATCAGCAAGGTGCTCTATCCCGGCGACGAGACAACGGCGGGGCAGGAGCTTCGCCTGCGCCAGCAATACTTCTTCGCCTCCGCCGCGCTGCAGGACCTGATCCGCCGCCACCTGCGCGTCTACCAGGACCTCTCCTCCCTGCCCGATAAGGTGGCGATCCAGCTCAACGACACCCATCCCGCCATCGCGGTGGCGGAACTGATGCGGCTCTGCATCGACCAGCACGGCCTCGCCTGGGACGACGCCTGGGACATCACCCGCCGCACCATCGCCTACACCAACCACACGCTCCTGCCGGAAGCGCTCGAGTCCTGGCCGGTGTGGATGATGGAAAAGGTGCTGCCGCGGCACATGCAGATCATCTACCTGATCAACGCCCGCCATCTCGAGGACGTGCGCACCCGCTTCCCGAAGGACGACCGCCTCGTCGCCTCCGTCTCGCTGATCCACGAGAACATGGAGCGGCGCGTGCGCATGGCGCATCTCGCCTTCATCGGCTCGCACCGCACCAACGGCGTCTCCGCCCTGCACACGGAACTGCTGCAACGCACGGTGTTCCAGGACCTCGATCGCGTCGCGCCCGGGCGCATCGTCGGCATCACCAACGGCATCTCGTTCCGCCGCTGGCTGTTCCAGGCCAACCGGCCGCTCGCTTCCCTGATCGAGCAGACCATCGGTCCCGCGTTCCGCGACGATGCCGAGGCGCTGGCGGCCCTGCGTCCGCGCGCGGAGGAGGCGGGTTTGCAGGCGGCGATGGCGGCGGTGAAGAGGCGCAACAAGCAGGCGCTCGCCGACATGCTCAAGCGCGATCTCGGCGTGCGGCTCGACCCTGGCGCGATGTTCGACGTGCACATCAAGCGCATCCACGAGTACAAGCGCCAGCTCCTCAACCTGCTCGAGACGATCGCGCTCTACGACGCGATCAAGGCCGACCCCGGCGCGCCCTGGGTGCCGCGGGTGAAGATCTTCTCCGGCAAGGCTGCCGCCTCCTACTGGCGGGCCAAGCTGATCATCCGTCTCGCTCACGACGTCGGCCGCAAGGTGGCGGAAGACCCCGTCGTGCGCGACCTCCTGAAGGTCGTCTTCATCCCGAACTACAACGTCTCCATCGCCGAGGCGGTCATTCCGGCTGCCGACCTTTCGGAGCAGATCTCGACCGCCGGCATGGAAGCCTCCGGCACCGGCAACATGAAGCTCGCGCTGAACGGGGCGCTCACCATCGGCACCCGCGACGGGGCAACGGTGGAGATGGCCGAGCGCATCGGCGAGGAGAACATGTTCCTCTTTGGCCTCTCCGCCGAGGAGGTGACGGCGCGGCGCGCGCAATGGGTGGGCGGGGCGGCCGAGATCGCGAAGTCGCCGCGGCTCGGCGCCGTCCTCGAGGCGCTGGCCGCCGGCGCCTGGTCCCCAGACGATCCGGCGCGCTACCGGGTGCTGGTGGATTCCATCCGCGGCGAGGACCGCTTCATGCTGGCCGCCGATTTCGAGCCCTACTGGGCGGCGCAACGCGCGGCGGATGCGCTATGGCGGGACCAGGCGGCGTGGCAACGTGCGGTCATCCGCAACATTTCCGCCATGGGCTGGTTCTCGGCCGACCGCGCGATCGCCGACTACGCCGCCAAGGTGTGGGACATCCCTCTGCCCCGCCGCGTCCTGCCGAGTGCGGAGCCGGTCGCCCATCCCGCCATGCCGGTGGACGCCGCCTGAGGCGCCCGCGCGCGGCGTCTTGCCGGCCCCTCGCCGGGTCGCGGTAGCATCCGGGATGGATCGGGAGGGAGGACGGGAGGGATGGCGCAGGCCCGCGAGACGACCCAAGGACCGTTCGCGCGCACCGCCATGGCCTTCGTGCTCGCCGGCGGCCGCGGGTCGCGCCTGATGGAACTGACCGATCGCCGCGCCAAGCCGGCCGTGTTCTTCGCCGGCAAGTCGCGCATCATCGACTTCGCCCTCTCCAATGCGCTCAATTCCGGCATCCGGCGCATCGCGGTCGCCACCCAGTACAAGGCGCACAGCCTGATCCGCCACCTCCAGCGCGGCTGGACCTTCTTCCGCCCCGAGCGCAACGAGAGCTTCGACATCCTGCCGGCCTCGCAGCGCGTCTCCGAACACCTGTGGTATCGCGGCACGGCGGATGCGGTGTTCCAGAACATCGACATCATCGCCGACCACGGCCCGCGGCACGTCGTCATCCTCGCCGGCGACCACGTCTACAAGATGGACTACGAGGTGATGCTGCAGGAGCATGTGCGGTCGGGGGCGGAGGTCACCGTCGCCTGCATCGCGGTGCCGCGCGAGGCGGCGACGGGGCTCGGCGTGATGGCGGTCGACGGGAGCGGGCGGATCGTCGATTTTGTCGAGAAGCCGGCGGATCCCCCTCCGATGCCGGGCGCGCCCCATCTCGCGCTCGCCTCGATGGGCATCTACGTCTTTGACACCGGCTTCCTCTTCGACGAGCTTCGTCGCGACGCGGCGGACGAATCCTCGACCCACGACTTCGGCCGCGACTTGATCCCCGCGATCGTGCGCCGCGGCCGCGCCTATGCCCATGCCTTCGAACGCTCCTGCGTGCGCTCGCGCGACGAGGCCGCCCCCTATTGGCGCGACGTCGGCACCATCGACGCCTACTGGGAGGCCAACATCGACCTCACCGACGTGGTGCCCGATCTCGACCTCTACGACCAGAACTGGCCGATCTGGACCTACGCCGAGGTCGTTCCGCCGGCGAAATTCGTTCATGACGAGGAGGGTCGGCGCGGGCAGGCCATCTCCTCGCTTGTGTCGGGCGGCTGCATCATCTCGGGGGCCTTCGTGCACCGTTCGCTCCTGTTCACCGGGGTGCATGTGCACTCCTACGCCCGGCTGTCCGGTGCGGTGGTGCTGCCCCAGGTCGACATCGGCCGGCACGCCCGTCTTACCAACGTCGTTGTCGACCGCGGCGTGCGCATCCCGCCCGGCCTCGTCGTCGGCGAGGACCCGGTCGAGGACGCGCGACGGTTCCGCCGCACCGCGCGCGGGATCTGCCTCATCACGCAGGCGATGATCGACCGGCTGGCGAGCGGGCCGTGACCCTCCGCGTCCTGGCGGTCGCCTCGGAGATCTATCCGCTGGTCAAGACCGGCGGGCTCGCCGACGTGGTCGGCGCGCTCCCCTCCGCCCTCGCCGCTTGCGGCATCGCTGTGGTCACGCTCGTCCCGGGCTATCCGGCGGTGACCGATGCGCTCGAGGGAGCGAGCGAGATCGCCGCCTGGACCGACCTCCCCGGCGGCCCCGCGCGCCTGCTAGGGGGACGGGCAGCGGGGCTCGAGCTCTTCGCTCTCGACGCCCCCCGGTTCTTCGACCGCCCGGGCAATCCCTACCTCGCGCCCGACGGGACGGACTGGCCGGACAACGGCCTGCGCTTCGCCGCCCTCGGCGCGGCAGCGGCGCGGCTTGCGCGCCTTCTCGCTGTCGATGCGGTGCATGCGCACGACTGGCAGGCGGGCCTTGCCCCCGCCTATTTGCGCCACGCCGAGGGCCGCGCGATCCCCTCCCTCTTCACCGTGCACAACCTCGCCTTCCAAGGCCGCTTTGAGGCCGACCTCTTCCCGCTGCTCGGGCTTCCCCCTTCAGCCTTCGCGATCGACGGCGTCGAGTTCCACGGCGGCGTGGGCTTCCTCAAGGCCGGGCTTTGGTATGCGGACGTGCTTTCTACCGTCTCGCCCGCCTATGCCGAGGAGATCTTGACCCCGGAAGGCGGGATGGGCCTGGAGGGACTGTTGCGCGGCCGGGCGGAGAGCCTGTTCGGCATCCGCAACGGGCTTGATGTGGAGGAGTGGAACCCGGCGACCGACCCGCACCTCGCCGCGCGCTTCTCCGCCGACGACCCCTGGCCCACGCGCCGCCAACGCCGATGCGCTGCGCGAACGGTTCGCTCTCGCACCCAGCGCGTCCGGGCCATGCTTCGCCTTCGTCGGCCGCCTGACCTGGCAGAAGGGGATCGACCTCGTGCTCGACGCCCTGCCCGGTCTGCTCGAGGGCGGCGGCCAGCTGGTGATTCTCGGCCAGGGCGACCCCGCGCTGGCTCTGGCCTGCGAGGCCGCCGCCGCCGCCCATCCCGGCCGGGTCGGCGTGTTCGTCGGCTACTCGGAGCCACTGGCGCGGCTCGTCTACGGCGGGGCGGATGCCGTGCTCGTCCCCTCGCGCTTCGAGCCCTGCGGCCTCGTCCAGCTCATCGCCCAACGCTATGGAGCAATCCCCGTGGTCGCGCGCGTGGGCGGGCTCGCTGACACGGTGATCGACGCCAACGACGCCGCCCTCTCCATGGGCTGCGGCACGGGGGTGATGTTCGCACCCGCCTCCGCCTCGGCCCTCGCCGCCGCGATCCGCCGCACGGCGCGCCTGTTCCGCCACCGCCCAGAGCTGGCAGGCGGTGCAGGCGAATGCGATGCGGCTCGACGTCTCCTGGCGCGGTTCCGCCGAACGCTACGCGGCGCTCTTCCGCCGTCTCGCCGCCGGCTGAGGGACGCGATCGTGCGCAGGCTCCGGCGGGCTCACTCCGCCGCCGCCTTCGTCTCCCAGGCGGCCATCGCCGCGCGCAGGTTGGCCGCGATCCGGTCGAGGAAGGCCTGGGTGTTCAGCCAAGGCTGCTGCGGCCCGATCAGCACCGCAAGGTCCTTGGTCATGTAGCCCGCCTCGACGGTCTCGATGCAGACACGCTCGAGGGTTTCGGCGAAGCGCATCACCTCGGGCGTGTCGTCGAACTTGCCGCGATAGTCGAGCCCGCGCGTCCAGGCGAAGATGGAAGCGATCGGGTTGGTCGAGGTCTCTCGCCCGGCCTGATACTCGCGGTAGTGGCGCGTGACCGTGCCATGGGCCGCCTCCAACTCCACGCACTTGCCGTCCGGGCGTGAGCAGCACGGAGGTCATCAGGCCGAGGCTGCCGAAGCCTTGCGCGACGACGTCGGATTCGCACGTCGCCGTCGTAGTTCTTGCATGCCCAGACGTAGCCGCCCCGCCATTTCAGCATGCAGGCGACCATGTCGTCGATCAGGCGGTGTTCGTAGATCAGGCCGCGGCGGTCGAACTCCTCCTTGAACTCGGCCTCGAAGATCTCCTGGAACACGTCCTTGAACAGCCCGTCATAGGCCTTGAGGATCGTGTTCTTGGTCGAGAGGTAGACGGGCATGTTGCGCATCAGCCCGTAGTTGAAGCAGGCGCGGGCGAAGCCCTCGATCGAGGCCCGGGTGTTGTGCATGCCGAGCGCCACACCGGGGCCCTTCATGTCGATCACCTCCATCGCGAGGCCCGGCGTGCCGTCGTGCGGCGTCCAGGTGATGGTCACGGTCCCGGGCCCGGGGATGCGGAACTCGGCCGCGCGGTAGATGTCGCCATAGGCATGGCGACCGACGATGATCGGCTTGTCCCAGTGCGGCACCAGGCGCGGAACGTTGCGGCAGATGATCGGTTCGCGGAAGATCGTGCCGTCGAGGATGTTGCGGATGGTGCCGTTCGGGCTTTTCCACATCTTCTTGAGCCCGAACTCCTTCACCCGCGCCTCGTCGGGGGTGATGGTGGCGCATTTCACACCCACACCATATTTCGCGCGTCGCATGCGCCGCCTCGACCGTGACCCTGTCATCAGTGGCGTCGCGGTTCTGGATCCCCAGGTCGAAGTACTTCAGGTCGATGTCGAGGTAGGGAAGGATCAGCTTCTCCTTGATGAACGCCCAGATCACGCGCGTCATCTCGTCGCCGTCCATCTCGACGATGGGGTTCTTGACGCGGATCTTGCCCATGGATCGTGTCTCCGCCTTGCGCCAACCAAGGCCCGCCACCGCTGCGAGCCTTGCGCGCCCATGCGCTTCGGGCGCACCTTATGGGGAAGTCGGGGTGAGGACAACCAGAGGGGGCAGGCGGCGGGAGCGCGTGCTGCTATGAACGGTCGGGGCGGGCGGTTCGGCGTCGCTGCGGTCGGCCTTCTCCTCGTGGTCCTCGCCTTCGTTGCGATGGTCGTGCAACTCGCACGCGACCAAATCGCGGCCGAGGAAGCGGTGGCCGAGAAGGGCCAACTCGCCGCGGTTGTGCTCGAGGACCATTTGCGTCGCCACCTCGTTCCGCTCGACGAGGCGGCGGCACGGCTGGCCCGGCAGTCGGGCGGCCGGGCAGACGCGATCGGCACCGCGGCCCTGCTCGCCGTCGCCGAGGGCGCGACCCCGGCGCTCCGCGCCCTCGCCGTGGTGGACGGGGATGGGCGAATTCTCGCCTCCACCCTCGGTCCCGTCGGCGGGCGGGTCGCGGTCGATCTCGCCGAGATCAGCCGGAGCGTGCTCGCGTTCGATCCCGGCCGCGCCGTGGTCGGCCGCCCCGTTCCCGACCCGCTCACCGGCGAGGTCTCGCTCCCCCTCGCGCGCCGGATCACCCGCCCCGGCGGGGCCTTCGGCGGGCTCGTCGTTGCCTATCTTGATCCCGACGCGCTCTTCCGCCGCCTGCCGGCCGCGGTCGCGGCAGAGGGAACGACGGCCGTCCTCATCCGCTCCGACGGCTGGCTTCTCGCCGCTTCGGGCCCCGGGCTTGGCCCGGTCGGGTCGCCGCTCGTCCAGGAGGGCCTCTACGACACCCTGCGCGCCCGCGCCGAGGGAGTGATCGCCCTCGGCGAGGGGGCGGCGCACGGGCGGACGCTGGTCGCCTTCCGCCATCTCGCGGAGCTGCCGCTGATCGCCGCGGTCGCCATCGCGCAGCGCACGCTCCTCTTGGGCCTCTCCCCTGCGGCGGCGACAGGCGGCGCGATTGCGGCCCTGGTCGCGCTCGGCCTGCTGATCCTGCTCGCCGGGCTGCGCGCCGAAGCGCAGCGAATGCGCGCGCGCGAGGCTGCGCTCGCCGCGGAAGGGCGGGCGCTTGCGGAGAAAAGCGAGGCGCTCGCCCGCGAGAAACGCCTCGCCGACGACAAGACCGAGCTGCTCGAGACCACGTTTGCCGCACTCGCCGACGGGGTGATCGTGGTCGATGGCAACCTGCGCCTGGTCACCTGGAACAACCGGGTGCCCGACCTGCTCGGCCTGCCGCCGCAGCTGCTCAGGGCCGGCACACGCTACGAGGAGATGCTGCGCGCCCTCGCCCGCGCGGGCGAGTTCGGCCCGGCGGATACGGAAACCGAGGTGCGTCGCCGTCTCGACCAGGCGCGGGCGGGAACGCACACCACGGAGGAGCGGAAGCGGCCGAACGGGCGGGTGATCGAGACCCGCACTGCGCCCCTGCCGGCGGGCGGATTCGTCGCCATCCTGCGCGACGTCACCGATCGCCACGAGGCCGAGGAGCAGCTCCGCCGCGGGCGCGCGATGGCGGAGGCGGCGTCGGCGGCGAAATCCAACTTCGTCGCCATCGTCAGCCACGAGATCCGCACGCCGATGAACGCGGTGATCGGCACGCTCGGCCTCCTTGCCGACACGCCGCTCGATGCCGAACAGAAACGTTACGTGGAGACCGCGCGCGACAGCGCCGAACACTTGCTTGACATCATCAACGACATCCTCGACCTCTCGAAGATCGAGGCCGGGCGGCTTGCGCTTGAGCCGACCGACTTCGCCCTCGCCCCGCTCGTCTCGGCGGTGGTCGACCTCTTCCGCCCGGCCTGCCTCGCGGCGGGCATCGCCCTCGAGGTCGAGATCGGGCCCGGCGTGCCCCCCCATGTGCGCAGCGACCCGGGACGCATCCGCCAGATCCTGCTCAACCTCCTGTCAAACGCGGTCAAGCACACGCAAAGCCGGCGACATCCGGGTCGAGATCGGCTCTCGCCGCGCCGCCCCGGCGCGGGCGAACCCTGGCAGGATCCGGTTCGCCGTCGCGGATCGCGGCCCCGGCGTGCCCGCCGGAACGAAAGGCCGACCTGTTCGAGCCCTTCGCCGAGATGGAGCCGGCGGGGCAGCGCCGGCCGGGCGGCACGGGGCTGGGGCTCGCCATCTGCCGCCGCCTGGTCGAACTCCTCGGCGGCAGCATCGGCATCGTCGGAGCGCGAGGGCGGCGGCGCGGTGTTCTGGTTCGTCCTGCCGCTCGACGAGGCGACCTCGGCGCCTGAACCGGCCGGCAGAGCCCTCGCTGCCGGCCCGGCGGGCTCGCCGCGCCCGGGTCCTGATCGCCGAGGACAGCCCGGCCAACCAGCTGGTCGCCGCAACTTGGCTGCGCAAGGACGGGCATCACGTGGACGTGGTCGGCAACGGACGGGAAGCGGTGGACGCGGTGGCCTCCCGTCCCTACGACATCGTGTTCATGGACTTGATGATGCCGGAGATGGACGGTCTCGCCGCCACGCGGGAGATTCGCCGGCTGCCGCCGCCTGCCGGCACGGTGCCGATCATCGCGCTGACCGCCAACGTCATGGCCGGGGATCGCGAGCGCTTCGTCGCGGCCGGGATGAACGGCGTCCTGGCCAAGCCGGTGACCGGGCGGATGCTGAGCGAGGCTTTGTTCGACCAAGTCGGGCCGGCCGAGGAGTCCGCCCCCGCGTCTGCGCCGGCCGGCAGCACCGAACCGCCGCCCGAGGAGGTGCCCGACATCATCGACCGCGCCCACCTCGCCGCCCTCGGGCGAGGGCTCAAGCCCCAGACGTTGCGCAGCTTGCTCGAGGCCTGCGCGGAGGATGTCCGCGGGCGGCTTGCCGCGCTCGGAGAGGCCGCCGAACGGCGGGATCTCGGCCGGCTGCGCATGGAGGCGCACGCGTTGCGCGGCAATGCGGCGAACTACGGCCTGGTGGCCCTCGCCGCGGCCGCCGCCGCAGTGGAACGAGCCGCCGCCGAGGGGGATGCGACGGCCGCGGTGGACGGCGTGGACCGGGTCCGGGACGCGGCGAGCGCCGCGCTCTCCTCTCTCGCCGAAACCGTTCCGGCGCCGGGCAAGTGACCGATGCCGGAGAGACACCCCGCAGCCGTACGCAATCCGGCCAGCGCCATCGCCGAGGCCTTGGATCGCGCCACCTACGGCGGCTACGTGGCAGGCTTCACGGCGGCCAGGGACAGGGCCGCAGCGCTGGCCGAAGCGGAAGGGGCGGCAGCGCTCGCCGAACGGATCCGCGCCCTCGCGCCGCTGCCCGATCGAAGCCGGCGCGCACCGGGCCGGGCATGACGCGTCCGACACCCCTGGCGCCGCGGCGCGGCGACGTGTTGGCCTGCCCCTTCTGCGGCGAGGCCACCCAGCCGAACCGGTTGGGCGACGGTTCCGTCATCTGCTCCTGCCCAGCGGCGCGACCGTTGCCGCGCGACGCGGCCGCCCTTGCGCTCGGTCAAGGCACCCTCCCGCCGCCGTGATGATAGGGGGGCATCCGCCAGCACGGCCAGGGCCGCCATGACCGCGTTTCCCCACCCTCGACCCCATCCGAACAGATCCGGTCGCGTGCGGCTTCGCCTGCCCCGTCGCCCGGCCAAGCGATGGAGCGGCTCGGCGATGCCTACGACCGCGTGCTGCGCGCCGCAGCCGCCCGCATGACCGCCGGGATCTCGCCCGGCGCACTCGCCCTCGCCTTCGCCGACTGGTGGCTGCATCTCGCGGCGGCACCCGGGCGGCAGGCCATGCTCGCGGTGAAGGCGGTGACCACGGCCGGCGCGGCTTGCCACCTACGCCGCCGGCTGCTCGCTCGACCCCTCGGCCGAGCCCTGCATCACGCCCCTGCCGGGCGACTCCCGCTTTGCCCACCCGGGCTGGCGGGTGGCGCCGTTCAGCCTCTACGCGCAGGGTTTCCTCCTCGCCCAGCAGTGGTGGCACGTCGCCACCCACGGCGTCCGCGGCGTCTCGCGACACCACGAGGAGGTCGTGTCCTTCGTCGTGCGCCAGATGCTCGACATCGTCTCGCCGTCGAATTGGATCGCCACCAATCCGGAAATCCTCGAGCGCACCCTCGCAGAGGGCGGGCGCAATCTGTGGCGCGGGCTGCAGCACGCGGCGGAGGACGCGGCGCGCGAGCTCGCCGGCCTTCCTCCCGTCGGCGCTGAGGCCTACCGCGTCGGCGAGACGGTCGCCTGCACGCCTGGCCAGGTCATCTTCCGCAACCGGCTGATCGAACTGATCCAATACGCGCCGACAACGGATCGGGTGCGTGCCGAACCGGTGCTGATCGTGCCGGCCTGGATCATGAAGTACTACATCCTCGACCTTTCGCCGCACAATTCGCTGATCCGCCACCTGGTGGCGCAGGGCTTCACCGTGTTCGCGATCTCGTGGAAGAACCCCGGCCCCGAGGATCGCGACCTCGGCATGGACGACTACCGCCGGCTCGGCGTGCTGGCGGCGCTGGATGCTATCCGCACCGTCTGCGGCGCAGTGCGCGTGCACGCCCTCGGCTACTGCCTCGGCGGCACGCTTCTCGCCATCACCGCCGCCGCCATGGGGCGCGACGGCGACGATCGGCTCGCCACCCTCACCCTGCTCGCCGCGCAGACCGACTTCTCGCAGCCCGGCGAACTCGCCCTCTTCATCGACGAGAGCGAGGTCGCCTGGCTTGAGGACCAGATGGCGCTCACCGGCACCCTCGATGCCCGGCAGATGGCGGGCGCCTTCCGTATGCTGCGCTCGGCCGACCTGATCTGGTCGCGGCTCGTGCGCGAGTACCTGCTCGGCGAACGGGCGCCGATGACCGACCTGATGGCGTGGAATGCCGATGCGACGCGCATGCCCGCGCGCATGCACGCCGAGTATCTGCGCCATCTCTTCCTCGACAACGACTTCGCCGCCGGCCGCTGGATCGTCGACGACCGGCCCGTCTCCCCCAACGACATCCGCCCGCCCCTCTTCGTGGTCGGCACCGAAACGGATCACGTCTCGCCTTGGCGCAGCGTGTTCGCCATCCACCACCTGACCGAGGGCGAGGTCACCTTCGTGCTGACCAACGGCGGGCACAACGCCGGCATCGTCTCGCCGCCGGATCATCCGCGGCGGCGCTATCGCATCCGCACGCACCGTCCGGGCGAGGCCCATCTCGACCCCGAGGCCTGGCTGGCGGCGGCAGAGCAGCGAAGCGGCTCCTGGTGGGGAGCGTGGTTCGACTGGCTCGCCGCCCGAAACGGCGCCTGGGTCGCACCGCGTGTGCCGGGGAAGGCCGGGCTTCCGGCCCTTTGCCCAGCCCCCGGCAGCTACGTTCGGATGCGCTGAGGTCGCCCCGCGACGCGCGGCCGCCCGGTGCGGCGACTCAGAGGTCCACCCCCCAGGGCAGGGCGTGCCACGCGAAACCCTCCCCGTCGGCCGAGACGTGACCCACCCCGGGGAAGGGGAAGTGATAGGACAGCACGGTGGTGCGCTCGCGCGCGATCTGGCGCAGGAGGCGAAGCCGCGTCTGCGCCGACTGCTTCGGATCCGTGTCGTAGGCGAACTCGATCAGCGGCCGCTTCAGCATGATCACCTGGTGGTGGGCCATGTCGCCGATGAACATCGCCACCCGGTTGCCCGACTGGATGGCGTAAGCCGTGTGGCCCACCGTATGTCCGGGTGCGGAGACCGCGACCACGCCCGGCACCACCTCCTTGCCGTCCTCGGCAAAACTCAGTCGGTCGCGCACGGGCAGGAGGTTGCGCCGCGCGCCCTGCACGAAGGTGCCGACCCAGCCGGCGGCGGAGGCGCGCGCCTCGTCCGTCCAGTAGTCGAAATCCGCCTTGCTGATGAACACCTGCGCGTTGGGGAAGTTCGGCTTGCCGTCGCCGCCGATGATGCCCCAGACATGGTCGATGTGCCCGTGGCTGCAGCACACGGCGTCGATCTCCTCCGGGCGGATGCCCGCCGCACGCAGGTTGGCGAGCAGCAAGCCGGTGTTCGGGCCGAAGGGTCGCGTGTAGCCGACACCGGTGTCGAACAGCACGAGCTGCCGCCCTGTGTTGACAACGAAACAGTTCTGCGGCAGGACGAGCTTGTCGGTCGGCAGGTGGTGGTCGCGGAGCAACGCCGTCAGGTCGTCCTTCGGATGACCCGGAAAGCCGCCCGAGGGGTCGCCGAGATCGAGATCGCCGTCGCCGACCACGGTGATCTCGAACTCGCCCAGGCGGAACCGATACCACTCCGGGGGGCGCAGAAACGTGCGCGGCGCGGCAGCCCAACTGTCCCTTCGCGTCGCCGCCAGCACGGCAAGCGCCGCCGCTCCGCCGAGCAGCGACCGCCGGGGCAGATCAGCCTCGTTGCCCGTCATCTCGTCCTCCCTCGTCTCGCGTGGTTATCACCCGCCTGCAGGAGCGGGCTCGGCCGAAGGTAGCGCACGGCAGGCAGAGGCGCAACGAAACGACCGGGGCTTCAGCGCCGGGCTGCGGTGAGGGCGATCTCAAGCACGGCGCGACGCGCGATCAGCGCATCCGGCATGCCGGTGCTTTTGCAGGCGCGTTCGGCTGCGAACAGACGGTCGGCGGCCTGGGCTGCACGGTCCCCGCTCCATCGCGAAAGGGCACGGGCGAAGTCCTGCTCGTGGCGGAAGAACACCGGCGGACGGGCGCGCCGCGCCGCCTCCTTCGCCGGCAGGCTTGCGAGCCCCTCGGCGCAGGCGAGAGCGAGCCGCTGCAGGTGGCGAAGTGCGGCGCGCACGACAGCGATGCTGCTCGCGCCTGCAGCGAAGGCAGCGGCGAGGGCGCGGTCAGCGCGCGCGACGTCGCCCGCGGCGGCGGCGAACAGCGCGTCCTCCACGCCGAGCCCGGCATGATCCCCGACCACCGCCTCGCACGCCGCAACGTCCGCCCGCCCGCCTTCGCCGACGTAGAGCGCGAGCTTTTCCAGTTCGCGGCGGGTGATTCCGCCATCTTCGCCGAGATGCTCGGCGAGCCAGCCGAGCGCATCCGCGTCGGCTGAAACGCCGAGCCCGCGCAAGGTCTCGCCGATCGCAGCGGCGAGGTCCGCCCCGCGTTCCGGCCAGCAGGGGATCGCCACCAGGTCGTTCCGCCGCTCGAACAGGCTACGCAGCTTCTCGCCCGCCTTCAGCGATCCCGCCTCGACGACGAGAAACGTATCGCCCGGCACCTCGAGCGCCGCCTCGACGGCGGCGGCGAGCGCGTTGGTCGCCCCGCGCAGGCGCACGCAGCGCCGCCCGCCCGTCAGGCTGAGCGCGGCCATCTCGCTCGCGAGCAGGCTGGGATCGGCGGCGGCCGCCTCGCGCGAGACGACACAGAGCCGGAACGGATCCTCGCGCGCGCCGAGGATCGCCCCGACCAGCGTCTCGGCCCGCTCGCGGATCAGCCCCTCGTCCTCGCCGTAGAGCAGCGCGCCCCGCACCGCACCCGGTGCCGCGAGAAAGGCGCCGACCTGCCGGCCCTCCAGCTTCACGTGCCGACCGCGCGACGCGCGTAGAAGGCGGCGATCTGCGAAACGATGTCGTCGGCGAGGCGTTCGGCGACGCGGGCCTCTGCCGCCTCGCCGGAAAGCTGGGCGGCGAAGAACTCGTTGGGAACGATGTTGAAGGCATCGACCGCGTGGGCGCGTCCGGCGAACACGGGATCGCCCGTGGGAAGCGGACGGAGCGTGAAGTCGGCCGTCGCGTTCACACGCTGGCGCGACGCCGTCTCGTCGCGCCGCACACCGAGGAGCTCGCGCCGGATGGTCAGCGCCACGCGCAGTTCATGGCGCGGCGCAACACCAGGACCGTTGCCGAGACGCTGGATGATGGCGTTGCGCAGGATCTGCCCCTGGCGGTCGGGAATGGTGGCGACGCGGGTGGCGGCAAGCTCGGCGGCGGCGGGAACGCCGTTGCCGCGCGGGCGATCGTCGTAGAGGGGGCGGAAGCCGCAGCCGGCGAGGCCCAGTGCAGCGTACAGGACGAGCCGTCGCCGCGGCTCACAGCACGAAGTTGACGATTTTGCCGGGGACATGAATGCGCTTGCGGATGGGCTTGCCTGCGATGGCGCGCGCGACGTTGGGCTCGGCCTCGGCAGCAGCGAACACCGCCGCCTCGTCGGCGCCCACGGGCACCTCGATCGTGCCGCGCAGCTTCCCCATCACCTGCACCGCGATGGTGAGCGTTTCCGCCGCGGCGAGGGCGGGGTCGTGCTCCGGCCACGGCAGGACGGCGAGCATCGGCTCGCCCGGCGCGAGCATGGCCCAGCACTCCTCCGCGAGATGCGGGATCATCGGCGAGGCGAGGCGGACCAGCACCTCGGTCGCCTCGCGCCTCGCCCAGGCAAGCGAAGGATCGGTGCCGTCGACCGGGGCATCGGCGATCGCGTTGGCGAGTTCGTGCAGTCGCGCAACCGCGACGTTCATCGCGAAGCCCTCGAGGGCCTGGGTCACGGCAGCGATCGTGCGGTGCGTGGTGCGGCGAAGCGCCCGCGCGGCCTCGCTCATCGGCTGGGGCGCCGGCGCGCCACGCGGCGGCAGGGAGGCGAGCGCCCCGCTGACGAGCGACCAGATGCGACGGAGGAACCGATGCGCTCCCGCGACCCCCGCCTCGGTCCACTCCATGTCGCGTTCCGGCGGGTTGTCGGAGAGGATGAACCAGCGCGCGGTATCGGCGCCGAAGCGGTCGATGATGGCACCCGGGTCCACCGTATTGCGCTTGGACTTGCTCATCGCCTCGACCGAGCCGATGGTCACGGGCTCCCCGGTCTCGCGGTGCACGGCGGTGCCATCCGCCCGCTTCTCCACCTCCCACGGGTAAAGCCAGCGTCCGTCCGCCCCCTTGTAGGTCTCGTGCTTCACCATGCCCTGGGTGAACAGCCCGGCGAAGGGTTCGCCGGAAGCGAGGCCGAGGTGGCCCGTGTCGCGCATCGCCCGGGTGAAGAAGCGCGAATAGAGGAGGTGCAGGATGGCGTGCTCGATGCCGCCGATGTACTGGTCGACGGGCAGCCAGGCATCGGCCGCCGCGCGGTTCGTCGGTGTCGCGGCGTGCGGGGCGGTGAAGCGCGCGAAGTACCACGAGGAATCGACAAACGTGTCCATCGTGTCGGTCTCGCGCCGCGCGGGCGCGCCGCAGCGGGGGCAGGCGACGTGCTTCCAGGTCGGATGGTGATCGAGCGGGTTGCCCGGACGCGAGAGGTCGACGTCCTCGGGGAGGCGGACGGGGAGATCCTTTTTCGGCACCGGCACGATACCGCAGAAGTCGCAATGGATGACCGGGATCGGGCAGCCCCAGTAGCGCTGGCGCGAGATGCCCCAGTCGCGCAAACGCCACTGCGTCGCTCCGGTTCCCAAGCCGATCCGTTCCAGCTCCTCCACGATACGCCGTTTCGCTGAAGGAACATCGAGCCCGTCGAGGAAGGCGGAGTTGATCAAGGTTCCGTCCCCGACGTAGGCCTCGTCGCCGATGGCGAAGGAGGCGGCGTCCGCCCCGGGCGGCAGCACGACGGGGGTGACGGAAAGTCCGTAGCGCCGGGCGAAGTCGAGGTCGCGCTGATCATGCGCGGGGCAGCCGAAGATGGCGCCGGTGCCGTACTCCATCAGCACGAAGTTGGCGATCCAGACCGGGAAGGTGCGATCGAGGAACGGGTGCCGAACGCGGAGCCCGGTGTCGTGGCCGCGCTTCTCGGCGGTCTCGATCGCCGCTTCCGTGGTGCCGAGGCGGCGGCACTCGGCGATGAACGCGGCAGCCCCGGCGTCGCCTTCGGCAAGCGCGGCGGCCAGGGGATGATCGGCCGAGATCGCGAGGAAGCTCATGCCGAACAGCGTGTCGGGGCGCGTCGTGAAAACCTCGACCGAGTCGATGCCGCCGATCGGCGCCTCGAGGGGGAAGCGCACGCGCGCGCCTTCGCTTCGCCCGATCCAGTTGCGCTGCATGGTGCGCACGCGCTCAGGCCAGCGATCGAGTCTGTCAAGCGCAGCGAGCAGGTCTTCGGCGTACGCGGTGATCCTGAGGAACCACTGCGAAAGCTTGCGTCGTTCCACCGGCGCGCCGGAACGCCATCCCTTGCCGTCGATCACCTGCTCGTTGGCGAGCACGGTCTGATCGACCGGATCCCAGTTGACGAAGGCCTCCTTGCGCTCGACGAGGCCCTTCTCCAGAAAGTCGAGGAACAGCGCCTGCTGGTGGCCGTAATAGGCAGGGTCGCAGGTGGCGAATTCGCGCGACCAATCCAGCGAGAGCCCCATGCGCTTCAGTTCCGCGCGCATGGTGGCGATGTTGTCCCAGGTCCAGCGCGCGGGGTGGATGCCCCGTTCGCGCGCCGCGTTCTCCGCCGGCAGACCGAAGGCGTCCCAGCCCATCGGGTGCAGCACAGCGAAGCCCCGTGCGCGCTTGTAGCGGGCGACCACGTCGCCCAAGGTGTAGTTGCGCACGTGCCCCATGTGGATGCGGCCCGAGGGGTAGGGGAACATCTCGAGCACATAGTATTTCGGCCTGGCCTGATCCGGCACGTCGGAGACGGCGAAGCACGCCGCCTCCTCCCAGGCCTTTTGCCAGCGGGCTTCGATCGCGGCCGGGTCGTAGGCGCGGGTGGTGGGCGAAAGCTCGTTCATGCCCCCTCTCTCTTGGCGCGAAACGGCGTGCCGGTCCAGGGGCAGGCGCGCCCCTATTCCGGCCGACCTGCGAAGCCGAGAAAGCGGCGAATTTCCCGGTCGGCCAGCATCGTCTGCCGCCGCGCTGCCGCCGCCTGGGCTTCGGCCCTCGTCTGCGCAACGCGCCTCAGAAGCCGCAGCGCGAGGCCGCGACAGGGCGCCCACTGCACAAGGCGGGTCAGGGCGGGCCCGGCGAAAAGGCGGAACAGCTCGTCGTCTGCCGCGACGATGGCCTCGAAGCTGCCGGGGTCGCCCTGGCGCGCGGCGCGGCCGACGAGCTGGCGATCGATGCGGCGGCTCTCGTGATACTCGGTGACGATCACGTGGAGCCCGCCCGTCGCTGCGACACCCGGGCCGAGAGCGATGTCGGTGCCGCGGCCCGCCATGTTGGTCGCCACGGTCAGCGCCCCCCTCTCCCCTGCCCGCGCGACGATGTCCGCCTCCTCGCGGTCGAAACGGGCGTTCAGCACGCGATGGGGCACGCCTGCTGCGGCGAGCACGGCGGAAAGCCGCTCCGAGGCAGCGATGCTGCGGGTGCCGACGAGCACCGGCCGGCCCTCGGCGAGAAGGCTCCGCGCCCGCTCCGCCACGGCCTGCCACTTCGCCTCCTGGTCGGCGACGAGCCGCGCGCCGAGATCGCGCCTGAGGCAAGGTCGGTTGGTGGGAATTCGCACGACCGCAAGCCCGTAGACCGCGCGCAGCTCAGCCGCCACCTCGGTCGCGGTGCCCGTCATGCCGGACAGCCGGAGGTAGCGGCGAAAAAAGCGCTGGTAGGTCATCCGCGCGAGCGTGCGCCGCCGCGCCGTCGCCGCAAGTCCTTCCTTGGTCTCGATCAGCTGGTGGAGCCCCCGCTCCCAGCTCCGACCTTCGGCGATCCGCCCGGTCTGCTCGTCGACGATGCGCACCTCACCCTCGGCGACGACGTAGTGGTGGTCTCGCTTGAAGAGGTGGAGTGCGGCGAGAGCCTGCTCCACCAGCTCCTCGCGCGCGCGGCGCACCGCGAGCAGGCCTGAGCGCAGGCGGGCGAGCGCTTCGGCCCGCGCGCGGCCCTGCTCGGTCAGCCGGACCACGCGACGGGACGCACTCACCGTGAAATGCTCGCCAGCCGCCAGCCGCGACGCGATCTCCAGAGCGGCAGTGTAGGCCGCGTCGTCCCCAGCCTCGCCGCCGTCAGCCGAGATGATCAACGGCGTGCGCGCCTCATCGATCAGGACCGAATCGGCCTCGTCCACGATGGCGAAGCCAAGACCGCGCAACAGGAGGGGTTCGCCGCCGACGCGGCCGCCAACGAGATCGGCCACCGCCCGCGCGGCACGGCTGCGCCGCCCGCCGAGGGCAATCCGGTCGCGCAGATAGTCGAAGGCGATCTCCTTGTTGGCACCGTAGGTGATGTCGGCCGCGTAGGCTTGACGCCGCTCCCTCGGCGACTGCCCGTGCAGGCAGAGCCCGAGGGAAAGGCCGAAACAGCTCGTAAAGCGGGCGGAGCTGCGTCGCGTCGCGTTCCGCCAGATAGTCGTTCACGGTGACGACATGGACGGGCAGGCCGGCCAACGCGGCGGCGACGGCAGCCGGCGCGGCGGTCAAGGTTTTGCCTTCTCCGGTCGCCATCTCGGCAAGCCAGCCTTCGACGAGCGCTCGCGCGCCCATGATCTGCACACTGTAGAGACGCTTGCCGAACAGACGCCGTCCGGCCTCGCGGGTCAAAGCGAAACAGCGCGCGAGGAGATCGTCGCGGAGCCCGTGGCGGAGGAGAAGCGGTCGGAGCGCGAGACCCGCCTCGCGCAGCGCAGCATCGGAGAGGGCGGCAAGGTCGGACTCCTGCGCCTCGACGCGCGCCGCAAAGTGGGCAAGCCGACGGAGCCTCCAGCCTGAAATCGACGCCACCCTCTCGCCGATCGCGAGCAGGAAACGATCGACAAGCCACGGATCGTCCTCGGCCCGCTCCGCGTAGGGACCAGCTCGGCGTTCCGAACTCCGCCAGGGCTTGCGATGGGCGGAGGAAAGCGTGGGGATGCGGAGGCGTGCCGAGGCGCTCCACATCGGGGTCAGACGTCAAGGCGGGCGAGCAGAAGCTGCCGGCCGCGACGCCACCATTGCAGCCCGAGCGGCTCCGCCCCGAGCTCGAACCGCACCGCCACCCGCGCCCCGAATGCAACTTCGGCAACCTCCTCGGGCAGGGCGAGATCAAACTGGAACAGCCGCTCGAGCGTCTTGGGCAGCTCCGTTGCCGCTGCGGGCGCGGCGGCGAACCGACCGCCGCCCTCGACCGCAAGCGCCCGGCTTGGCAGCCGTTCCGAGGCAGCCGGGATCTCGCGCAGGACGCGCGAGGGCACTGGCTCCCAAACCCGCCCAGGCAGCGCAAGCGCGACCGCGCGCAGACGCTCGCGCACGAGCGCGATGTCGGCCTGAGGCACGACGACGCGCACGTGCACGGCGCGCTCTGGCAAGACGAAGCCGAGCACGTCCCCCCGCTTGACGAAGCGGCCTGGAAGGTCCTGGGCGCGCGGAACGTGGAACACCCCGCTTGCTTGAGCGATGGTGCGCAGGGCGGAAAGCCGCTCCCGTACCTGAGCCAGCTCCGCGGCCATGAGGGCGATCTCCTCGCGCGTGACCGCGGCGCGAACCCGGTCTGCAAACTGCTCGGAGTCGAGCCTGGCCGCCAACGCCTCGCTCTGAGCGCGCAGCACCGCTTCCCGTGCCCTAAGATCCGGATGCTCGGCCTCGACGAGCGGGGTGCCGGGCTCGACCCAGCTGCCCGGCGGCTGCAGCAGGCCGACAACGAAGCCGTCCGCCCCGGCGCGGACGATCGCCTCCTCAGGCAGCCAGACCACGCCCTCGGTAACGGTGCGCAGAGGTACGGGAACGAGCAGGAGCGCTGCGAGGGAAGCAGCGACCCCCCCGAGGGTGAGGCCGACCGCCCGGCCGCGGTGCAAGGCGAGCCGAGGCGCGGTGGCGACGTGCCACAACGCCTTTAAAGCCGGCCAGACAAGGCCAAGGGCGAGCCCCGAAAGGGCGAGGAGAACGCCGACGACGACGTACTCCTGCGCCACGAACAGGGCGATGCCAACCAGCACGACGATCCGCCAGACAAAAGACGCTGGTGCATAGATCGCGAACCAAAAGCGCTCCCACGGCGTGGTCGGCGGGGCTTCGACATCGGCGCCAAACGCATGACGCTCGACGAGCCAGCCCCACCAGCGATTGGCACGGCCGCCCAGATTGGGGATCTCGAGAAGGTCGCAGAGGATGTAGTAGCCGTCGAATCGCAGCAGCGGGTTGAGGTTGAACAGCACGGTGGAGACACCCGCGACCAGCACGACGTGAACCGCAACCGCACGGGACCGGCCCAGGCTCAAGGAGGCTCCAGGCCAGCATGGCGAGACCAGCGACGAAGCTCTCCGCGATCACCCCTGCAGCGCCAACCCCGGCGCGTCTCCATTTGCTGCGGAAGGCCGCGGCTCCGGACGCGTCGACGTAGGGGATTGGGGCAAGGGCGATCAGCATCACCCCCATCTCGCGCACCGCCGCCCCGCCGGCGCGAGCCGCGTAGCCGTGGCCGAATTCGTGGATAAGCTTCAGCAACGGGAAGACGAAGGCGGTGAGCAACAGCCCCTCCGCCGACAGGAGACGGTCGGAGAGTCCGGCACCGAAACGCTCCCAGTGCATGACGGCGAGGCCAAGCCCCGAGCCGACCACGGCGAGCCACAGGATGGCGCCGACGGGGGAGATCAGCAGCCGGGCGACGGGCAGGGTGCGGCGGAGGAACGGATCCGGGTTCCAAAGGGGGATCCGAAAGGCAATCGGGTTGCCAACGCGTTGGAAGGTCCGCCGGCGCCGCAACCGGCTGCGCCGCTCCTGCAGCTCCCAAGCATCGGCCGCGACGTCGGTCTCGAGCAGGTCGGCGGCATGCAGTTGCGCCAGAAGCGTGACCACCTCGGTCTGGCTCGGCGCCTCATCGCCGAGCCGTTCCACGAGCTCCGCCCAGAGTTCGGCTACTCGCCGTTTCCCATCCATCAGACCGACGAAGGCATAGGCAGCCGGGGTGAAGCGGTGGTAGCGACCCGAAAGGTGATCCTGGATCACGTACCAGGTGCGACCCTGGTAGCGGTGGCGATGCATCGCGACATGGGGACGGAGCCGCGGGCGCAGGTCCGCCACGCGGTGCCAGTCAGGACTGAAATAGGGCTGGACCGTCATGGGCGGGGGTGTGTCACGGCAGCCAGCCCCACAGGCTGAGGCGCAGCCAATCGAGCAGGCTGCGCGTCCAAATCCAGACGAGGGCGCGATCCTCGACCGTGAGCTTCGCCACCCCTTCCATGCCTGGCCGCAGCCGCGGGTCTGCGGCGCCGAGATCAGCCTCGACGCGGAACACGTTGCGTCCCTCTTCGGCCGTGGCGACCGAGGTCACCTTGGTGACGGCGAGCGGGAAGACGTCGGTCGCAAGCCCGGTCAGCACGAGCCGGCCCTGCTGGCCCTGTCGCACGTAGCGCAGATCGCGCTCGTCCACCTTCAGCACCACGCGGAAGGCATCAAGGGGAGCGATCTCGAACAGGACCCGTCCCATCTCGACAGGGGCGCCCAGTTGCTGCGAGAGGTCGCCGGAGATCACCACGCCACGGAACGGGGCTCGGATCGCCGCCCGCTCGAGCTTGCCCTCGATCAGCGCGATCTGAGCTTCCGTCTGGCGAATCTGCGCGGCGAGGATGCGCGCCTGCGCCCTGTCTTGGCGCCCGATCGCCTCCTGATAGCGCAGCAGCTGCTGTTCGCGTTCCGCCCGCCAGCGCGCTGCCTCCAGTCTGAGCTCGCGGTCATCGAGCCGGGCCAGGACCTCGCCCTCCTCCACGATGTCGCCGGCGCGGATCGGCGCGGCGGCGACGAAGCCGTCGAAGGGCGCGACGGCCGCGCGCTGCACGCTGCCTTCAATCACTGCGCGCGCGGTGACGCGAAACTCGGCGGTGGCGAGCGAAAGCCAGGCAACGGCGGCCAGTGCAGTGGCCGCCGCCAGTTTGAGCGCGGGCCGGCGAGGGCCGAGCACGGCGCGCGCAGCATCGCTGAGCGCGTTGACGATTCGGCCCGAGACGAGACGGTCCTCCCTCGCCTTCGCCGCGAGCAGGGGGCCGATGGCATGTCCGGCCGTCTCCAAAACTTGCAGCGCACCACGATCGAACGGCTCGTCGTCACGTTCGGCAACCAACGCGCCGATGCTGCGCGGCCCTGCGGTTAGCGGCACCACGGCAAGCGTGCGTGCACCTGACGCGCGGGCAAGATCGGCAAGTGCGACGGTGATGCGTCGGGCCGTCTCGGGCAAGGGGGGCAGGACGGTCGGCAAGTCCTGGTCCAGCGCCTCCTCCATCGCTGCCTCGAGCGCCGCCGCGGTCTCCGTCTCCGCTTCGAACCACGCGGTGTGCGAGAGCGCGATCAGCCGGACCACGCCCCGCCGCTGCAAGCCGATCGCCACACGCCTGCAACCGAGCCGGGCGGCGAGGTCCGTCGCGATCGCGGTCGCAGCGGCGCGCAGCCGATCGTGCTCGCCCCCAAGCACGACCAAATCGAGTGCGAGCGCACTGCGCTCGATCTGGTCTGCGTCCCTGTGCGCCTGACGTCTTCGGAACAGCGCCTCAAGCCAGCCTGCTCCCCAGTGAAGCTGCCGCAGAGCTGCCTGCAGGGCGGGCCCTCTCGCCCGAACCTCGAGCACGACGACGCCTTCGATCCGCCGATCGGCCTCGATCGGATAAGCGACCTCGGCACGATCATCCTCCCTCGGCTCGACCAGGCCGCGCCGCTCTACGAGCGCCTTCTGCGCGGTGCGCGCAAGGTGGGTAACGTCGCGCGCGCGGTCGGGCCAAATCGCAGCCGGCGTAAAGCGCGCTTCGCCATCCTGCAGCAGCAGGAGACCGCACTGGGTTTCGCCGATCAGCCGACACTGCAAGGCGAGCCAAGCGGTGCAGAACGTACCGACATCGTCGGCGCCGGCGAACGCCGCCCAAAGGGCTGCCTCGTCAGTCTCGCCGACGGAGCGGCGCAGTTTCGGCGCCTCGGTCGCCGGACGTTGGCCGTCGCCGTGGGCAGACATAGCCCAGTCCTCAGGCGATCTCTGCCAGGGTCACCTCGATCTCCCGGTTCGGATCAGCGAGCTCCGCACCGGTCGCAACGAACGCTGTTTGCCAGGCCGATACGGACGACACACCCCCCTCGACGGCCAGTGCGGCGTCTGAAAAGCGGGCCGCCAGATCGATCACGATCTCCTCGGGCGGCGCGGCAGTTGTCGCGGCGCGGGCAGATCGCGACGCGACCGTGCGCATCGGCGCTGCGCCGGCTTCGCCGGTGACCATGACGATGACCTTGGCCGAGCCGCGCGCGCCGGTCTCGTCGACGACCGTATAGGTGAAACTGCTCCTCGCGGCGTGCGCCCGGCGGCAGTCCGCGCAAGGTCCGCGAAGCGTTCGGATCATAGCGAATGGTTCCGTCCGCCGTGACGGAAAGGGCGGCACCAAGACGGCTGGACGGCGGCACCTCGACTATGCTCAACCGAGCGCCTCGATCGGGATCGCGATCGTTGTCCAGGACCGTGATGGTGATCGGCGTGCGCGAGTTGGTGGTCGCGGTATCGTTCTGTGGCTTCGGCGGATCGTTCCGTCCCTCCACCGTGACCCGCACGGTGGCGCGGGCGGTGGCCCCTGCCGCGTCTCGCACGGTGTAGGTAAAGCTGTCGGTCGCCGTCTCGCCAGGGCGCAGGGCCTGCAACCGCGCAGGAGACCGCGCGGGTCGTAGACGATGCGACCGTCCGCGCCGAGGCTGAGGGTCGCGCCGAGCCGCGAGGTCGCGGGCACAGCGGAAACCCCGAGCGTGTCGCCCAGTCCGGGTCGGCGTCGTTGGCAAGCACGGCGATCCTCACCGGGCGATCCTCGCTCGTGCGCGCGGTATCGTTCTGTGGCTTCGGCGGATCGTTCCGTCCCTCCACCGTGACCCGCACGGTGGCGCGGGCGGTGGCCCTGCCGCGTCTCGCACGGTGTAGGTAAAGCTGTCGGTCGCCGTCTCGCCAGGGCGCAGGGCCTGCAACCGCGCAGAACTGCGCGGGTCGTAGACGATGCGACCGTCCGCGCCGAGGCTGAGGGTCGCGCCGAGCCGCGAGGTCGCGGGCGCGGCGGAAACCCGAGCGTGTCGCCCGAGTCCGGGTCGGCGTCGTTGGCAAGCACGGCGATCCTCACCGGGCGATCCTCGCTCGTGCGCGCTAGTCGGCGACGGCGACCGGACGGTCGTTACGACCCTGAACCGCAAGCTGTACCCGAGCGGCGGCCGTGCCCGCCGCGGCCGTCGCCGATCACGTAGTCGAAAGCGTCCGTCGCCTCGGCTCCGGCGGGCAGGGCGCGGAAGGCGGCAACGCCCCTCGGGTCGACCACCACCTTCCTTGCCTCAAGGCGCAGCACCGCACCAGCTTCTGTGCGAGGGGGAAGAGACAGGATGGTCAACGGGTCGCCGTCTGGGTCGCTGTCGTTCGCCAGCACATCCAAAACCGTCTCGGACTCGGCAAGTAGGGTCACGTGATCACTGACGGCCACCGGCGGCCTGTTCGGTGTCGCTCCGAGGATCAGAACGATCGCCGCCCCGCTGGTGGGCGCCACCGTCGCCGGCTGCGGCGTGGTGGCAAACCAGCCATCCGGCAGGACTTGGCGAATGTTGATCGCTCCCGGCCCGAACGCACCGAGCGAGAAGCTCCCGTCAGCAGCCGTTTCAGCGAAGGCCTCGTCGGGGTCCCGCAGACCGTTGCCGTTCACGTCGACGAAAACAATGCGCCCGGCGAGCCCCGTCTCGCCCGGGTCGCGCACGCCGTCCAAGTCCCCGTCCTCGAACACCACGCCGCCAATCTCAGCGCGGCGGAAGTTGCCGAAGACGTAGCCGACGGCGTTGGCGCCCGACGCTACACTCACGGTGTGCACGCCCGCTGCCGCAGCCTCTTGCGGGCGGACGACAACCGCCCCTCCCCCATCCTCGACGCCCGGCCCGCCGGACGGCAAGGAACGGAAGGACACGATCTCCTCGAACAGCCGCACGAACTGGATGCGCGGGAACGAAAGCCCAGTGTTGCGGACGTTGTCGTGCTCGTCGTCCCCGTCCACCACCCAATCGGCGCTGCGTTGCAGGAGGGCGGCGAACTCGGCGGCGTTCAGCCGTCGACCCAGGACCTCCTGTGCGAGCTGCTGGGCCAGCGCAGCGGCGCCGGAAACGAAGCCGGCGGCTTGGCTCGTGCCCTGCATCGTCTGCACACCGCCGCGCGCGTTCGCCCCGTTGAAGCGCGCACCCGGGGCAAGGATATCGAGCATGGTGTCGCTGCGCTGGGTGAAGGCCGCAATCCGGTCGACGCCCGTGCTGAAGTCGGTAGCACCAGTCGCGATCGTGAACGGACCACCGAAGTCGCCGGTCCACACCGCGCCAACAGCAAGCACGGCCGGGTCGGCCGCGGGGTAGGCGACACCAAGCGTGTTGTACTGGTTGTAGAAGTTCCCCGACGCCGCAACGGTGATGACGTCGAGACCGGCAAGAACGGCGAACTCGTCGCCGAGCCCATAGCGCGAGAGGGCGGCATTCCAGTTGCCGTTGTCGCCGAGCGAGAGGTTGACCACGCCGATGTTCCAGGCCTCGGCGTTGGCGATCACCCACTGCAGCGCCTTCTCCACGTTCCCAAACGTGCCCCGACCGGTATCGGAGAAGACCTTCAACACGATCAGCTCGGTCCCCGGCGCAACGCCGAGGTAGCGTGCATCCTCGCCGGCGATGAGGCTGGCGACGTGCGAGCCATGACCTTTCGGAAGGTCAGAGGCGTCCGCATCGTCGTCTGCGAAGTCCCAGTGGAAGACGATCCTGTCGGCAACGCCGTCGCCGTCGCGATCCGGCCCGAAGAAGGGGTGATCGAGGTCGATCCCTGTGTCGATCAGCACCGTCCGCACTCCCGCTCCGCTGAGGCGAGAGAAACGCGGATCGGCAAGGGCCGCAGACAGGCCTGTCAGCTCGCGCGCGGAACGCGTCGAGATCGCACCGAGATCGGCAAGCCCCGACCCAACGGGCACAGCCCAGGAGCCGCCGCAGGTGCAGCCCTCCATCGTCAGTTCGACGGTTGATCCAGCGAGCGTGACGAGGGGGCCGCTGCCCGCGCCAGAGCCGGTCGGCGTCGTCTGCACCCAGCCCGCCCGCTGTACCTCGGCGACAATGTAGGTTCCCGGCAGCAAGCCAACAAAGCGATAGGTCCCATCCTCGCCCGTCAGCACCGAAGGCTCGCTCGGCTGGAGTATGCCGTCGCCGTTGAGATCGAGGAAGATCGTCCAACCGGCAAGCCCGAGCTCGCCTTCATCGCGCATGCCGTCCCCATCAAGATCCTCGAACTTCACTCCCGAGATCGAGGCCGTGCGCACCGTCCCTAGTCCGAAGTCCGACCGCTCGAAGCCGCTCGTGACGCGCAGCGACGTGGCGGGGGAGGTTCGTGTCCAGCCCGGTTCGGCAACGTCGGCGACTCGGACGATGCCAGGACCGAGGCCCGAGAAACTGTATTGTCCGTCGGCAGCGGTGATGGTCGAAGCTTCGTCCGGATCGAGCGATCCGTTTCCGTTGCGGTCTATGAAGATGGTCCTGCCGCCGAGGCCTTCCTCGCCTGCGTCGCGGATGCCGTCGGCATCACGGTCGTGGAACAGCATGCCGGAGACGCGGCCGAGGCGGAAAATTCCGAAATCGACTCCGCCGCGCACTTGGTCGGCCACGACGGTGACAATAGCGCGGTTCGCTGTGGGGGCGGTGGATATCCAGCCGTCGTGCAGCTCTGCCACCACCGTGTAGGTCCCCGGCGCGATGCCGACGATGCGCCAGCGCCCATCCGCCCCACTGACTGCGGCGACCTCGCCAGCATCGCGCACGCCGTTGTCGTTCTCGTCAAGGAACACAGTCCACCCGGCAAGACCGGCGTCCGTCGTGCCGAACGGGCTTGTGCCAAATACGCTGTTTGCGTCGACGTCCTCGAAGATCCGCCCGGCAAGGCCTGTCGGCAGCGCGTCCGTGCGTGTCCAGCGCACCTCCCGCCCCCCGCTTCCCGCGTTGCCCGCGCGATCCGTCACGCCGCGCGCATCGACGCGGAGCACATAGTCGCCCAACTCGGCGGTGAGCGCGCCGAGCCCGTCGATACGGAAGCGGGTGGCAGAGAGGGGGACGATGCTTACGACAGAAGCAAGATCGATCATCGTCCCGTCGCGCGTCAGCCGAAGGTCGGACGCGTCCAAGCTGTCGAGTGCGATCGTCTCTGAGAACTCGACCTCGAGCGAGGAAACGGGGGTGGCGCGCGGATTGGGTACGACCGCCTGCAGGTCGGCAACGACTGGGGCTGTCAGGTCGACGAAGACGGAGATCGTGGTGTCGCGGGTATTGCCGGCGGGATCCACCACGCGCACGCGGATCTGCTGCCGGCCGGCCGCGCCGACGTCGACCACCCCGCTGAACCGCGTGCCCGAGACGGAGGCGACACCGAGATCGCGCCCGCTCGTGAGATTGTGGAAACGGACGGTCAGTCCCGGAACGTCGAGCTCTCCTTCGATGGTGAAGCGGCTCGTATCGGTCACGAAATCGTCGGCTGCAACGCCGCTGTCCGGCACGATCCGGATATTGCGCGCCGGCTCGGGCCGGCCTGTGATCATCGTCCAGCGTGTGGTGGCCGTCCCCGTGCCGGCATTGCCCGCGAGATCTCGGATGCCTCCAGCATCGACGGTGAGCGCGTAGGCCCCCGGCAGGCCGGAGACCCAGGTGAAGCCTGCGATCCGCCACGTCGTCTCAGTCAGCCGAGTGACCGTAACCTCGGCGGGGTTGATCAGGTTTGGCCCATCGTCGCGCGTTAGTCTCAAGTCCTCCGGACCGAAGCTGCCCTCTGCGATCGGCTCGGAGAAGGTGACGTCGAGCCACGGCACGACGATGTTGCGCGGGTTCGTGCGAACCGATTCTAAGGTCGACGATCGTGGGGCCGACGGTGTCGGTGAGCCAGTGCTCGCTGAGACGTCCGGCGCCAGCGCCCCCGGCCAAATCCCGAACGTCGCTGCCGAGCACTGTTAGCGTGTAGGCGCCGGCGGATTCCGTCAGTGTCGCGAGGCCGCCGATGCGGAAGCGGGTGGCGCTGAGCGCGGTCACCACCACCCGGGAGTCCAGAGCAACCAGCACGCCGTCGCGTTCAAGCCGCAGGTCGGCGACAGAGAACGACGTTGGATCGATCGCGCGCGAGAACTCGACCTCGATGCTGTCGACCGAGGCGTTGCGCGGGTCGGGCAGGACAGGGGAGATTGCGGCAACGACGACGGCGGTCTCGGACTTGGCCCATCTGACTGAGGCGCTGTTCGTACCCGGGTTGCCGCCGAGGTCGCGCACGCCACGCGCATCGACGCGGAACTCGTAGTTCCCGTCGGCTGCTGTTAGGCCACCAAGGTTGCCGATCCGAAACACGCCACCGCCGCGATCGCTGATCGCCACCCCCTCGAGAGCGACCGGTGCGCCGTCGCGCAACAAGGTCAAGTCCGCGATGGTGAAACTCGCAGGGTCGATTGGCTCGCTGAAGGTGACCTCAAGCGCCTCACGCGGGATCGCGATCACGCGCGGGGGCTCTTCGATGGCCACGACCTCAGGTGCGACCCGGTCGTCGACCTGGAAATA
Organism: Acetobacteraceae bacterium; assembly: GCA_033582875.1. Taxonomy (GTDB): domain Bacteria; phylum Pseudomonadota; class Alphaproteobacteria; order Acetobacterales; family Acetobacteraceae; genus Elioraea. The sequence continues at coordinate 681,465 of JAVQZW010000010.1, read as the reverse complement.
GAGCGTGTAGCTGCCCGTCGAGTTGCGATCGATGAGATGCAGCAGGTTTTCGCGCGTCGCTCCGGCCGCGCCAGGACGAAACGTGCGGTTGGTCCGCCACGCCATTCCCTCCACTGGCACCTCCGTGCCGTCTGAGCGCTCAATCCGGACGAGTTTCAGCCCTGCCGCGGCATCCGCCACCTTGAGATAGGTCCAGCCCGGCTCGACCTCGGCGGTCACGGTGCGGATGAGCCCAGACCCTGACATTTCCGCGTTGCGGGCAACGCTCACCAAGGCCTTGCCACCCGTGGAGAGGTAGAGCGTGTCGGGCAGATGGTCTGGGTCAGCGATGTCGTTGACAAGGAAGTCCGGGATCCGGTCGTCGCTCGGGTGGTTCACCCGAACCTCGCGGATGAGTTCGTGGATGTTCACCCGCTCGATCAGCGAGGTCCGCCGGCCGCCGAAGCTATCGAGATGCTCGAAGGTCGCCTTGTATTCGACGAACTTGCCCTGCAGGGTCGAGATCATCTCCCACTTCGCCGTCCGCGTTTCGCCAGCGGCGATGCGGCCCAGATCAATGGTGAGCGAGTTGGTGCCGGGGTTGGCGCCGACCTGACTGCCGATGATCTTGAAGTCGATCAGCAGGCCCTTCTCATTCTCGATAATCTGCGGTTGCGCCGAAGTAATGGTCATGCGGTTGGCATCGCCCTTGCCAATGTTCGCGACCTGCAGGCCGAGAACGAAGGGCTCCGACGGTTCAATCTCGTCGGTGAAGGGGTCATCGCCGATGACGTCGCGCTGCCAGAAGTAGTCAAGGACCAGCTTCGCTTCCGGGAACACGGTGATAGTGGCCGGCAACAGCGGCAGTTCGACCACCGTTCCGTTCTCGCGATAGAACAATTTGCCACCGATCCGGTAGCGCTCCGGCAGGTCGGTCGCCGCCCCCACAGCGGGGATGAAGGTATAGCGGAGAGCACCGGAGGCGTTCGGCCCAAGCGTCCAGGCGTCTGGCCCGCCGCCGAAGCCGGAGGCGTCGGGCCCGAGGATGATGAACTTCTCGTTCGCGTCTCCCCCCGCCGCGTCGCGGATGTCGAGGAGGAGCCGCACGTCCTCCAACCGACCCGGGCCATTGTCGAGTTCCAGCGTGCCGAGGAAGGCGGTTCGTGTGATCACCGCTTCCTGTTCGAGTTGGAGCCGCACCTGGGCACAGACGCCGGCTTCGGTCGGCGAGGGTGTTCCGCTCTGAACACTCGCCCCGGCGGCGTCAGAGGGGCCTGGCCGGCAGTCCACGGGCGGACCCTGCCAGATAATGGGCGTGTTCCATGTACCGACGACGTCACCGCCACCGAACCACCAGCCAAACCAGCCGCCGCCTCCCTCGCCGCCGCCGCTACCACCACCACCACCAGCCCCGAGCGAGCAGAGGCAGCCGAGAATGTCGGACAGTGCGTCAACGAGGCCCATGCCGGCACCGACTGCACCGCCGAACAGCGCCCCACCGCCGACGTTGCACAGCGTGCTCACCACCGCCTGGACGCAGTCGTCGGCCCCAAGGCACTGCATCAGCATGCCGATGACGTCGCAGCCGAGGGACGCAGCATTCGCTTTCGTCGGATCCGAGATCCACTCCCTAAGGGAGCCCCAGGCGCCGTAGACGTCCTCGCCGCAGAACAGCGGGTTCAGCGACACTGGCACCGAGACCCACTGCCCGCCGCGGCACTCGTAGCGATAGATCGTCTCCAGCCCGAGGCACTTCGCGAGCGCCCCTGCCCAGCCCTGCGGCAAAGCTCTGAGGCCGACCTCCGACAGCGGGACGAGGTCGCTTCCCGTCAGCACCGTCAGCGTTTCCTGGCAGGCCGCGAGTTGGGCGGCGAGCGGAGAGCCTTCGCGCAAACGGATGCTGATCGGGATTGTCACCGCACTCTTCGCCGGCAAGACAGGGATGACGTCGATCAGGGGCGTAATGACCAGGTCTGGATCATCGGGAACGCGAACCTGCACCTGCTCCGCCTGGATCAGGCCGTGGTTACGCACCGTGATCTGCATCTGCGTCGTCTGACCGGGCACGATGATCGGCATCAGGCGCGGCTCGTCCACGGTCACCACCGGCATCGGCACCTCGGTCTCGAACACCGTCTCGAGGACAATGCGGTAGCGGTCCTCGACCTCGATCGGCACCACTGTCCAGCGGTAGCTCACCGCCTGGCGGCGAAGGAACAGCTCGAGTTCCGTTGTTGTTCCGGGCATGACGTCTATGCCCGTGTTGACGGCGGCGTGCTTGGGGCCCGTGGCGAAAACGGCGTAGCGCCCCTCGCGCAGATTGCTGAACCGGACCTCACCGCGCTCGTCGCTTGTTCCGGTCGCCACCGTCTCGCCCGTGTAGGGATCGCTGAGCGTAACCCGGCCGCCGGCCAGCGGGGGGTTGCCTTCGGCGAAGAAGGTGAACTCGTCGGTCAGCCTGATCACCACGTCGCCGACCGCCTCCGACACCGCGCGGAAGCGGTAGGCGACATTCAGTGCAACGTTGGTTCCAGCGAGAACGATGTTGCCGGCGTACGGGTTGAGTGGCAGATCCACCGCGGGATTGAGCCTGAGCGTGATCACCGTTCTCTCGCCAACACCGAGCGACGGCAGGAGGTTCGGCGTCGCGGCGGAAAGCCAAGGCTCGTTCGGCAGTTGCAGCGTGAGCGGCCCCGTAGCCGCCCCGCCGGTGTTCACCACCTCGAAAGAGACCAGGGTCTGCCGCCCGCGCAGCATTCCCGCTTCGAGATAGCCCGGTGTGGCGACCAGCCGTGGCGTCAACGGCACCACCTGGAGGTCGAGCGGGACGCTGATCCGCGCTCCCTCGGCGGAAACGATCTCGAACGCGATCCGCCCCGACACCGCCTGTTCCTGTTCGGCGGTAATCCGATAGCGCAGAGTCGCGCGGCCCTCCGCCGCAATCCCCGTCGGCACCTCGGTGGCTACGCGCAGCCAATCGGGTGCGTTTGCGACCGTCACCGCAAGCCCCGTCAGCGGCACGTCGGCGAGATTGCGCAGCTCGATCGCGCCCTCGGCTGCGACATTGGGCAGCAGGTCAAGCCGGGCCGGGGTCGGCGTGGCGGACATGGCGAGCAGAACAAACTCGTCCTGGGCCGGCCGTTCGATGACACCCGGATGGTCGGCCGCGATCCTGTAGCGCCCAGCCTCGTTGGCGAATGGCCGGAAGGTCACGCTGAAGCGCCCGAAAGCATCGCTGAACGCGGTCAACGTCCGCACCTGTCCGCCCGGGGCCGTGACCTGCACCGTCACCGGCTGGAACGCGACCGGCGCATCCGTCGCGGCGTCGAACACACGGCCGGTGATCGGGATGGCGTTCCCGGCAGGCGCCATCTCCACGGCGGTCTCCGCGATTGCGCGATAGGCCGGCGCTGCGAAATACCGGGCGCTGCCGAGGTTGTTGCCGCGCGAAAGCTCCTCTAGCGCCCCCATCGGGTCGGAGACGACGAGCAAGTGCGCCTCCCCCGCACGCTGCCCGGCGAGGAAGGAGAACGCCCTCTCATAGGCCTCACCGACGCCGAGCGGACTCGACTCGAAGCTCGCCACCAGCACGTCGTCATCGCTAACGACGGCGTCCGCCGACAGGTAAACACGATCGATCCACGCCCCGCGCGTCGGCCCAAGCCCCTGGTTGGCGACCGCGAAGCGCCCCGTCACGGTCTGGCCCGTGCGGATCGACTCCGGCAACGTCACGGCGCGCACGACGAGGTCAGGCAGTTCCCTGTCCGTCACCACAAGGCTCGCCGCCCCGGCGTTGAACCCGGCCGCCTGGGCGAAGAGGGTCACGGTCTGCGAGCCGTCGGGGATACCGTCGAGCACGCCGGTGATCGTGAAGGTCGCGCTATCTGCCCCGTCGGCGATGGTGATGGTGGCGGGAACAGTCGCCTCCGTCGTGTCGCTGCTCGAGAGCAGGACGGTCAGCGCGCCAGCCGTGCCCGTGTTGCGCGTCACCGTCGCTGTAGTCGCGCCGCCCTCGCCGATCGCACCCACGGCAAGGGTGAGGCGGAGCGTCGGGCCGTCGTCATCAAGGATCTGCAGCCCGGTGGTCAGCGTCTGTCCGGGGATCGGCACGCGCAGAACGCCGTCGAGCACGTCGATGCGCAGGAGCGCGATGCGGTTTCCGTCCACGCGGTCGTTGTCCACCACGCCGAACGGGATGGTGACCGACCGGTCGCCGGGTGCGATCTCGACCCGTGCCGGGAAGACGAGCTGCGCGGCATCGCCTCTCAGGCCAAGTTCCAGCGGCTGGGCGGAGACGAGGCTGCGCGTAATGGTGAGCGCCGCCGCGGCGCGGCCTGCCCCCTCGCTCACCGCCTCCGCGCTCCAGGCGAGCGTGAGCGCGGGAATGTCGTTATCGAGTACCGAGACCAGGGCCGAGCCAGGAGAGTGTCCCGGGGCCTGAGCCGTCAGCCGGAGGTCGCGGGTTCCTTCAACGAGGGTGTCGTCGATCAGGGTAACCGTGACGTCTGCGGAACGGGCGCCGGCCGGAATAGTCACCGCCGCCGGGACGCTCGCCTTCCAGCTCTTGTCAACGTTCAGGGATACCGTAAGCGCTGCGTCGGTCGAGGTGTTGCGGGTAACCGTGGCGACGATCGACCCCGCCCCTTCCGACACGGTCGCTGTAGGAAAGGTCACCGTCAGGTTCGCGATGTCGTCGTCGGTGATTGTAAGCGAGGCCTCGCTGGCCCCGTAACCGATGGACGTTGCGATGATGCGCGCTGTCCGGGTGCCGTCGACCAGCGCGTTGTCGGTCACGCCGACGACAAAGGAGGTTGAAGCCGCGCCGGGCGGGATCGTCACCGTCGCCGGCACCGCGATCTCGGCGCGGTCGGCGACCAGCCTGACCACGAGCGGGCCGGAAGTGTCGCCGCTTCGCGTCACTTGCCCCCTGGTCGCCGCAGTGCCGGACCCCTCCGGCACGCTCGTCTCGCCGAGCGAGACGACGAGCGCCGGCGCGACGACCAGATCGGCGTCGTCGATCGCCGCGTTGTTCGTCTCGTCGCGCTCGAACACTGCGTTGCCGGCGTCCACCTCGACAACGATCCGCCGCGGCCCGTCGCCGAAGGCAGGCAGTGTCACGCTCGCCGTGCGCGTCGCGGTCGCGCCCGGCGCAAGGTTCTGGCCGTCGAAGACGAGGGTGGCAAGGAGCCGGTCGCTGCCGATGGCCGCATCGTCCGAGAGAAGGATGCGCTCTCTCCAGCCGCCCACGGCAGCACGCCCGCCGCTGTTCGTCACCGTCCAGGTGACGCTGGCCGTCTGTCCCGCAGCCGCAACGGGAGGGGCGACAATGTCGCTGACCACGAGATCAGGATAGGCGGCGAGGGCGGCAGTCCGGGTCAGAGTGGCGACGTTGTTGTCTTCTCCCGACACGCCGCCCACCCGCTCGAACACCTGGTTGTGGCGGTCGGTGGTGACACGGATCAGGATCGTGCCCGTTCCCGGCAGGCCGTCAGGCAGGCGCACGCTCGCTTGTTTCGCCACCGACGCCCCGGGGGCGAGTCCGGCGGGCTCGGGCAGCGACAGGTCGGCAATCGTTGCCCCGGTCGTTTGGTTGATCACCTCGAGCCGTTCGCTGAAGGCTCCGGCTGCCGCGTCACCGCGGTTGCGGCTGGTCCAAGCAATCTCCAACACCTCGCCGGAGACCGGCGAGCCGGGCGTCGCGCTGAGCCCCTCGACCACGAGGTCCGCGTCGTCGGCCATGGCAGAGGCGCGCGTGACCGTCGCCGCGTTGTTCGTTTCCGACGCGCTTCCCGCCGGCCCCTCGTAGGCTTGGTCATAGACGTCGGTGGTGACGGTGACGCGCAGCGTCCCTGCTCCTGGCTCGCCGTCGGGCAAGGTGAAAGCGAGCGAACGGGAGACGGCCGCACCCGCGGTGATTGTGCCGTCGCGCACCCCGTCGTGGAAGAGGTCGCGCTCGAGGATCACCAGCCCGCGGTCAAGGTTCTCCACCCGTACGCGCTCGAAGAACGACCCGACCGTCTCCCCTGCCCCGCTGTTGCGTGTCTTCCAGCTCACGCTGGCGAGCTGCCCCGACCGCAGCCCGGACGGTCCCGAAAGGTCAAGCCCCTCGACGACGAGATCCGGCAGAGGCGACTGGGTGACGGCAATCGACGCTGAGGCGGCGATGTTGTTGCCCTCGTCGAGCCCCTCGTTGACTTGGCCGTAGGCGTCGGTCTGCACGACCACATACCAGGTGCCGGACAGCGCCGGTGGAAGCGCAACCTCAAGCGACCGTTCGCCCGTCGCGCCGGACGCAAGCGGGGCAGTGAGCACGCGTTCGCCCAGCAGGCGGGGAGCACCTGCAAGGTCAGGCGTGACGTTGAGGAAGACGCGGTCTGCCCATGGGGCGGCCGCCTCCGCCGACCCCGTGTTGCGGGCGGTCCAGCTCACCGCGATCCTCTGACCCGAGAGGGCGGTTGTCGGCGCAGTGACGCCGGTGACGATGAGATCGGGGTGGCTCGAAGCGATGGTCGCGGCGGAAACGGCGCTGTTGTTGCCCTCACCCGCAGCCTCGAACAGCGTTCCGGTCGCGTCCGTCTCGACCCGGATCCGGTACAGGCCGTCCGCAAGGCGCGGCCAGGTCGTCGTCACGCTTGCCGTGTACGACGCTCCCGAAGCGACCGGCCCGTTTCGCCTTTGTTCGGCCAGCAGGATCCCGTCCGGCACGCCGTCCTGTACGACCACCAAGCGGTCGACCCACGAGCCGATCGCCTCGCCGGCCCCGTCGTTGCGGACCGTCCACGAGATACTGACGGGCTGCCCAGTCACCGCGGTCGCGGGGACCGCGATCGGACCGACCACCAGATCGGGGCTTGCCAAGGTGAGCGGGCTCGGTGCCGCGCGAAGGTTGTTGGCGCGCAGCCCTTTTTCGTAGACCTCGCCCAGCGCGTCTGTCAGCACCAGAACGCGGTACGCGCCGGACAGGCCCGAGGGCAGGGTTGCGGTCAGCGCGGCGTCATAGCTCTGGCCGACCGCAAGGCTCCCTGTGCGTGTAAACGTGCCGAGCAGCACGTCGCCGACATCGAGAGTCTCGTCAACCGAGAGATAGACGCGGTCGCGCCAGGTGGCGACATCGGTCGCGCGATCGCCCGCGTTCGCCACCGTCCAGCCGATGGTGAGAAGGCCCCCCGCGGAGGCCTCGGCGGGGGCGGCGACGGCAATCACGGCGAGATCGGCAAACGGCGAGCTGAGCGCGATCGGACGCACCGCACTGGTGTTGTTCGCCCGCGTGTCGGGCTCGCTGACGGCGTTGCCGTCATCCGCCAACACGGCGAGGAAGAAACCGCCTTCGAGACGACCCGGAAGCGTCACGGTCAGTTCCGCGTCATAGCGTGCGCCGGGTCCGAGCGGTCCCGTTCGCGACAGCCTGCCGAGCACGATGTCGTCGGCGTTGCCGATCACCTCGTCGCGGGACAGGATCACCGCATCCGTCCAGGCGGCGGCGTCGGTCGCCGCCGCGCCCTCGTTCGTGATCGTCCAGCCGACCGTAATCGGGGCCTCGCCGCGCGCGCTGGCCGGTGCCGTGAGGGTGGTGGCGACCAGATCGGCGTAAGGGCGCAACCGCGACTCGACGACCAAGCTTGCAGCGTTGTTCGTTTCCCCCGTCCCGATCGCGTTCGCCTCGACGATCTGGGTCGTGCCGTTGGGTGCAAGATCGGCGGTGACAGTGATGGAGAGCGTGCCGGCGCCGGCGATGCCGGCCGGCAGGGTGACAGTGGCACTGCGCGCAGCCGCCCCGCCCGGCCCCAGGACGCCGAGTGCCGACTGGTCGTACGGCACGGCGATGTCAGCGAGGACTCGGTTCGTGGTCGTGTTGACGACCCGCACGCGGTCGACCCAGCCCTGCGGAGTCGGCGCATTGCCGAGGTTTCGGTCGTGCCAAGTGATCGTCAGCACGTCACCCGACAGCGGCGCGGCCGGCACGACAGCGAGGTCAGCCACCACAAGATCGGGGGCAGACGTGCCAAAGACGCCACCGTTGCCGCGATTCCAGCTGCGTTCGGCCACCACGCCGCCGGGCCCGCTGAGCGTCCAGCGCAATCCCTCTTCCCAAAAACTGACGTCGACCTCGTTGCGCAGGGTATCGAGGAACAGCCGGGTCTCGACCGGCAGGGTGAACGTGTAGCGACGCGCCTGCCCCGCATGCGCAATCTCCCCCGCGGTCAGGGCGCCGAGAACGGCGGGTTCGGCAGTGTCGCTGACGGGCTGGAGATTGAAGCGGTAGGAGAGGCTCCCCGAGTTCCAGGGGTAGCCTTCGACCAGCAGCGTGTATAGGCCGCTCGCTGGCAACGTGAGGATGCCGCGATCGGCGACGCTTTCCGGGCCGAACAGTGTCCGGCCCCAGGGGTCGAGCAGGCGCCACGAGGCGGCAGGCGCCTGCTGCGCGTCGATGAACAGCCGCTGGCCGGCCGTGCCCGAGAAGCGCCAGACATCGGTTTCGTTGCCGGGGTCGAGCGTGCCCGAGGACGGCGTGCCCGGCGTGTGGATGGTGCCCGAGGAGAGGTCGAGGAGACGCACCGCATAGGCCCCCGTCTCCCCGCCGCTGCCGAAGACAGCGAGCGTCCAGGCGCCAGGGCCGGCGCGGAAAGCGGCACCTTCCCAGAACGCATCGGTCGAGCGGAGGTCGCGCGGGCCGAACACCGCTCCGTTCGGCCCCTCCAGCCGGAACAGCAGACCACGCGCGTCTGTGAGGGAATCGAGATAAAGCGTCTTGGCTTCGGTCAGCGTAAAGGTATAGCGGTCCACCTGCCCGGCATGGGCAATCTCCCCGTTTATCCGCTCCCCCAGCGGCAGCGTGGCCGTGTCGTCCGTCACCCGGTTGAGAACAAAGGCGTAGCTCGTTGTCGCGCCCTGCCAGTACTCCCCCTCGACCGCGAGCACATAGGTTCCGGTCTTGCCGAGCGTGAAAGGCCCGCGGTCGGCTGCGAAGCTGTTGCGCGCAGCGACGATCGCCCCGTCAGGATCGAAGAGGCGCCAAGATGCGCCCCCGCCGCCCGCCAAGTGGTCGAAGAACACGCGATCGCCGGCTGCCGCGCTGAAGCGGTAGAGGTCCGTCTCGTTGCCGGGATTGAGCGAGCCGTCCACCCGGGCGCCGAGGGTGAGCGGGACGGCCTCGGCGAGGTCGAGCAAGCGGAACCGGTAGCTCGCCGTCGGGCTCGGCAGCCCGGTGACGGCGATCTCGTATGTGCCGGGAGAAAAGCGGAACGGCCCGACGTCGAAGCCGCCGGTGCCGTCCGTCTGGTCGGCCCGACGAGAGGCGATCATCACGCCGTCCGGGCCGCGAAGCGTCCAGATCGGCTGCCAACCGGTATCCATCCAGTCGAGAACAACCGTCTTGGCTTCGGCAACTGTGACGGCGTGTCGCCAGACGTGGCCGACTGGAAGCGAGGACAGCCCCGTCGCTGCCAACATCTCCGCGCTGCCGGTGGCGGAGCCGAGGCTGAAGGCGACCGCGCTGGACGCCCCGGCCGGAGCCGCGGTGGTCGTCACCTGGACGTCGTCGAGGTCGTGGTGCGCTGACCGGCCGCCGTTCCGCGCGGCGAAGGCCACGCGGCTCGTCTCAAGTTCGAGCCCGCCGACGAAGACGCGGTCGAACGGCGTAATTGCCGCCCCTCCCCCGGGAGGCGTCAGGGTGAGAGTGACGCGCGACCCGCCCGCCGCCCGCTCGACGAGCACGCGGACAGTAAAGAACTGCCCCGAAGCAAGGTCGAGGGTCGCGAGGGGGATAGCGACCTCGGCCAGTTGGCGACCGTCGAAATGCAGCGAGACGTGGTTGTTGCTGCCCGAGGGCTCGCCGTTGTTGACGATGTCGAAGCCGATCCCGAGCGCGCCGGCGAGGTTCGGCTCCTCGGAGAAGTCGGGCGCCCGCCCGCCCGCACCGTAGAGCCGCAGCGGCAGCAGCGCGAAGGCCATGCCGTCGCCTGAGCGGTCGCGCCCCGCGCTTGCGGGCGTGATCCGCGCCTTGAAGGTGGTCTCCAGGGTTTGGTACGGGCCCGGAGCGGTGATCGGGAAGCCGACGCTGTTGCGGTGCGCGCCGACCGTCGCGCTGGTCAGGCGAAGGACGGTGTTGCCGCCCTCAGTCAGCAGCCCAGCGGGCGGTCCCTGCCAGTTGCCGAGCGCATAGGGCAGCTGGCCGGCTCCGCCCTCGAAGGTTTGCGCGGTCGCCCCGCCCGCCACTGGCGAAACCTCGCGCCGCAGCGCAAACCCGAAGTTGATCGTTCCGGTCTCGAAGCGCCTCCCCTCAACAAGCAGCGTGTAGGTGCCGGTCATCGGAAGAACGAAGGGAGCCGAGTCCTGGAAATCGGCCAACCCGAAAATCTGCCGCCCCGCCGCGTCAAAGATCCGAACCTTCGGCGACCCCGCCGACAGGCTCTCGCGGTCGAACCACACCCGCTCGAAGGCCGTTGCGGAAAACGAATAGACAGCGGTGGCGGAAGCGGGATCGAGCGTCCCGCTGACCGTCTCATCGAGAGCAAGCGCGCTGCCCGAGCCCAGCGCGAACAAGCGGAAAGCATAAGGCGCGACGGTGTCACTCACCCCCCGCACGCTGAGCACGTAGCTCCCGGCCGGCAGGAGGATCGCGGACGAAGACGGCAGGTGTTCCGAATCGCTCGCCTGCCAGGGACGGTCGGTGACGTAGGCAAGGCCCCCGCCCTCGAGCGACCAGCGCAGGCCCGGCTGATCGTTGCGCACATCCATCACGACCGCGGTCTCGCCGGCGAGCGTGAAGGTATAACGGTCGACTTGCCCGCGATGGTCGATCGCCCCGTTGACCACGGCGCCGAGGGTCAGGGCCCGGGTCTCATCCGCGACGGTCTGCACGATCAGGCTCCAGGACTGAGCCGTGCCGTCCTCTGGATAGCCTTCAACGGCAAGCACGTAGGTGCCGGCCCGATCGAGCCTGCGCACGCCGAGATCGCGCAGCGACCCGAGGGGGGTCGGCCCGAACAGCATCTGCCCGTCGGGATCAAAGAGGCGGACGGAGATCGAGCCGGTGAACCCGTCATCGTCGAGGAAGATGCGCTCGCCGGCCGCCGCTTCGAAGGAAAGAAGCCGCGTCGTCGCCCCAGGCTCGAGCAGCCCGCGCTGGACGCTGTTCTTGGCGATCGGTGAGGCCTCGCCGAGATCAACCAGGCGGAACGAGTACCACCCCGTCCAGTCGCCGTTCGCCCGCACCACCGCGGTATAAGTCCCGGGGGGGAGGACGAGGAGACGGCTGCCGCTGTATGTTGCTCCGTCGGCCGAGTTGAAGGGCCAATCGGAGGCCTCGACCCCGCGAGGGCCCGTGAGGTCAAAGCGCAGTTGGTTTTCCGACGTCAAAGAATCGAGCAGGAGCTTGGTCTCGGCCGCGAGCGTGAACGTGTAACGGTCGCGCTGCCCTGGATGATCGATCCGTCCCGTCACTCCATCGGGGGCAAAGCTCACGAGGGCAGCGTGGCGGCCGCCGCCCGAGGCGTCCGAAGCCGACCGCCCGCTCGACTCGTCCAGTGGCAAGCGGAGCACGAGCCCGGGCTGCGGCCCCGAGAGCGGCGCGTCCTTGGCGGCGGCGATCTCGGCGTTGCTGCGGGCCACCGACCAGAGGCGGACCTCGTCGATGCGGCCGACAAACAGGTCGTAGGTTGCCTGCGTTTCCGGCGCATGGCCGATAAGCAGCGGGGCCGTGGCGGAAACGGCTTGGCCCGCGCGGATCGCCACGCTTGCGCGCTCCACCCCGTCGACCAGGACCCGCATTCGGCCGTTGGCGCGGTCGATCACCCCGGCGACGTGGCTCCAGCGCCCGACCGGAACCTGCCCGGCGGCGGTGGTGACGCTCTGTAGCCCGGCCGCATCTGCCGTGCTGAGGTGGACCGCGCCGTCGCTCCCGAGCCAGAGCGAGTAGGTGCGTCCCTGGGGCGTGCCGCTTCCCTTGTAGACGATGGGGGTCCAGGAATCGGCGTAGCGGTCTGGGCGCACCCAAGCCTCGACGGTGACGGAGTCGCGCAACTCGAGGGCGGCTGCTGGCACGGACAGTGCGTCAATGCCGGTGAATTGCAGGCCGCCGCCGAAACGACCCTCTGTCCACAGTGGCCCCGGCGCAGGATTGACTCCGAGGGTGATCGCCGTCGACTCGTCTGCCACCCTCTGCAGACGGAAGGAGTAGTCTGCAGGCGTGGCGTCCCAAACCCTGCCCTCCAGGACCAGCACGTAACGTCCGGAGAGCGCGAGGGTTTGCGTCGGTTGGTCGCGGACGTCGCCATAAAGGATCTGCCGCCCAGAGGGGTCGAACAGACGCACCGTGCCGTGCGATGCCGGCCTGCTCCAGGCGAGCAAGTCGATGTAGAGGTGGTCGCCCACTGCCGCCTCGAAGGCGAACGCCTGCGTCGCCTGACCCGGAGAAAGCGTACCCGTGACAGTCTCGCCGAAGGCGACGGCGCGCGCCGCGCTGCGCAGGTCGATAAGGCGGAAGGCATAGGGATGCTGGCGGTCGCCTGCCGCATCGACGGTGATCGTGTACGTCCCGGGCTTGGCGAAAAAGAGCGGGTTGGCGGAGCCGAACGCGGCGGCGTCGTTGCGCAGCGGCCGGCTGAAGCCGAGGCCCCCAGGCCCCCTCAGCGTCACCGTCAGTTCGGAGTTGTCGGTAAGTGAGTCGAAGAGAAGCCAAGCATCGTCGGCAAGGGTGAAGGTGTAGCGATCGACCGCGCCGGGGGTCGCGACCCGACCCGTTATGACTCCCGGCAGGCCATCGTTGCGGTCCTCTACCGTTGCGCCGACCGCCCCGGGGCCGGATCCCGCCAGGGTCGTCGCCCCCGACGCTTCGTCCATTTTGAGGTAGAGGCTGAGACCTGCTTCCGTGCCGGTGAGAGCAGCATGGCGTGCTGCCGCGATCTGGGCCGCGGTGCGCGCCACCGACCACAGCCGGAAGTCGTCGAGCGCGCCCTGCAGGGCGCCCCAGCCCCAACGCTCCGCCGCTCCGCCGAGGCGCAGGCCTTCCGTCGTCGTCACCGCCGGCGCGGAGCGGAGCGCGCCGGACGCAGCCTCGACCCCGTTGAGCAGGATCCGCATCCGACCGTTGCCGCGATCGAGCACGCCCGCGACATGCACCCACTCGCCGCGACGCACCGTACCGAGGGCCGTCTCGACGCGTTGCTCCCCCGTCGCGTCGGCCGACGTGAGCAGGATCGAACCGCGATCGCCCCACCAGCGCAACCACACGGAGTAGGTGCGGTTGAGCTGGCCCAACGGCGTTGCATCGCTCTTCACCACGAGCGGCGTCCACTCGGCGGTGGCATGGTCGATGCGGAGCCAGAACTCGATTGTCGCATCGCCAGTGAGGCTGGTCGCCGGCCCGTTTGGAACCACGGCGACTTCCCTCCCGGTGAATTGAACCGCCCCGCCGATTGGCCCAGGCACACCAAGCGGCCCGCTGCCGGTGCCGGCGGCGAGGCTGACGGCCTGGGCGGCATCACGCACCTTGTGCAACGCGAAGGCCAAGGATTCGGATGCGCCCGAGCGCCACACCTCGCCGCTCAGCACGACCGTCCAAGTGCCGCCGATCGGCAGAGTGACCGGCTCGATGTCGAAAAAGTCCCAATGGCCAACCTCGCGTCCCAGCGGGTCGATCAGACGCCAGTTGGTGTGCCAAGGATCGCCGGCGACCGCGTTGAGGAAGATCCTGTCCCCAGCTGCGGCCGCGAACCGAAACGCCGCCGCACTGTTCTGCGGTGACAATGTCACCTCGACCGCCTGATCGAAGGCAATGGCCGGAGCAGCGCCGAGATCGAGCAGGCGAAAGCCGTAGGGCCCGGTCGAGTCGCCAGCGCGATAGACGCGCAAGGAATAGTGGCCGGCGGCGAGGGCAAGCGGCAGGTCGTCTGAGGCGAAGCTCCTGTCGCCGACGATCACGCCGGTCGGTCCGCTCAGCGTCCAGCGCAGGTTGCCGTCGCTGGTGCGCGAGTCGAAGTCAGAGCATCCGGCGATCGGCGAGCAAGAAGCTGTAGATAACCGCATCGCCGGGTTGGCCGATCGTCCCGCCGATCACCGTGTCAAGGGCGAGCGGCTGGCTCGTCTCCAACGGGCGATTGAGGCGAAACCGGAACTCGGTCGGCCCGCCGCCCTGCCAGATCGCGCCATCCAGCACCAGCGTGTAGCGCCCGTCGTGCATCAGGGTCTCGACGCGGTCCTGGAAGTCCGCCCAAAACACCTGCCGGCCAAAGGGGTCGAACAGCCGCCAATCAGTCCACCAGGTCTGGTTTTGGGTCGCGTCGAAGAAAAACCGCTCCCCCGCCGTCGCGTCGAAGGCGAACAGAGCGGCCGAATTGTTCGGATTCGCTGTATGCACCACCTCCGTGCCGACAGAGATCGAGGTGGGGGCAGCGAAATCGAGGAGGCGGAAGGCGTAGGGGCCGGTCGCACCGGCGACGCTTGCGATGCTGAGCTGGTAGGCGCCGGCGACCGGCAGGACGACCAGCCGGTCGCCTTCCGACATCGAACAATTCTCGAACTCCGCCCCTCGCGGCCCGAGCAAGGAAATCCGGAAGTTGCTGTGGTCGGTCAGCGAATCGAACCAGAGCCTCGTCGGCCCGATCGTCGTGAAGACGAAAGAATCGATCTCGCCGGCGGCGGCCAGCGTTCCATCGACGCGCGCGCCGAAGGCGATGGGCTCGCCTGAGGGAGGAGGGAGCGTCGTGGTGCCCTGCCTGGCGACGGTGAAGCCGAAGGCGCCGCCTGGGCCGTTCCATGGCTGGCCCTCGACGAGCAGGATGTACGGGCCGGCAAGGTGAATGGTCTGCGAGACGTCCGAGAAATGCTGAGCGAAAATCTGCCGACCCGACGGGTCAATCACCCGCCAGAACGGACTCGCCCCGCCGGAGGTGGCGTCGAAGAGAACCTGGTCGCCGCGCGCGAGATCGACGCGATAGGCGACCGTTTCGCGCCCGTTGGCGGTGAAGCGGCCGTTGTTGCCCTTGCCGGAGGCGTCGCCCACCGTCGCGCCTGAGGGCTCGTCAAACCGCCAGTAGCCGGCGAGGGCGGGGGGCGGCGAGGCGATCGGGGTGTTGCGCAAAGCCGCAATCTCCTCGGCCGAGCGCGCCACCGACCAAAGCCGGACCTCGTCGATCGCTCCGCGCCAGGCGTCGTCGCGGCCGGAGCTGGAACCGATCCGCAACTCCGCCAAAGAATGGTTGATGGGAGCGGTCACCTCGCGCTCCGCGGCGAGCACGCCGTCGACATAAAGTCTCAGCCTGCTGCCATCGTAGGTGCCAGCGACATGCGTCCACTCATTCGCGGGCAGGCTCGCCCGCACGCGCGTGGCATTCCAGTTGTTGACGAAGAAGTTGATGAAACCGTCTGACGTGTAGAAAAGACCGTAGCCGTCCGCCCACGCAGCAGAGGTGCTCTTCATCGCCACGCCGGCGAAGTTGGGCGTGTCCGCGTCGCGCCGCACCCAGGCCTCGAGGGTCAGCGCAGTCGGGCGAAGCGACGAAGCGTCGGGGACGACGACGTGATTGGCGAGAGGGCCGGTCTGGAAGGCGCGGTTGGTCGCGCCCGGCGGGTAGGAGAGCGGGGCGGCGGCGGTCGTGCGCATCAGCATGCCTGCGGCCCCGGCATCGCCGAGGGTACCGCTCACGGCTGTGTCGATCGCGATCGCCGTCGCCTGCGCAAGGTCGAGGAGGCGGAAGGCATACCGCCCCGTATTCGCGCCCGTTCCGTCGACCGTCAGTGTGTACGATCCCGCAGGCAGGTCGAGCACGGGGTTTTCCACCATCGCCGCCGAGTCGGACTGGTCAAAGCGACGCTCCGCGACCTCAACCCCGCGCGGTCCGATCAGACTCCAGGTCTTGCCGGGGTCGAAGACGAGAGAATCGAAAACGACCCGGGCTGAGGAGGGCAGGGAAAAGGTGTAGACGTCTCGCCCGCCCGGACGTTCGATCTCGCCGGCGACGGTCTCACCGAGGACGAGTGGCGCGGTGTCGGTGGTCGCGCGGTGCAGGGTGAAGCCGTAAGTGATCTCCCCGCCTGTGTTGTATACGGCGCCTTCGATCAGCAGCGTGTACCATCCCGCCCGCGGCAACGTGAGCACGTCGACATCGGCGAAGGCGCTGTTGAAGATCACCTCGTGGTCGGGCCCGAGCAGTCTCCAGTGCGGCGTGCCGCCGGCCGTCGCGCCGCCCAGAGCGTTGCGCTGGAAAAAGAAGGACGACCCCGCGGCGGCGTCGAAACGATAGACCTGCGTATGGTCTGCCTCGGCGAGCCGGCCCGCGACCCCCTCGCCCGGTGTAACCGCCACACCCTGCGCCAAATCGAGCAGACGGAAGGCATAGCTGCCGGTGGCCGCGCCGTCTCCGTCCACGCTCAGAAGGTAATCGCCTGGTTCGAGCAGAAGAACGGGGGAGCCGAACAGCGTCACCCCGTCGGACTGGTCGAACTGTCGGTCGGAGACCACCGCCCCAGTCGGTCCGGCAAGCGACCAACGGATGTCGGACCGGTTGGTTAGGCTATCGAAATAGAGCGTACGCCGTTCCGTGAGCGTCAAGGTAAAGCGATCGGTCTCGCCGGGCGCCTCGAGAGTTCCCGAGACGATTGGGACCTCCTCGGCATCGGAGGGAAACAGGCCGGCGGCGTGTGGCGCCTCGGCTGTTCGCGAGCCGTCGAGCGAGGAGAGATCGATCACAGGCCCGGGTGCGCCAAGCGAAGAGCGGATCGCCGTGCTGCCGAGGAGGTCGAGATCGCCGGAGAGCAGGACGCGGGGCTCGAGCGGCTCGAGGAACAGCCTCGCCTCGTCGCGCACAGGCCCTGCCGAATGGCGACCCTTGGGCTAGGCCTTCGTAAACGTTCCCTGAACTCGTTTCGTCGCCATCGCAAGCATTTCGTGGCTCATCAAGCTTCGCCAGCATCGACCCAGGGGGCATGCCGAACCTCGTTTGCTGAACGGTCGGACCCGGCTTGGCAGTGGACTCGACCCATCAGCGCCTCCGCCTCGCGGGCATGAGCCCCTGCGAAGGGCAACGCGATCAATCGAATGGCGTGACGCGAGCGTGACAATCTGTAAACGTTGACGCATGAGAGCCATCGCTTGTCGCGAACGCAGAGCAGCGTCACGGCTCGTGCGATTTCGACAGGGACCCGAAGGACATCGAGGAGTCGCCGCGAAGCGGATCCGACAGCGCAATCTCTCCGGGAGAGCGAGATCCGGTTTGGGCAACCGAAGCCGGACGCCGAAGGTTGCCGCTCGCCGCATCGATCACGCGGTCGACCACCACCACTTGCGCGCTGTGACGGCCGCCGTCCGGCGCTTCGGGCATGACGATGGCGGCGTCGCCCTCGCGAACCTGTCCGGAGCAGGCCACCGGCAAATAAATCTCGACGTGCAGCGGATCGATCTGCGCCAGCGTCATGAGGTGAACCTGCTCGTGCAGATATTCGCCGGCGGAGAGGTTTCGCTCCACCACCACGCCGTCGAGAGGACCGAGGATGCGCCGCTGCGCCACGACCTCCTCTGCCCGGCGCACCTCCGCCTCCGCCACGGCGAGGCTCATGCGCGCGTCTTGCAGGGCGAGCACCGCAACGCGGGCCTCCGTCATCGCCTCGTCGTGTTCGCGCTCGCTGGCCGCCTGCGTGCTGCGCAGTCGGCCGATCCGCTCGGCGCGACGGCGGGCACACTCGGCTTTCTGTTCCGCGCTCAGCACAGGCGCATCGTTGCGGGCCCGCAGCCGGGCAAGCGCGAGCTGGGCTTCGTCGCTTTCAGCGGCGATCTGCGCCAGAAGTTGGCCTCGCCGAACCACGTCGCCGCGATCGACGAAGACCTCGCGGATCCAGCCCGGCATCGAGACTCGGGGCTTGCTTGTCTGCGTCGCGCCCATCACGGAACGTCTGGCGAGCAAGAGTCAGTGACGTGTCGGCGGGCCTTGCCTCGCCTGCACCGGCGAGGGCAGCGGAGCACAGGACAGCGGAAAATTCCTGATCGCGGGGGAGTATCGCAACGCGCCTCCAGGGTTGCTTGGTCACGCGGCAACCCTCTCCGAGAGTCGCGCCCCTCCGTCACCGAAGAGAACGATGAGCAAAGTCCCAGGGCGAACCGCGACAGCCAGAAGAACTGAAGCTCGACACGAGCCAGCTGAAGAGCAGCTATTGCAACGTTTGCAGCGCGACCAGCACGCGCGAGGAGGTCGTGCTCACGTTCGGCATCAACCAGAGCTGGGACCTGCAGCAGCAGAGCAGCGGGCCGATGGAGGTCCAGCTCCTGCACCGCATCATCATGAGCCCTGCCGCCGCCAAGCGATTCCTTGACCTGTTGACCCGGCTGATGAAGGAGCACGAGGCCCGGCACGGCGCCCTGTAAGCCCCCGGCCGCCGCGTTTGCATCGCTCCCCACCCCGGCCTGCCGGTCCTCGTGGATGCTCGGGGCCACGCCGACCATCCTGCATCAGGAGCCCGTGGCTGCGAAGAGCTGCTGCCGCATCCGCAACATCGCGCGGCGCGGCAACGGCTGGTGACCTGAGGTCAGGAACTCGGGTCGTCGGGTGCCGGCCGGGCCCGGTCCGGTCCCTCCCGCTCAGCGCCCGGCGAGCTGGGACTGGACGCGGAGTTCCCGCGCGCGGGCGAGAATCTTGTCCTCGAGCTGCGGGGCCATTTCGGCGGTGACGGGCACGTCGAGCCACTGCCCGCGCGAGAGCACCTGGCGGAAGACGGACACCCGCACCCCGTCGGCGCGCAGTTGGCGCCCCAAGATGTAGGCGGTGACCTTGAAGCGCTCGTTCGGCGCTTCGGGCGGGAGAGTACCAGTCGGTGATGATCACCCCGCCGAACGGGTCGGCGGAGGCGAGCGGCATGAAGGAGAGGGTGTCGAGCGTGCCGCGCCAGAGGAAGGCATTCACGCCGAGGGCGCCGCCGGTGCCGTCCTCGCGGCGCGAGCGGTCGACCCCCAAAACAATAATGCCTCTGTCACCAAAAATTCGTCCCTGTGTGAAGGGGTCGTTTCGCGGATCGTTGTATTCGGACGTCGTCGACCCAGCGGCCTTGCGTGCAAGCAGCGGGCAACCATCGCCGCTGCCAGAATTGATCGGCCACCTCGCACGCACCATGCTTCCAAATGTCCTTCGTCTTGCCCTCGCGTTCAAGCCCGGTCGCGTTTCACGCGCGAACGCGCCTGCCTCCTGCTACGAGGAGTGAGGTTCGACCCAATATTGAGCAAGTAACGAAGAGGGCGGCAGACTGTGTCTGCCGCCCACGCGTGAACCGAACGACGGTTGACCTTGTCACCACGCGACGTTAAAGCCAACCGTAAAGGAGTTGACAATGTACTTGTCCGACCCCGTGACAGGGTTGAGCGCAACGCCGTTCTCGCGCACGCGGCTATAGAAGTATTCGGCCAACAGCGCGATGCCCGGGCGCGATCGTGTACGAACCGCCAACAGCGAAGCCCTGGTCCTTCCGGTCGGCCGCGACTGCTGTCGACGCCCTCAGCCTTGGCCTGCGTGTAACCCGCACCGACCGTGAAAGCGCCAAGGGTGTACCGCGCGCCGATCTGCCACTGCAGGGCATTGCTGTTGTTGCCTGTCCGACGGTAGCGCAATAAAGCCCTTGTTGTACGATCCGCCCGTGAGCATGCCGCCGACGGTCAAGCCAGCAAAGGTGACTTCAAGACCGCCGATCCAAGCGGTAGGATCCTTGACAGGAGCCGCCGGTGCAATCGCAGAAACGGTATCGGCAGTGCGGAAGCCTCCCGAGGCTGCGATGCCAACTCCGCCGAACGTGCCACGGTAGCGGATCATACCGTCGATGACGTTCCGAAGCGCGACCAACGCCAGCCCCGCTGGTGCGTTCTAGTGTGTCACATCCGGTAAAGTGCCGCAGAGTAGTTACAGCCTCGGGCGTTGAAGGCACCGTCGTTGAAGCCGAAGCTGATCCCGGCGTCGAAGCCGAAGAACTGCGGCGAGAAGTACCCAATTGCAAGTGGGGTTGTTCAGGGACGATGACGAGAACCAGTACCAGAAGTTCGCCAAGTTGCCCGTCGGGTTCGTGCCCCCGTTGACAACTTGAACGATCCCGAAGTCGCCATCGAGAGCCCCGAAGCGACCGGGTTCACGAAATGACCGACGTACATCTGCGTCGACCGCGCGCACCGTGCCGGAGCCGAAGCGGAGCTTGGCCGAGGGTCGGCGTCCCGATGTAGCCAAGGGCCACGACGGAAGAAGACGATTGCCGCCGATCCATCGTTGCCAGACTGCGCACCGGCAGGAACCCGCACCTCGAAACGGGCACCGTAGCGATCATGCCCGGTGGCGGAGACGCCGTCAGCGGCCGAACCAGACACGCGGCCGTAGGTCCATGAACGTCGCAGTTTGCCAATCTTGCGGCCGTCGCCGGTGCTCATGCGCGTCTTCGTTCGATGTAGCACCATGCCGAAGCGGATAGCGGCCCGGTGGACATACGCAGTGATGCCCGGCTGCGGGGTCTGCCCCGTGACCTCAGCCGCCTGGGCGTAAGCCGGCGCCGGAGTCGCGCCGTTCGCCACCAGAGCGGCGAACCCGGCCGCCGTGGCGAGGAGGATCTTGCGCATCCTGTCCATCCCTCTCTCGAGTTGCACACCTCGCCGGGTTGCCCGGCAGCCACTGCCTCGCGCAGGGTCGCTCACCGCTCCCCACGCGTCGGCCCCGCCCTTCCCCCGCGCGCAGCCTGCCATGTCTCTCATACCGCGCGCAGGACGGGACCAGGGGCCGGACCTCGCGCCGGATCATGCTCAACGCCGCGCGAGACTGTCCACGGGCTCCGGCGCGCGAGCGTGCGTTTCAGGGCACACCGTGGCGAGGCTGCAACACCGGCGCGGCGAGGGCCCCAACCGCGGCGTAGGCCGCCGCCCCGGCCCGCACCGCCGCCACCGCCCGCCACCCGCCGGCAAGCCCCCCAAGCGCCGCCACCGGCACGCCCGCCCGACGCAGCGAGGGCAGCGAACCGGACCGGGCGCAACGCCGGCGCGCCGGGATGCGACAGGGTGGGGAACAGCGGAGAGAGGAGGGCGAGATCGGCCCCCAGCACCTTGGCCCGGCGCAAGGCGCACGCAGCCCGTGCGCGGCGACGGTGAGCAGCATGCGCCGCGCCGCGGGCGCCAGCAGAGCGGCCGAGGCATCCCCTCCGCCAAGTGGAGGCCGGCTCGCAGCCGCATCGCAAGGCGGGCGTCGCGCGCGACGATGAACGCCAAGCCCCGCGCGCGGCAGAGGCGCGCCAGCGCGACCGCGAGCCGCTCCCGCCCCGGCACGCCGTCATGGCGCAGCACCACCGCCGCCCAGGCCGGGGCCGAAGCCCCGCACCCTCGCCGGCGGCAAGCAGGGCGGCGGCCGCCAGCGGGTCGCCGCCGCGCGCCGCATCCGTCATCAGCACAAGCCTTGGCAGGCCCTTCTTCCGCCGAAGCCGGCGCGACGCCAGGATCAGCCCCATGCCGGACACACCGCCCGCCCCCTCTCGGTCCGCCATCGCCGAAGCCCTCGCCCAGGTGCGCGCGCGCATCGCCGCGGCCTGCGCCCGGGCGGGGCGCGACCCTGCTTCCGTCACCCTGGTCGCGGTGAGCAAGACCCACCCGGCCGAGCGCGTGGCGGAAGCCATCGCGGCGGGGCAGATGGTGTTCGGCGAAAACCGCGTGCAGGAAGCCAAGGCCAAGTTTCCCGCCCTGCGCGCCGCCCATCCCGGGCTCACGCTCCATCTCGTCGGGCCGCTGCAGACGAACAAGGCGGCGGAGGCGGTGGCGCTGTGCGACGTGATCGAGACGCTCGATCGGCCTCAGGCTCGCCGAGGTGCTGGCCAAGGAGATGGCGAAACAAGGCCGCCGGCCCGATCTCTTCCTGCAGGTGAACGTGGGCGAGGAACCGCAGAAGGCCGGCGTGGCGAAGGCGGAGGCCGCCGACTTGCTGCGGCTTGCGCGCGAGGCGTTGGGACTTCCCGTGGTGGGGGCGATGTGCATCCCGCCCGTCGATGAGGACCCGGCGCCCCATTTCGCCTGGCTCGCCGCCTTCGCGCGCGACCAGGGGTTGGCTCACCTCAGCATGGGCATGAGCGGGGACTTCGAGGTCGCGATCGCGCACGGGGCGACGCATGTGCGGGTGGGGACGGCGATCTTCGGCGCGCGCGAACGACGCTGAGGCGAAGGCGAGCGGGCGAAGGGCACGGCCGCGCCGCCCCCGGCTTTGACGAGGGGCGGACGCGGAGGAGAAGAGGGGAGGCACTCGCCGCAGCGCATCCAACACCCCCGCGCTCCCGCTGAAATCCGTGGCGTGTCGCCGAGTATCCCGGGCTTGCCCTGCTGTTCGCCCGCCCGAGCCGCGGCGGCCACGCTCTCGGGGCTCCTGCCCCGAGCTGGCTTGCGTGCCGGGCGCGACCGCCGCGGCTGGCACCCGTGGCGACGGAGCGCGTGGCCGGCGCGGTCGCAGCGGCACGTCCGCTCCTGCTCGTGGCGATCCTCGGTCTGCGGCGCGCCGGCCGCCGACGCGGCTACGACCTTCGGGAGGTTGCTGGGCTCGAGTCGCCTGGCTCCCGCCGCCGGCCCTGCCCGGCGAGCCCCGCCAAGGGCGATCGCGACTGGTCGGCGCTGCCGGCTGAGACGCTCTCAGCCCTTGCGCAGGACAGAAAGCGCCTCGAGCACGGAGTCGAGCTCTTTCACCCGGGCTTCCTTCTCTTGCACCACCTCTTGCGCCTTCGTGACGTCGGCCGCGAGCGTGCGGCGCAGGCGGAGGAGGGCGCGGCGGAGGGGCCGGGTCGGGTCGGCCGCATCGGCGGCGGCCGAGGCAGCGCGCCGCACGGCGTCGAGGGCTGCCGTCTCCGCCGGCAGACGCTGCCGGATCTGGTGCGCCCGCAGCGCTCCTGCCATGCTGCCCGGCCCGCCGTCGCGATGGATGCGCTCGTACTGGACGAGCAGAGCGAGGGTCTCCTCGGGCAAGGGGCCGAACAGCCTGACGAGCCGGGCGCGCTCGACCTCTTCGGCGGGGGGCGCATCAGTCGAGGGCGGCGAGGCGTGCGGCGCGCCGCCGGCGGCAGGGCCGGCGGGGCCGACAGGCGGGGGCGGGGTGGTTCGCGATTCGGGTTCAGAGCTCATCGTCTCCCTCCGGAGTGCTGGCGACGTCATCGGAGGGAGCGCGCCCGCTTCGTTGCCGAAGAGACGACACCCGTCTTTCGGCCTCATCCCGCATCAGCGTGGGACGCGCTTGTTCAGCGTCACCCCACACCCTTTGCGGCAGCCACCTTGCCCGGGCGGGCAGGTTGGCAGGGGCAAAATCGCCCCACTCGCGATGACATGGGAAGCATGCGGGTCGCCTCGGCCATCGTCAACCGCCGCGGCGGCCGCTGCCTTGGCGCTGCGTCCGATCCTGACGCCCGGCGAGCGATGCCGGCCAGTCGCCCATCGGCCTCTTCCTCTCGCTACAGTCGGGGCTTGCCCTCCTCCGACCATCCGCCGGCAGCCGATAGCCGGCCGCGAGACCGCGTCAGGCTATCTTCAGCTCTTGCAGCGCCGCCTCGAGTTCCTGGAAGGAGGGCATGTGCTCGGTCGGCGCCATCTTCCGCCCCGTCTCCACCGCCACCTGCGGCGCGTTGCCGTGCAGATGCGCGACCAGCACGGCGCGGATGACCTCGTAGTATTTCATCTCCTCCTCGACCACGCCGGCCAGCCGCGACGAGAGGGGAGCCATCAGCCCGTAGGCGAGCAGGACGCCGAGGAAGGTGCCGACGAGCGCCGAACCGATCATCTTGCCGAGCACGGGTGGGGGTTCGGTGATCGAGCCCATGGTCTTGATCACGCCCATCACCGCGGCGACGATCCCCAAGGCGGGCAGCGCATCGGCCATCTTCTGCATCGCGTGCGAGGGGTGCATCTCCTCAGCCAGCATCTTCTTCAGTTCGCGCGCGAACACGTCCTCGATCTGGTGGGGGTCGTCCGCGTTCATCCCCACCATGCGCAGGTAGTCGCAGATCAGGGTGACGGCGTGATGGTCGGCCGCGATCTTCGGAAACTTGTTGAAGGCGGGGCTCTCGTGCGGCCTCTCGATATGCGGCTCAAGCGCCATCGAGCCCTTGGTGCTGGCAAGCCGGACGAAGTAGTAGAGGAGGCTCAAGAGCTCGATGTAGTCGGCCTTCTTGAACCGTGCGCCCTTCAGGATCTTGCCGAAGCCTGCAAGCACGTGTTTCACGCCGTGCATCGAGTTCGCCATGATCAGCGTGCCCACGGCCGACCCGCCGATGATCATCATCTCGAAGGGCAGCGCGGCGAGGATGATCCCGATCTTGCCGCCGGCGAGGATGTAGCCGCCGAACACGCAGATCAGCACGACGACGAAGCCGACGATCGTCAGCATCGGCTGTCCTCCGATGCCTTTGTCGTCGCGGCCGAGTTGCCGCCGCCCCACCCCTGGGGAGTGCCCAGTGCGATGGGCGCGGCGTTCGGGTTTCGTCTCGCCCGCGCGGGAACGACTTCACCTCGGGGGTGCTGTATGGTCGCGCGCCGCTGCATCGTTCTCCGTCGCGCCTGATCCCCTCAGTTCACCGCTGCACCCGCTGCTGCGGCCCCGGCCGGCGTGGTGCGCTGGACGAAGATCGCGATCCGGCGGTTGGCCGGTGCGCGCGGGTCGGCCGGCAGGAGAGGCTCGCGGTCCGCCCGGCCGGAAACCGACTGCACCAGCCGCTCGGGCAAGCCCCCCTCCTGCAACAGGCGCCGCGCCGCGTTCGCCCGTTCCGCCGAAAGGTCCCAGTTGCTCTGCGCGCTGCCGGGGCGGAACGGGGCGGCGTCCGTGTGGCCCGCGATGGTCACGGGCTTGTCAAGCCGGGCGAGGATCGGCGCGATCTTGACCAGCAGCGCGCGCGCTGCCTCGTTCGGCTGCGCCGAACCGAGAGCGAACATGGCGCGGTTCTCGCTGTCCAACAGCTGCAGCCTGAGCCCCTCGGGCGTGACGTCGACCGCGAGATGCCGGGCGAGCGCCGCGAGGGCCGGGTCGGCGGAAATCTCGGCCCGGATGGCCGCCGCCGCGGCCTCGAGCGCGCGCGCCTCAGCCTCCGCCGCCTGTTCCCGCTCTAACCTGGCCCTTTCCGCCTCGCCCTCCGTCGCCTCGTCGCCGCCCTGGCCGCGCGTGCGTGGATCGGCAAACCGGCCGCCGTCGGCAAACGGCTTCGCGAAGGCTCCCCCCTCGGCGAACTCGGCCTGATGGGGCTCGCCCTCGTCGGGCACGTCCACCTGGTCCGGCGGGAAAGAGCGCGGCACCTGCGGCACGGTCGGCGTGCCGGCCCGGCCGACGAGGGAGTCGTCGTGCGTCATGTCCGATCCGCGGAACGGGCGGCCGGTGCCGGAGCCGCCCATCCCGAAGATGTTCGCCTCGGCGAAGTAGTTGGCGATGCCGAGCCGCTGCTCCTCCGTGGTGGCGTTGAGAAGCCACATCAGCAGGAAGAAGGCCATCATGGCGGTGACGAAGTCGGCGTAGGCCACCTTCCACGCCCCGCCGTGGTGGCCGTGCCCCTCGCCCTCCTCGCGGCGAATGACAATCGGCGCGGCGTCCTTGTCCTTGCCCTTGCCCTTGCCCTTGCTCATCGTGCCCACGTGCCGGGAACGGGGCCGCGCGGTGCGACCCCGTCCGCCCGCGACACTGCCGCAGAGGGATTAAGCCTTGCCTAAACGCCGGCGCATGCCGCAAGCGGCGGCAGCGGGTTGCGCCGCGCCCCCCCGCCCCCTATATGCGCGCGCGGCGCGGGGCGGCCCCGCAGCCGATGCATGGAGATCTCGGGGCATCGCACGGTTGCCCCGCACCGGACGGCGAGCGCGCCCGCGCCCGCGTCCTTCTCGGGGAGAACGATGCGCGGTGCAGGAGCCCTGAGCGCGCGGCGGCGGAGCCTTCGTCCGTGTTGACCGTCGTCCTCGCCCCGTTCTTCGCCGCCGTCGTCTCGCCCTGGCTCGTGCGCCGGCTGGACCGCTTGGCAAGCCCCGTTCTCGCCCTGGTGCCGGCAGCCATCTTCGCCTGGACCCTGGCGCGCCTCGACGCCTTTTCGGAAGGCCTGAGCGAGGCCGCCCCCTGGGTGCCGGCGCTCGACGTCGCCCTCGCCTTCCGCCTCGACGGGCTCTCCGGCCTGTTCGCCCTGCTGATCTCGGGCATCGGCGTGCTCGTCGTGCTGTATGCCGGCGGCTACCTCGCCGGGCACCCTCATGCTCGGCCGGTTCTTCGTCTTCCTGATGCTGTTCATGGGCGCGATGCTCGGCCTCGTGCTCGCCGACGACCTGATCGCGCTGTTCGTGTTCTGGGAACTGACGAGCCTCGCCTCTTATCTGCTCGTCGGCTTCCAGAGCGAGAAGCCCGCCGCGCGGCGGGCGGCGCTGCAGGCGCTGCTTGTGACCGGCACGGGCGGGCTCGCCCTGCTCGCCGGCCTCATCCTCGCCGCCATCGCGGGCGGCTCCTGGCGCCTGTCGGAACTCGTCTCCGCCGGCGAAGCGATCCGCTCCCACGCCCTCTACCTGCCGGCGACGACGCTGATCGTGCTCGGCTGCTTCACCAAGAGCGCGCAGTGGCCGTTCCACTCCTGGCTTCCGGGCGCGATGCAGGCGCCGACCCCGGTCTCCGCCTACCTCCATTCCGCGACCATGGTGAAGGCCGGCGTCTATCTCCTCGCCCGGCTCGATCCGGCCTTCGGCGGCACGACGGCCTGGACCACCACTCTGCTCGTCATCGGCGGGGTCACCATGCTGGCGGGGCTCCTGCTTGCCTTGCTGGAGACGGACCTGAAGCTGGTGCTCGCCTGGACCACGGTCTCCGCCCTCGGCGCGCTCGTTTTCCTGATCGGCCCCGCGACGGAGGAAAGCGCGCAGGCGGCGATGGCCTTCCTGCTGACCCACGCGCTCTACAAGGGTGCCCTGTTCATGGCGGCGGGCAATGTCGATCA
Source organism: Acetobacteraceae bacterium (assembly GCA_033582875.1). Classification (GTDB taxonomy): domain Bacteria; phylum Pseudomonadota; class Alphaproteobacteria; order Acetobacterales; family Acetobacteraceae; genus Elioraea. The sequence continues at coordinate 654,570 of JAVQZW010000010.1, read as the reverse complement.
CGAGGCGGGAACGCGCGATTTGCGCGACCTCTCCGGGCTGATCCGCGCGATGCCGATCACCTTCGCCGCCACCGCCGTCTCCTCGGCCTCGATGGCGGGCTTTCCGCTCAGCCTCGGCTGGGTGAGCAAGGCGATCACCAAGGCCGCCGCCATCGAGGCGGGCGGGTTCGCGCCGGTCGCCGTCGTCACCTTCGCCACCCTGCTGCTGGTGGCGATCGCGGGCGTGGTCGCGATCGAACCGTTCCTCGGACGCCGCAGCGAGGCGGCTCGGGAAGCGCACGAGGCCCCGCCGTCGATGCTTTTCGGCCCGCTCGCCCTCGCCTCTCTCTCCCTGCTGTTCGGCCTGTTCCCGGACCTCGTGTCGGACGCGGTGCTGACTCCGGCCGCGTCCGCTGTTGCGGCCTTTCCCGTTGCGGTCGAAGCGAAGGTGGTCAAGCCGTTCGACTGGACGCTCGCGCTCACTCTCGTCGCCTTCGCCGCCGGGGCCGGGCTTTACGTGCTGTGGCAGCGCAGGGCGCAGCGTTGGCGCGACCGGCTCGAGCCTCTTGTGTCGCGCGGGCCGGATCGGGGCTACGACCATGCCCTCGCCGGGCTCGGGCGGCTTGCGTCCTGGCAGACCCGGGTCCTTCAGCCCGGGCTTCTGCACCGCTACACCGCCGCCACCTTCGGCGTCATCGTCCTTGCGACGACGACGGCCCTCTTCCGCGGCGACCTGCGTCTGGCGTTCCCGCTCGACGGCGTTCGGCTGATCGAGCTCGCGGTGACCGCGCTTACGGCGGCCGCCGCCATCGTCGCCGCCATCGCCACCACCCGGCTGCTCGCGGTGACCGCGCTCGGCATGGTTGGGATCGGGGTGGCGCTGATCTTCATGCTCTTCGGCGCGCCCGACCTCGCCATCACCCAGTTCATGGTCGAAACGCTCGTCGTCGTGCTGCTCGCGCTCGTTCTCGTGCGGCTGCCGGGCTTCCGGCTGTCCGCGAGTGCGGACCGCCCGCGCGCCCTGCATGCCGCAATCGCCGGTGCGACGGGCCTTCTCGTCATGGCGCTCCTGCTCGGCGTGCTCGCCGAACCCTTCGACGCCAAGCTTTCGGAGTGGTTCGCGCGGGCTTCGGTGCCGGAGGCCTTCGGCCACAACATCGTCAACGTGATCCTGGTCGATTTCCGGGCCCTCGACACCTTGGGCGAGATCGTCGTCGTGTTCGCGGCCGCTCTCGCGGGGCTTGCCGCGATCGCGGCGCGTGCGGCGCGCAGAGGCGAGGCATGAGCAGCCTGATCCTGCGCGCAGGCACGCGCATTCTCGCCCCACTGATGCTCATGTTCTCGGTGTTCCTGCTCTGGCGCGGGCACAATCTGCCGGGAGGCGGGTTCATCGGCGGTCTCGTCGCCGCCTCGGCCATCGCCTTGCAGGGCATCGCCTTCGGCCCCGACGCGATCCGCCGCACCCTCGTCGTGCCGCCGGCAGCGGTGGCCGGGGCGGGCGTGCTGATCGCGGCCGTCGCCTCTCTTCCTGCCGCACTGGCGGGGCTGCCGTTCTTCACCGGGCTTTGGCTGAAGCTCGACCTCGGCGGCGGCGCGGTGCTCCCTCTCTCCACGCCGCTCCTGTTCGATGTCGGCGTCTACCTCACGGTGATCGGCAGCGCCTGCGCTCTGATCGCCGCGCTGGAAGAGGAGCCCTCGCTCGAGGACACGCGGGAGCGCGGCTGAGGCGATGGAACTGCCGCTCGTCCTCCTCGTCGGCCTGCTGACCGCGGTGGCGACCTGGCTGATGCTGTCGCGCAACCTCATCCGGCTCCTGCTCGGCTTCGCGGTGCTGGGCAATGCCGTGAACCTCGCGATCTTCGTCGCCGGCCGGCTGACGCGCGACGCGCCTCCGCTCGTTCCTCTCGATGCCGAAACGCTCTCGGGCGCCTTCGCCAACCCCCTGCCCCAGGCGCTCGTGCTGACCGCGATCGTGATCGGTTTCGGCCTTCTCGCCTTCGCCCTCGTCCTCGCCTGGGTCGCGTACGAGCGTCTCGGCACCATCCGCACCGACGCGATGCGCATCGCCGAGCCGCCGGAGGAGAAGGCCTGATGGCGGGCTGGCTCGCCGCCCTCGTCCTCATCGTGCCGATCCTCGCCGCCGGCGCGACCACCCTCGCGCACGGCAAGCCCCGCCTGCAGGCGATGCTCTCTGTCGGCGGCGCGCTCATCCTGCTCGCCCTCTCGGTCGCGCTGCTCGCTGTCGTTCTTGCTCAGGGGATGGTGGTTTTGCAGGCGGGCAACTGGGCCGCACCTTTCGGCATCACGCTCGCGGTCGACACGCTCGGCGCGGTGATGACCGTGATCGCCGCCGTCACCGCAGCGGCCTGCCTCGCCTTCAGCCTGGGCGAGATCGGAGAGCGGGAGCAGCGCGCCTGGTTCCACCCGCTGATGCACGTGCTCATGCTGGGCGTGTGCGGCGCCTTCGTCACCGGCGACCTCTTCAACCTCTACGTCTGGTTCGAGGTGATGCTGATCGCCTCGTTCGGGCTGATGGCCGTGGGCGGGACCAAGGCGCAGATCGACGGCGCGGTGAAGTACGTCGCGCTCAATCTGGTGGCGACGCTGATGTTCCTGCTCGCGGTCGCCGTGATCTACGGGCTGACAGGGACGCTCAATTTCGCGGATATCGCGCGCAGCGTGCCCTCGGTCGCCAACACGGGCGTGCTGACGGCCGCCGCCACCCTGCTGATGGCGGCCTTCGGCATGAAGGCTGCTGTCTTTCCGCTGTTCTTCTGGCTGCCTGCGGCCTACCACACCCCGCTCGTCTCGGTCTCGGCGGTGTTCGCGGGCTTGCTCACGAAGGTCGGCGTCTATGCGCTGATCCGCGCCTTCACGCTGCTCTTCCCCCACGACCCTGGCTGGACGCACACTCTGCTTCTGTGGATCGCTGGCCTGACGATGGTCACGGGCGTGCTCGGCGCGGCGGCGCAGAGCGAGATGCGACGCATCCTGTCGTGGCACATCATCAGCCAGATCGGCTACATGGTGATGGGGCTCGCCCTCGCGACCCCGCTCGCTCTCGTCGGCTCCGTCTTCTATCTCGTCCACCACATCATCGTGAAGGCGAACCTGTTCCTGATCGCGGGCGTGGCCGCTCGCCTCGCCGGATCGATGGACCTGAAGCGGATCGGCGGGCTTTATCGCTCCGCCCCTTGGCTTGGGGTGCTGTTCTTCATTCCGGCCTTCAGCCTCGCGGGCTTTCCGCCGCTTTCTGGATTCTGGGCGAAGCTCGTGCTCGTTCGCGCCGCGCTCGAGATCGGCTCGTGGGGGATCGCCGCCGCCGCCCTGGTCACGGGCCTGCTCACCATCTTCTCCATGACCAAGATCTGGGGCGAGGCCTTCTGGAAGCCGCACCCGGAGGGCGACGCCGCCGCCCGCCCGCTCGCCGAGGCGCCCGCGACGATGCTGGGCCCGATTGCAGCACTCGCCGCCGGCACGGTGGCGATCGGGCTCTTCGCCCAGCCCCTCTACGTCGTCGCCGAACGGGCGGCGCGGGAACTCCTCGACCCGGCCGCCTACGTCGCGGCCGTGCTTGGAACAGGGCGATGATGCAGGGCGTGGGTCTGTTCGCGATCAACCTCCTCCTGATGCTCGCCTGGTGCGCGGCTTTCGGCTCGTTCTCTCTCTGGACCCTCGGCACGGGCTTCGCCGCCGGCTTCGCCGCGCTGTGGCTCACCCGCGACCTCTGGGCCGGCGGCACGCCGGGCTATTTCCGCAAGACGATCCGCTTCCTCGCCTTCACGCTCTTCTACGCGAACGCGCTCCTGCAGTCCTCGCTCCAGATCGCGCGCCAGGTGCTGAGCCCGCGCCTGACCGCGCGCCCGGGCGTGGTCGCGGTGCCGCTTGAGGCCAGCCGCGACGTCGAGATCGCCGCGCTCGCCAACCTGATCACGCTCACCCCGGGAACCCTCTCGCTCGACGTCTCCGAAGACCGCTCGACCCTCTACGTGCACGCGATGTTCCTCGACGATGCCGGAGGCCGTGCTCGCGGACATCAAGAACAACTTCGAAGCCCGCCTGCTCGGGTTCCTGAGATGAGCGGGCTCGTCGCGGGCGCGATCTGGATGCGGCTGGGCGATGATCGCAGCGGCCTTCGCAATCGGGCTCGCACGTCTCGTCAAAGGACCGCATCTGCCCGACCGCATCGTCGCGCTCGACATGCTGGCGCTGACCGCGATCGCCGCCGCCTGCCTCATGGTGCTCGCCTCCGGTGTCGCGGCCTATCTCGATTTCGCTCTCGTGATGGCGCTCGTCTCCTTCCTCTCCACCGTGGCCTTCGCCCGCTATGTCGAGTGGGTGGCGCTGCGCCGCGCCCGCGCGAGCAAGCCCCCTCCGCTCGAGCTTGCCGATGATTGACGTCTTCGTCGATCTCCTGGTCGTGGTGCTGATCCTCGCCGGAGCCGGGTTTGCGCTGATCGCCGCGATCGGCGTCTGGCGCCTGCCGGACTCGCTCATGCGCATGCACGCCTCGTCCAAGGCCGGCACGCTGGGGGGCTCGCTTCTCTTGCTCGCGGTCGCGATCGGCGTCGGCGATCTCGATGTCGTCGCGCGCGCGCTCGCCGGCGTGGGCTTCCTCCTGTTCACCACGCCGATCGCGTCCCACCTGATCGGTCGCGCGACCTATCTCCTCGGCGTGCCGCGCTGGGAGGGCCAGGTGCGGGACGACCTCGAGGGCCGCTACGACCTTGCCGCCCGAACCTGCCGCGCCCCGGACAGAACCGCCTCGAGCGCCGCACCGACCCCCTCGCAGGCGGACGGCTCCTCGCCGCGCTGACGCGCGCGCGGGCCGACCCCGAGCGCGGCGAGGGCGAGGGCGAAACGCACCCCGCAGGCGAGGCTGTCGAGCACGGGGGCGGAGACAAGAGGGGAGAGACGCGGCGCAAGTCCCGCGAGCCCCGCGCCGCCGAGGACGATGACCTCCGCCCCGTCAGCCGCCACCGCCGCCTGCGCCTCCGCCGCCAAAGACGCAAGCGCCGCCTCCGGGTCGCGCGCGATCCGGTCCCCGCTCGCCGCCACCGCCCGCACGACGACCCGCGCCCCGAAGCCCATCGCCTGGGCGAACTCTTCGAGCATCGGCACCCAGGCCGCGCCGCCCGTCAGGAGGGCGATGCGCTGCCCCAGCGCGGACGCGAGCAGGATCGAGGCCTCGGCCATCCCGGTGACCGGCACGGAGGCGATCTCGCGCAGGGCGAAAAGCCCCGGATCGCCGAAACAGGCGATCAGCACCGAATCCGGTTCCCCATCCCGGACGACCGTCTCGGCATAGGCATCCAGAACCGCGTGGGCAGCGATCGCCGCTGCGGCGCGGGACGCGATGTAGCGGGCGCCGAAGCGCGCCGTGGCGCCCGCGATCTCGACCCCTGCGGCGGCTTCCGCCCGCGCGAGCCCGACCATGCGCGCGGTCAGCGCCGCGTCGGTGTTGCCGTTGATCAAGAGGAGCCGCATCGCCTCTTCCGCTTGCTTCCTCATCCGCCGCTGCCCACGGCGCGGGCAGTGGACGAGCCAACCGCGCCGAGGGGCAGCCGGCAAGACGCTCCCTTCGCCGCGGCACGCGCCTTGCCTCCCCGCGTGGAGTCTGGAACGCTCCTTGCGAGGCTTCACTGCATGACAGGGACAGCACGATGACCCTCCGCCGCTTCCTGCTCGCCGCCGCGATCGGCCTCCTGCCCGGCCTCGCCGCCGGAAATGCCGCCGCCCAGGGCACCATCCGCATCGGCATGACCGCGGCCGACATCCCGCTCACCCACGGCCAGCCCGACCAGGGCTTCGAGGGCAACCGCTTCACCGGCATCCCCCTCTACGACAGCCTGACCGCCTGGGACCTGACGCGGGCGGACCGGCCGACGCCGCTCGTCCCGTCCCTGGCCACCGAGTGGTCGGTCGATCCGAACGACAAGACGCGCTGGATCTTCCGCCTGCGCCGGGGCGTGAAGTTCCACGACGGCTCCGACTTCAACGCCGATGCCGTGGTGTGGAACGTGCGCAAGGTGCTCGATCGCGAGGCGCCGCACTTCGACCCGCGCCAGGTGGGGGTGACCGCGACGCGCATGCCCACGCTGCGGCGGGCGGAGAAGATCGACGACTACACGGTCGCCTTGATCACCTCCGAGCCCGACTCGCTTCTGCCCATCAACCTCACCAACCTGTTCATGGCGAGCCCGGCGCACTGGGAGAGGAAGCGTGCCGCCGCGCCGAACGCCGAAGCGGCGTGGAACGCCTTCGCCGCCGACCCCTCCGGCACCGGCCCCTTCCGCCTCGTGCGGTTCGTGCCGCGCGAGCGCGTCGAGTACGTGCGCAACGAGAATTACTGGGGCGAGATCAAGGCCCGCGCCGAGCGCATCGTGCTCCTGCCCATTCCGGAGGCGAATGCGCGCACGGCGGCCCTGCTCTCCGGCCAGGTGGACTGGATCGAGGCGCCCGCCCCCGATGCGCTGCCGCAGTTGCGGGCGCGGGGTATGCAGATCTACTCCAACGTCCAGCCGCATGTATGGCCTTGGCAGCCCTGCTTCGCCGAAGGCTCGCCGCTCGCCGACGTGCGGGTGCGCAAGGCGCTCAACCTGGCGATCGACCGCGAGGGGCTGAAGACCCTGCTCGGCGGCATGATGGTGCCGGCGGTGGGCACGGTGCAGCCGGGCCACCCGTGGTGGGGCAACCCGTCGTTCCAGATCAGGTACGATCCCGCCGAGGCGCGCCGGCTGCTTGCCGAAGCCGGCTACGGGCCGCAGCGGCCGCTCAACCTCAAGGTGCAGATCTCGGCATCGGGGTCGGGCCAGATGCAGCCCCTGCCGATGAACGAGTTCATCCAGCAGAACCTGCGCGCGATCGGGGTGAACGTCGAGTTCGACGTGCTCGAGTGGAACACGCTGTTCACCAACTGGCGCCGCGGCTGCAAGGATCCGTCCGCGCGCGGGGCGCACGCGATCAACGTCTCCTTCGCCGCCATGGATCCCTTCTTCGCCATGGTGCGCTTCTGGGACAGCAAGATGGCGCCCCCCGTGTCCAACAACTGGGGCCACTTCTCCGATCCGCGCTTCGACGCGATGGTGGCGGAGGCGCGCAACGCCTTCGACCCGGTGCAGCGCGACGCGGCCCTCGCCCGGCTGCACGCGGCGGGCGTGGATGAGGCGCTGTTCATCTGGATCGCACACGACGTGGGTCCGCGCGCGATGAGCCCCCGCGTGCGGGGCTTCGTGCAGCCGCAGTCGTGGTTCGTCGACCTGCGCCTGCCGTTCATCCAGTGACGGCGGGCCGCTGAAGCGAAAGGGGGCGGCCGAACGCCGCCCCCCAGCTTTCGCCCGAATGCTCCTCTACCTCCTCCGCCGCCTGCTCTATGCGGTGCCGATCGCGCTCTCGGTCGGGCTCGTCTGCTTTCTCCTCGTGCACATTGCGCCGGGCGATCCGATCAACGCCATCGTCCCTGCCGATGCACCGCAGGATCTGGTCGAGCAGATCCGCCGCGACTACGGGCTGGATCGCCCGCTGCCGATCCAGTTCGCGGTCTGGCTCGGCAAGGTGGCACAGGGCGATTTCGGCACCTCGCTCGCCACCGGCCGCGCGGTCTGGGCCGACCTCTCGGTCGCCATCGGCAACACGCTGCGCCTTGCTCTCGCCGCCGCGCTGATCGGGTTCGTGCTTCGGAACGGTGCTGGGCGGGCTTGCCGGCGCCGTTCCAGGGCAGCCCGATCGACAAGCTTGCGGTGGCCTTCGCGGTCGCCGGCGTGTCCGTGCCGCACTACTGGCTCGGCATGGTGCTGGTCGTCATCTTCTCGGTCCAGCTCAACTGGCTTCCCGCCATGGGCGCGGGGCCGGGCGGCTCCTCCGACTGGGCGTGGGACGCCGAGCACCTCCGCCACCTGATCCTGCCCGCCGTCACCCTCTCGGTGATCCCGATGGGGATCGTGACGCGCACGGTGCGCGGTATCGTGGCCGAGATCCTGAACCAGGAGTTCGTGCAGACGCTGCGCGCCAAGGGCCTCTCGGGCCGGCGCGTGTTCCTGCACGTGGTGAAGAACGCCGCCCCCAACAGCATCGCGGTGATGGGGCTGCAACTGGGCTACCTGCTCGGCGGCTCGATCCTGGTCGAGACGGTGTTCTCCTGGCCGGGCACGGGGCTTCTTCTCAACAACGCGATCTTCCAGCGCGACCTTCCCGTGCTGCAGGCGACCATCCTCGTGCTTGCGATGTTCTTCGTCGTGCTCAACCTTGTGGTCGATCTCGCGCAGACGGCGATCGACCCGCGCATCCGGCGCGGCTGAGGCGATGGCCAGCGCCCCTCCCTCGGCCTCAGCGGCGGCGGAACTCGCCGTCCAGGCGCGCGAGGCGGCGACGCGCCGCGAGGGCTACTGGGCAGGGGTGCGCAAGCGGCTTGCACGCGACCCCGTCAGCATCGCCTGCGCGATCGTGCTGCTCGCCATGCTGGCGGCGATCCTCGCTGCCCCTCTGCTCGCCCCCCACGATCCCTACCAGGGCTCCATGCTGCGCCGGCTGCGCCCGATCGGCACGCCGAACCATCCGCTCGGCACGGACGAGCTCGGGCGCGACATGCTCACACGCCTGCTCTACGGCGGGCGGCTGTCGTGGTTCATGGGCATCACCCCGGTCGTGCTCGCCTTCCTGATCGGCACCGTGCTCGGCGTGCTCGCGGGGTTCGTCGGCGGCGGCGTGAACATGCTGATCATGCGCGCGACGGACGTGTTCTACGCCTTCCCCTCCGTCCTGCTCGCGATCGCGATCTCGGGGGCGCTGGGTGCGGGCACGATGAATGCGATCCTCTCCCTCACCCTCGTCTTCATCCCCCCCATCATTCGTGTGGCGGAGAGCGTGACCACGGGCGTGCGCAGCCTCGATTTCGTCGAAGCTGCCCGCGCCTCGGGCGCAGGCCCTCTCACCATCATCCGCGTGCACATCCTTGGCAACGTGCTGGGGCCGATCTTCGTCTACGCCACCAGCCTGATCTCGGTCTCGATGATCCTCGCCTCGGGGCTGTCCTTCCTGGGCCTCGGTGTCACCCCGCCCGAACCCGAGTGGGGGCTGATGCTGAACACGTTGCGCACGGCGATCTACGTCAATCCCGGTGTCGCCATGCTGCCGGGTGCGTGCATCTTCGCGACCTCCCTTTGCTTCAACCTGCTCTCAGACGGGCTGAGGCAGGCGATGGACGTGCGCGCTTAAGCGCCCTGCATCGCGCCGCCGCGGGGCCCTGACTCGCCCGGCTCGCCCGCCCTATCCTCGGCGCCATGTGCGGCCGATACGTCCAGACCACACCGCCCGCGGCACTCGCGCGGCTCTTCCGCACCGTCAATCCGGTGCCGAACCAGCCGCCATCCTGGAACGTCGCCCCCACCCAGGACGGGCTTGTCGTGCGCTTCAATCCGGAGACGCGCACACGCCACCTCGATCCCTTGCGCTGGGGGCTCGTGCCGCGCTGGGCGGAGGACCCCGCGATCGGCTGCGCGTCTGATCAACGCGCGCGCCGAAACCCTCGCCGCCAAGCCCGCCTTCCGCGACGCGTATCGCAAGCGCCGCTGCCTCGTGCCGATCGATGCGTTCTACGAGTGGTACGCTCCGCCCGGTGCGCGGGCGAAACAGCCCTACGCCGTGGCCCTTGCGTCCGGCGAGCCGATGGCGCTCGCCGGGCTCTGGGAGGGCTGGCGGGCGCCGGACGGCACGATCCTGCGCACCTTCACCGTGGTCACCACCGACGCCAACCCGCGCCTTGCCCTCCTGCACGATCGCATGCCGGTGGTGGTCGCACCCGAGGATTGGCCGCTCTGGCTCGGCGAGGAGGAGGGAGACCCCGCCCGCGTGCTGAAGCCCTTTCCCGCCGAGGCCTTCGCCGTCTGGCCCGTCTCCACCCGCGTGAACGGCGTGAAGGCGAACGATGCGTCCTTGCTCGACCCCCTTCCCGGCGTGCCGCCGATCCCGGGGCTCGCCGAAGCGCACGGGCCGCCGCCGGGGCTTTCAGTCGCTGCGCCGCCCTGACACCCGACGCCCGGACCGCCGCAACTCTTCCATGCTTGCCCTCGCACCCCTTCGCAGCGTAAGGGGGGGCGCCAAGGCTGCGAAAGGGTGCGCCATGGCTCCCGACACCTCTCCTGTTCCCGCGCGCGAGACCTTCGCGCCGCGCGCGCTTCCCCTCATCGAGGAGGCGCTCGCCTTCGACGACGTGCTCCTCGTTCCCGCCTATTCGGCGGTCCTGCCCTCGCGCACCGACGTCAGCACCCGGCTTACGCGCCGCATCGGGCTGAACATCCCGCTCGTCGCTGCCGCCATGGACACGGTGACCGAGGCCCAGATGGCGATCGCGCTCGCGCAAGCTGGCGGCATCGGCGTCATCCACAAGAACCTCGAACCCGAGGAGCAGGCGGCGCAGGTGCGCCAGGTGAAGAAATTCGAATCCGGCATGGTGGTGAACCCCGTCACCATCCACCCGGATCAGACGCTGGCCGAGGCGCGCGCCTTGATGAGCCAGCACAAGATCAGCGGCATCCCCGTGGTCGAGCGCGGCACGGGGCGCCTCGTGGGTATCCTCACCAACCGCGACGTGCGTTTCGCCTCCGACCCGGAGGTGAAGGTCTACGAGCTGATGACGCGCGACAACCTCGTCACCGTGCGCGAGCACGTCGATGCCGAGGAAGCCAAGCGGCTTTTGCACAAGCACCGCATCGAGAAGTTGCTCGTCGTGGACGAGGACTTCCGCTGCGTCGGCCTCATCACCGTCAAGGACATGGACAAGGCGACGGCGCATCCGAATGCGGTGAAGGACGAGCTCGGGCGCCTTCGCGTGGCGGCGGCGGTCGGGGTCGGAGCGGATGGCCTGCAGTCGGGCAGAGGCGCTGATCGCGGCGGAGGTCGACGTGCTCGTCGTCGACACGGCGCACGGGCATTCCGCCGGCGTTCTGGACGCCGTCGCCGCCATCAAGCGCCTCTCCAACGCGGTCGAGGTGGTGGCGGGCAACGTGGCGACCCCTGAGGCGGCCGAGGCGCTGATCGATGCCGGGGCGGATGCGGTGAAGATCGGCATCGGGCCAGGCTCGATCTGCACCACGCGCGTCGTCGCCGGTGTCGGCGTGCCCCAGTTCAGCGCCATCCTGGAGACGGCGCCGGTGTGCGCGGCGCGCGGCGTGCCGGCGATCGCGGACGGCGGCATCCGCACCTCGGGCGACATCGTGAAGGCGCTCGCGGCCGGGGCGGACTGCGTGATGATCGGCTCCCTCTTCGCCGGCACCGACGAGAGCCCCGGCGAGGTCTTCCTCTACCAGGGGCGAAGCTACAAGGCCTATCGCGGCATGGGCTCGATCGGGGCGATGGCGCGCGGGTCGGCCGACCGCTACTTCCAGCAGGACGCGGCGCGCGACAAGCTGGTCCCCGAGGGGATCGAAGGGCGGGTCGCCTACAAGGGGCCTGTGGCGGGGGTGATCCACCAGCTCGTGGGGGGGCTGCGCGCCGGCATGGGCTATGTCGGTGCGGCGACCATCGCGGAGTTGCGCCGCAACGCCCGCTTCCGGCGCGTGACCAGCGCCGGCCTGCGCGAAAGCCACGTGCACGACGTCGCCATCACCCGCGAGGCGCCGAACTACCGGATCGAGCCGTGACCGGGCGCGATCGCTCCGTCGCGTGACCCCGGCGGCGCGGATCCAGGCGGGGATCGAGCTCTGGGCCGAGGTCGAGGCCCACCCGGACGTCCCGGCCGATCGCGTCGCCGAAGCGTTCTTCAAGTCCCGCCGCTACGTGGGCGCGAGCGATCGTCGCGCGATCGCGGACAGGCTTTGGGCGATGCTGCGCGCCGCCCCGCGCCTCGCGTGGCACCTTGCGGCGATCGGCGCGCCCTCCTCGCCGCGGCTGATGATGCTCGCCGAGCTCACCCTCGCAGAAGGCATGGGTGCCGATGCCGCGGCCGGCCTCTTTTCCGGTGCCCGCCACGGGCCCGAGCCGCTGTCGGAGGCGGAACGCCGAGTCCTCCGCCACCTCGCCGCCCGCCGCCTCGACGACCCCGCCATGCCCGAGGCGGTGCGGCTTGGCGTGCCCGCCTGGCTCCTGCCTTCGCTCGCCGCCCGCTTCGGGTCGGCGCTGGCCGAGGAACTCGCCGCCCTCGACCGCCCCGCCCCCACCGACCTTCGCGTCAACACGCTGAAGATCACGCGCGAGGCGGCGCGCGACACCCTTGCCGCGGAAGGGATCGCGACCGAGCCCACCCCCTTCTCGCCCTGGGGCTTGCGCGCCCCCTCCCGCGCGCCGATCACCGCGACGCGCGCCTTCCGCGAGGGGCTGGTCGAGATCCAGGACGAAGGAAGCCAGCTCGTCTCCGCCATGGTCGATGCCCGGCCGGGGATGCGCGTGTGCGACTTTTGTGCCGGCGCGGGCGGCAAGACGCTCGCCCTTGCGGCGATGATGGCGAACCGCGGCACCATCATCGCCGCCGACGTCTCCGCCCACCGTCTGCAGGCCGCCGTGCGTCGACTTCGTCGCGCCGGGGTGAGCAATGTCGAGCGGCGAACGATCGCGCCCGGCGAGAAGTGGATCAAACGCGCGCGAGGCTCCTTCGACCGTGTGCTGGTGGACGCCCCCTGCACCGGCACCGGCACCTGGCGGCGCAAGCCCGATGCGCGGCTTCGCCTCACGCGCGGGGATCTCGACGAGCTCCTCCTCCGCCAGCGGGAGATCCTCGATCGCGCATCGACCCTGGTGAAACCGGGCGGCGTTCTGGTCTACGCTACCTGCTCCGTGCTCGAGGAGGAGAACGAGGCGCAGGTGCAGTCGTTCCTGCAGCGAAATCCACGCTTCACGCTGCTGCCGCTCGCTCAGCTGCGTCGGCGAGCGGAGCTTGATGTCCTGCCCGGCGATGGTGCTTTCCTCGCTCTCACCCCCGCCCGGCACGGCACGGACGGCTTCTTCGCCGCCGCGCTCCTGCGGCAGGAGACCGCCGCGTGATCGCGATCCGCCGCGCCCGCCCCGCCGATGCCGAGGCGATCGCGGCGGTGCATGTCGCGACCTGGCGCAGCGCCTATCCGGGGATCCTGCCCGACAGCTACCTCGCGGGGCTGTCCGCCGACCGGCAGACCTTGCTCTGGCGGCGCACCCTGCTCACCCCGCCCGCCGGGCACGCCACCTTCGTCGCGGTCGCCACCGGCTCCGACTCGCCCGACCCGCTTTCCCCCATGGTGGTCGGTTTCGCCTCGGGGGGCCGCTTGCGCGACGGCTCCCGCCGTGACGCCGGGGAGATCGAGACTCTCTACGTCGCCGACGACTGGCGCGACCGCGGCGTGGGGCGGCGGCTGATGCGGGCGCTCGCCGCCCATCTGAACGCGGTCGGCTGCCGTTCGGTCCTGCTTTGGGTTTTGAAGGATAACCCCTCGCGCTGGTTCTATCGCCGGCTCGGCGGGCGGGCGGTGGCCGAGCAGACCATCATCGTCGGCGGACGGGCCGTGGTGCAGACCGCCTATCTCTGGGAGCCGATCGGCGCCCTGCTCGCCGCGACCGAGCCGACCGAGCGCTGACGGTCTGCCGAAGGCGAGGCCGCAGGCGAGCGCGGGGCGGGGAAGAGAGGGGCCGGCCCCTGACGTGCGGGGCGCGATCCGCTATGCCAGCCCCATGACGGACCGCGTCCTCATCCTCGACTTCGGCAGCCAAGTGACGCAGCTGATCGCCCGGCGCGTGCGCGAATCGGGCGTCTATTGCGAGATCTGGCCCTACCACACCCCGCCCGAGCGAATCGCCGACTTCGCGCCCCGCGCCATCATCCTCTCGGGGGGCCCCGCTTCCGTCACCGAAGGCGAAAGCCCGCGCGCGCCCCCGATCGTGTTCGAGCTTGACATCCCCCTGCTCGGCATCTGTTACGGTCAGCAAACCATGGTCGCGCAGTTGGGCGGCGAGGTCGCGACCTCGGATCATCGCGAGTTCGGCCGCGCCTGGCTCGACGTGGTCGATGACTGCGCCCTCTTCCACGGTGTGTGGGCCAAGGGCTCGCGCGAGCCCGTCTGGATGAGCCACGGGGATCGGGTCACGCGCCTGCCCGAGGGCTTCCGCGTGGTCGGGGTGAGCGAGGGTGCCCCGTTCGCCGCCATCGCGGACGATCATCGCCGCTTCTACGGCGTGCAGTTCCATCCCGAGGTGGTGCACACCCCGCATGGGGCGGCACTGTTGCGCAACTTCACCCATGCGGTCGCCGGCTGTCGGGGCGATTGGACGATGGCGAACTTCCGCGCCTCCGCCATCGAGCGCATCCGCCGCCAGGTGGGCAACGGGCGCGTGGTGTGCGGGCTGTCGGGCGGGGTGGATTCCGCCGTCGCCGCCGCGCTGATCCACGAGGCGGTGGGCGAGGGGCTCACCTGCATCTTCGTCGACCATGGCCTGATGCGCGCGGGCGAGGCGGAGGAAGTGGTGCGCACCTTCCGCGACCGCTTCAACGTCCGCCTGATCCACCGCGACGCGTCCGATCTCTTCCTGGCCGGCTCTGGCCGGGGTCACCGACCCGGAGGAGAAGCGGAAGACCATCGGCCGGCTGTTCGTCTCGGTGTTCGAGGAGGAGGCGGCGAAGCTCGGCGGCGCCGAGTTTCTCGCGCAAGGCACACTCTATCCGGACGTGATCGAGAGCGTGTCCGCCACCGGCGGGCCTTCCGTCACCATCAAGAGCCACCACAACGTGGGCGGCCTGCCGGAGCGGATGAACCTCCGCCTCGTTGAGCCGCTGCGCGAGCTGTTCAAGGACGAGGTGCGCGCCCTCGGGCGCGAATTGGGGCTTCCCGACAGCATCGTCGGCCGCCACCCCTTCCCCGGGCCGGGGCTTGCCATCCGGATCCCGGGCGAGGTCACGCGCGAGAAGCTCGACACGCTTGCGCAAGGTGGATGCGATCTTTCTCGAGGAGATCCGCGCCGCCGGCCTCTACGACGCGATCTGGCAGGCCTTCGCCGTGCTCCTGCCCGTGCGCACGGTGGGCGTCATGGGGGACGGGCGCACCTACGACCAGGCCGTCGCCCTGCGCGCGGTCACCAGCACCGACGGCATGACCGCCGACGTCTACCCCTTCGACATGGGGTTCCTGCTCAGGGTGGCGAACCGCATCGTGAACGAGGTGCGCGGGGTGAACCGCGTCACCTACGACATCACCTCCAAGCCGCCCGGCACCATCGAGTGGGAGTGAGCGCGGCGGTTGCACGCGCGGCCGCGCGCTGGCAGGACCGGGGCGGAATGCCGTCCCGGAGACCGCCATGGCCCTGCTCGTCCTCGGCCTGATCGTCTTCCTCGCCGCCCACACCTTCACCACGCTGCGCGAGGCCCGCGCGGGCGTGATCGCGCGGATCGGCGAGGGCCCCTATAAGATCGCGCACAGCCTCGTCTCCCTCGCCGGGCTCGCGCTGATCGTCTGGGGCTTCGGCACCTACCGCGCCGAGGGATATATCCCGCTGTGGGATCCGCCCGTGGCGCTCCGCCACACCGCCGCCTTGCTCCTTTTGCCGGCGATGATCCTGCTCGCCGCGGCCTATGCGCCGGCCGGGCTGATCAAGGGGGTGACGCAACATCCGATGCTGACAGGGGTGAAGCTCTGGGCCTTCGCCCACCTGCTCGCCAACGGCGATCTCGGTTCGGCGATCCTGTTCGGCGCCTTCCTCGCCTGGGCGGCGTATGACCGGATTGCGGTGAAGCGTCGCGAGGCCGGAACGGTGCGCGATGCGTACCGGATGGACCAGGGGCGACTGGATCGCGGTCGGCGTGGGCGCAGGTCTCTGGGCGGCGTTCGTCGCCGGCTTGCACCGCTGGCTGTTCGGCGTCGGTGTGTTCGCGTGACGGACATCGCAGCCCTTCCCGCCCCGCTCGCGCTCGAGCGCGCGCTTCTCACCACGCTTCCTGTCTCCGCGCATCGCCTTCCTCGGCAGTGCGGTGGTGCGCGCCGGCGCCGGCGGCTCCTCGCGCCTCAACTGCGCCATCTGGCTCGACCCGGCAGACGAGGAGGATCTCGCCACTCGTGTGACACGCATCGAGGCTTGGTACGACCGCTTGGGTCTTCCTGCTCGCTTCCGCCTCACCCCGCTCTCGCCCCCCGCCCTCGACCCTGCCCTGATGACGCGGGGCTATGCCCGGGAGGAGGATCGGGTGGTGCTCGCCGCCCCCCTTGATGCGCTTCCCCTTCCCGACGGGCCGGCGGAGATCGCCGAGCAGCCGGACGAGGAGTGGTTTGCCGCCAACGAGGAGGCAGCGGAGCGCAGCCCTGCGCGGATGGCGGAGATCCGCGCCGCGCCGTCCCTGCTTCTGGTCCCGGATGCGTGGATTTCCGTCCGGGCCGGGCGGCGTGTTGCCGCCACCGGCTTCGTCGCCACCGACGGCGCGCTCGCCGGACTTGCCTGGCTCGCAACGCTGCCCTCGTGCCGCGGCCAGGGGCTGGCGCGCCGCGTCGTACTCGCTGGCTTCGGCTGGGCGCGCATGGAAGGCGCGAAGTGGGGCTTCGTGCAGGTGGAGACGGCGAACGACGCCTCGCTTGCCCTCTTCCGCCGCCTCGGCTTCCGCGAGGCCTACCGCTACGGGCTGCGCACGCGCGCCTAAGTCGCTTAGGACCTCGGTCGAGGCGCGACCTGGGCGATCCAGGCGACGAAGCGATCGAGCATCGTCTCCACCATCGCCCGTGTCGCCTCGTCCGTGATCGACCCGTCCGCCCCGAAGCGCGAGGCTGCGTTGGCGACGAACACGTTCGGCCCCGGAAGCACAGGCAATTGGAGGTTCTGCAGGATCAGCCGGAGCTGGGACTGCGCCCGCGCCGTGCCCAACATGCCGGGCGAGGCACCGAGCATGGCGACCGGCTTGCCGGCGATCGGCGCCGGGCCCGCCGGCGTGGCGCGCGAGAGCCAGTCGATGGCATTCTTCAGCGGCCCTGGAATGCCGGCATTGTATTCCGGGGTGACGATCATCACGGCATCTGCACGGCGCACCGCTTCGCCCAGCGCAAGCACGGCGGCGGGCCAGGGCTCGCGTTCGAGGTCCTCGTCGAAGTGCGGCAGGTCGCGGATCGGCGCTTCCGCAATCGCGAGCCTCGGTTCGGCGAGCGCGGCCGTCGCGGCCAGAAGCTTGCGGTTCCAGGAGTCGCGACGAAGCGAGCCGCAGAGCGCGGCGACGGTGTAGCGGTCGGCCATCGGGTCCTCTGGCTGGATGAAGGGCGGACGCGGCGGGAGATGGGAAGGCGACCGCTCCCGCCAAGCCTTGCTCCGCGGCTAGGGCAGGAGGATGGTCGAGCCGGTCGTACGCCGGCCTTCCAGGGCCCGGTGCGCCTCCGCCGCGTCCTTGAGCGCGTAGCGCTGGTTCACCTCGATCTTCACCGCTCCCGTCCGCACCACCTCGAACAGGGCGTTGGCCGAGGCGAGAAGATCCTCCCGCTTGGCCGTGTAGGTGGCAAGGGTTGGCCGTGTCAGATAGAGCGAGCCCTTGGCGGCGAGGAGGCCGATGTCGAAGGGCGGCACCGCGCCGGAGGCATTGCCGAACACGACCAGCAGGCCCAGAGGCGCGAGGCAGTCCAGAGACTTCATGAAGGTCTCACGGCCCACGCTGTCGTAGACCACCGGCAGCATCCGGCCTTCGGTGATCTCCTTCACGCGCGCAACGAAGTCCTCGCGCGTGTAGACGATGGGGTGATCGCAGCCGTGCGCGCGGGCGATTTCCGCCTTTTCCTCCGACCCCACCGTGCCGATGACGGTGGCGCCGAGATGCTTCGCCCACTGGCACATGATCAGCCCGACCCCGCCGGCGGCGGCGTGGATCGAGGATGGTCTGGCCCGGGCTTCACCGCGTAGGTGCGGCGCAGCAGATATTCGGCTGTCATGCCCTGCAGCATCATCGCTGCGGCGGTGTCGAACCCGATGTCGTCCGGCAGCTTCACCAGGCGGTCGGCCTTGATCGCGCGCACCTCGGCGTAGGCGCCGATCGGGGCTGAGGCGTAGGCGACACGGTCCCCGGGCGCGACCTCGGTGACCCCCGGGCCGATCGCCTCCACCGTGCCGGCACCCTCCATGCCGATCACGCAGGGCAGGGCCGGCGGCTTGTAGAGGCCGGTGCGGAAGTAGACGTCGATGTAGTTCAGGCCGACCGCGGCGTGGCGCACCAGCGCCTCGCCGGGGCCGGGGGCCGGGGTGGGCACCTCCTCCCAGCGCAGCACCTCGGGGCCGCCGTGCTCGTGGATCCGGATGGCGTGGGGCATCCCTCGTGTCCTTCGGGCGTGGATGGTCTCAGAGCGCGCCTTCGAGGGCGAGCAGGAAGCGCTTCGTCTTCGCCCCCTCTCCGCCCGAATAGCCGGCAAGGCTCCCGTCGGCGGAGACGACGCGATGACAAGGAATGAGGATGGGGATCGGGTTGCGCGCGCAAGCCCCCCCTACAGCGCGCGCCGAGGTGGCAAGCGTCCGGGCGAGGTCGCCGTAGCCTCGCGTCGCGCCGCGCGGGATCGCCCGCAGCGCCTCCCAGACCCGGCGCTGGAACGGCGTGCCGGGAGGAGCAAGGGGGATGTCGTCGAAGGCGACGTCCTCCCCATCGAAATAGGCCTGCAGTTGGCGGGCCGCGCGCGCGAGCAGCGGGGTCGGCGTGCTGCGATCACGCCCCCCTCCCCAAGCCAGCGCGACGATCGCACCAGCCTCCTCGGCGAGCGTGATCTCGCCAAGCGGAGTCGTCAGGGCGAGCTGCGGCACAGCGCGCGGTCCGGCGCGGTTCCCGGCATGCGACGCCTTGTCGGGGCGGCCCCGGGGCAAGTCAAGCGGGCAACGCCTCCGGCAGCCGAACCACGCCGGCGGCGATCAGCGAGTCGATCTCGGCCAGGGCGAGGCCCGCTTCGGCCAGCACGTCGCGCCCATGCTCGCCGATGGCGGGCGGCTGGCGGTCGAGCCCAGGCCGCTCGCCGTCGAGGGCGAGCGGCAGGGCGGGCAACTTCGCCGTCCGCCCGTCCGGAAGGGCGACGGCAAGAAGCCCCCCCGACGCGTTCAGATGCGGGTCGTCGAAGAGTTGCTCGGGCCGCGCGATCGGGGCGAAGGGAAGCCCGATCGCCTCGAAGCGCGCAGAGAGCGTGGCGGCGTCGAGCACACCGAGCCGACGCTGCAGTTCGGGGATCAGCCAGGCGCGTTCGGCCACCCGGCCGTTGTTGGAGGCAAGCCGCGCGTCGGCGGCAAGATCGTCGTAGCCGAAGGCGGCGCAGAACGCGCTCCACTGCGTATCCGTCACCACGCCGACGAAGACGCGCCCGCCGTCGGCGGTGTCGATGATGTCATAGACGCCCCAGGTCGGGTTGCGCACCGACATCGGCTGGAGCGGCAGGCCCGTGATCGCGTGCTGCGCCATGTGCTGGGCCATCAGCAGCACGGTGTTCTCGTAGAGCGAGGAGACGACATGGCAGCCGCGCCCGGTGCGGTTCCGCTCTTGGAGGGCGGCCAGCACGCCGATCGCGCCGAACATCCCGCCCATGATGTCGTTCACCGAGGAGCCCGCGCGCAGCGGCTGGCCGGGCGGGCCCGTCATCCAGGCAAGCCCGCCCATCATCTGCACCACCTCGTCCAGCGCCACGCGATGCGCGTAGGGGCCGTCCTGGAACCCCTTGTGCGAGACGTAGATCAGGCGCGGGTTGCGCGAACTGAGCGCCTCCCAGCCGAAGCCGAGACGGTCGAGCGCGCCGGGGCGGAAATTCTCGCTGAACACGTCCGCGCGGTCGATCAGCCGCAAAACGGCGTCGCGCCCGCGCGGGTCCTTGAGATCGATGGCGAGGCTGCGCTTGTTGCGGTTGAACACCGTCGCGAAGCCGATGCCGGGCCCGCTAAGGCGGCGCGTGTTGTCTCCTTCCGGAGGTTCGACCTTGATCACGTCGGCGCCGAGATCGGCGAGGATCATGCCGCAGGTCGGGCCCATGACCATGTGCGCCATCTCGACCACGCGCAGGCCCGAGAGAGGCTTGGCGCTCATGCCGCGCACCGCACGCGGGCGAGGTGGCCGTGCAGGGGCTCGCCCGGCAAGGCTTCGGCCAGGATGGCGCGCGCGGCGAGCAGACGGTCCAGATCCACCCCCGTGCGCAGCCCCATGTCCTCGAACATCCAGACGAGATCCTCGGTCGCGACGTTGCCCGACGCCCCTGGCGCGAAGGGGCACCCGCCAAGGCCGGCGAGCGAGGAGTTGAAGGCCCGGATCCCCTCCTCGAACCCGGCAGCGGCGTTGGCGAGGCCCGCGCCCGCGCGTGTCGTGCAGATGGAGCCCGACCAGGCGTTCCCCCACCGCGGCGCGCACCGCGCGCACCAGCCGCTTCACCTGGGCCGGGTTGGCATGGCCCACCGTGTCGGCGAGGCCGATTTCCCTCACCCCGACTTCCGCAAGCGCCTCGGCGAGCCGCACCACGTCCTCCTCCGGCACAGCACCCTGCAGCGTGCAGCCGAAGGCCGTGGAGATGCCGACGGCAAGCTCCGCCGGCGGGTCGGCAGCGCGGCACAGCGCCAGGATCTCCGCCACCTGGGCCACCGCTTGTTGCGGCTCCATGCGGATGTTGGCGCGGCTGTGCGCGCGGGAGGCGGAGACGGGAACGGTGAGCTTGCGGGCACCGGCGGCGAGCGCCCGCTCGGCTCCCGTCCGGTTCGGCACCAGAACGACGAGCGTGACGTCGGCGAGCCGGTTCGCCGCCGCCACCACCTCGGCGGTGTCGGCCATGGCGGGGACGAGATCGGGGCGGACGAAGGAGCCGACCTCGATCTCCGGCAGGCCGGCCTCGGCGAGGGCGGCGATCCAGCGGATCTTGTCCGCCGTCGCCATGCGTCCGCGCGCGTTCTGCAGCCCATCGCGCGGCCCCACTTCGCAGATGGTGACGTCGCGGTCGCTCATCCCTCTGCCCAGCGAAGGCAGCGACCATCGGGCGGGACGGCGCGGCGGTCAACGGCCCTGCCGCCACTCCCAGGGCGGGACGAAGCTGCCCGCCCACACGCCCTTCCGCTCGCGTTCGGCCAGCGCCTCCTCCACCACGTAGTCCAGGCTGTAGGCGCGGTCGGCAGCGCCCAGCTGCGCACAAGCCAGCGTTGATGTCCACCGCCCCGACCCGGCAGCGCGTCGCGCGCACGTCCGCCATCGCCGCCCGATCGGTCGCGCCGCGTCGCCGCCTCACCGCAGGGCCAGGTCCGGCGATTCGCCGGCACGTCTGGTACGCTTCCACGGCGTCAATGCCGAACAGGCGAAGCCGGCAGCCCGCGACCGCGAGGGTGTCCGCGTCGATCAGGCTGGGCACGCCGCGATGAAGGGTTCGCTGCGCGCAGGCCGCGACCGACGGCGTGCTGTCGGCTCGCCCAGCCTGGGCGAGGAGCGGCCCGTCCGCTCTCGCCGGCACCGCGGCTGCAAGCTGGACGCAGAACGCGAGCCCGGCCGAGAGCGGCACAAGCCCGCGCACCTTTCAGCCCCCCGCTTCGCGGTCGGCCCGCGTTCGCCAGCTCTCCGGCGGCTCGAAGCTGCCGGCCCAAAGGCCGCGGCGGTGCCACCAGGCGATCCACTCGTCGAGGACATAGGCGTCCGTGTAGCGACGATAGGCGACCGCCCAGCCCTCGCGCACCAGCCAGCGATTGAGGCTTTCGCCATCGACCATGCAGAGGGCGACGAGGCGGCCGAAGCGGTCGGTCTCGACGCCGCGGCAGGAGACCGCGCGACCTTGCACGCGCTGAGCGAGAGCGAAAGCCGCCTCGCGCCCGCACGGCCAAGGGAGGCCGTCGCGCAGGCAGGTCTGGTCAAGTTCCGGCGCGTCCACTCCGTGCAGGCGGATCCGTGTTCCTGCGATCGTCAGCGTGTCGCCGTCCTGCACGAGGGCGCTTCCCCGAACAGGTCGCGTCCACGTCACCCACGCCGAGCCACGCCCGCACCTGCTCCGTCAACCACGCCCCCGAGACGGAGACGAGCGACGAAAAGGGCAAGAATCGCCCCCATCGCCCGGCGTCGCCTGCCGCGATGCCACCACCAGGGGCTCCGCACGCGTCATGACGCGGCGTGGCCCCATCCGCGGGGTTTCGAACCTGCGCCTCATGCAGCGCGCGGCAGGCCCCACTCGCGACGAGGAGGGCAGCGTGTGGGCCGTCCTCGACCATACGCCCGTCGGCGGCGACGACGATGCGATCGGCGTCGCGGATCGTGGCCAGCCGATGCGCGATGACGAGCCTCGTCCGCGCGGGTGCGAGTTCGGCAAGTGGCGCGAAGAGCGTGCCTTCGTGCATCTCGTTGGCAAAGGCTCTGACCACGCGGATGCCCCCCACGGCCTCCTCGATGCCGGCGTGCAAGCCGCCGACGCAAGCGGACTGCGCACCGCCGAGCTCGCGCGGCAGGTCGTCGCCCTGACGAGGGGACCGCACGAGTACAGGAA
The DNA here is from genome assembly GCA_033582875.1 of Acetobacteraceae bacterium. Lineage (GTDB taxonomy): Bacteria > Pseudomonadota > Alphaproteobacteria > Acetobacterales > Acetobacteraceae > Elioraea. The sequence continues at coordinate 632,215 of JAVQZW010000010.1, read as the reverse complement.
GGCGCGGACGCATCGCGCCTGGATAGCCGGGCTGGCGCGGCTTCACCACGCACGGCGTGCGGCCCGCTCAGCCGAGCCAGCCTCGCGCGCGGATCTCCGCCGCGACCCGCGCCGCCTCGTCGAGCGGCACCGGCTTTGACGGGGCGGGCTCGCCGAGCGGCGCCACCCGGCCCGCCTCGGTCAAGGCTCGCGATCAAGCCGCGCATGCCGCCCGCTGCGCCTTGCCCGCGAGCGAACACGGGGGCGGCGGTCGCGCAGGCCTCGGCGAGCATGGAGACGGAATTGGCGGTGACGACGATCGCCTCCGCCCCAGGCAAGAAACCCGACATACGGGTTGCGGCCTGCGTCTCCCCAGCGGAACAGACGGTGCGGCGTGGCGGCAAGCGCCTCGGCGATCGCCGCTGCCGCGCGCACCCCCGTGCGGCGGCTGGTTGTGACCAGGAACGCTCCGGTCGCGAACCGATCCTGGACGCAACGGATCAGCGTGCGCGCCTCGTCCTCCCGCATCCCCTCGCCGCGGACCGGCCCGCCCACCAGCACCGCCACGCGCGGCGAGGGCAACAGGCCAAGCTCGCGCCAAGCGTGGCGCGCCTCGGCGAGGCGGGAGGGCGAAAGACGATGGCAGGCGCCGAGGATGGGGAACACGTTCGGCGCGGCGGACGGACGGTCGTGCCGGCCAAGAACGAGCAGGTCGAACGACCCGGTGCCGAAGCCGGGCCGCATCAGCATGCACCGCCCGCGCGCCGCGCCCCTTGAGCCACAGCGCAAGCGGCGCGGAACGACGCCCGGCGGAGACGACGACCCGCGGCCAAGGCGGGCGGAAGAGCGCGCGCGCGTCCGAGGTCAGGCCTGCAAGGGTCGGCCACGGCCAAGGCAGGCGGGCGAGAGGCCCCCAGTGAAGCGGGACCGTACGGAAGGGCGCGCCGAGCCGTTCGGCGATTCCCAGCGCCTGGTTGGCCGTCCCCGGCCGGGGATCGGCAAGTACCCAGACCGCCGGCTCCTCGCCCGCCGCCCGAGGGTCGGCGCTCACCGCTTGCTCCGGCGTTGTGCGCCCGCCCGCGCAAGGCTACGAACAGCGGGGCCCTCGCAGGGAGCACGCATGTCAGACCGCCACACCTCGGACTGGGACCGCGACGCCGCGCGCATCACCGCCCGCGCGCTCCTCGACATCAAGGCCGTCAATTTCCGCCCCGAGGAGCCCTACACCTTCACCTCGGGCTGGAAATCCCCCGTCTACATCGACTGCCGCAAGATCATCTTCTTCCCCCGCGCGCGCGCCAAGATCTGCGAACTCGCCGCGGAGAAGATCGGCCGCCACGTCGGCTACGAGGCCTTCGACGTGATCGCCGGCGGCGAAACGGCCGGCATCCCCTTCGCCGCCTGGATCGCCGACCGCCTGCAGCTGCCGATGGTCTACGTGCGCAAGAAGGCGAAGGGCTTCGGGCGCAACGCGCTGATCGAAGGCGACGTGCCGGCGGGCCAGCGCACCCTCCTGGTCGAAGACCTGACCACGGACGGACAGTCGAAGATCCGCTTCTGCACCGCGCTGCGCGACGCAGGCGCGATCGTCAACCACACCTTCGTCGTGTTCTTCTACGGCGTGTTCCCGGGCAGTTTCGAGACCCTGCGCCGGATGGACATCGGGCTGCACCATCTCTGCACCTGGTGGGACGTGCTCGAGGTCTGCCGCACGCATCCTTACTTCTCCGACACCGCACTCGCCGAGGTGCGCCGCTTCCTGGACGATCCCGTCGCCTGGTCGAAGGCGCACGGCGGCATCGCTTCTGCCGAGGAGGTTCTGGCGCAGGAGGAGGCGTGAGCGCACGCACCTTCCTTGCCGGCGCATGTCGCCGGTTCGCCACCCTCACGCTCGGCCTGGGCCTCGCCGCCGCCTCTTCGGCAATGGCGCGCGACACGCTCACCATCGGCATCACGCAGTACCCGTCCACCCTTCACCCTTCCATCGAGTTGATGGCGGCGAAGTCCTATGTGCACGGCTTCACGCTGCGCCCGATCACGACGCACGATGCGGAGTGGAAGGTCGTCTGCATCCTCTGCGAGCGCCTGCCGACGGTCGAGAACGGCGACGCGGTGCCCGAAACCGCGCCGAACGGAAACCAAGGCATCGCCGTCACCTACCGGCTGCGCCCGGACGCCGCGTGGGGCGACGGCACGCCGATCACCGCCGACGACATCCTCTTTGCCTGGGAGGCGGGGCGCGAGGCGGCCACCGGCATCGGCCCGGCCGAGCTCTACCGCTCGCTCCACCGGATCACGGTGATCGATCCGCGCACCGTCACCCTTCACTTCGACAAGCTCACCTTCGAGTACAACGCCATCAACGAGCTTCGGCCGCTGCCTGCGCACCTCGAACGCGCGACCTGGCAGGCCGATCCGCGCGCCTATCGCACGCGCACGCTGTACGACCGCGAGCCTGCGCGCCCCGGGCTCTGGTCCGGCCCCTATCGCGTGGTCGCCACCCAGGCCGGCGCCTCCGTCACGCTCGAACGCAACCCGGCTTGGCGCGGGCGCGAGCCCGCCTTCCGGCGCATCGTCATCCGCACGGTCGAGAACACCGCCGCCCTCGAGGCCAACCTCCTCGCGGGGCAGGTGGACATGATCGCGGGGGAACTGGGGCTGCCGCTCGATCAGGCGCTCGCGCTGGAACGCCGCGCTGCCGGCCGCTTCCGCTTCCACATCCAGCCCGGGCTCGTCTACGAGCACATCGACCTCAACCTCGACCTGCCGGCTCTCGCCGATCGGCGCGTGCGCGAGGCGCTGGTGCGCGCGATCGACCGCGACCAGATCGTCGCCGCGCCTGTTCGAAGGGCCGGGTGCCGGTCGCGCACTCCTTCGTCAACCCGCTCGATCGCATGCACGACCCCGCCTTGCCCCGCATCCCCTTCGATCCCGATGGCGCGCGGCGGCTCCTGGAGGAAGCGGGGTGGCGCCCGGGCCCGGACGGCATCCGCCGCAACGCGGCCGGCGAACGCCTTTCGCTCGAGCTGATGACCACCGCCGGCAACCGCTCGCGCGAGCTCGTGCAGCAGGTCCTGCAGGGGATGTGGCGCGCGGTCGGCGTCGAGGTGCGAATCCGCAACGAACCGCCGCGCGTCTTCTTCGGCGAGACCGTCTCGCGAAGGCGCTTCCAGGGCATGGCGCTGTTCGCCTGGATCTCGTCCCCCGAGAACGTGCCGCGCACCATCCTCCATTCGAGCGAGATCCCCTCCGAGGCCCGCAACTGGGCAGGGCAGAACTACACGGGCTTCCGCAACGCCGAGATGGACGACCTCCTCGAGCGTCTGCCGATCACGCTCGACCCGGAGGCCCGCAGGCCGCTGTGGCGGCGGGTGCAGGAGATCTACGCCACCGAGATCCCGGTGATCCCGCTCTTCTTCCGCGCCGACGCCCACATCTGGCCGCGCTGGCTTGAGGGGGTCCGTCCCGACCGGCCACCTCGCGCCCTCCTCGCTTTGGGTCGAGGAGTGGCGCGTGGTGCCTTGACGGATCGGACCTGCAACGATGCTGCGGCTTGATCGGCGAGCGCCTCCTCCAGGCCGCCGTCACCGTCGCTCTCCTCTCCTTCGCCGCCTACGCCCTGATCGGGCTGATGCCGGGGGATCCGATCGACCTCGCCATCGCCTCCGACCCCCGCCTCTCCGCCGCGGACGCCGAGCGGTTGCGCGCGCTGCACGGGCTCGATCGGCCGCTGTTCGAGCGCTATGTCGCCTGGGCCGGGTCGGCGCTCGCCGGCGAGTTCGGTTTCTCCCGCCTGTTCGCCGCCCCGGCGCACGAGGTTTTGGCAACCGCCCTTGTCAACTCGCTCGCGCTTCTTTTGCCAACCACGCTCGCTTCGGCCGCGATCGGCGTCGGGCTCGGCATCCTCGCCGCGCGACGCCCGCGCGGTGCGTTCTCGACGCGATGGTGAACGCAATCGCCTTCGCGGGCATCGCCATGCCGTCGTTCTGGCTCGCCATCCTGCTGATCATCCTGTTCGCCGTCGTGCTCGGCTGGCTTCCCGCCGGTGGGCCGCCGCCCGAGCCCACCGCTCTTCGCTTGGCTTCGCCATCTGGCGCTTGCCGTCCGCTCACCCTCACCGTTCTCGGGCTCGCAGCCTATGCGCGGCAGACGCGGGCGGCGATGATCGAGGCGCTGGGCGAGCCCTGGATCCGCACCGCGCGCGCCAAGGGCGCTTCGCCTGCGCGCGTGCTGCTCGGCCACGCCTTTCCCAATGCCGCGATCCCGATCGTGACCGTCGCCGCGCTCGACTTCGCGACACTGGTTTCCGGCGCGCTGGTGGTGGAGACCGTGTTCGCCTGGCCGGGCATGGGCAAGCTTCTGTACGACGCGATTCTCGGCAACGACTACAACGTGGCGCTGCTCGCCCTCCTGCTCGCCGCGCTCGTTACGCTGGCCGCTTCGCTTGCGGCGGACATCATCCATCTCGCGCTTGACCCGAGAGCTCAGGCGGTGAGCGGCCGCGCGCTTTCCCGTTTTCTCTCGCATGGCGCGGGCGCCTTCTCCGCCCTCGTCCTGGTCGCGCTCGTCGCCGCCGCGCTGGCCGCGCCGCTGGTTGCGCAGTGGCTCGGCCACGACCCGTTCGCACCCGACCTGTTCAAGCGCTTCGCCCCGCCCTCCGCGGAGCACCCGCTCGGGACCGACGAACTTGGGCGGGACCTTCTCCTGCGCCTGCTCTATGGCGCGCGCGTCTCCCTCACCGTGGGTCTCGGCGGCGCCGTCGCCTCGGCTGCGATCGGACTTGGGGTGGGTCTTGCTGCTGCGTGGTGGGGAGGCGCGGTCGATGCCGTGCTGATGCGGCTCGCCGACGGCATCCTTGCGCTCCCGTCTCTGCCGCTGCTCATCGTGCTCGCCGCGATCGACCCGGCGCGGATCGGCCTGCCGCGGGGCGCGCTCGCGGCGGATCTCGCACGCATCATCGTCATCGTCGCCTTGTTCGGCTGGGTCAAGGTGGCGCGGATCGCGCGCGCCGCCGCGCTCTCCATCCTGCGCATGGACTACGCCCGCGCCGCAGTGGCGCTTGGGGTCTCGCCGGCGCGTCTCCTCGCCCGGCATGTGGTGCCGAACCTCGCGGTGCACGTCGCGGTCGCCACCACGCTCTCCATCGGCGCGGTGATCCTGCTCGAGTCCGTCCTTTCCTTCCTCGGCTTGGGCATCCAGCCGCCGGCAGCCTCCTGGGGGGCGATGCTCGCCAACGCGCAGGACCTGGTGTTTTCCGCCCCGATGGCCGCGGTCTGGCCGGGGCTTGCGATCTTCGTCACCGTGGTGGCGACCAACTTTGCCGGCGATGCGCTCGCGGATGCGCTCGACCCGAAGGCCGAGACGCGGCGCGGCTGACTGTCATCGAAGTTTCGCGCACGGGAGCCGGGCGGGGGGTCTACACGAATCCGCGAGCGGCCGGGCAACGGCCGCCATTCTCGAACGGGAGCGATCCATGACCGACCAAGGCTTTGTCCTGCACGACGCAGGCGAGGGCGACGAGCCCCTCTCCAACCCCTCCGCCAACCCGACGTTCGGCGAGATCCTGGAGGCGCGGCTGTCGCGCCGCGGCGTGCTGCTCGGCGGGCTTGCGACCGCCGTTGGGGCCATGTTCGTCCGCTCCGGCCCGGCCGCAGCCGCCGCGCCGGCCGCGCCGTCCGAGGCGATGCTCGGCTTCGCCGCCGTGCCGGTGAGCGATGCGGACACGGTCGTCGTCCCGCCCGGCTACACCGCGCGCGTGATCGCCGCCTGGGGCGAGCCGATCCGCAGCGACGGCCCCGCCTACCGGCCCGACAACACCGGAGCCGAGCAGGCCCTTCAGGTCGGCCAGCACCATGACGGCATGCACTTCTTCCCGATCGAGGGCCGCTCGCCCTACGAGGGCTCTTCGACCGACGGCCTGCTCGTGCTCAATCACGAGTATATCGAGCCGCGCTACCTCCACGCTGCGAAATACGCCGGGCAGAAGGTCGCGACCGACGCGGTCGTGATCCGTGACGGCAAGCGCGACGACGACGAGGTGCTGAAGGAGATCAACGCGCACGGCGTGACCATCGTGCGGATCGCCAAGCAGGCGAACGGCCAGTGGAAGATCATCGACGATCCGCGCAACCGCCGCATCACGGGCGCGACCGAGATGGAGATCGCCGGGCCCGTCCGGGGCACGGAGTTTGTGCGCACGAAGTACAGCCCAGATGGGACGCGCGTGCGCGGCACCCTGAACAACTGCGCGCATGGCGTGACGCCTTGGAACACCTACCTCACTTGCGAGGAAAACTGGGCGGGCTACTTCCGCAACGGCACGGTGGTCGACCAGAAGCCCGACCTGCCGCGCGAGCATGCGCGCTACGGCGTGCCGACCGGGCGTTCGCGCTACGCCTGGGAACTCGCCGCCTCCGGGCGTGACGAGTTCATTCGCTTCGACGCGACGTCCCGCGGCGACAACCCGACGCAGGACTACCGTAACGAGCCGAACGCCTTCGGCTGGGTGGTCGAGATCAACCCCTGGGATCCGACCAGCGTGCCGGTGAAGCGTACGGCTTTGGGGCGTTTTGCGCACGAAGGCGTGGTGTTCGCCCCGGTGCAGGAAGGCAAGCCGGTGGTCTGCTACTCAGGCGACGACGCGCGCTTCGAGTACATCTACAAGTTCGTCTCCGCGCGCCCCTACCATGCCGCGACCGCGAACGGCTCTCTGCTGGATGAGGGCACGCTCTACGCGGCGAAATTCAACGCTGACGGAACGGGCGAGTGGCTTGCCCTCGCTCCCGGCCAGAACGGTCTCACCCCGGAGAACGGGTTCGGCTCGCTCGCCGAGATCCTGGTCAACACCCGCGCAGCGGCGGATCGTGCCGGGGCGACCAAGATGGACCGGCCCGAATGGGGTGCGATCGACCCGCGCGACGGGCGCGTCTACTTCACGCTGACGAACAACGCGCGCCGGAACGAACAGCAGGTCGATGCGGCGAACCCGCGCGCGCGCAACCTCTTCGGCCACATCATCCGCTGGCGCGAAGAGGGGGACGACCATGCGGCCACACGCTTCACCTGGGACCTGTTCGTCATCGCCGGGCCCGCAGAGGACAGCCGCACCGCCGACGGCAAGCGCCTGACCGCCGACAGCATCTTCGCCTGCCCGGACGGGCTGTGGTTCGAACTCGGCCGGCCGGCTCTGGATCCAGACCGACATCGGCGAGGAGGAGCAGAACCGGGGGCCGCACGCGGTGTTCGGCAACAACCAGATGCTGGCTGCCAATCCGATCACCGGCGAGATCAAGCGCTTCCTCACCGGGCCCGTGGGTCAGGAGATCACCGGCGTCATCACCACGCCCGATCGTCGGACCATGTTCATCAACGTCCAGCACCCGGGTGCGACGACGACGGCCGAGGAGTTTGCCGAGGGCAAGCTCCGCAGCCGCTGGCCGGACGGTCACGGCGTGCCGCGCTCGGCAACGGTGGTGATCACCAAGGACGACGGCGGGGTCATCGGCACCTGACGTCCCCTCGTCGGGCCAAGCCAGGGGGCTCCGCCGGCCATGGCACGGAGCCCCCTTCCTTTTGCCGCCTCTCCGTCAGGCGCCGAAGACGAACCGTGTGCCGGTGGAAGAGCGCACGAAGGCCTCCGGCATCTCCGCCTGCACCATCGAGATGAACGCCTCGCCCGAACAGTGCATCGGCACGAGCAGGTCGGGCTTCAGCGCCTTCAGCTCCTCGAGGGTGCGGCGCTGGTAGTCGAGCGGGTGCGGCGCGAGGTGGAAGCCGCCCAGCACGGCGTGCAGGCGGTCGGTGCCGGCGGCCGCCATCGCCGAGCGCACGGAATTGACCACGCCGCGATGCCCGCAGGAGGTGAGCACGACGAGGCCGCGGTCGCGCACCAGGAAGGCGGTGGAGACCTCGTGCTCGAAATCGTCCGGCACCGATGGTCTCTCGTCCGTTTCCCCTCCGACAGCCCCTCCGGCGCGCAGCCGAGCGCGCCCTGCCTGCCGACGTACATGCGTGTCGGCGACAGCACGCGCTCGAAGGACGAGGCGGCGATCCGCCCGCCGGAGAACGCGTGGCCTGCGATCAGCGAGGGCCGGTCCACCACCGTGATGGCGAGCCCCGCCGCCAGGATCGCCTCGCGATCGAGAGCGCCGAAATTGCCCGCCTCTCCCGGCACGTTCAATTCGCGCACGCAGAAACACTCCTCGCCGCCGAGATAGAAAGGAAGCCCCTGCTTCAGCCGGCCCCGGTTCGCCTCCAGGAAGCCGACCAGGCCGCCGAAATGGTCGTAGTGCCCGTGGCTCAGCACGAGCGCGTCGATGCTGGCGGCGTCGATGCGGGCGAGCATCAGGTTGTTGAGCAGCGTCTCCGGCGTGTAGCCGAAGTCGATCAGGATGTTGCGACGCTCGCCGCGGGCCTCCGTCTCGCAGAACAGGGAGAGCCCCCATTCGTTCTGCAGCGTGTGCCTGGGCGGCCGGCCGGGGGCGACGGCGAAGCCGAGCCGCTCGACGCGCACGCCCTGCACCGTCCGCGCCGGCTCGAAGGCATGATGATACGAGTCCGTAACGACACGCACGGCGAGACGATCGACCACCGGCACGCCGCCGGCAGGGATCGGTTGTGCGGCGGCAATCCGGGTGCAGAAGAATCCTCCGCCCATCAGGGCGCCGAACAGGCCCAGACCGGCGCCAAGCGTTCGGCGCCGCGTGGTCGCGACCGCACCGTCATCTCTGGGTTCCTGCCAGGAAAGCATCGTCTCCTCCCTCATCTTCGTTCTTCATCGCGGATCGTCGGACGATGCATCGGCCGCGGTCAAGCCATGCCGCTACCGGAACGTTATAAAGTAGCCGGAGCGTCAGCCGCCGATCGGGCCGCCGCGGTCGCGCGCAATGGCGATCACCGTGGTGCGCGGCGGCAGGGCCGGCTCGAAGGCGGGCCAGCGCGTCGCAGGCCGGGTGAAGTCTGCCCCCGCCTCCGCCCCCGGCGTGCGCACGACGGAAAAGAGCGTGGCGTCGTCCGGTGAGAGGCGAAGCCCGCCGATGGAGGCCGCGCGCGGCGCGGCGTAGAGCAGAGCGATCGTTCCGCGTGTCGCACCCGGCGCGGTGCCGCAGACATAGATGCCGTCGGCGATCCCCGTCGCTGCGCTGCAAGATTCCCCTGCGCGGTGCCGATGAACAGGCGGCCACGCCGGTCGATCTCGAGGACCGCGGGCGCAGCGAGCCAGACGCGCGACCCCGCCCCGTAGCGCGCGGTCGACCCTGCCTGGGCCGGATCGCCGCCAAGCAGAAGCACCGCGCCGGAGGCCGCATCCGCCCCATGGTCGCGGTTGTCCGGGATGATCTCGACCACGTGGCCCCAGGGGTTGATGGGCCGCGGGTTGAGCGAGTCGAGACGGGCCGGCGTGCGCTCCGCCCCGCGGCAGGCGAGGAACAGGCGTCCATCCGGCGCAACCGCGAGCCCCGACGGCGAATCGAACGGCGTCGCCCCCGCCTGCTCGGCCGCCGCGCGCGCCTCGATCAGCGCGGCGGCGGTGGCGGGGAGGCGAAGCCAGCGGATGGTCGATCCCTCGACGCGGGCGACCGACAACGCCCCTTCGTCGAGCAGTGCGCCGTTCGCCGCCAGCCCCTCGCCGTCCGGCCCGGTTGCGGCGACGAAACGATAGAGGAACCCGTCGCGCCGGGCCTCGGTCATGTACACCACCGGCCGGCCTTCGGCCGTGCGCGTCACCGCCACGTCAGCCTTCGGAAAGCGCCCCAAGCGCGGTGCGCTTCACCGGCACCGCGGTCGGGTCGAGCGCATCGAGCTCCACCACCCAGCCGAAGCGGTTCGGCTCGTTCGCCTCCCGATAGCGGGGGGCGAGGTCGCGCCAGGCGGCGATCTGTCCGGCAGCGTCTCCTTCCGCCAGCAAGACCGTGCGCCACGGTGTGGCGCAACCGCCCTCCGGGGCGAGAATGCCGCGCACGCCCATGCCCGCCAGGATCCTCGGCGCGTGCGCAGCCGCGCCTCGCCCGCCGCCGGCCCCGCGAGGCGGCAGAGCGTGGTTGCCGGTGAGACGGCGCGCCTGGAAGCCGCCATCGACCACCACCCAGCGCCCGCCGAGGAACTCGAGGTTCACCACCGACGCTCCGACCATGCCGATCTCGATCGCGGGGTTCGGCAGAAGCGAGGGGAAGACCATGCGGGGGTCGACCCGCGTAGTGCGTGAACACGGCGACGAGGCGCGGGATGCCGTCCGCCGCAGGTGGCGGAGCGACGATGGCGGCCAGCCGCGCATCCCAGGCGAACTGGGTGGCCGCCGCCTCGGCATCCGGCAGGTTCGGGTTCCAGGGCGGCGCGTTGAACGCCACCCGGTCACCCCAACGCAGCAGAACGTCGCGCCGGTAGCCGCGGGCGATGCGATCGTCGAGCAGCACGGGCTGGGAGACGTCGACGACGTCCGACACGCCCGGGCTGCGCCGCAGCGGGCCGCGCGAAGGCGGCAGCCGAGACGGCGAGCAGCGAGCGGCGGGAGAGCATCACCACGGGCTTACGGCTCCTCCGATCGGCGGGGGCTCGTGCGCGCGCACGGGCGGCAGTGGCCCCTGCCAGCGTTCGATCTCGACGAGACAGGAATGGGCGACCGGGCCCTGGCCGAGGCGCGAGGTTCCTTCGTCGCGCGTGAGCACGTTCGGGTTGCCGTGCACGCAGAGCGAGCCGGGCTTGCCGGGCTCGAGCGGGTCGAACCACGCGCCTGTCGCCATCGCCACCACGCCGCGCAGCAAGCCGTCGTCGAGCACCGCGCCAGCGAGGCAGGCGCCGCGATCGTTGAACACGCGCACGACGTCGCCGGACGCGATCCCCCGCGCCGCGGCATCCTCGGGATGGATTCGGATCGGCTCGCGTCCGGCGATCTTGGCGGCGAGGCTGACCCGCGCCCGGATCGCCCTGCCCGTGCAGCCGGGTCGCCGGCTGGTCGGTCAGCAGATGCAGCGGATAGCGGGCGGCGAGCGGCGCGCCGAGCCACTCGCGTGGTTCCTTCCAGACCGGGTGGCCCGGGCAGTCGTCGTAGCCGAAGCCGGCGATCGTCTCGGAGAACAGTTCGACCTTGCCGGATGGCGTGGCGAGAGGTTCCGCGTATGGATCGTTCCGAAAGCCTTCAAACAGGACGAAGGGACGCGCGGGCAGGTCGAATTCGAGAAAGCCCCGGTCCCAGAAGCCGTCGAAATCGGGCGTCTCGAGTCCGGCTTCGCACCAGCCGCGGCGCGCGGTCTCGTAGAGGTGCGCAAGCCAAGCCCGCTCGTCCCGCTGTTCGGTGAAACGGTCGCGCAGGCCGAAGGCCTCGGCGATGTCGGCGAGAATCGCCCAGTCGTCGCGCGCCTGGCCTTGCGGAGGCAGCGCCTGTTTCATGGCCAGAACGAACCGGTCGCGCGAGGAGGCGGCGATGTCGTTGCGCTCCAGTGTCGTCGTCGCCGGCAGCACGATGTCGGCGTGGCGGGCGAGCGGCGTCCACCACGGCTCCTGCACGATGATGGTGTCGGGCTTCGCCCAGGCGCGGAGCAGCCGGTTCAGGTCCTGGTGATGGTGGAAGGGGTTGCCCCCCGCCCACCAGATCAGCCGGATGTGGGGATAGGTGAGGGTGCGGCCGTTGTAGTCGTAGGGCTCGCCCGGCCGCTCCAGCATGTCGGTCAGGCGGGCGACGGGGATGAACAGGCCCAAGGGGTTCCGCCCGGGCGAGAGCGAAGGGACCGGCAGGTCGTGGCGCGGGTTGCCCACCCCGTTGATCGAGCCGTAGCCGAAGGCGAAGCCGCGGCCGGGCAGCCCCGATGCCGCCCGTGATTGCGGCGAGGGCGACCACCATCCAGAACGGCTGTTCGCCATAGTCCGCCCGCTGCAAGGACCAGGTGGCGGTGATCATCGCCGGTTCGCGCGCGATCGTGCGCGCCACCTCCGCGATGCGCGCCGCCGGCACCCCCGTGATCGCTTCCGCCCAAGCGGGGGTCTTCGCCACACCGTCGCTCCCGCCCAGGATGTAGGCACGAAGCCTCGGCCAGCCCACGCAGTGCGTGGCGAGAAAGGCGCGATCCTCAAGCCCCTCGGCGACGATGACGTGCGCGGCGGCGAGCATGAAGGCGGTGTCGGTGCCCGGACGGATGGGGATCCACTCGGCCTCCAGGAAAGCGGGCGTCGGGCCGCGGTCTGGGGAAACGTTGAGGACCTTGAGCCCGGCCCGCGCGACCTCGGCGAGCCAGAGCCGATACTGGCCCTCGCCCGCACCGCCCGCACAGACCTCGCCGTTCTTCAGCGGCAGGCCGCCGAAGCAGAGCAGCACGCGCGCGTGGGCAAGGATGGACGGCCAGTCGGTGGCCGGGCCCTGGATGCAGTCGTTGGTGCCGACGACGTGCGGCATCAGCGTCATGCCGGCGGCGTAGGAGTAGTTGGTGACCTGTCCGACATAGCCGCCGATGAGGGCGAGGAAGCGCTGCAGCTGCGTGCGCGCGTGGTGGAAGCGGCCCGCGGAGGCCCAGCCGTAGGAGCCGCCGAAGATCGCTCCGTTGCCGTGCTCCGCCTTCACCCGCGCCACCTCTTCGGCGACGAGGCGGATGGCGCGGTCCCACGGGATGGGCACGAACGGGTCGCCGCCGCGAGGCGAGCCCGCGCGACGGCCCTCAAGCCAGCCCTTGCGAACGTAGGGGCCGTCGATGCGGGAGCGCGCGTGCACGAGGTCGGGCACCGACTCGATGAGCCGTCCCGGCGCGCGGTCGCGGGCGAAGGGGCGCACGCCGACGACGCGGCCCGCCTCGACCAGGGCCTCGAAGGCGCCCCAATGCGCCGCATGCGGCACGGCGATCGCCATCGCGCGGTGGTCTCCCGTTCGCCTCGGACGTTCCCGTTAGCGCAAACCGGCGCCCGGCGCGAGGGAGGGCGGCGTCAGACGCTGCCCGCGTGGGTCAGCCGTGGGTCAGCGCATAGCGGCGCGGCCCGATCTGCTGTCGCCCCGGGATGGCGTGCGACGGCAGACCGGCGAGCACCCGCAGCATGTCGGCCTGCACGGTGCGGTTCAGGCGGCCGTAGAAGTGGAACAGGTCGTCGCCGGTGCCGACCACGACCGCATCGACATCGACCGCCTCGACGGTGACGACAGGCAGGTCGTGCCGCGGCCCGATCTGGCCGAGGCGAAGCCGGCCGGAAGGCAAGCCATTCCATGCCGCACGCACCGTTTGGCTCAGCTGCAAGGCGCCGTCGCGCACGCAGTGGTAGACGACCGTGCGCGGGACGAGTTCGGGCAGACGGCGGAACCGCCCGTGCGGCTCGAAGGCGTCCGCCTCGATGTCGGCGCCGGTGCTGAGGAGCACGTCGATGCCGGCGGGGAAGTCGTCGGAAGCGAGGGCAGCGGCGAGCACGGCGTGGCCGAGGCTCTGCACGGCGAGAACGAGGCGCGGCCGTGCCGCGGCCTCGGCCAAGCCTGCGAGGAAGCCCGAGACGAACTGCAAGGTGCGGCGCAACGCATGGCCCGAACGTTCGGCGTCATCGACGTCGCTCCAATACGCGCGCGGGGAACGTTCCCCGTCCGACGGCCAAGTGAAGACGAGCGGAACGACGGGGGGCGGCCGCTCGGTTTCGGCGAATCCCTCGCGCACGGCGGTGAGATTGCCGGCGATCTGCGCGGTGAGCGCAAGCGCGTCGTCGAAGGTGGTCTCGAAACCATGCACGTAGAGGAGGAGATCGCGTGCAGGGCCGCTCTCGCTCAACAGCAAGGCGCGCAGGCGGTCGAACAGCACGGTGCTGCCGAGCTCGCCGCTGCGCGCGATCCTCGGCGAACGGTTTCGAGAGCGGAACGAACGGGTGGCTTGCGCGCGGAACTGGCCCGACGCCGCCCCGGCGAAGGTCGCCTGGCCGAAGCGAAGTTCCGCCCCATCACCATTGAGGGCCGTGCCGAAGCCGTCGGGACGGACGGGGTCGCCGACGGGGTTGCGGTTGGTGGCGAAGAAGACCGTGAGATCCGCGCCGCCCTCGGCGCCAACGGCCTGGCGTCGCCTGGCTTCCGTCGCTGCGGTGCGGGCCACGTGTGCGTTCTCCCCTTCTGGTCGGATCCCACTCCCCGTCCCTATAGTGGCGCCTGCCTGCAGGAGACGACAATGACCTCGCTTCCCCGCCCCAACAGCCCAGCCGCCCGCGACATCGCCTCGGTGCTCCACCCCTACACGGATCTCGAGGCGCATCTGCGCACGGGCCCGCTCGTCATCACCCGCGGCAAGGGCGTTCGCGTGTGGGACGAGTTGGGAAAGGAGTACATCGACAGCCTCGCCGGGCTTTGGTGCGCCGCCTTGGGCTTCGACAACGAACGCCTCGTCGAGGCCGCCGTGCGGCAGATGCGCGCGCTGCCTTTCTATCATTCCTTTGGCGGACGGTCGCACCCGCCGATGATCGAGCTCGCCGAGATGCTGCTCGCCCGTGCCCCGGTGCCGATGAGCCGCGTGTTCTTCGCCAACTCGGGCTCGGAGGCGAACGATACTGCGATCAAGATGATCTGGTATGCGAACAACGCCTGGGGGCGGCCCGAGAAGAAGAAGATCATCGGCCGGGTGCGCGGCTATCACGGCATCACCGTCGCCGCCGGCTCCGTCACCGGGCAGACGATCAATCACAAGGCCTTCGACCTGCCGCTGCCGGGCTTTCTGCATCTGCGTTGCCCGACCTTCTACCACGAGGGTCTGCCCGGCGAGACGGAGGAGCAGTTCAGCCTGCGCCTTGCCGAGGAGTTGGAGGCGCTGATCCTGCGCGAGGGGCCGGAAACGATCGCGGCGATGTTCGCTGAACCGGTGCAGGGGGCGGGCGGCGTGGTCGTGCCGCCGCGCGGTTACTTCGAGGCGATCCAGCCCATCCTGCGCAAATACGACATCCTGCTCGTCGCCGACGAGGTGATCTGCGGCTTCGGCCGCACCGGCAACTACTGGGGGAGCGAGACCTTCGGTCTCGAGCCGGACATCCTCGTCTGCGCCAAGGCGCTCTCCAACGCCTACCTGCCGATCTCGGCGGTGATGGTGAACGACCGCGTGTTCCAGGCATTGGCGAAGCAGAGCCACGAGGTCGGCACCTTCGGCCACGGCTTCACCTATTCGGGCCATCCCGTGCCGGCGGCGGTCGCGGTGGAGACGCTGAAGATCTACGACGAGATCGACATCGTCGGCCACGTGCGCGAGGTCGGGCCCTACTTCCAGGCGCAGCTGCGCGAACGTTTCGCCGACCACCCGCTGGTGGGAGAGGTGCGCGGGGTGGGCTTGATCGCGGGCGTGGAACTGGTCGAGGACAAGGACGCCCGCCGCAACTTCGCCCCCGCGTCGCAAGATCGGGGCGCGTTTCGTCAAACACGCCGAGGAGCGTGGCCTGATCTGCCGCGCCATGGTGCTGGACACGATCGGCTTTGCGCCGCCTCTCATCATCACGCGGGCCGAAATCGACGAGATGCTCGACCGCTTCGGCCTTGCCCTCGATGACCTCGCGGCGGCGCTTGCGCAGGAGCCGGAAGCGACGGTGGCCTGAGGGGGGCGACGGCGGGGGCCGGCGCCGCCTCACGCCGCGATCCGGGCGCGCCGGCAGGATGAGGCCGCCGCTAACCCGCCCTTAAGCCTTCGGCGCGATGCTTCCTCCCGCCTTCCAGGCGGGCAGAGGGGGCACGCATGCGGCTGTTCAGCAACCTCCCGATCGCGGGGAAGCTCGCAATGTCCGGCGCCATCACCCTCGGGCTGGTGGCGTTCCTCGTCCTGCAGACGGTGCGCGGGCTCGATCGGATCGAGCAGGCAAACCAACGAGAGTCCGCCGCAGCGGCTGACGAGTCCGTCGTCCGGGAGGCGATCGCCGCTCTTCTCACCATGCCCACCCACAATCGCGACGCGCAGATGGCGCAAGACGCGCCCAGCGCGGACGCAGCCGTCGGTCGTGCGGCGGAGGCGGCGGACCAGGCCGTCGCGCGTCTCGCTCGTCTGCAGCGCAAGCAACACCGCGGAGGAGCTTCACCGGCGTCTGGAAGAGGCGAAGGGCGCGATCGTTGCCTACCGGGATGCCATCGGCCACATGGGCGACATCCGCAAGCGCCTCCTCGCCGCGCGCGACGAGGCGTTCCTGCCGGCGACGGCCCAGTTCCGCGACCGAGTGAACGAGGTCGAGACGGCGATCTGGCTCGAAGGCATGGACACCGTGGCGGAGAACGACGCACGCGCCAAGCTCGTCGAGCTCGGCGAGGCGGCGGCGGATCTGCGCGTGGCCGTCCTGCGCTATCTCGCCACCGGCGAGGCCAATCAGCGCAACGCGATGCAGGCGGCGATCGCGCTCGGCCACACCGCTCTCCGGCCCCTTCTTTCGGCTCCCGCCTCCCCCTCGTTCCGCGACCAGGTGCTTGCGCTGCAGCAGGCCTTCACCGAGCTTGGCGCCACGGCGAGCCAGCTTGCCGGCTTCACCACTCAGATGGCGGCGCATCAAAGGGACGGGGACGGCCCCCGCACGCGCGGCGGCGGAGCGGCTTCTCGGCGCCCTCGTCGAGACCTACACCGCCGATGCAGAAGGAGGCCCAGGCGGTCTCCGCCGCGGAAAGCGCCGCCGTGCGCCGCGACCTCCTGATGCTCTCCATCGCCATCGGCCTCACCCTTGTTGTGTCCGGTGGCGCGACTGCCGTCGCGATCGCCACGCCCCTGCGCCGCCTCAGCTCAGACGCTCGACCGGATCGCGGGCGGCGACACCGCGGTCGAGGTCGGCTTTTCCGGCCGGCGCGACGAGATCGGGCGCATCGCGGCAGCGACCGAGCGGCTTCGGTCTGAGGCCGAACGCGCCTTCCTGCAAAGCCAAATCCTGGACCAGCTCCCGCAGCCCGTGATGGTGGCCGATCCGAGAAACGACTTCCGCATCACCTACATGAACCGTGCCACGCGCGAGACGCTCGCTTCGGTCGAACACCTTCTGCCCGCGAAGGTGGACGCGCTGGTCGGCCAGAGCATCGACATCTTCCATCGCGAGCCTGCGCGCGTGCGGCAGATCCTCTCCGATCCGGCCAATCTGCCGCACCGGGCGCGAATCCGCCTTGGCCCCGAAACGATCAGCCTTTCGGTCAGCGCGGTGCGAGACCGCAACGGCGCCTACGTCAACGCCCTCCTCAACTGGGAGCTGATCACGCGGGAGGTGCGCCTCGCTGAGCAGCTCGAGACAAGCGTCGGGGCGGTGGCGAAGCGCGTGCTCGGCGCCGCCCAGGAGCCTGCGCGCCTCCGCCGAGACCCTGACCCAGGTCGCCTCCGAGACCGGCAAGCAGACGGTCGCGGTCGCCGCCGCGACCGACCAGGCGAGCGCCAACGTGCAGACGGTCGCCGCCTCGGCAGAGGAACTCGCCGCCAGCGTGCGCGAAATTTCCCGCCAAGTGCAGGAAAGCGCCTCAATCGCGGGCGAGGCGGTGCGACAGGCGGAGGCGACTGACCAGACGGTGAAGGGGCTCGCCGAGGCGGCCACGCGCATCGGCGACGTGGTGCGCCTGATCGGCGACATCGCGGGTCAGACGAACCTGCTCGCCCTCAACGCCACCATCGAGGCCGCCCGCGCTGGGGAAGCTGGCAAGGGCTTCGCCGTGGTCGCCTCCGAGGTGAAGAACCTCGCCTCGCAGACCGCGAAGGCAACGGAGGAAATCGCCGCGCAGATCGCCACCATGCAGGGAGCGACGAATCGAAGCCGTCTCGGCCATCCGCTCGATCGCCGAGACGATCCGCCGCATCGAAGTCGATCGCCACCTCGATCGCCGCCGCGGTGGAACAGCAGGGAGCGGCCACCGCCGAGATCGCGCGCAGCGTGCAGCAGGCGGCGGCTGGCACCTCCGAGGTCGCCGCCACCATCGGGTCCGTCAATCAGGCGGTCGAAAAGGCGGGGGCCGAGGCCGTCCACGTCCTGGACGCGGCAAACGGGCTCGCGGCAGAGGCCGCCAAGCTCACCGGCGAGGTCGACCGCTTCCTCGCCGGCATGCGCGCCGCCTGAGCGGGCGGAGGTGCGGCACCGTCCGCGATCGGCCCGCAGGTTTCCCCAAGCGCGTCACGCCACCCGGTCCGGCGGGTCACGCCCCGGCGAAGAATGCGTCGAGATTGTCGAGGGCGCGAAACCCCATCGCGTCCCGCGTCTCCACCGTCGCACTGCCGAGATGGGGCAGGAGCACCACGTTCGAGAGCTCAAGGTAGCCGGGATGCAGGGCCGGTTCGCCGTCGTAGACGTCGAGGCCGGCATAGGCCAGGTGGCCCGATCGCAAGCGCGGCGATCAAAGCCGCATCGTCCACCAGACTGCCGCGCCCGGTGTTGACCACGATTGCACCGCGCGGCAGCAGCGCAATCCGTTCCCTGTTCAGCCAGCCCTTGAGAGCGCCGCTCCCCGGCGCGGTGAGGGCGAGGATATCGATCGCGGCCAGCATGGTCTCCGCCTCGGCATGGAACACCGCCCCCTCCTCCAAGGCGGGGTCGAGCCGGCGGCGGTTGTGGTAGTGCACCTCCATGCGCAGGCCCCTCGCCATGCGGGCGAGGGCGCGGCCGATCCGCCCCATGCCGAGGATGCCGAGCCGTTTGCCGCTGACCCTGAGGCCGAGGAGCTGGGTCGGCGTCCAGCCCTGCCAGGCGCCGGACCGGACCAGCCGCTCGCCCTCGCCGAGCCGGCGCGCGGCGGCAAGGATGAGGGCGAGCGTGAGTTCCGCCGTCGCCTCGGTCAGCACATCCGGCGTGTTGGTGACGACGAGCCCCCTCGCCCGGGCAGCGTCGAGATCGATGTGGTCGGTGCCGGCGGAGAAGGTGGCAAGGATGCGGACGGACGCCGGCATGGCCGCGATCATTGCTGCATCGAAGGCGTCGCCGGGGGCGCAGAGCACGGCCTCCGGCCTCGCCTGGGCCAGGGCGGCGGCCAGGGTCTCGCGCGGCCAGGGCAGATCCTCCGCCTCCGGCCCGACCGGAGCGTAGTCCCGCCGCGCCCGCGCCATCACCGCGGGTGGGAGGCGTCGTGTCAGCAAAAGGGCAGCCTTGGCCGGCGGCGGCATGCAGTGTTCCGGCTGTGTCGGTGGCGCGACGCCGCATGCCAGCCGCATGAGCCCCTGTCCAGCGCCCCTCCCTTGCTGGCCGTCCCCCGGCGGCTACGATCCGGCGCGACAGACAGGGAGATGACATGGATCTCGGCCTGAAGGGACGGCGCGCGCTGGTGCTCGGTGCCTCGCGCGGGCTGGGGCGGGCGATCGCCGAGGCGCTCGCAGCCGAAGGCGCCGCGGTGGCGGTCGCAAGCCGCAACCGCGAGGCCCTCGCCGCGCTCGCCGCCGACCTCTCCGCCCGGCACGGCGTGGCCGCGCACGCCATTCCTCGCCGATGTCGCCGACGAGAGCGCGCATGGACGTGCTGGCGGAGGAGGCCGACGCTTCGCCTGGGCGGAGTCGACATCCTGGTCCTCAACCATGGCGGCCCTCCGGTCGGGCCGGCGCTCGAGCTCTCGCTCGAGGCGCTGAAGGAGCAGTTCGCGCGCATGGTGGTGGCCCCCATCCGCCTTGCCATGCGCCTGCTGCCCGGCATGCGCGAGCGTCGCTTCGGCCGCATCCTCACCGTCGGCTCATCCGGCATGGTGCAGCCGCTTCCCGAACATGGTGCTGTCCAACACGCTGCGCGGCGCGATCGTGGGGTGGAACAAGACGCTCGCCGCCGAGGTCGCGGCCGAGGGCATCACCTGCAACATCCTCGCCCCGGGCGCGATCGAGACGGACCGGCTGCGCGAGACCGCCGGCTTCGAGGCGAAGCGGACCGGGCGCGAGCGTCGAGGAGGTGCTGGCGAAGCGTGCCGCCACCATCCCCGCCGGCCGGCTCGGCCGGCCCGAGGAGTTCGGCGCCGTCGCCGCCTTCCTCGCCTCGGACCGCGCCGTCCTACATCACCGGCAGCATCGTCCGCGTCGACGGCGGGCTGATCCGCTGCGTCTGAGCCGCCGAACGCTCACGCCCCGTGCGCCCCAATCTCTCCCCGGACATCGCGCTCGCGGAACGCTTTCTCGCCGATCTCGCCGCGCGGACCCATGACGGCGTGGGGATCACGCGCGAGGCCTACGGGCCCGGCGAGCGCATCGCGCACGAGCTCTTCCGGTCGCATGCCGCGTCACTCGGGCTTGCGCTCTCGACCGACCACGTCGGCAACCTCTATGCCACGCTGCCGGGAACCGATCGCTCGCTTGCCCGCGATCATCATCGGCTCGCATCTCGACTCCGTCCCCCGCGGCGGGAACTACGACGGCGCGGCCGGTGTCGCTGCCGGGCTCGCCGTGCTTGCCGGCTTCGCCCGCGCCGGGTTCACGCCGGCGCGCGATCTCACCGTGATGGCGATCCGCGCCGAGGAAGCCGGCGCTTGGTTCCCCACCTCCTATCCGGGCAGCCGCGGCGCCCTGGGCCTCCTGCGCGCCAGAGGAGCTGGCCGTCCGGCGGCGCGACAGCGGCCGCAGCCTCGCCGAGCACATGGCGCGCGGAAGGCTTCGACCCCGAGGCCGCGCGCGCGGGGCGCGCGCATCTCGCCCGCGAGCGCGTCGCCGCCTTCGTCGAGCTGCACATCGAGCAGGGGCCCGTCCTCGAGAGGGAGGGAATCCCCGTCGGCATCGTCACCGGCATTCCAGGCTCGCGCCGGCTGCGTTCCGCCCGCGTGCTCGGCCGCTACGACCACTCCGGCGCGACGCCGCGGCGCTACCGGGCGGATGCCGCGATCGCCGCGGCCGAGCTCGCGCATCGCCTCGACCTCGCCTGGGAGCGGATGGACCAAGAGGGCAAGGAAGTCGTCTGCACCTTCTGCGTGCTCGCCACCGCCCCCGAGGCCGGCTTCACCAAGATCGCCGGCGAGGCGCGCTTCGAGCTCGATGTCCGCTCGGTCGAGCCGGCGCATTGCGACGCGCTGTTCGCCGAACTGCACGCGCTCGTGCCCGAGATCGAGGCGCGCCGCGGAGTTCGTTTCGATCTCGGTCCGGAAACCGGATCCCGCCCCGCCTTGATGGACCCCGCCATCCGCGCCGGCCTCGCCCGTGCCGCGGAACGGCTCGGCATCCCCCACCGCGCGATGCCCTCGGGCGGGGGGCACGACGCGGCGGCCTTCGCCGCCGCCGGCATCCCCGCCGGCATGCTGTTCGTGCGCAACCAGAACGGCAGCCACAACCCTGACGAGGCGATGCGCATGGAGGATTTCGCGCCAGGCCTGCGCCGTGCTGCAGGCATGGCTCGCGGAGGCTGCGGCGTGAGCGTGCGGCTTGCCGTCGACATCGGCGGCACCTTCACCGATTTCGCCCTCGAAACGCCGACCAGCCGCCGCACCGCCAAGGTGCTGACCACGCCGGCCGAACCCGAGCGCGCGCGTGCTCGACGGCACCGCGCGCATCCTCGCCGAAGCGGGACTCGCGCCGGCCGCGCTCGACCTCGTGGTGCACGGCACCACGCTTGCCACCAACGCGATCATCGAACGCAAGGGCGCGAAGGTCGCCTTCCTCACCACGGAAGGCTTCCGCGACGTGCTCGCGATGGGCACCGAGTCGCGCTACGACCAGTACGACCTTGCAGATCGACCTCCCCGAGCCGCTGGTGCCGCGCCGCCTTCGCCTGCCCGTGCGCGAGCGGCTCGACCGCGCGGGGCGCGTGCTCGTCCCGCTCGACGAGGAGGGCGTGCGCGCGCTGATCCCCCGCCTGCGGGCGGAGGGCGTGGAGGCGGTGGCGGTCGGGTTCCTGCACGCCTTCGTCGACCCGCGCCACGAACGGCGCGTGCGCGAGATCCTGCACGAGGCCTGGCCGGGCCTTCCGGTCAGCCTCTCCTCCGAGGTCAGCCCCGAGATGCGCGAGTACGAGCGCTTCTCGACCACCGTGGCGAACGCCTACGTGCAGCCGCTGATGGACCGCTACCTCGCGCGGCTCGAGCAGGGCCTGCGCGCGATGGGCGTGCGCGCGCCCTTGCTGATGATGCTCTCTTCGGGGGGCTTGTGCAGCGTGGAGACGGCGCGCCGCTTCCCGGTGCGCCTGGTGGAGAGCGGGCCCGCCGGCGGCGCGCTCTTCGCCGCCGCGATCGCGCGCGAGGCCGGTCTCGAGCGCGTGCTGTCCTACGACATGGGCGGGACGACGGCGAAGGTCTGCCTGATCGACGCCTTCCGCCCGCACACCGCACGCAGTTTCGAGGTCGCGCGCGTCGGGCGCTTCAAGAAGGGTTCGGGTCTGCCCTCTGCGCATTCCGGTGGTGGAGATGGTGGAGATCGGCGCCGGCGGCGGGTCGATCGCGCGCGTCGATACGCTCGGCCGCATCGCGGTGGGCCCCGACAGCGCGGGTGCGGATCCCGGCCCCGCCTGCTACGGCCGCGGCGGCGACGCGCCCGACCGTGACGGACGCCAATCTGCTGCTCGGCCGCTACGACCCTGACCGTTTCGCCGGCGGCCGCCTCGCCCTGCACCGCGACCGCGCCGAAGCCGCCATGGCGCGCGACGTCGCCGAACCGCAAGGAATCGATGTCGCGACGGCAGCCCTCGGCGTGGTCGAGATCGTCGACGAGGCGATGGCGAATGCGGCGCGCGTGCATGCGATCGAAGCAGGCACCGCGCTCGAGGGCCGCACGCTCATCGCCTTCGGCGGCGGTGGCCCCGTGCATGCCGCGCGGGTGGCGGAGAAGATCGGCATCGACGCGGTGCTCGTCCCGCCCGGCGCCGGTGTCGGCAGCGCCATCGGTTTCCTGCGCGCCCCCGTCGCCTACGAGGTGGTGCGCAGCCTGTACCAGCGTCTTGCGTCGCCTCGACCTCGCGTCGCGTCAATGCGCTGTTCGAGGAGATGCGGTGCCGAGGCGCGAGGCGATCGTCGCGCAAGGCGCGCCGGGCCGGCCGGCGGAGGAGGAGCGGGTCGCCTTCATGCGCTATGTCGGGCAGGGGCACGAGATCGCGGTCGGCGCTGCCGCCGCGCGCCCTAACGTGCAGGAGGATATCGGAACGATTCGGCAGGCCTACGACCGTGCCTACGCCGCTGCCTACGACCGCCCCGTGCCCGGCCCCGACATCGAGATCCTCGCCTTCGCCCTTCGCCTTGCGCGCGCCCTGCGGAGCCGCCGCCCCCTCTCGCCCCCGCCGCCGGCGCACCGCTAAGGTCGCACCGACGACGCGCCCCGTGCGCGACACCGGCGACGCGGCCTCGTCTCGCCTTGGGCCATCATCGACCGCACCGCCCTCGCCGTCGGCGCAGTAGATGCGCGGGACCCTGCCATCATCGCCGAGGACGAGACCTCCACCCTCGTCCCCCCCGGCTGGCGTGCGAGGATCGATGCGCGCGGCTTCATCCGACTTTCCCGCGAACAGGGAGCGAGGACGTGAACGACGCCATGCTGCATCGCCCTCCCGCGGCCTCGGCGGCGCTTGAGCGGATCCGCCTGCAGGTGATGTGGAACCGCCTGATCGCGGTGGTGGAGGAGCAGGCCCAGACGATGATCCGCACGGCCTTCTCCACCACCGTGCGCGAGGCGGGCGACCTCTCCGCCGGCATCTTCGACCTCCAAGGGCGGATGCTGGCCCAGGCGGTCACCGGCACGCCGGGCCATGTCAATTCGATGGCGGAGTCGGTCGGGCACTTCCTGCGCGCGATCCCGCCCGAGACGATGCGCCCGGGCGATCACTACATCACCAACGACCCCTGGCTCGCCACGGGGCACCTGCACGACCTCACCGTCGTCACCCCGGCGTTCAGGGACGGGCGGCTGGTCGCGCTCTTCGCCAACACGGCGCACGTGATCGACGTGGGCGGGCTCGGCATGGGGCCGGAAGGGCGGTCGGTGTTCGAGGAGGGGCTGACCATCCCGATCGTGAAATGCTTCGATCAAGGGCGGCCGAACGAGACCTTCTTCGCCATCCTGCGTGCGAACTCCCGCACGCCGGCCGAACTGGAGGGAGACGTCTATTCGCTCTGCGCCTGCAACGAGGCCGGCATCCGGCGCCTTCTCGCGATGATGGAGGAGTACCGCCTCGACAGCATCGCCCCGCTCGCCGAGGCGATCTTCGACTCCTCGCTGAAGGCGACTCTGGCCGAGATCGCCCGCCTGCCCAAGGGCACCTGGCGGGCGGAGCTTGTCTCCGACGGCTATGACGAGCCGATCCGGCTTCGCGCCGCGCTCACGGTGCGCGAGGACGGGGTCGAGGTCGACTACGCCGGCACCTCGCCCCTCTCGCCGCGGGGGATCAACGTTCCGCCTGCGTATACGCCGTGCCTACACCTGCTTCGGCCTCAAGGTCGTGATCGCGCCGGAGGTGCCGAACAACTGGGCCTCGCTTCTGCCGTTCCGCATCGCCATTCCCGAAGGGTCGATCCTGAACGCGCCGCGGCCCTATCCGGTCTCGGTCCGCCACGTCATCGGCCAGCTGCTGCCCGACCTGATGATGGGCTGCCTCGCCCAAGCCGTGCCGGAGCGGGTGGCGGCGGAAGGCTCGTCGTCGTTGTGGAACCCGCCCCTGCGCGGCGGCCCCCAGGTGTCGGGCCCGCGCGCGGTGTTGCCGGATTTCGAGATCATCACTTTCAACTCGGGCGGCACCGGCGCGCGGTGGACGAAGGATGGGCTCTCGGCCTGCGCCTTCCCTTCCGGCGTGCGCACCATGCCGGTGGAGGCGACGGAAAACGCCGCCCCCATCATCATCTGGCGCAAGGAACTCCGCCCTGATTCGGCCGGGGCGGGCCGCACGCGCGGCGGCTTCGGCCAAACGATGGTGATCGGCGCCGCCGATGACGCCGAGTTCGCCGTCAACGCCATCTTCGACCGCGTGGCCAACCCGCCGCGCGGGCGCTTCGGCGGCAAGGACGGCGCGCCCGGCGCGGTGCTGCGCGACGACGGCGCGGTGCTCCGCACCAAAGGCTACCAGGTCATCCCCGCAGGCCGGCGCCTTGTCCTTCATCTCCCCGGCGGCGGCGGCATGGGCGATCCGCGCGAGCGCGACCCCGCGCTGATCGCGCGCGACGTGGCGGACGGGCTGATTTCCCCGGAAGCGGCGGAGCGCGACTACGGGTTCAAGACAGGGCGGCGGTGAGCGGAGGCCTCTCGCTCCGCGCCCGCCTCGAGCGTCTCGCCCATCTGTGGAAGGCGACGACGCAGCAGCATCATCGCGATCTCCTGCCGCTTCTGCGCCCGCTCCTGCCGCCGGACGGGGTCGCGATCGACATCGGCGCGCACGCTGGCCAGTTCACCAAGCTGTTCGCGGCTCTCGCCCCCGCCGGGCGGATCGTCTCGATCGAGCCCTCACCATACGCGCGATCGATCCTGACCACGGTCGTTCGTCTGCATCGCCTGCGCAACGTCACCGTCGTTGCGGCCGGGCTTTCGGACCAGCCGGGCGAGCGCGTGCTGGCCACACCCATCAAGCGGTCGGGAGCGGTCGGCTTCGGGCTTGCGAGTTTCGCCGCCACCGGTGGGGAGGGCGTGCGACGCGAAGACCGCGTCGCGGTCGAGACGCTGGATGGCCTCGTTGGGCGCCTGACGCTGCCGCGGGTCGATCTCGTCAAATGCGACGTCGAGGGCTGGGAGGCGCATGTGCTGCGCGGAGCGATCGCCACCATGGCCCGCTTCCGCCCCGCGCTCTTGGTCGAGGTCGTCGCCTCCTCCCTCGCGCGCGCCGGCGAGAGCCCGGCCGGCATCTGGTCCCTGCTCGCTCCGCTCGGCTACGCTGCGCAGCGCCTGCCGGAGGGGGCCAAGGTGGAGGGCTTCGCCGGCGACGGCGACTACCTGTTCCGGCCCATCAGGTGAGCGAGCTGTCCATGGCCACCCTGTTCCGCTGCGACCTCGTCATCCGCAACGCCCTCGTCTTCGACGGCACCGGCGCACCGCGGCGGATTGCCGACGTCGCCGTCTCGCACGACCGGATCATCGCCGTCGGCGACTGTTCAGCCACTTCAGGGCAGAGTCGAGATCGACGCTGCCGGCAAGGCGCTCGCGCCGGGCTTCATCGACGCCCACACGCATGACGACCGCGCCGTGCTCTGCGGACCAGAATGCCTGCACTGCAAGCTCAGCCAAGGTGTGACCACCGTCGTCGTCGGCAATTGCGGCATCTCGCTCAGCCCGCTCGTGCGCGACACGCGGCCGCCCGCCCCGCTTGACCTGATCGGCGATGCTTCCCACTGGCGCTACGACAGCTTCGCCGAGTACGCCGAGGACTTCCGCCGCCAGGGCTCCCCCGTCAATGCGATCGCCCTGATCGGCCACACCACGCTGCGCACACGCGAGATGGGCGATGCCGAGCTCGGCCGCACCGCGACCGAAGCCGAGGCCGCGCGGATGAAGGAGCGTCTCGCCGAGGCGCTGCGTCAGGGCGCCTGGGGCCTCTCGACGGGGCTTTGGTATCCGCCCGCGAACGCGGCGACGACGGACGAGGTGATCGCCATCGCCGAGGCGCTGACGGAGGTGGGCGGCCTGTACGCGACCCACCTGCGCGACGAGGGCGATGCGATCCTGGAGGCGATCGATGAGGCCTGCGCGATCGGTCGCGCCGCGCGCGTGCCGGTGGTGATCAGCCACTTCAAGTGCATCCAGCCGCAGAACTGGGGTCGGAGCCGTCGAGACCCTCGCGCGCGTCGACGAGGCGGCGAAGCACCAGCGCGTGGCGTTCGACGTCTATCCCTACCCCGCCTCCAGCACCGTGCTGTTGCCGGAGAAGCTGCGCGAGGACGTGCGCGTCGTCGTCACCTGGTCGGTGCCGCACCCGGAGATGCAAGGGCGGGATCTCGACGAGATCGCGCGCGCCTGGGGCTGCACGCGGCGCGAGGCGGCCGTGCGCCTGCTCCCCGCCGGCGCGATCACGTTCCAGATGAGCGAGGAGGACGTGCGGCGCATCCTCGCTCACCCGCGCGCCATGATCGGGTCGGACGGGCTTGCCGCACGACTCCTTCCCGCATCCGAGGCTCTGGGGCACCTTCCCACGAGTGCTCGGCCGGCATGCCCGTGAGGAGCGGCTCTTCTCCCTTGAGGAGGCGGTGCGCAGGATGACCGGGCTCACCGCCGAGACCTTCGGCATTCCCGATCGCGGCGTGATCCGCCCCGGCGCCTTCGCAGACCTGGTGCTGTTCGATCCCGCCACGGTGATCGACGAGGCGACGTTCGAAGAGCCCACGCGGCCGGCCGCGGGGATCGAGCAGGTATGGGTGAACGGTGAGACGGTGTATCGTTACGGCGACGGGCCGACCGGAGCGCGGCCGGGACGGCTGCTGAAGAACCCGAAGGCGAGGCCTTGAGAGCGAGGGGCCGATGGGCCCCTCGCGCACCCCAGGAGGGCGGCCCTGCCCGTGGTCGGGTCGCGCGCGCGGACACGCTGTGCCCCGCTCTACGCTCTCACGCTCGCCACCGTCACCGCGTTGGCCAGCGGCTCCCCCTTGGCGAACGCTTCGATGTTGGCGAGCGTCGTCTCCGCGATCGCCGCCAGCGCCTCGCGCGTGAAGAACGCCTGGTGCCCGGTCACCAGCACGTTGGGGAACATCATCAGCCGCTGCAGCACGTCGTCCTTGATGATCTCGTTCGAAAGATCCTCGAAGAAGAGGTCGGCCTCCTGTTCGTAGACGTCGATCGCGAGCCCGCCGAGCCGCCCTTCCTTCAACGCCTCGATCGCGGCCTCGGAGTCGATCAGCGCGCCGCGCGAGGTGTTCACGACCATCGCGCCCGGCTTGAGATCGCCGAAGCTGCGCGCGTTCAGCAGGTGCCGCGTCTGCGGTGTGAGCGGTGCGTGCAGGGTGATGACGTCGGACGCGCGCAGGAGCTCCTCCCGCGCCACGTAGGTCACGCCGATCGCCTCGAGGGCGGCATCGCGCCGCAGATCCGTGGCGAGCACCGTGCAGCCGAAGCCGGCGCGCAGGATCCTCGCCACGATCGCGCCGATCCGCCCCGTGCCCACGACGCCGACGGTCTTGTCGTGCAGGTCGAAACCCAGAAGGCCCTCGAGCGAGAAGTTGTTCTCGCGCGTGCGCTGATAGGCACGGTGGATGCGGCGGATCAGGCTGAGCATGAGCCCGATGGTGAACTCCGCCACCGCGTGCGGCGAATAGGCCGGCACGCGCACCACCGCCACGCCGTGCGCCTCGGCCGCCGCCAGATCGACGTTGTTGAATCCGGCGCAGCGCAGCGCGATCAGCCGCACGCCGCCGCTGGGCGAGGCGCTCGATCACCTTCGCGTTCGCATCGTCGTTGACGAACAGGCACACCGCGTCGAAGCCGTCGGCGAGGGGAGCGGTCTCGAGCGAAAGCCTCGGCTCGAGCCAGGCGAAGTCGCGCACGCGCCCGCCGTTGCGTTCCTCGAAGCTTCGGCGGTCGTAGGGCTTGGTCGAGAACATCGCCACGCGCATCATCGGGCCTCCGTCGCTGTCCGCGGCTGAGGTGCCCGAAGCGCCGCCCCACGCGCAACCGCGATCCGCATCGGCCCGCCTTGTCGCGTCTCGGGCGCGGCGCGATAACACGGCCGAGGAGGAGGGGCGATGGACGGAGGCCTCGCACGCGGCGATCCTTGGGCCGACCTTCGGGCCGAGGTCGCCAAGCTGTGCAGTCGTTTCCCCGGCGAATACTGGCGCAAGCTCGACGCCGAGCGCGCCTACCCGACCGAGTTCGTGCACGCCCTCACCGACGCGGGCTGGCTTTCGGTGCTGATCCCGGAGGAGTACGGCGGCGCGGGCCTGCCGCTGTCCGCCGCCGCCGCCATCCTGGAGACCATCCACGCCTCGGGCTGCAACGGTGCCGCCTGCCACGCCCAGATGTACACCATGGGCACGCTTCTGCGGCACGGCTCCGCCGAACAGAAGGCGCGCTGGCTGCCTGAGATCGCGGCAGGCAGGCTCCGCCTGCAGGCCTTCGCCGTCACGGAGCCGACCTCGGGCTCCGACACCACGAGCCTGCGCACCACCGCCCGTCGCAGCGGCGACTCCTGGATCGTGTCGGGACAGAAGGTCTGGACCTCGCGGGCGGAACATTCCGACCTCATGATCCTGCTCGCGCGCACCACACCGCGCGAGCAGGTCGCGAAACGGACGGATGGACTCTCGGTCTTCCTGATCGACATGCGCGAAGCGGTCGGGCGCGGCCTGACCATCCGCCCCATCCGCACCATGATGAACCACAACTCCTGCGAACTCTTCTTCGACGACCTCCGCATTCCGGCCGAGAGCCTGATCGGCGAGGAAGGCAAGGGCTTCCGCTACATCCTGGACGGGATGAACGCCGAACGCCTGTTGATCGCGGCGGAATGCGTCGGGGATGCGAAGTGGTTCATCACCAAGGCGGTGGCATACGCGAAGGAGCGCGTGGTGTTCGGCCGCCCGATCGGGCAGAACCAGGGCGTGCAGTTCCCGATCGCGCGCGCCCATGCGCAGATGCGAGCCGCCGAACTGATGGTGCGCGAGGGCTGCGCGAAGTTCGAGGCGGGCGCGCCGTGCGGCGAGGAGGCAAATCTGGCCAAGATGCTCGCCGCCGACGCCTCCTGGGCCGCCGCCGAAGCCTGCCTGCAGACCCATGGCGGCTTCGGCTTCGCCGAGGATTACGACGTGGAGCGCAAGTTCCGCGAGACGCGGCTCTACCAGGTCGCCCCGATCAGCACCAACCTCATCCTCGCCTACATCGGCGAGCACGTGCTCGGCATGCCGCGCAGCTATTAGGAGGCAGCTATTAGCGAGTAGGTATCAGGAGGAATGGCGGGGGACACGCGTGTCCCCCGCGCCCCCTGCGAAGCGCGCCGCTCCCGCTGGTCGCGGCGCGTGCCGCCCCCGACGGACCGAACGATGAAACCCCTCTCCGGCCTTCTCGTCCTCTCGCTCGAACAGGCGGTCGCCGCCCCTTTGCTCACCTGCCGCCTGGCGGACGCCGGCGCGCGGGTGATCAAGGTCGAACGGGCGGAAGGCGACTTCGCCCGCGGCTACGACGATTACGCCCGCGGCCTCGCCTCCTACTTCGTCTGGCTCAACCGCGGCAAGGAAAGCCTGGTCGCCGACCTGAAGAACCCCGACGACCGGGCGCTCCTGCATCGCATCCTCGCCCGCGCCGACGTGTTCGTGCAGAACCTCGCTCCCGGCGCAGCCGCCCGCGCCGGTTTCGACTCGGCAACGTTGCGGGCGCGTCACCCGCGCCTGATCACGGTCGACATCTCGGGCTACGGCGAGGAGGGGCCGTACGCCGCGATGAAGGCCTACGATCTGCTCGTGCAGGCGGAATCCGGGCTCTGCTCCGTCACCGGCAGACCCGAGGGGCCCGGCCGAGTCGGCGTGTCCGTCTGCGACATCGCCTGCGGGCTTTCGGCCTATGCCGGGGTGCTGGAGGCGCTGATCGAACGCGACCGCACGGGGCGCGGGCAGGGCCTCGCCGTCTCCCTGTTCGACGGCATGGCGGAATGGATGACGGTGCCGCTGCTGACCTGGGAGGCGACGGGGCGGCCGCCGCCGCGACTCGGCCTCGCCCACCCGTCCATCTGCCCCTACGGCGCCTTCGCGCTGGCTGATGGGGCCCTCGTCCTGATCTCGATCCAGAATGAGCGCGAATGGGCCGCCTTCTGCGCCGAGGTGCTGGATGAGCCCGAACTGCCGAAGCGCCAAGGCTTCGAGAGCAACGTGGCGCGTGTGCGCAATCGCGCCACGGTCGATGCCTTCGTCGCCGAACGGCTGGCCCGGCTCGATCGCGAAGAGGCGCGCGCGCGGCTCGATCGGGCGCGAAGACGGCGTGGGGCTTCGTCAACGACGTCGCGGGGCTTGCTTGCCACCCGGTGCTGCGTCGCGTCACGGTCGAGACGGAGGTCGGGCCCGTTTCCTTGCCCGCACCGCCGGTGCGCCGCGCCGGAGAGACAACACGCTTCGGCCCCGTGCCCGCCATCGGCGAGCACACGGAGGCGATCCGCGCCGAATTCAGCGCCTGACCATCGCGCGGGGCACCACGAGAATTCCTCAGCGCGCGCGGCGCGCAGCGAACTCGGCGACGTCGAGCAGCGCCTGCTTCTCCGGCCGATCAGGGAAGATGGCGAGTTCCGCCTTCGCCTCCTTGGCGAGTGCCTGCGCGCGGCGCGCCGTTTCGGCGAAGGCGCCGTGGCGGCGCATCAGTTCAATCGCGGTGTCGAGATCGCCCTCGCGCTGATCGAGCTCCTCGATGGTGCGACGCCAGAAGGAACGCTCCGCCTCGTCCCCGCGCGCGAAGGCGAGGAGAACGGGCAGGGTCACCTTGCCCTCGCGGAAATCGTCGCCCGACTGCCTTGCCAAGGCGCGTCTCGTCCGCCGCATAGTCGAGCAGGTCGTCGGCGAGCTGGAAGGCCAGGCCAAGCTTGAGGCCGAAACGCTCGAGCGCCTCCTCCTCGGCCACCGGACGGTCCGCCACGACCGCGCCGAGCCGCGCCGCGGCGGCGAACAGCGCGGCGGTCTTGCCGTGGATCACCTCGAGGTAGCGCTCCTCGGTGGTGGCGAGATCGTTCTGCGTCATCAGCTGCAGCACCTCGCCTTCCGCGATGGTGGCGGAGGCGCGGGAGAGGATGGCGAGCACGGCGAGCGAGCCGTCCTCCACCATCAGTTCGAAGGAGCGGCTGAACAGGAAGTCTCCCACCAGCACCGAGGCCTTGTTGCCGAACACCGCATTGGCGGAAGCGAGGCCGCGGCGCACCGCGCTCTCGTCCACCACGTCGTCGTGCAGCAAGGTGGCGGTGTGGATGAACTCCACGCAGGCGGCGAGCTTGATGTGGCGCAGGCCGCGGTAGCCGCAGAGTCGGGCCGAGGCGATGGTGAGCAAAGGACGGAGCCGCTTGCCGCCGGCAGCGATGATGTGGGCGCCGATCTTGGGGATCAGCTCCACCGGGCTCTGCAGCCGGGAGACGATCAGGCGGTTGCAGGCCTCGAGATCCTCACGAACGAGGTGCGCAAGCGCGGTCAACGCATCTTCGCGCTCCGCCACCGCCTCCGCCACCCGCTCCGCTGCCGCCCGCACCAATCCTCCGTTCGCCCGCTTGACCGACCCGACGCGACACCGAGGATATTGGCGCGGGGAAAACCCGGTCAATCCAGGCGGGCGGGAGAAGGCCGTGCACGAGTTGCTTCGCAGCAACGATCCGGTGCGTCTGTCCTTCCTGCGCGCTCTCTTGCGCGACGCCGGGATCGAGACCGTCGTGCTCGATCGCGGGATGAGCGTGCTCGAGGGGTCCGGCCTCGCCATTCCGTGTCGGCTGATGGTGGCTGCGGAAGATATGGCGCGGGCGCGGCGGGTGCTGCGCGAAGCGGGGGAGGAGATGGAACGCTGAGCAGAGTTCTGACCGAGGATCGCCTGGTTGGCGGACGGGTCAGGCTTCGCCAACCGCTGTTCGGCCTGCGGGCGACGATCGACGCCGTGCTGCTCGCTGCCGCGGTGCCCGCCGAAGCTGGCGAGGCGGTGCTGGAGGCCGGGCTCGGGACCGGGGCAGCGGCCCTCGCTCTGCTGGCGCGCGTGCCGGGATGCCGCGTGGTCGGGATCGAGCGGGATCCCGAGCTCGCTGAGATCGCGCGGCGGAATGCAGCGTTGAACGCGGTCGAGGATCGGCTTGCGATCGTCTGCGGTGATCTGGCTGAGCGCACGACGCATCGGGCGGTGGCGAGCCTCGGCCCGTTCCAGCGCGCGATGGCCAATCCGCCCTTCTTCCGCGGCGGCACGGCTTCGCCCGACCCCTTGCGGCGGGCCGCGGCGCACGAGAGCCCGCAAGCGCCGCTCTCGCTCTGGGTCTCGGTGCTGGCGCGGCGGCTTCAGCCGCGCGGCACGCTCACCCTGATCGTCCCGCCCGAGCGGTTCGTGGAGGCGCTGATCGCCTGTGCAGATGCGGGGGTGGGGAGCCACACTCTGTTCCCCCTCTGGCCGCGGGCGGGCCGGCCGGCGCGGCGGTTGATCATCCACGGCGTGAAGGGGGGCCGCGCGCCCCTACGCCTGACGGCGGGGCTTGTGCTGCACGAGGGCGAGCGGTTCACCGCGGAGGCGGAGGCGGTGCTGCGCGACGCCGGTGCGATCTCCCTCGCCTGAGGGCGTCGGCCGATCCTCTCGCCGGCGCTGCCGTTTCCCGCCTCGGCCTCTCAGACCTTGTCAGACTTGGCTCGCCTCCGGATGGCGCAGGTGCCACAGCCGCTCGTGCGCCGCGACCAAGCTTTCGATGTTCTTGCGCCGGTTCGTGTCCGGGCTCATCGGACGCCGGGTCAGCATCATCTCGAGGATGTGCAGGAGCTGTTCGGCGACCTCGAAGTCGCCCTGGTCGCAGGCGTGATGGAAAGCGATCAGGATCTTGTCGGACAGGCGGCGGCTGTAGCGGGGTGCGGGGCTGCGCGCGGCGTCCCGCTCGCGACCTCTCGTTTCGTCCTCGTCGCTCGGCATGGCTCCCTCTCGTCGCTCGGACCGGTATGCCACCGGCAAGACCGCGACCTCAGGATATTAGCCACAACCGTCGTCGGTGCTAACCCCCTTCCCGGCTCCGGCGGGCGATGGCGCGGCCGAGGAGGGGCCTCACGCCGTCAATGCGCACGGAGGATCGCGCCCTCGGGCTGGGGTTCGGCGAAGACGTGGTCGGCGAAGGCCTCCTCCCAGGTGCCCCGCGTCGCCGCCCGGCTGTACTCGGTCGCCCGGTTCTCGAAGAAGTTGGTGTGTTCGATCGCGTTCAGCATCTCGTCGAGCCAGGGCAGCGGGTTCTTCGCGATGCCGTAGATCGGCTCGAGGCCGAGCTGGACGAGGCGGCGGTCGGCGATGAAGCGGATGTAGCGCTTCACCTCTTCGGGTCCGAGCCCCTCCACCCCGCCGAGTTCAAAGGCGAGGTCGATGAAGGCGTCCTCGTGCCCGACGATGGTGCGGCAGATCTCGACGATGTCGCTCTTCAGCCGCTCCGTCCAGATTTCCGGATTTTCCTGGATGAAGGTGCGGAACAGGCGGATCACGCTCAGGCAGTGCAGCGTCTCGTCGCGGACCGACCACGAGACGATCTGGCCCATGCCCTTCATCTTGTTGAAGCGGGGGAAGTTCAGGAGGATGGCGAAGGAGGCGAAGAGCTGCAGCCCCTCGGTGAAGGCGCCGAAGGCGGCGAGCGTCTTGGCGATCTCCTCCTTCGAGTCCACCCGGAAGGTCTGCATGTAGTCGTACTTGTCCTTCATCTCCTTGTACTTGAGGAAGGCCTGGTACTCGATCTCCGGCATGCCGATGGTGTCGAGCAGGTGCGAATAGGCCGCGATGTGCACCGTCTCGATGTTGGAGAAGGCCGAGAGCATCATCAGCACTTCGGTCGGCTTGAACACCTGCGAATAGTGCTTCATGTAGCAGTTGTTCACCTCGACATCCGCCTGGGTGAAGAAGCGGAAGATCTGGGTGAGAAGGTTGCGTTCGGCCGGCGTGAGGTTCTTCTGCCAGTCCTTCACGTCGTCGGCCATCGGCACCTCCTCTGGCAGCCAGTGGATGCGCTGCTGGGTGAGCCAGGCGTCGTAGGCCCAAGGGTAGCGGAACGGCTTGTAGACCGGGTTCTCGGTGAGGAGATCCATGCGGCGGGGGGCGGCGAGGTCGGTCGCGTGTCCGTTGGCGGCCATGGTCGTTCCTTTATCGCAACGCAATCGATTTGGTGTTCAGACGAGGACGTCGCCCGCCTCATTGGCAGGCGAGGCACTCCTCGTAGGTGGTCGGCTTTGCGGCGAGCGGAGACGCTGGCGCGTCGTTCGCCGGCATCTCCGCCGCGGGCTTCGCTCCTGGGCTAACGCCAGCCTCGATCGCGATCGCCTTCGTGCTGACCGCATCCGCGCGTTGGATGGAGAGCGAACGGCAGTAGTAGAGGCTCTTCACGCCCTTCTTCCAGGCAAGCCAGTGCAGGCGATGCAGGTCGCGCTTGTGCACGTCGGCCGGCAGAAAGAGGTTCACCGACTGCGACTGGCACACATAGGGCGCGCGGTCGGCGGCGTGCTCGATCACCCAGCGCTGGTCGATCTCGTAGGCCGTGCGGAACACCGCCTTCTCGTGTTCGCTCAGGAAGTCGAGGTGCTGCACCGAGCCCTTGTTCACCGTGATCGAGGTCCAGGTGTCGGGATCGTCGCGGCCCTTCTCGGCGAGGAGGGCGGCGAGGTGGCGGTTGCGTACCGTGAACGAGCCGGAAAGCGTCTTCTGCACGAACACGTTGGCCGCGATCGGCTCGATCCCCGGCGAGGCATTGCCGGCGATGATGGAGATCGAGGCGGTGGGGGCGATCGCGAGCTTGTGCGAGAAGCGTTCCATGATCCCGTAGTCGGCCGCGTCGGGGCAGGGCCCGCGCTCCTCGGCGAGCACGCGCGAGGCGCGGTCGCAGGCCTCGCGGATGTGGCGGAACATGCGCAGGTTCCACACCTTGGCGATCACGCTCTCGAACGGCACGCGCTTCGCTTGCAGGAAGGAGTGGAAGCCCATCACGCCCAAGCCCACGGAGCGTTCGCGCATCGCCGCGTATTTGGCGCGCGCCATGCTGTCCGGGGCGCGGCGGATGAAGTCCTCGAGCACGTTGTCGAGGAAGCGCATCACATCCTCGATGAAGGTCGGGTGGTCGTGCCACTCGTCCCAGGTCTCGAGGTTGAGCGAGGAGAGACAACAGACGGCGGTCCGTTCGCGGCCGTGATGGTCGCGCCCCGTCGGCAGCGTGATCTCGGAGCAGAGATTGGACGTCTTCACCGTCAGCCCGGCGAGCTTGTGGTGTTCGGGGCGGGCCCGGTTCACGTGGTCGATGAACACGATGTAGGGCTCGCCGGTCTCGATGCGCGCGGTGAGGATCCGGATCCAGAGCGCGCGCGCCGAGATGCGGCGGATGACCGACCCGTCCTTGGGGCTGACCAGAGCCCACTCGCCGTCCGCCTCCACCGCGCGCATGAAGGCGTCGGGGATCAGCACGCCGTGATGGAGGTTGAGCGCCTTGCGGTTCGGATCGCCGCCGGTCGGCCGCCGTATCTCGACGAACTCCTCGATCTCCGGGATGGTGCACCGGCAGGTAGACCGCGGCGGAACCGCGCCGGAGCGAGCCCTGGCTGATGGCGAGAGTGAGGCTGTCCATTACCCGGATGAAGGGGATCACGCCCGAGGTCTTGCCGACCGCGCCGACCTTCTCGCCGATCGAACGAAGGTTACCCCAGTAGGAACCGATCCCGCCGCCTTTCGCGGCGAGCCAGACATTCTCGTTCCACAGCGCGACGATCCCTTCCAGCGAGTCCTCCGCCTCGTTGAGGAAGCAGGAGATGGGAAGGCCCCGCGTGGTGCCGCCGTTGGACAGCACCGGGGTCGCGGGCATGAACCAGAGCTTCGAGATGTAGTCGTAGAGCCGCTGCGCGTGGGCGGAGTCGTCCGCAAAGGCGGACGCCACGCGCGCGAACAAGTCCTGGTAGGATTCGCCCGGCAGCAGGTAACGGTCGGCGAGGGTGGCCTTGCCGAACTCCGTCAGCAAGGCGTCGCGTGAGCGATCGACCCGGACGGCGGCGTGGCCCGGCAGCTGGACGGTATCGAGCGGGACGACATCGAGCACGGCAAGCTCCCCGTTTGGCGATTCGGATTCAGACACAGGCTGCTCCTCCGCCGCAAGATATAGTGGTCCCTGGGGTCTACCCTACGAAATCAGGTGGTCGTGCGTGACTTGTCCACAACACCCGCGACCGCGACCGCCGCTTCTGTTCGTGTTATGTTCTTGTTCGGATCGGCCTCGCGTCAAGCCTTGCCGGCGCCCGCGCGCCGCCCGACGCCAAGACGTCCCCGCTTTCCACAGGGCGGAGAATCCACACCCGAGATGGGCGATCCGCGGCGGCATCCGCGCTGTGCGCACGCGACCGTGATCCGCCCCGCCCCCGCTTGCGCCAGCGACCGCCCCGCGCCAAGCCTTGGCACCATGTCGCCGCGACGGCTGGCCACGCGACGCTTCCGCACCGCCCTCATCCGCCCCCCCGCGGGGACCGACTGGCGCGCCCGCCTTGCCGCCCACGAAGCCGAACTCGCCGCCGACTACCGCGAGGCGCGCGCGCCCTCCGCTTGGCGCGCCGTGCGCGCGGCGCGCCGCCTTCTCCTTATGCTGCTCTGGACGCTGGCCTGCATCCCCGTCCAGTCGGTGCTGATCGCTCTGCCAGGCCGCGGCAAGGTCGTATTCGCCCGCGTCTACCACGCCGTGCTCTGCCGGATCGCGGGCATCCGCGTGCGGGTGATCGGCGAGCCCGCCCGGCCCGCGCCGGGTCGGCCCGTGCTGTTCCTCTCCAACCACCAATCCTGGGCCGACATCCTCGTCCTCGGCGGCCGTCTCGAGGCGTGCTTCGTCTCCAAGGCCGAGATCGGCTCCTGGCCGCTCGTGCGCACCGTCGCCCGTCTCGGCCGCACCATCTATGTCAGCCGACGCCGCGGCGACACCGTGCGCGAACGCGACGAGCTCGTCTCCCGCCTCGCCGCCGGCGACAGCTTGATCCTGTTCCCGGAAGGGACGACCTCGGACGGCGTCCGCGTGCTGCCCTTCCGCTCCGCCCTTCTCTCCGTCGCGACCGAGGCCGAGGGCTTCAGTCCCGTGGTGCAGCCGGTCTCCCTCGTCTTCGACCGGCTGGACGGGCTGCCCGTCACCCGGCCGCACCGGCCGCACTTCGCCTGGTACGGCGCGATGGACATCGCCCGCCACACCTGGACTCTGCTCGGGCGGCGGTCCTGCCGCGCCACCATCCTGCTGCACCGCCCGCTCGACCCGGCCTCCTTCCCCTCGCGCAAGGCGCTGGCGGAGGCCGCCTGGGAGGTGGTCGACCGCGGCTGCGCCGCCCTTCGCCAGGGACGCCGCGCGGCACCGCTGCTGCCCGCGGCTCTGCAACAGAATGGTCATGGGACCCACGCGTCCCCGGCCTTGCAAGCTCCTTGACAGATCGCGCCCGACTGTGGCGAGGATCGGTTGCGAAAGGAGTGGCCCGCGCCCTTGATCAACCCGTCCGGCCGCACGCGACCGGATGCCTCGCCGGAGCATGATGCCGAACCCGCCCCGTGCGGCACGCGTGGGTAGGGAAGTTCGCCGCAGGGCCGCCTCACGGCGCCCATGCCCAGCCCAGCGCGCCATGATGACGGGCCCTAGGGGCTGATGCGGGCCTCCCTGCACCCCATCTCCGCTGACGTGACCACGCACCAGCCTGCCCGGCGGCTCCACATCATGACCTGGGGCTGCCAGATGAACGTCTACGACAGCGCCCGCATGGCGGATGCGCTCGCTCCCCTCGGCTACGCCCCGTATCCGACCGCAGAGGGCGCGGATCTCGTCATCCTCAACACCTGCCACATCCGCGAGAAGGCGACCGAGAAGGTGTTCGCCGAACTCGGCCGGCTCAAGCGCCTGAAGGACGCTCGCGCGCGCGAAGCCGGCGAGCGCATGCTGATCGCGGTGGCGGGCTGTGTCGCCCAGGCCGAAGGGGCGGAACTGCTCCGCCGCGCGCCGTTCGTCGACATCGTGTTCGGGCCGCAGACCACGCATCGCCTGCCCGCCCTCGTCGCCCGCGCCGAAGCGGGAGAACGGGCCCTGCTCGACACCGAGTTCCCCCCTGAGGACAAGTTCGACCACCTGCCCGAGGAATCGGCCCCTCAGGGCTACACCGCCTTCCTCACGGTGCAGGAGGGGTGCGACCGGTTCTGCTCCTTCTGTGTCGTGCCCTACACGCGCGGGGCGGAGTTCTCCCGCCCGGTCGCCGCCGTGCTCGCCGAAGCCCGCCGCCTCGTCGCCCAGGGCGCGCGCGAGATCACGCTGCTTGGCCAGAACGTGAACGCCTATCACGGCGAGGCCCCCGACGGGTCGGAATGGGGGCTTGCGCGCCTGATCCGCGAACTCGCCGACCGGATCCCTGGCCTCGCGCGCCTGCGCTACACCACCTCCCACCCCGTCGACATGGACGAGGCGCTGATCGCCGCCCATCGCGACGTACCGATCCTGATGCCCTTCCTCCACCTGCCGGTGCAGTCGGGGTCGGATCGCGTGCTCAAGGCGATGAACCGACGCCACACGCGCACCGACTACCTCAGGCTGGTGGACCGGCTGCGCGCGGCCCGCCCTGACCTTGCCCTCTCGTCGGATTTCATCGTCGGCCACCCGGGCGAGACAGAGGAGGACTTCGCTGCGACCCTCGACCTCGTGCGCCGGGTCGGCTTCGCCTCCGCCTTTTCCTTCAAGTACTCGCCTCGCCCGGGCACGCCGGCCGCCGACCGCCGCGACCAGGTGGACGAGGCGACGAAGGACGCCCGCCTCGCCGAACTGCAGACACTGCTGCGCGACCAGCAGGCCCGGTTCAACGCCTCCTTCCTCGGGCGCGAGGTCGAGGTGCTGTTTCTCGAGCCGGGGCGTCACCCCGGCCAGCTGGTCGGCCGAACCCCCTGGCTTCAGCCGGTCCACGCCCAGGCCCCCGCCACCCTCGCCGGAGAGCTCCGCACCGTGACCATCACCGCCATCCACCCGAACTCCCTGGCCGGCCGGCTCGCCGAACCGGCGCTGGATGCCGCATGAACCACGTCCTGCCGGGCACCGCCTCGCCCGCGCCTTCGGTGACCCTGCACGTCACCTTCCCCGACCACGCCCTTCTTCCCCTCCTGTTCGGCGCGCACGACGCCCACCTCGCCCGCATCGAGCACAGGCTCGGCGTGCGGCTCGCCTCGCGCGGCAACCGTGTGGCCGTGACGGGCCCCGCCGAGGAGGCCGAGTGCGCGCGCGACGCCCTCCTCGGGCTCTACGCCGCGCTCGGGCGTGGGGAACGGATCGGCGGTGCCGAGGTCGACGCCGCCCTGCGCATGGCCCGCGCCGCCCGCCAGACGGCGGAGCCGGCCGAGGAGCCGCGGCTTCCGCTGTCCGACATCCCCTCCATCCGCACCCGGAAATCGACCATCGCCGCGCGCTCGCCGGCGCAGGCGCGCTACATGGAGGCGCTCGCCTCGCACGAGCTCGTCTTCGCCCTCGGCCCCGCCGGCACCGGCAAGACCTACATCGCGGTCGCGCAGGCCGTGGCGATGCTCGCCTCGGGCAAGGTGGAGCGGATCATCCTCTCCCGACCCGCCGTCGAGGCCGGCGAACGCCTGGGCTTCCTGCCGGGGGACCTGCGCGACAAGGTCGATCCCTATCTGCGCCCGCTTTACGACGCGCTTGCCGACATGCTGCCGGCCGATCAGGTGCAGCGGCGGATGGGCACGGGCGAGATCGAAGTGGCACCGCTCGCCTTCATGCGCGGCCGCACCCTCTCGCACGCCTTCGTCATCCTGGACGAGGCGCAGAACACCACGCCGGTGCAGATGAAGATGGTGCTCACGCGCCTGGGCGAAGGCAGCCGGATGGTGGTGACGGGCGATCCGTCTCAGGTCGACCTCCCGCCCGGCCAGACCTCGGGCCTCGTCGATTCGCTCGCCACCCTCGAAGGCATGCCAGGGCTTGCCGTGGTGCGGTTCGACGAGCGCGACGTGGTGCGCCACCCGCTGGTGGCGCGCATCATCGAAGCCTACGGGCGGCGTGCGGCAGCCGAGCGCGAGGGGCGGCAGCGGACGGGGACGCCTGGAGAGGACAATGCTCGCGCGAAGTAGCGTCCCCGCCCGGCACGCCGGAGCGGGGATCAGCCTGACCATCGCGCATCCCGGCTGGCGTGCCGCCGTGCCCGGGGTGGAGGCTCTGGTGCGCCGGGCGGCGCGCGCGGCCCAGGCCGCAGCGCGGGCGCGCGGCCCCATCGCCGTCCTGCTTGCAGACGACGCCGAGCTTGCCCGGCTGAACGTCTCATTTCGCGGTCGACACTCTCCGACCAACGTGCTGTCCTTCCCGCGGCCGGACGGCGGCGGCGACATCGCCATCGCCCTGCAGCGCGCCGCGCGCGAGGCGCGCAAGACCCGCCGCCCCCTCGCCCATCACCTCGCCCATCTCGTCGTGCACGGCACCTTGCACTGCGCCGGGCGCGACCACGAGGACGCGCGCGCGGCGCGGCGCATGGAAGCCGAGGAGGCGCGCGTGCTGCGCCGGCTCGGCCTGCCCGACCCCTACAGGAGGAAGCGATGAGCGAGGGCGGAGCCGGCCTGCGCGCCCTCTTCAGGCGGCTTCTGCGCGGCCGGGCAGACGACGGGGCGCTCCGCGACAGCCTGGAGGCGCTGATCGAGAGCCGCGTCGAGGAGGCGAAGGAAGCCGGCGAGAAGCCTCCCCCCGCGCTCGATCCGCACGAGCGCGCGCTGATCGCCAACGTGCTCAAGCTGCGCCGCGTGACCGCCGACGACGCGATGGTGCCGCGCGCCGACATCGTCGCCGTGCCGGAAACCATCACCCTTCCCGCGCTGATCGCGGTGATCAAGCGCGAAGGCCATTCGCGCATGCCGGTCTATCGCGAGAGCCTGGACGACATCGTCGGCATGATCCACATCCGCGACGTGTTCGCCCACCTCGAACGCGAGGGCGAGTTCCGCATCGCCGACATCCTGCGCAAACCGCTCTTCGTTCCTCCCTCGAAACCTGTGCTCGACCTCTTGCTGGAGATGCGCCAGGCGCGCACCCATCTCGCCATCGTGGTCGACGAGTACGGCGGCACGGACGGGCTCGTCACCATCGAGGACGTGATCGAGCAGATCGTCGGCGACATCGCGGATGAGCACGACGAACCGCTCGCCGCCCAGGTGATCCCTCGCCCCGACGGCACGCTCG
The DNA here is from genome assembly GCA_033582875.1 of Acetobacteraceae bacterium. Lineage (GTDB taxonomy): Bacteria > Pseudomonadota > Alphaproteobacteria > Acetobacterales > Acetobacteraceae > Elioraea. The sequence goes on along the minus strand of JAVQZW010000010.1, from coordinate 590,647 downwards.
ACGTCGATGCGCGGCTCCCCGTCGAGGAGTTCGAACGCCATGTCGGGGCGGTGCTGTCGGAGGAGGAGCGGCAGGGCGAGATCGACACCGTAGGGGGGCTAATCCTCGCCATCGCGCACCGGATCCCGGCGCGCGGCGAGACGATCGCGCATCCGTCGGGGCTCGAGTTCCGCATCCTGGAGGCGGATTCGCGGCGCATCCGCAAGGTTCGCGTGGTGCCGCCGCCGCGGGCGGAGGCGGCGTAGCCGTCCCGCTTGCCCGCGGCGAGGCGGCCACGGGTTCGCAGGCGCGCTCCGATCGCCCGCCGACGCGACACCGCCGCAACCGAAGGCGCGCAGCGCGCAAGGCTCGGTCGCGCGAGGGCCGTCGGCGGCGGCGCTCAGCCGAGCGCGCCACGTCACCCGGACGCCCTCCCCTTGATCGGGCGCCACCGGACGCCGGAAGGACGGGCTTTGCGGGTTCATGCAGGTCCCGCGCTCGGTCGCGCCGACGAACTGCCGTCGGGCGAGATCGACCGCTGCCCGGCCCGGATCTCGCCGGTGGCGCGGCGCTGCCGCGCCGTGCCGGGCATGCGGACCTCCTGCGCTTCAGCCGCACGCCCCAGCGGCAGAGCACCGACCGCCTCGCCGGCGACGAGCGCGCGCGCGTCATTCCGCGCCCCGCCGCGTGGCTGGCACCATCCATCCGTCACGTCCTCGGCTCCGTTCGGCTGCTCGACGATCGGCCGCCTGTGCTTTCCGGAGTGGGACTCAGCGCGGTTGCCCTCAGGCGACGGACGGTCCGTCAGCCGCCGAGCAGCACGTCGCGCGCTTGGTTGATCCGCGCCGCCAGCCAATCCGACCCGCCGCGGTCCGGGTGCGCCGTCTGCATCAGCCGCCGATGCGCGGCACGGATCTCCTCCTCCGTCGCCCCCGGCTTCAGGCCGAGGATGGCGTAGGCTTCCTCGCGCGTCATCGGCCCGCCCGAGGCCGTCTGCGACCGACGCGACGACCCCCGCTCCTCGCCGGCCGCATCCTCCGCCGCATCGCGCCAAGCCTCGCCGAAGGCGCGATCGAGCCACGCCTCCAGCAGCGGCACGGACTCCGGGTCCTCGGCCCGGCAGTCGAGCCAGAGCGCGATGAGGTCGGCCAGCGCGAGTTCGGCGAGCTCCCGCCCCTTGTAGGGGCCGCGCAGCACCATGCCCGACATCGTTCCGGTGTCGTGATCGAGCCGCATGCGCAAGGTGGCGGTCTCCACCTCGCTTGCGCGGGCTTCGCGCTGCGACCCTGCACCGAACGTACGGGAGGCCTGCCACTGGTTCCAGAGCCGAATCAGCAGCGGCGCGAGCACCGCACCGAGGAAGAGGAACTGCCCGCCCTTGCCGGTGAAGACGAGCAGGAGCGCGAGCGCGATCCCAAGGCCAATGGCGAGCCACTTCAGGATCGCCTTGATGGTCTCGATGCGTGCGTTGGCGAAGGCGTGCGCCGACCACAGCAGCAGGCCGACGGCCGCCACGCCGGCGAGGAACCACGTCATCGCCGGCCCGAAAGCTGGTGGGTCAGCAGGGCCGCGGCCCCTGTCCGCGAGGGCGGCAGGCGGGAGAGCGCCTCCGCGCCCGCCAGCGGCATAGACCGCGACGGCGGAGAGGAGATCGCGCAGCATGTCGGGCGAGTTGAGGTCGAACGGCGCGTAGGCCCCGCCCGAAAGCCTCGCGAACTCGCGGAAGGCGCGGCCGGCCAGCGCGTCACCCCCTTCGTGGAAGAAGAAGCCCGGGCAGCCGAGCATGCCAAGCTCACCGGCGCGGTGGCAGAGCGGGTCGATCGGCTCCTCCATCGCATCCCCGATGAAGACGAGAGCGTTCACGCGCTCCTTGCGCGTCTCGCGGATGGCGTGCTCGAGCACCTTGCCGATCTGGGTCTGCCCGCCGAGGCAGGTGACGGTGGTCATCCGACGGCGGATCTCGTCGACGTCGGAGAGCCAAGGCGTGGCCATGAACTCGCCGTAGCCGCGGTAGTAGCAAAGGCTCATCGACAGGCCGCCGAGGCCCTTCGTTGCCTCGAACATGTGCCCCGTCAGCGCGCAGGCGCGGTCCCAGGTCGGCTGGCGCGAGGCGGTGGCGTCGATCGCGAACAGGAGGCGGCCGCGCCGGCCTGTGCCCGCACGCACGGCGGGCATCGCGCGCACCCGTTCGAGGAAGGCGGCGACTTGGGCGGAAGCGGGCGCCTCCGTCAGGCTCTTGCTGGTCCCGGCTCATCGGCCCCTCCGAGATAGGGGCTCGCTCAGGCTTGGGAAAGCCGCGCGAGCCGTTCGGCGAGGTGGGCGAACAGCGCGTCGGCCGCCACCGCGACCACGAGGTCGAGCATCGGGGCTGCCGGGTCCTCGCGGCAGCGCCCCCGCTCGTCGACCGCGATGCGAACGGCGCGCGTGGCGTAGAGATCGGGCCGATCCAGGATGGCCACCGCGTGCAGGTCGGCGACCATCGCGCCGGCAAGCCCGTGGTGGAGGCGGTCCTGTTCGGCGTAGGCCGCGAGCATCGGCGCGATGCGACGCCCGATCGGCGAGGCACGGGCGAGGGCTGCGATCCGTTCGGGGGTCGCAAGAGCGGTGCGGGCGAGGTCGAGCGGTACCAAGGTGGGGCGAAGTCCGGCGGCCAACACCGCCCGCGCGGCAGCCGGGTCGGCGGCGAAGTTGTACTCCGCCCCCGAAGGCGTGTTGCCGGGTCCGATCGCCCCGCCCATCAGCACGAGCCGCTGCCAGCGCGCTCCGAGCGCGTGGGCAGCGGCGACGTTGGTGAGCGGCCCGAGCGCGACCAGGGAGCCGGCAAAGCGGGCGAGGGCGGCCGCGGCCTCGGTGCCGTCCGGCGGACGCGAGGGCGGAGGAAGGCCGAGCCCCAGAAGCCCGTCGGTGCCGTGCACCACGGCGTCGGGCACGGCGCGGTCCTCGCCGGCGCGGACCGGAACGTCGCCGCGGCCCGCGAGATCGAGCAGCCGCCGCGCGTTCGCCGCGCAGACGGACGCCGGAGCGTTGCCCGAGACCGTGGTGACGAGACGAAGGTCGAGCCCAGGCGCGGCGCAAGCGAGGAGGAGGGCGAGCGCGTCGTCCACGCCCGGGTCGCAGTCGAGGGCGAGCGGAAGCGCAGACGTCACGTCGCCGGATGGCGATAGGGCGAGGGATCGGGCGGGCGCCAGCCGGCCAGCGCCTCGGGCTTGGGCGCGAGGATCTCGACGGCAAGCGGAAAGCAGCGCGCCGCATCGGAGGAGTGCGTGGCCGAGCAATCCCCGCCCGGGCAGGCGGAGAGGGCGCCAAGGAGGTCGATCTCGGCGAAGAACTCGAGGAAGTCACCCGGCCGCACCGGGCTCGCCTTCATGAAGTACTGGTGGGTGTCGCGGGTGAAGCCCGTGCACATGAACACGTTGAGCACGTCGTGCACGGCGAACTCGGCCTCGGCGAGGCTGCGCCGCCCGTCGCTTCGGCGAAGGCGCGGGAGAGGTTCGAGTGGCAGCAGTGGTGGTAGTCCTCGCCGCGCAACAGGCGGTTCGGTGTAGGGGTCGCAGCGCGTGCCGATGACGTCGTGCACGCCCGCCCCGTCGGCATCGAAGCCGTACCAGGCGAGGCTGTCGGCGGTGATGGTCGCCATCGGGACGCAGAAACGGGAAGCGTGCTCCACAGCCGGTCCCCCACCGTCAGGTGCGTGCGGTGCAACGCCCGCGTCTTGCCGCTGAAGAACCGCTCGCGGGTGTCGTGCGCATGCCAGAGGTTGAGGTCGCCGACCTGCGGCCCCTCGATGCAGACGATGCGGAACAGGTGGCCGGCCGGCACGCGGAAGGCCCTGCCCTCGCGCGGCGGCACGACGCACGGTCTCCATCAGGCGCGCCGAGGCGCGGACGCGGTCGTAGAAGCCGCGATCGACGGGCGGGCAAGCGACTGCACGTCGTACACCACCACGGGCGGGGCGGCGCGGCGGCTCGGCGGCGTCCGAGGGTTCGGGCGGGGTCGTCGTCATCGCTGCTCCTTGCGCAGCCGCGGCACCGAAGCGGGCGGCAGGCCGCCTTGGCGAGCACGCCGATGCGGGCGATGCGCTGGGCCGCCACACGCGGCGATGCCGGCATCCGCGAGCCCCGGGATCGCGCCCACCGCCCGCGCCGCCGCCGCGGCCACCGCATCCGCCGCCCCGATCGCGCCCGCTTCGCCGAGCACGCGTCGCGCGAGCCGCCACGTCGCGGCAGCACCCGGAGCCAGCCCGTAGATCGCGGCGATGCGCCGGATCAGCCCAAGGCCCTGCACCGCGAACCACAGCGTGTCGAGCAGAGCCGAAGGCAGGATCAGCACGCCCCCCGCCATGCGCAGGGAGGCGCGGCGGATGGCGCGGTCGGCCTCGGCATCGAGGGGCGCGAGCACGTGCGGTCTCGAACAGGGCGGCGCGGCGGTCGGGGTCGTTCACGCCGCGCACCACGCCCCGCCAGACAGCGATCGTGCGCGCGAGGCGGGGGTCCTTCTCCATCGCCTCGGCCGCGCGGTCGGGGTCGCCGCGCACCGCCTCGGCCGCGGCGAGGCGCTTGACCCCTCGCCACTCGCGCCAAGCGAGGACCGCGAGGGCGGCGGCGAGCGCAAGGACGAGAACGAGGGCAGCCCAGCCCTGCACCGGGCTCGCGGCGAAGCGCGCCTCGACGAAGGCCCAGAGGTCGAGGGCAAGGAGCCCGACGCCGGCGAGGGCGGCGACCCCGATCAAGCCCGCCAAGCCAGCCGATGCCGAGCGCTCCTTCGGCGCGGGCGGCGGCTCGGCGCGGGCAGGGCGGCGAGCTCGTCCGCCACCCGCTCGGGCGCCGTCTGCGAGCGCGCCGACGCCGCGCCGCCGGGAGGCTCTCGCCGCCGCGCTCACCCGAACACCCCGGGCAGGGCGGCCGCGAGCGCGCGATCGAGGTTGACGATGCCGCAGGCCCCCCTCCGGCCCCGGTGTGGGCGGAAGGAACCGCGGCACCTCATAGCGGCGATCGAACCACGATCTCCTCCGGGCTCTCGGCCGGCACGCCGCCCGCAAACCAGAACGCCTCGCGCCCGCCCCCCTCGACCAAGCCCCTCGACCGCATCCTGCACGCGGCCCGCGATCATCGGCGAGCGTGATGTCCCGGGTGCAGGCAATCGCCGGCGAGCGCAATCGTTTCGCCGTTGCCCGCCCACCAGATGGCGCAACAGGGCGGCGAGCTGGCCGCGCTGGCTTGCCGGCACGTAGTCGGCCTTGGTGGCGCAGAACACGGGCCGAGGCGGGGCGCGCTCCAGGCCAAGCCGCGCGAGAAGCCCCGGTTCGGGGCGAAGCGCGGCCGCGATCGCGGCGAGCGCGGCCTGCGTGTCGGCGAAGCTCGCCGCGCCCGAGGCGAGGGCGCGGAAGAGGTCGACCAGCACGATCTGGGCATCGAAGCGCGCGAAGTGCGGCGCGAGGAACTCCGGCCCGCGTGCGGCGCCGATACTCGTCCCAGTGCGCGCGCATCCGCTCCCAGATCGATCCCGCCTGCGGCGATGCGTCCGGGAGGGCACAGCGAGCGGGCAGAAGAGGAGGAAGGCCATGCCCTCCCAGGCGTCGGGGTTCAGAAAACGCCCCGGGGCGAGGTCGGCCAAGCGCCGCCTCGTCGCGGCAGCGGCGGAGGTAGGCGGCGTAGGCCTCGGCGAGCCGCCTGAGCGCTGCCCTCCTCGGCCGGCGCCTGGACGTCGAGCCCAGCCAGCAGGGCAAGCCAAGCCTCAGCGAAACCGGGCGCGCGGTCCGGTCGCGGGCGCTTGCGCGAGCTCGCGCGCCGACCACTCACTCGAAGGAGAGGGGAAGCAGCGGCAGATCCAGCAGCCACTCGCCGGGATAGTCGACGAGCTCGAGCCGGATCGCGCGGCGGAGCGGCCCGACGAGCCGCCCGACATGCCCGCGCGATGGGCGAGAGCACCTCCAGCGTCGAGCGCGAGCTTGGCGAGCCGGCGGGTGGGTTCGGGCCAGCGCGCCTCGCCCGCCGAGCGCACCCAGCGCCGCCTCCAGGGGAAACAGCGGCGCGTCCGTCACCGAAAGCCCGGCCTCCCGGACCGAGAGGAGCCGGGCCTCGGCGACCGGCGGGCGCGGCCGCGAGCCGGCGTGGATCCCGCGCCGCGGCGAGCAGGTTGGCCGCCAGCGCGGTGACGAACACGGTCTTGCCGGCGCGCGAGAGCCCGGTGACGGCGAGGCGGACCGTCTCCTCCGGCGCCCCGAACAGCGACCGCCTCAGCCAGGAGGCGGCGGCCTCCAGTTCGACCCGAAGGTCGGGCAGCGCGATCAGGCCGCCTCCCGCATGCCCCGCGCCTTCAGCGCCGCCGGACGATTGAGGCAGCGTTCGAGCCAAGCCCTCGCCCGCGGGTAAGGGCCGTAGTCGAATCCGTTCGCCCAGGACGTGTAGAGCACCGAAGAGACCTGCAGGTCGGCCGCCGACCACGCCTCGCCGCAAGAGATACGGAGCGGTCGGCAAGGTGCTGATCGAGCACGGCGAGACAGGCGCGAAGCTTCTCGGCGCCCTTTTCGGCCTGGGCCGGGTCGCGCTCCTCGGGGGGCAGGAACTTCGTGTTGTAGAACCAAGCCCCTTGCGCAGGCTCGGCCTCGGTCGCCGTCCATAGGGTCCATTGGAAGAGGCGGGCCTCGTCCTCGGGGGTCTTCGGCCAGAGCGTGCCCGACTTGCGGAAGAGGTAGAGGTTGATGGCGAGGCTTTCCCAGAGGCAGAGGTCGCCATCCACCAGGACGGGGATCTTGGCGTTCGGATTGAGCTTGCGGAACGCCTCGGTCTTGCAGCCCTCGCGGTAGTCGGTGGCGACGAGTTCATAGGGAATGCCCGTCTCCTCGAGGGCGAGCAGGCAGCGGAAGGCGCGCGAGCGGGGGATGCCGTAGAGCTTCACGCGGGGACATCGGTCTCTCTCCGTCGTCGGTCTCGGCTGTCGGGAGCCCTGGCAGAGTAGCCCGCCCCGCCGCCCGCGTCAGGGGGTGGGGCGTTGCGCGCCGGCCCAGGGCTCGGCCATGTGCAGGGCGTGACCCTTGCCTCCTCCGGTTTCGCCCTCGACACGGTCTCCGGCCGGTTTCGGGCCTGGGCCGACGCGCTGTTCGTCGATCACGGCGTACTGCGTCTCCTGTGGCGAAACCGCGCCGTGGTCGAGGAGGGGCGGCTCGTCCGCAGCAACCAACCCTTGCCCTTCCAGCTCGCGGCGGAGGCACGGCGCGGCATCCGCACCGTGATCAACCTCCGCGGCGTGCGCGACTGCGGATCGGACGCGCTGGAGCGCGAGGCCTGCGCGAAGCTCGGGCTCGCGCTGGTCGACGCACCGTTCGAAAGCCGCGGCGCGCCGCACAAGGACCGCTTGCTTCGGCTCGCCGCCTTGTTCGAGAGCATCGCCTACCCCGCCTTGATCCACTGCAAGTCGGGGGCCGACCGGGCAGGGCTGGTGGCGGCGGTCTACCTCCTCCTGCGCGGGCGGCCGATCGCCGAGGCCAAGGCGCAGCTCTCCCTTCGCTTCGGCCACATCCGGGCGGGGCCCACTGGGATCCTCGACGCTTTCCTCGACGCCTACGAGCAGGCGCAGCGAGAGACCGGCATCGGCTTCCTCGACTGGGTGCGCGGGCCGTACGACGAAGCCGCGCTGAGGCGGTCCTTCCGCGCGAGCCGGGCGGGAAGCGTCCTCACCGACCGGCTGCTTCGGCGGGAGTAGGCTCGTCAAGGAACGCCTGGGATGCAACCAGCCGGGCGTAGGTGCCGCCCGCAGCGAGGAGGGCGGCATGCGTGCCGTCCTCGACGACCCGCCCCCCCTCCAGCACGACGATCCGGTCCGCCTCGCGCACGGTGGACAGCCGGTGCGCGACGATCAAGGTGGTCCGGCGGCGGCGGATCCGCGTCAGAGCGGTGCGGATTCTCGCCTCCGTCTCGGCGTCGAGCGCGCTGGTCGCCTCGTCGAGCAGCAGGATCCTCGGGTCGCGCAGCAGCGCGCGGGCGAGCGCGATCCTTTGCCTCTGCCCGCCGGAGAGAGCGAGGCCACGGTCGCCGACCCGCGTGGCATAGCCGAGCGGCAGCGCCGAAATGAAATGATGCGCCTCGGCGAGCCGTGCCGCCCGCTCGACCTCCTCGTCGGTCGCATCGAGGCGGCCGAAGCGGATGTTGGCCGCGATGGTGTCGTCGAACAGAACCACCTCCTGGCCGACGAAGCCGATGGCGGCCCGCAGGGAGGCGAGCGTGACGTCGCGGAGGTCCTGCCCGTCGATCAGCACCGCTCCCTCGGTCGGGTCGGCGAAGCGGGGCACCAGGTTGAGCAAGGTGGTCTTGCCCGCCCCCGACGGACCGACCAAGGCGACCGTGGTGCCGGGCTCGATGACGAGATCGATCCCCTCGAGCGCGGCGCGATCGTTTCCGTAGGAGAAGGAGACGCCCCGGAACGCGACCTGTCCCGGGCCGGGGGCGAGCGGGCGGGCATGCGGGTGGTCGATCACGCGGGGCCGTTCGTCGATCAGGGCGAAGGCCCGCGCCAGGGCCGCCGCACCTTCCTGGAGAGCGACCGCGAGGGTGCCGAGGGCGCGCAGCGGCCGGGCGGCGATCAGCAGGGCGGCGACGAAGCCGGTGAACTGCCCGGCCGAGGCGGCGCCGGACGCGATCCGCCACCCCGCGAAGGCGATCACCGCCGCCACCGCCACCCCTCCCATCGCCTCGAGAAGCGGATCGACCCGGGCGCGGTTGCGCACCACTTTCATCAGTCGCGCATACCAGGAGCGGAACGCTTCGCCCGCCCGCCGACGCTCCATCGCCTCGAGCCCGTAAGCCTTGACCAACCGGGCGCCGGCCAGGCTCTCCGAGAGCACCGCGGTGACCTCTCCGGCCTGCTCCTGCTGCGCCTTCGAGGCCTTGCGCATGCGCCGGCCGATCCGCTCGATCGGGATCGCGGCGAGGGGAATGATGAGGGCGGCAGCGAGAGTCATCACCCAGTCGAGCCACAGCATGGCCGCCACCAGCGCGGCCAGGGTCAACGCATCGACCACGCCTGAGACGGCGCGGCCGAGGCTCTCGCGCACCACCCCCATGTCGTTGGTGAACCGCGAGGCGAGACGCGCCGCGGGCTCGGCCTGCAGCCGCGCGAGGTCGGCGACCAGGAGACGGTCGAACATCGCCGCCTGCAGCGAGAGGACGACGCGCAGCACCACCCCCTGCATGGCGACGGTCTGAGCGTACTGGGCGGCGGCCTTCACAACGACCACCGCCACCGCGACGAGGGGAACCAGCCAGACCACACGCGCATCGCGCGCCTCGAACAGCCGATAGGCCCAGTCGATGACCAGCGGATAAAGACCCGTCGCCCCCGACACCACCGCCATCAGAGCGAAGACCAGCAGGAGCGCGCGCCACTCGCCGCTGCGCGTGGTCGCGCCAGAGGCGACGCGCGAGGGAGGCAAGGCGCGGCTCCGCCGTCCCGCGGGGGACGCGCCGTGCGGATCGGTCATCCGCCCGCTTCTACCATCCTCCCGCGAGCGTGGCGCGGGGGCTCAGGCGGTGCGGCCGACGGCCTCGCGGTTCCTCTGCCACACCGCGAGGTTCAGCGCGGCGGCGAAGCTCACCCAGACGAGGTAGGGCGCCATCAGGGCCGCCGCCGTGAGCGAGATGGGGGCGAAGAGCACGATGCAGGCGGCAATCGAGATCCAGAGGGCGACCACCTCGGCGAAGGCGAGGTCCATGCGCCTGAGCCCGAAGAAGATCCAGCTCCACGCCGCGTTCAGACCGAGCTGCACGCCCCAGACCGCGAGCGGGATCAGGCCCCCCGCGAACCCCGCCGCGCGCCAGACGAGCCAAGCCGAGACCGCGATCATCACGTACAGCACCGACCAGGCGACGGGAAAAAGCCAGTCGGGCGGGGTCCAGGATGGTTTCGACAGTGAATCGTACCACGCCCCCGGCTTGAACACCGCCCCGGTGGTGGCGGCGGCGAAGCAAAGGAACAGGAAGACCGCGAGCGCAACGAGATCGCCGACCATGGCCGCGAGGTGGGGGGCTCGGCGGCGGGGCGCAAGGGAGACGCCGGCTCTCGGCCCGGCGCACGACCCCGCCGTCTTTCGGGTGTCGCGCGTCGAACAACGGCCCCTCGCCGATCTCACCGGGATTTCTCGCCCTCAGGCGGCTGTGGCGGCGGCCTCGGCAAGCCAACGCCTGAGCATGGCCTCGTCCTCGGGGCAGCCCGCCTCCTTCCAGCGCCGCTCCACCGCGGCAAGCACCGCCCCCACCCGCGGCCCGGGCGGGATGCCCAAGGCCAGCACATCCGCCCCGCGCAGGGAGAACACCGGGCGCGGGGTGGCTTCGGCAAAAGCGCGCACGGCCGCCCAGTCTCCCGGTAGGGCAGCGGCCTCGGCCAGCCACGCCCGCCCGACGATCGTCTCCGCCCCGGCTTCCGCGAGGGCGGCCCGCAAGGCGGACGGGTCGGTCGGCGGGGCTGGGCCAAGGAGGGCGGCGAGACGCTCGGCCTCCGCCCCGGAGAGGCGAAGCCGCTCGGCAAGCGTCGCGACCGGCGCGGCAGGAGCGAGCGCGGCCAAGCGAAGCAACGGTTCGGCCGGAGCGCCGAGCCCAGCGAGGCGGGCAAGCCGGTCCTGGTCGCTGGCCTCGGGCAGCACGGCAGCGAGAACGCCCGTCTCGGCGCATCAGCCGCACCGCCCCGGTGGGGTCGGAAGCGCCGAGGATCCGCTTCAGTTCCGCCCACACGCGCTCGGCGGAGAGGATGGAAAGGTTGGGCACGTCGGCCGCGATCGCCGCCACCGCCGCAGGATCGGGCTCGCCCTTCCCGTAGCGGGCATGGAAGCGGAAAAAGCGAAGCGCCCTGAGGTGGTCCTCGGCCAGCCGCGTGGCCGGGTCGCCGATGAAGCGCACCACGCCGCGCGCGAGATCCTCCCGCCCTCCGAACCAGTCCCAGACGTTGCCGTCGCGATCGAGAGAGAGCGCGTTGAAGGTGAAATCTCGCCGTGCGGCGTCCTCGCGCCAGTCCTCGGTGAAAGCGACGACGGCATGTCTGCCGTCGGTCGCAACATCGCGGCGCAGCGTGGTGATCTCGATCGGCCGCCCCTCGACCACCGCCGTCACCGTGCCGTGGTCGAGCCCCGTCGGCACGACCGTGATGCCACGCTCGGCGAGCGCCCGCATCACGGCCTCGGGCCGGCGCGGGGTGGCGAGGTCGATGTCGGCGACGGGGCGGCCGGCGAGCGCGTCGCGCACGCACCCCCCGACGGCGCGCGCCTCGGGCAGGGCATCGAGCACGCGCGCCACGGCGGGATCGGCGAGGAAGGCAGGGGGGGCGATGCGAAAGGCGGGCGGGTCTTTCATCGTCTTCCCGGCATGTTGCCCGACGCTGTCCTGCCTCCTTCCCTTGCCGGGACGGCACCCCTCGACCCTGTCGTTGTCGCTACGGAGGGCGAGGGGCGATGCCGGACCCCGCCGCCGCCGGCCGTTGGAGGGAGACGCTAGCGCGCGGGCGTGGTGGAGGGGACCGCCTGCCGGGGCGCAACCTCCGGCTTGCCGAAACGGCGCTTCGCCGCCCTCGTTCCCGTCAGGGGCGGAGCGAGAGGGAGCTTCTGCCGCGAAGGCGGGGCGCTCGACCCGCAGACCGCGCCGGAGGCACCTGCCCTGAGGCCACAGCGTCGGTGACGGCAGGCCGACGCGCTGGCGCAGGCGCGGATCGCATCCGGCACCGACCTGCCTGCGGAACCAGCGGACCTTCGCGTCAGCCACCCAAGCGACGGCTCCGCCTGCGGGTCGCGCTCCTTCGCGGCGTCCTCTTGCGGCTCCTCGCTACCGCACCGGCCCGCCGGGCACGATGCGCCCGCCCTCGAGGCGCGCCGGCGCGTAGGGCTCGCCCGGCTTCATGGCGCGGAGGTCAGCGAACAGCATCAGCCCGACCGCGACCAGGACGACGCCGAGCAAGGAAAGGACGACCCAGGGCACGTCCCGCCACACGATCGCCGGCTGGGCCTCCCCGTTCGCCTCTGCCGCGCGGCGAACGAGCAGCAGCCAACCGAAATACAGGACGAAGGGGATCAGGAACAGCAGCACCCCCTGGATGATGCCGCGCATGGGTCTCCTCAGACCTCCCGCAGGACCACGGCGAAGGAGGCGAGGATGGCGGCCGTCGCCCCCCAGATGACGTGGCGGTCGTGCGGCACCACCCACACCCGCGGGCGCCGGCTGCCGTAGGCCGCCCCATCCTCAAGCCGAGGGGCCAGGGCAGGGTTCGGTGAGGTGCGCAAGCGGCAGTTCGAACACCTCCGCCACCTCGCGCGGGTCGGGCCGTGGCGAAATCGGCGGCAAGACCAGACCGACGACGGGCGTGACACGGAACCCGGTGCCGGTGAACACGCTTGGCAAGCGGCCGATCACCTCGACCCTCCGGCGCGGGATCCCGACCTCCTCCTCCGCCTCGCGCAAGGCAGCTGCCTCGGGCGAGGGGTCGTGCGCCTCGATCCGCCCTCCAGGCAGGCTCACCTGCCCGGCGTGAGCCGACAACGTGGCGGTGCGCACGGTGAGGAGGACGGTCGGCTCCGGGTGCACAACGACCGGCACGAGCACCGCCGCCTCCCGCGCCGACTGCTCGCTCGCCCCTGGCGGCGGAGCGAGCACGGCGGGCGCGCGGCTCAGACGCTCGGGTTCGGCGCGAAGCCGGGCCGCGATCGGATGCAGAGTCACGGCTCCTCCGCCGACCCGAGCGGGAAGAAGCGGGCCCGCGACCACACGCCAAGCACCCGCTCGCCGTGCACCACCTCAGGCACCGCGAGCGCGACCAACTCGTAGTAGACAGCGCGCTCGATCCGCGCCTCGATCGGGTATCTCCCGCGCCCCTCCCGCACGCGCAGATACGGCGTGGGCAGACAGGTGACGAGATCGTAGGCGACCCGGATCGGATGGTCGGGGCCGGCCTCGACCAGTTCGTCGACGTTGGTTCGGAACGACAGCAGCTGGCGTTCGCCCTCGCCGGCAACGAAGAGCTCGACGGCGACGAAGGGCGCGTCGTCCACCGTGATCCGGCCGCGCTCGGCGGGCGTGACCAGCCAGAACGAGCCGTCCGCTTCGCGCGTCAGACACGACGCGAAGAGGCAGACCAACGCTTTGCGGCGGATCGGGCTTCCCTGATAGAGCCAAGTGCCGTCGCGGCGGATGCGGATCGCGACGTCGCCGCAGACCTTCGGCCCCCGTTCGCTGCGCGGCGCAGGCGGCGTGAGCCTCAGCCCTGGGATGGGCGAGCGGTCGCCGCCGTCGGCCGAGCGGCTCGGTTCGAAGCGGTCATGCGCCAGTCGCGTCACTGCAGACACCGCCGAAGCACCGCCCTGTTCCCGCTCGTCCTTCGTCATCGGCCGCGCGTCACGTCCGCGTGACCCTCGGAGCCGCGAGGTTCCGACGCCCAGGCATATAGGTAGCATCAAGGGGGCCCGTGTAGAGGCGAGGGAGACACCGCGTGACCGAAGCTTCCGCCATCGTCGAGCGTCCGGCGGCCGATGCGGGGGACCTCGTTGCCGAGGTCGAGCGTCTGACCGAGCGGATCGCCCGGGTGCGCAGCGCCATCGGCCAAGTGATCTTCGGCCAGCAGGAGGTGATCGACCAGACTTTGATTACCCTCCTCTCCGGCGGACACGTTCTGCTTGTCGGCGTGCCGGGCCTCGGCAAGACCAAGCTGGTCGAGACGCTCGGCACCGTGCTCGGGCTCGCCGCCAAGCGCGTACAGTTCACCCCCGACCTGATGCCGGCCGACATCCTCGGCTCCGAGGTGCTGGACGAAACACCCGAGGGCAAACGGAGCTTCCGCTTCATCAAGGGCCCGATCTTCTGCCAGCTCCTGATGGCGGACGAGATCAACCGCGCAAGCCCGCGCACGCAGTCGGCTCTCCTGCAGGCGATGCAGGAGCTGAAGGTGGCGGTGGGCGGGGTCGAGTATGCCCTGCCCCGCCCCTTCCACGTGCTCGCCACCCAAAATCCGATCGAACAGGAGGGCACCTATCCGCTGCCGGAGGCGCAGCTCGACCGCTTCCTGCTCGAGATCGAGGTCTCCTACCCCGAACTCGAGGCGGAGAAGGCGATGCTGCTCGCCACCACGGGTGCCGCCGCGATCCGTCCGCAGCAGGCGATGAGCGCGGAGGAGCTGGTATCCGCGCAGACCACCATCCGCCGCATGCCGGTGGGCGAAAGCGTGGTCGAGGCCATCCTCACCGTCGTCCGCTCGGGCCGGCCCGAGACCTCGCCGATCGAGGCGGTGAAGCGGCACCTCGCCTGGGGCCCTGGGCCGCGCGCCGCCCAGGCGCTGATGCTGGCAACCCGCGCCCGCGCCGTGCTCGACGGGCGCTTCGCCCCGTCCGTCGATGACGTGATCGCGCTCGCCCCCGCCGTGCTTCGACACCGCATGGCGCTCAATTTCGCCGCCCGAGCCGACGGGGTGCGGCTGGCTGATGTGATCGCGAAACTGACGAGCCTGATCGAATGAAGGCCCCCGAGGCGTGGGTCGGCGCCGCGCGACGCGCGGAACAGCTCGCCGCCCGCCTCCCTCCCCTCCTGGTCGCGGCCGAGCGGGTCGCCGCCACCGTCGCGCAAGGCGTGCACGGGCGTCGCCGGGTCGGGCAAGGCGACAGTTTCTGGCAGTTCCGACCCTTCCTCGCCGGCGACGCGGTGTCGCGCATCGACTGGCGGCAATCGGCGAAGAGCGACCGCACCTTCGTGCGCGAGACGGAGTGGGAGGCCGCCCAGAGCGTGTGGCTCTGGCGCGACGCCTCGGCGGGCATGCGCTGGCGGTCGAACGCGCGGCTGCCGGAGAAGGCGGAGCGCGCCGAACTCCTCCTCCTCGCGCTGGCCTCGCTGCTGTTGCGCGGGGGCGAGCGTGTCGCCCTGTTGGGGCTCGGCATGCGCCCGGTCGCGGGGCGGGGCATGATCGAGCTTCTCGCTCAGGCCGTCGCCCGGCGCGGAGACGCCGGCACCCTCTCGCCGCTTCCCCCGGCTGCCCAGCTGCCCGCCCATGCCCGGGTGGTGCTGATCGGCGACTTCCTCTCCCCCCTCGATGCGGTGCAGGCCGCCGTGGGCCGCTTCGCGGCGATCCCGGTGGCAGGGCATCTCTTGCAGGTCCTCGATCCGGCCGAGGAGGCGCTCCCGTTCCGCGGCCGGGTCCGCTTCGAGGGTCTTGCCCGAGAGGGCGCGGCGCTGATCGGCAAGGTCGAGGGGATCCGCGCCGACTATCAGGCGCGGCTCGCCGCCCACCAGGAGGGGCTGAGGGCGATCGCCGCCGCCGCCGGGTGGTCCTTCGCCACCCACCGCACCGACCACGCCCCCGAGCCGGCGCTGATGGGGCTTTACCTCGCCCTCGCGCCGGACCGCAGCCGCGGGGCGGGCGGCGTGAGGCGCACCGGCGCATGATCGAGGCCCTCGCCGCCGTCACTTTCGCCCACCCCTGGCTGCTCGCGGCGCTCGTCCTGCTGCCGGGTCTGCTCTGGCTGCTGCGCGTCACCCCGCCGGCGCCGAAGCAGCAGGCGTTTCCCGCCGTGCGGCTTCTCCTCGGACTCGAGCGCCGCGAGGAGACCTCGGCGCGCACGCCTTGGTGGCTTCTCCTCCTGCGACTTCTCGCCGCGGCGCTGGTCATCCTCGGCCTCGCCCGGCCGGTGCTCGACTCCGGCCGCTCGCTCGGCGGCTCCGGCCCGCTTCTCGTCGTCTTCGACGACGGCTGGGCGTCGGGTCCGCAATGGGAGGCGCGGATGAGCGCGCTCGAGGCCGCGCTCGGCGAGGCGGAACGGGCGGGGCGGCCGGTCGCCCTGCTCACCACCGCCCCCTCTGATCAGGCCGCCGCCCCTGCGGTCAGCGCCGTGATGCCGGCGGCCGACCTGCGCGAGCGTGTCGCCGCGCTGCGCCCTCTGCCCTGGGCCCCCGACCGCGCGGCGGCGTCGCGCGCGCTGGAGGGGGCGGGGCTGCGCGGAGGCCTCCGTGCTGTGGATCGCCGACGGGCTTGCCCATGGCGAGGCGGACGCCGAGCGGGACTTCGCCGGCCGCCTCGCCGCGATCGGCCCTGTCACCGTCGTCTCCCCCGCTGCCCCCGCTCCTGCCCTGCTCGCGCCGCGGTCCGAGCCGCACGGCATCGTCGCCCGCGTCGCCACCGTGCCGGCCGAGGCGGAGCGCCGCTTCGCCGTGCTCGCCCGGACCGCCGATCAGCGCACGCTCGCTCGGGTCGACATCGTCGTCCCGCCCGGCGCGCACGGCGGCGAGGCCGAGATCGCCCTGCCGCCCGAGCAGCGCAACGCGCTTGCTGCCCTCGTCATCGAGGACGTCGCCTCCGCCGGCGCGGTCGCTTTGCTCGACGAGCGCTGGCGGCGCCGCCCCGTCGGGCTGATCGCCGGTGCGGCGGAGACGGCGGACCAGCCGCTCATCGGCGAGCTCTACTATGTCGATCGCGCGCTCGCCCCGTTCGCCGAACTTCGCCGCGGCACGGTGCGCGACCTTCTTGCGCGCGAGATCGCGGCGATCGTGCTCGCCGACGTCGACACGCTCACTCCCGCCGACCAGGCTCTGCTCGCGCGCTGGATCGACCAGGGCGGCGTGCTGATCCGCTTCGCCGGGCCGCGCACGGCGGCGCGGCCCGACCCGCTCCTGCCGGTGCGTCTGCGCGCGGGCGACCGCCAGTTGGGCGGCGCCCTCTCCTGGCAGCAGCCTGCCTCGCTCGCCCCCTTCCCCGACGACAGCCCCTTCGCCGGGCTTGCCGTGCCAGGAGACGTGCGCATCGCGCGCCAGGTGCTCGCCGAACCCTCCCTCGACCTGACGCGGAAGACCTGGGCCAAGCTCGCCGACGGGACGCCGCTGGTGACGGGGGAGCGGCGAGGCCGGGGCACGGTGGTGCTGTTCCACGTTACCGCCAACGCGGAGTGGTCGAATCTTCCCCTCTCGGTCCTGTTCGTGGAGATGCTCGAGCGCCTGATCCGGCTCGGGGTGGGGGTGGCGGCGACGGGCGATGCCGTGCTGCCGCCGTTCGAAACCCTCGACGGGTTCGGCCGCCTCGGCGCGCCGCCGCCGCTTGCCGCCGGCCTCGCGGCCTCCGCCATCGCAACGACCCGCCCCTCGCCGCGACACCCGCCGGGCTTCTACGGCGCGGAGGCGGCGCGCGACCGCGCTCAACCTGGGCGCGGCGCTGGACCGTCTCGCCCCGCTCGCGCTTCCCGCCGGTGCTGTCGCTCCAGCGCCTGGGCGAAGCCCCGCACGCGCGGGACCTCCGCCCCTGGCTGCTCGGTGCCGCCCTGGTCTTGCTCAGCCTTGATCTCCTGATCGCTCTATGGCTGCGCGGACTTCTGCGCGCCCCCGCGCCAGCCCGCGCTGCCGCCCCGGCGGCGATCGCCCTGTTCCTGGTCTTTGTCGCCGCGCCCGTTTCGGCTCAGGTCGACCCGATGCGCGCCGCGCTCGAGACGCGGCTTGCCTTCGTCGTTACGGGCTCGCCGGAGGTCGACCGCGTGTCGCGCGCCGGGCTGGTCGGCCTCACTGATTTCGTAAATCGACGCACCGCGGCCAACCTCGCCGAACCGCTCGGCGTTCGGCCGGGGCTCGACGACCTCTCCTTCTTCCCGCTCCTGTACTGGCCGGTGACGGCTGATCAGGCTTCGCCGGACGAGCGCGCGATCGAGGCGCTCAATGCCTTCATGCGCGACGGCGGCATCATCGTGTTCGACACGCGCGACGCCGGGCTCGGGCGGGGGATGAACGCGGGGGCCTCGGCCGCCCTGCAGCGGCTCACGCGCGGGCTCGCCATCCCCGAACTTCACCCCGTTCCGGCCGACCATGTGCTGACCCGCGCTTTCTACCTCTTATCCGACTTTCCCGGCCGCTACGTCGGGGGGCAGACCTGGGTGCAGCGGCACGAGGACAGGGCGAACGACAGCGTCAGCCCTGTCGTGATCGGAGCCAACGACTGGGCGGCAGCGTGGGCGGTGGACGAGGCCGGGAGGAATCCTTACGCCACCGTACCGGGCGGGGCGCGGCAGCGGCTCCTTGCCTATCGTTTCGGCGTCAACCTCGTGATGTACGCTCTGACCGGCAACTACAAGGGCGACCAGGTACACGTGCCGATCATCCTCGAGCGGCTCGGGCAATAGCGCGATGGACGGCACCCGCACGCTCGCCTCGGTCGCCTTCGACCCGCTGCTGCCGACCCCGCTCTTCGTCGCCCTCGGACTCCTGGCCGGGATCGCCGTCGGGCTGGCGCTCTGGCGTCGCGCCCGCGGTGCCTGGCTGCGCGCCTTCGTCGCCGCCGTCCTTCTGCTCGCTCTCGCCAACCCGAGGCTTGTTCAGGAAACGCGCCGGAGCCTGCCCGACGTCGCCGTCCTACTCGTCGACCAGACCGCTTCGCAGCGCGTCGGCGACCGCATGGCGGTGACGGAGGCGGCCCGGCGCGCGATCGAGGACCGGGCGCGGTCACTCGATGCGCTCGAGCTACGCACCGTCGTCGTGCCGGACGCCGGGGCGAACGGCACGCGGCTGTTCGAGGCGCTGGGGCGGGCCTTGGCCGAGGTGCCGCGCGGGCGGCTCGCCGGGACGATCGCGATCACCGACGGCCAGATCCACGACGCGCCGGAGGAGGCGGAGGCGATCGCGCGCGCCAGCGGCGGGGCGCCATTCCACCTTCTGCTGACCGGCCGGCGCGGCGAGACCGACCGGCGCGTGCGGGTCCTCGATGCCCCCCCCTTCGGCATCGTGGGCCGCAGCGTGGAGGTCCGCCTGGTGGTCGAAGACCTCGGCACGGCGGGGGGTGCGGACGGCGTCACCATCACCCAGCGCCGCGACGGCGAGCCTCCCCGCCAGGCGCGGATCCGCACCGGCGAAGCGCACACTATCCGCGTGCCGATCGAGCGGGCCGGTCAGACCGTGCTCGAGATCGAGGCGGAGCCGCTTGCGGGGGAAGTCTCGCTTCTCAACAACCGGGCGGTCGTGGCGATCAACGGCGTGCGCGACCGGCTGCGCGTGTTGCTGGTCTCGGGCGAACCGCACGCCGGCCAGCGCACGTGGCGTCGGCTTCTCAAGGCCGACCCGAACGTCGACCTCGTGCATTTCACCATCCTGCGCCCGCCGGAGAAGGACGACCTCACGCCTCTTTCCGAACTCGCCCTGATCGCCTTCCCCGTGCGCGAGCTCTTCCAGGTCAAGCTGCGCGAGTTCGACCTGATCATCTTCGACCGTTTCGCCAATCGCGGCATCCTGCCGCCGTCCTACCTGCGCAACATCGCGGAGTACGTGCGCGGGGGGGGCGGTCTGTTCCTCTCCGTCGGGCCCGAATACGTGGGCCCGGTGTCGCTGTTCAACACGCCGCTCGGCCAAGTGCTGCCGGCGAGCCCGACGGGGCGGATCGGTGAGGCCCCGTTTCGGGCGCGCGTCACCGAGGTCGGCATGCGGCATCCCATCACCGCCGCTTTGCCGGGAGCGAACGCCGCCGAGGCGGAGGCGGCCTGGGGCCGGTGGTATCGGCGGATCGATGTCGCCGCGCCGCGCGGGCAGGTGCTGATGAGCGGCCCGGGCGGCGAGCCGCTGTTGATCGCGGATCGCGTCGGCGAGGGGAGGGTGGCGCTGCTCCTCTCCGACCAGATCTGGTTGTGGAGCCGAAACCACGACGGCGGCGGCCCGCAGGCGGAGATCCTCCGCCGTGCGGCGCACTGGCTGATGAAGGAGCCCGACCTCGAGGAGGAGGACCTGCGCGCCCGGGTCGATGGCGAGCGCATCGTGGTCGAGCGGCGCAGCCTCGCCGAAGGGCCCCCGCCGTCGCTCACCGTCACCTCCCCCTCCGGAGAGACGCGCATGCTTGCGCTGGAGCAACTCGGTCCCGGGCGGGCCGGGGCGGAGTTCATGGCCGACCAGCCCGGCGTGTGGCGGCTCACCGACGGCTCCCGCCTTGCCTTCGCCGCCGTGGGCGCTGGCAACCCGCGCGAGTTCCTCGACCTGCGCGCCTTGGCCGAACCGGCCTTGCCCGTCGTGCAGCGCTCGGGCGGCGGGATCGTCTGGCTGGCCGACCAGCTGCCGGAGCTGCGCCGGGTCGCTGCCGACCGTCCGGCGCGCGGTCCCGGCTGGATTGGTTTGAAGCGCAACCGCGACCATGTGGTGACAGGGGTCGCCGACCTGCCGCTGATGCCGCCCTGGGCCGCACTTGTCCTGATCCTTGGGGCGGCCGTGGTCGCGTGGCGGCGCGAGGGCCAGTGACCGGGGTCGGCTGGCTTTCGCTCTCAGGCGGAGCCCACTCAAGCGGACACCGCCGAGCATGTTCCCGGCGGGCGCTTTCAGCCCCGCGGCCGATTCCGCTGCCGTGCGATCTGCTCTAGGGTCTCGCCATGCGGAACCCCCACCCCCTGATCGCGGCCTTCCTCGCCGCCGTGCTCGCTCTCGGTCACGCAGCCGCGCAGCAGAGGGGCCAGCCTCGCCAAGCCCCCGTCAGTCCCACGCAGGCCCTCTTCGATGCGATCAATCTTGGTGACATCGACGAGGTGCGCGCCGCGGTCGCCGCCGGAGCGGATCTCGGCGCACGCAACGTGCTCGGCCTCACGCCGCTCGACCTCGCGCTGGACCTCGGTCAGTCGGAGATCGCGTTTTTCCTGATGTCGCTTGGCCGTGTGCCGAGCCGCGGGACCGTGCCGCAGCGGGAGCAGCCAAGGCCGGCAGCGGCCGTGCCGCCAGCGGTGCAGCGCGGCGAGGCGACCCGGTCGATGCCGCCGGCCGCGTCCGGAGTGTCAGCCCCCCCGGCTTCCGCGCCGCTGTGGCGCGGCGACGGGGGCTCCCCAGTGCCGGAAGCGGGTTTCCTCGGCTTCGATGCGGGCAGACCCGAGGGGGCACGCCAACCCCAGCCGCAACGCCCGCGCGGCTGAAACGCAGCTGCGAAAGACTAGCGAGGGGAGCACCCGGCGGGTCCTCACGCCGACCCGGCCTGCCCATCCTTGGCCGACCGGCGGGCATATTCGGCGAAGCGCCGCACCACCTCTGCCATCTCCGCCTCGTCGAGGAGCACCGGCGCACCGACGCTGCGAACGATGGCATACTGCTTGGCCAGAACTTCGACCTCGTGGGCACGGGTGACCGCCTCGTCGAGATCGCGCCCCAGGGCGACGACGCCGTGGTTGGCGAGCAGACAAGCGGTGCGACCTTCCAGCGCGTGCAGGGCCGCCTCCGACAGCGCCTCGGTGCCGAAGGTGGCATAAGCCGCGCAGGGAATGTCTGCCCCGCCCGCGATCGCGACCATGTAGTGAAAGGCGGGGATGGGCGCGCGCAGACACGAGAGCGCGGTGGCGTAGGTCGAGTGCGTATGCACCACGGCGCCGATCTCCGGACGCGCCGCCAGCAGGTCCCGATGCAGCCGCCATTCGGTGGACGGCCGCGCCGCCCCGCGCCAGGACCCGTCGCCGCGCATGGCCACCACGTCGTCCTCCGTCAAAGCGGCAAGGGAGACACCCGATGCGGTGATGAGCAGCCCGCCGTCGCGCCGCACCGACACGTTTCCAGACGTGCCTTGGGTAAGCCCGAGGTCCGCCAAGCGATGGCAGGCGCGGACGAGCGCACGCCGCAGGGCCTCCTCCGTTTGCCGTCGTTCCGACATGTGCGACGCGTTCCGTCTTCTGCCGACGCCGAAATCCAGGAGGAAGCTGCCTGCCATCAGCGGACCGCCAGCTCAGCCGGTCGCGCCCACGGCGCAGTGTCGACCCCGTCGACGACGACGCGATCCCGCCCCCCCGCCTTGGCGGCATAGGCCGCGCGATCAGCGGCGGCAAGCAGGGCCTTGGCATCGCCCAGGCTGGTGGGCACCGCGGCCGCGGCACCGACCGAGACGGTGACCACACCGTGCGGCGACCGTTCGTGCAGGATCATCAGGTCGGCGATCGCAACACGCGCCCGTTCGCCGACCGTTGCCGCCCCCTGAGCGTCCGCCCCCGGCAGGAGGATGGCGAACTCCTCGCCGCCCAGCCGGGCGACCAGGTCGTTCGGGCGCAACGGCAGGGCGGACAGCGCCTCGGCCACGCGCACCAGGCAGCGGTCCCCTTCGAGGTGGCCGTAGGTGTCGTTGAACCGCTTGAAGTGGTCGACATCGAGAATCAAGAGGCCGACCGGCTCGCCTGTGTGCCGGCCGCGCTCCCAGGCCTGGGCCAAGGCGGCATCGAAGGCGCGCCGGTTCGCGATGCCGGTGAGGGGGTCGCGCTGGGCGAGGTCGGCGAGGCGACGGTTGATCTCCGACAGCGACGCCTCTCGTCGCAAGATCTCCTCCACCATCCGGGAGAAGGCGCGGCGGAGGGGTTCGAGTTCGCCGAAGAGCGGGCCGCGCGGCAGGGCGGTCGGCCTTCCCCCCTCCTCCACCTCCTTGGCCGCGCGGGCAAGAGCAAGCATGGGGGCGACGACCAGCCGACGCGCGGCCAGGACCGAAAGCGCAGCGCCGACCATGACCACGCCGAACATCAAGGCCAAAACCTGGCGGAAGCGAGCCTCGGCCGGCCGCGTCACCTCCGCCAAGGGCTCGACCAGGGCAATCCGGATTCCGCCGGGGAGGTGGTGGCTGAGCCCGGCGAGCAGGGTGGTGCCGTCCTCCTTCGTCGCCACCTGCACGGTGTTCTGTCCCGACGCGGACGGCCGCAGGGCAAGAACCGTGCCCTGGCGCGCAGGATCGGGCCAGGAGGCGATCGCCCGGTTGTCGCGATCGAGGATCAGCACGTTGACCTGCGGGTCGTCGAGGCTCTCGGGCGACGTCGCGATCTCGCCGATCCGGCGGGCAAGCCCGTCGATGTCGAGAGCGGCGGCGACGACGGCCGGCTCGTCGCCGCGGCCGGGCAAGGCGGCCTCCGGCCCGAGACGCCGCGCGGCGGGAAGCACCAAGGTTCCGGTGGTGCGCGCGACCAGCGGTTCCCCGACGACCAGCGAATCCTGGCGGAGGGCTGCCTGAATGTACGCACGGTCGGACAGGTCGATGCCCCGGCCGCGCCCGTTCGAGGCACAGAGGACCCGCCCGTCCCGCCCGACCAGGATCGAACCGGAAATGAAGGGATGGGATTGGACCTGACGAGCCAGCAAGGCATCGCAGGAGCCGGCATCGCCGACGGCAAGCGAGACGAGGGCCGGTTCGAGAGCGAGGCTCCGTTCTACGGCGAGCAACATCTGGAGATAGAACCCTGACCCCGCCTGGGCGCCATGCGTCAGCCGATCGGCGGCGCGGGCCACGACGTCGTCGCGCGAGGCGGCGGCGAACCACCAGGCGAGGAAGACGGTGGGCAACAAGGCGAGGAGGATCGCCCCTGCCACCGCCGCCCCGACCCCCCCGAACCGAACCGCTCCGTTGACCCGCGTCACCACGCTCTCCCCACCGAAGTCGGGCGAATGAAACGACCGCTTCGGTTAACGGAGGGCGAAGAACGGAGCCGCCGCGCCGTTCCGCCGGCGGCAATTCCGCGTCAGCCGCCCGTCTGGGCAGCCTCCCGGGCGAGAAAGCCCTGGGCGATCAGGGCTTCCGCGATCTGCACCGCGTTCAGCGCCGCCCCCTTGCGCAGGTTGTCGGCCACACACCAGAAGGCGAGCCCGTTCGGCACGGTCGGATCCTTGCGCAGGCGTGAGACGAAGACGTCGTCCTCGCCGGCCGCCTCGATGGGGGTGACGTAGCCGCCGTCCTCGCGGCGGTCGACCACGGTCACACCCGGCGCGCGCTTCAGCGCCTCGCGCGCCTCGGCGACTGTGATCGGACGCTCGAACTCGACATGCACCGCCTCGGCGTGGCCGACGAACACGGGAACCCGCACACAGGTCGCGATCACCGCGATGTCCGGATCAAGGATCTTGCGCGTCTCCACCGCCATCTTCCACTCCTCCTTGGTGGCGCCATCGTCGAGGAAGCGGTCGATGTGCGGGATCACGTTGAAGGCGATCGGCTTGGTGAATTGCTGCGGTGTCGCGGGGTCGTTGACGAACGAGCCCTTCGTCTGGACGTAGAGCTCGTCCATCGCCTCCTTGCCCGCCCCGGACACGGACTGGTAGGTCGCGACCGACACGCGCCGCACACGCGCGATGTCATGCAGGGGCTTGAGCGCAACCACCATCTGGATGGTGGAACAATTCGGGTTGGCGATGATGTTGCGCTTGCGGAAGCCCCGAAGCGCGTGCAGGTTCACCTCCGGCACGACGAGCGGCACGTCGGGCTCCATGCGGAAATGGCTGGTGTTGTCGATCACCACGCAGCCGGCGGCGGCCGCCCGCGGCGCATGCTCGGCCGACACCGCAGCGCCGGGGCTGAACAGTGCGATGTCGATGCCGCGGAAGTCGAAGGTCTCGAGCGTGCGCACGGTGAGCGTGCGGCGCTCGCCGTAGCTCACCGGCTGGCCCGCGGAGCGGCCGGAGGCCAGCGCCACCACCTCGTCGGCCGGGAAGTTGCGCTCGGCCAGGGTCTTCAGCATCTCGCGCCCGACCGCGCCCGTCGCCCCGACCACCGCGACCCGATACCCCATTGCCTGCTCCTCCGTCCGACCCGGCCAAGCCCGCCCGTCTGTTAGGGGCGGGGTGGGGCTGGCGCAAGCGGCCGCGTCGGCGGCACGACGGAGGCGAGCACGACGCCGAGGGTCAGGACCGCGATGCCCGCCACCTCCGGGGGCGACGGCACCTCGCCCAGCACGACCACGCCGAACACGGCCGTCAAGGTCGGGGTCAGCGCGCCGACTGCCGCCGCCCGCGTCGCCCCGACCAAGACGAGCCCCTTGTTGAACAGGATCACCGACAGCGTCGCCCCGAGCACGCCGTGCAACAGCGCCTGGACGGCGACCTCCCAGAGCGGGGCGGCGAGAAAGCGCGGCCCCACCACGGCGAGATAAGGGAGGGAGAAAGCCGCCGCCGAGCCGACGACAGACAGCGTGACCGCATCCAACACGCCGATGCGCGTGCCGCGCACCGAGACCGTGTAAGCGGCCCAGAGCAAGCCGGCAGCGGTGAACAGAAGATGGCCGATCCAGGCCTTTGGCCCCCACAACCCATCGACGCTTGCCGCCACGATCGCCGCCGCTCCCGCAGCGATCATCCCAAGCCCCACGAGGCGACGCCGCGGCAAAGGCTCGCCGATCAGGGCACGGGCGAGAAGCCCCGTGAAAACGGCGCCGAGCGGGCTCGTCATCGCCCCCCCGTGCGCCGCCGGGGCGAAGGCGAGCCCGCCCGTGTTGCAGAGCGAGAAGGCGAAGCCCGAACCGCACACCACCGCCGCAAGCGGCAGGGGCCTAAGCCGCCACAGGGCAAGCCCCCGGCGAAGCGCATGCGGCGCCATCAACACGCCCGCGACGAGGAAGCGCAGGGCCACGATGTCGGCCGTGCCGAGGCTCGCCTCGAAGAAAAGGAAGCGGGTGGCGACGGCCCAGCCCGCCCAGATCGTCACCGCGGCGACGAGGGCTGCCCAGCCGACCAGCATCTCCCGCGGGAGCGGCTGGCCCGACCCGGGCGCGGAAGCGGACACGGAGCGCGGCAGGAGGTGGGCCGACCCTCGGCGGACCGGCCCCGAACCCGATCAGGCGGCGACCAGGTTGTCCGGGATGCGATGCCCGTTCTCGCGGAACCAGCGCGCCGCCCCCGGGTGGAAGGGGAGGAAGCTGTTCTTGCCGACGTTCTCGGGCAGGGTCTCGCGCGCCGCCGCGACCGCCTGCACCATCGCCGCGTTCTGCGTCATCACCGCCTTGACGATCTCGTAGACGAGGTCCTCGGGCAGGGAGCGGTGGCAGACCGCAAAGTTGAACATGCCGACGATGGTCAGGGGCCCCGGCACCGAACGGTAGGTGCCGGCCGGAAGCGTGCCCTTGGAGAGTTCCGGCATCGCCTTGGTGATGGTCTCCGCCTGCGCCTCAGTGAAGCCGAAGATCCGCACCTGGTGGCTCGTCTCGATCTCGCTGAAGGACGGGATCGGCGCGCCGGCGGCGAAGCAGAAGCAATCAAGCAGCCCATCCGCGAGCTGGCCCGTCAAGGTCGGAGGCGGAGGCGTAGCGGATGGCGGAGGGTGTCACGCCGAGCGTGCGCAGGATCAGCGGGTAGTAGGTGCCGGGCGTGCCGCCGCGCGGCCCCACCCCGACGGTGCGCCCGGTGAGCTGGCTGTGGTCGGCGATCCCGGACCGAGCCAAGGCCACGGCGTGGAACGGCGTGTCGTACATCGGAAAGAGGGCGCGGATGTCGCGGAAACGGTTGCCCTGCGTCCAGTCGCCCGTGCCTTCCCAGGCCTGCAAGCGCCACTCCCATGGTGACCATGCCGAGCTCGATCTGCCGCGTCTGCAGCAGCACGATGTTCTGGTTCGGCCCTTGCGTCGTGCGGTAGCTGATGTTCACCCCCGTCGCGGCCTGAGCGAGCTGGCCCCAGGCCGGCCCGTAGATGGCGTAGGTGCCGCCCGGCGCGGCCGTGCCCATGGTCAACGCGCGCGGCCAGGCCGGGTTGCGCGGCTGGCCCCAAACGGCAGGGGCAGCGAGCCCGGCGCTGAGCAAGCCGGAGGAGACGAGAAGAGAACGGCGGTTGATCGCCATGGCGTGACCTCCCTCAACGAAGCGGCGGGGCGCGTCCCGCCGGAGCGTGCTTCCGGCCAGAGATTGGGCGAAGCCGGGCGGCGGGGAAAGGGGGCTCACGGGCCGGGCAGCCGCCAAGGGGCCGGCGGGGCGGCGGAGAGGCGGACGATGTCGCCTGGTCGCGGCCCGGCCCCGGTCGTCTCCAGAGTGATCGGTCCTGCCGCCGCCCCCTCGATGACGACGCGGACGCGATCGCCGAGGAAGAACGCGGCCGTCACGCGCCCCGACAGCGTTCCCTCCGGATCGAGACGGAGCTGTTCCGGCCTGCAGGCGGCGACAGCCGGCCCGGGAGCAAGGCCGTTTGCCGGCAGGGTGCCGCCCGGAAGATGCAGCGCGCCGTCCTGCACCGTGCCCGCAAGCACATTCAGCGTGCCGACGAACTCGGCGACGAAGCGCGTGGCGGGGCGGTGATAGATCTCCTCTGCCGTCCCCACCTGCTCGATGCGCCCCGCCCGCATCACCGCCACGCGATCGCCGAGCGCCATCGCCTCCGCCTGGTCGTGGGTGACGAAGACCGCGGTGATGCGGAGTTCGCGCAACAGCGCCGACACTTCGACGCGAAGCTCCTCGCGCAGCTTGGCATCCAGCGCCGTGAGGGGTTCGTCGAGGAGAAGCAGGCCCGGCTCGACCGCGAGCGCGCGTGCGAGCGCCACGCGCTGCCTCTGCCCGCCGGAGAGCTGATCGACGCGGCGGTGCGCGAGTTCGGGGATGCGCATCATCGCAAGCCAGCGCGCGACCCGCTCCTCCCGTTCCGCGCGCGGGACGTTACGAAGACGCAGCCCGTAGCCGACGTTGCCGGCGACATCGAGGTTGGGGAACAGCGCGTAGGACTGGAACACCATGCCGACGTTGCGGCGCTCGATCGGCAGGCGGGTGACGTCGCGCCCATCGAACAGCACGCGCCCCGGCGGGTCCGGAAAGGCAAGCCCCGCGATCAGGCGCAACAGCGTGGTCTTGCCGCAGCCCGAGGGGCCGAGCACGGCAAGCGTCTCGCCCGCGCGGATCGCAAGGTCGGTCGGCAGCAGAGCGCGCGTGCCGTCCGCGTGGGTGAAGCCGCAGGCGCGAAGGTCGACGGCGACACTCATCGCCTCGCCTCAAGGCCGAAGGCGCGGTCGGATGCCCATTGCAGAGCGACGAGGAGGGGAACGAGCAGGACCAGGAAGACGAGCGTGAAGGCCGAGCCGATCTCGAGCCGCATCGAGGCGTAGGAGTCGGCAAGCCCGACCGGCAGGGTCATGGTGAACGGCGTGTGCAGCATCAGAGGTCATGTTGAACTCGCCCAAGGAGAGCGTGACCACCATCAGGCTTCCTGCCAGGATCCCGGGTGCCGCGTTGGGCAGCACGACGGTGCGGAAGCGGGCGAGGAAACCCGCGCCGAGCGAGCGCGCCGCCTCCTCCAGCGTCGGCAGGTTGACCGCGAGCATCACCGCGAGGGTTGCGCGCACCATGAAGGGCAGGGTGAACAGCACGTGCCCGACGAGGATGAACGTCCAGTGCGTGCGGAACCCGCCCACCGCGCCCCAAGCGAGGATGAGCGCAAGCCCCGTCGCGATGCCGGGGATGGCGACCGGCATCACCAGGGCCTCTTCGGCAAGACGCGCAAGCCGCCCCGGGTTGCGTGCGAGCGCATAGGCCACCGGCACGCCGAGGACGAGGGTGCAGGCGAGCGTGGCCAGCGCGAGGCCCAGCGAGAGGCCGATGGTGTGGGCGTAGAGGTCGAGCACGCGCTCGACCCAGGCGAGGGTGACGCCGCTTGCGAAGACGCCCCTCTGGTAGTTGGCGGTGACGCCGGCAAGCACGGAAAGGAAGACGGGGAAGATCAGGAAGACGGCGACGAGGCCGGTGAAGGCGACACCCGCCGCGAAGCCGGCGCCTCGGCGCGGCCTCATCCTGCCGCCGCCACCGTGCCGCCGGCCGCCGTGCGCGCGGCCGCGAGCACCACCCAGGTGATGGCTCCGAGCAGGAAGGAGAGGGCGGCGGCGACCGCGATGTTCGCCCCCACGGTGAACTCGGCGTAGATCACCATCGGCAGCACGTCGATCCGGGTGGCGAGGGTGAAGGCGGTGCCGAAGGCGCCCATCGCGGTGGCGAAACAGATCGCGCCGGCGGCGAGGAAGGCCCCCTTGAGCCCCGGCAGGATCACGTCGCGAACGACCGCCCAGGGCGAGGCGCCGAGCGAACGGGCAGCCTCCTCAAGCGCAGGGTCGAGCTTCTCGGCCGCGGCCATCACGGTCAGCACCGTGCGCGGGATCGAGAAGTAGAGGTAGCCCACGAAGAGGCCCGCCAGCGAATAGGCGAAGACCAGGCGTTCGCCCGCGACCGCCATCGTCAGTTCGCCGATCACGCCCTGGCGCCCGGCAAGCAGGATCACCATGAAGCCGATCACCACGCCGGGGAAGGCAAGCGGGAGGGTGAGGAAGGCGGTGAGGACCCGCCGCCCGCGGAAGCGGTTACGCGCGAGGAAGACCCCGGCGATGCCGGAGACGACGAGGGTTGCGGCCGTCACCGCGGCAGCGAGCGCGACGGTCTTCCAGAGGCTCGCGAGGTAGCGCGGGTTGCCGAGAACGAGGACGTAGGTCGCCCAGCCGTCGGGCCCTGTCGCGCCGGTGCGGAGCATCAGAGCGAGGGGCAGGAGGAAGAAGGCAGCGAGGAACGCGATCGCTGGCGCCGCGAGCAGGGCGAGGGCGAGCCGGTCGCGGCCCATCGGGGCAGCGTCAGCGTCGGCGGAAGAAGCGGGCCGGGAGCCTTCTGCAGCAGACGACGGCGCGAGCGGATGCGCGGCAGCGGAGGAAGTTCGCCGAAGAGCGCGATCATCCGCTCGTCCTCCGGTGATCGGAAGGCGCCGTCAAGGTGGAGGCTCAGGCGCCGACCTCGGTGCGATAGCGCGCCACCGCCGCGTCCTGCGTCGCGACCATGCGCACGATGTCGACGGGGCGCGCCCGGGCGTACTCCGAGGCCGGCAGGAAGCGCGCCGCCACCTCGGCGGGCAGGGCGACGGTGGGACGGGCGGGGCGGAGATAGGCGTTGGCCCAGATCCTCTGCCCCTCGTCGGAAAGGGTGAAGTCGAGCACGCGCTTGCCGTTCTCCGGGTTCGGGCCGTTCGCGACCAGCGCCATGATGTAGGGGAAGCTGATCGTGCCTTCCTTCGGCAGCACGAAGCGGCAGGGCGCGCGATCGGTGAACTGCGCGCGCATGGCGTTGAAGTCGTAGTCGAACAGGATCGGGATCTCGCCCGAGACGACCCGCGCATAGGCGGTCTGGGTCGGGACGATCGGGTTGTTCGCCTTCAGTTGCGCGAAGAAGCGGATGCCCGGCGTGAAGTCGTCGTACGAACCACCGAGCGCAAGGTTGACCGCGAACAGACCGACTTGCCCGACCGCGGCCGAGACGGGGTTGAGGTAGCCGATCTTGCCCCGATAGATGGGGTTCAGCAGGTCCTGCCAGCCGGTCGGCACCGGAACGTTGCGTCCGAGCGCCTCCGTGTTGACGAAGAGGCCCAGGGTGCCGGAGTGGATGGCAAACCAATACCCTTGCGGGTCCTTCATCCCCTCGGGCACCTCCTCGATGAGCTTCGGGAAATAAGGGGCGAGGACGCCGGCTTCCACCGCGCGCGGGCCGAAATTGCCGCCGAAGTAAGCCACGTCCGCAACCGGACGCGCGCGTTCGGCAATCAGCGCGGCGAGGGTCTGCCCCGAGTTCTTGTTGTCATGCGGCATGACGATGCCGAGGCGGTCGCGGATCGCGCGCAAGGCGGACGCCCAATCGGCCCACTCGGGCGGGCAGTTGTAGCAGACGGCACGGTTGCCTTGCGCGGAGACGGGCGTACGCACGGCGACGGCGGCGGCCAGCGCCGCAGGGGCGGCGAGCACGGTTCGACGACGCATCGGGCACCTCCGGTCAGCGTTTCGCGTTTCCCTCCCGCTAGCGCCGGACCGGGTCAGCCGTGTTGCAATCGCATGACGGCACGATGAAGTCGCGCGTGCGGAACCGTCAGCCCACGGTCACCGCACCTTCATCGGGAGGCAACCGTGGCCGGCTACCACAACCGGACGTTGACGAAAACCGCCCATGACCTCCCTTCGCCGTCCTCTCGCCGAAACGCTCGCCGCCACCTTGCTCGGCGCGCCTTACCCCGCGCCCGCGCGGCAAGCCGCCCCGCTTGCGACATCGTCCTGCAGCAGCACGGAGGCTGGCCCGCGTGAACGGCCGCCAGCCGACCGGCCGGCGGCTCAGGCGCAGAGCGCAGACAGTCCCGACGCGGCCTGACCCGCCATCACCCGGCGAAGTGTCGCGCCGACGGCTCGTGCGTCCGCGCGCTTCAAACCCGCCCGTGGCAGTGCTTGTACTTCTTGCCGGAGCCGCAGGGGCAGGGCGCGTTGCGCGGGGTGGCGTGCCACGTCGAGGGGTCAGCCGGATCGACGCGGCCCTGCCGCGCGCGCGCCGGCCGGGTCAGAACCGCCGTGCCCCCGTTGCCTTCGGCCGGTGCCAGGCCGCCAGCCGTGCCCGGATCGAGGCGCGTCTCGTGCACGCCGCGCGAGAACAGGATCGGTTCGGGCGGCGGCACGGCAGGGGCAAGCTCGACGCGGGCGAGGAGGGCCGTGACGCGCTCGCGCAGGTGAGCGAGCATTTGATTGAACAGAACGAAGGCTTCCTGCTTGTACTCGTTCAGCGGGTCGCGCTGGCCGTAGGCGCGAAGGCCGATGCCCTGACGCAGGTGGTCGAGCAGCAGAAGATGCTCCTTCCACACCTGGTCGAGCATCTGCAGGAGAACCGACTTCTCGATCTGGCGCATCAGCTCGGCCCCGAACTCGGCGGTCTTGCGCGCCATCAGCGTGTCGGCCGCCTTGACGATGCGGTCTCGGATGTCGGCGTCGTCGATGCCTTCCTCCTTGGCCCAGTCCTCGATCGGCAGGTCGAGATTGAACAGGCGTTGAACATCGGCCCTGAGGCCTGTCGCGTCCCACTGCTCCGGCATCGCGTTCTCGGGAATGCGCTTGGCGACGATGTCCTCGATCACCTCGTGGCGCATCTCGACGATGGTGGCGGACACGTCGCTCGCCTTCATGAACTCGCGCCGCTGCGCATAGACCTCGCGGCGCTGGTCGTTCATCACGTTGTCGTACTTGAGAAGGTTCTTGCGCATGTCGAAGTTGCGCGCCTCGACCTTCTTCTGCGCCTTCTCGAGCGCCTTGTTGATCCAGGGATGGACGATCGCCTCGCCCTCCTTCAGCCCAAGCCGCTCGAGCATGCCGCCCATGCGGTCCGAGCCGAAGATCCGCATCAGGTCGTCCTCGAGCGATAGGAAGAACTTCGACTCGCCCGGATCGCCCTGGCGGCCCGAGCGGCCGCGCAGCTGGTTGTCGATGCGCCGGCTCTCGTGCCGTTCCGTTCCGATAACGTAAAGGCCGCCGGCCTGCCTCACGATCTCCCGGTTGCGCGCCACCTCCTCGCGGATGGCAGCCGCGCGGGCCTCCTTCTCGGGGCCATCGGGCATGCCGGCGAGCTCGAGCCTGATGCGCATCTCGGCGTTGCCGCCGAGCTGGATGTCGGTCCCGCGCCCGGCCATGTTGGTCGCCACCGTCACCGCGCCGGGGGTACCGGCCTGGGCGATGATGTAGGCCTCCTGCTCATGGAAGCGCGCGTTCAGCACCTGATGCGGAATGTTCCGTTTCTTCAGCAGCGCGCTCACGTGCTCGCTCTTCTCGATCGAGGTGGTGCCCATCAGCACGGGCTGGTTCTTCGCCCGGCACTCCTCGATCAGCTTGATCACCGCCTCGTACTTCTCGCGCGCGGTCTTGTAGACCTCGTCGTCGTGGTCCTTGCGGATCACCGGCAGGTTGGTCGGGATCTCGACCACCGCGAGGTTGTAGATCTCGAGGAACTCGTCCGCCTCCGTCGCCGCCGTGCCGGTCATGCCGGCGAGCTTGGGATAGAGACGGAAGTAGTTCTGGAAGGTGATGGAGGCGAGGGTCTGGTTCTCGGGCTGGACGGGCACCCCTTCCTTCGCCTCGAGCGCCTGATGAAGCCCGTCCGAGTAGCGCCGCCCCTCCATCATGCGCCCGGTGAACTCGTCGATGAGCACGATCTTGTCGACCCCATCGCGCGGGTCGCGCCGCACCACGTAGTCGACGTCGCGGCGGAACAGCGTGTGCGCGCGCAAGGACTGGTTGAGGTGGTGGACAATGGTGATGTTGGCGGCGTCATAAAGGTTGCCCTCGCGCAGGATGCCCGCCTCGCGCAGCATGCGCTCGGCGCGCTCGGTCCCTTCCTCGGTGAGGGTGACGGTGCGGAACTTCTCGTCCTTCTCGTAAGCCGCCTGGTCGCGCACAAGGTCGCGCACCACCGCATCGACCTGGCGGTAGAGTTCGGAGGAGTCGTCTGCGGGCCCCGAGATGATCAGCGGCGTGCGCGCCTCGTCGATCAGGATCGAGTCGACCTCGTCCACGATCGCGTAGTGGAAGTCCCGCTGCACCATGTCCTCGAAGCGGTACTTCATGTTGTCGCGGAGGTAGTCGAAGCCGAACTCGTTGTTCGTTCCGTAGGTGATGTCGCAGGCGTAGGCCGCGCGGCGCTCCTCGTCGGTCAGCCCATGCACGATGACGCCGACGGAGAGGCCGAGAAAGCGGTAGATCTGGCCCATCCACTCGGCATCACGGCGGGCGAGGTAGTCATTCACGGTGACGATATGAACGCCCTTGCCGGTGAGCGCGTTGAGGTAGGCGGGCAGCGTGGCGACGAGGGTCTTGCCTTCGCCCGTCTTCATCTCCGCGATCTTGCCCTCGTGCAGCACCATGCCGCCGATCAGCTGCACGTCGAAATGGCGCTGGCCGAGGGTGCGCTTCGCCGCCTCGCGCACGGTGGCGAATGCCTCGGGCAGCAGATCATCCAACGTCTCGCCTTTCTCGAGACGCGCGCGGAAGCGGACGGTCTGGGCAGCGAGGTCGGCATCGCTCAGCGCCGCCATCTTCGGTTCCAGCGCGTTGATGGCGGGAACGCGCTTGCGATACGCCTTCAACGCGCGATCGTTCTGAGTGCCGAGGATGGCGCGGGCAAGGCGGGCGAACATCGGATCAAGCGTCCTCGGATTGCGTATCGTGCCATCGCCGTCGGAGCAGCGAGGTTGCGCAGGTCGCAAGCCCCGGCGGCCGGCAGTCGGCCACCGGCTCGGGCAGCACACCGGACGGCTGCTTAGTCACGGGTGGCCCGCAGCGTCAATGCACGGTTCCGACAGGGTGCAGGAAAGGCGCACCCTGAACGCCCGAGGCCCACGCCCTCCAGGCGGTGTCGGAGCGTTCAGGCACGCAATCGTCCTCATAAACAGGCAAGTCAGCGCAGGCCAGGCCGGCGTGCCGAGGGCTGACCGAAATTGTTATTCCGGGATGGCGCCTTAACCCGGTATTTTCGAGAAGGGGTCTACATCTATCGTCGTCTGGCGCATTTGCTTAGGAGTTTGCACGCGATGGTTGCTGGCCCAGTGAAACTCGCAACAGCAGCCCAGCCCCAGCCTCCGGGCGCAGCTGAGGCGAGGACGACTGGGCAGCCGCTGCCGCTCTGCATCGATCTCGACGGCACCCTGCTGCGCACCGACACGCTGCTCGAGGGGCTTGTTCGGCTCGGCCCCGGTCAGCGTCTCGCGCGGGCGCTGCTCGCCCTGCCGCGTGGGCGGGCCCCGTTCAAGGCCGAGATCGCGCGCGGCGCCCCGCTCGATCCTTCACGCCTACCCTACAATGAAGGGCTGCTGACTTGGCTTGTCGAGCAGAAGAAGGCCGGCCGGCGGCTGGTGCTGGCGACGGCGGCGAACGAACGGGTCGCGCGGGCGGTTGCCGACCATCTCGGTCTGTTCGACGAGGTGATCGCCTCGACGGAAGAGCGGAATCTGAAAGGGTCCGCGAAGGCAGCCGCCCTGGTCGCGCGGTTCGGCGAAGGCGGCTTCGCGTATGTTGGCGACAGTGCCGCCGACGAGGCGGTCTGGCGTCGGTCCGGGGCGGCCGTCCTGGTCGGCGCTGCGGCGCGCCGCCCGCCGTCGCTGCCGCCCTCCGTCGTCGTCGAGGCGCGCTTCGACGACGGGCGCGGCGCCGTGCTGCGCCATGCCCTCCGCGCCCTCCGTCCGCACCAGTGGTCGAAAAACTTGCTGGTCTTCGTGCCGCTCGTCGTTTCCGGCGAAGTCGACGACGGGGCCGGCTGGACTGCCGCGCTTGGCGCCTTCCTCGCCTTCTCCGCGGCAGCCTCGGCCGTCTACCTCGTCAACGACCTTGCCGATCTCGACGCCGATCGCGCGCACCCGTTGAAGCGCCGCCGTCCCTTCGCCTCGGGCGCTCTCCCCCTCGCGGCCGGTCTCGTGCTTGCCCCTGCGCTCGGCCTCGTCGGCGCCGCCTTGGCCGTCCTCCTTGGCATCCTGCCGCACATCCTTCTCTACGGCACGGTCTCGACCCTCTATTCCGCTGTCCTCAAGACTCTGCCTTTGGTCGACGTCTTCACGCTCTCCGCCCTCTACGGTCTGCGGATGGTGGCGGGAGGGGCGGCGAGCGGCCATCTGGTCTCGAAGTGGCTGTTCGCGTTCTCGGGGTTTCTGTTTCTCAGCCTCGCCCTGATGAAGCGGGTGGCCGAGATCGGAACGCGCACCGAACGCGGCTCCGTGGCGCGCCGCGGCTACATGGGCGGCGATCGTGAGATGCTCGCGCTGTTCGGAGTCGCCTCCGCCTTCGCGGCCGCCATCGTGCTCGCCCTCTTCATCCAGTCGAGCGCGGCCGAACGCTTCGCCATGCCTGAATTGTTGTCCGCCCTCGTCCCGCTGGCGCTGTTCTGGCTCTGCCGGATGTGGCTTTCCACCGCCCGCGGCTACATGCTCGAGGACCCGATCGTCTACGCGGCGAAGGACTGGGTCAGTTGGGCCACGGTCGCTTTCGCAGTCGTGGTCATCCTTGCAGCACGGTCCGTTGCGCTGGACGGGCCCGTCATCACCAGACCCTGAACGCTGCCAAGCCGAAACCATGATCGTCCCATTCCGCCGCCCCGGCCCTTCGCTCGACGAGCACAGCGCGACACGGGCGGCAGCGACGACGTCGGTTGCCTCGCCCGGTCCGGATCGTCGTGCGACGTGGCCAATCGTCTCGAGCCAGCTCCTTGTGCTCGGCATGGTTGCGCTTTCGGCAGCCGCGGCTGGCCATGCGTGGTGGGCAATCCGCTTCTTCTCGGAAAAGGAGATCGGGTGGAGTTGGGCTTCGAGGGACATTTGCCAGCATGCCGATAGTCCCGCGCTCTTCTCCGCATGGTCGTTGGGCATTCCTCCGTCTCCGTCTGCCCTGGCAGCCCAGTCCGCTCCTGCCGACAGTCATCCGGTTCGCCGAGGCCGACTCGCGCCGCCTTGGTCGATCTCTCGCCGTCGGTCTTCGCGCCCTCTTCTGCGGGGCCGCCTTCGTCACAAGCGCAACGCTCGCGAGCTCTCGCCCTCGCGATTTGCCGCGACGCCCGCGGCCCTGATCGCAGACGCGGTCGCCTTCGCGACGGCCGGCCTTCACGCAGTGGGCAGGCTGTCTTGCTCATTTCGCCCTGTCAATGAACACTATCGCCATTCCCTTGGCTTTGCTCGCTTTCGGGGCAAAGCGGCCCGTTCGTCGTCGCGGAGCGCGGCGATCGCTCTGTCGGGCAGCATCACGATCACCAATCTCAGCCCTCGGGGGGCCTCTCTGCTCTTGCCGCGTTCAGCAACAACGTGGCCCTCGCCGCGATTGCGACCGGTCTCGCCCTTCTTGGCACGCTGTCCGGGGCGTGGCTCGTCTCCGTCTGGCACGCCGACAGGGCGCACGTTCCAAAGCTTCGACCATCCGCTCCGCCACCTGAGGGTCCTGCATGCGCCGTTCGGCCTCGAAGCCGCGAAGGGAGAGTGGCAACGCCGGTTTCCCTATCGTCTCGGAGACAGGCTGAAAGCGCTTGGCGTCTTTGGCATTGCCGCCGCGGAATCAACGATTTCGGAGGTGGTTGGGATCG
Source organism: Acetobacteraceae bacterium (assembly GCA_033582875.1). GTDB lineage: Bacteria > Pseudomonadota > Alphaproteobacteria > Acetobacterales > Acetobacteraceae > Elioraea. The sequence goes on along the minus strand of JAVQZW010000010.1, from coordinate 554,138 downwards.
TCGTCTACGATAGCTCTCCCATCGCCTCGCTTGGTCCGACTCGGCAGCTCCGCCGTCCTGATCTTCGCTGCCCTATTCCCTCCTGGGCTCCTCTCCGCCGCGCGCTCGCCGCGTCGCGACGTCGCCGTCGCCGCGGTGGGCTTCCTCGCCCTCCACCAACTCCTGCATCTTTTCTGCGGCGAGGTCGTCTTACCTTTACGCCGCTCATATGGTCCTCTCCCTCGCCGCCAGTGTCGCCTTCGCTCTCGCGGGCCCGGGGCGACGCCTGTCCTCACTCCTCGGCCTTCGGCTTCCTCCTGGTTGGCGGCCCGCACACATGTCGCCCAGCCACGCCGAAGACCGCCGACACTCTCCGTCGTTGCTCGCCCGCCTCAGCGTCGAGCGCGTCGAACATGTGAGCCTCGAGTCGGCTGCGATCCTACCCGCTTGCACGGCGCCATCACCCCGCCGCGGAGCGTTTCCCATTCGTCCGCGTTGAAGCATCGAGCCCCATGAGTGATGAAACGTCAGCCCCGCTCTTCGTCACAAGGCGCGAGTCGGTCTCGCTTTGGGCGAGGGCCTTGGCCCTCCACGCCTCGTTGAACCGCTCGGCCTCCGGAGTGCAACTGACGCGCCTGGATGGCGTCGCTCATCGCGCTCCTCGCCACGGCCGCGATGCTCTACGCGTGGTGGGCCAACCACATGTTTGCAGACGCCGCCATCTGGAGCGACGGGCTCTCAACCAACGTGTACTTCGAGAGTGACATCCGTCACTACCAGCACCAGCTGCCGGCCCGCGTCATCGGCTATCGGTCGCTCGCTGCCGTCCATCCTCTCCTTCCCCCCTTGTTCTACGGGGCTGGACAAGTGGCGGTCGCGGTGGGGGCTTCCCTGCAGACAGGCGTGCGCGGTTTGTTGGCCGTCGGCGCGGCTCTGTCCGCGATGCTTCTGTATGTCGCTCAGCGCGGCCTCGGCTGTGCTTCTGCCGCCGCGGCGCTGGCGACGATCGCCTCCCTCTCCTCCGCCGCCTTCACCCACTGGGCAGGCACGCCGGAGAGCTACCCGATCGCTTTTGCGGCCCTTCTCGTGCCGTTCGCCGTGCTCGCGGCAACCGCCAGTCGTTCGCCCCTGTTGTGGACCGTTGCCATCGCCGTCCCAGGAAGTGCAACCATCACCAACTGGGTCGCCGGCGGGCTTGCCGCTCTCGCTCGGCACCCTCTGTTGCCGACCATCGGTTACGGATTGATCGCCGTGCTCGCAGTCGGCGTGCTCAACTACATCTATCTGCTTAGTGTTTCCCTTCGAACGCGCTCTCCCGATGTTCGACCTTCGGGGAATCTATTGGCATTTGGTCTACTTAGCTGTGCCTGTTCCTGGCCTAGCGACGGCCGACCATGGCCACCCATGTGCGCACAAACTATCCTTACGTCTTGTCCAGATCGGCTTGCTGCACTCTTCGTCTTCGCTGCTGTCGCTCCCTCGCCGTCGACCTTGGCGACGGCTGATTTCTTTACCAATGGCATCAAGACCATCGTCACCTACGACTCCTCGCCGCTCGCATCCCTCGGCATCCAGGGCGGGCTCGCGATCCTGTTGCTGGTCGGTGCTGGTCGGCTTGGGGCTGGTCTCGGCAGCGCGATCCCCCAGGCGCGACGTGCTGTTCGTCACGCTCGGCTTCCTGCTGTTCCACGTCAGCTTGCACCTCGTGTTCGGCGAGGTGGTGTTTCTCTATGTGCTTCATGGCCTGCCGTCGTTTGCCATGCTGATCGGCTTCGCGCTCGCAGGCCCGCTGCGCATCCCCGCCGCCCTGTTTGCAGCGGGTTTCATCCTTCTCGGCGCGCCACACAACACGGCGCGCTTCGTCGAGTCCGCCGAGCTGGCCGCCGAACTCGTGCGCCGGCGCATGGCGGGGTGAAGGCGGCCTTCCGCGCCACAGCGGCTCGGTTCGCCCGGCGTGCCGGCAGCCCACCGCGGGCGGCTGCCCCAGGCGGACTGCGCTTGCCGGAAGCAGCATCCTCGCCCATCATCGCCATGACCGAGAACTCAGGACCAAACAGCATGCACCTCTTACGCTTGGTGGCCGCATCCCTGGCGGCCGCGCTTGCCGCTGCGCCGGTCGCGGCCCAGCTCCAGCCGGCCACTTCCGATCCCGTTGTCGCCAGAGTCGATGGCGCCGAGATCCGCCTTTCCGACGTCACCGACGCTGCCCGCCGCCTGCCCGAGCAGTTCCAGGGCATGCCGCCGCAGATCCTCTATCCGCTGTTGATCGACCAGTTGATCAGCGAGGCCGTCGTTACCCAGGCGGGCCGGCGCGAACGGCTGCACGAAACGCCCGAACTGCGCCGCCAGCTCGCCCGGCTCGAGGATCGGCTGATCCAGCAGGCCCTGATCGCGCGCGAGATCGACGCCAAGGTCACCGAGGAGGTCCTGCGCGACCGCTATCGCCGCGAGATCGCCGAGAAGCCGGCCGAGGCGGAGGTGCGGGCCCGCCACATCCTGGTCGCGACCGAAACGGAAGCCCGCGCCGTGCTCGCCGAGCTCGCGCGAGGGGCCGACTTCGCGGCGCTGGCGCGCGAGCGAAGCCGCGGTCCTGGTGCTGCCGAGGGCGGCGACCTCGGCTTCTTCAAGCGCGACGAGATGCCCGAAGCCTTCGCCGAAGCGGCGTTCGCTCTCGCTGCCGGCGAGGTCTCGCCCGTGCCGGTGCGCACCCAGTTCGGCTGGCACGTGATCAAGGTCGAGGAGCGTCGCGAGCAGCCGCGCCCGAGCTTCGAGGAGGCGCGCGAGGAACTCCGCCGCGCCGCCGCCGAGCAGGTGGCCGAGGCGCTGATCGAACGGCTGCGCGCGTCCGCCCGCATCGAGCGCTTCGCGCTCGATGGATCGCCGCTGCGCTGAACGCCTCCGATCGCGATGGCCCTCGCCGTCTCGCCGCTCGCCGTCCCGTTTCCCGACCTGCCGCCGATCGCGGGCGTCACGCTCGGCGCCACCGCCGCGGGCATCCGCTACCGCAACCGCGACGACCTGATGATGATGGCCTTCGCGCCGGGCACCGTCGTCGCCGGCACGTTCACGCGGAACCGTTGTCCTGGCGCACCGATCGACTGGTGCCGTGCCGCCCTCGCCTCGGGCCGCGCCCGCGCCCTGGTCGTCGAATTCCGGCAATGCAAACGTCTTTACCGGACGCGCCGGACGCGAAGCCTGCGAACGGACCGCCCGCGCCGCGGCCGACCTCCTCCGCTGCCGCCCGCGCGAGGTCTTCCTCGCCTCGACCGGCGTGATCGGCCAGAGGCTGCCGGTGGAGAAGATCGAGGCCGCTCTTCCCGCCCTCTGCGCCGAGCTGCGCGCCGACGGCTGGGCGCGGGCCGCGCGGGCGATCATGACCACCGATACGTTTCCGAAAGGGGCAGCGCGCGTCGCGCGCATCGGGGAGGCGACGGTCACCATCGCCGGCATCGCCAAGGGCAGCGGCATGGTCGCGCCGGATCTCGCCACCATGCTCTGCTTCCTCGTCACCGACGCGAAAATCCCCCGCACCGTCCTGCAACGCCTGCTCACCCGCGGTGTGGAGGGCTCGTTCAACCGCACCACGGTCGATTCCGATACCTCGACCTCCGATGCGGTTCTCCTGTTCGCCACCGGCCAGGCGAAGCACCCGCGCGTGCCGGCCGAGGCTGGGCCCCTCTTGCGTGACTTCGCCCGCGCCCTGAACGAGGTGCTGCAGGAGCTCGCGCTTGCGGTGGTGCGCGACGGCGAGGGCGCGCAGAAGCTGATCCGCGTCGACGTTTCGGGCGCGGTGTCGTCGCGGTCCGCCAAGCGCATCGCGCTTGCGATCGCCAACTCGCCCTTGGTGAAGACAGCCGTCGCCGGCGAGGACGCGAACTGGGGCCGCATCGTCATGGCCGTCGGCAAGGCCGGGGAGCCGGCGGATCGCGACCGTCTTTCGGTGGCGATCGGAGGCGTGTGGATGGCGCGCGAGGGATCGGTCGTCGCGGACTACGACGAGACCCCCGTGGCCCAGCACATGAAAGGGCGCGAGATCGCGATCGCAGTCGATCTCGGCCTCGGTTCCGGCCGCGCCACCGTCTGGACCTGCGATCTCACGCACGGTTACATCGACATCAATGGCAGCTATCGGAGCTGACGCGCTGCGGTCGGCCAGGGATGAGGGGGCGGCGCTGTTCAGCGAACGCCTCTGCCTGCGGCCGATCCGCGCCGAGGACGCGGCCACCCTGCACCGGCTCCTCAACGACTGGGACGTGGCGCGGCATCTCGGCTCCGTTCCCTTCCCCTACCCGCGCGCCGACCTCGAGGCCTGGATCGCGCGCACGCGGGCGGAGCGCGAAGCGGGACGCGCTTGGCATCTCGCCATCGCCACGCGCGAGGACGATCGCCTGATCGGCGCGGCGGGCCTGACGCGGGAAGACAGGCGCACCGCGCGACTCGGCTACTGGATCGGCCGCCCGTTCTGGCGCCGGGGCTATGCGCGCGAGGCCGCGTCGCGTCTCGTTCGCCACGCCTTCGACGATCTCGGCTTCGACCAGCTCACCGCCTATGTCGCCGACGACAACGACGCCTCCGTGCGCGTCCTCGCCCACCTCGGCTTCCGCTTCACCCACGAGGCCGAGCACGATTTCCTCTCCCGCGGCGGCGCCTTCCCGGTGCGATGGTTCCGACTGACGCGCGGCGAGGCCCTGCGTGCCGCGGGCTTTGGCGCCGGCGCACCGGGCGTGGCGCGGCCCATCGTCCTGGTCGCCGCCGTCGCCCTGATCGACGCGGATGGCCGCGTGCTGCTCGCCCGCCGCCCCGAAGGCAAGGCCCTCGCCGGGCTTTGGGAGTTCCCCGGCGGCAAGCTGCGCGACGGCGAGACGCCGGAGGCCGCCTTGATCCGCGAACTGCGCGAGGAACTCGGCATCGACGTCGCCGCCTCGTGCCTCGCCCCCTTCGCCTTCGCGAGCCACGCCTACGAAACGTTCCACCTCCTGATGCCGCTCTATCTCTGCCGGCGCTGGCGCGGTGTGGTGACGCCGCTCGAGGGCCAGGAACTCGCCTGGGTCAGGCCGTGGAAGCTCGCCGACTATCCGATGCCGCCCGCCGACGTTCCGCTCGTCGCCATGCTGAGGGACTTCCTGTGACCGTCCGCGACCCGCGCCCGACCGCCGCCGTCATCGTCATCGGCGACGAGGTGCTGTCGGGGCGCACCCACGATTCGAACCTGCCCTATCTCGCGCGACGCCTGGGCGAACTCGGGATCAGGCTGACCGAGGCGCGCGTGGTGCCCGATGCGAAGGAGGCGATCGTGCGCGCGGTGAACGAGCTGCGCGCGCGCAACGCCTACGTCTTCACGACGGGAGGGATCGGCCCCACCCACGACGACATCACCGCCGAGAGCATCGCGGCCGCCTTCGGCGTGCCGTGCGAGCGCAACGAGGAGGCCTGGCGGATCCTCGCCGACGACTATGCGAAGCGTGGGGTCGAGTTCAACGAGGCGCGGCAGCGTATGGCGATGGTGCCGCGCGGTGCGGAGCTCGTGCGCTGCGAGGCGGTCGCGGCGCCCGGGTTCCGCATCGGCAACGTGTTCGTCTTCGCCGGCGTGCCGCGCATCATGCAGTCGATGTTCGAGGCGGTGGCGCCGACCCTCGCGGGCGGGGCGCCGACGGTGAGCCGCACCGTGCACGCGATCGGCGCGCTCGAGGGGCAGATCGCGAAGCGTCTCGGCGGCATCCAGGCGGACCATCCCGAGGTTGCGATCGGCAGCTACCCGTTCTACCGCGAGCCGGGCGGCGGGGTCGCGATCGTCGCGCGCGGGACGGATCAAACCGCTGTGGACCGGGCGATCGACGCCGTCGCGGCGATGTTCCGCGACTTCGGCTTCGAGCCGCGCGAGGGGGAGCCACCGCCGGGCTGACGCGGCGGCACGCCGGCCGCCCGCGCCTGTCGCGCCTCAATCCCCCGCGGCGGCGAGCTCTCGCTCCTCCGCAAGCGGCATCGGCAGATAACGCACGAAGTCCTTCGGCACGACCTGCCAGAAGCGGTCGCGCTCGCGCTCCCAGTCGTTGAGCAAGGAGGCCGCGAAACGGCTGTTGGTCTCCGCCACGTGGCGCGCGATCAGGTCGCGCAGCACCCCCTCCCAATGCGGGTGCGCGAGCCTCTGCCACAGCACGTGCTCTGGGTTGATCCGCTTCGGCAAGACCTCCTCGGGGTCGTAGACGAAGGCCATGCCGCCGGTCATGCCGGCGGCGAAATTGTCGCCGACCGCGCCGAGGATGACGCAGGTGCCGCCCGTCATGTATTCGCAGCCGTTGGCTCCGCACCCTTCGACCACCGCGATCGCGCCCGAATTGCGCACGGCGAAGCGCTCGCCCGCCTGGCCCGCGGCGAACAGGTAGCCCGAGGTCGCCCCGTACAGCACCGTGTTGCCGATGATCGCGTTCTCGTTCGACCGCAAGTTCGACGACGGCGCCTGGCGGATGACGATGGTCGCGCCCGACAGCCCCTTGCCGACATAATCGTTGGCGTCGCCGAAGACCTCGAGCTTCAGCCCTTGCACGGCGAAGGCGCCGAGCGACTGCCCGGCCGACCCGCGCAGCCTTACCGTGATGTGGCCGGGCGCCAGACCCTTCATGCCGAAGCGACGGACGATCTTCGAGGAGAGCTTGGCGCCGATCGCGCGGTACGTGTTCCGGATGTTGTACTGGAGCTGCATCTTCTCGCCGTCGCGGAACAGCGGTGCTGCGTCGGCAATCATCTGCGCATCGAGGGTCTCGGGCACCTCGTTCCGTCCCTGCAGCGTGCAGTAGGGCGCGTAAGGTCCGGGGTCGGCCTGCACGAGAAGAGGGTTGAGGTCGAGGTCGTCGAGATGCTCGCCGCCGCGCGAGACCTGCTTCAGCAAGTCGGTGCGGCCGACCACCTCCTCGAGGCGGCGGAAGCCCAAGGAGGCGAGGATCTCGCGCACCTCCTCGGCGATGAAGGAGAAGAGGTTGATCACCTTCTCCGGCGTGCCCTCGAACTTGGCGCGCAGCTTCTCGTCCTGCGTGCAGATGCCAACGGGGCAGGTGTTCGAGTGGCACTGGCGCACCATGATGCAGCCCATGGCGATCAGCGAGGCGGTGCCGATGCCGAACTCCTCCGCCCCGAGCATCGCCGCGATCACCACGTCGCGCCCGGTCTTGATACCGCCGTCCGTGCGCAGCTTCACGCGGTGCCGCAGCCGGTTCAGCATCAGCACCTGATGCGTCTCGGAAAGCCCCATCTCCCACGGGCTGCCCGCGTATTTGATCGAGCTCTGCGGGCTCGCGCCGGTGCCGCCGACATGGCCCGAGATCAGGATCACGTCGGCCATCGCCTTCGCCACCCCGGCGGCGATGGTTCCGATGCCGGATCGTGCGACCAGCTTCACGCAGACCTGCGCATCCGGGTTGATCTGCTTGAGATCGTAGATGAGCTGGGCGAGGTCCTCGATCGAGTAGATGTCGTGGTGCGGCGGCGGCGAGATCAGCGCGATGCCCGGCGTGGAGTGCCGAAGCCGCGCGATCACCTCGCTCACCTTGAAGCCCGGCAGTTGCCCGCCTTCGCCGGGCTTCGCGCCTTGCGCGATCTTGATCTCGATCTCGCGGCAGTTGTTCAGGTATTCCGCCGTCACGCCAAAGCGGCCCGACGCCACCTGCTTGATCGCCGAGTTCGCATTGTCCCCGTTCGGGCGCGGCTTGGCGCGCGCAGGGTCCTCGCCGCCTTCGCCCGAGTTCGACTTCGCGCCGATGCGGTTCATCGCGATCGAGAGCGTCTCGTGCGCCTCGGGGCTGAGCGCCCCGAAGGAGATGCCCGGTGAGACGAGACGGCGGCGCAGCTCCGTCACCGATTTCGACCTCCTCGACGGGGATCGGCTTGCGGCCCTCGGTCTTGAAGTCGAGCAGGTCGCGCAGCGCGATGGGGGGCAGCTTGCGGACGGCCTCCGTGTAGCGCTTGTAGGTCTGGTAGCTGTCGGTCGCGACCGCCTGTTGCAGGAGGTGGATCAGGTTGCCCGCGAAAGCGTGCACCTCGCCGGACCGCCGAAACTTGTAGAGCCCGCCGACGGGAAGCGTGACCGCCTCCTCCGCCCAGGCCTTGCGATGCAGCGCGATGACCTTGCGCGCGATGCCCGAAAGCCCGATGCCGGAGATGCGGCTCTGCATGCCCGGAAAGAACTCGGCAACGAGCGCGCGCGACAGTCCGATCGCCTCGAAATTGTACCCGCCGCGATACGACGACAGCACGCTGATGCCCATCTTGCTCATGATCTTGAGCAGGCCCTTGTCGAGCGCCTTCTTGTAGCGCGCGAGCGCGGTCTTGAGCGAAATCTCGCCGAACAGGCCGCGGCGGTGGCGATCGGCGATGGATTCCTGCGCGAGCCACGGGTTCACCGTCGTGGCGCCGACGCCGATCAGCACCGCAACCGCATGCACATCCACCGTTTCGGCCGACCGCACGTTGAGCGAGGTGAAGGTACGCAAGGACTGGCGCACGAGGTGGGTGTGCACGCCACCGGCGGCGAGCACCATCGGGATCGCGCAGCGGTCCGGGCCCACGCGCTCGTCGCTGAGAATGACGTGCGCCGCTCCCGCCCGCACGCCCTCCTCGGCCTCGCGGCGGATGCGCTCGATCGCGCGCCTCAGCCCTGCCTCGCCCTCCTCGGGGTCGAAGGTGCAGTCGACCTCGACCGCGGAGGCGCCCATGTAGGCGCGCATCGCCTCGAACTCGGCGTTGGTCAGCACCGGGCTCTCGAGAGCGAGCATGTCGCATTGCGACGGGTCCTCGTCGAGGATGTTGCCGAGGTTGCCGAGGCGGGTCTTCAGCGTCATCACCCGCGTCTCGCGCAAGGAGTCGATGGGCGGGTTGGTGACCTGGCTGAACATCTGCCGGAAGTAGTGCGAGAGAGGCCGGTACTGGTCCGACAGCACGGCAAGCGGCGTGTCGTCTCCCATCGACCCCACCGCCTCGTCGGCGTTCTCCACCATCGGGTGGAGGATCATCTCGAGCTCCTCGAGCGAGAGCCCCGCGGAGACCTGATGCCGACGCAAGGCTTCGCCGGAGAGGCGGACCGGTTCCTCCGCCTCGGCCTTGATCAGCGCATCGAGATGCGTGGTCCGCTTGACCCAGGAGCGGAAGTCGCGCCGCGAGGCTAGCAAATCCTTGAGCGCCGTGTCGTCGTAGAACTTGCCCTCGTCGAGATCGACCGCGATGCACTGGCCGGGGCCGACCCGCCCCTTCTTGACGATTTCATCCTCGCGCAGCTTCACCATGCCGGTCTCGGAACCGACGACGAGCAGCCCGCCCTGCGTGATGGTGTAGCGCATGGGACGAAGCCCGTTGCGGTCCATCCCCGCGATCACCCACCGCCCGTCGGTGCCGCAGATCGCCGCCGGCCCGTCCCAGGGCTCCATCACCGCGTTGCAGTAGAGGAACAACGCCCGGTGCGACTCCGGCATGGTCGCGTTGTTGCCGATGCTTTCCGGGATCATCAGCGCCTTCGCCATCGGCGCGTCGCGCCCCGCCCGCACCAGGAGCTCGAAGACGTTGTCGAGGATCGCGGTGTCCGAGCCGCCGGCCTGGATCACCGGCTTGATGTCGTCGAGATAGGGATCGAGGAGCGGCGAAGCGAGCCGCGTCTCGTGGCTCTTCATCCAGTTCACGTTGCCGGCGAGCGTGTTGATCTCGCCGTTGTGCGCGATCATGCGGAAGGGCTGGGCGAGCCGCCATGTCGGGAAGGTGTTGGTCGAATAGCGCTGGTGGTAGATCGCGAAACGCGAGACGAAGCGCGGATCGAGCAGGTCCGGGTAGAACTCGGTCAGCGCCTGGGCGAGGAACATGCCCTTGTAGATGACCGAGCGCGCGGAGAGGCTGCAGATGTAGAGATCGGGCACCTGCGCGGCGATCGCCGCCTTCTCGATCCGCCGGCGGATCACGTAGAGGTCGCGCTCGATGACGTCGATTGCGCGCGCTTGGGGATCGTAGAGCAGGATCTGCTCGATCTCGGGCCGTGTCGCGTTCGCCTTCTCGCCGATGCAGGAGACGTCGATCGGCACCTGGCGCCAGCCGTAAATGCCGTAGCCGAAGGCGAGGACCTCGGTCTCGACAATCTGACGGCACCGTTCCTGGGCCGAAAGGTCCGTCTTCGGCAGGAACACCTGGCCGACGATGATCGGGCCCGGCTTGAGGCGGTCGCCGCCACGCACCACGGCCTCGGCGAAGAAGTCGTGCGGGATCTCGACGTGGATTCCCGCCCCGTCCCCAGTCTTGCCGTCGGCATCGACCGCGCCGCGGTGCCACAGCGCCTTCAGCGCGTCGATGCCCGCCTGCACGACCGCGCGCGACGGCTTGCCGTCGATGGCCGCGATCAGGCCGACACCGCAGGAGTCGTGTTCGGTGAGATCGATGCCGGCCGCCGCGAGGCGCTCGGCATTGTCGCGCCATTCGGAGACGAAGCGCTCGGCGTTGTCGCGCAGCAGGCCGTCCATCGAGCCGTATCCTCTCAGTAGCGCAGGCCGCGCAGCCGCGCATCGCGCGACTGGGCGAGCGTTTCTTCGGCGATCTTCCGCACCCAGGCAGGGCTTTCGCGCTCGATCTCGAAGGCAACGAGCTGCAGGGCGCCCTCGAGGCGCTGGTCGAGCCTGAGTTCGAGGAAGCGGCGGATGAGGAAAAGCTCCTCGGCCGAGAAGCCGCGGAGCAGCGGCTGGGCGGCGATGGCGAGAAGCTCGTCAAGCCGCTGGCCGATCGCCGGCATGATCACCCTCTCGACGGCATGGCGCACGTCTCCGTCGCGGCCCTGGTTGCGCTGGCGCAGATGCGCCTCGATCTGCTCGGCAAGCTGCGGGCCGCCCTCCCGGATCTGATCGACGAGACCGGTGACGACGAGGATGCGCTTCGCCTCCTCCTCGGCGTTTGGCGCCTGCGCCGCGAGCGGTGAGGCGAGCGCGAGGAGAAGGGCCAAGAGCGGCGGCCAAGCTCCGCCAGACGGCCACGCGCGGCGATCATTCCGCGGCTACCGCGAGGGCGTGCCGCGCGCCGGCATGGGCGCCGATCCAGGCATGGATCTCGGCCGCCGCGTCGCGTCCGTCGCGGATCGCCCACACCACGAGCGAGGCGCCGCGCACGATGTCGCCGGCAGCGAACACGCCGGGCAGCGAGGTCATCATCGTGCGGTGATCGACCTTGATCGTGCCCCAGCGGGTGACTTCGAGCGCAGGTTCGTTGAACAGGGCTGGAAGGTCCTCCGGATCGAAGCCGAGCGCCTTGATGACGAGATCGGCTTCGAGGGTGAAGGAGGATCCGGGGATGGGCTCCACCTGCTGGCGCCCCGTGGCGTCGGGGAGGCCGAGATGCATGCGCACCGCGCGCACCGCGCGCACATGCCCCTCGCCGAGGAACGCTTCGGGGGCGGCAAGCCAGACGAACCGCACTCCCTCCTCCTCGGCGTGCTTCACCTCGCGCACGGAGCCCGGCATGTTGGCGCGGTCGCGCCGGTAGAGGCAGGTGACCGATGTCGCCCCCTGGCGGATCGCGGTGCGCACGCAGTCCATCGCGGTGTCGCCGCCGCCGATCACCACCACGCGCTTGCCGGCGGCGTTCAGCCGCCCGTCCTCGAAGTCTGGCACATGGTCGCCGAGCCCCTTGCGGTTGGAGGCGGTAAGGTAGTCGAGCGCGGGCACGATGCCGGCGAGGCCCGCGCCCGGGCCGCCCAGGTCGCGCGCCTTGTACACCCCGGTGGCGATCAGGACAGCGTCGTGGCGGGCGCGCAGTTCGGCGAGCGAAACATCGCGTCCGACCGTGCAGCCGAGGTGGAATTCGATGCCGCCTTGCTCGAACTGCCGCCAGCGCCGAAGCACCACGGCCTTCTCCAGCTTGAAGTTGGGGATGCCGTAGATCATCAGCCCGCCCACCCGGTCGTAGCGGTCGTAGACGTGCACGGCGTAGCCTTTGCGGCGGAGCTGGTCGGCGGCAGCGAGCCCTGCCGGGCCCGCGCCGATGATGCCGACGGAGTACGGCAGTTCCCGCCTGGGCCTTGGGGGTGTGACCCAGCCGCGCTCCCAGGCGGTGTCGGTGATGTAGCGCTCGATCGCGCCGATGGTGACGCTCTCGAAGCCCTTCTCGATCACGCAGTGGCCTTCGCAAAGCCGGTCCTGCGGGCAGACCCGGCCGCAGATCTCGGGGAAGGTGTTGGTGGCGGCGGCAATCTCGTAGGCCTCCTCGAGCCGGCCCTCGGCGGTGAGTTTCAGCCAGTCGGGGATGTTGTTGCCGAGCGGGCAGTGCACCTGGCAGAAGGGCACGCCGCACTGGCTGCAGCGGGAGGCCTGCTCGGCGGCGCGCTCGGCCGAAAACGCGCGATAGATCTCGTCCCAATCCTGCGCCCGCGCTTGCACCGGCCGCTTGTCGGGCGTGCGCTGCGGTGTCGAGACGAACTTCAGCATTCGTTCGGCCATGCCCGTTCCCTCGCTCGGCCCGCGTCGGCGGGACGGCTGGCAGTGGCCAGCCCCGTCGGGCGGGAGGCCCGGCCGCGCCGGGGCTTCGGTCTTATACGGTCTTCTTCCGGCGACGAGGAGACAGAATTGGACAATCAGGTCCGCTTCGGACCTTCATGGCAGGGTCGCGCCCAAGTCCTGACACACTCCGTGCTAGCGGGTGAACCGACGCACAACCGATCGGTCCGTTTCGGACCTTTCATGCCGGCGCCGGCGCCCGCGGCCCCCCGCGGCGAAAGCGCGCAAGATAGGTGGGCACGATCGCCTCCACCGCCTTCGGTGTGATGCCGAGATCGGCGAGAGTCAGTGCGCCGGGCGAGACCACGTTGTCGCGCTGCAGAAGAAGGAGCTGGTCGCGCGTCAGCAGCGGCTTGGGCAGGAGTTCGAACAGACGCGCCTGCAGCGCCCCCACCGCAGTAGGGAACGGGGAGGAGGAAGCGCCTCCGCCCCGTCGTGCGCAGGATGAACTCGAGGATCTCGCGGAAGCTGTAGACCCTCGGCCCGCCGAGCTCGTAGGTCTTGCCGGCGGCCTCGGCGCGATCGAGCGCGGCCATCGCCGCATCGGCGACGTCCCCGACATAGACCGGTTGGAACCGGGTGGTGCCGCCGCCGAACAGCGGCAGGGCCGGCAGGACCTGGGCGAGGGCGGCGAACTGGTTGAAGAAGTTGTCCTCCGGCCCGAACACGATCGAAGGCCGAAGCACGACCGCCTCGGGGAAGACGGCGCGCAGGGCGGCCTCGCCTTCCGCTTTCGTGCGGGCATAGACCGAAGGGCTCGCGGCATCGGCGCCGATCGCCGAGACATGCACGACGTGCTTGGCCCCGGCCGCGGCGGCGGCACGGCCGATGCGGCCCGGAGCCTCGGCGTGCAGGGCCTGGAAAGTCTGACTGCCGGTCTCGTACAGGATGCCGACGCAATTGATCACCACCTGCGCTCCTGCGACGAGGGCGCTGACTGCGGCCTCCTCCCGCACCGACGCCGCCATCGGCACGATCTGGCCCAAAGCCCCCATCGGCTTGAGGAAGTTCGCGCGGTCAGGGTCGCGCACGCCGACGCGCACGATGAAGCCCCGCTGGGCGAGCCGCTTGACGATGTAGCGGCCGATGAAACCGGAGCCACCGAACACCGTCGCCACCCTGCGCTCCTCGGCCACCATTCCGCGCTCCTCCTCAGCCGTTCGCGCGGTGCATAAGGGGGGCGCCGGCGGCGCGGCAAGGCCGCGCCCGGCCGTTGACGGGGCAGGCCGGGCGCTCTATCCACTCGCGTTCGCCAGAGCCCGTGCCCAGGTGGCGGAACTGGTAGACGCGCAGGTTTCAGGTACCTGTGGCCGCGAGGCCGTGGAAGTTCGAGTCTTCTCCTGGGCACCATTTGGGGCCGTGCGCGGCGGCAACCGCCACAACTGTCGTCGGCGGCCAGAGCGCGCGTCCTTCGTCGGTCCGGCTGAAGGGCGCCGCCAGGGAAGGTGCGAGCGTACGGGAAGCGTTCCGTGGGCCATCACCATCGGCACACGGAAGGGGGCGCGCCGCGAGCGCGCGGGACGGGCCAAGCGTGCCGTTCTTACAGTTCCGGAATAGAGGGGCGCGCCGCGAGCGCGCGGGACGGTCGCATCAGCCTCGTCCGCCCCTCGCGCCGTCGTTCCGCTCCGCCCCGCAGCGCTTCGGCGCCGAGGCGTGTGCGGCCTTCGCCATGCACCGCGTGCGGCATGCTCCGACGGGGCGCGCCGCCCCCCAAGGACAAAGACCATTGGCGCGTCTGCGACCGGGTGACCCGGCGGCGCTTCACCGCCTCGGCAGGGAAGTCCACGCCGCGAGGCGCAGGCGAAGGGCGCGCCGGTCAGGCTGAGCCGGCCTGCCGAACGCCCGGGCCGGCAGCACAGCCCGGACGGGCCAGAGGATCGAAACGACGCAAAACTCGGCAGGAGCCGAGCCCGCGACCGCGATGCTTCGCAGGCCTTCCGCCGTTGCGAGGCTGCCGTGTCCGTGGTTCCTTCCCACTCGACGCTGCTTCCGATTCCTCCCGCGCATGGACACGCTGTTCCTCGGTGGCGCGACCGTCCACCTCCACCGGCACGACCTTCCGCCCGGGCTCGATCTCGGGCCGGTGATTGCCGTCGATACCGAGACGATGGGGCTCAACCCCCATCGCGACCGGCTCTGCCTCGTGCAGCTCTCCGCGGGCGACGGGGTCGTGCACCTCGTGCAGCTCATTCCGCCCGCCTTGGGCGGGCGCGGCGTCGACTGCCCCAACCTCAAGGCCCTGCTCGGCGACCCCGCCCGGCTGAAGCTGTTCCACTTCGCGCGCTTCGATCTTGCCATCCTGCGGCACGCCCTCGGCGTCGTCGCCGCGCCGTGCTGGTGCACGAAGGTCGCTGCCAAGCTCACCCGCACCTTCACCGACCGGCACGGGCTGAAGGATCTTTGCCGCGACCTGCTCGGCGTCGAACTTTCCAAGCAACAGCAGTCCTCCGACTGGGGCGCGGTGGAGCTTGCTCCGGAGCAACTCGCGTATGCCGCTTCCGATGTCCTCCATCTGCACGCTCTGAAGTCCAGGCTCGAGGGCCTGCTCGCGCGCGAGGGAAGGCTCGCGCTGGCGGAAGCCTGCTTCAGCTTCCTGCCCGCGCGGGCCGAACTCGACCTCCTTGGTTTCGACTCGCCCGATCTCTTCGAGCACTGAGCCCGCAGCGGTCGCTCAGACGGCGACGAGCGCAACGCCGGCCCCGCCGATGAAGAGGGTCTCCGCCACCATGAGCAGGATCGCCGGCCGCCCCACCTCGGCGAGGGAGGCGAGCGAGGTCTTCACCCCAAGGGCGGCGATCGCGACGACGATGCACCAGCGCGAGGCCTCGGCAAGCCAGGCCTGGGCGGGGCTTGGAACGAGCCCGAGGCTGTTGGCCGCGACGAGGGCGAGAAAGGCGAGCAGGAACGCCGGCAAGAGCGGCGGCCGCTTCGCCGCCCTCGCGGCCGGCCCGGAAAGACGCCGCGCAACCAGGGCGACCGCGAACACGACCGGCACGAGAAGCGCGACGCGCAGCATCTTCACCACCGTCGCCGCCGTGCCGGCCTCGGCCGAGACGCTGAACCCCGCCCCCACCACCTGCGCGACGTCGTGGATGGTCGCGCCGAGAAAC
This sequence comes from Acetobacteraceae bacterium, assembly GCA_033582875.1. Lineage (GTDB taxonomy): Bacteria > Pseudomonadota > Alphaproteobacteria > Acetobacterales > Acetobacteraceae > Elioraea. Next base: position 538,543 of record JAVQZW010000010.1, on the reverse strand, counting down.
ACCCCCGCCATGCGGTCGTCGAAGCCCGAGCACGCCGGTGAGCACGGGGTAGAGCACCATCGCCACCGTGGAGAGGGTGGTGACGCCGACGATGGTGAAGGCCACCTCGCGCTCCGCCCCCGGCCGCGGCGGCAGCACGGAGGCGATCGCCACCGCCGCCGAGGCGCCGCAGATCGCCACCGCCCCGGCCGTCAGCGTGCCGAAGGCGGCGCTGAGCCCCATCGTGCGCGCGACGACGAGGCCGAACAGGATCGTCGCCGCGACGATCAGGGCGACCGAGGCCAAGCGTTCCCCAGCCCAGAGCCGTCACCTCGCCGAGCGTGATCCTCGCCCCCAAGAGAGCCACGCCGAGGCGCAGCACCGTGCGCGCGGCGAAGGCGAGACCCGGCGCGAAACGCGGCTCCGCCCCGAGGAAATTGAACGCCATGCCGACCAGCAGGGCGAACAGCACGACCGGCCCGCCATGGGTGGCCGCGACGAAGGCGGCGGCGAGCGCCACGACCAAGGCGAAGGCCGCCCCCGGCAGGACCGGCGTCGAGGCGGTCGCGGAGAGCGAGGATCCGCCCTCTCACGGCCGGAGGATGATCCTCGGCGAGGCCGCGCAACAGCCCGCCAGCTTCCGCGCAGGCGGCGCCGCGATCCGAGAGCGCCCGCTCCTCGACCCGGGAGAGATCACCCGACACGTCGCGGGAAGGCGCTTCGGGCGCGGCGCGCAAATCGGCGCAGGTAGAGGAGAGGCTTCCGACCAGAGCGACCTCCTGCAGCGTCATGCGGCGCGTGTCGAGCCCGGCCTCGCAGTCCGGCAAGCCGATGTGCACAAGGTCGCCCCAGGGAGCAACCGCCGCCGAGGCGGCGCGCCGGATCACGCCCGAGGCGACGGCATCGGAGACGAGGTCGAAAAGGCTCTCCGGCGCGGGGGTCCGCCGCGCGGCGAACACCTCGGCCACGCCGGCGCGCCGTGCCGCCTCCCGCCCTGCGGGCCGGGTCTCGGCAAGGCTCGCCTGGCGACCCCCCCAGGCGATGGGGGAGAGGGCGGCGATCGGCCCAATCGCGCCGCCGCCCGGGACGAGCGCCTGCCTCTCCCCCACCGGCTGGGCACGAGAGCGCACGGCGCGGGCGAGGCCATGCAGCACGCAGCCGGCAGGTTGGGTCAACGCGGCGGCCGCGTCCGACGTCCCCTCCGGAACCGGGACCAGGTTCGCCTCGGCACGGCGATCGCCTGCGCGAGGCAGCCCGGATCCTGCCTGCCGACCATCCGGCGATGGCGGCAGAGATGCGTCCGCCCCTCGAGGCAGCGGTCGCCCCGGCCGCACGGCATCAGCGGGTCGACGACGACACGCCTGCCGTCGTCGGTCGGCCCGAACGCCTCGTGGCCGGGAATATGCGGGGGTCGTGGAGCGGGTCGTGGCCGTGAGGAGCATCGAGGGCGTTGCCAAACATGCCGGCGGCGATGCGCAGGAGGGCGCGATCGACGCCATGGTGTTCCGACGCCGGCACGTCCCGCACGGCGAGGGTGTGGGGCCAAGGGGAACGAGCGGCCTTCATGCGGGCAGTCTTTTCTTCGCTCATCGGCTGCCGTGGAGACACTGCATCGCGCGCCATCCATCGTCCCCGCCCCTGCGCGGGATCGGTGGGGCCGGCCTCAGCCCGGGAAAACGCCGCCTCAAGCCGCCAGGCTTCTCCATTTGCCCTCGGCCGCCCCCCTTCGCCCCGCGCCGGACGGCAGGGTCGAGGTCGCGGAGGGACCGCGCCGCCCCCAGTCCCATCGAGCCGAGGCCGATCGCCGCAACCCTCTTTCGGTGTCCGCTTACAGACGGATGGTGAGCGCGGGCACGTAGCTGAACAGCAAGAGCACGCTGAGCCCGACCAGCCAGAACGGCCAGAGTTCGCGCGTCGTCGTCACGATCGAGGCGCGCGCGATGGTCGAGGAGATGAACAGCGTGGTCCCGACCGGCGGGGTGTAGAGGCCGATCGCGAGATTGAGCACCATGATCACGCCGAGCTGGACGAGATCGAGCCCGATCCCCTGCGCGAGGGGGACGAAGATCGGCCCGAGCAGGAGGATCGCCGCCGGCAGATCGATGAACATGCCGGCGATCAGCATGATGCCGTTCATCGCCAGGATGATCGCCCAGGGCTCGCGCAAGGTCTCGCTCGCCCAGGCGGCGAAGGCCTGCGGCGCCTGCACGAAGGCCATGATCCAGCCGACCGCGGCCGAGGCCATGATGACGAGCATCACCACGCCCGTGGCCGAGCCGGCAGCGACCATGGCGTGCCAGATTCGTCTCGCCGTGAGGTCGCGGTAGAGGAAGAGGCCGGCGGCAAGAGCGTAGAGCACCGCCATCACCGAGACCTCGGTCGGGGTGGCGATGCCGAAACGAAGCGCGACGAGCACGAGCACCGGCATGGCGAGGGCGGGCGAGGCGGTGAGCGCGCGCCGGGCGAGGCGCCGCCGGCCCGGCGGGTCGGCGGCGAGTGGGAAGCCGCGCAAGCCGGCCGAAAGCCGGCAGACGAGCAGGAACCCCGCCGCCAGCATCAGCCCCGGCAGCACGCCGGCGAGAAAAAGCGCGCCGACCGAGACGTTGGAGACGAGCGCGTACAGGATCATCGGGATCGAGGGCGGGATGAGGATCGCGATGGTCGCCGCCGCCGCGTTGTTCGCCGCCGCGAAGCCCGCCGGGTAGCCCTCGCGCACCTGCCAGGGGATCAGCACTGAGCCGCAGCGCCGAGGCGTCGGAGACGGCGGAGCCCGAAACGCCACCGAAGACGACGGAGCCGACCACGGTGGTGGCGGCAAGCCCGCCCGGGATAACGCCCGACCAGGGCGGAGGCGAAGCCGATCAGCGCCTCGCCGAGCCTTCCCGCCATCATCAGGTTGCCGGCGAGGATGAAGAACGGCAGGGCCAGGAGCGGGAAGGACTGCGTCTGCCCGAACATCTGCTGCACGACAAGGAACAGCGGCAGCGTGCCGTCGGCGAGCAGGGCCGCACCGGAGGCGATGACCAGGGTGTGCGCAACCGGGACGGAGAGCGCGAGCAGGACGAAGAAGACGAGGGCGAGCACGCCGCTCATGGCCCATGCCCCGGCGACGGAGGCGCGAACGGCATGCTCGGAGCCGCGCACCGCGACACGGAGTGCGACCGTGACGGAAGCCAGCGCGATGAGGAAGGCAGCTGCCGCCAGCGCCCAGTACCCGTAGCTGCCGGAGAGCCGGAGGATGGTGCTGCGCTGGAAGGCCGCGATCTCCGCCACCTCCAGCGCCAGCAGTCCCGAGCCAACCATAGGCGACCACGATGATGGCGTGCACAACGACGAGCAGCGCGGCGCCGCGCCCCCTCCGACAGCGCGCGCGGCAGGAGATCGACCGAGATGTGCGCCCCTTCGCGCGCCGCGATCGCCGCGCCGGCGGCGATGAACCAAGGAAAGAGCTGCTCCGGGATTTCCTGCACCCAGCGGAAGCCGCCCTGGGCGAGCACGTAGCGCGCGATCACGTTGGCGGCGAGCACGGCGAGCATCGCCGCCCCCGTCGCCACCACGACGATGCGGCAGAGGAGGCCGGCGGCGCGGTCCGCCTCCTCCGCCGCGGCAAGCAGCCGCGCGCGCGAAGCCCGGCGCGCGCGCCACCGCTCACGCCGTCGCCGCGTTGCGCACCTGGCGGACGAAGGCGCCGAAGGGCTTCTTCTCCCAGTTGTCCAGCACCACGGCCGTCGCCTGACGGAACGCCGCCTGGTCGGCCTCGTTCACCGCGACGTTCGGGTTGGCGCGGAATTCGGCAAGCAAGGTGACGTCGCTCTCCTGCATCAGGCGGCGGTTGAGGGCCTCGGCCTCCTTCATCGCGTCGAGGATCAGCCGCCAGTCCGCGTCCGGGATACGCGCCCGCGCGATGCGGCTGACCAGAACGGGCGAGCACTCCCACTTGTGCGCGGTGAGGGAGATGAAGCGGTTCACCTCGTGAAGCTTGGAGGAGTGGATGTTGGCGAGCGGGTTCTCCTGGCCGTCCACCACGCCCTGCTGCAGGGCGACGTAGAGCTCGCTGAAGGCAATCTGTTGCGTCGCCGCACCGAGGGCCTGGAAGGTGTCGATGGTCGCGGGGTCGGCGGGCGTGCGGATCCTCAGCCCACGCAGATCCTCGGGCACCCGGATCGGACGGCGCGAATTCGTCACATGCCGGATGCCGTTGTCCCAGTAGCCGATGAGGAGCAGACCCAAGGGCTCGAACCGCTTCGCGAGCTCCTGGCCGATCGGCCCGTCCACCACGCGGTAGGCGGCGGGATTGGTGGCGAACAGGAAGGGCAGGCCGAGAGCGGCCATCTCCGGCACCAGGCTGGAGGACGGGCCCTGGCTGTTGACCGACATGTCGAGCGTGCCCGTGCGCAGCCCCGTCAGCATGGCGAGATCATCGCCGAGCTGCGCCGCTCCGGCCACACGCACCTCGATGCGGCCGTTGGTGCGGTTACGCAACAGCTCGGCGAAGTGGTCGGCGGCCACCCAGCGCGGGTTGCCGCGCGCCGCACCGTGGCCCAGCGTGAGGCGAAGCTGGCCCTGGCCGCGGACGATGGCGGGGGTCGCGAGCAGGGCGGCGGTGCCGGCGATCGCCGCGCGGCGGCTGGTTCGCAGTGTCATGGTTCCGTGTCTCCCGTCTTGGTTCTCTCCCGTTTCCTCTCGCTCGCCCGCCGGTTCAGCCGGTCTTGCCGAGCGCAACTCTCACCTTGGCCGCCACGCCCTCGCCATCAAGTCCATAGTGGCGGTAGAGATGCGTGGGCGGGCCGAGGATCGCGTACTGGTCCTCGATGCCGATGCGCACGAGCCGCGCCGCTCGCGCCCGCTTCGGTCGAGCACCTCGGCGATCGCCGACCCGAGCCCCGAGACCACATTGTGCTCCTCGGCCGAGAAGAGGATCCCGTGCTCGCGCGCCGAGGCGAGGATCACCCCGCGGTCGATCGGCTTGATCGAGTAGAGATCGACCACCCTGAGCCCGATGCCCTCGCGGGCGAGGATGTCGTGCGCATCGAGAGACGCCTTCACGAGGTTGCCGATCGCGAACACCGTGGCGTGGCGGCCATCGCGCAGGACGTGGGAGCCGCCCGCCCGCCACGCCGGCGGCGACCCGTAGACCGGCGCCTCGCGGCCGCGGCCGACCCTGAAGTAGACGGGCCCCGGGTGGTCGAGCATGGCGGGAAGGGCGGCGCGGATGGCGTTGGCGTCGCACGGCGCCATCACGGTGAGGTTGGCGATGGCGCGCAACAGGCCGATGTCCTCGAGGCAGTGGTGCGAGGTGCCGTAGAAGCCCATCGCGATCCCGGAGTGGGTCCCCACCATGCGCACCTTGAGGTCGGTGTAGGCGAGGTCGTTGCGGATGTTCTCCGCCCCCATCAGCGCAAGGAAGAAGGAGTAGTTGGAGATGAAGGGGGTGAAGCCGACGGTGGCGAGGCCCGCCGCAGCACCGATCATGTTCCGCTCGGCGATGCCGAAGTTGAAGTAGCGCTCCGGGTAGCGCTTGCCGAAGTTGATCACCTGGGTCGGCCGGCCGAGATCGGCCGTCAGCACGACGATGTCGTCTCGCCCCTGCTCGGCGAGCTCGATCAGCACCGCCCCGGTGGGAAGCTGAAGCGAGAGGTTGAGGCTTCCCACCATGTCCCAGGAGGCATCGTCGAACCCGGGCTTCACCGTGGACTCGCTCATGTCCACGGCCGGGTTGCGGATGGCGGCGTAGGCCGCGCGGCCCGAAGCCGGCGTCGGTGCGGTCGTCATGTCAGCCGATCCCCCGCTCGATCTCGGCAAGCGCCCGGTCGCGGTCGGCAGGGCCGAGGAAGCCGAGATGCCACTGCCAGGTTCCTTCCATGAACGAAACGCCCTTGCCGGCCACCGTGTCGGCGAGGATCACGCTCGGGCGGTCCTCCGCGCGGTTCAGCGCCCAATCGAGAGCGTCGCAGACCTGATCGAGGTCGTGGCCGTCGATCCTCCGCACCCGCCAGCCGAAGGCGGCCCATTTCGCATCCAGCGGCTCGTTGTTCATCGTCTCCGCCACCACCCCATCCGAGCCCACCTTGTTGATGTCGACGATGCCGACCAGGTTGGCGAGGCGGTAATGCGCGCCGCTCATCGCCGCCTCCCAGACCTGGCCCTTCCGCCTGCTCGCCGTCTCCCATCAGACAGACGACGCGGGCCGGCGACCCGCGCAGGCGGAGCCCCAAGGCCATGCCCACGGAGACGGAGAGGTTGTGGCCGATCGAGCCCGAGGAGAAGTCGGCTCCCTTCACCTTGCGCATGTCGGGGTGGTCGCCGAAGGGCGAGCCGAGGCGCGTGTAGGTGTAGAGCTCGTCCCAGGAGAAGAAGCCCAAGTCGGCGAGCACCGGGTAGTGGCCGATCGCGGCGTGGCCCTTGCCCATGGTGAAGCGGTCGCGATCCGCCCAATCCGGGTTGCGCGGATCGACGTGGAGGAACTCGTAGTAGAGGGCGGCGACGAGCTCGGCCATCGAGAAGGCCGAGCCGTAATGCCCGGAGCCGCAGATGTCGGTGAGCTTCACCGTCTCGCGGCGGATCATCTTCGCCTTCTCGGCGAGCAGGGCGTTGTCGACGTTCTTGCGCGGTCGTGCCGGCATCGTCGTCTCCCTTCAGCCGTGGATGAGCATGCCGCCGTTGACGTCGATCACGGCGCCGGTGACGTAGGAAGAGAGATCGGAGCAGAGGAACAGGAAGCAGCGCGCGACGTCGATCGCCTCGCCGAGGCGGCCGAGCGGGATGGTCTCCAGGATCTTCGCCTTCATCTCCTCGGTGAGCTTGCCGCCGGTGATGTCGGTCGCGATCAGCCCCGGCGTCACACAGTTCACCCTGATCCCGTCGGGCGCGAGTTCGCGCGCCATCGCCTTGGCAAGCCCGAGCACGCCCGCCTTCGCCGCAGAATAATGCGGCCCGCCGAAAATGCCGCCGCCGCGCTGCGCCGAGACCGACGACATGCAGGCGATCGCGCCCTGACGCCGCGCGCGCATATGCGGGATCACCGCCTGGCTGAGATAGAGCGTGCCGCGCAGGTTCACATCGAGCACCGCATCGTAGTCGGCGGGCGTGATGTCCATGATGCGCAGAGGCTGGGTGATGCCGGCGTTGTTGACCAGGATGTCGATGCGGCCATGGCGGGCCAGCACCGCGGCGACGGCGCGGTCGCAGGCGGCCTTGTCGGTGACGTCGCAAGCAAGGCCGAGGTGACCCTCTCCGGCGAAGGTCGGACGCGGCCTCCTCGGCCTCCGCCGCGCGCAGGTCCAAGACCGCGACATGCGCGCCCTGTTCGGCGAAAAGCCGTGCGGTCGCGCGCCCGATGCCTCGCTTGCTTGCCGCACCGGAGATGACGGCGACCCGCCCCGCGAGCAGCGCCATGGACCGTTCCTCCCCCTCGTCGTTGCCGGGAGCGAACGCCATCGGGGCCCTGTCTTGCAAACGACGATTTCTCGTCGCACCGTTGAAAGGAATTCATCGCAGCAAGGGCGGGAGGAGGGGGTGCCGACGCATCTGCCGTTGACCGCGCTCCGCGCCTTCGATGCTGCCGCGCGGCTCGGCAGTTTCCGCGCCGCGGCGGATGCGCTGGCGCTCACACCAAGCGCGGTGAGCCACCAGATCCGTGCGCTCGAGCGCCGCGTCGGCGTCGCGCTGTTCGTGCGCGGGCCGCGCCGCGTGGCCCTGACCGAGGCGGGCGAGCGGCTCGCGCGCGCCACCGCCTCGGCCTTCGACGGGCTGGCCGATGCCCTCCGCGCCTTCGGCCTGCGCGAACGGAGAGGTCTGCGCATCCACTCCGCGCCTTCCTTCGCCGCAACCTGGCTCGCGCCGCGCCTTGCCGACTTCATCGCGGCGAACCCGGATCTGGACGTCGTGCTGTCGGCCTCGCCGGAGCCCGCCGACCTTACGCGTGGCGAGGCAGCGTGCGACATCGTCTATCTGCCGCGGCATCCGCCGCCGCGCGGGCTCATCGCGGTTCCCCTCGGCGAGGAGCGGATCGCCCCCCTCTGCTCCCCGGCTCTGGCGCGCAGGCTGCGCCAACCGGCCGACCTCGCCAAGGCGGTGCTGATCCATTCCTCCTACAATACGATCCGCTGGCCCGAGTGGCTTTCGCGCAACGGGGTCGATCCCGGGATCGGCCGCGCCGGCCCCCGCTTCGACCGCTCCTTCCTCGCGATCGCCGCCGCCGTGGACGGCGTGGGGGTCGCGCTCGACTCCACCCGCTTCGCCGAACGCGAACTGGCGGACGGGCGGCTGGTTCACCCGTTCCGCTGGCGGACCGATGATCCCCGCATCGTCAACCACGCCCTCGTCTTCAGGCCCAACCCGGACGAGCCCGTACGGCGCTTCCGCGCCTGGCTGCAGCGGCAGCTTGCGGCCGATGCGGCCGCCGAGCCGCAACGTCCTTCCGCGGGGCGGCGATCGCCGAAGACGGACCGCATCGGGAACGACTAGGCCCCGGCCCAGTCGCCGCCGGCGGAGGGGCTTCCTCGCCTTCACATGGTCGCGCCGAGCACCCAGGGCGCGAACTCCTGATCGCCGAAGCCCAAGGCCTCGCTCTTCGTCTTCTTGCCGGAGGCCACCGCGAGCATCTCGCGGAAGATGCGCTCGCCGCACTGCGCGACCGTCTCCTCGCCGTCGATGACGGTGCCGCAGTTGATGTCCATGTCGTCCGCAAGGCGCAGGAACATCGGCGTGTTGGTGGCGAGCTTGATCGAGGGGACGGGCTTGCAGCCGAACACCGAGCCGCGGCCGGTGGTGAAGCAGACGAGGTTCGCTCCGCCCGCCACCTGGCCGGTGACCGAGACCGGGTCGTAGCCGGGTGTGTCCATGAACACGAAGCCCTTTGCGGTGACAGGCTCGGCGTAACGGTACACCTCGACGAGGTTCGTCGTGCCGGCCTTCGCCATGGCGCCGAGCGACTTCTCGAGGATGGTGGTCAGTCCGCCGGCCTTGTTGCCGGGCGAGGGGTTGTCGTCGAGCTCTCCCCCCTGGCGCCGGGTGTAGTCCTCCCACCAGCGCATCAAGTCGACGAGCTTGCGCCCGACCTCCTCGCTGACCGCGCGGCGCGTCAGCAGATGCTCGGCGCCGTAGGTCTCCGGCGTCTCCGACAGGATCACCGTCCCGCCGTGGCGCACGACGAGGTCGGACGCCGCCCCGAGGGCCGGATTGGCCGAGATGCCGGACATCCCGTCCGACCCGCCGCACTGGAGGGCAACGCAGAGATGACTGGCGGGCACGGGCGTACGCCGTACGGCATTCGCCTCCGGCAGGATCTCGCGCACGAAGTCGACGGCGCGGGCGACCGTCTTCGCCGTGCCGCCGCTTGCCTGGATGGTCAGCGCGCGCAGCCGCGGCTTGCCCGCAAGCCCCTCCTGCTCCAGCAACCCGGCGATCTGGTTCACTTCGCATCCGAGACCGAGCACCACAACGGCGGCGAAGTTCGGGTGCCGGGCGTAGCCGGCGAGGGTGCGGCGCAACAACCGCAAGGGCTCGTCGTCGCTCATCCCGCAGCCGGTCCGATGCGTCAGCGCGACGACCCCGTCAACGTTCGGGAACGCAGCAAGGGGGTCGTGGCCGGTGAAGGGGTTGCGGCGGAAGGCGTCGGCGACGTACTGGGCGACGGTGGCCGAGCAGTTCACCGTCGTCAGCACGCCGATGTAGTTGCGGGTCGCGACCCGCCCGTCGGGGCGGACGATGCCGGCGAAGGTCGCCGGCGGGTCGATGAACGCGGTCGGGCGCGCCTCGGAGCAGAAGGCGTAGTCGCGCTCGTGCTCGCCCATGCCGAGGTTGTGGGTGTGCACGTGCTCCCCAGCGGCGATCGGCGCCGTCGCCACCCCGATGATCTGACCGTAGCGGCGCACCGGCTCGCCCGGCGCGTGCGCGCGCGTGGCGATCTTGTGCCCGGCCGGCACCCGCGTCGCCGCGATGATGCCTTCTCCTGGAATCGGCGTGCCCGGCAGGATGTCCGTGCGGGCAATCACCACCCCATCCGCAGGGTGGAGACGAATGGTGAGAGGGGGGCTGGTCATCCGGCGTCTCCCGAACGGCGCCCGAGGAGCTTGCGCGTATTGCGCCAAGCCATCGGGTTGGCCATGCTGCGATTGTCCGAGGCGCCGGGCCAACCGGCAAGAGAGGGAGGATCCGTCATGCTCCGATCGCTGCGCGCCGCAGTCGTTGCCGCTTTCGCGCTGGCCACGGCCCTGCCGGCCGAGGCGCAAACGAGGCTGCGCTTCGCCCATGTGTACGAGGTGAGCGAGCCCTACCACACCGAGGCGCTCTGGGCCGCCGAGGAGATCGCGAAGCGCACCAGCAACCGCTGGCGGATCGAGGTCTTCCCGGCCTCGGCGCTCGGCAACGAGCCGGCGATCAACGAGGGCCTGACCCTCGGCACGATCGACATGATCTACACCGGCACCGCCTTCGCCGGCAGCCGCTTCCGCCCGATCGCGATCAGCAACGCGCCTTACGTGTTTCGCGACTTCGACCACTGGCTCGCCTACCGCAACAGCGACCTGCTGAAGGAGCTGATGGCGGGCTACGACCGCGCGACGGGCCACAAGATCCTGGCGATGACCTACTACGGCGCGCGCCACGTCACCGCGAACCGACCGATCCTGCGCCCGGAGGACATGCGGGGGATGAAGCTCCGCGTGCCGCAGGCGCCGCTCTACCTGATGTTCGCCCGTTCGGTCGGAGCCAACGCGACCCCGATCGCCTTCGCCGAGGTCTATCTCGCCCTGCAGAACGGCACGGTGGACGGGCAGGAGAACCCGCTGCCGACGATCCAGGCGAAGAAGTTCTACGAGGTGCAGAGCCACATCAACCTCACCGGCCACATCTACGAGTCGCTGCTGACCATCGCGTCGGGCAATCTCTGGCGACGTCTTTCCCCCGCCGACCGGGCGGTGTTCGAGGAGGTGTGGCGCGAGGCGGCGAACCGTGCGACCTACGCCATTCGGGTGGCGGAGGAAACGTTGCCGGCATGGTTCGAACAGCAGGGCAAGACGGTGACCCGCCCCGATCGCGCGGCCTTCCGCGCCGCCGCGCTGCCGCTGCACAACGACCCGCAGGCGGGAGCGGGGTGGACGCGCGAGCAGTACGACCGGCTGCAGGCGCTCGGCGCACGCACAAACTGATTGTAGCCGAGAGGCGAGGCGGCGGCCGGCGGCCCGCGCTGTCGCCGCCGCCTTCCTCAGGATACGACGAGGGGCGAAAAGCGTTGATGGCGGGAGAGCGCGCGATCGTGCCACTCGATTCCGTGCCCCGGACGATCAGGGGCACGCGCGCTGCCGGCGACGATCTCGACGCGGCTTTCCGTCACCTCCTCAAGCTGCGGAATGTGCTCGAGCCAGGCGCTGTTCGGCACCGCGCAGCAGAGCGGCAGATGAAGCTCCATCAGGTAGTGCGGGCAGACCGCGACGTTGAAGGCCTCCGCCATGTGCGCGACCTTCAGCCATGGCGTGATGCCGCCGATGCGCGCGACATCGGCCTGCACGATGCGGCAGGCGCCGCGCGCGAGATAGTCACGGAACTGGGCGGGGTGGTAGAGGCTCTCGCCGACGGCGATCGGGATCGTCGTTGCGGCGGCGAGGCGGACATGGCCGTCCACGTCCTCGGCCGGCAGCGGCTCCTCGTACCAGGCGAGCTCCAGCCCAGAGCGCTCGAAGGCGCCGGCCCGACGGATCGCCTCGGCTACCGTGAACGCTTGGTTGGCGTCGGTCATCAGCTCGACCTCGGGGCCGATGGCGCGGCGGACGGCCTCGAGCCGGGCGAGGTCCTGGCGCAGGCTCGGCTTGCCGACCTTCACCTTCACGCCCCGAAAGCCGCGTGCAGCCGCTGCCGCGCAGGCCTCGACCAGGGCTTCGGTGTCGAGATGCAGCCAGCCGCTTTCCGTGTCGTACACCGGGATTTCCTCCTTCGCCCCGCCCGCGAGCCGGGCGAGCGGGATGCCGAGCCGTCGCCCGCGGAGGTCCCAGAGCGCAACGTCGATTGCGGCAAGGGCAAGAGCAGTCAGCGGCCCGACGGAGAGGGCATGGGTGTGCCGGAACAGGTCCTGCCAGATCGCCTCGATCGCGTCCGCGTCGCGGCCGATCAGCCGCGGTGCGAGGTGGTCGCGCAGGAGCGCGACGACGGACGACCCGCCCGTTCCGATCGTGTAGCTGTAGCCCGTCCCCTCCGCCCCCTCCTCGTCGCGCAGGCGGACAAACGGCGTCTCCTGCAGCGTGAAGGCCTGGATCGCGTCGCTGCGCGCGGTGCGCGGCGGAAGGTCGATCAGGCCGATCTCGATCCGCACGAGTTTCGCCATCGCCCCGGCACCGTCCTGTCGTCCACGTCGCGTCGGCGCGCAGTCTAGACCGGGCGAAAGGGAAGGGAAGTCGCATGGCGGGCGAAGGCGCAGGCGCGCAGGACGGCGTGACCGAACAGGAGCCCGGCTACGAAAGGCTCCTGCACGAGCAGGAGGAGCGCGAGCTGCACGAGCCGCCCGGCGACTGGCGAATCGAGGACTGGATCGCGTTTGCGATCTTCTGGGTGCTCGCGGCCGTCGTGTTCCTGCAGTTCTTCACCCGCTACGTGCTGAACGACTCCATCGCCTGGACCGAGGAGATCGCGCGTTACCTGCTCATCTGCACCACCTTCGTCGGGGCGGCGATGGCGGCGCGGAAGGGCAGCCACATCGCGCTCGACCTCGCGGGCTTGGCCCTGCCGCGGGCGGCGCGACGGTGGTTCCGGCTCTTGCTTGATCTCGTCGCGACGGCTTTCTTCGCCCTCGCCACTTGGCTCTGCCTCGAGATCGCGCAGGCGATGTGGCATCAGCCGATGGTGGTGATCGATGTGCCGCTCGGCGTCGTCTATTACGTCGCGACCTTCGGCCTCGCACTCACCACCATCCGCTTCGCCTGGCATGCGGCGGCCGCGTTCCGCGGCCCCGCCGCAGCGGCTGCCCCCGCTTCTTCCCGCCCATGACCACGCTCCTCTTCGCCTCCTTCCTCGCCGGGCTGCTGATCGGCCTGCCGGTGGCGGTCGCGCTCGGCGGCGCCTCGCTCCTCTACGTCGCGCTCAGCGGCGACCTGCCCCTGCTCGTCGTCGTGCACCGGATGGTGAACGGGATCGACAGTTTCCCCCTGCTCGCCGTGCCGTTCTTCATCATGGCCGGCAACCTGATGAACAGCGCCGGCATCACCGACCGCATCTTCAACTTCGCTCTCGCCGCCGTGGGCTGGGCGCGCGGCGGGCTCGGCCACGTGAACGTGTTCGCCTCGATCATCTTCGCCGGCATGTCGGGCACGGCGGTTGCCGACGCGGGTGGCCTCGGCACGATCGAGATCAAGGCGATGCGCGACAACGGCTATCCGGACGGGTTCTCGATCGGCATCACAGCGGCCTCCTCCGTCATCGGCCCGATCATTCCGCCCTCGTTGCCGCTCGTGATCTACGGGGTGATGGCGAACACCTCCGTCGGGCAGCTGTTCGCTGCCGGGATCCTGCCGGGGCTCTTGATCGCTCTCGTCCTGTTCGCCTGGGTCGCGGTGGTGGCGCGGCTGCGCGACTTCCCGCGCGACGCCGAGTTCCGCCTCCGTCGCCTCGCCCGCGCGGCGTGGCGCGGCGTCCTGCCTTTGCTCACGCCGGTGATCCTGATCGGCGGCATGAAATCGGGCCTGTTCACGCCGACCGAGGCCGCCATCGCCGCCACGGTCTACGCCCTGTTCCTCGGCCTCGTCGCCTATCGCAGCCTCGGGTGGAACCGGCTCGTCCGCGTCTCGATGGAAACGATCGAGACAACCGCGATCGTGCTGCTGATCGTCGCCGGCGCCTCGATCTTCGGCTGGCTGATCACCACCACGCGGGTGAGCGAGGAGATCGCCGAGGCCGTGCTGGCCGTCACGCAAGACCGCTTCACCATTCTGCTCCTGGTCAACGCGCTCCTGCTCGTCGTCGGCTGCTTCCTGGAGACGATCGCGGCGATCACCATCCTGGTCCCCGTGTTGCTTCCGCTGGTGACGAAGGTCGGAGTCGATCCCGTGCATTTCGGCATCATCATGACGCTCAATCTCGTCATCGGGCTGCTGACCCCGCCTGTGGGGATGGTGATCTACATCCTCACCCGCATCTCGGGCCGCAGCTTCGAGTTCGTCACGCGCGCGATCGCGCCATTCCTGGTGCCGCTCTTCCTCGCCCTCCTGATCGTCACCTATTGGCCGGGCTTCGTGCTCTATCTTCCGACCGTCTTCTACCGCTGACCGACTGGCGTTGCGGCCGGCGCCGGCTTAGCCGGCGGGAGGCCGGGCCGCCCGATAGAGGAAGGTCGTCTGCCGCACACGCGCCTCCTCGCGCGCGGCGCGGACGCGGCGGTGGTCGGGGGAGAGCGCGCAGGCGGGGTCGGTCGCCGCGGCATCCCCGGTCAGCGCGAAGGCCTGGCAGCGGCAGCCTCCGTGGTCCTTGAGGCGGCGGTCGCAACTGCGGCAGGGCTCGCGCATCCACTCCGTGCCGCGGAAGAGGTTGAAGCCCCGACTGTCGCGCCAGATCTCGCCCAAGGGACGCTCGGTCACCTTGTCCCACGCAACTCCTGGCAGGCTGTGGGCGGCATGGCACGGGAGGGCGAAGCCGTCGGGGGTGACGACGATGAAGCGCTGCCCCCAGCCGTCCATGCAGGGGCGGGGACGGTCCGCCAGATAGTCGGGCAGCACGAACAGGATGTCCATGCGGCCGCGCAGCCGTTCCCGCGCCGCGATCGCCACGTCGCGCGCCGCCGCGACCTGCTGCGGGCTTGGCAGCAGCGCCGCGCGGTTCGGCAGCGCCCAGCCGAGATACTGCGTGTTGGCGAGTTCGAGGCGCTCGGCGCCAAGCTCCTCGGCGAGGGCGATCGCCTCCGCCACATGCGCGATGTTGTGGCGATGCAGGACGATGTTCAGGGTGAGCGGCAGGCCGAGCGCCTTCACCCAGCCGGCGAAGGCGCGCTTGTGCGCGAAGCTGCGTGTGCCGGCGATGCGGTCGCTCGCTTCCTCCCGCACGTCCTGCACGGAGAGCTGCACGGCGTCGAGCCCCGCCTCCGCCAGGCTCCGCAGGCGCGCCTCTGTGCATGGGAGGCCGGAGGTGATCAACGTAGTGTACAGATCGAGCGCGCGCGCCTCGCGCAGGATCGTCTCCAGGTCCTCGCGCAGGAGCGGCTCGCCGCCCGAGAGGTTGAGGCTGACCACGCCGAGCGCCTCGGCTTCGCGCAGGACGCGGAGCCAGTCTTCGGTTGCGAGGGCGTCGCGCCGCTTCGCCCAGTCGAGCGGGTTCGAGCAGTAGGGACAACGGAGCGGGCAGCGGTAGGTGAGTTCGGCAACGAGCGTGTACGGGCGAGGCGCGGTCATGGCCCGGCCAGCACAAGCCCGCGCGCCACGAGCTGGTCGAGAAAAGGACCGACTTCGCCGGCGATCGCCTCGGCATCGCGCCCGTAGCGTTCTGCCAGGGTCTCGGCGATCTCGGCAAAACTCCGGGTTCCGTCGCAGAGTTGCAGCGTGGCGGCGGCGGTCGCGTTTAGCTTCAGCCCCGCCTCCGGATAGAGAAGGAGCATGCCGCCCGTCAGCCGGTCGGGGCGCAGCCGCGCCCGGGGCGCAAGACGCGGCTTCGCATCCGGGCGCATCGCCTCACGCCGCGGCTGAGGCCGGGCTGCCGTGGCAGGCGGCCTCGATGCAATCGAGCAGGTGCCACAGGATCTCGGTCTTGCGGATCAGCGCCGCCACGCAGGCGGCCTGTTTCGCGTAGGTGTCGGCATGGCGGACCACGAAGGCGATCGCCTCCGCGCTGTCTACCTTGGCCTGGACGACGCGGTTGCGGAAATAGGCGATGGTTGCGGGGTCGACCCAGGAATAGTGCGTCTCCCAGGCGGCGATGCGCTTGGTCATGATGTCGGGAGAGAAGAACTCGGTCAGCGAGGACGCAACCGCCTCGAGCAGGGACCGTTCCCGTACCAGCGCGACATAATGGTCGCAGGCGAAACGGACGCCCGGCAGGACATCCGCGCAGCTCCGCACCCGTGCGACGTCGAGCCCGACACCCGCGGCGAGCCGCAGCCACAAATCGAGCCCGCCCTCGCCCTCCGCCTCCCCGTCGTGCTCGCGGATGCGCCTGATCCACATGCGACGGAACGCAGGGTCCTCGGATTTCGAAAGGATGATCGCATCCTTGATCGGGATGCGCGTCTGATAGTAGTACCGGTTGCGAACCCAGGTCCGGATCTCCTCGCGGGTCAGCTGACCCGCGTGCATCCGCTGATGGAACGGGTGCCGGTCGTGGTAGCGCGCTGCCCCCTCGTTGCGCAGCCAAGAGACGAACTCGGGTTCGGGAAGGGGCGGCCTCAGCGGGTCGATCGGGTCCGTCACAGCACAATCTCCATGCCGTCCTCCGCGACGTCCCAGCCGGCCGAGACTGCGGCCGCGCGTTCGGGGCTGTCCTCGTCGAGGAGGGGATTCGTGTTGTTGAGGTGGATCAGCACGCGACGGCCGACGGCGAGCCCAGCGAGCAGGGCGAGGCTGCCATCCGGCCCGCCGACGGGAAGGTGCCCCATGCTGCGCGCGGTCGCGCTGCCGAGCCCTCCCGCGATCAGTTCGTCATCCGACCAAAACGTTCCGTCGAGGAAGAGGATGTCGGCGCCGTCGGCGAGAGCGCGCAGTGCCGGGGTGATCGCGCGCGTCCCGGGAATGTAGCAGAGGCGCCTGCCGCGCCCGTCGCGCACCGACAGCCCGACGGTGTCGAGCGGGTCCTCCTGGGCCTCGCCCTCAAGGTGCGGCGGCGGCCGCCCCGGCGCCGGCGCGGCGCGCAGCGCGAGACCGACCGGCACGCCGTCCGGGTCCGCAAGCGGAATGTCGTCTCCGACGGTGAGCCGACGCCAGACGACCTGGTCCGGAAAGCGTGCGAGCGTCCGCGCGAGCGTGTTGCCCTCGAGGAACCCGCGTCGCACCGGATCCGTCGCATAGACGGCGAGGCGCTGTCCCTCGCGCAGGGACAGAAGACCGAGCACGTGGTCGAGATCTCCGTTGGTCAGCACGATCGCCGCGATCGGCGTATGCCGCTTTGCCCGCGGGTGCAGGGCGGGAAACGATTCGATCTGGGCCCGGATGTCCGGGCTCGCATTCAACAACACCCAACGGTCGCCGTCCGCGCTCAGCGCGAGGCTCTCCTGCAGCCGCGGCTTAGCCGAGATCGTTCCGGAACGCACCCCCGCACACAGCCGGCAGCCGCAGTTCCACTGCGGGAAGCCTCCTCCCGCGGCGGAGCCAAGGACACGCGCGAAGCATCGTTCGGCGGAAGCGGCCGGCGATCGATCGCCGTCGATCGCCGGCACGCTGTCAGACCTCGTCTTCGGAGAGGTCGTCGGTGTAGGAGCCGACTTCGGCGTCCATCCGGATCTCTTCGAACGACGGCGCTTCCCAGGTTTCGCTCATGGCTGTCTCCCGTTCGCGGTCTTCTGCCGCGCGACCACGTTAGCCGAGCCCCACGGGTGGCGCCAGACGGTCGGTGGCGGCGTCATCGACAAGTACCCGTGCGGCCCGGGGGGGCGACGCGAAGGGCCGCCTTGCGGATGCCGGAATTCTCGCAGAGGCTTGTCTCGTTTGCGGAAACGGATCGTTGCGCTTTGCGAGACTCGTCGCGCAACCGCTGCCCGGAGGGTTGCCGCGCCGCGGTGTGCAGATCGCTTTGCGACATTGCCGTTGAAGGGATGCAGCGTGTTGCGGCAGCCTATCCGTGCCCGGACGACGAGGTCCCCTCGACGCCGGGAAGAACAACGGGAGAGAACGTCATGCTTCGCGTCGCAGCCGGTGCCGCCTTCGCGGCCGCACTCCTGTCAACCGTGCCGATCCAGGCGCAGACTGCCCCGCCAACCACCTTCCAGGCGGCTGGTGATCCGCTGCTTAACTTCGACTATCGCCAAGTCGCGGTCGCGGAGGGGCTTGAGCATCCGTGGTCGATCGCTTGGCTGCCGGACGGCACCGCGCTGGTGACGGAGCGTCCAGGCCGGCTTCGCGCGATCCGCAACGGCCGGCTCGATCCCACCCCGATCGCCGGCGTGCCGCAAGTGCTGGTCGCGCCCGAACGCGGCCTCGTGTTCCAGGCGGGTCTGTTCGAGGTGTCGCCTCACCCGAATTTCGCGCAAAACAGGCTCCTCTACCTCACCTATGCGCACGGCACGGCGCAGGACAACCGCCTCCGTCTCGCCCGCGCGACGTTCGACGGCCAGCGGCTGTCGAACCTGCAGGTGATCTTCGAGACGAGCCAGGGCAAGCCGGAGTATCAGCATTACGGCGGCCGCATCGCCTGGCTCCCGGATGGCACGCTTCTCCTCTCCGTCGGCGACGGCGGCAATCCGCCGGTCTCGGTCGGTGGCCAGCTTGTCCGCCTGTATTCGCAGGACCTGAACAGCCACTTCGGGAAGATCCTGCGTCTGCGCGACGACGGCAGCGTGCCGCCCGACAATCCGTTCGTCGGTCGTCAGGGGGCGCGGCCGGAAGTGTTCTCTTATGGGCATCGCCACGTGCAGGGGCTTGCCGTGCATCCCGACGGACGGATCTTCGCCACCGAACACGGGCCACTCGGCGGCGACGAGCTCAACCTCATCCGCGCGGGCGGCAACTACGGCTGGCCCGTCGTCACGTGGGGCCGCGACTATGCAGGCGCGGCACAGATCGGCACCGGCCAGCGTTCCGCCCCCGGGATGATCGATCCCGTGCTCGTCTGGTTTCCCGCCGCCACCGCTCCGTCGGGCCTGATGATCTACACCGGCGACAAGTTCCCGGCATGGCGCGGCAACCTTTTCTCTGGAGGTCTCGCGACCCAGGACATCCGCCGCATCGTCGTCAACAGCGACAATGTGGTGACCGCGCACGAATCGCTTCGCATCGGGCAGCGGGTGCGCGACGTGCGTCAGGGCCCCGACGGGTTCGTCTACGTGCTGACGGACGAGATCCACGGCCGGGTGTTCCGGCTCGAGCCGGCGGCAGCGACGAACTGACCCCGGCTTGGCGAGAGGAGGGGGCAGGCGTCGGGCCCGCTCCCTCCTGTTTTCCGTGCAGCCGTGACGGCACCCGGAGACTCCGCGCCGGCGCGGTGTGACGGTCCGAGACCGATCGCGGAACCGGATTGACCGTCGGCCGCCTCCGAACCGTTGCGCAACGCCCGTCCGCTGACGCGCGTTCTGCCGTCCTGCAGCTCGCGTCGGCTTGCAAGGCGACCGTCCGGGCTTCCGCGCCTTCCCCGACGGTTCCTCACGCCTTGCGGTGGGGCCAAGCGACTGTCCCGCGGCGATGCTCTCGCCGCATGCCACACCCGTCGCTGGTCGACCCGGCGCGCGGCCCGCGTCATGCCCTCGCCAAGCTGCCTCGGATCGATCCAGCGCCTGCGCACTGCCGCTCGTCGACGGCACTGTGGCCCCTGTCGACTTGCAGCGGGCAACAGGCTCGGCAGTTCCGCCCCGGCGGCCCGTGCGCGCCACATCGTGAAGGCAGGTGCTCTGGCGCAAAGGCGCAACTGGTCGCTGCGTTGCGTGGCGCAGTATGGTCGAGTTGCACAGGATGGCGCTGGAACTCGCCGGCCCGGGACGACCCGACCGATGAGGGCTGCGGAGGGGCGTTACGGATGCGGAGTGGGTGCTGCCCGGTTCGTCGCCGAACACGCCGAATGGGGCCTGACCCAGGCTCGGCACAGAGCGCGCCCCGCGCCCGGCACGTTGCTGTACTTGTGCGGATCTCGTCTCGGCTCTCCCGCTCTTCGACCGGGCATCACACACGTGATCTGGTTCTGCGGAGACCCTGCCGGGTAAACCGATGGCGGTTCCTCGTCAGAACGCCTAAGACAGGCCCCGCCTGCTGGCGGAGGGGGTGGGATTCGAACCCACGGTACGGAAACCCGTACACCGGTTTTCGAGACCGGCCCGTTCGACCGCTCCGGCACCCCTCCGAAACCCGCGCGCTCCTACACCTGGCACTCAAGCCGCGCAACGGAGAGCCCGCCCGGGCGAGCCATACCCTCGCCCCTCCGCCCTCCGCTCACGCCGAACCCGGTGACGCCGCCGGCGCCTCAACCCCGCGGCGCAGCCTGTTCTCGCCCAAGAGCAGCACGATCGGCGAGGCGATGAAGATCGAGGACGACGTGCCGACCACGATGCCGAACAGCATCGTCCACGCGAACCCCTCCGACCGAGCCGGTGGTGAGCAGGGCGAGCGGAAGCACGGTGAGCAAGGTGGTCGCCGAGGTGCCGATGGTGCGGGAAAGCGTCTCGTTGATCGAGAGGTCCATCAGCTCGCGCAGCGGCATCGCCTTGTACTTGCGCAGGTTCTCCCGCATGCGGTCGTAAACCACGACCTTGTCGTTCACGCTGTAGCCGATGATGGTGAGAAGCGCGGCGACGGTGGCGAGGTCGAACTCGATCTGCGTCAGCGCCAGGAACCCCACCGCCTTGGTGACGTCGAGCACCAGCGTGACGACGGCGCCGACCGCGAACTGCCACTCGAAGCGGAACCAGATGTAGAGCAGGATGGCGAGCAGCGCCATCGCGAGCGCGGTCATGCCGGCGACGAAGAGTTCGGCCGAGACGCGGCTTCCCACCGCCTCCACCCGCACCACGCGCGCGCCCGGGATCGCCTGTTCGAGGGCGGAACGGACCGCGGCGATGGCGCGCTGCTGCCCCGCCTCGTCGGCCCCGGCCTCCATCCGCACCAGCACCTCGGAGGGGCTGCCGAACTGCTGCAGAGACGCGCCCCCCACGCCGGCATCGGCGATCGCGGCGCGCATCGCCGGGAAATCCGCCGGGCCCTGCGTGCGCACCTCCAGCACGATGCCGCCCTTGAAGTCGATGCCCCAGTTCAGCCCCGGATAGACGGCGAGAACGAGCGAGGCGAGCGACAGGAGGGCCGAGAGCGCAAGGCCGAGATGGCGGCCGCGCATGAAGGGAATCTTCGTCCCGTCCGGCACGAGGCGAAGAAGCGGCATCGCGCGCCTCCCTCAGACCGGCAGTGCCGCAGGCCTGCGCCCGCGATACCACTGCACCATCAGAAGCCGCACGAACACGATCGCCGAGAACATCGAACAGACGATGCCGACCGAGATGGTGACTGCGAAGCCGCGCACGGGGCCCGAGCCGAAGGCATAGAGCATCGCCATCGCGAACAGCGTGGTCAGATTGCTGTCGAGGATCGTCGCGTAGGCGCGCTTGAACCCGGCCTCCATCGCATTGAGCGGCGTACGCCCGCGCCTTGTTTCCTCGCGGATCCGCTCGTTGATCAGGATGTTCGCATCGACCGCCATGCCAAGCGTGAGAAGAATTCCGGCGATGCCGGGCAGGGTCAGCGTCGCCTCCATCAGCGACAGCGCGGCGAGCAGCAGGATCAGGTTCACCACCAGCGCGACCACGGCGAAGGCGCCGAACAGGCCGTAGAACAGCAGCATCCAGGCGACGACGAGCACGAAGCCCACCGCAAGCGCGATCATCCCTGCCCGGATCGCATCCGCCCCCAGCTCGGGCCCCACGGTGCGCTCCTCCACCACCGTCAGCGGCGCGGGCAAGGCGCCGGCACGCAACAGCACGGCGAGGTCGTTCGCCGAGGCCGCGGTGAAGTTGCCGCTGATCTGGCCGCGCCCGCCGGTGATCGGCTCGCGGATCACCGGCGCGGTGATCACCTTGTCGTCGAGCACGATGGCGAAGGGGCGGCCGACGTTGTTGCGCGTCACCTCGGCGAAGCGGCGCGTGCCGATCGAATTCGAAGCTGAAATTGACCACCCATTCCCCCGTCTGGGGGTTCTGGGCCGCCCGCGCGTCGGTGAGGTTGGCGCCGTCCACTTCCACCCGCCGGCGCACGGCGTAGCGTTCCGGCGCGCCACCGCGGCCGCGGTCGCCCTCGAGGAACATCACCCCGGGCGGCGGCGTGCGCGCGGTCACGTCCGCCGTCTCGTCGAGCAGGTGGAAGGTCATGCGCGCGGTTTTGCCGATGAGTTGCTTGATCCGCTCCGGGTCCTGCACGCCGGGGAGCTGGACGAGGATGCGGTTGGCGCCCTGGCGCGCGATCAGCGGATCGACCACGCCCGTCTCGTCGATGCGGCGGCGAATGATCTCGATCGACTGCTGCACCGCCTGGGTCGCCTTCTCGCGCAACAAGGGCTCGGAGAGGGCGAGGGTGACGAGGCCGTCCGGCGCAGGCGGTGACCTCGAGGTCGGGCTGCTGCGCGCCCATGCCGGTGGTGATCGGGATTGGCGAGCTCGCGCAGGAGCCTAAGCGCCTCGGGCGCGCGGGAGGGGTCGGTGAGACGCAGCGTCACCGCGCGGTCGGCGGCGGAGAGGTTGGTGTAGCCGATGCCGGCACCGCGCAGCCGCGTGCGCGCCCCATCCGCGAGGTTGTCGAGGCGTTCGCGGATCACCGCCGCCATGTCGACTTCGAGCAGGAGGTAGGAGCCGCCCTTGAGGTCGAGCCCGAGGTGGATCTGCCGCCAGGGCAGCCACTCCGCCGCCGCCCCGAGCCGCTCCTTGTCCACGAACGAGGGCACGGCGAAGCAGCGCCGCGAGCAGGATGCCGCCCAGGATCGAGGCGATCTTCCACGGCGCGAAGTACATCATGGCGCGAGCCGCACTCCCGGTCGGGGGCCGGGCGAGAGGGTCGCCCGGAAGGTGCGCGTGGTATGCCGCCGGGGGCAGGGCGAGGCAACGCCGCTCGCCCATGGGTGAAGGGCGCGGCGACGGCTGGCCTTGACCGCCGAGTGTCAGGCTAGCCTGACAGGATGGACAGCCGCCCGCCGCGCGAGGCGCCCTGGGGCCCGGGTGTCGAAACCGTGCCCCTTCGCGCCGCCCCGCATCGCGACCTCTGCACCGACTGCGGCGTGTCGCGGCTTGCCGACGCCAAGGCGTGCGGGCGCGCCTGCCAGTTCATCCGCCCCGACTACGCCGGGCTTGAGTCCGCGGTGCATGGCCGGGCGCGCGACCCGGCGCGGGCGGACGAGGACCATTTCGGCGTCTTCCTGCGTCTCGTGCGCGCCCGCCTGCGCTCGCCCGCGCCCGGGCGCGCAGTGGACCGGGATCGCGACCCGGGTTGGCCGAACGGCTGCTCGAGACAGGGATGGCGGACGCCGTGCTCACCGTCGCCCCCGACCCCGCGGACCGCTGGCGGCCCGTGCCGGTGTCTGGTGACGAAACCGGAAGGCATGGCCGCCTGCCGCGGCATGCGCATGGGCTATGCGCCGCTGCTTGCCCTGCTCGAACCGGCACTGGCGCGCGGCTATCGCCGCCTCGCCGTCATCGGCATTCCCTGCCAAGTCTACGCCCTGCGCGCGCTGGAACGGCGGCTCGGGCTCGAGCGCCTCTACGTCATCGGCACGCCCTGTTCGGACAACACGACGACCGAGAACTTCCACCGCTTCCTCGCGCTCCTCGACGAGAACCCCGCCTCCATCACCTATCTCGAGTTCCGCGCCGACATGCTGGTCGAACTGCGCCACGCGGACGGGCGGGTGCGGACGATCCCGTTCCGTGATGCTGCCGATCGCCGACCTGCCGCGCCGATTTCTTCCCCCTCACCTGCCGCACCTGTGTCGATTACGTGAACGCGCTCGCCGATCTCGTCGTCGGCTACATGGGGGGCGAGGGGCGGCAGTGGCTGATCGTGCGCAACGCCCGCGGCGAGGAACTCCTGTCGCTGCTTAGCGACGAGGTCGAGGTTGCTCCGCCGACCGATCGCGGCAAGCGCGACGGCCCGGTGAAGGCCTTTCTCGAGAACACGCGCCGCGCGGCGGGGGGGCTGCCTCTGCGGCGGATGCCGAAGTGGCTCAGGCCCATCGTCGGGCGGATCATGCCTTACGTGGCGCCGAAGGGGCTCGAGTTTGCCCGTGCGCGGGTGGAGATGAAGGCGATCGAGACGGCTCTCCTGCTGCCGCGCGCGCGGCCCCGGCGCGTGCGGCACATGGTGCCGCCCCATGTGTGGCGGCTCGTCGCACGCTACGGGGTTCAGCCGCCGGACTCGCGCCTGTACGCGCGCTGAGCGGCAGTGCCGCTCCCGCGTCACGCCGCCTCGGCGCGGCGCATCGGCACCGCGAAGCCGCGCTGCACCGCCGGCCGGTTCATCATCCGCTGATACCACGCCTTCACGTTCGGGTAGTCCTCCAGGCTCACCCGGTGCCGCTCGTGCCGCCACGCCCAGCCGAGGATCGCGAAGTCGGCGATCGAGGGCTCGCCCTCCGTCGCGACGAAGTCCCGCCCCGCCAGCCGCCGATCGAGCACGCCATAGAGCCGATTGGTCTCCTTCTGATACCGCTCGAGCGGGTGACGCCGATCAGCCTCGTTCTCCACCAGCAGGTAGGCGTGCACCTGGCCCGGCATCGGCCCGAACCCGCCCACCTGCCACATCAGCCACTCCCACACCGGCACCCGCGCGCGCAGGTCCTTCGGCAGGAACTTTCCGGTCTTCTCGGCGAGATACAGAAGGATCGCCCCGCTCTCGAACACGCTGATCGGCGCCCCGCCCGGGCCCATCGTGGTCGACGATGGCGGGGATCTTGTTGTTCGGGCTGATCTTCAGGAAGTCGGGAGCGAACTGCTCGCCCTTGGTGATGTCGACGACATGCACGCGGTACGAGAGGCCCATCTCCTCGAGGGCAACGCTGATCTTGCGGCCGTTTGGGGTGTCGAAGGCATAGAGGTCGATCATCGCGGTCTCCGGGGGTCGAGGCGCGGCGCACCGTAACCAAGGTGACGACCGAGGACAAGCCCTTGCCGCGACAATCCCGAGTGCCTTAGTCGGGAAGCCATGGACGCCCCGGCCGCCCAGCCCCTCACCGAGCCTGCGCGAAACGCTGACCTGGGGATCCCGTTCGACAACACCTATGCCCGCCTGCCCGCGCGCTTCTACGCCCGGCTGCCGCCGACGCCGGTCGCCGAACCCACCCTGATCGCGCTGAACGAGGGCCTCTGCCGATGCTCTGGGCCTCGACCCCGAGCGCGGTTGACGAAGACGACCTGGGCCGCGATCCTCGCCGGCAACCGCCTCCCCGCGGGGTGCGGAGCCGCTTGCCCAGGCCTATGCCGGGCATCAGTTCGGCGTCTTCGTCCCCTCGCTCGGCGACGGGCGGGCGATCCTGCTCGGCGAGGTGGTGGGCACGGACGGCGTGCGGCGCGACCTGCAGCTCAAGGGGTCAGGGCGCACGCCGTTTTCGCGCCTGGGCGACGGGCGCGCGCCCTTGGGCGCCGTGCTGCGCGAGTTCCTGGTCTCCGAGGCGATGGCGGCCCTCGGCATCCCCACCACGCGCAGCCTCGCCGTCGTCGCCACCGGCGAGGCGGTGTATCGCGACCGCGTGCTCCCCGGCGGGGTGCTGACGCGGGTCGCCTCCTCCCACCTCCGCGTGGGCACCTTCCAGTACTTCGCCGCCCGCAACGATACGGATTCGGTTCGACTCCTCGCCGACTACGCGATCGCCCGCCACGACCCCGACCTGGCCGACACGCCCGCCCCGGAACGCTACCGCGCCTTCCTCGAGCGCGTCGCGTTACGCCAAGCCGATCTCGTCGCCGCCTGGCTGATGGTCGGCTTCGTGCACGGGGTGATGAACACCGACAACTGCGCGATCTCCGGCGAGACCATCGACTACGGCCCCTGCGCCTTTCTCGACGCGTACGAGCCGGGGGCGGTGTTCTCCTCGATCGACCATGGCGGGCGCTACGCCTACGCCAACCAGCCGCGGATCGCCGCTCTGGAACCTCGCCCGGCTCGCGGAAACCGTTTGCTGCCCCTGCTCGCCGACAGCGGAGGAGGAGGCGATCGCCGATCGCGCAGGCCACGCTCGAGAAGTTCGGCGAGCGGTTCCGCTCCACCTACCGGGCGGGGATCGTGCGCAAGATCGGGATCGCGCGCGCCCGCGAGGGCGACGCCGAACTCGCCGCCGATCTGCTCGCGCGGATGGCGGAAAACGGGGCGGACTTCACCCTCACCTTCCGTCGCCTGGCCGAGGCTGCGCGCAACCCCGCCGCCGACGAGACCATTCGCCCCCTGTTCGCCGACCCTGCGGCTTTCGATGCTTGGGCGGAACGGTGGCGGGCGCGCCTCACCGAGGAAGGGCCGGCTGAGGAGGTCGCCGCCCGGATGAAGCGCACCAACCCGGCGGTGATCCCGCGCAACCACCTGGTCGAGGAGGCGATCGGGGCTGCAGTGGAGCGCGGCGACCTCGCTCCCTTCGCCCGCCTGCACGCGGCGCTCGCCGATCCTTACGCCGACCGCGCGCCGGACGACCGCTACACCCTGCCGCCCGCGCCGCACGAACGCGTCACCGTCACCTTCTGCGGCACCTGACGACCGTCGCGGCCGATGGCCGTCCGGTCACCCCGCCTGCGCCGGGGCGGGGCTCCACTGCGCGTTCAGCTTGTAACCGCCGCCTTCGGTGACGAGCAGGCGCACGTTCGACGGATCGGGCTCGATCTTCTGCCGCAGCCGATAGATGTGCGTCTCCAGGGTGTGCGTGGTGACGTTGGCGTTGTAGCCCCACACCTCGTTGAGAAGGACTTGGCGCGGCACCGGCTTGTTGTTGGCGCGGTAGAGGTACTTGAGGATCGCGGCCTCCTTCTCGGTCAGCCGGATCTTGCGGTTCCGGGTCGGCTCGATGAGCAGCTTCGCCGCCGGGCGGAAGGTGTAGGGCCCGATCGAGAACACCGCGTCGTCGGAGTTGTCGAAGATCGCGAGGTGCCGGCGCAGCCGCGCCAGAAGCTCGCCGTAGCGGAACGGCTTGACGATGTAGTCGTTGGCGCCTGACGGTCAGCCCCTTGATGGTGTCGGCCTCGGTGTCCGCCCCCGTCAGCATGATGATCGGCACCTTGATGCCGGCCTTGCGCACCCTCTCGGTGAACTCCCGGCCATCCCCGTCCGGCAAGCCGACGTCGAGCAGGATCGCGTCCACCCGCGCGTCCTTGCCGGTGAGGATCGCCTCGGCTTCCGCCAGTGTCCCCGCCTCGAGCGGCTCGAACTCCCCCTCGCCCTTCAATTGTTCGGCAAGGGTGACGCGCAGCGCGCGGTCGTCATCGACGATCAGGATGGGTCTGGCGAGCGCCATGGCTCCGCACGTCCTCCGGCTCTGGGAGGGGGGAGAATGCCAGCGCCTGGGCGAGGCCGGCAAGGAAGGGCGGGCGTGCTCGGGTGTGCGTCCCCCTCTGGCGAGAGGCGCGCCCCGTCCGATATCTATGTCGGGGCGCCTGCGGCGCTCCGTTCCGACGTTTTTTGCCAATCTCCCCGGCCTGCCATGATGACGCCCCTGTCGCGGCGCCGTCTTGGCTGCCGACAGCTGACGGATTGGAGGGTCATGCGCACCAACGCCCCGCTCGCCGCCTCCGCTGCCGCGACCGCCTCCGCCCCGTGCGCCGGCGAACGCCGCCTGCGGCAGGTGCATCGCGCGCTGGCCGAGCTTCGTCGCGGCGCGCCGACGCTGCTGGTCGCGGCGGAGGGGGGCTGGCTCGTCTCCGCCGCCGAGCTGTGCAGCACCGCGGCACTCGAGTGCCTCGCCCGGCTGGGGCGCGAACCTGCCGCTCTGTTGGTTGCGCCGACGCGGGCGGCGGCCATCCTGCACCGTCCGGCGCCGGGGGCGGCCGATGATCCCGCGGTCGCGCTTCGCCTGCCCGGCGGGGTCACCCCCGCCATGCTGCGGGCGCTGGCCGACCCGACGGCCGAGCCGGTGCCGTTCCGTCCCGAGCCCGTGCCACCGCCGCCGCACGCCGTCGGCGCGGCGGCGATCGCGCTTGCCAAGCTCGCCCGGCTCTTGCCGGCGGTCGTCATCGCCCCGGTCGCGGCCGAGGCCGGTCTCGACGGCTTTGCGGTGGCGAACGACCTCGTCGCCGTCTCGGTCGCGGATGTGCTCGGCTACCCCGACACGGTGGCGGCGACCCTCACCCGGGTGGCGGAAGCGCGCGTACCGACCGAGGACGCCCCCGAGCTTCGGATCATCGCCTTCCGTCCCGCCGACGGCGGCACGGAGCACCTCGCCATGGTGGTCGGCGACCCCTGGAGGGCCGGTCAGGCTCCCCTCGTCCGTCTGCACAGCGAGTGCTTCACCGGCGACCTCTTGGGGTCGCTCCGCTGCGATTGCGGCCCGCAGCTGCGCGGCGCACTCGCCCGGATGCAGGCGGAAGGGGCGGGGGTGCTCCTCTATCTCGCCCAGGAGGGGCGCGGCATCGGCCTCGTCAACAAGCTGCGCGCCTACACGCTGCAGGATCACGGTGCGGACACACTGGAGGCGAACACCCGCCTCGGCTACGGGCCGGACGAGCGCAACTTCCTCATCGCCGCCGCCATGCTGCGCGAACTCGGCCTTGCGCGCGTTCGGCTGCTCACCAACAACCCCGACAAGGTCGAGGCGCTCGCAGCCTGCGGGGTCGACGTGGTCGCGCGGGTGCCGCACGCCTTCCCGCCGAACGAGCACAACCTGCGCTACCTCGCCACCAAGGCGGAACGCTTCGGCCACCTGTTCTGACGCCCCGCCGTCTCGCGCGACGGCCGGTCCGTACCGGCGGGAAGGAGTTGCCGGGCAGGAACCGTGCATGGCAAGCCGGTGCCGTGCGGCCGCAGGCGGTCGCGGCGGGAAAACGCGCGGCACGCGGCTTGCTCTCCGCTGCGGCATGAGCATCGAGGCCGCCTGGTCGCGCTTCACGCCGGCGCATGCCGTTCTCCCGCCGGGGCTCCGGCCCGCCCCGGACGGTGGCCCGCCGCTGCGCGAGGAGGAGGCGGTGCCGATGCCGGCCCAGCTCTCCTTCGGCGCCCTGCTCGCCAACCTCAATCCCCTCCATCACATCCCGTTGGTGGGCTGGGTCTATCGTGCCGTGACCGGCGAGACGGTCCATCCGACCTTCCGTGCCTTGGGCGGCTTCCTGTTTGGCGGGCCGATCGGCGCCGTGGTCTCTGCCGTCTCCGCCATGGCGGAAAGCCTGTTCTCGCGACGGGGCGAAGCGGGCGGCGTCGTCGCTCCTGCAGAGGCTGGCGCACCCGGCGCGGCAACGGCCGAAACGGCTGCGCCGCCGGGTGGTGCGCTCGCGGCCCGGCTCGGCGCCCGCGCCTACCCCGCCCCTGCCCAGGCCGGCCTGCCGCCGCTCGCAGCCGCCAAGGGCTCCGCCGCCGCGGGCGATCCGGACTTCGCGCAGAAGATGTTGCGCGGGCTCGAGGCGTACGAGCGCACCTTGCGCGTCCGCCAGGGCTTGCCGCCGCCCGAGCCGGCCCGCGCCGCAGCAAACGCGCCGAACTGAGCCGTCTTGTCAGGCCAGGCGCTTGCTCACCAGCGCCCCCTCGGACAGCGCCCGGTTCACCGGGCAGCGACCCGCGATCTCGAGGATGCGCGCCCTCTGCTCCTCATCCAGCGCGCCCTCGAGCGCGATCGCCACCTCGAAGGAGGGCTTCGGCAGCTCCTCGCGAAAGGTCACGGTCACGCTCACGCGCGCAAGCGCCCACCCCTTGCGCTGCACGTACATGCGGATCGTCTGCGCGGTGCAGGCGGCGAGCGCCGCGGCGAGGATCTGGAACGGGGTGGGGCCGGTATCCCTGCCGCCGAGCGACTCCGGCTGATCCGCCGTCAGCACGTGCCTCTCCGCGACGATGATCTGGCCGAAAGGGCCGAGCCCCGATTCGCCGCTGACCACGATACCCGTCTTGCCGCTCATGCGCCCTTTCCTTCGCGGTTGCGAAGGCGGCGTAGCCGGCCCCAGGGCCTGGGGCAAGCGGGGCTCAGGGCCAGCGCACCTCGGGCGGCAGGCTCATCAGGATCGCCTCCGGGTTGCCGCCGGTCTTCAGCCCGAACACCGTGCCGCGATCGTAGAGCAGGTTGAACTCGACGTAGCGCCCGCGCCGGACGAGCTGCCGTTCGCGTTCCTCCGCCGTCCAGGGCTCGTGCATGCGCCGGCGCACGATCGCCGGATAGACCTCGAGGAAGGCGAGCCCGACGTCGCGGGTGAAGGCGAAGTCGCGCGCCCAGTCGCCCGTGTCGAGGTAGTCGTAGAAGATGCCGCCCGACCCCGCGCGGTTCGTTGCGGTGCGGCAGGAAGAAGTATCGGTCGCACCACTCCTTGAATTTCGGATAGTAGCTTGGGTCGTGGCGATCGCAGGCCGCGCGGTAGGCGGCATGGAAGGTCTCCTTGTCCTCGGCCGTCTCGGGCGTCTCCATGCAGCATCGGGGTGAGGTCGCCGCCGCCGCCGAACCACGATGTGGTGGTGACGATCATGCGCGTGTTCATGTGCGCGGCCGGCACGCGCGGGCTGCGCAGATGGGCGACGAGCGAGATTCCCGACGCCCAGAACCGCCCGTCCGCCTCCGCGCCCGGGATCTGGCGGCGGAACTCCTCCGAGAACTCGCCCCAGACGGTGGAGACGTTCACCCCCACCTTCTCGAACACCCGCCCGCGCATCACGCTCATCACGCCACCGCCGCCGCCTGGCCTGTCCCAGGCGGTGCGGACGAACCGACCCGGCGGCAGATCCGCGTGCGGACCGGCGGCGAGCTCGTCCTCGATCGCCTCGAAGGCGGCGCAGAGGCGGTCGCGCAGCTCCTCGAACCAGGCGCGCGCGGCCTCCTTGCGGGCATCGAGCACGGGCGTCATGCGGCGACGATCCCTCGCGTTCGGCCAAGCGTCAACCGCCTCGCCCCCTTGCGGAGCAGCGCAGCGCGCCCAGGCTTTGGGGTGACAGGCACGGGTCGGCAGGGCGTTGCCGGCCGAGGCCCGGCTGGTATAAGGCGAGGCTGGCAGACGGGGCGGGTCCTCTCTGTACGGCCGGCGAAGGGGAGAGCGCGGGGCGTGCAGCGCGAACGCGCTCGGCTACGGCTTGCCTCGCCACGCGTGACGTTCCCGGTCGCCTGCCGGCCGGGACAACGGAGGAGCGACAGACACGATGGCAGACACTCTCCCCCAGGGCGGCGCCGCCGACGAGGCGACCCGCCGCGACTTCCTCTCCCTCACCACCACCGCCGTCGCCGCGGTCGGTGTCGCGGCCTTTGCCTGGCCGTTCATCCACAGCATGAATCCGGCCGCCGACACCCTCGCCGTCGCCTCGACGGAGGTCGATCTCGCGCCGATCGCGGAAGGCATGGCGATCACCGTCATGTGGCGCGGCAAGCCGATCTTCATTCGCCACCGCACGGCGGAGGACATCCGGCTCGCCCGCGAGACCCCGCTCTCCGCCCTGCCCGATCCGCAGCGTGACCAGGATCGGGTGCAGAAGGACCAGTGGTTGGTCATGGTCGGCATCTGCACCCATCTCGGCTGCGTGCCGCTCGGCCAGAGGCCGACCGACACCAAGGGCGAGTACGGCGGTTGGTTCTGCGTCTGCCACGGCAGCCACTACGACACCTCGGGCCGGATCAGGAAGGGCCCTGCGCCGCGGAACCTTGAGATTCCGCCCTACACCTTCACATCCGCGACGACGATCCGGATCGGCTGAGGAGCGCCCTCCATGGTCGGACTGCACAAGAGCGAGATGAAGAACCCGGTGGTGCGCTGGATCGACGAGCGCCTGCCGGTGTTCACCCTGATGGACAAGGAATATTCGAAGTTCCCGGTGCCGCGGAACCTCACCTACATGTGGAGCTTCGGCGGCATGGCGATGGTCATCCTGATGATGATGATCGTCACCGGCGTCTTCCTCGCCATGCACTACATCCCGCACACCGCGCACGCCTTCGAACTCGGTCGAGCGCATCATGCGGGATGTGAACTACGGCTGGCTGATCCGTTACCTCCACTCCAACGGCGCCAGCATGTTCTTCATCGTCGTCTACATCCACACCTTCCGCGGCCTCTACTACGGCTCCTACAAGCATCCGCGCGAGCTGCTCTGGATCCTCGGCGTCCTCATCCTGCTCCTGATGATGGCTACGGCCTTCATGGGCTACGTGCTGCCTTGGGGGCAGATGAGCTTCTGGGGTGCCACCGTGATCACCAACATGGTCAGCGCGGTGCCGTGGGTCGGTGATGCGCTGGTGGTGTGGCTCTGGGGCGGGTTTGCGGTCGACAACCCGACGCTGACCCGCTTCTACAGCCTGCACTATCTCCTGCCGTTCGCGATCGTCGGCGTGGTCTTCCTGCACATCGTCGCCCTGCACATCACCTCGTCGAACAATCCGCTCGGGGTTGAGCCGAAGGGCCCGCAGGACACCATCCCCTTCCACCCCTACATGACGATCAAGGACACCTTCGCGCTCCTGCTGTTCTTCATCGTCTATTTCATCTTCGTGTTCTTCTTCCCGAACTATCTCGGGCATCCGGACAACTACATCCCGGCCGACCCGCTGGTCACCCCGCCGCACATCGTGCCGGAGTGGTACTTCCTGCCCTTCTACGCCATCCTGCGCGCGGTGCCGGACAAGCTGGGCGGTGTGGTGCTGATGTTCGCCTCGATCGGCATCCTGTTCGTGCTGCCTTGGCTCGACACCAGCCCCGTGCGGTCGATGAAGTTCCGCCCGCTGGCGCGACCCTTCTTCTGGGCTTTCGTCGGCTCCTGCTTGCTGCTCGGCTACGTCGGGGCGCAGCCGGCGGAAGGGATCTGGGTGCCGCTCGCCCGCGTCGGTACGGCGTACTACTTCGCCTACTTCCTCGTCATCCTGCCGCTGCTCGGCAAACTGGAGAAGCCGCTGCCGCTGCCGACCTCCATCTCGGAGCGCGTGCTGGGTGGCGGGCCGGTGCCGGCGGCAGCGGCGGCTAAGCCGATGGAGAAGGCCTGATGCACGCGAGGCGTTCCCTCCTCGGCGGGATCCTCGGCGTCGGCACTCGCCGCGGGGCTCGCCTCTTCGGCCTTCGCCGCCGGCGAGGCGCCAACCCCGCCGCGCCAGAACTGGTCGTTCAGCGGGGTGTTCGGCACCTTCGATCGGGCGGCGGCGCAGCGCGGCCTCCTCGTCTACAAGCAGGTCTGCGCCTCCTGCCACGGGCTCACCCGGGTCGCCTACCGCAACCTCGCCGCGATCGGTCTCTCCGAAGACGAAATCCGGGCGCTTGCCGCCGAGATCACGGTGGTGGACGGGCCGAACGACGACGGCGAGATGTTCGAGCGTCCCGGCCGGCCGTCCGACCGCTTCAAGTCCCCCTATGCGAACGAGAAGGCGGCCCGGGCGGCGAACAACGGCGCGTATCCGGTCGACCTGTCGCTGATCACCAAGGCGCGCGCGGGTGGCGCAGACTACATCTACGCCTTGCTCACCGGCTATCGCGACGCACCCCCGCCCGGGGTTGCGGTGCTCGAGGGCCTGCACTGGAACGACTATTTCCCCGGCCACTGGATCGCGATGGCGCGTCCGCTCTACGACGACCAAGTCGAGTATCCGGACGGCACCAAGGCGACCACGGAACAGATGGCCTGGGACGTCACCACCTTCCTCGCCTGGGCCTCCCAGCCCTATCTCGAGCAGCAGCGTCGGATCGGCGTTCGGGCGATCCTGTTTCTGCTCGTCCTTGCCGGTCTCACCTACGGGGTAAAGCGCCGGATCTGGGCCGACCTCAAGCACTTGAGTGCGGGGAACGGGCTGACGTCCCGCCCCTCTTGCCAAACGAGGCGAGGCCGCCCCACTACCGGGCGGCCTTTTGTTCTCGGGGACGCACGGGATGGCGGATGAGGACGTGCCCTCGCCGGTGATCGGCATCATCGGTGGGTCGGGGATCTACGACATCGACGGGCTCGAGGATGCGGAGTGGCGGGAGGTGCGCACGCCCTGGGGCCTGCCCTCGGGGCAGCTCCTGTTCGGCCGGCTCGCCGGCGTGCCCTGCGTGTTCCTGCCCCGGCATGATCGCGGCCATCGCCTCTCGCCGACCGACCTGCCCTACCGCGCCAACATCGATGCGCTGAAGCGCGCGGGCTGCACCGAGATCCTCTCCCTCTCCGCCGTCGGTTCGCTGCGCGCCGACCTGCCCCCCGGCACCTTCGTCATCGTCGACCAGTTCATCGACCGCACCTTCGCCCGCCAGAACGTCCTTCTTCGGCGCGGGCTGTGTCGCGCACGTGTCGATGGCCGACCCGGTGTGCCGCCGCCTCGGCGACGTGGTCGAAGAGGGCTGTCGACGCTTGGGTTTGCCGCACAAGCGCGGCGGCACCTACCTCGTCATGGAGGGGCCGCAGTTCTCCACCCGGGCGGAGAGCGAACTCTACCGCGCTTGGGGCTGCGACGTGATCGGCATGACCAACATGCCCGAGGCGAAGCTCGCCCGCGAGGCCGAGCTCTGTTACGCGACCGTCGCGATGGTGACGGACTACGACTGCTGGCACCCCGAGCACGACCACGTCACGGTCGAGCTCGTGGTCAAGGTGCTGTTCGAGAACGCAGCGAAGGCGCGCGCCCTGCTCAAGGAGGTGATCCCGCGCTTGGGCGAACGGAAGGCGCTCTGCCACGCCGGCTGCCACACCGCGCTGGAGAATGCGATCATCACCGCGCCCGACAAGCGCGACCCCAGCTTGCTCGATCGGCTCGACGTCGTCGCCGGCCGCGTGCTGCGCGCCGAACGCGCAGGCGAAGGCTGAGCGGTGGCCAAGGACCCCTACGCCGTCCTCGGCGTGCCGAAGACCGCCTCGGCCGAGGAGATCAAGGCCGCCTACCGCAAGCTCGCCAAGAGGCTGCACCCCGACCTCAATCCGGGC
Source organism: Acetobacteraceae bacterium (assembly GCA_033582875.1). Lineage (GTDB taxonomy): Bacteria > Pseudomonadota > Alphaproteobacteria > Acetobacterales > Acetobacteraceae > Elioraea. The sequence continues at coordinate 503,957 of JAVQZW010000010.1, read as the reverse complement.
GATCGGTCGGCGGAGGCGCGCTTCAAGGAGGTGTCGGCGGCTTACGATCTCCTCTCCGACCCGGAGAAGCGACGGCGCTACGACGCGGGCGAGATCGACGCCGAGGGCCAGGAGAAGCCCCGCGGCCCCTTCTTCCGCGACCGTCCGGAGGCCGGCACGTTCCGCTGGCGAAGCGGGACCCGCGCCGCCCCCTCAGGGCTCGAGGACCTGTTCGAGGACCTGTTCGGGGGCGGAACGGGCGGGGCGGGCTTCGCCTTCCCCGGCGAAGACATCCGCCTTCGCCTCACCGTGCCGTTCCTCGAGGCGGTGAACGGCGGCAAGGCGCGCGTCACCCTGCCTGCGGGCGACACGGTCGATCTCACCATCCCGCCCGGGGCGGAGGACGGGACGATCCTCGCGCCTGCGCGGCAAGGGGCATGCCCGGCATCGGCGGCGGTCCGCCGGGCGACGCCCTGGTCGAGCTCGCGGTCTACCCCGCATCCGCTCTTCCGCCGCGACGGCGACAGCGATCCGCTACGATCTGCCCGTCTCCCTCGCCGAGGCGGTGCTCGGGCGCCAAGGTCGAGGCGCCGACCCCCGCTGGCCCGGTGATGCTGACCATCCCGCCCGGCTCCAACACCGGGACGGTGCTGCGGCTCCGCGGCCGTGGCGCTGGCGCGGGCGGACGGCAGCGCGCGGCGACTGTCTCGTCGCCCTCAAGGTCATGCTGCCGCCGAAACCCGATCGCGAACTCGAGGAGTTCGCTCGCCGCTGGGAAGCGGGCAAGCGGTATGATCCCCGCGCCGGGCTCGGAGGCGCCTGATGGACCTCGAGACCTTCTGCCTGCGCGCACGACTCGAAGCCGAAACGGTGCGGGCCTGGATCGAGGCCGGCTTCGTGCGCGCCGAACTGACGGAGGCCGATCTCGCCCGCGCCGCGCTGATCCGCGACCTGATCGAGGATCTCGGCGTCAATCTCGAAGGGGTCGAGGTGGTGCTCGATCTGCTCGACCAGCTGCACGAGGCGCGGGCCGCGCTGCGCCGGGTGCTCGCCGCGCTGGCCGACGCCGACCCCGCCTTGCGCGAGCGCGTCGCTGCCGCCCTGCGCGATCGGCCGCTAGGGCGTCAGCCCGCGTCGCGCGGCCCGCCCGCCTCGTCGCGGCGCGCGCTCACCCGATCGAGGAAGGCGAGCGCCACCGCGGTCGCGATCGGCACGCCATGCACGATGACCTTCCAGGTCAGCGCCTCAGGCGAATACCGTTCCGAGTTGAGGTGGACCTGCAGCATGTGCACGAGGCTGATCGCGGCGATGGAGGAGGCGACCGTCACCTTCAGAGTCGCCGCATCAAGGGTCACGAGCCAGCCCGGGCGGCGCGGGTCGTCGCGCGCCACCGCCACCCGGCGGATGTCGTGGGAGAACAGCGACACCGCGACGGTGAAGATCAGCCCAGCGATGAGCGCGAGGTCGATCAGGTCGAGCACCGCGACGATGACAGGCGCCTTGTCGGGTGCCGGGAAGGCAAGCGCGAAGCGGGCGAGCGAGACGAGGAACTGGGCGGCGAACAGGGCGAGCGTGACGATGAGGCCGAGGATGAAGGCGAGCAGGAGCCAGCGGCTGCCGACGACGAGCCGCGCGGCGAGATGCGCGACCCGGTCCATCGTCCCGCGGCCGCGCTCACACGGGAAGACCGAAGCGGGCGAGGTCGCTGGCGAGCGCCTCCGGCCCCGTGTAACGCACCGCGACGAGGCCGACCGCCCGCGCGCCCGCGACGTTCCTCGCCGAGTCGTCGATGAACAGCGTCCGTTCCGGCGCGAGCCCGAACCGCGCGAGAGCGTGGCGGTAGATCGCGGGCTCAGGCTTCACCATGCCGATCCGCCCCGAGACGACGATGCCGCGAAAGCGCTCCAGGAAGGGGTAGAGCCGTTCCGCATAGGGCCAGGTCTCGGCCGACCAGTTGGTGAGTGCGAAGAGCGGCACGCCCGCATCGCCCAGGCGATCGAGCAGCCCGACCGTGCCGGCGATCGCGCCGTTCAGCATCTCCGGCCAACGCCCGCGATAGGCGGCGATCAGCTCCGCCTTCTCGGGGTGGCGGGCGGAGAGCTCGGCGATCGCCTGCGCCCAAGGGCGGCCGCGGTCCTGCTCCAGGTTCCAGGCCGGCGTGCAGACCTCGGCGAGGAAGCGCTCCATCTCCGCCTCGTCGTCGAACAGCTTGCGGTAGAGGTGGCGCGGGTTCCAGTCGATCAGCACGCCGCCCAAGTCGAAGATGACGGCGTCGATGGCGGGGGTGTCGGCGTTCATGCCGGGCACGGATCACGGGAGGAGGTTGCGCGTCAACCGAACACCGCGCGCTCAGCCCGGCAGGGCGGCGACGGCCTCGCGCACGCGATCGGCGATGGTCTGCGCATCCGCCGCCCCGGCGGTGAGTTCGGCGGCGGAGAGCGGGGCGCCGAAGACGACGCGCACGGGATAGGGTTTCGGCCACCGAGCCGTGCGCGGCATCGCCTCGAAGGTGCCGCTGATGCGGGCGGGCACCACGGGTGCGCCCGTCGCGCGCACGAGCTCGCCGATCCCTGGCAGGAAGCGCTGGATCGTGCCGTCGGGGCTGCGCCAGGACTCCGGAAACCAGATCAGGCACTCGCCGCGAGCGAGCGCTTCCTTGGCGTAGGCCAGCGTGGTGGCGGGGGCGCGTTCCTCCACAGGAAAGATCCTCGCCGCGCGGGCGAGGAAGCGCCCCGCGCGCGTGCGGAAGAGGCGCGAGGCATCGCCCGACCAGCGCACGCGGGCCGCGCGCCTCGCCGGGCAGCGCGGCGGCCATGATCGCAGGGTCGAGGTCGGAGAGGTGGTTCGCCGCGATGATGACCGGCCCCGGCGGGATGTTGGTGCGGCCTTCGGTGCGCAGCCGGAACATGGTGGCGCAGAGCGCCTGGTTGAGAACGGCGAGCGCGCGCCCGGCGAACCGGTACGGCCAGGGCGGCGGGTCGAGCCAAGCGAGGTCCGGCGCGGCGGCCGGCCTCGCGTCCGCACCGCGCGCGCGCGCAACGGCAAGGGCGAGGATGTCGCGCACCGTCGTCACGCCCGCCCAGTCCTCCTCGGTGAAGGCAAGGCCCAGCCGGCTTTCCGCCTCGAGCGAGATCTCCACCCAGGCAAGGCTATCGATTCCGAGGTCGAGTTGCGGCGATTGCGCCGGCGCAACGAGCCGGTCGGGGAAGCGGGCGCGCAGGAGCTCCCACATCCCCTTCGCCGCGGGCTCGGCGAGCAGGCGATGGTCCTCCTCCGTCATCGTCGCCGAGGGCGCGCTGCGGCCGGCCCGGGCGGCATCGTAGAGGGCGGGCAGGCGGAACCGCTGGATCTTGCCAAGCCGCGTGCGCGGCAGCGCCTCGCGCGTGATGGCGAAGCCCGCGAGCCTCTGCCACGAGGGCAGGCCCTGTTGCGACGGTGGCGAGTGCGACCCGCACCGCGTCCTCGATCCGCGACGTGCCCGAGGCGGCGATCTTCGCCTCATCGGGCACGACGAGGGCAACGAGCTTGCCCTCGCGCTCGAGCACGGCGATCTCCTTGATCGCGGGGTCGGCACCGAGGCGCTTCTCGATGTCCTCCGGGAAGACGTTCTTCCCTCCGCCGAGCACGATCATCTCCTTCACGCGCCCGACGATGTGCACGTAGCCGTCTTGGTCGATGAAGCCGAGGTCGCCGGTGCGGAACCAGCCGTCGCCAGTGAAGGCCGCTTCGTTCGCCTCCGGATTGTTCCGGTAGCCCGCGAACACCGAGGGGCCGCGGCACTGCAGCTCGCCCACACCTTGCGCGTCCGGCTCGGCCACGCGCAGCTCGACCCCCGGCAGCGGCCAGCCCTCCGAGCCGATGCGCGCCTTGTCCTTGTGGTTGTTGGTGAGGATGGAGGCCGTTTCGGCCAGGCCCCAGCCGGAGAGCACCTGCCAGCCCAAGGCCTCGAGCGGCCAGATCACGGAGGCCTCGAAGGCGGCGCCACCGGAGGCCATCAGCCAAAGATCGGGAGCGAACTGCGCGTGCAGCGAGCGGAACAGACGCGCGCCCGGCGCGGATGCCGAAGCGGCGGCGCAGCAGCATCGAGAGCGAAAAGAGCGCCCGGAACGCCGCCCGCTTGGCGAACGGCTGCGCCCCGCACGCGCGCTCATCAGCCCATCGAGCAGGGCCCCGTAGAGGCGCGGCACCGCCACCATCACCGTGCAGCGGCCTTCCTTCAGCGCAGCGACGAGATGCGGCCCGGTCACGCTTTCGGGAAACACCACCGTGGTGCCGATGCTGAACGGGGTGAGGATGCCGACCGTCAGGGGGTAGACGTGATGCAGTGGCAGGGGAAGCAGCGCGCGGTCGGCCTCGGTCACGATGCCCTGCGCGGCGAGGGCGCGCACGTTGTGCAGGACGTTGGCGTGGGTGAGCAGGAAGGTCTTCGGCCGTCCCGTGGTGCCGGAGGTGGCGACCAGCATCATCGGGTCCTCGGCCGCGATCGGCGGCAGGGCGGCCTTCGGCCCGGCAGCGAGCTCGGACCAATGCGTCAGTCCCTCGGCCCGCTCGAGCGCGACCAGCGCGAGCTCGGGCGCGATGGCACGCACAGTGGCGGCATGCGCGGCGGAGACGAAGGCGAGCCGCGGGGCGATGTCGGCGACGAGGACGCGCGCCTCCTCCTCCGGGGTAAGATCGTCGAGCGCCGCGGTGACGGCGCCGAGCGCGCCGAGGGCCAGGCGGACGATCACCCAGTCCGCCGAATTCGGGCCCCAGAGGAGGACCATGTCGCCGCGGCCGAAGCCACGCGCGGCGAGCGCGCTCGGCAAGCGCGCAAGGCCGCCTCGCCGATCGCAGCGAAGCCCGTCGGTTCGCCCTTGCCGCCGCGCATCTGCACGAGGGCGGGCTTGTCGCCGAAGCGGGCAAGGTCGGCCACGAGATCGCGCAGCGTGGCGGGGGCGACGGGGGCGCGCATACCATACATGTGGGGACAACGGCGGTTCCGCCCAAGCGCAGGCGGCGGTTTCCGCGGCCGGTTGAACCGGCCTAGTCTCGCCCCGTCAGGGAGGAGGGGCGGACGTGTCCGTGTTCGAGGAAGTGGCGGTTCTGCTCGCGATCGCCTCGGCGGTCGGCTTCCTCGGGGTGGCGCTGCGCCAGCCGCTGATCGTCTCCTTCATCGCGGTGGGCATCCTCGCAGGCCCCGCCGGGCTTGCGTTCGTGCGCACCGGCGAGGTGGTGGAGACCCTCGCCCGCCTCGGCGTGTCGTTGCTTCTGTTCCTGGTCGGGCTGAAGCTCGACCTCGGCCTGATCCGGAGTTTCGGCCGCGTCGCCGCCGCCACGGGCCTCGGTCAGGTGGTGTTCACCAGCATCGGGGGCGTCCTGCTCTGCCTCGCCCTCGGCCTTAACCGGATCGAGAGCCTCTACGTTGCGATCGCGCTTACCTTCTCCTCGACCATCATCGTGGTGAAGCTGCTTTCGGACAAACGCGAGATCGACTCCCTGCACGGGCGGATCGCCTTGGGCCTGCTGATCGTGCAGGACCTGTGCGTGGTGGTGGCGATGATCGTGCTGACCGCGATCGGCGCGGCTGGCGGGGAGAACGGGCTGCGCGCGCTTGCTCTCACCGCCGGGGGCGGTGTGGCGCTCATCGCCGTCACCGCGCTCTTCATCCGCTTCCTCGCCGAACCGCTCTTGGTGCGTCTCGCCCGGGAGGCGGAACTCCTCGTGCTGTTCGCCATCGCGTGGGCGGCGATCGGCGCCGCCACGGCGGACTCGTTCGGCCTCTCGAAGGAACTCGGCGGGCTGATCGCGGGCGTGAGCCTCGGCTCGACCTCGGTGCGCGAGACCATCGCCGCGCGCCTCGCCCCTTTACGCGACTTCCTCCTCCTCTTCTTCTTCCTCCAGCTCGGCGCGGTGCTCGACTTTTCGACGATCGCGGCCGAGTTGTGGCCAGCCGTCGTGCTGTCGCTGTTCGTGCTGGTGGGAAAGCCCGTTCTGATCATGGCGCTCATCGGCGCTATGGGCTACCGCAAGCGGACCAGCTTCCTCGCCGGCGTTTCGCTTGCGCAGATCAGCGAGTTCAGCCTCGTCTTCATCGCGCTCGGCCACGACCTGGGCCATGTCGGGCGCGATGCGGTCGGGCTCGTCACCCTGGTCGGCATCGTCACCATCGGGCTTTCGACCTTCATGACGATCGCCTCGGGGCAGCTCTACGCGCGGCTCGAGCGCTTCCTCGGCCCCTTCGAGCGCCGGAGCGGGCTGCGCGAGGACCACCTCGCCGGAACCGGAGAAGCGCCGGCGCGCCCCGTGGTGCTGTGCGGCCTCGGCCGCTACGGCACGGCGATCGCGCGGCGGCTCTGCGAGCGGGGCGTGGGTTTCTTGGGCGTCGACTTCGACCCCGAAGCCGTGCGCGCCTTCCAGCGCCGCGGCTGGCCGGCGATCTACGGCGACATCACCGACCCGGTCTTCGTCTCCCACCTGCCGATCGACAAGGCCGAGTGGGTGGTGGTGGCGGTGCCGCATCTGGTCGGCGTGCTCGGCCATGCCGACACGGCGGATGCGCTGATCGCCGCGCTGCGCCACGCCGGCTTCCGCGGCAAGGTCGCCCTCACCGCCACCTATCCGCACCAGGAGGCGCGGCTCAAGGCCCTCGGTGCCGACCTCATCCTGTCGCCGTTCATCGATGCCGCGCGCGAGGCGGTGGACCGGATCCTGGCCGCCCGCCCCGCCGCCGTCCCCGCACCGGCGTGATGCCGCCACGCTTCGGCCACCGCGCCGTGTTTCCTCGCAGCAGGCTGACGGTGCGGGGATGGACTGGCACGGACGGACGGCGGTGGTGACGGGAGGGGCAGGCTTCCTCGGCTCGGCCGTCGCGCGCGCGCTCATCGCCCGGGGCGCGCGGGTGCGCATCATCGACGCCTTCCTGCCCGAGACAGGGGCGAACGAGGCGAACCTCGAGGGGCTGGACGTGGGGGTGCACCGGCTCGACCTGCGCCAGGATCCGCTCGAGGATGCGCTTGCGGGCGCGGACGCGATCGTGCACTGCGCCGCCCAGATCTCGCATGCGGGCAGCGAGGCGGACCCGCTCAGCGATCTCGCCCACAACGCGGTCGGCACGCTGCGCCTGATCCTCGCCGCGCGCGTCGCCGCCCCGACCGCGCCCGTCGTGCACGCCTCGACGCGGCAGATGTACGGGCGCGCGCGGTCGCTTCCCGTCGCTGAAGACCACCCGATCGAACCGCCCGACGCCAATGCCGTGTCGAAATGGGCGGCCGAACAGTACTGGCTGCTGGAACACCGGCTGCGCGGGCGCCCGGTCGTCGCGCTCCGGCTCACCAACTGCTACGGCCCGGGGCTGAGGGTGAAGGACGCCCGCCAGACCTTCCTCGGCATCTGGATCCGCCGCGTGATCGAAGGCGAGCCCTTCGAGGTCTGGGGTGGGGAGCAGACGCGCGACCTCGCCTATGCCGACGACGTGGCGGAGGCGTTCCTTGCCGCCTTTTCGGCCCCCTCGGGGATCTACAACCTCGGAGGCTCGCCACCCGTCAGCCTGCGCGCGCTCGCCGACCTGCTGGTCGCCGTGAACGGCGGAGGGCGCTACGAGGTGAGGGACTTTCCGCCCGAACGCGCGAAGATCGACATCGGCTCCTATGTGGCGGACGACAGCCGCTTTCGTGCCGCGACCGGCTGGGCGCCGCAGGTCGCGCTGGAGGAGGGGCTGGCCCGCACGCTCGCCTGGTATCGCTCCCGCCTTCCCCGCTATCTGTGAGCCCGCCATGAACGCCCCCGCCGCCCCCCTCCTTGTGCCGCAGGCCGACCCCGGCGCCGCCTACCGCGCGCACGCGGCGGAGATCGACCGGGCGGTGGCGCGCGTGCTTGCCTCCGGCTGGTACATTCTTGGTCAGGAATGTTCCGCTTTCGAGAGCGAATATGCCGCCTGGCAGGGGCAGAGGCGCGCGGTCGGGGTCGCCAACGGGACGGACGCGCTCGCGCTGATCCTACGCGGCCTGGGCGTCGGACCCGGCGCCTCGGTCGTCACCGTCTCGCACACCGCGGTCGCGACCGTCGCCGCGATCGAGATGGCGGGGGCGACCCCGATCCTGATCGACATCGATCCCCTCCACTACACGATGGAGCCCAGCGAGCTCGAGGCCGTGCTCGCCTCACCGCCGCCCGGCTGCCCGCCCGTCCGCGCCGTGATCCCGGTGCATCTCTACGGCGGGATGGCGGAGATCGAGGAGATCGTCGCGATCGCCGATCGTTTCGGAGCGGCGGTGATCGAGGATTGCTCGCAAAGCCATGGCGCGGCCTGGCGGGGGCGCAAATGCGGCACCTTCGGCGTCGCCGCCGCCTTCTCGCTCTATCCGACGAAGAACCTGGGCGCGCTGGGGGACGGCGGGGTGCTCACCACCGACGACGACGCGCTCGCCGAGCGGATCGCCGCGTTGCGCCAATACGGCTGGCGCGAACGCTACGTCAGCGATCTCGCCGGGGTGAACTCGCGCCTCGACGAAGTCCAGGCCGCAATCCTGCGCGTCAAGCTTTCGCACCTCGATCGGGCGAACGAACGGCGCCGCGCGATCGCCGCCGCCTATGACGCCGCCCTCGCCGCCACCCCTGTCGTGCCCCCGGCGCGACGGCCCGGCACGACTCACGTGTTCCACCAGTATGTCATCCGCTGCGCCGACCGTACGGCCGTGCAGTCGAAGCTGCGCGCGCGAGGCATCGGCACGGGGGTGCACTACCCCCTCCCCGTGCATCTGCAGCCTGCCTATCGCGGGCGGATCGCGCTCGGCCCCTCCGCCTGTCGCGAGACGGAGCGCGCTGCGGCCGAGGTGCTCTCGCTGCCGATGTTCCCCGAACTGACCGATACGCAGGTGGAACAGGTCTGCGCCGCGCTGCGCGAGCTTGGGGGCTAGCGTGAACCGCTCCGCCAGGGCTTCGCCCGGGGGCCGCGGCGGCCGCTTCGGCCGCGCCATCCAGCCGAGGCGCGGGGGCGGTCGCGCAGGAGGGGCTTCGCGCCCGCTCAGCCGCGTGCGTCCTCGCGGATCATGCGCGCCGCCCGTTCGGCGAGCATGATCACCGCGGCGTGGATGTTGGCCGACGGGATCAGGGGGAAAGCCGAAGCATCCGCCACCCACAGCCCGCCCACACCCTTCACGCGCAGCCTAGGGTCGAGCGGGGCGAGCGGATCCTCTCCCATCCGGACCGATCCGCACGGGTGGTAGATGGTGGAAGCGGCCTGCCGCACCCAGGCCGCGATCGCCTCTTCGGACGTCACCTCGGGCCCCGGAGCGAGTTCCGCCTCGATCAGTTCGCCGAAAGGCCAGGCGGCGGCAAGCCGGCGCACGAGCTTGACCCCTTCCACGGTCAGATGGAGGTCGTTCGGCGCCGAAAGGTAGTTCGGGCGGATGGCGGGCGGGGCCTCCGGGTCGGGCGAGGCAAGTCGGATCTCGCCGCGGCTCTGTGGCCGGCACGGCCCGACGACGAGGGTGAAGCCCGGATGGGGGTGCAGCCCCTCCGCCATCGCGGTGAAGCTGAAGTTGATGACCTGGACTTGGAGCTCGGGCTCCTTGGCGCCTGAGGTGACGGAGGCGAAGAGCGAGGCCTCGGAGGCGCCGACGGCGAGCGGGCCGCGGCGGAACAGAAGCCATCTGAGGCCCATCCCCACGTAGCCGAGCAGGCCTGCGGTCCGCTCGTTCATCGTGCCGCAGGGCCGGCTGCGGTACGGCATCCGCACCACGAGATGGTCCTGGAGATTTTGCCCCACAGCGGGAAGATCGACGATCGGGTCGATCCCGAAGTCGCGGAGGGCGGGGGCAGGGCCGAGCCCAGACAGCATCAGGAGCTTCGGGCTTTCGACCGCGCCGGCGCAGAGCACCACACCTCGCCTTGCTTCCCACCGCACCGGCCCTTCGCGGTCGCGGCCGAGCACGGCGCGCGCCCTCTTCCCCTCGAACAGCACGCGATGGGCGCGCGCCTCCGTCGCCACGCGGAGGTTCGCCCGGCGCCGCGCCGGTCGGAGATAGGCCGTGGCGGTGGAAACCCGAAGCCCGTTCGCGACGTTGAGGGGATTGAGCCCCACCCCCTCGTACCACTCGCCGTTGAAGTCCTGGCAGAAGGGAAACCCCGACGCGAGGCAGGCCCGGATGAATGTCCGCCCCACGCGGGAGAGGTCACGGATGGGGGCGTTGCGCATCGGCCCTGACCGCAAATGCCAGGAGGTCGGCTCTCCCTCCCAGCTCTCCAGGGCGCGGAAGACCGGCAGGCACTCGGACCACGACCAGCCGCGCGCCCCGGCCTCTGCCCAGCGGTCGTAGTCGCGCGGCGACCCGCGCAGGAAGACAAGGCCGTTGATCGCGCCCGAGCCCCCGAGCACGCGCCCGCGCGGCCAGCGGATGCGGCGGCCGTCCAACCCCGGCTCCGGCTCGGTCTCGTACTTCCAGTCGAAGGTGCCCAAGCGGAAGAGCCGGGCATAGCCCGCTGGCAGGTGAAGATAGGGGTGACGATCCTCGGGCCCCGCCTCGATCAGCGTTACCGTCGTGCGCGGATCCTCGGACAGGCGGGCGGCGACGACGCAGCCTGCGCTGCCGCCGCCGACCACCACGAAGTCGGAGGTCTCGACCCGCTCGCTCGCCGCCATGCGACTTTTCCTCACGCCCACGCTACGCGGCGTCAAGCGCTGGGTCAAAGCCGCTCTGGCCGGCTCGGCCTTCGCACGTGCACACTGGCCGCATGCACGATCTGGCCGCCAACCCCTTCCTCGACGCCGCCATCGAGGACCTGCTCGGACTGGTCGCGCGCGCCCGGGCGGGGGCCGAGCGCGACCCGTTCGGCAACCCGGTGCTGTCGGTGGCGCTGGCGCTCAGTCGCCGGATCGACGACGGTGCGCTCGACGCCCAGAGCTTCGGCGCGATCATCGGGGCGCTGGCCGATGCGGCGTTCCGCGACCGCGCGGCGCGGCTTGCCGCCTATGTCGGCGACCCCGATCCGGCCGCCTTCGACCGGCTCGCCGCCCGGCTGATCCGTCCCGACCCGGCGGACAGCCCAGTACCCTGGGCCGCCTTTTCCGCCGCCGTGTCGCGCCCGCGCTTCGCCGCGGTGTTCACCGCCCACCCCACCTTCGCCATGCCCTTCGCCACCGCGGCCCTGCTCGCCCGCGCCGCCCACGATGCCGAGGCGCGGCGGATCGAACCGCCGGGGCACCGGCCAGGCCCGATCACCCTGGAGGAGGAGTTCGCCCAGGCCGCGGGCGCGATCGCGCACGCCCGCGACGCGATCGACGCCTTCGTCGCCGCCCTGCTTCGCGCCGCCCGCTCGACCTGGCCGGACCGCTGGACCCGGCTCGATCCCGCGCCGCTGCTCGCCGCCTCCTGGGTCGGCTACGACACCGACGGGCGGACCGACATCGGTTGGGCGGACACCATCCGCTTCCGCTTGCGGATGAAGGCGATGGGGCTGGCCCGTCTCGCCTCCCGCGCCCCGCCCGGGCCGCTTGCCGACCGGCTCGCCGCCGCCCTCGCCGAGACCGACCGCCAGCACGCCCTGTGCCCGGTCGGCACCGCGCCCGAGCCGGAAGCCGTGCAACGCTTCGCCCGCGCGCTGATCGAGGGCAAGGCGCGGGCGATGATCGACACCGCCGAACTGCGCGACCTGTTCGAGGCGGAAATCTCCAGGGCGGCCGACGAGGACACGCGGCTTGGTCTCGTGGTGGCGCGCGCCTCGCTCGTCTCGCACGGGCTCGCGCTCGCCCACACCCATGTGCGGCTGAACGCGCAGCAGGTGCACAACGCGCTCCGCCATCGCCTCGGCTTCGACGCGAGCCCGGAGGACCGAGCCCGGCGGCGCGGCCTGATCGCCGCGATCAACGCTGCCCTCGACACCGTGGAGCCGATCCCGGTCGATTTCGGCGCCATCCTCGCCGAACAGTCCTCGGCCACCCGGCTGATGATGACGGTGGCCCAGATCCTCAAGCACATCGATTGCTCGCAGCCGATCCGGTTCCTCATCGCCGAGACCGAGACGGGCTACACGCTGCTGGCCGCGCTGTGGCTCGCGCGCCGCTTCGGTGTGGCGGAGAGGCTCGAGATCAGTCCGCTGTTCGAGACGGCGGAAGGGCTCGAGCATGGCGCGCGCGTGCTGGAGGAGGCGCTGAGGAGCCCGCATTTCCGCGCCTATCTGCGGCGGGCGGGGCGTCTCTGCCTGCAGTTCGGCTACTCGGACTCGGGCCGCTTCGTCGGCCAGCTTGCCGCCTCCTACCTCGTCGAACGGCTGCGGCTGAAGCTCGCCGAGACCCTGAAGCGGTTCGACCTCGGCGGCCTCGAGCTCGTCTTGTTCAACACGCACGGCGAATCGATCGGACGTGGCGCCCACCCCGGCTCGCTCGCCGACCGGCTGGAATACCTCGCGCCGGCGCAGTCCCGCGTCCGCTTCGCGGAAGCGGGGCTTGCCGTGCGGGAGGAATCGTCCTTCCAGGGCTCGGACGGCTACCTGCTGTTCGGCACCCCGGCGCTCGCCACCGCGACGATCGCGCGCATCGCCGAACACGCCTTCAGCCCACCGTCGGCGGCGGAGGACCCGATCTACGCCGAAGCCGACTACGCGGCCGAATTCTTCGGCTCCTTGCGCGCGGCGATGGAGAGCCTGACGGAGGATCCGGGCTATGCTGCCTTGCTCGGCGCCTTCGGGCCTTCCTTGCTCGACCCGACGGGGTCGCGGCCTGCGAAGCGGCAGACCGACGGCATGGGCGGCCCCGCCGTGATCTCGCACCCGCGCGAGCTGCGCGCGATCCCGAACAACGCCATCCTCCACCAGCTGGGCTGGCTCGCCAACACGCTGCACGGGCTCGGGGCGGCGATCGCGCGCGCCCCGGAGACCTTCGCCGAACTCGTGCAGAAGAGCCCCCGCTTCGGCCGCGCGATGGCGATGGCGGCGGCGGCGCGCACGAAAGGCGACATCGACATCCTGCGCGGCTATGTCGCCACCCTCGACCCGGGGACATGGCTTGATCGGGCCCAGCGTTCCACGCGAAAGGGCCGGCGCGAGGAGCTGATCGCGGTGGCCGACGCGCTCGAGGCCCTCGGCTTCGCCGCTCCGGTGCGGCGCCTCTTTCGCCGCCTGCAGCGTGACGGGCTCCTGCTCGATGCGGTCTGGCCGGGGCCGCAGGGGTCGGACCGGCTGTTCGCCCTGCACGCGCTGAGGGTGGCGGCGATCCACCGCATCTGGCTGCTCGCCGCACGGGTTCCCGACTTCTCGCCCCGGCACGGGGTCACCCGCGCGGGGGTGATCGCGCGCCTGCTCCGGCTCGACGTCCCGGCGGCGGTCGACCTGTTGGAGGAGGTGTTCCCCCGCCGCCCCGACCCGGCGGCGAGCATGGACTTCGGCGAACCGGCCGGGCCGCGCGCGGCGGCGACCTACGAGCGCGAGCACGAGGAACTCTTCGCGCCGATGCGGAGGTGGTTCGCCCTCGTGCGCGAAGGCTCGGCCGCGATCGCGCACGAGGTGGGCGCGTTCGGTTGAGGCGCCCGCCCCGAGGCGAGGTTGCGTCGCGCCGGCCTACGCGAGAAGCGCGGCGGCGCGTTCCGGCCCGGCGAGGATCTCGACCAGGCGGGCGAGATCGACCCGGCCCGGCCGATCGGGCGGCAGGCCCGGCGGGCAGTGGCGCGCGCGGTCGAGAAGCACGTCGGCGACCCGGCGCAGGAGCGCGTCCGGCCAGGAGGCGCGGGGAGCCAGTCTCTGCACCGCCTGCGCGAGGTCGGCCGCCGCGCGCGCCGAGGCCTCGAACTTGGCGAGGGCGGAGACGGGACCCCCGCGCTCGACCACCTCAAGGACGGAACTCGGCAACCATTTGCCGACCGCCTCCGTGAGCACCTCCTCGACCATCGCCTCACAGCTGCGGGCGAGGGCGGTGATCGCCTCGCGCCGCGCCGGGTTCCGCAGTTGCAGACGGTCGTCGAGCAGGGCGGCGATCCGCTCCACCAGCGCGACCGCCATGCGCACGTCGCCATGGGGATGAGCGAGCAGGGCCTCGCGCTGCTCTGCAATCGCGCGCTCGAGCGTGGCGAGCGTGGCGTCGAGCGCTTGGCCGATCGCCTCCTCGATGTCCCCAAGCCCTGCCGCGCGGGTAAGATCGCGCACCAGGAGCGGCACGCCGGGCAGGTGGCCGAACCGGACGAGAGCGATGAGCGCGACGCGGCGATAGAGGCCGGGGCTGATCGGCGGAGCCGAGGCCGCTTCCAGGGCGCGGCGCACCGCCTCCCACGGGTCGCCGGTGGCGAGGACCGGGTTCAAGGCAAGGAGGTCCGGCCCGAGCCGGAGCAGGTCGGCCACCACACCGCAGAAGCCGCGGAACACCGTCTCGAGCATCGGGATCGGAGCGGCGGCAGGCGGAATCGGCTCCGAGGCTGCGAAGGGGCGAAGCAGGTCGGACGAAGCGGCCCACAGGATCGGCCCCGCCTCGCGCAACACCGCCGGGTCGCCGAGCTGCCGTCCTGCCAGGCGCTGGGTGATGGCGGAGAGCCTGGCCTCGCCCAACCGTTCGCCGAGGATCGCGATCATCGGCCTCAGCGCGCTGCGCGGGATGGTCAGATCCCCCCGCTGCCACTCGGTGGGATGCACGAGCAGCGGCTCAAACGGCAAAGCGAACAGGCGGCCGAGCGAGGCAGGTCGCGGGAATGCCACCCCCTCCGCCCGCATGGCGGGGCGGAAAGGCGCGATGAGGGCGTCGGCGTCGCCGCGCTCCGCGAGGCGATCCACCAGCGCGACCACGGCGCCAAGGCGGTCGGCCCCCCGCTCGGCAAGGGCGGCGCGAAGCCCGGCAAGAGTGGCGCGATCGAGGGTCATGCGCCGCACACGAGCAGGCGCTCGAGAAGGGCCTGCCGCAAGGCGACGCTACGCCCGCGCAGCCGTGCCGGCGTGTCGGGCCAGCGGTCGCGCACCGTGGCCGACGCGACAGGGCGGGCCAGAGCGGCGTCGAGTTCGCGCGGCAGCGGCGGCAGCGACCGTCCGATCAGCCACAGCGCGAGGAGGCGGTCGGACGCGCCCCCTCCCGCCGCCTCCCAGACGGAGACGAGGAGCGACCAGCCGTCGAGGATGCGGGCGGCGAGATCGAGCGGACGACGCCAGGCGAGATCGGACGCTGCCGCGGCCCGGATGGTGCGCATCGGCGCGAGGCTCGCATCGGAGAAGAGGCCGAGCGGCTGTTGCGCCGCCTCGACGGTGGCCGACACCGCCGACGAGACGAAGCGCAACGCGGCCTCCTCGGCCTCAGAGACCGGGGCGACTGCGGAGAGGTCGGCGGCGAAGCCGCGCAGGCGGGCGATGACCCCCTCCAGACGGCGGGCGAAGGCGACAGCGACGGCAAGCGCGTGCAGGGCGGAGACGAAGGACGCCGTCGCGAGTGCCGCCGAGCGCGCCACGCTGTCGAGCAGGGCGCGGTTCTCCTGCACGAAGGCGACCAGGCTGTCGGCCGCGACGGGACGGCGCTCGACCACCTCCTCCTTGCGTTCGACCAAGCTGGCGACGAGGGCAGCGAGGGCGGCCGCGATTTCGGCCTGATCGCGCCTTTCCCGATCGGCTTCGGCGGCGGCGGCCTCCCGACCCGCCAACCCCTTGAGGACGGCAGCGCGGCGCGCCTCCGCCACCGCCTGCGGCGTCGGCGTGCCGGCGGCTGCGACCCCGGCCAGAACAGCACGGTCGAACAGCGATGGAGAGGCATAGTCGTGCACCGAACCGAGGGGGATCGCGTACCAGCCGCGGGTGCCGTCCGGCCCGCGCAGCACGAGTTCGGCAGGGTCGGTGCCGTGGCGACGAAGCCGCGCGAACGCGAGCGCCGGCGTGGTCAGCGGCAGCACGACCCCGCGTTCCGCCCAGGTTTCCGGCGTGGCGGAGGCCTGGCGGAAGGAGACGGGGACGGCCGGCGGAGCAGCCTCGGTCAGCGCAGCAAGCATATGGGCACGTCATCGTCGCGCCAAGTCGTGAATAGGCCGTTACGAAACAGGGGTCGGCCCCGCGGCGATCGGCGAAACACCGCGTACCGACGGCTTCTCTGCTTTCTCTGCTCCCGTCAGCGCCCTTCGAACTTGGGCGCTCGCTTCTCCAGGAAGGCGCGGAAGGCGTTCCGAAAGTCCTCCGTCAGCACGAAGTCGTTCACGGCGGCCTCCTCCTCCGGCGTGATCGGCAGCGGGCCGCGCAGCTTGAGGATCGCGCGCTTGTGGAAGCGGGCCGACAGCGGCGCGCCTTCGGCGATGCGGCGGGCGAGCGCCATCGCCTCCTCCTCGACGCGCTCATCGGGCACGACGCGGGACAGGAGCCCCTTCTCGTAGGCCTCGCGCCCGGAAAAGATGCGGCCCTCGATGAACACCTCGGCCGCCACCCCGGTGCCGACCATCTGGATCACCGGGTCCATCTCGGCGTAGGGGTACCAGATGCCGAGGTTGCGGGCGGTGATGCCGAAGCGGATGCCCTCGCCGCCGACGCGGAAGTCGCACATGGTTGCGATCCCCGCCCCGCCGCCGAGACAGACGCCGCGGATCATCGCCACCGTCGGATGCAGGCAGGTGCGCACCGACTGCAGGCTCTCGTGCAGCACCCGCCCGTAGACGTCCTCCTTCTCGCGCGTGCCGCGCTCCTCGGCGAAGGCCGAAATGTCGGCCCCCGCACTGAACGCCTCCGCACCCGCCCCCCGCAGCACCACGCAGCGGAGCGAGGTGTCGGCCGACAGCCCCTCCATCACCGCCTGCAGCGCCCGCCACATCGCGAGATCGAAGGCGTTGCGCTTCTCCGGACGGTCGAAGACGACGACCGCGATGTGCGGGTCGGGGCGTTCGAGGCGGATCCTCGGGTCCGGGCTTGGCACGGCGGGGGCGCTCATCGGGGGTCGAAGGCGGGGCGGGCGGTGACGAACCGCCAGTGATGCCAAAGCAGCCGCGCCGCAAGCCCCCGCGCGGGCGCCCAGGCCTCGGCGAGGGCGCGCAGGTCGCGTTCGCCGGGACGGCGCTCGAGCCCCTTCAGGGCTGCGGCCGAGGCGGCGAGCGCAAGGTCGGCGGCGGGGAACACGTCGCGTCGTTCGAGGGCAAAGAGGAGATAGATCTCCGCCGTCCAGCGCCCGAAGCCGGGCAAGGCAGTGAGGGTGGCGATCGCCTCCTCGTCCGCCATGCCCTCGAGCGCGTCGGGGTCGAATCGCCCCGAGGCGACCGCCTGGGCCAGGGCGCGCGCATAGGCGATCTTCGGCCGCGACAGGCCCGCCCCGCGCAGGGCCTCGTCGGTCAGCCGCAACAGGGCCTCGGCGTCGGGCGCGGGCGGGGCAAGGGCGGCAAGTCGGGACCAGATCGCGGCGGCGGCGGCGTTGCTGATCTGCTGGCCGACGATGGCGGCGAGCAGCCCCGCGAAGCCTTTCGGCCGACGGCGCCAGACGAGCGGCCCGGCGGCGGCTTCGATCCGCGCGAGATCGGGGTCGCGCGCGCAGAGCTCATCGAGGGCGGCGCGTTCGGCGGGCGGAACGGCGAGATGGGGCGGAACAGCCGCGTCGGGCACGGGGCGCGAGTGTCGCCCCCCGTGCCCGCGCGGTCAAACGCTGGGCCTCAGCCGATGCGGCGCACGCGGCCCGTGTCGCGGTGCATGACGAAGCGGGCAATCACGCCGCCCTCGGCGGTGGTGACCGCGATCTCCGCCTCGCGCGCGCCCAGCGCCTTCACCTCGCCGATCCGCCAGTTGCGCTCGCCGAGCCACAGGAGGGCGGCCTCGGCGATCTTCCGCACCTCCTCATCGGAGAGGTTCTTGTTGTCGCGGTTGATGAAGAAGCCGCGCAGCAGACCGCCGCGATGCGGTTCCCGTTGCCACGCGCCGCGCGGGCCGTCCCAACGCGGGCCCTGCCCGTCCCAGCGCGGCCCGGGGCCGCGTTCGGCCATCATGCCCGGCCCCTGGCCCATCCCGGGGCCCATGCCCGGCTGCGCCCAAGCCCCGATTCGGCCCGCGCCGTAGCCGGCGAGCCCCGCCGCGGCGAGCCCGCCCGCCACCAGCACCACCTTCACGATCCGGCTCATCTCCTCCTCCATCGAAGTGCCTTCCCCCTCGTCCCGGGGAACGCCCCAAGCTTGGGCGAAGACCGTTGCGGGCGGTTGGCGCGGGTCCGACAAAAGGCATGAAACGGTAACGCCGTGTGACAGCAGGCCCGTTCGCAACACGCCGTCACCGCAGAGGCATTGCCGCTCGCGCGCCCCCGCGCGAAAACCCGCGCGATGGGCGAGCGGGAACCGCACATCCTCGTCGTCGACGACGATCGCGAGATCCGCGACCTGCTTGCGCGTTTCCTCGAGGGCCATGGCTTCCGCGTCTCGACCGCGCGCGACGGGCGGGAGATGCGGCGGGCGCTCGGGCAGGGGGCGCATGCCCTGATCGTGCTCGACCTGATGCTCCCCGGCGAGGACGGGCTTTCCCTCCTGCGCGGCTTGCGCGCCGAGGGGGTCAGGACGCCGGTGATCATGCTCACCGCGATGGGCGAGGAGACCGACCGCATTGTCGGGCTCGAACTCGGGGCCGACGACTACCTCCCCAAGCCCTTCAACCCGCGCGAACTGCTCGCGCGCATCCGCGCGGTGCTGCGCCGCGCGGCGGAGGCGCGCGAGGGGGCAGCCGTCGCGGGCACCGTGTTCCGGTTCGCCGGCTGGACCCTCGATACGGCGCGGCGACGGCTTACCGACCCGAACGGGGTCGAGGTCGCGCTGACGGGCGGCGAGTTCGACCTGTTGCGCATCCTGGCCGAACGGCCCGGGCGGGTGATGACGCGTGATGCGCTGATGGACCTCCTGCACGGCCGGGCGGCGGGGGTGTTCGACCGCACGATCGACGTCGCGATCAGCCGGCTTCGCCGCAAGCTCGACGACGACGGCAAGAACCCCTCGCTGATCAAGACCGTGCGCGGCGGCGGCTACGTGCTCGCCGCCCCGGTGGAGACGTCGTGACCCTGCGCCTGTGGCCGCGCTCGATCGCGGGCCGGACCTTCCTCGTCCTTCTCCTCGGCCTCTTCGCCGCCCAGGTGATCGGGCTCACCATCCATGCGCTCGATCGCGTCGAGCTGCAACGCAGCGCGGCGGCGCGCGAGTCCATGCTTCGGCTGACGGGCCTGTGGCGCGCGGCAGTGATGGCTCCGCCGGCGGCGCGCGGCGAGCTCGTCCGCCAAGCCGACCTGCCGGAGGGGTTCACGGTGACCTTCTCCGCCGAGCCCGCCACGGTCGGCGTCGCGATCGGCGGGCGGGGCGAGCGGGCGGAGCGGATCGCGCCTTGGCTCGGGCGGCTCGGCGGCCCGCCGCACTTGCGGCCGCGGGAGGTGATTCTCTCCGAGTTGCCCGGAGGCGGCTTCGCCGCTTCGCTCAGGCTTCCCGACCAGAGCTGGATGAACGTCACCGCCCGGCCGCCCCGCCCCGTCCCCTGGTCCTCGCCCACCTTCCTCGCCGCCCTCGCGCTGATGACGGGGGCGGTGGCCGCTCTCTCCTTCTGGGCGGTGCGGCGTCTTACGGCGCCGATCCGCGACCTCGCGGCCGCCGCCGAGCGGCTGGGGCGGGACGTCAACGCGCCGCCGCTGGCGACCGAAGGCCCGCGGGAGGTCGCCCAGGCGGCGGCGGCCTTCAACACCATGGCGGAGCGGATCCGCCGCTTCGTCGCCGACCGCACCACCATGCTCGCCGCGCTGGGGCATGATTTGCGCACGCCGATCACGCGCCTTCGCCTGCGCGCCGAGTTCGTCGAGGACGAGGCGCTGCGCGAGAAGATCCTGGCCGATCTCGCCGAGATGGAGGCGATGGTCTCGGCAACACTCGCCTTCGCGCGCGAGGAGGCGGCGAAGGAAACCGCGGCGGCGATCGATCTCGCCGCGCTCCTGCGCACGGTGGCGGACGAGGCGAACGACCTGGCCGGAGCGGAGGTGGTGACCGTCGCCGCCCCGCCCGCCTTGCCCGCCTCCGTCCGACCCGTCTCGTTGAAGCGGGCGGTCGCCAATCTGGTGCAGAACGCCGTCGCCTATGCCGGGTCGTGCGCCATCCGCCTCCTTCCCCCGGAGGCCGGCGCGGTGACGATCATCATCGAGGACGAGGGGCCGGGCATTCCCGAGGGCGAGATCGAACGGCTGATGCAGCCCTTCCAGCGCGGCGAGCCGTCGCGGTCGCGCGAAACCGGGGGGGCAGGGCTCGGGCTCGCCATCGCACGCAGCGTGGCGCGCGCGCATGGCGGCGAACTCGTGCTGGAGAACCGATCACCAAGGGGCCTGCGCGCCACCCTCACCCTGCCGGCCTGAGCCGTCACCTGGAATGGCAGGAGACGAGCGGAGCCGGAAAACCGAGACAGCCGGGGAAGGTGATCGAACCGTCGGCCTCGCGCTTGACGCGAAGCACATTGGGGTCGGCGCAGCCGAAGCCGGCCGGGGGCGCGCCGGCCGGGCGGGGCGGGGCCGGGCGGAGGCGGATCTCCACCCCCTCGGGGACCGCCCGCACGGTCTCGACGATCCGCTGCTGGTAGGAGGGATCGAGCAGGGTCTGGTGCAGGATGATGTCGCGGGTGACGATGACGGTCGGGGCCGCGAGGCAAGCGGTTCGACCCTGCTGCGGGTCGGGTGGGGCGATGCCGCCGGCCCAGGCGCCGTAGAGCCAGGCATGCGGTTCGGCCTGCGCTGCCGCGGGCCAGGGGGCGGCGAGGGCGAGCACTGCGGCGGCAGGGGCAAGGAGACGGCGCGGCACGGGGCTCCCTCGTTCGGCAAATGCCGGGACACTAGCCGAGGGCGGCTCGGCGGGGGAGGCGCGGCGCAGCGCGCGGCTGGCCTGCGCCTTGGCGATGCCACGCTCGCATGGCACAGCGGCGCCTCTTCCGTCATCCCGAGGTGCCGCTGCCGTGGAACTTCCCGGCCTTCGCCGTCTCTACGACGCCGTGCTCCGGCTCGCCGGCCACCCGCAGGCGCGGGTTTGGCTGTTCGTGATCGCCTTCGCCGAGTCCTCGGTCTTCCCGATCCCGCCCGACGTGATCCTCGCGCCGATGGCGGTGGCGCGGCCGGACCGGTGGCTCTCCTGCGCCCTCATCTGCACCGCCGGCTCCACGCTGGGAGGGGTGGCGGGTTACCTGATCGGCTGGGGGCTCTACGAGGCGGTGGCGGTGCCGATCATCGAGTTGTATCGCCTCCACGAGGCGGATGCGCGGTTCCGCGAGCTCTACTTGGCCTACGACTGGCTGGTGGTGGCGATCGCCGGCTTCACCCCGATCCCCTACAAGCTCGCCACCATCGCCTCCGGGGCGGTGGGGATGGCGATCGCGCCCTTCATCGTCGCGTCGGTCGCCTCGCGCGGCGCGCGCTTCCTGATGGTGGCGCTTGTGTCGGCGAAGTTCGGCCCGCCGGTGCTGGCGGTGGTGGAGAAGCGACTGACCCTCTTCACTGTGGCGTTCTGTGCTTTGCTCGCCGGTGGCTTTGCCTTCGTCCGCTACCTTTGACATCGGGTATTCGCCGGCGACGCGGCGCTCGGGCGGCCGGGCCGGTCGCGTGCAGCGGCCGGCGCAAAGCGAAAGCCCCGGGGACGGCTCCCCGGGGCTTCACGCCGACGGGCCGATGGCGCGGTCGGTCAGTGCAGCGTGCGCCGGCGTCGTGCGGCGACGCCGAGGCCGATCAGCCCAGCGCCGAGCAGAGCGAGCGATGCAGGCTCTGGAACACCGATGACCAGCCCCTGCCGTTCGCCGAGCACGTCGCCCTGGACGGAGGTGAGCCCCGTGGGGACGGCGATCGAGGACAGGTCGGCTAAGGCGAGGGCCGAGGTGATCGCCGACAGGGCCGCGAGAACCCCGGCCGGGGCGCCGCCGAACGAGAAGGCGCTGCCGTAGGCGACCTGCCAGATCTTCAGCTGATAGGCGGCCAACTCGTCTGCGGTCAGACCGCCGGCGGTCAACTCTCCGACCGCCTGGAGCGTCAGCCAGTTGATCTGTTTCAGCTGCGTGACCGAGAGCGGGTAGACGTCCGGCGCGGAGCCGGACGACCCGGCCGGCGTATTGTCTCCCGCCGCGGCGAGGGGGGCGAGTTTGTAGAAAGTGTTGGGTTGAATGGTGTGGAAGAGGTCGATGCAGAACGCGTAGAGCGTGCCGGCCGTGGTGTCGAGCTTGAACAGGCCGGCGTTGATCCCGCCCCAGGTGACGCTGTCGGAGCCGGTGACGGAGACCGCGGTGATCGTCGCCGACCCGGCGGCGAAGGACCACGCGTTCAACGTGATGGTCGAGGCCGACGCCGGTTGCGGTGCGGCAAGGAGCGCCGTCGAGACAGCCGCGGCGGCCAGAGCGTGTCTGAGCAACATGATCAGTGTTCCCCTGATCGGTCGCGGCTCCATCCAGCCGCGCCTCCCCGATACCGCAACGACGTAAACAACGCAAGCGATCTTAGTTTTATACAGACGTCTCAGGATTTGGATCCCGCGTACTCCTCTAGCCGGCCGTCGGCGCGACCACCGCCTTGATCTCCTCCAAGCTCGCCGGGTCGTCGATCGTCGGCGGCACCACGTAGTCCTGCCCGTCCGCGATCTTGCGGATCGTCGCCCGCAACACCTTGCCCGACCGGGTCTTCGGCAGGCGGGGCACCACCCGCACCCGGCGGAACGCCGCGACGGGGCCGATGCGCTCCCGCACCATCGCGACGAGTTCCGCCTCCAGCACAGACTCGTCCTTCGCCACCCCGGCCTTGAGCACGACGAGGCCCAAGGGCACTTGGCCCTTCAGCGGATCGCTGCACCCCGACCACGGCGCACTCGGCGATGTCGGGGTGCGCCGCCAGCACCTCCTCCATGGCCCCCGTCGAGAGCCGGTGGCCGGCGACGTTGATGATGTCGTCGGTGCGGCTCATCACCCAGACATAGCCGTCGTCGTCGATCATCCCGGCATCCGCCGTGGTGTAGAACCCCGGGTGGCGGGCGAGGTAAGCGTCGCGAAACCCCTCGTCGTTCTCCCACAGCGTGGGCAGGCACGAGGGCGGCAGGGGGAGTTTCACCACCAGATCGCCGATCGTGCCCGGCGGCACCTCCCGCCCCGCCTCGTCAAGCACCCGCAGGTCGAAGCCGGGCGAGGGCTTGCCGCCAGACCCCGGCTTGGTCGGAAAAAGGCCGAGCCCGCGGAAGTTGCCGGTGATGGCCCAGCCGGTCTCGGTCTGCCACCAGTGGTCGATGACCGGCCGCTTGAGGAGACGCTCGGCCCAGACCACGGTGTCGGGATCGCAGCGTTCGCCGGCGAGGTAGAGGGCCTCGAAGCGGGAAAGATCATGGCGCGCGAGAAGCCTGCCCTCCGGGTCCTCGCGCTTGATGGCGCGGATGGCGGTCGGCGCGGTGAACAGAGCCTTCACGCCGTGCTGGCCGCAGACGCGCCAGAACGCGCCTGCATCGGGCGTGCCGACCGGCTTGCCTTCGTACACGATGGTGGTGCAGCCGGCGAGCAGCGGCCCGTAGACGATGTAGGAGTGGCCCACCACCCAACCGACATCGGAGGCGGCCCAGAACACATCGCCCGCGCCGACGCCATACAGCATGCCCATCGAGTTGGCGAGGGCCACGGCATGCCCGCCGTTGTCGCGCACCACGCCCTTCGGACGCCCGGTCGTGCCCGAGGTGTAGAGGATGTAGAGGGGATCGAGCGCAGAGACCGGCACGCAGGGCACGGGTTCGCCGCTCGCCTCGGCCTCGGCCCAGTCCTCGTCCCGCCCCGCGGTCAGCTCGGCCTCGCGCTCGGGCCGCTGCAGGATCAGGCAGAACTCGGGCGCGTGCGGGCTGAGCCCGATCGCGGCGTCGAGCAGCGGCTTGTAGGGGACGACGCGGCCCGGCTCGAGCCCGCAGGAGGCGGAGAGGATGGCGCGCGGCTTGGCGTCCGCGATGCGCGAAGCAAGCTCGGCGGCGGCGAAACCGCCGAAGACGACGGAGTGGATGGCGCCGATCCGCGCGCAGGCAAGCATGGCGATCACCGCCTCCGGCACCATCGGCATGTAGATCAGCACCCGGTCGCCCTTCTTCACCCCGCGCGCGGCGAGCGCGCCGGCGAGCTTCGCCACACGCACGAGAAGCTGCGTGTAGCTGATCGTCTCCACCCGCCCGGTCATCGCCGAGTCCCAGATCAGCGCCGGCTGCTCGCCCCGCCCCGCCGCGACATGGCGGTCGAGCGCGTTGTGGCAGGTGTTCAGAACCCCGTCGGGGAACCAGCGGCCGTAGACCCCGCGCTTGGCGTCGAAGGCGCGGGTGGGCGGCTTGTCCCACGCGATCAGGCGCGCGCGCTCCAGCCACCAGCCCTCGGGGTCACGCCGCCACGCGGCATAAGTCGCCTCGTAGGACATCGCCCGTTTCCTCCCTGAATCGATCCGGCGAGGAGGGAAGCCTGCGGCAGCGCGGGACGAGGCGCAACCGACGTCGGAACCGGGGCGGCGGAGGCGAGGGCGACGGCGACCTCCTTGCGCCGGGGGCAGGCGGCAAGCCAGGATGAGCACGGGAAGGGAACGTCCTGATGGGGAGCTTGACAGAACGGGTCGGGCGGCTGGTCGCCGTGCTCGGCGCCCGCCTCATCGCGCCGAACGACGAGGAGCGGTCGCGTCGCTTCACCGAGCCCCTGCGCCTGCCGGAGGGGCCGCTTGCCGGCCACCGCTACGTCGTGTTCGACCTCGAAACGACCGGGCTCGCGCCCTCGCGCGGCGACCGTATCGTCGCGATCGGCGCGGTGCGCGTGACGGGCGGCCGGGTCGACGAACGCGACCGCTTCGACTCCTTCTGCCAGCCCGGCCGGCCTATCCCGCCCGCCTCGACCGCGATCCACGGCATCACCGATGCGATGGTCGCGCATGCGCCGCCCTGGCCGCACGTGGTCGCCGAGTTCCACGCCTGGGCCAGGGACGACGTGCTGGTCGCGCACAACGCGGCGTTCGACCTCTGCTGCCTGCATGCCGCCGAGGCCCAGGCGGGGGTACGCTTCGACAACCCGGCCCTCTGCACCATGGTGCTGTCGCGCTGGCTCGACCCCCAGGAGCGCGATCACAGCCTCGATGCCATCGCCGCCCGGCACGGCATCGTGGTCGCCTCGCGCCACGACGCTCTCGGCGACGCGGTCGCCACCGCTCATCTCTTCGTCGACATGCTGCGCCGGGCGGAGGAGCGGGGCATCACGAGCCTGGAGGACCTCGCGGCTGCGAGCCGCATGCGCGCGAGCATCGCGGCGGCGGCGATGGCGTTCTGAACCGCGGGCGGACGCTTCGGTTGCCGCGGGCCACGGCTTCGGCGTATCGTCCGCACCGGTGAAGCCCGGGCACGCGGGCCGGAGGCAGCGCGGGGGAGCGTCCGAAGGTGAAGCAGGACACGCCGATCCTGGAGGCCGAGCACGTCTCGCTTCGCTTCGGCGGCGTGCGCGCGCTCACGGACGTCTCCTTCTCCGTCCGCCGCGGCGAACTCTTCTCCATCATCGGCCCCAACGGCGCGGGCAAGACCTCGATGGTCAACTGCATCTCGGGCCGCTATCGGCCGACCGAGGGCAGGATCCTGTTCGACGGGCAGGACATCACCGCGCTCGGGGCGAGCCGGCGCGCGGGCCTCGGCATCGGCCGCACCTTCCAGAACCTCGCCCTCTTCGGGCACATGAGCGTGCTCGACAACATCCTGGTCGGCCGCCACCACCTGATGCGGCACGGCTTCCTCACCGGGATGGTCTATTGGGTGTTCGGCGCCCAGAGGGAGGAGCTCGAGCACCGACGCGCGGTCGAGGACATCATCGACTTCCTCGAGATCCAGCACATTCGGAAAGTCCCGGCCGGCACGCTGCCCTATGGCTTGCGCAAGCGGGTGGAGCTTGCGCGCGCCATCGCGCTCCGCCCGCGCCTGATCCTGCTCGACGAGCCGATGGCGGGCATGAACCTCGAGGAGAAGGAGGACATGGCCCGCTTCATCGTCGACCTCAACGAGGAGTGGGGGATGACGGTGATCATGATCGAGCACGACATGGGCGTGGTGATGGACATCAGCCACCGCGTCATCGTTCTCGACTTCGGCAAGAAGATCGCGGAGGGCACGCCCGACCAGGTGCTCGCCGACCCGCACGTGAAGCGCGCCTATCTCGGCGAGGAGGACGAGCTGCTGGTCGACGAGGCTGAGGGGGTCGGCTGACCGCGATGCGCCTGCCCGATCTCGACCGCTACGACACGCTGCCGAAGCTTCTCGCGCTCAACGCGCGCGAGCACGGCCGCGAGGTCGCGCTGCGCGAGAAGGACTTCGGCATCTGGCGCAGCATCACCTGGGCGGAATACCAGGAGCGGGTGCGTTCCTTCGCGCTCGGCCTTGCATCGCTCGGGGTCGGGCGGGGCGATGTCGTCGGTCTGATCGGCGACAACCGCCCGGACTGGGTGATGGGCGAGATCGCCGCGCATGCCGCGGGCGCGATGTCGCTCGGCATTTACCGCGACGCTCTCGGCGACGAGGTCGCCTATCTCCTTTCCTATGCCGAGGCCAAGGTCGTCTTCGCCGAGGACGAGGAGCAGGTCGACAAGCTTCTCTCCCTGCGCGACCGCGCGCCCGCCTTGCGCCACATCGTCTATTCCGACCCGCGCGGCATGCGGAAATACGACGACCCGCGGCTGATGCCGGTCTCTGCTCTCGTCAAGCGCGGCGAGGACCTCCGTCTCGCCGAGCCCGACCGCTACGAGCGGATGGTGGAGGCGACGCGCGGCGAGGACGTCGCCATCCTGTGCACCACCTCGGGCACCACCGCGCGGCCCAAGCTCGCCATGTTGCCCGCGCGCGCGCTGCTGCGTCACTGCGCTGCCTACCTCGCGGCCGACCCGCGCCGGCCCGAGGACGAGTACGTCTCGGTGCTGCCGCTGCCGTGGATCATGGAGCAGGTCTACGTCCTCGGCTGGGGCCTCCTCACCCGGATGAAGGTCAACTTCGTCGAGGAGCCCGAGACCATGCTCGCCGACTTCCGCGAAATCGGGCCGCATTTCGTGCTCTTCGCGCCGCGCATGTGGGAGGCGATCGCGGCCGATGTTCGCGCGCGCATGATGGACTCCACCCCCTTCAAGCGTTGGATGTTCGACCGCGCGATGGCACTCGGCCTGAACGCGCTAAAGAAGGGCCGCCGCTCTCGCCTCGCCGATGTGCTGCTCTTCCGCGCGCTGCGCGACCGCCTGGGCTTCTCGCGCATCCGCTCCGCCGCCACCGGCGGGGCCGCGCTTGGGCCCGACACGTTCCGCTTCTTCCAGGCGATGGGCGTGCCGTTGCGCCAGCTTTACGGGCAGACGGAACTGCTCGGCGCCTACACGCTCCACCGCGAAGGCGAGGTCGACTTCAACACCGTCGGCCTGCCGTTCACGCCCGAGATCGAGGTGCGCATCGACAATCCGGACGCGAACGGGGTCGGCGAGATCGTCACGAGGCATCCCAACATGTTCGCCGGGTACTTCAAGAACGACGAGGCGACGAAGGCCGATCTGCGCGACGGCTGGATGCACACCGGCGATGCCGGCTACTTCGACGCCAAGGGCCACCTCGTCGTCATCGACCGCATCAAGGACATCGCGACCACGGCGCGCGGCGACCGCTTCAGCCCCCAGTTCATCGAGAACAAGCTGAAGTTCAGCCCTTACGTCGCCGAAGCCGTCATCCTCGGCCACGGCCGCGACTTCCTCTCCGCGATCGTCTGCATCCGCTACGCCATCGTCTCGAAATGGGCGGAGAAGAACCGCCTCGCCTTCACCACCTACTCCGATCTCGCCGCCAAGCCGGAGGTCGCCGAGATCCTCAAGCGCGAGATCGAGGCGGTGAACGCGCAGTTGCCGGAGGCGCAGCGCATCCGCAAGTTCGTGCTCCTCTACAAGGAGCTCGACGCCGACGACGACGAGCTCACGCGCACCCGCAAGGTGCGCCGCGGCGTGATCGCGCAGAAATACGCCGACATCATCGAGGCGATCTACGAGGGACGGCCCGAGATCCCCGTCGACACGACGATCCGGTTCCAGGACGGCACCACGCAGCGCATCCGCACCACCTTGCGGGTCATCGACCTTTTGCCGGTGCCGCGGCGAGAGCGCGAGCGGGCCGTGGCGGCATGACGGCGATGGGCGGCGGAGGAAGGGGGTGCCGCGGCGCGCGCGCCGCCGCCCCGCGCGGCAGTTTAGGGTGACGGCGATGCAGTGGGATCTCCTCCTCCAGCTTGCCCTGAACGGGCTGATCGTGGGCACGCTCTACGGCGTGGTCGCGATGAGCTTCGTGCTGATCTACAAGGCCTCCCAGGTGGTGAACTTCGCGCAAGGCGAGTTCCTGCTCATCGGCGCCTGGGCCTGCTGGTGGCTGCTCACCGAGTTCAAGCTTCCCTTCGTCTGGGGCTTCCTGCTCACCCTGGTCTTCATGACCCTGTTCGGCGTGCTGTTGCAGGTGATCGTGCTGCGGCCGCTGATCGGCGAGCCGGTGATCAGCGTCATCATGGTCACGATCGGCCTTTCCATCTTTTTCCAGGCGCTGATGAAGTGGATGTTCGGCGTCTTCGCCCAGCCCTTCCCGCCGATCTTCGAGACCCAGGCCGTGCGCATCGCGGGGCTCGAGGTGCAGTCGGTCTACCTCCTCTCGCTCGTCATCAGCCTTGCCATCATGGCGGCCTTCGCCTGGTTCTTCACCGCCTCGAAGTACGGGCTCGCGATGCGGGCGACCGCCTTCGACCAGCAGGTCGCGCAGTCCTTGGGCATCTCGGTGCGCATGGTGTTCGCCATGGCCTGGGCGATCTCGGCGGTCGTCTCGGCGGTTGCCGGCGTCGTCGTCGGCGTGGTCAACGGCGTCTCGTCGGGCCTCTCCTTCTACGGCATCAAGGTGTTCCCGGCCGTCATCCTGGGCGGGCTCGATTCCATCCTCGGCGCCGTGCTCGGCGGCATCATCATCGGTCTGCTCGAGAACATCGCCCACTTCTTCGACAGCACGATCCTGCATTGGGGCAACATGTTCCAGATCGCGCCCTTCTACGTCCTGATCGTCATCCTGATGCTCAAGCCCTACGGGCTGTTCGGAACGAGGAACATCGAGCGCGTGTGACGGGAGGGGTGGGGCGCGATGCGGCTGGCGAGGGGCGACGAGAAGGACGTGTCGCGATGCTGACCGGCACGACTGCGGGCGGCTGAGGAGACGGCATCATGGCGACGGTGGCACTCACGCCCTGCGGCGATTTCCGCAGCAGCTACCGGGAAGACACCACCATCTTCCCCACGCGCACCTCGCGCAATGTCGCCATCGCCTCCGTCGCCCTCCTCTGCCTCGTGCCGCTGACGGGCGACCGCTACGTGCTGTCGCTGATGATCCAGATGGGCTACCTCGGCATCGCCGCCCTGGGGCTCAACATCCTCGTCGGCTTCACCGGGCAGATCTCGATCGGACACGCCGCCTTCTTCGGCTTCGGCGCCTTCTCCTCCGCCTGGCTCGTCGAGCACGGCGTGCCCGTGGTGGCCGCGATGCCGCTCGCCGGCCTCATGACCACCGCCGTCGGCATGGTGTTCGGCATCCCTGCCGCCCGGCTCAAGGGTCTTTATCTCGCCATCGCCACCCTCGCCGCGCAGTTCATCATCGAGGACTTCTTCGCCCGCGCACGCTGGTTCAGCGGCGGCGTGGCCGGGCGGGTGACCGAGCCGCTCACGCTGTTCGGTTTCCGGTTCGATACCAATGAGAGCTACTTTTACGTCGTGCTGTTTTACGTCGTGGTGATGTTCGTCGCCGCCTCGAACCTGATGCGCACGCGCGACGGGCGGGCGCTCGTGGCGGTGCGCGACCACTACCTGTCGGCCGAGATGATGGGGATCAACCTCACCTATTACCGTACCCTCTCCTTCGGCATCTCCTCGTTCTACGCCGGCATCGGCGGTGCTCTCTACGCGCACTACCTGCTGTTCGTCTCCGTCGAGGCGTTCAATATCCTCTTCTCCATCCAGTTTCTCGGCATGATCATCATCGGCGGCTTGGGCTCGGTGATGGGGTCGATGATGGGGGCGGTGTTCATGACCATGCTGCCCGAGGTGGTGCAGTGGTTCGCCGCCGCCCTCTCGGGCGGCGCGATCGACCGCGCGCTCGGCCTCGGTGCGGCGGTGAACTACCTGCGCGAGATGACCATCGGGGCGGTGATCATCCTGTTCCTGATCTTCGAACCCGACGGCCTCGCGCACCGCTGGCGTTTGATCAAGGCTTACTGGAAACTCTACCCGTTCTCCCACTGAGGGGCGACGAAGACCCCGCGGGAGGCAACGTCGAAGGAGGAACGAGACGATGACCATGCGAAGCTTTTTGGTGGCGGTGAGCACCCTGGCGCTGGCGGGTGCCGCCACAGCGCAACAGCGCATTCCCGTCGGCCACCTGATGGACAACTCGGGCCCGACCTCGGACGTCGGGGTGCCGTACGGCCAGGGCGTGGCGGATGCGCTCGCCTGGGTCAACCGCACGCGCGGCGGCATCGGCGGGCGGCAACTGCTGGTTTCCGGTTTCGACTACGGTTATCAGGCGCCGCGCGCGATCGCGCAATACCAAGCCTGGGTGCAACGCGAACGCGTGGTCGCGATCCAGGGCTGGGGCACGGTGGACACCGAGGCGCTGATCACCTTCGTCACGCGCGACCGCATCCCCTATATCTCCGGCTCCTACTCCGCCGCGCTGACCGACCCGACGGGGCGCGCGCCGCGCGCTGACAAGGCGGCTCCGTACAACTTCTTCTACGGCCCGTCCTACTCAGACGCCTTGCGCGCGATGATCAAGTGGGCGGCCGAGGACTGGAAGGCGCGCGGCGGCCAGGGCCGGCCGCGAGTACGTCCACATGGGGGCCAACCACCCGTACCCGAACTCGCCGAAGGCGGCCGGCGAGGCGCTCGCCGCCGAACTCGGCTTCGAGGTGCTGCCGGCGATCCAGTTCACGCTCACGCCCGGCGACTTCACCGCGCAGTGTCTCACCCTGCGCAATTCGGGTGCAAACTACGCCTATCTCGGCAACACGGCGGGCTCCAACATCTCGGTGCTGCGCGCCTGCCAGACGGTGGGTGTGAACGTGCAGTTCCTCGGCAACGTCTGGGGCATGGACGAGAACGCGATGAAGGCCGCCGGCACGGCGGCGAACGGGGTGGTGTTCCCGCTGCGCACCGCTCGCGCCTGGACAGACGTCATCGCGGCTGAGACCTTCGAGCCCGATCCCGCTGCCGACCACGTGGCACGAGCGCGGGAGGCGTTGTCTGCCGCCCTCACGGCGGTTCGCGACGCGGCGCGTGCGACGCGGCAATCCGATGCGGAACGCGACCGGCTCGACGCGATCGCCGCACAACTCGGCATTCTCTCGAGCGAGCTGCCCCAACTTCGCGCGGCACCGCCGCCTGGCCTTGCCACCGTTCGTGAGATAAGCCGGACCGGAGCGACCCCGCAGACGGACTATCGCCCCGTGCACTACCTCGCCGGCGTCTGTTCGGCGATGCTGATGGTGGAAGCGATGGAGTGGGCGCATGCCAATGGCGGCCAGGTCACCGGCGAGCGCATCCGCGACGGCTTCTATGCCCGGCGCGACTGGGTCCCCAAGGGCTTCGAGGGCGTGTGCAACCCCTCAACCTTCACCAACGAGGATCATCGCGGGCAGATGACCGTCTCGCTCTACCGCGCGGTGGTGACCGGCGACACCACCCAGGGCTCGGTGGCGGAACTGATGCGCAACGGCACCATGCGGCTCGAGCGCGTCACCGACATCACCCTCGAACGCCGCCAGGACTGGCTCGGCTGGTGAGGGTCATGGGCGGGCGGGAAGACCCGTCCGCCCTGCACCCAGGGACTGACGCGATGGACGGCACGATCACGCAGGCGGCGCCACGCTGGGTGGACACGCTGCCTGCGCTTCTCGAGGTCAACAACATCGAGGTCGTCTACAACGACGTCATCCTCGTGCTGCGCGGCCTGTCGCTGAAGGTGCCGCGAGGGCAAGATCGTCGCCCTGCTCGGCGCCAACGGGGCCGGCAAGTCGACGACGCTGAAGGCGATCTCGGGCCTGCTCAAGACCGAGGAGGGCGAGATCACGCGCGGCGAGATCCGCTTCGCCGGCGAGCGCATCGACGGCCTCGACCCGGACCGCATCGTGCGCAAAGGCATCTTCCAGGTCATGGAAGGCCGGCGCATCGTCGCCGACATGACGCCGCACGAGAACCTCCGCCTCGGTGCCTTCACGCGCTCCGACCCCGACATCAAGGCGGACATCGAACGCGTCTACGCCTACTTCCCCCGCCTGAAGGAACGCACCGGGCTCGCCGGCTACCTCTCGGGCGGGGAACAGCAGATGCTCGCCATCGGGCGGGCGCTGATGGCACGGCCGAGGCTCATCCTGATGGACGAACCCTCGATGGGCCTCTCGCCGCTGCTGGTAAAGGAGGTGTTTGGCATCATCCGCCGCCTCAACGAGGAGCTCGGCATCACTATCCTGCTCGTCGAGCAGAACGCGCGCATGGCCCTCTCCGTCGCCTCCTACGGTTACGTGATGGAGCAGGGCAAGATCGTGCTCGACGGCACGGCCGAGGAGCTCGCGGCGAACGAGGACGTGAAGGAGTTCTACCTCGGCGGCCACGGAACGGACCGCAAGCGGTTCAAGAATTTGAAGTCCTACAAGCGTCGCAAACGCTGGCTGTAATCGGGGGCGGGCGGAAGCGGCGATGGCGGAGTATTTCGATGCGCTGGAGACGCGCGACCCCGAGGAACGGGAGCGGGCGCTGATGAGCGCGCTCGCCGCCCAGGTCGCGCATGCCAAAGCGGACACGGCGTACTATGCGAAGCTGTTTGCGGAGATCGATCCCGAAACGGTCCGCTCTCGCCAGGCGCTTGCGCAGCTGCCGCTGACCCGGAAATCCGACCTCATCGCCCTGCAGGCCGCCGACCCGCCCTTCGGCGGCCTCGCCGCACTCCCCGCCTCGGGGCTGAAGCGTCTCTTCGTCTCGCCGGGCCCGATCTACGACCCTGAAGGCGACGCGCCCGACTACTTTCGCTTCGCCCGCGCCCTGTTCGCCTGCGGCATCCGGCGGGGGATGATCGTGCACAACACCTTCGCCTATCACTTCACTCCGGCCGGCTTCATGTTCGACGCGGCGGCGCGCGCCTTGGGCTGCCCCGTCATTCCTGCGGGGCCCGGCAACACCGAACTCCAGGCGCGCGCCATCGCGCACTATCGCCCGGCGGCCTATGTCGGCACGCCCGACTTCCTCAGGACCATTCTCGAGAAGGCGGAGGAACTCGGCCTCGATGCCTCCTCGATCCGATACGGGCACGTGACGGCAGGCCCGTTCCTCCCTGCCCTGCGCGCCTGGTACGCCGAACGCGGCCTCACCGTGCTGCAGTCCTACGGCACGGCCGATCTCGGCCTCGTCGCCTACGAGACGCAGGCGCGCGAAGGCCTCGATCCTCGACGAGCACGTCATCGTCGAGATCGTCCGCCCCGGCACCGGCGAACCCGTTCCCGACGGCGAGGTCGGCGAGGTCGTGGTGACGCTTGCTCTCCGAGGCCTATCCGCTGATCCGCTTCGCCACCGGCGACCTCTCCGCCATCCTGCCCGGCCTCTCACCCTGCGGCCGGACCAACACGCGCATCAGGGGCTGGCTCGGGCGCGCGGATCAGGCGACGAAGGTGAAGGGCCAGTTCGTCCGCCCCGAACAGGTGGCCGAGCTCGCCCGCCGCTTCCCGGGGCTCGGGCGCCTTCGCCTCGTCGTCGAGCAGCGCGAACGGCAGCGGACGCGATGACCCTGCACGCCGAGAGCCCCTCGCCCTCGCCCGACCTCGAGGCGCGACTCGCCGAGGCGCTGCGGGCGGTGACCGGGCCTTCGCGGGGCCGTCGCCCTGCATCCGCCGGGCAGCCTGCCGAACGACGGCAAGGTGATCGACGATCGTCGCCCTGCGCCGTAAACCAAGGGCCGCACGACCGCGATGCGAACAGGACCTGCCCCCGTGACGATCCCGAACGCCCCGACGTTTCTCGAGTTCGACCACGGCGACGACATCGCCGCGCTGCGCGACACGGTCCGGCGCTTCGCCGAAGACCGCATCGCGCCGATCGCGGCCGAGATCGACCGCAGCGACGAGTTCCCACGCCATCTCTGGCCGGAGATGGGAAGCCTCGGCTTGCACGGCATCACCGTCGAGGAGGACTACGGTGGCGCCAACATGGGCTACCTCGCGCATTGCGTGGCGATGGAGGAGGTGAGCCGCGCCTCGGCCTCGGTCGGCCTCTCCTACGGCGCGCACTCGAACCTCTGCATCAACCAGATCCGGCTGAACGGGACGGAGGAGCAGAAGCGGCGCTACCTGCCCAAGCTCGTCTCCGGCGAGCATCTCGGCGCACTCGCGATGAGCGAGCCCAACGCGGGGTCGGACGTGGTGTCGATGCGGCTGCGCGCCGACAAGCGTGGCGATCGCTACATCCTCAACGGCACCAAGCTGTGGATCACCAACGCGCACTACGCCGACGTGCTGGTGGTCTACGCCAAGACCGATCCGGCCGCCGGCAAGGACGGCATCACCGCCTTCATCGTCGAGCGCGGCTTCAAGGGCTTCCGGCCGGCGCAGAAGCTCGACAAGCTCGGCATGCGCGGCTCGCCGACGAGCGAAATCGTGTTCGAGGACTGCGAGGTTCCGGAGGAGAACGTCCTGGGTCGCGTCGGCGGCGGCGTGCGCGTGCTGATGAGCGGGCTTGATTACGAGCGCGCCGTCCTTGCCGCCGGCCCCTTGGGCATCATGCAGGCCTGCCTCGACGTGGTTCTCCCTTACGTCCATCAGCGCGAGCAGTTCGGCAAGCCGATCGGCGAGTTCCAGCTGATCCAGGCCAAGCTCGCCGACATGTACACCGCCTTCAGCGCCGCCCGCGCCTATGTCTACGCCGTCGCCCAGGCCTGCGATCGCGGCCGGGTGAGCCGCAAGGACGCCGCCGGCGCCATCCTGTTCGCCGCCGAGGCGGCGACGCGGATGGCGCTCGAGGCGATCCAGATCCTCGGCGGCAACGGCTACATCAACGACTATCCGACGGGGCGGCTGCTGCGCGACGCCAAGCTCTACGAGATCGGCGCCGGCACCTCCGAGATCCGCCGCATGCTGATCGGGCGCGAGCTGTTCCGCGAGACCGCGTGACGCGCCTCCTCTCCTCCGTCTCCACGCGCGACGAGACGTTCCGCGCCAACGCGGCGCACAATCGCGCGCTGATCGCCACCTTGCGCGAGCGGCTCGCGACTGGTCGCGCAGGGCGGGCCGCCTGCGGCGCGGGAGCGGCACCGCGCGCGCGGCAAGCTTCTGGTGCGCGAACGCATCGAACGCCTGGTCGATCCGGGCAGCGCCTTCCTCGAACTCTCCCCGCTCGCCGCCTGGGGCCTCTACGGCGGCGAGATCCCCGCCGCCGGCATCGTCACCGGCATCGGCCGGGTCGCCGGGCGGGAGTGCGTGATCGTCGCCAACGACGCGACCGTGCAGGGCGGCACCTACTTCCCGCTCACCGTGAAGAAGCACCTGCGCGCGCAGGAGATCGCGGAGGCAAATCGTCTTCCCTGTCTCTACCTCGTCGAACTCGGGGGGCGCGCACCTGCCGCACCAGGACGAGATCTTTCCGGACCGAGATCATTTCGGCCGCATCTTCTACAACCAGGCGCGCATGTCCGCCCAGGGGATCCCGCAGCTCGCGGTGGTCATGGGCTCCTGCACCGCGGGCGGCGCCTACGTGCCGGCGATGAGCGACGAGAGCATCATCGTCAAGGACCAGGGCACGATCTTCCTCGGCGGGCCCCCGCTCGTGAAGGCGGCGACGGGCGAGGTGGTGACGGCGGAGGAGTTGGGCGGGGCCGATGTGCACACGCGGCTCTCCGGGGTGGCGGATCATTTCGCGGAGAACGACGCGCACGCCCTCGCCCTTGCCCGTCGCCTCGTCGCGAGGCTCGGTTCGCGCAAAAGCATGGCCCTCGACCTGCGCGACCCCGCTCCGCCCGCCTACGACCCGGAGGACATCCTCGGCATCATCCCGCCCGACGTGCGCACGCCCTACGAGGTGCGCGAGGTGATCGCCCGCCTCGTCGACGCTTCCGAGTTCGACGAGTTCAAGGCGCGCTACGGCACCACCATCGTCTGCGGCTTCGCGCGCATCTGGGGCTACCCGGTCGGCATCGTCGCCAACAACGGCATCCTGTTCTCGGAATCGCTCGCTCAAGGCGGCGCACTTCGTCGAACTCTGCAGCCAGCGCGGCATCCCGCTCGTGTTCCTGCAGAACATCGCGGGGTTCATGGTCGGCAAGACCTACGAGAACCGCGGCATCGCCAAGGACGGAGCGAAGCTCGTCACCGCGGTCGCCACCACGGCGGTGCCGAAGTTCACCGTGATCATCGGGGGCTCGTTCGGCGCCGGCAACTACGGCATGTGCGGGCGGGCATACTCGCCACGCTTCCTCTTCACGTGGCCGAACAGCCGGATCTCCGTGATGGGCGGCGAGCAGGCGGCGACCGTGCTCGCCACCATCCGCCGCGACAATCTCGCCCGCCAAGGCATCGCTTGGACCGCCGAGGAGGAGGAGGCGTTCAAGGCGCCGATCCGCGAGAAGTACGAACGCGAGGGCGACCCCTATTACGCGACCGCCCGGCTGTGGGACGACGGCATCATCGAGCCCCCGCGCACGCGGGAGGTGCTGGCACTCGCCCTCTCCGCCGCGCTGAACGCGCCGATCGAGGCCACGCGCTTCGGCCTCTTCCGCATGTGAGCGGCGCCATGTTCCGCAGCCTGCTCGTCGCGAACCGGGGCGAGATCGCCGTCCGCATCATGCGCACGGCAAGGCGCATGGGCACTGCGCTGCATCGCCGTCTACTCGGAGGCCGATCGCAAGTGCGACGCATGTCGCAGTCGGCCGACGAAGCGCATCCGATCGGCCCGGCCCCGGCCGCCGAGAGCTACCTGCGGATCGACCGCATCGTCGAGGTCGCACAACGGGCGGGCGCGGAGGCGATCCACCCGGGCTACGGCTTCCTCGCCGAGAACGCGGCCTTCGCCGAAGCCTGCGCCGCGGCGGGGCATCGCCTTCGTCGGGCCATCGGCGAGCGGCGATCCGGGCCATGGGCGACAAGGCCGCGCGCGAAGGCGCTGATGCGCGAGGCCGGCGTTCCCGTCGTGCCCGGCTACGACGGCGAAGATCAGTCGGACGCGCGCTTGGCCGAGGAGGCGGAGCGGATCGGCTTCCCCGTGCTGATCAAGGCGGCCGCCGGCGGTGGCGGGCGCGGCATGCACGTCGTTGAGCGAGCGGAGGATTTCGCCGAGGCGCTCGCCGCCGCGCGACGGATCGCGCGCTCGGCCTTCGGCGACGATCGCGTCCTGCTCGAGCGCTACCTCGCCCGGCCGCGGCAC
This sequence comes from Acetobacteraceae bacterium, assembly GCA_033582875.1. Lineage (GTDB taxonomy): Bacteria > Pseudomonadota > Alphaproteobacteria > Acetobacterales > Acetobacteraceae > Elioraea. The sequence goes on along the minus strand of JAVQZW010000010.1, from coordinate 466,627 downwards.
GTCGAGGTTCAGGTGCTGGCCGATGCGCACGGCACCGTCATCGACCTCGGCACGCGCGACTGTTCGGTGCAGCGGCGCTACCAGAAGATCATCGAGGAAGCCCCGGCGCCCGCCCTGTCCGGAGGACCCTGCAGCCGCGCGATCGCCGAAGCCGCCGTCGCCGCCGCGCGCGCCGTCTCCTACCGCAATGCCGGCACGGTGGAGTTCATCGCCGAGGGCGACGATTTCTTCTTCATGGAGATGAATACGCGCCTGCAGGTGGAACATCCCGTCACCGAGATGATCGCGGGGCTCGATCTCGTTGAATGGCAACTCCGCATCGCCGCCGGCGAGCGCCTGCCCTTCGCCGACTGCCCGCCGCTCGACGGGCCATGCGGTCGAGGCGCGGCTCTGCGCCGAGGACCCGACCGCCGATTGGCGCCCCGCGACGGGACGCATCCTTCGCCTCGCTTTCCCCGACCACGAGGGGGTCCGGATCGACAGCGGGGTGCGCGAGGGCGATACCGTGACGCCCTTCTACGACTCCCTGCTCGCCAAGATCGTCGCGCATGGTCGCGACCGCGCCACCGCTCTGCGCCGCCTCGCCGCGCGCCCTCGAGGCGACGGTGATCGACGGCGTGGCGACCAACCTCGCCCTGCTCAGGCGCATCGTCGCGCACGAGGCGTTCCGGCGCGCCGACCTCTCGACGCGTTTCCTCGCCGACCATGCGTCGGAGCTGCTCGCGCCGCCGCGCCCTGCGCCGGATCGCGTGCTGATCGCGGCCGCAGCCGCGGTGCTGGTCGACGAGATCGAGCGGGCGGAGCGCACGGCCCGAACCTCGGCCGACCCGCATTCGCCCTGGGTCGCCTTGCGCGGCTGGCGCCTGCACGGCACGGCGTTGTCGGAAATCGAGTTCGACCAGGACGGCTCAGGTGCGGTTGGTAGCGCGCCGCAGTGGCACGACGGGTACTGGCGGCTGCGTTTCGGAAACGAGACCAACGAGGCGGCACGCCGAGGCTCGCCGCTGCGCGCGCAGCGCAGGAGCGGAACACGACCTGCTGCAGCCTCGACGTCGACGGCGTGGTCGGCCGGGCGCGCGTCCGTCGTTACGGCGACGAGATCGTGGTGGCGTTCGCCGACGGCACCACAGGAACGGTGCGGATCCGCCACCCTCTGCGGGGGACCGGGCGGAGTTGCCACGGCCGCGACGGGCTCGGTCACGGCGCCGATCCCCGGCCGGGTGGTGCGCGTGCTCGTCTCGCCCGGCCAGCCGGTGGCGCGCGGCGAGACCCTGGTCGTGCTGGAGGCGATGAAGACCGAACTCCGCCTCGCCTCCCCCTGCGACGGGGTGGTGCGAGCAGCTCGGCGCCTCGGTGGGCGACCTCGTGGCGGAGGGAACGGAGCTCGCCTTCGTCGCCGCCGGCGATCCCGCCTGACGCGCGCACCCTGGGCGCTGCCCACATGAAGGGAAGCCGCTCGGGTCACTCCTTGCGGGGCTCCTTGCGCGCACGGCCTGTTCCCGTTGCACGCGATCGGCGCTAGCGCACCGAAACGATCCGGAAGACGAGGCTCTCGCCGTTCGCTTCGCGCACGGTCACGTATTCGCCCGGACGGAACACGTGGCCCTCCAGACGGTACAGAGGCTCGTCGTCGGCCTCGCCCGGTTCGTAGGAAAAGGCCCAGCCGTGCCGGCCATGGATCAGCTCGCCCACCCTGTCCGGCTCGTTCTTCCAGAAGCGGCGCACCGTGCAGTCGTGCCGGCGTTGCCGCCACGTCTCGACGTCGAGATGCCCGTCCGCCGTCAGCGGGACGTGCAGTTCGTAGCCGCGCTCGTTCGACCCCTCCGGAAAGCCAGGGTTGCGGGCAAGCAGCATGCGCACGGTGTAGAGGCGCGACATCGCGGCGGTCTCCTGCCGATTTGGTTGCCGCGCCCCGCCCGCAGGCGTCAAGCGGAGCGGGGCTCAGATCGCGACCCGGACGCCGAGCTCGACCACCCGGTCGGACGGGATGCGGAAGAACTCGGTCGCCGGCACGGCGTTGCGCGCCATCACCAGGAACAGCCAGTGCCGCCAGAGCGGCATCTTCGGCACCTGGGCGGGCACCACCGTCTCGCGGCCGAGGAAGAAGCTCACCTGCATAGGGTCGATCTCCTCGCCGAAGGGACGGAGTTCGGCGAGCGCGCGCGGGATGTTCGGCTGCTCCATGAACCCATAGTGGAGGACGATGCGCACGATGCCCGGCGCGAGTTCCTTCACCTCGGCGCGGCGTTCGGCTGGCACGGTCGGCACGTCCTCGGTGACGACGGTGATGAACAGCACGCGCTCGTGCAGGACGCGGTTGTGCTTGAGATTGTGCAGGAGCGCGTTCGGCACGTAGTCCGGGTTACCGGTCATGAAGGCGGCGATGCCCGGAACGCGGATGATGTTGCGACTTTCGGGCAGGCGGGCGAGGAAGGAGGCGAGCGGCAGGCTGTCGCTGCGCCAGCGCTCGAACATCAGATCGCGCCCGCGCTTCCACGACGTCATCAGGGCGAACAGGGCGAGGCCGAGCAGCAGGGGGAACCACGCCCCGTCGGGGATCTTCAGCAGCGTGGAAGCGAGGAACGCGAGATCGACGAGGAGGAAGAGGCCGAAGATCGGACCGGCGAGCGCAGGCGACCAGCCCCAGAGGCGAAGCGCGACGGCCGCCCCGAGCGCGGTGCCGCAGACGAAGGTGCCGGTGACCGCAAGCCCGTAGGCGGCGGCGAGGCTGTCTGAGGAGCGGAACGCGAGCACGAGCAGCACCACCGCGACGAAGAGGGCGGCGTTGACCTGCGGCATGTAGATCTGCCCGCGCTCGTCCGAGGAGGTGTGGCGTACGGTAAGGCGCGGGCTGAAGCCGAGCAGCATGGTCTGGCGCGCGATCGAGAACGCGCCTGAGATCACCGCCTGGCTCGCGATGATCGTGGCGGCGGTGGCGAGGAAGACGAGCGGCAGGCGAAGCCAGTCGGGAGCCAGCAGGTAGAAGGGGTTGGCGATCGCCTCGCCGTCGCCGAGCAGGAGCGCGCCCTGGCCGAAGTAGTTCAGCAGGAGGGCGGGAAGCACGACACCGAGCCAAGCAAGCCGGATCGGTCGGCGGCCGAAATGGCCCATGTCGGCAAATAGGGCCTCCGCCCCCGTCACCACCAGCACCACCGCGCCGAGCACGGCAAAGGCCGCGAAGCCATGCTCGATCGCAAAGCGCACCGCGTGGTGCGGGCTGAGAGCGACCAGGATGTCGGGCCGCACCGCGATCTCGGCCGCGCCCAGGGCAGCGATGGTCGCGAACCAGACCAGGGTGATCGGCCCGAACACGGCCCCCACCTGGCCGGTACCGCGCCGCTGCACGGCGAACAGCGCAGCGAGCACGACGAGGGAGAGCGGCACCACCGCCTGCTCGAAGGTCTCGTCCACCACGGCGAGGCCCTCGATCGCAGACAGAACGGAGATCGCCGGCGTGATCGTGCACTCCCCGAAGAAGAGGCTCGCACCGAAGATCCCGACCAAGGCGGCCCAACGCCTGAGCCTGCCCTCGGGCAGCGCGCGCTGCGCGAGCGCCATCAGGGCGAGAATGCCGCCCTCGCCGCGATTGTCCGCCCGCAGCAGCACGACAACGTATTTCACCGTCACCACCAGGATGAGCGCCCAGGTGACGAGGCTGAGCACGCCGAGGATGTCGTCCCGCACCGGTTCCACCCCGGGCGTCTGCGTCAGGGCCGCCCGCAGGGCGTAAAGGGGGCTTGTCCCGATGTCGCCATACACCACGCCGAGGGCGGCGAGGGCGAGAGCGAGAAGGGGGGAGCCCGATCCGGTCCCGGCAACGGCGGGCAGGGCCGTGCTGTGTGCGGGCGCGTTCACGGCAGGCCGCTATACACCCGGAGTCCCCCGGAGGGAAAGTCCCACGGTGCGGGGGCAGATTTGCGCCGCCGGCGCGGGGCTCGATGCCCCGCTGCCGCAGCCGGTGCTACAAGCGCGCCGCACAAACCCTTGGGACGGAGAGCATGAGCCTTGGATTGCGCGAAGCCCGCCGCGCGGAGAAGCGCCGACGGCGCCAACGCAACCTGCTGATCCTGCTCGTCGTGCTGGCCTTGGTCGGCCTCGGGGCGGTGGCCTACGAGACCGGCAGCCGGCTCGCGCAACTCGAGACCGACGCGCTGCGCTCCGAGATCGAGACCCTCCGCCGCACCATCGCCGGCCTTGAGCAGGCGCGCGCGGCGACCGAGGCGCAGCTGCGCGAGACCGAGGCGCGGCTCGCCGAGCGCGAGGCGGCTTATGCGCGTGACGTGCCGTCGGGGGCGGGGCGCGAGCTCTACGCCCTGATCCAGCAGAGGCTGCGCGAAGGGCTCAGCCCCGACCGCCTTGCGCTCGTGCTGCGTAACGCCACCGCCGGGACGCGCTGCGAGCCGGAGATCGAGACGAGGCGGTTCCTGCTCGCCACCCCGATCGCGCGCAGCGGCCCCACCTCGGTCACCGTCTCGGGCGGCATCGTCATCACCGGCGAAGGGGTATCCGCCCGTGCTCCCGACGGGTCGCCGCATGCCTGGTTCGACCCCGCGCAGCCGGTGACCATCGCCGCGATCCAGCCCGGCGGGGCGCGGACGGAGGCGCAGGGCGTGCTGCCGGTCGCCTTCTCGGTGGTGCGCGGGGCGACCGAGCACCGCTTCGTGGTCTCAGCCAGCGAGCTCCGGGGATTCGTGCAGGTGGCGGCGGAGCGCTGCAGCTATCCTTGAAGGTGGGTTGCTCTTCGGTGCAAGCCGCTCAGGCCCTCGCCTGACGCGCCCTGTCGCGCACACGACCCTTGCCAGGCATGCGCGCTCGCTCCCAGCCGGCCTCGACACGGCTCAGAGTCGCGGCTCTCCAGCCTGACTCCTGCTGCCGACCGCCATCGGCGCCACGCGCGCCGCTCACTCCTTGCCTTCGCCCGCCATCTGCTGGTTCCGGCGCCGGATTGCCGCACCGAGGATGTCGCCGAGCGAGGCCCCCGAATCGGCCGAGCCGAACTCCGCCATCGCCTGCTTCTCCTCCTCGACCTCCTTGGCCTTGATGGAGAGCTGCACGCGGCGGGCGGCGCGCTCGATCGCCATGATCTTTGCGTCCACCTTGTCGCCCACGCCGAAGCGGTCGGGGCGCTGGTCCTGGCGGTCCTTGGCGAGGTCCGCCTTGCGGATGAAGCCCGCCACGGCGTCGTCGATCTTCACCTCGATGCCGTTCGGCTGCACCGCGGTCACCACGCAGGTGACCACCTGCCCCTTCTGCAGGCGGTCAAGCACGGCGGCGGCCGGGTCGTTGGTGAGCTGCTTGATGCCGAGCGAGATCCGCTCCTTTTCGACATCCACGTCCAGCACCTTGGCCTCGACCACGTCGCCCTTGGCGTAGCGCTGGATCGCGATCTCGCCGGGGACGTCCCAGGCGAGGTCGGAAAGATGCACCATGCCGTCGATGTCGCCGGGAAGGCCGATGAACAGGCCGAACTCGGTGATGTTCTTCACCTCGCCCTTCACGGTCGACCCCACGGGGTGCTTCTCGAGGAACTCCTCCCACGGATTGCGCAGGCACTGCTTGAGCCCGAGCGAGATGCGGCGCTTGGCGGCATCAACGTCGAGGATCATGACCTCGACCTCCTGGCTGGTGGAGACGATCTTGCCCGGGTGCACGTTCTTCTTGGTCCAGGACATCTCGGAGACGTGCACCAGACCCTCCACGCCCGGTTCGAGTTCCACGAAGGCGCCGTAGTCGGTGATGTTGGTCACCCGGCCGGTGAACTTCGCCCCCACCGGATATTTGGCGGCGACCCCGTCCCACGGGTCAGCCATCAGCTGCTTCATGCCGAGGCTGATGCGCTGCGTGTCCGGGTTGAAGCGGATCACCTGGACTTTGACGGTCTGGCCGACCTGCAGCGCCTCAGAGGGGTGATTGATCCTCCGCCAGGCGATGTCGGTGACGTGCAGGAGCCCATCGACCCCGCCGAGGTCGACGAAGGCGCCGTAGTCGGTGATGTTCTTGACCACGCCCTCGAGCACCTGGCCCTCCTTCAGGCCCTGCACGAGCTCGGCGCGCTGTTCGGCCCGAGTCTCCTCAAGCACGGCGCGGCGGGAGACCACGATGTTGCCGCGCGCACGGTCCATCTTCAGGATCATGAAGGGTTGCGGCGTGCCCATCAGAGGGCCGACGTCGCGCACGGGACGGATGTCGACCTGACTTCCCGGCAGGAAGGCGACCGCGCCTCCCAAATCGACCGTGAAGCCGCCCTTCACGCGGCCGAAAATCACACCCGTGACACGGCTCTGGCTCTGGTAGGCCTTCTCCAGGGTGGTCCAGACCTCCTCGCGGCGGGCTTTCTCGCGCGAAAGGATGATCGATCCGTCGCGATCCTCGTAGCGCTCGACATAGACGTCGACGAGGTCGCCCGGCTTCACCTCCGGCTTCTGGCCGGGGGCGGCGAACTCCTTCAGCGGCACGCGCCCCTCGGACTTCAGCCCGACGTCCACGATGACCTCGTCGCCGTCGATCCGCACCACCCGGCCGGTGATGACGCTGCCGTCGAAGCCCGTGTCGGAGCCGAGGGTGGCATCGAGAAGGGCGGCGAAATCCTCGGTCTCGGCCGGGGCTGTGGCGGTTCGGGCCATGCGGTGTCTGAGGTCCTTCGCTTCGGGGTCGCGCACGCGACTTGGGTTTGCGCCCTTGCCCCTCTTCCTCGGGCAAAGACGACTTCCTGGCCGCCGGCGGCGGCGACCAAGCGGGGTTCACGTTCGGGCCGTCCGGAAACGACCAGGGGCGGGCGCCCGCGGGCAGCCCGCTCAACAACGCCTTACTCGCAGCCCACGCACCGGAAGTCAAGCGCGAGCCAGTTTCTCGCCGACAAGGGCCAGGGCGCGGGCGAAGGCAGCGTCGGCGTCGAGGTCGGTGGTGTCGAGCACAAGCGCGTCGGCCGCCGGGCGGAGGGGAGCAATGTCGCGGCCTTTGTCGCGCGCGTCGCGGGAGCGAAGATCGGCAAGCACGGCCGCGAAGGAGCTCTCGACCCCTCGGCTGGTCAACTCGAGCCAGCGCCTCCGCGCGCGTTCCTCGTCGGAGGCGGTGACGAAGAGCTTCACGTCGGCGTCGGGGAAGACGACGGTGCCGATGTCGCGTCCGTCCAGCACGGCTCCGCGGGCCTCGGCGAAGCGACGCTGGAAGTCCAGCAAGGCCGCGCGCACGGCGGGAATGGCAGCAACCAGCGAGGCAGCCCGGTCAACCTCGGGACACCGCAAATCGGAGCGGGCCAGATCCGCGGGTCCGAGCGCCTCGGCCGCACCCACCGCGAGGGCAGGGTCGGCCGGATCGCCGCCCGCGTCCAGCACGCGCCGCCCGACCGCGCGATAGAGCATCCCGGTGTCGAGATGGGGCAGGCCGAGGGCGGCGGCGAGGCGTCGCGCCAGCGTCCCCTTGCCGGCAGCGGCTGGGCCGTCGATCGCGATCACCGGACCGCCGCGCCGCGGCGTGCCGCTCATGCGGGGGCGATCGCGGCGCCGAGCGAGCGCATCAGGTCGGCGAAACCGGGGAAGGAGGTGTCGATGAAGGATCCGTCGTCGATCTCCACCGGCTCGGCAGTGACTTGGCCGAGAACGAGGAAGCTCATGGCGATGCGGTGGTCCATCCGGGTTGCGATCCTGGCTCCGCCCGCCGGAGGGTGCCCTCGTCCACGCACGATGAGGTCGTCGCCTTCGATCATCACCTCCGCGCCGCAGGCGGCGAGACCCTCGGCGATGGCGGCGAGCCGGTCGGACTCCTTCACCCGCAACTCGGCCAAGCCGCGCATCCGGGTCTCGCCCTCGGCACAGGCAGCGGCGACGGCAAGGACGGGATATTCGTCGATCATGGTCGGCGCGCGCCCAGGCGGCACATCGACCCCGCGCAAAGGCGAGGAGGAGACGGTGAGGTCGGCCACCCGCTCGCCCGCCTCCTCGCGTTCGTTGGCGATGGCGATGTCCGCGCCCATCTCACGCAGCGTCTCGAAAAGCCCGGCGCGGAGCGGATTCATCCCCACCCCTTCCAGCGTCACGGCGGAACCGGGGACGAGGAGGGCGGCGACGGCGGGAAAGGCGGCCGAGGAGGGGTCGGCCGGAACGAGAACGGGGCGGGCCTCGAGCTCCGGCTGGCCGATCAGGCGGATCTCGCGCCCCCCGCCCGGCAGGTCGGCGACCGAAACCGTGGCGCCGAAGCCCCGCAGCATGGTCTCGGTGTGGTCGCGGGTGGGCTGGGGTTCGACCACGCGCGTCTCGCCCCGCGCACAGAGCCCGGCGAGCAGGATGGCCGACTTCACCTGGGCGGAGGCGACGGGCAGGGTGTAGTCGATCGGACGCGGGTCGGCCGCCCCCCGCACCGCCATCGGCAGGCGCCCGCCCGCCCGGGTCTGGAAGGCGGCACCGCACTGGGTGAGGGGATCGACCACCCGCCGCATCGGGCGCCGCCTGAGGCTCGCATCGCCCGTGACAACCGCGAACAGGTCGTGCCCGGCGAGGATGCCGGCGATGAGTCGGGCCGAGGTGCCGGAATTGCCGAGATCGAGCACGTCCTCCGGTTCCACAAGCCCGCCCACGCCGCGTCCGAACACGGACCAGCGTGCCGTCACCGTGCCGCACCACCTCCGCCCCCAGCGCCCGCATGGCGGCCGCGGTGCGGCGCACGTCCTCGCCCTCGAGCAGGCCCTCGATCCGGGTCTCGCCCACCGCCAACGCGCCGAACATCAAGGCGCGGTGGCTGATCGACTTGTCGCCCGGCACGCGAGCCGCCCCTGAGAGGGGGCCGCGCGGGCGGGTCGCGCGCAACGGAACAGGGATGGCGGGCGTGTGGGTCATCGCTGGCCGACTCGCAAGGCGGGGCGGGCTGTAGCACGTCGGCCGGGGTTTGACAGGGGCAAGGCTTTGCGGGAGAAGCCCGGCGGTCTCGCCAGCGCTGCGGGGAACCATGGTCAAGCCGGAACTCGGAACGAAGCGGATCTGTGTCGCCTGCGGGGCGAAGTTCTACGACCTTCGCCGCACGCCGGTGACCTGCCCGAAATGCGGCGCCGAACAGCCCGCCGAGCAGCCGAGATTTCGCCGCGGCGGCGGGGCCGTGGAGGATAAGGCGAAACTGAAGCGTGCCTCCGCCCTTGAGCCGGTGCTGGAGGATGCCGACCTCGAGGTCGCGGTCGAGGGCGCGGACGAGGCTGTGCTGGAGGATGCCGAAGACCTCGAAGGCGAAGAGGACCTCGGCGCGGAGATCGAGGTCGAACCCGAGGCAGACGACGAGGAGCGCTGAGCTCGCTGGCCCTGTCGGGCTCAGGCTGCCGCGAGGGCTAAGCCGCGCGTCGTCTCGACCATCGCGCGGAGCAGAAAGGACGGCGTCTGGGTCGGGATCGTGCAGCCCGGAGCAATGATCAGCCCGCGCACGCCGCCGTTCTGCCGCACCGCATCCGCGATCTCCGCCCGCAAGGCAGCCACGCTGCGTTCGCAGATCAGCGATTCGTCGATTCCCCCCATCAAGGGCAAGGCAGTCAGCGCCCGCAGCTGCGCCAGAGTGGGGTTTCCGGGTAGGCGGTCGCTCACCGAGAGCACCTCGACCGGATAGTCGAGCACGCGGCTCACCTCGACCGGGGCACCGTGCACGTGAAGGATCCGCACCATCGGCGCGGCCGCCTCAAGCAGCTCGAGGTCGAACGGGCGCATCAAGGTCTCGAAGGTGTCGCGATCGACGGCGCGGCGGCCGGCGGTGATCGCGCCGTTGATGGAGAAGAACACGCCGTCCGCGCCGGCCTCTCGCACCGCGCGCAGGTAGCGCGCCATGTCCTGCGCGACGACGTGCAGCATCCGCGCTGGCGCGCTCGCGATCGGCGAGAACCACCGCGGCCCGATCGTAGCCGGCGCGGCGAAGCACGAGCTGGAAGGCGTCGAAGGCCGTGTCGATGATTGGAACCTCCGGACCGAGACGCTCGCGCAGCCGACGAATCGCGCGCGGCTGCAGCGAGAACCATTCATGGGAGTGGGGAAGCGGCTCTATTCGCTCCATGTCGCGCGGACTGTCCAAGGTCTCCAGGCCCGCCGGCAGGGGATAGCGGTAGTCGTTCACCACCTTGCAGAGGTCGAAATCAAATCGTTCGCAGAACGACGCCGCGCGGTCAGCGAAAACCTCGGGCGGCTCCTCATCGGTGGCGAAATGAACCCAGGCGGTCACGGGCGGACGATCGACGGGCTCGCCGTGCACCGCGGCGAGGAAGCGCTCGCGCTTGGTCATGCCCGGCTTTCGCTCCAGCCTAGTCCAGCCGAACGCCGGCAGTGCGCACGAGTTCGGCGTGCGCCGCAATCTCGCGATCGATCAGCGCGGCGAGTTCCTCTGCCGAGCCTCCGCCAGGCGATAGGCCGGCGTCGATGAGGCGGCTACGCGAGGTGGGCTCGCCCAGGATCGCGTTCACCTCGCGGTTCATGCGCTCGAGGATGGCGGGCGGCACGCCCTTCGGCGCGAGCAGGGCAAACCAGGTGCCGAACACAAGCTCAGGCATTCCTTGTTCGCCGGTCGTCGGCACGTCGGGAAGTTGCGGAACCCGCTCGCGCGCAAGCACGGCGATCGGGCGCACCAGTCCGCCCTTCACCTGCCCCTGGATGCCGACCACGAGCTGGAACATGGCCTGGATCCGCCCCGCGATGAGGTCGTTGATGGCGACCGGAACGCTCGTGTAGGGCACGTGGTAAAGCTCTGTGCCGGTAGCGTTCATGAACAATTGCGCGGCGAGGTGCATGGAACTCCCTTGGCCGGAGGAGCCGGTGGCAACTCGTCCCGGATTGCGCCTCGCATAGTCCGCAAACTCGGCGAGCGTCCGTACAGGGAGGTCGTTATTCACCACGAGGATGTTGGGCACTGTCCCCACGAAGACGATCGGGTCGAAGTCGCGCTGGGGGTGGAACGGCAGGTTCCGATACAGGGCGAGGTTGGTCGCCAGCGTGCCGGCCCAGGAGAAGAGGAAGGTGTAGCCGTCGGGCGCGGCACGCGCGGCCTCCGCTGCACCGATATTGCCGTTTGCGCCGCCCCGGTTCTCGATCAGGACGCGCCGCCCCAGGCGCGTCTCAAGCTCGGCCGCAAGGAGGCGAGCGATCGTGTCGGCCGTTCCACCCCCTCCCGCGGCGGGGACGATGATGCGGATCGGCCGCGTCGGCCACCCCGCTTCGGCCCGCGCGGCGGAGGCGACGACAACGAGGCCCGCGGCGAGGATGCGCCGCCGCGTCGCGACCAGCACAGCCGAACCTCCCATGGCAACCGTCGCCACGTTAAGGCGCGAGGCAACGCCCAGGCAAGCAAGCGCGCAGGCGCCTGAGGGACATCCCGCCCTTGCCCGACGGGGCCTGCCCAGGGAAACTGGCAAGGGCGAACCGAGGCAGGGAGAGAAACCGCCGTCTCCCACGGGCGCCACACCATCGCCGAGAGAAGCCGATGTTCATCGCCACCAACCGCTTCCGGGTCATTCCCTCCGAAACGGAGGCATTCGAACGCGCCTGGCTCACGCGGGAGAGCCACCTGACCTCCGTACCGGGCTTCCTCGTCTTCCATCTCCTGCGCGGCCCGCAGGCGGAGGATCACATCCTGTATTCCTCCTTCTCGGTCTGGGAGAGCCGCGAGGCCTTCGAGGCCTGGACGCGGTCGGAGGCCTTCCGCCGCGCGCATGCCGGCGCGGGCCAGACCAAGCCGACCACGCTCGGCCCGCCGCAGTTCGAAGGCTTCGAGGTGCTGCAGACCATCCGGGCGCGCGAGGACGCTCCCGCCGCGTAAGACGCGGAGCCCGGCGGGCGCTCAGGCGGCGGCGACGAGAGTGGCGTCGATCAGCGTGCCGGCCTTCAGGTGGAGCCCGGCGGGCGCTCAGGCGGCGGCGACGAGGTCGACTTCGATCGCGCAGCGCGGATCGGCGAGGCCGGCGACGATCACCTGGGTCGAGGCGGGCGGGGTGCGGCCGGCAAGCCAAGCGTCGCGCGCCGCCTGCCACGGCGCGCGGGCCTCACGCGCGGCGAGGTAGGTGGTGAGCTTGACGATATTCGCCTCGTCCATCCCCGCATGCGCGAGCGCAGCGCGGAGGTGGGAGACGACGAGGGCCGCCTGGTCGGCGAGGGCTTCGGGCACCGACCCGTCGGCGGCGATGGGCAACTGGCCGGAGACGAACAGCCAGCGAGTCGCGCCCGAGACCTCGGCGGTCATCGAGTAGTTCGCCGCCGGCGCCGGCAGGTCGGGCGGGTTGACGAAGCGGATCGTCGCGGTCATGCGGCCTCCGGTTCATTGCGGATTCGCAGCCGAATCACCCCCTTCGCCTCGCCGGGGCGAATGGGCTTTCCCTTGCGCAGCACCTCGATGCGGCCGGCCTCGGCAAGCCGGAACGCCTCCCGCCGCACCGGGTGCATGAGGAGACGCCACACCCGCTCGTCGTCTCCGGCGAGGGCGCGGGCGACCTCGGAGGGGCAGATCGACTTGCCGGGGCCGCGCTCGGCGCAGAGGCGGAGGATCGCCTCCGCGATCGCGCCGGGCTCGACCGGGGACCCGCTCACGGCTCGAGGTCGAGGGCCGGCTGCTCCGCGGCGCGGTGCCTCGGGCGGCGCGCGCCCACCTGCCTTAGCCCGGAGCGGCGCGAGCCGTGACGGGCCTGGATCGCCTCCGCCACGGCGCGATACGCCGCTCCCCGGCGCACGGCCCAAAGCCTCTCACGCGCGCGGGCAGCAAGGGCGGAGGCATCCCCGATCGGCTCGGGGTAACCGCGCACGCCGAATTCCCACGGCCGATGCGCCGCCGGCGCCGGCAGGCCAGCGAGTTCCGGCACCCAGCGGCGGATGAACCGTCCTTCCGGATCCTGATCCTCGGCCTGCTTCAGCGGTGAGTACAGGCGGATGGTGTTCACTCCCGTCGAGCCGGACTGCATCTGCACTTGGCTCCAGTGGATCCCTGGTTCGTAGTCGGCGAACAGCCGCGCAAGATGCAGGCCCACCGCACGCCAATCGAGCCACAGATGCATGGTGGCCACCGAGACGAGCATCGCGCGGGCGCGGAAGTTCAGCCACCCGGTCTCGCGCAGGCAGCGCATGCAGGCATCGACGAAGGGCCAGCCCGTTTCGCCCTCCGCCCAGCGCTGGAACCGCTCCGTCCCTTCCCCGTCCGTGCGCAGCCCCTCGTAAGCCGGATGCAGCGCGCGGTGCTCGAGCGAAGGCTCGGTCTCGAGCTTCTGGATGAAGTGCGAGTGCCAAGCAAGCCGGGTGAGGAAGCTGTCAATCCCCTCACGCAACGGCACCGGCGCGGTGCGTCGCGCCGCCCACGCTGCCTGCCAGGCCTCGCGGACGGAGAGCGCGCCGGTCGCGAAGTGTTGGGAGAGGCGCGAGCAAGCCTCCCAGCCCGGGAGCGGTGAGGACATGGCGCGGCGGTAGGTGGTCGCGCGAGCCGCGAGGAAGGACGCGAGCAGCGCCTCCGCCGCCCGCCGCCCGCCGCGCGCCCGCCCGGGGCAGGGGTCGGGGCCGAGGCCGAGCGCGCGCTCGTCCGGGATCGCGCCCGGATCGATGCCGAGAGGGCGAAGCGCCCGGGGCGCCGGCACGATCGGGGAGCGGACGAAGGCCTCGAAGCGCCGCGCCCAGCCGTCGCGCGAGGCCAAGGCCCTGATCGCGCCGTTCTGGCGGGGCTCGGCCATGGGGATGCCATGCGCGCGCGCCCAGGCGCGCACGCGACGATCGCGCGCGTATCCCCACGCGCCGGTCGTCTCCTGATGCGCCCACAGCCCGGCGATGCCGAAATCGGGAGCGGATCTCCTCCAGAACAGCGACCGCGTCGCCGACCCGAACGACGAGCGGCTGGCCAAGCGCCGCGAGATCCTCGCGCAGTTCCGCTGCCGCCTCGGCGAAGACGCGATACTGCCGGGCCGAAGCGTCCTGCTGCCGCCAGAGCTCGGGCTCGACGATCCAAAGCGGCAGGACGGGACCGCGCGCGGCGGCCTCGGCGAGCGGGGCGTGGTCGGTCACGCGCAGGTCGCGCTTGAACCAGACGACGTGGAGTTGCCGAAGACCCATGCCTCCTAGCTGGTCAGATCGCCTCCGGCGTCGAGCCCTCGTCGCGCGTCTCACGGCAGTCGCCGTCATCGGCGCGTCGCGCAGCACCTCGGCCACCGGCCCGTCGGCGACGATGCGCCCTCCCATCGAGACGGATGGCGCGGGTGCACCAACGGCGCACGAGGTCGCGGTCGTGCGAGGCAAGGACCATGATGTCCGCCTCTGAAACCAAGCGCTCGAGACGGGCGTTGGCGCGAGCGAGGAAGCCTTCGTCGCCGACCGAGATCCATTCGTCCATCAGGAGAACGCCGGGCTGCATGGCCGAAGCAATCGCGAAGGCAAGCCGGATCGACATCCCGGCCGAATAGGAATGGATCGGCACGTCGAGGAAGTCGCCAAGTTCGGCAAACGCTGCGACATCCGCCTCGAGCGCTTCCGCTGCGGCCGGATCGAGGCCGAGATAGAGCGCGCGCAGCCGGATGTTCTCTCGCCCCGTGGACAGGGGATCGAGCCCCGCCTGGGTGTCGATCAGCGTTCCGATCCGGCCCTCGACCCTGAGGCTGCCGGCGACAGGTTCGTAGATTCCGGCGAGCGTGCGCAAAAGCGTGGTCTTGCCGGCCCCGTTCGGCCCAACGAGCGCAACCCGTTCGCCCCTCTCGATCGTGAAGCTGAGGTCCTGCAGGGCGGCGACGACGAGGCGGTTGCGCCGATCGCGCGTCAGCCGCCGGGCAATGCCGTCTGCGAGCCGCTGCTTCAGCGACCGCGCCCCGAAATGATAGAGCGGAAACTCGATGCGCAGCCCCCGCGCGACGATCCGGCTCATCCCGCGCGCCCCAGCTCAGACCCAAAAGGCGATACGCCTGCGCAAGCTGGCGAACAGGGCAAACGCAAGCCCGGCGGCCAATGCGGCGTAGGACACCGCCGCCGCCCAGACGGTGAGCGCGGGCACGGCGCCAAGCAACGGGGCGCGAACGCATTCCAGGAGAGGGTAGAAGGGGTTCAAGAGCAGGAAGGTTTGCCAGGGCCCGAGCTGTTCCGCCTGCCACAGGATCGGCGTGAAGAAGAAGGCGAAGTGCAGTCACCGTCCCGACGATCTGCGCAACGTCCCGAAAGCGCGCGCAGAGCATGCCGAGGAACAGAGCGGCAGCGGCGAGGGTGACGGCAACGAGGGCAAGCCCGAGCGGAAGCAGCAGGATCGCCGCGCCGGGCAGGACGCCGTAGGCGACGAGCACAACCACCAGCACCGGGGCGGCATGCGCCGAGACGAGCAGGGTGCGGAAGACCACCCGCAACACATGCACGCTGTACGGCAGCCGCATCTGCCGGATGATCGACTCCGCCGCGATGAAGGTCTGGCAGCCCTCCGCCAGCCCGGGCTGCAGCAAGGCCCAGACCAGGAAGCCGGCGGCGAGGTGCGGCACATAGCGCGCCGCCTCGACCCCCATCAGCACGGGATAGAGAAGCCCAAGCGCCGACCACTGCCACCGCATGCGAGACGGTGAGCCAGAGGGGTCCGATCACCGAGCCGCGGTAGCGGTTGCGCAGGTCGAGGACGGCGAGGCGCCACGCGAGGCGCCACTGCCGCACACCGTCGGCGAGGTCGGCCACGGCGCGTCGCACCGGCTGTGGCGAAGCGGCGTCGAAGACAAGAAGGTCGGGGGCTTTTGCGGTCATGGTCGGCGGCGCCGGGAGAGGATCCACGCCGGGCTGCCCATAGGGCGGGCGCCGGGCCGAGACAATGCCACCCGCTTTCGACCCCGCCTGCTCTGCCTCACGCGAGGTCGATCGCGCAGGCCTTCAGATCCTCAAGCCGACAGACGGCGAGCGCCGCCTCATGCGTGGCGGCGAGCACGACCGGCGGCGCGCGGCCGGCGGCGAACGCCTCCTGCCAGCGGGCGGCGCACAGGCACCAGCGGTCGCCGGGCTTGAGGCCCGGAAAGCCCCACTCGGGGCGGGGTGTGATCAGGTCGTTGCCCCTCTCCCGCGAGAAGGCGAGGAACTCCGCCGTCATCACCGCGCAGACCGTGTGCAGCCCGACATCCCGTCCATCCGTGTTGCAGCAGCCGTCGCGGAACCAGCCCGTCAGCGGGTCGTAGGAGCAAGGCGCAAGCGGGCTGCCCAAGACGTTCCTCGCTCCCCTCTCGCCTCCGTCGCGCGGCATCGTCCTCGCCCCTCCGCCGCAGAGGTGGGTCGCGCACCGCCGGCCGCCAAGGCCCCGCGCTCACGCCCCCGTGCAGAGCGCGCCCTCGCCCATCCTGCTAGCGCTATGGGAGCGAAACGCTTTGGGAGAGGAACGATGCCGCTCGAGCGCCGCGACCTGCTCGCCGCCTCCACCGCCGCACTGGCCGCCCCCGCCCTGGCCGCCGCGGCGGCCGCGCCCCAGCCCCCGCCGATGGCGGGCCGACAGGCGCCCGGCTTCTACCGTCTGCGCGTCGGCGACTACGAGGTCACGGTGATCAACGACGGAGTCGCCTATCGCGACAATCCCGGCGAGGGCTTCGTGCGCAACGCCTCGCGTGCCGAGGTCGAGGCGGCCCTTCAGCGCGCCTTCCTGCCTGTCAACAGGCTCGAGAACACCTACAACATCACGGTGCTGAACACCGGGCGCGAGGTGATCCTGTTCGACGCCGGCACGGGCGGGCTCCTCGCCCCCACCGCCGGCACGATGTGGGACAACCTGGCCGCCGCCGGCATCGCCCCGGAGTCGGTCGGCAAGATCGTCTTCACCCACTTGCACGGCGACCACGTCTCGGGCCTGACCGATCGCGAGGGCCGCCCACGCTTTCCCAACGCCGAGCTGATCGTGCCCGAGGCGGAATGGACCTTCTGGACCGGCGAGCGCGCGCCCGAGGCCGGCCGAAACACCGTGCGCGCCCGGTTCGCGCCCTATGCCCGCGAGCGGATCCGGCTCGTCGCCTCCGACGCCGAAGTCGCCCCCGGCGTGCGCGGCGAGGCGACCTTCGGCCACACGCCGGGCCATACCTCGTGGCTGATCTCCTCCGGTGGGGCCACCCTCTACGTGACGGGCGACCTTACCTCCCACCCCGCGATCAACCTGCGCAACCCGGGCTGGCACGTGGTCTTCGACATGGACCCGCAGGCGGCCGAGGCGACGCGGCGGCGGGTCTTCGACCGGCTCGCCGCCGAACGCACCCTCATCGTCGGCTACCACTGGCCGTTCCCGGCGCTGGGCTACGTGCGCAAGGACGGCGAAGGCTACGAGCTCGTGCCGCGGCCGTGGTCCAGCGTGGTGTGAGAACGGGGCGGTGCGGGCGGTGGGAGTCGAACCCACAGTTCCCCCGAGGGGACGCGGATTTTAAGTCCGCCGCGTCTGCCAGTTCCGCCACGCCCGCGTCCGTGTGGCGTTGGATAGCACCGTCCCGCCCGACGCGCATCGCCCCGCCCGGTTGACGCCCCGGCCGCCCGGCCCGAGGGTCGCGCACCACAAGGCCAGGGGAGAGGAAAGATGCGCGTGGGCATCGCGGGAGCGCGCGGGCGGATGGGCCGGCTTCTGGTGCGCGCCGTCGTCGAACACCCCGAGGCCGTGCTTGCCGGGGGCAGCGTGCGGGCGGGCAGTCCCGCGGCGGGAGCGGACCTCGGCACGCTTGCGGGCCTGGGTCCGATCGGCCTCGCCGCGACCGACGACCCTGCCGCCCTGTTCGCCGCCTCGCAGGTGGTGATCGACTTCACCGGGCCCGAGGCCTTGGGCCGCCACCTCGACGAGGCGATCGGCCAGCGCAAGGCGCTGGTGATCGGCACCACCGGGCTTTCGCCCGACCAGGAGCGGGCAATCGCCGAGGCCGCGCGCGCGGTGCCGATCGTCTTCGCCGCCAACTTCTCCATGGGGGTGACGCTGCTGGCCGCCCTGGTGCGCCGCGCCGCCGCCGCTCTCGGGCCTGAGTTCGACATCGAGATCCTGGAGATGCACCACCGGCAGAAGGTCGACGCGCCCTCGGGCACGGCGCTCGCGCTCGGGCGAGCGGCGGCGGCCGGGCGAGGGATCGCGCTCGAGGACAACATGGAGGCCGCCCGGCACGGCCACACCGGGCGACGGCGCGACGGCGCGATCGGCTTCGCGGTGCTGCGCGGCGGCCAGGTGGTGGGCGAGCATACCGTGATCCTGGCCGGCGCCGCGGAACACGTGGTGCTCGGCCACCGCAGCTTCGACCGTCGCGTCTACGCCGAGGGCGCGGTGCGCGCCGCGCTCTGGCTCGCGGGCAAGCCGCCGGGCCTCTACGGCATGGAGGAGGTGCTCGGCCTCGCATGAGCGAGACCTTCGCTGCGCGTTTTCCGGTCCTGTTCCATGCGACGTGCGCGGAGGCGGTGCCCTCCATTCTTCGCCACGGCCTCTTTTCGGCCGAGGCGCTGTGCCGCCTGTTCGGCCTCGCGGAGGAAGAGCGTGCGGTCCTGCTTCGCCGCAACCGCCCGGCCTGGGTCGAACTCCGCCACGCGGTGCAGGGGCGGGCGTGGCTGCGCCGCCAACTGATGCCTGACCGCGGGCTTGCGCCACGGCTGGCGGAGGGTGTGTCGCCCGAGGCGTGGCGAGGCTTCATCAACCGGCACGTCTTCCTCTGGGTCGCCCGTCGCGATGCGGATCGTCTCGCCGCTGCCGACCCCGAGGTGCCGCAATGCGTGCTCCGCCTCGCCACGGCGGTGCTGATCGCGGAGGGGCTGGCGCTTGCCGCGGCGCCGGTGAACGGTGGCGCGATCGACCGCCGCCCGGCGGGAAAGGGGCCTCGCCGCGGCCCCGAGCTCTATCGGCCGATCGCGCGCCTCTCCCCATGCGCCCGCGTGCGGGAAGTGGCGATCGCCGACCACATCCCGCCGGCAATCCTCGCCCGCGCCCTTCTCCCTTGACCGCGCGCGGCTTTGCTGCGATTGGCCCCCGCCGCCGGGCCGCGGCGATCTCCGCAGCGAGGATCATCCGACAGATGCGTGCGAAGGGCGAATATCTTTTCACCTCGGAATCGGTCTCGGAGGGTCACCCCGACAAGGTGGCGGATCGGATTTCGGACGCCGTCGTCGACGCCTATCTCGCCGCCGACCCTTACGCGCGTGTCGCCTGCGAGACCCTGGTGACCACCAACCGCATCGTGATCGCGGGCGAGGTGCGGGGCCCGGAGGCGATCACCCACGAGTACCTGATGCATCTTGCGCGCGTCGCGGTGCACGACATCGGCTACGACCAGGCGGGGTTTTCCTGGCGCAAGGCCGAGATCTCCTGCCACCTGCACGGCCAGTCGGCCGACATCGCGCAAGGTGTCGACGCCAGCGGCAACAAGGACGAGGGCGCGGGCGATCAGGGCATCATGTTCGGCTACGCCTGCACCGAGACCGACGTGCTGATGCCGGCGCCGATCTACTACGCGCACCTGATCCTGCGCCGGATCAGCGAACTGCGCCGCAACAAGGACCCCCTCGTCGCCGGGCTGCTGCCCGACGCGAAGAGCCAGGTGACGCTCCTCTACGTCGACGGCCGTCCGGTGAAGGCGACCTCCATCGTCGTCTCCACCCAGCACGAGGAGGGGCTCGAGCAGGCTGAGATCAAGCGCATGCTCTGGCCGATCGTCGAAGTCCTCCCTGCCCAAGGGGTGGATGTGCCCGGAGGCCGAGTTCTACGTGAACCCGACCGGCAAGTTCGTCATCGGCGGGCCGGACGGCGACACGGGGCTGACGGGGCGGAAGATCATCGTCGACACCTACGGCGGGGCCTGCCCGCACGGCGGCGGCGCCTTCTCCGGCAAGGACCCGACCAAGGTCGACCGCTCGGCGGCCTACATGGCGCGCTACCTCGCCAAGAACGTGGTCGCCGCCGGGCTTGCCGACCGCTGCACCATCCAGCTCGCCTACGCGATCGGCGTGTCCAAGCCGCTCTCGCTCTACGTCGACCTGCACGGCACCGGGCGCGACGTGAACGAGGAGAAGCTCGCGGAGGTCTTCCTGAAGAACGTCGATCTCTCGCCGCGCGGCATCCGCGAGCATCTGCAGCTCAATCGGCCGATCTACGTGCCCACCTCGGCCTACGGTCATTTCGGTCGCGTCCCGGACGAGGAGAAGGGAACCTTCACCTGGGAGAAGACCGATCTCGTGCCGATGCTGAAACAGGCGTTCGGCCACTGAGGCGTGCCGGCGACAGGGGCCGCTCCGCCGCGCTCGCGCAAGCTCGACCGCCCGCCTGTCGAGCGCCTCTACGGGCGGCGGCGGGGGCATGCGCTGCGGCCGCGGCAGGAGCGCCTGCTCGCGCATACGCTGCCGCGCGCGCGGCTTTCCGAGGCCGCCGCCCGCGACCCCCGCTCGGCGTTCAGCGTCTCCGTGCGCGAGGTGTGGCTCGAGGTCGGCTTCGGGGCGGGCGAGCACACGGCGGAGCTTGTCGCGCGCCATCCGGAGGTGGGCATCATCGCTTCGGAGGTGTTCGAGAACGGAATCGTCTCGTTCCTGGGGCGTTACGTGCCCGAGGGCGAGGAGGAGACGGCCGCCCTGCCGCCCAATCTGCTGCTGTGGCCGGATGATGCGCGGGCGCTTCTCCGCCTCCTGCCCGAGGCCTCGCTCACCCGCCTGTTCCTCCTCTTTCCCGACCCTTGGCCGAAGGCGAGGCACGCGAGACGACGCTTCGTCCACCCGGCGCTGATACCGCTGATCGCGCGCGCGATGGCGCCGGGGGCGGAATGGCGCATCGCTTCCGACGACCCGACCTATCAGGCCTGGGTGGAGGAGACGCTCGCGGGGCAGGATCGCTTCGACATCGTTTCGGTCTCCGCCGTCCGGCCCGAAGCGTGGCCCGGAACGCGCTACGAGGCGAAGGCGCTGCGCGAGGGACGAACCCCGCGCTACTGGACGCTCCGCCGCCGCTGAGCCGTTTCCTCCTCGACACGGCTCTCGGGCTCGGGCAGGCTCGCGCGACGGCAAGCGTGCCGCAGATCCGTGAGGCTGCGGCCCCGGCCGATGGCGGTCTGCCGCCTCGCCGCGGCTGTCTTCCGCTCAGGCCACGTGGTGCAGCCCGCCGTCGACGTAGATCGTCTCCCCCGTCATGCCTGAGGCGGCGGGGCTGACCAGGAAGGCGACCACGCGGCCGACCTCGGCGATGTCGATCAGGCGCCCCACCGGCGCACGGGCCTGAGCCATCGCGATCAGTTCGTCGAAATGCGCGATCCCCGAGGCCGCGCGCGTCTTCAGCGGCCCTGGCGAGACGGCGTAGACGCGGATCCCCCGCGGGCCCAGTTCCGCCGCGGCATAGCGCACCGCAGCCTCCAGTGCCGCCTTCACCGGGCCCATGATGTTGTAGTTGTTCACCACCTTGTCGGCGCCGTAGTAGCTCATCGTCACCAACGCCCCGCCCTGCGTCATCAGCGGCTCGGCGAGGTGGGCCATGCGCAGGAAGCTCCAGCAGGAGACCTCCATCGCCTGCTGGAAGCCTGCGAGCGAGCAGTCGATCACCCGCCCGTGCAAATCCTCCTTTGGACAATAGGCGATGGAGTGGACGACGAAGTCGAGCCTGCCCCACGCCTCCTGGATGCGCCCGAACACCGCCTCCAGCTGCCCCTCGACCCGAACGTCCAGCGGCATCGTCAGTTCGGCCCCGAGCGCCTCCGCGAGCGGGCGGACGACTTGCTCGGCCTTTTCGTTCAGCCACGTGATGGCGAGGTCGGCGCCGAAGGTGCGCAGCGTCGCGGCACAGCCGTAGGCGATGGAGTGCTCGTTGGCGATGCCGACGACGAGGCCGCGCCTGCCCTTCAGCATGTCGCCGATGCGCGTCTGGGGGTCCCATACCTTGGGCAGCGGGTCGATCGCCGTCATGCGCAGCACTCCACGCCGGGCCGTCTTGCGCGCGACGCTAGAGGCGCGGCGAGGGGCGCGTCCATCGCGCGCAGGCGCCAGAGACGCCGGGCAACCGAAATGTCACTCGAGATTGGCGAATAGCGGCGTGGCGAGGTAGCGCTCGGCGTAGGAGGGGCAGATCGCGACCACGCGTCGGCCGGCGAGGGCGGGATCGCGCGCCACCTTGAGGGCAGCGGCCACCGCCGCGCCGGAGGAGATGCCGACCGCAATCCCTTCCGTGCGCGCGACGCGCCGTGCGGTGGCGATCGCTTCCGCCTCGGCGATCCGGATCACGCCGTCGAGGCGTTCGAGGTCGAGCACGCGGGGGCGAAACCCTGCTCCGATGCCCTGGATGCCGTGCCGGCCCGGCGCGTCGCCGGACAGGACCGCGCTCTCGTCCGGTTCGACCGCGAACACCCGCAAGGACGGGCGGCGCGGCTTCAGCGCGCGCGCGATCCCCGTCACCGTGCCGCCGGTGCCGACCCCGCCGACGATCGCATCCACCTCGCCGGCGGTGTCGGCCCAGATCTCCTCGGCGGTGGTCCGCTCGTGGATCGCGGGGTTGGCCGCGTTGTCGAACTGGCGCGGCATGAAGCTGTTCGGGGTTTCGGCGAGGATGCGCTCGGCCTCGGCGATCGCGCCGCGCATGCCTTCCTCGGCCGGGGTCAGCACCACCTCGGCGCCGAGGAGGCGCAGCATGCGCCGACGGCTCTCCGACACCCCCTCCGGCATGGTGACGACGAGCCGGTAGCCGCGGGCGGCGGCGACGATGGCGAGCGCGATTCCGGTGTTGCCGGAGGTCGGCTCGATCAGGGTGGCGCCCGGAGCCAGTCGGCCCTCAGCTTCGGCCGCGCGGACCATGGCGAGCCCGATCCGGTCCTTCACCGAGGCGCCCGGGTTGAAGAACTCGAGCTTGAGGCAAAGCTCCGCCGCGAGCCCCTCCTCGGCGGCGAGGCGTGCGGCGCGCACGAGCGGCGTGCCGCCGATGGTCTCGAGGATGCCGTCGCGGATCCGGGGGACAAGGGTGGTCATGGGGCTGGAATATCACGCTTCGGCGTCGTAGTTCAGGGACATGGCCGAACACCCTTCGCTGGAATCCCCCGCCCGCGGGGCCCTCGACCTCTCGCTTGCCGCCGACGGGCGGGTCGCGCTCGCCCTCGCCGTGGTGGTCGATGTTGCGATGCATGGCGTGGCGGGCCCGGTCGGGGCGGCGGCGATCGCCGATCGGCTGCGTCAAAGCGCGCGCGGCATCGAACCTCTCCTACAGACCTTATCGCGCGCCGGGATCCTGGCCTCGGCCCGGGGGCGCGGCGGAGGCTACCGGCTGGCCCGGGCGCGCCGCGACATTTCCGCCGGCGACGTGGCGCGGGCGGTTCTGCCGGACGCCCAGGTCGGCGACGCCTCCGACCTGACCGCCGCCGTCATCGCTCCGGCCCTGGCCGAGGCGGCGGAGGCGGCGCTTGCCCGCCTCGACGGCATGAGCATCGAGGCGCTGTGCCGCCGCGCCGTTGCTGCCGGCCTGGCACCGGAGCCGCCGGCGGCCCTGACCTGGACGATCTGACGGTCGAGGAGTCGAGGAGCGCTAAAAACACGCTTTGCATTCGCGTTGAATTTTGAACTCCGTTGTGGTGAAGTCCTCCGGTAGACCAACGCGGAGGACCCCGCCGTGACCGCCCTGCATCCCGCCCTTCCCTCCGCCCCACCGTCCGCTGCCGGTCGGCACGCTGCCGCGACCTCGACGCGCCTGGGGCTTGGCGCCGCCTCGGTGCTTCTCCTCGCCCTCGGTGCTGCGTGGCTCGAGGCTCAGCACGGCTGGCGGCTCGCCGCGCTGTGGCTGGTGGGGGCTGGCCTCGGCTTCGTCCTGCATCGCACGGCCTTCACCTTCGCCGGCGGCTTCCGCGCCCTGCTGACGGAGAGCCGGACGCGGGCGATGCGGGCCCAGCTCCTGCTGCTCGGCCTTGGCGCCGTGCTCTTCCTGCCGACCTTCGCCCTCGCCCCCGCCTGGGGGCTGCAGGTGGGCGGCATGATCGCTCCGGCCGGGGCGGCGACCGCTCTCGGCGCCTTCCTGTTCGGCATCGGCATGCACTGGGCGGGCGCCTGCGTGTCCGGGCACGCTGTTCTGCGCCGGGGCGGGAAGCCCCCCTGCGTGGCTCGCCATCCCCTTCGCCGTGGCCGGTGCCACGCTCGCCGCCGCCACCGCCGGGTTCTGGTCCGGCCTGCCCGCCCTCCCCCCGTCAGCCTGCAGGGGCTTCTCGGCACCGCGCCGGCCCTGGCGCTGATCCTCGGCCTGCTCTGGCTCGCCTGGGCAGGGCTGGCGACGCTCGAACGACGCCGCACCGGCGCGGTCGAGCCGCTGTTCGGGTCGCGCCAGGGCCTCTCTCCCCTTGCCTGGGGTGCCGCGGCGCTCGCTCTGCTCAACCTCGCAACGCTGCTGGTCGCCGGGCGGCCGTGGGGCATCGTCGCCGCCTTCCCGCTCTGGGGTAGCCGGCTGATCGGCGATCTCGGGCTCGATGATCCGCTGTTCTGGGCGTGGTGGGAGGAGCAGGGGCGGTCGGCTCGGCTGCTCGCACCGCTGACCGCGGACCGCTTCGGGGTGATGGCGGTGGCGCTGGTGATCGGGGCGGGGCTGTCGGCGGCTCTGACGGGTCGAATGCTCACCAGCCGTCCGCTCACCCTGCGCGCGGCGGCGGGGGCGGCCTTCGGCGGCACCCTGCTCGGCTTCGGCGCGATCCTCGCCGGGGGCTGCAACATCTCGGCCTACGTGTCGGGGATCGCCTCCGGCAGCCTGCACGGCTGGCTGTGGATCGCGTCGGCACTCGCGGGGTACGCCACCGCCCTCCGCTTGGCGCGACGCCTCGGTGGCGGCGACTGAGGAGAGATCGGCGAGCGCCTCCGCCGCCGCCGCGAGGTGTAGGCTGAGGCAGCCCGGGAGCGTGCAGAGTGAGCTGCTTCTTCGGCGCAACGAGGCCGAGGCCCCTTCCGCGCCGCGGCCCTTCCGCGCCGCGGTGAAGAGGGCCGTCGACGCGGGATGGGTGGAGGCGGGCGAAAGCGCGGCGGCACGCCGCAGCGCCGTCTCGGGCGAGCGCCGGTTCGGTCTCGACGGCAGCGAGCCGCAGCCGCCTTCGGACAAGGCGTGCCGGTCCCGTCGAACAGCACGACCCTGATCCCCGCGAGGGGCCCGATCACGCCGGCCCCGCGACCGCGATGCCTCGCGGGGCCGCGCGCCCCATGGCCGAGACGAGCGCGACAGGCGCGGCGAGAATGCGGGGACACAACGGCGGCATCGGTCGAGGCCATCGGGGTCGCCTCGGCGCGCCGCCGGAACGCTGCGCCGGCGTTCACCGCGCCTGAGGGAAATGCGCTCGCCCGGCCGCCCCCGGCGGGGCGAGACCCTCGCCGGCGGCGCGCTCCGTTCCCCTGCGCGCCGCCATGCCAAGCCCGCGCCGGGCCGCCTTGACCCGGCGCAAGCCCTGTGGCGGCCTGCCGCGGCGGAGCGGGAGAAGACGATGGAGGCCGCGATCACCACCATGAACGGCGCCGAGGCGCTGGTGCGCACCCTGGTCGGCTCCGGGATCGAGGCCTGCTTCGCCAATCCGGGCACCTCGGAGATGCACTTCGTTTCCGCCCTCGACCGGGTGGGCGGCCTGCGCTGCGTGCTCGGCCTCGCCGAGGGCGTGGTCAGCGGGGCGGCGGACGGCTATGCGCGGATGGCCGGCAAGCCCGCCGTGATCCTGCTCCACTGCGGGCCGGGGCTGGCCAACGCCCTCTCCAACCTTCACAACGCGCGTCGGGCCCGCTCGCCGGTCGTCGTCATCGTCGGAGACCACGCCACCCACCACCGGGCCTGGGATGCTCCTCTGACGGCGGACGTGGAGGGCACGGCACGGCCCTACAGCGACTGGGTGCGCACCGCCCTGTCGGCGCGCGCGGTGGCGGCGGACGGGGCAGCCGCGGTGCAGGCGGCGCGCACGCCGCCCGGACAGATCGCGACCCTGATCCTGCCCGCCGACACGGCGTGGAACGAGGCCGAAGGCCCCGCGCCTGCCTTGCCGGTTCCCCCTGCTCTCCCCCCGGCGCCGGCGCAGGTCGAGACCGCGGCCCGGCTGCTTCGCCGCGGCGGGGCGGAGGTTCTGCTCCTGCTTGGCGGTGCGGCACTCTCCGAAGCCGGCCAGCGCGCCGCCTTCCGGATCGCCGCTGCCACAGGGGCTGCCGTGCTTGCCCAGATGTCGAATGCGCGCATGCCGCGCGGGCGGGGGCGCTACCCGATCGAGCGCGTGCCCTACCCGGTCGATCTCGCTCTCGAGCGGCTCTCCCGGTTCCGCGCCTGCCTCCTGGTCGGGGCCAAGCATCCGGTGGCGTTCTTCGCTTATCCGGGCAAACCGTCCTCCCTTCTTCCCGAGGGCTGCGTCGTCCATCTTCTCGCCCGGCCTGAGCAGGACGCGGTCGCGGCACTCGAGGCGGTTGCCGCGGAGGTCGCGGCCGGTGTGGATCCACCGCCCGGCAACGACGGCACCCCTCCAGCCCCTCCGCGCGGCGCCGTCACCGCCGAAGGGGTCGCCGCCGTGCTCGCCGCCCTGCTGCCTGAGGGCGCGATCGTGGTCGACGAGGGGGTGACCACGGGCCGCGGCTTCTTCCCCGCCACCCATGCCGCCGCCCCGCACGACTGGCTGCAGCTGACCGGAGGATCGATCGGCGAGGGAATCCCGCTGGCGCTTGGCGCCGCCGTGGCCTGTCCGGGGCGCCGCGTGGTCGGGCTGCAGGCGGACGGTTCGGGGCTCTACACCGTGCAGGGGCTTTGGAGCCTAGCCCGCGAACGGGCGGAGGCCACCATCGTCGTGTTCGCCAACCGCCGCTATGCAATCCTCCGGCAGGAGCTCGCGAATGTGGGCGCGAACCCGGGGCGGATCGCGCTCGATCTCCTCGACCTCGGCAACCCGGAGCTCGATTGGGTCAGCATCGCGCAGGGCTTCGGCGTCGAGGCTGCCAAGGCTGGCGATCTCGGCGCGCTCGCCGACCTCTTGCGCGCCTCCTTCGCGCGGCGAGGACCCTTCCTCATCGAGCTTGCCGTGCCGTGAGCGGCGGACCCCTGGTTGCGTCCCGTCACGTGCTCGCGCTTGGCGCGCAAAAGCCTTTGTCAGCACCCGGGAAATACGAGATCATTAACCTCTGTCAGACATCGTCGTCGCCGCATGAGCCACCGAGAAACCTCCGCCAGCTTGGCGACGCCACCGGGAGCGGCGCGCGACCTCCTCCTGCTCGAGGACAACCCGGCCTTGGCCCGGGTGGTGGCGAGCGTGGCGCAGGCTGAGGGCTGGAAGGTGCATACCTGCGTTGATGCCGAGCAGGCGGTCGAGGCGCTGGCCGAGCTTCGGCCAGGGGCGGCGATCGTCGACTGCATGCTGGCGGAAGGCTCGGGCCTGGACGTGCTGGGGCGCCTCGCGGCAGCGGGGCGGGACATTCCGGTGCTGATCGTGTCCGGCTATGGCGACACCCTGTTGCGGCTGGCCGAGCAGACGGCGGAGCGCTATGGGCTGACCCGCGTTGCCACCCAGTCCAAGCCGTTCTCGGCGTCGGCTCTGCGGGGCTTCCTGCAGGACGCGGCGGGGTCGCAAGGCTGAGCACATGACGCTTCGCCCAGCGCGCCGGCTGGCCGGGCTTCTGCCCTGGGCGGCAGCCGCGCTTGGCGCAGCGATCGTCGCCGCCGTGGCTCTCGCTGCCCTATACGAACTGCGCGCAGCCCTGCGCCGGGCGGAAAGCGAAGCGGCAGCCCTGGCGGACAGTGCGGCCGAGGCCGTCTCCCGCCGGCTCGAGGCGGTCGAGTTCGCCCTCTCCGCCATCGCGGCCTCCGTGCAGCCGGACGCACTCGAGGATCCTTCGCATCGCAACATCCTGCACGGGCAGGCCCGCCGGGCCCTCGCGGTCAGCGAAGGGGCCTACGCCTTCATCGTCCTCGACGGCAAGGGAGACCTCGTCGCCACGTCGCGCACGCCGCCGGAGCGCACGGAGCGCGTCTCGCTTGCCGAGAGCCCGGCCTTCCTCTCTGTGGCGCGCGACTTGCGCCCCTCGCTCAGCGTTAGCGAGCGCTACATCGGCCGCGTCGGCCACGCCGCCGGCAAGCCTGTGGTCGCGGTTGGCCTGCCGGTGTTCGACCGGGAAGGCGGTGTTGGCGCGGTGGTTTCGGCGATCCTGCCGGCCGAGGGGCCGGGCGCGCTTCTGCCCATGCTCGCCACCCCGCAGGACGTGGTGGTGGTGCTGACCCTGACCGACGGCACCGTGATCGGGCGCCTGCCGGGATGGGCCGACCGGCCTTCGCTCGCCGCAAAGGTCGAGGCCCTGCCGGATGCGCTGATCGCGGCGCGGCCGGTGCGGGGTGGCACCTCGGCGGTCGTCGTGCTGCGCACGCGCCACACCGTCATCAGCGGTTGGCTCGGTGTGGCTTTGCCCAGCGGCGCAGCGGCGTTCTCGCTCGCCGCCGTCCTGATCGTCCTCGCCCAGCGCCTCAGCCGCACCCTCGATCCGGCTCGATCGCGCCAATGCCGAACTTGCCGCGCGCGAAAGCGACATGCGCCAGATCGCGGACAGCCTCGGCATCGGCCTGTGGCTCAGGCGCAGCGCCCAGGCGCGGACCGAATATTTCGGCGATTTCGTCGAACGCCTCACTGGCAAGCCGCGCGCCCTGCTCGAATCGCGCCCGAACATCTGGCGCCAGGAGGTCGTGGTTGCCGAGGACCGCGAGGAACTGAAACGCTCCTATCGCTCGGCCGATCTCACCAAAGGGCTGGCGGCACGTCTACCGCATCTTCGCCGCCGACGGCTCGGTGCGCTGGATCGAGGACAAGGCGATCCAGCTTCCGGGGCCGGATGGCGCTCCCGGCCCCGTCTACGGCGCGGTGACGGACATCACCGAGCTCCGCGAGGCCCGCGAGACGATCGCCCGCCAAGCGACAGCAGCTCGACGACGCCAAGCGCATGGCGGGGCTTTGCTTCTGGCGGCTCAAGGTGGGCGGAGACCGCTACGAATGGGACGAGCAGTCCTATCGCCAGTTCGGTGTCGATCCCGCGACCTTTGTCCCCACCACGGCTGCCACTTGGTCGCTGGTCGAGGACGCGGATCGCCCACGCCTCCTCGCCACGCTGGCCCGGGTGTCGGAGACGGGAGAGACAGAGAGCGTGGTCTTCCGCTTCCGCCGCCCCTCCGACGGCGCGTTGCGCGTGCGCTGGTCGCTCATTTCCGGCGAACGCGACGAGCAGGGCCGCGTCGTCTACCTCAACGGTGTCAGCCAGGACATCACGGATCGCGAGGCGCTGCACGAAGCGCTGATCCGCCGCGATCTGCAGCTCGCCGAGGCCGGCCGGCTGGCGGGCCTGGGCTTCTGGCGCCGCCCGCTCGACGGTTCCGGCCGGCTCGAATGGTCGCCCGAGATGTTCCGCCATCTCGGGGAGGATCCCGCGACCTTCCGACCCACCCTCGACGCCTTGCTCGAGCGCGTCTTGATGCCGGATCGCGACGCGCTGGTGAGGCTGCCGCAACGCGTGATCGAGAGCGGGGAACCGGCCCAGATCACCTATCGCATCCGGGGCGGCGACGGGCGCGTGCGCCACCTCTGGGTCTCGATGGCGCTCGAACGCGACGGCGACGGCAGACCCGCCGCCCTCTACGGCGTTGCCCTCGACATCACCGACGAGATCGAGGCGCAACAGCGGCTGGCCCGGCAGGAACGGCAGATCGCCGAGGTCGGCCGGATAGCGGGGATCGGCTTCTACTCGCGCGCTCTCGACGGCTCCCGCTTCGAAACGACTCCGGTGTTCCGACGCCAGCACGGGTTCCCCGAGGACTACGCGCCGGCCTTCGACGAGGTGCGCAGCCGCGTCCATCCGGACGATCTGCCGGCCCTGCGGGCGGTGACCGGTCGCCTCGAGGAGGGCGAGGAAACCGCGAGCCTCGTCTTCCGCATCATCCTGCCGGAGGGTCAAGTCCGCCGCATCCGGCTGCATGCGAGTCTGGAACGGGACGAGACCGGTCGTCCGGTCGCGATCAACGGCCTCACTCAGGACGTGACGGAGGAGGTGGAGGCGCGCGAGCGGCTGGAGCGCCAGCAGGCTTTCCTGGAAGCGGCGCGCCAGGCCGGCAGGATCGCCTTCTATCGGCGCGGCTTTGACACCGACACATACGAGTGGTCGCCCGACCTCTACGAAGCCTATGGTGTCGATCCGGCAACCTTCGTGCCGACGCGGGCCGCCGTGACGGCCATGATCCACCCGGATGATCGGGCCGACGTGGAGGCGGCTCGGGCGCGGCTGTTGGCCACCGGCGAGACGGGAACGATGCGGTTCCGTATCGTCCGTCCCGACGGCTCCATCCGCTGGCGCGAGGCCGTCGGCAAGCTGCAGCATGACGAGACAGGGCAGCCGATCGCCGTCGTCGGCGTGACCCGCGACATCACCGAGGAGGTCGAGGCGCGCGCCCAGATCGTCGAACAGGCCGAACGCCTGCGGAAGGTCGAGCGGGTGGCCAAGGTCGGCTTCTACCGCCGCGCGCTCGACGGCTCGATCATGCTCGCCTCGGAGGAGAAGCTGCGTCAGTTCGGCTTCCCGCCGGACAGCGGCCCGCTACGACATCGCGGCCTTCCGCTCGCGCTTCCACCCGGACGACCGGGCGATCATGGAGGAAGCGGGCCGCAGGATCGTCGCAGAGGGTTCGACCGAAACCGCGACGGTGCGCGTCATCCGTCCCGACGGCACCATGCGCTGGATCCGCATCGTCGCCGGTCTTGAGCGCGACGAGGCAGGCCGCCCGCTTGCCGTCACCGGCCTCTCCCAGGACGTCACCGAAGAGGTCGAAGCCGAGGAGAGGCTGCGTCGCCAGGAGCGCCTGCTCGCCGACGCCGGCCGGGTGGCCCGCCTCGGCTTCTGGCGATGGCGCATCGACGAGGAGACGATGGAGTGGTCGGACGAGGTGTTCCGCCACTGCGGCCTCGCCCCCGGCAGCGTCACGCCCACGCTCGCGCTGATCCGCTCGCGCCTGCTCGCCGCCGACCTGCCGCGCTGGGAAGCGGCGCGCACGCACCTCGCCGCCACCGGCGAGACGCAAGTGGTGGAGTGCCGCGTCCGCCACGACGACGGCTCCGTGCGCTGGCTGCGCATCACCGCCGGCATCGAGCGCGACCGCGACGGCCGGCCGACCGTCTACGGCACCACCCAGGACGTCACGGAGCTCGTTGCCGCCAACGAACGGATCGCGCGGGCGCGACTGCAGCTCGCCGAGGCCGCGCGCCTTGCTGGCCTCGGCTTCTGGCGGCTGCCGCTCGGGTCGGACCGGTTCGAGGTGACCGACTCCATTCCGGAACAGCTCGGGCGCGAACCGCGCGGGTTCGACGCATCGATCGAAACCTACAGAAGAGAGATCTGGCACGAGGAGGATGCCGCCACCGTGCTTGCCACCCTGGACAGGGTGCGGCAGTCGGGTGAGGCGGCCGTCGTCACCTACCGGGTCCGTCGGCCCGACGGTTCGATCCGCATCCGGAGCTCGACCGTGGCGCTGGAACGGGGAGCGGACGGCACGCCGGTCGCGCTGGTCGGGGTCAGCCAGGACGTCACCGAGCAGATCGAACAGCAGCGCCGTCTCGAGCGGTCGCAGCGGCTTTCCGCGCTCGGCGAACTGACGGGCGGCATCGCGCACGACGTGAACAACCTGCTCTCCGTCATCGGGCTCAATCTCGAGCTGATCCGCGAGCAGATCGGCGAGGGCGAAGGCCAGGAATTGGCGACCGCCGCCCTCGCCGCCGTCGACAAGGGGGCAAAGCTGACCCGTGGCCTGCTCGCCTTCGCCCAGCGCCAGCCGCTGCGCCCGGCCGCCGTGCCCCTTGCCCCCCTCTTCGGCGGGCTCGAAGTCCTGCTCAAACGGGCGCTCGGCGGCCGCGTCGACCTGAAGGTCGTCCTCGACCCAGACACACCGCCGGCGCTTGTCGACGCGACGCAGCTGGAGAGCGCCCTCGTCAACTTGGTGCTGAACGCGCGCGATGCGATGCCGGACGGCGGCACCGTCACCCTCTCCGCCACGCTCGCGCCGGAGACGGACATGGCCGCGCTCAACCTCGCCGGCCCGGCGGTGAAGATCTCCGTCGCCGACCAGGGTGTCGGCATGACGGCCGAGGTGCTCGCCCGAGCCTTCGAGCCCTTCTTCACCACCAAGGGCCCGGGCAAAGGCACGGGACTGGGCCTCGCCATGGTGTACGGCTTCGCCCGCCAATCGGGCGGCGAGGTGAAGATCGACAGCGCGCCGGGCAAGGGAACCACCGTCACGCTGTGGCTGCCGGCAGCCGCCACGGCGGCGGAGCCGCCGCCGCCGGGCCGCAGCGAGAGCGGCATCCTCGCCGGCGCGACGGTGCTGATCGTCGAGGACGAATCCTCGTTGCGTGCCGTCATCGAACGCCTCTGCGCCGAGGCCGGCATGCAGCGCCCACGCCGTGGCGGAGGGAGACGCCGCGCTTGCGCTGCTTCGCTACGGTGTCGCGGTCGACCTCGTGCTGACGGACGTGCGCATGCCCGGCCGGCTGGACGGCCATGCCCTCGCCGCCGAAATCCGCGCCTTGCGGCCGGACCTGCCGATCCTGCTGATGACGGGTTACGACGACACGGGCAT
This sequence comes from Acetobacteraceae bacterium, assembly GCA_033582875.1. Classification (GTDB taxonomy): domain Bacteria; phylum Pseudomonadota; class Alphaproteobacteria; order Acetobacterales; family Acetobacteraceae; genus Elioraea. Next base: position 434,155 of record JAVQZW010000010.1, on the reverse strand, counting down.
CGCGGATGCCGTCGTGCCCGTCCTGCGCAAGCCGTTCTCGCGCGACGAGCTGCTCGGCACGCTGGCGCGCCTGCTCGCCGAGGCGCGCAGCCCGGCCTTGTGATGAGCGAAGAGGGGCAGAGGGCACCTTGACCTCGCTCAATGCGCCGGACCGGGTGGCGGGCCGAGACTGCGCCGCGTCATGGTCGATGACGCCACCCTGATCGCCCGCTGGGACGGCCGTCTGCCGCGCTACACGTCGTATCCGACGGCGGTGCAGTTCCACCCCGGCATCACCGAGGCGACGGTGCGCGGGTGGCTCTCCGCCCTGCCGGAAGACGAGCCGCTCTCTCTCTACCTGCACATCCCCTTCTGCCGCCGCATGTGCTGGTACTGCGGCTGCACGACGGTGGTTGCCAACAGGTCGGCGCCGGTCGAGACCTATGTCGAGGATCTCATCGCCGAGATCGCGTTGTGGCGCGCCGCGATCGGACGCGCGCAACGGGTCACGCGCGTCCACTGGGGTGGCGGCACGCCCTCGATCGTCGGCCCCGCCGGGTGGCGCAAGGTCGATAGGGCACTTCGTTCCGCCTTCGCCATCGACCCCGGCGCCGAGATCGCGGTCGAGCTCGACCCGCGCACGCTCACCAACGCGATGATCTCCGCCCTCGCCGACACAGGGGTGACCCGCGCCTCGCTCGGCGTACAGGACTTCGACCCCGTGGTGCAGAAGGCGGTGAACCGCATGCAGCCGTTCGCGCTCGTCGCCGACTGCGTGGCGAGACTGCGCGGCGCACACATCGAGCGGATCAGTTTCGATCTGATGTACGGACTGCCGAAGCAGACCGAGCTCTCGGTGGCCCGCACCGCGCGACAGGCGCTGTCCCTCAATCCGGACCGGGTGGCGATCTTCGGCTACGCGCACGTGCCGTGGATGCGCCGCCACCAGCGCCTGATCCGCGAAGCGGACCTGCCCGACGCGCCGGAACGCCTGGCCCAGTTCCGCGCCGCTCTCGCCGTGTTCACCGCCGCGGGCTATGTCGCGATCGGGCTCGATCACGCAGCCCGCCCCGACGATCCTCTTGCCTCGGCGCTTGCGGAGCGGCGGCTGCGGCGTAACTTCCAAGGCTATACCGACGACACCGCGGCCACCCTGATCGGCTTCGGCGCCTCGGCCATCTCCTCCTTCCCGCAGGGCCATGCGCAGAACGCGGCAAGCGTGCCGGCCTGGCGCGACGCGATCCGGTCGGGACGGCTCGCCATCGTGCGCGGCATCGCCCCGGACGAAGACGACCGGCTTCGGGCGCTGCTGATCGAGCGCCTGATGTGTTTCCTTTCCCTCGACATCGCTTCGGCCTGCCGCGAGCATGGCGTCGATCCGCGACGGTTCGCCGAGGTCCTGCCGCGGCTCGATGCGATGGCCGCTGACGGGCTTGTCGCGCGCGAGGGCTGGCGGGTCGCGGTCACGCCGCGCGGGCGGCCCTTCCTGCGCGCGGTCGCAGCACTGTTCGACCGTCATCTCGACCCCTCGGCGGGGCGGCACGCCCGCGCCGTCTGACGCCGAAACCCATGCGGGCGCGGTTGCACCGCTGCCCGACGCAGGGCTAGGCCTCGCCCATGCGTCGCGCCGTCCTGCTTGTCCTCGGCGGTGTCGTCCTCGCCCTCGGCGCCGTCGCTGTCTGGGCCTGGCAGCCCGATCGCGATCGCGCCGATCTCGAGGCGCGCTACAGCCGCGGCCCGGAGGATTTCGTCGGCCTCGCCGGCGTGCGGCTGCATCTGCGCGACGAGGGCCCGCACGATGGCCCGCCGGTGATCCTGCTGCACGGGTTCGGCGCTTCCCTGCACACCTGGGACGGCTGGGCCGGCCTGCTTTCGGACCGCTTCCGCATCATCCGCTTCGACTTGCCGGGCTTCGGCCTGACCGGCCCCGACCCGACGGGCGACTATTCGGACCTTCGCGCGCACGCGCTGATCCTTGCGGTGATGGATCGTCTCGGTATCGCACGGGCTTCCCTGGTCGGCTCCTCCATGGGCGGGCGGATCGCTTGGTCCTTTGCCGCCGCCCACCCCCAACGGGTCGATCGTCTCGTGCTCGTCGCACCCGACGGGTTCGAGAGCCCAGGCCGTACCTACGGCCTGCCGACCCGCGTGCCCCTCTTGGCGCGGCTTCTGCCGTACTTCATGCCCGAGGCGCTGGTGCGGTGGTCGCTGGCCGGGGCCTACGGCGATGCCTCGCACATGACGGAAGCGGCGGTGCGGCGGACGCATGAGATGCTGCTCGCGCCAGGCGTTCGGCGCGCGATCCTCGACCGCATCGCGGGGCATGTGCTCTACCCGCCGGAGGAGCGGCTTCGGTCCATCGCCGCACCGGTTCTGCTGCTCTGGGGGGAGAAGGACCGCGCGATCCCGCCCGCGCGGGCGGAGGATTACCGGGCGAACCTGCGCGACGTGCGCGTGATCGTCTTTCCGGGCCTTGGCCATCTGCCGTTCGAGGAGGACCCGGTCGGCACGGCTGGCGCGGTGCGGCCGTTCTTGGAGGGAACCGAGGGGAGGAGCCCCTCCCCGCTTCCCGTGGGTTCGCCTCAGACCCGCGTCAGGCGCCAGCGGCGGGCTGCACCGAGCCCGATCAGGCCGAGGCCGAGGAGGGCGAGCGTGGCCGGCTCCGGCACAGGCGTCCCGCCGTCTCCGGGGCATGTCTGGCCGATGACGCAGGACGAGTAGGTGATGTCGTTGATCCCGACCGTATAACCGTCGGGGCCGAAGCGAAGCCGGAGCGAGGGAGCGGCCAAAGGCGTCGGGAACGAAACGGTCACCCCTGTCCCGCCGAGGACGACCGCGCCGCTGCCGCTCGACCAGGCGAGATCGGTGTTGGTCGACAGATCTGTCACGAGCCAGTGCGAATGCCGCCCGGGATTGGCCACCGGATCGGTGATCGGCGCGTTCGGGGTGTTCGGCCACGCCCCGAGCCAGAAGCTGTGGAGCAGAACCTTGTGGCCCGCGGCCGCCACCAAGTCGATCAGGCACAGGTCGTTGCCGGAATAGGCCGCGGTGCCGCACCATCCCGCCGGCCGGCCCGAGTAGCCTGACCCCCAGTAGCGGACATGGCTGGTCGCCGCCGGGCCGACCGCCCAGTTCAGCGCCACCGGCGGCTGGCTGCCGAAGCCTGGCGCTACGGACTGGACGAAGGCGCCGTTTGCCGGGGGCCCCGGAATGTTCTCGAACTTCACGACGATCGGCGAGGCCCCGGCGGACCACGGTGCCACCAAAGCCGCCGCCGCAGCGAAACAGCGCCGAATACCTCGCCTCGTCATCGGAGCCTCCCCCCGACCCGTCCCGACGCTCGACGAAAACCATGACAAGAATACGGTCTGCGACGTTGCACGGCAAGCCGTTCGTCTCAACATGTGCGCTCGCGTGGCCTCGTCGGTCCAATTCTGGCCGTCGGGACGACGCCGGGACCGCCGCGCGCGCCGCACGCCCGGAACCGCACCTCAGCCGCGCCGCCGCCGCAACAGGACATGAACGGCGCCGACATTCCGCCCCTGCGGGTGGGCGAGGGCGAGGATCAAGTCTCGCAACTCCGGCGCGTTCAGCCAGTGCGGGAGCTCCCGCCGCAGCACGCCGCCCGCCTCGCCCGCCCCCTTGCCGGTGACGATGGCGACACAGCGCAGGCCGGCGGCGTGGGCGGCGAGAACGAACGCCCGCACCTCCGCATGCGCCTCCGCCGCCCGACGGCCGTGCAGATCAAGCGTGCGCTCGGGGCGAAGCCTGCCGCGGCGCAGATCGTCCCATCGCCGCCGGTCGAGGCCCGCCGGCATCACGGTTGGAGAAAGGTCGGGCGGGCGCGCGGCCGGCGCAGGGGCACGCGACCGCGGGATTGAAGGTGCGGGTGCCGGCTCGCTCACCCGTTGCGCGAGCGGATCAGCCGGCGCGGCCTCCTCGGGCCGCATCGGCGTGATCCCGGCCCGGGCGACGAAGGCGCGCCACAGCGCCTCCTCCTCGGCCGTCACCTCGCGCAGGCGACGCGCAGGCGGGATGCGCCCGCGCGGCGGGCGGCTCATCTCTCGTCCTCGAGCAGGATCACGTGCAGGCTGCGCGGCCCGTGCGCGCCGAGCTCCAGCGTCTGCTCGATGTCGGCGGAGCGGGAGGGGCCGGTGACCAGCATCACGGTGCGCGGCATGACCCGACGCCGTGCCGGCAGCGCCTCGTCGGCCCGCCCGCGTTCGGCCCGCAACAGGTCCCACGCCTCCTCGAAGGCGCCGACGATGCGGCTCGCCCGCAGCAGCACGAGATGCGCCTCGGGCAGCAGGTTGAGCGTGGTGGGATGCTCCGGTCCTGAAGCCAGCATCAGCGTGCCAGTCTCGGCCACGGCGGCGAAACAGGCGGTGAGCGAGGCGGCATCGTCCGGCTCGGCGCGGCCGAAACGGACGGCGAGGGACGGGCGGTCGCCCCAGGGCAGCGCCAGCAGATCCGGGTGCGGGGCGGCGGCGAGGCGCGCCGGCAGGTTGCGCGCGGCAAGCCAGGCCGCGACGTGCCCGGGCACCTCGGCGGCATCGTCGAGACGCGCCACCGTGCCGAACTCCTTCTCCAGATTGGCGACGAAGCGATCGACCAGGGCCGGACGCTCTCCTCTGGCGCGTTCGGGGATCGGGCCGCGCGGGGGGCGGGAGAGGCGCGCACGGATGGCCTCGGCGCGCGCGGCATCGTCGCGATCGCGCGGCAGCCCGGCGCGGATCCGCCCGAGGATGCGCGCCTTCGCCTCGGCCACGCCGCTCATCGCCCCGCCCCCCGGCGCGCATAGCGGGCCTGGAACGTTTCGCCCTCGGGAGCCGGCAAGTCCCTCCCCGCCGTCCAGCCGCCGGCGAGAGGAAGCGAAGCGAACCGGCCCCGCCGCCTGCCGACTGCACCGAGCAGGCGGATCGCGACCCGGGTGGCGAGCCGATAGAGCGCCGGCCGGCGGGCAAGGAAGGCCCAGGCGGCAAGCCCCGCCCGTTCCGTGCGCGGCGGCAGATGGCGCTCGAAGGCGCGCTCGCGCCAGTGCCGCATCATCTTGGTCAGCGGGATCTTCATCGGGCAGACGCTTTCGCAGCGCCCGCAGAAGGTCGAGGCGTTCGGCAGGTGGCGGGCCTGATCGAGGCCGATCAGCGCCGGGGTGAGCACCGAACCCATCGGCCCGGGATACACCCAGCCATAGGCATGGCCGCCGACGGAGCCATACACCGGGCAGTGGTTCATGCAGGCGGCACAGCGAATGCAGCGCAGCATGTCCTGGAACTCGGTGCCGATCATGGCGGAGCGGCCGTTGTCGACCAGCACGACGTGGTACTCGGCCGGACCGTCCGCGTCCTCGGCACGCCGCGGCCCGGTGGAGAAGGTCGTGTAGACGGACATGTCCTGGCCCGTGGCGGAACGGGCAAGCAAGCGGAGGATGGTGCAGGCGTCCTCCAGCGTGGGCACCAGCTTCTCGATCGAGGCGAGCACGATGTGCACGCGCGGCAGCGTCTGGGTGAGGTCGCCGTTGCCCTCGTTCGTCACGATGACGGAACTTCCGGTCTCGGCGATGAGCAGGTTCGCCCCCGTGATGCCGACATCGGCGGCGAGAAAGCGCCCGCGCAACACCGCGCGCGCCTCGGCGAGCAGGTCGCGCCGTTCGGCGAGCGGACGGTCGGTCGGCAAGCCGGCGTGTTTCTCGCGGAAGGCGGCGATCCAGTCCTCGCGGTTGAGATGGAAGGCGGGGGCGATGATGTGGGAGGGCGGTTCGCGCCGCAGCTGGATGATGTATTCGCCGAGGTCCGTCTCGACGGGGGCGATGCCGTTCGCCTCGAGGTGATCGTTCAGCGCGATCTCCTCGGCGATCATCGACTTGCCCTTGGTCACGGTGCGCGCGCCGGCGCGGCGGCAGACCTCGAGCACGATGCGCCGCGCGTCCTCGGCCGTCTCGGCCCAATGGACCGTCCCGCCCTGCGCCTCGACGGCCCGCGCATAGGCCTCGAGATAGAGGTCGAGATTGGCCAAGGTATGGTTCTTGATGTCGCGGGCGGCGTCGCGCAGCGCCTCGAACTCGGGCAGGCCCGCGTAGGCCTTGGCGCGCTTGTCCTGAAAGCGCGGGCGCGTCGCGGCGAGCGCCTTCTGCAGCCCAGCATCGGCGAGCGCGCGGGCCGCGTTCTCGGTGAAGGCGGGGCTGGTGGCGAGCATGCGAGCGACCCTCGTTCCTTAGGCAAGCCGCAATCTAGCGGCTCGCGCCGAAATTGCAGCCCTTGGCCCGGGCCCGATGCCGCCCGGCGCAGCGGGGGACGGCGAGACTTGCGCCGACCTTTCGCCAGCAACCGTCCCGTGGCGGGGAGAGCAGCCGGCGGCAAGGCTGAGCGCGAGCGGCGCCACCCTCCGGCCGTCCGCCGTGCCGCAGGGGCAGCCCGCGACCCGATCGCGCGTGCCGACCTCGCGCGCATGTCCTCGGTCGATGCGCGCGGCGGCGGATGCGCCGCGATCGTCACCTGCACCTCCTGCCGCCGGCCGCTTCCCCGCACCTGTGCGCCGGACGAAGGCGAGCGGCACGGCGGTCGCCGCGCGCCCGAGGCGTTGCCTTCTCTGGGCCGGCGCGGTCAGCGGCGCGGGCGCGTTCAGCTCTCCAGCATGCGGCGGAGAAGCTCGACGTCCTCGGCGAGCGAGGGGTCCTTCTGCATCAGTTCGGCGATGCGCGCGCAGGCGTGCATCACCGTCGTGTGGTCGCGATTGCCGAACTTGCGGCCGATCTCGGGCAGCGAGCGGGCGGTGAGCTGCTTGGCGAGATACATGGCGATCTGCCGCGGGCGGGCGACGGCGCGCGCGCGGCGGGCGGAGAACATGTCGGTGAGGCGGATGTTGTAGTGCTCGGCGACGCGCTTCTGGATCTCCTCGATGGTCACGCGGCGTTCGTGGGCGCGCAGGAGGTCGCGCAGCACCTCCTGGGTGCTCTCGAGGGTGATGGGGCGCCCCACGAGTTGCGCGTGGGCGACGACGCGGTTGAGCGCGCCCTCGAGGTCGCGCACGTTGGTGGTGATCTTGTGCGCCAGGAACTCCATCACTTTCTGCGGCACGACAATCCCCTGCAGGGCAGCCTTCGCTTGCAAGATGCCGATGCGCAGTTCGTAGGTGGTGGCGTGGATGTCGGCGACCATGCCGCAGCCGAGGCGGGTGCGCAGGCGTTCCTCGATCCCCGACAGGTCGGAAGGCGACTTGTCGGCGGAGACGACGATCTGCTTGCCGGCATCGACCAGCGCGTTGAAGGTGTGGAAGAACTCCTCCTGGGTGGAGTCCTTGCCGATCAGGAACTGCAGGTCGTCCACCATCAGCACATCCACCGCGCGCAGGCTTTCCTTGAATTCGACGGAGGACTGGCTGCGGATGGCGGCGATGAAGCGGTACATGAACTTCTCGGCCGACATGTAGGCGACCGCGCGGTGCGGTGTCCGTTCGCGGATCGCCCAGGCGATGGCGTGCATCAGGTGGGTCTTGCCGAGGCCGACGCCGCCGTAGAGGAAGAGGGGGTTGAAGCCTGGAGCGGGGCCGCTCTCCGCCACGCGGCGCGCGCACGCATAGGCGAACTCGTTCGGTTTGCCGACGACGAAGGTGCCGAAGGTGAAGCGCGGATCGAGAGGACCCGAGAGGTCGCCGCGGCTATCGGCGCGCGCCTCGGCGCGCACGGCCTCCGACATGGGGCTCCTTTCCCTCGCCTCCGCCAGCGGTGGTGGCGCGAGCGCTTCGGCAAGCCCGGCTTGCGGGGCGCCGATGCGCAGCTCGACACGCCGGATGCGCGCGTTCTCGGCGTTCCACAACGCTCGGATGCGGTCTCCGTAATGCGCCCTCACCCAGTCGCGCAGGAAGCGCGTGGGCAGAACGATGGTGACCTCGTCGTCGTTCACCCCAGCGAGGGTCATCTGGCGAAGCCAGGTCCGATACTGGACTTCGCCCACCTCCTCGCGCAGCCGGCCGCGCACGCGCGCCCACTGCCCGCCGATTTCCGGGTCGATCCGAGACACGTCGAACCCGCCCTCTTCCACGGTCCCTTCCATCGCCCAAGCTGAAAGCACCTGCCCGCGGTTGACCCCGAGGGCCCGTGCAGCGCCGGACATTTACGGAACTTGCGGCGGCGGAGGCAAATCAATATTTGCGGTGATGTTACGTTTTAAAGACAACTGATAAGCCTTTGTTGTGCGGATTCTTGAAAAACGGTCACGCGATATCGTGCCATCAGTTGGCCGATGGCGCTCAAACCAGAAAGCTTGGCCGCCAGGACTTGGGAACGACGGGCCGCGACCCCGCGACCCGAACAGGACGGTCAGGCCTGGGACGCGACGTCCAGCGCCTTCACGCGGCGCGAAAGGCGCGCGAGCTTGCGGGCCACGGCGTTGCGGTGGATCACGCCCTTTGACGCCGCACGCATCAGTTCAGGCGTGAGGGCGTGCAAGGCAGCCCGTGCCTCGTCGGCCGAACCGGCGGCGATGGCCTTCTCGACCTTCTTGGCGAAGGTCCGAAGTCGCGACCGCCGGGCACGATTGCGCAAGGTCCGCTTCTCGATCTGTCGGACGCGCTTCTTCGCCGAAGCCGTATTCGCCATGACGCCACTCGATCACAATGTCCGCTGCCTGCGGCTCAACAGGCCGCCGAGGGTCGGGCTCATTACACCCCGGGTTTGGTCGCGTCAAGGCTGGCGCGATCGGCTCAGCGGTGACGGAACTGCGGCGCGCGCTTTTCGGCGAACGCGGTCATGCCTTCCTTCTGGTCGGCAAGCGCGAAGCAGGACTGGAACAGGCGACGTTCGAAGCGCACGCCCTCTGCAAGCGTGGTCTCGAACGCACGGTTGACCGCTTCCTTCGCCATCGCGACCGCCGGGCGCGACAGTGAGGCGATCTTCTCCGCCACCCGCACCGCCTCGTCGATCAGTTCCGCCGCCGGCACGACGCGCGCGACGAGCCCCGCACGCTCGGCCTCCTCGGCGCCCATCATCCGCCCCGTGAGGATCATCTCCATCGCCTTCGACTTGCCCACCGCGCGCGTGAGGCGCTGCGTGCCGCCCGCGCCGGGGATGACGCCGAGATTGATCTCGGGCTGGCCGAACTTCGCCGTATCGGCGGCGAGGATGAAATCGCACATCATGGCGAGCTCGCACCCGCCGCCCAAGGCGAAGCCCGCCACGGCGGCGATCACAGGCTTGCGGATGGCGAGGATCGTCTCCCAACGGTTGCCGATGAAATCGTCGTTCACCACGTCGATGAAGGAGCGGTCCTTCATCTCCTTGATGTCGGCTCCGGCCGCGAAGGCTCGCTCGTTGCCTGTCAGCACGATGGCTCCGATGCCCTCGTCGGCGTCGAACGCACGCAAGGCCTCGCCGAGCTCGGCCATCAGCCGGTCGCACAGCGCGTTCAACGCGTTCGGCCGGTTCAGCCTGATCAGACCAACCGCACCGCGCGTCTCGGTGAGGATCATCTCGTAGGCCACAGGCTCGTCCCCCTTCCTTGCTGCGACGTCTCCTCGCCTACTCAACGTTGCGTGCGCGGGCAATAGAAGGTGGTGCGACCCTGCTGCTTGAGAGCGGCGATGCCGCGGCAGGCTGGTGGCCCCGGGCACCGCTCGCAGGCCTCGCCGGCGCGGCCGTAAACCTTCCAGGCGTGCTGGAAATAGCCGAGCTCGCCGCTCGTCTGCCGCCAATCGCGCAGCGAGGAGCCGCCGGCAGCGATCGCCTCCGCAAGCGTGGCCTTGATCGCGGCGACGAGGCGGCGCGGCGCGCTCGCCGCGCACCGTACGGGCTTCCCGCCGCGGCGAGATCCCCGCGCGGAACAGCGCCTCGCAGGCGTAGATGTTGCCCAAGCCCGCCACCACGGCTCTGATCCATCAGGGCGGCCTTGATCGACGTCCGACGGCCCGCCAACGCGCGCTCGAGCACGGCCGGCGTGAAGCCCTCGTCCAGCGGTTCGGGGCCGAGGGCGGCGAGCCGAGGGTGCTCCGCCTCCCGCGCCGTCTCGACGAGGTCGAGGCTGCCGAAGCGGCGCGGATCGACGAAACCGACCCGCCAGCCTTCCTCGGTCTCCATCACCACGTGCTCGTGCGGGACGGGTGAGACCGGCTCGCCGGGGCCCGACAGGCGGAGGCGGCCCGACATGCCGAGATGCCAGAGCACGGTGAGACCGCCCTCAAGACGCATCAGAATGGTCTTGCCGCGACGGCCGAAGCCGAGGATGCGCCTGCCTGCGAGCGCCCGCGCGAAGCCCGGCGGGACGGTCCAGCGCAGGTCGGCCCGGGCGAGGTGCACGCGCGCGATCCGGCTTCCGGCGAGTCGCGCCGCCAGGCCGCGGCGCACCGTCTCCACCTCGGGCAGTTCCGGCATGACCCTCCCTCGCCTCCGTGCGCATTCGAGGCTAAGCTCGCGCGCCATGAGCGACAACGCACCCGTCACCCATTTCGGCTTCCGCACGGTCCCCGTTCCGGAGAAGAAAGGGCTGGTGCGCGGCGTGTTCGACTCGGTCGCGCAACGCTATGACCTCATGAACGACCTGATGAGCCTCGGCATCCATCGGGTCTGGAAGCGTATCTTCGTCAACGCGCTCGCCCCCAACCCGCGGCTGCGCCTTCTTGACCTCGCCGCCGGCACCGGCGACATCGCGTTCCTGGCCCTCGAACGCGGCGCGGGTTCCGTTGTGCTCGCCGATCTCACGGAGGCGATGCTGAGGGTTGCGGAGGAGCGCGCGGTGGCGAAGGGGCTCGTTGCACGCTGCGAGTTCCTGGTCGCGGACGCCGAGGCGCTGCCTCTGCCCGACGCCTCCTTCGACGCGGTGACGATCGCCTTCGGCCTGCGCAACTGCACCGACATCGACGCGGTGCTGCGCGAGGCCCGCCGCGTGCTTCGCCCGGGCGGGCGCTTCCTCTGCCTCGAGTTCTCGCAGGTCTCCATCGCCGCGCTGCGTCCCCTCTACGACGCCTACTCCTTCACGGTGCTGCCGCTGCTCGGCCGGCTGGTGGCGCGCGACGAAGGCGCATACCGCTACCTCGCGGAGAGCATCCGCCGCTTCCCGGCCCAGGCGGAGCTCGCCGAGCGCATGCGCAACGCCGGCTTCGAGCGCGTGACTTGGCGCGACCTCTCCGCCGGCATCGCCGCCATCCACTCCGGCTGGCGCCTCTGAGCCTCTGTCCGCTCCGGCTCCCGTCCCATCGCGCAGGCGGAACCCCGAACATGAAGGTGCTGTCGATCCAGTCCTGGGTCAGCCACGGCCATGCCGGCAACGCCGCAGCGGTCTTCCCGCTGCAGCGCCTCGGTGTGGAGGTGATCGCGGTGCACACCGTGCTCTTCTCGAACCATACCGGCTACGGATCGTGGCGGGGGCGCATCGTCGAGCCCGGTCTCGTGCAGGAGATCGTGCAGGGCGTGGCCGAGCGCGGCGCGCTCGCCGACACCGATGCCCTGCTCACCGGCTACATGGGCGAGGCGGCGATCGGCGAAGCGATCCTCGAGGCGCATGCGCGGCTGAAGGCGGCGAATGCCCGCGGGCGCTGTGGTGCTGCGACCCGGTGATCGGAGACGACGGCCGTGGCGTCTTCGTCCGGCCCGGGATCCCCGAGTTCTTCCGCGACCGCTGCGTGCCGGCGGCAGACATCCTCACGCCGAACCAGTTCGAGCTCGAATGGCTGACGGGTGCGGAGGCGCGCACGCGTGAGACGCTGCTCGCCGCGGCGCGGGCGCTGATCGCGCGCGGACCACGGATCGTCTTCGTCACCTCGCTCGCGGTGGAGGACACGCCCGAGGACGCGATCGACGTGGTGGCGGTCGACGCGTCGCGCGCGGTGCGGGTGCGCGTGCCGAGACTGCCGATCGTCGGGCGCGGCACCGGCGATGCGATCGCCGCCCTCTTCCTCGCCCACGTGCTCGCCGGGCGCGATGCGGCGGAGGCCGCCGCGCGCGCCGCCTCCTCCCTGCACGGCGTGCTGCGCGCCACGGTGGCGGCAGGCGCGGCAGGAGATGGCGCTGATCCAAGCCCAGGACCAGCTCGTCGCCCCCGACCCTCTGTTCCCCGCTGAGCCGCTCGCGTGAGATGAGCGGCCGAAGTGACGACCGGTGCGGCGCAGCGTGCTAGCAGCGCGTCGTCCCGGCGTGAGGACCGAAGCATGAGCCATCCGATCGCCCGCCGGCTCGCCGAGGCGGGAGTTGTCCTCGTCGTGCGCGAGACGACGACGGAGGCGGCGCGCGCCCGCATCGCGGCGGGGCGGGCGGCGGGCCTCGTCGCGTTCGAGATCGCGCTCTCCACACCGTCGGCGATGGAGCTGATCCGCGACCTCGCCGCCGACCCCGCGCTCCTCGTCGGCGCCGGCTCGGTGCGCACGGCGGCCGAGGCCTATGCCTGCGGCGAGGCGGGGGCGCGCTTCCTCGTCTGCCCCTGGAACGAGCCGGAAATCGTTCCTGCCGGAAAACGCTTCGGCGCCTGCGTCATGCTCGGCGCCCTCACCCCCGACGAGGTGGTCGAGGCGCTCGAGGGGTTCGCCGACGCGGTCTCGGTCTTCCCCGCCCCCTCCCTCGGCGGGCCGGCGCACATCCGCGCGCTGCGCACCCTTTTCCCCGATGTCGCCTTCTACCCCTCGGGCGGGATCGTGGCGCCGAGGCGGTGCGCGACTATCGCGACGCCGGCGCGGCCTTCGTCGGCATCGACTGCGCGCCGGGCTAGCCCGCTCAGCCGAAAGACCACGACTCCGGATTGTCGATCGGGCGGTCCTCGTTCAGCCGCACGAAGCCCCTGATGGTGCGCACGAGGGTGAGGATGAAGCCCCAGGCGAGGAAGGCGATGCCGATCAACAGCCAAGCAGAGACGAAGCCCACCACGCCCCACAGGATCGACAGCCAGAAGGTGCGGATCTGGAACGTGAAGTGGGTGGCAAGCCAAGGCGGGGCGCCGTCGCGCGCGACATAGGCGAGGACGACGCCGATCAGGAAGGTGATGCCGACGAAGAAGCCCGCGCCGTAGAGGAGGTAGACCGCAAGAGCGTAAGCGCGCGCCCGGCGCTCGCGCGGGTCTTCCGGCGGACGGCGGGGCACGTACGGGACCGAGCCGTTGCTCACGGCCGCAGCGCAAGCCCCGGGCGGAGGTTACGGAAAGGCAACGACGCCGGATCGGCGACCACAGGCCCCGGGGCGGCGACGATCAGAACCTCCTTCGCGATCGGCTGGAAGTCGGCGCGGAAATGCACAGACGACTTGAGCGCGAGCACGGGCAGCCGTTCCGGGGCAAGGCCGAGGTGGCGGAACATGGCGCGATCGTAGGCCTGCATCTTGCGCGACGCCACCGCGACCCGCACGCCGCCCGTCTCGAGCAGGGCCATCGGGCCGAGGTCGGCGCGGTTGCCGCGCGTCATCGGCCCCTCGCAGGTGAAGCGGCCTGAACCCAGCGCCAGCACCCGGAAGCGCGCCGCGAAGGGCATGCCATCGCTCTTGCCGCCGAGCGCGAGATCGAGCACGCCACCCACCCCGGCGTCGTGCGCCGCGCGGGCGGCCTTGGCATCGTTGAGCACGCCGACGACGGCCCCGGCCACACCACCCGCGACCAGCGCGCGCAAGAGGCCCTGTGGTGTCGCCGTGCCCGCCGCCGCCGGGGTTGTCCTGCGTGTCGGCGAGGATGATCGGCGGGCCCTCCGGCGCGGCGTGGGCGAGGCAGTGCGCCACCGCCTCCTCGGGCGAAAGGATCGGCTGACGCATCTCGGCACGGCGCGCGGCGAAGGCCTCGGCGAGGCGGCCTGCCGCCTCCTCGGCCGCCCCCGCCGTCTCCGCGTAGGCCGTCACCGCCGGCCCGCAGCCCGGAAAGTCGCAGTACGGGAAGCCGAGCGAGAGCGAGAGGTCGATCGCCCCCGTTTCGTGCTCGATCCGGTCGCGCAGTCCATAGCAGTCGCGCATCGGCGAAACCAGCGTGCACTGGGCGGTGATGGGGACGAGGAAGTCGATCGGGCGATGCGCGCGCGCCCAAGGCTTGCCGTGCGCGATGCGCCGGAGCAGGAGGGCGGCGGCGCGGGCGCCGGTTTCCTTCATGTCGATGTGCGGGTAGGTGCGATACGCGGTCAGAACGTCCGCGCGTTCCGCCATGTCACGCGTGACGTTGGCGTGCAGGTCGAGGCTCGCCGCGATCGGCACGTCGCCGAGACGATCGCGCAGGCGGCGCAAGAGCTCGCCCTCGCCATCCGGCACGTGCTCGGCCATCATCGCGCCGTGCAGGTCGAGACAAAGCCCGTCGAGCGGGCCGGCCCGCGCGGCGTCCGCGACGATCCAGCCGGCGATCGTCTCGTAGGCCTCGCGCGTCAGCGGTGCCGAGGGCATGGCCATGGCGTAGACGAGCGGCACCACCTCCGCCCCCGCCGCGCGCAGGAACTCCGCCGCACCGGCGATCGGGGTGCGCGTGCCGGCGATTGCGGCGAACACCGCCTCGCCGCGGGAGAGCGGGGGGAAGCCGCCCGGGGCGCGGAAGGCATCGAGATCGGCGGGGAAGGGGGCGAAGGAGTGGCTCTCATGCTGGAAGCCGGCGATCGCGATGCGCACTCGGTCAAGCCTCCTAGGACGGCGCGCCAGGACGGGTTGACGGCGCAGTGCCGACACCCGCGGGAGTCCTTGATCTTGCCATCAGACAGGATCCTCTCAAGCAGTGGGTTGCGCGAGACGTGCCTTCCGCAAAGCCGCGCGCGCACTCCTGCCGGTCAAGGTGCTGCAATCGGGATGCGCACAGCGAGTTGCTGTCGGACCTGCGCGTATACGTCGATGCCGACCTCCTGCCCCACTTCGAGGCTGACCGCGAGTCCGAACGGGATCGGCTCGTTGCAGCCACCGGCCAAGGGGCGGCAGACGACATCGAGGACGAGATCCCCGCCGTCGACGAACGGTGCAGCAGCATCGCCGTCGCAGCGTTCGTGGAAGACCGTACCGCGCTCGATCGCATGGTGATCGGGCTGCTCCTGCACCCGCTTGACGGCGAGCGAATACGCTTTGTCTCCACCTGGATTGCAGGACAAGGCGACGGCGCGGTAGCGCGCCGTTCCCGGCTGAATGGGCGTGAGCCAAGCAAGCGTCACGGTGAGGGCGCGGAAGCCTCGAACGCCATTCAGCCCGGGAGGCAGCGGAACGCGGTAGGTCAGCTTCTCGTCCGGTCCGATATCGCCGAAGCCGATCAGCGTCGCGCGCTCAGCCGTGCAGCCGAGCACGCGCGTGACATCAAGCACGCCATGGCCGAGAAAGCGTGCGATGTTTTCGCGCCATTTCGTCCGATGCTTGCCTTGGTCGGCGTCAAGGATTTCCTTCAAGCGCTGCCCGCCCGTGCCCCAGCGCGAACCATGCACAAGAAGCGCTTTGACGACGACGGGCAGGTGGGATGGAGGAATGGGCGCGCCCTCGTCCTGCCCAAGCCGCGAGAGCATCGCGTGCAAGCGCAGGGCAGCGCGGGTCGCAAGCGCAGTGGCCGCGCTGGTGCCGGCAGTATGCTCGGTCTCGCTTCCGCGGGGGCCAGGGGCTGCCGCCTTCAGCCCCGTAGGAGCGTCCCGGAACGCGATGCGGAGCGACCTCGACGCCCCGGCCACCGCTTGCCCGGAATGTCACCGGAATGCGACCGCCTGAAAGGAGGAGGTCCGGCTTGACGGCGCGGCGGTAGCCGAGACCCAGCGCGGACACCACGCTCGGCAAGCCGGCCGAGGTGAACGGCTCAAGAGCGGAGCGCGGCGTGCCGTTCGAGCCCCATACCCCGTCGTCGTGCTCTGCGCCGACGGTGAGCGCATTGATCGCTTCCGCAGGCGAAAGGAGGGTCCGTCTCGCCTTGGCGCGGTCAAGCGCGCGCAGCACGGATCGTCTCGCGCTCTTCGGGCGACAGGTCTTCAAGCTCACCCCACGTCGCGTGCCCATCGAGGGGGAAGGTGTCGGCGATGTTTCCGGCGCTGATGAGGAACAGCAGCCTATGCGTCCAAGCGAGGTGGTCG
This sequence comes from Acetobacteraceae bacterium, assembly GCA_033582875.1. Taxonomy (GTDB): domain Bacteria; phylum Pseudomonadota; class Alphaproteobacteria; order Acetobacterales; family Acetobacteraceae; genus Elioraea. The sequence goes on along the minus strand of JAVQZW010000010.1, from coordinate 418,210 downwards.
ATCGCGCGCGCCAAGGGGCTGATCAGGCCAGCAAAGGGGCGCGACTCGTCGCCGAGGGAGAGATTGACGAAGACCACGTCAGGAGCGACAGGCGGTGTGCTCCCTTCGCCGCGCTTCATCCTGCCCACGGCGCGCCAGATCGTGTCGACGACCAGTCGGTCCGGGTCGGTCCGTTCGCAGGCCCTCCCGTTCGGACCCATGGGGATAAGAACCGGTCGGACATGAAGCGACGTGTCGAGCGTGCCGCCGCCGTCCGGCCGCGCGAGGTCACCGTGCAGGATGAGCGAGGCCATGGCAGTGCCATGACGACGGGCTTGGACCAGTGACCGCGCCTCCACCCCGTCCGGATCGTCGATGACGAGACGCCCCTGCAGCCGGGCGTGGTTCTGCATCGGCATGCCATCGAACAGGGCGGCCATGGGCCCGCGCGGGGTCTCTGCTGGCGGCACGGCATCGGCTGCCTCAGGCGGTGCCGCCGGCTCCTCCTCGGGCGCGAGCGGCGCGCGGAGAACGGATTGCGGGCGCAGAACCATCACGTCGTCGCACCGAAGAAGGGGGATCGAGGTGCCTTCCAGAAGCTTGCGCACGGCCGCCGGCGGCACCTCGAGCAACAGGCCGTGGTAGCGGATGTCCGGCAAGAGGCACTCATGGCGGATGTGGCCACCGTCCGCTTCGACGACACGTCGCACGCGGTCGCGGGCTTCTCCTCGCTCGCGTTCCCGGCGCAGCCAGAGCTCGGCCTCAACCCGAAGATGCTTGCCCGGCTCCTCCGCCAGGCGTCGTTTCAGTATCTCCTTCGCATCCTCCGGCAGACGGTCTTGCGGGCCCCATGGGCGCAAGTCACGAAGATGGAGGAACACCTCGCGCCAATCGCCAAAGCCTGGGGGCAAGCGACGCCCCTCGCAGAAAAGACGCCAGAGACGCACAAGTTGCCGGACCGCCTGTTCGTCCGGCAGGGTGAGATACAAGCGCGCGGCGACGGTCGGCTTGCGGCCCTCCTTGTCCTCGACGAAGAAGTCGTCGTCCGCCTCGATCTCCGTCTCGATCTCGCCCTCGTAGGCGAGCCCAATCCGTTGTGCCGCGGCAATGAAATCGCCGATGTTTCCGACGACCTCGAACACCAAGGCACGCTCCGGCGCAATGCCGTCGGGGTCGTCGCGCAGCGCGTCGATCCTGTTCTCGTCGATCGCGCGGGCGAGGCGATCGAAACGGGGCGCAAGGCGTTCCTTCTGGCGCTCCCGTCCAGGACCTTTTGGGCCTACGGCCCGGCCGCGCTTGCGATCCGCTTTACCCCTGATCGGTGTCGGCAGCCGAAGAAGGGGGCGCTCCTCCATTCGCGGTTTCCCCGAGAGGCCTTGGGAAGACCTTTCGCCGCTCGCGCCAAAGCGCGAGCTCGTCGGTAACGATCGCTGCGAGCTTGGCTTCCCCGAGCGACAGGGCGCGGCGTCTTGCCACGTTCAAGCAGAACTCTTCGGCCTCGGCGTAGCTCACCGGCCCCAGCGCTTGCGCGATCGAGCGCGGGGAACGGGGCCACGCAAGGTCGAAGCGGCGCCCGAGGGCCGCCAGGAACGCGGCAAGATCTCGCAGCGAAGGGGCGGGGAGCGTCAGACGAAGCTGGAAGCGGCGCCAGACCGCCCGATCCAGAAGTTCCGGGTGATTCGTCGCCGCCACCACAACGGTGTAAGAGGGCAGGTCGTCGATCTGCAGAAGCAGAGAGGATACGACGCGCTTGATCTCGCCGGTCTCGTGGGTGTCGCCGCGCTCCTTGCCAAGCGAGTTCGAACTCGTCGAAGAAGAGGACGCACGGGACGGTCCGCGCATAGTCGAACAGGCGCCGAAGACGCGAGGCTGTCTCGCCGAGGAAGCTGCCGACGACGGCATCGTAGCGCAGGATGAGGAAAGGAACCGCCAAGGCCTCGGCGATCGCCTCGGCGAGCAAGGTCTTGCCATTGCCGGGAGGGCCGACGAGGAGAAGGCGGTGACGCGGCTCCAGACCGTGGGCCCGCAGCAGGTCGGCCCGGCGCTGTTCCTCGACAAGCTGCTCGCAGGCCCGCCGGACTGGTGTCGGCAGGACGACCTCCTCGAGCCTTCGGCGCGGGATGCGTTCGACGAGAACGTCCCTGGCCGTGGCCGACAGCGGGGCGGTCCTGCGGGCTTCGCCGTCACTGCCATTCTCGAACGTCTTCAGAAGGCGGTCGGCCAGCACGTGGTGCTGGCGGGCGCGCTCCTCTGCCGCGAGCGCCTCCGCCGCAGAGCGAAGCAGGCGCCGGTCGCCTTTCCAGCCTGCCTGCACAAGCGTCAGCAGGAGATCAGCCCGAGGCATGGCGCACGCTGTCCTCCATCAGTCGGTGTCGTGGCCTGCCGCGCCGCGTCGGGTCAAGCGCGAGGCATAGGGCAAGCCCGTTTCGGCGCATCAGGCCCGGCCCGCCGCGGCCAGCACCGCATCCGCCAGCACCCTGAGCCCCGCTTCCGCCCATTCGGGCGTGATGCTTTCCGCCTCGTTGTGGGAGAGGCCGCCGTGGCAGGGGACGAAGATCATCGCGGTCGGCACCGCGCGCGCGACATAGACGGCGTCATGCCCGATCGGGGTCGGCATCTCGCGCCATGGGTAGCCGCGCGCCTCGGCCGCCGCGCGCACGAGGCCCACGAGCCGGGCATCGAACGGCGTCTCGGGGGCGGTCCAGAACGGGTCGATGCGCACCGCCACGCGCCGCGCCTCGGCGATCGCGGTCAGGCGTTCCCGCAACAGCGCAACCTGCCGGGCAAGCCGCTCGGCCGAGGCGTTGCGCAAATCGACGGTGAACCACACGCGCCCGGGCACGACGTTGCGCGAGGCGGGCGAAACCTCGAGCCGCCCCACGGTGCCGACCCCGCCCGCCTCGAGCGCGATGCCCTCGATCGCCTCCACCATGCGCGCGGCAGCGACGAGCGCGTCGCGCCGCATCCCCATCGGGTTGCCGCCATGCGCCTCCGCCCCCTCCACCGTCACCTCGAACCAGGCCTGACCGGAGGCGCCGGTGACGACTCCGATCACCTTCCCTTCCGCCTCCAGCACAGGCCCCTGTTCGATGTGCAGCTCGAAATACCCGCCCAAGCGTTTCGCCCAGGCGGGGTCGGCTTCGCCGCGCCAGCCGATGCGCGCGAGCTCCTCGCCGAACACGCGGCCCTCCGGGTCGCGCTTGGCGAGGATCTCCTCCTCGCTGAACACGCCGACCGCGACTCCTGAGCCCATCATCGGCGGCGAGAAGCGCGCACCCTCCTCGTTCGTCCAGTTCACCAGCACCACGGGCGCCTTGGTGCGCACGCCCGCCTCGTGCATGGCACGCAGCACCTCGAGCCCGGCCAGCACGCCGAGCACGCCGTCGAACTTGCCGCCCGTGGGCTGGGTGTCGAGGTGGCTGCCCATCGCGATCGGGGGGAGGGAGGGATCTTCGCCCTGGCGCAGCAACACCATGTTGCCGACGCGATCGACGGTGAGGGTCAGGCCGAGCTCTTGCCCCCAGCGCGCGAGCAGGCGGCGGGCTTCGCCGTCGGCGTCGGTGAGGCTCTGGCGGTTGCACCCGCCTTTCGCGGTCGCGCCGATGCGCGCCATCTCCATCAGGCTGGCCCACAAGCGCGGCGCCGCTCACCGGAAGATTGTCCATCGTTCGTCCCTGATCCGCAACGTTCCGTCCGCCGTGCGATCGGCCCGCACTCGGTGTGGAATGATGCGCCCCGACCGCCCTCGCCGCCAGGGGGCTGCGTTGCCGGGATCGGCCCGTCCGACCACACTCGCCGCATGGATGCCTTCTTCCACCCCGACCAGACCCGGCATGCGCCGCAGTTCTTTCTCCGCTTCGGCCGCGTCGTGGCTTGCTTCGAAACCCCGGCGAGGGCCGAAGCCCTGCTCCTCGGCGTGCGCGAAGCGGGGCTCGCGATCCGCGAACCCGCCCTGCCCGACCCTCGGCGAGCTCGCGGCGGTGCACGAGCCGTCCTATCTCGCCTTCCTGCGCGACGCGCCGCGCGAGTGGGCGGGGCTGCCCGGGGCCGGGGCGGAGGTGGTACCCAACATGCACCCCACGCCGGAGATGCTGGCGCACGGGGCGCGCGCGCCCGAGGGCGTGGTCGGCCGCGCCGGCTGGTTCCTGGCCGATACCGCCTGCGCGATCGGGCCTGACACCTGGGCCTCGGCGGTCGCTTCGGCCGGGGCGGCGCTGGCCGCGGCCGACGCGGTCGCCGGCGGGGCCCGCGCCGCCTACGCGCTCTGCCGCCCGCCCGGCCATCACGCCTATTCCCGGCGGGCCGGCGGGCACTGCTACCTCAACAACGCGGCCCTCGCCGCCGAGGCGGCTGCGCCGGGCCGGGTGCCGCGCGCGTCGCCGTGCTCGACCTCGACGTGCACCACGGCAACGGTACGCAGGGGATCTTCTGGCATCGCGGCGACGTGCTGACGGTCTCCGTCCACGGCGACCCGCGGCACTTCTACCCCTGGTTCGTCGGCCACGCCGACGAACGGGGCGAGGGCGAGGGCGAGGGAGCGAACCTCAACCTGCCCCTGCCGCGCGGGGCAAACGACGAGGCTTGGCTCGCGGCGGTGGCGGAAGGAGCAGCCGCGGTGCGCCGCTTCGGCGCCGACGCCCTCGTCGTCGCCCTCGGCTTCGACGCCTGGGTCGGCGAACCGCTTGGGGTTCCTTGCCGTCTCGGAGGACGGTTTCGCCCGCGCCGCGGCGACGGTCTCCGCGCTCGGACTGCCGAGCGTGCTCGTGCAGGAGGGCGGCTACGCGGTCGAGGCCCTGCCGACGCTTGTCGTGCGCTTCCTCTCGGCTTGGCGCGGCTAGTCCGGCACCGGCCCGATCCAGACCGTCTCGCCGTCCACCCGCGACGGCACCGGGGTCAGGCTCGCCCCGGCGCAGGGGCCCTTGAGGCAGAACCCGTCCTCGATGCGGAACTCCGCTCCGTGCGTCTGGCAGCGGATTCGCTCGCCGCCCGGGGCGAGAAAGCGATCCGGCACGATGTCGAGCGAGACGCCGAGGTGCGGGCAGGCGTTGAGATAGACGAACACCCGCTCCCCTCGCCGGACGGCGAAGAGGCCGGTGAAGCGGCCGGGGGCGGGCGGAAACCCCTTCGCCCCGCCGGGCGGGATCGCGGCCAGCGGGCAGAGCGCGCGCCAGCCCGGCTCCGCCCCGGCCAAGCCCCCGGTCTCGCCGCTCGCCTCGCTCACGCCTTGAACCCGCCCATGGCGCAGATCGTCCGCCAGTGCTCGGGCGAGACGGGCATGACGGAGAGCCGGGACTGGCGCAAAAGGGGCAGGCCCTCGAGCCGGGGCGAGACCTTCATCTCGGCGAGCGTGACGGGGCGGGGAAAGGGGCCGACGGTCTTCACGTCCACCGCCACCCAGGGCGAGCCGGGCTCGGCCGTGGGGTCGGGGTACGCCTCGCGCACCACCTCGACCACACCGACCACCGCCTTGCCGATGTTGGAGTGGTAGAAGAGCGCGAGGTCGCCGACCCGCATGGCGAGCAGGTGCCGCTTGGCGAGATGGTTGCGCACCCCTGTCCAGGGCTCCACCCCGGCCGCCACCTGCTGATCCCACGAAAAGGCGTCGGGTTCGGACTTCACCAGCCAGTAGGCCATGTGCTTGCCTCCCCGCCTCCCCGCGCTCAGCCGGCCACCTGCACCCCGTCCTTGAACACCACCCGCACGGGGTCGATCTCGACCCGGGCGAACAGCCCCGCCTTGGCATACGGATCCTCGGCCGCCAGCCGCTCGGCCTCGGCGCGGTCGGCCACGTCGACGACGTAGAACGACCCCTTCGGCCGGCCCTCCTCGTCCAGCACCGGGCCGACGAGCACGAGTTTTGCGACGTTCTGCTGCAGGTAGGCGAGATGGTCGGGGCGGGTGGCGAGGCGGAGATCGAGGCTTGCGGGCTTGTCGGTGCAGCGGATGGTGAAGTGCATCGGGTCTCCTCTCGGCCTGCCCACGCCGGCTTGTGCTTCAAACCTGGGCGGAGCGCCCATATCATCGGCGGCAATGGTTGGAAACGTCGCCCCACCTGGCCGGTCGCTGCACCGCTTCGCCAATCCCGGCCGCTTCATGCGCCTCTCGGGCGCGATCCTGCCGTGGCTGGCGGCGGCGGCGGTGGTCGTCTGCACTGTCGGCGTCGTCTGGGGCCTCGTCTTTGCGCCGCGCGACTGGCAGCAGGGCGACACGGTGCGCATCATGTACGTGCACGTGCCTGCGGCCTGGTGGGCCATGGGCGGCTATCTCGGCCTTGCCGTCGCGTCCTTCGTTTCGCTCGTCTGGCGCCATCCGCTCGCCGACGTGGCGGCGGTGGCGATCGCCCCGGTCGGTGCCGTGTTCACCGCGATCTGCCTCGTCACGGGCAGCCTCTGGGGCAAGCCGATGTGGGGGACGTGGTGGGTGTGGGACGCCCGCCTCACCTCCGTCCTCGTCCTCTTCTTCCTCTATCTCGGCCACATCGCGCTGACCAACGCCTTCGACGAGCCGGAGCGGGCGGCGCGGCCGGCCGCCATCCTCGCGCTGATCGGGGCGATCAACCTGCCGATCATCAAGTTCTCGGTCGATTGGTGGAACACGCTGCACCAGCCGGCTTCCGTCACCCGCTTCGACGCGCCGGCGGTGCATGTCGACATCCTCTGGCCGCTTCTGATCTCGGGCCTCGGCTTCGGGCTCGCCTTCGCCGCCATCGCGCTGCTCCGCATGCGCACGGTGCTGATCGAACGGCGCGCGCGTGCCATCCTCGCCGCGCGGGGGACGGAAGGGGCGGGCGTGTCGCGGCCCGTTCCGGCGGCATGAGCGAGTTCCTCGCCATGGGCGGCTATGCCGCGTTCGTCTGGCCGTCCTATGCGATCGGCGTGGGCGGCCTCGTCGTGCTCGCCTTGGTCTCGCTCCGCCAGTGGCGCGCGGCGAAGGCGGAGCTCGCGCGGCTCGAGGCGGCGGGCTTGAGCCGACGCGGCCGCCGGGAGGACAGGGGATGACACGCAAGAAGCGCCGCCTCGCGATCGTCCTGCTCGCGGGCTTGGGCCTCGGCACGGCCACCGCGCTGACGCTGACCGCGTTCCAGGACAACCTCGTCTTCTTCTTCTCGCCCTCCGATCTCGCGGCGAAGCCGATGCCGCCCGATCGGCCGTTCCGCATCGGCGGGCTCGTCGAGGCGGGGTCGGTCGAGCGCAGCACCAACGCCGCCGGCCAGCTGGAGACGGCCTTCCGCGTCACCGACGGTGCGCGCGCCATCCGCGTCACCTACACGGGGATCCTGCCCGACCTGTTCCGCGAGGGGCAGGGGGTGGTGGCGGAAGGGCGGCTCGCGCCGGACGGCACCTTCGTCGCCACCTCCGTGCTCGCCCGCCACGACGAGACCTACATGCCGCCCGAGGTGGCGGATGCGCTGAAGCGCGCGGGGCATTGGCAGCCGGGCGAGCCGCCGCCGCCGGCACGGCTGTGGAACACGAAGGAGGTCGATCGTTCCGCCGCCGCCCGCAGCCCGCTGACGAACTGACGGCCGGGCGCGCGATGAACGGGCGGGCGGGGCCGGAGAAGGGCGCGATGTTTTGCACGCAGAACGGATCGAGGCGCCACGCATCATGATCCCGGAGCTCGGCCATTACGCCCTCGTGCTCGCGCTGATGCTCGCTGGCGTGCAGGCGATCGTCACCTTCCTCGGCGCACGGCTCGGCGAGGCGCGCGGCGCGATGCTGATGGCGGCCGGCCCCTCCACCGCCATCGCCCAGGCCGCCTTCGTCGCCCTCGCCTTCTTCTGCCTGATGTGGTCCTACGCGGTGAGCGACTTCTCGGTCGCCAACGTGGCGCAGAACAGCCACAGCCTGAAGCCGATGCTCTACAAGCTCACCGGCACCTGGGGGAACCACGAGGGCTCGATGGTGCTGTGGGTGCTGATCCTCGCGCTCTGCGGCGCCCTGGTCGCGCTGTTCGGCGGCAACCTCCCCGCCACGCTGCGCGCCCGCGTGCTCGGCGTGCTCGCCCTCGTCTCCGTCGGGTTCCTCCTCTTCATCCTGTTCACCTCGAACCCCTTCGAGCGCCTCTGGCCCATCCCCGAGGACGGGCGCGACCTCAACCCGTTGCTGCAGGACCCCGGCCTCGCCTTCCACCCGCCCTTCCTCTACCTCGGCTATGTCGGCACGGCGGTCGCCTTCGCCTTCGCCTGCGCCGCCCTGCTGGAAGGCCGCGTCGATGCCGCCTGGGGGCGCTGGGTGCGGCCGTGGACCTTGTTCGCCTGGTGCGCGCTCACCGTCGGCATCGGTCTCGGCTCGTGGTGGGCCTACTACGAGCTCGGCTGGGGCGGGTTCTGGTTCTGGGACCCGGTGGAGAACGCCTCGCTGATGCCGTGGTTCCTCGCCACCGCGCTCCTTCATTCCGCCATCGTGGTGGAGAAGCGCGAGGCGCTGAAGGTGTGGACCATCCTGCTCGCCATCCTCACCTTCTCGCTTTCCCTGCTCGGAACCTTCCTGGTGCGGTCTGGCATCCTCAACTCGGTGCACGCCTTCGCCAACGACCCCGACCGCGGCGTGTTCATCCTCGCTCTCCTGTTCGTCACGGTCGGCGCTTCGCTCGCCCTCTACGCCTGGCGCGCGCCTGCGCTTGCGCCCCAGGGCGTGTTCGCGCCGATCTCGCGCGAAGGAAGCCTGATCCTCAACAACCTCCTCCTCGCCACCCTCTGCGCGGTGGTGTTCGTCGGCACGCTCTATCCGCTGTTCGCCGACCTCATGTGGGGGGCGAAGATCACGGTGGGGCCGCCGTTCTTCAACGCCGCCACCTTCCCCCTCTTCTTCGCGCTCCTCTTCGCCATGGGCGTGGGCCCGCTTCTGCCCTGGAAGCGGGGCGACCTGTGGGCCGCGCTCGCGCGCTTGAAGCTTGCCTTCGGTGCGGTCGCGGCCTTCGTCGTCGTCTACGTGGCGGCGATCGACCGCTCGCTCCTTCCGCTCCTCGGCTTCGCGCTCGCGCTTTGGCTCGTGCTCGCTGCCGCGACCGACTTCGCCGACCGCATCCGGCTCGGCTCCGTATCGCTCGCCGAGTCCTGGCGCCGCGCGCGCGGGCTGCCACGCGGCATCGTCGGCGGCATCATCGCTCATGCCGCGGTCGGCATCACGGTGGCGGGGATCGCTGGCAAGGGCATCGCGCCCGAACGGATCACCCTGATGCAGCCGGGCGAGACGACGACCATCGCCGGCTACGTCATCCGCTTCGAGGGCACGCGGCCCGTTTCTGGCCCAAACTGGACGGGGCTGGAGGGCCGCCTCGTCGCGCTCTCGGGCGATCGCGAAATCGCCGTGCTGACCCCGCAGCGGCGGCACTACCCGGTCGCGCGCATGGGCACGACCGAGGCCGCCATCCGCACCTCCGGCTTCGCCGACCTCTACGCCGTGATCGGCGAGACGGCGGAGAACGGGGCGACGGTGGTGCGGCTTCACTACAACCCGCTCGCGCCCTGGATCTGGGCCGGCACCATTCTGATGAGCCTCGGCGGCGTGGTGAGCCTCACCGATCGGCGGCTTCGGGTCGGCGTGCCGGCGCGTCGCCGCACTCCCGCCGCGGCGGCGGTGGCGGCGGAGTGAGACTCCGGATGACCTCGCGCCGGCTCCTCTACGTCCTCCCGCTCGTGCTGCTGGCCGCGGCGGGGGCAGGCTTTTGGGCCATGCTCACGGGGATGCAGCGCGGCAGTTTCGACCCGCGCGGCGTGCCCTCGGCCCTGATCGGCCGTCCCGCCCCGGCCTTCACGCTCCCCGCTCTCGAGGGCTCCGGCAAGCCGGGGCTGTCGTCCGAGGACATCCGCGCAGCGGCCCGCGAAGGCCCGGTTCTGGTCAACTTCTTCGCCTCCTGGTGCATCCCCTGCCTCGTCGAGCACCCGAACCTGATGCGGCTCGCCGCCGAGGGTGTCGCGGTGTTCGGCATCAACTACCGCGCGGGCGGGCGCGACGACCCGGGCGCGGTCGAGTGGCTGCGTCGCCACGGCGACCCCTATCGCCGCATCGGCGTGGATCACGGCGGGCGGGTCGCGATCGACTTCGGCACCTATGGGGTGCCGGAGACCTTCCTGATCGACCGCGAGGGCATCATCCGCTGGCGGATGGCCGGCCCCATCACCGACCAGGTGCTGGCGGACGAACTCCGCCCGCTGCTGAGGCGGTATCGATGAGACGGAAGAAGCTTACGCGAGGGGCCGATAGGCCCCTCGCACACCCCGCGAGGGCGGCCCTCCCGATGGTCGGGCCGGACAGCGACGCGACCACCGGGAGCGGCGCACTCCGCAGGGGGCGCGGGGGACGCGCGCGTCCCCCGATCTTCCTGGCCGCAGCGCTCCTCGCCTTCGCCGTTTCGTCATCAGCGCAGGCCGTGCTCGACCCGCGCGAGATGCTGCCCGACCCCGCGCAGGAGGCGCGCGCGCGCGAGATCGGGCGGGGGCTCCGCTGTCTTGTCTGCCAGAACCAGTCGATCGACGACTCGAACGCGGAACTGGCCCGCGACCTCAGGCGCATCGTGCGCGAACGCATCGCCGCCGGCGACACGGACGAGGAAGTCGTCCGCTTCGTCGTCGACCGCTACGGCGAATTCGTCCTGCTCAAGCCCCCCCTCAACGCGATGACGATCGCGCTCTGGGCCTCGCCCGCCGTGTTGTTCGGTCTCGGCGCCCTCTCCGCCTGGCTTTACCTGCGCCGCCGCCGCCCCGCACCCGGCGCGCCCGCCGAGCTCAGCGCGGAGGAGAGGGCGCGGCTGAAAGGTCTGCTCACGGAATGATCTGGGTCTGGATCGTCCTCGGCGGAGCGACGCTCGTCGCCGTGCTCGCCGTGCTCTGGCCCGCCATCCGCGGCGTGCGGCCGCCTGCCCCGCGGGCCGAGCACGACGCCGCCCTCTACCGCGCCCAGCTCGCGGAACTCGAGCGCGACCGGGCGGAAGGCCGCCTCTCCGAGGACGAATACCGCGACGCCGTGCTCGAGGTGCAGCGGCGGCTGCTCGCGGCCGTCCCCTCCGCGCCCACCTCCGCGCCGGCTCCCGCGACGCCGGCCCATGCGCGCTGGGTTCTCGCCGGTGCGGCGGTCGCCCTGCCGGCCGCGGCGCTGGCGCTCTACCTGCCGCGCGGCACCCCCGGCATGCCCGCCTTCCCCTTCGCCGAGGTGCAGGCCGTGCGCCAAGCCGAACGCGCCGAAGCCGACCGCCTGCTCGGCCAGGTGTTGGCGCGCATCGCGGAACTGCCGCCCGAGAGCGAGGAGGCGCGACGCGGTTGGGTGCTGGTGGCGCAGGTCGAACGCCGCCGCGGCAACTACGCCGCCTCGGCCGAAGCGGCACGCCGGGCGCTCGCCATCCGGTTCGACCCCGTTCTTGCCACCGACCTCGTGGAAACCCTCGCTCTGGCCGCCGACGGGCGCATCACGCCCGAAGGGCGACGCTGGCTCGAGCGTGCCCGGCTCGCCGCGCCCGACGATCTTCGCGCCCGATATTACTTGGCGCTCGCCGACCTGCAGGGGGGGACGCCGCCGCCGCGCTCGAGGGCTTCCGGGCCGTGGAGCGCGCGGCACCGGCGGACGCCGAATGGCTGCCGATGGTGCGCGAGCGCATCGCCGAAGCCGAGACGCGGCTTCGCGTCGCCGCAGCACCCGGGCCGACGGCAGACCAGATGGCCGCTGCCCAAGCCCTGCCCCCGGCGGAACGCGCGGCGATGATCGAAGGCATGGTGCAGCGCCTCGCCGAACGCATGCGCGAAACCCCGGACGATGCCGAAGGCTGGCTGAGGCTCGCGCGCGCCTACCGGGTGCTCGGCCGGGCGGCGGAGGCGCGCGAGGCACTCCGTCGCGCCGCGGAACTCCGCCCCGACGACCCGCAGGTGGTGGCGGAGAAGATCGCGCAAGGCCTCGGCGGCTGAGCCGCGAAAACGCTTCGCTCGGTTTTCTCCCGTCCTCGGCACTTGCCCCGCCGACGACGTCGGCGCGGCGAACAGGGCAATCGCGTCACGCGCAGCCAACGACCGGCGCCGAGCCAGCGGATTGACCCGGCCCTCGGGCACGGCGACAGCCGCTTCTTGTGAGTCCCGCGAACCCGTTATCGATCCGACGATCCGGCACGGTGACGTGAGACCGTCTGTCGCAACGACACGGCGGGACAGGCGGCGAGCGAGGGAGCGTCGCTGAACGCCTTGCCGCACAGTCCCTTCCCGCAACGCCACGACCTCGCGCCGCTCACCGGCCTAGCCCTCGTCAAGCCATACGCGACGTCACGCGTCCCTGCCGCTCCGACCCGAGGCCCGCCCTGGCCGTGCTGTGTCGGCGACAGCCTGAGACCGCGCGGCCCAAGGCCGCCTGTGCCGGCAGGTCCCCTGCGGCACGGTGGCGAAGCCTCCGCGGCGCCACGTCAGGAGCTCACTCTGATCATGGCGGATGTGTTCGGCGCGAGGAGGAAGAGCGACGGCCGATGCAGAGTAGTCCGCTCGTGCCCGTCGAAGGGTTGCTGGGTGTGCCGTGCGACCGATCCAAAGCGGCTTGGCGTCGTCGTTCACCGTGTGCTGCACGGGGGAACATTGGGCGCTGGACGTCCGATGGGCGGATGGCAGCATCGAACGCGTTCCGCTCTCCGAATTGGCCTGCGGGATCCAGCCGGGCTGGTGCGTCCAGGACGTCCCGCTCTCCACCGTCAGGCACCCGCTTGAAACGGGGCGCGCGGTGCAGCGGCGCCTGTTGGGCGGCCGCGAACAGATCCTGGTGCAATGGGACGACAGCGGTCGTTCGACCTGGATGCCCTACGAAAGCCTGCGGCGGATCAAGGATCCCGCACGCCGCTTCAGCCAGCGCGACCCGGGCCAGCCGGATGCGGCGGAGCGCTTGCGGCTCCGACTTCTCGCTCATGCCCTGGAGAACTGGAACCAGCCGAGCGGCTCCCTGGATCGCCTGGATATCGATCCGCTTCCGCATCAGACCACGTCATGGTCAATTACGACCTGCCCTGGAACCCTGCCCGACTGGTGCAGCGGATCGGTCGCCTATACCGCTACGGTCAACGGGAGACGGTGATCGTCTTCAACTTGCACGCGACCGATACGTTCGACAACTGGGCGCTAAGCATGATGCTCGATCGCGTGATGACGGTTTCCCGCGAGATGGCGGTCGTGAGCGCGGAGTTCAATGAAAGACTGCATGCGGAGATCGTCGGCGAGCTCCTCGAAAACCTCGACATGTCCGCCGTTCTGGCCCATGCGGCGACCGTGCAGCCGGAGCGGACCCGCAACGAGATCGAGGAGGCCTTGCGGAGAGCGCAAGAGGCGAAGCGCCTGCAAGACGAGCTCCTGTCATACGCGACGGGCTTCGACCCGGAGGTTCTGAGCGGCACGCTCGGGCTCTCCATGCAGGATGCGGCGGCCTTCGTCGAGGCGATGCTGCCGTTCGTCGGCGTCGAGATCTCGGCCAGGGCGCAGGATGGACGGGTTCTCGAGGTGCGTCTGCCGGAGACGTTGCGCGGGCAGTTCCGCGAGTTCGGACGCCGCACCGTGGTGCGGATCACCACCGATCGTCGGCTCGCGCAGCGCGATCCGGAGGTCGTCCTTCTCGATTTCGAAACGTCGTTCTTCCGCCATCTCATCCGCCTGGCCCAGGACCCGACGTTCGGGGGCACCTACGCTGCACTGCCGGCGGCTTTCGAGGAGCGGGGCGCCCTCGCTGCCTGGCGCTTGCGATGGCAGAACGACCAGGGGGACCCGATCGCCGAGGAGTTCCTCGTGCTGCACGCGAGCCCCGACGGGAGGATCCTCGCCAATCCTCCTTTCGTCCGGGAGTGGCTGCGAACGCCGCGCGGGGGCCCAGGGGTCGATCCGCCGGAACAGGACGGCCGCAAGGAACTCCTGCAGCTGTTGCAACGGCAGGCGGAGGCCCGGCTCGGATCCGAAAGCAGCAAGTTCAAGCACCCGAACGGCCTTGTCCTCTTGGCCGCTGCGGACGCGGTTCCCCCGCGGCCGCTGGCCGCCGAAGCGGCCGAGGGGACCCTCGATCGGCCCGCCGCCCCCGCGTCCGCATCCTGACGCAGCATCCGCAACGGGATGGTCCCGGCAAGACGCGGCGCGTGTCGGGCGGGCTTATTGCATCGCCGAACACCCGCATCCGGCGGCGACCGTCACCTGCGGCGCCGTCAGCCCAGCCGCTGATGGAGGGTCGGGCGCTGGCCGGAGCGGAACCGCGCGCTCCTGACGGCAGCGACCGCCACGCAGCGTCAGCCGAGCTGAGGCAGGTCCGCTCGCGATCAGGCCGCCCCTCGCTCAGGCGCCGAGGGCGGGCGGCATGCGCTCCTCGCGCGGGGGCAGGAAGCGGTCCGTGTAGACCGTCTCCGGCGCCGGCGTGGAGCCGAGGTTGTAGACCTCCACCACGACATCGATCGAGGCCTTCATCCGCGCCATGTCGACCGAGGAGAGGCCGTTCGCCTTCACGTTGTCGGTGAGGGTGAGTTCGCGATGCGCGAGCATCAGCCGCTCAAGCTCGATGTCGGCGTTGATCAGGTTGTCACGCGCGCGAAGGGCGGCGATGGAGGCGCGCGGATCGGCGATCGCGTCGCGAATGCCGCGCGTCATGGCGCGGGTGAAGGCGCGCACCGTGTTCGGGTTGCGGCTCGCGTACTCGGCGCGGCAGTAGATCGCGCTGCCGTAGTTCGGCACGCCCGCCTCGCGGTAGCGCATGATGACGATGTCCTGTTCGGGCACGCCGATGCCCTTCAGGCTGAGCACACCCGAGGTGATGAACCCTGTGATGGCGTCGACCTCGCCGCGGGCCAGCATCGGCTCGCGCAGCTGCGGCGTCATCGTCACCCAAGTGATCTTGCCGAGGTCGATGCCGGCGAACTTGGCGAAAGCGGGGAACATCTGCCGCCCGCCATCCGTCACCGGCGCGCCGAGCTTGCGCCCCTCAAGGTCCTTCGGCCGCGCGATGCCGGTGCGGCGAAGCGTCATCACGGCAAGCGGCGAGGCGTCGAACAGGACGAAGAAGGCGATGAGCTCCTTGCCGCGGTTCGCGGGGTCGGCGTTGAACTGGATCATCGCGTTGATGTCGCCGAAGCCGATGTCGTAGGCGCCCGAGGCCACCCGGCTCACCGTATCGGCCGAGCCCGCGCCGCGGTCGATGGTCACGGAGAGCCCCGCCTCGCGGAAATAGCCGCGCTGTTCGGCGAGCAGGAACACCGATTGCGGGCCCTGGAAGGCCCAATCGAGCGAAAAGCGGACGGTCGCCACCTCGGGCGTGCTCGCCCGGGCGACGAACGGCGCGGCGAGGGGCGAGAGGGCAAGGCCGGCGGAGCCGGCGAGAGCCAGGCGTCGCGTGATCATCCGTGAAGTCTCCCTGTTCTCGGGGCAGCGGCGTCGGCCGACGGCCGGACGACGACCCGGTGGGAAGCAAACACCATGCTAACGACGCCGGGGATCAACCTGAGCGTGTGGCGCCAGCGCGATCAATACGCCCAGCCGGAGGCCGGCAGGTCGGCCGCCCCGCCTTCCGCCCCCGCCACCTCATCGACGCCCGCGATCTTGCCGGGGTTGAGCAAGCCAAAGGGGTCGGTCTCGCGGCGGAAGGCGATCTGCGCCTCGTCGATGCGCTTCATCCCGCCGTTCTGCAGGAAGTAGGTATGGCCGTTGGCGACCTTGCAGCCGAGCCGCTCCAGCGCAGCGGTGAGGCGGGCGAGCTGCTCGCGCCCCTCGTAGAGAAGGACGGGAACGCCTTGCGCCGTCGGCCGTCCGGCGAAGCGCACGCACTCGAGATGCATCCAGAGTTCGCGGCCGAGTTCCGCCTCCACGCGCGCGATCGTCTCCAGCGTGTCCTCCGGGCGGGAAGATGCAGATCAGGTAGGTGTGCCGCCGGTCTGCCTTGATCGCGTGGAAGTGCGTGTGGCCCCAGGCGTATTCGTAGAGGGGGATCTGCTCCGGTCCTTCGCCTTCTGCCGCTTCCAGCGTCACCACCCCGCCCATTTCCGCGGCAAGGTCGCGCAGGGCGGCGAGCGAAGGTTCGGCGACCATGGCCAGCACGACGGCCGCACCGTCGGGGCAGGCGGCCCGGAGAGGGCCGAAGAAGCGGGTGAGGGGGGCGGCGATCGGCGAGACGAGCTTCTTCACCATCCCGTCGGCCGAGGCGAGGGCGAGGCCGAAGCGCGCAGCGTCGGCGAAGGTGGCGAAGGCGAGCACGCACTCGACCCATGCTTCGGCGCGCGTGAGCGGCATCTCCACCTCGGTGATGATCCCGTTCACCCCGTAGGCGTGGTGTACGGTCTCGATGGCGGGGCCGGTGATCTCGCGCACACGCGGCTCCTCTTCCGCGGTGACGATGCGGATGGCGAGGATGTTGCCCGGATCGCGCAGGATGCCCCAGGTGACGGAGCCGACTCCGGCGTGGCCGCCGGCGATGAAGCCGCCCAAGGTGGCGGTACGGCGGGTGGAGGGGTGAATGCGGAGTTCCGCGCGGGCCTGGGCCTGGGCCGCACGGTCGAGGGCGAGCAGCGTCTCGCCGGCGGCGGCGCGCAGGCGGAACGGATCGAGCGTGCGGATCCCCTTGAGATCGGAGAGGTCGAGCACCGCTCCGCCCTTCAAGGGCACCGCCTGGCCGAAATTGCCCGTCCCGGCCCCGCGGCAGGTGAGCGGGAGGCGATGCCGGGCGGCGGCGCGGGCAACGCGAATGACCTCGGCCTCGGTGCGCGGCGCGACCAACGCTTCGGCAACCCGCCCGCGCAGCGACTCGCGCAGGATCGGGCTGAACCAGTGGAAATCCCGGCTCCTCTGCGCGCAGAGGGCGGGGTCGGTGCTGTGCGGGATGTCGCCGAGCGCGGCGAGGAAGGAAGCGAGATCGTCTGCGCGTCTCATCCCCGCCGCAGCCTCGAGAGACGTGGCGCCCGGCTGGGACAGTCCGCCGGCGGCGGGGCGGTTCCCCCCGCGCCGGCAGGCTGTCCGGTGCCATGCCCGCGCGCGTGGAACACCTCGGCCCGCCGTCAGTCCTGGGCAGGCGTGTCGGGTGGCGGCGGCCCTGGTGCGCGAGGTTCAGCATCCAGCGCGTCGCGCAGGCGCCGCTCGTAGTGCCGGTAGTATTTGTCGGTGACGAGGTCGGTCTTCACAACCACGCAGACATCGGTCGTGTTGAACTGCTCGTCGATCACCGCCCCGTCGCCGACGAAGCCGCCAAGGCGCAGGTAGCCCTTGATCAGGGGCGGGAGGTCATTCAGCACGGCGCGCATGTCGATTGCCGCCGGGTCCATCCGCCGCATCTCGACGAAGCGGTGCGGCAGAGCGCGCGGCCGCAGCGCTGGCGGCGCGAGGTGGTTGTGCCAGAGCCAAGTGAGGGGGGCGGCGAGCGCGTCCGGGTCGGTGCCGTGCAACGAGGCGCAGCCGAACATCAGGTCGATGCGGTGGCGGAACACGTAGGCCGCAATTCCCTGCCACAGGAGCTGCAGGGTCGGCCGGGTGCGGTAGCCCGCATCGACGCAGGAGCGTCCGAGCTCCAGGATCTCGCCTGGGAACGCCTCGATGCAGGCGATGTCGTATTCTCCGGCGGAGTAGAAGCCGCCCACCTTGGCCGCCGCCGGGCGGCGGATCAGCCGGTAGGTGCCGACCACGCTCTCCGGCCCCTCGCCGAGCGAGTGGTCGATGACCAGAAGGTGATCGGCGATGGCGTCGAAACGGTCCGCGTCGCGCCGGCTCACCGCCATCTCGGGCGAAGGCTTCGCCCCCATCTCCTCGTAGAAGACGCGATAGCGCAGGGCCTGCGCCGCCTCGAGCTCCCAGGGCGCCTCGGCGAGGCGAACCCCGAGCGGCCCGGCGCGCAGTTCGCCGAACCCAAGCCCGCGGGGAGAGGAGGGATCGGTCGGCGGGCGTGGCGCGGGCTTGGTCATCCGCTGCCCACCCGCGGGGTGGCGCGATGGCGGGTGCCGGGGCGCGGCGTCGGCCTGCCGCCCGGTTCGCCGGGGCGGCGCACCACCCCTGCGGGACGCGTCGCGGCGGCCTCGGCCGAGGCGGCACGGCGACCGAACAGTTCGAGGCGCTGGCTGACCAGTGTGTAGCCGAGGCGTTCCGCGATCGCCTGCGCGACCGCCTCGAACGCCTCGTCGGAGAACTCGATCACCTTGCCGGTGTCGACGTCGATCAGATGGTGGTGATGGCCACGGTCGGCGGGGTCGTAGCGGGCGCGCCCCTCGCCGAAGTCGCGCCGTTCCAGGATGCCCTTCTCCTCGAGCAGCCGGACGGTGCGGTAGACGGTGGCGATGGACACGTTGGGGTCGATGGCCAAGGCGCGGCGGTAGAGCTCCTCAACATCCGGGTGGTCGGTGGCTTCCGAGAGCACGCGCGCGATCACCCGCCGCTGCCCGGTCATCTTCAGGCCGGCCTCGATGCACATCCGCTCGATGCGGCTCTCCATCCGCCCGTCCTTCCTCTCGGCCGTCCGGTGCGCGGCCGCCTTGCAGCGGACCGCGCCGATCCCTGCCAACACCTATAGCAGAGGCTCGGGCCGCGGTCGCGAGCCCCCGGGGGCTTCCGCTCGGCGAAGGCTCAGCCGCCGCGCTTGGCCGTGTCGGATTCGGAGGCGCGCGCCTTCGTGCCCAGTCCGATCTTTTTCGCGAGCTCCGACCGCCGCTGCGCGTAGTTGGGCGCAACCATCGGGTAGTCCGGCGGAAGGCCCCAACGCTCCCGATACTGCTCGGGGGTCATGTTGTACACGGTCTTCAAATGCCGCTTCAGCATCTTCAGCTTCTTTCCGTCCTCCAGACAGATGATGTAGTCGGGGAAGACGGATTTCTTGATCGGAACGGCCGGCTGGGGCTTCTCCGGCGCCGAAGCCCCGCGTCCAACCGCAGACAGCGTCTTGTAAACCTCCTGGATCAGACCGGGAAGTTCCGACAGCGGCACGCTGTTGTTGCTGACATGCGCGGAGACGATCTCCGCCGTCAGTTCGAGGATGTTGGCATCCGCCTGCTGGTCCTGCATCGACCTTGTCTCGCCTTTCCGAAACCCATCACTGATCATATAATGATTTGTCGTCCGATGCGCAATGATCGCGTCAGTTGCAAGCGCATCTCGGCATCGACGCCAGAGCGGCTATGAGCGAGCAAAATCACGAGGGCACCTTCTTTCTCGACATCACGGGCGAAACTTGTCCGATGACCTTCGTGCGCACCCGGCTGATGCTCGACCGCCTGCCCATGGGGTCCCGCCTCACGGTCCGGCTGACCGGCAAGGAGCCGCTTGAGGGCGTCCCCCGCTCCGCCGCCGGCCTCGGTCATCTCGTCCTCGCCATCGAGCCCGAAGTCCCGGGGCGCACCGCGCCCTCCGACGTCTGGCTCGTCAGCCTGCGCAAGGGCGGGTGAGATCGCACGCCAAGAGCAGCGCGTGCCGGCCCGCGCCGTAATAGTCGCGGCGCTCCCCGGCAAGGGCGAAACCCAAGCCGGCGTAAAGGGCGCGCGCCGCCGCATTCTCGGCCGCGACCTCCAGGAACGCGCGCCTGACCCCGCGCTCGGCGAGAACGCCGAGGCCGAAGGCGAGAAGGGCGCGCCCGAATTCCGCGCCGACGCCGTTCGGGCAGCACGGCGAGCGTCAGGAGCTCGGCCTCATCGAGGGCCTGCCGTGCCAGAACGAAGCCGACCGGTGCGTCCTCCTCCGCCGCCAGCGCGCCCGTGGTGCCGGGGAGGGCCAGAAGCCGGGCGAAGGCGTCCTCGGCCCAGGCCTCGCCCGGCGGGAAGGCAGCGGCGTGCAAGCCGGCGAGACAGGCGCAATCCGGCGGCGCGATCGGGCGGATCAGCACGCGATCGCCGCGCCAGCCGGGGCGCGAACGGCAGGTCGATCGACGTAAAGGGGGACGAAGGGCCGCGCCGCGATCGCGCCCGCGAGCCGGGCGGCGGCGACGCGGGCCACCTGCCGCGCCTCGGGCCAGGACGGAGCGGCGAGGGGATCGATGAATGCCGCCGCATCGCCGACCACGCGCCAGGGACCGGCCGGCAGGGGCTCCCCGGGCCGCCAGACGAAGGGGGGGAGGAGCTCCGCCGGGATCCCGGCCTGCACCGTGAAGCCGGCGAGGAAGACATGGCCGCGTCGGGAGTCGATGGCGGCCAGCACCCGGCCCTCGCCCGCCGCCGCCGCCAGAGCCTCCGCGCTGGAGACCGCCACCGCCGGCACGCCGAAGCCGAGCGCGAGCCCCTGGGCGAGGGCGAGCGCGGCACGGATGCCGGTGAAGCTGCCAGGACCGACCGTCGCCGCCACCGCCGCCGGTCGCCCGCCTGCCAGGACCGCGGCCGCGAGCCGAACGAGGGCAGCGGCTTGGTCGCGCTCGCCGGGGGCTTCCGCCACGCGCTCGGCGAACGCGGCCGAGACGCGGGCGGAGGAGGCGTCGAGCGCGAGGATCGCGCAGGGCATCGCGCAGGACTCGGGCGGGCCGAGCGGGAGGTCGCCCGTCACAGCACGCGGCAGGCCTCGTCGAAGGACAGGCGCGGATCGCGCGGGCGGACGCGTTCGAAGGCGCCGTATCCCAAAGCGGCGAGCACGTTCGCGCGGATCGAGGTGCCGGCGAAGAACGCCCGGTCCACCGCCTCGGCGTCGAAGCCGCTCATCGGGGCGCAATCGAGCCCGAGCGCGCGCGCAGCCAAAATCAGATAGGCGGCCTGCAAGGTGCCGTTGCGGAACGCGGTCTCCTCGCGCAGCTTCGGGTCGGCCTCGTACCAGGACCGCACATCGCCGCGGGGCCAGAGCCTCGGCATCAGGTCGTGGAAGGCGGTGTCGTAGCCGAGGATGGCCGTGACCGGGGCTCCCATCACCTTCGCCACGTTGCCGGGCGAGAGGGCGGGGCGAAGACGCTCCTTCGCCTCGGCCGACCGCAAGAACAGAACGCGCGCGGGCTGGCAGTTGCCGGACGTCGGCCCGAGCCGCACGAGCTCCCAAAGCTCGCGCAGAAGGTCGTCGGAAACGGGGTCGGGGCGGAAGGCGGGGGGCGTGCGGGCGGTGCGGAACAGCCGATCGAGAGCGAACGGGTCGAGCCGCAAGCCTCACTCCACGGCCT
The DNA here is from genome assembly GCA_033582875.1 of Acetobacteraceae bacterium. Classification (GTDB taxonomy): domain Bacteria; phylum Pseudomonadota; class Alphaproteobacteria; order Acetobacterales; family Acetobacteraceae; genus Elioraea. The sequence continues at coordinate 397,208 of JAVQZW010000010.1, read as the reverse complement.
GGACGGCCACCACCTCGGGCACGTAGTGCTTCAGCATGTTCTCGATGCCGTGCTTGAGCGTCGCACGCGAGGAGGGGCAGCCCGAGCAAGAGCCCTGCAGGCGGAGTTTGACGATGCCGTCGCGAAAGCCGCGAAAGACGATGTCCCCGCCATCCATCGCCACCGCGGGCCGCACGCGGGTGTCGATCAGTTCGCGGATCTGGGCGACGATCTCGGCATCCTCCGGGTCGACGTCGACGGCCTCCTGCCCCCCGCCGTCGCCTTCGATCACGGGCAGGCCCGAGAGGAAATGGTCCATCAGCACGCCGAGCACGCGGGGCTTGAGCAGGGACCAGTCGGCGTCGTGGCTCTTCGTCACGGTGACGAAGTCCGCGCCGAGGAAGACGCGCGTCACCTCCGGCAGGGCAAAGAGGGCGCGGGCGAGCGGAGAGGAGGAGGCGGCTTCCGCCGAGGGAAAGTCGGCGGTGCCGGCCGGCATCACGGTACGGCCGGGCAGGAACTTCAGCGTGGCCGGATTGGGGGTCGCTTCGGTCTCGATGAACATCGCTGTCTCCTCCGCCGCCGGCATCGGGGCAGGCGGGCGTGGCGGCCCGTCCGGCCGCCTATGCGAGAGGTGGCAGCGGCGGCGGCGCGGGTCAAGCCGGTCCGCTCAGGCGGTTTCCTCGTCGAGGAGGCGGCGCAGGTAAGCCCCGTAGGAGGACCGGCCGAGGCGTTCGGCGGCACGCGCGAGCGCCGCGCGATCGATGAAGCCCATGCGCCAGGCGATCTCCTCCGGGCAGGCCACCTTCAGCCCCTGGCGAAGCTCGAGCGAGCGGATGAACTCCGCCGCATCCATCAGGCTCTCCGGCGTGCCGGTGTCGAGCCAGGCATAGCCGCGGCCGAGGCGCTCCACCGAGAGCTTCCCGCGCTCGAGGTAGATGCGGTTGACGTCGGTGATCTCGCGCTCGCCGCGCGCGGAGGGGCGCACCGAGGCAGCGACCTCGCAGACATCCGCGTCGTAGAAGTAGAAGTCCCGTCACCGCCCAGTTCGAGCGCGGCACGGGGGGCTTCTCCTCGATCGCGACCGGGCGCCAGGCCGAGTCGAACGTCACGACACCGTAGCGTTCCGGATCACGAACGTGATAGGCGAAGACGACCGCGCCGGAGGCTGCGGCGGCGCGGCCCATCAGCGCCTGCAGCCCGTCGCCGTGGAAGATGTTGTCGCCGAGGATCAGAGCCACACGGGACGAGCCGACGAAGTCGCGTCCGATGATGAAGGCCTCGGCGAGCCCGCCCGGGGTCGGCTGCACGGCGTAGCGGAGCGCGATCCCCCATTGCGACCCGTCGCCCAGCTGCGCCTCGAACAGGGCCCGGTGCTCGGGCGTGGTGATGAGCAGGATGTCGCGGATGCCGCCCAGCATCAGCACGCTGAGCGGGTAGTAGATCAGGGGCTTGTCGTAGACGGGCAGGAGCTGCTTCGACAGCACGGCGGTCATCGGATGCAGCCGCGTGCCCGCCCCGCCGGCAAGCACGATCCCCTTCATGAACATCGCCCAGGCCGAGCCGCGCCCCGTCGTAGCGCGAGCGCATGCCTTCCTCCCACCACTCACGATGCGCGAGATACCAGCCGACGGTCTCGCGCAGGCCCGCGGCGAAGGAGCGGCGGGCGGCGCGCCAGCCGAGCTCGCGCGCGATCTTGCTGCAGTCGATGGCGTAGCGGTGGTCGTGGCCCGGGCGGTCGGGGACGAAGGTGATCAGGCGCCGCCGCGGCCCGGCCGGATCCGCCCCGGCGAGGTCGTCCACGATGTCGCAGATCATGCCGACGGTGTCGATGTTGCGGCTCTCCTCCCCGCCGCCGACGAGGTAGGTCTCGCCTGGCGTGCCTCGGGTGAGGATCGTCCACAGCGCCTCGGCATGGTCCTCGACGAACAGCCAGTCGCGCACCTGCAGGCCCCGCCCGTAGACGGGCAACGGTCTCGCCCCTGCAGCGCCTTGATGGTCATCAGCGGGATCAGCTTCTCCCAGAACTGCCAGGGCCCGTAGTTGTTGGAGCAGTTCGAGACCAGGACCGGCAAGCCGTAGGTGCGGTGGAAGGCGCGCGCGAGGTGGTCCGCCCCGGCCTTGGAGGCGGCATAGGGCGAGTTCGGCCGATAGGGGCTCGCCTCGGTGAAGGCGCCCTCCTCGCCCAGCGCACCGAACACCTCGTCGGTGGAGACGTGGAGGAAGCGGAAGCGCGCGCGCGCCTCCTCGTCGAGCGAGCGCCAGTAGCCGAGCGTCTCGTGGAGCAGCGTGGCGGTGCCGAGCACGTTGGTGCGCACGAAGGCGAGGGGGTCGTCGATCGAGCGGTCGACATGGGTCTCGGCGGCCAGATTCATCACCGCCTCGGGCCGGAACTCCGCAAGCGCGCGCCGGACTGCGTCGCGATCGGCGATGTCGGCCTTGAGGAAGGCGTAGAGGGGCGAAAAGACGGCGTTCTCCACCGCCGCGAGGTTGGCGGCGTAGGTGAGCGCATCGAGATTGAGCACCCGCACGCCGCCGCGGCGGATGAGCAGGCGCACCACAGCCGAGCCGATGAAGCCGGCGCCGCCGGTGACGAGGACTCGCGTGGGCGACAGCGGGGCGCTCAGTGCAGGGTCTCCATCAGGCCGAGGAGCAGGCGGCAGCGCGGCGCAAGGTCGCGCCAAAGGATGTGCTCGTGGTCGGCGTGCGCGCCGGCGCCGGGGCAGCCAAGGCCATCCAGCGTCGGCAGCCCCATCACCGCGGTGAAGTTGCCGTCCGACCCCCCGCCGCGGTGCTGTTTCGGAAGCGCAAGCCCCAGGCGGTCGGCGATCGCCTTGGCGTGGGCGTAGAGGGCAAGGGTCGCTTCGGTTTCCGGGAAGGGCGGGCGGTTCATTCCCCCCGGTCACGGTGATGCTGCAGCGCGGATCGTGCGGACGCAGGGACAGGATCGCCTTGGTCAGCCGCTCGCCGTCCTCCACCGTGCACACGCGGAGGTCGATCTCGCCACGGGCCTCGGCGGCGATCACGTTCGGCCGGGTCCCGCCCGCGATCGGGGCGACGTTGACGGTGACCCCCCGCGCGGGGTCGACCATGCCGTGCAGGTCGAGGATCTGGCGGGCGAGTTCGACCACTGCCGAGGCGCCGTCCTCGAAGTTGCCGCCCGCGTGCGACGCCACCCCGCGCACGACGAGGTCGAACCGGGCCACGCCCTTGCGCGAAGTCACCACCGCCCCCTCGAGGGAGGCGGGTTCCGGGATCAGGACAAAGGCGGCGTCGCGCGCCTCGGCCTCGATCAGGGCGCGCGAGGTAGGCGAGCCCACCTCCTCGTCGGAGGTGAGCAGCAGGGTGACGGGAAGCCGGGTCGCCGTGCCCTGGCGCAGGAGGCACAGCATCGCGTGCCAAGCGAGGAAGGAGCCCGCCTTCATGTCGTAGATCCCCGGGCCGTGCGCCCGCTCCCCCTCGATGCGGAAGGGCATGCGGGCGAGCGTGCCGGCCGGCCAGACCGTGTCGAGGTGTGCGGCGATCAGGATCCCCTTGCCCTCGGCCGGCCCGATGCGCGCCCGCAGGCAATCGCCGAAACCGTCGCGGCCGGGGATCCGCGTCACCGCCGCCCCCGCCTCGCGCAGCGGCGCCTCGGCCCGATCCATCAAGGCGTTCACGCGTCCGGGGTCGTCGGTCGGCGTCTCGCAGACCACCCAGGCGCGCAGCCCCTCGAGCAGTGCCTCCGAGGGGCCGGGGTCGGTCACCGGGAGGGGTGCCATGGCGCGTGACAAGGCGAGGCGGCGAGCGAAAGGGGGGATGTTGCAAAACGCGCTCAGTGTTGCTTGCGCTGCGACATCTTGTCCAGACGTGGCTGATCGCCTAGCGTGTCGCTCATGCTGCACCGCCGCAGAAAGAACGGAGGGCAGCGTGCGCGGGGAAAGGGCTGGCCATGGCGGTGAGCGGAGCCGACGGCGTCATCTGTTTCGAGGATCTGCGCGAGGGCATGAGCGCCTCCTTCTCGCGCACGGTGACCGAATCGGACATCGTCCTGTTCGCCGGCGTCTCGGGGGACATGAACCCCGTCCATTTGGACGCGGAATATGCCGAAAAGACGGTCTTCAAGGGGCGGATTGCGCACGGCATGCTGTCGGCCGCCTTCATCTCCACCGTGCTCGGCACCAAGCTGCCCGGCCCCGGCACCGTCTACCTGTCGCAAAGCCTGAAGTTCAAGGCGCCGGTGCGGATCGGCGACACCGTCACCGCCACCTGCGAGGTGGTCGCTCTCGACCCCGTCAAGAAGCGCGCCACGTTGCGCACCGTCTGCACGGTGGGCGGGCGGCCGGTGGTGGAGGGGGAGGCGCTGGTCATGGTGCCCTCGCGCGCCGAGGCAGAGGCGAAGGACGCCCCGCCTGCGGCCTCCGCCGCCTGAGCTTGCCGCCGATTTGACCGCGCCGCCGCGCCGGGGCATCTCGCGCGGCGCATGCGCATCTTCCGCCATTTCGAGGGACTTCCCGCCGAGGCGCGCGGTGCCGCGGTCGCGCTCGGCAACTTCGACGGCGTCCATCGCGGCCACGCGGCGGTGATCGAGGCCGCAGCCGATGCCGCCCGCGCGCATCGCCTTCCCCTCGCCGCGCTCACCTTCGAGCCGCATCCGCGCGAGGTCTTCCGCCCGCAGGATCCGCCCTTCCGCCTCACCCTGGCGGAGGCGAAGGCCGAGGCGCTCGCCGCGCTCGGCGTCGATCTCCTCTACGAGCTCTCTTTCGACGAGGCGTTCAGCCGCATCTCGGCCGAGGCCTTCATCGCCGCGATCCTGGCCGCAGGCGCTCGGGGCGCGCCACGTCGCCTGCGGGCCCGACTTCCATTTCGGCCATCGCCGCACCGGCACCCCCGCCCTCCTCGCCACCCTCGGCCCTGCCCACGGCATCGGGGTCACGGTGGTCCCCGAGGCGACCGACGAGACGGGAGGCGAACTCTCCTCCACCGCCGTGCGCGACGCCCTGCGCGCCGGCGACCTCGCCCGCGCCGAGGCGATCCTCGGTCGGCCCTGGGAGATCCGGGGCCCGGTCGAGCGGGGGCGCCGCACTCGGGCGAACGCTCGGCTTCCCCACCGCCAACGTGCCCTTGGGGCGCCACCTGGTGCCGCGGCTCGGGATCTATGCCGTCGAGGCCGCGACGGACGGGCGGAGCTGGCTTCCCGGTGTGGCTTCGCTCGGGGTGCGCCCCACCGTGAACACCCTGCCCGCACCGTTGCTGGAGGTGCACCTGTTCGATGTCTCGCCCGACCTGTACGGGCGGGAGCTCCGGGTTCGCCTGCGCGCCTTTCTGCGCGACGAGGCGCATTTCCCCGATCTCGACTCGCTCGTGCGCCAGATGGAGCGCGACGCGGCGGCGGCCCGCGCCGTGCTCGGCCTCGTGCCGCGATGAGCGCGCCGATCCTCTCTTGGGTCTATCTCGGGCTCGCCGGCCTCCTCGAGGTGGCTTGGGCGGTCGGGCTGAAGCTGTCGCGCGGGCTCGATCTCGCCGAACGCCCGGTGCAGACCGTGCTGACGGTTTCCGCGATGGCAGCGAGCGTGATCCTGCTTGGGGTTGCCGCGCGGCACCTGCCGATCGGCACCGCCTACGCGATCTGGGTCGGCATCGGCGCCGCGGGAACGGCGATCGCGGGCATGATGATGTTCGACGAGCCCGCCACCCTCGCCCGCATCGCCGCCATCGCCGTCATCGTCGCCGGGGTGGTGGGGTTGAAGCTCGCCTCCTGAGCCCCCCTTCGTTGACCCACCCGGCGCGCGCCGGTATCCGACCTCGTCCCGCCGCCAAAGCCCTGGGCCCGGACGATGAGCGAACCCCAGCCGCGACTACCGCGACACGGTCTTCCTCCCCACCACCTCCTTCCCGATGCGGGGGGAGCTGCCGAAGCGCGAACCCGCCTTCCTCGAGCGGTGGGAACGCATCGGCCTGTGGCGGAGGCTGCGCGAGGCCTCGGCCGGCCGGCCCAAATTCGTCCTGCACGACGGCCCGCCCTACGCCAACGGCCACATCCACATCGGCACCGCTCTCAACAAGATCCTCAAGGACGTGATCAACCGCGCCGCGCAGATGGCCGGCTTCGACGCCAACTACGTGCCCGGCTGGGACTGCCACGGGCTGCCCATCGAGTGGCGGATCGAGGAGCAGTACCGCGCCGCAGGTCGCGACAAGGACGCCGTCGACGTGCTCGCCTTCCGCGCCGAGTGCCGCGCCTACGCCGAACACTGGATGGGCGTGCAGGCCGAGGAGTTCCGACGCCTCGGTGTCGCCGCCGACTGGGCGGGGCGCTACGCCACGATGGATTTCCGCTCCGAGGCGATCATCGCCGGCGAGATCGGCCGCTTCCTGCTCAACGGCGCGCTTTATCGCGGCGCCAAGCCCGTGTTGTGGAGCCCCGTCGAGAAGACCGCCCTCGCCGATGCCGAGGTCGAATACCACGACCACACCTCGACCACCGTGCGCGTGCGCTTTCCCGTCCTCTCCGCCCCGGCGGAGGACCTGCGCGGGGCCTCGGTGGTGATCTGGACCACCACGCCCTGGACCCTGCCCGGCAACCGCGCCGTCGCCTACGGAGACGACATCGACTACGCCCTTGTCGTGGTCGAGAGCGCGGCCGAGGGCTCGCTCGCCCGCCCCGGCGAACGCCTGCTCGTCGCGCTGCCTTTGCTTCCCGACACGCTGAAGGAGGCGGGAATCGGCCAGCACGTCGTCCGCCGGGTGCTGAAGGGGCGGGAGTTGGCCGGCACGGTCTGCGCCCACCCCTTGCGCGGGCGCGGCTACGAGTTCGACGTGCCGCTCCTGCCAGCCGCGTTCGTCACCACCGACCAGGGCACGGGCTTCGTGCACATCGCCCCGGGCCACGGCGAGGACGACTGGGAGTTGGGGCTCCGCCACGGCCTGCCGGTGCCGGAGACGGTCGGGCCGGACGGCACCTTCCTCCCCGATGTGCCTCTCTTCGCGGGCGTGCATGTCTATCAGGCCGCCGAGCCGGTCTGCGCCGCTCTGACCGAGGCCGGAACGTTGCTCGCGCGCGCCAAGCTGGTCCACGCCTACCCGCATTCCTGGCGCTCCAAGGCCCCGCTCATCTTCCGCACCACCCCGCAGTGGTTCATCCGCATGGACGGGGAGACCGCGATCCGCGAGAAGGCGCTGGCCGCGATCGCGGCGACCCGCTTCGTGCCCCCCCAGGGCCAGAACCGGCTGCGCGCCATGATCGCCTCGCGGCCCGATTGGTGCATCTCGCGCCAGCGCGCCTGGGGGGTGCCGATCGCCATCTTCGTCGACCGTCGCAACGGGGGAACCGCTTGCGCGACCCCGCGGTGGTGGAGCGCATCGTCGCCATCTTCGAGAAGGAGGGCTCGGATGCGTGGTGGACCCGGCCCCCCTCGGACTTCCTGGGCCCCGGGCGGGATCCGGCCGATTACGAACAGGTGTTCGACATCGTCGACGTCTGGTTCGAATCGGGCTCGACCCACGCCTTCGTGCTGGAGGGCAACCCCGCCCTCGCTTGGCCCGCCGACCTCTACCTCGAGGGCTCCGACCAGCATCGCGGCTGGTTCCACTCCTCCCTGCTCGAGGCCTGCGGCACGCGCGGCAAAGCACCCTATCGCGCGGTGCTCACCCACGGCTTCGTCGTCGACGAGCAAGGTAGGAAGATGTCGAAATCCCTCGGCAATACCGTCTCGCCGCAGGAGGTGATCGCCGAGTACGGCGCCGACATCCTCAGGCTGTGGGTGATGGCCTCCGACTACACGGAGGACCTGCGCATCGGCCCCGAGATCCTCAAGCAGCAGGCCGAGCTCTACCGCCGAATCCGCAACACGCTGCGCTGGATCCTGGGCGGGCTCGAGGGCTTTTCCGAGGCCGAGCGCATGCTGCTCGCGGAGATGCCGGATCTCGAACGCTGGGTGCTGCACCGCCTCGCCGAACTCGATGCGCGCGTGCGCGAGGCGGCCGAGGCCTTCGCCTGGACCGGCGTGTTCGCCGACCTGCACGCCTTCTGCGCGACCGACCTCTCGGCCTTCTACTTCGACATCCGCAAGGATGCGCTCTACTGCGACCGCGCGGACTCGCCTCGCCGCCGCGCCTGCCGCACGGTGCTCGATCACCTGCATCGCTGCCTCACCCTCTGGCTTGCGCCTCTGCTCGTGTTCACCGCCGAGGAAGCCTGGCTCGCGCGTTTCCCCTCCGAGGAGGGGTCGGTGCATCTCGAGACCTTCCCCGCCATTCCGGCGGATTGGCGCAACGAGGCCCTGGCGGAACGCATGGCGCGCATCCGGGAGATCCGCCGCGTCGTCACGGGCGCGCTGGAGCGCGAACGTGCGGCGGGCGCCATCGGCGCTGCGCTGCAGGCCGCCCCCGTCCTCGTCCTTCCCGCAGCGGATCGTTCCTTGCTCGATGCGGACGGGTGGGCCGAGATCTGCATCACCTCGGGCGTGACTCTTGCCGACACCCCGCCCGACGCCGACGTCGCCCCCTTCACCCTCGACGACGTGCCGGGCGTGACGGTGATCCCCCGGCGCGCCTTGGGCCAGAAATGCCTGCGCTGCTGGAAGGTCCTGCCCGAGGTCGGCACGCACCCCGACCACCCGGGGCTGTGCGACCGCTGCCACGACGCCGTCACCTCCGGGGTGCTCGCCCGCCGCGCCGCCGCATGAGAGCGGGCGAGGGGACCATCGGATAGGTCGCGGACACGCGTGTCCCCCGCACCCCGTGCGGAAGACGCCGGTCACGGTGCACGCCTGCGGCTGGGCCTCGGCCTCGCCGCCGCCGTGCTCGCCCTCGATCAGGCGACGAAGTGGTGGATCCTCGACATCGTCCGCCTGCCCGAGGTGGGCCGTCTCTACGTCCTGCCCTTCATGAACCTGACCATGGTGTGGAACCGCGGCGTCACCTTCGGCCTCTTCGCCGGCGACGCCTGGTGGCACGCCTATGCGCTGGCGGTGGTGGCCCTCGCCGTCGCGGCCTTCCTCGTCGCCTGGCTCGCCCGCGCCGAAGACCGCTGGACGGCGATCGCGCTTGGGCTCGTGCTCGGCGGCGCGGTCGGCAACGTGATCGACCGGCTCCGTTTCGGCGCCGTGGTCGACTTCGTCGACCTGCATGCCTTCGGCTGGCACTGGTACGTGTTCAATGTCGCCGACAGTGCGATCGTCTGCGGGGTGGGCCTGCTTCTCGCGCACGCCTTGATGCGGCCAAGACCCGGGCGTAAGGGGGAGGAATGACGTTCCGCCGAGGCCTCGCGCTTGCGCTTTCCCTGCCGCTGGTCGCCGCCTGCGGCGGGGATGTCGCGCGCAGCTTCGGCCTCACGCGCGACCCGCCGGACGAGTTCCTGGTCACCACCCGCGCGCCGCTTTCGCTTCCGCCCGACTACGCGCTGCGCCCGCCGCGCCCCGGCGCGCCGCGCCCGCAGGAGCCGCCGGCCCGCGAGGCCGCCGCCGCCCTGCTCGTCGCCCGCACCGTGACGCAACCCGTGCTCGCCGACATCCCGCAACGCGCCTCTGCCGGTGAGGCTGCCCTGCTCGCCGCCGCCGGCCCGCCCGTGCCTGCCGACCTGCGCCGCCAGATCGACCAGGAGAGCGCGCTTCTCGCCGAGCGCGAACGCTCCTTCGTCGATCGCCTCGTGTTCTGGCGCCGGCCCGAACCCGACGGGGTCGCCGTCGACCCCCGCGCCGAGGCCGCCCGGCTGCGGGAGGCCGCTGCCTTGGGCCGGGAGCCGACGGCGGGTGAGACCCCGATCATCCAGCGCCGCCGGCGCGGGCTTCTCGAAGGCTTGTTCTGAGCGGGGACGACTGCCCTGGACGGACCGAGGCCGAGGCCTCACCTTGGGGCCATGACCGAGATCGAACGCCGCACTCTGCTCGGCGGCCTGCCCGCCGCAGCCGCCCTCGCCGCTGCCCCCGCCCTCGCCGCCGTCTCGCCGAGGCCCGTCTACGGGGCGGAAACCTTCCGCCTCGCCAACGGACTCACCGGCGTCGTCATCCCGATGCGGCGCGCCCCCGTCGTTGCCCACATGATCTGGTACCGCGTCGGCGCAGCGGACGAACCGCCCGGCCTCTCCGGCATGGCGCACTTCCTCGAACACCTGATGTTCAAGGGCACGCCGAACATCGGACCCGGCGAGTTCAGCCGCCGCGTCGCCCGCGAGGGCGGACGGGACAACGCCTTCACCGGCCACGACTACACCGCCTACTTCCAGCAGGTCGCCGCCGACCGGCTCGAGCTGGTGATGGGCATGGAAGCCGACCGGATGGCCAACATCCTGCTCGACCCGAAGGACATCGAGCCGGAACGCCAGGTGATCCTCGAGGAACGCCTCCAGATCGTCGAGAACAACCCCCGTTCCCGCTTTCGCGAACGGATGGCGGCCTCGTTCTACCTCAACCACCCCTACGGCCGCCCCGTCATCGGCTGGGAGCATGAGATCCGCGCCATCCCGCGCGAGGCGCTGCTCGACTTCCACCGCCGCTTCTACGGGCCCGGCAACGCCATCCTGGTGGTGCAGGGCGATGTGACGACGGAGCGGGTTGCGCGGCTCGCCGAACGCACCTACGGCGCCGTGCCGGCCTCGGCGCGGGTGGAACGCCGCCGGCCCCAGGAACCGCCGCACGACGGCGAACGCCGCCTGATCCTGCGCGACGGCCGGGTGCGCGAACCTTCGCTCGCTCGCCTCTATCCCGCCCCGCACGCCCACGCCTCGCTGGAGATGTCGGACGCTCTCGAGGTGCTGTCGCACCTGCTCGGTTCGGGGCCGGCGAGCCTGATGTGGAAGGCGCTGGTCGACACCGGGCTCGCGGCCTCCGTCTCCGCGGCTTACGGCGGCGACAGCGTCGACCCGTCCGAGTTCGGCCTCTACGCGAACCCTCGTCCGGGGGTGGCGCCGGAGAAGCTGGAGGGCGCGCTCGACGCGCTGATCGCCCGCGTCCTTGAGGAGGGTCTGGCCGAGGTCGAGGTGGCGCGCGCCGTGCGCGAAATCATCGCCCAGGCGGCCTTCGCCCGCGACAGCCTGATGGGCGGGGCGCGCTCGATCGGTGCGGCGCTCGCGGTCGATCTCCCCCTTGAGACCGTCGAGTTCTGGCCCTCCCGCATCGCGCAGGTCAGCGCCGAGCGTGTGACGGAGGCGGCGCGCACGGTTCTCCGCCGCGATGCCTCCCTCACCGGCTGGCTCATGCCCTCTGAGGCGCGGGCATGATCGCCCCCCGCACCGAGGCGGACGGGCAGGCGGGCTGGTCCGTTCCGGTCCAGGTCGTCCGCTCGGCCTCCGGCCTCGAGGCGTGGCTGATCGAGGACCATTCCGTCCCCGTCCTTTCTGTCGCCTTCGCCTTCGCCGGCGGCGCGGCGCTCGACCCGCCGGGCCAGGAAGGGCGAGCCACGCTGCTCGCCGCCCTGCTCACGCAAGGGGCGGGGCCGCACGACACCGCGGCCTTCGCCTCCTTGCTCCGCGAGCGGGGAGTTTCCCTCTCCTTCGAGGCCGAGCGCGACGGGCTGAAGGGCACGCTGCGCTGCCTGGCCGAGGAAGGCGCCTTCGCCGCCGACATGCTGGCGCTGGCGCTCGCCGAGCCGCGCTTCGACCCGCCCGCGGTGGAGCGCGCCAAGGCGCAGCGGCTGATCACGCTGCGCCGCGAGGCCGAACAGCCGCCCACCCTCGCCGCCCGCCGCTGGTGGGCCGAGGCCTATGCCGGCCACCCGTTCTCCCGCCCCACAGGGGGTACGGAGGAGGGTGTCGCGGCAATCGACCGCACAGCACTCAGGGCCGCGCTGGAGGCGCAGATGCGTCGCGGCAGCGTGGTGGTGGCCGCGGCCGGTGCCATCGACTCCGAGGGGCTCGGCCGCCTTGTCGACCGCGCCTTCGCCTCCTCCCTCGCCGCCGGGACCGCGGCCCCCGTTCCTGCGGTGCCGGAACCGCGACGCTTCGGGCTGGCGGTGGTCGAGCGCGACGCTCCTCAGGCTGCGGGTTTCTTCGGCCACGGCGCGATCGCTCCGGAGGACCCGGCCTGGGAGGCGGCGCAGATCGCCAACTGGATCCTCGGCGGAGGCGGCTTCTCCGCCCGACTGATGACCGAGATCCGCGAAAAGCGTGGCCTCACCTACGGCATCGGCACCTCGCTCCTGCCCTTCCGGGGCCGGGGCCTCGTGCTCGGCTCCGTCGCCACCGACAACGCCCGCTTCGGCGAAACCCTCGCCGTGCTGCGCGAGGAGTGGCGCAAGATGGCGGCCGAGGGCCCGACCGCCGACGAGGTCGAGGCCGGCAAGGCCTTCCTCACCGGCTCCTTCCCCTTGGGCTTCACCTCGACGGCGCAGATCGCCGGCACCCTGGTCGGGCTTCGCCAGTTGGGGCGCGCGCCGGATTGGCTCGCGGGCCGGCTTGCCCGTCTCGCCGCCGTCACCGTGGAGGAGGTGCGGGAGGTCGCGCGCCGGCTGTTCGACCCGGAGGCGCTGTCCGTCGTGGTCGCCGGCCGCCCTGCCCTCTGAGCACGCCGCTCAGCCGGCGAGGAGCGGCGGCAGGGGCAGGGGCCCGCGCGCGATCTCGTAGGCGTGCGCCGCGCGCAGCACCAGAGCGTCCTCTCCCGGCCTGCCCGGCGAGCTGGATCGCCACCGGCAACGCCCTCCGCGCCGAGCCCGGCGGCGACGCTGATCGCCGGCTGGCCGGTGAGGTTGAAGGGCAGCAGGAGGTTGGGCAGGCGGAAGCGCGGTCCAGCGATCGACCGCATCGATCGGCGGCGCTTCGCCCACCGCAGCGGCGGTGAGGATCAGGTCGACCGCGCGCATCGCCGCGGCGATCGCTGCGGTCAGCGCCCGACGTCGGCGCTGCGCCGCGACGATAGTCCTCGGCCGAGACGAGCGCGCCGAGCAGGAGCCGTTCGCGCAGGATCTCCCCGTAGTCGTCGCGCCGCGCGCGAAGCCAGGGCGCGTGGAGGGCGAAGGCCTCGCCGAGCAGGATCAGCATGCCGGCGTCGGTGAAGTCCTGCAGAGGCGGAAGGTCGATCGGGCGCGTGATGGCGCCCTGGGCACGGAACAGGGCCTCCGCCCGGTCGACGGCCTGCTGGGTCGCCGGAGTGAGGGGCGCCCCTCCCACGAGCCAAGCCTGCGGGATGCCGATGCGGAGCCCGCGCACCCCATCGCTGAGCCCGCCCAAGAGGTCCGGGGCCGGGCGCGGGTCGGAGGCCGGATCGTCCGGGTCGTGCCCGGCGCAGGCGGAGAGCAGGATCGCACAGTCCTCCGCCGTGCGGGCGAGCGGCCCCAGGTGGTCGAGCGACCAAGCGAGCGGAAACACCCCCGTGCGGGGAACGAGGCCGTAGCTCGGCTTGATGCCGGTGCAGGCCGCAGAGCGCGGCCGGGCCGCGGATGGAGCCCCCGGTGTCCGACCCCGACCCGCCGAGGATCATCCCCGCCGCGATCGCCGCCGCCGTCCCCGACGAGGAGCCGGCGGTGAAGTGGGCGGGATTCCACGGGTTTCGTGCGGGCGGGGTGGGCAGGTCGAAGGAGGGGCCGCCCCAGGCGAACTCGTGGGTGGTGAGCTTGCCCAGGCACACCGCGCCGGCCGCGCGCCAGCGCGCCGCGATCGCCGCATCGGCCGAGGCTGACGGGCTGCCCGGCGAGCAGGCGCGAGCAGGCGGTGGTCGCGAAAGCCCGCGACGTCGATGATGTCCTTGTGCGCGATCGGGATGCCGTCGAGCGGGCCCTTCGCCTCGCCGCGCATCCAGCGCGTTTCCGACGCGCGCGCGGCGGCGAGCGCGCGCTCGGCGTCCAGGGCCACGAAGGCATGCAGGGTCGGTTCGAGCCGCTCGATCCGATCCAGACAGGCGCGGGTGAGCTCGACCGGCGAGAGGCGGCGCGCGGCGAAGCCCCGCGCCGCCTCGGCGATGGTGGGGATCAGGCCCACGGCCGGGGCGGAGGGAACACCATGGTCGCGGGCTCGCGCCGTCGCGCCCGCCGCGCGCACCCGCTCGCGCATCGCCTCGAGCAGGCGCGCATCGGCTCCACCAGCCGCGCCCGCTCGGCGTCCGACAGGGACGATGCCCCGCGCGGGCGAAGGGATCATCTCTGCCCCACGCCCGTCGGGCCAATCCTCTGCTCCGTGCTCCTCTGTTCCGCGCTCACGTCACCTCGATGTTCGCCGCGCGCGCCACCGCCCGCCAGTGCTCGAGCTGCTCGCGGATGATGGCGACGAAGGCGTCCTTGGTCGGGATCGGGTCGCGCGGCAGGGTCTGCACGTCCTCGAGCCGCGCCCGCAGGTCGGGCCGGGCAAGGAGGCTCGGAACCAAGCCGACCAGCCGGTCGACGATCGGCTCGGGCAGGCCCTTCGGGCCGGACAGCCCGAGCCATTGCGCTGCGGTGAGGCTTGGGAAGCCGAGTTCGGCGAAGGTCGGCACGTCGGGGAAGGCGGGCAGGCGACGCGGAGACGAGACCGCGAGCGCCCGCAGCGAGCCGTCGCGCATCTGGCCCACGTTGGTGGTGATCGGGTCGATCAGGCTCTCGATCACCCGAGCGAGCAGATCCTGCATCGCCGGCGCGGTGCCCTGGTAGGGCACATGGTCAAGCTGGGTCGCGCCGGATTCCCGCTTCAGCAGTTCGCCCAGCAGATGCGGAGCGGAGGCGATGCCCGAGGAGCCGAAGCGCACCGGCTGGCGCTTCGCCGCCTCGAGATACTGCGCAAGGCTGCGGAAAGGGGAGTCGCCCCGCACCAGAAGCACCATCGGCGCCTCGACCAAAAGCGCCATGTGGGTGAAGTCGGCGATCGGGTCGAACGGCATGGTGCGCCGGGTGGCGGCGGCGAACACATGGACGATGGCGTGGCTCATCAGCAGCGTGTAGCCGTCCGCCGGCTGCTTGGCGACGTAGTCGGTGCCGATGATGCCGGCCGCTCCCGGCCGGTTCTCCACCACCACGGACTGGCCAAGCTCCTGCGCCATGGCGGGGGCCATCAGGCGCGCCACCGTGTCGACCAAGCCGCCCGGGGGAAACTGGGCGACAAGCCGGATGGGACCGCGCGCCGGCCAGGCCTGGGCGGCGGCAGGGCGGCGGAGCAGCGCGGGGGCGGCGATCAGCCCGGCCCCGGCACGCAGGATCGTGCGACGGTTCATCGGTGAAGCTCCCTCCTGGTCGTCGGCCCGGCCGGCGACCGACCGGGCACGGAACGAAACGACTGATCCCCGAGGTTAGCAAGCCCCGCGCCGAAGCGGCGACAGCCCGGTTGACCCGGCCTGACCGGTCGCTAGCCTCGCGCGCGCGACCACGAGGAGGCGAACGAGGGACGATGGCGAAGGAGATCCTCTGCGCATTCAGTGTGCACTGTGACGCCGTGGCGGGCTGGCTCGGCTCCTACGGCGGGGAGGACAGCCCCTCCGACATCAGCCGCGGCGTGTTCGCCGCCGAGGTCGGCATGCCGCGCCTCGTCGAACTCTTCCGCCGCTTCGGGCTGAAACAGTCCTTCTTCATCCCCGGCCACACCATCGAGAGCTTCCCGCGCGAGACCGACCTCGTGGTCGAGGCCGGGCACGAGATCGGCCTGCACGGCTACTCGCACGAGAACCCGCTGGCGCTGACGCGCGAACAGGAGGAGGCGATCTTCGACCGCTCGATCGCGCTGATCGAGAAGCACTGGGGGCGGCGGCCGGTGGGCTACGTCGCGCCGTGGTGGGAGGTCTCCGCCACCTCGATCGAGATCCTGCTCGCGCGGGGGATCGCCTACGACCACTCGCTGATGCACCACGACTGCTTGCCCTACTACGTGCGCACCGGCAACTCCTGGACCAAGATCGACTACGCCAAGCCGGCCGAGACCTGGATGAAGCCGTTCAGCAAGGGGCGGGTGACGGACCTCGTGGAGATCCCCGCCTCGTGGTGGCTTGATGACCTGCCGCCGATGATGTTCATCAAGAAGTTCCCGAACAGCCACGGCTACGTGAACCCCCGCCATCTCGAGGAGCTCTGGCGGGATCATTTCGACTTCATCTATCGCGAGTACGACTACGCCGTGGTGCCGATGACCATCCACCCCGACGTCTCGGGGCGACCACAGGTGCTGATGATGCTGGAGCGGCTGATCGGCTACATGCTGCGCCACCCCGGCGTGCGCTTCGTCACGCTGGAGGAGATGGCGGCCGATTTCCGCCGCCGCGTGCCGAAGCCGGCCGAGTGAGGCGCGCAGGCCGCCAAGCGCGGCGTAGGGTCAGGCGGGGCGGAGGATGGCGTCGATCGCGCGCGCGAGGGCCACGTCCCGCTCCGAAAGCCCCCCCGCGTCGTGCGTGGTGAGCACGATCTCCACCCGGTTCCACACATTGGACCACTCCGGGTGGTGGTCGTGCTTCTCGGCGAGCAGAGCGACCCGGCTCATGAAGCCCCAGGCCTCGGCGAAGTCCCTGAAGCGGAACGAGCGCGCGATCGCATCCCGCCCCTCGACCAGCCGCCACTCAGGCAGTTCCGACCCGAGCCGCGCCCGTTCGGCGTCCGTCAGCCTCTGCACCATCCTTGCCTCCGTCGCGATGCCCCCCTCATCTAGGGCCCGTGCGCAGCTTCACCACGCCCCCGACGACGGAGGAGATCGTCGCGCTCGCCGACGAGGCGCTCGCCTGGGCCCAGGCGCGGTTCCCGCGCGACCTCGCCCGTCTTCTTTCGGGCGTGTCCATCGTCGTCGACGACTTCCCCGACGACGAGACGGTGGCGGAGATGGGGCTCGCGAGCGGGTGGGACCTGACGGGGCTCTGGCGCGGCGTGCCGCTGACCCAGCGCAGTGTCGCCGACGTGGCGCGCGAGCCGGAGATGATCCACCTCTACCGCTTGCCAATCCTTGCCGAGTGGATCGAGACCGAGGTCGATCTGCGCGATCTCGTGCGCAACGTGCTGATCCACGAGATCGCCCACCATTTCGGCTATTCGGACGAGGAGATCGCGCGTCTCGAGGCGGGCGAGGGATGACGCGACGCGAGAGGGGCCCATCTCCTCGCGGCATGGACCCGATGCGCCTGTTGCGCGCGGCCTCCGCTGCCGCCGGCCTGCTCCTGAGCGCGGCCTGCTCGGTGGTCGGCGCGCGCTCGACCGAGGAGCCTGCCTACGCCGTCATCGCGCGCGGCGAGGGGTTCGAGGTTAGACGCTACGGCCCGCGCCTCGCCGCCGAGGTGGTGGTGGCGGGAGATCCCGTCTCGGCGCGCAACGCCGGCTTCCGCCCGCTTGCCGACTACATCTTCGGCGCCAATCGCGCGCGCGAGCGGATCGGCATGACCGCTCCCGTCGCTCAGGCAAGAGGCGAGCGCATCGGCATGACCGCACCGGTGTCGCAGGCCCCTGGCGAGGGCGGCTGGGCGATCCGCTTCTTCATGCCCGCCCGCTACACGCGCGAGACCCTGCCCGAACCGCTCGATGCGCGCGTGCGCATCGTCGAACTCCCTGACGCTCTCTTCGCCGTCCGTCGCTTCGCCGGCACCACCGGCCCGCGCGAGGTCGAGGCGGAGACTGAGCGGCTGCTCGCGGCGCTGCGCGGCTCCGCCTGGCGGCCGGCGGGCGAGCCGGAGACGTGGTTCTTCGACCCGCCCTGGACCATTCCGGCGCTGCGGCGAAACGAGGTCGCGATTCCCGTCGAGCCCGCTCAGGGCTGAGCGAGAATCTCCCGAACGAGCGCGCGCAGCCGGGGGATCGTCTCGGTCTCGAACCAGGGGTTTCGCTTCACCCACACGCGCGTGCGCCAGGACGGATGCGGCAGCGGAAAGTGCCGGGGCAAGAACGACTCCGCCCGCCGCACCGCCTCCTCCAGCGCGACACTGGGGCCGAGCACGAGACGCACCGCATAGCCGCCGACCAGCAGGCGAAGCCGCACCCTCGGCAAGGCGGGCAGCACGCGCGGGTGCCAATGCGGCGCGCATTCGGGCCGTGGTGGGGCATCGCCTCCCTTCGGCAGGCGGCCCGGATAGCACATCCCCGTGGGCAGGATCGCAACCAGCGAGGGGTCGTAGAACGTCGCGCGGTCGATGCCGAGCCAGTCGCGAAGCCGGTCGCCCGAGGGGTCGTCGAACGGCCGGCCCGAGGCATGCGCCTTGGTTCCCGGCGCCTGGCTGGTGATGAGGAGCCGCGCGCGGGCGTCGAGCTGAAACACCGGCCTTGGCCCGAGCGGCAGGTGCGCGGCACACAGCCGGCAGGCGCGGATCTCGGCGATCGGCGGAGAAGGGGCGTTTTCCTCGCGCATCGTGGGCGATTGTAGCGGCCATGGTCGGCCGACTCACGGCGTCGCGCCAGGCGGGTCTTGCGGGGCGGAGGATGTTTCGCTTTCGTCATCGCGCACGCGCGCGCCAGACGCGGCGGGACGGGGGGAGAGGAGAGGGGATGGCGGCACGAAAAGTCATCATCACCTGCGCGGTGACGGGGTCCATCCACACGCCCTCGATGTCGCCCCATCTTCCCGTCACGCCGGAGGAGATCGCGGAGGCGGCGATCGGCGCCGCCGAGGCGGGGGCGGCGATCGTCCATCTGCACGCGCGCGACCCCAAGACCGGCAAGCCCGACCAGTCGCCGGAGGCCTTCCTGCCCTTCCTGCGCGTCATCAAGCAGCGGTCGGACGTGGTGATCAACATCACCACCGGCGGGGCGCCGACGATGACGGTGGAGGAACGCGTTCTGCCGGCGCAACGCTTCGCGCCCGAAATCGCCTCCCTCAACATGGGGACGATGAATTTCGGCCTTTTTCCCATGCTCGAGCGCTACCGCGAATTCAGGCACGACTGGGAGCGGCCCTATCTCGAAGCCTCCCGGTCGGGCTTCTTCCGCAACACCTTCGCGGACATCGAGCACATCCTGCGCGCCTGTGCGGCCAACGGCACCCGCTTCGAGATCGAGTGCTACGACATCGGCCATCTTTACACCCTCGCCCACTTCGTCGACCGGCGCGTGATCGAGCCCCCGCTCTTCGTCCAGTCGGTGTTCGGAATCCTCGGCGGCATCGGCACGCATCCGGAGGATGTGGCGCACATGAAACGGACGGCCGATCGGCTGTTCGGCGATGCCTATCGCTGGTCGGTGCTCGGCGCGGGCAAGGCGCAGTTCGCGGTCGCGACCCAGGCGCTGCTGATGGGCGGCAATGTGCGCGTGGGGCTCGAGGATTCGCTCTGGCTCGGGCCCGGGCGGCTGGCGCGATCGAACGCCGAGCAGGTCGCGCGCATGCGCCAGATCATCGAATCGCTCGGCCTTGCGGTCGCCACCCCGGCGGAAGCGCGGGAGATGCTCGCGCTCAAGGGCGGGGATGCGGTGAATTTCTGACCGCGCGGCGGCAGAGGGGCGTCAGGATGGGCCGAGCAGGCGTTCGACGAAGGCCGGCACGAGCTTGGTCGCCGGGCCGTGGATCGCCTCGTCGAACAGGTGGCTCCCTTCCGAGGGTTCGAGGTTGAGTTCGAGCGTGCGGGCACGGCCGCGCACCTCGGCGACGAAGCCCGCCGCCGGATAGACCGCGCCCGAGGTGCCGATGGAGACGAAAAGCGCGCAAGCCTCGAGCGCCGCGTAGATGCGGTCCATCGCGAGCGGGATCTCGCCGAACCAGACCACATGCGGGCGAAGCGTGCCGAGCGCACCGCAGCGGGGGCAGGAGGTGTCGGCCGAAAGGTCCTCGAGCCACGGCAGCACCGCAGCGCAGGCTGTGCAGCGCGCCTTGGCGAGTTCGCCGTGCATGTGGATGAGGTTTGCCGTGCCGGCGCGATCGTGCAGGTCATCGACGTTCTGGGTGACGACCGTCACCCCGCCCGGCCACTCGCGCGAAAGGCGAGCGAGCGCGAGGTGCGCCGCGTTCGGCTGCACGGAAGGGTCGCGCAACTGACGCCGCCGCGCGTTGTAGAAGGCATGCACGCGGGCGGGGTCGCGCGCGAAGGCCTCCGGTGTGGCGACGTCCTCGAGCCGAACCTTGGCCCAGATCCCGTCCTTGTCGCGGAAGGTGGCAAGCCCCGACTCGCGGGAAATGCCCGCCCCGGTCAGAACGACGATCGGAGCGTGGCGCGGGATCACTCGCAGGAGAGCCCGAAGGCGGCCAAGCCTTCCTCGAGATAGTCGGCGAGAAGCGGCATCCCCAGCAGGTAGTCGTCGGCGTTGCGCAGGTTGCGCTCCTTGGCAAGGCGCAACGCTTCGTTCCACTCGCTGAGATCGAACTCGCCGCGGCCCACCCAGGCGAGCGCGATGAGCGCGGCCTGCTCGTCCTCGTTCAGTTCGGCGATCGTCTCGCGCATCTCCTCCTCGATGGTGTCGGCGTCCTCGTCGAGCAGGTGAGCCTCGACATCGTCCTCGTCGGCGTCCGCGTCGCCATCCCCGGCTTCCTTCGCGTCGAAGGCGCGGGCGCGCTCGATCAGCCAGCAGACCGTATCGAGCGAGATGCCGAGCTCCGGGAGATCCTCGTCCTCCGCCATGCGTGCCAACCCTCAACCTTGCCGTCCGCGCCTCGCGTGGCGCCGGGCGGAGGATATGCGCGGGCCGGGGCGGCGAGGTAGCCCCCCGACGGCGGCGCGCAGCCGCCTTTTTCTTGGCGACAGCCTCATGCTAGGGCAGCGGGAGACATTCCGGAGAACGCGCCATGCGGCGGCCCTTTCCCCTGACCTTTGTGCTTGCGATCCTTCTCGCCGTCGCCACCACCGCTCTCGCCCAGCAGCAGCCTCCCGCGCCGGCTGTCGGCGTGGTCGTGGTGGAGCGGCGCGCGGTCGCCGACAGTGCGAGCTTCGTCGGCCGGGTGAGCGCGGTCGACACCGTGCAGATCGTCGCCCGGGTGACGGGGTTCCTGCGCGAGCGCACCTTCCGTGAGGGCCAGGAGGTGAAGGCGGGCGATCTCCTGTTCATGCTCGAGCGCGAGCCCTTCGAGGCCGCCTTTGCAGCTCGCAAGGCGGAGCTCGCCTCCGCCCAGGCGGCGGCGCTCAACGCCGACCTCCAGCTCGCCCGGGCCGAGGAGCTGGTGCGGACCAACAACATCCCGGTCGCGACACGGGACCAGCGCCGAGCGGAGGCCGAAATGGCGCGCGCCCGCGTGCAGGAGGCGGAAGCCGCGCTGCGCATCGCCGAGATCGACCTCGGCTACACGCTGATCGTGGCCCCGTTCGCCGGGCGGATCGGCCGCTCGGCGGTCTCGGTCGGGGCGGTGATCTCGCCGCAATCGGGCCCGCTCGCAACCCTGACTTCGGTCGACCCCATGCACGTGACGTTCCGGGTGAGCCAGCGCGAGGTGCTGGAGTATCAGCGGCGGCGCCGCGGGAACGGTTCCGAGGCGCAGGCGGCGGAGGCCCTCAGCGTGCGCATCCGCCTCGCCGACGGGTCGGCCTATCCGCACGAGGGCAGGATCGACTTCATCGACCCGCAGATCGATCGCGGCACCGATACGCAGGCGGTGCGTGCGGTGGTGCCGAATCCGGAGCGGATGCTGTTCGACGGCGCGACCGTCTCCGTCGAGGTCGCGGCGAAGGAGCCGCGGCGGGCGATCGTCATCCCGCGCGCCGCCCTGCTCGCGGACCGCGAGGGCCAGTACGTGTTCGTGGTCGACGACCAGGGCCGGGCGGCGGTGCGACGCGTGCGCGTGGGCGAAACCACTCCGGCGACGGCGGAGATCGTCGAGGGCCTGCGCGACGGCGAAAACCTGGTCGTCGAGGGGATCCAGCGCCTCCGCGCCGGCATCCCGGTGCAGGCGGGGCCGGCGACGGTGCCGGCGCCGAGCCTGCGTGCGGCCACGCCGTCGCGCTGAGGCGCCCGTGTTCTCCGCTGTCTTCGTCGACCGTCCGCGGCTTGCGATCGTCATCGCGCTGGTGATGTCGATCGCCGGTTTCCTCGCCCTCTCGCGCATTCCGGTCGCGCAGCTTCCCGACATCGTGCCGCCGCAGGTGAGGGTCTCCGCCGTCTATCCCGGCGCCTCGGCCGCAGTGGTCGAGGAGACGGTGGCGCAGGCGATCGAGTCCGCCGTGATCGGCGTCCAAGACATGATCTACATGCGCTCGGTCAGCGCGAACGACGGCTCCTACGCGCTCAACGTGAGCTTCCGCCTCGGCAGCGACCCGGACATCAACGCCGTCAACGTCAACAACCGGGTGCAGTCGGCGCTGTCCAAGCTGCCGCCCGAGGTGCAGCGCAACGGGGTGACCGTGACGAAGGTCTCCTCGGCGATCCTGCAGTTCGTCACCTTCCACTCGCCGGACAACTCGCTCGACACCCTCGCCATCTCGAACTTCGTCACCATCAACGTGCTCGATCGCCTCAAGCGCGTGCCGGGGATCGGCGAGGTGATCCTGTTCGGCGCCAAGGACTACGCGATGCGGATCTGGTTCGAGACCGACCGGCTGGTCGGGCTCGGCCTCACCCCGAACGACGTGATCGCGGCGATCCAGGCGCAGAACATCCAGGCCCCGGTCGGGCGGATCGGGGCGCGGCCGATCGCGGACGACCAGCAGGTGCAGCTGAACATCCAGGCCCGGGGGCGACTTGCGACGGTGGAGGAGTTCGCCGACATCGTGGTGCGCGCCGGCGCCGACGGGCAGCTTCTGCGGCTGCGCGACATCGCTCGGATCGAGCTTGCCGCGAAGTCCGAGGACGTCGCGGTGTCGTTCAACGGCAGGCCGGCGGTTGCGGTCGGCACCTACCTCGCGCCGGGTGCGAACGCGGTGCGCACGGCGGCGGAGCTTCGGGCCGCCCTTGAGGACCTGCGCCGGCTCTTCCCGCGCGGGCTCGACTACACCGTCAGCTACGACACCACGACCTTCGTCGAGGCGACGATCGAGAGCGTGAAGCACACGCTGGTCGAGGCCTTCGTGCTCGTCGTGCTCGTCGTCTTCGTCTTCCTCGGCAGCCTGCGTGCGACCCTGATCCCGACCATCGCGGTGCCGGTGAGCCTGATCGCGACCATCGTCGTCCTGCTCGCGCTTGGCTTCTCGCTCAACACGGTCTCGCTGCTCGCGATGGTGCTCGCGATCGGCATCGTGGTGGACGATGCGATCGTCGTGGTCGAGAACGTGGAGCGGATCCTGCACGAGCGGCCCGACCTCGCGCCGGCCGAAGCGACCAAGGTGGCGATGGCGGAGATCACCGCGCCGATCGTCGCGATCACGCTCGTGCTCCTTTCCGTCTTCGTCCCCGTCGCGTTCATCCCCGGCATCTCCGGCGAGCTCTTCAAGCAGTTCGCGGTGACGATCTCGGTCTCGATGCTGTTCTCGGCGGTCAACGCGCTCACCCTCTCGCCCGCGCTCTGCGCGCTCCTCCTGCGCCACGGCGGGCCGCGGCGGGGCGTGATCGGGGCGATGCAGAACGCGATCGACCGGCTGGCGGAGGGCTACGGGCGGATCGTGCGGCGCCTCGTCCGCGTCGCGATCCTCTCGGTGGTCGTGATCGGGGCGATGGCGGCCGGCATCATCGGCGCGGCGAGGCTGACGCCGACCGGCTTCCTGCCGGAGGAGGACCAGGGCGCCTTCTTCGTCCATCTCCAGCTCCCCGAAGGCGCGGCGCTTGCGCGCACCGAGGCGGCGACGCGCGCGCTCGAGGAGATCACGGGGCGGCTCGAGGTGGCGGAGAACCGCCTCTCCGTCGTGGGCTACTCGCTGCTCGACGGCACCGCGCAATCCAACGCCGCCTTCCACGCCGTGACCCTGAAGCCGTTCGAGGAGCGCAAGGGCGCGGCGGCCTCGGCGCAGGCGGCGATCGCGCGGGTTGCGCGCGAGGCGCTCGCGATCCGCGAGGCCATCGTCTTCCCCTTCAACCTCCCACCCATCATCGGCCTCGGCACGGGAGGAGGCTTCGAGCTTCAGGTGCTGAACCTCGAGGGCCGGCCGTTCCCCGACCAGAGCGCGGCGGTGCAGGGCCTCGTCGTCGCCGCCAACCAGGATGAGCGGATCGCCCGCGCCTTCTCCACCTTCTCGGCCGCCAATCCCTCGATCTTCCTCGACATCGACCGCGACCGCGCGCAGAGCCTCGGCGTGCGGATCGGCGACATCTTCGCCGCGCTTCAGGCGACCTTGGGCGGTTTCTACGTCAACGACTTCACCCTGTTCGGGCGCAACTGGCAGGTCCAGCTGCAGGCTGAGGCAGAGGACCGGCGCGACGTCGACGACATCCTGCGCGTGCATGTGCGCAACGCGGCGGGCGAGATGGTGCCGATGCGCAGCCTCGCCGAGACCCGGATCGAGGTCGGGCCGCAGACCATCGTCCGCTTCAACAACCTCCGCGCCGTCACCGTGCAGGGAAGCCCCGCCGCTGGCGTCTCCTCGGGGGATGCGCTTCTCGCGATGGAGGAGATCGCCGACCGAACCCTGCCGCAGGGCTTCGACCGGGCCTGGAGCGGCACCTCGTTCCAGGAGCGGGCGGCAGCCGGGCAGGCGGGCGCCATCCTCGCGCTTGCCGTGCTGTTCGCCTACCTCTTCCTGGTCGCGCTCTACGAGTCGTGGACGATCCCTCTGGCCGTGATGCTCTCCGTCGTGGTCGCGATCCTCGGCGCCTTCGCGGGGCTCCTGCTCGCCCGCGTCCCGCTCGACCTCTACGGGCAGATCGGCATCGTGGTGCTGATCGCGCTCGCGGCGAAGAACGGCATCCTGATCGTCGAATTCGCCAAGGAGCAGAGGGCGAAGGGGGTGGGGCTGCGCGAGGCGGCGACGGAGGGTGCGCGGCTTCGTTTCCGACCCGTGATGATGACCTCGTTCGCCTTCATCCTCGGCCTCGTGCCGCTCGTCACGGCGCAGGGTGCTGCGGAGCTCGCGCGGCAGGCGGTCTCCATCCCGGTCTTTGCCGGCATGCTCGCCGCCTCATCGGTCGGCATCTTCCTCATCCCCATGCTCTACGTGGTGTTCCAGGGCGGGCGGGAATGGGTGAAGGGTCGGTTCGCCCGGCACGGCGCGCCCCACCCGCACAGCCGAGCGCACGCCCCGGCCCCGGCCGACTGACGCGCGCCGCGCCCGGGCCCGACGCGCGGGTCAGGGGTCAGCGGTCCGATCGCGCTGCGGAATGACTTAGGCGGGCGCGCTCGGCCAGGAGGCCCGTGCAGCGAGGGGCGGGGCCGGCGCTCAGACCTGTGCGGGCGGCGGTCAGACCTTCTCGACCTGGCCGTATTCGAGTTCGACCGGCGTGGCGCGGCCGAAGATGGAGACCGAGACCTTCACCCGGCCCTTCTCCTCGTCCACCTCCTCCACCGTGCCGTTGAAGCTGGTGAAGGGGCCATCGATGACGCGAACCTGTTCGCCCACCTCGAAGGTGATGGAGGGACGCGGCTTCTCCACCCCTTCCGCCACCGCCTTCACGATGCGCTCGGCCTCGGCGTCGGAGATGGGCTGCGGGCGGCCCTTGCCGCCCAGGAAGTTCGTCACCTTCGGCGTGTTCTTCACGAGGTGCCAGGTGTCGTCCGTCATCTCCATGCGCACCAGCACGTAGCCCGGGAAGAACTTGCGCTCCGACTGCACCTTCTGGCCGCGCTTGACCTCGACCACCTCCTCGGCAGGGACGAGGATCTCGTCGAACTTGTCGGCAAGCCCTTTCTGCGCCGCCTGTTCGCGGATCGCGTCGCGGACCTTCTTCTCGAAGCCCGAGTAGACGTGGATCACATACCAGCGCTTCCTGCCCGCCTGGGACGGCGGGGCCACCGGCCGGACAGGAGCGAGACCGTCTTTCGTGTCCGCTGCCGCCATGCTCCCCTCCCTCACCCGCCGAAGCCGAAGATCAACCGCACGGCGAAGCCGATCACCTGGTCCACGACGAAGAAGAAGGTGGCCGCCAGAACCGAGAGCACGAAGACGAGCCCTGTGGTGATCAGCGTCTCCTTGCGCGTCGGCCAGGTGACCTTCGCCATTTCCTGCCGCACCTGGCGGACGAAGGTCGCCGGATTGATCCTCGCCATGGTGTCCGTTCCGTCTGCGGCAGTGGTGCCGCCGCCCCTCCCGGGTGCATCAACAGAAATAGGAAGCGACGTGGCAGGGGTGGAGGGTCTCGAACCCCCAACCTCCGGTTTTGGAGACCGGCGCTCTAGCCAATTGAGCTACACCCCTGCGGTGCCGGCCGCCACGTTGGCCTTTGGTGATAGCGCGGCGGCGGCCGGCCCGGCAATGAACGTTGCCTCGGTCGCCCTCATTGGACGATTTTGGTGACGACGCCGGCGCCGACGGTCTTGCCGCCTTCGCGGATGGCGAAGCGCAGGCCTTCGTCCATGGCGATCGGGGCGATGAGTTCGACCTCCAGGCGCACGTTGTCGCCCGGCATCACCATCTCCGTCCCCTCGGGCAGCTTCACCACCCCGGTGACGTCGGTGGTGCGGAAGTAGAACTGCGGCCGGTAGTTGGAGAAGAACGGCGTGTGCCGGCCCCCCTCCTCCTTGGTCAGGATGTAGGTCTCGGCCAGGAACCGCGTGTGCGGCGTGATCGACCCAGGCGCCGCCAGGACCTGACCGCGCTCCACCTCCTCCCGCTTGGTGCCGCGCAACAACGCGCCGATGTTGTCCCCCGCCTCGCCCTGATCGAGAAGCTTGCGGAACATCTCGACACCCGTCACCACCGTCTTCTGCGTCGGACGAAGCCCCACGATCTCCACCTCGTCCCCGACCTTGACCACGCCGCGCTCGATGCGACCCGTCACCACCGTGCCGCGCCCGGAAATCGAGAACACGTCCTCGATCGGCATCAGGAACGGACGGTCCTTCGCCCGCTGCGGCTGCGGAATGTACTCGTCCACCGCCTCCATCAGCCTCAAAATCGCCTGCTCGCCGATCTCAGGGTTGCGATCCTCCAGCGCGCACAGCGCAGAGCCGCGGATCACCGGAACCTCGTCGCCAGGGAACTGATAGGACTTCAACAGCTCCCGAACCTCGAGCTCGACCAGGTCCAAAAGCTCCGGATCGTCCACCATGTCCACCTTGTTCATGAACACCACCAGCGCCGGCACACCCACCTGACGCGCAAGCAGGATGTGCTCCCGCGTCTGCGGCATCGGACCGTCGGCCGCAGAAACCACCAAAATCGCACCGTCCATCTGCGCCGCACCCGTGATCATGTTCTTCACGTAGTCGGCATGGCCCGGACAATCGACATGCGCATAATGCCGCTTCGCCGTCTCGTACTCGACATGCGCCGTCGAAATCGTAATCCCACGCGCACGCTCCTCAGGCGCCTTGTCAATCTGATCATACGCCATATACGTCGCACCACCCCTCTTCGACAAAACCTTCGTAATCGCCGCAGTCAACGACGTCTTGCCATGGTCCACATGACCAATCGTACCAATGTTGCAGTGCGGCTTCGTCCGCTCAAACTTCGCCTTCGCCATGGCGAGACCTCGTCGTGTTCCGTTCTGGGGAGGATGGGTTCAGGGGCGGGGATGCTGCGTGAGGGGAACGGCTGGAGCGGGTGACGGGAATCGAACCCGCACAACCAGCTTGGAAGGCTGGGGCTCTACCATTGAGCTACACCCGCGGTGCCGTCGTGCGCAGTCCCTCGTTCCGGTGTGGCGACGCCGACCACCTCGTCGGCCGACCCGGGTTGCGACGGCTGGGACGGTGCCTGGTGGAGGGGGCTGGATTCGAACCAGCGTAGGCGTTCGCCAACGGATTTACAGTCCGTCCCCTTTAGCCACTCGGGCACCCCTCCCGACGCGACGCCGCACCGCGGCAGCCCGCGAGGTGGTCGCTCCGCGCGGGGCCGCGCGGGCCGCGGTGACGTGAGGCATTTCCCGTCCTCTGTCAACGTTCGCGCGCTCTTCCGTTCGCCAGTTGAACCACCCATGCTGAAGACGATGGTCAGGGGCGGAGGAGCGCAGCGCGGGGAGGCGCCGACGGCGGGTCGCGCGCACGGCGGGAGGTGCCCGTCGGCCGGGCGCGAGCGGGCGGCTCCCTATTGGCTCTATGGGCTGCATCCCGTCGCCGCCGCCCTCGGCAACCCGGCACGGCGCCTCCGCCGCTTGGTGGCGACGGAGGAGGCCCTGCGCCGTCTCGCCCAGGTGCTGCCCGCAGGCCTGCCGGTCGCGCCTGAGCGCGCGCCGGCGGAGGCGATCGCCCGGCTTGTCCCGCCGGGCGCGGTGCACCAGGGTCTCGCCCTGCTCGCCGACCCGCTCTCCCCACCGCCGCTCGCCGAAGCGCTTGCCGCCTCGCCCGGGCCCGTGGTCGTTCTCGACCAGGTGACCGATCCGCGCAATGTGGGGGCGGTGCTGCGCTCGGCGGCCGCCTTCGGGGCAGCGTCCGTGATCGTGCAGGACCGCCATGCGCCCGGCGAGAGCGGGGCCATGGCCCGCGCGGCCGCCGGAGCGCTCGACCGGATCCCGCTCCTGCGCGCGGTGAACCTCGCGCGCACGCTTGAAGCGCTGAAGCAGGCGGGGCTCTGGGTGGTCGGGCTGGAGGCGTCGGCCGAGCGCACCCTGGCCTCGGCCGGGCTTGGGGACCGACGCCTCGCCCTCGTTCTCGGGGCGGAGGACGAAGGGATGCGTCGGCTCACGCGCGAGGGCTGCGACCTGCTCGTTCGCCTGCCGCAGACCCGGGCGGTGGAAAGTCTCAATGTTTCGGTCGCCGCCGCGGTGGCACTGTATGCGGTGCAGGCACCGCGTCTGGAGACGCTGGCGGCATGAGCGAAGGAGGCAACGGGCGCGCGGCCGAGGCGGCCGAAGCGATCGCCGCCCAGCGCGCGGCGGGCGGTTGGGTGCGTCCGCTCGACCCGCGCTTCGCTCCGGCAGACTGTGCCGAGGGCTACGCCATCCAGGTCGCGCAGGCGCGTCGGGCCGGGTGCTGGCCGCCGGCCGGGTTCAAGGTCGGCGCGACGGCGGCGACGATGCAGCTCCATCTCGGCATCCGCACCCCCGCCGCCGCCTATCTCGATCCGGCCTCCCTTCTGCCGTCGGGCCACGCCTCGCCGTTCAGCGCCTGGATCAATCCGGGGGTGGAGGCCGAGATCGCGCTCCGCCTCGGCGCGGACCTTCCCGCGGGCGAACATTCGCTCGAGCACCTCGCCGAGGCGGTGGCCGAGGTGTTCCCGGCGATCGAAATCGTCGAGAACCGCTACGAGGGCGGCGTGGCGATCGGCACGCCGATGCTGATCGCCGACCGCTTCTTCCACGCCGCCGCGGTGCTCGGCACGCCGGCGCCGGGGTGGTCGGCCGCGCGTCTTGCCGGACGCGAGTTCGGCCAGGTGCACGGCCGACTGATCGTCAACGGCGCGGTCTTTGCCGAAGGCCATGGCACCGACCTGCTGGGCCACCCCCTCGCCGTGCTGCGTTGGCTTGCCGCTTCGCCGGCGGCAGCGGCCTTCGGCGGCCTGCGCGCTGGCCAAGTCGTGTTGTGCGGCTCGGTCACGGTGCCGGCTTGGCTGTCCGGGCCGGCCGAGGTCGAGGTCGCCTTCGCGGGCTTGGGCTCGGTCTTCGCCCGGTTCCTGCCGTGAGCGAGGGCGCGGAGGAGAGGGCGCTCCTTGAGCCCGAGCCGGGGCTCGCCGCGCCGCCCTCACCGTTTGCCGACGAGCCCTCCTTCCGCCTCGCCTTCCAGGATCCCGAGTTCCTGCTGCGGGACGAGCTGCGCGGCGTGCGGCTGATGCTCGAGCTGATGAAGGCCGACATCGCCCAGGACGAGGCCGGCATCCGCTCGACGGTGGTGCTGTTCGGTTCGGCGCGCGTGGTCGATCGCGCCACTGCCGAGGCGAGGCTCGCCGCCGCCCGGACGGACGAGGAGCGTGCCCGCGCCGAACGCGCGTTGCGCCAGTCCGCCTGGTACGAGGAGGCGCGGCGCTTCGCCCGTCTCGTCACCTTGGGCGGGCAGAAGCGCGGCATCTGCGACTTCGCCGTCATCACGGGCGGGGGCCCCGGGATCATGGCGGCGGGAAACCGCGGCGCGGCGGAAGCGGGCGGCAAGTCGATCGGGCTTTCCATCGTGCTGCCGCGCGAGCAGGCCCCCAACCGCTGGATCACGCCGGAGCTCTCCTTCCGCTTCCACTACTTCGGCATCCGCAAGATGCATTTCCTGTTGCGCGCCCGCGCGCTCGCCGTGTTTCCGGGCGGCTTCGGCACGCTCGACGAGCTGTTCGAGACGCTCACTCTCGTGCAGACGGGGAAGATCCGCCGTCTGCCCATCCTCCTCTTCGATCGCGCCTTCTGGGACCGCGTCGTCCGCTTCGAGGCGCTCGCCGAGGAGGGGCTGATCGATCGCGCCGATCTCGACCTGATCACCTTCGTCGAGACCGCCGAGGAGGGCGCGGAGGCGATCCGCGCCTTCTACGACCTGCCGGTGCTGGCGCCCTCCGGCTGATCGGCGTCGGTCATCGAGAGTTCATCCGCGCGTCACAATCGTTTCATTCGTTGAGCGCCACGAACGTCATCGGCGCGTCATCGAAGCGTGACGGAAAGCGGGAGCGTTCTGACCTACGCGTGTAGGCAAGCCGGTGGGTGCCACTCGGGGGCGAGTGGGCCGGAGCCCGGCGACACAACCGCTCAGGGGGACAGGATGCTCTCCAGACAATTCGTGCTCGGCGCGGTTTCCGCGTCGGCGCTGGTGGTCGGTGCGGCGGAGGCCGAGGCCGCGCACGCCAAGAACGTGATCCTCTTCATCACCGACGGCTGCTCCTGGGGCTGCTTCGACATGGCCAGCCACTGGGAGTTCGGGGTTCGCCGCGGCGAGGCCTATGCCAACTTCCCGGTCAAGCTCGGGATGACGACCTATCCGCTGAACCTGTCGACCCGGCCGACCGGAGGCACCACGCCCGAGGTTTCGTACGACCCGGCTCGCGCTTGGTCGACCAATCCCAACAGCGGCGTTTACGGCACCGTCATCAACCAGTCGCCGCCGCCCACGCGCCTTCCCTCGCCGAACTACTTCGACGGCTACGACTACATCAAGCGCAACTACACGGACTCCGCCGCCGCCGGCACGGCTCTCGCCACGGGGCAGAAGAGCTACAACAACGCGATCTCCTGGTCGAACGATCCGGCGGTGACGGGCTCTCCGCTCAGCCCGCTCATCACCGACATCGCGAAGCAGTCGGGGTCGTGCCACCGGCGTCGTCACCTCCGTTCCCTTCACCCACGCCACGCCGGCGGTGTTTGGGGCGCAGAACGTCGCCCGCGACGCCTACCACCAGATCGCCGAGCAGATGCTGCGCAACCCGAACCTCGACCTGATCATGGGCGGGGGGGATCCGCGCTACAACGCGAACGGGCAG
This sequence comes from Acetobacteraceae bacterium, assembly GCA_033582875.1. GTDB lineage: Bacteria > Pseudomonadota > Alphaproteobacteria > Acetobacterales > Acetobacteraceae > Elioraea. The sequence goes on along the minus strand of JAVQZW010000010.1, from coordinate 366,129 downwards.
CTGCGGAGCACGCCGAGCCAGACCTATATGACCGTCGCGCAACTCAACGCGCTGCTCGCCGGTCCTGACGGGTCGAACATCTACGGCCGCTACTTCATCTCCTCGAAGGAGGACTTCGAAAGGCTCGCCGACGGCACGCTGGTGCCGGCACCGGGCCGCCTGATCGGCCTGGCCCAGACCGGCGACACGCTGCAGGCGAACCGCAATCGTCCGGCGGTGCCCGGGACGGCGTCGGTCGACTCCGGCAATGCCTCGGGCGTGCCGTTCAACACCAATGTGCCGAGCCTGCTCACCATGACGCAGGGCGCGATCAAGTTCCTCTCCCGCGACCCCGACGGGTTCTTCCTCATGGTCGAGGGCGGAGCGGTGGACTGGATGGCGCACGCCAACAACACCGCCCGCATCATCGAGGAGCAGGTCGACTTCAACCGCTCGGTGGCGTGGGCGATCCAGTGGGTCGAGACCTTCTCGTCCTGGGACGAGACGCTGATGATCGTGCTCACCGACCACGGCAACGGCATGCCGATGGGCCCGAACTCCGACACGATCCCGTTCCAGCCGATCGAGGGGCGGGGGCGCGGCGTGCTGCCCGGCGTGAAGTGGCACTACGACACCCACACCAACGAGAACACGATGTTGTTCGCGAAAGGCGCCGGTGCCGAGCGCTTCTACGAGTACGTGCGCGGCATCGACATGGGCCTCGTCACCTACCTCCAGCACGGCGACGGCCGATACATCGACAACGTCGACGTGTTTTCCGTGATGCGCGACGTGATGGTGCCGGAGCCCGCCTCGGCCGCGCTGATGCTGTTCGGCCTCGGCGCCCTCGGCCTCGCCGCCCGCCGGCGGCGCGAGACCGTCGACGCCTGATCGTTCGCCCACGGGACCGATCCAAGAGGGGGTGGCCCTGCGCCACCCCCTTCCGTCTTTCAGCGTCCCGCGATCGCCGCGTTCAGCCGCTCCGCCACGCGCGCGCAGGCTGCGCGCGCCTCTGCCGTCGCCCGGAAGGGCCCGAAGAGGACGGATCGGTCGCGGCGGACGTCAATCCGCACCACAACCTCCAACCCGCCCTTGCGCCTCGCGCTCGACAACCTCCGCTCCGCTCCACCTCGGCGAACGGAACGATCCGCCGCCGCACGTCCCGACGCGACGCCGGCCGCGGCGTATCTCGCACCCGGCGCGCGGCGAAGTCGATCGCCACCTCCCGCCACTCGAGCGAGGCGATCAGGATGATCCCGAGGACCGCGCAACCGATCGAGACGAGGACAGGCCAGGGCGTGCCATCCGCTCCCGCCGACACCAGGCCGGCAAAGATCGGCCGATCGAGGCCGAGAAGGCCGAGAAACTCACAAGAAGGGCGCCGAGCCCAGCGGCGACCCAGGCGCCCGTGGAGGGGCCCTTGCGATACGCCACGGCCTGCGCCTCGGCATCGAACGGAACCGCCATCCCAGCCTCCCCGCTCCGGCGAGGCCCAAGCCATAGCGCGACCGGGGCTCACCCAGCGAGCGCGGCGGCAAGAACCTGTGCCGGGTGCACCGCTGCCCGGCCCGCGAGGTCGGCGATCTGATGCCGGCAGGAGAAGCCGTTGGCGACGATCACATCCGCCGGCCCGGCGGTCCGCACCGCGGGGAGAAGCGCGAGTTCCGCCATCGCGCGCGACACCGCGGCGGTCTCCGCCTGGTAGCCGAACGCGCCCGCCATGCCGCAGCACGAGGACGTCGATCGCCCGCACGGCAAGCCTGGGCACGACGCGCAGAGTCTCCTGGACGGCGGCGAACGCCCCGAACGCCTTGCTGTGGCAGTGCCCATGCACCAGCGCCTGCCGCACCGGCCCCTCGCGCAGCGCAGCAGCGAACCGCCGCGGATGGGCGGCGACGAACTCCTCGAACAGCATCGCCGCGTCGGCGACAGCCTTCGCCTCCTCGCCCAAGCCCAGCACCAGCGCCTCGTCGCGGAAGGTGAACAGGCAGGAGGGCTCGACGCCCGACGATCGGCAGCCCCGCGCGCGCATAAGGCGCGAGCGCAGCCAGAGTGCGGCGCAGCTCCGCCCTCGCCTCGTCGACCAGGCCGGCCGCGAGGAAGGTGCGACCGCAGCACAGCGGGCGGCCCTCGCCCGCGTGCCGCGCGTGGCCGAAACCCGCCCGCCTGCAGCACGCGCGTCGCCGCCCGCAGCGTTTCCGGTTCGAACCAGCGGTTGAAGGTATCTGCGAACAGCACGACGTCCGGCGTCGCGGCTGCGTCCGCCTCCGCATCGCGCCAGGGTGCGCGTGCGAAGCGCGGCAGCGGGCGGTCGGCGGCGAAGCCGAGGAGGCGTTCGCTCCAGCGCGCGAGGGCCGGCACCGCATCGCGAATCGCGGCCAGCGAACCGAACCGCGCGACCCTTGGCGCGTAGCGCGGCAGGAAGGCGATCAGCCGGTCGCGCAGCCCAAGCCCATGCGCCGCCACCTGCGCCGCGCGCACCTCGATCTTCATCCGCGCCATGTCGACGGCGGTCGGGCACTCGCGCCGGCAGGCCTTGCACGAGACGCAGAGGGCGAGCGCCTCCGCCACCGGCTCGGCGACGACAGCCCGCCCGCGAGCTGGCCCGACAGCGCGAGCCGCAGCGTGTTCGCCCGCCCGCGCACCACGTCCGTCTCGTCCCGCGTCGCGCGGTAGGACGGGACACATCACGCCGCCCGCGAGCGCACGGCAGGCGCCGTTGTTGTTGCACATCTCCACCGCCGCCTGGAACGCCGCGGCCGGGGCTCGCGCGCGGGTAGTCGGACCAGTCGAGCACCGGCCGGTGCGCTCGCCTCGGACGGTAGTCGGGCCCGTAGCGGAACAGCGCCGCGGTCGTCCATGCGCGGAGGCGCGAACGATGCGGTTCGGGTTGAGGATGCCGCGCGGATCGAAGCGGTCCTTCACCTGCTCGAAGGCCGCGACGATGCGCGGCCCGAACATCACCGCGTGGAACTCCGAGCGCACGATGCCGTCGCCGTGCTCGCCGGAGTGGCTTCCCTTGTAGGCGCGCACGAGAGCGAAGGCCTCCTCCGCGATCGCGCGCATCGCGGCGACGTCCTTCTCAAGCTTGAGATTGAGCACGGGGCGGACATGCAGGCAGCCCGATCCCGCATGCGCGTACCAGGTGCCGCGCGTGCCGTGCCGCGCGAAGAGTTCGCTCAGCCGTTCCGTGTAGTCGGCGAGATGCTCGAGCGGCACCGCACAGTCCTCGACAAAGGAGACCGGCTTGCCCTCCTCCTTCATGCTCATCATCACGTTGAGCCCCGCCGTGCGCAGCTCCGCAATCGCCGCCTGCAGGGCGGGCTCAAGCACCTCGACGACGCCGCCGAAGCGGGCGCCGGCCTTGTCCCAGGCAAAGCCGAGATCACCCAGCAGGGCCGCAAGCTCCGCGACCCGCGCGCGGTTCGTCGTCGCATCGGCCTCGGCGAACTCGACAAGCAGGAGCGCGTCCGGCTCGCCGCGCAGCATGGCGGCGAGCGTCGCCTGGAACATCGGAATGCCGCGCGCAAGCTCGAGCATCGTGCGGTCGACCAGCTCGACCGCGACGGGGCCGAGCCCGACGATCGCCCCGGTCGCCTCCATCGCTGCGCGGAACGAGCCGAAGTGGCAGACGCCCAGGCTGCGGTGCTTGGGCAGAGCAGGCGCAAGCTTGAGCTCGATCTCGGTGAAGAGGGCGAGCGTGCCTTCGGACCCGACGAGGATTTCCGCGAGATTGGGCCGTGCGACGGAGGGCAGCAGCGCATCCAGATTGTAGCCCCCGACACGGCGCTGCAGCTTGGGGAAACGGGCCTCAATCTCCTCGGCTTCGGCGGCGGCGATGGCGCGCAGGTCGGCGGCCAGCGCGGCAAGCGGACGAGGTGCGGCGCGAACGCCGTGCTCGTCGAAGCGCGCGCGCGTGCCGTCCGCGAGCAGGGCGTCGATCGCGGCCACGTTGTCGCGCATGATCCCGAACCGCAACGAGCGCGCGCCGGCGGAGTTGTTCGCCGCCATGCCCCCGAGGGTCGCGCGCGAGGCGGTGGAGACGTCCACCGGGAACCACAGCCCGTGGCGCGCCAAGAGCCGGTTCAGGCTGTCCAGCACCACGCCCGGCTCGACGATCGCGCGCCGCCGTTCGGGATCGATCAGGCGGATCCGGTTCAGGTGGCGCGAGCAGTCGACGACGATGCCGCGGTTCACCGTCTGCCCGGCCTGGCTCGTCCCGCCGCCGCGCGCCGTGACGGGAATGCCCTCCTCGCGCGCCACATCCAGGACGGCGACGAGGTCATCTGCGCTACGGGGGAACACCACCGCCGCCGGGATGACCTGGTAATGCGAGGCGTCGGTGGCGTAGCGGCCGCGCGTGCCGGCATCCGTCCGCACCTCGCCCCGCAGACGCGCACGCAGCCGGCGCTCGATCGCTGGGGCGAGGCTCGGGGGCATTGACGGTTGTTCTCCTTGGGAGCGAAGAGGTTGCGGCGACGAGTATAGGGGTATCGGGACAGGGAGGAACGCCGTGCCGAGAGGCGATGGTTTTCGGCGCGACACGCGAGCGTGCGGGAACGCTGCATGATCGGCTTGGGCGGGCTCGCGGGCAAACGCGCGCTGGTCACCGGCGCCGCTTCGGGCATCGGCCTCGCCACCGTGGAACGCCTGGCTCGGCTCGGCGCCGCCGTCGCCCTGAACCACCTGCCGGAGGATCCCGCCGGTCCGCACGCGGTGGCAAGGCTCGCGGCTGAGGGCTTCGCCGTCCAGGCCGCCCCGGGCGACGTTTCGGCTGCCGGCGAGGCGGAGGCGATGGTGACGGCCGCGATCGATTCCCTCGGCGGGCTCGACATCCTGGTCAACAACGCCGGCACCCCCGTGACGCGCGCGCCGCTCCCGGTGCGCGACCTCGACGCCATGGACGAAACGTTCTGGCACCGCATCCTGGACACCAACCTCGTCTCCGTCTGGCGCTGCACCCGAGCAGCGGCCTCCGCCCTGCGCGCCGCCCGCGGGGCGGTGGTGAACACCGCCTCGGTCGCAGGTCTGACGTTCTACGGCAGTTCCATGGCCTACGGCGCGTCCAAGGCCGGTGTGATCAACCTGACGATCAATCTCGCCCGCGCGCTTGCCCCCGAAGTGCGGGTGAACGCCGTCGCGCCGGGCAGCGTCGCCACCGCGGTGGCAGGCGGAGTGGCCCGAGGAACGGCGCCGTGTTGCGGCGGAGAAGGCGCTGATGAAGCGGCACTGCACGGCGGAGGAGATCGCGGAGGCGATCGTCTTCCTCGCCACCACGGCCGCGCCGATCACCGGCCAGACGCTCGTCGTCGATGCCGGGCTGATGCTTGGCTGAGCGGCCTTCCGTCACCGCGCGCTGAGGGCCGCCGCCCGGCCGGCAAGGCGGCCGAGCACGATCGCCGTGAGCAGCCCGTTGCCGGAGAGATAGCCCGACGCCTCGGGGCCGGAGACGCCGACCGCCGCACCGCCGGCGGCGAACAGGTTGGGGAACGCGCCGCCGCGCCGGCCGAGCACTCGCGCCTCGGAGTCGACGGCGAGCCCGCCTTGCGTGTGGAACAGGGCGCCGGTGACGCGCACCGCGCGATAGGGCGGAGCCAGCGGAGGTGTCGAGCTCCACTCCCGCCCGAAACGATCCCGCCCGCGGCACGCGGCGAGGGTGGTCGGCAAGCCGCCCAGGCGGCAGGCGGAGCATCGCCTCCAGCGCCTCCGACCGTGTCGGCGCGCAGGATCGCGCCGGCCGCCTCGGCGGCGCGGAAGTCGGCGAAGGCACGCGCCGCCGCCGGCGATGCGCTCGTCGAAGACCGTCCAGGCGAAGCCGCCCGGCTGGGCGAGGACGCGGGCGGCCTGCTCCGAGTATCCTTCCGTCTCGTCGCTGAACCGTTCGCCTTCCGCATTCACCTGGATGCCTCCCTGCATGATCGTGGTCCAGGTGATCAGGATGCCGTGCGGGTGCGCGACGTTGCCGTGGCCCTGATGGCCGGAGAGGTGGCGGAGTTCCGCGCCCAGCGCCTCGCCCCACAACACCGCCTCGCCGCGGTTGCCGTCGTGGCCGAACCAGAGCGCCTCCGCAAGCTCCGGGAGGTGCCGGCGCACCAGCGTCGCGGTTGCCGCCATAGCCGTTGCAGGCGAGCACCAAGGCACGGCAGGCGATCCGCTCCTCCGCTCCGTCCGGCCGGACGAGGCCCACACCCGCGATGGTGCGGCCGTCCTCGGCGAGGAACAGCGTGCGCGCCGCCGCTTCGGTGAGGATCGGCACGTCCGCCGCCTCCGCCGCCGCGCGCAGGCGATCGACCAACTCCGCCCCGCTTCGGGTGGGCAAGCCGTGCATACGGCGCACCGAGTGGCCGGGATAGACGACGTCCTCGGCGAGGACGAAGGGCAGGCCATGAGCGTCGGCGAGCCAATGCAGCGCGTCCGCCGCGCCTCGCGAGTCGCGAGGGTGAGGACGGTCCTGTCCGCCCGTCCCTTCGTCTTGCGCAGGATGTCGGCAGCGAAGCATTCCGGACCGTCAGCGATCCGGGCGGCCTCTTGCCAGCGCGTGCCGGCGGCGGGAATCAGGCCGGCGGAGAGGGCGGTCGACCCCCGCGGCACGGCGTCGCGCTCGACCACCACCGGCTCGGCTCCCGCCTCGCGCGCCGCCAAGGCGGCGACAAGCCCGGCGGCACCCGCGCCGATGATCAGCACCTCGGCCTCGGCGCCGAACGCCACACCCGAAGCGGGCCGGACGAGGGCCTCGCTCACGGCAGCGCGGCGAGCGCCTCGGCCACCGTCGCGACATGCGCGACCGGACGCAAGCGCCTCGATCGCCACCGCATGCGCCCTCTGGTCGAAGGCCGCGCAGCCGTCCTCCAGCACGACGCAGGACGAAGTCGCGCACCGCCGCATCGCGCACCGTGGAGGCGACCCCGCCGCCGGTCACGATGCCCGCAACGAGCAGCCGCTCAATCGCCCGCCTTGCGCAGCACCCACTCGAGGCGGCTCATGTAGAAGGCGCTGTAGGCGACCTTCTCGACCGCGAGGTCGACCGGAGAGAGCGCGTCCACCACGGCCTGGCCCCAGGAGCCCGGGAGCGAAGTCGCCGCGGCCCAGGAAGGGGCGCAACGCCTTCAGGTGGGGCGAGATGAAGGGCACACCGCCCTTGCCGGGAACCAGGGTGAAGAGGGTCGCCACCGTCCACCCTCCGGCGGCGCGAAGACGTTTTGCGTCAGCGGAGCAAGCCGCTCCGGCAGAGCGGCGATTTCGGGCGAGCCGAGCCCTGCCCGGCCATAGGCGCCCTCGGGGTGGAGGAAGTCGTTCTGCAGGTCGCACAGAAGCAGCGCCGTGCGCGAGGGGTCCGGAATGAGTCCGTTCATGCCCGGGTCATGATCAGGTTGCCGAGACGATCGACCCGCGCGACCAGGCCTGGATCGACGATCACGGTCGCATCCGCCTGCTCAAGGACGGCGGGGCCCACGATCTCGGCGCCGACCGGAAGCGCGAGGCGATCATAGACGGGGGTGTCGTGCCAGGCGCGGTCGAAGCGCACGCGCCGCGCCCCGAGGAGGGCCGCATCGCGGGAAGCGCCGGCGGGCGGCGCAAGGGCGGCGAGATCGAAGGCGGGCCGGCGGCCGATCGCGGCGACGCGGAGCGTGGCGAGGCGGACGGGGATGCCGGGCAGGAGCCGCGAGAAGGCGGAACCGTATGCAGCCTCGAAGGCACGGCGAACGGCGCTCTCGTCAAGCGGATCGCGCCCAGTGACGAAACGGTAGGGGAACGACCACCGCGTGCGTCTGGCCCTGGTAGTGCATGTCGGCCTGGGCAAGGATGTCGATGCCCGTCAGCGGCAATCCGGCCGCTGCGACCATTCCGCGCGCCTCCTCCGCCATGGCTGCGAGCCGCGCGGTCAGGCCCGCTCCGTCCAGACCGTCGAGGGCGAGGTTCACGGTGCGCACGGCGTCGTGGCGCACATCGGCGATCAGGCAGCCCAAGGCCGAGGTGACGCCGGGGAAGCGCGGCACCACCGTGGCGGCGAGCCCGACCTCGCGCATCAGCGCCCCGGCATGCATGGCTCCGCCGCCCCCGAAAGGCATGAAGGCGAAGCGGGCAGGATCATGGCCGCGCTCGATGGAGAGAAGCCGGATCGCCCCGGCCATCTTCGCGTTCGCCACCCGCACGATCGCCTCCGCCGCCTCCTCCGCGTCCAGGCCCAAGGGGGCGCCGACATGGCGGGCGATCGCGGCGCGGGCGGAGTCGATGTCGAGCCTGGCCAGCGCCCCGCCGATCGGGCGTTCGGCGTTGATCCGACCGAGCACGAGATTGGCGTCGGTGAGGGTGGGCCGATCATTCCCCTGGCCGTAGCAGACGGGCCCGGGCACCGACCCCGCGCTCTCCGGCCCGACCTGGAGCAAGCCCCCCGCGTCGACGCGCGCGATGGAGCCGCCGCCCGCACCGATGGTGGTGATCTCGACCATCGGCATGCGCACGACGAGGCCGAAGTCGATCGCGCTCTGCGCCGCGAAGGAGGGTTCGCCCGCGGAGATCAGGGCGACGTCGAAGCTCGTCCCGCCGAGGTCTCCGGTGATCAGGTCGGGAAATCCCGCCGCACGGCCGATCGCCGCGGCGGCGATCACCCCCGCAGCGGGCCCCGACAGGGCGGTGCGCACGGGAAGCCTGCGTGCGGTCTGCGTGCTCATCACCCCGCCGTTCGACTGCACGATGTGGAAAGCACCCGCGAAGCCCGCGCGCGAAAGCGCGTTCTCGAGGTGCGCCAGGTAGGCGCCGACCACCGGCTGCAGATAGGCGTTCAGCGCGGCGGTCGAGGTGCGTTCGAACTCGCGGATCTCCGGCAGGATGTCGGAGGAGCAGCAGAGATGCTCGTTCGGCCAGATGCGGCGCGAGCGCGGCGAGGGCGGCGCGCTCGTTGGACGGATTCGCGTAAGCGTTGATGAAGGCGATGCACGCTGCCTCGGCGCCTAGGGCGAGAAGCCGGCGCCCCGCCGCCTCGACCTCGGCGGGGTCGACCGCGATCGCGATCGTCCCGTCGGCCAGCGTGCGCTCGCCCACCTCCAGCCTGAGGTCGCGGTCGATGACCGGGGCGAAGTCGCCGACGAGCCCCCACGCGCGCGGGCGGTCGCGCCGGCGCATCTCGAGCACGTCGCGGAAGCCCCGCGTGGCGATCAGCCCGGTGCGCGCCCCTTTCCGTTCCAAAAGCGCATTGGTGCCGACCGTGGTGCCGTGCACGATGGCCCCGAGCTCTCCCGCCCCGCCGAGCGCCTCGAGCCCCGAGAGGAAGCCCGCCGCCTCGTCGCCCCGCCGCGACGAGACCTTGATTGTCCGGAACGTACCGCTATCGCAATCGAGAGCGAAGAGATCGGTGAAGGTGCCGCCGACATCGACCCCGACCAGAACGCTCATGCCGCCCGCTCCCGCCGCAGGGCCGCGGTGGCTTCCGCGTCGACCGACCCGTCGGCACGCAGGGCCACGCCGTAGAGGTCGCGCGCGGCCGCGGGGCTGACATAGCCGAGGCGGACATCGCGCGCGACACGGCCAAGGTCGCGTCGCATCGGATCGCCCCAGCCGCCGCCGCCCGGCGTCTCCAGGCGAAGCCGCCGGCCGCGGGCGAGGGCAAGCCCGAACGCCTTGGACACCATCGGCGAGGACCGCCAGCCGTCGTCCGTCTCCCAGGCGAAACGGTTCGCCGCGGCCGGCCCGCCGCCTGCGACTCCGAAGGGCGGGAAGAGCCCGCGTTCGCCGAGCAGGAAAGCCTCCGCCCCGCCCTCGTCTTCGATCGCGATCTCGTAGATCGCGCCGAGCCCGCCGCGGTGCGTGCCGGCGCCGGCGCTGTCGGGGCGCAGCGCCCACTCGGTGAAGCGGATCGGGTAGGAGGCCTCGAGGATCTCGAGCGGCGGCATGGTCGCGGTGCTGATCGGGTTGTTGCCGTGGTTGAGGCCGTCGCCATGCGGTGTTGCGCCGAGGCCGCCGCCGAAGAAGCAGAACATCACCCAGCGCGAGGCGTCGGCGCGCCGCCCGGAGATGGACAGCGCGTTGATGGTGGCGAAGGGTCCGGCGATGGCGCGGTCGGGCGCGGCTTCGGCGAAGGCGCGGAAGATCACATCGATCACGCGCAGGATGGTTTCCGTATAGCCGGCGACGGGACGCGGGGCATCGGCGGCGAGGATGGAGCCCTCGGGAATGGTGATGGTGATCGGCGCAAGGCAGCCGCCGTTCGCCGGCACCTCGGGAAAGAGGTGCTTCAGCGCGACGTAGCAGGCGGCGATCGCGGTGGCGCGGCTGATGTTCAGGGGCCCTGCGCAGGCGGGAGCGCTTCCCGAGAAGTCGAGGCCCGCGCGGTCGCCCGCGATGGTGAGGCGAAGGCGGATCGGCAGAGGGGCGGGGTCGAGGCCGTCGTTGTCGAGGAAATCCTCCGCCTCGTAGGCGCCGTCGGGCAGGCGGGCGAGCGCGCTGCGCATCATCGCCTCAGCACGCGCTGTGAGCGCCTCGAGCGCCGCCGCAACCGTCTCCTCGCCCGCCTCGTCGAGCAAGGCGGCGAGCCTGCGTTCGCCAAGATCGAGCGCGTTGAGCTGACCGTTGAGGTCGCCCCAGTTGGCGAGCGATGTTCGCGTGTTCGCCTGCAGGATGGCGAGCACGTCCTCGTCGAGCGCGCCGTCGTGCGCCAGAACGACGGGCGGGATGCGGACGCCTTCCTGATGCGACTCCGTCGCGCGCGGGTTGTAGCCGCCCGGGACCGCGCCGCCGACGTCAAGCCAATGCGCGACGGAGGCGAGCCAGCAGAAGAGCCGCCCCCGGCGGAAGACGGGGCGGACAAGGCGCATGTCGTTCAGGTGCGTCCCGCCGAGATAGGGGTCGTTGAAGGCCCAGGTCTCGCCCGGGCGCGGCCCGCCGCGCGCCGCCGCCCGTTCGATCACGGCGCGTACCGCGAAGGCGGTCGCACCGACGAAGATCGGCAGGCCCGAGGAGCCTTGCACGAGGGTCGCCCCGGTTTCGGCGTGATAGAGGCCGTGCGACAGGTCGCGCGCCTCGGCGATGATGGGGTTGAAGGCGGAACGGGCCAGGGTCGCGTCCATCTCGTCCGCGACCTGTTCGAGCCTGCCCTTGAGCACGGCGAGCGTGACGGGATCGAGCGCGGTCATGCGTCAGAGGCCGAGATAGGCGGAAGCAAGGGCGGGATCGGCCGCGAGCTCGGCGGCCGGGCCCTGCATCACCACCGTGCCGTTCTCGAGCACGTAGGCCCTGGCGGCGAGGGCAAGCGACTGCACCACATTCTGCTCGACGAGGAGAACGGCGAGACCATCGGCGGCGATGCGGGCAATGAGCTTGAACATCTCCTCCACCAGCAAAGGCGAGAGGCCGAGCGAGGGCTCGTCGAGCACGAGGAGGCGGGGTTCCGCCATCAGCCCGCGCCCGATCGCCAGCATCTGCTGCTCGCCCCCGGAGAGGGTCCCCGCGAGCTGGCGCGTGCGCTCGGCAAGGCGGGGGAAGATCGCGAACACCCGTTCGAGATTGCTTGCGCGCCGCGCGCGGCCGCGCGCGTAAGCGCCGAGCAGGAGGTTCTCGCGCACGGAGAGGTTGGGGAAGATGCGCCGCCCTTCGGGCACGTGGATCAGGCCGCGGCGGACGATCGCGGGCGGAGGAAGACGGTCGATCCGTTCGCCAAGGAACCGGATCGCGCCGTCCGCGGCGGGCACGAGCCCCGACAACGTCCGGTTCAGCGTGGTCTTGCCCACACCGTTCGCGCCGAGCACGGCGACGATCTCGCCCTCGGCCACGCTGAGCGAGACGCCGCGCAGCACGGGCGCTCCGCCATAGCCCGCGACCACGCCCTCCACCGCCAGCACGGTCTCAGGCATGGCCGACCGCTCCGGCGGCGAGTCGTGCCGCGGCGCCATGGCCGAGATAGGCCTCCACCACGCGCGGGTCGCGCGCGATCTCCGCCGGCAGACCCTCTGCGATCAGGCGCCCCTGGGCCAGCACATGCACGCGCTCGCAGAGGCTCATCACCGCCTGCATCACGTGCTCCACCATGAGGATGGTGATCCCCTCGTCGCGGATGGAGCGGATGAGGGGCAGCACGTCGCGGATCTCGGAGGGATTGAGGCCGGCGAGAACCTCGTCGAGCAGAAGAAGGCGCGGGCGGGTGGCGAGAGCGCGCGCAAGCTCCAGACGCTTGCGGCCGGCGACGGTGAGCGCGGCGGCAGGACGATCGAGCAGCCGCTCGAGCCCGACCCGGCGCGCCACGCGATCCGCCTCGGCGAGCGCCTCGTCGCGGTCCCGCCGCCGCAGATAGGCGCCGACCGCGATGTTCTCGCGCACGGAGAGCCCGGCGAAGGGCTGCACGATCTGGAAGGTGCGGGCGATGCCCAATCGAGCGCGCACATGCACAGGCTTGCGCGTCACGTCCTCGCCCGCGAACAGGACGCGCCCCGCCTGCGGGACGAGAAAGCCGGAGACCACGGCGAAGAGCGTGGTCTTCCCGGCACCGTTCGGCCCGATCAGCCCGGTGATCGTGCCCTCGGCCACGGCGAACGAGGCGCGATCGACGGCGACGAGGCCGCCGAAGCGCACCGTGACGTCGGCGACGGTCAGAAGCGCGCCCATCGCACTCCAAGCCGCACGCGCGAGAGGAGGCCGATGATCCCCCGCGGCGCGAATGCGACACAAAGGATGAGCAACGCGCCGAACAGCACGAGATCGACCCCGGGCACCGAACCGCCGGTGAGATCCCCGATCCAGGCCTTCGTCAGCTCGCCGAGGCCAAGCAGAGCCAGCGCCCCGAGCACGGGACCGAACACCGTTCCCGCGCCCCCGATGACGGGCGCAAGCAGGGCCTCGACCGAGATCCAGGGCCCGTAAGCGATGGCGGCATCGAGGTAGAGGAACTTCTGCGCGTAAAGACAGCCTGCGGCGGCGGTCATGGCGGCGGACAGCGTGATGGCGGCGACCTTCACCGCCAGCACATCAACCCCCAAGGCCCTTGCAGCATCCTCGTTCTCGCGCACCGCGACGAGCCAGGCCCCGAAGCGGGAGCGCTCGATCGCCCGCACGAGCAGGAGGCAACAGACGAGGACGCCGAGGGCGACCCAGTAGAAGACGCGCCGATCCGCGAACTGGAATTGCCAGGGGTCGAGGCGCAGGCGGATCAGGATTCCCGCCGCCCCGCCCGTGATCGGGAGGACGTTGGCGACGATGCGAAACACCTCGGCGAAGGCGAGCGTGACGAGAGCGAAATAAGAGCCCCGCAGCCGCGCCCGGAAGGCGAGCGCGCCGATCGCGCTGCCGACCGCGGCACCGAGCGCGATGGCGGCCGGCAGGGCGACCCAGGCGTTCAGCCCCGCCCGCTCCTGCAGGATCGCCATCGCGTAGGCGCCCGTGCCGAAAAACGCCGCGTGGCCGAAGCTGAACTGCCCGCCGTAACCGCCGAGCAGGTTCCACCCGGTCGCCGCCACCGCGACGATGAGCATGAAGACGAGGAAGTTGAGGAGGACGTTCGAATCGGTTGTGAGCGGCAGCAGGGCGAGGCCCATCCCGGCCGCAAGCACCGAGCCGTAGGCCCAGGCCCGGCTCACGCCTTCGCCCCGAAGAGGCCCGTGGGTCGCACGAGCAGGACCAGGATGAAGATGAGGAAGATCCCGATCTGCCCGAGGCTCTCACCGAGGAACAGGCCCGACAGGCTCTCCACCACGCCGATGAACAGACCACCCAGCAAGGCGCCGGGAATCGACCCCATGCCGCCGAGGACCACGATGGTGAACGCGACGAGGACGAAGGCGTTGCCGACGCGGGGATTGACCAGGTAAGTCGGCATCAGGAGCGAGGCGGCGACGGCGAGGCAAGCGGCACCGAGGCCGAAGGTGACGGCGTAGACCCGCGCGACATCGATGCCGCAGAGCTGCGCGCCCACCTTCTCTTTCGCGACCGCGCGGATCGCCGCCCCGATGCGCGAGCGGGCGAGGAACAGCCACAACAGGAGCGCTACCCCGACGACCACCGCGACGGCGATGGTGCGCGGCAGGGAGAGGAAGAGGCCGCCGACCTCGACCGACGCGAAGGCATAGGGCACGTCGATCGACCGCGTGTCGGAACGGAACCAAGCCAAAAGCGCGTTCTCGATGATGATGGCAAGCCCCAAGGTGACGAGCAGGATGTTGCCGTCGTCTCCGTGGCTCGCGGGCCCGATGACGTAGCGTTGCACCCCGTAGCCCAGGGCGAAGAAACCCGCGGTCAGCGGCATAAGCGCGAGATAGGGGTCGACTCCCCACGCCGCGTGCAGAGCGTAGACGGCGAACATGGCCGCGGTGAGGATCGCCCCGTGCGCGAAGTTGATGATGTGCAGCACGCCGTAGACGAGGGTGAGGCCGAGCGCAATGAGGGCGTAGATCGCGCCCGTCATCAGCCCGTTGAGCACGGCGGTGAGGAGGATCTCGGGCGAATGCATCGGGACGACCGGGGCGGGCCGCTTCGCCCACCCCGGCAAACGACTCGTCAGACGGCGGGGAAAATCGGATCGGCGTTGGCGAACTCGCGCGGGAAGATCACCTTGATGTCGCGATCCTGCACCTGGGTGTTCACCGGCCGCGCACCCTGGTTCTGTCCGCCCTCGAAGCGCGTCGGGCCGTAGGGCATGATGTGGTCCTCGAAGGTGGAGGCCGCGAGCGCCTCGATGATGCGGTTGCGGTCCGTGCTGCCGGCGCGCTCGATCGCGTCCGCCACCAGCCGGACGCAGGAGTAGTTGAGCGGGATGTTGTACAGCCAGAACCGACCCGTCGCCTCGGCCTTGGCGCGCACCTCAGCGGTCTTCGCCTTGCGCGGGTCGGCCCAATGGTTGCAGTCCATGATCAGGTTGGCGGCCTCGGGAAACTCGCGGACGAAGCGGAAGTTCGACGCCGCACCGTTCAGCACGGCATAGATCGCCTTCGGCCGGATCCTCTGCTGCTGCATGGTGCGCGCGAGCAGGACGAACTCCGAATAGTACGAAGAGGGAATGAGGACGTCTGGGTTGAGGGCGCGGATGCGCAGCGCGACGTTCGACATGTCGCGCGACGGCGTGGGGTGCGGGATCGTCTCCAGCACCTGGAAGCCGCGCTCGGGCAATTGCGCGTTGAGCAGCCGCGCGAGACCCGAGCCGAACAGCCCGTCCTCGTGCACGATCACCACCGTGCGCGCGGGCTTGCCGGCCGCGTCGTTGATCGCAACCAGGTTGTCGAGCGCCGCCTTCGTCACGGTGCCGAAACCGGGGCCGAAGCGGAAGGTGTTGCGCAGCCCGCGCTGCACGATCTGGTCGGACACGCCGACATCGACGACGTAGGGAATGTCGTAGCGTGCCGCCGCCTGGCTTGCGGCAAGCGCGATCGGCGACGCGAAGCCGCCGACGATCGCCACCACCCCTTCCGCCTGCATCCGCTCGACCTCGGCCACCCCACCCTCCGGATTCGAGCGCGCATCGCCGAACACCATCTGCAGCCGCGCCCCGCCGAGCGAGCGAATGCCGCCCGAGGCGTTGATCTCCTCGATCGCAATCTCGGCGCCGAGCCGGCCGTGCTCGCCGTCCTGCGCGAGCGCGCCGGTGACCGGTTGCAGGATGCCGATCTTCACCGGCGCCACCTGCCCGCGCACGTGCGGGGCAGCGAGGGGGGCGGAGGCGACGGCAAGGGTGGAGGCGAGCAGCGTGCGCCTCCCGAGGCGAGCGGGCTTGATCATCGGTATCGTCTCCCTTTGCTTGGCGGTTGATCTACGCCCGAGCGTCATCCGCCGGAAGCCCCCTCAGCGCAACCTCCGTCGCCGCGAGATCGAGAGCGGCGAAGCCCACCGACTTGAAGACCGTAATGTCGCCGGCCGCGCGGGCTGGCGGGACGGCGGCGAGGCCGGCGAGGTCGGCCTCGATCGCCTCGGGCGCGATCAGCCCCGCCGCGATCGCCTGCACCACCTCGCCGCCCTTGGCGAGCACGGCGTCGCGGTCGTCTGCGAACAGCCGCGCCGCGGCAAGCAGAGCCGGTTCCGCCTCGCTCATCGTCGGGGTGAAGGCGCCGATCAGGCCGAGATGCGTGCCCGGCCGGACGGCGGCGGCGCGGATGAAGGGGGCGGTCGCGGTGGTGGCGGCGGCGACGACGTCGGCCTCGGCCAGGGCAGCGTCGAGATCCGCAGCGACCTGCGCGGGAAGGCCGTCGGCGACGAGCGACTGGGCGAGCGCGCGCGCCTTGGCCTCGCTGCGGCCCCAGACCAGGATACGCGCGAGGGTGGGAATGAGCGCGACATGGGCGCGGACGAGTTCCGGGGCGAGCGCGCCGGTGCCGCAGACGAGGAAGCACTGCGCGCCGGGAGAGGCGAGCATCGCGGCGGCGAGCGCCGCGGCGGCGGCGGTCCGGCGCAAGGTCAGCACGGTGCCGTCGAGGAGAGCGAGAAGCTTGCCGTCGCGATGGTCGAAGGCGGCATAGGCGGCGGCGACCGCCGGCTCGCCGCGGGCGGCGTTGCCTGGGTAGACGGTGACCAGTTTCACCCCGAGCAACCCCCTCTCGCGCCAAGCAGGCATGAGCAGCAGCGCGTCGCCCCGCCCGGTCGGGTCGAGGTGGGTGCGCGGCGGCGAAACGATCCCGCTCAAGTTGCGACGCAGGGCGTCAGCGAGAAGCGGATACGGGGTGAGGCGGGCGAGTTCGATCCCATCGATCACACGCATGGGCCGATCCTCCGCCCGGCCTTTTGCCGCGTCCAGCCCCGGGCCAGGATCGCGGCATGAGCGAACGGGTCGACATCGCGATCGTCGGCGGCGCGGCGGTGGGGGCTTCCGTCGCCTGGCATCTCGCCTGCTGGTACGCGTCAGAGGCGCGCGTCCTGGTGGTGGAGAAGGATCCCTCCTACGCCCGCGCCGCCACCGCCCTCTCCGCCTCCTCGATCCGCCGCCAGTTCTCCGCCGCGATCAACGTGCGCGTCTCGGGCTATGGAGTGGCGCTGCTGCGCGCGGCCCCCGCCCTGCTCGGCTTCGACCCGACCTTCCGCGAGGGCGGCTACCTGTTCCTCGCCACCGAAGCCGGCCGCGACGCGCTTGCCGCCAACCACGCGACGGCGGTGGCGGAAGGCGCCGATATCCTCTGGCTCGACCGGGCGGCGCTCGCCGCCCGCTTTCCCTGGCTGAACACGGAGGGGATCGCCGCCGGAACCTTCGGCCGCACGGGCGAGGGCTGGTTCGACGGATTCGGGCTCGCGCAGGCGATGCGCGCGCGGAGCCGCGAGGCGGGCGTCGTGTGGCGGACGGGGCGAGGTGACGGCGATCGAAACGCGGGGCGGCCGCGTGCGCGGCGTGGCGCTCGCCGACGGCGAGCGGATCGAGGCCGGGCAAGGTGATCGTTTGCGCCGGCTGCGACACCGCCGGGCTGCTTGCACCGTTCCTCGCGATCCCGGTGCGCCGACGCAAGCGCATGATCTTCTTCCTCCGCTGCCCTGCTCGCCTCACCGGGCTGCCCCTCGTGATCGATCCCTCGGGGGCCTATCTGCGCCCCGAGGGCGAAGGGTTCATCTGCGGCGCTTCGCCGCCGCCCGACGAGGACCCGGACGTCGCGGCGGAAGACTTCGACCTCATCGACGGCTTCTTCGAGGAGCGGGTCTGGGCGCCGCTCGCCGCCCGCATTCCCGCGCTCGAGCGGATCCGGCTGGAGCGCGCCTGGGCCGGCCATTACGATGTCAACACCTTCGACCACAATGCGCTGATCGGCCCCGTCCCCGGCGTGGCCGGGCTGTCCGCCGCGACCGGCTTTTCCGGCCACGGCCTGCAGCAGGCCCCGGCCGTGGGGCGCGGGCTCGCGGAGCTCGCTCTCTGGGGCCGCTACGTGACGATGGATCTCTCGCCGCTCGGCTTCGCGCGTCTGGCCGAGGGGCGGCGGGTGGAGGAGCGCGCCGTGGTCTGAACGCCCCCTCAGACGATCTGGTTCAGGAGCCGTTCGCCGCGACGGAGGCGGCCGAGGTTCTCGAGCAGAAGGTCGATCACGCCCTCCTCGTAGCCCAGGAACTCGCCCGCGCAGTGCGGCGTGATCAGCACGTTCGGCATGAGCCACAGCGGATGCTCGGGAGGCAAGGGTTCCTCGGCGAAGACGTCGAGCGCAGCCCAGCCGAGCCGGCCGGAGCGCAGCGCATCGAGGAGTGCCGGCTCGTCCACCACCCGCCCGCGCGCGAGATTCACGAGCCCTGTGCCCGGGCGGAGGGAGCGAAGCGCCGCCTCGCCGACCAGCCCAGCCGTCTCGGGCGTCAGGGCGCAGGTCAAGGCGACGATGTCGGCCCTGCTCCAGAGGGCCGGGAGATCGCCGAAGCCGTGGATCTCGTCAGCCCCCGCTCCGCCGGCTGCTGGGTCGCGGCGCACGCCGATCACCCGCATGCCGAAGGCGCGGGCAAGCTGACCCAGGCGTGAACCGATCCGGCCGTAGCCGACGACGAGCAGCGTCTTGCCGGAGAGGGTGTCCTCGCGCAGGGCGGGGTCGGGGCTCATGCCGCGCCAGTGGCGTCTGTCCTGGTTGCGCAGCGCTTCGGGAAGGCGCCGGGCGAACGGCGAGCATCATGGCGATGCCGTGCTGCGCCACCGCCTCGGCGTTCACGCCCTGGGCCGAGGCGAGACGGATCCCCCGTGCGGCGAGCGTGGCGGGATCGAACTGTTCCGTCCCCGCGCTGATCGACTGGATGAAGCCGAGGCGGGGCGCGCGGGCGGCGAAGGCGTTGCGCCAAAAGCCCGAGACCACCAGCACGTCGAGGTCGGGCAGGATCCGTTCGAGCTCCTCGCGCGTCCGCGCCTCGACGAAGCGCAGCCCGGTGCGGCGCGCGGCGAACCGCTCGCCGAGCCGGTAGGCGGCGTGGGCGAAGCCGATCAAGGGGTCGTCTGCAAGCGCCACGGGGCAGGGCCTCCGGCAAGGGGCGAGGCGGCGGATCAGCCGACGGTCTCAGGCGAGATGAGCGCAGCGAGGCTTGCGCGCGCGAGGACTGCGACCTCGCCGGCAAGGTGCGCGGCCGCCTCCGCCCTGCCGGCCCGCGCCTCCTCCTCGAGCGCGCTCACTGCGCGGGCGAGGGCCGCTGCGCCGAAGGCGCCGGCCGAGCTCTTCAGGGTGTGCGCAAGCCGCGCGAGTTCGTCGAGGTCGTGCCTCGCCACCGCCTCGGCGATGCGGGCGAGGCGGGCCTCCGTCTCCTCGGCGAACAGGGCGAGGAGCTTCGGCAGGCGGCCCGGTTCCACCGAGCAGCGGAGGTCGGCGAGCACGGCACGGTCGATCAGCGGCTGGTCACGGCCGGCGAGTTCGGGGGGCGGAGCCGGCGGCGGCGGCGACGGCAGCGGCTGCGGGGCGCGGCGATCGGCGAGCACCGCCTCGACGGCGTCGAGCAGCGTGGTGCGGTCGATCGGCTTCGGGAGGAAGCCGTTCATGCCGGCCGCGGCGCAGGCGCGGCGATCGGCCTCCGTCGTCGCGCCGCTGACGGCGAGGATCGGGACTTGGCCGCGCGCCCCCGGCAGGGCCCGAATCCGTCGGGCGGCCGCCAGCCCGTCGAGTTCCGGCATCTGCACGTCCATCAGGATGAGCGCGTAATCCGTTTCGGCGGCGCGACGGACAGCCTCGCGCCCGTCGGAGACGATGTCCACTCTCCAGCCGGCCCGGCGCAGCATGGCGGCGGCGACGAGCTGATTGGTGCGGCTGTCCTCGGCGATCAGCACGCGCCCGCGCGCGGCCGGCGGCTTCGGGGGCGAGGGGTCGGGGAGGACGCGCTCCGGCGCCGGTCCGGCTCCTTCCGCGGCGCGCAAGGGCAGCACGAAGCGGAAGGTCGAGCCGCGGCCTGGCTCGGAGTCGAGACCGATCTCGCCGCCCATCAGCGAAACGAGGCGGCGGCAGATGGTGAGCCCGAGCCCCGAGCCGCCGAAGCGGCGCGTGATCGAGGGGTCGGCCTGGGCGAAGCGGGAGAAGAGGCGCTTCTGCACCGAAGCCGGGATGCCGATCCCCGTGTCGGTGACGGCGAAGGCGAGGCCGTCGCGGTCCGACAGTCGGTCGATGGTCACCGTCACCCCGCCGACCGCCGTGAACTTCACCGCGTTGTCGACGAGATTGGTCAGCACCTGCTTCAGGCGCAGCGGATCGCCGATCACCGTGTCCGGCACATCGGGGGCGATGCGGGCCTCGAGCTTCAGGCCTTTCTCCGCGGCGGCGGCGGCGGCGAGGTCGAGCACGGCGCGCACCACCTCGGCGAGGCGGAAGGCGACCTGCTCGATGACAAGCTTGCCGGCCTCGATCCGGCTGATGTCGAGGATGTCGTTGATGATGGCGAGCAGATCCTTGCCGCATTGCCGCGCGGTTTCGGCGTAGGCGCGCTGCTCGGCGTCCAGTTCCGTCTCCAGGAGGAGCGCGAGCGTTCCCATCACGCCGTTCATCGGCGTGCGGATCTCGTGGCTCATCGCGGCAAGGAAGTCGGACTTGGTGCGGTTGGCGCGCTCAGCGAGGCGGCGCGCCCGCTCCCGCCCGGCCTCGGCCTTCTTGCGCGCGGTGACGTCGTGCTGGATGCCGATGAAGGCGGTGAGCGCGCCGTCGCGGTCGAACACGGGGGCGATGTGCAGCTCGTTCCAGAACCGGGTGCCGTCCTTGCGGTAGTTGAGAAGCTCGACGGTGATGGGGGCGCGCCGCGCGATCGCCTCGCGCACCTGCGCCACCGCCGCCGGGTCGGTGCGCGCGCCCTGCAGGAAGCGGCAGTTCCGCCCCAGCACCTCCTCCGGCGCGTAGCCGGTCATGCGGGTGAAGGCGCTGTTGACATAGACGATCGGGCAGTCGGGGAGAGCGGGGTCGGCGACGGTCACACCGGTGGGGACGGCGGCGATCGCGGCTTCGAGGAGGCCGGCGACGCCGAGCGCGTCGAAGGCCGGCGAGGGGATGGAGCGCGCGCCGACGGCGGCGTCACGAATCGTAGGCGACGAGACAGTCGAAGGGGACATCGAGCTTCTCGCGCCCGCGCAGGAATGTCAGTTCGATCAACGCCGCCGCTGCGGGGACGACGGCCCCCACCCGGCGGAGGAGTTCGATCCCGGCCCGCATCGTTCCGCCGGTGGCAAGAAGATCATCCACCACCACCACGCGCTGGCCGGGCTTCACGGCATCGGCCTGCACCTCGATGCGGTCGGTGCCGTATTCGAGGGCGTAGTCGTAGCCGATGGTGGGGCCGGGCAGCTTGCCCTTCTTGCGCAGCATGATGAAATCCGCAGCCGAGCTTCAGCGCGAGGGGGGCGGCGATCAGGAAGCCCCGGCTTTCCACCCCGGCGAGCAGGTCGGGCTGATGGCGGCGGACCAGATTCGCCATCCGCCCCATGGCCACCTGCCAGGCATCGGCGTGCCGCAGCAGGGTCGAGATGTCGTAGAAGAGAATGCCCGGCTTCGGGAAATCGGGGATGCTGCGGATGTGCTCCTTGATGTCCATGCGGGGCCCTGTGTCCGTGGCGGCGGATCGCGATCACGCCCTGGTGAGGAAGTCTAACGGCAGGACTTGCCGGGCGGCAATCCGAGACGCCGTCGGCACGGCCAACGAGAGGAAGAGAGGTGACGCAAGACCGTTCGGGACTTTCGGCCAATCGCAAGGGGGTTGCGCTCGCAGCGGCGCTGGTCGGTGCCGCGGCCTATGTCTGGCTGGTCGTCACCCTTGCCGAGTGGGTGTTCGACCAGCACTGGGCGGTCGAATTGGTCTACTTCGCGATCGCGGGCGTGGCCTGGGCGTGGCCTGCGGCGCAGCTCCTGCGCTGGGCCTTCGCCGCGCCGAAGCGCAGCGGCGGCGGCGGTTGAAACGGAAGCTTCATCGTTCGGTCACGGCGGCGTAACATCGGGGGCCTAAAGGCGGGTCGCCACCACAACGGGAGGGTCTCGATGCACCGCAGGTCGCTTCTGGCCGGCGCCGCGTTCGCTCTGGCGATCGGCTCGGCCTCCGCCGCCGCGCAGCAGCGCACGGAGGTGACGTTCTGGTACGGGCTCGGCGGCGCGCTGGGCGAGCGCGTCCAGGAGCAGGTCGACCGCTTCAACCGCAGCCAGGACCGCTTTCGGGTCAACGCCACCTTCCGCGGCTCCTACGTCGAGGTGATGACGGGCGCGATCGCCGCGTGGCGCGCCGGCAACCCGCCACACATCGCGCAGGTGTTCGAGGTCGGCACCGCGACCATGATGGCGGCCGGCCCCGCCATCAAGCCGGTGCACGAACTGTTCCGCGAGGCAGGGGTGGACATTGACCCCAAGCGCTACCTCGCCGGCGTGCGCGGCTACTACAGCGACACCCAGGGCAGGCTGGTGTCGATGCCGCACAACTCCTCCTCGGCCCTGATGTGGGTGAACCTCGACGCCTTCGAGAAGGCTGGCATCCGCGACATCCCCCGCACGTGGCGCGAGGTGCGCGAGGCGGCGCAGAAGCTGAAGGCGGCGAACGCCACGCCCTGCGTGATGACCACCACCTGGCCGACCTGGGTCCTGTTCGAGCAGCAGTCGGCCATCCACGACGTCGGGCTCGCCACCAAGGCGAACGGCTTCGAGGGCATGGATGCCGAGCTTCAGCTCACCCATCCGTTCTTCCTCAAGCACATCCAGTTCATCGCCGACCTGCAGCGCGAAGGCCTGTTCCGCTACGGCGGGCGCGACAACGCCGCCGGCAACCTGTTCCCCTCGGGCGAGTGCGCGATCAGCTTCGGCTCCTCCGCCGCGCGGGCGCAGATCGAGCGCGACGCCAAGTTCCGCTGGGCGTCCGTGCCGCTGCCGTACCACGATGACTTCATCCAGAGCCCGCGCAACGGTGTCATCGGCGGCGCCTCGCTCTGGGTGCTGACCGCGCGCAACCGCACGCCGGCCGAATACGCCGCGATCGCCGCGTTCTTCGAGTTCATTTCGCGCCCCGAGGAGGACGCGTGGTGGCACCAGGTGACAGGCTACGTGCCGCTCACCACCGCCGCTTACGAGAAGTCGAAGGCGGAAGGCTTCTACGAGCGCAACCCCGGGGCGGATGCCGCCATCATCCAGCTCTCCCGCGCCGAACCCACGCCGAACTCGCAGGGCTTCCGCCTGGGCGGGATGGTCGAGATCCGCAACATCATCCAGGAGGAGCTCGAGAAGGTGTTCCAGGGCCAGCAGACGGTGGCGCAGGCCCTGGAGGCCGCAAACCGCCGCGGCAACCAGGTGCTGCGCAACTTCGAGCGCGCCAACCGGTCGTGAGCGCCACCGCGGTTTGAGGGCTGAGCGGTCGGGCCGCTCCGGCAGGGGGCGGCCCGACATCCTTTCGGGCGAGGGCGATGCGGAAGAAGGTGATCTTCCCCCAGATCGGGCTGCCCTACCTCCTGCTTCTGCCGCAGCTTGCCATCACGGTCGTGTTCTTCTTCCTGCCGGCCGGGCAGGCGATCTGGTTCAGCTTCCTCCGCCAGGACGCCTTCGGCATCCGCACCGAATTCGTCGGGTTCGAGAACTTCGTCGAGCTGTTCCAGGACCCACTCTATCGCGAGTCGATCTGGATCACGCTCGTCTTCTCCTTCTGGGTCACCTTGCTTGCGATGTCGGTCGCGCTCGGCCTTGCGGTGTTCGCGGACCGGCAGATCCGGGGGGCGACCGCCTACAAGACGCTCTTGATCTGGCCCTACGCGATCGCGCCCGCGGTCGCGGCGGTGCTCTGGATCTTCATCTTCCACCCGCAGATCGGGCTTCTCGGCAGGTTCCTCAACGGCATCGGCATACGCTGGGACTACAAGTTGAACGGTACCCAGGCCCTGATCACCGTCATCATCGCCTCGGCCTGGAAGCAGGTGTCGTACAATTTCCTGTTCTTCCTCGCCGGCTTGCAGTCGATCCCCCGGAGCGTGCTGGAGGCCGCGGCGATCGACGGCGCCTCGCCCGCCCGGCGGTTCTGGACGGTGGTGTTCCCGCTTCTCTCGCCCACCACGTTTTTCTTGCTGGTGATCAACCTCACCTACGCCTTCTTCGACACCTTCGGCGTGATCGACGCGCTGACCAAAGGCGGCCCCGCCAAGGCGACCACAACGCTGATCTACCGCGCCTACATCGACGGGCGGGTGAATCTCGACCTCGGTTCGTCGTCTGCGCAATCGGTGGTGCTGATGCTGGCGGTGATCGCTCTTACCGCCCTGCAGTTCCGCTTCATCGAGCGCAAGGTGCACTACTGAGACGGGGGCCATGATGCACGGGCCAGTGTCGACCGCTGCCGCCGAGACCATCGCCCGCGCCGGGGCGGCAGCCGCGCGCGCCGATGCCGCGCGCAGGCGGGCGGATTGGCTGACCCATGCGATCCTGGCCCTCGGCGTTGCTCTCTTTGCCCTGCCGATCTGGATCGTGCTGATGGGATCGACGCACGACGTCGCCACCATCAGCCGCGGCGAGGTGCCTTTGCTTCCCGGGCCGTACGCGGTCGAGAACTACGCCGCCGCCTGGGCGGAGGGTTCGGCGCGGACGACGCGGGTGCCCGTCAGCATCATGATGCTGAACAGCTTCGTGATGGCGATGCTGATTGCGGTGGGCAAGATCGCGATCTCCATCCTCTCCGCCTACGCGGTCGTGTTCTTCTCCTTCCCCGGCCGGATGCTCGCTTTCTGGGCGATCTTCATCACGCTGATGCTGCCGGTGGAGGTGCGCATCTTCCCGACCTTCAAGGTCGTTTCGGACCTCGGGATGATCAACACCTACAGCGGGCTGATCGTGCCGCTGATCGCCTCGGCCACCGCCACCCTCCTCTTCCGGCAGTTCTTCCTCACCATTCCGGACGAGCTCGTCGAGGCGGCCAAGATCGACGGCGCGGGGCCGATGCGCTTCTTCAAGGACGTGGTGGTTCCCCTCTCGACGACGAACATGGCCGCCCTGTTCGTCATCCTCTTCGTCTACGGCTGGAACCAGTATCTCTGGCCGCTGCTCATCACCACCACCGGAGACGTGGAGACGATCGTGATCGGCATCGTGCGCATGATCGGATCGGAAGCGGATACCGACTGGCACCTGGTGATGGCGACCACGGTGCTCGCGCTGCTGCCGCCCGTGGCGATCGTGATCCTGATGCAGCGCTGGTTCGTCAGAGGGCTTGTCGAGAGCGAGAAGTAGGGAAGGCGCCGATGGCCACGCTCGAGCTGCGGGGGATCCGCAAGTCCTTCGGCTCCGTGCAGGTGCTGCACGGCATCGACCTCCAGGTGGCGGACGGCGAGTTCATCGTCATCGTCGGCGCCTCAGGCTGCGGCAAGTCGACCCTGCTCAGGATCGTCGCCGGCCTCGAGAAGGCGAGCGAGGGGAGCGTGCTGATCGACGGGGCGGACGTGACGCGGCTCGAGCCGAAGGACCGCGACATTGCGATGGTGTTCCAGAACTACGCGCTCTACCCGCACATGAGCGTGTTCGACAACATGGCTTACGGCTTGCGCATCCGCGGCCTGCCGCGGGCCGAGATCGAGGCGCGCGTTCGCCGCACCGCGGAGATGCTGGGGCTTGCCGAGCTTCTTCGCCGCAAGCCGCGCGAACTCTCGGGAGGTCAGCGGCAGCGGGTCGCGATGGGACGGGCGATCGTCCGCGAGCCCAAGCTCTTCCTGTTCGACGAGCCGCTCTCCAACCTCGACGCCAAGCTGCGCGTGCAGATGCGGGCGGAGATCAAGCGCCTGCAGCGCCGGCTCGGCGTCACCAGTCTCTATGTCACGCACGACCAGGTGGAGGCGATGACGCTCGGCGATCGGCTGGTGGTGATGAATGCCGGCCGCGCCGAGCAGGTCGCGACGCCGATGGAGGTGTGGCGCGAGCCCGCCAACACCTATGTCGCAGGGTTCATCGGCGCCCCTGCGATGAACTTCCTGCATGGCCGGCTGTGCGAGGAAGGCCGCGCCGTTGATTTGCGCGCAGGGCCGGCCATTGCGCTCGCCGCGCCACCGGCGGGGAACACCGATGCCGAGGTGACGGTCGGCATCCGGCCGGAACACGTGCGGCTCGGCGGCAACGGGGCGGCGGGCGCCATTCCGCTGAAGGTCGACCTCGTCGAGCCGCTCGGGGCGGAGAGTCTGATCCACGGCGTGCTGCCTTCGGGCGAAGGGCTGACCGTGCGCGCAAGCGACTGCTCACCCCTGCCGGGCACGATGCTGGCGATTGTTCTTCCTCCGGAACACTTGCATCTGTTCGGC
The DNA here is from genome assembly GCA_033582875.1 of Acetobacteraceae bacterium. GTDB lineage: Bacteria > Pseudomonadota > Alphaproteobacteria > Acetobacterales > Acetobacteraceae > Elioraea. Next base: position 340,031 of record JAVQZW010000010.1, on the reverse strand, counting down.
GCAGACGGCCGGCGGTTGCGTCTTGCCCCGGCGCGGGGGGCCGCAGCCGCGCTCCGCGTCGGCGCCTGAGGCCTCCGCTGCCGCGGCGAACCGGGCGCGGGGACGACCGGAGGAGAGGCGGAGGCGGCTTGCGGTTTCCTGTCCCGGCCGATCTGTTGCGCTGAAGAAAGGCTGCGATCCCGTAGCAGAACGGCGATAGGTCAGAACCGCCGCAGCAGCCGGTCGATGTAGTCGAGTTCGGGCTTCGGCCGGTCGCGCTCGCCGGCGCGACGACGCAGCTCCTCCTGGATGTCGCGGGTTCGCTTGAGGTCCATCTCCTCCGGCACCCGGACGTCCGACCCGTCGTTCTGCCCGCCGACCTGGTCCCGGCGCGGCCGCCCGAGCGGATCCCGTCCCTGCCCGAGTTGGCGGCCCTGGCCGGACTGGTCCTGCCCGAGCTCGGTGTTCTCGCCGCCTGGGTCGCCCTCGCCGTCGTCGGGCTCCATCAGCCCCATGCGACCGGCCATCTGGTTCTGCATCTCCTGGCCGCCCTGCTGCAGGGCCTCGAGGGCGCGCTGCTGCGCGGCCTGGGCGGCCGCATTGTCGCCGCGCCGCAGCGCCTCAACCGCCTCGCGCATCGCTTGGTCGGCCCGGCCGAGCGGCTCGGGCACCTCACCAGTGAAGTCGCCGAACTGCTCCATCAGTTCGCCGAGCGCGCGGCGCAGCGCCTGCTGCTGGCGGGCGTCGCGCTCCAAATCGGCCTGCGGCTGCCCGCCCTGGCGGCCCGGCTGCTGGGCGTGCTGGCCCTGTTGCTGGCCCTGCCGTGCCTGGGGCTGGGTCGGCTGCCGGTTCAGCGGCGCCTGACCGCGCTGCTGCTGCGAACGGGCAGCACGCTCCTGTTCCAGGCGCTCATGGCTTCGGTCCATCAGCTGGCCCTGGCGCTGCAGCATGTCGTTCATCGCGCCCATCATCTGCTGGCCGCGTTCGCGCTGCTCGCGCCGTTCGGCACTCTCCATCCGGCCGAGCCGACCGCGCTGCAGCTGCTCGATGGCGCGCTCGAGTTCCGCGAGCTGCCGGCGCATCCGCTCAAGATCGCCGCGGCGGGCGGCGTCCTGCAGGCGGTCGGCCATGCGCTGCAGGTCGCGCAGGTCCAGTGCGCGGGCGGTGCGATCGAAGGGAAGGGTCTCGACGCCGTCGCGGCGCATCGCCTCCACGAGCGCCTGCAGGTAACGCTCCATCGCCTCGCGAAGCTGTTCGGCGAGGCGTTCGAGCTCGCGCGGGTCGACGGGCTCGCCGCGTTCGGCACGCTCGATCGCCTCGCGCAGTTCGCGACGAAGCTCGGTCAGGTGGCGCCAGGTCCGGTCGCGCCCGCCTTCTTCAAGATGGATGGCGAGCGACCACAGCAGCTCCTGCACCTCCTCGACCGCCTCGTCGCGCCGGTCGAAACGAAGCCGGGCCCGCGCGCTGCGTAGGCCGAGGAAGACGGTGAGGTCCTCGTCGAAGGCCTCCGGGGCGCCGGAGAGCCGATCGAGCTCGCGGATCACCGCAGTCCGTTCCGCTGGTGCGACGGTCAGGCGCTTGCGCAGGGCAATCAGCTCGCGCGCGATGGGGTGCTCGAAACGCCGCTCGGGCAGCTCGATCGTCACCGTGTCGGATCGTCCGACTTGGCCCGCACCATCCTTCGCCGCGAGCTGGAGGGTGACCGCCAGACCCGCCCAGGGGTGAGCCGAGAGGTCGGGCTGGCCGAGGCCGCGCACGCTGCGGGCGGAGGCCGCCGGCAAGGGCAGGGGGATCAGCAAGGGCGGGGCCTCGGGGCGTGCGACGCAGCCTTGCCTGCGCCTCGACGGACACCACACCGTAGTCGTCCCGCGCCTCGAAATCGATCCGAAGCTGCGGGCCTCCCGCGACCGGAGCCGGGCGGGACGCGAAGGACACGGTCGGCGGAAGATCGGAAAGAACGCGAACGTCCCAGGCGGCGACCGCGCGACCGTCGCGCAGGATCGCCAGTCGGCCCGGCTCGGTCAGCGTCGCCGAGACACTGAACGAGCGGGAATCGAGCTGCTTGAACGGCGTCGTCTCACCCGGCAGGGCCAACGCCGGGGCGCCGCCCGTCCCACCCGACAGATGGCCTGCCAGCGTGCTGCCAAGGGGCACCGTCAGTTGGCCATCGTCCTTGCCCGTCTCGTGCCGGATGAAGAGGGGGGCAAGGCCGGTGTAGGCGGGCGGCGTGATCCAGAGTTCGATTTTCAGCGGCAGAGGTGGCGGCGGCGGCGCGCCGAACGCCGGGGTTACCGCGGCGCGCAGTCGATCGCTCGCCTCGGGGCCGGCGATGACAACAGCCGCGAGGAGGGAAAGCCCGATAGCGGCACGGATCGCTATCGGATCGCGCTCCGGCAGACCTGGATGCGGGATGCCGACCTTGACCTTCGCGAGGGCCCTCGCCGCGCGTCTCTGGTGGGCGGCCCACAGCGCCTCGGCCGCAGGATCGCCGGCGCCGAAGGCTGGCCGATCGGCCAAGCTCGCAAGCGGCCGGTGGGCGAGGCCCGAGGCACGCTCGAGCCGGCGCTCGCCCTCGGGCGCGCCCGGTACCTTGACGCGGCTGATCGCCCAAGCGATCGCGACACAGCCGGCGCAGGCGAACAGGGCCAACAGGACGAGATGGAGCCAGCCCGGAAGCAGGGGGAGAAGCCCCGACAGCGCGACGACCAGGAACACCGCGGCCACTCCCAGCAGCGGCGCCGTTGCCGGCCAAAGCCGCTCCCACAGGATGGCCGCGCGAGCGAGGGCCCGTTTCAGCCTTAGCCGCTGCGAGGTCGGAGGCGACAATGCGGCGGCCTGGTGCTGATCGGGCGTTCGGCTCATGTCTTCATGATGACGCGGAACGGCCGCCGCTTGCCATCACAACCTGCACAGATCCCAAGGGAGATTACCCCTCCGGTGCGACATCGTCAGCGAAGAGGTCTGCGATTGTCTGCCGGCGACGGACAAGGCGCGGCAAGCCGCCGACGATCAGCACCTCGGCAGCGCGCGGGCGGAGATTGTACGCCGAGCTCATCACTGCGCCGTAGGCGCCGGCGTCCAGGATGGCGACAAGGTCGCCCGCGACGAAATCCGGCAGGTGGCGGTCCCGGGCGAAGGTATCGGCGGTTTCGCAGATCGGGCCGACGACATCGGCCGGCGTGGCCGCAGCCTTCAGTCGCGCGGGATCGACCGGGACAATGCCGTGCCAAGCGTCGTAAAGCGCCGGCCGAAGCAGGTCGTTCATGCCGGCATCGAGCACGACGAAGCGTCGCGCGGCGCCACGCTTCTGCACGACAACACGGCAAAGCAGAAGGCCGGCAGGCCCGACCAGCCCGCGCCCCGGCTCCAGGATGATGGGCAGGCCGAAGCTGCCGAAGGCCTCGCTGCAGGACGGCGGCGTAGGCCGCGGACAGGGGGGCGATCTCGTTCCGGTAGCGGATGCCGAACCCGCCGCCGGCATCGATGCGCTCAAGCGGCAGTCCCTGGGCGCGGAGGGACCGCAGGAGTTCGGCGACCCGGCTGTAGGCGCGGCGGTAGGGCGCGAGATCGAGGATCTGGCTGCCGATGTGCACGGCAAGACCGACCGGCTGCAGCGAGGGGCTGGACGCGGCCTCGGCATAAAGGGGAGCGATCTGGTCGAACGGGATGCCGAACTTGTTGTCCGCCTTGCCCGTGGTGATCTTGGCATGGCTGCCGGCGTCGACGTCGGGATTGACCCGAAGTGCGACGGGGGCGCGTCGGCCGACCCGAGCGGCGATGGCGGCGACCCGCCTGAGCTCTTCCGCGCTCTCGACGTTGATCTGCCCGACCCCTCCGACGAGCGCGGCTTCGATCTCCTCATCGGTTTTGCCGACCCCGGAGAAGACGATGTCCTCGGCGCCGAAGCCGGAGCGTCGTGCGGCCTCGTATTCGCCGAGGGAGACGACATCGGCGCCGGCCCCAAGTGCGGCGAGACGGCGCAGGATCGTGAGCGTGCTGTTGGCCTTCAGGGCGAAGTGAATGCGGCAGGAGAGGCGGGCGCCCCGCAGGGCGGTCTCGAGCGCGCGATAGCGGGCGGCAAGGACGGCGTCGGAATAGACCCAGAGCGGCGTGCCATAGTCCCGGGCAAGGAGGCGAAGCGGGACGCCGTCCAGCATCAGCCCGACGTCCGGCGCGACCCTCAGCCAAGGGCGGCTGGCAAGAAGCTCCGCAAAGCCCGGCTCGGCATCGCAGGGGGGCGTGGAGAGGACTTGGTCCATCAGCGGAGTGAGCGCGGCAGTGGCGCGGGAGTAGGCGGCGGAGGCGGGTCGCGGGGAAAGGAGCGCGGCCACGTGACGGCCTCCGGCGGCCCGGGCGGAGCCGGATCGCCACGCTTGCCGCAGCCGGCAAGCAGGACGAGCAAGACCAGCGCGACCAGGAGAAGCAGACGGGTGCGGGGCCGAAGGGGCAGGCCGCAGCCTGCCCCTGACGTTCCGAAGGCGCCTTGGAACATGATGCAAGTCTGGCTCAGCCGAGCCGTTCGCGCCATGCGGCGATCTGGGCGCGAACATTCTGCGGGGCGGTGCCACCGTAGCTCGTGCGGGAGGCGATGGACGCCTCGACGGAGAGCACCGAATAGACGTCCTCGGTGATCCGCGGCTCCACCGAGCGCAGGTCGGCGAGGGGGAGGTCGGCGAGCCCGCAGCCCTTCGCTTCGGCCAAGGCGACGATGCGCCCCGTCACGTAGTGAGCGTCCCGGAACGGAAGGCCAAGGACGCGAACGAGCCAGTCGGCGAGATCGGTTGCGGTGGCGAATCCTTCCCCGGCCCAGCGGCGCATCGCGGCCTCGTCGGCCTCGAGGTCGCGCACCATGCCTTCGATCGCGGCGAGGCAGAGGGCGAGCGTATCCGCGGTGTCGAAGACGGGTTCCTTGTCCTCCTGCATGTCCTTGGCGTAGGCGAGGGGAAGCCCCTTCATGACGGTGAGGAGGGCGATGAGGTTCCCATTGATCCGCCCCGTCTTGGCGCGGACCAGTTCAGCCGCATCCGGGTTGCGCTTCTGCGGCATGATCGAGGAGCCCGTGGTGAAAGCGTCTGATAGGCGAACGAAGCGGAACGGGGCGGAGGCCCAGAGCACGATCTCCTCGGCGAGGCGGGAGAGATGGGCGGCGCAAATCGCGGCAGCGGAGAGAAACTCGAGGGCGAAGTCGCGCGCCGACACGGCGTCCAGGCTGTTCGCCATCGGACGGTCGAAGCCAAGTGCGACGGCGGTCATGTGGCGGTCGATCGGAAAGGAGGTGCCGGCGAGCGCCGCCGCTCCGAGCGGCGATTCGTTCAACCTGGCCCTGCAGTCGGCGAAGCGGGCACGGTCGCGTGCCAGCATCTCGACATAGGCGAGCAGGTGGTGGCCGAAGGTGATGGGCTGCGCGATCTGCAGGTGGGTAAAGCCCGGCATGGGGGTCGCTGCATGAGGCTCCGCCTTCTCCACCAGGGCGCGCAACAGGGCGAGGAGTTGGGCATCGAGCTGGTCGATCGCGTCTCTGACCCAGAGCCTGAGGTCGAGGGCAACCTGGTCGTTGCGGGAGCGGGCGGTGTGCAGGCGACGTCCGGCCTCCCCGATGCGCTCCGTCAGAGCGGCCTCGATGTTGAGGTGGATGTCCTCATGCGCCTCGGAAAAGGCGAACTGGCCGCGGGCGATCTCCTGTGAGATGCATTCGAGACCACTGAGGATGGCGTCGCGGTCGGCTCCACTGATGACTCCTTGGGCGGCGAGCATGCCGGCATGCACCTTCGAGCCTTCAATGTCCTGACGCCAGAGCCTCTTGTCGAAGCCGATCGAAGCGTTGATCTCTCGCATGATGGCGGCAGGGCCGCGCGCGAACCGTCCGCCCCACAGGTTGTTCGTGGGCGGCGGCTGGGCTGGGGAGTTGGGCATGGCGTTGGGTCCGGAAATGTCACGGCGCAGGTTGGCCGTTCTGGGGCTTGCGTGCTCTGCCATCGCGCTTGCGGGAGGACAAGGGCGGGCCGGGCGGGGCGAGTTCGAGGTGCGGCGGCCGCGGGTCGCGCTGGCGGAGGCCGAGTTCTTCTCCGAAGGCGGGGAGCGGTGGACGATCGCCGATTTCCGTGGCCGCGGCTTGGTGATCAACCTCTGGGCCACGTGGTGCCCCCCCTGCGTCGAGGAAATGCCGGCGCTTGATCGTCTGGCGCAGCTGGTCGCCACCGAGAGGATCGAGGTATTGGCGTTGAGCCAGGATCGGGGCGGCGGGCCGGTCGTACGAGTGGTTCTATGATCGGCATGCGCTGCGCCATCTTGGCGTCTGGCTGGATCCGCGCGGGGCAGCGGCGCAGGTCCTGGGGCGTGCGGGGCCTTCCGACCACCATCATCATCGATCGCGCCGGGCTGGAGGCCGCGCGGCTGGAAGGAGGGGCCGTTTGGAGCGCGCCGCAGATGGTGGCCAAAGTGCGCAGCCTGGTAGAGCCGCTCGAGGCGGCGACCGCGGCGACGTGAGCAGCGAGGCGCGGGTGGCTCAAGATCCGAGGGACCCACCCCTCTTCTATCGGGCGCACATCTTCGTCTGCTGCAACCGGAGGCCGGACGGCCATGCACGAGGCAGCTGTGCTGCCAAAGGCTCTGAGGCCCTGCGCGGCTACATGAAGGCGCGGGTCAAAGAGCTCGGTCTTGCGGGCATTCGGGTGAACCAAGCCGGGTGCCTAGACCGGTGCGAGCTAGGCCCGTGCGTGGTGGTTTACCCTGAAGGGGTTTGGTATCGCGTCAGCACCCCGGAGGAGGCGGAGCGGGTAATCCAGGAGCACCTCGTCGCTGGGGAGCGACCCGTCGAGCTGATGCTTGACCTCGACAGGAGTTGTGAGGCTCCCGCGAGCTCCGGCGAGCAACCGTGACACTGATCCGGGTCGCTTCTTCCGTTTCACGTGAAACCTGAGAACGCGAAGCCTTTGGATGGAGGAGGCGTGTTTCACGTGAAACGTCAGCATGTTCCCGACATGCTCTCATCCCTCTCCACCGAGCAGCGCGAACGGCTCCACGCCTTCGCCGACCTCGTCCGAAGCTGGTCGACGCGGATCAATCTCGTGGCCCAAAGCGACCTTGACCGGCTGTGGGAGCGTCACGTCCTCGACAGCGCCCAGTTGGTCGATCTCCTCCCGCCTTTCGCCACGCGACTCGCCGATCTCGGCAGCGGCGCAGGATTTCCGGGGCTCGTCCTCGCCCTGCTCACCGACCGCGACACCCACCTCGTCGAACGCGACCACCGCAAGGCCGCCTTCCTGCGCGAGGCGGCTCGGTCGTTGCGCGCATCGGCCATCGTGCACGTCGCCGATGCCGCCGCCCTTCCGCCCCTCGGAGCCGACGTCGTCACCGCCCGCGCACTCGCTCCCCTGCCACAGCTTCTCCCACTCGTCGTCCGCCATCTTCGACCCGGCGGAGTCGCGCTGCTGCCGAAGGGTCGTGCGGCGGAACGCGAATTGACCGAGGTCGCGGGCTCTTGGACAATGCGGGTCGAACGCTTTCCAAGCCGGACCGATCCGGCCGCCACCATTCTCCGCCTGAGCGAGGTCGCGCATGTCTGACCCCGCCTCTCCCATCCCCTCCGCGCGTCCGCGCGTCATCGCCATCGCGAACCAGAAGGGCGGCGTCGGCAAGACGACCACCGCAATCAACCTGGCGACGGCCCTCGCCGCGGCCGGCCGACCGGTCACGCTCGTCGACCTCGACCCGCAGGGCAACGCCTCCACCGGGCTCGGTCTTCCGGCCGACCAACGCTCTCCGGGCTCCTATGCCCTCCTGATCGAAGGCCGACCGATCACGGACCTGATCCGGCCTACCGGCATTCCCGATTTCTCTTTGGTCCCTTCGGATCGGGATCTGGCCGGCGCCGAGATCGAGTTGGTCGGTCTCGCGCGGCGCGAATACCGCCTCCGCGACGCCCTCGCCGGACTCGAGCAGGCGGGGCTCGTCCTGCTCGACTGCCCGCCATCTCTCGGTCTTCTCACCGTCAACGCCCTCGTCGCGGCCGACGCCGTCCTCGTCCCTTTGCAGTGCGAATTCTTCGCCCTCGAAGGCCTCTCCCAGCTCCTGCGCACCATCGACGCCATCCGCCGCGGCCTTAACCCGCGTCTCGGCCTGCACGGAATCGTGCTGACCATGTATGATCGTCGAAATAATCTCTCCGAGCAGGTCGCGGCCGATGTCCGCGCCTTCTTCGGCGACCGCGTCTTCGAGACCATCATCCCGCGCAACATCCGCCTCTCGGAGGCGCCGTCTCACGGCAAGCCCGCGCTGATCTACGACTTCCGTTCACCCGGCAGCCAAGCCTATGTCCGCCTCGCTCGGCGAACTGCTGCGTCGCGAGCGCGCGCCCACCGAGGCCCTGTCATGACCGCCCGCGATGGCGGGCAAAAACGGCTCGGCCGCGGCCTCGCAGCCCTCCTCGGCGAGCCGGCCGCAGCAGCACCCGTCCGACTCGGGTCGGGCGGAAATGACGACATCCGCTGCGTTCCGATCACCGCTCTCGAACCGAGCCCCTTCCAGCCGCGCACCGCCATCCGCCAGGAGAGCCTCGAGGAGCTCGTCGCCTCGATCCGAGAGCGGGGTGTCTTGCAGCCTCTGCTGGTCCGGCCCCATCCCACCCTGCCCGACCGGTTCCAGATCGTCGCCGGCGAACGCCGCTGGCGCGCCGCCCAGGCCGTGCCACTGCATGAGGTTCCTGTCCTGGTGCGCCGCCTCGACGACCGCGAGGCCGCGGCCGCTGCCCTGGTCGAGAACCTGCAGCGCACCGATCTCGACCCGATCGAGGAGGCGGAAGGCCTGCGCCGACTGATCGAAACCCACGGCATCACTCAGGACGAGGCAGGCCGGATGATCGGCAAGAGCCGGGCCCATGTCACCAATACCCTTCGCCTGCTCAACCTGCCCAAGCCCGTGCAGGCCCACCTTCGCGAAGGCCGTCTGACCGCCGGCCACGCGCGCGCCCTGCTCGCGGCGCACGACCCCGTTGCCCTTGCCGAACGCGTCATCGCCAGAGGACTTTCCGTGCGGCAGACGGAGGAACTCGCCAGCCGTCAGGCCAACCCCCGCATTCCCGACAGCGCAGGGGCCGGCCCGGCCCGCGACCCCAATCTTGCAAGCCTCGAACGGGACCTCCAGGACCGCCTGGGGCTTGCCGTGCGGATCACCCCCGCAGGCAAGGGCGGCGAGATCAGGATCCGCTATCGGACCCTCGATGAACTCGACGGGCTGCTCGCCCTCCTGACGCGGGAGGCGTGACCCTGCGTTCACACAGCGCAGCCGGGATCACGCGACGCCATTTGTCAGGGGGTTGCAGGGGGCGAGCATCACCCCCGTGCCCCGCTCTCGTCCCAACCCTGCGAGTGCCAGGACAGCGCCGGCCTGCACGGCCGCCGCGCGAGCATGGCCCGTCAGCAAACCCGGTTCGCCACCAACTCCTGAACCACCGTCGGGTCGGCCAGGGTCGAAGTGTCGCCGAGATTGTCCGTCTCGTTCGCTGCGATCTTACGCAGGATGCGGCGCATGATCTTGCCCGAGCGGGTCTTCGGAAGCCCGGGGGCCCATTGGATCACATCCGGTGTGGCGATGGGCCCGATCTCCTTGCGAACCCAGGCAATCAGCTCCTTGCGCAGCGCCTCGGACGGCTCCACGCCAGCCTTCAGCGTCACGTAGCAGTAGATCCCCTGGCCCTTGATCTCGTGCGGCATCCCGACCACCGCCGCTTCCGCCACCGCCGGGTGGGCGACGAGCGCGCTCTCGATCTCCGCCGTGCCCATGCGATGGCCGGCGACGTTCAGCACGTCGTCAACCCGACCGGTGATCCAGTAGTAGCCGTCCGCATCGCGCCGCGCGCCGTCGCCCGTGAAGTAGAGCCCCGGGAAGGTCGAGAAGTAGGTCTGCACGAACCGATCATGATCGCCGTAGACGGTGCGCATCTGGCCGGGCCACGAGTCCGCGAGGCACAGGTTCCCTTCCGTCGCCCCCTCCAAGACCTTGCCTTCCCCGTCCACCAGCACGGGCTTCACCCCCGGAAGCGGCAGGGTGGCCGAGCCCGGCTTCAGGGCTGTCGCACCAGGCAGAGGGCTGATCAGGATCCCGCCCGTCTCCGTCTGCCACCACGTGTCGACCACCGGGCAGCGCTCGTCCCCCACCACACGCCAATACCACAGCCAAGCCTCGGGGTTGATCGGCTCGCCGACGGAGCCGAGCAGCCGCAGCGAAGCGCGCGAGCACTTCTTCACGGGCGCCTCGCCCTCCCGCATCAGGGCGCGGATCGCGGTTGGTGCCGTGTAAAAGATGTTGACCTGATGCTTGTCCACCACCTCCCAGAAGCGGGAGACGGTCGGGTAGTTGGGCACGCCCTCGAACATGAGTGTGGTCGCCCCGTTCGCGAGCGGGCCGTAGACGATGTAGGTGTGGCCCGTGACCCAGCCGACGTCGGCCGTGCACCAGTAGATCTCGCCGTCGTGGTAGTCGAACACGTACTGATGGGTGAACGACGCCCAGACCATGTAGCCGCCGGTGGTGTGCAGCACCCCCTTCGGCTTTCCCGTCGAGCCCGAGGTGTAAAGGATGAACAGCGGGTCCTCCGCCCCCATCGGCTCGGGCGGACAGTCGGGCGAGGCGGCGGCAACGAGGTCGTGATACCAGTGGTCGCGACCTTCGACCATCGGCACCTCGGCGCCGGTCCGCCGCACGACAATCACGTTGCGCACCGTCGGCGCATGCTGCAAGGCGGCATCGGCGTTCGCCTTCAGCGGAACCTTCCGCCCGCCGCGCACGCCCTCGTCCGCCGTGATCAGAACCGACGCCCCGCAATCCTCGATCCGCCCAAGTAGGCTCTCGGGCGAGAACCCGCCGAACACCACCGAATGGATGGCGCCGATCCGCGCACAGGCGAGCATCGCCACCGCCGCTTCCGGGATCATCGGCAGATAGATCGTCACCCGATCGCCTTTCTTCACCCCGAGCGCCTTCATCGCGTTGGCCAGCCGACAGACCCGCTCGTGCAGGTCGCGGTAGGTGATGCGCGCGCTGTCCTTCGGGTCGTCGCCCTCCCAAATGATCGCCGTTTGGTCGCCCCGGGCGGCGAGGTGCCGGTCAAGGCAGTTGGCCGAGGCGTTGAGCACACCGTCCTCGAACCAGCGGATGCGCACCGAGCCGGTGTAGTCGACATCCTTGATCTTCGTGGGGAACGTCATCCAGGAGATGCGTTCCGCCTCCTTGCGCCAGAACGCGATCGGGTCGGCCCGCTCCGCCTCCACCATCGCGCGATACCGCGCGGCGTCGACATGCGCTCGGGCGGCCCATTCCGGCTTCACCGGAATCACGACCTCGGACGACTTCGGCGCCATCGTGTCGGGCATGGTCCGCTCCTCCCCTGCATCGTTTCCCGTCCGGCGGGCTGAGATGCAACCCGCCGGAGCCTGCCTTGTCGTCGATCACACTAACCGAAGCCCGGCCGGGACGGAAACCGGTCCGACCGCCTCAGCCGCGCGCCGCAGCGAGCGCCTCGGCCGGGCTGATCCGGCCGTCGTAGAGCGCGCGGCCGACGATCACGCCCTCGATCCCCGCCTCGGCCCTGGCCCGGATGGCCAAGATGTCGCCCACCCCCGCCACACCTCCTGAAGCGATCACCGGCGTGGTGAGCGCCCAGGCGAGATCCTCCGTCGCCTCGAGATTCAGCCCGGACAGCATTCCGTCGCGCGCGATGTCGGTGAACACGATCGCCGTCACCCCGGCATCCTCATACGCGAGCGCGAGATCGAGCGCGCGCATGGCGGTCGTCTTCGCCCAGCCTTCGGTGGCGACGAAGCCGTCCCGCGCGTCGATGCCGACGGCGATCCGCCCGGGAAAGCGCCGGCACGCCTCGCGCACCAGCGCCGGGTCCCGCGCCGCCGCACTACCGAGGATCACCCGAGCGACTCCGGCGGAGAGCCAGTGCTCGATCGAGACAAGGTCGCGGATGCCGCCGCCGAGTTGCACAGGGATCTGAACCGCGGCGAGGATCGCGCCCACCGCGTCCCGATTCACCGAACGCCCGGCGAAGGCGCCGTCGAGATCGACCACATGCAGCCAGGAGAAACCGGCATCCTGCCACGCCCTGGCCTGTGCCGCCGGATCGTCCGCATACACCGTCGCCTCGGCCATCTCGCCGCGGCGCAGCCGCACGCAGGCCCCGCCCTTGAGGTCGATCGCGGGATAGACGGTAATCGGCTTCACGATCCCCGCGCGCGCCGTCCGCCTGGAGCGAGCTCCTTGTAGTAGAAGTGGCCGGCGATCGTTTCGCCGTCGATCAGAGCATAGGCCGGATGCGTGCCCCAGCGCACGTAACCCCCACTCTCGAACAGCTGGATCGCGCCCACCTGGGTTGCCCGCACGTCGAGATTGAGCACCCGCACGCCGATCGCGGCCGCATAGTCCTCCACCCGCCGCAACAGGAGGCGGGCCAGCCCGTAGCCTCGCGCGTAAGGGGCGAGGAAGAAGTGCATCAGCTGGGCGGAGAACGCCTGCGCCTCGTTGTTGCGCGGCGGACGGACGAGCTGGGCGGCGCCGACGATCACCCCGTCCATCCGGGCGACGAAGAGGCTGCGCTCGGGGACCAGCAACACGCCCTGGAAATAGCGCGCCAGGGTGTCCCGCGGCTGGGGCTTCACCCAGCCGAAGCCGCCACCCTCGATGATCGCCGCCGCCGTCGCCTCGGCGAGCTCGCCGAGTTCGCGCTCCGTCAGCGCCTGCACGCGATCGACAGCAAGAACGGGAGCCGCCCGGGCCGAGCCCCGCTCCTGGTCGCCCACGCCCGCCTCTTCGGCTGTCCCGTTTCGCTCCATCCCTCCCGCCTCCCTGCCCATCACGGTTGCCAAGCCAGGAAATTGCCGAGGATCCTCAGCCCAACCGACTGGCTCTTCTCCGGATGGAACTGGACCCCGGCCACATTGCCCCGTGCCACCGCCGCCACCACCGGCCCACCATAGTCCGTCGTCGCGATCACGTCCGACGCTTCCGCCGCCGCGAATCCGTAGGAGTGCACGAAATACACCGCCGAGCCTTGCGAAATCCCTGCCAGAAGGGCGTGCCGCGGCTCGACGATGGCAAGCGCGTTCCACCCCATGTGGGGATAGGGCAGCGGCTGCGCTGCGTCATGGCCCGGCAGGTCGCGCAGATGCACCACCTCGCCCCCGATCCAGCCGAACCCGTCGTGCACGCCGTGCTCGAACCCCCGCCCGGCGAGCAGCTGCATGCCGACACAGATGCCGAGGAACGGCACGCCCCGGCGACGCACCGCATCGCCCAGCACCTCCAGCATGCCGGGAACGCGAGCAAGCCCCGCGTAGCAGTCGCCGAACGCGCCCTGCCCGGGCAGCACGATCCGCTCGGCCCGCGCCACCTCGCGGGCCTCGGCCGTGACCACGACCCGGATCTCGCGCCCCGCTTCCGCCGCCACCCGCTCCAACGCCTTGGCGACGGAACGAAGGTTGCCCGAGCCGTAGTCGACGATCGCGACCGTCCCGCTCACGCCCGCAGTCGTCCCCCAGGCAAGCAGGTCGCGCCGCGCCGCGAACAGGCGGGCATAGGCTTCGTCCTCCCCGCCCGGCGCCGCGACCACGCCGAGTTCGCGCCAGCCGCGGCGGGCCAAGGTCCAGCGCTCGAGGTCGCGGGCATGGAAGCCGATGAGAAGCTGAACGCCGAAGCCGATGACGCCGACCACAGGCTCGGGCAGCGGTTGCAGCACCACCGCAGCGATGGCGCCGAGCGCGAGATAGAGCGCGAGCACGAGCCACATCCGCTTGGCGAGGAACCACAACGCGGGAAAGAGGAAAGCAAGCCACGCGAAGCCCTCGCGCACCAGCACGGGCTCCGCCTGGGGTTTGACGTGGACCGACCAGATGCGCATCAGCCGGCGAGGCTCCCCTTCGTCGAAGGCACCGCCCCACCCGCGCGGGGATCGATCTCCACCGCTTCGCGCAGGGCGCGCGCCAGCGCCTTGAAGCAGGCCTCGGCGATGTGGTGGCTGTTCACGCCGGCCTTCTGGCGCACGTGCAGCGTGGCACCTGCATGGGTCGCGAAGGCGCGGAACCATTCGAGAAAGAGCTCGGTATCCATCGCGCCGACCTTTTGCGTCGGGAAGGTCACGTCCCAGGCGAGAAAGGGCCTGCCCGAGAGGTCGATCGCGGCCTCGACGAGGGCCTCGTCCATCGGAATGGTCGCCGCGCCGTACCGCCTGATTCCCCGTCGCTCCCCCAGCGCCTCGGCCACCGCCCGGCCGAGCACGATTCCCGTGTCCTCGGTGGTGTGGTGGAAGTCGACATGCAGGTCGCCCGCGGCCGTGAGCGCGATGTCGATCGCGCCGTGCCGGGCGAGTGCGGTCAGCATGTGGTCGAGGAAGCCGATCCCCGTCGCGATGCGCGCCTCGCCCGTCCCGTCGAGGTCGATGGTCGCCTCGATCCGCGTCTCGCCGGTCTCGCGGCGGATTGACGCCTTCCGGTGGTCCGTCATGGTGGGCGCTTCTAGCCTCGCGCCCTCGTCCCGTCCACGCGGGTTGCCGCCCGGCCCGAAGCGGGCCATCTAGCCTTCGGGCAAGGAAGAGCGGATCGTGACAGGGACGAACGAGCAGGCGTGGCACGGCACCACCATCCTGTGCGTGCGCAAGGGCGGCCGTGTCGCCATGGCGGGCGACGGCCAGGTGAGCCTCGGCCAGACCGTGGTGAAGGCCAATGCGCGCAAGGTTCGGCGTATCGGCGGTGGGGCGGTGCTCGCCGGTTTCGCCGGCGCGACCGCCGATGCCTTCACCCTGCTCGAGCGCCTGGAGGCGAAGCTCGAGCGCTACCCGGCGCAGCTCGAGCGCGCCTGCGTCGAGCTCGCCAAGGACTGGCGGACCGATCGCTATCTGCGCCGCCTCGAGGCGATGATGGCGGTGGCCGACAAGGACCGCTCCTTCCTGCTCACCGGCATGGGCGACGTGCTCGAGCCGGAGGATGCGATCGTCGCCATCGGCTCGGGCGGCAACTACGCGCTCGCCGCCGCGCGCGCGCTGATCGACCGCGAGGAGATGGACGCCGAGGCGATCGTGCGCCGGGCGATGGCGATCGCGGCGGAGATTTGCGTCTACACCAACGATCGTCTCGTCGTCGAAACACTATGAACGGGCGGGGGACCACGGTGGTCCCCCCGGACCCCCCTCCGGAGTTCTCCGCAGGGGGGCGCGGGGGGACGAGCGTCGTCCCCCCGAAGGTTTCTTCCGGAGCGGAGCATGACCAACTACTCGCCGCGCGAGATCGTTTCGGAACTTGATCGGTTCATTGTCGGACAGAACGAGGCCAAGCGCGCGGTCGCGATCGCGCTGCGCAACCGCTGGCGCCGCCAGCAGCTGCCCGAGGAGCTGCGCCAGGAGGTGCTGCCCAAGAACATCCTGATGATCGGCCCCACCGGTTGCGGCAAGACCGAGATCGCGCGCCGCCTCGCCCGCCTCGCCCAGGCGCCGTTCCTCAAGGTGGAAGCGACGAAGTACACCGAAGTCGGCTATGTCGGCCGCGACGTCGAGAGCATGATCCGCGACCTCGTCGAGGTCGCGCTGCAGATGACGCGGGAACGCCTGCGCAAGGAAGTGGCCGCGCGCGCCGAGATCGCGGCCGAGGAACGGCTGATCACCGCCCTGGTCGGCGACGGCGCCTCGGCCGAGACGCGGATGAAGTTCCGCCGCCTTTTGCGCGAGGGCAAGCTCGAGGACAAGGAGATCGAGATCCAAGTCTCGGACGGCACGGGCTGGGCTGCCGATCGGCATGATCGACCTGCCCGGCATGCAGGGTCAGCAGCTCGCCAACCTGCAGGAGATGATGGCGAAGATGTTCGGCGGCCGGCCGAAGCCGCGCCGCACCACGGTCGCCGAGGCGCGCAGCCTGCTGCAGCAGGAGGAGTCCGACCGCCTGCTCGATCAGGACCGCGTGCGGCGCGAGGCGATCGAGGCGGTGGAGAACCAGGGCATCGTGTTCATCGACGAGATCGACAAGGTCTGCGCCCGTTCCGTCGACGGCACGACCTTCCGCGGCGCCGACGTCTCGCGCGAGGGCGTGCAGCGCGACCTCTTGCCGCTGATCGAGGGCACCACGGTCTCCACCAAGTACGGCCCGGTGAAGACCGACCACGTGCTGTTCATCTGCTCGGGCGCCTTCCACCTCGCCAAGCCGTCCGACCTGTTGCCGGAGCTGCAAGGGTCGGCTGCCGATCCGCGTCGAGCTCAAGCCCCTCTCGCGCGACGACCTCAAGCGCATCCTGGTCGAACCCGAAACGAGCCTGATCCGCCAGTACACCGCCCTTCTCGCCACGGAGACGGGTCGAGCTGAAGTTCGACGAAGGCGCGATCGACGCGCTGGCCGACCTCGCCGCCGCGATCAACGAACGGGTGGAGAACATCGGCGCGCGGCGCCTGCACACGGTGATGGAGAAGCTCCTCGAGGAGATCAGCTTCACCGCGGCCGACCGACCGGGCGAGACCGTCGTCATCGACGCCGCTTACGTGAAGGATCGCGTCGCCCCCCTCGCCGCCAACGCGGACCTGTCGCGGTTCATCCTCTGACCGCTGCGCCGACGATTGCCGCCGCGCATCGCGCTTGCCATTCCGCAGCCGCACCGGTTAGCGTGACGCGCGCGCAACGGGGGAGGCGCTGATGTTCGGCTTCGATTCCGCGGCCTTGGCCAGGCTGGCCCGCGCCGGATGCTACGACCTCGGCGAGGCGGCATGCGTGCTGTTCGCCCTGCGCGGCTGCCTGCCGGTGAACACCGCCGATATCACGGCACGGCCCCAGCAAAGGGCTGCGCGTCGTCGAGGTGGACCATCGCTCCATGCGCTGCACCCTCGGGCGTGTGGTTCCCGCAGGACGGGACCTTGCTCGCCGTTCCCGGCAGCACGGTGCCGCACCGCAGCGCGATCGAACGTGCCCGCAATGCCGGCGGGCAAGGCGCAAACGCAGATCCTGCCCGGCCTGCTTCGCTTCGCCAAGGGCAAGCACCCGCGCAGCGGCAACCGCCCGCAGCAGGACGCGTTCGTGCAGGACGCCGACTTCCCCTATCAGCGCACCGCGGACGATCCCGACTACGACGCGCAGGATCCGATCCTGTTCGATCGCCCCGGCGACAACATCCACTGTGCCTTCCACGACACCCCGAACGCGCCGGGGTTCGACAGCGAGGGCTGTCTCGTCGTCGCCGGCTTCGCCAGGCGCGAGCGCGCCCCGGGCTCGCAGGATACAGGGTGCTGGCCGCGCTTTCGCGACACGGCCTACGGCAGCGGCCAGACCCGCTTTCCTCTCATCCTGGCGAACGGCAGCGAGGCGGAAGCCTCCGTCGCGGCGGCACCGGGAAGCTTGCCGTTGCGGCTCCGCTTCGGCAGCACGGGCGAACCCGTCCGCGCGGTGCAGTCGGCCCTCGTCAGGCTTGGTCTCCTGCGCAAGGCCGACGTCGACGGCGACTACGGCCGACTGACCGTGCTCGCCGTGCGTGCCGCGCAGCGGCGGCTCGGCCTTGTTCGCGGATGCGACCTGCGGGCTGAACACGGGCGATGCGCTCGGCATCAGCCCCTGGCCGATGGTGTGACCGCAGCCCTCAGCGCGTCGAGAAGATCGGGTGCTCGACCCGATCGCCGACCCGGATGCCGAGCCGCTCGGCCGTGCCGGCCGCGAGTTCCAGCGTCGCGCGAACCGGTCCGCGGCTCGAAATCGGAGCGAGGCTCAGCGGCACCGTCCGCTCCACGATGCGATGGATACGCCCGTCGGCGGCGATGAACAGCATGTCGAGCGAAACGAGCGTGTTCTTCATCCACATGATCGACTCGCGGGGGCTGCCCCAGTCGAACAGCATCCCCCCGTCCTCGGCTACGCTCTCGCGAAACATCAGCCCGACTGTCTGCTGGTCCGGCGTGCGCGCGACCTCGACCCGGAACACGTGCCGGCGGCCGTCGCGGGTGATGATCGCGAGCTCCTCGAGCGGCGTGATGACCGGCTGCGGCCCGCTCTGCGCTCGGACCGCCGTCGCCGCCAACACGCCCACAAGGAGGACACGGCGCCGTCTCCACATGCCCTCGCGTTAGCACGGGCCCCTCAGGATGCGTAGAGCCAGGCGGCGAGGCCGTAGTAGAGCGGCAGGCCGATGAGGAGGTTGAACGGGAAGGTGACGCCGAGAGAGGCGGTGAGGTAGATCCCAGGGCTCGCTTCCGGCAGCGCGGCACGGCAGGCGGCCGGCGCGTCGATGTAGGAGGAGGAGGCGCAGATCGCGCCGAGCACGAAGGCCCCCGGCATCGACAGCCCGATCAGGTAGCCGAGCCACACCCCGATGACGCCGAACACCACCGGCGCGGTCAGGGCAAAGCCGGTGAGGAAGACGCCGACCTTGGCGAAGTCGCGGATCTGGCGCGCCGCCGTCATCCCCATCTCGAGCAGGAACAGCATCAGGAAGCCGCGGAAGAGCTGCTCGTAGAAGGGCGCGATCTGCCGCCACGCGCTGTCGGTCGCCAGACCGCCGATCAGCATGCCGCCGGAGAGCAGCAGGATGCCGCGCCCGCGCAAGGTGTTGAGCATCAGCTCGCGCAGGTCGAGCGCCCCGCTCTGCCGACCCATCGCGAAGCGGGCGATGAAGAGCGCGATCACCACGCCCCACTCCATCAGCGCGACCACCGCGGTGAGGTAGCCTTCCGGCTCGCCGCCGGCGGCGCGCGCGAAAGCGATCGCGGCGAAGAAGGTGACGGAGGAAACAGAGCCGTAATGCGCCGCGCAGGCGGCGGCGTTGGCGACATCGAAGCCGCCGAGGCCGCGCAGCACGAGGTAGGTGACGATCGGGATGAAGAAGGTGAGCCCGACGGTGACCAGGAAGAGCTCGGCGAGCTGGTCCACGCCCGCCTTGGCGATCTCCCGTCCGCCGACGAGCCCGATGGAGAACAGGAGATAGATCGAAATGAGCTTCAGCACCGCGTCGGGCAGTTCGAGCTCGCTGCGGATGAAGCCCGCGATCGCGCCGAGCGCGAAGGACAGCACGATCGGCGAAAGGAGGTTGGCGACGAGGATGTCGACACCCGACATGGCAGTTCCCCGGAAACGGCGAACGGCAGCCCCCCGTTAGCGGACGCCGACCTTGGCGGAAATTTCAACGTTCAAAACGCATCGTTAGATCGTTTAGAACGATGGCATGGCCGCTCCGAACCTCAATCAGCTGCGCACCTTTCGCACGATCGCGCGCGAAGGCGGGATTGCCGCGGCAGCGAGGAGGCTTCACCTCTCGCCTTCCGCCCTCTCCATCCAGCTTGCCTCGCTCGAAGCCGCGCTCGGCCAGGCGCTCTTCCATCGCCAGGGCCGCCGCATGGTCCTGACGGAAGCCGGACGGATCGCGCTCGAGCACGCCGACGCCATCGTGCGGGGGGCGGAGGATCTGGTGCTGCGCTTGAAAGGCCACGCCGAGCCGCTGCGCACGCTGCGCATCGGGGCGGTCGCAACCATCTCGCGCAATTTCCAGGTCCGGTTTCTCCGCCCCCTGTTCGCGCGCGGCGACGTGGAGATCGTGCTTCGCGCGGGAAGCCTCGATGAGCTCCTCGCACAACTCGCCGCGCATACCCTCGATCTGGTGCTGGCGACGACGGAAGTGACCGGTGACGCGGCCCTGCCCTGGCGGTCGCTCCTGCTGGCGGAGCAGCCCGTGAGCCTGATCGGTCGCGCGCGCGACCGGCGCAAGCGCCTCGCTTTCCCGGCCGATCTCGAGGGTCTTGCCGATGTTGCTGCCGTCGCGCGCCGCCACCTACCGCGCCGGCTTCGACCTGCTGATCGAACAGGCCGGGGTGAGGCCCAAGGTGCTTGCCGAAGTGGACGACATGACCATGCTGCGCCTGCTCGCGCGCGAGGTGCGCGCCGTCGCGCTTGGTGCCACCACGTGATCGTCGAGCGCGAACTGGCCGAGGGCATCGCTGCGCGAACTCCACCGCATCCCAGGCCTGACGCAGCGCTTCTACGCCATCACGCTCGGGCGACGGTTTCCCAACCCGCTCGTGGCGGAACTGCTCGACCGCTGCGCGTGAGGCCGAGCCGGCAGCCTCGCACCCGCCCAAGCCGGCGTCAGAGCACCTCGACGGACAGCGCCTGCCGTCCCTTCGGCCCGGTGACCACGGTCGCCTTGACCCGCCGGCCGGGAGTCAAGCTTTCCGGAGTGACCGAGCCGAGGGCACGCAGGGGCACGAACACATCGGCCCCGCTCTCCGGAACGATGAAGCCGAAGCCCTTGCGCACGTCGAAGAACTTCACGGTGCCGGAGACGATCTCGGACGGGCCGGCCGGCGCTGCACCGCGCAGACCGAACTCCCGGCGCGGCGGGCGGTCGCCGAAGCCGCCGCCGAACTCCCGGCGCGGCGGGCGGTTGCCGAGGCCGCCGCCGAACTCCCGGCGCGCCGTGCGGTCGCCGCTGTCGCGCCTCGCCGTCCTTCTCCCGCCTTCGCCCGGCTTTACCTCGATGATCCGCGTCACCTGCCGGCCGCGCGGCACGTCGCCGATCTTGCAGACCAGCACGTCGCCCTGTTCGACCGCGGTCAGACCGAGCGGGGCGAGGGCGGAGACGTGGAAGAAGATGTCTGATCCGTCGGCCATGGTGACGAACCCGAAGCCCTTCGCGCGGTTGAAGAATTTCACCGGGGCTTCGATCGAGCCGCCGTCGTCGTGATCGTCGTCCAAGGGATTGACCTGTAGGCGAGCGTTGCAGGGAGCCGTCAGGCTCGGGTGGAACAGTCCGGCGCTGCGCGGGTCACAGGCCCCGTGCTCGTGCTGCGGGCAACCGCCGTCGCGCCGGCACGGCCACCCGGGCTGAGGCGACCTGCAACGGGGCGAAGCGGACGCGCAGGCCACCCTCTCGATCCTGACGCCCGAGCGAGATGATCGCCGCCCCCGAAGCGGCGCTGCCGAACGTGATGGCGAAGAAGAGGGCGAGCATGCCGACCGCGAGCACACCGTCCGGGGAGGTGAAGATCAGGCTGCGCAAGCCCGCGACATCGAGGGCGAGCAGAGCGGCAAGCAGCAGCCAGCCCGCGGCCGTGCCGACCACGACGTGGCCGAGGATGAATCTCGACGAGCGGCGGCATGGCACGACCCCCTGCTGATCTCTCCCACCATACTGCACCCGAAGCGGCTGTCGAGGGAAGCCGCACGGGACAGCCGAGGCGACGGTCCTGCCCTGCGGGTACGTTCATTCCGCCGCGATGGCCAACCGGTGAGCGCACCGGGCCGCTGCGTAGGCCCGCGCAGCGGCGCCGAACGCTTCGAAGATGGCGCGGCTCGCCCGGTCGGTCTCGAAGTCATACTCCGGATGCCATTGCACGCCGAGCGCGAACCCTTTCGCTCCCGGCACCGTGACCGCCTCGATCGTCCCGTCAGGCGCCGTCGCCTCGACCCGGAGGCCGGGCGCGAGACGAGCGATCCCCTGGTTGTGCAAGCTGTTCACCGCGAGGTCGTGGCCGCCGACGATGGCGGCAAGCGGCGAGCCTTCCCGGATCCTCACCCGGTGCGCCTTTCCGGTCCGCACTGCACCGTACCGCTGTTCCGTCGGCGTCGAGTGGTCGAGGCGTCCGGGCAAATCCTGGATCCGCTGGTCAAGCGTGCCGCCGAGCGCGACATTCAGCTCCTGCATGCCGCGGCAGATGGCGAGCACCGGAACCCCAGCCGCGAGCGCGGCGCGAAGGAGAGGCAAGGTCACCGCATCGCGCGCAGGATCCTCGGGCGTGTCAGCGGGATGGGGCGGCCCGCCATAGAAGGCGGGATGAACGTTGCTGCGCGAGCCGGTGAACAGGAAGCCGTCACAGAGCTCCACCCAGGCCGCGACATCTCCCCGTTCTCCCATCGCCGGAATCAGGCACGGCAGCCCCCCGACCACGCTGTCGACCACCCGCACATAGGTGTCTGACGCAGCGTGGTTCGGCGTGCCGTACAGCCCGAAGGGCTTCAGGCAGCAGGTGATGCCAATCAGGGGCTTCGGTGGTTCCGGCCGCATCCCTCGCCACGCTTCCCGGCGTGACAGTATCGTTGACCGATTGCGTCACGGTAAAGGCAACGATGCGCCATCCCGCCTTGGGCAGGGTTCAGTCCCGCAAGACCCCGTGCTGACGCAGGAAGCCGAGGAGAGGCAGAAGCGGAAGGCCGAGGATGGCGCTGTGTTCGCCGCTCACTTCGGCCATGAGCCGCATGCCGAGCCCTTCGACGGCGTAGGCGCCGACGGTTCGGGTCACGGCGTCGCCCGCAGCGGCGACATAGGCGGCGATCGTCTCGGGGCGGAGCGCGCGTAGGGCAAGCCGGGGGACCGCGAGGGTCTGCCAGACCCGAACCCCGCCACGGAAACACACCACGGCGGTGACGAGAGCGTGCGGGCGGCCCGCCAGCGCCGCGAGTTGACGGGCCGCGGCGTCCTGGTCCTGCGGCTTGTCGAACCAGACGCCGTCGCAGACCAGGATCTGGTCGGCCCCGATGACGAGAGCTTCCGGCCTGCGCTCGCCGACGCGCCTTGCCTTCATCTCGGCGAGCAGCAGCGCGCACTCCTCGGCCGAAAGCCCTTCGGCCCTGGCACTCTCCTTCACTGCCGCCTCGTCCACACCTGGGGCGGCGGTCTCGAAGGCGAGGCCGGCGGAACGCAGCAGGGCGGCGCGCGTTGCCGAGGTGGAGGCGAGGACGAGGGGCGGGTCCGCCGCCTGCAGAAATCCGCTCACGGCGAGGGCCCTGTCGGCACCGCCTGCTCCGCGCGACGCCGCTCCCAGCTTTCCATCAGTTGCAGCACCGTGGTCGCCGTCTCCTCGATGGATCGGCGTGTGACGTCAACCACCGGCCAACCGCGCTGGGCACACAGCCGCTTTGCGGCGAGGAGCTCGGCTTCCACCGCCTCGGGATCGACGTAGCTGCTCTCCGAGACAGGGAAGCTCGCCGAGCCGATCATCCGCAGCCGATGCCGCCGGATTTCGATCAACGCCTCGGGCGCGATGGTCAGTCCGATCACCGGGCATCTGACCCGATCGAGAACAGCCGGCGGCGGCAGGTTCGGTACCAGCGGCACATTCGCCGCCTTAACGCCCCGATTGGCGAGATAGAAGCAGGTCGGGGTCTTGGACGAGCGCGATACGCCGACCAGCACCACATCGGCCTCGAGGATCCCCTCCTCGCCCTGCCCGTCGTCGTGCGCCAGCACGAAGTGCATCGCATCGATGCGCCGGAAATAATCCGCATCCAGCACGTACTGCCGGCCGGGCTTGCCGGCGATCCGCCGCCCGGCATAGTTCGCCAGCATCTCGAGGGTCGGATCGAGCACCGAGACGGCCGGAAGACCGAGGCGATCGCAGAACGCCTCAAGCTCCGCGCGAAGCGAACGATCGGTCAACGTGTAGAGAACGGGGCCCGGCTCCGCCTCGATCCCGGCAAGCACACGGTCGAGTTGGAAGCGGCTGCGGATCAGCGGCCAGCGGTGCTGGATGAAGGTGAGGCCCTCGAACTGGGCGACGCAGGCGCGCGCAAGGCTGTGCAGCGTCTCGCCGGTGGCGTCGGAAATCAGGTGCAGATCGACGCGGTTGCGGCTCATCCGGCGCGGCCTTCCCGACCCTCAGGCTGTGGATCGCCGGGGAAGATGGGGATCGCCGACCGGAAATGCCGCCCTCGCGAAAGCGCATCCCCGCGAAAATCGGCTCGCCCAGCGCAACGTCGACCGTGGATGGCTTTGACCCGCACCCGGCGCAAGACGTGAAAACACGCCGCCCTGCCGCTTCTCCTCGGAGGTCGGGCTGCGCTCACGCCTGTGGACAAACCAGGGGACAACGATGCCGGAAGCTGTGTCCTCGTCGATTCACAGCCCCAATACCCTCACCACCCCTTCTCATGTTCCGCTCGGGAGGGTCAGGCTGGCTGTGCATGACAGAGACCGTTCAGGTGACGAAGCCCCTGCTTGAGGTCCTGGCCGGACGGCCGGTCGACCCGCCGCCCGTCTGGTTGATGCGCCAAGCCGGACGCTATCTCCCGGAGTACCGCGCGGTCCGAGCAGAGGCACGCGACTTTCTTGCCTTTTGCCTGTCCCCTGAACTGGCCGCGGAAGTGACCCTGCAGCCGATCCGGCGCTATCGGCTCGACGCGGCGATCCTGTTCAGCGACATCCTGGTGCCTCCCTTCGCGCTCGGTCACCCGGTGCGCTTCGAGGCGGGCGAAGGCCCGGTGCTTGCCCGTGTGACGGGGCGGGCCGACATCGAGGCCCTCGACCTTGCCCGAGCGCGCGATGTCTGGGCTCCGGTGATGGAGACCGTGCGCCGGCTCCGCCGCACCCTTCCCCCGGAGGTGACGCTGATCGGCTTCGCCGGCGCGCCCTTCACCGTCGCCGCCTACATGGTCGAGGGTGGAGGATCGCGCGATTTCGCCGCCGCCCGCCGCATGGCCTACGCCGAGGCGGAGGTTTTCGCCGCCCTCGTCTCCCGCCTGGAGGAGGCCACGCTTGCCTATCTCCTCGACCAGGCCGAGGCGGGGGCAGAGGCGCTGATGCTGTTCGATTCCTGGGCCGGTGTGCTGAGCCCGTCGCAGTTCCGCGCCTGGGTGATCGAGCCGACGGCGCGTCTCGTCCAGGCCCTCCGCGAACGCTTCCCGGCGCTGCCCATCATCGGCTTCCCGCGCGGAGCGGGGCCGATGCTGGCGGACTACGCCGCGACCACCAAGGTAAACGCAGTCGGGGTCGACACCGCGATGCCGGCGGCTTGGGCCGCGCGCATGCTGCCGGCAGGAACGGCCGGGCAGGGAAACCTCGACCCGATGGCCCTGGTTGCGGGCGGCAGGGCCCTGCAGGCGGAGACCGAAGCCCTGCTGGCCGACACTCGGGGCAGGCCCTGGATCGTCAATCTCGGCCATGGCATCGTGCCGGAAACCCCGCCGGACCACGTGGCCGAACTGTTGGCGATCGTGCGGTCGCCGCGCTGAGCGGCGGCGACTGGACGCCGCGCCGTTCGTCCTTATCTGAGGGGCTCGTGAGCCTGGAGCCTCGAGCGTGATGGACACCGTGACGGCCCTGATCGATGCCGACCGCCCGAAGGCGGGACGGGCCACGCCGCGGGTCGCCATCGTGCTGTTCAACCTCGGCGGGCCGGACCGGATCGAAAACGTCCGTCCCTTCCTCTACAACCTGTTCTCCGACCGCGCGATCATCCGCGCCCCCTCGCCCATCCGTCAGCTTCTCGCTTGGCTGATCACCAAGCGTCGCCTTGGCCCGGCAACCGAGAACTACGAGATCTTGGGCGGCGGGTCGCCGCTTCTCGAACTGACCGAACAGCAGGCGCGGGCGCTCGAACAGGCCTTGCGAGCCCGAGACTCGAGGCGCAAGCTGCTTCGTCGCCATGCGCTACTGGCACCCGATGAGCGAGGAGGTGGCTCGTGCGGTGCGCGACTGGGAGTCCCGACGAGGTCGTCCTGTTGCCGCTCTATCCGCAGTTCTCCACCACCACCTCCGGCTCCTCGCTCGACGCCTGGCGGGAGGCGGCGGCCAAGGTGGGGCTTGGTGGCGCCGACCAGGATCATCTGCTGCTATCATTCCGATCCCGGTTTCGTCGGCGCGACGGCGGCCATCGTGCGACGGGCCTATGACAAGGCACGCGCCGAACTCGATCCCGCGATCCCGCTTCGCGTCCTGTTCAGCGCGCACGGCCTGCCGGAAAGCATCGTCAAGGCGGGCGACCCCTACCAGTGGCAGGTCGAGCAGACGGTCGCCGCCGTGGTCGCGGCGATGGACGTGCCGGAGCTCGACCATGTCGTCTGCTACCAGTCGCGCGTGACGCCGCAGAAATGGATCGGCCCTTCGACCGAGGAGGAGATCAAGCGCGCCGAGCCGGGACAAGGTCGCCATCCTGGTGGTGCCGATCGCCTTCGTCTCCGAGCACAGCGAAACGCTGGTGGAACTCGACATCGAGTATCGCGAAGAGGCGAAGCATTTCGGCGTGCCGGCCTATTTCCGCGCACCCGCGCAGAATTCCGACGCCGGGTTCATCGCCTCGCTCGCCTCTCTGGTGCGCCGCACGCGGGGGCTCGGAGCGTACGCTGTGCAGCTTCCGCGGCGGGCGGACCTGCCCGAAGGTGCACGGCGACTGTCCCCACGCCAGCCGCACGCCGGCCCCGCTCCGTCGCGTGGCGGCGGGCTGATGCGCCTTTGCCTCCCTTGCGCCGGTTCGGCCGCGCGCTAGCATCCGGCAGTGACGGGCCGCGCGAGACGGGTCCGGGGAACACTTAGGGAGGAACGAATCGTGCTGACCTCGACGCGTCGCCGTCTGCTCTCGGCGGCCACCGCCGGCTTGGCCCTGCCCGTCCTGCTGCCGCGCTCGGCGATCGGGCAGCGCAGGCCGAGCGAGCTGAAGATCGGCATTTCCACCTTTCTCTCCGGCCCGGCCTCGGTGTTCGGCGTGCCTGGGCGGAATGCCGCCGACCTCCTCATCGAGCAGTTGAACCGGGCAGGCGGCATCGGCGGGGTGCCGCTGCGGTCCATCGTGATCGACGAGGCGCCGGGGGTGGATTTCCTGCTCGGCGAGTGCCGGCGGCTGGTGCAGAACGAGGGCGTGGACGTGATGCTCGCCTCCATCTCGTCCGGCTCCTGCCTCGCCGTCGCGCCGCTTGCCGAGCAGCTGCGCATGCCGACGATCCTGTGGGACTGCGGCACGCAGCGGATCTTCGAGGAGGCGTCGTACCGCTACGCAGTGCGCACGCAGGCCAATGCGGTCCCGGAGATCGTCGCCCCTCTTCTCTACCTCGCCAAGGTGCGGCCCGAGTTCCGCACGCTGGCCGTGGTCAACCAGGACTACGCCTGGGGGCGCGACTCCTGGGCGATCTGGAAGGCGGCGATGGACGCGGTGAAGCCCGGCGTTCGGGTGGTGGCCGAGCTCTTTCCCCGTTTCGGCGCCACCGACTTCTCGACCGAGATCACGCGCCTCCTTGCGCTGAGGCCGGACGTGATCTTCTCCACCTCCTGGGGCGGGGAGCTTGACACCTTCATCCGGCAGGCGGCGGAACGGCGTCTGTTCGAACGCTCGACCTTCGTGCTGCCGCTCGCCGAATCGAGCCTGGAACGCGTGGGCAGGACGCTGCCCGAGGGGGTGATCGTCGGCGCGCGCGGCGACCATTGGTTCCTCCACCCGCTGGCCAAGGACACGCCGCTGCTTCGGGACTTCGTGCAGTCGTACCGGTCGCGGTTCAATCTGTACCCGATCTATCCCACCTTCCACATGGCGCAGGCCCTCTTTGCCCTGAAGGCCGCCTACGAGAAGGCGATCGCCGCCAACGGCGGCGCCTGGCCCTCGCGCGAGCAGCTGATGGACACGCTGCGCGGGCTCGAGTTCCAGCATCTGACGGGGCGGATGAGGATCCGCGAGGACGGCCAGGGCCTGGAGCCCATGCTGGTCGGCGTCACCAAGCATGTGCCCGAGTATCCCTTCCCCGTCATCGACCGCATGGTGCTGTTCCCGCCCGAGCTCACCATGAACCCGATCGGCACGAAGGGGCTCGATTGGGTCCGGCTGCTCACCCCGGCGGCGGTGCAGAGGGCGCCAGCGGAAATTCCCTACCGCGCCTGAGCCGGAGGGTGGCGCAGGCGGTCGCGCGGAAGCTGGCTGCCTGACGCCGACGAAGCGAGATGGCGCTTCTCCTTTTGCTCGCCGTCCTCGACGGCCTCGCCTACTGCCGCGCAGGTGTTCATGGTCGCGGTCGGGCTCACGCTGATCTTCGGCGTGCTCCGGGTGCTGAACGTCGCGCACGGCTCGTTCTTCGCGATCGGCGCCTACACCGCGGCCTCCCTCGGTGCGGCGATCGGCGCGGCCGGGCTTGCGCCCGCTCTCGCCTTGCCCGCCCTGCTCGTCGCCTCGGCCGTCGTCGGCGCCTTGCTGGGCCCGCTGGTCGAGCGCCTGCTGTTGGCCCGCATCTACGACAAGGAACAGGTCCTGCAGCTGCTCGTCACCTTCGCGCTCTTCATGATCCTGGAGGACGTGCAGAAGCTCCTATGGGGCGTGCAGCCCATCTTCCAGGATGCGCCGGTGCGCAGCCTCGGCCAGGTCGCGGTCGGCGACATCGTCTACACCGCGTACCAGCTCTATCTCCTGCCTGGGCTGGCCCTTGCGGTGCTCATCGGACTGATGTGGTTCCTCCGCCGCACGCTGACGGGCCGGCTGATCGTTGCGGTGACGGAAGACCGCGAGGCGGCGATTGCGCTCGGTATCAATGCCGACCGCGTCTATCTCGTCACCTTCACGTTCGGTGTGGCCCTCGCCGCCTTGGGTGGGGCGCTTGCTTCGCCGACGACGAGCCTTGTGCCGGGAATCGGGGTGAACATGATCGTGCTCTCCTTCGCGGTCGTCGCCACGGCCGGCCTCGGGCAGATCGAGGGTGCGGCGCTGACCGCCCTCCTGATCGGGCTTGGTCGGTCGGTCGCGGTCTATTTCGCTCCCGAATTCGAGGTGGTGATTCCCTACCTGATCATGGTCGCGGTTCTGCTCGTGCGACCGCACGGCCTTTTCGGCCGCCCGCAGCTGAGGCGCGTCTGATGGCGGTCGGCGTGCGTCTCGCTGCGGTCGGCGGGGCGGTCGGCGTTCTCGCTGCCGCCGCGCTTGCGCCATGGCTGAAGTTCGTCCTCACCGTGGCGCTTGCCAAGGGTCTTGCGGTGATGGGGATCCTGCTCCTCTTGCGCGCGGGGCAGGTGAGCTTCGGGCACGCGCTGTACATGGCGATCGGCGCCTACACGGTCGCTTTCCTTCGCCCCGCCGTCTCCGAACTTCTCGTCCTGGTGGGGGCAGCGGCGGCCGTCGCGCTTTCCGTCGGGGTCGCGATCGGTCTCTTCGTCGCGCGCTACCGCGACATCTTCTTCGGCATGCTCAATCTCGCCTTTTCGATGGTGTTCCATTCCCTGCTCGAGAAGCTCTACGCGATCACCAAGGGAACGGACGGGATCCGGGTGCTTCGGCCGACCATCGCCGGGCTTGCGCTTGACCGCGTGCCTTACGAATGGACTGTGCTCGGTTTTTCGCTTGCGGCAGCACTCGGGCTCGGCTGGCTTGCGGCGCGCTTCCTCCTCTCGCCGGTCGGCCAGGCGCTCGCGGCGATCAAGACGCGCGAGACCCGGCTCGAGTTCGCGGGGCTCTCGGCGCGCAACGTCCTTCTCGTTGCCTATGCCGCCTCGGCCGCGCTCGGCGGCCTCGCCGGCGGCCTCGTCGCCTGCACCACGCTGCACGTCACCCCCCATCTCGCCTACTGGACGCAGTCGGGCGAGCTCGTGTTCATCGCCATCCTCGGCGGCGGGGGAAGCATTGTGGGCCCCTATCTCGGTGCGATCGTCTACGAGCTCGTTCGGGTCTATGCCGCAGCGGCGCTGCCGGATGCGTGGCAGATGGTTCTCGGGGCCGTGCTGCTCGGCATCATCCTGTTCGCCTCGAGGGGCCTGTGGGGGCTCTATGAGGACCTGCTCGTGCGCAGGCGGGCGCGCGCATGACGGCGCCTCTTCTCCGCGCGCGAGGGCTCGCGCTCGCCTTCGGCGGCGTGCGTGCGGCCGATGGGGTCGATCTCGACATCGCCGAGGGCGAGATCCTCGCCATCATCGGCCCGAACGGTGCCGGCAAGACCACCTTCATCAACATGGCCACCGGTTATCTTAGGCCGCAGTCGGGCAGGATCCTGTTCGGCGGAGACGACATCACCGGGCTTGCCCCGCGCGCGATCGTCCGCCGCGGCATCGCGCGCAGCTTCCAGATCCCTCAGCTCTTCAGCGAACAGACGGTGATCGAGAACGTCGCGCTGAAGGTCGCAGCGCGACGGGGGTTCTGGCGTGCCTTCACCCCGCTCCTCGATAGCGCCACCGCCGGCGAGGCGATGCGTCTGCTCGAGCGGTTCGGCCTCGCCGCCCTCGCCACCGCCCGGGCCAGCGAACTCAACGAAGGAGCACGCAAGCTCACCGACGTGGCGATGGCGATGGCCCTCGAACCGAAGCTCTTGCTGATGGACGAACCGACCTCGGGTGTGGCTTCCGCCGAGAAGTTCGCCATCATGGACACTCTGGTCGCGGCGCTGCGCGCGCGCGGCACCACCGCGGTCTTCGTCGAGCACGACATGGAGGTGGTGGAACGCTATGCCGACCGCGTCGCGGTCTGGAGCCAGGGCAGGATCCTGGCCTCCGGGCCGCCAGGGGACATCCTCGCCGATCCGGCGGTGCTGAGGGAAGTGATCGGCGTCGAGAGGGCGCATGCTGGCGCTTGAACGGGTCGAGGTCGCGATCGCAGGCACGCGGGTGCTGCGCGGGGTCGATCTTGTCGTCGCGGCCGGCGCGCGCGTCGCCCTCATCGGACGCAACGGGGCGGGCAAGACCACGACGTTGCGCGCGATCATGGGCCTCGCTCCGCTCGCTGCGGGCAGGCTGAGCTTCCACGGGGAGGATCTCGCGCGGATGCCCGCGCATCGGCGCACCGCTCTCGCCATCGGCTATGCGCCGGAGGACCGACGCCTCTTCGCGGGCTTCACCGTGGAGGAGAACCTCAGGCTGCCGGCCGAGGTGCTCGGTCTCGGCGCGGCTGAGGTCGGGCGGCGGCTGGAGAAGGTGTTCGCCATCCTTCCTGAACTCGTCGAGCTTCGCTCCCGCAGGGCCGGGGGCCTCTCCGGCGGGCAGGGCAAGATGGTGGCGCTCGGGCGGGCGCTGATGACGGGAACGAAACTCGTGCTGCTGGATGAGCCGTTCCAGGGCCTCGCTCCTGCGCTGGCGAAACGCTACGCCGAAGCGCTCGCGCGTCTGCGCGCCGCCGAGCCCGAGCTCGCGATCCTGATCACCGAAAGCAACCCCGACCTGCTCAAGCCGATGGTCGAGACCGCCTACCGCATCGAGCGCGGCGAGGTCGCCCCGACCACGCTCTGACAGCGCTCAGCCGCCTTGAGCCTCACGCGAAACGCCTCAGATCGAGCGTGCGCGGGTGCTCGCGGCTGATGCCGTGCTTGGGCGGCGGCATCGGGCCAGGGCTGTGGCCGATGGGCAAGAACCGCGACCGACGACGGGCTTCCGCCTCGTTCGCGTTCACCGGGAAGGTCTCGTAGGCGCGCCCGCCGGGGTGGGCGACATGATAGGTGCATCCCCCAAGCGAACGCCCGGACCAGGTGTCGTAGACGTCGAACACCAGAGGCACCTGCGCCCCGATGGTCGGATGCAGCGCCGATGGAGGCTGCCAGGCCTTGAAGCGCACGCCGGCGACGAACTCGCCCTCCGTGCCGGTGGGCGCGAGCGGGACCGCCACGCCGTTGCAGACGAGCTGGAAGCGCTCCTCCAGCCAGCCCGAGACCTTGGCCTGCACCCGTTCCACAGAGGAATCGACGTAGCGCACGGTGCCGCCTGCGTAGGCCTCCTCGCCGAGCACGTGCCAGGGCTCGAGCGCGCGACGAAGCTCGAGCGTCATCCCCCGCACGGTGATGGTGCCGATGGTCGGAAAGCGGAACTCGAGGTGAGGCGCGAACCACCCGGGCTCGAGCGGGAAGCCGTGCTCGGCGAGCTCCTCCAGCACGTCGCGGAAATCCTGCTCGACGAAGTGGGGCAGCATGAACTCGTCATGCAGGCGCGTGCCCCAGCGGATCAGCCGCCGTTCGTAAGGGTTCTCCCAGAAGGCAGCGATGGCGGCGCGCAAGAGGAGCTGCTGAACGAGGCTCATCCGCCAATGCGGGGGCATCTCGAAGGCGCGGAACTCGACTAGGCCCCGTCGCCCGCCCGCCGAGCCCGGGTCGTAGAGCTTGTCGATGCAGAACTCGGTGCGGTGCGTGTTGCCGGTGACGTCGACCAGCAGGTTGCGGAACAGGCGATCGACGAGCCACGGCGGCGTCTCCACCCCGGCCGCCACCTTGGAGAAGGCGATCTCGAGCTCGTAGAGGCTGTCGTTGCGGGCCTCGTCCACCCGCGGGTGCTGGCTGGTTGGGCCGATGAACTGGCCGGAGAAGAGGTAGGAGAGCGAGGGATGGTTGTGCCAGAAGCCGAGAAGGCTCTTCAGCAGGTCGGGGCGGCGGAGGAACGGGCTGTCGGCCGGAGCGGGCCCCCCGAGCACCACGTGGTTGCCTCCCCCGGTGCCGACGTGGCGGCCGTCGATGTCGAACTTCTCCGCCGCCAGACCGACGAGGCGCGCCTCCTCGTAGAGCGTGCGGGTGCGCTCGACCAACTCCGCCCAGGAGGCGGCCGGGTGCACGTTGACCTCGATCACGCCCGGGTCGGGGGTGATGGAGAAGTGGCGAAGCCCCGGGTGGTAGGGCGGAAGATAGCCTTCGAGGATGAGCTTGCGGCCAAGCTCCTCGGCCGTGTCCTCGACCGCGGCGACGAGGTCGAGCCAGTCCTCGGCGCTGGCCACAGGTGGCAGGAACACGTGCAGCAAGCCCCCGCGCGGTTCGACGCACAGCGCGGTGCGCACCACGTCGGGCTCCGCCCGGCCCGGTTCCGGCAGGCGCTGGTCGATCACCGGCTGGATCACGCCTTCTCCTGGGCGGCCCAGCCGCGCGCGGGGCGGCAGAGGCGTGGTGGCGAACGGGTCCTGGGGCGGTTCGGTGTCGATCGACGCCTCGGAGGCCCACGGCAGGCTCTCCAGCGGCAGCCGGAAGCCGATCGGCGAGTCGCCTGGGATCAGGAACATCACGCCCGGGCGAAAGAACCACCGCCCGGTCTGCCAGCGGCGATCGGCTCCGAGCCCTACCCGCCGTAGCGGCAGCACGGTGCCGACCGGTGAACCCAGACCCTGCTCGAACACGCGGGCGAGCCGGGCGCGCTCGAGCGGATCCTTCAGCTTGGCGTCCTCGGCGACCACGTTGGCGGGCAGGCGACGTTCGCGCCAGAGGTAGTAGTGGATGTCCTCGTAGGCCGGGATGGCGCAGGCGGGGTCGACCTGCAGCCGCTCGGCGAGGCGGGCGGCGAAGCGCGCGGCGAGCGCGGCATCGGCATCGTCGCGGTCGTCGTCCGAGGCGAACAGGGCGGGGTCACGCCAGACCGGCTCGCCGTCGGTGCGCCAGTGCGCATACAGCGCCCAACGCGGCAGCTGCTCGCCCGGATACCACTTCCCTTGCGCGTACTGCAGCGCGCCGCCCGGCGCCCAGGCCGCGTGCAGACGGCGCAGGAGCCGCCCGGCGATGGCGCGCTTGGTGGGGCCGAGCGCATCCGTGGTCCACTCCGCCCCCTCGCGGTCGGTGGCCGAGACGAAGGTGGGCTCGCCCCCCATGGTGAGGCGGACGGCGGCGCGCTCGAGGCGGGCATCGACCGCATGCCCCGCCGCCTCGATCGCCGCCCATTGCTCCTCGGTGTAGGGCTTGGTGACGCGCGGGGTCTCCGCCACCCGTCGCACGGCCATCGAAAACGAGAAGTCGACCTCGCACTTCTCGACGAGGCCGGAGACAGGGGCGGCGGACACCGGATCGGGCGTGGCGGCGAGCGGGATGTGGCCTTCTCCGGCGAACAGGCCAGAGGTCGGGTCGAGCCCGACCCAGCCCGCCCCGGGGAGATAGACCTCCGCCCAGGCGTGCAGGTCGGTGAAGTCGGCGGGCGGGCCGGCAGGGCCCTCCAGCGGCTTCTCGTCGGCGACGAGCTGGATCAGGTAGCCGGAGCAGAACCGGGCGGCGAAGCCGAGGTGGCGCAGGAGCTGCACGAGAAGCCAGCCCGTGTCGCGGCAGGAGCCCTTGCCTTGGCGCAGCGTCTCTTCCGGCGACCACACGCCGGGCTCCATCCGCACGATGTAGGCGATCTCGCGCGAAAGCCGCCGGTTGAGATCGACCAGGAAGGCGACCGTGGACTGGCGGTCGCGCGGGATGGAGGAAAGGAAGGCGGAGAAGAG
Organism: Acetobacteraceae bacterium; assembly: GCA_033582875.1. GTDB lineage: Bacteria > Pseudomonadota > Alphaproteobacteria > Acetobacterales > Acetobacteraceae > Elioraea. The sequence continues at coordinate 306,220 of JAVQZW010000010.1, read as the reverse complement.
GGGCCCTTGCGGTTCCAGCCGACGGAACGGGGCGAGTTCCTGGTCGAGCACGTGGTCGTAGTCGAACGGAACCGTCTCGGCCTGGGGTTCGAGAAAGAAATCGAAGGGGTTGATGGTCGCCATGTCGGCGACGAGGTCGACCACGACCTCGAAACGATTCACCCGCTCGGGGAACACGACGCGGGCGAGGAAGTTGCCCTGCGGGTCCTGCACCCAGTTCAGGAAGTGGGGCTTCGGTTCGACCTGCAGCGAATAGGCGAGGATGGGCGTGCGACAGTGCGGAGCAGGGCGCAGGCGGATGGTCTGCGGCCCGAGACTGACCAGGCGGTCGTAGCGATAGGAGGTCTGGTGCGTCAGCGCGACATGGATGCTCATCGCCTCTCCCCGTGAACGGCGACCGGTCCCCTCGCTGCCAGGGCTAGCAAAACCGAGGCCGCGCCTGCGGACGAGCGCCCTCCTTCACCGCGCCGGACGTTGCGGCAGGGCGAAGCGGCGGCGAGCCGCCCTCCTGCCCCCGTCAGTGCAGCTTCTGCGGCAAATCGTCGATCGCGCGGCCGATCAGGGCGGCGTGACGGTCGGGGGTGAGGTGGTCGGCGATGAGACGCTTGGTCGCGGCCACCGCAAGCTCGGCCGCCTTGGCGCGGATGGAAGCCGCTGCCTCGGCCTCGGCTGCGGCGATGCGATCCAGAGCCATCCTTTCGCGCCGCGCCATCGCCGCTGCCGTCGCTTCGGCGAGCTCCTTCGCCACGCGCTCGGCCTCCTCCCGGGCGTGGGCGAGCATGGCCTCCGCCTCCGCCTTCGCCGCCTCGTGCCTCGCCTTGGCATCGCGCAGAAGCGCCTCGGCTTCCGCGCGCAGCCGCTCGGCTTCGGCGATCTCGGACCGGATCCGTTCCGCCCGCGCATCGAGCAGCCGGAGGATGCGCAGGATCAATGGCTTCCAGGCGACGGCGAGGAAGACGAAGAACGAGACCGCGACCCAGAACTTCGGGTCGTTCAGCGGCAGCCCGCCCATGCCAAGCTCCCCTTAACCGCGGGCGGCGATGGCCTCGGCCACCGCGGCCTGGACCCGTGCGGGGTCGGGCGAAACGCCGATCAGCCGCGCGGTCGCCGCCTGCGCGGCGGCCACGGCGACCTCGCCGATGGCGGCTTCCGCTCTCGCCCGCGCCTCGGCGATGCGCGCCTCGGCGTCCTTGATCTGCCTCGCCAGACGCGCCGCCTGCTCGGCTTCCGCCTTCGCGGCTTCGGCCTTGGCCTGCTCGATGGCGGAGCGGATCGCGGCCTGCGCCTCGGCGCGCGCCTTCGCCTGCGCCCGTTCGGCTTCGGCGATTGCGGCGTCCGCTTCCTCCTTCAGCGCCCGCGCCCGCTCGAGGTCGGCGGCGATCCTGCTCGCCCGCTCCTCCAGGACCGAGGCGACGGGAGGAAGCGCCACCTTCGACAGGATCAGGTAGAGTGCGCCGAAGATGACCAGAAGCCAGAACAGCTGGCTCAAAATCAGCGGATTGCCGAAGTCGAGCTGTGGCATGGCGCGTCGCTCCGCAACCGCGGGAGGCCCCAAGACGTCAGGTGAACAGGATGAGGAAGGCGATCAGCAGGGCGAACAGAGCCACCGCTTCCGTCAGAGCGAAGCCCAGGATGCCGATCGGAAAGACCGCGTCGCGAGCGGATGGGTTGCGCGCGACCGAGGAGATCAGCGAGGAGAAGATGTGGCCGATGCCGAGGCCCACCCCGGACAGGGCGATCACGGCGAGACCGGCTCCGAGCGCCTTGGCGGCTTCAAGGTCCATGGTGGTGTTCCCTTGCTGTGACGGTTGAGGGGGCTCGCTTCGCCGTGCCTTTGGCTCAGTGCAGATGCACGGCGTCGTGCAGGTAGATGCAGGTGAGGATCGCGAACACGTAGGCTTGCAGGAACGCGACCAGGAACTCGAAGCCGACGAGCGCGACGTTCAGCGCGAGCGGTGCGGCGGCGCCGATGACGCCGAGGAAGCCAAGCCCGCCGAGCAGCACGACGAAGGTCGCGAACACCTTCAGCATCACGTGCCCGGCGACCATGTTGGCGAACAGCCGCACGCTGAGCGACACCACCCGCGAGAGGTAGGAGATGATCTCGACCGGGATGATGATCGGCGCCATCGCTACCGGCACGCCTTTGGGAAGGAAGTAGCCGAAAAACCCTACCCCGTGGATCGCGATGGCCACCGCCGTGACCAGGATGAAGACGATCAGCGCAAGCGTGAACGTGACCGCGATATGGCTCGTGAAGGTGAAGGCGTAGGGCAGCATGCCCAGCATGTTGCCGAACAGGATGAACGTGAAGAGCGTGAACACGAAGGGGAAGTACTTCATGCCCTCCTTGCCGACCTGTTCCTTCACCATGCCGGCGACGAACTCGTAGGCCACTTCGGCAAGGCTCTGCAGCCGCCCGGGCACCATGGCGCGCGGCCTCATGCCGAGGATCATCAGGGCGGAAATCGCCCCGGCCGCGACCAGCATGTAAAAGTTGGAGTTGGTGAAGCCGGCGACGATGGGCGAGAGCGCGAACTGGCTCAGCGCGTCGATCGTCTTGCCTTCGGCGGCCATTCACTTCCCCCGATCAACGTTCGACCCCCGCGTGCCGCGGCCCAGGATGAGGCGGTGCACGTTGAGGACTCCGGCGGCACCTCCCAGGAACAGGAACAGCACGAGAAAGAGCGGCCGGGTGCCGAGCCACCCGTCGAGAGCAAGCCCAATGCCCACCCCGACGGCGAGGGCGGACGCCACCTCAAGCCCGGCGCGCAGGCCGAGGCCCCAGGGGCTCGCCCCTTCTCCCCCACCCGCGGCGCCCTTGCCGTCGAGACCGGCCCGGTCGCGCGCCGCCTGAAGCCTCTCCTCGAAGCTCTCCGGCCGCCCAGCGCGGGGGGGATCGTCCAACCCGATGCTCCTCCGCTCGCCGTCAACCGCGCCCGGAAGGCGCGAGCCTCCTAGCGGCGGTGGCGGGGGGTGTCAAGAAACGCGCGGCGCTGCAGCACAGCGAACACCACGCTCTCCGCTACTCCGCCGCGATCGCCTGCGGCACCAGGGCCTCGGCGGCGGCGAGATCGACCGAGACGAGCTGCGAAACACCGCGCTCCGCCATCGTCACCCCGTACAGGCGATCCATCCGCGCCATGGTCAGCCGGTGGTGGGTGACGATGAGGAAGCGCGTGCCGGTGCCGCGCGCGATCTCCTCGAGCAAGGCGCAGAACCGATCCACGTTCGCATCGTCGAGCGGCGCATCGACCTCGTCGAGCACGCAAATCGGCGCGGGGTTGGTGAGGAAGACGGCGAAGATCAGGGCGAGCGCGGTCAGCGCCTGCTCGCCCCCCGACAGCAAGGACAGGGCGGCGAGCTTCTTTCCCGGCGGCTCGGCCATGATCTCGAGCCCGGCCTCGAGCGGGTCGTCGCTGTCGATCAACGCGAGCTGCGCCCGCCCCCCGCCGAACAGGCGGACGAAGAGGTCGCGGAAATGCCGATCGACCTCGGCGAAGCGGGCGGTGAGCCGCTCTCGCCCCTCGCGGTTCAGCGCCCCGATCGCGCCCCGGAGCTTGGCGATGGCGGAGACAAGGTCGGCGCGCTCGGCGGCAAGGGTGGCGATCCGCTCCTCCACCTCCGTCATCTCCGCCTCGGCGGCGAGGTTGACGGGGCCGATGCCGTCGCGCTCGCGGATGAGCTTTTCGAGCCGGCGCGCGGCGGCCGCTTCCGCCTCGTGGTGCGGCTCGGCGACAGTGACCCGGGCGGTGAGGGTCTCGGCAGGCACGCCGAGCCGTTCCGCCACCTCGCGCGCGAGGTCGGAGGCTGCGGCGCGCGCCTGGTTCAGCCGCTCCTCGGCACGAACCAGCGCTTCGCGCGCTTGGCCGAGCGCGGAATCGGCGGCGCGGGCGGCGCGGGCGGCGCGGGCGGCCTCGGCTTCGGCGCGCGCGAGCGCATCGGCCGCGGCGCGCCTCGCCCCCTCGGCTTCGGCGAGCGCATCGAAGGCGGCCGATCTCGCCGCCGCTGCCCGGGCCGGCGCGTCGGCGAGCCGGGCGCGCTCGGCCTCGGCCTCGGCGCGTCGGGCGGAAAGCTCGGCAAGCCGGGCCTCGGCCTCCTCCGCCCGCGCCTGCCACGCCGCCGTCTCCTGGGCGATGGCGGCAAGCCGTGCGGCAAGCGAGGCGGCCTCGCGGCACGCCACCTCGAGGGCTGCGCGCGCCTCGGATTCCGCCTTGCGTGCCTCGGCGAGCGCGGCGCGGGCCTCGGCGCGGCGGGCCTCGGCTTCGGCGAGCGGGGGAAGGGCGGCAGCTTCGGCGCGCAGGGCCCGAAGAGTCTCCTCGGCTTCGCTGCGCGCCTGGGCGAGCCGCTCCTCCTGGGCGGCGAGGGCGGCGAGCCGGCTCGAGGCGGCGGCGGCCCGGGCGGTGAGGGAGGCAAGCTCCCGCCGCGCAGCCTCAAGCCGCCGTTCGGCCGTCAGCCCGCGCCTCGCGGGCGGCCTTCTCGCGGGCAATCGCGCGGGCCTCAGCGGCGGCGGCGCGCTCATGGCCGGCCTTGGCTCGCGCGGCCTCGGCCTCAGCCTCGGCGAGGCGGATGCGCAAGCCGGCAAGGCGGTTGCGCTGCGCGAGGCGGGTCGCGGCGGCGGTCGGGGTGCCGGCGCGCACAGCGTAGCCGTCCCAGCGCCAGACGGAGCCCTCGCGGCAGACGAGGATCTGGCCGGGGCGCAGGGCATGGGCGAGCCGCTCCCCGGCGGCGACGTCGGCGACGAGTCCGATCTGCGACAGGGCCCGGGAGAGCTCGGGCGGGGCGGAGACAAGGGAGGCGAGCGGCACGGCGCCCTCAGGCAGCGGCTGGGCGGGCAGAAGTGGCGGCAGCGCGCGCCAGCGACGCGGCGCGGCCTCGTCCGTCGTCGCCTCCAAAGCCTCGCCGAGAGCGGCGCCGAGCGCGGTCTCCAGGCCCTCGGGGACGGAGATCGCATCGACGAGAGGCGGCCAGAGCTCGTCCTCGCGCAGAGCAAGCGCGTCGTTGAGCCCGCGCGCCTCGGCGGCGAGCCGGGTGCGCTCCGCCTCCGCCTCCTGCTCGCGCCTCAGCGCTTCGGCGGCGGCCGCGTGGGCGGCGCTGCGCTCCGCCTCTGCGGCCTCGACCTCGGCGCGGGCCGATGCGAGGGCCGCTTCCGCCTCGCGCACCGACGCTTCGCCCGCGTGCAGGGCGGCGGCCGCGATCATCTGCGCCTCGAGGGAGGCGCGTTCGGCGGCGAGCCGCTTCGCCTCCGCCGCATGCTTGGCGGCGTCGCGTTCGGCGGCGCTGAGCCTCGCCGCGAGCGCTTGGGCGCGGGCGACGATGGCGGCAGCCTGTTCCGTCGCCTCCTGCGCCTCCGCCTCGCGGGCATGCACGGTTTCCTGCGCGGTGGCGAGGGCCGCTTCGGCCTCTGCGATCCGGCCCGGTGCCGCCTCGTGCAGGGGCAGAAGGCGGCTTGCCTCGTCGGCAAGGCGAGCGAGGGCGGCGGCAGCGTCGGCCCGCAGCCCTTCGGCATGGGCGAGATCGCGCGCAAGCCGGGCGAGAGCGGCCTCGGCCGCCGCGACCGCCTCCTCAGCCGACTTCGCCTCGGCTTCGGCTCGTGCGGCCTCGGCGCGTGCCCGCTCAACCGCGCTGCGAGCTTCGGCGTCCGCCTCGCGCAGGGGAGGCAGGGCCGCTTCGGTCTCTGCCGCGCGGGCCGAGGCGGCGGCCGCGGCCTCGGCCGCCTCCGCCTGCGCGCGCAGAGTCTCGTGCAGCGCGGCCTCGGCCCCGGCGACATCGGCGGCGGCGCGCGCCAGCCGCGCGGCGTGGAGACACCTCCTCCGCCTCCCGGATCTGGGCGGCGAGGTTGCGGTAACGCGTCGCTTGACGGGCCTGCTTCTTCAGTTGGGCGAGCCGGACCTCGAGGGTGCCGAGCACATCATCGGCGCGGGCGAGGTTCGCTTCCGCCGCGCGCAGCTTGAGTTCGGCCTCGTGGCGGCGGGCGTGCAGGCCGGTGATGCCGGCTGCCTCCTCGAGCAAGCTCCGCCGATCCTCGGGCCGGGCGTTCACGAGGGCCCCCACCTTGCCTTGGCCCACCATCGCGACCGACCTCGCCCCGGTGGCAGCGTCGGCGAACAAGAGCTGCACGTCGCGCGCCTTCCATTCCCGGCCGTTGACCCGGTAGGTGGAACCGCCGCCGCGTTCGATCCGACGCACGACGTCGAACTCGAGCGTCTCGCCCGGCTTCGCTTCGGTGGCGAGCGCGTGGGGCGCCTCGCCGGGCGGGGCCTCCAGGGTCAGCACCACTTCCGCCCAGTGCCGCGCCGGACGGAGGGAGGTGCCGGCGAAGATCACGTCCTCCATCTCGCCCCCGCGCAGCGACTTGGCGGAGGTCTCGCCCATCGCCCAGCGCAGCGCCTCGACGATGTTCGACTTGCCGCAGCCGTTGGGGCCGACGATGCCCGTGAGCCCCGGCAGGATCTCCACCGTCGTGGGCTCGACGAAGCTCTTGAAGCCCGTGAGGCGGAGGCGGAGGAAACGGAGGCCCAAGATGCCCTTCCCTCAGCCGCCGAGCCCGGTTTCGCGCAGGTAGCGCTCGAAGCCGATCGCCCCCGCCACCCCCGGCACGCGGCCTGAGAAGATGAAGGTCGGCGTGGAGGTGACGCGATGCTCCTGTTCGCCGCGGAGGCGGATTTCCAGCACGCCGCGCTGCAGCTCCGTGCTGCGCAGCGCGGCTTGGAACGTGTCGCGGCTCATTCCGGCGAGCGCGGCGAGCTTCGCCAGCTCCTCGAGGAAGTTCCGTGTCGCCCAGCGCGACTGCGCGGAGAGGAGCATGGAGACGAAGGGCTCGTACTGCTCGGCCGGGAGCGCGCGGGCCAGCATCGCGGCGGCGAGTGCGGCCTGATCGAGCGGGAAGTCGGCAAAGACGTGGCGGACCCTCCCGCGTTCCACGAGGTCGGCGCGAACCCGCGGCCAGGTGTCGCGATGGAAGGTCGCGCAGGCCGGGCAGGTGAGGGAGAAGTACTCGATCACCGTCACCGGGGCGTCGGAGGGGCCGACCGCGCGCTCGGCCAGCATCTCGTCGAGCGGGGGGCAGGGTTTGCGCGCGGGCGCGCGGCAGCGGCTGCGGCTGCCGTGCCGACAGCCACAATCGCTAGTAGGGTGCGCCGGTGGATCACGCGTCTCTCCACGAGATGTTGTGGTTATAGCGCCGGCCAGCCCGGCCGGTCGAGGGTCTCAGTCTAGGGCGATCGCCGGGCAGCGGCCCGATCACGCCCCGGCCAAGCGTCCGCCCGAGGCGGAGGAGGGACGTCGCGGAGCGGCCCCTCGCGGCATTTCGCAGACGGCGCGCAGCGATTGCGCAAGGCGCCGCGGGTCCGACCGGCCGGATTGGCGGAGGGACGGGAGGAGGGCGCCTGTTCCTCCGCCAAGCCCCTGAGGCGGTCCCTTGCACCACCTTGAGCCGCGCGACCCGGCCAGGGCCCGAGGTGGCGGGCGATGCGCTCGAGGAGTTGTGGCGCGAGGTGCTGCACCTCCAGGGCGACGGGCCCGGAGGCGCGGATGGTCAAGACCCCTCCGCTCTTGGCTTGGCCGGTGAGGCGTTCAGGAGCGGTGACCGTCGGCGAGCGTCAGGCCCCACCACCTCCGCCCAGTCGAGGGCGAGGCGGGCGAGTGCTCCTTCCGAACGTCGCAGCAGGGGCTTGGCGGTGGCAGCGACCAGGCGCGCCACGGGGACCGGGCCCATGGCAAGCCGCCGCCCCTCTCCCTCCGCCTTGTCGGGTTCCTTCGCCATCGCCACCCTCGCCGCGTGAGCGAGCCTAGCACACCGCCAGCGCACGTCTTGCTTGCCTGGTATGACCGGCATCGGCGCGACCTGCCGTGGCGGGCGCCGCCTGGGGCGCGGCCCGATCCGTACCGCGTGTGGCTCTCCGAGATCATGCTGCAGCAAACCACGGTGGCGGCGGTGGCCCCCAGATTCGCGTCCTTCCTCGCCCGCTTCCCGACTGTGGAGGCACTTGCCGCCGCTCCTTGGGAGGAGGTGGCGCGGGCCTGGGCGGGCTTGGGCTACTACGCGCGGGCACGCAACCTGCACGCCGCGGCCAAGGTGGTGGCGGAGCGAGGCGCGCTTTCCGGACGACGCGGACAGGGCTGCGCGCCTTGCCGGGAGTCGGGCGACTACACCGCGGCGGCGATCGCAGCGATCGCCTTCGGCCGTCCCGAGGTGCCGGTGGACGGCAATGTCGAGCGGGTGGTCGCTCGCCTGTTCGCGGTGGCGGAGCCGCTGCCGGGAGCGAGGGGGCGGCTTCGGGCGCTGGCGCGCGCGTCTCGGCGGGCAGGAGGCGGCGCGGGCGCGCGCCCGGGGACTTCGCGCAGGCGCTGTTCGACCTCGGGGCGACGGTGTGCACGCCGCGCCGGCCCGCCTGCGCCCTCTGCCCCTGGCGCTCGGGGTGCGCCGGGACACCGCGCCGAGGCTCGCCGACACGCCTGCCGCGCAAGGCGGAGAAGGGGCTGAGCGCCGCCAGCGTTTCGGCGTCGCCTTCTGGCTGGAGGACGCGTCGGGTCGCGTGCTGCTTGCGCCGCCGCCCGCCCGAGGGCCTGCTCGGCGGCATGCTCGAACTTCCCGGAACACCCTGGCGCGAGCAGCCGTGGAGCGAGGCAGAGACACTTGGTGCATGCGCCCGCCGCGGTGCCCTGGTCCGATGCGGGAAGGGTGCGCCACGTGTTCACCCATTTCGCGCTCGACCTCGCGGTGCGGGTAGGGCGGGTGGAGCGGATCGGCGACGGCGTTCGTCGTGCCACGCGACGAGGTGTTGGGGGCGGGCCTGCCGGGCGTGATGGCGAAGGCGGCGAAGGCGGCGCTCAGCGCCGCCGCGGCGGCGGAGGCGTTGCGGGGGAGCGCTTCAGCCTGAGGCGGGCCTCGCGCAGGGCCTCGGCATCGAGAGCGCGCGCCGCGGCCTCGGCCCGCGCGCGCCACAGCAGGAAGGCGCGCTCGTGCTCGGTTCGCGGCGGCGCCTCGCCGCGGGCGACGCGGACGAAGCGCTCCTGCGCGGGAGTGGCGGGCGCGCGACGCCCCTCCGCCAGCGCGCGATAGAACGCGAGATGGCGCCGGATGAGCTCGGCGAACCGCGCCTCGTCCATGGCGATCGGCGAGGGTAACACGGGGAAAGGGCCGATGGGCCCTTTCCCCGCACCGGTATCTGGGATGGGGGTTCGGGGGAAGGGCCTATCGGCCCTTTCCCCGGGTGGTTTCCTGACACACGTGGACGAACGCCGCAGCGCCGATCACCGGCACGACGAGGTTCACCACGGGCGCGAGCATCAGCAGGGCGGCGGGGAGGCCGGCGAGCCAGACGCGCAAGGCGGTGGGCGCGCCGCAGCGCCCGCGCCTCCTTCGCGTCCATGCGCCGGAGCGCGGCGAGCTCGAAGTACTCCCGCGACAGCGCGTAGGCCGAGACGGCGAGCCAGATCAGGCTTCCGACACCCGGAAGAAGCAGGGCAAACGGCAGGGCGAGAAGCGAGAGCGCCGTCACGCGGGCGGCAAGGCGAAGCGAGGCGAGGATCTGCTGCCCGATCGACGCCGGGCGGGCGGGCGCAAGGTCGGGGTAGTGCCGCGCCTCCACCGCCTCGGCCACGCCGTCGAGCAGCAGCCCCGTCACGGCAAGGGAGGCGGGCTGGAACAGGACCACGGCCACCAGGAAGGCGGCGAGGCCCCCCAAGGCCGTCAGCGCCCGTTCGAGCCAGCCCCCACCAGCGAGCGCGAGCGAGACGAGCCAGCCGCCGAGCCCGAGCAGGCCCACGAACAGCAGCGCGCCGGCCGCGACACCCCACAGCACGGGGCGCCGCAGCCGAGGGTCGCCGAGCTGGCCGAACGCCTTGGCCCAGGCCGCGATCATGGCGCCCGCCGGTCCTTCGCGCTAAACGCCGCCCAGCCGTTCCCTCTCACCCTTCCGGATCCCCCATGGCTGCGACCTTCGAGCTGCTCGGCATCGGCAACGCCATCGTCGACGTCATCGCGCGCTGCGAGGACTCCTTCCTCGCCGAACATCGCCTCGCCAAGGGAGCGATGACCCTGATCGACGCCGAGGAGGCCGAGCGTCTCTACGCCGCGATGGGGCCGGGGGTGGAGATGTCCGGCGGTTCTGCGGCCAACACGCTTGCCGCCTTCGCCTCGCTCGGGGGCCGCGGCGCCTTCATCGGCAAGGTGGCGGATGATCAGCTCGGCGCGGTGTTCCGCCACGACATCCGCGCCGCGGGTGTCGCCTTCGACACTCCGCCAGCGAACGGCGGGGCGCCGACGGCGCGCTGCCTGATCCTGGTCACCCCCGACGCGCAGCGCACCATGAACACCTATCTCGGCGCCTGCGTCACCCTCTCGGAGAGCGACGTGGACGAGGCGCGCGTCGCCGCCTCCGCCGTCACTTACCTCGAAGGCTACCTGTTCGACCCGCCCGCCGCCCAGGCCGCCTTCCGCAAGGCCGCGCGGGTTGCGCATGCGGCGGGGCGGCAGGTCGCGCTCACCCTCTCCGACCCCTTCTGTGTGGATCGCCACCGCGAAGCCTTCCGGCGCCTGATCCGGGAGGAGGTCGACATCCTGTTCGCGAACGAGCGCGAGATCCTGTCCCTCTACGAGGTCGAGACGTTCGAGCAGGCCTGCGCGGCGGTGCGCGAGGAAACCGCCATCGCCTGCCTGACACGGAGCGAGAAGGGCAGCGTGATCGTCGCCTCCGGCGGGGTGGTCGAGGTCGCGGCCGAACCGACCGAGGTGGTGGACACGACGGGGGCGGGAGACGCCTACGCCGCGGGGTTCCTCTGGGGCTACGTGCGGGGCCGGGGGCTTGCCGAATGCGGTCGGATCGGCGCGATCGCCGCCGCCGAGGCGATCAGCCATGTCGGCGCGCGGCCGATGGTGCGGCTTGCCGACCTCGTCGTCGCGCCGGCTCGCCGCCTGACGGGCGATCGTCATTCGCCGCCTCGCTTCACGCTCCCCTATGTGAGGGGCGGAACACGACACGGACCCGACGAGCCATGACTGCCCGCGCCCTGCGCAACGTCGCCATCATCGCCCATGTCGACCACGGCAAGACCACGCTTGTCGACCAGCTCCTGCGCCAGTCCGGCGCCTTCCGGGAGAACCAGCAGGTGGCGGAGCGCGCGCTCGACCGCAACGATCTCGAGCGCGAACGCGGCATCACCATCCTCGCCAAGTGCACCGCCGTGACGTGGAAGGGGGTGGTGATCAACATCGTCGACACGCCGGGCCATGCCGATTTCGGCGGCGAGGTCGAGCGCATCCTGAACATGGTGGACGGCGCGATCCTGCTCGTCGATGCGGCGGAAGGCCCGCTGCCGCAGACCAAGTTCGTGGTCGGCGAAGGCGCTTGCGCGCGGGCTGCGCCCCATCGTGGTCGTCAACAAGGTGGATCGTTCCGATGCCCGGCCCGGACGAGGTGCATGCGGAGGTCTTCGACCTGTTCGCCGCCCTCGGCGCCTCGGACGAGCAGCTCGACTTCCCCATGCTCTACGCTTCGGGCCGCCAGGGCTGGGCGGATGCGACGCTGGACGGGCCGAGGCGCGACCTCTCCGCGCTGTTCGACCTCATCCTCAGCCACGTGCCGCCGCCGGCGCTCGACCCCGAGGCCCCGTTCGCCATGGTCGCGACCATCCTGGAATACGACCAGTTCCTCGGGCGCGTGCTGACGGGGCGGATCGAGCAGGGGCGCGCGCGCACCAACATGGCGGTGAAGGTGCTGCGCGCGGACGGCTCGGTGGCGGAGACGGGGCGGCTGACCAGGCTTCTTGCCTTCCGCGGCCTCGATCGCCTGCGCGGTCGAGGAGGCGGAGGCGGGCGACATCGTCGCCATCGCCGGGCTCGAGGCGGCGACCGTTCCGGACACGATCTGCTCCCCGGAGATCACGACACCCCTGCCCGCGATCCCCGTCGACCCGCCCACCCTCGCCATGACCTTCCGCATCAACGACGGGCCCTTGGGCGGGCGCGAGGGCAAGAAGGTGACCAGTCTCGCCAGATCCGCGAGCGGCTGTTGCGCGAGGCCGAGGGCAACATCGCGATCCGCGTGCGCGAGGCGGAGGAGACGGACGCCTTCGAGGTCGCCGGGCGCGGCGAGCTGCAGCTCGGCGTGCTGATCGAGACCATGCGGCGGGAGGGCTTCGAGCTGACCATCGGCCGCCCGCGCGTCCTGCTTCGCCGCGACGAGGCGACCGGAGAGCGCCTCGAGCCGATGGAGGAAGTCCTCATCGATCTCGACGAGGCCTTTGTCGGCGTGGTGGTGGAGAAGCTCTCCGCCCGCAAGGGCGAGCTGGTCGACATGCGGCCCTCGGGCGGCGGCAAAACGCAGGCTCGTCTTCCGCATCCCCTCGCGGGGCTTGATCGGCTACCACGGCGAGTTCCTCACCGACACGCGGGGGTCGGGGATCATGAACCGCTCCTTCCTCGGCTATGGGCCGTGGAAGGGGCCGATCGAGGGGCAGGCGCAACGGCGCGCTGATCAGCAATGCCGACGGCGAAGCGGTGCACTATGCGCTGTTCTATCTGCAGGAGCGCGGCACGCTGTTCGTCTCGCCGGGCGACAAGGTCTACGTCGGCATGATCATCGGCGAGAACAGCCGCGCCGAGGACCTCGAGGTCAACCCGATCAGAGAGAAGAAGCTCACCAACATCCGCGCCGCCGGCAAGGACGACGCGATGCTGCTCACTCCCGCCCGCAAGATGAGCCTCGAACAGGCGATCGCCTGGATCGACGACGACGAGCTCGTCGAGGTGACACCCTCCGCCATCAGGCTGCGCAAGCGGGTGCTCGACCCCAACGCGCGCAAGAGAGCGGTAAGGCGGGCCGAGGAGGCGGTCTGATGCACGGTGCGGCGGCCGGCGGCGTCAGCCCTCCGGATTCTCGGTGGCCGACGGGACCTCGGCGTCTGACGCACCGTGCGGCGGCCGGCGGCGTCAGCCCCCGTGGCGGCGCGTCGCGGCGAGTAGCCCGATCAGGCCCGAGAGGAGCGCAGCGAGCGCAGCAGGTTCGGGCACGGCGACGGAGGGCGGTTCGTTTCCGCCGGACCCGCCGCCTCCGCTCCCGCTCGAGCCGCCGCCGGATGGCGTCCCGCTCGGGGCCGGCAGAAGCCCAGGGGCGCCGCCGGAGAGCCCGGGCCACGGCACGGGACTCGACGCAAAGGCCCGGCCCGCTTGCACGGTCTTCGGAGCGCCGCCGAACCGGTTCAGGGGTCGGCGAGGCAGAGGCGACCAGGGCAGGGCTTCCTTCGCCTCGGGCCCCGCGCAGCATCTCGTCAAGGAAGCGGGCGAGCGGGCCCGCGCCGAAGATATCCCGCAGCAAGGGATCGGACAGGACGGTGTCCAGCACGGCAGTGCCGGCCGGTTCAGGAAGGCCGCGCTCTTCGCCGGCGGCGACGAAATCGAGGGCCTCGAACCTTCCGGACGACTGGGCGATCCCCTCGCCGAAGCGATCAGGATCAGGATCGAGTGCGATCGCCTCCAGCGTTGGGAGATCAAGGCCCGAGGCCTCGCCGGGACGGGTCGGCGAGAAGGGAAAATCCTCGAACAGGGAGAACGCGCCAACGGCCGACGGCGCCGAGCCGGGAAGCCCGGTCAAGAGCCCCGCCAACTGGACCACCGGTTTGCGTCTGTCCCCCCGACCGCTGAACCGCCGACAGACGGATCGGATCCGTCAATGCCACCATCGTCACTGCGGCGAGGGCGGCAAACCCCCAACGCATCACGCCCTCCGGAACCGAAACGCGAGCACCATCGCAGAATTGCGACAGGAGGGTCAAACCGTTTCTTGCGACTTGCATGTCAGACGTGACGTTTCGTCACTCCGCCCCCGCGTGACGGATGCGGCCCGGAGAACGGCCGACCTCATGCGGCGCGCCGCGCCGCGATCAGGAATTCGACATTGCCGTCGCGGCCGGCAATCGGCGACGGCATCACGCCGAGCACTCTCCAGCCGGGCAGGCCAGCCCACCAGCGCGCGATCCGCTCGCAAACCTGCCGTCGCACCGCTTCGCTGCGAACCACGCCGCCCTTGCCGACCGACTTGGGGGCCGGCCTCGAACTGCGGCTTGATCAAGGCGACTGCCCACGCGCCGGGTGAACAGAGGGCAAGCGGCGCCGGCAGCACCGTTTCCAGCCCGATGAAGGAGACGTCGCAGACGAGGGCGGCGATCGGCTCGCCGATCTGTGCCGGCGTGAGGAAGCGGGCATTGGTGCGATCGTGCACGACGACGCGCGGGTCCTGCTGCAACTTCCACGCGAGTTGGCCGTGACCGACATCGACGGCGTGCACGCGGACGGCGCCGCGCGCGAGCAGAACGTCGGTGAAGCCCCCCGTCGAGGCGCCGATGTCGAGGCAGACCCGGCCCTGCGGCGAAAGCCCGAAGGCGTCGAGCGCGGCGGCAAGCTTGACCCCGCCGCGGCTCACCCAGGGGTGATCCTGACCCCGCACCTCGAGGGGAAGATCGCCCGCGACCGGGGTTCCCGGCTTGTCGAGGCGCCGGTCGCCAGAGAAGACTCGACCGGCGAGGATGAGCGCCTGGGCGCGGGCGCGGCTCTCCGCCAACCCCTTTTCCACCAGGGCCTGATCGAGCCTCAGCCGCCCGCTGCCCGTTCCCCGCTCTCCTTTCGCAGGCTTCCCCCCTGGCTCTCCCTGCCGCTGTCTCACGCCCGGACGGGCTGCGCCACGGCCTCGCGTCCCAGAGCGGCGAGAGCGGTGGCGACGATGTGCCGCGCGTTCAGCCCCGCCTTTTCGTACTGCGCGTAAGGCTTGTCATGGTCGATGAAGAGGTCGGGCAGCACCATCGGCCGCACCTTCAGCCCGCTCTCGAGCAGCCCGGCGTGCGCGAGCTCGTGCAGCACGTAGGAGCCGAAGCCGCCGATGGCGCCCTCCTCGATGGTGATCAGCACCTCGTGCTCGCGGGCGAGCCGATGCACCAGGGCGCGATCCAGCGGCTTGGCAAAGCGCGCATCAGCGACCGTGGCGGGGAGCCCCCGCGCGGCGAGCTCGTCCGCCGCTTTCAGGCACTCCTGCAGGCGTGCGCCGTAGGAGAGGATGGCGACCGCCGTGCCCTCGCGAAGGATCCGCCCCTTGCCCGATCGGAAGCGGCGTGCCGCGCTCGGGCAGAGCCACCCCGACCCCCTCGCCGCGCGGATAGCGGAAGGCGATCGGACCCGCATCGTGGGCGGCGGCGGTGGCCACCATGTGCATGAGCTCCGCTTCGTCGGCCGCCGCCATCAGCACCATGTTGGGGACGCAGCCGAGATAGGCGATGTCGAAGGAGCCGGCGTGGGTGGCGCCATCCGCGCCGACGAGGCCGGCGCGGTCCATGGCGAAGCGCACGGGCAGGTTCTGCAGAGCGACGTCGTGCACGACCTGGTCGTAGGCGCGCTGCAGGAAGGTGGAGTAGATGGCGACGAAGGGCTTCAGCCCCTCGCAGGCCATGCCGGCGGCGAAGGTGACGGCGTGCTGTTCGGCGATGCCGACGTCGAAGGTGCGATGGGGGAAACGTTTCTGGAACAGATCGAGGCCGGTGCCCGACGGCATCGCCGCGGTGATGGCGACGATCGCCGGATCGCGTTCCGCCTCCGCGATCAGCGCGTTGGCGAACACCTTGGTGTAGGAGGGAGGGCCCGCTGCGGGCTTCGCCTGCTCGCCGGTGACGACGTTGAAGGTGGAGACGCCGTGGTACTTGTCGGCCGCCTTCTCCGCCGGCGGATAGCCCTTGCCCTTCTGGGTCACGACATGGACGAGGATCGGGCCCACCGTTTCCTCGGCCTCGCGCACGTTGCGCAGCACGGGCAGCAAGTGGTCGAGATTGTGCCCGTCGATGGGGCCGACGTAGTAGAACCCCATCAGCTCGAACAGCGTTCCTCCGGTCAGGATCGACTTGGCGATCTCCTCCGCGCGCTTGGCGGTGCGCTCGAAGGGGCGGGGGAAGCGCTTGGCCATGCGCGCGGCGACCTCGCGCAGCCCGGTGTAGGAGCGCCCCGACAGGATGCGCGAAAGATACGCGCTCATCGCGCCGACGGGAGGCGCGATCGACATGTCGTTGTCGTTGAGGATGACGATCAGGCGCGACTTCATCGCGCCCGCGTTGTTCATCGCCTCGTAGGCCATGCCCGCGCTCATCGCGCCGTCGCCGATGACGCAGACCACGTGCCGGCGTTCGCCCTTGAGGTCGCGCGCCACCGCCATGCCGAGCCCGGCCGAGATCGAGGTGGAGGAATGCGCGGTGCCGAAGGCGTCGTATTCGCTCTCGCTGCGCCGCACGAAGCCCGACAGCCCCCCGCCCTGGCGCAGGGTGCGGATGCGGTCGCGGCGGCCGGTCAGGATCTTGTGCGGGTAGGTCTGGTGCCCGACGTCCCAGATCAGGCGGTCATGGGGCGTGTCGAAGACGTAGTGGAGGGCGACCGTCAGTTCCACCACGCCGAGCGAGGCGCCGAGATGGCCGCCGGTGATGGAGACGGCCTCGATCGTCTCGCGCCTCAGCTCGTCGGCGAGCTGCTTGAGCTGCGCGACCGAGAAGTTCCGCAGGTCGGCCGGGAACCGCACCCGATCGAGCATAGGCTTGGGCGAGCCAGGGGTCATCGTCGTCACATCCTGCGGGAGATCACGAAGGCGACGAGCTCGCGCAACAGTTCGGCGCGCTCGTCGAAGGTGTCCAGATGTCCCACCGCCTGGTCGGCGAGGAAGCGCATGTGGGCGCGCGCGCGCTCAAGCCCCATCAACGAGACGAGGGTCGCCTTGCCGGAAGCTGCGTCCTTGCGCGCCGTCTTGCCGATTTCCTCGGTGGTCCCGGTGGCGTCGAGGATGTCGTCAGCGATCTGGAACGCAAGCCCGAGGTCGCGCCCGTAGTGGGAGAGGGCGAGGAACTGTGGCCGCGGCGCCTTGGCGAGCATCGCCCCGGCTTCGCAGCACCAGGTGATCAGCCGCCCGGTCTTGAGCAGCTGCAGGCGCGTCACTTCGTGTTCGGAGAGCGCCGTCGCCTGGGCGAGGAGATCGATCATCTGCCCTCCCGCCATGCCGCGCGCGCCCGCGGCCTGGGCCAGCGAATGGACGAGCAGGGCGCGCACCGCCGGGTCGGAGTGGGTATCGTCGTCGGCCAGCACCTCGAAGGCCAAGGCCTGCAGCGCGTCGCCGGCAAGGATGGCCGTCGCCTCGTCGAAGGCGCGGTGGGTGGAGGGCTTGCCGCGGCGGATGTCGTCGTTGTCCATCGCGGGCAGGTCGTCGTGCACGAGCGAGTAGGCATGCAGCATCTCGACCGCGGCCGCGGCGCGCAGGGCGGCGCGGCGGGCGACGTTGAACAGGCGCGCCGTCTCCAGCACGAGGAAGGCGCGGATGCGCTTGCCGCCGCCGAGGGTGGCGTAGCGCATCGCCTCGTAGAGGCGGGCCTGGGCATCGTCGCCCTTGGGCAGGAGGCGCTCGAGGGTCGCCTCGACCTCGGCCGCGGCTTGGCCGAGAGCCGCCCCCAGCCTGCCGTGGATGACGGCGAGCCCGCTCATCCCGTCTCGAACGGCGCGATGGCCCGCAGCCCCGCCGGCTCGCTCGACGATCCGGCTCACCTTGGCTTCGGCCTCGGCGAGCTTGGCCGCGCAATGCCGGCGCAGCGCATCGCCGCGCTCGTAGGCGGCGATCGCGGCCTCGAGCGTCCCCCGCCCTTCCTCGAGCTGCCTCACGATCCGTTCGAGCTCCTCGAGTGCGGCTTCGAAACTGAGGGTCGCCACCTCGGCGACCGTCTGGTCGTTGGCCATCCCGTGCTCCGGCGTCAGCATCCGGGACCTTACCGGCCGGCGGGGGTTCTGGCCAGAAGCGCGGCGAGGGCGGGGGAGAGGCCGCGGCTGGTCCGCGGCGCGGCGGGCGCGGCGGGAGGCGGGCGGGAGAGGCCGAGAGCGACCAGCGCCTCGGCGAGCTTCACCCCGGCGGCGATGCCGTCGATCAGTGGCACGGGAACGCCTGCCGTGAGGCGCGGGCCGAGGGCGGAGAAGGCGGCGCCGGCGAGAACGACGCTCATCGCCCCCGCGCGCGCGAGATCCTGCGCCGCGGCACTCACCTTGCCCGCGACTGCCTCGGGCTCGGCGGACGGCTTCGGCCGGCGTCGAGTTCGATCAGGGCGATCCCGGCAAGCCGGGCGCCGAGGCCATAACCCGCGACCAGCTCCCGGTACATCGCGGCCGAGGAGAACGAGATCAGGCCGAAGCGCCCGCCGAGAGCGCAGGCGAACAGACACGCCGCTTCGGTCATGCCGACCACGGGAATGGAGAGGGTCTCGCGGGCTGCGGCGAGCCCCGTGTCGAAGGAGACGGCGAGGAGCACCGCATCCGCCCCCTCGCCGTGTTCGCCGAGGAGGTCGAGCACGGCGTGCGCGGCGACGGCGTTCTCCGCCCGGTTGGCGATGACCGCCGGGCCGAAGCGGGCGGTGAGAGGGAATGACCGCGGTGCCGGGGGCGGCCGCCCGTCGCGCCGCCTCGGCGCAGGCAGCGGTGATCGCCTCGGTGGTGTTGGCGTTGACGAGAAGGAGGCGCACCGGGCGCGATCAGCCGCCCTGGGCGGCGCGGTAAGCCTCGAACCTCGCGCGCTTGGACGGGGCGGGCCGGCGAGGAATGCCGGCGCGCTCGAACAGCCTGGCAAGCCACGCCTCGGCGAGCTCCGCCGGGCCGTCGTCGGCGAGTTCGAGCTCGACCTCGTGCTGGGTCGTCACCTCGTCGAAGGCGGTGCGGTCGAGCGCGAGCACGGCGGACAGCCCGGAGGGCAGCCGGAGCGGGATTTCGGCCCGGTCGTTGCGGAACGAGCCCCGCGGCACGATCGGCGCGCCTGCCGCGGCCCGCTCGATCGCGCGCGCAAGCGCAAGGGCGACCGGCGCGGGGGCGGCGCGGGCGAGGAGAGGAAGGGGGTCGAGCGTTCCCGCCGCCAGATGCGCCGCAAGATGGGGCGGAATGACGCGCTCCGCCTCGCGACGGCGCGTCGGCCCAGGCGAGGGCTTGAGGCAGGGCCCCTTGGCGGTGAGCGTCCATCGCCCGCCCTCCTCGCGCAAGCGAAGCGAGTGGCCGGCGCGCCCCACCGCGCCGTCGGCGGTATCGAACAAGAGGTTGCGCTGGCTGAGGCGGCGCTTCGGCGGCGGTAGCAGGGCTTCGAGGGCCGCCCGCTCGCGCTCGGAGGCGAGCAGGAGCTTGAATTCCCGTTCCACGCCATCGGCTGCCATACAAGTTGCCAGGGTGATCCGTCCTTTGGTGCGCGCGCGTTACAGCACGCGGGCAGGGTCTGCGGCAAGGCCCGAAGCGGCGGGACTGCGCGTGGCGGCCGCCCGAGCGGTCTGTTGCCCTGCGACCTCGCCCCGCCCGCGCAGCGTGTCGACGTCAGAGGTCACGGACCGGACCGCAACCTGATGCTTGTGCTTGACGGGCTGTTCTCGGAAATGATACGTGTCGAGTGCGTTGAGAGTTGGTGTGGTCTTGTGCGCTGTCTGCCGCGCGGGCGATCTCGCGCCTCCCTGCCAGCCTGCTGAAGGCCGGGCGTGACGGCCGGAGCGTGAGCCGGCCGGGCGACACTGCCCTGCACTCTCCGCGCGCGCTGTTGCCGAACGTCTCCTATCTCTGCACCGGAACAATGGGGGCATGAAACGAACTGTCTTCGAGGAACCACGGCAGCGAACACGTTGCGCGGCACCGCCGGCGCCGACCTCATCGACGGCCTTGCCGGCGATGACCTCATCGATGGCGGCCGCGGCAACGACCATCTCGTCGGCGGCCCCGGCAACGACATCTTCCTGTTCTGCCCCGGCGACGGGCTCGATCGCATCGTCGACGCCGAGGCTGGGGACCGGATCCTGGTCGTCGGCGAGCCGGTGTTCGACCTCTCTGCGTTCCGGGTCGGCAACGACCTGGCCATCCAGCTCTATCGCGACCCCGACTACAACGACGAAGATCTCGCGAGCCGCATCGTCGTTCTCGACTTCTTCGCCGGCCGCAGGATCGGCGCCCTCGAGGGCGACTTTTCCCTCCAGAACCTCGACTTCCAGTATTCCAGCGACGCCTCCTTCAGCGAAGTGTTCTTCTCTGGCGGCGCGACGCCAGGGCTGCAGGCTGGGATCGACCAGGGCAACGCCCTCGAATTCATCTTCGGCACGGACGAGGACGACAGGCTGGAGGGCAATGGCGGCCTCTTCGACTACTTCCGCCCGGGGCTCGGCAATGACGAGATCGTCGCCTCCGCCCAAGTCAACTTTTTCCGCGACGAGGCCAACGCCGGAGACGATATCTACACCGGCAGCGCAGGGATTGATCGCATTCGCGCCGGGCGCGGCGGCAACGACGTCTATGACGGCGGTGGCGGCGCCTTTGACCGCGTGGACTATCGCGACTCGCTGGAAGCGATCCGGATCGATCTTGCCTTCACCGGACCGCAGCTCATCAGCGCCATCGATGGGGCGCGACACCATCCTGAACATCGAGGAGGTGCGCGGGTCGTACTTCAACGACCGCATCTTCGGCGACGGCAACGTCAACCGCCTCTACGGCTTCCAGGGCAATGACGTCCTCAACGGTCGCGGCGGAGCCGACGTCATGGAAGGCGGGCAGGGCGACGACGTCTACTACGTCGACGATCCCGGCGACCAGGTGATCGATCGAATATTTCGGCCACCTCAGCGGCCTCGACCTCGTCTACGCCTCCATCAGCTTCACGCTTCCCACCGCCGTCGAGAACCTCCGCCTCCAGGGCACGGGCGCCCTTAGTGGCACCGGCAATGGGCTGCGCAACACGATCTACGGCAACAGCGGCCCCAACACGCTGGACGGTGGCGCCGACCGCGACGTGCTGTTCGGCGGCGCCGGAGCCGACACGCTGCTCGCCGGGGACGGAAACGATCGGCTGATCGGCGGCGCCGGAGCCGACATCCTGACCGGCGGGTCGGGAGCCGACCGTTTCGAGTACAAGGACCGCACCGACAGCGGCGTGACCGCGGCGGCGCGCGACACCATCACCGACTTCACGCCGGGGATGGACCGGATCGTCATGCGCGAGATCGACGGCTCCGACGCGGGGGGCTTCCAGCGCCTCTCCTTCATCGGCACGGCCGCCTTCACCGGCGCCGCCGAGGTGCGCGCCGTCCAGTCGGGCAGCGACACCATCCTGCAGGTCAATCTCGACGCGGTGACGTCCACTGTCGAGATGACCATCCTGCTGCAGGGCGTGACCGCCACTGCATTGACCTCCGCCGACTTCCTCTTCTGAGCCTGCCCCGCCGCTGCCGGTCCGACCCCGGCGGGCGGCGCTCACGCGGGCGATAAAGTCTCCTTTGACCGACCTCAATGCGCGATCACGCCTGTCGTGATCGCCTGCACGCGGCTCTGCGGTCCCCACCAGTAGCGGGGAGGTCGCCATGTCAAGGGTTGGTCATGCGATGGTCGGCCGTCGCGCGGCTGTCGGCGGATTGGCCGCCGCCGGGGCTGCGGCCGCTCTTCTCGCCGAGGGCTGGGCCGACGCCGCCCAGCTTTTCACCGCCGGGGTTCCCGATCGCGAGACTCTGCACCGCGCCGGCTTCGACCTCCGCCATACGTCGTGCCTCTCCTGCAGCGCGCTGTGCGGCCTCACCGCTCTCGTGCGGCTCAACCCCAGGCCCGGCGAGCGTCCCTTCGTCCTGTTCGGCAACCAGGACCCGGATCACCCGCAGCGCGGCATGTGCGGCCGCGGCGCCACCGCCGCGCAGACCTGGGACAGCCCTCTGCGTCTGCGCAAGCCGCTGAAGCGGGTCGGCCCCAGGGGCTCGGGGCGGTTCCAGGACATCTCCTGGGATCAGGCCTTCGACGAGATCGCCGAGCGGATGCGCGCGCTGATCGCCGCCCATGGCATCCGCGCCCTCTGCTTCACCGGCCACATCGTGATCGAGCTGGACGACGGGCACTGGCTGCCCTTGGGGCTTGGCGCGCCGAACGTGATCGCGCACCACGCCACCTGCAACACGCCCGGCACGGCGGCGCGGCGTTGGGTGCTCGGCGCACCCTATGCCGGACCGCCGACGGTCGATCCCGATTTCGAGCACGCCCGCTTCGTCCTTTTCCCCGGCCGCACCCTGCATGCGCCGATCGGGCACCAGTTCCTGCTCGCCAAGGCGAAGGCGAAGGGGGCGAAGGTCGCCTT
This sequence comes from Acetobacteraceae bacterium, assembly GCA_033582875.1. Classification (GTDB taxonomy): domain Bacteria; phylum Pseudomonadota; class Alphaproteobacteria; order Acetobacterales; family Acetobacteraceae; genus Elioraea. The sequence goes on along the minus strand of JAVQZW010000010.1, from coordinate 284,087 downwards.
CCTCAACCCCGCCCACCCCGAGGCGGCCTTCGCGAACGGCGAGTGGATCCCCTGCCGGCCCGGGCACCGATGCCGCCTTCCTGCTCGGCGTGGCGCACGTGCTTGTCCGAGATCGTCTCTACGACGAACCATTCCTCCGCCGTCACACCAACCTGCCCTTCCTGCTCAAGCCGGACGGGCGGCCGCTGACCGAGGCCGACCTCGAGCAAGGCGGCGAGGCCACGACCTTCATGGTGTTCGACGCCAAGGCCGGCGCGCTCGCCGACCACAAGGATCGCGCCGCCGAACCCGCCCTCGCCCACGAAAGCGAGGTCGAACTGAAGGACGGCGCCCGCGTCCGCAGTCGAGACGGCCTGGAACCGTCTCCTGCGCCACCTCGCGGACTACACGCCCGAGCGCGCCGCCGCGATCAGCGACACCAGGCCCGACGCGATCGAGCGAATCGCGCGCACGCTCGCCGAGCTGCGCGGCGTGGTCGACGATACCTGGTATTCGGCCCGCAACGGCAACGATGCCGACGCCGTGCTCGCCGTTCTGCTGGTCAATGGGCTGCTCGGCAACTTCGACCGTCCCGGCGGGCTCTGCTTCCGCACCGTTCCGGGGCTTCCGCCCGCCGTCTCCCGCGCGCCGGACGGGACGGTGCGCACCATCCTGGGCGGCGAGCTCAAGCTTCCCCCGCCCGGGCGCCGTCTGGACCAGGAGCTGTTCCCGGAGACCAACGCCACCTTCGAGGCGGTGGTGAAGAGCGTGGTCGACGGCGATGCGCCCTACGCCATCCGCGGCCTGTTCCTGATCGACGCCACCCTGTTCGCGCGCGACCCCAACACCCGCCGCATTCAGGAGATGCTGGCGAGGCTCGATCTCGTCGTCGTCACCGACATCCTGCACCAGGAGGTGTGCGACTGGGCGGATTACGTCCTGCCCTCGGACTGGATCATCGAACGTTCGTCCCTGCACACGATGATCTGGTCGCTCGCTCCGGCCGTCGCGCGCGGCACGGCGGTGACCGCCCCGCCGCCCGGGGCCGAGGTGCGGCCGCTGCCCTGGATATCGTTCCAGATCCTGCGCCGGCTTTACCCGGACCGTGCCGCTGCGTTGGGCTGGAGGCCGGAGTTCGAGGACGTCGACACCTTCAAGCGCGAGTTCCTCTCCGCGATCGAGGAGCGGCAGATCGCGGCGCTGGCGCAACGCTGGCGGCTCGACCCCGCCCATCTGCGGGAGGAGCTCCTGCGCAAGGGCTACTATCGTTTCGGCCCCATCGCCTACGGCACCGTGCCCTACGAGCGGGCTCCGCCCACGCCCTCCGGCAAGGTGGAGCTCTACGCCTTCCACCCCGTTCTGCGCGGGCTGCGCGAGACGGGCTTTCCGCGCCACGTCGAGCCCGAGGCCTACACGGCTCCCTCGCGCGGCGACGAGTTCGTTCTGGTCAGCGGCAAGAGCCCCGCGGGCTCCTCGGCCGTCGCCGGCCTCGCCTTCTCCTCGCAGTTCCTCGCCGACAACGCGGTGTGGATGAACCCGGACGATGCGCGCCGGCTCGGCATCCGCGACGGCGAGACGGTGGAGCTCACGGGGCTGGATACGGGCTGGCAGGCGCGCACGCGAATCCGCGTCACGGCACGCGTGCATCGCGGTGTGCTGTTCGCCTACTCCTACGTCGGTGGGCATCGGCAGAAGCTGCTTGATCGGCTCGAGGGGTTCGATCGGCTCGCGCAGGGCGTGAACTCGCAGTGGTTCGCCACCGCACGGATCGATCGCACGACGGGGGCGGCCGCCAACAACGCCTCGGTGCGCGTGCGCAAGCTCGCCTGAGGCCGGCGCGAGGAGGACACGAGAGATGCGCCTGAAGCCTGGAGAACAGCCGACCCGGCGCCTCGCCCACCTCTGGAACGAGGCGGCCTGCATCGGCTGCGCGGCCTGCATCGTCTCCTGCACCGCGACCAACAACCCCGAGATGCTCTACCGCGCCGATGCGGGGCGCGGCGGAGTCGCTTCCAACATCCGTCGTTACGAAGGCGTGACGGCGCAGGGCCGCCCCACCCTGCTTCTCAATCAGTGCGCGCACTGCGACGAGGCGCCCTGCATGAAGACCTGCCCCTTCGGCGCGGTGTACCGCGACGAGAACGGGCTGGTGCGCCTCGATTCGCGCCGCTGTGCGGGGTGCAAGTACTGCGTCACCTCCTGCCCCTACAACGCGCGCTGGGTCCACCCCGACACGTCCTTGCCGATGAAATGCATGGGCCGCGGCTGCCTCGCCCTCGTCGCCGCCGGCCAAAAGCCCGCCTGCGTGCAGGCCTGCCCCGCGAATGCGCGCGACTTCGGCGACCTCAACGACCCCGAGAGCTCCGTCAGCCGCACCCTGCGCACGAAGCGCCACCGCACGCTTTTGCCGAACAGCGGGGCGAAGCCGAAATACTTCATCGTCGAGGAGGTGTGAGCGATGAGCGAGCTGCCTCCCCTCGTCTTCCAGGCCCCGATCGCGGATTGGGGCTGGCAGATCGCCTGGTTTTTCTGGTTCGTCGCCATCGGCGGCGGACTTGCCGTCGCCTACTGGCAGGTGCGGCGGGCGGCGGTGGCGTTCACGGTGTTCGTCACCACCGCCGCAGGCCTCCTGCTGGTCTTCTTCCACCTCGGGCGGTGGTGGAACATGCCGGTGGTGCTGTGGGAACTGATCCGCGCCGGCGAGTTCAATTTCGGCTCCTGGATGTTCCTCGGCGTGATCATCCTCACCGTGCATCTCCTGCTCGGCGCGGTCTCCGCCTACGCCCATCTGGAGGATGTCGGGCTCTACCTGCCGTTCGGCGATCGCGTGCGGGAAGCGGCGGAGGGTGCGTTCTTCCGCGGCGTGTTCGCCGCAAGCGGCGTGCTCGCGGTCGTCTATTCCGGTTTCCTGCTGACCCAGGCGCACGGCATTCCGCTGTGGGGAACGGCGTTGATCCCGATCCTGTGGCTGATCTCGAGCGCGGTCGCCGCCGTGGCCATGCTCGAGCTGTTCTACGTGCTCGGTCTGGTCGAGGAACGCGTCTCCGTGTTCGGGATGAAGCTCGGCCTCGGGCTTGATGCGCTGAAGCTGATTGCCGTGCTCGCCTTCCTGCACGTCTCGTTGACGGCGATGAGCGCGGCGGCGCGAGCCGGGGCGGCGGAGATGGTCGCGGGCTCTCTCGCCTGGATGACCTGGGGCGGCGTGGTCGGGGTCGGCCTTGTCGTGCCGATCCTGCTCGCCGGGCTGATGCTCCGCTATGGCAAGAGCAAGGGACTGATGGCGGTCTCTTCGGTCTCGGCTCTTGCGGGCGTGTTGTTCCTGCGCGCGAGCGTGCTTCTCGCCGGGGCGTGGGAGCCGCTGTTGGGGTGAGGGCCGTCCGCGCGTGCGGGCGGACCGTCACGCCTCGGCTGCGAGGCGGGCGAGGCCTGCGCGATAGGCGGCGGTGAAGGCGGCCTCCAGCGAAGGGGCGTGGCCGCGGCAGTTGGCGGCGACGCGGGCCGCCCAGCCGAAGTATTCCACCTTGCGCCCGTGATCCCAGTCGGCGGGCGCGTCCTCGATCAGGGCGCGGAGCTGCGAGGTGAGGTCGGCGAGGGTGACCATCCGCGCGCCGGCCGTGGCGTAGCGTGCGCTGCGGAGGCGGATGTCCTTGCGCAAGGGGAGCGGGATCCGCGGGTTGTCGGCCAGTTCCGCCACCATCGCCGCGACCTCCCAGCCGAAGAGGTCGCCGAGCTCGCGCGCGGTGACGCGGCGGTTGGCGGTGAGGCCATTCTCGACCGCGTCGTGCAGCCAGCCGGCGGCGAGCACCGCTTCCTCTGCCCCGGCCTCGTGCAGCAGCGCGACCACCTCCTCGAGGTGGGTGACGTAGGGGCGGCTTGAGCGGCCCTGTCGGAGATGCCCCGCGTGCAGGTCGCGGGCGAAGGCTTCGGCGCGGGAAACAAGGTCGCCCAGCCTGCCGGTCCCGGCCGTCTCCGCCCCGCGCCCCTCCTCCATCCCCTCGCCCGCCTCTGCGGCTTCGGGCTCAGGTGTTCATCGCGTCGAAGAAGTCCTGGTTGGTCTTCGAATACTTCAGCTTGTCGAGCAGGAAATCCATCGCGTCCTGCGGACCCATCGGCATCAGGATGCGGCGCAAAACCCACATCTTGGCGAGCGTGCCGCGATCGACCAGGAGCTCCTCCTTGCGCGTGCCGGACTTGGTGATGTCGATCGCGGGGAAGGTGCGCTTGTCGGAAAGTTTCCGATCAAGAACGATTTCGGAGTTGCCGGTGCCCTTGAACTCCTCGAAGATCACCTCGTCCATCCGGCTGCCCGTGTCGATCAGCGCGGTCGCGATGATGGTGAGCGAACCTCCTTCCTCGATGTTGCGGGCGGCGCCGAAGAAGCGCTTCGGACGCTGCAGGGCGTTGGCGTCCACACCGCCCGTCAGCACCTTGCCCGACGAGGGCACCACCGTGTTGTAGGCGCGCGCGAGCCGGGTGATGGAGTCGAGCAGGATGACGACATCCTTCTTGTGCTCGACCAGGCGCTTGGCTTTTTCGATCACCATTTCCGCCACCTGCACGTGGCGCTGTGCGGGTTCGTCGAAGGTGGAGGAGATCACCTCGCCGCGCACGGTGCGCGCCATGTCGGTCACCTCCTCGGGCCGTTCGTCGATGAGCAGCACGATCAGGTAGACCTCCGGGTGGTTGTGCGCGATCGAGTTGGCGATGTTCTGCAGCATCACCGTCTTGCCGGTGCGCGGCGGGGCGACGATGAGGCAGCGCTGGCCCTTGCCGATCGGGCAGATCAGGTCGAGCACGCGGGGCGTGTAGTCCTTCTGCACGCCCTTCTGCACCCCCTCCTTGGCGCCGCCGCGGTCCTCGATCTCCATCTTCAGCCGCTTGTCGGGGTAAAGCGGCGTGAGGTTGTCGAAGTTGATGCGGTGGCGAACCGCTTCGGGGGATTCGAAGTTGATGGCGTTGACCTTGGTCAGGGCGAAGTAGCGCTCGCCATCCTTCGGCGCGCGGATCTGGCCTTCCACCGTGTCGCCGGTGCGCAGGCCGAAGCGGCGCACCTGGGCGGGCGAGACGTAGATGTCGTCCGGCCCGGGCAGGTAGTTGGCCTGCGGCGAACGCAGGAAGCCGAACCCGTCGGGCAGGATCTCGAGCACGCCGTCGCCGTAGATCGCCTGGTCGTTGTCGGCCAGCGTCTTGAGGATGGCGAACATCATGTCCTGCTTGCGCAGGGTGGAGGCGTTCTCGATGTTGAGGGACTCGGCGAAGGCGAGGAGGTCTGCGGGGGACTTGGCCTTCAGTTCGGCGAGATGCATGGGAGGCCTTCGATGGTTCGGGAGCGGGCAAGGGCTGCCGCGCCGCTTGGCGCCAAGCGCGGGCCGATGGGTCCGCGCGACCGGTCGGGGGATCTGCCGTCGAGGCGCCGCAGCCGTCGCCGCCACCGGCCGGTGCGCCCAACAGGCTCTGCCGTCGACCCCGCCGTCGCTGCCCGGTGCTCGGTGAAGTTCGGCGCGAAGGAGCGCGCCCGAGAGCGCGAGAACGCTAGACGGCCGCCCCCTCTCCGTCAACGTGGAGGTGGGGCGGCGAAGGCGTCGTGTCAAGCACGGCGTGCCGCATCCCGGGGCCTCAGAACGGTTTCACGATCACCATGATGACGATGACGATCATCGCCACCGTCGGCACCTCGTTGAGCACCCGGTAGTATTTCTGCGGCCGCCGGTTCCGGTCGTGCAGGAAATCGCGCCGCCGCGCCGCCAGCACGCCATGCACCGCGGTCAGCGCGACGATTCCTGCCATCTTCAGGTGCCACCAGCCCGAGCCCCAATCCACCACGCCCGGGGTGAGCACCAAAAGCGTGCCGAAGGTCCAGGAGGCGATCATCGCCGGGGTGGTGATGATCTTCAGCAGCCGCCGCTCCATCACCTTGAAGCGCTCGGACTCCGCCGTGCCCGGGGCGGTCTCGCAGTGGTAGACGTAGAGGCGCGGCAGGTAGAGCAGCCCCGCCATCCAGGCGATCACCGAGATCACGTGGAGGGCCTTGGTCCAGGGATAGAGGTCGGCGAGCAGGCTCATCGCGCGGATCCGGCTGCAGTGGCGGTGGGTGGGGGGCGGCGCGCCCCCGCCCGTCCCTAGCGTACGAGCACGTTGCGGAACTGCCAGGGGTCGTCGGCGTCGATGTCCTCCGGAAACAGCCCCGGGCGGCCCGAGAGCGGGGTCCAGTCGGTGTAGGCGCCGATGATCGGGGCCGAGATAGGGGCGCTGGATCTCGAGCACGCGCCGCCAGCCGATCTCGTCCGCATCCACCACACCCGCACGCGGGTTCTCGATCGCCCACACCATGCCGCCCAGCACCGCCGAGGTGACCTGCAGCCCGGTCGCGTTCTGATACGGCGCGAGCCGGCGCGCCTCGGCGATCGAGAGCTGACTGCCATACCAGTAGGCATTGCGCGCGTGCCCGTACAGCAGCACGCCCAACTCGTCATGGCCCTCGACGATCTCGTCGTTCATCAGCCGAAGCTTCTTCTGCCGGCGGAACGCGTTGCCGACGAACTCCTCGAGCGACAGCACGGTGTCGTCCGAGGGCCGGTAGGCGTAGTGGCAGGTCGGTCGATAGACCACCGCGCCCGTCTCGTCGCGCAGGGTGAGGTAATCGGCGATGGAGATCGCCTCGTTGTGGGTGATGAGCCAGGCGAGCTGCGGCCCCGGCGTGGGCGCCCAGGAGCGCACGCGCGTCGCACAGCCGGGCCGCTCGAGATAGATGGCGGCGTCGCAGCCATACGGATGGCGTCGGCCCTCGGGCGGCATCCAGCGCTCGTGCGTGCCCCAACCGAGTTCCGCGGGCTGCATCCCCTCGCCGAGGAAGCCCTCGATGGACCAGGTGTTGACGAACTCGCCAAGCCGCTTGGGGATGTTGGCGCGCTGGGTGTCGCGTTCGGCGATGTGGATCCCTTTCACGCCGAGGTCGCGCGCAAGCCCGGCCCAGCCGGCCTGAGTGCGCGGTTCGTCGCAGTCGTGGCCGAGATCCTCGGCCAGGTTGAGCAGGGCCTGCTTGACGAAGTGGCTGACCATGCCGGGGTTGGCCCCGTGCGCGATCAGAGCGGTCGGGTCGGCGATGCCGGGGCGGCGCAGGGCACGCGCCGCCTCGCGCAGCCCGTAATTCGAGCGCTCGGTGGGCGAGAGGGAGGGGTCGGTGTAGCCGCCGGGCCAGGGTTCGATGCAGGTGTCGATGTAGAGCGCGCCCACCTCGCGGCAGAGCTTGATCAGCTCGACCGAGGAGACCTCGACCGAGAGGTTGACGCAGAACCCTCCCCCCGCGAGCAGCGGCGAAAGCTCGCGACGAAGGTTGTCCCGCGTGAGCGCCAGCCGGCGGAAGCGCACGCCCTCGCGCTCGGCGAGGTCGCGCGCCGAATCGTCGGGATCGATCACCACCATCCGCTCCCGCGGCGAGTTGATGTGGCGCAGGATGAGCGGCAACGTGCCTTTGCCGATCGAGCCGAAGCCGACCATCACGATGGGGCCGGCGAAACGGGCATGGATGGGCCACTCGGGCATGGCGGGGTCCTCCGCGACACGAACGCGCCGACGGCCCGGCGCGGTGGTGACGGGGCTCGGACGGCCGTTCCGGGGAGGCCCCGGCGCCCGAGACGGTTTCGCCCCGTCGGCGGGAGACCCACCGGGCCGGGGCGAGGGCGGGGGGTGTAGCGGAGGAGCGGGCGGGGGAGAGGTCGAATTCGGCGCAAGTCCGACCTGTCCCCGGCGGGCCTCAGGCGACCTGGTCCTCGGCCTCCTCGGCCTCGCCCGGTGGGGCCGCCGGCAGGCGGCGGGTCGGACGGAGAATGAAATCGGGCACGAAGTCGCCGAAGCCGACCACCCGCTCCTCCTCCGCCGGCTCGGTCGGGCGCGTGGCGGGCCGGGCCGCGGGCCGTGCCATGTCAGCCTGCGTCTCGGTGCCCTTGGCCGCCGTCTTCCGCTCGGGCTGCCTGCGCTTGCCCGTTGCCACACCTGGCGCGGTCGCCTCCGCCTTGGCCCCTCGGCCGCCACGGCCGCGCCGGCGGCGCGCCTCGTCCTTCTCCTTCGGTCGTTCGAGGTCGAGGCTCACAGGATCAAGCCCCTCGATGTGGATGCGCGGGATCGGCTTGCCGATCAGCTTCTCGATCGCGGCGAGACGGTCGTCGTCCTCGACGGTGGCGAGGGTGAAGGCGCGGCCCGACTGTCCCGCCCGGCCGGTGCGGCCGATGCGGTGCACATAGTCCTCGGGGTGGATCGGCACGTCGAAGTTGAAAACGTGGCTCAAGCCGCCGATGTCGATGCCGCGCGCGGCGACGTCGGAGCAGACGAGCAGGCGCACGGCGCCGGCCTTGAACCGCTCGAGCGTCTCGGTCCGTTTCGGCTGCGTCATGTCGCCGTGCAGCATGGCGGCATCGAAGCCGTGGCGCAGCAGCGACCGGCAGAGGATCTCGACGTCGCGCTTGCGGTTGCAGAAGATCAAGGCGTTCCTCACCTCCTCGGCGCGAAGCAGGCGGCGAAGCGCCTCGCGCTTGTCGTGCTCGCGCACGAGAGCGAGGTGCTGTTCGACCGTGGCCGCCACCGACGGCGGGCGGGGCGACCGTGATGACCTTCGGATTGTGCAGGAACGCATCGGCAAGCCGCTTGATCTCCGGCGGCATGGTCGCGCTGAAGAACAGCGTCTGCCGCATCCTGGGCAAGAGCGAGACGATGCGCTCGACGTCGGGCATGAACCCCATGTCGAGCATCCGGTCGGCCTCGTCGATGACGAGGATGCGCACGTCGGTGAGCAAGAGCCCGCCGCGCTCGAACAGGTCGAGAAGCCTTCCCGGGGTGGCGATCAGCACGTCGACGCCGCGGGCGAGCCGCGCCGTCTGCTCGCCCATGCTCTCGCCGCCGATGATCAGCGCGTAGTCGAAGCGCAGATATTTCGCGTACTTGACGAAGTTCTCGGCGACCTGGGCGGCGAGTTCGCGCGTGGGCTCGAGGATCAGCGAGCGCGGCATGCGGGCGCGCGACCGCCCCGACGAGAGGATGTCCAGCATCGGCAGGGTGAAGGAGGCGGTCTTGCCGGTGCCGGTCTGGGCGCAGCCGAGCACGTCCCGCCCCATCAGGATGACGGGGATCGCCTGCTCCTGGATCGGGGTCGGATGGAGGTAGCCGGCATCCGCCACCGCGCGCAGCACGGGTTCGGAAAGCCCGAGATCGGCGAAGGTGGGGCGCCGCGTCTCGGGGGCAGTCGCACCGGCTGGTCCTGTCGGCGACGCGTCGGTGGCGGCGGGTCCGGCCATCGTGGGACCGGATCCGATGCCGGGGAACTCGTCCATCGGTCCGGCCGGTTGCGGCGGCGGGCGCTCCGCCCCCGCCGGCTGCGCCTGGGCACGGCGAAGCCCCCCCGGCGCGAAGGGGACGGCGCGCGACGCCTCGCCTTCGGCAGCCGCCGACGAAGCCGCTTCCGCCGGGTCGAGGGGGCGGGGCGTTTCGCCGGTTTCGGCGCGGAAGGTCTTGTGTTGGCCGTCGGCCGCAGGCGCGACCGCGGTGGGCTGTTCGGTCTCGGTCACGGATCGTCCGGAGCCGCTTGGCCGCGCCCGGCATGCGCGCCGGCGGCCGCCGCCATGCAGCACGGCGGGCGCGGGGCGTCAAGCGAAAGGCGGGTTTGCCGACGGTCGATCCGCTCGCTGCCCGCGACAGGCGCCTGTCAGCGCCGGGGGACCGGGCGGCCGGCAGCGATGGTTCAGCGCGCGCGGGCGGCGACCCGTTTGGCCAAGCCCGCAGCCAGCACCGTGGCCGTGAGCAGCCCGGCCAGCAGGGCTACCTCCACCCCTGCCGACACCACGAGCCAGACGAGAGCCCCCCCGGCGACCAGCGGCAGGATCGCGACCGCCGCCGTGGGAGCCGGCACGCCGGCCAGCGCAGCGACGAGAACCAAGCCGGACGCGACCAGAGGTGCGAGCAGCACGATCAGCCAGAACGACATCCACCCCTCCACCTTGCGGCAGCCGGGAGAGGGTGGACCCGCCACGGTTAACGGCGGGTGAAGGCCGCGCGGGAGCGGTTCAGACACCAACGCCCAGCGTTGAGGTCGTTCGCTGCGGGCGCTGCGAGCCTCGTCGCGCCCACGGGCGTTTCCAGCCGTGAGCGATCTGCTCTAGCCTCGCCTCGCAAAGAACGCACGAGGCCTGCGGAGGAAACGCAATGGTGGCGACGATCGTCTCGCCGAGGATGATGCTGGTCGGCGGCGGCGCGGTCGCGCGTGCGGCCGATGTCCTCAAGACCCTCCGCCTCTTCCGCCCGATGGTGGTGACCGATCCCGTCATGGTCTCCTCGGGCCTGATCCGGCGGCTCCTCGATCCGCTTGCCGAGGCGGGCCTGCGGCCGCCCCTGTTCAGCGATACCGTGCCGGATCCGACCGACACCGTGGTCGAGGCGGGAGTGCGCGCGCTGCGGGAGGCGGGCGAGATCGACGGCCTGATCGGCTTCGGCGGCGGCTCCTCGCTGGATACCGCGAAGGCGATCGCCATCCTCGCCGCAGGCGGGGGCAGGATGCGCGAGTGGAAGGTTCCCCGCCAAGCCGACCTCGCCTCGCTCCCCATCGTCGCCATCCCGACCACCGCGGGCACGGGCAGCGAGGTCACGCGCTTCACCGTCATCACGGACACGGAACGGAACGAGAAGATGCTGATCGCTGGCCTCTCCGCCCTGCCGGCCGCCGCGATCGTCGACTACGAGCTCACCTACACCGTTCCTCCGCGCACCACCGCCGATACCGGGATCGACAGCCTGACCCACGCCCTCGAGGCCTACGTGTCGCGCCGCGCCAACCCGGTCTCCGACACCTACGCGCTTCGCGCGATGGCGCTGATCGCGCGCAACCTTCGCACCGCCTACCGCGAGCCGCGCAACGCACTTGCCCGCGAGGCGATGATGCTCGGTGCGACCCTGGCGGGGCTCGCCTTCTCCAATGCGTCGGTCGCTCTGGTGCACGGCATGAGCCGGCCGATCGGCGCCCATTTCCACGTCGCGCACGGGCTCTCCAACGCCATGCTGCTGCCGGCGGTGACGCGCTTCTCGCTGCCGGCGGCACTGCCCCGCTACGCCGAAGCTGCCCGCGCGATGGGGGTGGCGGAGGAGGAGGACACCGACGAGGCGGCCGCACGCAAGCTGGTCGCCGAACTCGAAGCGCTGAACCGCGATCTCGCCGTGCCCACGCCGAAGAGCTACGGCCTCGACGAGACGGCCTGGCGGTCCTTGCTGCCGACCATGGCGGAGCAGGCCCTCGCCTCGGGAAGCCCCGCGAACAACCCGCGCGTGCCTGCGAAGGAGGAGATCATCGCTCTCTACGAGGAGGTGTGGGCCGGTTGAGGACCCGGACAGCGGCGCTCCTCACGCCCTGCTCAGCGGCCGTACACCTCCCGCGGCAGCCAGAGCGCGAGTTCCGGGAATGCGAAGACGAGGAAGACGACGAGGAGCTGGATCGCGACGAAGGGGACGATGCCGATGTAGATGTCCTTCGTCGTCACCGCCGGCGGCGCGACTCCCTTCAGGTAGAACAGCGAGAAGCCGACAGGGGGTGTCAGGAACGAGGTCTGCAGCATCACGGCGAAGACGATGACGAACCACACCGGGTCGAAGCCCAGGCCCCGCACCACCGGGGCGACGAGGGGGAGGAAGATCAGGCTGATCTCGAGCCAATCGAGGAAGAAACCGGCGAGGAAGGCGACCCCGAGCACGAACAGGACGATGCCTTCGGGGCCGAACGGCAGGCTCTTCAGCACGTGCGCGATGAACTCGTCGCCGCCCAAGGAGCGCATCACGAGGGCGAAGGCCGAGGCACCGATGAAGATCGCCATGATGAAGGCGGTGGTGGTCGCCGTCTCGACGCAGACCTCCTTCACCACCGCCCCGGTGAGGCGGCGGTTGGCGGCAGCGAGCAGCATCGCGCCGAGTGCGCCCACACCGGAGGCTTCGGTCGCGGTGGCGATGCCGAAGAAGATCGACCCCAGGACGGCAAGGATCAGCAGGGCCGGCGGGGCGAGGGCGACCAGCGCCTCGAGGACGAGCCGCGCATCGACGCGCGGTGCGTTGGCGGGCGGCGGCGCGATGCCGCGGCGAAGGTTGGCGATGACGACCACGAACAGGATGTAGGACAGGCCGAGCAGCACGCCCGGAATGAGCGCGCCCATGAACAGGTCGCCCACCGGCATCGACAGCTGGTCCGCCATGATCACCAGCATGATCGAGGGCGGAATGAGAATGCCCAAGGTGCCGGAGGCCGCGACCACGCCCGAGGCGAGGCGCTTCGAGTAGCCGTAGGCGAGCATCAGCGGCATCGACAGCGTGGCGAGCAGCACGACCGAGGCGCCGACAATCCCGGTCGAGGCGGCAAGCAGGATGCCGATCGCGCACACCGCGATCGCAAGCCCGCCCTGCAGCGAGCCGAACAGCCTCGTGAAGGCCTGCATCAGCCGCTCCGCCACCCCGGACTTGTCCAGCATCAGTCCCATGAAGACGAAATTGGGCAGGGCGACGAGCACGCTGTTCTGCATCTGCGCCCAGATCCGGTCCACGATCACGCCGAAGCGGATCCAGCGATCGAGCATGAAGGTGTCCCAATCGAACGCGTCTGCTCCCCACAGCGCGAGCACGACGAACCAGAACGAGACGCCTGCGAGCACCCAAGCGACCGGGTAGCCGGTGAAGATCAGCAGCATGAAGCTCGCCATCAGGCCGATGACGAGGATCTCGTAGGTCTCGAGCATGCCGGGCCTTTGCGGGACGGATCAGGCGGGGCGGCGGCGGAACAGGTAGTTGGCGAGGCGCAGCAGCCGCGCGAGCGCGGCTGCGGCGAGCAGGCCGAACCCGATGACGAGGAACGACTTGATGATCCAGCGCGCGCCCAGGCCCCCGGGCGAGGGCGAAACCTCGTCGAGCCGCCAGGAGCGTTCGACGAACGGCACCGCGTAGAGGAGGACGAAGACGACGAAGGGGCCGAGAAACAGCAGCGTGCCGAGGAGCTCGATCCAGGCCTTCGCCCGCAGCGGAAGCCGTTCCGCCAGCACATCGACCCGGACATGCGCGCCGCGCACCATGGCGAACGAGAGCCCGACCAGGAACCCCGAGGCGTAGAGGTGCCACTGAAGCTCAGTCAGCGCGGTGCCGGGATTGGCGCCGAAGATCGCGGCCATCGCCGCCGTCACCGGCGGCGCGTAACGCTCCGCGACGGCGGTGACGGTGACGAGGACGAGGAGGAGCCAGACGAAGGCGAAGACGAGCCCGACCCTGTGCACGGCGCGCTCGATCGCATCCGCCGGCGGACAGGGCGGCAGGTCGGCGAGGTGGCCCTTGGCGGCCGCACCGGGCGGAGCCGCGACCAGGGCCATCTCCCCGCCTCGCCCTCGCGCGCCTCAGGGGGTGATCGGCCAGTTCCGCGGCAGGTAGCCGAGCTGCTTCCAGCTCGCGTGCTCGGCCTGGAAGCGGCGCATGCTCTCCAGGACTGCGCGGAAATCGGCGTCCCGCGCCGCCTGTTCGTCGAGCACCTCCTTCGCCGCCGCTTGCAGCCGCTCGAGCACGTCCTTCGGCAGTTGCGCCACCGTCACCCCCTGTTCGGCGAAGCGCTTCAGCGCCGCCCCCTGCAGAGCCTCCGCGCGCGCCATGGCATACGCGACACCGGCCTGGCAGGCGGTCTCGATCATCGCCCGGGTCGTGTCCTGCAGCCCGTCCCAGACCCGCTTGTTCACGTAGAGGAACTGGTTGGTCGTCGGCTGGTGCCAGCCTGGCAGGTGCAGGAACTTCGCCACCCGATGGAAGCCGAGTTGCTCATCGACGGTGGGCAGCGAGAATTCGGTGCCGTCCAGCACGCCGCGCTCCAGCGCTTGGTAGAGCTCGGGCCCCGGGATAAGCTGGACCGAGGCGCCCACGCGCTCCCAGATCCGGCCGCCGAGGCCCGCGGCGCGGAAGCGCAAGCCCCGCACTTGGTCGAGCGAGGTGATCTGCTGGCGGAACCAGCCTGCCCCCTCGGGGCTGATCGCGCCGCAGAAGATCGGCACCACGTTGTGCCGAGCGTAGATCCGCTCGAGCAGGTCCTTGCCGCCGTGGAACCAGTACCACGCCGAGAACTCGAGAGCCTCCATGCCGAACGGTGTGGCCCCGTACAGGGCGGAGGCCGGGATCTTGCCGATCTCGTAGCCCATCCAGCTGTAGCCGGCGTCGACCTTGCCCTCGCTCACCGCATCGAACACGCCGAGCGCGGGAATCACGGTGCCCGGTTCCTGCACCCGGAGGTCGATCCGCCCGCCCGACATCGCGCGCAGGCGATCGGCAACCCAGGGCAGGGTGTCGCCGAGCGCGGTCAGGTTGGAACCGAAGGCGATCGGCACCCCCCAACGCACACGCTCCTGCGCGGCGGCGTCGGAAACGGTGAGCGTAGCGGCCAGGGCGATGGTGGCGACCGCAGCACCGAAGCGGCGCCCAAGACGTGACGTGAAGCCCATTCCTTCCTCCCGTTCGCGCGATCAGTGCGATTCTTCACGGTCATGCGTGCGCTTGGCCCCAACAGACGGGGGGACGCGCTGCACCGCCAAACCCTGCGTGGTTGGCGCCAGGAAGGCAAGACCGCGAGTGTGCCTTTACCTCAAACCGGCAACGCCGGCGCCCCAGGCGGCTGTCCAGGCGGCAACGGCCCCCGCCGGCAGGGGCCTCCCCACCATCCAGCCTTGGGCGAGATCGGCCCCGATCTCCTGCGCCACCGCCCAGGCCTGCGGCGTCTCCACGCCTTCCGCCACCACGGCAAGCCCGAGCGCGTGGGCGCGGCGCACGAGATCGGCAAGGGCGGCGCGGTGCGCGCGGTCGGCCAGGGCGGCGACGACAAGCGAGCGGTCGAGCTTCATCTCGGTGAAGGGGAGCAGGACAAGGCCGGCTTGCGCCTCGGAAGGGGTGAAGTCGTCGATCGAGACCCCGAAGCGCAGCGCGCGCAGGCGAAGCGCCGCGTCACGCACCGCCTCCAGGTCGCGCGCGATCTGGCTTTCCGTCAGTTCGATGGTCAGCGCCTCCGCCGCCAGCCCGCCTGCGGCGCAGATGGCGGCGAGCTGCTCGGGCAGGCCTGGGTCGAGCAGCACCTCCAGCGGCAGGTTGAGCGCGACGGCATACGCGTATCCCGCGGCATGAAGGGCGGCGAGATCGGCCACCGCTTGGCGCACCACGCGGTCGGCCAGGGCGGAAGAAAGCCCAGCCTGCTCCGCCATCGGCACGAATTCGGCAGCCCCGAGCAGCCCGTGCAGCGGATGCTCCCAGCGGGCGAGGGTCTCGAGCGCGACCGGCACGCCGTCGTCGAGCCGGACCTGCGGCTGGTAGCGGTTGACGATCGCTCCCCCGGCGATGGCACGGGCGAGATCCTCCGCCGCCAGCGGCGCGGCGTCGGGTCGCGGCCGGGCGCGAAGGCCGGAGAGCAGGGCCGCAAGCGCGCCACCGTCCGCGAGTTCGGGCACGGCGACGGCAGCGAGACCGAGCCCCCGCGCGACTGCGGCGAGGCGCGGTGCGCGGTTCGGCGGGCCGACGAAGACGATGGGCGAAATGAGATCGGGCTCGGCGAGCAGGCGGAGAAAGCGGCCGAGCCCGACGCGAAGCGCCCCCGCCTGGGCGACGACGAACGGCGGAGGAGCGGCAGCGCGTGCCAGTCGCGGGACCGCAACATCGGCGCTCGGCAGGAGGAGAACCTCGCCGGAACCGCCCGCCTCCGCCGCCAGCCCGGCGAGCCGGCCGGCAAGCTCGCCGCGCGCCACCACCAAAGGCGGTAGCCGCGCGGCCGCGCTCCACGGCGCGCTGGCCGGGCCCTGCCCGCCCGCCGAGCCGGCCAAGGCCGGCGCCTCCGCCATGTTTCCCGGCCTCCCCCGCTCTGTTAGCGTCCACCGTCGCCTCCGCCGAGCGGAGTCCCCTGTCGCAAACCTCGCGAGACGGAGTGCCGGAAACGATGCCTCATTCGGCGGGCGGCGTAAACGAAGAGACGATGGCGGCAGCGCCACGATCGCGCCTGATCCATCGCTCCTTGCGCGCCGATCCGCCGCTCGCGGTCGCCGGCGAGGGGTTGTGGCTGATCGACCGCGACGGCCGCCGCTACGCTGACGCCTGTGGCGGGGCGGCGGTCTCCTGCCTCGGCCACGGCCATCCGGCGGTGGTCGCGGCGGTGCGCGACCAGCTCGCTCGTCTCGATTACGTGCACAGCTCGTTCTTTTCGTGCGAGGCTGCCGAGGAGCTGGCCGAGGTGCTGGTCGATGGCGCGCCGGCGGGGCTGTCGCACGCTTACCTCGTCTCGGGCGGATCGGAGGCGATCGAGGCGGCGCTGAAGATCGCCCGCCAGTACTTCGTCGAGATCGGCGAACCCCGCGCGAGTCGCGTTTCATCGCGCGGCGGCAGAGCTACCACGGTGCCACACTCGGCGCGCTCGCGGTTGGCGGCAATCTCGCCCCGCCGCGCCCTTTACGACCCGATCCTGATCTCCGGCGAGCCTGGTGGAGCCCTGCTTCGCCTACCGCTTCCGCCGCAACGAGGAGACGGAGGAGGAGTATGGGGCGCGCGCGGCGGCGAGCCTGGAGGCGGAGATCCTGCGCCATCCCCCGGGCACGGTCGCCGCCTTCCTCGCCGAGACGGTGGTCGGCGCGACTGCCGGGTCGGTGCCGCCGGTTGCCGGGTATTTTCGCCGTATCCGCGAGATCTGCGACCGGCACGGCGTCCTCTTGATCCTCGATGAGGTGATGTGCGGGCTTGGCCGATGCGGCGCGCTGCACGCCTGCCTCGAGGAGGGGGTCGCGCCGGACATCCTGGTGGTCGCCAAGGGGCTCGGGGCGGGGGTGCAGCCGTTGGGCGCGATGCTCGTGCACGGGCGGATCGTGCGGGCGATCGCGACCGGGTCTGGGCGCCTTCGCGCACGGGCAGACCTTTGTCGCGCACCCGGTTGCCTGTGCCGCCGCCCTTGCCGTGCAGCGGGTGATCCGGGAGGAGGGGCTGGTCGAACGCTCGGCCAGTGATGGGACGGGCGCTCGAAGCGCGCCTGATGGAGCGGTTCGGCAACCACCCGCATGTCGGGGACATTCGGGGCAGGGGCCTGTTCTGGTCGCTCGAGCTGGTGGCCGACCGCGTGAGCAAGGCGCCGTTCGACCCGGCGCTTGCCCTGCACGCGCGCATCAAGCGCGCGGCTTTCGCGCGGGGCCTTCTCGTCTACCCGATGGGGGGGACGATCGATGGAACGCGCGGCGACCACGTCACGCTCGCCCCGCCGTTCACCGTGACCGAGGACGAGCTCGACCTGATCGTGGAGCGGTTGGGTCATGCGTTGGAGGCCGCCATGGCGGAGGCGCTCGCGTGAGCGCCGAGGCCCCGGCGCTGGATCGCGCGGCGATGGAAGCCTTCCTCGTGCGTGAGTTTCCCGGCGCCGGCTTTGCCGAGGGGCGTCTTGTTCTTGAAGAGCTCGGGCGTGGGCGCTGCCGCGTGGCGATGCCGTTCAACCCGGCGACGGTTCGCCCCGGCCCATCCGTCTCAGGCCCCGCCATCATGGCGTTGGGCGACGTCTCGGCCTGGATCGCGCTTCTGTCCGTCATCGGGCCGGTGCCGCTCGCGGTGACGTCGAACTTGAACGTCTCGTTCCTTCGGCCCGCCGGCCTTGTCGATCTCGCCTGCACCTGCCGCGTTCTGCGCGCGGGTCGGCGGCTTGCGACCATGCTGGCGGACGTGGTGCGCGTGCCGGACCAGGTTCAGGTTGCGCACCTGACCGTCACCTACGCGATCCCGGACGGGGCGGCCGCCTAAGCGGAGGGAGGCGACCCGATGCGTCAGCGCGGCAGGGCGCCGAGCATGGCGGCGGCGGCAAGGACGAGCACGGCAACCACCGCGCCGGAGAGGAGGACCGAGCGCCGCGGCGGCGGCTGCGCCGCCGGCCGGGGCAGGGGTGGCGGAGAGTCGTCGTCTCGTGCCCGGCGTCGCTGGGGCAGACGTCCGGCGAGTTGCCGGCGCGCGGCCGGGACAAGCCACTCCATATCGTGCCGGTCGATGGCGGGGACCGTGCCCTTGGCGCGGATGATCCGGTCGTGGAACCGCCCCGTGGCGCGATCGAGCGTGGAGCGGACGAAGACGATCACCGCCTCGCGGCCACGGAACTCGTCGGCGACCGAAAGGAACTGGCGCAGCCCTTCCTCCTCCTTGCGGTGCATGCCGACAAGGAACCATCGCCCCGGCCGACCATTGCGGCGGCGGACGGGCACCCAAAGCATCACGTCGAAGCTCGTGCCGTCGTCCAAGCGGCGGGAAATCGCGCGCGGAAGGTGAAGGTCGGGTTGACGCGGCGACCCCTCGCCGCGCCGGCCTCGCCAGATTCTGACGAAGGTGCGCCTTGGCGATCGACTGGTCGGCGAGCCTCACGTTGGTTGAATCTTCTTTCCGACGCCTACAACCAGGACCGCCTGTCCATGCTTAGAGCGCAGGGGCATCTGCGGAGGCGCTGGCGCGCACGGCCGAGGCGGTCGGCGACACCGCCCGGCGGATGGAGGCGGCGGTCGCGCAGGCAGCCAGCCGCGTGGAGCAAGCCTCGGCCGGCCTTGAAAAGGCGACGGCGGAGTTCGGCAAGCGCCAGACGGAGGTGCTCGATGCTCTGCAGAAGCAAAGCAGCGACCTTCTCGCCCGCGTCGCGAGCCAGATCGAGACGGCGGCGAAGGCCCAGCTCGAGCGCATCAACGCCGAACTGCAGGCCACCCAGCGCGGCGTGAACGACACCATCAACCGCACCTTCGGCGAACTCGACAAAGCGCTGCAGCAGGAGCTGACCAAGGCGCTCGAGGCCTTGGGCGGCCGCCTCGCCGCCGTCACCAACGCCTTCGCCCAGGATTTCTCGAAGGCGATCGATGACCTTCGCCGCGTTGCCCAGGCGGCGCAGGACCGCACCAGGGCCACCGTGCGATGAGCGGGCCCATCCCGCACCGCAAGCCACGCGAGGAGGACGAGACGGGCCTCACCGTCGCCGACCTGATGTCGGGGCTGATGGTGCTGTTCCTCTTCATCGCCGTCGTCTTCCTCAACCCCCTGCTCGAGGCGCGCGAGGAGGCGGAGGCGACCGCGAGGCGGGTGGAGACCGAACAGGCGCGCGTGCGCCAGATCGTGGTCGCCTTCCGCGAGGCGGAGGCCTCTTTGCTCGACGCTCTGGAGGACGAGTTCCGCCACGAGTGGCGGCGCTGGAACGCCGAACTCGACCGCCCGCTCCTCACCATCCGCTTCCGCGCCCCGGATGTGCTGTTCGCCGCCGGCGCGGCCGAGCTTTCCCCCGAGTTCCGCCGCATCCTCGCGCACTTCCTGCCCCGCTACACCGCCATCCTCTGGCGCTTCCGCGAGCACATCGAGGAAGTGCGCATCGAGGGCCACACCTCCTCCGAATGGGCCGGAGCGGCGAACGCGACCGAGGCCTTCTTCCGCAACATGGCGCTGTCTCAGGAGCGGACGCGGAGCGTGCTCGACTTCTGGCTCAGGCTCCCGGTCGAGCCGGAGCGGCGGGAGTGGCTCACGCGCACGGTCACGGCGAACGGGCTGTCTTCGTCGCGGCTGTGGCGTCGGGCGGACGGGGCGGAGGACCGCGACCGATCACGCCGGGTCGAGTTCCGCATCGCGACCCGGGCGCGCGAGCGGGTGCTGACCGTGCTCGAGGAGATGGAGCGGTCGGAGGCGCAAAGATGAGGCTCGACGTCCGCTACACGGACCTCGATTTGCTCCTGGACCGGCTCGGTCTGACGCCCGTGGCGTTCTCGCTCGATGTCGCGGCTCGGCCATGGACGCCGATCGAGCGCGAGCTCACGCTCGACGAGCTCGATCTGGTTGGCCCAGGCAGGCCGCTCCGCGTCGGCGGCGAACCGGTCTTCCTCTACATCCGCGACGTCCGTCTTCGCCACGACAGCGTCGCCGAGGCGATCCGGCATCCGGAAGACTACACGCGCTTTCATCTCGTGGATTGCACGACGCTCGAGAACATGCGGATCCAGAAGCGCTTCGAGCGCTACGTGGTGACCAACCGCTATCGCGGGCCCCTGCGGGTCTTCCTGCGCGACGAAGCCACGAGGCAGGTTCACGAGGCGGAGATGGAGCTGAGGGTGTGCAAAAACTGCCTCAAGGCGCTCAACTGGCAGGGGTTTGCATCGGCACCGGAACCGAGAAAGACGGAGATTTGGCTCGGCTTCTCGCGCGAGGCGTTTCTCGAGAAGTACTCCCCGACCTTCGCGACCCGCCCGCGCCGGCGCGACACCGACGGGCCGGATGCCTACCCGCCGCATTGGTCCCTGATCCGCGACGCAAGCCCTGAAACAAGCCGCGTACCGCTGTGCCCGGTGCGGCGTTGTCGCTCCGAGAGCACAGCAACACCTGCTCGACGTCCACCACATCAACGGCGCCAAAAGCGACAACAACCCCGCGAACCTGAAGGTGCTGTGCAAGCTCTGCCATGCCGGCGAGCCCGGCCATGGGCACTACCGAGGTGTCGCGGGACGAGCGCGATGCGCTGTTGCGGCTGCGGCGCCAGCAGGAGATCGGTCGCTAGCGCTCGCCGCGCCTCAGCCCTCCGCCCGCAACACCCGCAGCCGCGCCCGCCCCACCCGGCGGTCGTCGAGACGCGCGAACCCCGCGAGCTCGACCGCCTCCTCCGCCGCCGTCTCCACCGCCAGCACCGTTCCCGAAGCGATCCAACCGGCGGCGGCGAGCGCGACCGCCGCCCGCGCGACCAGCCCCTCGCCATAGGGCGGGTCGAGGAAGACAAGAACGGCGGGCCGATCCGCCGCCGGCGGCCGGGTCGCATCCACCCGCACGATCCGCGCCCGCGACACGAGGCCGCAGGCGGCGATATTGCGCCGGATCGCCGCGATCGCCTGCGGCTCCGTCTCGAACAGCACGGCCTCCGCCGCTCCGCGCGAGAGCGCCTCGATCGCGAGCGCGCCCGTGCCCGCGAAGGCATCGAGCACCCGCGCCCCCTCAAGCAGCGCCCGCCCGCCCCAGGGCGCGTGCATCAGCACGTCGAACAGGGTCTGCCGGGCGCGGTCCGAGGTCGGCCGCGTGGCAAGCCCTTCCGGCGCCGCCAAGCGGCGGCCGCGCAAGGCTCCGCCGATCACCCTCACCTGCGGGCCTCCGTCTGCGCCGCCGCGCGTCGCCTCCGCGACCGAGACAGCACCTCCGGCCCCAGCTGCTCGCGCAGCACCTTGGCCGGCACCTCGGCCACCGCCCCGCGTGGGAGGTCGCCCAACTGGAACGGTCCGAAGGCGACACGGATCAGCCGCAGCACCGGGTAGCCGAGATGCTCCAGCACGCGCCGCACCTCGCGGTTCTTCCCCTCGCGCAAGGACACCGTGAGCCAGGCGTTCGCGCCCTTGATCGCATCGAGCCCGGCCTCGATCGGGCCGTAGCGGATGCCGTCGATTGCGATGCCCTCGCGCAAGCGGGCAAGCTTCGCCTCGTCGGGGTGGCCGTGCACGCGCACGCGGTAGCGCCGCAGCCAGCCGTTCTCAGGGTGTTCGAGCCTGCGCGCGAGCGCGCCGTCGGTGGTCAGCAGCAGAAGCCCCTCGCTGTCCATGTCGAGCCGCCCGACCGAGACCACGCGCGGCAGGCCGGGCGGCAGCCTCTCGAAGACGGTGGGCCTGCCTTTCGGGTCGCGCGTCGTGACGAGGAGGCCGCGCGGCTTGTGGTAGCGGAAGAGACGCGGCCGGCCCGGCGGCTCGACCGGGACGCCATCCACCAGCACCACGTCGCCCGGTTCGATCAGCACGGCAGGGTCGGCGAGGCGGCGCCCGTTCACCGCCACGCGGCCCTCGGCGATCAGCCGCTCGGCGTCGCGCCGCGACGCCACGCCCGCGTGCGCGAGCCACTTCGCCACCCGCTCGCCCTCGCCTTCTCCCGCCCGCTTCATCTCTTGCGCCCGGCCATCGCGGAGTGGATGTAGCGCGGATGGCGTCAGGCTTCTCCCCCATGCTCGTCGCCCTTGCGGAAGCGCGGGAAGCCGCCGCGCGCGGCGAGGTGCCGGTGGGCGCGGTGGTGACGGACGCGCAAGGCGCGGTGCTCGCCCGCGCCGGCAACCGGGTGGAGGAACTCGCCGACCCGACCGCGCATGCGGAACTCCTTGCGCTGCGCGAAGCGGCGGCAAGGCGGGCAGAGCCGCGCCTGACCGACTGCGACCTCTTCGTCACCCTCGAACCCTGCGCGATGTGCGCCGCGGCGATCGCGCTGTTCCGGGTCCGCCGCCTGATCTTCGGAGCCTACGACCCCAAGGGCGGCGGAGTGGAGCACGGCGCGCGGATCTTCGCTCTTCCCACCACGCACCATCGCCCGGAGATCGTCGGCGGGGTGATGGAGCGCGAGGCGGCGGCGCTGCTGCGCGACTTTTTCGCCGCGCGGCGGTAAGCGCGGGCTCAGAGCCTCAGGCCAAGGCGGCGCACCAGAGCCCCCTCGCGCTCCACCATGCGCGCGACTTCCGCGGTGTAGGCGGCGTGGTCGAGCGGCATCGGCTCCATGTCGAACCGCTCGAGCACGGCACGATGCCCGGGTTCCTCCATCGCGGCGAGGAAGGCGCGCTCGAGGATTCGCACCACCGCCGGGTCCATGCCGGCAGGCCCCGCGATGCCGTAGGGCGAGATGGAGACGATGTCGTAACCCTGCTCGCGCAGGGTGGGCACGTCGGGGAAGCGTTTCGCCCTCTGCGCCCCCCAGGTGGCGAGAAGCCTGAGCCGCCCTTCCTGCACGAGCGGCGCCCAGCCCGAACTGTCGGCCGACACCATGACGGTGCCGGCGAGCAGGGCGGCGGAGTTGTCGGCCCAGCCGCGGAAGGGAACGTGCAGGAACTCCACCCCGGCGGCTTCGGCGAGCTGCTCCATGGTGATGTGCAGCGAGGTGCCGGCCCCCGGCGTGCCGTAGGTGAGGCGCCCCGGGTTCGCCTTCGCCCAGGCGATCATGTCGGCGAGCGTGCGGAAGGGGCTGTCGGCGCGCACCACGATGCCGAACAGGTAGCCGGTGATGTGGGCGATCCAGGTGAAGTCGCGCAACGGGTCCCAGCCCGGCCGGTCGGTCATGAAGGGGAAGCGGAAGACCGAGATCGGCATCTGGCTGAGCAGGTAGCCGTCCGGGGGCGCTTGCTTCAGCGCCACGGCGCCGAGCGTGCCGGAGGCCCCGGGGCGGTTCTCCACCACCACGGGCTGGCCGAGTTCCTTCGCCGCCGCCTCGCACAAGGCGCGCATCTGCAGATCCGTCGTCCCACCGGCGGGCCAGGGGCAGATCACGCGCACGGGGCGTTCCGGGAACCGTCCCTGCGCGAGGGCCGGTGCGGCGAGCGTGCCGGCGGCGAGGGCGAGCAAGGACCGTCTCGTGGGCATCCGTCTCCTCCCGTCTCGTGCAGCGCGTCTTCCGCGCGCCGTCGAGATGGGACTCTGCCAGTGCAAGCGCCGGGGCGGAAGCCTCAGCCGGAAAGCGCCCGCCAGCCGATGTCGCGGCGGCAGAAGCCTCCGGTCCAGTCGATGCGATCGACCGCGGCGTAGGCGCGGGAACGCGCTTCGGCGAGATCCGCTCCCGTCGCGCACACGGTCAGCACGCGCCCGCCGGCGGCGAGCAGCCGGTCGCCCTCGCGCCGCGTGCCGGCGTGGAAGACGGTGACGCCGGGGAGCGCGGCGGCCGCATCGAGGCCGCGGATCTCCGTCCCGACCTCCGGCGTGCCCGGGTAGCCGCGGGCAGCGAGCACCACGCCAAGCGCGGCCTCGGGGCCGAGGCGGACGGAGAAGCGATCGAGCATGCCGTCGCAGGCCGCGCGCATCGCCACGAGCAGGTCGTCCATCAGCCGCAGCATCAGCACCTGGCATTCTGGGTCGCCGAAGCGGACGTTGAACTCGAGCAGCTTCGGCCCCTGATCGGTCAGCATCAGCCCGCAGAACAGCACGCCGACGAAGGGCGCACCGCGCCGTCGCATCTCGGCGAGCACGGGGCGGACGATGGTCTCGAGCGCGTGTCGTTCCGCTTCGCGGTCGAAGCGCGGGGTCGGCGAATAGGCGCCCATGCCCCCGGTGTTCGGCCCCGTCTCGCCCTCCCCCACCCGCTTGTGGTCCTGGGCCGAGCCGAAAGCGACCGCGTGCGTGCCGTCGCAGAGGGCGAAGAAGGAGACCTCCTCGCCGTCGAGGCACTCCTCGATCACCACCCTCGCGCCGGCTTCGCCGTGCACCCGGGCGCGCATGGTCGCCTCGATCGCGGCCACCGCCTCTTCCACCGTCGCCGCCACCGTCACCCCCTTGCCGGCGGCGAGGCCGTCGGCCTTGACCACGATCGGCGCGCCTTGCCGCCGCAGGTAGGCGATCGCCGCCTCGGCGTCGTCGAACACCGCCGCGCGCGCCGTGGGCACCCCGGCGGCGAGGCACACCTCCTTGGCGAAGGCCTTCGAGCCCTCGAGCCGTGCCGCCGCCGCCGACGGGCCGAAGCAGGCGAGCCCCTCGCGCGCGCAGGCGTCGGCCAATCCCGCGACGAGCGGCGCCTCCGGCCCGGGCACGACGAGATCGATGGCGTTGTCGCGCGCGAAGCGCGTCAGCCCCGCGACGTCGGTGGCGGCGATGGGCACGCAGGTCGCGTGCTCGGCGATCCCCGGATTGCCCGGCGCGCACCAGAGGGTGTCGAGCAGAGGCGAGGCGGAGATCGCCCAAGCCAGCGCATGCTCGCGCCCGCCGGAACCCACGAGCAGAACCCTCACCGCCCTCGTCCTCCCCCCGCGCTTCGCCCTGCCCTCCCCCTCGCCTAGAGTGGGGCGCGATGCAAGACGCCGTTCCCCGCAACTCCCTCCCGCCGGTGCCCGGGCACAACCTGCCCGAATTCACCGTGGGCGAGCTTTCCGCCGCGATCCGGCGCACGCTCGAGGGCGAATTCGGCCGCGTGCGCGTGCGCGGCGAGATCACCGAGCTCAAGCGCCACTCTTCGGGCCACGTCTATCTCGCGCTCAAGGACCAGACGGCGAAGCTCGCCGCGGTGATCTGGCGCTCCGCCATCCCACGGCTTGGGCTTCAGCCCGAGAACGGGGTCGAGGTGATCGCCACGGGGCGTGCTCACCACCTATGCCGACCGCTCGACCTATCAGCTCGTCATCGAGCGGCTGGAATACGCGGGCGAGGGGGCCTTGCTCGCGCGAATCGAGATGCTGAAGAAGCGGCTTGCCGCCGAGGGCCTGTTCGATGCCGCGCGCAAGCGGCCGCTGCCGCTGATCCCGGAGGTGATCGGCGTCGTCACCTCGGCGGAAGGCGCGGTGATCCGCGACATCCTGCATCGCCTCGCCGAGCGCTTCCCACGCCGCGTGCTGCTCTGGCCGGTCGCCGTGCAGGGGCCGGGGGCGGCGGAGCAGGTGGCGCGCGCGATCCGCGGCTTCAACGCCCTCGCCCCCGGCGGCCCGATCCCCCGCCCCGACGTGCTGATCGTCGCCCGCGGCGGTGGTTCGCTCGAGGACCTGATGGCCTTCAACGAGGAGATCGTCGTGCGCGCGGCGGCGGAGAGCGCGATCCCGCTCATCTCCGCCGTCGGCCACGAGACCGACACGACCTTGATCGACTTCGCCGCCGACCGGCGCGCGCCGACGCCGACGGCGGCCGCCGAGATGGCGGTTCCCGTCCGGCTCGACCTCCTGCGGGACCTCGAGCAGAGGCGGGCGCGCCTCGTTTCGGCCCTGGCACGGCTCCTGAAGGAGAAGCGGCTGAGGCTCGAGCGGGCTTCGGCGCGCATCCCAGACCTGCCCGCGCTGCTCGCCGCCGCCCGGCAGAGGCTCGACGACCGCTCCGCCCGGCTCGACCAGGCCCTGCCTGCCTTCGTGCGCGCGAAGGAGGTGGCCCTCGCCCGCCTCGCCGCGCGACTGCCGCATCCGCGGGAGGCGATCGCCGCCCGGCGCGCCCGGCTCGATCTGCTCGCGCAACGGCTCGCCGCGCGCGTCGAGCGGCTCCTCGAACGCGCCAAGGATCGGCTCGCGGCACTCTCGCCCCGGCTCGACGCGGTCTCCTACCAGGCGGTTCTGGCGCGCGGCTTCGCTCTGGTGACCGACCGCGCGGGGCATGCGGTGACGCGGGCGGCCCAGGTGGCGCCGGGGCAGAGGCTCGGGCTCCGTTTCGCCGACGGCGAGGTGGGCGCGACGGCGGACGGGGCGGCGGCGAAACGATCTCCTCGGTCGAACCGACCGCGCCACGCCAGGAGCGACTTCTATGATCCGCAGGCGCGCCCTTCTCGCCGCCCCCGCCCTTCTCCTCTCCCGCCCGGCGCGGGCCGTGACGCTGGAGGGGAGGCTCGAACAGGGCGCCTTCATCCGCGGCCGGGCCGAGCCGGGCACGCGGCTGGCCCTGGACGGGGCGAGCGTGCGGGTTGCCCGCGACGGGGTCTTCGCCTTCGGCTTCGGACGCGATGCCAAGGACACGGCGCGGCTCGACATCACCCACCCGTCCGGCGCGCGGGAGACGCGGCTTCTCGCCGTCGCCCGCCGCGCCTGGCCCGAACAGCGGATCGACGGTCTGCCGCCCGCCCAAGTGACGCCGCCGCCCGAGGTGCTCGAGCGGATCGCCCGCGAACGCGAGCTCCTTCGCGCCGCCCGGGCAGGCCACGACACGCCCGAGCCCTTCTTCGCGGAAGGCTTCCTCTGGCCCGTCGCGGGGCGGATCTCCGGCGTGTTCGGCTCGCGCCGCATCCTCAACGGCGAACCGCGCCAGCCCCATTTCGGGCTCGACATCGCCGCTCCGACGGGAACGCCCGTCGCCGCGGCCTGCTCCGGCATCGTGCGGCTTGCCGAACCCGACCTTTATTTCCCCGGCGGGACGATCGTGCTCGACCACGGGCACGGGGTGAGTTCGACCTCGATGCATCTGTCGCGCCTCGATGTGCGCGTCGGCCAGAGGGTGGCACGGGGCGAGACGATCGGCGCCGTCGGCGCCACAGGGCGGGTGACCGGGCCGCATCTGCATTTCGAGATCGGCTGGCGCGGCACCCCGCTTGATCCCGAGACCGCGCTGCCGCCGCGGCCCCAGACGTGAGATCACGCAAGCCGGATGCCGTGGCGCCCCGCGAGGTCCTGCACGAACTGCCACGCCACGCGGCCCGAGCGCGACCCGCGCGTCACCGACCACTCCGCCGCCTCGCGCCTCAACGTCTCCGCATCGACCGGAATGCCGAAGGCCTGCGCGTAGGCCTCGACCATCGCGAAGTAGGTCGCCTGGTCGCAGTGGTGGAAGCCGAGCCAGAGCCCGAAACGATCCGACAGCGACACCTTCTCCTCGACCGCATCGCCCGGATTGAGGGCGGTGGCGCGCTCGTTCTCGATCGCCTCGCGTGACAGCAGGTGGCGGCGGTTGGAGGTGGCGTAGAAGAGCACGTTGGCCGGGCGGCCCTCCACACCCCCTTCGAGCACGGCCTTGAGGCTCTTGTAGTCGGTCTCGCCCGGGTCGAAGGAGAGGTCGTCGCAGAAGAGGAGGCAGCGGCGGGGCGCTTCCCGCAGGGCGGACATCAGGGTGGGGAGCGTGCGGATGTCCTCGCGGTGGATCTCGACCAGGACGAGCCCGCCCGTCTCGCGCGTCTCCGCGTTCACCTGCGCATGCACGGCCTTCACGAGCGAGGACTTTCCCATGCCGCGCGCGCCCCACAGGAGGGCGTTGTTGGCGGGAAGCCCGCGCGCGAAGCGGCGCGTATTCTCGAGCAAGAGGTCGCGCTGCCGCTCGATCCCCTTGAGAAGCTCAAGCGGGACGGCGGCGACCCGCGGCACGGGGGCGAGGCGGCCGCGCTCCGGGTGCCAGACATAGGCGTCGGCGCGGGCCAGGTCGGCGAGCGGCGGCGGGGGCGGGGCGAGGCGCTCCAGCGCCTCGACGAGGCGGAGGAGGAGGGCGGCGGTGTCCTGGCTCATGGGCCCCGCCCTCTCTCGCCGCCCCTTGGCCCCGTCAAGCCCCGTCGGCGTAGAGCGCCTTGTCGAAACGCCGGTGCACCCAGAGCCATTCGGCGGGACGCTCGCGCGCCCAGGCCTCGATCAAGTCGTTCAGCCTCTGGGTCAGATCCGCCACCGCCGCATGCCGGTCCTCGGCCTCGGGCAGGGGGAGGGGTGGGAGCACCTCGAGCCGGAACCGCGCGGGGCCGATGCGCACGGCGCGGGCCGGAAGAAGGGGGCAGCGGAAGCGGAGCGCGAGATGGGCTGCGGCCGGCGCGGTCATGGCAGGTCGGCCGAAGAGGTTCGCTGCGATACCGTCGTTCATCTTCTGGTCGACCAGCATGCCCACCGCGCCGCCTGCCTTCAGGTGGGCGAGCGTGGCGCGCGCCCCGGCCGGGCCCTTCGGCAGCATCACCGCCCGCCCGCCCATCGCGCGCGTCCGGATGGCCCCGATCAGGCTGTCGAGGTGCGGGTTGGCGATCGCGCGGTAGACGACGCCCGGGATCACGCCGCGCCGCGCCGCCATCGGCAGTTCGATCTCCCAGTTGGCGAAATGGCCGGAGACGAGGATCCAGGGCCCCCCCGACCGCGCCGCGGCGTCGAAATGCTCGACACCCTTCGACCTCGACCGCTGCGGGGTCGGCGACGATCGCCTCCAGGCAGGCGAGTTCGGCCGCCGTCCGGCCGAGATTGTCCCACATCGCGCGCACCACCTCCTCGCGCCAAGCCTCGTCGCGGTCGGGGAAGGCCAGCCGAAGATTGACCCGCGCGACGCGGCTCACCGGCAGCCAGGGCCCGAGAGCCCGGCCGACCAGACCGCCGAGATCGGAGGCGCGGCGCGGGCCGAGCGCGCGCAGGAAAGCAAACAGGGCGCGCACGGCGGCCGCCTCCGCCCGCCAGCGAAGGCGAAGCCACAGCGAGGGGGAGATCACGCGGGCAGGGGAACCGGGGCGGGCTCGGCGCCCTCGAACAGCGGATCGAGAAGTCGCGCGAGCGCCGGCTCGTCCTCCCAGACGAGACCCACGGTGGCGACGGTCACGCGCTGGCGGAAGGCCGGCGGTACGCGCACGATGTCCTTGCGCGTGGTGACGGGGACGGCCTTCAGCGCCTCGGCCTCGGCGAGGATCGCGCGCAGGTCGTCCTCGTCGTAGGGGTAGTGGTCGGCAAAGGTTTCCCGCCCAACCAGGATCGCGCCCGCTTCGGCGAGGGTGTCGAAGAACTTGCGCGGGTTGGCGATGCCCGCGAAGGCCAGCACGGGGCGGCCGGCGAGCGCCTTGGCTTCCGGCCCCGGGACCAACCGGGCGCGCAGGACAGGAAGCCCAGGGGGGAGGTCGTCGAGCGCGCCCGTCTCGTCCGGCCCGATCAGCACCGCCGCCTGCACGCGCGCGGCGGCCGCTGCGACCGGCTCGCGCAGGGGCCCCGCCGGAATGATCCGGCCGTTGCCGAAGCCGAAACTGCCGTCGATGACGAGGAAGGAGAGGGACTTCTCGAGCGTCGGGTTCTGCAGCCCGTCGTCCATCACGATTGCGCCCGCGCCGCGCGCCACTGCTGCGCGCGCGCCCGCCGCCCTGTCGGCCGAGACCCAGGTGGGGGCGACGGTTGCGAGCAGGAGCGCCTCGTCTCCGACGTCGTAGGCGGTGTGGGCGGCGGGGTCGACCTGCACGGGGCCCTTCAGCCGACCGCCATAGCCGCGGAGCAAGCCGTGGGCCGCGATGCCGCGACGCTGCAGGCGGATCAACAGGTCGATCGCCACCGTGGTCTTGCCCGCGCCGCCGGCGGTCACATTGCCGCAGCAGATCACCGGCACCGGCGCCCGCCAGCCCTCCCGCGCCACCCGGCGCTTCGTGGCGCCGGCGTAGATCGCGGAGAAGGGCGAGAGGAGGAGGGCGGGAAGTCCGCCGCCGCCGGGCCGCCAGAACTCGGGTGCGCGCAGCATCGAGCCTCAGGACTTGCAGGTCAGCCTTCCGTCTCCCGGAGGAACTAGGCGTAGCAGGGCCTCCACCGTGCGGTCCAGGACGCGCTGGTGCGGTGCAGCAAAGGCGGCTGCCGCCCGGCCCGATGCTTGGCGCCACGCGGGCTCGCCTGCGAGCCTCCCGACCCAAGCGGAAAGCGTGTCCGGGTCGCGCACCAGGCTCGCCGCCCCGGCGGAGAGCAGCCCCGAGACGATCTCGGCGAAATGCTCGGTATGGGGGCCGAGAGCGACGGGAAGGCCCAGCCGGGCGGGCTCGAGCGGGTTCTGCCCGCCCTTGGGGACGAGCGAGCCGCCGACGAAGGCGCCGAGGCCCAGGCGATAGGCCAAGCCCAGTTCGCCCAACGTGTCGAGGATCCAGATCGGCGCGGTCGGCTGCTCGCCGAGCGACCGCCGCGTCGCCGAGAAGCCCAAGGATCGCGCAAGCGCGGCCACCTCCGCCCCGCGCTCGGGATGGCGGGGGGCCAGGATGAGGCGCAGGTCCGGGACGGCGCGCCGCGCCAGAGTGTGGGCGGCGAGCACCTGCTCCTCCTCCCCCGGGTGGGTGGAAGCGGCGACCCAAACGGGGGCGGAGCCGAACAGGGCGGAGAGGCGGGCGAGCTCCCCTTCGTCCGCCGGCAGGGGAGGGGCGGCGAACTTCAAGTTGCCGGCCGGGCCGAGGGAGAGGGCGCCGAGTTCGATGAGCCGCGAGGCGTCGGCCGTCGACTGGGGCAGGACGATGGCGAAGCGGCCGAGGAGGGTCGCAGCGAGGCTGCGCGCGCGCCGCCAGCGCGCGGCGGAGCGGGCGGAGAGGCGCGCATTGACGAGCGCGGCGGGGATGCCGCGCGCGAACACCCCGCCGAGCAGGTTGGGCCAGAGCTCGCTCTCCACGAAGGCCGCCGCGTCCGGCCGCCAATGGTCGAGGAAACGCGCGACCCAAGCCGGAACGTCGAGCGGGGCGATTTGGTGGATCAGCCAGGGTGCATCCGGAAAGGCGCCTGAGCGCGCGGGGTCGGCGGCAAGGCCGAGCCGGGCAGGGATCAGGCGCGCGGAGGTGACGGTGGTGGTGGTGAGCAGAACGGAGAGGTCGGGGCGGGCAGCGCGAAGCCGCGGCAGCACGGGCAGGATGGATTGCGTCTCGCCGACCGAGGCGGCGTGGATCCAGAGCAGTCGCCCCGGCGGACGCGGGATCGGGCTCCGCCCCCGCCGTTCCGCAAGCCGGGCGGGGAACTCCTTGCCGCGCGCGGCGCGGGCCGCAAGCCACAGCGGCAGGGCCGGGGCGGCGGCGGAGGCGGCGAGCCGCCAGAGGGTGGCGGCGGCGGTCATCGCCTCGCCCCGGGCGAGCGCCTCGGCGCGGGCGGCGGCGCGGTCCATTCCGGCGCTGATGCGGGCGAGGAGCGCCTCTTCGCTCTCGCCGGCTTGGGGGATGATGGGTTCGCCGTAGACGAGCCCGCCGCGCGAGAAGGGGAAGGGGAAGACCATGCGGTCCCAGCTTGGCAGGGTCTTGCGGCGGGCAACCGCGGCGCCGACGGGCACGACGGGGCGGCCGGACAGCAGGGCGAGTCGGGCCACCCCCGGCTGGGCGACCCGGCGCGGCCCGCGCGGGCCGTCAGGGGTGATGGCGACCGTGTGCCCCGCCTCGAGCAGGCGTAAGAGATCGCGAAAGCCCTCCAGCGCGCCGCGGGTGGAGGAGCCGAACACCGCCTCGATGCCGAGGCGACGCGCGATGTCCGCGATCAGCCGCCCGTCGCGGTGGTGGCTGACCAGGACGATGCAGCGCATCGGCCCCGGCTTTGGGTCGCCGGGCTCGCGGTGCGTCCAGAGGGCGGGGGCGAGCGGGATCTGCTCGTGCCAGAAGGCGCCGATGGCCGGGGAGCCGGAGGCCCAGACGGCGGCGGGCGTGTTCGCGCCCCTCCACGCGCCAGCGCGTGGTGCGGTGGACGAGGCGAAGCCAAGCGGCGAGCAGGCGCGCGGCGAGGCGCGAGGGTCGCGGGGTGGCGCGCGAGGCGCTTCAGCATGGCACGCGGACGGTGCCGAACACCGGCGAGAGCACGACCTCGCGCCCCTCGGTCGGCGGGAAAGCGTCCTTGCTGCGGCGCGACTCGCGTGGGTATGCTTTTGCGGTGATGTCAAGCCCCCACGCGACGAACAGGAGAGAACCCTTGCCGACAGCCAAAGAGCCGAAGAGGAGCACCGGAACAACCCGGGCAACGACGGTTTCGGACATCGTGAAGCGGGAGCTCGACCGGGTTTTCGGGCCGGGCAAGGTGACGTTCGTCGAGGAGTGGGGGACGACGGAAGACGAGATCGGGGAGAAGGTGTTGAACATCTCCGTGCGGCTTGCCTCGGGCGAGCGACCGGCGGTGAGCCGGAAGGTTGCGCTTCTCCCGATCACGATCCGTGAAGCACTCGAGCGGGAGGGGCAGAATGTCCTGGTCCACGTCTGGTTCCCCGACGACGAGGTTGCTGCGGCGGCCGACTGAGCGATGGCGGCTCCGCTCGGCGAAAGTCTGATCGCAACGGCGAAGCGGCTTCTTCCTGAAGCTCCGGGCAGGCCGCGGCAAAGCGATCTGAGGCGAGCGGTGAGCACGGCTTACTACGCGCTGTTCCACACCTTGGCGAAATCCAACGCAGATCTTCTTGCTCTGAAGTCGGATGGGGTTCTGGAGCGGGCATGGACCCAGGTTTACCGGTCGCTGCAACACGGAACCTTCGCGCAGAAGGACAGGCGGAAGGTGCTGCAGGATTTCCCGTCGAGAGGTGCAAACGTTCGTCGAAAGTGTTTGACGACCTGAGGCACCTGCGTCACCAAGCCGATGACGATCCCGAACGGATCTTCACGCAGGAGGACGCACAATCGGCGATCGATCGTGCGCACTATGCGCTCACTTTATTTCAGGCCATCGAGGAGCGTGCATCGGCGGAGCCTCGCCATCCTGAGCCTTTTGCCCGTTCCGAAGGATCGGGCCAAGCGGACCGGGGAGGTCAGCGCGCCGCCCCGATCGGCGCCAGACGCTCGAGCAGCATCTCGGCGCAGCGGCGCCAGCTGAACCGCTCGGCGTAGGCGCGACAGGCGGAACGGTCGAGCGCGATCGCCGCCCTCGCCGCCCGGCCGAAGGTCCTCATCCAGAACGCCGACGGGGGCGCCGTCGATCACATCCAGCGGGCCCGGCACCGGATAGGCGGCGACGGGCGTGCCGCAGGCGAGCGCCTCGATCAGCACGAGGCCGAAGGTGTCGGTGCGCGAGGGGAAGACGAACACGTCGGCCTCCGCGTAGGCGCGGGCGAGCTCCTCGCCGAACTTGGCCCCCAACCAATGTGCCTCGGGAAAGCGACTGCTCGAGCGACGCGCCGTGCCGGACCGTCCCCGACCACCACCTTCGAGCCCGGCAGGTCGAGGGCGAGGAAGGCCTCGATGTTCTTCTCCACCGCAACCCGCCCGACGTAAAGGAACATCGGGCGCGGCAGGCCGAAGCCGGTGCGGTCCGCCCGCGGGCGGAACAGGGAGAGATCGACCCCCCGCGTCCAGGCCGCGACGTTGCGGAAGCCCCGCGCCGCGAGCTCCTGGCGCAAGCGAAGGCGGTGGCGACCAGCACGGCGGCGGCAGGGCGCGTGGAAGCGGCGCAACAGCCGCCACGTCAGGCTTTCGGGGATGCCGAGGCGGGCGCTGCAGATACTCCGGGAAGCGGGTGTGGAACGCGGATGGTGAACGGCCAGCCGCGCGCGAGGCAGAGGCGGCGCGCGGCGAAGCCCGAGCGGGCCTTCGGTGGCGATGTGGATGGCGTCGGGCCGGAAGTCGTCGACGAGGCGGCGCAAGCCGTCGGCCCGGGAAGAGGGCGAGGCGCACCGTGGGTTCGGTGGGTGCCGGCAATGGTGCGGAACCGATCCGGCCCGATCACCTCGACCACGTGTGCCCCATGGCGCGCAACTCGTCGGCGACCGTGGCGAGGGTGCGCACCACGCCGTTCACCTGCGGCGTCCAGGCGTCGGACACGATCAGGATGCGCACGGGCCCTGGGGCTGGAAGAACGGCAGGCCGTCGGCGTCAAGCCGCTCAGGCGGCTTCGGGGATCCGCGCGTCCTGCGCCGCAGCCGCACGCGACCGCTGAGAACTGCGGTTCGGAGCCTCCCAGAAGCTCAACCGGTTCTCGGCCGCCCAGTCGACGAGTTCGATCCGGCCGTCGAAATGCTCGACGATGGCGGTGCAGCTCTCAACCCAGTCCCCGTCGTTCAGGTAGATGACGCCCTCGACCTCGCGGATCGCGGCGTGGTGGATGTGGCCGCACACGACGCCGTCGCAGCCCCGCCGCCGCGCCTCCTCGGCCAGCGCGGTCTCGAAGCGGTCGATCGCCTTCACCGCCTCCTTCACCTGCAGCTTGAGCCAAGCGGAGAGCGACCAGTAGGGATAGCCGAGGCGGCGGCGGATCGCGTTGAACCAGCGGTTGACCGCGAGCGCGGTGGTATAGGCCCAGTCCCCGAGCAGGGCGAGGAACTTGGCGTAGCGGACGACGGAGTCGAATTCGTCCCCGTGAATGACCAGGAGTCGTCGGCCGTCGGCGGTGACGTGCTCCGCCGACCCGCGCAGCCGGATCCCGGCGAAGTCCATCGGCATCCAGGCGCGGAACAGCTCGTCGTGGTTGCCGGGGATGTAGGTCACCTGAGTGCCCGCCCGCGCCTTGGCAAGGATGGTGCGCAGGATCTCGTCGTGCGTCTCGTCCCAGTACCAGGAGCGCCGAAGCCGCCAGCCATCGACAACGTCGCCGACCAGGTAGAGGTGGTCGCAGCGGGTGCGGCGGAGGAAGTCGAGCAGGAAGTCGGACCGGCAGCCGCGCGTGCCGAGATGCAGATCGGAGATGAAGACGGTGCGGTAGGAGCGGATCTGCAGCGGGGCGTTCATGCCCGAGTCGTTCCCTCGCGAGCGTTCCTGCACGGCCCTCTAGGCGTCTCTCCGCGGACTTGCCATGAACATTTCATGAAAAGAGTGAGCGCGATCGTTTAATCGATTGGCCGCACGATCGTCATCGGGGTGTCACCCTCCTTGGATATCGTCAAAGCTTCGGCCGCGGTGCCGAGCGCATGCGCTCGTCTTCGCGTCATCTTCAACCCCGTCGCGGGGCGGCGGCGACGCCGCCGCCTCGATTTGGTTTCCCGCGCCCTGGCCGCGAGAGGTGTCGCGGTCACGATCGCGGAGACCGACCGGCCGGGGCATGCCGAAGCGCTGGCGCACGAGGCGGCGACGGCCGGCGAGCGCCTCATCGTCGCCGCGGGCGGCGACGGGACCATTGCCGAGGTTGCCAACGGCCTCGCCGGGTCAGGGGCGGCTCTCGGCGTCATCCCGCTCGGCACGGCGAACGTGATCGCGCACGACTGGGGCCTGCCCTTCGCCCCGGAGGCCATCGCCGCGGCGCTCGTCGCCGGCCGCACGCGCCCGCTCCATCCGCTCCTTGCCCGCTTCGGCGACGGCAACACGCGGCTCGTGCTGCAGATGCTGGGGGTCGGTCTCGATCTCGGCGGTGGTCGCAGCCCTGGACGGGAGGCTGAAGCGGCGGTTCGGCAAAGGGGCCTATGTGCTCGAGGCCGTGCGCCAGATTTTCGCTTGGCCCTTCCCGCGCCTTCAGCTCCTGCCTCGACGGCGAAGCGGAGGAGGTCGCCCAAGTGATCGCGACGAAGGGGCGGTTCTACGGCGGGCGTCTCCTGCTCGCCCCAGAGGCCCGCCCCGGCGCGCCGGGCTTCGTCGCCTGCCTGTTCCCGGGCCGAGGCCCGCTCGCTGCGATCCGGGCGGGGCTTGCTCTGCCGCTCGGGCTCATGCCGCGCTTCGGCGGGATGGTGCGCAGACCGGCCCGAAGCCTGCACATCCTCGCCCCTGAGGGGCTTCCGGTGCAGGCGGACGGCGACCTGGTCGGGCAAACCCCCGTCGCGGTGGCGGATGCCGAGACGGCGATCCCCCTCGTCGTGACCGCCTGACCGCGCGCCTCAGAACCGCCGAAGCCCGGCCCAGAGCGCCCAGGCGAGGGTGGCGAGAACGACCAGCGCGGTCGCGCCCATGCCGGGGGCGCGGCCGAGCGGGTGGACGAGGTAGCCGCCCCAGAACAGGAGGCGGGCGAGGGCGAAGACGACGCCCAAGGCGATGAGCGTGCCGGCCGAGGCGGCCTCCAGCGCGGCGAGCGCGAGAAGGGCAGGGGAGAAGATCGCGCCCTGCTCGACCGTGTTGGCGATCACCCTCTGACCGAGCCGGAGCGGGCGCGGGTCTTCGCCGGAAGCGGGGTCGACGGCTCCGGTGGCGAACCTCAGGACCATCTGCACGATCACCATCGCGGCGAGCACGCCCGCAGCGGGCAGACAGGCCGAGGAGGGCGGCCTCGATCGGGGCGAGGGCAAGCGGGCCGACCAGGCGGGAGAGCAGGACGAGCGCGATGGCGGCAAGGGCGGCGCCGCATGTGGAGAGGAGGACGGAGGCGAGACGCGGTCCCACCAGTCGTCAGGCCGAAGCCGGCTGCCGCCCCATGGCGAGGAACTTCTCCTCGCGCGCGGCGACAAGGTGGGCTCCGGCCCTTGCCGGCGAGGTCGGCGAGGGCGGCCTCAATCGCCTCACCGGCGGCATCGATCGCCGCCTCCGGGTTGCGGTGCGCCCCGCCCAAGGGTTCTGGGCACGATGGCGTCGATCAGCCCGAGCGCCTTGAGGTCGGCCGCCGTCATCCGCATCGCCTCCGCCGCCGCCTCGGCCTGGGCGGCGTCCCGCCAGAGGATGGAGGCGCAGCCCTCCGGGCTGATCACGGCGTAGACCGCGTGCTCAAGCATCAGCACGCGGTCGGCGGCGGCGAGTGCGATCGCGCCGCCCGAGCCGCCCTCGCCGATGATGGTGGCGACGATGGGGACAGGGGCGTTGAGGCAGGCCTCGATCGAGCGCGCGATCGCCTCCGCCTGGCCGCGCGCCTCGGCGTCGATCCCCGGGTAGGCGCCGGGCGTGTCGACGAAGGTCAGCACCGGCAGCCCGAACCGCCCGGCAAGTTCCACCACACGCCGGGCCTTGCGGTAGCCCTCGGGGCGGCTCATGCCGAAATTGTGCGCGACCCGGCCCTCCGTGTCGTCGCCCTTCTCCGTTCCGAGCACGGCGACGGCCCGCCCGCGGAAGCGGCCAAGCCCGGCCAGCACGGCGCGGTCGTCGGCGAAACAGCGGTCGCCGGCGAGGGGGAGGAAATCCGCGATCAGTCGGGAGATGAAGTGCTTCGCGTGCGGCCGCGCCGGGTGGCGCGCGACCAGGGTCTTCTGCCAGGGCGTGAGCTTGGCGTAGGTGGCGGCGAGGAGCTTCTCGACCTTCTGCGTGAGGGTCGCGATCTCCTCCGCGATGTCCACCTCGGCGGCTTCGGGAAGGCGGCGGAGTTCCTCGATCTTGCCTTCCAGTTCGGCGATCGGGCGTTCGAAGTCGAGGAAGTGGCGCATCGCGGGGCGCGGGCTAGCACGGGGCAGGCGCGGCCGGAAGGGCTGGGCCGGCGGAGGGGGGAGGGCATGGCGGCCTTGCAGCATCACGGCGCGAGGGTCTAATCGGCGACGGCCCCGGGGCCGGGTTAGCACAGCGGTAGTGCAGCGGTTTTGTAAACCGAAGGCCGGGGGTTCGAATCCCTCACCCGGCACCGCTCCCGCGCCCCCTTTGCCGCGCCGGCGCGGCTGTGGCAGGAACGCGCGCCGCCAACCTTTTGTTGACCGAAAGCGGGCGATCGCGACGGCAACCGCCGCCTCTGGTCGGCTTCCGCCGCCCCGCCCGCCCGGTTCCGCGTGAGGTGCCTCCCTTGCCCAAGCCCCTCAAGAAGGCCGTCCTGCCGGTCGCCGGTCTCGGCACGCGTTTCCTGCCTGCGACCAAGGCGCTCGCCAAGGAGATGCTGCCTGTGGTCGACAAGCCGCTGATCCAATACGCGGTGGAGGAGGCCCGCGCCGCCGGCATCGAACAGTTCTGCTTCATCACCGGTCGCGGCAAGACGGCTTTGGTCGAGCATTTCGACGTCGCCTACGAACTGGAGGCGACCTTGCGCGAGCGGTCGAAGACCGAGGCGCTCGCGCTGCTTGCCACCACCTCGATGCCGCCCGGGTCGGTGATGAGCGTGCGCCAGCAGGTGCCGCTCGGGCTTGGGCATGCCATCTGGTGCGCCCGCGCCTTCATCGGAGACGACCCGTTCGCCATCCTGCTGCCCGACGATCTCGTGCTCGCCGACGTCTCCTGGGTGAGGCAGCTCGCCGAGGTCTACGAGCAAACCGGCGGCAACGTGGTCGCCATCGAGGAGGTGCCGCGCGAACAGACCTCGCGCTACGGCATCCTGAAGGTGGGGCGAGACGACGGGCGCGTGGTCGAGATCACCGGGCTCGTCGAGAAGCCGAAGCCGGAGGAGGCCCCCTCCACTCTCTCGATCATCGGCCGCTACATCCTGCAGCCGGAGGTGATCGGCGAGATCGCGCGGTTCGAGCGCGGGGCGGGGGGGAGATCCAGCTCACCGATGCGATGGCCCGCCTGATCGGCCGCCAGCCCTTCCACGGCCTGCGCTGCGAGGGCCGGCGCTTCGACTGCGGCGACAAGGCGGGGTTCCTCGAGGCGCAGATCGCCTTCGCGCTCAAGCGTCCCGACCTCGCCGCGACGGTGCGGTCGTTCCTCCGCCATTACCTCTGACGGCCCGGCGAGGGAAGGGAGCTGCCCGATGCACATCGCGATGATCGGCGCAGGCTACGTGGGCCTCGTCTCCGGCGCGTGCTTCGCCGAGTTCGGCATCGATGTCAGCGTCGTCGACAAGGACGAGCGCAAGATCGCCGCGCTGAAGGACGGCCGGATCCCGATCTTCGAGCCCGGGCTCGAGGAGCTCGTGAAATCCAACGTCGAGGACGGCCGGCTTCATTTCACGACCGACACGGCCGAGGCCGTGGACAAGGCGGAAGCGGTGTTCATCGCCGTCGGCACGCCCTCGCGCCGCGGCGACGGCCATGCCGATCTCTCGTATGTCTTCGCCGCCGCACGCGAGGTCTGCCAGGCGCTGACGGGGCCGACGGTGCTGGTGACGAAATCGACCGTGCCGGTGGGCACGGGGCGCAAGGTGGCCGCACTCGCGCAGGAGCTTCGCCCCGAACTCGACATCGCGGTCGCCTCCAACCCAGAGTTCCTGCGCGAGGGCTCGGCGATCGGCGACTTCATGCGGCCCGACCGGGTGGTGATCGGCACCGAGAGCGACCGCGCGCGGGCGGTGCTGAAGCGGCTGTATCGCCCGCTCTACCTGATCGAGACGCCGATCGTCTTCACCGGGCTCGAGACGGCCGAGCTCATCAAGTACGCCGCCAACGCCTTCCTCGCCACCAAGATCACCTTCATCAACGAGATCGCCGATCTCTGCGAGAAGGTGGGGGCGGACGTGCATGACGTGGCGAAGGGGATCGGGCTCGACGGCCGGATCGGGCGCAAGTTCCTCCACCCCGGCCCCGGCTTCGGCGGCTCCTGCTTCCCCAAGGACACGCTCGCCCTCGTGCGCACCGCGCAGGACGCCGGAAGCCCGCTGCGGATCGTCGAGACGGTGGTGGCGGTGAACGACGCGCGCAAGGCGGCGATGAGCGAGCGCGTGATCGCGGCCTGCGGCGGCTCGGTCGCCGGCAAGGTGATCGCCGTGCTCGGCCTCACCTTCAAGCCGGAGACGGACGACATGCGCGAGTCCCCCTCGCTTGCCATCGTGCCGCGGCTGATCGAGGCCGGGGCGACGATCCGCGCCTACGACCCCGAAGGCATGGAGCAGGCGCGGCCGCTTCTGCCGCCCGCGGTCGTCTATTGCCGCGACGCCTACGACGCCGCCACCGGGGCGGATGCGCTCGTCGTGATCACGGAATGGAACGCCTTCCGGGCCATCCCGCCCGCCCGCCTCGCCGCCGCGATGCGCGGCCGGGTGGTGGTCGATCTGCGCAACATCTTCGACCCCGCGGCGATGCGCGAGGCGGGGTTCCGCTACAGTTCGATCGGCCGGCCGTGAGCGGCGGCGAGGGGGAGAGGGCATGACGTTCTCGCATCGTTTCGATCCGACCACCCTGCGCGAGTACGACATCCGGGGCATCGTCGGCCGCAGCTTGGGCGAGGCGGACGCCTTCGCGATCGGCCGCGTCTTCGGCTCCCTCGTCGCCCGGAAGGG
Source organism: Acetobacteraceae bacterium (assembly GCA_033582875.1). GTDB lineage: Bacteria > Pseudomonadota > Alphaproteobacteria > Acetobacterales > Acetobacteraceae > Elioraea. Next base: position 244,102 of record JAVQZW010000010.1, on the reverse strand, counting down.
CGGGCGCACCGTGGCGGTCGGCCGGGACGGCCGCCTCTCCGGCCCCGCGCTGGAGGCCGCGCTTGTCCGCGGCCTCGTCGCCTCGGGAATGCGCGTGCTGCGCATGGGGGTCGGGCCCACGCCGATGCTCTACTACCTCGACCGCGCGCGCGAGGCCGACGGCGCGATCCAGGTCACCGGCAGCCACAACCCGCCCGACTACAACGGCTTCAAGATGGTGCTCGGCCACAAGCCGTTCTTCGGCGCCGGCGATCCAGGAGCTGGGGCGAATGGCCGCGGCGGGCGACGTCGTGCCGGAGGCGCACGGGGCGGTCGAGGAGGTCGCGATCGCGGGCGAGTATGTCGCGCGCATCCTGCAGCGACTGGGACGGCGGGCGAGCGCGCGCTCTCCGTCGTGTGGGACAACGGCAACGGCGCGGCGGGCGAGGTGCTGCAGCGCCTCGTCGCGGGCCTTCCCGGCCGGCACGAGATCCTGTTCCCCGAGATCGACGGCACCTTCCCCAACCATCACCCCGACCCGACGGTGCCGAAAAACCTGACGCAGCTGATCGCGCGGGTGCGCGAGACCACGGCCGACCTCGGCGTCGCCTTCGATGGCGACGCCGACCGCATCGGCGTCGTCGACGACGAGGGCGAGGTGCTGTTCGGCGACCAGATCCTGCTCGTCCTTGCCCGCGACGTGCTCGCGGCACATCCGGGCGCGACGATCATCTCGGACGTGAAGGCCTCGCAGGTGCTGTTCGACGCGATCGCCGAAGCGGGCGGGCGGCCGCTGATGTGGAAGACCGGCCACTCCCTTATCAAGGCGAAGATGGCGGAGACGGGCTCCCCGCTCGCGGGCGAGATGTCGGGCCACGTGTTCTTCGCCGACCGCTGGTACGGCTTCGACGACGCCCTCTACGCCGCGGTGCGCCTGCTCGGCGTGGTGGCGCGCGCCGGGGTGAAATTGTCCGACGTGCGCAGGGCGCTGCCGCGGGTGCTGAACACGCCCGAACTCCGCTTCGACTGCGACGAGGCGCGCAAGTTCGCCGTCGTGCGCGAGGTGGCGGAGCGGCTGAAGGCGTCGGGTGCGGAGGTGGACGACGTGGACGGCGTGCGGGTGAAGACGCGCGACGGCTGGTGGCTGCTTCGTGCCTCCAACACGCAGGCCGTGCTGGTCGCGCGCGCCGAGTCGGTCGCGGGCGAAGCGGGGCTCGAGCGGCTGAAGGAGGCGCTCGCCGAACAGCTCGCACTCTCCGGCATCGCAGCGCCTGACTTTTCCGGCGCGCACGCCGGGCATTGAGAGCGGGCGCACCTCGCGCGCGGGAGCGGGCGGATGCGTGTCTTCCTCTACGGCTCGCTGATGGACCCGGAGGTCGCGCGGCGCGTTGCGGGCGAGGATCGTTTCGTGCGCGAGGCGCGTCCCGCCCTCCTGCCCGGCTGGCGCAAGGTGCCGCTCCGCGGCACGCCCTTCCCCACCCTGCTGCGCGACGCGGCCTCGGCGGTGCACGGGTTGCTGGCCGAAATCCCGCCGCGCCTGCTCGCCCGCCTGCACGCCTACGAGGGCCCGGCCTACGGCTTCCGTCGCGTGCGCGTGCTGTGCGAGGGGCGATGCGTCGCCGCTCGGGCCTGGATCGCGCCACCGCGCCGTGCCGACGCGCGCGGCTACGCGCCGCGGCAAAGGGAGAGGAAGGCCGCCGTACGGGAACGCCAATCCCGCCCGGACGAGACGGCGAGCGCACCGGCGGAAAGCCGGGCGGCAAGCGCGGGGTCGACGAGGAGGCGGATCAGCGCGGCGGCGATCGCGGCCGGATCCTCGCCGTCGACGAGAAGCCCGCTTTCGCCGTCCGCGACCGCCTCGGGCGAGCCGCCCGCCCGGCCGGCGACGACCGGCCGCCCGCAGGCCTGCGCCTCGAGGAGAGTCATCGGGATGCCGTCCGCCTCGCCGGGCTCGAAGCGGTTGGGCAGCGCCACCACCTCGGCGAGCCGGTAGAGATCGGGCATCCGCTCCGCCGGCTGGGCACCGAGGAAGCGCACGGGAAGCCCGCGCGCCATCGCCTCCAGCTGCGCGCGTTGCGGGCCCTCTCCCGCGACGGCGAGCATCGCGTCCGGCACGGCGGCGAGCACGGCGGGCAGGGCCGCGATCAACCGGTCGACCCCCTTGCGCGGGACGAGGCGGGTCGCGGCGAGGATGACCCGTCGCCCAGCAAGCCCCAGTGCGGAGGCAAGCCCCGCCGCGGGGGTGCCGGGGCGGAAGCGGTCGAGATCCACCCCGTTCGGGATCTGGACGATCCGCTCCTGCGGGACGCCATAGGCCGTCTCCAGCCTCTGCGCGGCGAAGGCCGAGGCGGCGACGACGGCATGCGCGGCGGCGAGATGCCGCCGCCGACGGGCGATCGCACGCTGATCCGTCTGCACCAAGTCGTCGCCGTGGCAGTACACCAGGGAGCGGAGACCCAGGGTTTTGCGGACGAAGGGCACGAGCCAGCCGACCGTCTCGTCGTCGCAGAGGCAGACCGCGCGCACGCGATGGGCCTCGGCCAGCCGGGCGACGGTGGCGGCAAGCCAAGCGGCGCGCGGCGCCCAGGCGAGGGTGGCGGCGAGGCCGCCGGCGAGGGGCGGCCTGACCAGGCCGAGCCGGTGCACGGGGTGGGGAGCGGCGGCGTCCGCCTCCCGCCAGTCCGCGCGCTCCTCGCCGGTGCGGTGATCCCGCCGAGAGGTCAGCACCGCGATCTCTCCCGCGGCGTGCCGGGCGAGGGCGGCATAGACCGCCGCCGACCCGCCCAGCACCGGGGGAAAGGTGTGCGCGACGAGGAGGCACAGCGCCATCGCCGGCTCAACGCCCCAGAACGCGACGCCCGAAGCGAACGAGGCGATCCGCCAGATGGTCGAGCGAGCCGGGCCGCAGCCGCTCCGTCCACACGAGGCTCGCCTCGTCGGTTGCCAGGCTGCGCTTGTAGCGCGCCTCACCAGCGAGGAGGTCGTAGCGGGCCCGTCCCTCCGCCGCGGCCTCGGCGATGGCGAGGAGATGGGCGACGAGACCGGGCTTCAGCCGCAGCAGGTCCGCATCGCACGCGACGGCAGACTGGTAGGCGGCGACGTGGCCGCCGCGGCGCAGCAGGTGAAGCCAAGCGGCCGCCCGTCCGTCGGGGGCGCGCAACACCCTGAGCGCGACCTCGCCCGACGCCTCGCCGCGGGCGAGAAGGTCGGCATGGAAGCGGCGCATGAAGGGCCGCGCGAAGGCGCCGGGCTTGCCGCGCGCCTGCCACCACGCCTGATGGGCGGCGATGAAGGCGTCGAGCGCCTTCGGCCCGGGTGCCGGTTCGAGCCGCGCCGCCTCGCCGCCGAAGGCTCTGAGCGCGCGCCGCATCTGGGAGCGGCTGTTGGCCGAGAGGTGGGCGAGGGGGTCGCCTGCCTGTCGCGTCCGCTCGAGATCGATCCAGAACAGGGGGCGGAGAACGGTCACGCCGGACACGCCGCCGGCACGCTCGGGCAGGTCCGGCGCCACGCCGCCAAGGCGCAGCCGCCGCACGCCCGGCACCCGCCAAGCGGCGGCGAACAGCGCTCTCGAGCGCGGCCGGGGGGGCATCGGCTGCGAGGATCGGCCCATTGTGCTCGACGAAGGGAGAATCCCGCTCGTCATCCCCGCTCTCGCCGAGGCAGAGGGTGCCGCGGCGGCGGTTGAACAGCGCCGCCGCGCAGGGTCGTCCGTCGTCAGCCACGAGGACCAGCCAGGGGTCGTCGAACCGCTCCTCGGCAAGACAACCGACCCAGGTCCATGTGCGAAAGAGAGGCACGTCCGCAGCGCGGGCTTCGAGGTCGCGCCAGAGCCGGCCGACGGCGCCGAAATCCGTCACGCGCCGGACCTCCGCCGGGAGAGCCCCGCTCATGGCGCGGCCTGCCCGCAGGGCCTCGCGCGGCGATGACCGGCCGCAGGCGGTCGCGTATTGTCCGCCGCGCTTCGTCCGCCTTCCCGCAAGCTGGATGAACTCGTGCCACGACGCCTGTCCTACGCCCTCGCCGCCGCGTCGGCCACCGTGCTCAGAAGGCTTCTCGCCTCCCTGCCGGCCGGCGATCGGAGCTGGCTTGCCCGTCGCCTGGTGCGCGACCGCTATTCCCCTGAGGCCCGCGCTTTGGCGGAGTTTTGCGAACGCGCGCTGTTCGCCTGGAAAAACCGCCAGTACGACATCCGGCAGAACGGCGAGGTCCGGCTGCTGGAACGCCTCGCCCCCTTCGGCCTGCGCGAAGTCTTCGATGTTGGCGCCAATGTCGGAGAATGGGCCGAGGCGGCGTGCCGCATCCTGCCCTCGGCGCGGGTGCACGCCTTCGAGATCGCCCCCTCGCCGCTGGGGCAGCTCCAGGCGCGCCTCGCCCCTTTCGGCCCGCGCGCGGTCGTCAACGCAGGTCGGCTTGGGCGAGCGGGAGGGCGCCGTGACCATCTTCGTCGATCCCGAGGATTCGACGGCGACCAGCACGCTGCCGCTCGCCGTCGAATTCAACCCAGGGGTGCAACGGACGAAACAGGCCGAGCGCCTGACGGCCAGCATCACCACGGGCGACGCGTATCTCGCCCGCCACGGCATCGCGACCGTCGACCTGCTCAAGATCGACGTCGAGGGGGCGGAACCGAAGGTTCTGGCAGGGTTCTCCGAGGCGATGGCAAGCGGGCGGGTGCGGCTGATCCAGTTCGAATACGGCTGGATGAACGCGCATACGGGGGCCACGCTGAAGTCGTTCTACCAGTTGCTGGTCCCGCTCGGGTTCCGAATCGGGAAGCTCTATCCGGAGGGCGTGGCCTTCAAGCCCTACGCGTATGGGGACGAGGATTTCCTCGGTCCCAACTACGTCGCCTGCCACGAGAGCTGGCCGGAGGCGATGGCGGCTTTGCGCTGCCCGCCTCTCGGTCCGTGAGGTTGGCAAGCAAACGTCGCCGACAGGCGGGCGACGTGCTAAGCGATCGGTAACGAGGGGGATCGTAAGACACGCGCAGGCCGGTTTCGGCCGCGTTCGCGGGGGGCCGCATGGCAAGCCAGCCTCTCTTGCCGGTGTCCATTGTCGTCTGCACGCGCAACCGGGCGGAAAGCCTGGGCCGCACGCTCGCTGCCCTGGCGCGGCTCGAGGTCGCGCCGCTGCCTGCCGTCGAGCTCCTCGTGGTGGACAACGGCTCGACCGACGGCACCGCTGAGGTGGTGCGGGCGGCTCAGGTGTCGTTTCCCTACCCGCTTCGCCTCGTCCCCTGCCCCGAGAAAGGGCTTTCCCGGGCGCGCAACGCGGGGGTTCTGGCCGCCCGGCATGACCTCGTCCTGTTCACCGATGACGATTGCCTGCCCGAGCCGGACTGGGCGCTGCGTCTTGCCGAGGCCTATGGCGGCGATGCGCTGCAAGGTGATTGGCGGGCGCGTCATCGATCTGCCGGACAAATGGGACGGCTTCGAGGTGAAGCGGCAGGAGGCGCTTTCGCGCGCCTGGATCAGTCCGCGCGGGATGGGGATCGAGGCCGGAGGACGTGCCTGCCTATTTGGTCGGCGCCAACTTCTCGACCGGGCGTCCTTTGATCGATCATGTAGCCTTGTTCGACGTGCGCTTGGGCGCCGGAAGCCGTTTCCATGCTGCCGAGGCGACGGACTGGATTTACCGGGCGTTCAAGTCCGGGATGCCGCATACGCTTTGAGCCGTCGGCCCGCGTCTTTCACGACCATCGTCGCGATGCTGCGACCCTGCGCCGGATGTTCCATCGGTACAATGTCGGCGAAGGCGCGGTGGCGGTGAAGCATATGCTGGCCGGCGACTGGACCCGTTTCCGGATCAAGTACCGGGGTCTCTTCTCCGAGGTCGGAGCGTCGCGCGCCGGCCGACAAGCCATGGCGCTACCCGTTCCTGGACGCGCTTGGAACCGTGCAGGGGGGCGTGGTGTGGGCGTGCCACGCCGCACTCTTTCGCTTGACATCGGACCCTGCAGCGGCGGCTGCTGCACGCGAAGGGTTTTCCGCGGCCCGCGGGGACACCGTCGGACTTCCGAAGGCGTGAGGCGATGCCCCCTCTTTCCGTCGTCTGCCCGTTCCGCGACACCCCGCCCGCCTTCCTGCGGGAGGCGGCGGCCTCGGTGCTCGCCGAACCGCCTGCGACGGTCGGTGAACTGCTGTTGGTCGATGATGCGTCCGTCAGAGCCGACACGCGCGAAGCCGCTGCGGCGATCGCTGAGGCCGACCCGCGGGTGCGGCTCCTACGCCTGGAGCGAAACCGCGGTCCGGCAGGGGCCCGCAACGCCGGGGTCGCTGAAGCCCGGCACGAGTGGGTCGCCTTCGTCGACTCAGACGACCGCTGGCTTCCCGGCCGCGGCGAGGCGATGGCGGAGGTTCTCCGCCTCGCCCCGGACGCCGCCTGGATCGGTGGCGACTACACCGAGGCCGACGACGCCGGGGACGGCGCGCCGCCGCCGGCGGCCGCCGGCCCGCGTCGCCTGGAGGGCGAGGCGCTCGCCCGCGCCTTCTTGGACGGCTTCTTCCTTCATCTCGGCGCCTCGGCCATGCGGCGGTCCCTGTTCGCGCAAGCGGGCGGCTTCGCTACGCGGCTTCGGGTGGGCGAGGACGTCTATCTCAATCTCGTTCTGGCCACCCTCGTTCCCCTCCATCATGTCCCGCGTTGCCTGTACTGGGTCCGTCGCGGCCACCCCTCCCTCACCGCCTCGCGCGCCATGCTGCGCGAAGGCGACATGCCGATGCTGCGCCGGGCCCGCCGCGACCCGCGACTTGCGGCCCTGCGGCGCGAGCTGCGCTGGGCTCTCTACCGCGAGGCGAAGCGTCTCGCCGCCAGCAACCTGGTGAGCGGGTTCCGCCGCGATGCCCTGCTCTGGGCTCTCCGCGCCTGGGCTCTCGACCCGCGCGAGCTTGGCGAGCTCGCCACCTTCCTCCGCATCCTGTTCGCCCGTCCGGCCGAGGTCCGGGAGGAGGCCTTGAGGGCCTACACCCGGGCGCTGCTGATCCGGCTTCCCGCCACCGCATGATGACTCGCCGTGCCGTTTCCCCTTGCAAGTGCCTGCCCGGCCCGCGCGTGCCGGTCGGCCGGCCTTGGCCGACGCGGCGGCGGTCACGGTCGACCCCGGCCCTGCAATGGAAGGGACGGTTGTGATCGCAGACACGGAGGCGGAGCCGCCTCTCCCGGGCCGGCCCGGCGAGCCGGTCCGGCCCCCGCATTCGCGCCCGCGCGCCCCTCCGCCTCGGTCTCGCCGGCGGCGGCACCGACGTCTCCCCCTATGCCGACCTCTACGGGGGGGCGGTGATGAACGTCACCATCGACCGCTACGTCCATGCCGCAATCGACCCCGCGCCGGAGGGCGAGGTGGTTCTCGCGAGCCTCGATCTGGGTCTCACCCGCCGCTATCCCTGCACAGCGCCCCTCCCGGTCGAAGGTCGGCTCGATCTGCTCGCCGCCGCCTACAACCGGATCGTGGCCGACTTCCTGGGCGGGCGGCCCGAGCCCCTTGCGCTCGCCACCTACTCGGAGGCGCCGCCGGGGTCTGGGCTCGGCTCCTCCTCCACGCTGGTGGTCGCCGTCATCCAGGCACTCGCCGAACGGTTCTCCCTTCCTTTGGGAGAATACGACGTCGCCCGCCTCGCCTACCAAGTCGAGCGGGTCGATCTGGGTCTCGCCGGCGGGCGGCAGGACCAATACGCGGCGACCTTCGGCGGATTTCAACTTCATGGAGTTCCGCGCCGGCGACTCGGTCATCGTCAACCCGCTGCGGATCAAGCCCTGGATCGCCTCCGAATTGGAGGCGCGGTCGCTTCTCTGCTTCACCGGGGTAAGCCGGGAGAGCGCGGCCATCATCGCCGAACAGCAGCGCAACGTCACCGCCGGCGAAACCCGCTCGGTCGAGGCGATGCATCGGCTGAAGCACGCCGCCGTGGCGATGAAGGAGGCGCTTCTCAAGGGTGACTTCGACCGCCTTGCCGCCACGCTGCGCGAGGGCTGGGAGAGCAAGCGTCGCATGGCGGCGGGGATCGCCACCTCGGCGATCGACCGCGCGATGGAGACCGCGCTGGCCGCCGGCGCGACCGCCGGCAAGGTCTCCGGCGCGGGCGGCGGCGGGTTCATCCTGTTTCTCGTTCCCCTGGAGCGGCGCCGGGCCGTGATCGACGCCCTGACGGCGGAGGGCCATCGCGTCGAGGGGGTGCGCTTCACGCAGGAGGGGGCGACGGCATGGCGGATCTGACCGCGCGGACCGAGGCAGGGGCTGAGCGCGTCGCCGCCCAGTTCCGCGAAACCGCGCGGGTGCTCGCCGCCATGGCCGAGGACGCGGCCCTTTGCTCCCTGGTGGCGGAGGCGGCGTCTTTGGTCGCTGACGCCTTGCGCGCGGGCGGCAAGCTCCTCCTCTGCGGCAACGGCGGGTCGGCGGCGGACGCGCAGCACTGGGCCGGCGAGCTCGTCTCCCGCTTCGCGTACGATCGCCCGGGCCTGCCCGCGATCGCCCTGACCACCGACACTTCCATCCTGACCGCGATCGGCAACGACTACGGCTACGAGCGCGTGTTCGCCCGCCAGGTCGAGGCGCTCGGGCGGCCGGGCGATGTCTTCTTCGCCCTCTCCACCTCGGGCCGCTCGCCGAACGTGCTCGCTGCCCTCGCTGCGGCGCGCGCGCGGGGCCTGCGCACGGTCGGCTTCACCGGCGCGGGCGGGGGGGAGATGGCCCCGCTGTGCGACGTGCTCCTGCGCGTGCCGCACGAGGCGACTCCGCGAATTCAGGAGGGTCACGAGGCGATGGGGCACGCGATCTGCGCCCTGGTCGAGGCCACCCTCTTTCCCAAGGCGCCGTGAGCGCGCTGCCGCACGAGGTCGTCGTCCTCGCCGGGGGATTGGGCACGCGGCTGCGGGCGGTCGTGTCCGAGGTGCCGAAGCCGCTCGCGCCCGGTGGCGGGGCGGCCGTTCCTGCACTGGCTGCTCGAGGGGTTCGCCCGAGCGGGGCATCGCCCGGGCCGTGCTCGCCATCGGCTATCGCGGCGGCATGATCCGCGACGCCATCGGCGCGCCGCTTCGCCGGAATGGACATCGCCTATGCCGAGGAGGAGACCCCGCTCGGCACCGGAGGCGCGCTGTGGGCGGCCCTGCCGCTCTGCCGGGGCGAGCGGGTCTTCGCAGCGAACGGCGATTCCTGGCTCGGGCTCGATCTTTCAGCCTTTTCCGCTGCCCCAGCGGCCGCCGATCTCGTGCTTGCCGTCCGCCAGGTGCCCGACCGGTCGCGCTACGGCTCGGTGCTGGTCGAGGGCGACCGGGTGACGGGCATGGCGGAAAAGGGGGCGGCGGGCCCTGGCCTCGTCAATGCCGGGCTTTATCTGGTGCGCACGGACCTCCCGTCGCGTCGCCCGATCCCGCCCCCCTTCAGCCTGGAGACGGAGGTGCTGGCGCGCCCCGCGGGGCTCGAAGTGCGCGCAATCGAGACCGACGCCCCCTTCCTCGACATCGGCACGCCGGAGGACTACGCGCGTGCCCAGGCGCTCATCCCGGCCTGGGCCTCGGGCGGATTCGATCCGCCTTCGCCCTCTGCCTAACGCCCGCGGAGCAGCTTGCCGGCCACGAAGGCGAGGGGGGTGAGGACGATGTCGCCGAGCCGGGCGAGAGCGCGCCGCGCGGTGCGGCGAGGAGTTCGCGCCAGTTCGTCTCCAGCCCCTCGCGGAACGCGGCATGCGAGAAGTCTGCGGTGCAAGCCGCGCCTTGGCGTTCGCCGGCCAGCCGGCCCGCCAAGCGCCGGGTCGTCCATCAGCCGCTCGATGCGATCGGCGAGGGCCGCCGCGTCGTCGATCGGGAACAGGAGCCCGTCCTCGCCGTCGGCGATGACCTCCGGAATGCCGCCACCCGTGCTGCCGATGCGCGGAACGCCCGCATGCGCCGCCTCGAGCAGGACGAGGCCGAAGCTTTCGGTGGTCCGCGAGGGAAGAACCACCACGTCGGCCGAGCCAGCGAAGATCCCCGGCACGTCGCGTCGATACCCCGCGAAGGTCACCGGCAGGCCCTCGGCCATGGCGGCAAGACGGTCGCGCTCCGGCCCATCTCCGACCACGAGCAGGTGCACGGGCCGCCCGCGCCTGACCAGGTGGGCGACGGCCGCGATGGCGACATCCACCGCCTTGGCCGGGGTCAGCAATCCGGCGAAGACAATGACGAAACGGTCGGCGGCGATCCCGAAGGCCGAACGGGGCACGGGGGCGGGGTCGGCGAACACCGGTAAGGTGTTGTAGACGGTGCGGCACTTGCGCAGGACGCGCGGGAATCCCTGCCACGCCCGATGCACCATGTTCGAAACGGCAACGATCCGGTCAGCGCAATAGATGCCGAACAGGAACTGCGTGCGCCGTGACAGGGTGGCGTGCAGGTGCACGAGCCAAGGCACGCCGGCAAGAAGCGCCGGCAGGACCATCAGTTGGGCATAGTGGCCGTTGTTGACGTGCACGAGCTCGATCCGCTCGCGACGGATGAGGCGCCAGAGGCGAAGCCCCGCGACCACCGTGGTGCGAAGCCTCGCCCAGGTGAGCTTGGGCGACCGAGCCCCGGGGAAGGTCCAGTGCTCCACCGCGTGGCCATGCGCGCGCGCCTCGGCGACCAGCCCCTCGTGGTCGGTGACGAGCCGGATCGCGTGGCGGCCCCGGAACAACTCGAGCATGGTGAGGACGACGACTTCGGCGCCGCGGATCGGGCCCTCGCCGCTGTGCAGGATGAGGACGCGCGCCATGGCTAGACCCGGCCCGCGCGTCCACGCCTCGCGTTCAGGCACGCCGCCTCAGCGATGAAACCAGCCCTGTTTCTCGATCGCGACGGGATCATCAACGAGGACCTGGGGTATGTTCACCGTGTGCAGGACTTCCGCTTCCTGCCAGGAATTTTCGAGCTCTGCGCCACTGCGCAGGAGCTTGGCCTTGCTCTCGTGGTGGTCACCAACCAAGCCGGGATCGGCCGCGGCTACTACACGGAGGCCGACTTCCATGCGCTCACGGCCTGGATGCTCGAGCGCTTCGCCGAGCGTGGCATCCGCTTCACCGGCGTGGAATTCTGCCCCGATCACCCGGTGCATGGCATCGGGCCGTATCGGCGGGAGACCCCGCGTCGCAAACCCGGACCGGGGATGATCCTGGACGCCTGCGCCGCGCACGGACTCGATCCCGCGCGCTCGCTCATCCTCGGCGACCGGGCGACCGACATGCAGGCCGGCGAGGCGGCCGGGCTCGCGCGGCTCATCCTGGTGCCGGCGGACGAGTCCGAGATTGCCGCTGCGCCAAAGCGGACCGAGGTGGTGCAAGCGGGCGGGCTTGCCGCCGTGAGGGCGCTTTTGCGGCAGGGCCGGAGCTGAGCCGCCGGCTTGGGAAATGTCAGTGAGCGGCCTCCGCCAGCGCACATGGTGCCGGGCCAAGGGCTGCGGCTGGCAACACGTCGGCGAACCCCGCCTCCAGGATGGCGCGGTAGCGGGCGGCAAGCGCGGGCGGGCGTCGCGCCTCGCGCAACTGCCGCAGGGCGGCGACCTGACGGGCGTAGCGTGCCGGATCGGGCGCCTCGATCAGGGACGCGAGTTCGCGCTCCATCGCCTCCCTATCCGGCACCATCGCGCCGATGTCGCCGCCGTCGCGAAAGGCCGTGCGCACGATCGGCAGGTCGGTCGCGACGATCGGCTTGAGCCACGTGATGGCATCGATCAGAGCGCCGGAGGGCGAAAGACGGTAGTATTCAGCCCCGAGCGGCAAGCAAACGTAGTGGAGTGGTGCGATCCGCTCGATGAACTCGGCGCGCGACATCCAACAGTCCGGGATCGGGCGGGCAAGCACGGCGAGCGCCTCGCGCGGCGTGTCGGGGAAACGCCGCCCGACCACGTGGAACTCCACCCGCTCGCCGAAACGGGCTTTCAGCGACCGGGCGAGCTCGAGGAACGGGCCGATGCCCTTGGGCGCCGTCGTCTGGCCGACGAGGCCGATGCGGATCGGATGAACGAGGGGGACGGGGGTGGTCAGCGGGATTTCGGCCTCGTTCGCAGGCAGAGGGAGCACATCCACCCGTTCGCCAAGGGCCGGGATCAGACGGCGGAGCTCGTCGCGGATCGCCTCCTCGAGGGCGAGGAAGCGCACCCGGCTCGGCGGTGCCTCCATCAGCCCGCGCAGGTCGAAGCGCCTGAGCCAGGGCAGCCGGCTTCGCCAGCCCTCGATCGCGTTGAGGAAACCGTGCAGAACCATCTGCACGCCGAGGCGGCGCCGGTCGAGACGTGCCACCAGCCGGGCGGCGAACACCGCCGTCGGGCAGGCTTGGGCCAACACGACCAGTACCGGTTCCTCGCGCGGGACGTCGGCGAGCGCGGCACGGAGCGCCCTGACCTCCTCGCGGAACCGCGCCCAGGAGACGACGTTGACCTTGCCGCGGTGGGTCTCGGGGATGGGGATCTCGCCGACCGAAACATTGGGCAGGGCGGCGAGGGCGGCATCCGCCCGCAGCGCGGCCGCGTGGTCGGCGGCACCGACGACGCGCACGGCCTGGGCGGGGGCCGCGCGCGCGATGGCTTGGCTCCAGGCGGCGTTGCCGAAGGCATGGCCGGTGCCGCCGTCAACGAGCTCGGCGACGATGATCACGCGGAGGGTCTCGCGGCGGCGGACGAGGCGCGCGGCCCGCCCAGGAGAGCCGATTTGACCGTGCCGAGAGCGAGCAAACCCCTGGCCAGCGGCTCGCGCAGGGCGGACGGAAGCGCGGCGATGCGCGCCTTCAACCGGCGCTTGCCGCGCACCGCCTCGGCCGGCAGCAGGGCGAGGATCTCGCGCACCCCAGCCCAGTCCCGTCGCGCGAACGCAAGCTCGAGGGCATCGAGGCGGCGCCGCACGATGCTGGCCCGGATCGCCTCCGCGTGCGGGGCAAGCGACGGGCGTGTGGCGAGGACATAATCGAGCACGCGCGCGTCGCCGAGGTTCACCTTCTGCACATCGGCCGAGAAGTTGCCGGGGTGCTTGCGGATGCCGACCGTGGGCGCCAGCAGCACGCCGAGCGGAGGATGCTCGGCGAGACGCAGGGCGGTGGCGAGGTCCTGGCTCATCCAGCGGTTCACCGCCGCATCCCACGCGCCGAGGGCGCGGAAGCGGTCGGCGTGCACGACGAGGGCCGAGGGAAAGAACGGCATGAAGCGGATGAGGAGATCGACCACCGGGCGGTCGAATACGCCGGCCTCGTCCCCGACTTTCCTGAGGTCCCGCCAGTAGCCTTCTGGCGCGTCGTCGAACTTGGTCCGCTCCCGCCACACTCCGCCCTCGACGATGCGGAAATTGGCGTAGGCCGCGGTCAGCTCGGGCTCCCGCTCCCACAGCGCGCTCATGCGGGAAAGGTGATCAGGCTGCCACAGATCGTCGGAGTCGCAGAAGGCGATCAGCATGCCGCGGGCCAGCGCAACGCCGTAATTGCGCGCGGCGAGCTCGCCCGAGTTCGCGATCCGCTCGGCCCGGATGCGGTCGCCGTAGCGTGCCAGCACGGCTGGCGTGTCGTCGGTCGAGCCGTCGTCGACCACGATCACCTCGGCCGGCGGGGTAGTCTGGCCGAGGATGCGATCGAGCGTCTCGCCGATCAGCGCCGCACGGTTGTAGGTCGGGACGACGACGCTGACCCCGCCCCTCATGGCGCTTCCGTTGTCCTGGCGCGAGCGGGCCCGCGGGCCAGCAGGCGCTTGATGTCGCGCCGGAACGACCAGTAGATCATCTTCGCGAGCAGCACCTTGTTGTCGATGTTGTAGCCGAGGGGGAACACCGCCGGGTGCACGACCGACAGCGGCCGCGGCGCGTCGCGTTCTGCCTTGGCGACGCGCTCGGTCTCCGGATGGCCGTCGGCGAGAAAGAGCACGGTGTTCTGCCGGTACCAGGGCTCGACGCGCGGATCGTCCCAGACCCGCGGCCGGATCACGTCGAAGGCACGGTAGCCGTGGGAGGCGAACAGCCCGGCCCAGAACGCCTGCCAGCGTTCGTTGACGTGGTTCGTTCCGCCCTGCAGCGGGATGGCGGCCGAAAACAGCACCGCGGGGGCAAGCCGCACCAGGTCGGCGACGAAGCCCGCCGCGCGCTCGGGCGGCAGATGCTCGGCGACCTCGAGCGAGAGGGCGAGGTCGAAGCGGCGGTCAAGATCGATCGGCCAGGACGAGGTCGCGAGCGAGGAAACGCTCGGCGGGGATGCGCAACGCGGCCCGGGCATACTCCCCGTCGATGCCGACCACATCCTCGACCCCTCCCTCCATCAGGACCTTCAGCCAGGTTCCTGCGCCGCAGCCGACATCGACCACGGAGGAAAAGGGCAGGATCTCGCGCAGGCAGCCAAGCACCACCGTTGCCGAACGGTAGGAACCGTCGGCCTGCCTCGCATAGAAGCCCTCATCATAACCCGCCACGGCCAAACCCCACCCCGCCGGCCAGTCTTGGAACGCCGCAGTAGCGAGAAAAGTCAACCGAAAGGTTGATGCCGTGAATCGGCCGCCTCGCGCGAACAGGTCCAAGCGCTCGATCAGCCCGCACCTGACGCGGGCTTCGGCCCTTTCAGCGGGGGGCCGGGCCCGCACGGAGGGTCAGCGCGCGTCCATCGAGGCCACACGTGTCGCCCCCCGCGCTCGCGCGGGCCCACGGCGCGCGGTTCGGAGGCGCCGGCGCTGCGGTTCGTCTTCGGCGGCTTTCCCTGCGCAGGCGGCGACCCGTCTTCCGGCCAAGCCGCATTGGCGGGCCGGGTTGCGTCCCGCCCGGGCCGCCTCTTCGCGCACGCGGGCTATGATCCCTGCATATCGGCGGCGAGGCGGGCGGATCCGCCCCTTCCACGTCCAGGCGGCGTTTCCCGGCCGGACAGGTCTGCCGCCAGCGCGTGAAGGTCTCGCCCCGGCGGTGGCTTGGGTGGGTCGGGCCGCGCATAACGGCGGCACAGCATCCTGACGAGGTTGCCGTGACTGACGCCATCCTGGTCCTCAACGCCGGCTCGTCGAGCCTGAAGTTCACCGTTTTCGCTCTCGGCGAGGACCTCGATCCCATCGTCTCCGGCGTCGTCGAGGAGGTGTCCGCTGCGGCGCGGTTCCGCGCGAAAAACAAGGCAGGCGAGGTGGTCGCCGAGCATGCCTGGACCGACGCTGCCCCGGGCCATGACGGCGCCCTCGACCACCTCTTCTCCTGGCTGCCCGACCATGTGCCCGGCATGCGGGTGCGCGCGGTAGGCCACCGTGTCGTGCACGGCGGTCCTGCCCATGCCGCTCCCGCCCGCATCGACGCCGCGCTGATCGCCGACCTCGAGGCGCTCATCCCCCTCGCGCCTCTCCATCAGCCGCACAACCTGCGCCCGATCAAGCTTCTGGCGGAGAGGAAACCCGACCTGCCGCAAGTCGCCTGCTTCGACACCGCTTTCCACCGCACCGCCCCCGACCTTGCCCAGGCCTTCGCCCTGCCGGCCGAGATCACCGCGCGCGGGGTGCGCCGCTACGGCTTCCACGGCCTGTCCTACGAGTTCATCGCGCGTTGCCTCCCCGGCATCGACCCGCGCGCCGCCCAGGGCCGCACCATCGTGCTTCACCTCGGCAACGGCGCCTCCGCCTGCGCGATGCTCGCCGGCCGGAGCATCGCCTCCACCATGGGGTTCACCGCGGCCGATGGGCTGATGATGGGCACGCGCACCGGGGCGCTCGATCCTGGCGTGGTCCTCTACCTGATGGACGAGCTCGGCATGGACGCGCGGGCGATCGAGGACGTGCTCTATCGCCGCTCCGGGCTGCTCGGTGTCTCCGGCCTCTCCTCCGACATGCGGGTGCTTCTCGCTTCCGAATTCGCCCGCCGCACGATTCGCGGTCGAGCTGTTCTGCTACCGGATCGTGCGCGAGGTGGGCTCGCTCGCCGCGGCGCTGGGAGGACTCGATGCGCTCGTCTTCACCGCCGGCATCGGTGAGAACGCGGCAGCGGTTCGCGCCAAGGTCTGCGCGGGCTCGGCTTGGCTCGGCGTCGCGCTTGACGCTGCGGCCAACGAGGGCCGGGGCTTGCGACGGATCAGCAGCGCGGCAAGCCGCGTCGCGGTATGGGTGGTGCCGACCGACGAGGAGCGCATGATCGCCTGCCACGTGCGCGAGCTGCTCTCGCTTTAGCGGCGCCCCGACGCCCCCTGTCGCCGATGTCGGCCCGGCCCTAGGCTCAGGCGGATGGAGTCTCGGTCTCTGGCGCGCGGTCGCCGCCCTTTCCGTCACGCAGGTCCTCGCCTGGGGCGCGCAGACCTACGCCATCGCCGTGCTTGCGCCGGCCATCGCGCGCGACGAGGGCTGGTCGGCGGCTGCCATCTTCTCCGCCTACTCGGCCGCGCTCCTGGTGCAGGGCCTCGTCTCCTTGCCGGTGGGCATGCTGGTCGATCGTGCGGGCGGGCGGGCCGTGATGACGGCAGGCGCCGTCCTTTCCGCCGCCTCGCTCGCCCTCGTCTCGATCGCTCCCACGGCGCCGTTCGTTCTTCGCCGCGTGGTGCGTGGTCGGGCTGGCGATGGCGGCAACACAATACGAGCCCGCCTTCGCCACGCTTGACCGCCGCCGCGCGCACGCGCGAGGGGGCCCGCCGCGCGATCACGCTTCTCACCTTCGCGGGCGGGCTCGCGTCAACCGTCGCGTGGCCGGTCAGCGCCGCAGTCCTGCCGCGGTTCGGCTGGCGCGGGGTGTGGCGGCTGTGGGCGGGCGCGATGCTGTTCCTCGCCGCACCGCTGCATCGGATGTTCCTGCCCAAGGTGGCGTCCGCTGCCCGGGAGGAGCGACCGAAGCCGATCCGCCCAGTGCTCGGCCTTGCGTCGTTCTGGGCCGTCGCTGCGGCCTTCACCGCCGGCGCGGTGCTGTTCTCCGCCATGGCTGCGCACGCGATCGCCATGCTGCAGGCGTCGGGGCTTCCGACCGAGTCGCGCGGTCGCGATCGCCGCTCTCATCGGCCCCGCCCAGGTTGCCGGGCGGGTCCTCGAGGTCGTCGGGCTCTCCCGCGTCCGTCCCTCCCGCCTCGCCGTCGCGGCCGCGGCCGGCCAGCCGCTTGCGGTCGCCGCCCTGATGGCCGCCGGCGGACGGCCTTGGCTCGCCCTGCTCGCGATCCTGCTCTACGGCGCTTCGGGCGGGATCCTCACCATCGTGCGCGGCACGCTGCCGGCGGAACTCTTCGGGCGCGAGGGCTACGGCGCGATCGCCGGCGCCCTCGCCGCGCCCGCCATCGCCGGCCGCGCCGCCGGCCCGGCTCTGGCCGCCGCCCTGGTTCGAGCGCGCCGGGGGCGCCTGGGCGCCCGTCCAGGCCCTGCTCGTCGGGCTCGGCCTCGTCGCGGTGCTCGCCTTCGCCGCGGCCGCGAGAGCGGCCTCGGCCGGGCGCCACCCGTCCCGCGGGTCCATGTGATCCGCGACACACGCGCGACGAATTTCGATCCTGTAGCGTTCCCCGCGTCGGCTGCACGGGTGCAGCCGAAGCAACACGGGAGGCTACCATGGCACAGGCACCACGCGGGCCCCGCAAGGGGACAGAGACCCAGGGCGAATTCGAACCCCCGCCCGCTCCGACCGAGGGAGCGGAAGGGTTCGCGAGCCCGGACGAGGCTGGGGAGGGCCCAGGCTTCGCCGCGGAGGCGGTCGATCCGGGCCTCCTCGCGCTGAAGGAGGAGGTGGAAAGGAAATTGTTCGCGCGCGAGAACGGCGGGCTTAAGACCTATGCCGCCGGTGAGGCCCTCAGGGGCGCGGACAACATCGTCGGGCGTCGGCATCGGGCCGGCGATGCGCGACTTCGAGTCGGTCGGGTCCAAGGGGCCCGGCGCGCCTGTGCTCAACGTCTATGTCGCCGAGCCGATGACGATGGACGAGGCGAAGGCTGCCCTCGTCGACGACTTTGGCGCACGCGCTCTCGCCGCGGACGGCGAACCGGTGAACGTGATCCGCACCGGAATCATCGACGCCTTCGCGCACCGCCACCGCGAACGGTGCGCCCCCTGCGGCATCTCGGTGGGGCATGTGCGGGTGACAGCGGGAACGCTCGGCGCCTTGGCCCGCGGCCGCTCGGGCGAGCGGCTCAACCGGCTGCTGATGCTTTCCAACAACCACGTGCTCGCCAATTCGAACGACGCCCGCGTCGGCGACCCGATCATCCAGCCGGGGGACTTCGACGGCGGGCGCGATCCGGCAGACCGTGTCGCCATCCTCGAACGCTGGGTGCCGATCGACTTTTCGCCGGCCGGCGTGAACTACGTCGACTGCGCCACCGGCTGGTGCTGGCCCGACCGCGTGCGCAAGGAGTTCATCTACCGCTCAGGCGCGGGCTTCGCCTATTTCCGTGTCGGCTCTGCCCCGGTGGCCGCGCATGTCGGGATGATCGTCGGCAAGTCGGGCCGCACGACCCAGCTCACCTCAGGCAGGGTGATCGACGTCAACGCCTCCCTTCGGGTCAACTTCGGCGGCGGCAGGGTCGCCAACTACCGCGATCAGATCGCCATCCGCGGGCTGAACGGCGACTTCAGCGCGGGCGGCGATTCGGGCTCGCTGATCTGGACTTGGACCGCGGCGCGCCACCCGGTCGGCCTGTTGTTCGCGGGCGGCGGCGGCGTTACCTTCGCGAACAAGATCGCCCGCGTGCTCACCGCGCTGGACATCACCCTGGTGACCTGACGCGGACGACGGGGCGACGGGCAAGGGGGTGTGGTGCCGCGGACCGCGCCCCCGGACGCCGCCCGCAAGGAGGGTGTGCCATGCCGGATGAGCCTCCGTTCGCTTCGCCCGACCCTGCGGCTGCCGGGATGGGACCTGTCGCGTACCGCCCCGACCAGGCCGACCCTGCGCGAGCGGCGGCGGAAGCGGCCCTGTTCGCCGTCGAGGGCGTGCGCGGCGTGGGCGAAGGACGCGATGCTTTGGGCGAGCCGGCCTGGATCGCCTATGTGGTGGATCGCGCCGTCGCCGCCCGTCTCCCGGCACGGCTTGCAGGGCGGGCGGTGATTGCCGAAGTGACGGGCGAGATCGACGCCCTGCCGCGCTGAGGCCCGGCTCCGCCCGGCCGCAGGGCGGCCTGTCCGGACGCGAGCGGTCGTCGCCCCGCTTCCGCCAGACTTGCCCGCTAGACGCCGCGCCATGTCCTTCCTCCGCCTCTACGCCCGGGTGCTCGCCTTGCTCGCGCCCGAGAAGCGGGTCGCGATCGCGCTCGGCCTCGCCAATGTGCTGCTCGCCGCGCTGACCTTCGCCGAACCCGTGCTGTTCGGCCGCGTCATCGACACGCTCACCGCGGCCGCCGGGCGCGAGGCCTCGGCCGTGTGGTCCGACACGCTCGTCCTGCTCGCGGTCTGGGCCGCGGTCGGCCTCTCTGGCATCGCCTGCGCGATCCTCGTCGCGCTTACCGCCGATCGCCTCGCCCACCGCAATCGCCTCGCCGCGATGCATCGCTTCTTCGAGCATGCGCTGAGGCTTCCTTTGTCCTTCCACGGCGAGGCGCATTCGGGGCGGCTGCTCAAGATCATGCTCGCCGGATCCGACAACATGTTCTGGGTCTGGCTCGGCTTCTTCCGCGACCATCTGGCGACCTTCGTCATCGCGCTCGCGCTGCTGCCGCTCACCCTGTTTCTCAACTGGCGGCTCGCGCTGCTGCTGATCGCTCTCGCCTGCCTGTTCGTCGTCGCCTCGGCCTACGTCATCCGTCGGACGCAGGAACGGCAACGCGCGGTTGAGGCGTATCACGCCTCGCTCGCCGGCACGGCCTCGGACGCGCTCGCCAACGTGACGGTGGTGCAGTCCTTCGTGCGGCTCGGCGCGGAGGCGGCCCTCTTTCGGGACACGGTGCGTCGGCTGCTGGCGGCGCAGTTTCCCGTGCTGAACTGGTGGGCGCTGCTCAACGTCGCCACGCGCGCGGCCTCCACCCTCACCGTGCTCGCGATCTTCGTCCTCGGCACCGCTCTGCATCTCGAGGGCCGCGCCTCGGTCGGCGAGATCGTCACCTTCATGGGCTTCGCCACGCTGCTGATCGGCCGGCTGGAGCAGGCGGTCGGCTTCGTCTCGACCTTGTTCATGCAGATGCCGGCGGTGGCGCAATACTTCGAGGTGATGGACGCCCGCTCGGATGTGCCGGAGCGCGAGGGTGCGCTTACCCTTCCGCGCGTCGCGGGGCGCGTGGCCTTCGAGGATGTGCGCTTCGCCTACCCCGGCGGACCGCCGGTTCTGGATGGTGTTTCCTTCACCGTCGAACCCGGCCGCACCGTGGCGCTCGTCGGCGAGACAGGAGCGGGAAAATCCACCGCCATGGCGCTCCTGCAGCGTCTGTGGGATCCGCAGTCTGGCCGCATCACCATCGACGGCATCGATCTCCGCGACATCGCGCTCGAACTCGCTCAGGGCGCAGATCGGGGTCGTCTTCCAGGAGGCGATGCTGTTCAACCGCTCGATCGCCGAGAACCTGCGCGTGGGCAAGCCGGACGCGACGGATGCGGAACTCGAGGACGCCTGCAGGAGGGCGGAGGCGCACGACTTCATCCTGCGCCAGCCGCAAGGCTATGCCACGATGGTGGGCGAGCGCGGGGTGACGCTCTCGGGCGGGCAGAGGCAGCGGCTCGCCATTGCGCGCGCGTTGCTCAAGGACCCGCCGATCCTGATCCTCGACGAGGCGACCTCGGCGCTCGATGCGGCGACGGAGGCCCGGGTGCAGGCGGCTCTGCGGGAGCTGATGCGCGGGCGGACGACCTTCGTCATCGCGCATCGGCTCTCCACGGTGCGCGACGCGGACGAGATCCTGGTGTTCGGGCGCGGCAAGATCCTGGAACGCGGAAGCTACGCCGAGCTCGTCGCGCGCGGTGGCGCGTTTGCCGACCTCGTGCGCTCGCAGCTTGCGCCGGCGGGCTGACGAGGTGATGGAGCGAGGTAGCGGACAGGCCCTCGCGTCCCGCCCACACCCGTAGCACTTCCGAGGGTCTGGCCCCGGGCGCACCGTCGATGGGGAGCAGCGCGCCGCGCTCAGGGCGCGGGGGACAGGCGTGCCCCCGCGAAATCCTTCGATCCCACCTGCTGAATGGCCGACAGCAGCCATGGCCCGCCCTGGACGCGCACGAAGGTCCAGTATTCGGTCGCCGTGGTGCGCGGCGCCGTGGCGGGAACGGTTACGGGCGTCGCCGGTCGGCACGTCCTCGTCCACCATGCTGTAGCGCATGGCGACCGTGACGTACTCGCGCGCCCCCTCGCGCCACGCTTCCGCGACGTCGCCCTCCTCGAAGGCGAGGTCGCGGACCCGGTTGCGCACGCCGCGCCGCGCGTCCTCGTCGAGCTGGTCGGAGAGGTAGCCCAGCATCTCCGGGGTGACGAGCCGGGCGAGACGGTCGCGGTCGGCCTCGCTCCAGGCCGCTTGCACCTCGTGCAAGGCACGCTCGAAGGCGGAAAGATCCGCCTCCGTCACGACGATCGGCTCGCGAATCACCCCCGCCGCCGCGCCGGTGCGCGCGTGGCCCCCGACATCGGGGATCGGCGAGCGGGCGAGGGGCGGGGCCGCAGGGACGGCGGCCGTTGTCGCGGCGGCCGGCGCGGCCCCGCGCATGGAGCGGAACAGGCGGAAGGCGAGCCAGACGAGCCCGCCGATCAGCAGGAGCTGCAGCAGCGCGCCGAGGAAACCCCCGAGACCCGCGCCGAAGAAGCCGGAGCCCATCATCAGGCCGAGGAGGCCGCCCGCGAGCAGCCCTCCCATCAGCGCCGTACCAAACCCTGGCCGTGCAGCCTGCGCCATGCCTGGCTGCGCGGGCCCGGGAGGTGGCCGGCCGCTGCGTCTGCGTCGGCGCAGGCGCGGGCTGGGTCGAACGCTGCACCGGCTGGGCGGGCTGCGGTGCCACGCGCGTCGGCGGCGGCGCCGTGTAGGTCTGCGCGCCGCGGCTGCCCATGCTGCCGCCGCGGCCCGCGCGGGCCTCGGCGATGGCCGGGGCGAGTGCCAGCGTGAGAGCGGCGGCGGTGGCGGCGTAGAGAGCGAAACGTCGCATGGCGTTCTTCTCCCGGCTTCGGACCCGTCGATCAAGTGGGGAGAAATTGCCGAGAAGACGAGAGGGGTGCGAGCGTCATTGCGTGGCGCACGGGCCGCCCCTCTCCCGGCCGCAGCACGGTCGTTCGCATCGTCCTCTCCGCCCGCCGCGTCCTGCCTGTGGCGGTCGAGGCGTGCCGGAGGCATGAAGGCGGGATGCGCAGGAAGGGATGCTTCGCAAACGCGGCGCGCGCGGTGCCGGACCCGGTGGGCAACCCACCAAGCGGGGGACGGAGGCATCGTCCGGCGGACAAGTTGGCGCGGCGGCGCGGTAGGCGGCAGGCGAAGCCGACGCCGAGGCTCGCCGCGAGCCTTTTCCTCCTCGTCCTCGTCCTTTCGATCGTCTGTTCCTCCGCGCCCACCGCCGGGGCGCGCGAGCTTCGCCTTGCCACATGGAACATCGCCTGGCTCACCTTTCGCCCGCCGGGCCATCCCGACCTTCCTCAGGGCTTCCGCCCGCGCACCGAGGACGACCTCCGTCGCCTCCGCGCCTATGCGGAGGAGCTCTCCGCCGACGTCGTCGCGCTGCAGGAGGTGGACGGGCCGCTCGCCGCGGCGCGGGTGTTCGATTCGCGCGCCTGGGATTTCCATTTCGCCGACGAACGCGACGTGCAGCGGGTCGGGTTTGCTGTTCGCCGCGGCGTCGCCTGGCGGGCGAACCCCGATCTCGTCGAACTCGACCTTGTTTCCCACGCGCGGCTTTCGCTCCGCCGCGGGGCGGACATCACCGTCAGCCTCGCCGGGCGCGATCTTCGCCTGCTTTCCATCCACCTGCGCGGCGGCTGCGTGCGCGACGACCTCGACGACCCGCAACGTCCGGCCTGCGTCCAGCTGCGCCGGCAGGCCGAAATCCTCGCTGCTTGGGTTGCCGCGCGCGAGCGCGAGGGGGCGGCCTACGCGATCCTCGGCGACTTCAACCGCCGCCTCGCCGACGACGAGGGCTTCTGGCGGATCCTCACCGGCCCTGCAGCGCTCACGCGGGTGACAGAGGGCGCGAGCCCGTGTTGGGGCCGCGGCCGTCCGTTCATCGACCACATCGTCCTCGGCGGCGAAGCACGCGCCTGGTTCGTGCCGAACAGCCTCTCCGTTCTCGTCTACCGCGAGCGCGAGGCGGAGGTCTGGGAAGATCGCCTTTCCGACCACTGCCCCGTCCGCGCAACCCTCGACCTCGCCCGCGCCGTTGCGCGCGACGGCCGACCGGCGCTGCGCTGGCTGTGGCCGTTCGGCCCGCAACCTTAGGGAGCGTCGAAGCAGGGAAAGACGCGAGGGGCCGATCGGCCCCTCGCGCACCCCGTAAGGCACGGCCCTCCCGACGGTCGGGCCGGAACCTCACGTCTCCGTATAGGTGCCGTTGCGCCAGACGTAGAACACGCAGTCGGGCACGGTCACGTCGCCCTTGCGGTCGAAGCTGATCTCGCCGAGCACGCTCTTCCACGGCCCTTGCGCCTTCAGCACCTCGGCGAGGCGACGCGGATCGGTCGTGCCGGCCTTGCGCACGGCGTCGGCCCAGATCTGGATCGCCGCATAGGTGTAGAGGACATAGCCCTCGGGGTCGATGTTGCGCGCACGGAACCGCGCCACCACCTCGGCCGCCGCCGGCCGCTTGCGCGGATCCGACGAGAAGGTCATCAACGTGCCCTCGCCCGCCGGCCCCGTGATCTGCCAGAACTCGTTGGTGACGAGCGCATCGCCGCCGATCGCGACCGCGCGCAGGCCGCGCTCGCGCATCTGGCGCGTGATCAGCCCGGCCTCGGTGTGGTAGCCGCCGAAAGTAGACGACATCCACGTTCGCCTGCTGCAGGCGGGAGACGATGGCGGAGTAGTCGCGCTCGCCCGCGACGTAGGCGAGATAGAGCACCTCCTGCAGCCCTGCCGCGTTCATCGCCTTCTTCGTCTCGTCGGCGAGCCCTTTGCCGTAGGCCGAGTTGTCGTGCAGGATCGCGACGCGCTTGCCGGCGAAGCTGCGCGCGATGAACTGCCCGGCGATCGCAGCCCTGCTGGTCGTCGCGTCCGCACACGCGGAAGGTGTTCCACGAGCCCTCATCCGTGTAGCGCGGGTTGGTCGAGGCCGGGCTGATCTGCAGCACGCCCTCCTCGGCGTAGACCTTGGAGGCCGGGATCGAGGAGCCCGAGCAGAAATGCCCGGCGACGAAGCGCACGCCGCGCCCGACCAGCTGGTTCGCCACGGAAACCGCCTGCCGCGGGTCGCAGGCGTCGTCGCCGATCTCGAGCACGAGCTGCTGGCCAAGCACGCCGCCCGCGGCGTTGATGTCGGCCACCGCCATCTCGGCGCCGGCCTTCATCTGGGCGCCGAAGGCGGCGTACTGGCCGGTCATCGGCCCGGCGGCGGCGATGCGGATCTGCGCCTCGGCCGCCCCCGAGCCGAGCGCGAGAGCGACGGCAGAGGCGGCGGCGATTACGGTTCGTCTCAGCAGGTCTCCCTCCGTGCAGGTCGGTCGCCCGGTGACGGGCACTCTACCCGAGCAGCGTAACGAATGCCGACCGCTTGGGAGAGCGCGACGATGGTCGCCCCTGCCCCTCTCCGGCACCTCAGGCTCGCCCGCCCTCGAGATAGGCGGCCCGCACCTCGGGCCGGGCGAGAAGCTCTGCCCCCGCGCCCCGCATCGTGATTCTCCCGTTCACCAGCACATAGCCGCGATGGGCGAGCCTGAAGCGCGTGATAGGCGTTCTGCTCCACGAGGAGGACGGTGAGCGCCACGGTCGCGGTTGTGCGACGCGGATCGCGGCGAAGATCTGCCCCACCACCATCGGCGCCAGCCCGAGCGACGGCTCGTCGAGCAGCAGAAGCCGGGGGCGCATCCTCAGCGCGCGCGCGATCGCGAGCATCTGCTGCTCGCCTCCCGACAGCGTGCCGCCGCGCTGGGACAGCCTCTCCTTCAGCCGCGGAAAGAGGCCGCAGACGAACTCGAGATCCTCGGCGAAGTGCCGTCCCTCGAGCACCTCCGCCCCCATCCGCAGATTCTCGTACACCGTCATGCGCGGGAAGATACGCCGCCCCTCGGGCGCCTGGGCGATGCCGCGCCGCATAATCAGGTGCGTGGGCAGGCCGGTGATGTCCTCGCCGTCGAACAGGATGCGGCCCGATTTCGGCGCAGGGCTGCCGCAGATCGTCATCATCAGCGTCGACTTGCCCGCGCCGTTCGCTCCGATCAGGGTGACGATCTCGCCGCGGCCCACCGTGAGCGACACGCCCTTCAGCGCGACGATCGCACCGTAGGCGGTGACGACGTCGTCCACCACCAGCAGCGGCTCAGCCGCGCCCGGCTGACGACATCGGCGCGGCCATCCGTCGCAAGCTGCGTCATCCCCGCTGCAGCGCGGCGTCCACCGCCAGCGCCTCCTCCTCCTCGACGCCGAGGTAGGCCGCGATCACCTTCGGGTCATCGCGCACCTCGGCGGGCGTGCCGTCGGCGATCTTCCGCCCGTAGTCGAGCACGACCACGCGGTCCGAGATGCTCATCACCACGCTCATGTCGTGCTCGATGAGGAGGATGGAGGTACCCATCGCCTTGATGGCGAGGAGCAAGATCGGACAGCTCCTCGCTCTCGCGCGGAGTGAGCCCCGCCGCCGGCTCGTCGAGGCAAAGCAGAACGGGCTCGCCGCACATCGCGCGCGCAATCTCGAGCCGCCTCTGCGCACCGTAGGGAAGCGCGCCGGCCGGGTCGTCCGCGCGGTCGATCAGCCCCACGCGCTCGAGCCAGGCGCGCGCCCGCGCGACCGCTTCGCGCTCGCAGCGCCCGAAACGGTCCGAAGCCGAGGAGAGCGAGCGGGGTGCGCCCGCCTTCGCGCATGAGTCGATTGTGCTGCGCCACCATCAGGTTCTCGAGCACGGTCATGCCGCCGAACAGGCGAATGTTCTGGAAGGTGCGCGCCACCCGCGCGCGGGCCGTGATGCGGCTGCTGCGCGAGACGTTCGAGCGCGAACGTGGAACCGTCGGCGTGACGGACGCGTGATGCGGCCTGCGCTGGGTCGGTAGAAGCCGGTGAGGCAGTTGAACACCGTCGTCTTGCCGGCACCGTTCGGGCCGATGATGGCGGTGATCTCGCCGCGCTGCGCGGCCGCGAAGGAGAGGGAATCGACGGCAACGAGGCCGCCGAAGCGCATGGTGAGGCCCTCGACGGTGAGGATGGGGTCGGCGGCTATCGCGCTCACCCCCGTCCCTCGCCGACATGCACTGCGGCGACCCCGCGACGGTCGCGCAGCGCGACCGAAGGCTCGCGTGTGGCGACGAGGCCACGCGGGCGCCAGACCATGATCGCGACCATGGCGAGCCCGAACACCAGCATGCGGAACTCCTCGAGGTCGCGGAACAGCCCGAAGCCGCCGATCATGACGATCGCCGCCGTCGCCACGCCGAGCTGGCTGCCCATGCCGCCGAGCACGACGATGGCGAGGATGAGCGCGCTCTCGATGAAGGTGAAGGACTCGGGACTGATGAAGCCCTGGCGGGTGGCGAAGAAGGCGCCGGCGAGCCCGCCGAACATCGCGCCGGTGGCGAAGGCGGTGAGCTTCACCGCAACGACGGAGAGCCCAAGCGCGCGTGCGGCGATCTCGTCCTCGCGCAGGGCTTCCCAGGCCCGGCCGATCGGGTGCCTCCGAAGCCGGATGGTGACCAGGTTGGTGAGCAGCGCGAGCGCGAGGATGAGGTAGTAGAGAAAGATCACGCGATGCAGCGGCGAGGGCTCGAGGCCGAAGAAGCCGGCGAAGGTGCCGGGGCCACCCGCCATCGAGAAGGGCAGGCCGAAGAAGGTGGGGCGGGGAATGCCGCCCATCCCGTTCGGGCCGCCGGTGAGACTGACCCAGTTCAGCAGCACGACGCGAATGATCTCGCCGAAGGCGAGCGTGACGATGGCGAGATAGTCGCCGCGGAGGCGGAGCACGGGAAAGCCGAGGATGACGCCCCAGGCGGCGGCAAAGAGGCCGGTGAGCGGCAGGGCGGCCCAGAAGCCGAGACCGAAATGTTTCGCCATCAGCGCGTAGCCGTAGGCGCCGACGGCGTAGAAGGCGACGTACCCGAGATCGAGGAGCCCTGCGAGGCCGACCACGATGTTGAGCCCCCAGCCCAGCATGACGTAGGTCAGCACCAGCGTGGCGAGATCGATCTCGTATCGGCCAGCGCCAGGAACGAACGGCAGGGCGAGGGCGACGAGAAGCAGGGCGAGGCCGGCTGCCTTGCCGGCGAGGGGCGCGAAGCCGGGGGGAACGAGGCGAAAGCGCGGCGCGGGGGTGACGAGAGCGGCACGCGCGGCCCGCCGCGCCATGAACAGCCCTAGCGCGAGCCTGCCGGCGAAGACGCAGACGACGGCGGCGAGGAGGAGGCCGGGACGGGGGAGCAGGGTGAGGCCGCGCTCGCCAGGCACCGTCTGCAGCCCGAGCAGGGGCGCGCCAAGCCCGAGCGCAACCACCGCAGCCAGCACCGCGTCGCGCAGGATCCGCGCGGCCTCGCCTTCGCGGCTCGCGCCGCGCGGGTCTGCCGCCGTCGCGTGCCGCATCATCGCCTGCCGCTCCCCAGGCCGCGCCTCATACCTTTTCGACCTCCTGCCGGCCGAGCAGCCCCGAGGGCAGGAAGATCAGCGTGACGGCGAGGATGGAGAAGGCGGCGACGTCCTTGTACTGGACGGAGAGATAGGCCGACCAGAAGGTCTCGATCAGCCCGATCAGCAACGCGCCGAGCACCGCGCCCGGCAGGCTGCCGATGCTCGCCCAAGACGGCGGCGGTGAAGGCTTTGATGCCGGCGAGAAAGCCGATGTAGAAGTCGATCACGCCGTAGTAGAGCAGATACATCATGCCAGCGACGGCGGCGAGCGCCGCACCGATGACGAAGGTGAGGCTGATCGTGCGGTCGGTGTCGACCCCGAGGAGGGCGGCCATGCGGCGGTCCTGCTCGCAGGCGCGCATGGCGCGCCCGAGAGCCGTTCGCGCGATCAGCAGCGTGAACACCGCCAGCATGATCAAGCGTGGTGACGATGATCAGGATCTGCATCCAGGAGATCGTCACCTCGATCGCGCCGCCCGAGCGGAGCAGGAAACCGCCCGTCACCAGCGGTTCAAGCGGCTTGACGCGCGCGCCCTGCGTCGCCTGCACGAAGTTCTGCAGGAAGATGCTCATCCCGATCGCGCTGATCAGGGGGGCGAGGCGGAACGAACCGCGCAGCGGCCGATAGGCGATGCGTTCGATCGTGTAGCCCCAGAGCGCGGTGAAGCCCATGGCGAGCACGAGCACCAGGACGAGCGCGAGCGGGACGAAGGTGACGCCGCCCAAGCCCGAGGAGCAGGAAGCCGATCAGGGAGACGAAGGCGCCCACCATGAAGATGTCGCCGTGGGCGAAGTTGATCATGCCGATGATCCCGTAGACCATCGTGTAGCCGATCGCGATGAGCCCGTAGATCATCCCGAGCGTGAGCCCGTTGACGAGCTGCTGCAGGGCGTAGTCCACGAATCGGCTCTCCGAGGCGCAAGGCTGCGATGGCTCAGGAATGGCAGGATCGTGGCGGGTTCGCAATCGCCGGCTGCGCCGTCTGGCCGGAGGCGACGTCGGGCGATAGGCTGATCTCCTCTGTCGGGGGAGACGTCGATGAACCTGTACCGTCTGTTGCGCCGCCGCGCCGAAGAGGGGCGGCCCGTGGGGGTCGGACTGATCGGCTGCGGCAAGTTCGCTTCGATGTTCCTCGCGCAGGTTCCCCGCACGCCTGGCCTCGCCGTGCCGGTCGATCGCCGATCGCGACCTCGGCCGCGCCCGGGCGATGTTGGAGCGGATCGGCTGGGAGCCGGAGCGTCTCGCGCCGACCACCGCACAGGCTTCGGGCGGGCGGACGGTGCTGACCGAGGATGTCGACGCCATCCTTGCGCACCCGAGGGTGGAGGTTGTGGTCGAGGCGACGGGCGACCCGAAGGCCGGCGCGCTGCACGCGCTTGGCGCGATCGCCGCCGGCAAGCACGTCGTGATGGTGAACGTCGAGGCCGACGCGCTGGTCGGGCCGGCGCTCGCCGAACGGGCGCGCGCGGCGGGCGTCGTCTACTCCCTCGCCTACGGCGACCAGCCGGCACTGATCTGCGAACTGGTCGACACCGTCCGCGCTTCGGGGTTCACGGTCGTCGCCGCCGGCAAGGGCACGAAATATCTGCCGGAGTATCATGCCTCGACGCCGGAGACGGTCTGGCACCATTACGGCATCGAGCCGGAGAGGGCGGCGCGCGGCGGGATGAACCCGCGCATGTTCAACTCCTTCCTCGACGGCACGAAGAGCGCGATCGAGATGGCGGCAGTGGCCAACGCGACGGGGCTTGCCGCGCCCGAGGACGGGCTCGTCTTCCCGCCCTGCGGGGTCGACGACCTCGCGCGGGTGCTCCGCCCGCGCACGGCGGGGGGCATCCTCGACCGTCCGGGCATGGTCGAGGTCGTCTCGTCCCTGGAACGGGATGGGCGTGCGGTGTTCCGCGACCTCCGCTGGGGCGTCTACGTCGTGTTCGAGGGCGAGACCGACTACGTGCGTTCCTGCTTCGCGGAGTATGGCCTCGCGACCGACCCCTCGGGGCGCTATGCCGCGCTCTACCGTCCGTTCCACCTGATCGGGCTCGAGCTCGGCGTCTCCGTCGCGTCCGCCGCCTTGCGACGCGAACCGACGGGAGCGCCGGAGGCCTGGCGCGCCGATGTGGTGGCGGTGGCCAAGCGCGACCTCGCGGCCGGCGAGGAGCTGGATGGCGAGGGCGGTTTCATGGTCTGGGGCAAGTGCGTGCCGGCGGAGCGATCCGTGCGCGAAGGGGCGCTGCCGATCGGGCTTGCGCACGGTGTGACCCTTCGTCGGCCGGTACGGGCCGGCGAGACGGTGCGCGGCGGCGACGTGATCCTTGACGAAGCGGATCCGGTGGTGCGGCTGCGCCGGGAAATGGAAGGCGAGAGGGCGCTGGCGGCGGCCTAGCGGGGAGGGAGATCGGGCAGCGAGGTGCTTGCGGCTCGCGTGTGCGGCGGCTATCGCGCCCGCCATGACCATACTCGTCACCGGCTGCGCTGGGTTCATCGGCTTCCATCTCGCGCGTGCCCTGCTCGAACGCGGCGAGCGCGTGGTCGGCTTCGACAACATGAACGCCTATTACGATCCGGCACTGAAGGCGGCGCGGCTCGCCATCCTGCAGGGGCAACCGGGTTTCGCCTTCTTGCGCGGCGATCTCGCCGATCAGGCCGCGGTGCTGGCGCTCGCCGAGATGCATCCTGCGATCGACCGCATCGTCCACCTCGGCGCGCAGGCGGGCGTCCGCCATGCGGAACGCGACCCCTTCGCCTACGCCGATGCCAACCTGAAGGGCCAGGTGACGGTGCTGGAACTGGCGCGCCGCCTGCCGCGGCTGTCGCACGTGCTCTACGCCTCCTCCTCCTCCGTCTACGGCGGCAACGCCAAGGTGCCGTTCGCGGAGACGGATGCGGTGGAGCGGCCGCTCAACCTGTATGCCGCGTCGAAGCGCGGGGCGGAACTGATCGCTCAGGCGTATGCGCACTTGCACGGCCTGCCCTGCACGGGGCTTCGCTTCTTCACCGTCTATGGGCCGTGGGGGAGGCCCGACATGGCCTATTTCTCCTTCGCCGAGGCGATCGCGGCGGGGCAGCCGATCACGGTCTACGCGGACGGCGTGCTCAAGCGGGATTTCACCTGGATCGAGGACATCGTGGCGGGCCTGCTCGGTGCCCTCGACGTCGGACCCGCGGTCGCGGCGCGGCCGGACGAGCCGGGTGGGGCGCCGCACCGGCTCTACAACCTCGGCAACCACCGCGCCGAGTCGGTCGAGCATCTGGTAGCGCTTCTGGAGCGCGCCTTGGGCAGGGCCGCCATCCGCGAGACCGCGCCGAAACCCCGCGCCGATGCCCCCGAAACGTTCGCCGACATCGCCCGCGCGGCGGAAGATTTCGGCTTCGCGCCGACCACCACCCTGGAGGAAGGGATCCCGCGCTTCATCGCCTGGTTCCGCGCGTGGAAGGGACTTTGAAGGCCCCTCTCAGTTGCCGCGCGGCGGGTCGAAGAAGCGGGGATCGACGAAGCGGAACAAGGCCGGGTCGAACCGACCGCCGATCTCGACATCGAGCAGGGTGACGCGCACCGTCTGCCGCTGCGCATCGGTGACCAGCCACTGGCGGAGCGCGAGCGGGGGGTCGGTGAACACGAGCAGAAGCGAGCCCTCGTGCGCGCGACCGCGGCGGATGACCGTCGCCTGCAGCAGGCCCTCGCCGCGCGCTCAGCCGGATCGGTCTGCGCCTCGCCCTTCATCCAGCCGGATGCGCTCGGCGAGCAGAAGCGAGAGCGGCGTCGTACCGAGCGGGATGTGGGTCGTCTGCATCACGGAACGATCATGGAAGATGACGAAGGTCCCGTCGGCGACGAGCAGGATCGGGCTCGGCGGGTCGTACTCGAAGCGCATGCGGCCGGGCCGCGACAGCCAGAGCCGGCCGGTCGCGGTGCCCCCGCGCGCATCGACCTGCACGAAGCGGGCGGTGAGCGTGCGGATGCCGTCGAGATAGGCCTCGAGCCGCGCGAGGTCGGCGCGGTCGGCCGCGGAGAGCGGTGCCGGAGCAGCGTCGGGAATAGGCTCGGTTCGGCGCGGCGGAGCGGGGGCAGGCGGGGGGCCGGCCCGGTTCTGCTGCGCGGCAAGCTGCCCGGTGGCCAGCGACGCGAGCCCGGCGAGAAGGAAGCGGCGATGCATGGCCCACTTTTGTAGCCGTTCGGGCCTCGGCCCGCACCACAGCCCCGCGTGAGACGCCGCCGCTTGCGGGGGCCGCGTCCAGCGTGTTCCATCCCGCCGCCGGGAAGGAGACGCCGCGCATGGGCCGTGCACTTGCGGTCGCGATCCAGATGGATCCGATCGAGACGATCGACATCGACGCCAACTCCACCTTCGTCCTCGGGCTGGAGGCGCAGGCGCGCGGGCATGCCTTGTGGCACTATCTGCCGCGGCATCTTTCGCTCTCCGGCGGGCGGGTGGTGGCGCGCGCCCGGCCGCTCACGCTGAGGCGCGCAGAAGGGCAACCACTACACCTTCGGGCCCTGGACCGAACTCGACCTCGCCTCGATGGACGTGGTGCTGATGCGCCAGGACCCGCCCTTCGACATGGCCTACATCACCGCGACCCACATCCTCGAGCACATCCACCCCAAGACCCTCGTCGTCAACGATCCGGTCTCGGTTCGGAACGCGCCCGAAAAGCTCTTCGTCACCCGTTTCCTCGACCTGATGCCGCCCACCCTGATCTCGGCCGACCGCGAGCAGATCCAGGCCTTCCGGCGCGAGCACGGCGACGTCATCCTCAAGCCGCTCTACGGCAACGGCGGCGCCGGGCGTGTTCCTTCTCCGCGCAGACGACCTGAACTTCAACGCCCTGTTCGAACTGTTCACCGAACGGTCGCGCGAACCGCTCGTCATCCAGCGCTACGTGCCCGAGGTGCGGGAGGGCGACAAGCGCATCATCCTGGTCGATGGCGAGCCGATGGGCGCGATCAACCGCGTCCCGCCCGAGGGCGAGGCGCGATCGAACCTCCATGTCGGCGGGCGGGCGGAGAAGACCACGCTGACGGATCGCGACCGCGAGATCTGCGCGCGCCTCGGCCCTGCCCTGCGGGAGCGCGGCCTCATCTTCGTCGGCATCGACGTCATCGGCGGTTACCTCACCGAAATCAACGTCACCTCGCCGACGGGGCTGCAGGAGGTGGCGCGGTTCGACGGCGTGCAGCTCGAGCGCGCGATCTGGGACGCGATCGAGGCCCGGCTTGGGGGATAGGGGCACGGGGAAAGGGCCCATCGGCCCTTTCCCCGCATCCTGATGTATCCTTCCCTCGTGTCGGACACGATCGGGCCGTATCACCGGGGTTTCCGCGAGTTCGCCGAGGCCTACGAGGCCTTCGGCTTCGCCGACATCCACGCCGACGCCATCCCGTTCCTTCCCGCGCCGCCCGGGCTCGTGCTCGATGTCGGGGCGGGGTCGGGGCGCGATGCCGGCTGGTTCGCCGCGCGCGGCTTCGAGGTGATCGCGGTCGAACCGGCGGCGAACCTGCGCAAGGAGGCGGCACGGCTTCATCCCAGCCCGGCCATCCGTTGGTTGGACGACCGTCTGCCCAGTCTCGCCGCCGTGCATCGGCTGGGCCTTGCTTTCGACCTCATCTGGCTCTCCGGCGTGTGGATGCACCTGCCGCCCGAGGAGCGGCGCCGCGCGATGCGCCGGCTCGCCACGCTGCTCAAGCCGGGCGGGCGGATGGTGCTGACCCTCCGCCATGGCCCCGCCCCGCCCGACCGCCCGATGTGGCCCGTCGATGCGCAGGAGGTGGAGCGGCTCGGTGTCGAGTTCGGCCTCGCCCTGCGGGCGGTGACGGAACGCCGCGAGGACCGCGCGGGCCGCGCGGATGTGCGCTGGCAGACCGTCGTGCTCGACCTGCCGCAGGACGGGTCGGGCGCCCTGCCTCTTCTGCGCGGCGTGATCCTGCGCCAAGAAAAAGCAGCCACCTACAAGCTCGCCTTGCTGCGCGCGGTCGCGCGCATCGCCGACGCCTCGGCCAATGTCGCCCGCGAGGCGGGGGAGGATGTCGAACTTCCCTTGGGCCTCGTCGCGCTGAACTGGATCCGCCTGTTCAAGCCGCTCATCGAGCGTGGCCTGCCGCAAATGCCGGAGCGGGTCGGTATGAAGCCAGCCTTCGTCACCGAGGCCTTCGCCGCCCTTGCCCCGCTCGCGCCCTACGACTTGCGCCTTGGGATGCGGTTCGCGGCCGAGACGGGCGAAGCGCTGCGCCGCGCGCTTGGCGATGCGGCGAAGACCATCGTGCAGATGCCCGCGCGCCACCTCACCTACGCCAACGACACGCCCGTGTTTCCTGCCGAATACGGCCGGCTTCCCGCGCGCGCTGCAGCTTTCGCCGTCACCGAGGAGGTGCTGTGGGAATACGGCACGATTCGGGTGCCGCTTCCTGTATGGCGGGCGCTGACGCGCATGGGAGCGTGGATCGAGCCGATGCTGGTGGCGGAGTGGGTGCGGCTGACGCGCGGCTATGGCGAACGCTCAGGGCGCGTGGTCGCGACCGACGAAGTGCTCTCCGCCCTGCGGTGGAGCGACCCCGAACGGGACACTCGCTTCGTCCGCGATCTCGCCGAAGCGCGCATCGCGCGCGGGGAGGCTGTGCGTTGCGTCTGGAGCGGCCGGACCGTCGGCCACGACACGCTCGACATCGACCATTGCTTGCCGTTTTCGGCGTGGGCCTGCAACGACCTGTGGAACCTCCTGCCCGCGCACCGCAGGCTCAATCAGCGCGAGAAGCGCGAACGCCTGGTCGCCGCCGCCGCGCTGGCTGCGGCGAAGGATGCGATCCTCGCCTGGTGGGACCAGGCCTATCTGCACGGGGACGAGGCGACGCGCGTCCGCTTCGCCGAAGAGGTGCGCACCAGCCTTCCCGTGGCGAAGGACCGCGTGCCCGATCTCGCCGAGGTGTTCGCGGGGGTCGAGTTCCGCCGCCTCCGCCTCCGGCAGGAAGCGGCGTTGCCGGAGTGGCCCGGGCCCGTCGCAGCAGGCTGAGCTTGACGGGGCCGGACGGCGCGTGGCCGCCGACCTCCAGTGCCGTGTGCGCCCGGTCTTGCCCTTGCGGCGCGAGTCGCGGTTGCCCAATACTCGCCGCGTGACCCAACCCACGCTCTTCGACTTCCTGCCCCCCCCCGCTGAGGCGCCCCTCAAGGCGCGCCTAGAGGCGATCCGCGCCGAACTCCGCGCGGAATATCTCGAACCGCACGGCTTTCCCTGGATCGTCGGCTTCTCGGGCGGCAAGGACAGCACCCTCGTCGCTCATCTTGTTTTCGACCTTCTCCTTTCGCTCGCGCCCGACGAACGCCGCCGCGCGGTGCACATCGTCGCCAACGACACCCTGGTCGAGTCGCCTGCCGTGATGGCGCACATCGCCTCTGTGCAGGCGGAGATGCGCCATGCCGCCGAGGCTTGGCGGCTTCCCGTGCGCGTCGTCACCACCCGGCCCGACCCGGACGCCACCTTCTGGGTGAACCTGATCGGCCGCGGCTACCCGACACCGAACAGGTCGTTCCGCTGGTGCACGGACCGCATGAAGATCCAGCCCACCTCGCGCTACATCCGCGACCAGGTCGCGGCCTCGGGCGAGGTGATCCTGCTCCTCGGCGTGCGGCGGGACGAAAGTGCGACGCGCGCGGGCTCCGTCGCGCGATACGACAATGGCCGTCGCCTCAACCGCCACAACGACCTCAAGGGTTGCCTTGTGTTCCGCCCGATCGTCGAGCTCTCCACCGACGATGTTTGGGAGTTCCTCGCCACCAACCCCCCGCCCTGGGGCGGCAGCCACCGCGCCCTGATCCAGCTCTATCGCGACGCCGGCGGCGGAGAATGTCCCGTCGTCACCTCGCTGGATGATGCGCCCTCCTGCGGCACCACCTCGCCCCGCTTCGGCTGCTGGACCTGCACGGTGGTGGAAAAGGACCGCTCGCTGGAGGGCTTCGTCGAGGCAGGGTTCGCCGAGTTCGCGCCGCTCATCGCGTTTCGCGACTGGCTCGCCTCCATCCGCAACGACCCGAACCGGCGGCTCGCCCGCCGCCGCGACGGGCGGATGACGGTGGCGGCGAACGGCACCTTCATCCCGGGCCCGTTCACCTTGGCGACCCGGGCCGAGATCCTCGATCGCTTGCTGGCGCTGCAGGCGCAAGTGGGGCGGGAACTGATCAGCGCGGACGAGATCGCGCGCATCCGGCGCATCTGGGCGGAGGATGCGCTGCAGGCGGCTGGCTTGGAAATCGCTGCGACGTCGTGAAGAGACTGCCATGGCACGGGAGTTCATCGCTCTGTTCTCGCAGAAGGAGGGCGAGGCGCTGATCCGGCGGCATTGTCGCCAAGTCGGGTTGGAAGTCGCTGACCTCAAGCGCTTGGTTGAAGAAGTGATTGAGAAGGACTCGATGGGGCGCCGTCATGGGCTGCGCCAGACATTCGACGACATTCTCGACAACTCTGGCTCGGATGGGATCCCAGCCCCATGATCCTGCGCGGAATCGAACTGCACAACTGGAAGGCCTTCGAGGACGCACGGTTCGAGTTCCCGCGCCCGGAACCCGGGCGCAACGTCATTCTGATCGGCGCCCCCAACGGCTACGGCAAGACGTCGCTGTTCGAGGCGATCGCCCTCGGCCTCTACGGCAAGGACGGCCTGCGCCTTGTGCTGCGGGCCGGGGCGGCGGCGGATGAGGAGCGGCGCGCGTTCAACTATGGGGAATTCCTTCAGCGCGCCTTGAACCGGCGCGCCGCTGCGGCAGGCCGAATGACCTGCCGCGTCACACTTCGGTTCGAGGACGAAAGGCGCGTGCCGATCGAAGTCGAACGCGCCTGGTTCTTTACCGAGAGCGGCAAGCTGCGGAGCGGTCAGAATGCCGAAACCGTGCGGATTTTCGTCGGCGAAGAACGGAAGGTCCAAGCTCCGCCGCGCAGTGAGACGGAGCCCGACGCCTGGTACCGGGAGTGGATCGCACGCACCTTCCTGCCGGCGGACATGGCGACCTTCTTCCTGTTCGACGGCGAAATGGCAGCGGTCTATGCGGAGCGCGACATGGCGCTGCAGGTTCGCATCGGCATCGAGGGGCTTCTCGGCCTCGTCTGGTTCCGCCGGCTCGGCGAGGCTTTGCGCGACTACGCCTCGCACAAGCGCCAACAAGTACCTCGCGGCCTTAACGCGGCGCTGATCGAGAAGTTGGAAGCCGAGATCGCAGTGCTCAATGCCGAGGTGCAGGAGCTCGAGGGTCGGCTCGGGGAGATCGCCAGGGAACTGGCAGCGGCGGAGCCGGAACGTCAGGCCTTGATCAGGGTGCTGATGGACCACGGGGGCAGAACGCAGGCCGACCTCGAGCAAATCAATCGCGATCTTGCCGACCATCGTAAGGAGCTTGAACTCGCCAAGGAGCGGCTCTCAGCTCTGGTCGAGACCGATCTGCCGTTCGCGTTGGTCGGACCCGAGCTTTCCTCGCGGCTCAGTGCCCGTCTCGAGGCGGAGCGACGGCGCGAGCAGTGGTTGGCGGCGATCGAGGAGACGCGCGCGCGCCTCGATGCGGTGCTGGCGTCCATCGATGCGGACCTGCAGCGTGTCTCGCCGCCCCTCGCGACTGAGCAGCATGGTGGGCGTGAAGGAGGCGTTCAGACGCGGTATCGAACGGTTTTGGAATCCTCCGCCGGAAGGCAGCGCCGACTCGCTCCGGCACTTTCCACGCCGCGGGCAGCGTACGTGGCGCTATCGCCAGCCGGATCGAACAGGGTCAGCGGGTGGCCGCTCAGACCCTGTCGGACCTCGTTGCGACCATCGACGAGGAGACGCTTGCCGTACGCCGCCTGCGCGATGCGCTCGAACAGGCGCGGCTCACCGGGCCGGAAGTCGAGGACAAGCGCGTGCGGCTGAACGAGATCGAAGCGCGGGTGCGAGCCCTGGAGCACGAGAAAGGAAGCAAGGAGACCCTTCTCCGGACGAAACGGTCCGAACTTTCCGACAAGCGCGCTGAACTCGGCCGACAGACGGAACTTCTGGACCAGTCGGCCCGTCCCGCGCGGCTGGCGAAGCGCGCGGAAGAGTTGGCTGCCATGCTCGATGCGCTGGTCGAAGACGCCCTGCCGCTTCAAGCGAAGGAGATCGCTGAGGCGATGACCCGCGCGATCCAAGCGATGGCACACAAGAAGGATCTCTTCCGGAAGGTCGAGATCACGCCGGAGTTCGAGATCAAGCTCCTCGGGCCGACGGGCCAGAACTTGCGGGAGGTGGACCTCTCCGCTGGCGAAAAGCAGGTTTTCACGCAAGCCTTGTTCTACGCCGTCGCCGCCGTCTCGCGGCGGGCCTTCCCGGTGCTGATCGACACGCCACTCGGCCGGCTCGACGAACAGCACAGGCTGAATGTGCTCCGCTTCCTAGCGGAACGTGATGGCCAGGTTTTTTTGATCTCCACCGACACCGAGGTCGTCGGGCCGTACCTCGCGGCCATCCGCGATCGCGTCGCCAAGGCGTACCGAATCGAGAACCGCCGCGAGGGCGAGATCGGCCGCTCCTGGCCCGTCGAAGGCTACTTCGTCGGCGAACGGCTCGAACTTGTGGGCCTTGGAGCATGAACGAGGTTCTACCCACGCCGCCGTTTCCGCTCGACTCGGTGAGCAAAGCCGGGTTTCGCGGCTCTGCCGAGGCGGACGCGATCTCCAACCGGCTGCGCGAGGTCTTGGGCCTCGGGCACCACTACGTTCCGGCACGGCTCGCGATCGCTCGATCGTTGTCTATGCCGTCGGCGCCTCCGCCCGCCGCCGGCGAAGCGGGTCGCACGATCGATGGCGAGCAATTGTTTGGAAGCGGTTCCGATCTGGCTGCCTGGGTGTCGCTCATCATCGAGCATGCCGGCCGCGCGCCGGCCGATCTCGCCGAGTTCCGGGGTTTGGTGCGCGCGCATTGGGTTCGCGGCATGAGTGCGCTTGGGACGTTGCTCGATCGTGCCGAAGACGACCCGCTCCAGTTTTGGCGGTTGATCGCGGAGGATCTGCCCCAGGGGCTTGCGGGGGTGTCCCCTCCGTCTGCCGGTGATGGTTCGCCAGCACCTGTGCCGACGGCTGTTCGGGTTCCGGTCGGCGAAATCGGCGAGGATCAGGCGACGGGGGAGCAAGTGCTCTGGCGCGTCAACGGACCGGGCGGTTCCCCGCACGCTGCCATCATGGGCGGGGTCGGATCGGGCAAGACACGCACGGCGGTCGCCATGCTGCGCGCCATCCGCGCGGCGACACCCGTTCCCCTGATCGCCTTCGACTTCAAAGGCGACATGGCCGACGACAAGAACCAGCTCGATCGCGCCTTCGAGGCGACCGTGCTGTCGCCGCCGCGCCAGCCGATCCCGCTTGATGTCCTCCACCTGGCGGATCGCACGCCGACGGGCATCACGCTTGCCGCCCAGCGTCTTCGCGACGGCTTGGCCACCCTGAAGGGTGGGGGCTTCGGCGCGAAGCAGAAGGGCTGGCTCGCCGACGCGGCGGAAAACGCGCTCCGCACGCACGACCCGTGCACGCTCGCCCATGTGCGCGACGCGCTGCGCGCCGTCTATGCGCAGAACAATCAGAGCCCGGACGGGGCGCTGAACACGCTCGAGGATCTCTGCCGCCTGCCTTTGTTCGAGCCGCGGCTTGGCCCGGCGGATTTCTTCGCCCGCTCGTGGATCATCCGCCTCACGCAGGATCTGCCCGATCTCGTGCGCGTGACGGTGGTCACCTTGCTGACGGACGCGCTCGACCGCTACCTGAACAGCCTGCCCGACGCGCCGACGGATGCCTCGGGCAATCGCGCGCTGCGCGTGCTTTGCGTGATCGACGAGGCGCACCGCATCCTGGACGCGAGGCTGCCGGGCCTGTCAGGGCTCGTGCGGCTCAGCCGGTCGAAGGGCGGGGCGGTGATGCTGATCAGCCAGGGGCCTGATGATTTCGAGGGCGTGGACGATGATTTCCTCAACGAAATGGGATTGGTGGTCGCCTTCCGCACCAATGCGGAGGCGAAGGCGGTGAAACGCATCCTCGGCACGGGGGCAAAGCTCGCCGCGCTCCAGACCGGGCAAGCCTGGGTGAAGATCGGCGGCGAGGCGTCGGCCCGTCGCGTGCTCGCCTGGCGCTGAGCTTCCCGCCGGTCCCGACGCATCGGGCTGCCGGCGGTCTCGGCGTTGCGGTCGCACGCCCTTCGCGCTCGGGGTCTTGCCAAGCAGCGAGGCGACAATCGCCCGCGGCGCGCTCACCCGCCCTCGCCGCGCTTCTCCGTCCACCCGGCACGGCTGACGGAGGGTTCGAGCGAAAGCCGCCCCACCAGCTCCTCAAGCCAGGTCTCGCGCCGGCCGGGCGCGACGATCTCGGCCGTCACCGAGACCCGCTCCGCCGCGCCTTCCGCCGCAGCGCCGAGGTCCTGGCTCTCCAAACGGCGAAGCCGCACATCGGAGGCAGCGACCGACTGCAGGAGAAGCGCCCGGATGTGCGCCTCCTTCGACGACTTGCAGACGAGCTCGACCACGTAATGATGGTCCACCTCCGAGCCTGCCTGCGGCTGGCGGTCGATCAACCGCACCAGCGGGCGGAGGAACAGATTGCCGAGCACGACGAGCAGAGTCGCAGCCGCGGCGGGAAGAAGCGCGCCAGCCCCCGCGAACACGCCGACGGCGGCCGAGCACCACAGCGTGGCGGCCGTGTTGAGCCCACGCACATTGAGGCCCTCGCGAAGGATCACGCCGGCGCCGAGGAAGCCGATGCCGGAGACAACCTGGGCGGCGACGCGGGTCGGCGAAGCGTCCCCCGGCGTGACGAGGCCGAACACGGTGAACGAAGCCGCGCCGAGGGCGACGAGGGCGTTGGTGCGCAGCCCGGCCATGCGCTGCCGCCACTGCCGTTCGGCGCCGATCACCGCGCCAAGCGCCAGTGCGACGGTCAGGCGCAGCATCACGTCATGGAGGTCGATCACCATCCTTCTCCCCACCCCGCATCAGCGCGACCGATCCATGCCGAAAGCCGGGACGAGCGCGCAACCGCGTCAAGCCCGACCACGCGGCCACCGCGCCGTCGCCGCTTGGTCAGAACCGCGTCGCGAGGCCGAAGACGAGCCAAGTCGCCCGCTCGTCGCTTAGGTTCCGTCCGACCACGAGGTCGAGATCCACACGGTCGTCGAACACGGTCTGGCGCAGCCCCGCCTGAAGCGCTGCCCGTCCGCGGTCCGTTCCCGAGGCTTCGGCGATCAGCCTGGTCGACCCCAACGCCGTCTCGGGCAGGACCGTCCAGCCGGCGCCGATGCCCCAGAGCGGTTGGGTGCGCGACTCGAGCCGGTCGCGCTCAACGCCCGCGTTGAGGTTGACCGTCAGCCCCTCGCTCAGCCGAAACGAGGCGATGCCGAGGCCGAAGGCGCTCTCGAGCCGGCGGAACGGCGCGGCCTCATCCTCGTCGCTTGCGCCCGCGCGTTGCTGGCTTGCCCGCCACGAGAGCCCGGTCTTCAGCGCGAGCCCCACACGGCCATGAGCATCGAGGTCGAGAAGACGCAGTTTCGCCTCCGGTTCGAGCGCGGTGCCCCAGAAGCGCCGCTTCGGCCCGTCGTCGCCGCGCGAGAGGCCGTCGCGCACCACGCCAAGGCTCAGTTGAAGCGGAAGGGCATCGAGCGTGTAGCCGGGACGGACCGAGAAGACGCGCTCGCGCGCACCGTTCACCGAGAACCTCCCGACCGTCTCCACCTGCGCCGCCCCCGGCGCGCCGACAGCGGCGTCGTCCACCAGGAAGGGCCCGCCTTGCGCGCCCGCCTGCTGCGCGGCCGTCAGCGAGGCGAGGGCGATGGCGGCGAGAAGAAGAAGGACACGCATGATCGTTCTCCCTTCGCAAGGACGGGGCGGCACCACCGCGTGCCGCCCCTGGCGCTCAGTCGACGAACAGGTGGCCCAAGAACATCCAGGCGATGCCGAAGTAGATGAACACGCCGAGCAGATCCATCACCGAGGTGATGACGGGCGAGGACAGCGTCGCCGGATCCTGCCGGATCGCGCGCGCGGCGAAAGGAAGCAGGATGCCGAACAGGCTGCCGAGGACGGTGCAGGCGAGCATGGACAGCCCGACCACGGCGACCACGTCCCAGCCGATTCCCTTCGTCGTCCAGGCGAGCACGGCCTCGAGCAGGGCGATCGCCACCCCGAGCGCGAGGGCGACAGGAAGGTCGCGCCGCAGCACGACGAGGAAATCGCGCCAGCGCAGGGCGACCTGGCCCAGCGCCATGGCGCGGATCACCATGGTCGCGGTCTGGCTTCCCGTATTGCCGCCCATGTCGATGATCGGCGCGATGAAGGCGGCGAGCACGATCGCCTTATCGAGCAGCTCCTCCTGCGCGGCGACGAAGTGGCTGGTGGCGAGCCCGAACACCGTGAGCAACGCGAGCCAGAAGAACCGGGCGCCGAAGATCCGCTGCAGGGGCGAGG
This sequence comes from Acetobacteraceae bacterium, assembly GCA_033582875.1. Lineage (GTDB taxonomy): Bacteria > Pseudomonadota > Alphaproteobacteria > Acetobacterales > Acetobacteraceae > Elioraea. Next base: position 202,140 of record JAVQZW010000010.1, on the reverse strand, counting down.
ACAGCAGGTCGATGTCGGGACCGCCGAGGGGGATTGTGCCGCCGAAGCGTTGCACCCGCTCGAGCTCCTCGCGCTCGGCGACGTCCATCGCGTCGTCGATGGTGACGATGCCGACCATCACGCCCCCGCCGTTGACCACCGGCAGCGCGATCAGGTCGTACTCGCGGATCAGCCGGACGGCCTCGGTTCGCGGCGCCTCGGCCGCCACCTTGACCACCTCGCGCCGCATCACCTCCGCCACCTTCGTCTCGTCTGCAGCCATCAGCAGGTCGCGCAGCGACACCACACCGACGAGGCGGCGGGCCTCGTCGACGACGTAGGCGTCGTAGATGGTCTCGCGGTTCGGCGCCTCGCGGCGGAGCCGTGCGATCGCTTCGCCTACGGCGATGTCGGCAGGAAGTGTGGCGTAGGCGGAGGTCATCACCGACCCCACCGTTCCCTCGGGGTAGGAGGCGAGCTTGCGCACGTCCTCGCGCTCGGCCGCGGCGAGCCCCGGCAGGATCGCCTCGCGCACCGCCTCGGGTAGGCGCTTGTAAAGGTCGGCGCGCTCGTCCGGATCCATGTCGGCGAACAGGCGTCCCAGATCCTCGCGCGAGAGTGCCCGCACGATCGTCATCTGCTCGTCGGCATCGAGATATCCGAAGACCTGGGCCTGGCGCTTGGCGGGCAGGGCAAGCAGCACCGCGACCTGCTGGTCCGGCGCGAGCTCCGGGATCAGGTTCGCGATGTCGAAGGGGTGATAGGGCGTGAGGGCGGCGCGCACGGACTCCTCGTCCTTGCGCGCGATGAAGTCGATCAGGGCGGACTTCTCGATCGGGCGGATCATCGTTGCGTCTCCGTCACGGGGCCGAGCACGCCCGGGCGGAGACGCGAATTCTCACGCGCGCTCCGGGCGTCCTCTGCGGGTTGCTGCGTCGGCCAGCGCGGATGTCCGGGGGCCGCCCCTGGCCACGCAGGCGGCCCCCCTCCGTCTACTTCCCTCGTCCATGCGTCCCTCCTTTGCCGGTTGCGCGCGCCGAACGGTCACGCGACCGCCTGGGCCGCGATCGCCTCGCGCGCCGTGAGCTCGCGCCGACGGGCTGCGTCTTCGCTCGCCATCACCCCGCCGGCGATGGCCGGCTGGGCCACGGCGAGCCGTCGCATGCGTCCGGATCTGGCAGCGGAGAGCGCAGGCCGCCCCTCTTCCTTCGCCACCGCGACCCGCGTCGCGGCGTCGAGATGGCGAAAGGTTTCGGCGCGACGGACGGGCTGCAGCGATGCGAGAACGGCCGACGCCTTCTTCGGCGCGCGCCGCCGGTCCGGAACGGCGTGGCCGGCCGGTGTCAGGGCGAGCGCCACTTCAGCGGTGCGCGTGGCCGTGCCGAGCAGGGTCTTGGTCATGGGCCCGATCCTCCAAACGCTGGCCATCCGGCCCGGCCGGAGGATCGCAGCCGCGACTACGTCACGCGGCGGGAACCCGGGTGAGGGCCGGAGCGCCGAACGGCTTGCGAGAACTTCCGCTCCCGTCGTCCATCACGGTCTCCGATTACGATGCTGGCGTGCCGCAAGCGCACGCCACACAGTCGCTATGTGGGCGCCTCGGGCTCGCAGTCAACTCCGATGTCGCGCCCGTCGGGCAGGTCTGTCCCGCCACCCGCTCAGAACAGGCCCTCGATCGCGCCAGCCGCATCAAGCCCGATCGCCTCGGCCGCCGGCACGCGCGGCAGCCCCGGCATGGTCACGATCTCGCCGGCGAAGGCGACGACGAAGCCCGCACCGGCCGACAGGCGGACGTCGCGCACCGGAAAGGTGTGGCCTTCGGGGGCGCCGAGGAGGCGCGGATCGGCCGAGAAGCTGTACTGCGTCTTGGCGATGCAGACGGGGAGGTGGCCGAAGCCAGCCTCGGCGAAGGCGGCGAGACGCCGCGCGGCGAGGTCGGAAAAGGTGACCTCTCCCGCGTGATAGAGGCGTGTCGCGATCGTGACGATCTTCTCGGCAAGCGGCATCTCGTCCGGGTAGAGAAATGAGAAGCGATCTCCGCCGCGGTCGAGTTGCGCCAGCACGGCGCGAGCGAGTGCGACCGCCCCCTCGCTGCCGTCCGACCAGTGCGTGCACAGGATGGCCTCCGCCCCGATCGCGGCCACCGCTTCGCGCACCGCCTCGATCTCGGCCTCCGTGTCGCTCTCGAAGCGGTTCAGAGCGACCAGCACAGGCAGGCCGAAGCCCTGGAGGTTGGCAACATGGCGAAGCAGGTTCGCCGCCCCGCGCGCGACGGCCCCGACGTCCTCGCGGCCGAGCTCCGACTTGGCGAGACCCGCATGCATCTTCAGCGCGCGCACGGTCGCAACGACGACGGCGCAGCCCGGTGAGAGCCCGCCAATCCGGCACTTGATGTCGAGGAACTTCTCGGCGCCGAGATCCGCTCCGAAGCCCGCCTCGGTCACCACCACGTCGGCGAGCGCGAGCGCCAGCCGTGTGGCGAGGAGCGAGTTGCAGCCGTGCGCGATGTTGGCGAAGGGCCCGCCATGGATCAGGGCCGGCGTTCCTTCCAGCGTCTGCACGAGGTTCGGCATCAGCGCGTCGCGCAGGAGAGCCGCCATCGCCCCGTCGGCGTTGAGATCGGCCGCGGTCACCGGACTGCCGTCGCGGCGGGCCGCGACGATGATGCGGGCAAGACGCGCGCGCAGGTCGGCGAGGTCGGAGGCGAGGCAGAGCACCGCCATCACCTCCGAGGCGGCGGTGATGTCGAAGCCGTCCTCGCGCACCGGCCCGTTCGGCGGCCCGCCCAGGCCGACCACGATGTCGCGCAGCGCGCGGTCGTTCAGATCGAGGCAACGACGCCACGCGATCCGGCGGGGGTCGATCCCCAAGGCGTTGCCGTGATGGAGGTGGTTGTCGATCAGGCTCGCGAGCAGGTTGTTCGCGCTGGTGACGGCGTGAATGTCGCCGGTGAAGTGGAGGTTGATGTCCTCCATCGGTGCCACTTGCGCATAGCCGCCGCCCGTCGCACCGCCCTTCACGCCGAAGCAGGGGCCGAGCGAGGGTTCGCGCAGGCAGGCCACCGCGCGCACGCCGATCCGCCTGAGCGCATCCGCGAGCCCGATGGTGGTCGTCGTCTTGCCCTCGCCGGCAGGTGTGGGGTTGATGCCGGTGACGAGGACGAGCCGGCCGCGCTCCGTCCGGTAAGGGACTGCATCGAGCGGGATTTTCGCCTTGTGTCGGCCGAAGGGAAGGATGGTTTCCGGGCCGAGACCGAGTTCGGCGGCAACGTCAGCGATCGGGCGCAGCGTGGTGGCCCGGGCGATGGCGAGATCGGAAGGTTGCGGCACGACGGGCCTCACTGCGTCGGTGGGATGCGGTCTGGGCCGAGACCGACGCTGTGGGCCGTGGCGAGGAGCGCGTTCCAGACCTCGTCCGGCAGCGGAATGCCGTGGCGGTCGCGTTCGGCGCGGCGGCGGCGCTCGGGCTCTCCCGGCATCAGCACCTCTCCGCCCGGCCGGTCGGGGCGGGAGGAGCGGCAGAAGGCGAGGAAACGCTCCGCCCGGTGCGCGATGGCGGCCGTGTCGTCGATCGCGTCCGGGCAGAGGTAGAACGACAGCATGCCGTTGCTGATCCGTCCCCGTCCGCCCTCGCGCGGCCCCGCCGTGCCGTTGCCGCTGACGGCGCCGGCGAGGAGCTCGCACAGCACGGCCAGCCCGGAGCCCTTGTGCAGGCCGAACGCGCGGATGGCGCCCGCGCCGGCTTCCGGGTTCCGTTCCGCGCGCGAGATGTCGCCGTAAAGCGCGGCGGGATCGCCTGTCAGCCGCCCGTCGGGCAGGATCAGCGAGTCGGCAGGCACCGGAGGGCCGCCGCGCGAGGCCACCAGCACCTTGCCCTCAGCGACCAGGGAGGTGGCGAAGTCGAGGATGATCGGCTCGCCTCCGGCGATGGGCATGCCGATGCAGAACGGCGCGGTGGACAGCCGACGGTCGACCCCGCCGAAGGGCGCGACCAGAAGGGAGCCCTGGACGTTGACGAAGTGGATCGAGATCACGCCCTCCGCGGCTGCCATCTCCGCCCACTCGCCGACTCGACCGATGTGGCCGGAATTCTTCAGCGCGACGGCGGCGAGGCCGGAGGCGAGCGCCTTGCCCACGCCGATCCGCACAGCGAAGGGGGCCGCGGTCTGGCCGAAGCCGAACCCGCCGTCGACCACGGCGGTGACCGCACTCTCGCGCTCGACCCTCGGCGTCACGTCGGGGACCACCAGTCCCTCGCGCAGCCATGCGACGTAGCGCGGCACCCGGACCACGCCATGGCTGTCATGGCCCGTCAGGTTGGCGGAGACGAGCGAGGCAGCGACGCGCGCGCTCTCCGCTGCGGAGCACCCGGCGGCGGTGAAGATGTCGGCGACGAACGCACGCAGGGCGTGGGCGTGGAGCACGGGCATCGGGCGGAGCAGCGTTGGCGTGACGGGGAGTGGAGAGGATGGCCTGTCGCATCAAGCCTGCGCCGTCGCTTCGGCTTCGGCAAGATGGCTGCGATGCCGTCGCCGCGTTGATCGCGCTCCAGCATCGGTCCGGCGCGTGCGCCCCGGCGTGGGGGACGACGAGATCGAGCCGGCCAAGCGCCTGCAGCGTGGCATCCCGTGCCGCCTCGACCTGGAGAGGGTCGGCGAGGTCGGCGGGAAGGACAACGGCGGAGCGGCCGATCAGCGCGGCCGTCTCCGCGAGGGGGCCGTGCTGCCGCCCGGTCGGTGCCACGAAGGCGCCTTCGACGGCGAACAGGACGGCAGTGGCGCGGCCGATGCCCGACCTCGCTCCAATCACCCGGGCCCGCCGTCCCGCCAGCGCGCCGACACTCCCGCGCGAGCCTTTCAGAGCACGCGATCCGTTGCGGGGTCGATCAGGTGCATGCGATCCATCTGCACGGCAAGGCGCATCGCTTCGCCCGGTGCCCCTGCCGCCTGGGGATCGACACGGGCGCACACGCTCGTCGGCCCAAGGCGGAAATGCACCAGCGTCTCCATGCCCATCGGCTCGACGACGTCGAGCGTGACGTCCATCATGGCGAGGTTCGGCCTGTCCGTTCGTGTCGCTTCCGTTATGTGTTCAGGGCGGATGCCGAACAGGAGATCGCGCCCGACATGGGCCGCGTAGCGCGCGGTGCGCTCGGCCGGCACGGGGAGGGTTGGGCCCCCCTCGAGCGCGACGGCAAGCGCCGCACCGACAGGCAGAAGCCGAGCCGGGATCATGTTCATCGCCGGGCTGCCGATGAAGCCGGCGACGAAGCGGGTGGCCGGATTGGCGTAGAGTTCGCCCGGCGGGCCCGCCTGCTCGATGCGGCCCTGGTTCATCACCACCACCCGGTCGGCGAGCGTCATCGCCTCCACCTGGTCGTGCGTGACATAGACGGTGGTGGTCTTCACCGTCTGGTGCACCGCCTTGATCTCGGTGCGCATCTGCACGCGGAGCTGGGCGTCGAGGTTGGAAAGCGGTTCGTCGAACAGAAAGACCTTGGGGTTGCGCACGATGGCGCGGCCCATCGCCACGCGCTGGCGCTGCCCGCCCGAGAGCGCCTTCGGCTTGCGGTCGAGAAGGTCGCCGAGGCCCAGGATGCGGGCGGCGCGATCGACCCTCCGCGCGATCTCCTCGCGCGGGAAGCCCCGCAGCTTCAGCCCGAAGGCCATGTTCTCGAACACTGTCATATGCGGGTAGAGGGCGTAATTCTGGAACACCATGGCGATGTCGCGATCGCGCGGCGGGATGTCGTTCACGACCTCGCCGCCGATCCGGATTTCGCCCGCCGTCACCTCCTCCAGGCCGGCGATCATGCGCAAGGTGGTGGTTTTGCCGCAGCCGGAGGGGCCGACCAGGACGACGAATTCCTGGTCGGCGATCTCGAGGTCGATCCCCTTCACTGCCGCGACACCGCCGTCGTAGGTCTTGGTCAGGCGGCGAAGACTGACCTGCGCCATCGCTCCTTCCTGCAGCCGTGGTGTCGGGGCTCAGCCCTTCGTCGCGCCGGCGGTAAGCCCGGCGATGTAGTAGTCCATCAGGAACACGTAGACGACCACCGGCGGCAGGGCGGCGAGCAGTGCGCCTGCCATGATCTGCCCCCAGGCGAAGGTGTCGCCGCGCACGAGCTGGGAGACGACACCGATCGTGAGCGGCATCGCCTCCGGTTTTGTGATGAAGGCCGTCGGATAGACGAAGGCCGCCCAGGAAACGGTGAAGGCGAAGATGGTGGCGGCGATGATGCCGGGCAGGGCGACGGGGACGAAGATGCGGAGCAACACCTGCAGCCAGGACGCGCCGTCGATCAGCGCCGCCTCGTCGAGCTCCTTCGGGATGGACGCGAAGTAGCCGATCATGATCCAGGTGCAGAACGGCACCGTCAGCGTGGGATAGACGAGGACGAGGCCCCAGATCGAGTTGAGGAGTCCAAGCGAGCCGACGATCTGGTAGAGGGGAATGAACAGGAGGGTGTCGGGGACGAGGTAGGTGAGGAAGACGCCGGTCGCTAGCGTCGTGCTGCCCCAGAACCGCATGCGCGAAAGCGCGAACGCGGCTGGCACGGACACCGCCATGGTGATGGCGACCACGATCAGCGTGACGATGATCGAGTTGCGGAAGAAGCCGACGAACAGGGGGTTGCCGAGGATCGCCGCGTAGTGCTCGAGGGTGGGCTCGCGCACGAACCAGGGGCTGAGCGACTGGTCCGCCATTTCGGCGTTCGGCTTCAGCGAGGTGATCAGCATGTAGACGGGGGGCGCCAGGAAGATCAGGGCAGCGAGCGTCAGCGAGGCGTAGGCCGCCCGCAGCGCCCAGGCGCGTTCGCGCGAGAGGCTCCCCGCACGGTGATAGAGCCTGGGGAAATCGCGGTTGGTGGCGGTCGACGCGGCGTCCATCTCCGTTGTTCCGTCACAGCATCTCCCGGGCCCGACGCGAGACGCCGCGCAGGATGAAGTAGGCCGCCACCGCGAGGATCGGCAGCATGAACAGCGAAACAGCCGCCCCGCGCGGCAGGTGCCCGGACAGGATGCCGACCTGGAAGGCGTAGGTGGCGAACAGGTGCGTGGTGTCGCGCGGCCCGCCGTTGGTGAGCACCCGCACGATGTCGTAGTTGGCGAAGGTGACGATGAGGCTGAACAGGACGGTGATGGCGATGATGTTGCGCATCATCGGCAGCGTCACGTAATAGAGCTTCTGCAGCCCGGTCGCGCCGTCGATCGCCGCCGCTTCGTACAGTTGGTCGGGGACGGATTTCAGCGCGGCGAGATACATGATCATGAAGAACGGCGCGCCGTACCAGACATTGACGGTGACGACGGCGATGCGCGCCCACCACGGCGTGCCGAGCCAGGGGACCGAGGGAAAGCCGAAGACGTTGAGGATCCAGTTGATCGAGGAGTACGAGGGGTCGAACATCCACCACCAGCCCAAGGTGGAGAGGGCGGGCGGGATGACCCACGGGATCAGCAGCATGCCGCGCCACTTGCGCTGCCCGCGCGCGGGAAGCGTGTGCAGCATGTGGGCGAGCCAGAAGCCGATCAGCGCCTTCAGCAGCACGGCGGTGACGGCGAAGAAGCAGGATTGCCACACCACCATGCGGAAGGTTTCGGACTCGATCAGGAACAGGTAGTTGTCGAGGCCGACCGAGGCCGTCATGCGGCGATTGAGGGTGGAGAGGTAGATCGCCCACATCGCCGGCCAGGCGACCAGGCCGGCGATGATGAGGACGAGCGGCAGCGCCAACAGGAAGGCGATGGTCGAGCGTCGGCGGGCGAAGCGGGCGAGCGAGCCCGCGCGGCGGCGCGGCATCGTCACGCCGGCCTCGGGGCGTGCGATCGTGCGGCCCAGCCCGTCAGGCGCCATGCCGGCGGCCCGTCTCGGCGCGCCCGCTCATCGCGCGCCTCCCAAAGTTCGTCGCCTCCCGCCTTGCTCAGCCGCGGGCAAAGGTCCGCAATTCACGCTCCGCCCAGGCCAAGGCCTGGTCGATGGTCTCGCCACCCTGCGCGATGCGCGCGATGAGCTTGGTGTTCACGCCTTGCGTGTAGGCCTGGACCGCGATCTCCGGCGGGGCGGGGGCGAAGGCGACCGAAGCGCGCGCGTTGTGGTGTGCCTTCAGCGGGTAGTTGAAGACAACTCCGACGGGCGGCCCCTCGGTCTTCCACACCGTGAAATCGTTCATGCTGAGGAAGGGCGGAATGTCGTACCCGGCCGAGGTCGCGGTCTGCTTCTCCGCCGATTCGCGTTCGGAGAGGAACTCGAGCAGAGACTTCGCCGCCGACTGGTTGCGGCTGAAGTTCCAGATCCCCCAGAAGTAGGGGAGGTAGGGCACGAACCGGCCCTCTGGCCCTGCGGGCATCGGGAAGGTCCAGTGCTGGTCGTGGCCCGCCATGTTGTCGCGGCGCGCCACCGCCCAGGCCGATGGCGGGTTGAAGATCAGGGCTGAACGGCCGGCCTGGAGGGCGCGGTTGTTCGAGGCGTCGTCCCAGGCCCAGACGTCCGGCGGCAGGAAGCGGGCGAGCCGCAGCATGTATTCGACCGCCGCCCGCAGCTTGGCGTTGCCGCGCACGGTGGGGCGCCCCTCCGCGTCCAGCATGGAGGCGCCGAAAGAGGCGAACAGGGCGCCGAGCCAGTCGACGGCGTCGGAGGTGGTGCCCATCGGCAGACCGAACGGCACGCCGGCCGCGTGACACTTCTCGGCCGCGGTCAGGAAGGTGTCCCAGGTCCACTGCTCGGCGCCGGGGCCGGCGCGGTCCTCCGCCGGCCACATCTCCCGCACATCGATCCCGGCATGTTGCCTGAGAAGATCGATCCGCCCAAGCGACGGTTTCATCTGCGTGCCTGAGACGGCGGGGACCGCGACCCACCGCCCGTTGCGCTTGGCAAGATACTCCGCCGCGCTGTTCACCGGGCCGTACTTCGCGATCAGCCGACCCATCACGTCGTCGACCGGAACGAGCTGGTCAGCGTAAGCGGCGGGAAACCAAGTCGGGAAGGAGAGGATGTCGTGGCCGGATCGGCTCTGCGCCTGGGCCGCGATGGTCAGTTCGTTCTGCCGCCCGACCGAGGTGATGAAGTCGACCTGCACCTCGACTCGCTCGCGCGCCCCCCAGGCGGCGCAAAGCTCGCGCAACGCCCCGTTCCCGGCCGGCACCCAATGGTCCCAGAAACCACAGCGCAGGGTCACCCGTGGTTGGCCGTGCACCGCCACCAAGGGCAGAGTGCCCGCCGCCGCTCCGCCAACAACCGTGCCGAGGAACGTCCGACGTGTCGTGCGCATGCCTGCCATGTCCGTCTCCCCTCTCTCGGTCTCCCCTCCCTCGGCTTTGCGCCGGCCCTTTGCCGTGAACCGGCGGCGGAGCGACGCGTCTTTCGCCTGCCGAGGATATTGCGGCGAGTTGTTTCGCCCTTCGTCGACACTGTAGCGACTTGGTGCACCGTGGCGCAACGGGTCTCGCACCCTTGGCACAGGGGGCGCGATCGGTTGAGATGCCACGAGCGGCGGGTCGCGCATCCGCCGCGCTCGAGGCGAAGAACGAAAGGGGAGAGGCGTGCGCCCGAACCGGATCCGCGAACTTTGGGCTGCAGGAAAGAACGTGGTCAACGGCTGGCTCGGCATTCCGTCGTCGGTCGCGGCGGAGGCGATGGCACAGGCGGGGTGGGACAGCCTGACGATCGACCTGCAGCACGGCATGGTTCACTTCGACACCGCGGTGCCGATGCTGCAGGCGATCTCGACCACGCCCACCGTGCCGCTCGCCCGAGTGCCGTGGAACGAGCCCGGCATCATCATGAAGATGCTCGATGCCGGCGCCTACGGCATCATTTGCCCGATGGTGAGCTCGCGTGCCGAGTGCGAGCGCTTCGTCGGCGCATGCCGCTATCCGCCGCACGGGTATCGAAGTTTCGGGCCACTGCGCGCGGCCTGGTATGCCGGCACCGCCGACTACTGGAAGCACGCCAATCGGACGGTGCTCACCTTCGCCATGATCGAGACCGCCGAGGCGCTGGCGAATCTGGAGGAGATCGTGACCACGCCCGGGCTCGATGCGGTCTATGTCGGCCCGAACGATCTTGCGCTTGCGATCGGCGAGACGCCGGCGATCGACCCGGTCTCGGAACGGACCCTGGCGGAGGTCCGCCGGATCGCGGAGGTGGCGACCAAGCACGGCGTGATGCCCGGCATCCACACCGGCAGTGCCGACGGCGTGAGGCGGATGTTCGCCCTCGGCTATCGCTTCGCCACCATCCTCGGCGACTCCGCGCTGCTGACCGCCGCGGCGAAGGCGGCGGTCGCGGCGGCGAAGGGAGGGGAAGCGACAGCGGCGACCGGCACCTATTGAAGCCGCGCGAGGGCGACCTTGCGACTGGGGGCGCCCCCGCCTCAGTGGATCTCGCCCATCCGCGCGAGGGCGGCGCGCAGCTCGGCGATGCCGAAGCCGGGGCGCCGCGCGGCCTCGAGGATGACAGCCTCGCGCCGCGCGCAGAGCGCCGCCGCTTCCGGCACACGGGCCGCGACCTCGTGCGGGATGACCACGGCGCCGTGGCGGTCGGCATGCACGAGCTCGCCGTCATGCACCACCATGCCGTGGATGCTCACCGTCGCTCCGACCGCGACCACATGGACGAAGGCGTGCGAGGGCGCGAGCATTCCGGCCAGGATCGGGAAGCCCTTGGCCATCGTCGAGATGTCGCGGATCGAACCGTTGGTGATGCAGCCGACGACACCCAGCGCCTTGTGCACGGTGGTCTGGACCTCGCCCCAGAAGGCGCCCGTTCCGGGAACGGAATCGAGGTCCTGGATCACCGAGATGTTCGGACCGGGGCGCGCGTTTGCGACGTGCTCGTAGTAGCGGAGGCGAAGCGCATCGCGGTCCTCTGCCGCGAATGCGGAGGGGCGTTCGGCGCGGATGGCCGCGGTGCGCGCGTACCCGACCAGGATCGCCTCCGGATGGTCGTTGTGCACGAAGGGGCGCGTCGTGAAGCGGATCAGCTCGCGCAGTGCGACGAGCTCCTCGAGAGCGTTGCACACTGTCGGCGTGTCCAGCCTCGCGAGTTCAGCTAGGAGTGCAGGATCGTGCGCGGTCATGGGGATCGTCTCCTCCGTTGTGACCCGCCGACCCTCCCACCCGATCGGGCATTCGTCGAGAGCGGCAGCCTTGGGGCGGCGTGCGCACGCGTCCTGGTTGCAGTCTCCTTCCGGCGACAGTAGCCTCGGCAAGCGATGGCGTCGCTGGTTGCCTTCCGGCCTGTGGTCGTGCCGCCCGCGGTCTTGCCCCGCCAAGTCGCGGAACGTTCAGGCTCCGCAATCCTTCTCGAAGGGGTCGAGGGAGCGACCCTCTGGACGGGCTCGTTCGCATTCGGCGAGGACGGAACCATCTCCGGTCGCGTCGAGGGTTGCGTCCACTTCGGCCTGCGCGGCGTGGAGTTCGCGCTGGCAGGCGCAGGCGGCGACGCGGCCCTCCTCTTCGCGAAGCTGTTCGGCGGCGATGTGCCGGCGGCGTTTCGGCACCTGCTCGCCGGCGACGACGTCATCGTCGGCTCCTCGGGTGCCGATGTCCTGCGCGGGTTCGCCGGGAGAGACCGGTTGCTGGGCGGCGGCGGGCGAGACCGTCTGGAGGGCGGCGAAGGTCACGACACGATCGAGGGCGGTGTTGGGGACGACCATCTGTTCGGCGAGGACGGTGACGACCGGCTGCTCGGGGAGAGCGGCAACGACCGGCTCGACGGCGGCCCCGGAGCGGACTGGCTGGACGGCGGTCCGGGCGAGGACCGGATGGAGGGCGGCGACGGCGACGACACCTTCGTCGTCGACCATGCCGCCGACCAGGTGGTCGAGCGGCCGGGCCAGGGGCGTGACACGGTGCGTGCCTCCGTCTCCTACCGCTTGCCGGCCGAGGTCGAGGCGCTGGTCCTCCTCGGCGTCCGGGCGATCGACGGGGCGGGAAACGCAGCGGGGAACGCGGTCTACGGCAATGACGGGGCGAACCGTCTGTTCGGGGACGACGGGGACGATCTGCTCCACGGCGGTTGGGGAGACGACGTGCTGGAGGGCGGACAGGGAGCGGATCGGCTTATCGGCGGGCCGGGGCGCGACGTCTTCCTCTACCGGACGGTGGCCGAGAGCCCGGCCGCGTCGGGCCGTCGCGACACGATCGCCGATTTCGTTCCAGGCCTTGATCGGATCGATCTCGGCCGGATCGACGGGGACGAAACGGCGGCCGGGAAGCAAGGGCTCGTTTTCGTTGGCGCATCGCCGTTCACCGCCCCTGGCCAAGTGAGGGTTCGCTACGTCGGCGAAAACACGCAGGTCCAGCTGAACGTCGACACCGATCTGCAGCCCGAGATGGAAATCGTGCTCGCCGGCAGGATCGCGCTCGCCGCCGGCGATTTCCTTCTCGGTTGAGGCCGGCGGCCCTCAGGCCGCGATCCGGTCGGCGAAGGCCAGAAGGTCGCGCAGAGGGACCGCGCCGGAGAGGCGCGCGACCTCGCGGCCGCCCCTGAACCCGATCAAGGTCGGGATGGCGCGCACGCCGAAACGCGCCGCCGCCTGCGGGTGCGCCTCGGTGTCGAGCTTGAGGAAGCGGACGGTGGGGCGCCGCGCCGCCGCTTCGGCGAAGGTGGGTGCGAAGGTGCGGCAGGGCGCGCACCACGGCGCCCAGAGGTCGAGCACAAGCGGGAGAGGGTCTTTGTCGAGGAAGCGCGCGAGGCGCGCCTCGTCGGCTTCGATCGGCGCGCCCGGCAGCAAGGCCGCGCGGCACGATCCGCAGACGGGCTTGGCGGTAAGCCGCGCGCTCGGGACGCGATTGAGCATGCCACAGCCCGGGCAAACAAGGATGGTCGCGTCCGGCGGCTTCGTCATCGCGGCGAGGCTCCATGGCCAGGGCCGGCGCGGCGAGATCGCGCTGCGGCTGCCTTCGTTGACCCGAAGATAGCGTCGTTCTATCCCTCCGCCGCAACGGATCGCGACCAGGAGACCCGCATCATGGCCCGGCCCATCGATCCTGTGACGCTGAAGAAACGACTCGACGACGGCACCGCCATCGTCCTCGACCTGCGCGAGCCGGAGGAGTTCGCGCGCGAACACATTCCCGGTGCGCGTCTTGTTCCCGCCGCCGTGCTGGATCCGCGCGATCTCGCCGCCTATCCCGGCAAGGCGGTGGTGCTCGCCTGCGCCTCCGGCAGGCGCACCGAGGCCTGCCTCGCCCGGCTCCCGCGCGAGGCGACGGCCGAGGCATACGTGCTGGAAGGGGGGCTCGCTGCCTGGAAGCGGGCGGGAATGCCCGTGGTGCAGGGGACGGCGCCTCCGATCTCGCTTGCTCGCCAGACCATGATCGGAGCGGGGCTCATGGTCCTGCTGTGGCTGGCGCTCGGAGTCTTCGTCTCGCCCTGGTTCCTGCTCGTGGTCGGCTTCGTGGGCGTGATGCTGACCGTCGGCGGAGGGACGGGGTTCTGCCCGATGACCAGGATCCTGGCGCGGTTGCCCTGGAACCGCGCTGCCCGGGCCTGAGGCCGGCCGGCGCCGATCGAGCGGGGGACGCCACCCGCGCTTGCCGCCGGCGCCAGCGCGGGTGATATCCCGGGTTGCCGGTTTCGCACGGAGTCTCCGCCCGATGCTGCGTCTCGCCGCCGCCCTCCTTGCCCTCGCTTCTCCGTCCCTCGCCGCGGCCGAAGCGCTGCGCGAGGCGGCGGAGCGCGGCACGCTTAGGCTCGGCGTGCGCGCCGACGCTGCGCCGTTCTCCGCGAGCGACACCCGAGGCAACTACGGCGGTTATTCGATCGATCTTTGCCGTGCGGTGGTCGAGGCCGCGGCGCGCGCGACGGGAAGGCCGATCCGCCCCCAGTTCGTCGCCGTCGATGCCGGCAATCGCCTCGCCGCCCTTGCCGAGGGCCGCATCGACCTGCTGTGCGAGGCGACGAGTCGCACCCTCTCGCGTCTCGACCAGGCGGATTTCACCCTACCAACCTTTGTCACCGGGCCCGGGCTGATGGTCCGGCTCGCGCCGGCGCCGGTTGCCCTGCCGCCGCTCGGGGGAGGCGGCGTGGGCGCGCCGCCGCAGCCGCCGCGGAGGATCGGCGTGCTCGCCGGCACCACGACCGAACGCTTGCTTCGCAACCTTGCCGCGCGCGGCGATCTCACCGCCCAGATCATCGAGGCTGCCACCCACCAGGACGGGCTCGCCGCGCTGACGGCGGGCTTGATCGACGCCTACGCCGCCGATCTCGAGATCCTGGTCTCCCTGCGTGCCCAGGCCGCCGATCCGGCCTCCCTCGCCCTCGCTGACCGCGTGCTCGGCCTCGAGACCTACGCGCTTGCCGTGCGTCCGGGCGCGCGGGACCTGCGCGTGTTGGCCGACCGGGTGATTGCCGAGGCCGCGCGGTCGGGCGAGCTCGTGCGCATCGCCGCGCGCCACTTTCCGGGGCGAGAGCCGGGCGAGGCCTTTCTCGCCCTCGTTCTGTTCAACGCCCTGCCGGATTAGGCCTCGCCACAACTCGTCATCGTCCCGCCCTAGCAGCCGGGGCGCGGCGTGGGCTAGGGACGCGCATGCTGCAGCGCGGGAGCGAGCCGATGAAGCCCGTCCAGGCGATCAACCGGACCTACGACGAGATCACCGTCGGCGACACGGCCTCCGAGGTCAGGACCATCACTGCCGACGACCTCGTGCTGTTCGCCCATGCCTCCGGCAACCTCAACCCGATCCATCTGCCGGGCAAGCAAGGCGAGGGAGACGACGAGGAGGCGGTGGCACCGGGCATGCTGATCGCCTCGCTCTTTTCCTCCGTGCTCGGCAACAAGCTGCCAGGGCCTGGCACGCTCTACCGCCGGCAGACGGTGCGCTTCGCCGCGCGTGCCCGCGTCGGCGACACGCTGACCGTGACGATGACGGCGAAGCTCAAGCTCGCCGACAACGTGGTCGTGTTCGACGGGCGCGTGGTCAACCAGGACGGAACCGTGGTCGCTGAAGGCGAGGCCGAGGTGATCGCGCCCACCCAGCGGATGACGCTCGACGACGTCGCCCTGCCTGTGCTGTCGCTGCGCCGGCAGGTGAAGTTCGACCGGCTGATCGCCGCCTGTTCGGGTCTTCCCGCCCTTCCGACCGCCGTCATCCACCCCTGCGACCAAGCCTCGCTCGCCGGGCCGATCGAGGCGGCGAAGGCAGGGCTGATCGTTCCGGTTCTGGTCGGCCCCCGCCCGCGAATCGAGAAGGTCGCCGCCGAGCACGGCATCGACATCAGCGGCGTGGAGATCGTGGAGACGCCGCATAGCCACGCCTCGGCCGAGCGCGCCGTGGCGCTGGTGCACGAGGGGCGGGTGCGCGCCTTGATGAAGGGGGCGCTGCATTCCGACGAGGTCCTGCACGAGGTGGTCAAGCGCGACGGAGGCCTGCGCACCAAGCGCCGCATCTCCCACGCCTTCGTCCTCGACGCGCCGGGGATCAATCACCTGCTGATCGTCACCGACGCGGCGATCAACATCCTGCCTGATCTCCTCACCAAGGCGGACATCGTGCAGAACGCGATCGACCTCGCCCGCGCGATCGGCATCGAGAAGCCGAAAGTGGCGGTGATGAGCGCGGTGGAGACGGTCAACCCTGCAATCCCGTCCTCGGTCGAGGCTGCTGCCCTCTCCAAGATGGCCGAGCGCGGCCAGATCACCGGCGGCATCGTCGACGGGCCGCTCGCGATGGACAACGCGATCGACCTCGACGCCGCGCGCACCAAGGGCATCACCTCCGTCGTGGCGGGGCGGGCCGAGGTGCTGGTGGTGCCGAACTTGGAGGCCGGCAACATGCTGGCGAAGAACCTCACCTTCGTCGCCCGCGCCGATGCGGCGGGGCTCGTGCTCGGCGCGCGGGTGCCGGTGATGCTGACCTCCCGCGCCGATGATGCGCGCGCGCGCATGGCCTCGGCCGCGCTCGCCGTGCTCTACGAGCACTGGCTGACGACGGGTGTTTCGGCGGTCAAGGCAGCCTGATCCGTTTCCGGAACGCGGCGCGCGGCTTTCCCCGCGAAACAGAGCGGCCCGTGCGCGTCCTCAGCGGTTCATCAGCAGGGTGACGTCGGCGTTCTCCAGCACGTGGCGCGTGACACCGCCGAGGATGAGCTGGCGCAGGCGGGAGTGGCTGTAGGCGCCCATGATCAGGAGGTCGGCCCCGAATTCGGCGGCGGCCGCAAGCAGGCCCGCGCCCACGCTGCCGCCCGAGGAGCCGATCGGCTTGAAGGCGCGGCTCTCCGCCGTCACCCCATGCCAGGCGAGATAATCGATGAGCCCCGTCACGTCCGGGCCGCGCCGCTGATACTCCTCGGCGTGCAGGACGCGCACGGCCTCCGCGCGTTCGATCCACGCGAGCCCCGCGGCGACGGCGGCCGCGGACTCCGCCGTGCCGTTCCAGGCGATCGCCACCCGCCGGCCGATCGTTTCGGGGGCGGTGCGGCGCGAGACCATCACGGGACGCCCCGAATCGAACAGCACGGCATGCAGCGCGTCCGAGGTGGACACGTCGTCGTCCGCCTCGGGATGGGCGAGGACGACGATGTCGGCGAGCCGCGCCTGCTGGGCGACCACCTCCTCCTCGCGCCCGACCACGGTGGCGAAGGAGGCGGTGACCGTGCCGGCGGAGAAGGCCTGGGCTGGGTCGGAGACCATCGGCACCGCGTTCCGCTCGACGAAGCTCGCGAACAGCGCCTCGACCTTGCGCGCGCGCTCGGCCGCCTCGCGCTCGGTCGCGCTCATCATCTCCTCGATCATCGCCCCCGACAGGCCCTCGCCGGCGAGCGGCGCGACGTCGCGCGGGTCGATGCGCACGTGCAGGCCCTGCACATGCGCCCGCCAGACCCGCGCGGCGAGGAAGGCGGTGGCGAGGGCGGCCTCGCCGGCGGCGGTGCCGATCACGGGCAGGAGGAGCTTGCGGTAGGCCATGCGCGGATCTCCACGAGCCAGGGCGGGTGCCTCTCTACCACGCTCCGCTCCGCCCGTTCACGGTTTCGGGAGCAGCGCGCGGGCGCGTTCCGCAAGGTCGGCAGCGGCGGCGTCGAGCCGGCGCCAGGCGATCGGCCCGGGGTCGTGGGCGAGGGCGGCGCGCAGGACGGCGACGTCGGCATCGGAGGCATCACCCGACCGCGCAGCAAGGCGGGCCTCGAGCAGCGGAAGCGGTGCCTCCAGCCAGATTCCGACGAAGGGCGCTTCGCCGCGCGCGGCCGCGATCGCCTCGCGCTCTTCGGGGCGGAGGAACACCGCATCCGCGATCGCGGCATGGCCCGCCGCCACCGTTTCGGAAGCGAGGCGGACAAGCTCGGCATACACCGCGCGGGAGGCTTCCGCCGCGTAGGCCTCGGCAGGGAGCCGCTCCTCCGGCGCGCGTCCGAAGAGGCGCTTGCGGATCTCATCCGACCGCAGCACGAGCGCGCCCGGGGCCGGGCCGAGGCTTGGGGCGAGCGTCCGCGCAAGGGTCGATTTGCCCGTCCCCTGCAGCCCGCCGATCGCGACCAGCAGGGGGGCGGGCGGGGAGAGGACGGCCAAGGCGCGCGCAAGGTAGTCTGCCGCCTCCCCTTCGCGGCCCATGCGGGCGGCGACATGCGCCCGGACCATCGCGCGCGAAGACAGCCACAGCGGCAGGCCCCGCACCAACGCCGCATCGCCCGTGCGCGCCACATAGCGGTTCAGCACCCGGTTCGCCGCCGTCCGTCCCACCCGCCGCTCGAGGTCCATCAGCAGGAAGGCGAGGTCGTAGCCGAGATCGACGGTGGCGAGTGCGTCGTCGAACTCGAGCGCATCGAAGGGAACGACGTGGCCCTTCCACAGACAGAGATTGGCGAGATGCAGGTCGCCATGCGCGCGGCGGACGAAGCCCGCGCGCGCCCTGGCCGCGAGCCAGGGGGAGAGGCGTCGGTGCCAGCTTTGGGCGCGCTCCTCCCAGGCCGCGACCTTTGGCGCGTCGAGCCCCGCCTCGCGCGCCGCCCGGGCATTGCCGGCGATCACTTGCGCCATGGCTGCCGCCGCGTCGAAGCCCCGCTCTGGCGGAAGTGCGGCGTGCATCGCCGCCACGGCGTCGCCCACCGCATCGAGCAAGGTCGGGGTCAACGCACCGCGCGCCGCGACCCGATCGAGGAAATCCGCTTCGGGCACGCGCGCCATCTCCACCGCCCACTCGACCACCTCGCCCGCGCCCCCGAGCGCAAGCGATCCGTCGGGGCGGCGGACGATGGGCACCACGCCGCGGTACAGATCGGGCGCGTGGGCGGCGTTGAGCGCGACCTCCCGCCGGCAGAACCGTTCGCGTGCGGCGAGGGTGGAGAAGTCGAGGAAGGAGAGGCGCACCGGTCGTTTCACCTTCCAGACGCGATCCGGCCCGACGAAGACCCGCGAGATGTGGGTCTCGATGGGCGCGCGGCCCGAAAGGGCGGAGAGGAAGGCCGCGACCTCCGCCTCGTGGCGCGATGCGGTGTCGGTCAGGGGTAGAGGAGTTCGCTCCGCCACGGCTCGTCCTCCGAGTCGCGGCGGTACACCAGACGCTCGTGCAGGCGGAACGGCCGGTCGCGCCAGAACTCGATGACGCGCGGGGAGAGGCGGAAGCCCGACCAATGGGGCGGGCGGGGAATCTCGCCGGCGCCGAACTTGACCGTCCAGTCGGCGACCGCCTTCTCCAGCGCCCAGCGCCCCTCCAGCGGGCGCGACTGCTTCGAGGCCCAGGCCCCGATGCGGGACCCCCTCGGGCGGGAGGCGAAATAGGCATCCGCCTCCTCGTCGGAAACGAGCGCGACGGGGCCTTCGACGCGGACGGAGCGGAGGAGGGATTTCCAATGGAAGCAGAGCGCGGCGAACAGGGTTGGCGGCGAGTTCCCGCCCCTTGCGGCTCTCGAGATTGGTGTAGAAGACGAAGCCCCTCTGATCGGCCCCCTTGAGCAGAACCATCCGGGCCGAAGGCTTGCCGTCGGGGGTGGCGGTGGCGAGGCAGCAGGCGTTGGGGTCGTTCGGCTCGCTCTTCTCCGCCTCCGCGAGCCACGAGGCGAAGCGGGCGAAGGGGTCTTCGGCGTCTGACACGCGGCGACGGCTCCGTCAGGGATTGGCGTGCGCCGGGGTGATGGGCCCGCCTCGAAGGCCTGTCCAGCCCCCTTGCCCCGGCGCGCGGTCGCGTGCCACCTAGGCGGGCTGATCGGCAGGATGGGGCGGGGATGGACGAGGCCGCGACGGTCGAGCGGGGGGTGCGCGCGGGCGGGCTGATGAGCGGTCGGCGCGGCCTGATCATGGGGGTGGCGAATGACCGCTCCATCGCCTGGGGCATCGCCGCCGCCTGTGCGGCGCACGGCGCCACGCTCGCCTTCACCTACCAGGGCGAGGCGCTGCAGAAGCGGGTCGAACCCCTCGCCGCGTCCGTCGGTTCCGACCTCGTGCTGCCCTGCGACGTCACCGACGAGCCCTCGATCGATGCGGTGTTCGAGGCCTTGCGCGACCGGTGGGGCGGGCTCGATTTCCTCGTTCACGCCATCGCCTGGTCGGACAAGGACCAGCTGAAGGGCCGCTACCTCGACACCACGCGCGAGAACTTCCTCAAGAGCCTCGACATCTCCTGCTGGTCCTTCACCGCCGTGTGCCAGCGCGCGGTGCCGCTGATGGGGGCGGGCGCCTCCATCCTCACCCTGACGTATCTGGGTGCCGAGCGGGTCACGCCGCACTACAACGTCATGGGCGTGGCCAAGGCCGCGCTCGAGGCCTCAGTCCGTTACCTTGCCGCCGACCTCGGCCCCTTGGGGATCCGGGTCAACGCGATCAGTGCGGGCCCGATCAAGACGCTCGCGGCTTCGGGGATCGGGGATTTCCGCTACATCCTGAAGTGGAACCAGTACAACAGCCCGCTGCGGCGCAACGTGACCATCGAGGACGTGGGCGGGGCGGGGGTCTATCTCCTCTCCGACCTCGCCTCCGGGGTGACCGGCGAGGTGCACCACGTCGACTGCGGCTATCACATCGTTGGCATGAAGGCCGTGGACGCGCCGGACATCAGCACGGTCTGACCCTCGCGCGGTGTCGAACACCTTCGGGCGGATCTTCCGCTTCACTTCCTTCGGCGAGAGCCATGGGCCGGCGATCGGCTGCGTGGTCGATGGCGTGCCGCCGCGCATCCCGCTCACCGAGGAGGACATCCAGCCCTTCCTCGACCGCCGCCGGCCCGGGCAGTCGAAATTCGTCACCCAGCGGCAGGAGCCGGACCGGGTCCGGATCCTTTCGGGAACGTATCAGGGTCTCACCACGGGGCATCCGATCGCGCTCGTCATCGACAACGTCGATGCGCGTCCGAAGGACTACGATGCGATCGCGGACCGTTTCCGCCCCGGCCATGCCGACCTGACCTACTGGTTGAAATACGGCATCCGCGACCCGCGGGGCGGGGGGCGAAGTTCCGCGCGCGAAACGGCTGTGCGGGTCGCGGCGGGCGCGGTGGCGCGCAGGATCCTCGGCGAGCGGGTCGTCATCCGCGGCGCGCTCGTCCGGCTCGGGCCCTGGGGGATCGACCGCGCGCGGTGGGACTGGGCCGAGGTGGAGCGCAACCCGTTCTTCTGTCCGGATCGCGGTGGCAGCCGCCGAATGGGAGGAGCGGCTCGCCGAGGTGCGCAAGCGCGGCTCCTCCGTCGGCGCCGTCGTCGAGGTGGTGGCGGAAGGCGTGCCGCCCGGCCTGGGCGATCCCGTCTACGCCAAGCTCGATGCCGATCTTGCCGGCGCGATGATGGGGATCAACGCGGTGAAGGGGGTGGAGATCGGGGCGGGCTTCGCCGCCGCCGCCCTCTCCGGCGAAGAGAACGCGGACCCGATGCGGATGGAGCAAGGAAGCGACGGGGCGCGCCGCGTGGTGTTCGCCGCCAACCACGCGGGCGGCATCCTGGGCGGAATCTCCACCGGCCAGCCCATCGTGGTGCGCTTCGCGGTCAAGCCGACCTCTTCCATCCTCAGTCCCCGTTCCCGGGGTGACGGCGGAGGGCGAGGAGGTGGAGATCGCCACCCGCGGCCGGCACGACCCCTGTGTGGGCATCCGCGCTGTCCCCGTCGGCGAGGCGATGATGGCCTGCGTGCTGGCTGACGCTTGGCTTCGCCGCCGCGCCCTCACCCCCGACGCGCCGGATGAGCCGGTCCTGCCGCGGCCCTGACGCCCGGGGCGGGCCGCTGCGCTGCAATCTGCCTCGCAATCTGCAGTCACGCCCGTTTGAGTGTCTGGTGGCGGGCCGCCTTCCGGACACTTGGGGCGTGAGGAGTGCCGTCGACATGTCGCTTGCGGCCCTGCACGGAATGACCTCACCGGAGGCCTTGCGCCGCGCGGCCGAGGCGTTCGTCGCCATGGCTGGCCGCGAACCGTGGCGGCGGCGCATGGCGCAGCTCGCCGACCAGATCAGGTCTCAGCGCATCGCCGGCCGCGTGGCGCGGGAACGACATGCGCTGGAACTGGCGCTCGACCGTCTGGCCGACGAGCGAGCCCTCGTCGCCGACCGAGGCCGAGCGTGCGGTCGCTGCCCTTGCCGCCGAGGCGGTCTCCGTGCGGCGCGGTCTCTCTGCGGCGGGTCGGACGCGCTTCGACGAGCGTCTGGCCGAGGCGCTCAGGGGAGACGGCACGCTTGTCCCCCTGTTCCACCTGCTCCGCACCGCCGCCCGCCAGCGACTTGGCCGGGTTTCCACGTGCGCTATCGCCGGTTTCGAGGACGGCACACCCTATCGATCTGCTCCTGGCGCGGGAGGGCCGCGAGGCCGAGGTGGTCTGCGCCGTGTTTTCCGCCGACGAGGGGCGGTGGGTGCACCGGCCCGATTGGTTCGCTCTCGTCGACCGCATCAATCCCAGACCTGCAAGCGTGGCTCGCCGCCCACCCGGGGCGCTATCTCCTGAAGGTGACTTTGCCCGAGGGCCTCGATGCGGCGAAGAACCTTGCGAAGGTGCAGGCGCGCATCGCGGCGCTGCTCGCCGAGGAGCGGAAGTCGGACCACAGCGAGACCGCCGTGCTGCGTCTCGACCCCCTGCTCGTCGCCCAGGCCGAGGCCGGGCACCGCGCGCTGCTCGAGCGGCTGAAGGCGCAGTTCGGGGAGGAAACCCACTTCGCGGTGGCCGCCGGCGAGGGCTCGCTGTTCGTGCTCGCGGCCCGCGCCTCGCGCCCGAACGAGATCGCGGCCGTGCTGCAGCGGCGGCTCGCCGAACTCCCCACCCGGCTCTCCGGCACGCGGCCGGGAATCCTCGCCGTGTTCATCGAGGACACCGAGCCGGCCGAGTGGCGGGCCTTGCGCGAGCGTCTCGAACTCGAGGCCGCGGCGCGCAACTTCCTCACCGCGCCGGAAGCGAAGGCGGTGATCGCCGTCTCCTGCGCCTCGCGCTTCGAACTTCTCGGTCAGGGAGCGCCGCTTGCTGCCGAGGCCGGCGAGCTTCGCTTCCGCAACCCCGCCCACCCAAAGGCGAAGGACGCTGCCCTGTTGCCGGCGGTGGAAAGCCGGGTCTGAGCCCAGCCGCCGCGCCGAAGCGCGGCCTCGCCTTTCCGTTCCCGGTTCGTTGGCCTTCCGGCATGGCCGAGGAGGCGGTGAGAGCACGGGAGCCGGGCTTGGCCGCCGCGCACGCTGTGGCGAGGCGTTCGCGGGAGCGGAATGGTCGGACTCGGCGCGCGCGGCGCTGGAAAGGGCCGCAGCGGCCGCCTCGAGCGCGGATGCGGAGGCGATCCCCCTGGTCGGGCTGCGGCGCCTGATCGCGGGCGCCGTGCGGCTCGGCGTGAGGGAACAGCGAGCAGCGGAGGGGTCGCGGGGCGCTTCGTCGAGATCCTCGCGCGGCGGTGCGGCGCCGATCGGGTTGCCGCAAACGCCGCGCCCGAAGACGGAGCCCCCGACCAAGCGATGCCGCTCTCCGACCAGGCGCAGCGGGCCGTGGATGCGGCCCGGGATCTCTGCCGCAGGACCACCGGCGGCGGGCGGATCAGCGCGCGTCATCTGATCGGCGCCCTGTCTCCCCGCCCGACCGCCCCGCGCTCTCGCCCGGCCCTGAGGCGGATCTGGCAGGGCGACTGGAACATCGACCCGGACGATCTCCGCGCCGACCTCCTCGCGGCGCTCGAAGCGGTCCCCGACCGCGCCGGCGAGCGGGAGGCCTGGCGCGACCTCCTCGGTGCGTTGCGGCTCGGCACGGCCAGCTTCGCCGCTGATCAGCCGGCGGCGGAGGACGCCCTCGGCCGCCGCGAGGAGGCCCGCCGTCTCGCCGAACTCGCCTGCCTCAAGGCGAACGCGCCTCCGCTCGCCATCGGCCTGTTCGGCGCGTGGGGCGCGGGGAAGTCCACCTTCATGCGGCTGATGGAGGAGGAGATCGAGGCGATCGCACGACGCTGGCGCGCCGATCCGGCCTCTCCCTTCGTCACCCGCGTCGCCCGCCTGCGCTTCAACGCCTGGTCCTACGCGGATGCCAATCTCTGGGCCTCGCTCGCGGTCGAGATCTTCACGGGGCTCCGCGACGAGATTGCACGCATCGATGGCAGCTCACTCGACAAGGCCGATGCCCTGCTCGCCGAGATCAGCGGGCGGAGGGCAGAGGCACAGAAACGTCTGGAGATGGCCAGAGCGGACGCGCAGGGACTTCGCGCCGCCCGCGACGGCCTGACGAAGCGGATCGAGGCGCTCGATCGGCGTCTCGACCAGTTCGGCACCACGTTGGAACGCGCTGCCCGGTTTGTGGACACCCGCCGTGCGGACATTCTCGAAAGCCTGCGCGCGGTGGGCGCACGCGGCGCAGACGAGGCGAAGGCCGCCGAGGCCCTGGCGGAGGAAGTGGCGAGGATCCGTGCTGCGGGAGGCCGCACCTTCGCGCTTGCGCGGCGCATGCCGCGCGGCGATCGAAGCGGTTCGTCAACCTCTACCGCCTCGCCCGCTCCGCCCGCGCGGGCGAAGCGCTGCGGCTCTGGCTCGGCGAGGGCGGGGGCGACCCTGCTGTTCTCCGGCCTTCGCGCTCGCCCTCGCCGTCGAGAACGGCTTCGACCGCAGCCTCCGCCGCGTCTGGCACGAGGCGCTGCGCGCCCTCCGCTCCCGACACCGTCCTCGCCAACGCCGACCTGCTCTGAGGGAAGCCGGCCAGAGCGAGATCCCGATCGCTGCCGCCGACCTCCGCCCCGCGCTTCGCCGCGCGCGGGACTTCTGGACGGAGGACGGGACTGGGCGCTCGACCTCGCGGTCGAGGACATCCTCCGCCACCTCGCCGAGGCCAGCCGCCTCTCCTTCCACCCGCCCGAGTTCGAGGACGCGCTCGTCTTGCCAGAAAACCACGCGCGGCCTATCGCCGCGGCGTGAGCCCCATCCTCGTCGTCAAGCACGGCGCGCTCGGCGACCTGATCCAGGCCTTTTCTCCCTTCGCCGCCATCCGCTCCCACCACCCCCGCGCGCGGATCGACCTTCTCACCACGCCGCCCTTCGCGCCGCTGATGCGCCGCGCTCCGTGGTTCGACCGCGTGCTGGAGGATCCGCGTGCACCCGCCTGGAATCTGCCCGCCAATCTCGGGCTTGCCCGCAGCCTTGCCCGGGAAGGCTACGCGCGCGTCTACGATCTGCAGACCTCCGCCCGCTCCTCGCGGCTCTTCCACCTGCTTCGCCTGTGCGGTTCGCGCCCCGAGTGGTCCGGCATCGCGCGCGGTGCGTCTCACCCCCACGCCAACCCCGACCGCGACCGCCTGCACACCATCGACCGCCAGCGCGAGCAGCTCGCTGCCGCCGGCATCACCCGCTTCCCGGCGCCCGACCTCGCCTGGCTCGATGCCGACCTCGCAATCTTCTCCCTTCCCGCCCGCTTCGCTCTGCTCGTGCCGGGTGCTTCGCCCACGCGGCCGGAGAAGCGTTGGCCGGTGCAGCACTACGGCACGCTGGCCGCCGCGCTGGCCGCCCAGGGCATCGTGCCGGTCGTCGTCGGCACCGCGGCCGAAGCCCCGCTCGCCGCCGCGATCCGCGCGGCTTGCCCGGCCGCGCTCGACCTCACCGGCCGCACCACCCTGTTCGAGCTTGCCGCCCTGGCGCGGCGCGCGTCGTTCGCTGTCGGCAACGACACCGGGCCGATGCACCTCATCGCCGCCCTCGGCCGGCCGGCGATCGTGCTGTTCTCCGCCGCCTCAGACCCCGCGCTCTGCGCGCCCCGGGGCACGGCGGTGCGCCTCCTGCGCGTCCCGGACCTGCGCGATCTGGCGCCCCCCACCGTGCTGGATGCCGCCCGCAGCCTTGACGCCGCCTCCGCCCCCTCCCCATAGACCGCGTCGAGCCGAGGACCCCGAGCGACATGCCCACCATCACCCTGCCCGACGGATCACAGCGCCGCTTCGACGGCGCGGTGACGGGGGCCGAGATCGCCGCCGCCATCGGTCGCGGGGCTCGCCAAGGCCGCGCTTGCGGTCGAGGTCGACGGGGAGCTCTGGGACCTCTCCCGCCCGATCACGATGGACGCGCGCGTGCGCATCATCACCCGCAAGGACGAGGAGGCGCTCGAGCTCATCCGCCACGACTGCGCCCACGTGCTGGCGGAGGCGGTGCAGACGCTCTTTCCCGGCGCGCAGGTGACCATCGGCCCCCCCATCGAGAACGGCTTCTACTACGACTTCGCCTATCGGCGTCCCTTCACGCCGGAGGATTTCCCGGCGATCGAGGCGAAGATGCGCGAGATCATCGCCCGCGGCGCGCCCTTCGAGCGCATCGTCACCACGCGCCACGAGGCGATCGCCCTGTTCGAATCGAAAGGGAGAAAAATACAAGGTCGAACTGATCCAGGATCTGCCCCAGGGCGAGACGATCACGCTCTACCGCCAGGGCGAGTGGGTCGACCTCTGCCGCGGTCCGCACGGGCCATCGACCGCCCATGTCGGAGACGCGTTCAAGCTGATGAAGGTCGCAGGCGCCTATTGGCGGGGCGATCACCGCAACGCGATGCTCTCGCGCATCTACGGCACCGCCTGGCGAGACCGCAAGGAGCTCGAGGCGTATCTCCATCGCCTCGAGGAGGCCGAACGGCGGGACCATCGCCGCATCGGCCGCGAGATGGGCCTCTTCCACCTGCAGGAGGAGGCCGTCGGTTCCGTCTTCTGGCACCCCAAGGGCTGGCGTCTCTATCGCACGGTCGAGGCCTACATGCGGAGGCGCCTGCAGGCCGCAAGGCTACGTCGAGGTGAAGACGCCCCAGCTCGTCGATCGCCGGCTTTGGGAGGCGTCGGGGCATTGGGAGAAGTTCCGGGAGAACATGTTCCTCGCCACCGTCGAGGACGAGGCGGAGAAGAACCGCATCCTGGCGCTGAAGCCGATGAACTGCCCCTGTCACGTGCAGATCTTCAACACCACCGTCCGCTCGTACCGGGAGCTTCCGCTGCGCATGGCGGAGTTCGGCTCCTGCCACCGCTACGAGCCCTCGGGCGCCTTGCACGGCATCATGCGCGTGCGCGCCTTCACCCAGGATGATGCGCACATCTTCTGCACCGAGGAGCAGATCGCCGACGAGACGGTCCGCTTCGTCGAACTCCTCTCCTCGGTCTACCGCGATTTCGGCTTCGAGACGTTCTCGGTGAAGTTCTCCGACCGCCCGGCCAAGCGCGCCGGGTCGCGACGCGGTGTGGGACCAGGCGGAAGGAGCGCTGAAGGAGGCCTGCGCCAAGGCCGGTGTGGCCTACACCCTCAATCCCGGCGAGGGCGCCTTCTACGGGCCGAAGCTCGAGTTCGTGCTGCGCGACGCGATCGGGCGGGACTGGCAGTGCGGCACGCTGCAAGTCGATTTCGTTCTGCCCGAACGGCTGGATGCCGTCTACGTCGCCGCCGACGGGTCGCGTCGTCGCCCGGTCATGCTGCACCGCGCGATCCTTGGCTCGTTCGAGCGTTTCCTGGGCATCCTGATCGAGCAGTATGCGGGCCGCTTCCCGCTCTGGCTTGCGCCCACGCAGGTGGTGGTGGCGACCATCGTGTCGGAGGCGAACGAGTACGCCCGCGCGGTCGCGCACGCCTTCGCCTCAGCCGGGCTCGCGGTCGAGGCCGACCTCTCGAACGCCAAGATCCAGGCCAAGATCCGCGAGGCGAGCCTGGCCCACGTTCCCGTGATCGCGGTCGTGGGGCGGAAAGAGGCGGAGACGCGCACGGTGGCGCTACGCCGCCTCGGCGGCGAGACGCAAACCATCCTGCCGCTTGAGGACGCCATCGCCCGCCTCGTTGCCGAAGCCACCCCGCCCGACCTCCGGATCCCGGTCGCACGGCCCGTTGAAGCCGCGGCCTGATCGCCCCATTCTTGCCACGTCGCAACCAGCACGGAGGTTCTCGCCATCCCACCGCGTCCGACCACCCTGGCGCCGCCGACCCGCGAAGGTCCGCGCGTCAACGAAGAGATCCGCATCCCGCAGGTCCGGCTGATCGGGCCCGATGGCGAGATGATCGGCATCGTTCCCACCCGAGAGGCGCTGTGGCGGGCCCGCGACCTGGGCCTCGATCTCGTCGAGATCTCGCCGAACGCCGACCCGCCGGTCTGCAAGATCCTCGACTTCGGCAAGTACAAATACGAGCAGCAAAAGAAGAAGAGCGAGGCGCGCAAGAAGCAGAAGATCGTCGAGGTCAAGGAGATCAAAATCCGCCCGAACATCGACGATCACGACTACGACGTGAAGATGCGTCAAGCGAAGGGCTTCATCCAGGAAGGGGACAAGGTGAAGGTCACCCTCCGCTTCCGCGGCCGCGAGCTCGCCCACCTCGACCTCGCCATGAAGGTGCTCGAGCGGGTGAAGAACGAGCTCGAACCGATCGCCAAGGTCGAGCAGATGCCGCGGATGGAGAACAAGCAGATGGTGATGGTGCTGACCCCGCGCTGAGGAGGGCGCACCGCGCGCGCAACCGTCAGACCGTTCGTCGCCCTCGTCCCTGCTCCATGGCGCGGCGCAGCTCGGCATCCTCGCGCAGCAGCGCCGCGAGACGCTCGCGACGGTCCCCGTGCGAGGGGTGGGTGGAGAGGAAGCTCACCTCGCCGCTGCGGCCGTGCCGCGCCTCCATCCGGTCCCAGAAGCGGGTCGCCGCCTGCGGCTCGTAGCCCGCACGCGCAGCGTAGATGAGGCCGAGCCGGTCGGCCTCGTACTCGTGGCTGCGCGAGAAGGCGGCGCCGCCGAGCGCCGCGCCGAGCCCGAGTGCGGCGCCGATCGCCGGCGAGTAGGCGCGGGTGCCGCGATTGACCGCCGCCGCCGTGCCGAGCACCGCCACGCCGATGGACAGGGCGAGCTGCTGGCTCACCCGCTCCTGCGCGTGCCGCCCCGCGAGGTGGCCCATCTCGTGGCCCATGATGATCGCCATCTCGTCCTGGTTGCCGCCGACGAAGCCCCACATGCCGTCGAAGTAGCCCGAGTAGCCGTTCGGCAGGACGAAGGCGTTCACCTGCCGGTCGGCCAGGAGTTCGGGGCGGAAACCCCGCCGCGGCTGGGGCGCCCCCTCGACCGAGGAGAGGTTGGCCGGCCAGGCGTTCGAGGCTCCTCTGCCGGGCGGGGTCGCGCAGGGGCCCGCCGGAGCGGCGCCGGATGTCCGCCTCCGCCATGTCCGACATCCGCTCCAGCTCCTCGTCGTCGATCAGGATGAGCTGCGCGCGGCCGAGCTGTTCGTTCCGCGCGCACCCGCCGACGGGAAGCCCTAAGGCCAAGGCGGTGAGCACGCCCGCCCCGGCGCTCAGGATCGCCTGGCGCCGGTGCACGTAGGCCGGGGTTGCCAGTCGCGTCTCGGCCTCACGCTGCATCGCGGCTCTCCGTCTGCTGCGTCTGCTGTCGTCCTCGTCCGCCGCTGAGCCTACCATGGGCGGGCGTGACGAGTTCGCCCCTCCCGTCATCTGCCGCCTGCCCGGCGGGCGCCACTGCCGGTGACCGCGCTGCGCCTGGATCGACCGCTCGTCGGTGCTGTTTGCTGCTCGGCTTCTCGGCCGGGCTTCCCTTGCCGCTCACCGGCTTCACGCTGCGCCAGTGGTTCGCCGAGGCCGGCGTGTCGCTCGGCGCGATC
This sequence comes from Acetobacteraceae bacterium, assembly GCA_033582875.1. Lineage (GTDB taxonomy): Bacteria > Pseudomonadota > Alphaproteobacteria > Acetobacterales > Acetobacteraceae > Elioraea. Next base: position 173,190 of record JAVQZW010000010.1, on the reverse strand, counting down.
GGGCTCACCGCGCTCATCGGGCTTGCCTACACGCTGAAGTTCCTCTGGGCCCCCGTGCTCGACCATGCCCGCCCGCCGCTGCCCCGTCTCGGGCGGCGACGCGGCTGGCTTGCTCCGGTCCAGGTCGCGCTCGGCGCCGCGATCCTCGCCATGGGCTTCACCGACCCTGCGCGCGACGCCGAGGCGCCCGTGGTGGCCGCGGTCGCCGTCGCCTTCCTCTCGGCCACCCAGGACATCGCGATCGACGCGCTCCGCATCGAGAGCCTGCCGCCCGCACGGCAGGGCCTTGGGCTTGCCGCCTATGTCTGGGGCTATCGGATTGCGCTTCTGGTCGCCAACGCCGGTGCCCTCGGCGTCGTCGAACTCGCCGGCTGGCGCGCGGCCTTCGCGGTGATGGCGGGGCTGATGGGGGTGGGGCTCGCCACCACGCTGCTGCTTGCCCGCGAACCCTTGCCCCCCGGCACGACGCTTCCCGCATCGTGGGGCGCGCGGCTTCGGCTTGCCGTGATCGACCCGTTCCGCGACTTCCTCCGTCGCCCGGGCTGGCCGCTGATCCTCGCCTTCGTCGCCCTGTTCAAGCTGGGCGAGGCCCTGGCGGGGATCATGACCGCGCCGTTCTACCGCGCGCTCGGCTTCTCACGGCTGGATGTGGCCGCGGTTTCGGGCGTCTTCGGCATGGCGGCGACTCTCGCCGGCGTCACCCTGGGCGGGGTGCTGGTGGCGCGGACTCGGGGTGGGCCGGGCGCTCATCGCCACCGGGCTCGGCCAGATGCTGTCCAACCTCATGTACGTCGCCCTCGCCGAGGCGGGCCGCTCCGTCGCCCTCCTCTGGGCCCAGGTGGGGGTGGAGAACGTGACCGATGGCCTCGCCGATGCGGCCTTCGTCGCCTACCTTTCGGGCCTGACGAGCGCCGCCTTCACCGCCACCCAGTACGCTCTCCTCTCCTCGCTTGCCGCCGTGCCGCTGCGCACGCTGGGCGCGACGGGCGGCTTCCTCGCCGAGGCGATGGGCTGGACGCCGTTCTTCCTGCTCACCACCGCCGCCGCGCTCCCCGGCATGGCGCTGATGCTCGTCCTGTTGTCCCGTTTCCCCCCAAGCGCGAGGCCGAATAGAGATGATCCCGTTGCCTAGCCCCTGGATGGCCTGGGTCCTTCCCCCGGTGCTGCTGGTCTGTTCCAACGTGTTGATGATCTACGCTTGGTACTGGCACCTGAAGAAGCCGGACTGGCCGCTCTGGCTCGCCATCGTCGCCTCCTGGGGCATCGCCTTCTTCGAATACTGCCTCGCCGTGCCGGCCAACCGCATCGGCTTCGGCCCCTATACCGCGCAGCAGCTGAAGGTGATGCAGGAGGTGGTCACCATGACCGGTGTTCGCGGGCTTCGCGGTCTGGGTGCTCGGCGAGACGGCTGACCTGGAACTATGCCGCCGCCGCAGTCTGCCTGGTGGCGGCGGTGGTGCTTCATCTTCCTGCCCGTGCAGAAGTGACGACTGGGCGGGCCGGTTACGGTCAGGCGGCCGCCGGCTGGGCGACGGGGCCGTGGCGCCTCCGACCGGCACCGCCGGCAGCCAGGCGGTGAAGGTCGAGCCCTTGCCCTCCTCGCTCTCGATCTCGAGCACGCCGCGGTGCCGGTTGAGCACGTGCTTGACGATCGCAAGCCCGAGCCCCGTCCCGCCGATGGCGCGCGACCGCGCCGCATCGACCCGGTAGAAACGCTCGGTCAGGCGCGGGATGTGCTGGCGGGGGATGCCCAGCCCGTCATCGGTGACGGCGATCGCGACCCCGGCCGGCCGGCCGCCTTCGGCGGCGGTGGCGAACACCCGCACCCGGATCGAGCCGCCCTCGCGCCCGTACTTCACCGCGTTGTCGAGAAGATTGGTCGCGACCTGGGCGAGCTGGTCGGGGTCGCCGACGATCGGGCGCACGGCCGGATCCACCGCGAGTTCGACCCGCATCCGCCGCGCCGCGATCCGGGGCTCCAGCGCCTCGATGGTGCGGCGGACGAGGGCGGGGAGGTCGGCGACCCCCTTGGGCGCCGTGTGCTCCATCATCTCGATCCGCGACAGCGAGAGCATGTCGTCGATCAACCGCGACATGCGCGCAGCTTCCTGCGCCATGATGGCGAGGAAGCGCGCCTGGGCCTCGCGATCCTCCGCCGCCGGCCCGCGCAGCGTCTCGATGAAGCCGAGCAGGCTGGCGAGCGGGGTGCGCAGTTCGTGGTTGGCGTTGGCGATGAAATCGGCCCGCATCTGCTCAACCCGCCGTTCCCGCGTGCGGTCGGAAAGGGTGACGAGCACGCGCCCGCCGTTGCGCAGCGGGGGCTCGAGCCCGATCGCCTGGGCGAGGAGTACACGCTCCACCGGCACGGGCAAGGTGACGGAGACGGCCTCGGGTCGCTCGCCTCGCGCGGCGCGGTCGACCACCGCGCGCAGGCCCGGGTGACGCAGCAGGGCGCCGAGGTCGGGCGCTTGCGACGCCGGCGGGGTGAACAGGTCGCGTGCCGCGCTGTTCAGCATCACCGGCCGGGCCTCGCCGTCGAGCACGATCAGCGGATCGGGCAGACCCTCGACGATCCGCACCGCGGCACCCGCGAGACGGTCCACCTCGCTGTTGCGGTCCCGCAGCGAGTCCGCCAGCCGCCCCGCCGCCTCCGCGATCCGCCTGAGCGGCGGCAGGACCGGGAGACGGTCGAGCGGCTGCCCCGCCTCGGCCCGTTTCAGGGCACTGACCAGCCGTGCGAGGTCGCGATAGACGACGATCCCGGCAAGTGAGCCGGCGAGCGCGAAGGCGGCCGCCAGCACCGCTGCGGCGCGTTCGGAGACGACGTCGAACGCGGCCAAGCCCGCGAGCAGCGCCCCCGGTACGGCGGCGATCGCCGCGGCGGTGCCGGCGACGAGGAGGGTGGGGCTGGCCGGACGGTCGGGCAGCGACTGCGGCATGGCCGACACCGCGACCGGTCAAAACAGCAGATCCTCGAACCGCTCCGGCGCCGGTTCGAGCACGCGGAAGCCGTCGCGCGTCACCTCCATCAAGGCGAGCGCCCGGCGATTGGTCCCATCCGGCATCAGCCGCACCAAGCCGAGCACGCCGGCAAAGCCCTGGGGTTGGGTGAGGGCGCCGGGCGAGAGGTCGGGCGGTGTTGCGTTGGCAAGCGAGGAGACGATGGCCGCGGCATCGAAGGCGACGCCCGCCACAAGGGGCGGATCCCTGCCATAGGCCTCGCGATAGCGCGCGGCGAAAGCCTCGCGCCGCGTCTCGTCCGGGGCGGCGAACCAGGCGCCGACCAGGGCGGGTTCGGTGCCGGCGTCGGGCATGCCAGCGAGCAGCGACGTGCCGAGGATCCGCACCGGCGGGCTGTCGATGTCGTAGAAGGGCAGGAGTGCGGCGACCGAGCGCAGACGATCGCCCGAATCCGCCAGCAGCAGCGCGTCGAACGGAGGGGGCGGGATCCGCGCCTCGCGCTGAAGCTGTGCCGCGCGGCGCCGTCCCTCGGCCGTTCCTTCCGCCCGCGCCGCCCGGACCTGGGCGTCGATCGGGCCGCGCCGGGTCTCGTAGTCGGACAGGCGTCGCACGGCCGGGGCCGGGTTGTCTCCGGCGTAGAGTTCCTGCCGTGCCAGCACGCCGCCGGAATCCGCCACGGCCCGCGCATAGGCCTCGGCGACCAGGCGGCCGAACGGTGTGTCGGGGGCGAGAAGGGCGAAGCGTTCCGCCCCGGCGGCGCGGGCGGCGGCCACCACGCGCCGCACCGCCGGTTCCGGGAGCTGCCCCAGCACCCACACACCGGGCCGCGCCTGCCCCGCATCGGTGGTGAAGGCGAGCACCGGCACGCCCGCGGCGGAGGCGACGGAGGCGACGGCGGCGGTCTCCGAGGCGAACAGGGGGCCGAGGATGGCGCCCGCGCCTTGCGCCAGGGCCTCGCGCGCCGCGGCCGCGGCCCGCGCGGGGTCGCCGCCGGTGTCCTTCGGCAGCAGCTCCACCTTCCCTCCGCCGTGCTGGAAGAGGGCGAGGGTCGCCGCGTTCAGCATCGCCTCTCCCACATGGCCTTGCGGCCCGGAGAGGGGCAGAAGCAGGGCGGCGCGAAGCTTGCCGTCGGGGCCGAGGGCGGGGCGAGCAGGAGGGGGCAAGGCGGTTGGGTCGACCCGCACCGGCGGCGCGGTGGCCACGGGCCGTGCCGGCGGCGGCTGAGGGGCGCAGGCCGTTGCGGCGAGAACGCCCCATGCGAGGATGACACCGAGCGATGCGGATCGACGACGAAGCACAGGCCGAAACCCCTCCCTCTGCCGCGGACGACGCTGCCGGCCCCCCCGGGACCCTGACCCTCGTCGCCACCCCGATCGGCAATCTCGGCGACCTTCCGCCCCGCGCGGCCGCCGTGCTGGCCGCGGCCGACGCGGTGCTCGCCGAGGATACGCGCGTCACCCAGAAACTGGCGCAGCGCTGCGGCCTCGCAACACGCCTCGTTTCCCTGCACGATCATAATGAAGAAACGATGACCGCGCGCGTCCTCGCCCGGCTCGCCGCGGGAGAGCGCATCGCGCTGGTCTCGGACGCCGGGATGCCGCTGATCGCCGATCCCGGCTACAGGCTCGTTCGGGCGGCGATCGCGGCCGGCCATCGCGTCACCTGCGTGCCTGGTCCCTCTGCCGCGACCACCGCCCTCGTTCTCTCCGGCCTGCCGCCCGTCCCGTTCCTCTTCCTCGGCTTTCCGCCGCCGAAGGCCGGGCCGCGCCGCGCCCGGTTCGCCGAACTCGCCGCTCTCGAGCGGGCCGGGCTTTCCGCCACCCTCGTGCTTTTCGAGGCCCCGCATCGCGTGGTCGAGACCTTGCGCGATCTTGCCCAGGCCTTCGGCACCGACCGGCCGGCGGCGGTGGCGCGGGAATTGACCAAGCGGTTCGAGGAGGTGGTGCGGGGCCCGCTCGGCGAACTCGCCGCGCGCTTCGCGGGTGCCGAGGTGCTCGGCGAGATCGTCGTCGTCGTCGGCCCTGGCGAAGGCAGGGCCGAGCCGGCTGAGGAAGAGATCGACGCCGCCCTTCGTGCCGCCCTTGCCGAGGGGCTTTCCGTGCGCGACGCGGCGGAACGGGTGGCGGCGGAGACGCGAGTGCCGCGCCGCGACGCCTATGCCCGCGCCCTCCGCCTCAAAGCCTCCGCGCCAGAATGAGCTTCTGGATGTCGGAGGTGCCCTCGTAGATCTGGCAGATCCGCACGTCGCGATAGGCCCGCTCCACCGGATAGTCGGCGAGATAGCCGTAGCCGCCGAGGGTCTGGATCGCGGCCGAGCAGACCTCCTCCGCCACCTCGGAGGCGTAGAGCTTCGCCATGCAGGCGGCTTCCAGCGCATCCTCGCCCGCGTCCTTCTTCCGCGCGGCGAGATGCACGAGCTGCCTTGCCGCCTCGAGCTTCGTCTTCGCCTCGACGAGGCGGAAGGCGACCGCCTGGTTGTCGATGATCGGCCGGCCGAAGGCGATGCGCTCCTTGGCGTAGGCGATGGCGTAGTCGAGGGCGGCGCGCGCGATGCCGACCGCCTGCGCGCCGATGCCGATCCGCCCCGACTTCGAGCGTGGCAAGCGCGATGCGGTAGCCCTCGCCCTCGCCCCCGATCAGGTTCTCCGCCGGCACGCGCATGCCCTCGAAGACGAGGGCGCAGGTGTCGGAGGCGTGCTGGCCGAGCTTGTGCTCGACGCGCGCCACCGTATAGCCCGGCGTGTCGGTCGGCACGGCGAAGCAGGAGATGCCCTTCTTGCCGGCGGCCGGGTCGGTGACGGCGAAGAGGAGGCAGATTTTCGCGATCGACCCGTTGCTGATGAACTGCTTGGCGCCGTCGATGATCCAATGGTCGCCGTCGCGCACCGCGCGCGTGCGCAGGTTCGCGGCATCCGACCCCGCCTGCGGCTCGGTGAGCGCGAAGCAAGCCACCCACTGGCCCGACGCCATGGGGCGGAGGAAGCGCTCCTTCTGCGCCTCGGTGCCGTACCGTTCCAGAATCGTGCAGGTCGGCGAGTTGTGCACCGAAACGAGGGTGGACACGGCGGCGTCGCCGGCCGCGATCTCCTCCAGCGCCATCGCGTAGGTGAGCGAATCCAGCCCAGCCCCGCCCCATTCGGGCGAAATGGTGGCGCCGAGGAAGCCGAGCTCGCCCAGCTCGCGGATGATCTCGGGTTCGATGCGGCGTTCGCGTTCCCGTACGGCGGCGCGGGGGGCGAGCTTCTCCTGGGCGAAGGCGCGGGCGGTCTCGACGACGAGGCGTCGCGTCTCCAGGGCCTCCGCGTCGGCGACGTCGAGCATGGGCGTTTCCTCCCGCGGGCAGGATTTACGCCGAAGCCGGCTCGGGCGCCACCGCGGGCGTGCCGGTCGCGACGAGAGCGGCACGGGCGGCGGCACGCTCGCCCATCGCCCTGGCGTGGGATGCGCGCTTGACAGGGCCGAAGCCCCGCGCGGCGAAGGGCCAGGCGAGCAGCCGAAGGCAGGCCTCGGCCGTCTCGGGGCGGAGCTGCGCGAGGGCGAAGGCCACGTCCTCCTCGAACAGCCGGATCGCCTCCCGCTCGAGCCGACGGTCCTCTTGCCAGCGGAACGGATCGAGCCAGCTGCCGCGCACCACCCTCGCACGGGCGAGCAGCCGGAAGGCGGGCAGGGCGACGCGCGCAGGCAGCGCGACCTTGCGCCGCCGCCCCGTCGCCGGATCCCGTCCGAGGAAGGGCAGGGGCGGCGAGAGGTGGAAGAAGACCGCCGCCTCGCCGAACTCCGCCCTGATGCCGTCGAGGAAGGAAGGGTCGGAGAGGAGGCGCGCGACCTCGAACTCGTCCTTGTAGGCGAGGACCCGGAAATAGCCCTCGGCGACGGCGCGAGTCACTTTGCCCGCCTCGCCGAGGCTTGCCTCCTCGATCGCGCGCGCGCGCGCAACCAGCGCGCGGAAGCGTTGCGCGAGCCGCTCGTTCTGATACCGCGCAAGCTCCGCTGCCCGGTGTTCGATCAGGTTCTCGAGGCCCGCCGGCGGGCGACGATGATCGAGCAGGCGCTCGGCAAGGGATGGGTCATGCGCGACCGCCCGGCCCCAGAGAAAGGCGCGCTTGTTCGTCGCCACCGCGACACCGTTCAGCTCGATGGCGCGCATCAGCGAGGCGGCGCGCACCGGGACCAGCCCCTTCTGCCAGGCGGCGCCGAGCAGCAAGGTGTTCATCGTCTGCGCCTCGCCGAACAGCGCCTCGGCGAGGCGCGCGGCGTCGAGCCAGAGATGGAACCCCGCCGGAGAGGCCGCCTCGATCGCCACGCGATGGGCGTCCGAGTCGAGCACCACATCGGGGTCGCGCACGAAGGCGGCGACGGAAGCAAGCCGCGCCTGCCCGACCACGGCGCCCTCGCCCTTCAGCCGCGGCAGCACGTCTCGGCTCGCGGCGACCGCCATGTCGGCGGCGACCAGCAGGTCGGCCCCGCGCACGGGCACGCGCGCGACGTCGAGCGCGCTGTCCTCGGCGGCGATCTGCACATGCCCGACCACTGCGCCGTTCTTCTGCGCAAGCCCGGTGAAGTCGAGGGTGCGCACCGCCCTGCCCTCGAGATGGGCGGCCATGGCGGTGATCGCGCCGGCGGTGACGATGCCGCCACCCCCCACCCCGGCGAACAACGCGCGCCAGGGGCGATCACCGAGCGGCGGGGGAAGGGGTGTCGGCAATTCGCGCGCGAAACGCTCCTCCATCGCCGCGATCTCGGTCGAGGGTTCCTTCGGCTTGCGCGCCGCGCCGACGGTGACGAAGGACGGGCAGAAACCCTTGAGGCAGGAGAGGTCGGTGTTGCAGGTGGAGGGAGAGACACGGCGCTTGCGGCCGAACTCGGTCTCCACCGGCTCGATCGCCACACAGTTCGACTGCACCGTGCAGTCGCCGCAGTTCTCGCACACGCGCTCGTTGATCAGAACGCTCGTCTTCGGCGCAGCCATCGTGCCGCGCTTGCGCTTGCGCCGCTTCTCGGTGGCGCAAATCTGGTCGTAGACGATCACGCTCACTCCCGGAACGGTGCGGAAGCGTTCCTGGACCGCCAGCAGGTGCTCGCGCGTCGTGCGCTCGACGCCGGGCGGCAGCTCGGAGGCGGCGCGGCAGGCGGGAGGCGTCATCGGCGACGACGGCGATCCGCGCCACGCCTTCGGCGGCGAGCTGGCGAACGATCTGCGCCACGGAGGGGCCCCCGTCCACCGGCTGGCCGCCGGTCATCGCCACCGCGCTGTTGTAGAGGATCTTGTAGGTGACGTTGGCGCCGGCGGCGACCGCCTGGCGGATGGCGAGGATGCCCGAGTGCTGGTAGGTGCCGTCGCCCATGTTGACGAAGGCGTGCGGCACCTCGACGAAGGGCGCGAGGCCCGCCCAGGTGACGCCTTCCGCGCCCATGTGGGTGACGGTCTTCGCCCGCCCGACCGCCCCGAGGGCGAGCGTGTGGCAGCCGATGCCGCCCAAGGCGAGCGCGCCTTCGGGGACCACCGTGGAGGTGTTGTGCGGGCAGCCCGCGCAGAAATAGGGCGCACGCGTCAGCGCCGCGGCGGTCGGCGGCAGGTCGGGTTCGGCGAAGGAGACCGCGACGCCGAACTCGGGCAGCACACGGGCGAGCGCGCGCGCGATGGCGACGGGGTCGAGTTCGCCGTACTCCGGCAAAAGCGGCTCGCCGGCGAGCGTGCGCTTGCCGACGACGGCCGGGCGACGGTCGGCGGGGAGGTTGTAGAGGATGTCGCGCGCCTGGCGCTTCACCAGGCTCCGCTTCTCCTCGATCACGATCAGCAGCTTTCTTGCCGGCGGCGAAACGGGTCAGCCCCTCGGGCTCGACCGGCCAGGTGAGCGCCACCTTGTAGAGGGCGATCCCCCGCCGTTCCGCCTCCGCCCCGCCGAGGCCCAGGAGATCGAGGGCGCGCAGCACATCAAGATGCGCCTTGCCGCAGGTGACAAGGCCGATCGGCGCCTCTGGGTGCGCCGAACACGACGCGGTCGAGCGCGTTGGCGCGCGCGAAGGCCAAGGCGGCGGGAAGGCGTTCGGCGATCACGCGGCGCTCGAGTTCCGCGCGCTGTTCCGGCCAGCGCAGGCGAGGGTCGAGGTTGAAGCCCCAGGGCGGGGCTGCGAGGTCGGGGCGGACGAACCGTCGCGCGGACGGGACGACCACGGTCGCCGCCGCCTCCACCGTCTCCGCCACCGTCTTCAGCCCGACCCAAAGCCCGGAGAAGCGGCTCATCGCGATCCCGGCAAGCCCGAGGTCGAGGATGTCCTGCACCGAGGCCGGGTGCAGGAGCGGGATCATCGCCGCCTCGAAGATCTGGTCGGACTGGTGGGGCAGGACGGAGGACTGGGCGGCGTGATCGTCCCCTGCGACGGCAAGCACGCCACCCTTGGCGTGGGTGCCGAAGGCATTCGCATGGCGGAACGCATCGCCCGAACGATCCACCCCTGGGCCCTTGCCGTACCAGAGGCCGAACACGCCTTCGACACGGCGGCCAGGAAACACCTCCAGCATCTGCGCGCCCCACAGCAGCGTGGCGGCGAGGTCCTCGTTGATGCCCGGCTGGAAGCGCACGCCGGCGGCGTCCAGGAAGGACGCGCCGCGCCCAGAGTTCCTTGTCCAGCCCGCCGAGGGGAGAGCCGCGATAGCCCGAGACGAGGCCGGCGGTGTTGAGCCCCGCGGCGCGATCGAGCCGCGGCCTGTTCGAGCAGCACGCGCACCAGCGCCTGGATTCCCGTCAGAAGCACCGGCGCGTCGAGGTCGACGAACCGGCTCTCCAACGTGATCGGCGCGGTCCCGCTGAGCGAGTCCATCGCAGCCGTCTCCCTTGCCTCTCCCGGACCCGACACGCTCGCGAGGCTAACCCGATTTGCGCGGTCAGGTGTTGGCGAAGTGTGCGCCGCGCCGGCAAGGATCGCCACGCCCGCGGCGTCGCTTGGGCAAAATCCTGCCCGCAGTGTTCGCTGCGGCAGCAGGCTCAAGCTTGCCGTCGCGGCAGATCGTGGCGCCGTTGCGCATCGGGTTTTCGAGATGCCAAGCGAGTGCTGCGCGGACGGGGTCGGGAAGCCCCAAGAGCATGAGGGTCGCGAACACCCCGGGCAGGATGGAGACGACGCGGCCCCCACGCGGCGACATCCCGCGCCGCCAGCAGCCTCGGTCCGGCCAACGCGGCCTTGGCGGCGGCACACGCCGTCTTGTCGAACTGCCCGCCCTCGGCAACGATGGAGGCGATGGTGACGATCACGCCCCGCTCGCCATCCTCGCCCAAAGCCACGACCGCGGTCGTCGCGGCGGCCATGGCGGAGACGGCGGAGGCCTCGTCGGCGAGGTCGCAGGGAACAGAAGAAGGAGGCCGCCGATCGCGCAGCCGACCGCCGCGCCCCGCTTCTCGTCGCGATCGCCGATCGCAACCCGCACGCTGCGGGCGGCGAGAAGCCGCGCTGCCGCCTCGCCGAGCGTTTCCGACGCGCTGCGGTGATCGCCGCTGCGACCACCGCGGCGACAACCCTCGCCCTTCCTCCCTCGCGCCGACGATCGGGCCGCCTTGCCGAGAGGCGTCCGGCCGCAGGTTGCCCGACCGCCGGCGCGACGGCCGGGGCAGCGACGTCGCCGGCCGGGGAGCGAGCGCGCCTGCCAGAAAGCGGCAAGCCTCCCATGGCCGGGCGTCACGGGTCTGATCCGCCGAGCAACTCCCGATAGACCGCAAGCGTCGCCTCGGTCATGCGCGCCGTGGTGTAGCGCGCGAGCACCGCCTCCCGGGCGCGGGCGCCGAGGGCGGCGCGGGCCTCATCGCCCAAAGAAAGGACGCGGTCGAGGGCGCGGGCGAGTGCGGCGGGGTCGTTGGGGGGAACGAGAAGGCCCGTCACCCCGTCCTCCACGGTCTCAGCCGCCCCCCCGTGCGCGGTGGCGACGACGGCGCGGGCCATCGCCTGTGCCTCGATCACCACCCGGCCGAAGGCTTCCGGCGCGATGGAGGCGTTCACCACCACGTCGGCGGCGGAGAGGGCCGCCGGCATGTCGGCGACGTGGCCGGCGAAGCGGACGCGATCCGCCACGCCGCACGCCGCCGCCAGCCGGGCCAGATGCAGGGCGTGACCGCCGCCGCCTGCCGCGTCTCCGGCGAGCACCGCGACCGCATCGCGCCGCTCCATCAGCCGAAGCGCCGCGATCAGCACCTGTTGCCCCTTCCAGCGCGACAGCCGCCCGGGCAGGAGGATCACCGGCATGCCGGCACCGACCTGCCAGACGGCGCGCAGGGCAGCGACCCGCTCGGGCGAAACGAGGGCGGGGTCGAACACGCGGGGATCCACGCCGCGCGGAATGATCCGCACCCGGGCCGGATCGATGCCGTGACGGGAGACGAGATGGTCGGCGACGAAGCGCGAGATCGCGATCACCCGCTCGCCCGAGGCCATCACCGAGTTGTAGAGGCGCTTGCCGGGAAACCCCTCGCCGTAGACGCCGTGCCAGGTGGTGACCCAGCGCGTTCCCGTCCGCCGCGCAGCAAGACGCGCGCTCCAGGCCGGGGCACGGGAGCGGGCATGCACGATCGCAACGCGCTCGCTTCGGATCAGCGCGGCGAGCCGGCCGGCGTTGCGCCAGAGCGAGAGCGGGTCCTTGGCGCGGAGGGGGAGCGTGACATGCCGCGCGCCGAGCGCCTCGAGGTCGGCCACGAGACGGCCCCCGGCGGAGGCCACCAGGGCCCGCCAGCCGGCATGCACCAGCGCCTCGGCAACCTCGAGCGTGCCGCGCTCCACCCCGCCCGAGTCGAGGGCGGGCAGGACCTGCAGCACGGCGGGGGGGTCGGAAAACACGCCCGCGCGTGCTAGCCCCCCGCCCGGCGCGTGGCGGAAGGAGCACGGCGATGGAGGAGAGCGGGCGGATCGAAGGCCCGAACGGCGCGATCGCTTGGCGGAGGCGAAGGGGAAAGAGCCCTGCTGTGGTGTTCCTCGGCGGTTACGCCTCCGACATGACCGGCACCAAGGCCTCCTTCCTCGACTCGTGGTGCGCTGCGCGCGGCCGTGCCTTCCTCCGTTTCGACTACACGGGCCACGGCACCTCCGCAGGCCGCTTCGAGGACGGAACGATCGGGCGGTGGGCGCAAGACGCGCTCCTCGCCCTCGATCGGCTCACCGAGGGGCCGGTGGTGCTCGTCGGCTCCTCCATGGGGGGCTGGATCATGCTCGAACTCGCCCTCGCCCGGCCCGGCCGGGTGCGGGCCCTCGTCGGCATTGCCGCTGCCCCGGATTTCACCGAGGATCTGCTGTGGGCGCGCTGGGATGAGGCGACCCGGGCGCGGCTTCTCGCCGAAGGCCGCGTGGTCGAACCCTCCGACTACGACCCGGCGGGCTACGTCTACACCCGGGCCCTGATCGAGGATGGGCGGCGGCGGCTTCGCCTCAGGGGGACCATTCCCTACGGCGGCCCGGTGCGCCTGTTGCACGGGCAGAACGACGCCGCCGTGCCGTGGCAGACGAGCCTGCGCCTTGCCGACTGCCTCGCCTCCTCCGACGTCCAGGTGATCTTGGTGAAGGACGGCGACCATCGCCTCTCACGCCCGGCCGATCTCGCGCTGCTGGCCAGCACCCTCGCCCCCCTCCTCGGCGAGGATGGCGGCGAGCCCCTCGCGGTATGAGGGAAAGCGCGGGCTCCATCCGGTGGCCGCCTTGGTGAGCGCATTCGCCACCCGGCGGTTCTCGCTCCAGAAGGCGAGCGCCATCGGGCCCATCGTGCATGCGGCGTCCTCGAACGGCACCTCGGGCGGAGCGGGGACCCCGAGCAAGCGCGCCGCTTCCGCCACCACATCGGCCTGCGGGGCGGGTTCGTCGTCCGCCCCGTGCAGCACGCGGGCCCGGCCCGGCGCGGCAGGCAGGGCGGCGGCGGCGAGGACGAGCCCCGCGATGTCGGCGACGTGGATGCGGTTGAACACATGGCCCGGTTTGACCACGCGGCGCGCCCGCCCGGCGCGGAGATCGGCGAACGGCGACCGGCCCGGCCCGTAGATGCCGCCGAGGCGGATGAGGTCGAGAGCAACAGCACGGCGCGCGGCGAAGGCCTCCCAGGCCGCTTCGGCGGCGCGGCGGGCGAGGCTGTGCGGCTTGGCGGGGGCGGGCGCGTCGGTCTCCGAAACCCAGGCTCCGCCGCGATCGCCATACACGCCGGTGGTGGAGAGATAGCCGATCCAGGCGAGGTGCGGGGCGCGGGCGAGGGCGGTTTCGTGCGCCGCGAGGACCGGATCGCCCGCCTCGCCGGGTGCCGCGGTCAGCACGACATGGGTGGCCCGGGCAAGCGCCGGGGTCGGATCGGCAAACGGCACGACCGCGAGGCTCGACCCGTCGCCAACGCCGCGGCTCACCGCGACCACGCGCCAACCGGCGCGGTGCGCGGCCTGCGCGATCGCGCGGCCGCTGTAACCCAGACCGAAGACGACGAGCGCGCGGTCCATGCGGCCTGCGCTAGCATGGCCGGGCCAGTCTCGCGAGGGTCGTCGCCCTTGTCGCTCGTTCGCCTGTTCCTCTTCGCCCTGCCGATCGCCGGGGCCGCCGCTGCGGCGCTCTGGTGGCTGGACGAGCGCCGTGCCGAGACCAGGCCGGGCGGGGTGCAACCGCCCACGGCCGCCTCGCCGCTGCCGCCGGTGGAGGCGGAGGCGTCGGTCCTCGCCGCCGCGCCGCCGCCCGCCGATCTCGCCTACGACCGCTGCCTCGCGCTTGCCATGCTCGACCCCCGCGAGGCGGTGGCCGAGGCGCGCCGCTGGCGCGCCGACGGCGGGGGTGATGCGGCGCGGCATTGCGAGGCGGTGGCCCTGATCGAGGAGGGTGCGCTTGAGCCGGCGGCCGAGATCCTCGAAGCCCTCGGCGCGCATGCCGCCGCGCCGGCCGATGCGCGCGCCGCCCTGCTGGCCCAGGCGACACGGCTCTGGCTTGCGCTCGACCGTCCCGACCGGGCCCGGGTCGCAGCGACCCGCGGCCTCGCCGCCCGCCCCGACGAGGCGGACCTCCTCACCGACCGCGCCATCGCCGCGGCCGCTCTCGGCCTGTTCCGCGAGGCGATCGAGGACCTCTCGCGCCTGCTTGCCCGCGACCCCGACCGCAGCGAAGCGCTGATCCTGCGTGCCTCGGCCTATCGGCAAACCGGCGAGGCGGCGCGCGCCGCCGCCGATCTCGCCCGCGTGCTCCTGCGCGAACCGGAAAACACCGAGGCCCTGCTGGAACGGGCGCTGCTTGCGCGCGATGCGGGCGACCTCGCCGCGGCGCGGCGCGACCTCGAACGCGTGCTCGCCCTCGCCTCGGACCAGGCGGTGGCGCGGATGGCGCGCGACCACCTGGCCGCGCTCGAAGGCGGGACGCGACAGTGAAGGCAAGGCTCAGAAGTCGAGGTCGGCGTAGTGGTCGGGCGGCCGCAGCCCCGGCACGCGATCGGCGAGGAGGGGACGGAAGGAGGGGCGGGACTTGATCCGCGCGTACCACTCCTTCGCCGCCGGCGCGATCGACCAGTCGATCTCGCCCGCGAAGTCGAGCACAGAGAGGTGGGCGGCGGCGGCGAAATCGGCGAGCGACAGCGCGTCTCCCGCGAGCCAGCGCCTCTGTTCTGCAAGCTCCGCGACGTAGGCGAGGTGCGTGCGCAGATTGGCGTAGCCGGCGCGGATCGCCCCCGCATCGGGCACGCCGCGGCCGATCAGCCGCTTCACCACCTTCTCGAGGAGGAGCTTGTCCGTCACCTCGCGCGCGAACTTGCCGTCGAACCAGGCGACCAGACGGCGGCACTCGACCCGCTCTGCCGCCGTGGCGCCGAGCAGCGGAACCTCGCGGTAGGTCTCCTCGAGGTATTCGGTGATCACCACGCTGTCGGGAATGACGAGCCCCCCCTCCTCGACCAGGACCGGCACTTGACCGGCCGGATTGAGGGCGAGGAACTCGGGCCGCCTCTCCCACACCTTTTCCTCGCGCAGCTCGAACGGCAGACGCTTCTCGGCGAGAGCGAGGCGAACCTTGCGCGAGAAGGGCGAGAGCGGAAAGTGATAGAGCACGCGCATGGCGGGGTGCCTATCACGCGGCCCTCCGTCGCGGAACCGCAGCCCGGCTCAGGGCAGGGCAATCTCGCGCGCGCGGCAGGAGTCGATCCGTCGCCTCTCCAGCACCGAGTTGTCGTCGAAGACGGCGCGCAGGTCGATCTCGCAGCCCCCCTCGCGCGGCAGACGGACGACGACGGACCGCCCCCCCGGCAGCACGCTTTCGCCGAGCCGATCCTCCCCCCAGCTCCGCTCCGTCGAAGGCGAGACGAAGAGCTGCATCATCGTCCGCACCGACCGGTTGACCACCGTCACCGTCCGCTCCCCGGCCGCGGCGGAACGCTCCGCCTGCGCCGGTCCGCGGCTGAACGAGACCTCCGCCACGGCACAGACGTTCACCCGCCGCCTCTCCTCCGCCGAGCCGTCGGCGTACACCACGCGGATGTCGTAGAGGCAGCGCCCGTCGCGCGGGGGCCGGACGGGAAAGCGTTCCCCGGGCCTCAGCACGTGCTCGCCGAGCCAGTCCCCTCCCCAGTCGTCGCGATCGACGGGCGAGACGTAGAGCCGGTCGATCCGCATCGCGGAGCGGTTCGCAACCCAGAAATCGGGGTTGGGCTGGGCCGCGGCGAAGGAGGCGGCGAGGAGCCAGGGGGCGGCGACGGCGAGGCGGCGGCCGGACACCGGCGGGGCTTCAGCGCGGATAGAGGATGGTGACGGACCGGTCGGCCGCATTCTCGGCCCGGTCCACCCGCACCCCCCACGCCGCGCCCTGCACCTGGGCGCCGATCAGCGGGCGCGCCACCCCGCCCGCGACCAAGGCGTCCGTCACCGACCGCACGCGCGCCGCCGCAAGACGCTCGTTGGCCTGGGGCGAGCCGGTCGGCGAGGCGCGGCCGATCAGGCAGACATGGTCCTTCCGCTGCGCGACGATTTGTCCCGCTGCCCGGCGGACCGCGGCGCGGGCCCGTTCGTCGAGCTCGGCGGAGCCGACGGCGAAGAACACCGTGATGCTCTCGTATCCCTGCATCGCGGGGGTCACGGCAGCGCAACGGTCGGCCTGCGCCAGCGCCGGGGCGGCGGCCATCAGGAGGATGGCGGAGAGGGCGGCGCGCATCGGCGATCTCCCTTGGGCGTCGGCCCTGCATCGGAGGCCCATCATCGATGGAGGCTAGTCCGGGCCGGCCGCCTGCGTCTACCGTCGTCCGCGGCCAGGGAGGTGGGAGCGCGCGGCATGGCACCGGAAGGGCTGGACGGTCGGTTCGGCACGGCGCGCATCGAGCGCGCGGCCCTGCTCGAGGCGGCCCAGGCGGTGCTTGCCCGACGCCTCGCTCCGGAACGGGCGGCGGAGGCCACGGCCTTCCTCGCGCTCTGGGCGGCGGGTGTCGCCGACGACGACCTGCTCGCGCGCGCCGCGGAGGACGTGGCCGGAGCAGCTCTCTCCCTTCTCGAGCAGGCCCGCCGGCGCATCCCCGGCACGGCGAACGTGCGCTGCTTCAAACCCACCCCCGACCGCGACGGCTGGCGGTCGGCGCACGCGGTGGCCGAAATCGTCACCGACGACATGCCCTTTCTCGTCGACTCCGCCCTCGCCGCTCTCACCCAGGCCGGACGGGCGGTGCAGCTCGTGGTGCACCCGATCGTGCCGGTGCAGCGCGACGCCGCCGGCACGCTCGTCGCCTTCGGCCCTGCCGCCGGGGCGGGCGCGATCCGCGAGAGCATGATGCAGATCGAGTTTACGGAACCGGCCGAGGCGCGCGAGCTTGGGCTCCTTGGCGAGGCGCTCGCACGCGCGATGGCGGATGTGCGCCGGGCCGTGGCGGACTGGCCGGCGATGCGGGCCCGGCTTGCGCAAGCGATCGCCCGCCTCGCCGAACGCGACGAGGAGCCCTTCCGCATCGCGCGCGACTTCCTCGCCTGGCTCGACGAGGACAACTTCGTCTTCCTCGGCTGGCGCGGCTATACGCTGGACGGGTCGGGGCGCGTGCAGCCGGAACAGGACGAGGCGCTCGGGCTTCTGCGCGACGCCGCCTTGCCCGTCTTCGACGTGCTTCGCGACCCCGAGGCGATACCGTCCCGCCGTGCGGGCCTGGGCGCTGGAGCCGGTGCCGCTGACGGTGGCGAAGGCGAACATGCGCTCGACCGTGCATCGCCCGCAGCACTGCGATGCGATCATCCTCAAGCGCATCGACCGGTCCGACCGCGTGAGGGGGGCCGACATCGTGCTCGGCCTGTTCGCCGCCTCTGCCTACAACCGCAACCCGCGCTCGATCCCCTTCCTGCGCGAGAAAGTCGCGGCCGTGCTCGCGCGCGCGGGGCTCGATCCGGCGACGCATGACGGGCGGCGGCTTTCCAACATCCTCGAGACCTATCCGCGCGACGAGCTCTTCCAGGCCGAGGTGGCGGAACTCCATCGCACCGCGCAGGGGATCCTCGCGCTGCAGGAGCGCCAGCGGGTGGCCCTGTTCCTCCGCCGCGACCGCTTCGAGCGCTTCGTCTCGGCCCTCGTCTTCGTGCCGCGCGACGTGATGGACACGCGGCTGCGCATCCGCCTCGGCGAGATCCTCGCCCGCGCCTTCGCCGGGCGCCTGTCCGCCACCTACATCCAGATCGGCGACTCACCGCTCGCGCGCATCCACTACATCGTCGCGACCACGCCGGGCGCGGTGCCCGAGATCGACGCGAAGGGGCTCGAGCGGGTTCTGGCCGAGGCCGCGCGGAGCTTCCGCGACCGCCTCGCCGAGGCGCTGATGGCGGAAGCCGGCGAGGGAGTGGCGCTCGCGCGGCTCGCCCGCTGGGGCGACGCCTTCCCGGCCGGCTACGCCGAGCGGCACGGGGCGCGCGAGGCGGTGGCCGACATCGCACTCGCCGAAGCCGCCCTCGCCCGCGGCGGGCTCGTCCTCGCGCTGACCGCGGCCGCCGGGAGCGCCGCCCTTCGCCCTGCAGCTTCGTCTCGCCCGTCCCGACCACGCGGTGCCGCTTTCCGACATCCTGCCGCTGATCGAGTGCCTTGGCCTGCGGGCGATCGAAGAAGTTCCCTTTCGCCTCGCGCCCGCAGGCGAGCGGCCGGTGGTGTTGCACGAGTTCGCTCTCGAGGCGGCGGACCGCGTGCCGATCGAGCCCGAGCGGGTTGCCCCGCCTCGCCGAGGCCCTCGAGGCGCTGGCGGAAGGCCGCGCGGAGGCCGACCGCTTCAACCGCCTCGTCCTGTGCGCGGGCCTGACCTGGCGCGAGGCGTGGGTGCTGCGCGCGCTGTGGCGCTGGCTGAAGCAATCCGGCGTGGCCTTCGCCCAAGGGGCGGTCGAGGAGGCGCTCGCGGCCAATCCGGAGGCCGCCGAGGCGCTGATCCGACTGTTCCGCCTGCGCTTCGACCCGGACCAGGACCGGGATGCGCAGGCCGAGGCGGCGGCGGAGGAGCGCTGGCGGACCGTCCTCGATTCGGTCGCAGACCCCGACCACGACCGCATCCTCGCCCGGCTGCGCGCGGCGCTGGATGCCGTGCTGCGAACCAGCTTCTTCCGCGGCGAGGGGGCGGAGGTGATCGCCCTCAAGCTCGACCCCTCGCGGGTGGGCGACATGCCGCGGCCGGTCCCGCACCGCGAGATCTTCGTGCACGGGCCGCGGGTGGAGGGCGTGCACCTGCGCGCAGGCGCGGTGGCGCGGGGCGGCATCCGCTGGTCGGACCGGCGCGAGGACTTCCGCACCGAGATCCTCGGCCTGATGAAGGCGCAGACGCTGAAGAACACCGTCATCGTTCCGACGGGGGCGAAGGGCGGCTTCGTCGTCCGCCGTCCGCCCGCCCCGACCGGCGATGCGGCGCGCGACCGCGAGGCGCTCGCCGAGGAGGGGGTCGCCTGCTACCGGCTGTTCATCGGCGCGCTTCTCGACCTGACCGACAACCGCGACGGCGACCGCGCTTCTCCCGCCGGCGCGCGTCGTCTGCCGCGACGGGCCCGACCCCTACCTGGTCGCCGCCGCCGACAAGGGCACGGCCGCCTTCTCGGACATCGCCAATGCGATCGCGCTCGAGCGCGGCTTTTGGCTCGGCGACGCCTTCGCCTCCGGGGGGTCGAAGGGCTACGACCACAAGAAGCTCGGCGTCACCGCGCGCGGCGCCTTCGTCTGCATCGCCCGCCACTTCCGCGAGCTCGGGATCGACATCGCGCGCGATCCCGTGGACGTCGTCGGCGTGGGGGACATGTCGGGCGACGTGTTCGGCAACTTCATGCTGCTCTCGCGCGCCTTACGCCTGCGCGCCGCCTTCGACCACCGCCACATCTTCCTCGACCCTGAGCCGGATCCCGCGGTCGCGCATGCCGAGCGCGAGCGCCTCTTCCGTCTCTCCCGCTCGACCTGGGCCGATTACGACCCTGCCAAACTCTCCCCGGGCGGTGGCGTCTTTCCCCGCTCGGCGAAGACCATCCCGCTCTCGCCGCAGGCGCGCGCGATGCTCGGCCTCGACGTCGGGCGCGGCGCCCCCGAGGCGGTGATCCGGGCCATCCTCGCCATGCCCTGCGACCTCCTCTACTTCGGCGGCATCGGCACCTTCATCAAGGCGAGCCACGAGACCCACGCGGCGGCAGGCGATCGCGCCAACGACGCGATCCGGATCGACGCCACATCGTTGCGATGCCGGATCATAGGCGAGGGCGCCAACCTCGCGCTGACGCAGGCCGCGCGCATCGAGGCGGCGCAGCGGGGCATCAGGGTCGATGCCGACTCGCTGCACAACTCCGCCGGGGTGGACACCTCCGACCACGAGGTGAACCTGAAGATCCTGCTCGATCGGCTGGTGCGTTCGGGCGACCTCACGCCGAAGCAGCGCGACGGCATCCTGCGCGAGGCCACGGACGATGTGCTTGCACATGTGCTGGCGACCAACCGACGCCAGTCGCTTGGGCTGTCGCTGGAGATGCGCGAAGGGGCAGGCGCGGTCGCGGCGCATGCGGTGCTGATGGCGCGGCTTGAGGCCGAGGCAGGGCTCGACCGCGCCGTGGCGGGGCTGCCCGAGCCGGCGGCGCTCGCGGCGCGCGGCGGCCTGACCAGGCCCGAGCTCGTCGTCCTCCTCTCCCACGCCAAGCTTTGGCTGACCGAGGCGATCCTCGCCTCCGCCCTGCCGGACGATCAGGCGTTCGCCGACGACCTCGCCGGATACTTCCCGCCCGCCGTGCGGGCACGGTTCGCCGACGCGATCGCGGCCTTCCCGCTCAGGCGCGAGCTGATCGCCATGCTGCTCGCCAACGACCTCCTCGATCGTTTCGGGCTTGCCGGTTTTGCCCGTCTCGCCGACGGCAGCCCGCCGGCGGAGGCGGCGCGCGCCGCTCTCGTCGCCCGTTCCGCCCTCGGCCTCGCGGCCTTGCGCCGCGCGCTGGAGGAGGAGGATGCCGCCGGCGGTTCGCCCGACGCGCTCTATCCGCGCCTTCTCGCTTTGCGCCGCGCGCAGGAGGGGGCGGCGCGCTGGGTGTTGCGCAACCGCGGCTTGGGCGGTGTGGCGGAGGTGGCCGCCCCGTTCCGCGACCGGGCGCCGAGCCTGCTTGCCGACCTGCTCGCGCGCGACCCCGCAGGTGATGCCGCCGGCATGACCCTCGCCATCCTCGCCCTGGCCGACGAGGCGGGGGGCGCTGTCGAGCCGGTCCTCGCCGCTTGGTGCGAGGCCGGAACGGAATTCGGGCTCGAGCGGGTCCGCCTCGCCCTCCGCGAGATCCCCGCCCCCGAGGCCTGGACCGCGCGCGCCCTCGCCGCCCTGGCCGACGACCTCGTCGCCGCACAGGCGCGGCTTGCCCGGGCCAGCCTGGAGGCGGGAGGTGCGGCGGCGGTGCGGGCAGCGGCCGGCGCGCGCTGGACCGCGGTCGAAGCGGTGCTCGCCGCCCTCGGCACCTCCCCCTCCCTCGGCCAAATCGTCGTCGCCGTTCGCGCGATCGGGGCGCTGGCGTGAGCCCGCCCTTCCAGGAGGCGGACGCGCTCCGTGCCCTGAGCCCCCGCGCGCGGCGCGCCGTCTTCGCCTGGTGCCTCTACGACTTCGCCAACTCGGCCTTCCCCACCGTGATCGGCACCTTCGTCTTTCCGACTTACTTCGTGCAGGCGGTCGCGGCGGACGAGACGACCGGCACCGCGCAGTGGGGCTTCGCGATGGCGGTGGCCGGGCTTCTGATCGCCCTCCTCTCGCCGCCCTTGGGTGCGATCGCGGATGGCGCCGGTCGCCGCAAGCCGTGGCTTGCAGCCTTCACTGGGCTCGCTGTCGCGACCTCGGCCGCGCTGTGGTGGGTTCGCCCCGACCCGTCCTTCGTCCCCTTCGCCTTGGTCGTGGTCGTCGTCGCGACCCTCGGTTTCGAGCTCGGCACCGTGTTCTACAACGCGATGCTGGTCGAGGTCGCGCCGCCCAGGATGCGCGGGCGTGTGTCGGGCTGGGGCTGGGGCATCGGCTATTTCGGCGGGCTGATCTGTCTTCTCGCCTGTCTCGTGCTGCTGATCGAGCCCGATCCGCCCGTGCTGCCGCTCGATCGCGCCGCTTCCGAGCATGTGCGGGCGACCTCGGTCCTGGTCGCCCTCTGGTACGGTCTGTTCTGCTGGCCGCTGTTCCGCTTCGTGGCGGAGATGCCGCGTCGGGCGGGCATTGCGCAGGCGGTTCGTTCCGGCCTCGCTGCGATCGCGCGACTGCTCCCCGAACTCCGCCGCCGCCCGGCGGTGGCGCGCTTCCTTGTCTCGCGCCTCCTCTACACCGACGGGCTGAACACGCTGTTCAACTTCGGCGCGATCTACGCTGCCGGCTCCTTCGGCATGGCGACCGACGAGATCATCCTGCTCGGGATCGCGATGAACGTGACGGCAGGCTTCGGCGCCTACGCCTTCGCCTTCGTCGACGACCGGATCGGGCCGAAACGGACGGTGCTCGTTTCGCTTGCGTCGCTTGCCGCCATCGGCGCGGTCCTGCTCCTCATCCGCTCCAAGCCGTGGTTCTGGCTGCTCGCCCTGCCCTTGGGCGTGTTCTTCGGCCCTGCCCAGGCGGCGAGCCGCACCCTGATGAGCCGGCTCAGCCCCCCTGCCCAGGCCACGGAGTATTTCGGCCTGTTCGCTCTCTCGGGGCGGATCACCGCCTTCGCCGGGCCGGCGGCGCTCGCTTGGGCGACCGACACGTTCGGCTCGCAGCGGGCGGGCATGGCGACGATCCTCGTCTTCCTCCTCGGCGGGGGGGCGATCCTCGCCACCGTGCGCGAACCGCCCGTGGCCGCTCTGCCGCGCGCGGCCCTCGCCGATCAGGAATAGACGTAGAGCGGGCCGATCACCATGTGGTCTTCGACCCGCTTCACGCCGGCCACGCCTTCGGCCAGCACCTTCAGCGCGCGGCGGTACTCGTCCGAGCCGCAGTAGCCGTAGAACTCGACCACGCCGTCCTTCACCACCACCGTGGTGTAGAAGGTCGAGGCCCAGGGCTGCTTCTTCATCTCGTTCATGATCGCGCGGTAGATGCCCTCGTCCGAGGTGTCGCCGGTGGAGACGACGGGGGGCGAGACGAGGGCGCGCAACAGGTCGGCGCGCGAGACGATGCCCACCAGGCGCCCGTCGCGGGTGACGAGGACGCGGCGGATGTTCTCCTTGTCGAGAAGTTCCGCGATCTCCCCGGCCGGCGTGTCCTCGGTGACCGTGACGACGTCGGTGGTCATGATGTCGGCCGCCGTCCGGCCATGGCTCTTGACGTACTGGGCCGCCATCTTCGCCGGGTCGGCGAACAGCGACTGGAAGAAGCCCGGCGTCTCGTCGTGCCGGCCGGAGACCTGCTTGATCAGGTCGGCCTCGGAGACGATGCCGAGCACCTTGCGGTCGGCATCCGTCACCGGCACGGCGCTGATGTGCCGTTCGGCGAGCAGGCGGGCGACCCCCATCACCGGCGTGTTCGGCGCCACCGTCACCACGTCGGGGGTCATCAGGTCGCGGGCTTTCATGTCGTCCTCTCCATCTTCGACGGGCGGCGACCGCGAGACCGAGCGCCGCGCGCGCCTACCGTGTGCATTCCGCCACGCAAGCGGACCTCCGCCTTTGGTCCATGTCAATGCGGCTGTGCGCGCCGCGTGCTCGGATGCCGCCCATTCGCGTCGGTTCCCGGCCCGTGGCCGGATGGCGCTGGCCTGAACGCTGCGCCGAAAACCCTGGGCTCGAGCAGAGAAACCCGGCGCAAGTCGCACGTCTTTCGAGAAAAACCAGGCCAAGATGCAGTCATGGCCTGCCGTTTCAGCCACCCTGCTTTTCGGCCGGAGATCTGTCGGCTGGGCTGAGAGCGGCTGGTCCAAGGAAACGCTTCGGGCGCGACCGGGCTTGTCCAGGACCCGATGCCGAACAGCGGCAGGCTGCACCCTGGCCCTGTCCCTCTATCTGCCCTGTGCCGGGGAGCGGGCACCCGTTCCGGATGCCTGCTCGAGCCGCGGTGCGGCCGACCGAGGGCGCCGCAACCGGCAACGCAGGCGTCGGCGCGTGCCGCAAGGCCCGGGAGGAGATGGACTGCCCCAGGGACAGGGGATTCGCGCCGGGGCTGGGCGCGCGGCCGAGGCCGGTCTCTGCTATAGGGTGGCGGGAGCTCCGAGTCGCAGCCCGCCACCCGCCATGCAGCGCCGAACCCTGCTCGCCTCCGCCCTCGCCTCCGCCCTGCCGCTTGCGCGGGCGCGCGCAGGCTCAGGGCACAGAGCCTACGTCTTCGTCCTCGACAGCCGCGACGCCACGGTCAGCGTGATCGACGCCGCCCGCGGCGAGGTGGCCAAGCGCATCCCCACCCTGCGCGAGCCGCACCATCTCGTCTACACGCCGGATCGTTCGGAGATCGTTCTCGGCGATTCGGCGGGCAACGAGTTCCTCTTCCTCCACCCCGCCCGGGCGGAAACGACGCGCACGATGCGCATCTCCAACCCCTATCACCTGATGTTCTCGCCCGACGGGGTTTGGCTCACCGTCGCCTCGCTTCGGCGCAACCAGATCGACCTCTACCGCGCGGCGGACTACGGCTTGGTGCACCGCCTCGCCGCCCCGCGCATGCCGAGCCACATCGCCTGGACCGCCAATTCGCGCGTCACCTTCGTCACCCTGCAGGGCACCAACGACCTGGTCGCGATCGAGGCCGAGAGCGGGCGCATCCGCTGGCGCAAGCCGACCGGCGACACTCCGGCCGGCATCGTCCGCTCGGCCTCGGGCGCGCTTCTCGTCGCCAACATGGGCGATGAGACACGGTCTCCGTGATCGATCCCGGAGACGCGGCGAGACCATCCGCCGCATCCGCACCGGCGCTGGCGCGCACAACATCTTCCCCTCGCCCGACGGGCGCGCGCTGTTCGTCACCAATCGCGTCGCTGGCACGATTTCGATCCTCGATGCGCGAAGCTTCGCCGTGCTGGGTTCGCACCGCGCGCCTGGCGCGCCGGACTGCCTCGACTTCTCGCCCGACGGGCGGCAGATCTGGTTCACCCAGCGCGTCGGCAACCGGGTCGGCGTCCTCGACGTGGAGACAGGTGCGCTTCTTGCGCAGATCCGGGTCGGCCGCAGCCCGCACGGCATCCTGTTCCATGCGCTGGCGTAACGCGCTCGCCGCCCTCCTCGTCCTCCTCGCCCCCTTTCCTGCCACGCCGCGCGAGGGGGGCTGCCGCGGCACGCTCCATCTCACCATCGACACCGGCTGGATGGACCAGGCCGAGCGCATCGCCGAGGTGATGCGCCGGCACGGCGTGCGCGCCACCCTCTTCGTCGCCGACGAGCGCACCTATCGCGGCGACACCTCGCTCTCCGACTCTTGGGCCCCCTTCTGGCGCGCACGCGCGGCAGAGGGCCACACCTTCGCCTCGCACACGCTGAGGCACTGGTATTTTCGCGGCGACGTCGGCACGACCGGCGTGCGCTACGTGCCCTGGGGCGCGCGCGAGGGCGTGGTGCTCGATCGCGACGGCCTCTGCGCCGAACTGCGCGCGGTCGATGAACGCCTGCGTGCGATGACCGGCCGGGGGGTGGAGCCGATCTGGCGCGCGCCCGGGCGGGCGCACCACGCCGAACGCGCTCGCCTTCGCCGAATCCTGCGGCTTCGCGCACGTGGGCTGGACGGCGAACGGTTTTCTCGGCGATGAACTGCCGGCCGACCGCTACCCGAACCGCGCCCTTCTGGAGCGCGCCCTGCGCACCATCCGCGACGGCGAGGTTCTGGTCATGCACTGGGGCATCCGTTCGCGCACGGAGCCTTTCGCCCTCGTCTTCGAGGACCTGATCGTCGGGCTGAAGGCGCGGGGCTTCTGCTTCGAGCCGCTCACCGCGCCTCCGCCGCGCCTCCTTGCCGAGACGAAACGATGATCGATGCGATCGGCACCGCTTACGTCGCGGTGAAGGAAACGCTCTTCGACCACGCGCTCCTGCCCGCGCTCTACGCGCTCGGGCTGATGGCGTTCGAGGAGGCGGCGGAGGAGTGGCTTGATTTCGCCCTCCTTGGCGCGCTCACCGTGCTCGTCTCGGTCCTCGTCTGCCTGCCGCTCGAACGCTGGCGCCCGGTGGAGGACCACGGGGCCGACCGCGCGCCGATCCGTACCGACGTCACCTACACGCTGCTCTCGCGCCTCGGCCTCGCTCCCCTCCTCGCCTTCGTTCTGCTTCGCCCCGTCGAGTCCGCCTGGGCGGCGGGGCTTGCGCGCGTGGGACTCATTCCGCCCACGCTGGAGACGCTCATCCCACCGCTGCGCGAAGCCCCCCTCGTCGCCTTTCTCGCCTATGTCGTGGTGCTCGACTTCGCCGAGTACTGGCGGCACCGCCTGCAGCACCGCTTCGGCTGGTGGTGGGCCTTGCACTCTCTGCATCACGCGCAGCGGCAGATGACGTTCTGGACCGACGACCGCAACCACTTCTTCGACGACATCGTCGCCGGGCTGTGGTTCGCTCTTGTCGCGACGCTGATCGGCGTGCCGCCCGGGCAGTTCCCGCTGCTTGTGCTCGTGATGCGCGTGGCGGAAAGCCTGAGCCACGCCAATGTGCGGCTCGATTTCGGCCGCATCGGCCGCTATCTGATCGTCAGCCCGCAGTATCACCGCGTCCATCACGCTCTCGACCATGCCGAGGGGCGCTACGCCCGCGCCTACGGGTGCAACTTCGCCGTGCTGTTGCCGGTATGGGACGTGCTGTTCGGCACCGCCCGCTTCGTGCGCGACTATCCGGCGACCGGCGACCTTTCGGGGTCGGAGCGTCTCGCGCGCGGCTCCTGGTGGGGCACGCAGGTGGAGGGGGCGAAGCGCTTCGCCCGCGCTTTGCTCGGCCGCGCCTGAGGGGGCCTCGTCAGAACCCCTGCGGGTGGTCGGCGAGCCAGGCGCGCTCGGCCTCGCTGCTTTCCCGCCCGAGGACAGCGTTGCGGTGCGGGAACCGCCCGAACCGCTCGATCACCCTCAGGTGCAGCACGGCGTAGTCGAGATAGGGGCCTTCGCCGACCCTTTCGCGGAACAGTGCGACCGAAAGGCGCTGATCGTCGAGATCCTCCGCGTGCTCGAACGGCAGGTAGAAGAAGGGACGTTCGCGGACGGGTCGGGCAAGGTCGAAGCCGCGCGCCAAAGCCACGCGGGCGGCCGCCCGCGCCTCGGCGTCGGTCGCAAAGGCGCGCGGGCTGCCGCGGAAGGCGTTGCGCGGCACCTGGTCGAGCAGGAGGATCAGGGCGAGCGCGCCGCCCGCCGTGGCGAGCCAGCCCCGAAGCGCGCCCGCGGCGGCCCGTTCGTGCGCGGGCAGGAGCACCCTGCGCACGTGCGCGTCGAAGGCCGGATCGGAGACGAACCAGTTCGGTTCCGTCTCGGGCGCGAACCAGAAGGCGAGAACCTCCTCGGCCGTCTCGGCGGGCCTTTCCGTCACGTCTCCTCCTCGGCGAAGGGGTTCTTCGGACTGCGCAGCGTGATCCGGATCGGCACGCCCGAGAGCCCGCCCGCCTCGCGCAACCCGTTCACCAGATAGCGCAGGTAGTCCTTCGGCAACGCGGCGGTGCGGGTGCCGAAGATGACGAAGGATGGCGGGCGGGCCGACACTTGCGTGATGTAGCGCAGCTTCAGCCGCCTGCCGTCGACGAGCGGCGGCGGGTGGCGTTCCAGCGCCTCTCCGAACCAGCGGTTCAGAGCTGCCGTCGGCACCCGCCGGTTCCACGCCTCGTACACCCGCCACACCGCGGGCATCAGCTTCTCCACCCCCTCGCCGGTCAAGGCCGAGAGGGGAACCACGGGAACCGAGGCGAGCTGGGCAAGCCCGGTCTCGAGACGATCGCGCACCAGCCGCCGCACTTCGGCGCGGCGGCCGCGGGGGATCAGGTCCCACTTGTTGAGCGCGAACACGAGCGCGCGCCCCTCGCGCTCGGCCAGGGCCGCGATGGCGACGTCCTGCGCTTCGAGCGGCGCTTCGGCATCCAGCACCAGCACCACCACCTCCGCCTCGCGCAGGGCGGCGATGGTCGCGCCGACGGCCAGCTTTTCCGCCGCTGCCGAGATGCGGGATTTCTTGCGCAGCCCCGCCGTGTCGACGAGGCGGACGAGCCGCCCCGAGGCGTCGCGCCAGGGCAGCGCGATGGCATCGCGCGTGATGCCGGGCTCCGGCCCTGTCAGCTGCCTCTCCTCGCCGAGCAGGCGGTTGACCAGGGTGGATTTGCCGGCGTTCGGGCGGCCGACGACGGCAAGCCGCAGGGGACGTTCGGCGCCGGCCATCCCCTCTTCGCCGTCCGACCCGCCCTCCGCCGCGGGGCGCCCGAGCAGGGCGGCCGCACGTTCGTGCAGCTCCCCGATCCCCTCGCCATGCTCGGCCGAGACGGGCACGGGCTCGCCGAAGCCCAAGCCGAACGCCTCCAGCACGCCCGCCTCGCCGGCCCGGCCTTCCGCCTTGTTGGCGAGCAGGATCACCGGCTTGCCGAGGCGCCTCAGCCAGTCGGCGAAGGTGCGGTCGGCCTCCGTTACCCCGGCGCGGGCATCGACGACGAACAGGACGAGATCGGCCGTCTCCGCCGCGCGCAGGGAGCCTCTGGTCATCCGTGCGGCGAGGCTGTCGGGGGGCGCCTCCTCGAGCCCGGCGGTGTCGACCAGCGTGACGTCGCGGCCGCCCAGCAGCGCGTCCGCTTCCTTACGGTCGCGCGTGAGCCCGGGCGTGGGGTCGACCAGGGCGAGGCGGCGCCGCGCGAGGCGGTTGAACAGCGAGGACTTGCCGACATTCGGGCGGCCGACGATGACGACGACGGGCCGCCCGCGCGCGCGGGCTTCGGCGTCCATGAGGCTCAGCGCAGAGCGATGACCGTGGCATCGTCGGTGAGGAACACAACCGTCCCGTCCGCCGCCACGGGGGGCACGGAACAGGCGCCACCGAGCCGTTGTCGGCCGAGCACCTCACCGGTGTAGGGGGAGAGGGCGAGGGCCTCGCCGAGGGAGCCGGCGACGATCAGCCGGTCGCCGGCGAGCAGCGGTCCGGTCCAGACGATGGGGTCGCGCCGGCGCTGCGGGTCGCGCCAGCGCGGCAGCTCGGCGGCCCATTTCACCCTCCCATCGCCCCGGCGCAGCGCGACCAGCACCTCCTCGGCGGACAGCAGGAACACCCAGTCCCCTGCCACGCAGGGCCCTTCCCGGGCCGCGATGGCGCGCTCCCACACGCGGCGGCCCGAGCGCATGTCGAGCGCCATGGTCACGCCCCCCGAAGAGGCGAGGAAACCGCGACCGCGGTCGATCGCCGGGCGGCCGCGGATGGCGGCGATGTCGGCGATGGAGGGGCGGCCGCGCGCCGCTCCCAGCCCCTCGGTCCAAAGCGGGCGGCCGGAGTCGAGCCGAAGCGCCGCCGCATCGCCGTTGGGGAAGCCGACCAGCACCAAGCCCTCGTCCACCGCCGGTGCGGGAGCGCCGAGCAGGGTCGTCGCTTCGGCAGGGCCCCGATGCACCCAGCGGCGTTCGCCGGTCGCGGGGTCGAAGGCGACCACTTCGCCCTCGACGGTGAGCACGATCACCCGCCCCTCGGCCACCGTGACCGCGCCGCGCGACGGGGCGGGCAGGGGCGAACGCCAGAGCTCGGCGCCGTCCGCCGCGGCGAGCGTCACCACCTCGGCGAGCCCCGAGGCGACATGCACGCGCCCCTCGCCATAGGCCACGCCGACCCCGAGCAGGTTGCCGCGCGTTCCTTCCCCGCGCACGGAGCGGCGCCAGAGCGTGCGGCCGTCGCGCAGATCGACGGCGGCGACGTCGCCGGTGGCATCGGCGGCGAACACCCTGCCTTCGGCGATCACCGGCGGGGCGAGCAGGCGGCGTCGGGAGCTCGCCCCTGTGCCGACGCTCGTCCGCCAAGCGACGCCGAGCGTGTCGGCGGCGGCGACGTGGCCGGGCACGTTGTTCGGCCGCCCGCCGGGCACCGGCCAGGCGGCGTTCTGCACAGGCGGGGGCAATTCGACCGGCAGGTCGGCGAGGCTTGGATCAGGTTCGGCGGCAGCCTCGCGCGGCAGCACGGCGATCCGCTCGCCGGGCAGGGGCGGCTTGGTGTCGGCAAAAGCCAAGTCCCACAGGCTGCAGCCCCCCAAGGCGGGGGCGAGGCCGGCGAGCAGGCTCCGTCGCGCGAGGCGGCGCATCGGCTCCGCTCAGCCCTTGAGCGAGGCGAGGAGCTCGGCCGCCCGGCGGCGGGCGCCGTCCGGCGCGGTCGCGTCCTCGGCGAGGCGTCGCAGCAGCCCCTCGGCCGCGGCGCGGTCGCCGCGGCGCAGGGCAAGCGCGGCCTGCACCTCGCGCGCCGTGTGGCGGAAGGGCGCGCCGTCCGCGGCGAGCGGCTCCAGCCGGGCGGAGAGGGCGGCGGCATCGCCCTCGTTCGCCTGGTGCAGGACGGAGAGCAGCACCGCGAGATCGCGATAGAGGGGCGGGAGGGAGCTGTCGGCGGCGAGGCTTTCGTAGATGCCGACCGCACCGGCGCGGTCGCCCTGCGCACCGCGCCCCGCCGCCTCCTGCAGCCGCGCGAGCAGCCGGTAGCCCTCGGGCCCGTCGCGGCCCAAGCCGGCGAAGGCCTCGATCGCCGCTCTGCATGCTCGCCGCGGGCAGCGGTGGCGAGGGCGGCCGCGAAACGCTCGGCGGCCTTGGCGCGCGCGCTTCGCTCGTACCAGCGCCAGCCCTGCCAGCCGGCGATCGCGAGAGCAAGGGCGAGCACGAGGCCGACCGCGATCCAGCCGTAGCGGTCCCACAGGCGCTTCATACGCTCGCGCCTGAGGTCCTCCTCGATCTCCTGGAAGATGTCGGCCATCCTTCCTTCGCGTCGGCAAGGCAGGGGGGTCCGGCCGTGCGTCCGCGCGCCGGGAGCCGGCTGTTTAGCGGTCGGAAAACGGCGGCGCAAACCCTGGCCCCGCCAGTCGCCGCGCCCGCCATTCGGCCCGCAGCGCCTCGGGGCCGAGCCCGAGCGCCCCGACCCTCCGGGCGGGGGTGAAGACCGGCGCCCCCGCGGCTCAGCCGGTCGCGGCCGGGACGAAGGTGAAGGCGCTGTCCGCCTTCACCGCCGGGTCGAGCACCAGGCGGTGGGCGACGGGCGGGAAGGCGCGGCTTCGGCAGTTCGGTCGATCGCACAGCCGGCAGGAGAGGCCGATCTCGGTGACGGCCCGTTCGAGGTCGAGCCCGTCCGCGTAGGCGACGTCTCCCGCGTGGGCGACGTCGCAGCCGAGCGCGATGACGTGCACCTCGGGCGGTTCGGGCCAGGGGCCGGCAGGACGGGAAAGGGCCTTGGCGAAGCAGAGGAAGGTCGCGCCGTCGGGCAGGCGGGCGATCTGCACCACCACCCGCCCGGGCGAGGCGAAGGCGAGGTGCGGCACCCAACGCGGGCAGGAGCCGCCGAAGCGGGCGAAGGGAAACCCTGCCGCAGCGTAACGCTTGGTGACGTTGCCGGCGGCATCGGCGCGCAGGAAGAAGAACGGGATGCCGCGCGCCCCGTCGCGGTTCAGCGTGGCGAGGCGATGCGCGGCCTGTTCGAAGGAGACGCCGAAGCGGGCGGCAAGCGAATCGACGTCATGGCGAAGCCGGCGCGCCGCCTCGAGGAAGGGCGCATAGGGCATGAGCAGGGCCCCGGCGGCGTAGTTGAGAAGCCCAACCCGGAGCAGGGCGGCGGCCTCCGGGGTCGAGGGCGCGATCGCCGCCACCTCCTCCTCCACCGCCTCAGACGCCTCGAGCAGCATGAGCTGGAAGGCCATCTGGAAGCCGCGGGATTCGCGCGGCAGCAGGTCGGACAGCGCGAGGGTGCGGGTCTCGGCGTCGTAGCGGCGGAGCGCGCCGGCGAGGTCGCCGACCGTGATGCGCAGCCCGTGCGTGCGGCGAAGCCTCTCCGCGATGGCGTGGTTCATCTCCGCCGGCAGGGCGGCGCCGAGCTCGCGGTGGATGGTCTCGGCGGCGGCCTCGAGGCGGGGAAAGTGGTTCTGGCGGGCGTGGAAGGCGTCGCGCACCTCCTCGGTGGGCAGCAGGATCCGCCGCCCTGAGGGGAGCGCGATGCCGGAGGCGTCCTCGCGCGCGGCCCGCCACGCGCGGTAGAGGGCGAGCACCGCCCGGGCCGCGGCCGGTGCGGCGTCGACCAGGGCGGCGATCTCGCTCTCGGGCACCGGGTCGGCGCCGAGCAGGGGGTCGGCGAAGGCCTCGCGCAGGTGGGCCTCGGTCTGCCGCTCCTCCGCCCCACCGAGGGCGGCAAGATCGACCTGGAAGAAGTGGGCGAGCTTCAGCAGCAGCGAGGCGGTGATGCCGCGCTGATCGTGCTCGATCAGGTTCAGGTAGGAGGCGGAGATGCCGAGCGAGGCGGCTAAAGCCTGCTGGGTCAGGCCGCGTTCGGTGCGCAGCCGGCGGATGGTGCGGCCGATGCGGGGTTTGCTGGCGATGGCGTCCTCCAGCGGTCAGGGGCTTGCCTTTACTGACTTTACCGCCGCGCGCCACTTTCGGCAAATCCGATGACCGATTTGCTAACGATCTTGCGCAGGCCCACTTCCCTTTCGCGGTCGCAGCGTCAAGCATTGACGAGAGGCCCCGCACGTTTTCCGAGGGCCGTATCGAGGAGCGAGACCGCCCATGTCCACGCAAAACTATCCGCGCTGCTACGCGCCGGAAGGCACACCCGGCACCTCCGACTGGCTGCGCGAGCGTTTCGCAGGCATTCGCCGCGACTACACCCCCGCCGACGTCGAGCGCCTCGCCGGGTCCGTGCGCATCCGCCACACGCTGGCCGAGATGGGCGCCCGCCGGCTTTGGCACCTCCTGAAGACCGAGCCCTACGTCGCCGCGCTCGGCGCGCTGACGGGCAATCAGGCGGTGCAGCAGGTGAAGGCCGGGCTGAAGGCGATCTACCTCTCCGGCTGGCAGGTGGCGGCGGATGCCAACCTCGCCGGCGAGATGTACCCGGACCAGTCGCTCTACCCCGTCAACTCCGTGCCGTCCGTGGTGAAGCGGATCAACAACGCCCTTCGCCGCGCCGATCAGATCGCGAAGCTGGAGGGCAAGACGGACACCTACTGGTTCGCGCCCATCGTGGCCGACGCCGAGGCGGGCTTCGGCGGCCTGCTGAACGCCTTCGAGCTGATGAAGGCGATGATCGAGGCCGGTGCGGCCGGCGTGCACTTCGAGGATCAGCTCGCCTCGGAGAAGAAGTGCGGCCATATGGGCGGCAAGGTGCTGATCCCGATCAGTCAGCACATCCGCACGCTGACGGCAGCGCGCCTCGCCGCCGACATCGAGGGTGTGCCGACGGTGCTGATCGCGCGCACCGACGCGCAGTCGGCTCAGCTCATCACCTCCGACATCGACGAGCGCGACCGACCGTTCCTGACCGGCGAGCGCACGCCGGAGGGCTTCTACCGGATCAAGCCGGGCGTGGGGAACGCGTACGCGATCGCGCGCGGCCTCGCCTACGCGCCCTATGCCGATCTGATCTGGTGGGAGACCTCGGAGCCGAACCTCGAGGAGGCGCGCGCCTTCGCCGAAGCGATCCACCGCGAATTCCCGGGCAAGATGCTCGCCTACAACTGCAGCCCTTCCTTCAACTGGGCGAAGAAGCTCTCCGCCGGAGAAGATCGCTTCCTTCCAGCGCGAGCTGGGCGCGATGGGTTACAAGTTCCAGTTCGTCACCCTCGCGGGCTTCCACAGCCTGAACTATGCCATGTTCGAACTCGCCCGCGGCTATCGCGACCGGGGCATGGCGGCGTATTCCGAGCTGCAGCAGGCCGAGTTCGCGGCCGAGGCGCACGGCTACACCGCCACGAGGCACCAGCGCGAGGTCGGCACCGGCTATTTCGACGCCGTGTCGATGACGGTCACCGGGGGCCGGTCCTCCACCACCGCGCTGAAGGGCTCGACCGAGGACGAGCAGTTCTTCGAGGGGCGTGCGGTGCAGCACATGCCGCATCACGCGATCGCGGCGGAATAAGGCCGAGAACGTAACGAACCGATCGGGGAAGCGTCCGTCACCCCCGCATGAAGGTTCAGCCTTCATGCGGGGGTTTTCTGTCCCCGATGCGCGACGCGGCAGGATGAGGTGCGACCGCAACGTGGGCGCGCACTCCTTCTCGGACTGCAACCGTTGCGATGCGTCTCTCCGCAGCGTCAGCGACCGACGCGCAAGAGGAGCCGGCCGACAAGTTCAACCGCTGGATAGTCGCACGCGGACGTCCCGCTCTGCCACCCTTTCCTCAGCGCTCAGTGGCAGGGAGGGTGTCCACGATGCGTCTTCCGACGTCTGGTCTTCTGGCGGCAACACTGCTCGTGGCGGCCTTTCCAGCGGAGGCGAGCTTCCGCGCCTTTCTCGATCGCGACCATTTCGCGGCCGCTCGGGGTGCCTTGCCTCTCGCGCCGGGCCTGCCCGTCGCGGAAGTCATGAAGAGAGACGGATTCGGAACGTTCTCTGATCCCAACGAGGAGATCACCATCCCGATCCACCTCTGGCCCGGCGGCCCGATCAGGGGGTGGGAGACCGTCACCAGACGGTTCGGCGAAGTCCACCCGTCGCCGGGGAGAGGGCCCCTGCCCGTCGCCTTGGAGAGCGGTTCGTTGCTCCTCTATTTCTATTGCCACCCGGCTTACTGGCCCTGCCTCGGCGCGACCGAGTTTACCGTGACGTTCGCCGAGCCCATCCTCGGTTTTGCCGGCGACCTCATCTACAACGTCGGCTACATCGAATATTACAGGCCGAGACAATCCCCCCATCCCCCTCCTGGCCGAGGCTCACAAAGGGGTCGATACGAGGAGGACGTTTGCGTACACGGGGTTCTTCGCGGTCCTGTTCGACGAGCCCATCACCTCTCTGACCCTCTCCTGGTTCGAGGGAAGGGGGATGGACAACGCGAGCTGGATCGACCTCCGAAACGCGGAGTACCTTCCGGCGCGCAGCAACGGCGTTCCGGAGCCGGGCTCGCTCGCCCTGCTTGGCGCCGCCCTCCTCGGGCTTGCCGCCGCGCAACGCCGCCCTCCGTTGCGCCGGTCCGGCGGCTCCCCTACCTAGCCGGCAGAGACCCCGGCCCTGGCCGGGGCGGGAGCCCATGTCGCAAGGGAGGTCACGTCTCATGCTCAGCCGACGCACGCTCATCGCCGCCACCGCCGGCACCCTCGCCGCCCCCGCCGTGCTGCGTGCCCAGGCGCAGCAGCCAAGGAGCTACATCCTCGCCACGGCCACCATCGGCGGCACCTACTATCCGGTGGGAGTCGCCCTCGCGACCTTGACGAAGATCCGCCTGCAGGCGGCGCGCGGCATCGACATGTCGGCGATCTCCTCCGCCGGGTCGGGCGAGAACATCCGCCTGATGCGCGAGGGCCAGGCGCAGTTCGCCATCCTGCAGGGGCTGTTCGGGGTCTATGCCCGCGACGGCTCCGGCCCCATCCAGGCCGAGGGGCCGCAGCGCAACATCCGCGCCATCGCCAACCTCTGGGCCAACGTCGAGCACTTCACCATCCGCGCCCGCTTCGCGCAGACGGGCACCATCGACGACATCCTCAACATCCGCGGCCGGCGTTTCTCGATGTCCGCGCGCAACTCGGGCACCGAGTTCTCCAACCGCTTCATCTTCGCCAATCTCGGGATCGACCCCGAGCGCACCTTCGAGCTCGTCTATCAGGGCTTCGGGCCGTCGGCAGAGGCCATGCTCGCCGGCCAGATCGACGGCTTCAACCCGGGCGGCGGCGTGCCGGTCGCCGCCATCACGCAGCTCTTCGCCCGCGGCGGCAACGAGTTCCGCATCCTCGAGTTCACCGACGAGCAGCTGAGGAAGGCCGATGGCGGCGCGGGGCTCTTCACCCGCTTCGTCATCCCGGGCGGCACCTACCCGAACCTGCCCAACCCCATCAACACCATCGCCCAGCCGAACTTCCTCGCGGTGAATGCCAACGTTCCGGAGGCGGACGTCTACGAGATCACCAAGGCGATCTTCGAGAACCTGCCGTTCCTGAACGGGATCCACGCCGCCACCAGGGAGATCAGCCTGGAGAACGCCCTGAAGGGTATCGTCAACCCCGTCCATCCGGGGGCGGCGCGCTATTACGCAGAAAAGGGCGTTACCATCCCGGAGGCGATCCGACCGGCCTGAGCCGGGCGCACGCCTCTCCCCTGGTCGGAGCCGGCAAGGCGCGGCACACTTGCCAGCGGGGCCGCCGAGGACGAGGGGGAGGCGGCCGAAGGGAGACCGAGCTGATGGTGAAACGCCGTTCGCTCATCGCCGGGGCGGCTGCCCTCGCCGCCCTGTCGCCGCAGCGCGCTGCCGCCCAGGGCACGCGAAGCTACATTCTCGCCACCGCCACCATCGGCGGCACCTACTATCCCGTCGGGGTGGCGCTCGCCACACTGACCAAGATCCGGCTGCAGGCCGCCAAGGGCATCGACCTTTCCGCCATCACCTCCGCCGGGGCGGTGGAGAACCTGCGCCTGATGCGCGAGAACCAGGCGCAGTTCGCGCTGATGATGGGGCTGTTCGGGCTGTATGCGCGCGACGGCACGGGTCCTCTCGCCCAGGAAGGCCCGCAGCGCAACCTCCGTGCGATCGCCAATCTCTGGCCGCAGGTCGAGCAGGTGATCGTGCGCGCCCGCTTCGTGCAGACCGGCACGGTGGACGACCTTGTCAACCTCCGCGGCCGGCGGTTCTCGATGTCGGCCCGCAACTCGGGCACCGAGTTCGCCAACCGCTTCCTGTTCGGCAATCTCGGGATCGACCCCGATCGGACCTTCGATCTCGTCTACCAGGGGTTCGGGCCCACCGCCGAGGCGATGCTCGCGGGCCAGGTCGATGGGTTCAACGCCGGGGCGGGAATTCCGGTGCCGGCGGTGACGCAGCTCTTCGCCCGCGGCGGGGGCGAGTTCGCCTTCCTCGAGTTCA
Organism: Acetobacteraceae bacterium; assembly: GCA_033582875.1. Classification (GTDB taxonomy): domain Bacteria; phylum Pseudomonadota; class Alphaproteobacteria; order Acetobacterales; family Acetobacteraceae; genus Elioraea. The sequence continues at coordinate 136,913 of JAVQZW010000010.1, read as the reverse complement.
CCGAGGAGCAAGCGCGCCGGGCCGATGGCGGGGCGGGCTTGTTCTACCCCTTCGTCATCCCACCCGGCACCTATCCGGGCCAGACGCGGCCCGTGCGCACCATCGCCCAGCCCAACTTCTTCGTGGTGAACGCCGCCGTGCCCGAGGCCGACGTCTACGAGATCACCAAGGCGATGTTCGAGAACCTGCCGTTCCTGCACGGCATCCACGCCGCCACGCGCGAGATCTCGCTCGCGACCGCGCTCAAGGGCGTGGTGAATCCGCTGCATCCCGGGGCGGCGCGCTACTACGCCGAGCAGGGGCTGGCGATCCCCGAGGCGATCCGGCCGGTCTGATCCTTGCCGAGCGATTCGACCGCTCCCGTCGGCGGCCGCCTGCGCGGCGAGGGCAGCCTCGTCGCGCGGGTGGTGTTCGCGGGTGGGGCGGCGCTGTCTCTGTTCCACCTCTGGCTCAACACCTTCGGCGTGCTGTCGGAACTCCGCGCGAGCGTGATCCACTTCGCGGGCTTCGCCGCTCTCGGCGCCCTCGCCTGGCCCGCCTGGCAGGGGGAGGGGGCGCGCGGGGTCGCGGCCCTTGCCCTCGATGTCGCGATCGCCCTCTTCTCCCTCGCCCTTCCCTTCTACCTCTTCCTCGGCGAGGACGCGTTCTACGCCCGCTCCTCCCGCTTTCTTTGGTACGACTGGGTGTTCACGGCGGGTGCGTGCCTGGTTGCGCTCGAACTGATGCGACGCACCACCGGCATCGTGGTGCCGATCCTCTGCGTCCTCGGCTTCACCTACGTCACCACCTGGGGGGCGTGGCTCGGCGGCCTGTTCCGTTTCCCGGGGCTTTCGTTCGAGATCGCCCTGTTCCGCGTCTTCTATTCCGATGACGGAATGCTCGGCAACGTCGCCCAGATCTCCTGGAACCTCGTTGCGATGTTCATCATCTTCGGCGCCTTCCTGCAGGTGTCGGGGGCGGACCGCTTCGTCATCGACATCGGGCGGGCGCTCGCCGCGAGGCTCGAGGGCGGCCCCGGCTTCGTCGCCGTGATCGCGTCGGCGCTTTCGGGGACGATCTCGGGCTCGGCGGTGGCGAACGTCACCTCCACCGGGGCGGTGACGATCCCGCTGATGATCCGCGCCGGCTTCAAGCCGCATTTCGCTGCCGGGGTCGAGACGGCGGCCTCGACGGGGGGCGGCATCCTGCCGCCCATCATGGGCGCCGGCGCCTTCATCATGGCCTCGATCACCGGCATTCCCTACCTCACCATCGCCGCCGTCTCGGCCATTCCGGCCCTGGTCTATTTCGCCGGCGTGGCGATCGGGGTGCGCATCCACGCCCGCCGCCACAGGCTTCGCTTCGTCGACGAGGAAGCCCCGGCGGTGTGGCAGACCGTCCGCCGGCGGGGGCTCGCCTTCCTGCTCCCTTTTGCTCTCCTCCTCTGGCTCCTGTTCGACGGCATCGGCCCGGCCTACGCGGCGGGGGCGGCGACGGCGGCGGTGGTCGTCGTCTCCTGGGCCACCGACACGCCGATGACGCCGCGGCGCATCCTCGAGGCGCTCGCTCTCGGCGCGCGCTCGATGGCGCCGACCGCGGTGCTTCTCGTCGGCATCGGGATCCTGATCTCGGCGGTCGCCACCACCGGCCTTGGCAACGTCTTCTCGCTGATGGTGGAGAAGTGGTCGGCCGGGAATCTGGCGATCGCGCTCGTCCTGATCGCTCTTGCCTCCCTCATCCTGGGCGCTGCCCTGCCGGTGACGGCGTCCTACGTGGTGCTCGCCACCCTCTCCGCCCCCGCACTCTCCGACATGATCCTCGGCGAGGCGGTGCGCGCGGCCTTCGCCGAGGGCCGCATCCCGGACATCGCGCGGGCGGTGGCGATGCTGGTCGCGCCGGGACTTTCCCTGCCCCCGCCCGGTTCGCCGTGGAACGCGGCCGAGGCGGCCACCTTGTTCGCGGCGATCCCGACCGAGATGCGGCGGCAGGTGATCGAGGCCACGCTGGCGCCGGAGGCCGCAATGCTCGCGCTCCTCTCCGCCCACATGATCATCTTCTGGCTGAGCCAGGACTCCAACGTCACCCCGCCCGTCTGCATCCCGGCTTACGCCGCGGCGGCGATCGCGCGCGCCTCGCCGGTCGCCTCCGCCATGGTCGCCTGGCGGCTCGCCAAGTCGCTCTACTTCATCCCCCTCATCTTCGCCTACCAGCCTTACCTGTCGCAGGACCTGCTGACCCAGCTCGCCATCACCGCCTTCGCGCTGCCGGGTATCTACGCGCTCTCGGCCGCGTTCGAGGGGTACGCCGAGGCGCCGCTCTCCTGGGTCGAGCGGATCGTCTTCGGCGTTGCCGGCTTCGTTCTGATCGTGCCGTTCGGGGAACTCGCGAACTGGGTCGCGATCGCGGTCGTCGCCCTCGTCTTCGCGGTCAATCTCGTCCGTGCGCGGCGCTTGGCCGCGGCGTGAAGCGGCCGTCGCAGGCCGCCCGTCATCCCGTCACCGGTTCGAGATCGACGCTGACCGCGAGGCTGTGCCGCCCGCCGCCGAGGATGATCCCCCGCACCGGCGAGACGTCCGCGTAGTCGCGCCCCCAGGCCAGAACCACGTGCTCGTCGCGCACGACGAGGTCGTTCGTGGGGTCGAGATCGACCCAGCCATGGTCGGGGCCGAGCCAGACGCCGACCCAGGCGTGGCTCTGGTCGGCCCCGCGCCGTCGCTCCGCCCCCGGCTTGGGTCGGGTGCGGATGTAGCCCGAGACGTAGCGGGCGGGGAGCCCCAAGGCGCGCAGCCCGCCGATCATCAGATGGGCGAAGTCCTGGCAGACCCCGGCGCGGGTCTGCATCACCTGGGCGATCGGCGTGGCGAGCGTGGTCGTGCCCGGGCGGAAGGCGAAATCGCGCCGGATGCGCGCGGTGAGTTCGAGGAGGCCCGCGAGGATCGGCCGGCCGGGCGGAAAGGAGTCGCGCACGTATCGCCCGGCCTGGCCGTCGCGCGGGGCCATCGGCGAGGCGACGGCGAACTCGGCCTGAGCCCACGCTTCCGGTCCGCCCGCTGCCACGAGGTCGCGCACCGCCTCCCAAGGCAGGGTCGATCCGGGCTCGGGGGGGGCGGGGAAGGCGACCTCCACCTCCGCCTCCAGGGTGACGACGAAGTCGGCGTGGGGCTCGGTGTGGAACAGCCAAGTGGCAACGTTGCCGAAATGATCCTCTGCCGTGACGGACCGCGCGGGTTCGGGCTCGGCGGTGATCGTCGCGGCCAGAACCGTCTGCCCAGGCAAGGGGCGGGGCGTGAGGTGCAACAGGTGCGCGGCGAGATCGACCGCCTCGCCATAAGTGTAGGCCGTGCGGTGCACGACGCGGTATCTCATCCCATCGGCTCTTCGCTCTCGGCCCCGAAGCCCACCCTGCGCGAGGCGGGCACGTGGCTGAAGTAGCGCCGGGCGATCGCGTCCGACAGCGCTCCTGTGCGCTCCGCGATGCCGCGCAGCGCCTTTGGCAGAAGCACCGCCTCCACCGCCGGTTCGGCCGAGGCCGCGACCCGTTCGACCATCGCCTCGACCTCCGCCCTCAGCCCGCGCGAGGCCTGGGCGAGGTCGCCCTCGGGCAGGCCCTGCACTTCGGAGAGCCGCTCGACGATCTGGGCGAACTGGAAGGCGATCGCGCGCGGGTTGGTCGGGTCGGCGAGCACGAGATCGAGCACCGGCGCGGGCTGCAGCGCGGCGAGGTAGCGCGAGCGGTAGGTGATGACGGAGTCGCACAGCTCGAGGGCGAGCACGAGCCCCGAGTCGATCCGCGCGGGCGGCAGGTCCAGGACCCGGGCGAGGTCGCGCGCCGTGTTCGCCGCGCGTTCGATGCGCCGGCCGAGGTCGAGGAACATCCAGCCCCCGCCGCGCACCATGTTCTCCGCCGCGATCCCGGCAAGGCCGGCCGAGAAGCGCAGCGCCGCGGCGGTCGCTTCGGCCAGCATCTCGGCATCGCGCCCGGCCCGGTCGAGCGCGCCGCGGGCCTCGCCGGAGAGATGGGCAAGCGTCGCCCACATATCGGCGGTGAAACGGTCGCGCACCGCACGCGCAAGCCGCCCGATGCGCTCGAACAGGTCGGGCAGCGCGTGATGCGGCCGGCAGGCGGCGAGAAGCGCGCGCGGCAGCAGCGCCCCGTCCGGCGGGGCAGCCGCAACCTCCGCCGCGATCACACCCGCCTCGGCGAGACAGGCGGCGAGCGCGCGCAGTTCGGCCAGATCGCGCGGCAGAAGCGAGCCGCGGCCGAGCCGGATCAGCACGGCGCGGATCAGCCGGGCAGCGTTCTCCAGCCGCTCGACATAGCGGCCGAGCCAGTACAGGTCGTCGGCGACCCGCGAGGGCAGCTCGGCCGAGGCGCGGCGGATGGCAAGCGGCGGGGCGGCGAGCGCAGGCGGCCCGATCAGGTCGGCCTCGTCCTCGGCCAGGACCCAGACGTCCTTCGCCACTCCGCGCTCGGCCAGCCCCCGTGCCGGGTCGGCGCCCGCCTCCAGGACGCGCGCAAGCCCCCCCGGCATCACCCGCCACGCGCCCCCGGCGTCGCGCAGCGCGAACAGGCGCAGCGCGAAGGGCCGCGGCACCAGGCCGGTGCCGTCGAAGGTGGGGGTGACCGACGGCGCGATCGCCGCGGCAGAGCCGAGGCCGGGGAGCGCGAGCGCCTCGCCGAGGAGATGCTCGGCAAGCTTCGGCAGGGCGGCGGCGATCGCCGGCGCGGCGGCGAGATCGGTGCCCGGTGCGTTGAGGATGCGCACGCCCCCCGACCGCGCGGCGTCCAGCAGCCCGGCCACCCCGATCAGCGAGTCCGGGGCGAGCTCGAGGGGATCGACCAGCCGCCCCTCGACGCCGCGCAGGATGACGTCGATCGGCATCAGGCCCTTCAGCGTCTTGAGAAAGACCCGCCCGTCGCGCGCGGTGAGGTCGGCCCCCTCCACCAGCACGCAGCCGAGGTCGCGCGCGAGCAGCACGTGCTCGAACCAAGCCTCGTGCGCCGTGCCCGCCGTCAGCAGGGCGATGCGCGGGTTGGCCGCGACGGCGGCGCGCTGCAGCGCATCCGCCCAGGCCTCGAAGAAGGGGCGGAGTTCGCGCACGCGGGCGAAACGGAAGGCCTCCGGCGCGAGCGAGGCGAGCAGGCGGCGGTTCTCGCGCGCTAACCCCGCTCCTTCCGGCACCCCCGGCCTGTCGGCGACGACGCGCCACGCCCCGTCCGGGCCGCGCACAAGGTCGCAGGCGAGCATGGTCAGGTGCGGGCCCGGCAGCGGCGGGGCGCGGCAGGGGCGGAGGAAGGCAGGGTCGGCAAACACCGGGCCGGGCGCGATCAGCCCCCGGGCGAGCAGCCGCTGCGCCCCGTAGAGATCCTCGAGCACCGCCGCGATCAGTCGGGCGCGCTGTGCCACACCGGCCGCGAGGCGGGCGAACTCTGCCGCCCCGAGGACGAGCGGCACCGGGTCGCAACGCCAGGGCGGCTCGACGGTCCCGCTCGCCCGCTCGGAGGGCAGAAGCGCGGCCACCCCGTCCTCGGCCAGCGCGCGATCGAGCCGCACCGCACGGGCGGCAAGGCCCCCCTCGGGCAGGGAGGCGAGAAGGGCGGCCACGCCGCGCCACGCAGGGCGTACCCTGCCCTGACCGTCCACCATCTCGTCCCAGATGGCGGGCGCGGGCGGGGCGGGGGCGGGGGAGTCGGGCGGCATCGCTCCCGGCGGGGTATAGCGCGCAGGCGCACCCCCGTCGCGCCCCCGCACCCTTTGCCCGGCCAGCCAAGGGTCTATAGTCGCGCAGCCCCTGGGAGAGACGCGCGATGAACGTGATCAGCCCCCCCGTTCGGACGGCCCAGACGTTCCGATGGGACGACCCCCTGCTCTTGGAGGACCAGCTGACCGAGGAGGAGCGGATGATCCGCGACACCGCGCGCGACTACGCCCAGTCGCGCCTGATGCCGCGCGTGCTGTCCGCCTTCCGCGAGGAGCGGTTCGACCGCGAGATCATGGCCGAGTACGGCGAGCTCGGCTTCCTCGGCGCCACCCTCGACTCGCACGGCTGCGCCGGCATCTCCCACGTCGCCTACGGGCTGATCGCGCGCGAGATCGAGCGCGTGGATTCCGGCTACCGCTCGGCCTTCTCGGTGCAGTCCTCGCTGGTGATGTACCCGATCTGGGCCTTCGGCTCCGAGGAGCAGAAGGACCGCTGGCTGCCGGGCCTGCGCACCGGCGAGATCGTCGGCTGCTTCGGGCTGACCGAGCCCGATGCCGGCTCCGACCCCGGCGCGATGCGCACCCGCGCGCGCAAGGTACCCGGCGGGTGGGTGATCTCCGGCTCCAAGACCTGGATCAGCAATGCGCCGATCGCCGACCTCTTCCTCGTCTGGGCGAAGGACGAGGAGGGCAAGGTGCGCGGCTTCCTGATCCCGAAGGGCGCGAAGGGGCTGTCTGCACCGAAGATCGAAGGCAAGTTCAGCCTGCGCGCCTCGGCGACGGGCATGATCATGCTGGAGGACGTGGAGGTGGGAGACGAGGCGCTTCTGCCCGGCGTGGTCGGGCTGAAGGGGCCGTTCTCCTGCCTGAACAAGGCGCGCTACGGCATCGCTTGGGGCGTGATGGGGGCGGCGGAGTTCTGCTGGCACGCCGCGCGCAGCTACACCCTCGAGCGTCGGATGTTCGGCCGTCCCCTCGCCGCCACCCAGCTGATCCAGAGGAAGCTCGCCGACATGCAGACCGAGATCGCGCTCGGGCTGCAGGGGTGCCTCAGGCTCGGGCGGCTGATGGACGAGGGGCGTGCCGCCCCCGAGATGATCTCGCTGCTCAAGCGCAACAACTGCGGCAAGGCGCTGGAGATCGCGCGCCATGCCCGCGACATGCACGGCGGCAACGGGATCGTCGACGAGTATCACGTGATCCGCCACCTGCTGAACCTGGAGACGGTGAACACCTACGAGGGCACGCACGACATCCACGCCCTCATCCTCGGCCGCGCGCAGACGGGGCTGTCGGCCTTCGGCTGAAGCCCGCAGGCGGCGGGCGCAGCGGCGGCGGTCGAACGGAACCCGGAACGGTCCGGAGGCGATCCGAGCGAGACGCGCGGACGATGCCGCGCACCGCTGCCACGTTGGGGCGGCGAACGCGGTCCCCCGCCGAACGAGGGCGCGGATGCCTAGGCCGTCGGCGTCACGCCGGAGCGCGCTGGATACGCGGAGCGTGGCAGGGCGGGCGAGGCGAAGAGGCGCTGGCCGTCGATCGCGAGGTCGACCCGCCGCAGATACGGCCCCAGCTGCTCTACATCAACGGTGAAACCGAGGCCTGGCCCATCGGGAAGGGCGAAGCAGCCGTCGTTGTCGATGGGAAGCCATCTCGTGGTGATGGCACGGGCAAGCGGTTTCGGGTCGGCCGGATATTCGCAGAGCCCGAACGCCTCGATGCCAGCATAGGCCTGCACGGAGGCCGAGAGGGCGAGCATCGAGGTGAAGGTGTGATTGACGAAGCTCACCCTTCGCGCTTGCGCGTGCCGGCACACTTCCCGTGCGGCCGAAATGCCGCCGACCCGCCCTGCGTCGATCTGCACGTAGCCGACCTTGCCGTGATCGATCAGCGCGCAGGCCAGGTCGGGCCGATGTGCCGCCTCGCCGCCGGCAAGGCGCAGCGTGCGGCATCGCGCGGCAAGCCCGGCATAGGCATTGAAGGCGTAGGCGTCGAAGGGCTCCTCCAGCCAGAGGGCACCAAACTCTTCAAGCAGCGGCAGGCGTTCCGCCGCGCGATCGACATCGGAGCCGAAGGCCTGCCCGGCATCGATCAGAAGCACGGAGTTCTGAGCCGATCCCCTCCCGCGCCGCCATGACCTGGTCTGCGTCCTCCGCAAGACGTCCCCGTCCGAAGGGTCCCCAGCCGAACTTCACCGCCGTGAACCCTCGCGCCCGCGCCGCCCGGCCGCGGCGCAGCGTCTCTTCCGGGGTGTCGCCGAACAGGAGCGAGGCATAGGCTCGTTTGCGCCCTGCACGGTCGAAGCCGAGGAGGCGCCAGACGGGCACCTCATGCAGCCGGCCCAGCAGATCCCACAGAGCGATCTCGATCCCGGACCAAAGATGCGCAGCCTGCAGCAAGTCCATCGACCAGGATCGCACGCGGCGGGCGAGGCACAAGATGTCGTCCGCGTGCTCGATCGGCGCGCCGAGGACCGCATCGGCCACGGGTCGGCAGGCACCGTGTGAGCGCGGACAGACGAAGGCAGCGATGGAAGGCAGCGGCGAAGCTTCGCATTCTCCCCAGCCGACGGCATCGCCGGCGACCACGCGGACGAGAAGAGCATCCTGGCTGCCGTCCGCCTCCAAGGTGATCTCCGGCATCGCCAGGTAGAAGAAGTCGACGGCCTCGATACGGCGGATCATCGCGTGCCCCTGTCGCGGCGGAACACCTCCACACGCGGCTCGAAGCGCGTGTCCGGCTCGAGCGGGAAAATCGGACGAGTGCAGACGCGGTGGCCGAGGCTCTCCAGCCGCGCCGAAGTCGCTCCCGGCGCGTCGACGTTGAAGATCTTGCGCACCCAGGCCTCGTACATGTGGTGCTCGGTATGGGGCGATTTGACGACGATCGCATCGAACCGTTTCGGGTCGCAGCCGTTCGCATAATAGAGAGAGCGGTCGAACAGGCTCACTGTCCGGCTGAGCACGAGGATCGTGGCCTTGCCGACCTCGAGCACGGCAGAGGGACCTGCGTCGAGCGGAAGTCCCATGGTCTCGAGCTGCGCCTTGCCGTCGCTGAGCAGCTTGACGCGCGCCTCAACCGGCCATGGTGTAAACCGGCCGGGGTCATGAACGCCGCCGAGGGTGGTGTGGATCGTCGCGCCCACGCCGGCACGATGGGCGAGCGCGGCGGCGGGAGGATCGACGATCTGCGCCAGCACCCTTCCGGGGAACCCCCTCTCGACGAGGGCGCGGACGATCACGTTCGAAATCGCCGGTAGCACCGGAGGAGGTCGCGTCCGCCGCGTCGGTGAACACCACGGGCCCGCGGAGCGCCCTCGCCTGGGCGATCGCGTCCTCGACGGAGACGAGTTTCGCCTGCATGCGGTGGCGCAGCGCCCAAAACCGCTCTGCGAGCGCGACGGCGATTGCGGACGCCTCGTCCGGCGCGTCGGTCGCGATCAGGACCTGCGAACAGAGCTCTGGGACATCCGTAAACGGATTCCCGATCATGATCCCGGCCGCGACCGCCTTGCCCTCCGCCTCGAGACGGCGACATTCGAGCAAGAGATCGCCGTAGCAGCCCGTCTTGGTGATCAGTTCGTCGCCCCGCACCAGAGCGGGAATGACGACGCGCACGATCGCCGGTGAAGGCGTGCCAGAGAGGAGCCGAAGCAGGGATCGCGCCGCGCGTTCTCCCGTGTCGGCGAAATCCACATGCGGGTAGGTCCAGTAGAGGGCGAAACCATCAACCTCCCGCAGCATGCGCCTGGTTGCGATGCCGTGCAGGTCGAGCGAGATCACGATCGGCACGCGGGGGCCCACGATGGCGCGCACGGCCTCAATGAGCGTTGCTTCCGGATCGAGATCGCCCTCCGCGCCCATCGCTCCGTGCAGCGAGAGATAGACGCCGTCAACATTGGCCGCGCATCGTTCCACTGCAGCGACGAATTGCGCGCGAAGCCGCGCCCACGCGTCGGCCGCGAGGAGCCCGGCACTTCCCGCCCGGGCCGAAAATGCCGGCACGACCTCGACACCGCTCGCCGCGAAGACGGCGAGGGCACCGCCGATCGCTGTGTTCAACCCCCTTTGCGACAGGAGCTCCTCGCCCTCCTCGATCCGGAAGTTCTCGTACTGCGAAGGAAGCGGATTGAACGAGGAGACCTCCTGCATGCACTCGGCGATGAGCACCCTCGCCATGGCATCCTCCCTCCTTCCTCAGCTGATGGTCTCGGCATGGTGGCAAGCGACCGACCAGCCCTCGGCAAGCTCACGCAAAGGGGGCCGTTCGGCGCGGCAAAGCCCGCTTGCGTGCGGGCAGCGCGGGGAAAAGGCGCAGCCAAGCGCCGCCACACCGTCGCTCACCTCGTCTGATGCGAGCCCGCGCGGGCGGCGCAAGCGAGGGTGTTCCGCCGGCAGCGAGGCGATCAGCAGCCGCGTGTAGGGATGGCGGGGCTTGGTGAAGACAGCGTCCGTTTCCCCGAGTTCGACGATCCGTCCCCCGTACATCACCGCAAGGCGGTCCGAGATGTGCCGCACCACGGCCAGGTTATGCGAGATGAAGAGGTAGGTCAGGCCGAGGTCGCGCTGCAGGTCCTTCAGCAAGGCGATGATCTGCGCTTGCACCGAAACATCGAGCGACGAGACCGCTTCATCGCAGACGATGAAGTCGGGTGAGAGGGCAAGAGCCCGTGCGATCGCGATGCGCTGGCGCTGGCCGCCCGAGAACTCGTGTGGATATCGCATTGCCGCCTCCGCCGGCAGGCCCACCCGGGCGAGGAGTTCGACGACGCGCTCACGGCGCTTGAGTGGCGGATCGCGCCGATGGATCAAAAGCGGCTCGTTCAGGATCGCGCCGACGGTCATCCTGGGATTGAGAGAGGCGAACGGATCCTGGAAGACGATCTGCATTCGCGCCCGCCGCCGCCGCAATTCGGCGCTCGGCAAGCCTGTAAGCTCCTCGCCGGCGAAGGTAATGCGCCCAGCCGTCGGCTCGATCAGTCGCAGGAGCAGCCGCCCGGTGGTCGATTTGCCGCATCCCAACTCGCCGACGAGGCCGAGCGTCTCGCCGCGGAAGATTCCGAGATCGACCCCATCGACCGCACGCACCGTCCGGCCGGGGCCGAACCAGCCACGGCGAAAAACCTTGACGAGGCCGTCAGCAGAGACAAGCGGCGCAGCGGCGCTCATCGGACGAGCCAGCATGCGGCGAGGTGATCAGGCCCGATCGCGACGAGCGGCGGCACCGAGGCGCAGATCGGCTCCGCCCGCGGGCAGCGCGGCCGGAAGCGGCAGCCAGACGGCATCGCTTCCGCAGTGGGCACGGAGCCGTCGATAGGGATCAGGGTGCCGCGCGGACCGTGCAGCCTGGGCCGCGAGGCGAGCAGGGCCTGGCTGTAGGGATGGCGCGCGGCGTCGAAGAGCGCTTCGACCGGAGCGATCTCAGCGACCCGGCCGGCGTACAACACGACCACGCGGTCCGCGACCTCGGCCACGACGCCGAGATCGTGCGTGATGAGCATCAGCGAAAGACCGTGATCGCGCTTGAGATCGCGCAACAGGTCGAGGATCTGGGCCTGTACAGTGACGTCGAGCGCCGTCGTCGGTTCGTCGGCGATGAGGAGCCGAGGCTCAGCGGCAAGCGCCGCGGCGATCATCACCCTTTGCCGCATGCCGCCCGAAAGCTCGTGCGGGTAGGCGCGGAAGCGCTCTGCCGGGCGCGCGATCCCGACGCGGGCGAGAAGCCGGAGCGCCTCGGCGCGGGCGGATCGGCTGTCGAGGCCACGCCGGCGCGTCAACACCTCCGTGATCTGCGTGCCGACACGCATCACCGGATTAAGCGCGCTGAGCGGCTCCTGGAAGATCATCGCTAGATCCCGCCCGCGGCGGGCGCGCATCTCGGAGGGCGGGAGCGTGGTGAGGTCGGTGCCGGCGAGCAGGACCGAGCCGGCGGTGCGGCGGATGGCCCGCGGCAGGAGCCCCATTACGGTAAGCGCGAGCATCGATTTGCCAGAACCGGATTCGCCGACGATCGCGACCGTTTCGCCTGCGCCGATCGCGAACGAAACCTCCTCGAGGATGGTGGCCATCGTGCGCCGCAGCTCGGTGGTCAGGCGGTCGACGACCAGGAGGGGGCTCGGCATCGTCATATGCGCAGCCGCGGGTCGAGAACGTCCCGCAATCCGTCACCGAGCAGATTCAGCGCGAGCACGATGGCGATGATCGCCGAACCGGGGGCGATGGTGATCCACGGCGCAGTGACCAGGAAATCACGCCCTCCCGCGATGATGTTGCCGAAGGAGGGCGCGGGCGGCGGCGGGCCGACGCCGATGTAGGACAGCGCGGCTTCCGCCAGCACCGCGATCGCAAACACGTAGGTGAGCCTAACGATCAGCGGCCCAAGGCAGTTGAGCAACACGTGGCGGAGGAGGATTCGCGTCTCCGTCGCGCCAATCGAGCGCGCGGCCTCGACGAACTCGAGTTCGCGCACGACGAGCACCGAGGCGCGGACCACGCGCGCTGTGTGCGGTGTGGTGGCGATCGCGAGCGCGATGATCACGTTGCCCACGGAGGCGCCGAGCGTGGCGGCGATCGCCATCGCGAGCAGGATGGCGGGGAAGGCCATCAGTGCATCCATCAGTCGCATCAACGGCTCGTCGAGGCGCCGGAAATAGCCGGCCGGAGCACCGATCAGGGCTCCTAGAAGCCCGCTTGCCACCGTAGTCGCCGCGCCGATTGCGAGGGACAGCCGCGCGCCGAACAACAGCCTCGACAGGATGTCGCGTCCGAAATGGTCTGTGCCCAGCCAGTGCAGTGGCCCCGGCGGCGAGAGGCGGAGGCGGAAATTGCCGCGCAGGGGATCGTAGGGTGCGAGGACAGGGGCGAAGACCGCGGCAAGCGCGATAGCGACCAGCAGGACGCCGCCGATGGCGAACGAGCGACTGGCGAGAAGCCGTCGCCACGGGGCTGGGGAACCGAGGTCGCGCGGCTCCATCACGCGAGGCGGACGCGGGGATCAATCACGGCGTAGAGGAGATCGACGATCAGGTTGACCAGCAGGTAGACGCCGGCAAGAAAGATCAGCCCGCCCTGGATGACGGGGAAGTCGCGGGCGAGGATCGCGCCGACAATCAGGCGGCCGACGCCGGGGATCGAGAAGACTTGTTCGATCACCACGCTGCCGCCGAGCAGGGCGCCGCTGACGATGCCAATCACCGTCACGATCGGAACGAGCGCGTTGGGCAGCGCATGGACGAGGATGATCCGGCGCCGCGACAGTCCCTTGGCCTCCGCGGTGCGCACGAAGTCCTGGTCCAGCACGTCGAGCATGGCGGAGCGTGCCATGCGTGCAATGAAGCCCATCTGGGTGAGACCAAGAGCAAGGCCTGGCAAGGCGAGGGAGCGCGCCCAACCGACCGGGCTCTCGGAGAACGGAACGAAGCCCCCCGTGGGAAACCACCCGAGGCCGAGGGCGAAGACGATGATAAACATGAGGCCGAGCCAGAAATCGGGCACGGAGAGGCCAAAGAGAGCTGCGCCCATCAGGGCCTGATCGAACCAGCTCCCGTGAGCGAGAGCGGCACCGATCCCGGCCGAGGTGCCCAAGACGACGGCGGTGGCGAGCGCCAGAGCGGCGAGGGAGAGGGTGACCGGCAATCGCTCGAGCAACGCTTCGGCGACGGAGCGGTTGAGCAGTAAAGAATGGCCGAGCTCTCCTCGCGCCAGCCCGCCGTACCACGCGAGCATCTGCTCGAGCGGCGCGCGATCAAGCCCGAGTGCGGCCCGCAGCCGCGCCGTCTCCTCCGGGCTTGCCGCCGCGTCGAGCAGCACAGCGACGGCGTCGCCGGGAACCAGCCAGATGAGCAGGAAGGCAAGCAGCGAGACGAGCAGGAAAACGACACCCGCTCCCCCAAGGCGGCGCAGCACGAAGGCGAGGAGCACCGCTCGCCCCTCCTCAGGCGTCGAGGCGCACCCCCCACATGCGCGGAATACGGTAGGGAACGAAGTCCCTAAGCCGCGTCGTCGCCGCCTGGAACAGGCCGTAGTTGCCGGCCTTGATCGCCACCGCCTGCTCCCACATGTGCGCCTGGAAGCGGGAGAAGATCCGCCTGCGCTCGCCCTCGTCAAAGGCGCGATTGAGTTCGGCAAACATCGCGTCGATGGCGGGATCCGGGCGCTGCTGGGAAAGCCCGTTCACCCAGGGCGCCATGACGGAGCCGGGCCCCTCGAAGGGTTCGATGCCGAACCCATGCGCCCAGAAATGCCAGCCCGTTGGCGTGAAGCCGATCCGGCTCACCGTGGGCCAGTCGGAAACGGAGAGATCGATCGCGACGCCGATCTCGCGCACGCGCTGCTGCACCACGGTCGCGGTGTCGACGTTGCTGCGCAGGTTGTCGACGATGAAGGTGAGACGTTCGCCGCGGTAGCCGGCCTCGGCGAGGAGGCGACGCGCGAGCGCGAGGTCAGGCTTGTTGTACGGTCCCGTGCCCTCGAGGGTGTGGAAGGCGGTGCCAGGGAAGATCCAGGCGCCATCGAGCTGGTAGATGTCGGGATAGGAGACCGCCATGATCTCCTCCATGTCGAGGGCAGCGACGATGGCGCGGCGGAAGCGCACATCGGCCGTCGGGCCCAGGGCGTGGTTGAACTTGATCACCTGGAAGGCGAAGGGGAGCGCGCGATAGATGGCGAAGCGCGGGTTGCCGCCCAGGCGCCGCGCGGTCGGCCCGTCGACGCTCTCGACGAAGTGGATCTCGCCGGCCTCCAGCGCGGCCGTCCGCGCCCCTGCTTCCGGCATGAAGCGGAACGTGACGGAGTTGAGCGTAACCTCCTTGCGCCCGGCGAAGCCGTCCCGCCCGCGCGCGTTTGGGTTGGGCACGTAGTCGCCGAAACGTTCGAGGCGGACATGGCTGTCGGGGCGATACTCGACGAAGCGGAACGGGCCGGTCCCGATGAAGGCGATCTGGTTCGCCGGCTTTGCTGCCTCTTCCGCCGGATAGATGGCAATGGGCGCGCGCGGCGAGGATAGGTTGTCGAGGAAGGTCGCCTGCACCTCCTTGAGGCGGATCGTCACCTCGTCGCGTTTGGTTGCCGTAACGGACTCGATTGCCGCGAGCAGCGAGGGCGAGGCGCCGACGCGGCGGTAGCGCTCGATCGAGGCGACCACGTCCTCTGCCTCCAGTCGCTTGCCGTTGTGGAAGCGGACGTCGCTGCGCAGGGTGAAGACGTAGGTGCGGCCGTCGTCAGAGATGTGCACGCCGGAGGCTAGGTCCGGCACCGGTCGGGCGTTCTCGTCGCGCGCGAACAAGGTCTCGTACATGTGCAGGTTGACGTTGCGGGCAGCCTGTGCCGACGTCACCTGCGCATCGAGCGATGGCGGCGCCTGTACGATGGCCAGCACCGCATCGCCGCCGCGCGCTTGGCCACGGAGCACCGAGGGAGCGACGAGCGCGCCGGCGCCGGCGGCGAGAATGGTTCTGCGTCCGAAGGTCCTCGTCATTTCTCTCCCCTTTCCCTGTTTTCGGCCGCCCCTAGCCCTCGTAGGGCTGCATGACGACGGCGACCACATCGCCGCGGCGGACCCGCCCGGGCCCGGCCGCCATCCACAGCACCCCCGAGGCGGTGTAGTGCACCGCGATCGGTGCGCGGTCGAGATCGGTGACGGCGTGCAGCCAGCCCGCGCACTCGCCCGCGTTGACCACCGTCCCCGCAAGGTGGGCGGGTTCGAACACGCCGTCCGCCGGGGCGGTCAGGTAGAAGTCCGGACTCGGAACGATCATGTGGCGCGTCGGCGTCGCCGCCTCGCCGAACTCGCGGTCGAAGACGCGGGCCTTGGGATCGAGGACACCGAGATGACGGAGCGCGCCGATGATGCCCCGACGCGCGATTCGCATTCCCTGGACGGAGACCCGGCCCCATCCGCCAAGTTCTGTGCCGAGCGAAAGGATGCCGCGGGCCTCGACGGCGCTGGTCAGCGTCCCTCCCTCGTCTACCCCCCGGAAGAGCACGTTGAACGGCGCGCCAAAGGCCTCGGCGAGCCGGAGCGTGCGCGCGAGCCGCTCAGCATCGTCGAGGACGTGCATGTTGGTCGAGGGGGCCGCCTCCATGGAGTGACCGGCAGTGTGCAGGTCGATCGAAACATCGACGAGCGGCAGCAGCTCGGTGGTGACGAAGTCGGCCAGCATTTCCGAAAATGTGCCGTCGCGCCGGCCCGGGAAGCAGCGGTTGAGGTCGCGCTGATCGATCGGCGAAAGGCGGGTTGCCGCCTCAACTGCTGGCAGGTTCAGCGCCGGCAGAATGATGACGCGGCCCTGGACCATTCCGGGATCGAGACGGCGGGCGAATTCCGACAGGGCGACTTGCCCCTCGTACTCGTCGCCGTGCACGCCGGCGGTCAGAAGGACGGTCGGGCCCGCGCCGGCCGAGACGACGACGATCGGGATCATTACGACGCCCCAGCCGGAGGTGTTGCGCGAGAGGGGAGCGCGGAGATAGCCGACCGATCGCCCGTTGGGCGCGAGATCGACCTCGCAACGAACGCGATGCACCGGTTGTGCGGGTCTTGACACTGCGGCGTTCGCGTTCGCTGCCGTCATCCGGGTTTCCGCCTCCCCGTGCACCGTGGCCGGCTGTCGGTGAGCCCTGCCGAAGCGCTGCTGCCGCGAGGCAAGACCTGACGGCGGCTCCCGCGCTTGGCACGGTATCGAGTATACTGCATACTATTGTAGGGGGGGTCAAGGCTGTCCCGGGCTTGGTACCCCTCCGGCCTTCCACCGTCGCGACAGCGCATCGAGCCCCCACCACCCGAAACCGCTGTGACCGCACATAAACCTCGCTTCCGTCTCCTTGCCGCGCCGCCCAGGTCCGCGGCCGATCTCAACGCGAAACCCGCCTCGAACGCCGACGAGGCGTGGCAACCGCTCGTTCCGCAGACGCTCGTTGAGTCGGTGATCGAGCAAATCGTTTCGCTCGCCGCACGCGGCACTCTGCTGCCGGGCGACCGGCTGATCGAGCACGAACTCGCGCGCCGTCTCGGGGTAAGCCGTGTGCCGGTCCGGGAAGCCCTGCGCGTGCTTGAGAGCCGCGGGGTGGCAATCAAGGAGCCCTACCGCGGGATGCGGCTCGTGCCTGTGAGCAACGCCTGGGTGAAGGCCTTGACCGAGGCGCGGGCTGCTCTGGAGACCGCGGCGGCGCACCGCGCCGTCCTGGTCGGTCGGCATCGCTCCCCGCAGGCGCGCGCTCTCGAGGATGCGATTGCCGAGATGGACGACGCCGCGCGTCGGCACGATGCCTTTGCCCTCGCCTCAGCCGACACCGCCTTCCATCGCGCGCTCTGCCAGCTCGGCGGCAACCCGGTGATCCTCGACCTCTGGGAGACCCTTGCCCTGCGCACGACCATCGTTTTCGGGCTCGCCACCGAAGGCCGTGCGATGAGTGCGATCGTCGACGAGCACCGCGAGCTGCTCGCATGCCTCGTCACCGGCAATCGCGCGCGCATCGCCGAAGCGCTCGCGCATCACATCACGCAGATGAACAGCGCGATCGACTTCGAGGCGATCATCGCCACGCGGCGCCGTCAACGATGCTCTGCGGGCGAAGATCACGCGCGGCCTGAAGGGAAGCGACGATGAGTGATCGACTGCCGATTAGGCGCGTGGTCGCGGTGCCGCTCCTCGGAAAGAGCCCGAAAGGCGGCTGGAGCAGGGAGATCAGGCCGCAGGACTCCATCCACGCGCTTGTCGCGGTGCACACCGATGGCGGGCCTACAGGCTACGGCAGCGTGTTTACCGACGGCCGGCTGGTGCAGGCCGGACTCGCGGTACTTGAGCCGATGATCCTCGGCGCGAACGCTCTCGAGCCTGAGAAACTGAGCGAGACCCTGCACCAGCACACGTTCTGGATGGGCCGCGGCGGCACGCTCACCCACGTGATCAGCGGCATCGACATCGCGCTGTGGGACATCCTCGGCAAGGCGCTCGGCCAGCCTCTGTCGCGGCTCCTCGGCGGGGTCTGGCACCACCGCGCCATGCCGTACTGCTCGCTCCTGATGGAGGAGCCCGACCGGATGCGCGATCTCATCGCCAGCTGGCGGGAGCGCGGCTTCCGCGCCTTCAAAATCGGTTGGGGACCATTTGGGAGGCGAGACGATCCGCGGCTCGACGAGGCGATTGTCGCCGCTGCGCGCGACGCGGCCGGACCGGATGCCAGGCTGATGGTCGATGCCGGCGCCTCTGACGCGTTCTGGCCGAACGGCTTGAAATGGGCGGTGCGGACGGCGGAGATGCTCGCCGACTACGAGGTCGCATGGTTCGAGGAGGCGCTGCCGCCCGACGCTCTCGCCGATCACAAACGGCTTCGCGAGCGAGCACGGGTGCCAATCGCCGGTGGCGAAGTGCTGACGCGGCGGCAGAGCTTTCTACCGTGGCTCACTGAGGGTGCGCTCGATATCGTGCAGCCGGACGCGACCAAGGTCGGCGGGCTCAGCGAACAACGACGCATCGCCTGGCTCGCGCGTGAGTTCGGCGTCCGCTATGTCGGGCATGGTTGGAACACGGCGATCGGGCTCGCTGCCGACCTCCACCTCGCAGCGGCACTGCCCGACCCGCCGCTGGTCGAATACATCGCCGGCAGCGCCTACGTCGACGGCATCGTCGCCGAGCCCTGGACGCTCGACGCCGACGGGATGCTGGCGGTGCCGCAGGGGCCGGGGCTTGGCCTTGCGCTGGACGCCGACCGCCTGCGCGCCATGACCGAGGACTGCGACTCCCTCTTCGCGGGTTGATCGGGCGGGAGCGGAACGATGCCGTCGCCGCCGGTCAGAGGGTGGTCGTGCGCACGACGGCGTCGGGGCGACGCCAGACCTCCGGGAGCAAGAGCACGCCGTGTCCGGGGCGGGAAAAATCGACGGTGACGAATCCTCCCTCCACCGTCGGCAGGCCCTCCGCCACCTCGCTGATACCAGCCCGTGTAGAAGGCACGCACGCTCTCCTGGATCAGCGCGTTGCGGGCGTAGAGCGAGAGGTGGCAGGAGGCGCCGTAGACCACAGGGCCCGTGCAGTCGTGCGGCGCGATGGGCACATGGTGGGCCTCCGCCATGCCGGCGATGCGCCGCGCCTCGCTCACCCCGCCGCACCAGCTGAGATCGAGCATCACCACCCCGGCGGCCCCGGTCTCCAGATACTCGCGGAAAGCGTGGGTTCCGGCGAGCGTTTCCGAGGCGCAGACCCAGGCCCTGCTGTGGCGGCGATACAAAGCGAGATCCTTGATGTTATCGAGACGGAACGGATCCTCGTGCCAGTAGGTGTCGAACTCGGCCAGCCGCTCGGCGAGCCGGCAGGCCATCGGCAGCGACCACAGCGAGTGGAACTCGACCATGATGTCCATGCGGTCGCCGACGCTTCGGCGGATCTTGCGGAAGGGCTCGAGCGCCTCCCGCAGCTCCGCGGGCGAGATGTCCCACCCTCCGCTCCGTTCCGCCGCGATGTCGAAGGGCCAGATCTTCATCGCGGTGATCCCCTGCTCGAGCAGGGAATGGGCGAGCTCGTCGGCGCGCGTGAGGAACGCGTCGAGGTCCTCGTACGGCCCCTCGCTCCGCCCGACACCCCAGTTCGCAACGGTCTGCGCGCGCGCGTCGCGAATGTAGCGGTAGCCGGCGCAGGTGTTGTAGACGCGGATCCGGTCTCGGCTTCTGCCGCCGAGCGCGTCGGCGAGCGGCAGGCCGACGGACTTCGCGAACAGGTCCCAAAGCGCGATGTCGATCGCGGAGTTGCCGCGCGTCTCCACCCCGCTGCCGCGCCAGCCGAGATAGGGGCGGAGGCCGGACATCAGCGCCTCGATCCGCCGCGCGTCTTGGCCGAGGAGTTTCGGTGCCGCCCACTCGTGCAGATAGGCCTCTACGGCCGCAGCTCCCATGAATGTCTCGCCAAGTCCGCTCAGCCCCTCGTCGGTATCGAGCCGGACCCAGAGCACGTTGGCGAATTCCGCGAGCCGAAGGGTGGTGAGGGCAATGATCCGCATTCTGACGAGGATCCGCGAGCAAGGTCGCGGGGAGCGATACGCGCTCCCCGCAGGCCTCGGGTACGGCTCAGCGACGAACGGCGGCGAGAGCGACGTTGAGCCGCTCGAGAGTCTCGGCGCCGATGCTCGCAGCATGCCGTTCGTAAACCGGCTTCACGGCCTCGCGGAACCGCGCGAGTTCGGTCGGGCTCAGTTCGGTGACCTGCATCCCGTGGCGCCGGAGGTTGGCCAGCGAGCGCGAGGACAGCTCGCGCGACACCCGGCGCTGTTCGTCACGTCCGACGACGGCGCAGTCGACGAGCGCCTTCTGCTCGTCCGCGGAAAGCCGGTCCCAAAGCTGCTTCGAGTAGAGAACGAGGAACGGCGTGTAGGCGTGGTTCGTCACCGTCAGGAAGCGCTGCACCTCGTAGAAGCGCATCGTGTCGATGGTGACGAACGGATTCTCCTGGCCGTCGATCGCGCGCGTTTCCAGCGCGGTGAACACTTCGCCGAACGCCATCGGGATCGCGTTCGCGCCGACGGTGCGGAAGGTGTCGAGGAAGATGTTGTTCTGCATCACCCGAACGCGCATCCCGTTCAGGTCCTCGAGCCGGGTCACGGCTCGCCGCGAGTTGGTCAGGTTGCGGAATCCGTTCTCCCACCATGCGAGGTTGACGAGACCGACCGCCGGCAGCTTGGCCGACATCCAGGCGCCGAACTCGCCGTCGAGCACCGCGTCCGCCTCGCGTTCGTTGTTGAACAGGAACGGAAGGTCGAACACGCCGAGCTCCGGCACCATGCCGACCAGCGGGGAGGTCGAGGTGATCACCATCTCGAGGGTTCCCGCGCGCAGCGACTGGGTCGCCTGCAGGTCGCCGCCCAGCGCGCCCCCCCAGAAGGCCTGCATGCGCAGCCGCCCGCCCGAGCGTTCGGCGAGACACGCCGTCATGCGCGCCACGCCGTTGCCGACGGGGTGCTCCTGGTTGACCCCATTCGAGACCCGGATGGTGCGCTCCGAGAACTGCGCCGCTGCCGGCACGGCCGCGAGCAGGACAAGCGCGACCGCAGAACCGAGCAGCCTCGGAAAGCTGCGCGTAAGCCTCATGGACCTTCTCCCTCTCCGCGTTCTGGACGACGGCTGGATCGCCGCCGCCTCGATCCCCATCGTAGCCGTTCCCGGCGCGCCCGCCAGCAGAGCTTGCGGCATCAGAACGGGTCGAGCAGCATCCGATAGAGCATTTCCCCGGCGTCAATCCGGCCCCGAAGAAAGGCGAGGGGAGCCAGCACCCACTGCGGCAGCAAGATCAGCACGCCGAGGACGCCAAGCTGCGCCAGCAGGAAGGGCAGCACGCCACGAATCACCGCGTCCATCGGCACACGGGCCACGCCGCAGACGACGTTGAGCACGATCCCCACCGGCGGCGTAATCAGGCCGATCGCATTGTTGATGATGAAGAGGACGCCGAAGTAGACGGGGTCGATTCCGGCCTCGCGCACGATCGGCATGAGGATCGGGGTCAGGATCAGCACCGTCGGCGCGAAGTCGAGCGCCGTTCCCACGGCGGCGACCAGGACCATCAGGACGAGGAGGAGCAGCTTGGGGCGGTCCTTGAACGGCTCCAGCACCGAGCCGAGCTCGGCGGGGATGTTGGCCTGGGTGATCAGCCACGCGCTGATCAGGGCGGAGGAGACGAGGAACATCACCACCGCCGTCGTCTTCGCCGCGAGCAGGAAAACCCCGTAAAGTTCGCTGACCCGAAGCTCGCCATAGGCGAACATGCCGATGACGAAGGCGTAGACGGCGGCGAAGACGGCCGCCTCGGTGGGAGTCGCCCAGCCGAAGCGGATCGCGCTCAGGATCATCACCGGCATCAGCAGCGCCAGGATGCCGTCGTAGAAGCTGCGCAGCCGCGCGCGCCAACCCTGCCGCGGCTGCACCTCGAGCCGCATGCCGCGCACCACCCACCACCAGGCGAGGACGAGCGAGGCGCCCATCAGCAGGCCGGGAAAGACGCCTGCCAGGAAAAGCTGCGTGATCGAGACGTTGGCTGCGACCCCGAAAATGATGAAGCCGATCGAGGGGGGGATGACCGGCGCGATGATGCCGCCCGCCGCGATCAGTCCGGCGGAGGTCGGCAGCGGATAGCCGGCGCGCCGCATCATCGGGATCAGGATCGAGGCCAGCGCCGCGGTGTCGGCTGCCGCGGAGCCGGAGAGCGAAGCGAGGATGATCGCCGCCACGATGGCGACGTAGCCAAGACCGCCATGCACGTGCCCAACAAGGCTGGTGGCGAAAGCGACGATGCGGCGCGACAGCCCGCCCGCGTTCATCAGCTCTCCTGCCAACATGAAGAACGGCACGGCGAGGAGCTGGAAGTTGTCCGCGCCCTCGATCAACCGCGCGGCGACGATCTGGGCGTCGAAGATGCCGAGCCAGAGCATCAGGGCGAGCCCGCAGACGATCAAGGCGAAGGCGACCGGCATCCCGATCGCGAGCGCGCCGCACAGCGACGCGAGGAAGACCGCGACCGTCACAGCCGCCCGCTCGCGGGCTTCATGTCGTCCCCGGTGTCGTATTCGCCGGCGAAGTGCCGAAGCTCGCGATCGGTCATCCGCCCGCTCAACGCTCGGAACAAGCGTCCGAGGGAGAGCAGGGCAAGTCCTGCGGAGGCGAAGAAGCCGATGCCGTAGACCCAGATCATCGGCAGACCGGTGATCGGCGCCTGGTTGGTGACATGCAGGGGAGCGAGCTGCCAGGTGCCCCAGAAGAACACGACGCAACAGACGAGGGTGAGGACTTCGCTGGCGACCAGGAAGGCGAGACGGCCCCGTCGGCCGAAGCGGGCCACCAGCGCGGCGATCCCGATATGGGCCTGTTCGCGGGCGACCACCACTGCGCCGATGAAGGTGAGCCAGACGAAGACGAAGCGCGACATCTCCTCGGCGATCGAGATGCCGCCGCCAAACAGTACGAGGTCGAAATCCGTGAGCTTCCGCAGCAGGGCGTTGGTGAAGACCATCAGCACGAGGGCGAGCAGGCAGAGCACCATCGCGGTTTCGAGCAGACGGAACACGCCTCTCGCCAGCACCTGAGTCTCCCCCTTTTTCCTTCTGGGCTTGCCCCCAGCGCGAGCAGCGCAACTCTGAATGCGCTGCTCTCCGACGCTAGCCATCGCAGAACAAGCCTGCAAGTCCGCCGCCACGCGCCGGCACCGGCAGGTGAGGCAGCGGCAACCCGGAAAGAACGGCGTCAACGAACGAGCGTCGCGGGCGCGAGCTGGAGTTGGGCGTGTGGCGCCGAAAAGCGAGGCTGCCCCGTCTCACCGCGCGCCCGCCGCCCGGCGTCGTTGCGGCAGCGCGCGCAATCCTTCGCTTCGCCGCTGCTGCCGGGCGAAGGGTCATCCGCGATCGACGTCGACCTCGGGCACGGCTGAGGTGCGCAAGTCGCGATGCAGCTGCGGCGGGTCGGCGACGACCAGGGACTCGGTCGTGCCCACGGCGAGAGGCGGCGCAGCGATCGTCATCGCATGGATCGAGGAGATTGCCGGGCCGAAGGTCGATTGTCGTGCCGATCCCGGACAGGGGCATGTCCGCGATCCAGGGCGTCGTCCCTGGCTTCTGTTCGGCGAACGCGCAATCGGGCGATCGGTTGGGAAACTCCCAAGACGGTCGTTACCTCCCTCCGCCGGCGGTGTGTGGCGGTCGCGCCAGAGCACGTGGGATCGGCGCCGCGGTCGAGGGCAGAAATCGTGCGCGGATGTTGCGGTACCGCGGTTCCCTCGATTGCGACCTCGGCGCGGAGAGGGCCGCGCGACGGGCCGAGGCCGAGCTCCTGGCCTTCGATTCGGACAGCGAGCCGGCACCAGCCGGCGTGGAGGGCGAAGCGGGGCAAGCGGATGACGCCCCTGCAGGTGCCGGTCGGGAAATTCTCGCGCAGGCCGAGGATGTGGCTCATGAACCACCGCCGCCGGTCGTCGGGCCTCTCCTGGCCTGCGACGCGGGAAGCGACGAAGGCGAGCAACTGGTAGGGCTGGATGACCATCGGCTCCGCACGACGGCGGAAGCGGTGGCCCTCGCGCGCCCCGGCCTCGAGAGCGGTCGCGGCATTGTCGAAGCCGGACGCGCCTGCGCCGAACACCGCGACCACCTTGCCGGCGAGGGAGGCGAAGTCGATGGCGTCTTTCGTCCGGGCGCGCAGGGTCCGTGGCAGGCGGCCGAGGACCTCCGGCATCCACCGCCTAACCTCTCCCCCTCCGCTCGCGAGGATACCATTGCGAAAACGGCTCGTTCTCGTGTGCGCGAGGAGGGGCAATCACCTCGAGATCATTCGGCATCTTGCCCAGGGTCGACAAGCGCGCGTGGTGGCGGCGTGCCGCAGGGCCTTCTCCCTGGGCAGGCCAATCCCCCGTCGCGTGCGAGGCGGGGCAGCAGCATGGTTCTGCGCCGATGCACGATGGCGTGCGTGCCTGTGCTGGTGGGTGCCGGCCTCAGTCGGGGATACGGGGTGGCGGCGCCCTCGCCTCAGCGCGCCTCGCGCGCGACAACGCCGCCGACCCCGACCTGAACCGTCGCATGCTGCGCAAGGCCTTCCAGGACGCGCCCTTCATCCCGCTTGTGCAGCCGGCCGTGGGCGGCGCGCTTCGCAAGGACGTCCTCGGCCATCGCTCCCTCTGCCTTCGGCAGCGCGAGTCGCGGGCCGTCCGCGACGGGGAAGGCGCATCGGTTCCTGCCATGCTGCGGGTCGCCGACGGAGGAAAGCCTGTGCGCGCCCGTCGGCCGCCCGTCGCCGCGAAGGGCATCCTGTCGGCTCTGCCCGGGCTCGCCGGCGTCGCCCCCCGCGCGCACGCGGCCCCTGAGCGCCGATCCTGCGCGGCGTCGCCGACCGAGCCGAGTTGCGGCAGGCGATCGAACAGACCTGCCGCGACGGGGCTTGATCGGCCGCCGGCTGACCGGTTCCGGCTTC
Organism: Acetobacteraceae bacterium; assembly: GCA_033582875.1. Lineage (GTDB taxonomy): Bacteria > Pseudomonadota > Alphaproteobacteria > Acetobacterales > Acetobacteraceae > Elioraea. The sequence goes on along the minus strand of JAVQZW010000010.1, from coordinate 112,299 downwards.
GTTCGCCGCGATCTCGGCCGCTTGGAGGCATCATGGCTCCCTCGAAACGATCATGGCTTCCGCGAATCGGCGTCTGCTGTCCGGCCGCCGGCAGCTGCAGTGCGGCGACCGACGCCGCGTTCCGGCTCGCGGCCGGCGAGCCGCCCGGCTGCGTCGGCGAGGCCGGATCCAGCCCCGAGGGGCGAGAACCATCCCGTCGCCTGCCACGCGCCGCGCGGCGAGGCCGGGCGAGGGCGGAGCGTCAATGCGATGTCGCGGCGCGTCGCGCGGCGACGATCAGGCCACGGGTCCGCAGGTCCTCCTCGTTGCGGTGGCGGAAAGCCGGGTGAAGCGCGCGGCGCGGCGTCGGGATGTCTGGCCAGGTCTCGCGGTGCACCACCTCCGCAGCCAGCCCGGCCCGGATGAAAGCCTTGAGCAAATCGGACGGCGCGACGCGGTTGGTGTAGAACCCGGAGCGTGCCGCGAACCATTCCGCCTCCCACAGCCGCGGCGCGAAACGGAGATGGTTGAGCGCTCCTCCCAGATGGTCCGAGAAGTCCACCCCGTGCACCATCACGCCGTGGGGCCTGAGCAGGCGGGCGAGAGCGAGGAGCGTCTCGCCGAGTTCGCCGAGCCGCACATGTTCAAGGACAGCGTTCGACCAAACGAGATCCACGCTCGCCTCAGGCAAGGCGCGAAGGTCCTCGAGCCCGCGCGTGAGGTAGGTGACATTGATCCGCGCGAGCGCCTCCTCGGGCGTTGCCGCGCGCTCGAGGGGAAGCGCCCGGAGGCCGCGGGAGCGAAGCAACGCATCGAGCCCGCGCAGGCCATCGAGCGTGGTGGTGGCAAAGGTGCCGACGTCGCAGGCGAGGATACGCCCCGCGCCGAAGCCCCAAGCGGAGACCGAGCCGAGAAGGGAATCGCCAGGGCCCAGTTCCAGCGCCACGAACCCCTGCGGCAGGGTCGCGCGCGCCGAGGCGATGCCGTGGATCCGCGCGAACACCGACAGGGCCTGCTCCGGCTGGTCCATGGTGCCGTGACGGAACAGATTGGCGCGTGCCCACGCCTGATAGCCGAGCGGAAGCCGTGACAGCACGAGTTTCGCCGCGATCTTCCCCCACCAAGGGACGGCGGCCTTCAGCCGTTCGGGAATCACGGCGAGGGCCTTCGCACGTCGGCGAGGGACTGTCCACCGAGGTCACGATCGAGCGGCTCGGCGAGGCGGGCGACGGTGTGGCGCGGCTGAAGGACGGCAGCCCCCTCTACGTGCGGGGAACTCTGCCCGGGGAGCGGATCGCGGTCGCGCTTGCGGGGCGGCGCGGCGAGGGGGTGGCCGGGCGCCTGATCGCGCTCCTGTCGCCATCGCCTGAGCGGGTGATGCCGCCCTGCCCCCATTTCGGCGCCTGCGGCGGCTGCGCTCTGCAGCACGTGGCACCCGAAGCCTACGCCGTCTGGAAGCGCGGGCTTCTCGTCGACTCCCTGGCACGGGCCGGGTTTCGCGACGTGCCCGTCGCCGCCCTCGTTCCTGCCCGCCCCGGCACGCGACGGCGGGCCGACTTCGCCCTCCGCCCTGGCGTGGTCGGCTTCCACGTTCCCGGCAGCGCGGCGGTGGTGGACGTGCCGGGTTGCCTGGTCCTTGCCCCGCCCCTCCTTGCCCTGGCCGAAGCCTTGCGCGGCCTCGACCGGTCCGTGGTCCGGCATGGTGCCGAGGCACAGGCAAACCTGACCGAGACTGGGCTCGACGTCCTGCTCCGTCTTGGTCGGCAGCCGGGGCGGGCGGAGACCGAGGCGCTCGCCCGCTTCGCGTCGGCGGCCGACCTCGCCCGCCTCTCGGTCGATGCGGGGGACGGTCCCGTGCCCCTCGCCGTTCGCCGCACACCGCGGCTGACCTTCGGGGGTGTCGCCGTCGAGCCCCCGCCCGGAGCTTTCCTGCAGGCGACCGCCGAGGGCGAGCTCGCGATCGTCTCCGCCGTGCTGGAGGCGCTCGCTGACCTGCCCGACGGGGCCCGGGTCGCCGACCTTTACGCCGGTCTTGGCACGCTCGCCTTCCCGCTCGCCCGCCGGTTCCGGGTCGCGGCGGCGGAGGGCGACGGGGCGGCGGCGACGGCGGTAGCGACCGCAGTGCGGCGCGCGGGGCTTGCAGGGCGCATCACGGTCCAGACGCGCGACCTCTCCCTTCGCCCCCTCCTCGCCGCCGACCTTGCCCAACGTGACGCCGTGGTGCTCGACCCGCCGCGCGACGGCGCGAAGGTCCAGGCGCGGGCGCTGGCGGCTGCGCCCTCCTCCCTCCGCCGCGTGGTCTACGTCTCCTGCAACCCTGCCGCCTTGGCCCGAGACGCGAAACTCCTCGCCGCCGGGGGCTGGCGGGCGGTGCGCGCCATTCCCATCGACCAGTTCCTGTGGTCGCCGCATCTCGAATCCGTCGTCGTCTTTGCGCGCTGACCCTGGCCCTCGCCCTTTCGGGCGGGTGCGGCGAGGCGGCGCGGCTGCTCGCCGACATCGAGGCGGGGCCGGGGCCTTCCGCTCTCAAGCGCGCGACGCCGTCGCCCACGGTCGCGCCTTGGCCGGTGCCCGGAACGACGGCGGATCTCTGGCGCCCCGGACCCGGCGAACAGGCGCGCGCCCGGCTCGTGCTGGTTCCCGGTCTTTCGGAGGCCGGGCGACGCGACGCCCGCCTCGTGCCGCTTGCGCAGAGTTCTCGCGCGGGCGGGCTTCCTCGTTCTCGTCCCCGACCTGCCGGCGGCGCGGCGGCTCGCCGTGTCGGCTTCGGACGCGGAGGCGATCGCCGCCGCCGTCCTCGCCCTGCCGGAAGGCCCCGGCCCCGCCGGGCTCGCGGCCATCTCCTATGCCGCGGGCCCCGCCTTCCTCGCCGCGCTGCGCCCGGAGGTGAGTGCGCGGCTTGACGTCGTCGTCACCTTGGGCGCCTATCACGACACGGAGGCGTTCCTCACCTTCCTGACCACCGGGGCCTACCGTGACGGCGCCACGCTGCGGCTCGGCCGCCCGAGGCCCGAGGCGCTGTGGCTCTTCGTTCTGGCGAACGCGCACCACCTGCCCGATCTGCGCGAGGCGTTCTGGCTTCGGGCTGCGGCGGAGGCGCGGCTGCGCGGCCAGCCCTTGCCCGGGCCGGCGCCGGGCGGCGGGGCGGCGGCGGTCCTTGCACTTGCCGAGGAGCTCGACCCGGAGGCGATCCCCGCCCGCTTGGCCGCCCTGCCGGCGCCGATCCGCGCCGAGCTTGCGGCGCTCTCGCTTGCCAAAGCTCCGCTGGAACGCCTTGCCGCCTGCGCGATCCTGATTCACGGCGAGGCCGACCCGGTGATCCCGTGGACGGAAAGCCGGCACTTGGCCGAGCGGCTGCCGCGGGCGCGTTTGCACATCATTCCGGGGCTCGATCACGTCGAGCCGGCGAATTTGCCCCTCGCTGGGCGTCTTGCGCTTCTGCGCGCGGCGGAAGACCTGCTTGCGGCGCGGGACGGCCGAGACCCCTGCGCGGGCGCCTGACGCTCACGCTCGTGCGAGCGCTTGGTTGACCTGCGCAGTCGGCCACCCAGTCTTTCGCGTGTCAGTCTGGGCCCACGTTCGGGGCACCGGGCGTCAGAACCACGAGAACGGACATCCCGCCAACCCAGTGCCGTGAGGTAAGAGTGATGAACGTGAAGACCCCTGCCCCGCTCGCCGAGGCCCCGCTCAGCCGCCGCCGACCGACCCGCGAGGAGGCGGAGGCGGCCGTTCGCACCCTGATCCTTTGGGCCGGAGACGACCCGGAGCGGGAGGGCCTGGTCGACACTCCCGCCCGTGTGGTACGCGCCTACGAAGAGTTCTTCTCGGGCTACGAGGTGGACCCGGTGGACCTCCTCGCCCGCACCTTCGAGGAGACCGACGGCTACGACGAGATGGTTCTCCTGCGCGACATCCGGCTGGAGAGCCATTGCGAGCATCACATGGTGCCGATCATCGGCCGCGCCCATGTCGCCTATCTGCCGCACAAGCGCGTGGTCGGGATCTCGAAGCTTGCCCGCGTCGTCGAGGCCTACGCCAAGCGTCTGCAGATCCAGGAGAAGCTCACCGCGCAGATCGCCAACACCATCAACGACGTCCTGCAGCCCAAGGGTGTAGCGGTGGTGATCGAGGCGGCGCACCAGTGCATGACGACGCGCGGCATCCACAAGCCCGGCGTCTCCATGGTGACCTCGCGCATGCTCGGCGCCTTCCGCGACGACGCTGCGACCCGGCGCGAGTTTCTTGCCATGATCGGAATGCGGGGCACGGCGGCGCGGCTCTCCGAGGAGGGGTAGGGGGCCAGCGCGAGGCGACCGGGCGGCCCACGCCGCCCGCGTCGCCCCGCCTGGCGGAACGTCTGGTTTCCGTCAGTCTGTTCCGAAGACGCCGAGCGGCGCCACGCAGGGCCACACGCGGGGGGGATCGTCCCCCCCTTCGACGTGTGCACGTGGCGGCGAAAAGGCTGCCACGAGAGTGGGGTTCGTGCACCCCGGAATCGCCCGCCTCAGCTCCGACGATGGGCGAGAGGCGGCCGACGCGCGACTGTCGCTCGATCGTCATCCTGGGACGACGCGCGAGCGGGAGGGCGTGGCGCAGGACCGTCACTTGACCGACGTCCTTCGCCGGTGTTCGGCAGCCTCGCCCTGCATGAACGCTCAGCCGCCGGCCAACACGCGCACGAAGGCGGCACCCGGCGCCGCACGGTCCTCGCTCTCGATGACGGCGGCGGCGAGCGCCCCGAAGGCAAGCAGAGCGAACAGAACCGGTGTGACAAAGCGGAGCATCGCCAACCCTCTCTACGCCGAACTTTCTCTCCCCGTCTGAACAAACAGTGAATGGCAGATGCGCGGGCGCATCCTCGCCGTCTGACGCCGCCCGACGCTGTGACCCGGCGCACGCCGCCTGCTGCGCGACGGGAACGGCTGCGGCAGGATCGCCCCATGCGCCAGGCCTTCCTGACCGAACCCGCCCCCGCCTACGGCACGGCCGTCGAGGTGGCGCCGGGGATACGCCGGATCGTCGCCCGCAATGCGGGACCTTACACCTATCACGGCACCAACACGTGGCTGGTCGGCCGCGGCGCGGTGGCGGTCATCGACCCGGGGCCGGAGGACCCGGAGCACCGGGCAGCGATCCTCGCCGCGCTCGCCGGCGAGCGGGTGACCCATGTCCTCGTCACCCATCACCATCGCGACCACGCCCCGGGCGCAGCCGCGCTGGCCCGCGCCGTCGGCGCGCCGGTCGCAGCCTGGGGCGGCCCGCCAGCGGCCTCGGCAAGCGTCCCGCTGCCTCCCCCTGACCTCCCGCTCGCCGAGGGCGACGCGGTCGAAGGGCCGGAGTGGCGCCTCGTCGCTCTCCACACGCCCGGCCACGCCTCCGACCATGTCTGCTTCGCTCTCGAAGGGAGGGGCATCCTGTTCTCGGGCGACCACGTGATGGGCTGGTCGAGTTCGGTGGTGATCCCGCCCGACGGCGACATGGCGGCCTACATGGCAAGCCTCGCGCGCCTGCTCGCGCGGGAGGATGCGCTTTATCTTTCAGGCCACGGCCCGCCGGTCGCTGAGCCGCAGCACCTCGTGCGCGCTCTCCTCGCCCATCGCCAAGCCCGCGAGGCCCAGATCCTGGAGGCAGTGGCGGCTGGGGTGGCGAGCGTGGAGGGGCTGCTCTTCCGGCTCTATCCGGGCCTGGAAGGGCGTCTTGCCTGGGCGGCGCGGCGCACGCTCGAGGCGCACCTCGCCAAGCTGGAAAGGGAGGGACGGATCGCGGCAGGGGCGATTGCGCGCTAGGGCTTGGCCTCGGCGGCGAGGCGCGGGACGCGCACCAGCCGCTCGCCGATCTCGCGCCAGAGCGGGGCCTCCGACCGCTCAGGACGGCCCGCCTCCAGCCAAGCCGACAGTTCGGCCAGCACGACCTTTTGCGGCAGAGCGAGGTCGCGCCCTCGGGCCTCTGCAAGCGGGATCCAACGCAGGTCGGAGAGTTCTCCCCCGCCGCTGAGCAGGCCCTGCGCCGCCTCGGCAGGAGCGGCGAAGAAGCGGGCGTCGAAGCGGATCGCCATGAAGGTCGGCGTGATCAGCCGACACAGACGGCACCAGCGCCGAGGGGTCGGGCAGCAGAGCCCGCCGGCGCGGAAGGCGGCCCACACGCCGCGCCCGGGCGAGCGGCTGCCGGGCGGGGCCGGGCCGGCCAGCCTGAGCCCAGTCTCCTCGAAGGTCTCGCGGATGGCGGCGGCGGCCAGAGCCTCGGCGTGGCGGCCGAAGGCGGCGACGAGGCGGGCCGGGGGCGGGGAGGCGAAGCGCACGGCGTGGTCGGCTCGGTCGACGGCGCCGCCGGGGAAGACCGAGCCGGTTCGGCATGAACCGGGCATCGCCGCGCCTCTGCCCCATCAGCACGGCAGGGCCATCGGTGGTGTCGCGCACCAGGACGAGCGACGCTGCCGGGCGGGGCCGGGCGATCCGGTCGGGCTTTGGTCCGTGGGGTGGCAGCGGGATGGAGGCGATGTCCACGGCGGTGCGGAGGCTAGGCGGGGCAGCGGGCGCCGTCCACCCCCGGGGCTTGCCCGCCTTCGCCGCGTTCGGCATTCAGCGGCCCATGCGCCCCCCTGGCCCGCCTTCGCGCGAGCGCGCGCGCCCCGACCGGCCCGGCCCGCTGCGGCCGGGCGTGGAGGCGCGCCGTCCTGCCCCCGGGCTTGTGCGCCCCGCCCGGGACGAGGAGACCGACCTCGTGCGCATCGCCGGGCTTGCCGCTGTCTCCGCTCTCTTTGCGCGCGCGCCGCAGCGGGTGGAGCGGCTGTTCTACGAGGAGGGGCTGCGGGAGACCGTCGGCCCGTTCTGCAAGGCGCTGGCCCAGGCGCGGCGGCCCTACCGCATGGTGTCGCGCGCCGAACTCGACCGCATCGCCGGCACCACGCACCACGGCGGCATCGTCGCGGTGGCGCGGCCGAAGGCGATCCCGGCCTTCGACCCGGCGGCGGTGCTGGCGGCGCGCGAGCGTCTGCCCTTGCTCCTCGTGCTCGACGGGATCGGCAACAGCCACAATCTCGGCGCGATCGCGCGGACGGCGGCGTTCTTCGGGCTGGATCGGCTGGTGCTGTCGTCCCACCCGAAGCAATGCGGGCCGACGGACTCGGCGCACCGGATCGCCGAGGGCGGGCTTGAGCATCTCACCCTCTATCGCGCCGCCGCGCTCGGCCCGGCCCTGACCGCGATCGGCGAAGGGTTCCTCACCGTCGCCGCGGTCGCCGCCGGGGGCGAGTCACCGGATGGGCTGCCGAAGGACCGCCCGGTGGCGCTTGTGCTCGGCAACGAGGAGCAGGGCCCGGCGGCCGAGACCGTCGCCGCCTGCGCCGCACGAGTGACGATCCCGGGGTCGGGCCGGGTGGAGAGCCTCAACGTGTCGGTGGCTGCCGGGATCCTGATCTGGGCCTTGATGCGGCGCTGACAGCGCACGGTCCGTTGGGCGGGCCCGCAAGCGTCGGGCCGGCGAGCTTTGAAGACGAGGCGCGAGGCGGGGCGGTTGGCAGGGGCGGCTGGGCGGCGGCGGCAACGTTTGCGTCCGAGCAGGCGCAATACGAACGACACGCTTCGGCGGCGGACCGAGGACTCGTCCGAAGCCGCGCCAACTGCGGGGATGGCACGGCTCCTGCACACGACGAGAGTCGGAAACAGCGGGCGCTGAGACCGGCGGCAGGACTTGGCGTGTCAGGGCCCGAGGCGTTGCCGATCCGCCCGGGCCATGGCATGGCCGGGATCAAGGGCGAGGGCGCGGTCCAGATCGGCGAGCGCTCCGTCCCGGTCGCCGCGCGCCTCGCGGGCAAGGCCGCGGCGATAGTGCCGTTCCGCCGTCGGTCGGACGGCGATGGCGCGGTCGAAGGCGGCCTCCGCCTCGGGCAAAGCGCCGGTACGGCGCAAGTGCCTCGCCGAGGGTGGTCGCAACATTCGGGTCGCCCGGCAGCAGGTCGGCGGCGCGACGAGCGAGCGCCAGCGCCTCAGCCGCGTCGCCTGCGCCGAGAGCAAGCAGCCAAGCGAGGTTGTTCAGGGCGACGGGATCGCTCGGAGCCCGCGCCAAGGCGTTTCGGTAGGCGGCAACCGCGCCGGGGATGTTCCCCGTCCGCTCCAGCGCCATGCCGAGCCCGACCCATGGCTCGGCGAGGTCGGGGCGTTCGCGCGCCGCCCGGTCGAAGTCGGCGACCGCGTCGGCGAAGCGGCCCTGGCCAAGGGCAAGTGAGGCGCGGGCGAGCCGCGTCTCGGTATGGTCGGGCCGTCGCGCGAGAGCGCGCGTGAAGGCGGCAAGAGCCTCGGCAGGACGACCGAGGTCGGCGAGGAGCCGGCCGCGGGTGAGGTCGGGCTGCGGCGAAGAGGGGTCGAGCTCCGCGGCCTGCTCGAGGGCGGCGAGCGCCTCCGCCGCGCGCCCGGCGCGGGCGAGGGCCACGCCGTGGCGCCAAGCGAGCCAAGCATCCTGGGGGGCGAGGGCGCGGGCGCGCGCGTAATGGGGGAGGGAGCGGTCGGCGCGCAGGAAGCGTTCGTGCCAGAGCTCGGCCGCCTCGATCGCGTTCGCCGCCTCCTCAGGCCGGGCCGCCTGCGCGCTGCGGAAGGCCTGATCCATGGCTTCGGGGTCGCCGGTCAGCGCCTTCAGCCGGCCGAGGGCGCGCCACAGGGCCGTCGCCTGCGGCGCAGAGGCGAGGCCGGCGCGGAGTTCGGCTTCGGCGGCGTGCGCGTCGCCCCGCCGGGCGGCGAGCTCGGCGGCGATCAAAGCGAGCGCGGGGTCGCGCGGGGCGGCGGCGCGCAGCACGGCGAGCCGAAGGTCAGCCTCGGCGAGGCGCCCCTCCTCGATCAGGGCGATCACCTCGGCGAGAGGGCCGGGCGGCGGCCGCTCGGCCGGGGTGAGGAGACCGGACGCTTCGACCCGGCATCCGAATGCGGCGGCGAGGAGGAGGGCGGCGGCGAGGCGTCGCATGGCGAGGCGATGGTGCCGGGTGTGCGGCGGAATGCGAAGGGGCGGCGCCGTGGCGGACGCCGCCCCCTGCGATGGATCGCGAGCGCCGTCAGGCCCGGCGGCGCGCCAAGCCGAGGCCGAGGAGGCCGAGGCCGAGCAGGGCGAGCGAGGCGGGCTCGGGCACGCCGACTTCCCCTGGAGGCGGGGGCGGGACGATGATCTCCCCGCCCACGCCGCGGAAGGCGAAGACGAAGGTCGGAAGGTCGTCGCGGCGGCGCCCACCGAGGCTCGACTGGCCGAGGCTGTAGAGTTCGGGGCTGACGAGGGAAAGGAGCGTCAGCGCATCCTTCTCGTTCTCCCCCGCGCCGTAGAAGATGTCGAAGGAGTAGGTCTGACCCGGGCTTAAAGCGCCGAAGCCGAACACGAACAGTGAGCCGTGGTCGAAAGGCGACGCGCCCTGCAGCCCCTCGGTGTTCGGCGGCACCCCTCAATGCCCACGTTCGACGTCGGCGGTCATCGGGTTGGCGTTGGCGAACCCGTCGTTGGTCGCGCGCAGGAGGGTGGTGGTGGTCGGAACACCCTTGTGAGTCACCCACTCCGTGAACTCGGTCGGCGGAATGTCCCAGTCCATCGCGCGGGCGTAGCGGACATCCGTGATCGTCGCCGCCGTCGGGTTCTCGATCGTCACCGCCGCCTTGAACAGGGCGCCCGTCGCCGTCTGCACGGCTTGGGTGAAGGTGTGGGTGACCTTGAGCCCCGAATCCGCCGCGGTGGTGACGGAGGTGAAGGACGTGCCGGGGACGAAGGTCTGCGAGACGAGCGTGATGCCCTGGTTACCGGTGGCCCGTCCGATTTGGTTGCCCCGACCATTGCCGGCGACACCCCAGGCCTCGCAGAGGCAGCCGGGCGACAGGGCGTCGTTCCAGCCGGTCCGCCCACCCTGACCCGCGTAGTTGAAGGCGATCCCCAGTTCGCGCCCGCCCGTCGTATTCAAAGTCGCCGGCCCTCCCAGACGCTCGACGTTCACGTCGAGATGCCCTTCCGGGTTGATGCCGATCGCGACCTTGCCGTTGCCGCTGACCAGGAAGCCCTGCGCCATCGCCGGCCCAGCCGCCGCGACGCACAGCGCTGAGGCCAGAAGTGCCGTTCGTAACCGCATCCGTTTCAGTCCTCCTTCCCCTGTTCCCTTCCTCCTTTGCTTTGTCGCGGCGGCACGTACCCCTCACCCGCCGCCCGGTTCCTCCACAGCAAAAGCGATGCCATCAACCGGAACCCTTTGATCGAACACAGGTTTTTTGGTCCGAAACGGCCCTTTTCGCCGCCCCTGTCAAGTTTTCCGACAGTGGTGTGCCGCCCACCGGACGCGCGCAGCAGAAGGGAGCTGGCCAAGAGCGCTCGGGCGCTGTCCGAAAAGCCGTGTTCCGGCGGAAAAAACGGGCTGAGGCGCGGCGGCGGCCGCTCCGCCCCGCCGCCGCAGACACCGAGCCGCCGCGAAGTGTCAAATTTTCCGACGGTCCGCCGTCTACCCGGGCGGCCGCCGCCCTCTCGCCCGCCCCTTGCGACTGCGCTAAGGGAGCCGCAGCACTCAACCCTCCTCCTGCAGGCCCGATGCGACACGGCCCTCCCGCCTTGCCGGGCGATGCGCTCGACGCCATCGACACCCCGGCCCTGCTCATCGACCTCGATGCCTTCGAGGCCAACCTCGATCGCATGGCCGCCCGCGTCGCCGGCACGGGGGTCGCGCTCCGCCCCCACGCCAAGACGCACAAGTCCGCGACCATCGCGCGGCTGCAGATCGACGCGCGGCGCGGTGGGGGCCTGCGTGCAGAAGGTGGGCGAGGCCGAGGCCCTCGTCTGGGGCGGCGTGCGCAGCGTGCTCGTCTCCAACGAGGTGTGGGGCGAGGCCAAGCTCCGCCGGCTGATGGGCCTGACCCGGCTCGCCGACGTGATGGTCTGTGTCGACGACGCCGAGCAGGTCTGGGCGCTCGAGCAGGCGGCTGAGGCCTGCGGGGCGCGGATCGAGGTGCTGGTGGAGATCGACGTCGGCCAGGGGCGCTGCGGCATTGCCCCCGGCTGCGCCGGCGGCGGCGCTCGCCGAGCGGGTGGCGCACTCCACGCGCCTGGGCTTCGCCGGGCTGCAGGCCTATCACGGCCGCGCCCAGCACCTGCGCAGCGATGCCGAACGGGCCGAAGCCATCGCGCGCGCCGCCGCTTCGGTGCGCGAGACCCTCGCCGCCCTCGCCGAACGGGGGCTGCACGCGAAGATCGTCTCCGGCGGCGGCACGGGGGCCTTCGCGCACGAACTTGCTGCCGGGGTGTGGACCGAGCTTCAGGTCGGCTCCTACGCCCTGATGGACGCGGACTACGCCCGCAACCTCGACCCCTCGGGCCGCCCGGTCGCCGACTTCGCCCAGGCCCTGTTCGTTCTCGCCACCGTCATCAGCGCCCCCGCGCCGGGCCGGGCGGTGCTCGATGTCGGCCACAAGGGGGTGGCGATCGATTCGGGGCTCCCGCTGGTCGCCGACATACCCGGGGTCACGGTCACCTCCGCCTCGGACGAGCACTTCACCCTCGCCTGGGATCCGGCCGCCGTGGCGGGGCCGAAGCTTGGGCAGAAGCTCCGCCTCATTCCCGGCCATTGCGACCCGACGGTCGATCGCCACGACTGGTTCGTGGGTGTCCGCGGCGGCCGGGTGGAGACGGTGTTTCCGGTGGACGCGCGCGGGGCGATGCGCTGACGGGCGGGGCGATCAGCCCCGCGGCGCGGCAGCCGCGGGAGTGGCATCGACGGTGCGCCGCGCCCCGGCCGGCGGGGCGGCGGCGGCGGCGGGCGCGATCAACGCGCACTCCTGCCGGGCGCGCGCCCGTTGCGCGCAGAACCGCCGCGCTTCCTCTTCGCCCACTCCGGTGACCCGGGCGCGCCAGACCGTGCGGCCGGCGAGGCGTGTCTCCTCGATCGCGACGGTGCCGCTGCCGAGGGCGCGCCGTGCCGCCCGTGCCGCCATCTGCGCCCCCTCTCGGTCGGCGAATGCGCCGACCTGCACCGCCCAAGCGGCATGCGAAGGGGCCGGGCGCGCGGGCTGGACCGGCGGGCGGGCCGCCGCCGGCCGCTGCGGCTCGGTCCGCGGGGCTTCGGCGCGGGCGCGGGGCACCAGGGCGAGCGTCGGTCCGGCGTGGGCGATCCTTACGCCGCTCGAGCCGAAGGCCTGATCGAACAGCTCGGCCATATGCTCGTCGCGCTCGACGGCCGAGGCACCGCCCATCACCACCCCGACCAGACGGCGCCCGCCGCGCACGGCGGAGGCGACCAAGTTGAAGCCGGAGGAGCGGATGAACCCGGTCTTGATCCCGTCCGTCCCTTCGTAGGTCGCGAGCATCCGGTTGTGGTTGTATAGCCTTAGGTTTCGCACCCGCGTCTCGGTGGTGGAGAACAGGCGGTACTCGGCCGGGAAGTCCTGGATCAGGCGCAGCCCGAGGGTCGCCATGTCGCGCGCGGTGGTGATCTGATCTGGGTCAGGGAGGCCCGAGGCGTTGCGGAAGGTGGTGCTGGTCATGCCGAGGCTGCGCGCACGCAGGGTCATCAGCCGGGCGAAGTTGGCCTCCGTCCCGCCGAGGGTTTCGGCGATCGCGGCGGCGGCGTCGTTCGCCGACCGCGTGATCATCGCAAGCGTCGCCTCCTCCAGCGTGAGGCGGGTGCCGGCGGGCAGCCCGAGCTTGGAGGGCGACTGGGCCGCAGCGTGGGCGGAGAACACCACGGGGGTTGACCAGGTGAGGCGGCGGTTGCGCACCGCCTCGAACACCATGTAGGCGGTCATCATCTTGGTCAGGGACGCCGGGTGACGCGGGGCGTCCGCGTTCACCGCCGAGAGCACGCGCCCCGTTCCGACGTCGACGACGATGGAGGCGTAGCGGTCGCTGCCGACTTGGGCCCGCGCCGGCTCGGTGGCGAGGACGGCGAACAGGGCGGCGGCGATCAGCCGTCGCATCGGGCGGCGTTCGGGCGGCGGGCAGACGGCATGCGTTGGCTCCGGCTGGGTGGGCGACTCGGCTGAGGGCCAGAGGGTATCGGGCGTTCCTTCAGGCTGTCCACGCGAAATCCGCAAAAGACAACGAGTTCGGCGCGGTTGCTTGCGCCTCTGTGGCATCTGCGCCTCATGACGCAGTGCAACAAAATCGCTTGACAGCCACACGCAGATCACTCATGGTGCGGCCGTGCTGCACCGCAGCAAAACCTTCAGCGGACGAGGAAAGGAGCCCCGCCATGACCGCGAAGACCAAGGCGATCGTCGAGACCACGGCCGAGGTCGCCGAGAAGACCATCGACCAGGTGAAGGCCGGCGTGGAGCAGGCTCAGGCCGCCTTCAAGGCGCAGATGGAGGAGGCGGCGAAGCACGTCGCCGCCGCGCAGAAGCAGTTCGAGGCCGTGGTGGAACTCGCCCGCGGCAACCTCGAGGCGATGCTGAAGTCCACCACCGTGCTGACGGAGGGCATGCAGGAGATCGCCAAGAGCCTGCTCGCCGCGCAGCAGACCGCCTTCGACGAGACGATGGCCAACGCCAAGGCGCTCGCCTCGGCCAAGAGCCTGCGCGAGGCGATGGACCTGCAGATGACCTTCGCCAAGGCGGCGATGGAGAAGCTGGTCGCCGAGGCCGGGAAGCTCTCCGAGCACGGCGCCAAGCTCGCCGAGAAGGCGTTCGCACCCGTGGCCGAGCGGGTCAACGCGGCGATGACGACGCTGACCCGCCCCCTCGCCGCCTGAGGGCGGAGAGGGGTGGGGCGCTGCCCCTCCCTCCGATCCCCTTGTGCGAGGCGGGCCCGGCGGCCATGCGCCGCCGGGCCCGTCTTCGTCTCCTCTGCCCTACACGCGATCGTGCGCGCGGGCCCGACACGTACCGACACCCTTTCCGCCCGCGTCCCGCTTCCGATATGCTTTGCATCGGGCGCAACAGGGCGCCTGATCGGATTGCCGCATCGGGAGCGATGAGCGAGACCGACAAGCGTAACGGCGGTGGCGAGACCCCGAACACGGGCGTCGTCGTCAAGGCGCGGCCGAAGACGCGCAAGCCGAGCATGTACAAGGTCCTGATGCTGAACGACGACTACACGCCGATGGAGTTCGTCGTCCACGTGCTCGAACGCTTCTTCAACAAGTCGCGCGAGGAAGCCACCCGCATCATGCTGCACGTGCACCGACGGGGCGTGGGCGTGTGCGGCGTCTACACCTACGAGGTGGCGGAAACCAAGGTGACCCAGGTGATGGATCTCGCCAGGCAGCACCAGCACCCGCTCCAATGCACCATCGAGAAGGAGTGATGCGGGACGGGAGTGACATTGTTCACCGTTCCCCCCGCATGATGGGGGGAGGCGACGCGACGGTGGTGTCGCGCGCAACCCGGGGCGGGCCAGTGCACCGCCATGCCGGGCGGAGGAGAAGGACCTGATGCTGTCGCGCAACCTCGAGCAGACTCTCCATCGCGCCCTCGCCTACGCCGCCGAACGACGCCACGAATACGCCACCCTCGAGCACCTCCTGTTGTCGCTGTCCGAGGATGCCGACGCCGCCGCCGTGCTGAAGGCCTGCGCGGTGGACATCGACAAGCTCCGCCGCGACCTCATCGAGTTCCTCGACAAGGACCTCGCCGGCTTGGTCACCGACCGCCCGGGCGACCCGAAGCCGACCGCAGGGTTCCAGCGCGTCGTGCAGCGGGCGGCCATCCACGTCCAGTCCTCGGGGCGGGACGAGGTCACGGGAGCGAACGTGCTCGTCGCCCTTTTCTCCGAGCGCGAGAGCCACGCCGTCTACTACCTGCAGCAGCAGGACATGACGCGGCTCGATGCCGTCAACTTCATCAGCCACGGCATCGCCAAGGTGCCCGGCAAGTCGGAACGCCGCCCCATCCAGGGCTCGGGCTCGCATGACGACGAGGGTTCGGGGCGCGAGGAGAAATCCTCCCGCCGCGGCCAGGAGGCTTTGGCCAACTACTGCATCAACCTCAACCGCAAGGCGGCGCAGGGGAAGATCGATCCGCTGATCGGCCGCGAGGCGGAGGTCGAGCGCACCATCCAGATCCTCTGCCGGCGCACCAAGAACAACCCGCTGTACGTGGGCGACCCCGGCGTGGGCAAGACTGCGATCGCGGAAGGGCTCGCCAAGCGGATCGTCGAAGGCGACGTGCCGGAGGTGCTTGCCCGCTGCACCATCTACGCCCTCGACATGGGCGCGCTGCTTGCCGGCACGCGCTACCGCGGCGACTTCGAGGAGCGCCTGAAGGCGGTGGTGGCGGAGCTCGAAGCCCAGCCCGGCGCCATCCTCTTCATCGACGAGATCCACACCGTCATCGGCGCGGGCGCCACCTCGGGGGGCGCGATGGACGCCTCCAACCTGCTCAAGCCGGCGCTTGCTTCGGGCACGCTGCGCTGCATCGGCTCCACCACCTACAAGGAGTACCGCAACTACTTCGAGAAGGACCGCGCGCTGGTGCGCCGCTTCCAGAAGATCGACGTGGCGGAACCGTCCATCGAGGATACGATCAAGATCCTCAAGGGGCTGAAGGCCAACTACGAGAAGCACCACAAGGTGCGCTACACGGACGAGGCGATCAAGGCCGCGGTCGAGCTCTCCGCCCGCTACATCCACGACCGCAAGCTGCCCGACAAGGCGATCGACGTGATCGACGAGGTGGGGGCGGCGCGCATGCTGCTTCCCGAGAACAAGCGGCGCAAGACCGTCACCGTGAAGGACGTCGAGGACATCGTCGCCAAGATCGCGCGCATCCCGCCCAAATCCGTCTCGGCGGACGACAAGGAGGTGCTGAAGAACCTCGAGCGCGACCTCAAGCGCCTGGTCTTCGGCCAGGACAAGGCGATCGAGGCGCTGGCGGCAGCGATCAAGCTCGCCCGCGCGGGCCTGCGCGACGGCGAGAAGCCCATCGGCTGCTACCTCTTCACCGGCCCCACCGGCGTGGGCAAGACCGAGGTCGCCAAGCAGCTCGCCAAGACGATGGGCATTCAGCTCATCCGCTTCGACATGTCGGAGTACATGGAGCGCCACTCGGTCTCGCGCCTGATCGGCGCCCCGCCCGGCTATGTCGGCTTCGACCAGGGCGGCCTGCTCACCGACGCGATCGACCAGAACCCGCACTGCGTGCTGCTGCTCGATGAGATCGAGAAGGCGCACCCCGACCTGTTCAACATCCTGTTGCAGGTGATGGATCACGGCAAGCTCACCGACCACAACGGCAAGCAGGTCGATTTCCGCAACGTGATCCTGATCATGACCTCGAACGCCGGCGCGGCCGACATGGCCAAGCCCGCCATCGGCTTCGAGCGCAGCGTGCGCGTGGGCGAGGACGAGGAGGCGGTGAAGAGGCTGTTCACGCCCGAGTTCCGCAACCGGCTCGACGCCATCATCCCCTTCGCCAATCTCACGCCCGACATCGTCGCGCGCGTGGTCGACAAGTTCGTCATGCAGCTCGAGGCGCAGCTCGCCGATCGCAACGTCACCATCGAACTCACGGACGCCGCCCGCGCCTGGCTCGCCGAGAAGGGCTACGACCCGCTCTACGGGGCGCGTCCGCTCGCGCGCGTCATCCAGGAGCACATCAAGAAGCCGCTGGCCGAGGAGCTCCTGTTCGGCAAGCTCGCCAAGGGCGGGGCGGTGCGCGTGGGGCTGGATGAGGGGTCGAAGTCGCTCACCTTCACCTTCATCGAGGTCCCCGTGGCGGCTCTGCCCAAGCCCGAGGGCGACGCCGGCGAGGGCGACGAGGAGCGCGCGCCCGAGGTGGTGGAGTAGACGCGGGTTTCATCGGTTCTCCGCCGGAATGCCGCCTCGCACGCCGCTCCCGATCCTGTCCCGGTTGGAGGGGCTTCAGGTGGCGATCCCGGATTACGAGACGCGATGCTTCCGGTGCTGCGAATCGTGCAGCTGGAGGTCCGAAGCACATCCGCGACCTCTCGCGTCGACGCTCGCGGCATCTGTTCGATCTCTCTCCACAGGAACGGGCGCAGGAGATCCCGCTTCCGGCAGGGGCGTGACCGTGTATTCACAGCCGCATCCGGCTGGGCCGAAGACGCTACATGAAGCAGGCTGGGGCTTGGTTCGACCAGCCGCAGACGTGGGCATCGGTCGAGATAACACCGATCGCGGTCTGGCACTCCTTGGCGCGAAAATCCGCAGCGGAATCGACAACGCCGTGCTGCGAGCGTTTTCCGGAGTTCCCGACGTTTCGAGAACGATCGCGCGCGTCAGGCTTCTGGTGCCAGACGCTTCCGAGCCGCCACGGAAAGCCCCTCGGTGAGCACCAGGCTGCCCCGGTCGCGACGGCGTTCATCCGCCGGAGGAGAGGCTCGAGCTCGCCGCTCAGGCCGGGAAGTCGACACCGCGCCGAGGGACTGACCTCCTCGTTCGGCTGCGTTCCTCTGACCGCCGCGGTTTCTTCGAACGCGTCGTGCTCGACGTGCTGAAGGCCCTCGGTTACGGCGCGGGCTCCGGCGGCGCCTCGCAAGTGGTCACGGCGGGCGCGGGCGACGGCGGGATCGACGGGGTCATCGAAGAGGATCGACTCGGGCTCGACCGCATCTATGTCCAAGCCAAGCGCTACGGCGACACCGCCGTCGGCGCCCCGGTGATCCAGAACCTTCATCGGCGCGCTGCAGATGCGCGGCGCCACCAAAGGCGTGCTCATCACCACCAGCACCTTTACCCGCCAAGCGGAGGACGCCGCGCGCACCATCCCCTCTTTGCGCATCGTGCTGATCGACGGTGAGCGGCTTGCTGACCTGATGATCCGCCACAATGTCGGCGTCCGCACCAAGCGCACCATCGAGATCAAGGACGTCGACAGCGACTACTTCGAACCCGAGGACGCCTGACGGGGCGCCAACGGCCCCCGAAACGGAGCCACACCCCTCTCGCGCTTCCTTCGCAACTCGGAAGGCTTGACGTCCCCCGCCCGGCGGCCGACAACGCCGCCGCCACCCGACGCGAGCCCCCTGTGCCCACCATCCTCTTCGACCTCGACGGAACCCTCGTCGACTCCGCGGCCGACCTGCACGCCGCCGCAAACCGCATGGCCGAAACCCTGGGCCTTGCCCCCTTCACCCGCGGCGAAATCATCTCCTGGATCGGCGACGGCGCCCGCGCCCTGATCGAAAAGGCCCTCGCCTCGCGCAACCACCCCTTCGACGAAGCCGCCTTCCAGGCCTTCCTCGCCGACTACACCGCCAACGCCGCCGTCCACACCGAAGCCTTCCCCGGTGTGGCCGCCACGCTTGCCCGCCTCGCCGACGCGGGTTTCACCCTCGCCGTCTGCACCAACAAGCCCGAGGCCGCGACGCGCCACCTGCTCGACGCCCTGAGGCTCAGCCCCCACTTCGCCGCCATCGGCGGCGGCGACACCTTCCCCTTCCGCAAGCCAGACCCGCGCCACCTGCTCGCCACCCTCGAGGCCGCCGGCGGCGCGCCCGGCTCCGCCCTCATGGTGGGCGATCACCGCAACGACGTCGAAGCGGCCAAGGGAGCGAAGCTTCCGGTCGTCTTCGCCACCTGGGGCTACGGCACCCGGGCGATGGCCGACGGGGCGGATGCCGTCGCCGCCCACCCGGCCGACCTCCTTTCCCTCGCACCCACGCCTGCTCGCCGCCTGAGCGCCGCGCGCCCCGCGGCCGGCCAAGGCTCAGCCCTTCGCCCGCTCCTCCTCCAGCGCGGCGAGCGCCTTCTTCAGCCGCTCCACCTCCTCGCGCAGCCGCGCAAGCTCCGCCTCCCGCTCATCCGCCTCGGCGGCAGGCGCCGGGGCGCGGTAGAAGGGCGTGAACCAGGCAAAGGCGCGCTCGAGCATCGCCGCGTTCTGCCGCCCCATCTCCTCCATCGAGAAGGGGAAGAAGCCTTCCATTGTCTGCTGCATCGCCCGCCGCATCTGCTCCTGCTGGCGCGCGAAAGCCCCCATCGTCATCTCCAGATACCGCGGCACCAGCGCCTGCAAACTGTCGTCATAGAAACTGATCAATTGGCGGAGGAAGCCGATCGGCAGCAAAGCCCGCCCCTTGCCCTCCTCCTCGACGATGATCTGGGTCAGCACTTGGCGCGTGATGTCCTCCCCGCTTTTAGCGTCGTAGACGACGAACTCCCGCCCCTCCTTCACCATCTGGGCAAGATGGTCGAGGGTGACGTAGGAGGAGGCTTCGGTGTTGTAGAGGCGGCGATTGGCGTATTTCTTGACCACAACCGGGCCGGGCCCGGCCGGGGTCTCTCCGGGTGGTGTTTCGGTCTCGTCCCTGCGCCGTGCTTCGGCCATGGCGAAAGCCCTTCCTCGACACCTCGTGTTGCGCCGCAGCTTACCACCGCGGAACCATCTCGGCACTCGGAAACGCCGCCCCGCCCGTCTTGGGGGCGAGCGTTCCTTCGCACCCGCGAACGGACTACCATCCGCCCGGACGATGGAAGGCCGGTATGGACGGATCAGGGGCAGAGGATCTCGACAGCCTGGCGCGCGACTGGATCACACTGTGGCAGAGCGAACTCGCTGCCCTGGCGACGGACCGCGAGGCGCAGGAGACCTGGATCAGGCTCCTCTCCCTCTGGGCGGGCTTCGCCGCGGCCGGGCTGCGCGCCGCCCCGAAAGCCGAAACCGCGGATGAACCCTTCCTCGCCGGGACCGCTGAGACGGCGGGGGCCGCGCCCGCTCGTCCTGCACCTGATGCTCGCAGCACTCCGGCGAACGGCCCTACCGGCGGCCCTGCTGAGCCTCTCCTCGCCGCCGTCCTCGAGCGGCTCGAGGCCATCGAACGCCGCCTTGCGTCCCTGGAAAACACTGCTCGACCGGATCCTGGCGCCGGACGATCCGCGCCTCGCCGACCTCGCAAGGCGGCTCGAGCGGAGCGGCCACGACCCGACTGACCTCGCGCTCGCCGCCTTCCGCGCGCTGAACGAGGACGACCGGGCGCTGATCGCCGGCATCGCCGCCTACCGCCGCCATCCCTGGCAGAGACGGCTCGAAGACCCCCCCTCGCTCTGGGCCGAGGGCGGCTCACGCCTGCTCGACTACGGCGCGACCGCGCCGTCTGCGCCTGCCGGACCCGCGCTTTTCGTCGTCCCCTCCCTGGTCAACCGCGCGCACGTGCTCGACCTGATGGAGGGTGGGTCGATGCTGCGCTGGCTCGCCGCGCAGGGCTTTCGCCCTCTCCTGCTCGATTGGGGCTGGCCGGGCGAGACGGAGCGGGGGTTCACCCTCACCGACTACATCGCCGGCCGGCTCGAGCGCGCGCTGGCCGCCGCCGCCCGCCTCGCCGAGGGGCCCGTGGTGCTTGTGGGCTACTGCATGGGGGGCCTGCTCGCGCTGGCCGCCGCGCAGCGCCGCCCCGACCTCGTGCGCGCTCTCGCCCTCCTCGCGACGCCGTGGGACTTCCACGCCGGCGATGCCGACCGTGCCCGTTTCGTCGCCGCCCTCGTCCCTCTGTTCGAGCCTGCTCTCGCCCTGCACGATGCGCTGCCCGTCGATCTCCTGCAGACGCTGTTCGCTCTGCTCGATCCGTTCGGGGTCGCCGCCAAGTACCGGGCCTTTGCGCGGCTCGATCCGGCCTCGCCGCGGGCGCGGCTCTTCGTCGCGCTCGAGGACTGGCTGAACGACGGCGTGCCGCTCGCCGCCCCGGTGGCGCGCGAGTGCCTCACCGGCTGGTATGGGCGCAACGACCCCGCCCGCGGCGCGTGGCGCGTGGCGGGTCTCGCGGTCGATCCCCGTGCCATCTCAGCCTGGGCCTTCGTCGCCATCCCGGCGCGCGACCGCATTGTGCCGCCCGAATCCGCCCGCCCGCTCGCCGCGCTCCTGCCGCGGGCGGCCGTGCACGAACCCGCCGCCGGCCACATCGGCATGGTGGCTGGGTCAGGGTGCCGAGGCGGCGCTCTGGCGCCCTCTCAGCGCTTGGCTCTCCACGCTCTGAAGGGGCTGGCCTGCCCGCTGAGCCGGTTTCTTTCGGCACTGCACCATGGCAAGAAGGGTGAGAACGACACCCTTCGGAGGAGAGCCGTCATGACCGAGGTCGTCATCGCCGCCGCCGCACGCACGCCTGTGGGCAACTTCAACGGGGCCTTCGCCTCGCTTCCCGCCCACGAGCTCGGCGCGGTGGCGATCAAGGGGGCGCTCGCGCGCGCCAAGGTGGCGCCCGAGGAGGTGGACGAGGTGGTGATGGGCCAGATCCTCTCCGCCGGCGCCGGGCAGAACCCGGCCCGCCAGGCGGCGATGGCGGCGGGAATCCCGCACGAGAAGACCGCCTTCGGCATCAACCAGCTCTGCGGGTCGGGGCTCAGGTCGGTCGCGCTCGGCTTCCAGGCCATACGCCAGGGCGATGCGCGCATCGTCGTCGCCGGCGGGCAGGAGAGCATGACCCAGGCCCCCCACTGCGCCAACCTGCGCGCCGGCCAGAAGATGGGCGAAATCACTCTCCTCGACACCATGCTGAAGGACGGGCTGTGGGACGCCTTCCACGGCTACCACATGGGCGTGACCGCGGAGAACGTGGCGCAGAAGTATCAGATCACCCGCGCCGAACAGGACGAGTTCGCCTACCACTCGCAGCGCAAGGCGGCCGAGGCGATGGCGGCGGGCCGCTTCAAGGACGAGATCGTCCCCGTCACCGTCAAGGGCCGCAAGGGCGACGTGGTGGTGGAACAGGACGAGTATCCGAAGCCCGACACCACGATCGAGGTGCTGGCCAAGCTGCGCCCGGCCTTCAGCAAGGACGGCACGGTCACCGCCGGGAACGCCTCGGGCATCAACGACGGGGCGGCGGCGGTGGTGCTGATGACGGCCGAGGAGGCGGAGAAGCGCGGCATCACCCCGCTGGCGCGCATCGTCGCCTGGGCCACGGCTGGGGTTGATCCCGCCCTCATGGGCACGGGACCGGTCCCTGCGTCGCGGGCGGCGCTTGCCAAGGCCGGCTGGAAGGTGGCCGACCTCGATCTCATCGAGGCGAACGAGGCCTTCGCCGCGCAGGCGATCTCGGTGAACAAGGAGATGGGCTGGGATACGACGAAGGTGAACGTGAACGGCGGTGCGATCGCTCTCGGCCACCCGATCGGCGCCTCCGGCGCGCGGGTGCTGACCACGCTGCTCTACGAAATGCAGCGTCGTGGCGCGAAGAAGGGGCTCGCCACGCTCTGCATCGGCGGCGGCATGGGGATTGCGATGTGCGTTGAGCGCGGCTGAGCGTTGGGGCCGCGCACCGTTTCTGAGGCGTAAAAGAAAAGGGGGTGCCGCAGCACCCCCTTCGCTCGCCGGGGCGGGTTGCGCCCTCAATGGTGGTGGCCGTGGCGGTGGCCGTGGCCGCCCGGGGTTGTCGCGCCGGCCGTCAGCACCGGCACCTCGATCGTCCGCTCGCCGGCGTTCCGGAAACGCAACGTCAGCGGAATGCTCTCCCCGGCCTTGAGGTCGCGGGTGAGGCCGATCAGCATCACGTGCAGGCCTCCGGGGCGGAGCACGGCGGGTTCGCCCACATTGACCTCGATCGCCTCGATCTGGCGCATGCGCATCACGCCCGCCGTCCATGAGATGGGTGTGCAAGCTCGACGACGCGCGCGACCGGCGAGGAGGCCGCAATCAGTTCGTCTTTCTCCGCGCCGTGGTTGACGATGGTCATGTAGGCGGCGCTGTTGCGCCCGGCGAGCGAGGCCCGCGCCCAGGGCTCGACGATCTCGAGCCTTGTCCTGCGACGACATGGGCGAGGCGGCGCGAGCGCCGCGGCGGCAGAGCGTTGCGATGACAAGGCGACGTGCGATCATGCGCGTCCTCCGTGTTGCGGTTGTGCGGTGGAAACCCGAGGCGCAGGCGGCGACGGCCCGGCGGATCGCCTCCGCCATCGCCTCCGGCGTCGTCTGCGGGTTGAACAGGGCGACGAACTCGCCCCGCCGCCCCATCAGGTAGATGAAGGCGGAGTGGTCCATCGTGTAGTCGTCCGGCCCCGGCCCCGTGCGCACCTTCGCGTAGTAGGCGCGAAAGGCGCGCGCGGCGGCGGCGATCTCCGCCTCCGTCCCGGTCAGCCCGATCAAGCGCGGATGGAAGAGGTCCGTGTACTGCGCGAGCGCGGCGGGCGTGTCGCGGTCGGGGTCCACGCTGATCAGGATCGGCACCACCTCCTCGGCCTCCGCCCCGACGAGGTCGAGGGCGGCCGCCATCTTGGCGAGCTCGGTCGGACAGACATCGGGGCAGTAGGTGAAGCCGAAATAGATCAGCATGAAGCTGCCGCGGAACGTCGCCTCCGTGACTCGGGCGCCGGTCTCGTCAATCAAGCTGAACGGCCCGCCGAGCGTCACCCCTGACGGAAGCGCGATCTGGACCTGATGCGTCTTCGGCGGCGCGAGCCAGGCGGGAACGAGGAACCACGCCGCCACCCCCGCCACCGCCGCGGTGGCAAGCCCAAGCCCAAGCCGTTGCCAGATCGTCATGACGCCTCGCCCTGGTTGGCGAGGATGAGAATCGCGCCGAACACGATCGGCACCAGCGCCAGCACGGCGTAGAACAGCACCGCCGGCGTCCAGACGATGGCGAGCAGACCGAGCGTCATCGCGACGTTGAACAGGAAGAGCAGGATCTGGGCCGCACTCCAGCCCTCGCCGCGCACAGCCCGCCCCGAAGCCTGCTCGCCCGCGGGCGAGGCCGCCCGCCAGCCGAGGAAGGCGACGGCGCCGACCGCAAGCCCGACCAGAACGATCGACGCGGCGGGGCGATGGAGCGAGGCCATCCAGAACAGACCAACAAGGCCGATCAGGGCGATCGCGGCCGGCAGGGCGGCGGTGAGCAGGCGGGCGAGACGCAGCCGCGACGGCGAGGCGATGTCGTCGCCCATCTCGCGCAGGTTGCGGATCCAGAACAGGCCGGCGAGCGGCAGGGAGGAGAGGAGCAGCACGACGGCCTCGGGCCCGTCGAAGCCCGACTTCACGCCCTTGACCCCCGAGAACCAGAACCCCGCCCACAGCACGAACGGGGTGAGCATGAACCCTGCCACGGCGAAGGGAATAGCCCGTGCCACGCGCTTCATCGCTTGGCTTCCTCCTTTGGCCAAATTGGAATCGTGATCCCTGCCCGCCCCTCGATTCGTCCGACGAGGCGGGCAAGCCGCGCTGCCTCCCTCGCCCCGGCAATCGGGTCAGCCCCGGCGCAGAGCTCCCTCACCCGGCGCAGCGCCCGCGCGATCGCAGCCTGCTCCGCTGCGCTTGCCTCGCCCGATCGCGCAAGCGCCACCTGTTCCGTCTCCTCGACGGCGGCGAGGCAGACGGCGGCGAGGTGCGCGTTCAGTTCCTCGAGGTCGCAGGCGGCGGCCGGAGCGACAAGGGCCCCGGCCAGCCCCGCGCCGACAAGCATCCGACGCACGCTCATCGCGCCGCGCCCTCAGCGAGCGGCGAGCGTGATGGTGCCGGGCGCCTTGGTCGGCCCAGCCGAGGGGCTCCAGGCGGCGACCCGGTTCGGCTCAGCGGCGACCTGAAGCCGGCGCACGGCGCGCCGTTCCGAAAGGTCGACCACCGTCACCGACGCATCGGCGTTGCCGGGAACGAAGAGGTATCGCCCGTCCTTGGTGATCGCCGCGTCGCGGTGCCCCGCAGCCTTGCCGACGGGGATCGACGCGAGCTGTTGCGGCCGCGCGGGGTCGGCGAGGTCGAAGATGACAAGGACCTCGGCCCGGCCCGGTTCGTTCGCGTTCAGCGTGCCGACCGTGACGGCGAGCGTGCGTCCGTCGGACGTGACGAAGGCGTAGGCCGGGCGCGACCCGGCGGCCGAGGCGGGCAGGGCGGTGCAGCCGGCATCGTAGAGGATCGGCACCTCGGCCGCGAGGCGACGCTCTGTCCCGTCGATCACGGCGAGCTGGCCGATCTGGCAGGGCGCCCCTGCCCGGTCTCCCTCGCCGCCCTGCCGCGGCGTGTTCTGCGGGCCGTAGGCGAAACGACCGCCCGGATGGGCAGCGATCGAGGCGCCGCCGGAGCCGCCCTTGGTCTGCAGGACGGCGGCGAGCCGCGGCGGATTCGTCTCGGCCTCGACGAGCAGGAATTGCCCCGTGCCGTTGGCGTTGTGCGCGTGCAGACCGGAGGCGGCGAGAGTCGCCGTGCCGTGCGGGCCTGGGCGCCGTCCGCGCTGTCCCGTCGGGTCGCAGGCCGGCCGCCCGTCGCGCCCATCAAGCCCGATGTCCGCCCCGCTGATGGCGGCAAGCCGCCGACCCTTCGCCGGGTCGGCGATGTCGTAGACCCCGACCACCTCCTCGCAGTCGGCGATGTTGGAGGCGGAGAAGCGGGTTCCGTCGCGAGAGAACGCGATCTTGTGGTGGCCGATGCCGAGCCGGACCTCGCCTGCCACTCTCGGCGCAGCGGGGTCGGTCGCGTCGATGAAGAGAGCGGCGTTGTCGTCGCGCGAGGGGCGCTGGGCGTTGCCGTCGTTGGCGACGACGACAAGGCGACGCCCGTCCGCACGGTCCGGCGCCTGATAGAGGTGAACCGGCCGCGTGCCGCCGATGGTCGAGGATGGGATGCGGGCGACCTCGTTCAGGGTCCGCGCATCCACCATCAGCACCTGGTTGGCGTCGCGGTGGTTCAGCACAAGAAGCCCCTCGGGCGTGATCAGCATGTCGGCCGAGACGCCAGGGGCGGCGAAGCGCGCCTTTTCCGCCCCTGTCGCCGCGTCATAGGCGACGAGGGCGTCGCGGGCGGAGACGAAGAGGACGGTGTCGGCAGGAGGCGACGCCTGGCTGGCGCCGGCGAGGAGGGCGACGGCGAGCATCGCCCCAAGTCGGCTGCGGATCATGGCAAGTCTTCCCTTCGCGGTCTGACGAGATGCTGCGCCGCCGGGACGGCGCGGTTTGCCGGTCAGACCATGGCGGGCGGGGCGGTCGGCGGGTGGTCGGGGGCGAGCAGGAGGGGCGGGGCGCGCGGCGCAGCATCCGCGCGCGTGAGATCGTGGCGCTGGATCAGGCGATCGAGGCTGGGAAAGATCGGAGCCGGCGGAACCTCTGCTCCCGGCAGCCCGGCGCACAGGAGGCACGGTGGCTCCGCTGCGGCCGGTTCGGGAACGACCGGCGAGCCATCCGGCCCCAGCGCGACCATCACGCTCTCTCCAGACCCGGTGCAGACGGGGACGACGAGCAGGTCGCCGCCCGCAAGCGCGGGCCCGTGCGGACGAAACCCGACGGCAACCGCGGTGATGAACACCACGGCGGCCAACAGCCGGAGCAGGTTTCTTCGCAGCATCGAAGATAGCTTAGGCCCGGAAAGTCGACCCGTCCAGTCGCCTTCTCGACAGACCTTCTCCCGCGGACGTCATCATGAGGCCTTGCCGCAGGCGCGCCGCCAAGGCAAGGGTTGCGTGGCGGCGCTGTCCGGCGCCGCAACCAGCCTGAACGAAAGCGAGGGGGAGCGTCACCCATGGCACGCGTGGCACTCGTCACCGGCGGCACCCGCGGCATCGGCGCCGGGATCTGCAAGGCGCTTTTGGCCCAGGGTCGCATCGTGGTCGCGTCCTACGCCGGCAACGACGCCGCCGCCCAGGCCTTCGCCGCCGAAACCGGGTGCAAGGTCTACAAGTTCGACGCCGCCGACTTCGCCGCCTGCGAGGAGGCGGTGAAGCGGATCGAGTCCGAAGTGGGGCCGATCGAGATCCTGGTCAACAACGCCGGCATCACCCGCGACGCCACGCTTCGCCGCATGACGCGCGAGATGTGGGACGCGGTGATCGACACCAACCTCGGCTCCTGCTTCAACCTCTGCAAGCTCACCTGGGAGGGGATGAACGCGCGCAAGTTCGGGCGCATCGTCAACATCTCCTCCGTCAACGGCCTCGCCGGCCAATTCGGCCAGGTGAACTATTCGGCGGCGAAGGCCGGCATGATCGGCTTCACCAAGGCGCTCGCCCAGGAGGGGGCGCGCAACGGCATCACGGTGAACGCGGTCGCTCCCGGCTATGTCGACACCGACATGGTGCGCGCGGTCGCCCCCGACGTGCTCGAGAAGATCATCGCCCGCATTCCCGTGGGCCGGCTCGGCACGGTGGAGGAGATCGCCCGCTGCGTCGCCTTCCTCACGGCAGACGAGGCCTCGTTCATCACCGGGGCGACGCTCTCCGCCAACGGCGGGCAGTACATGGCGTGACGGCGCCCGCCCCGTCCTCCGCGCCGACGCTGGTCCAGGGCCAGGACGGATCGGCGGAAGGGCGCGCGGTGTGCGACGACATTAAGCGCGCCCGGAACGTTGCGGATGTCGACAACTGCCGGAAGGCGCCGGTGCGCCACCCCCGCATGCTGCGCCGCCCCTGAGCGGTCCTGGAGGAGGTGGTGGCGCCGGGCGCGCGCGATGCGCGCACCAAGGAGATGCTCCACCTCGCGGTCTCGCTCGGCGATGGCTGCGCCGAGCGTGCCGCGAGCGGCGAGCGGGCGGCGCGCCGGGCTCGGCGTGACCGAGGCGATGTTCGCGGAACCGCTCGCGATCATTGCCCAGGCCTGCGAGGCCAACCTGCTCGCCGAGGCCTATCGCGTTCCGCTCGACGCGCGGGGCGCGAGCGAGCAAGCGGGGCGCGTGCTGGGCCGCCAGTCGGGGGGAGCGAGTTCGAAGCCCGCGAAGGTGAAGGCGGGGCTCACCGTGCAGCCCGACGAGGGTCCAGCGCCCGAGCGAAGCCGCCGTCTGCCACCATCCGGCCGGAACGACCCGCTGCGGCAACTGGTTCGCGGCGAGATCGGGCCCGAGCAGCTGCGCCTCGGCGTCGTGCCCGTCGGGCGAGAGGGTGAGCACGAGAGGTGCGCCGCCGTACCAGTGCCAGATCTCGGTCGCGTCCACCCGATGCCAGTGCGACACCTCCTCGGCCTTGAGCAGGAAGAGGATCGCGGTACCGGCGCCGCGCGAGCCGTCGGCCGGCGCATCGCGCCAGGTCTCGCGGAACCAGCCGCCCTCCGGGTGCGGCGCGAGGCCGAGCGCGGCGATCACCGTCTCGGCTGCGGTCGCGGGGTCGAGGAGATGGAGCGGTGCGCGCGTCAGCGGAACGAGTCCTTCTCGGAGCGGAGGCGGGCGAAGTCGGCCGGGTCGCGCGCGCGGAGGAAGGGGTTCGTGCGCTTCTCGAGGCCAAGTGCGACCGGCAGCGTCGGCCGCCCTTCTGCGCGCAGCCGTCGCACCTCCTCCGCCCGCGCCGCGAGGGCCCGGTTGTCGGGATCGACATGGAGAGCGAAGCGCGCATTGGCCTCCGTGTACTCGTGCCCGCAGAGGACGAGCGTCTCGTCCGGCAGGGCGGCGAGGCGGCGGAGGCTTTCGAACATCTCCGCCATCGTGCCCTCGAACACCCGCCCGCAGCCGAGCGAGAACAGGGTGTCGCCGCAGGCCAGCACCCGCGCCTCGCTGAAATGGTAGGCGACGTGGCCGCTGGTGTGGCCGGGGGTCGCAAGGACGGTCGCCTCGCTGTCGCCGACCGGGACGGTGTCGCCGGGATGGACCTCGCGATCGAGCGGCGGCAGGCGATGGCGATCCGCCGCCGCCCCCACGAGCGCCGCGCCGTGGCTCGCGCGGAGGTCGGCCGCGCCACCGACGTGGTCGGCGTGGTGATGGGTGAGCAGGATGAGGTCGAGCGGCCAGTGACGGTCGGCGAGCGCGCGCTCGACCGGCCCCGCCTCGCCCGGATCGACCACCGCGACCGCTCCGGTGTCGCGGTCGCGCAGGAGCCAAGCGTAGTTGTCGGCGAGAACGGGAACGGCGACGACGTCGAGGCCGGGCATCGCGCCGTGCCTTACCACCGACGATCCTCCGCGTCACCGCTCAAGGGGCGGCCGGCGGGAACGGGCGAGGCGGCGCGATGGCCGTCGTGCTAAGAGGCCCTCCATGGCGGAGGACGTCGCCGCACTCGCCCGCTTCTACGCCTCGCCGCACGGTCGGGTGGTGATCGCCACGCTGAGGGCGCGGCTGCGCGCCCTCTGGCCGGTCCTGCCCGGCGCGCGCACGCTGGGCCTCGGCTACGCGCTCCCGTTCCTGCGGATCTGGCGCACCGAGACGGGCGATTGCACGGTGGCGTGCCTCCCCGCCCAGCTCGGTGCGGCGCGCTGGCCGCGCCGTCGCGCCTCGCTCGCCTGTGTGGCGCACGAGGACCGGCTTCCCTTCCCCGATCTCCTGTTCGACCGGGTCCTGCTCGTGCACGGGCTCGAGCATGCCGAGCATGCGCGGCGGCTGTTGCGCGAGGTCTGGCGGGTGCTGAAGGACGACGGGAAGCTTCATCGTCGTGGTGCCCAATCGCACCGGCTGGTGGGCCTACGCCGAGGCGACACCGTTCGGCCATGGTCGGCCCTTCTCCGCCTCCCAACTCGCGCGGCTCCTCGCCACCGCGATGTTCCGCGAGGTGCGCCGCGACGGTGCGCTGTTCATGCCGCCTTTCCCCTGGCGCACCTTGATGCGCGGCGCGGCGGCGTGGGAGCGTGTGGGGCGGCGGATCGGGCCCCGTTTCGCCGGGGTGGCCATCGTCGAGGCGGAGAAGGATCTCTACGCCGCGATCCCCGCCCCCGCCCGCGAGACGGCCGGGGCGCTGCGCCGGCGCGTCGTCGTCTGTCCCGAACCGGGCTGATGCGAGGCTCTCCCCGCGCTCCCGACCGACCGACCGCGGCCGCGCTCGAGGAGGCGGCGCTGGCTCATCTCGCTCGCTACGCCACGACACGGGCGGGGCTTCTCCGCGTGCTCGAGCGTCGCATCGCGCGCTGGGCGGCGGCTTCCGCAGCGGAGGAGGCGGAGATCGCGCGGGCGCGGGCGGAGGCGCGCCGCGTCGTCGAGCGGCTGGCCGCCGCGGGCGCGGTGGATGATGCCGCCTTCGCCGAGGCGCGGGCGCGGCGTCTTGCGCGGGCGGGGCGGTCGGCGGTCGCAATCGCCGCTCATCTTGCCGATCGGGGCGCGGGTGAGGAGGCAGGGGCCGCCATCGCGGCGGCGCTGCCCGACGAGGAGGCGGCGGTCGCCGCCGCGCTGATCGCGCTGAAGCGCCGGCGCCTCGGCCCCTTCGCCGCCGATCGCGACGCGACGCGCGAGAAGGCGCTGGGCGCTCTCGCCCGCGCCGGGTTCTCGCGCCGTGTCGCCGAGGCTGCCCTTGCCGCCGAGCCGGAGGAAGCGGAGGCGCTGATCGCGCGCTTCCGCCGCGCCTGAGATGCAGGTCGTCGCGACCCGGGCCGGCTTCGTGCGCGGCCTTCGCCTCGCCGCACCTCTCACCCTGGGGCTCGTGCCCTTCGGCCTCGTGGTGGGAGTGCTCGCCGAGGCGCAGGGGCTTTCGGCGGCGGAGCAAGCGCTGATGAGCGCGCTCGTCTTTGCGGGTGCCGCGCAGATCCTTGCCCTCGAACTCTGGGCCGACCCCGCGCCGGTGATCTCCGCCGCCCTCGCCGCCCTCGCCGTCAACCTCCGCTTCGCCCTGATGGGCCCGCATCTCGCCGCCTGGTTCGACGCGCTGAGGGGCTGGCGGCGTTGGCTCGCCGTCGGGTCGATCGTCGATCACGCCTGGGCGCTCGCGATCGCCGAGATGCGGGCCGGGCGGCACGACGCGGGGGTCTATCTCGGCGCAGTCGCCGCACTCTGGCTCGCTTGGCTCGCCACCACGGCCGTCGGCCACGCCCTGGGCGCCCTGGTGTCGCTTCCGCCCGACCATCCCCTGTTCTTCGCCGCCCCGGCCTGTTTCGTCGCTTTGCTCGTGCCCCTCTGGCGGGGCAGGCGCGAGGCTCTGCCGTGGGCGGTGGCGGCGGCGGCGGCGCTGGCCCTCGGCTTCTTGCTTCCGCAGCCCGCGCTCGCCGTGGTCTGCGGGGCGGTGGCGGGAAGCCTGGTCGGCGCCTGGGTCGAGACCTCGGGCCGGAGCGGGACGGCGTGAACCTCGACCCGTTCTCCCTCGCTGCCATTCTCGCCATGGCGGCGGTGACCTTCGCCGCCCGCGCTTCGGGGTATCTCCTGCTGCGCCGCCTCCGCCCAAGCCCCTTCCTGCGCGCTTTCCTCGAACATCTTCCGGGCACGCTGTTCGTCGCCTTCGTAACCCCCGCTCTTGTCCGCGAGGGCTGGGCAGGGGTGATCGGCGGGGCGGCCACGCTTCTCGTCATGCGCGCGTCCGCCTCCAGCCCGCTTGCCCTGTTCAGCGGTGTCGCCGCGTTCTGGGTTGCGCGCGCGGGCGGGCTCTGAGCCTCAGGCCGCGCCGGCGATGGCGGCGGCCCGCTTCGTCTCCTCGGATGGCGGGGAGCCGTCGTCGCTCGCCACCACCACCTTGCGGTAGGGGAAGGGGATCTCGATGCCGGCCTCGTCGAAGGCCTTCTTGTAGCGGCGGTTGAACTCGCGCGTGACCGCCCACTGGCTGCCCGCGTTGGTGCGGAAGCGGGCGCGGATCACCACCGCGCTGTCGGAGAAGCGATCCACGCCGAGAATCTCGAGCGGCTCGCGAATCACCGCCGCCCAACGCCCTTCCGCCCGCATCTCCTCGGCCGCCTTCTTCAGCACCTCGACCACGCGGTCGGTGTCCTCGTGGTAGGCGACCCCGATGTCGAACACGGCGAAGGCGAAGTCCTTCGTCATGTTGGAGACCATGGTGACGGCGCTGAAGGGGATGATGTGCACCGTGCCGTCCAGGCTGCGCAGGCGGATCGACCGGATCGAAAGCCCTTCCACCACGCCGGTTTGTCCGCTAACCGAAACGACATCGCCGACGGCGAGCGCATCCTCCATCAAGAGGAACACGCCCGTGATCAGGTCCTGCACCAGGCGCTGCGAACCGAAGCCGATGGCAAGTCCGATGACGCCCGCTCCCGCCAGCAGGGGCGCGATGTTGACCCCGATCTCGGAGAGCGTGATCAGCGCCACGACGACGACGATCACGCCGGTGAGCAGGGTGCGCAGCATCGGCAAAAGCGTGCGCACCCGCGCGCTGCGCGCGGCCTGGGCATCGCGCGCCAGCGCATCGAGCCGGCGCTGGATGGCGGCGTTCACGCTCTCCCAGACAACGATCGCCAGCAGGACAGTGATGCCGATCGAGGCGAGCGCGCCGAGCAGGCGATGCCCGAGATTGCCGGGGCTGAACCAGGAAAAGGCGTTGAAGCCCCAGGCCTGGAGCAGGATAACCCCCGCCGCGGTCCAGACGCCCGCACCCAGGAGGGTCTTCAGCGCCGGAAGGTAGCGGTTGACCCGCGCCTCGATCCCCGCATGGCGGCTGGCGACCGCGGGGTCGATCGCCATCATCCGCTCGATCCCGCGGTTTATCGCGAGTTCGGCAAGCTTTGCCGCGGCGACGACAAGGATGGTGGTGACAGTGAAGGCGAGGATGCGCCCGTAGCCGTCCTCGATCTCGAGCGCCGTCACCACCCAGGCGGCGAGCAGGTAGAGGGTGGCGAGGATGTGCCAGACGTCCGCCACGCGGTTGCGGATCACCGCGAAAGCGCCGCGCGCGTCCTCGGGCGCGCGCAGCACCTCGCGTACGGCCTCGCGGTTCTGCAGCACGACGACGACGAGCAGGAGCGTGATCGTGAGCCACAGCGCCTTGAACAGGCCCGAAGCGGTGGCGGCGTCGAGGCCGAAGGTGCGCGCGGTCTCGATCGCGGCGAAGCCCGCGAGAGCAACGATGGTGATGCGGTTGACCCAGATCTGCGCGTAGGCCGCGGTCTCGTCCGACATGGTCGGGATCAACCGGATCGCGGGCGCATCGGGCGAGAAGACGAAGCGGCCGGCGGCGCGGGCGAGGCGGACGACGAGATAGGCGTTGGCGGCGACGAGCAGCACGAGTTGCCGTGACGGCCAGCGTTCCAGAACCGGAATCAGGCTGTAGGCGACGAGGGCGAAGGCGGCCACCGGCAGAAGGTCAAGCACGAGATCCGCGATTGCGAGCGGCACCCTGCGCCACCACGTCTGCGGCGCCTGCGCGAGCAGCCGCTGGCGGAGGGGGCGGAGCGCCAGAATGGCGAGGCGCTCGGCGGCGATGCCGGCGGCGAGCAGCAGGACGACTTGCCAGAGCGAACGGAGAACGCCGCCGCGCGTCGCGGGGTCGGTGGCAACGCGTCCGAGCCAGTCGAGCGCGCGCGGCGCGTCGGCCAGAGTGTGCAGCACGCGGACGGTCGTGGCCGCGATGGCCTCGGCGCGGGTGGTGAGTTCCTTGAGGAGAAGCGCGCCGAGGCTGTCGGGCGCGAGCGGCAGCGGCGGTTCGGCCGCGGGCGCTGCGGCGTGCGACGTTGCCGGGGCCGGTTCGGCTCGGGCCGCTTGCGCGACAGGAGCAGAAGTGATCGGCGCTGGCGGTTGGGCTCCCGGCTCGGCCATGGCCGCCGGAGCGAGGCGGGCCAGCGCCTCCAGCGCGGCGATCAGCGCGGCGCGCCGGGCCTCGTCGCGCAGGACTTCAGCAAGCCGCGCCGCCTCCGCGGCGCCGATCGCCAGCGGGCCGGGTGCGACGGTCGGGGGCGATGCCGGAAGCGTGGGCGGAGGCGGCTCGGCGCGCTCGACGCGCGCGGCCGGATCGGCCGGCTCGCTCGCCGCCTCCGGCGCGACTTGGGCGAAGGCGGCTCCGCCCGACCGCCCAGCAGGCGCGATGAGGGCGCAGAGCACCGCCAGCAGCACGGCGAAGCAGGACAAGGACCGCGGCACCAGGGTCTGACCCTCCAACCGGTTCCCCTCGGGACCGCCGGACGGAACGCGGCCAAGGCGGGGGAGTCAAGGACGGACCTACGTCCGCGCCCAGGCCCTGCCATAGGCGCGCGGCCCCCGCCATGGCATGAAGAGGCGATGCAGACCGCCCTCACCATCCTCATCGCCGCTGCCATGCTCGCCACCTTGGGCGTGCTCGCTGCCGGCGTGATCGGGGTCGCGCGACAGACTGACCCTCAGCGAAGCAACGCGCTGATGCGCTGGCGCGTGTTGCTGCAGTTCGCTGCCCTCGCCCTGTTCGCTCTGCTCCTTCTCGTGCTCAAGGGCTGAACGGCCACGCCTTGCCTCGCGCGGTGCCCCCCCCTATCGTCCGCCCGCCCCAGCGCGGCTGGCCCGACGGCCCGTCATCCGCGCCAGACCTCATCCCTCTAGGAGGCGCATGAAGCTTCTCGTCCCCGTCAAGCGAGTCGTCGACTACAACGTGAAGGTCCGCGTGAAGGCGGACGGATCCGGGGTCGACATCGCCAACGTGAAGATGTCGATGAACCCTTTCGACGAGATCGCGGTCGAGGAGGCGGTGCGGCTGAAGGAGCGCGGGCACGCGACCGAGATCGTCGCCGTCTCGGCCGGCGCTGCCGCCTGCCAGGAGACCATCCGCACCGCCCTCGCCATGGGGGCGGATCGCGGCATCCTGATCGAGACCGACGCCGCGCTCGAGCCGCTCGCTGTCGCCAAGCTTTTGAAGGCGGTGGTCGACCGCGAGCGCCCCGATCTCGTCATCCTCGGCAAGCTCGCGATCGACGACGAGATGAACGCGACCGGCCAGATGCTCGCCGCCCTGCTCGATTGGCCGCAAGCCGCGTTCGCGAGCAAGGTCGAGGTGGTGGAGGGCAGGCTTCGCGTCACCCGCGAGATCGACGGCGGGACGGAGACGGTGGAGCTCGCGCTGCCTGCCGTCGTCACCGCCGATCTCAGGCTGAACGAGCCGCGCTACGCCTCGCTGCCGAACATCATGAAGGCGCGCAAGAAGCCGATCGAGACCCTGACCCCGGCTGCGCTTGGCGTCGATGTCACGCCGCGCCTGACCGTGCTTCGGGTCGAGGAGCCGCCCGCGCGCAAGGCCGGCGTCAAGGTCGGGTCGGTGGCCGAACTGGTGGCGAGGCTCCGCACGGAGGCCAAGGTCATCTGAGGGCGCATGGGCCGACAAGAGGCGGAGAGCGAAGCGATGCGCAGTCTCGTCCTGATCGATCACGACGCCGGGCAGATCCGCAAGCCCTCGCGCAGCGCGGTCGCGGCCGCGGCTCGGCTCGGGGGGGAGATCGATGTGCTGGTGGCAGGCGAGGGGGTGGCCGCCGTGGCCGAGGCCGCGGCGAGGCTGCCCGGTGTGGCCAAGGTTCTGGTCGCCGATTCGCCTGCGCTTGCCGCCCTGCTTGCCGAGCCGCTCGCTGCGCTGATGCACGCACTGGCTCCGGGCTATTCGCATCTCGTCGCGCCCGCCACCGCGCTCGGCAAGAACGTCATGCCGCGGCTCGCCGCCCTCCTCGACGTGCAGCCGATCGGCGAGGTCGCGGGCATCGTCTCCGCCGACACCTTCGTCCGCCCCATCTACTCCGGGGCGGCTCTCGCCACTGTGCGTTCGGCTGATCCGGTGAAGGTGCTCACCATCCGCGCCGCGTCCTTCGACCCGGTGGCGGAGCAGGGCGGGGCGGCGGCAGTGGAGCCGGTCGGGCGGGACATCGCGCCCCACCCGGGCGTGCGCTTCCTCGGGCGCGAGATCGCGCGCAGCGAACGGCCTGAGCTGACCGCGGCGCGCGTCGTGGTCGCCGGCGGGCGCGGGCTCGGCGCGGCGGAGAACTTCCGCTTGATCGATGCGGTGGCGGACCGGCTTGGCGCCGCCGTCGGCGCCTCGCGCGCCGCGGTCGATGCCGGCTTCGTGCCGAACGACTACCAGATCGGCCAGACCGGCAAGATCGTCGCCCCCGAACTCTACATCGCGGTCGGCATCTCGGGCGCGATCCAGCACCTTGCGGGAATGAAGGACAGCAAGGTGATCGTCGCCATCAACAAGGACGCGGAGGCGCCGATCTTCCAGGTCGCCGACTACGGCCTGGTCGCCGACCTGTTCCAGGCCTTGCCCGAACTCGCGGTTGAACTCGACAAGCCGGCCTGAGCCGGTCGCTGGAGGGGATGATGGATTTGCAGACGGCTTCGGCCGAGATCGTCGTGCCCGAGATCGCTGAGGTCGGCGTCATCGGGGCGGGCCAGATGGGAAGCGGCATCGCCCATGTCTGCGCGCTCGCCGGCTACCGCGTGAAACTTCTCGACGTCTCGGCCGAGGCGCTAAAGAAGGCGCTCGCCGTCATCGGGCGCAACATGGACCGCCAGGTGGCGAAGAACCAGATCACCGCGGAGGCCAAGGCCGAGGCGCTGGCGCGCATCGCGACGGGAACGGACTACGCGATCTTCGCCTCCGCTGATCTCGTCATCGAGGCCGTGACCGAACGCGAGGAGGTGAAGCGCACGGTCTTCGCTGCCCTTTGCCCCGTCCTGAAGCCAACCGCCCTGGTGGCGACCAACACCTCCTCGATCAGCATCACGCGGCTGGCCGCCGCGACCGACCGGCCGGCGAAGTTCATCGGCATCCACTTCATGAACCCGGTGCCGGTGATGAAGCTGATCGAGATCATCCGCGGCATCGCCACCGACGAGGCGACGTTCCGCGCCGCCCTCGCGCTTGCCGAACGCCTCGGCAAGACGGTTGCGGTGGCGGAGGATTTTCCGGGTTTCATCGTCAACCGCATCCTGGTGCCGATGATCAACGAGGCGGTCTATGCCCTGCACGAGGGGGTGGGCGACGTGCGCTCGATCGACGCCGCGATGAGGCTCGGCGCCAACCACCCGATGGGCCCGCTCGAGCTTGCCGACTTCATCGGGCTCGACACCTGCCTTGCCATCATGCAGGTGCTGCACGAGGGGCTGGGGGATTCGAAATACCGCCCCTGCCCCCTGCTCGTGAAGTACGTCGAGGCCGGCTGGCTCGGCCGCAAGACCGGCAAGGGCTTCTACGACTACGGTACCGAGCCGCCGAAGCCGACGCGCTGAGCGCCGCGCGGCGATTGCGCGAGCGCTTCCCCCGCTCCATCCTGTGCGCCTGGGCGCGGTGCGGCCGCACCGGCCCCGGAGAGAGACCGATGCGGATCCCGAACAGGCTCGCCGCGCTCGCGCCCGAATTCGCCGCCCTTCGGCGCGATCTTCATGCCCATCCGGAACTCGGTTTCGAGGAGGTGCGGACGTCGGATCTGGTCGCGGCGAAGCTCGCCGAATGGGGCATCGCCGTGCACCGCGGCCTTGCCCGCACCGGCGTGGTGGGCACGCTCAAGGTCGGCTCGAGCCCGCGCGCGATCGGCATCCGCGCCGACATGGACGCCCTGCCGATGGAGGAGGCGAACGACTTCGCGCATCGCTCCCGCAACCCGGGGCGCATGCACGCCTGCGGCCATGACGGCCACACCACGATCCTGCTCGCCGCCGCGCGCTACCTTGCCGAGACGCGCAACTTCGACGGCACGGTGCACTTCATCTTCCAGCCGGCCGAGGAGGGGGGCGGCGGCGGGCGGATCATGGTCGAGGAGGGGCTGTTCCGCCTCTTTCCCTGCGATGCCGTCTACGGCTTGCACAACGACACGGAACTCCCCTTGGGCGAGATCGCGATGATGGAGGGCCCGGTCTCGGCCGCTTCCGATCGCGTCACCATCACGATCACCGGGCGCGGGGGGCATGCCGCGCGGCCGCATTTGACGATCGACCCGGTGGTGGTGGGAGCCCATCTCGTGCTCGCCCTGCAGAGCATCGTCTCCCGCGGCATCGATCCGGCCCAGCCGGCCGTGCTCTCGATCTGCCAGTTCCACGCCGGCTCTGCCGGCAACGTCATCCCCAATTCCGCCATGCTGCACGGAACGGTCCGTACCCGCGACGAGGGCGTTCGCGACAGGATCGAACTGCGCATCCGGGAGCTCGCCGAAAGCGTCGCCGCGGGCTTCGGCGCCGTCGCCCAGGTCGACTACAAGCGCGGCTACCCGGCGGTGATCAACGCGCCCGGGCCGACCGAGGCAGCGGCGAAAGCGGCGGCGCGGGTGTTGGGCGAGGAGAACGTGCACCGGACCGTGCCTGTCCGCATGGGCGGTGAGGACTTCTCCTACATGGCGAACGTCGTGCCGGGCTGCTTCGTGCGCCTCGGCCAGCGCGGGCCGGACGGCACGGGATCGACCCCCGTGCACCATCCGCGCTACGACTTCAACGACGAGGCGATCGTCGTGGGGGCGGCGTTTTGGGCCGCCCTCGTTGAACAGGAACTGCCGCGCACGCCCTGATCGGCCTGCAGCGGGTCGCGCCGGCCGTTTCCGGACCGGGTCGTTGCGCCCCTAAGCCGGCCTCCGCCTCCAGGGCCCGCCGCGCCTTCCTTGAGCCTCGCTTGCCCCTCGGGGCGGAAGAGTCGGGTTGGCGCGATCGACATCATCCGCGGTGACGATCAGGGCGGAGGCGACGACCACACGCG
Organism: Acetobacteraceae bacterium; assembly: GCA_033582875.1. Classification (GTDB taxonomy): domain Bacteria; phylum Pseudomonadota; class Alphaproteobacteria; order Acetobacterales; family Acetobacteraceae; genus Elioraea. The sequence continues at coordinate 74,260 of JAVQZW010000010.1, read as the reverse complement.
AGAACCATGGGTGATCGGGCGGCACCACGTGCCATGGGGCGTGCGGCGCGGCGATGGCGCGGATCGCCGTCTCATGGGCACGCTGCTTGTCGTCCCGCTGCGCGCCTTCGGCCAGGTCGGGGGAGGAGAAGTTCCGGTTCTCCTGAGGCTTCGCGATGCGCGCGCGGAAGCGCTTGCGCGGCTCCTCGGAGGAGAGGTGGAGGAACACCTTCAGGATCGCAGCACCTTGGTCGGCGAGGTCGTGCTCGAAGGGGCGATGCGGGCGATACGGCAGTCGAAGATGTCCTTCGTGCGCTTCGCGTCCGGCAGGTTCTGGCCGTCAAGCAGGCTCCTGGTGGACGCGCACCGCCGGCGCGTTCTCGGACCGGGAGCGGTGTGGATGGCGATCTTTCCGCGCGGCGGCAGCCGCTTCCCGTGTCGGCAGAGGAGGTCGTGGTCTCGCTCCCCCGCCTTCGGCGCCTTGAAGCACGCCACCGCGACGCCTTGCGGCTTCACGCCGCTCATCAGGTGCCTCATGGTGCCGTCCCTTCCAGCGGCTTCCATGGCCTGCCGCCGCTCGGCGTCGATGCCCTTGATCGGCACGCCACCCCCGGCCCATCCCCTCTGCCCCGACGACGCGGCGTCGCTGACCCCTCTGTCACCGGCCAGCGACCGAGGCCGCACGGCTTCGACCGTTGTGTCACCATCGAACGGTTGCGGCGGCGCAAGAAGTCGTGCCAGGGTGCAGGTCGCCGACACGACCGCGGGGGTTCTCGATGCGCTCCATCCGTCTCCTGCTTGCCGTCCTCACCGTCTCGGCTGCGCTGCCGGCGGCGGCCCAGGCGCCGCAGCGCCCCGTCCAGCCCGCGCCGGCCCAGCGCGAAGCGCCGCAGGTGACGGTGCGCAACGAGGGCGAGATCACCCTCTACGAACTCTACATCGCGAGATCGGGCGGCGGCGTGCGAAACTGGGGGCCTGATCGGCTCGGCGACCGCGTGCTCGAAGCAGGGCGCGAGTTCGCCGTGCGCCTCGGGCCCAACTTCGGCTGCCTCGCCGACATCCGCCTCGTCTACGAGGACGGCGAGGCGGAGATCCGCGAACGGGTCGACCTCTGCCGCGAGCGCGTCGTCGTCGCTGCGCGCTTCGCGCCGATGGAGGAGCGGAGGTTCACGCTGCGCAACCGCACGGGCCTCGTGGTGATCCAGGTCTTCGGCCGTTCCGCCGGCGAACGGGAGTGGGGGCCTGACCGCCTCGGCAACGACGTGCTCGAGGACGGGGCCGAGATGACGATCGCGATCCCGTCCCGCGGCTGCGAGATCGACCTTATGGTCGTCTACGTCGAGAACCGTGCGGTCGAGGAACGCCGCCGTCTCGACGCCTGCGACCTCGCCGAGCTCATCCTTGCGCCCGGCTGGCTCTACGCCGACAACTTGGCGCGAATTCCGCCCCGGCGCCGGCCGGTCCCGGGCCCGCGCGTCCGGCTCGTCAACCGCAGCGGGCGGACGGTGTTCACCTTGCATGTCTTTCCCGACGGCGCGGCGGACGAGGGCCCGGACCGCCTCGGCGCCGGAACGCTGAGCGACGGTGCCGCACTCGACCTCGCCCTCGACCCCGCAGCGGGCTGCCGCTACACGCTCCGCCTCACCTACGGGGACGGCACGCGCGAGGAGCGCGCGGGCATCGATTTCTGCCGCCTGCGCGAACTCACCATCGCCCCAGGCTGGCTCGATATCGCCCCTGGGCGGCGTGCGCTTCGTCAACGCGGGCCGCCGTGCCGGTCATCGCGCTCCACCTCGACGAGCCGGGCGCTCCGCCCGGCCCGGATGTCCTCGGCGACGGCATCATCGGCCGCGGCCACGGCCGGCGACCGATCGCCGCTGCCGGATCCGGACAGGTCTGTTCCTACGAGGTCCGCGCCGATCTTCCGCGACGGCAGGACGGCCGTCGTGCCGCTCACCGACCTCTGTGCCGTGACCGAAATCGTCCTCTCGCCCTGACAGGGAGTGCGCGCGTGCGCTTTCCCGCAATCGCCCTCGGCGCCGTCCTTGTCGCGTCCGGCGCCTCGCCCGTGGCGGCGACCTTCCCGGCAGAACTCGGCGGGCTCTGGGTCGCCGGCACGTGCGCGGAGCCGACCGAACTCCTGTTCCTCACGCCCACGGCGTGGGCGCGCCTCGTCTCGCAAGGGGAACAGGTGCTGAAGCTGGCCGAACGGTTCGATCGCGTCGGCGCCTTCGGGCTCGCCGTCGCCGACGACGCTGAGGCCACGCGGCTCCTGTTCCGTCCCACCGCGGAGGGGCTGGTGCTGCGCGATCCGCCGGCGAAGCTGCCCGATACGGCGCTCCCCGGCGACGGGCCCGACATCGCCTTCCGCCGCTGTCCTTCGATCCCCGTCCCGCTCGCCGCCCTGCACGGGGAGGGTCTGTCCTTCCTGGTCGCCCTTGGCGGCATCGCAGAGGCCTGCGGGGGCGATGACGGGGCGGCGTGCGTCGACCGGATCTGGGCCTGGGCAGACGTGTCGGGCGACGGCGGGCTCTCGGTCGCCGAGATCGCGCGGCTCGCGCGTGGGATTGCCTATGTCGCCACGCTTTCGGTCGGGACGACGGCGACGGAGCTGGGCCAAGCCGTGGCGGCGACGGGGGTGGGAGCGATCGCCGGGGCCTGGGCGCTTCTCGCGAGCGTTGATTACGACGGATCGGGAACCGTGAGCCGGGAGGAACTGGCGCGCGACCGCTTTCCTCCGCCCGGCCTTGCCGGCCTCCCGCCGGCGGGCACCGGCGCGCGTCCGACGGCCGGCGCCGCTGCGATCACCTCGGGGCTCGGCGCCTTCGGGGCGATGCTGAGGGATCTCGCTCCGCTCCTCGAACGGGCGCGGCCCTGACCCTGCCGTCCGTCGTGCCGGAAGGCCCGGCCCCTGCCGTCCGGAAGGAGGGCGGGAGGGCGGGGGTCAGACGCCGACGCGACGGGCGTTGCGGCGAAGCAGGGCAGCGGCGACCGAAAGGCGCGCCGGCATGGCGACCACCTCAGGCTTCGCGTTCCTTGTGGCTTCGGTCTTCGTCGCCTTGGCGGGAGCGCGCGCCGCCACTGCCGCCTTGCCCGTCTTCACCGCGGCCTTCGCCGCTTCCTTTGCTTGCGCCGCCTTCGACGGTTTCGCCGTCTTGGCCCCGGTTGTGCTGCCTTTGCCCTTGGCTGCGGCCATCGCGCACCTCCCTCGTGCGGAATCGCGTCCCGCCGCGTTTGATGCCAAGGCGAAGCAAGCCTTGCAACGGGGGCGGCCTGCCTCAGTAGCTCAAGACGCGCGGCAGGGCCTTTGCGGCCTCGATCAGCCTCGCACACTGCGCCTCCGAGGGCACGCGGCGCACGAGGTTGCGCTTCTCGTTCGCGGCCCTCAGCGCGGCGGCCAGCGTGTCGGGGCGGCGGCGCTTCAACTCCGGCACCGTGTCGACGCCGGCGGCCTCGAGCAGGTCGGCGAGCTCCTCGCCGATCCCCTTCACCCGCATCAGATCGGCCCGGTTCGCCCATTTCAGGATCAGCGTCTCGCTGATCCCCGTCTTCGCGGCGAGCTCTGCCCGCCCCTTCGGACGCGCCGCCGCCTCGAGCAGGTCGTCCGTCGTGCGCAGCCCCGCCTCCGCGAGACGGCGCGCGTAATGCGCTCCGATCCCCTCGATCTTGATCAACGGATAGGCCATGGGCGTTCCCCTCTCGTAACGGCACGAGGAAAGCATGAATGGGGACGATAGGGGAACGAAAAATCGCAGCCCGCGGGCCGTGCCGCCCGGGACTGTCGGGGCGGGAGGACGCCGGGCGCCGGCCCGGCGCCTCAGCCGCGGCGTTCGACCATCAGCTTCTTCAGTTCGGCGATCGCCTTCGCCGGGTTGAGTCCCTTCGGGCAGGTCTTCGTGCAGTTCATGATGGTGTGGCAGCGGTAGAGCTTGAACGGATCCTCCAGCGCGTCGAGCCGCTCGCCCGTCGCCTCATCGCGCAAGTCCGCCACCCAGCGATAGGCTTGCAGCAGGATGGCGGGGCCGAGGAAGCGGTCGCCGTTCCACCAGTACGAGGGGCAGGCAGTGGAGCAGCAGAAGCAGAGGATGCACTCCCAGAGCCCATCCAGCTTCGCGCGCTCCTCCTTGCTCTGCAGGCGCTCCGAATCGGGCGGCGGCGGAGTGTCCGCCTTCAGCCAGGGCTCGATGGAGCGGAGCTGGGCGTAGGCCTGCGAGAGATCGGGCACCAGGTCCTTGATCACCGGCATGTGGGGCAGCGGGGTGATGCGCACGGCGCCCTTCACCTCCTCGATCGGCTTGAGGCAGGCGAGGGTGTTGGTGCCGTCGATGTTCATCGCGCAGGAGCCGCAGATCCCTTCGCGGCAGGAGCGGCGGAAGGTGAGGGTCGGGTCGATCTCGTTCTTGATCTTGATCAGCGCATCGAGAACCATCGGCCCGCAGGCGTCGAGGTCGAGCGCGTAGGTGTCGTAGCGCGGGTTCTCCGGCGCATCGGGGTTCCAGCGGTAGATGCGGAACTCCTTCACCCGGCGGGCGCCTGGGGGGGCGGGGAAGCGCTTGCCCTCGCGGATGCGCGAGTTGGCGGGAAGGGTGAACTTGGCCATCGTCGTCCTCCGCCCGCCTCAGTATACCCGCGCCTTCGGCGGGAAGGATTGCACCTCGTTGGTGAGCGGCGTCAGCGTGACCGGGCGGTAGTCGAGCCGCACCGTCCCGGTCTCGTCGCACCAGGCGAGCGTGTGCTTGAGCCAGTTGACGTCGTCGCGTTCGGGATAGTCCTCGTGCGCGTGCGCGCCGCGGCTCTCGTGCCGGGCTTCGGCCGAGACCATGGTCACCATCGCGTTCGCCATCAGGTTTTGGAGCTCGAGCGCCTCGACGAGGTCGGAGTTCCAAATGAGGCTCCGATCCTCCACGCGCAGGTCCTCCAGGCTCTTCCAGTGGGCGCGCATCTTCTCCACGCCTTCGGCGAGCGAGGCGGAGGTGCGGAACACCGCGGCGTGGTTCTGCATGGTGCGCTGCATGGCGAGGCGGAGTTCGCCGGTGGTCGAGCCGCCCGAGGCATGGCGCGTGCGGTCGAGCCGATCGAGGGCGCGTTCGCCCGCGCGCGGCGGCAGGGGCGGCTGGCTCTGGCCCGGCTTCACGATCTCAGCCGCACGCAGGGCGGCGGCGCGGCCGAACACGACGAGATCGAGCAGCGAATTGGTGCCGAGCCGGTTGGCGCCGTGCACCGAGACGCAGGCCGCCTCGCCGATCGCCATGAGCCCGGGAACGATGCGGTCGCCGTCGGGCCCGCGCGTGATCACCTCGGTGCGCCAGTTCGTCGGGATGCCGCCCATGTTGTAGTGCACCGTGGGCAGGACCGGGATCGGCTCGCGCGTGACGTCGACTCCGGCGAAGATCTTCGCCGTCTCGGCGATGCCTGGCAGGCGCTCGGCGATCAGGTCCGCCCCGAGATGCTCGAGATGCAGCAGAACATGGTCCTTGTGCGGCCCGCAGCCGCGTCCCTCCCGGATCTCGATCGTCATCGCGCGGGAGACGACGTCGCGCGAGGCGAGGTCCTTCGCGGTCGGCGCATAGCGCTCCATGAAGCGCTCGCCTTCCGAGTTGGTGAGATAGCCGCCTTCGCCGCGCACGCCCTCGGTGATCAGGCAGCCCGCGCCGTAGATCCCTGTCGGGTGGAACTGCACGAACTCGGCATCCTGGATGGGAAGCCCGGCGCGCAGGACCATGGCGTTGCCATCGCCCGTGCAGGTGTGGGCCGAGGTGCAAGAGAACCAGGCCCGCCCGTAGCCGCCGGTGGCGAGGATGGTGAGGGCGGCGCGGAACCGGTGGATCGTTCCGTCCTCGAGACACCAGGCGACCACGCCGCGGCAGGCGCCCTCGTCGTCCATGATCAGGTCGAGGGCGAAATACTCGACGAAGAACGGCACGTCGTGCTTCAGGCACTGCTGGTAGAGCGTGTGCAGGATGGCGTGCCCGGTGCGGTCGGCCGCGGCGCAGGCGCGATAGGCGGGAGCCTTGCCGTAATGCGTCTGATGCCCGCCGAAGGGGCGCTGATAAAGACGCCCGTCTTCGGTGCGGCTGAAGGGGACGCCGAAATGCTCGAGCTCGAGCACGGCGGGGATCGCCTCGCGGCACATGTACTCGATCGCGTCCTGATCCCCGAGCCAGTCAGACCCCTTGACGGTGTCGTACATGTGCCAGCGCCAATCGTCCTCGCCCATGTTGCCGAGGGCGGCACCGATGCCGCCCTGCGCGGCGACGGTGTGGCTTCGCGTGGGGAAGACCTTGCTCACGCAGGCGGCCTTGAGCCCGGCCATGGCGAGGCCCAAGGCGGCGCGCAGCCCCGCCCCGCCCGCCCCGACCACCACCACGTCGTAGGTGTGGTCGACAATGCGATAGGCCCCGCGCGAGGGGCTGGTGATGACGTTCATCGGTCTCCGTTCCCCGATCCGACCCGCCTCAGAGAGCGACCTTCAGCACGGCGAGCGCGGCGAAGAGGCCCATGAGCAGCATCGCCGCCTTCGCCGCGAGCACGAGGCCGAGCCGCACACCCTCGGGACGGATGTAGTCCTCGATCACCACCTGCAAGCCCAGTGCGGCATGCCAGAACGTGGCCCAGATCAGCGCCAGCATCAGCACGGCGTTGTGCGGACGGGAGAGCCAGGCGACGACCTCGCCGTGCGAAGCCCCCGTGAGCGCGACCACCGAGGCGACGAACCACAGCGTGAGGGGGACGAGCGCGAGCGCAGTCACCCTCTGCGCCCACCAATGCGCCACGCCCGCCTTCGCCGAGCCGAGGCCGCGTGCCCGCCCCAGCGCCGAGCGCAGCGAGGAGCGCACGATCTTGTCCGTTTGCATCGTCGTCAGCCGACAAGCACAGCGTAGCCGAGACCCCAGGCGAGGAGGGTGAGCGCGATCGCCGCGCCCACCGTCAGCCAGCCGGTTCTGGCTGCCGTTGCGAGGTCGAATCCGTATCCCGCATCCCACACAAGATGCCGGATGCCGTTGCAGAAGTGATAGAAGAGCGCGAAGGTCCAGCCGAACAGCATCAGCCGCCCGAGCGCGGAGGCGAAGAACGCCTGCGCCTCGGCGAAGGCCCTGGGCCCCTCGGCGATGGCGAGCAGCCAGGAGACGAGGAGGCCCATGCCAACGGCGAGCGCCACACCCGTCGCCCGATGCGTGATGGACAACACCGAGGTGATTTGCGGCCGGTACACCTGCAGGTGCGGGCTGAGCGGGCGACGCACCGGCCTGCCGGTGCTGTCCGTGCCCACCATCAGGGCATCGCGGGCATCCATGCGCGTGGCATCCTCCGCCGAGAGGAAAAGGGCGCGGGCCGCACCAACCCAGCCCCCGCGCCCTTCCTCGTTGTTGCGCGAATGCTACGCCTGCTGCGCTGCAGCGTCAAAGGGGCGCTGGGCCGACGCGTTGACGCGAGGCTTCGGGATCGCGAAGGTGCGGAGTTATGGAGGGGACGCCGAAGACGATGGTCACCGCCGAGGCGGCGAGCCTCGCCGTGCCGGCCGTGCCCTTCGCCCTGCTCGCCGCCGTCGCCGGCCTCGGCCAAGTGGCGGCGAACATGCCGCTGCCCTCCCTGCCCGCCATCGCCGTCTCCTATTCCGTCGGCGCGGCGGAGCTCGTCATCGCCGTCTTCCTCGCCGCCTTTGCGCCCGCCCAGCTCGTCTGGGGCCCCCTGTCCGACCGGTACGGGCGTCGTCCGGTCGTGCTGTGGGCGCTTGTGCTGTTCACCGCGGGCAGCGTGGCGTGCGGCCTTGCGCCCTCCTTCGCGACGCTGCTCGTAGGGCGTGTGCTGCAGGCGGTGGGCGGGGCGGCGGGGCTCGTGATCGCGCGCGCATCGCTGCGCGATGGGCGCGACGAGAGCGCGCTCGGCCGCGGCATGGCCGGGCTGTCGATGGCGATCGCCGCCGTGCCGGCGTTCGCGCCGTTGGTTGGCGCGCTTCTCGAGCAAGGCTGGTCCTGGCGGGCAGGGTTCTGGCTCTCGGCCGGGCTTGGCGCGGCGGTGATGGTCTGGGGATTTGCGGCGTTCCCGGAAACCAACCGTGCGCCACGTGAGCGGCTTGCGCTCGGCGCCGTGCTGCGCGGCTACCGCCTGCTCTGGGCGGATGCCCGCTTCCGCCCTCCCGCGATCGTTGCGGGCGGCGCCATGGGCGGCCTGTTCGCCTTCGGCGCGGGCAGCCCGATGCTTTACATCGAGGTTTTCGGGCTCAGCCCCGTCGCCTATGCGCTGTATCCGCTGATCGCGGTCGCTGGCGTGGTGGCGGGCGGGGCGGCGGCGCGGGCGATGATGAAGCGCGGGACCGCCGCGCGGGCGCTCGCGATCGGGGTGGCGATGATGCTCGCGGGCGGCATCGGCATGGCGGGGCTCGAGCCGCTCGGGCTGTTCGGCAAACACGCCGTCAACGTCACCATGCTCGTGTTCGTCCTCGGCCTCGGCTTTGCTCTGCCGGCAGCCTTCGCCGTTGCCCTCGCGCCGTTCCGCGACCGGGCGGGGGCGGCCGCCTCGCTTGCGGGTGCGTTCCAGATTTTCTGCGGCGCAGCGGCGGCGGCACTGACCGCCGCCTTGCCGATGCCGTGGGTGATGGCGCTGTGCGCGGGGGGGGCCTTCGCCGGCTGGCTCGGCAGAGAGCCGGCGACGGCCTGAGGCCAGCGCTCAGTCGGCAGCGGCCAGTTCGAGCCGTTCGGCGAGGGCGGCGAGGCGAGCCTCGTTGCGGGCGCGGTGCGCGTTGAAGCAGGCGCGCTCGGCCCCTTCCGGGCGCGGATTGGCCAGGCTTCGGATGGAGCGCGGATCGATCGCGACCTGGTTGCGCTGCACCTCGAAGTGCAGGTGCGGGCCGCTGGCGAGCCCCGTCGCGCCGACGCGGCCGATCGCCTGACCCTGACGCACCTGCGCGCCCGGGCGAACGGTGATGGTCGAAGGAAGGGCAGAGAGCGTGTCGAAGCCGCCGCCGTGGCGCCAGCCGGCGAAGGTCACCGTGCCGTCGCCCGCGGCGAAGACGGGCGTGGCGGCGGGAGCGGCGAAGCCCCCCTCGGCGGTGGCGATCGAAGCCGTGAATGGGATGGGTGCGCAGGCAGATGCCTTAAGGAGAGGCGGGCGCCGTCGCGCGGCGTGCGCAGCAACGTCCGGCGCAGGGACCGGCCGCGGTCGTCGAACCAGTCCGTGGTGCCGTCGGCGCGGGTATGGCGCCGGATTCGGACGCGCCGGTCGGCGAGAGCGAGGTCAAGGAACAGGGCCCCCCTTCCTGCGGCAGCGCGCCATCCGGTGCG
>JAVQZW010000010.1:0-60000 GCA_033582875.1 Acetobacteraceae bacterium | reverse complement strand
GCTCTGCGAACTCGAGAGAGGACGTATAGGGTCTGACGCCTGCCCGGTGCCGGAAGGTTAAGGGGAGGGGTGCAAGCTCCGAACCGAAGCCCCGGTAAACGGCGGCCGTAACTATAACGGTCCTAAGGTAGCGAAATTCCTTGTCGGGTAAGTTCCGACCTGCACGAATGGCGTAACGACTTCCCCACTGTCTCCAGCACCGGCTCAGCGAAATTGAATTCCCCGTGAAGATGCGGGGTACCCGTGGTCAGACGGAAAGACCCTATGAACCTTTACTGCAACTTTGCACTGGCGTCAGAAGTGGACTGTGTAGGATAGGCGGGAGGCGACGAAGCGAGGGCGCCAGCTCTCGTGGAGCCACCCTTGAAATACCGCCCTGGCTTCTTTTGACGTCTAACCCAGCCCGGTCAGCCCGGGCGGGGACCGTGCATGGTGGGCAGTTTGACTGGGGCGGTCGCCTCCCAAAAGGTAACGGAGGCGCGCGATGGTGGGCTCAGGCCGGTCGGAAATCGGCTGTTGAGTGCAATGGCATAAGCCCGCCTGACTGTGAGACTGACAGGTCGAGCAGAGACGAAAGTCGGCCATAGTGATCCGGTGGTCCCTCGTGGACGGGCCATCGCTCAACGGATAAAAGGTACTCTAGGGATAACAGGCTGATCTCCCCCAAGAGTCCACATCGACGGGGAGGTTTGGCACCTCGATGTCGGCTCATCGCATCCTGGGGCTGGAGCAGGTCCCAAGGGTTCGGCTGTTCGCCGATTAAAGCGGTACGTGAGCTGGGTTCAGAACGTCGTGAGACAGTTCGGTCCCTATCTGCCATGGGTGTCGGAGACTTGAGGGGATCTGTCCCTAGTACGAGAGGACCGGGATGGACGTACCTCTGGTGGGCCGGTTGTCGCGCCAGCGGCACAGCCGGGTAGCCAAGTACGGACGGGATAAGCGCTGAAAGCATCTAAGCGCGAAACCCACCCCAAGACGAGGTCTCCCCGAAGAGCCGTGGAAGACCACCACGTCGATAGGCCGGATGTGTACGCGCGGCAACGCGCTCAGCTAACCGGTACTAATCGCTCGTTCGGCTTGTGATCCGACGGCATGACGGGGCACCCCCGTCACCTCATGCGCAGCACGAAACGCGCGCATGTCGCCGCACGTGCTTCAGCATCGCACCACACCCGGATCGGACGACCCGGTGGCTTTTGCGAGGGGCCAACACCCGATCCCATCCCGAACTCGGCCGTGAAAACCCTCAGCGCCAATGGTACTGCGTCTCAAGACGTGGGAGAGTCGGTCGCTGCCGGGTCTTCCCATCCGGGCCGCCACACACCATCGCACCCTGCCCTCCCCACTCGTCGCGGGGTGGAGCAGCCCGGTAGCTCGTCAGGCTCATAACCTGAAGGTCGCAGGTTCAAATCCTGCCCCCGCAACCAAGCGACAGCGCCACCGCCGCTGCAACCCCAACGGGGGCCGAAGCGCCGGCCGCAACCGCTCCGAGCTCACCCCTCTCGCGGCGAAATCAGCGGCTGCCGGCTCGCCGACGGTCGGCAAAGGCCCAGCGGATCGCCGACGCGACGCCGAAGGTCGCCCCCTGCACCAGGGGCCGAAGCACAGTGGGGCTTGCCAGCCCATGCATCCGTCGCGCCCACGCGGGCAGCAGCGCGATCGCCGCCCGATTGCCCATCGCCTGCACCGCCGCCGTCAGCGGATCCTCGCTCGCCGCGCGCAGCAGAAGGTCGCGCACGTAGCGCGTCCGCCCATCGACCCGAAGCTCCGGACGGAACCGCGCCATCAGCGCCTCCGCCTCGCGTCGCGATCGCGGCACCGGGTCGGCGCCGAGCGCGGTCCCGATCCGCGCCATCTCGGCGAAATACCGGTCCTGGTCGGCGCGCGAGAGCCGAGGCTCGGCGTAGGCGCGAAAGCCCTCGAGGAAGCACCAGGTCTCGGTCACGTGTACCCAAGCGAGCAGCCAAGGATCGTTCGCCGCATAGGGCGTGCCGTCCGGCAGCGTCCCGCGCACGCGGTCGTGGATGCGCCGCACGCGCGCGATCGCGGCTTCCGCTTCCTCCCGGCCGCCATAGGTCGTCACCGCGATGAAGCGTGCCGTCCGGCGCAGGCGCCCGTGCAGGTCGGCGCGAAAGCTCGAGTGGTCCCAGACCCCGGCGAGCACACGCGGGTGAAGCATCTGCAGGAACAGGGACGCGATGCCGCCGACCATCATCCCTGTCACGTCGGCGTGCACCCGCCACGTGACGGAGTGTGGGCCGAACAGGCCGTCCGCTTTCGGAACGACCGGCGCCTCCCCCCGGGCGCGGTCGTTGAAGAACGCCACGACGCGCCCGGCGATGGCGTCCTTCAGCGGGCGCACCGGGTCGAAGGGCAGAGGCAACGGAAACGCGGACTGCACGCTGTCAACATAGGAGCTTCCAGGCTCACGGCGAGTCCGTCCAGGGAAGCCCGGGCTGCCGACCGCGGTTCCTCCGGAGCGCGCGCTGCCTTTTCGGCGGCTGATGCGTCCGCGAGGGCGCTCGTGCCCCGAGACCGGCGCCGAGGATGCTTGCCGCGGAACTCCACCTCCCGGCCTCCCCGCGCTCCCCGACCCCGTCGGGCCTTCGCCCGGCGGGCCGGTCGCAAGCGGTCGGCGGAGAGCCCTCGGACGATGGCCAAACGTGACAAAAATATGTCTCTCACTCTGGTTTTGCATGGCCTCAGTCAAAGTGGGGGGAACAGCGGAGAATGTTCGAGACGTTCCGCGCCTGGGGGTGCACCCGCACGGTCAGCGTGGCCGTGGCCGGGCTGTCCAGGTCGGGAAAAACGCTTTCCTTCACAAGCCTGGTGGCCAACCTGCTCGCCGCAGCCAGAAATTCTCGCGGCGCCGAGTGTCTCGCGGGCCTCAAGGTCATCGCCGAAAAGCGCCTCCGCTCGGCCGGACTTCCCAACGACGACAGGGCATCTCGCGGGAAGAAGTTGCCCTACGACGAATTGCTCGGCGCTCTCACCGGCTCCTCGCCGGCGTGGCCGTCGCGCACCGCCGATCGGGAAGCCGCCATGGTCAGAGTTGGCGGGACCGTTCAAGAGCTTTCGCTCCCAAATCGACCGGAAGGGAAGGAACGACGACGACACGGCAAGGCGCGCAGCGGTGGAGTGGCAGAAAGTCCTGCTCGCGGCCCGTGACCGTGGCCTGAAGTGGCTTCAGCCGGCGCAGTTCGTCCGCGCAGAAGGCCCGGCCGACGAGCGTCCCTCGCCCGGCCTATCCGAGGAACGGCTCTGGTTCTGCCCGCGGGCGGCCGACGTGATCGGAGAGGCGACGTCCGGTTCCCTCGCGGACGCGATGGCAAAGCGTTACAAGCGCTACCGCAAGGACACGATCGCGCTCTTCGACAAGATCCTCTTCGGCGCAACGCACCACCTCCTGCTCGTCGACGTGCTCTCCGCCCTCGGGGAAGAAGACGCGTGCAACGAGACGAAGAGGTGCCGCAGGAGGTCCATGCCGTCTTCACGAACAACGGGCCGTGGTCGTGGAGGCTCGGCATCGGCAGCCTCAAGAAGGTGATGCTGATCGCGACCAAGGCGGACGCCGTGCCGCCGAACCAGCGCTTAAACATGAACGCGCTTCTGAGCGGAATGTGCGAAGGGACCGTGCGAAAGAAGCTAAAAGACTTTCCCTTATCCGCCAAGTTTGTGGTCGCCATCCGCGCCACCAGGGACATCGAAGTGCTCGTCGATGGCGTCCTGGTGCAAGTCGTGGAAGGGTTGTGCTCCGCGACGAAAAAGCGCCGCCGCGTCCTCATGGTCGACATTCCTGACCGTTGCCCGACGCCGGACACGTTTCGCCGCTGGCCAGGGTTCACGGTGCCGCGGTTCGCCCCGCCGCAGATCGAAGGCGGGGGGAATTTCGGCGTGCCGAACCTGAGGCTGAGCCAGGTTCTCCAAGATTTGGTCGGGGACTACCCAGCATGAACGCCTCGCCGAATGGCCCCCCGGTCCGTTTGGCCGATGTGAGAGATGATCCCGAGGCCGGCGCGCGGCCCGCCGAGCCTGGGATCGCGCCGGGCGCAACGCCGCTGGCGACCCCGATCACCTTGGAAGAGCTGGACACAGACGAACCGATCAGGGCCGAGCCGGAGCGCGTCGCGGCGGCACCCGCTCCGGTCTCCGAACCGCGTTCCGCCCTCAACGCGAACTGGCTTGTCTGGTCCGTGGTGGTCGGGGCTGCACTCGTCATCATGGTCGGCGTCGTGGAATGGGTGCTTGACCTGCTCGCGCGCCTTCCGGTGCTCGGCGTTCCGGCGGGGTTGGGCGCAGCCGCGCTGGTCGTCGGCCTTGTTGGCCTAGGCTGGCGGGAGGTGGCGGCGCTTCGCCGCCTTCGCGACGCCCGCGAGGTGCGGGCCGAAGTCGAGGTCGCTGAAGGGGATCGTCTGCGGCGCCTCCTGATCCGCATCGGAGGGGAGATCGGCGCCGCAGAGGCCGCGCGGAGGGCAGCCGACATGGTCGAGGCGCACGGACCGGCGGCTGCGCGGCGCCGCTTCTCGCGGGAGGCGCTCGCCCCGCTCGATAGGCGCGCGGCCGAGGCCGTGGGCCTAGCCGCCAAGCAAGGCTTCGTGCTGGTGGCGGCGAGCCCCTCCTCAACTCGTGATGCTGCGCTTCTCGTGCTCAAGGCTGCGGGGCTGTTGCGCGAGATCGCCACCATCTACGGCTATCGCCCGAGCATCCTCGCGACGCGAGGCGCGAAAGCACAAGTCGGGTTGCGGCGACGGCGTGCGGGCCGGGCCAGATCACGGGGCTTCCTCACGCCCTCGCTCCCGTCGCCATACTTTCCAACTTGATCGGCGCGGTGTTCCGGCGGGTCGCCTCAAGCGTTGGCGCGCCGGCCTCGGCTGCGGCGCGAAGGGGGGCAGAATGCAATCAGACCGTGTCGCGCGTTGCGCGGTCGTTGTCGCGCTCTCTCCGCGTCCTGCCGGCCAAGCCCACGCCGTGCTCAGCGTCTTCGCCGGCCGCGCCGCCTTTCTGGGCGCCCAGCCGACCCGCGCTCTGTGACCGACACCGAGCCATTCACCACGCTCGGCAGCGAACCTGGGCCGATATCGGCCCGCTTCGGCAGTCCGCTTGTCCGGCGCTCGGCGCGATGCCGGGAAGGGGAGCAGAGACGAGCAGGGACCCGCAGCACCGAAGACCCTCGGGCAGCAGACGCGGCAGACGGCTCAGCAGGTGCGGCAGAGAAACGGGCGGTTCTTGCTTCGACTGCGGCGCAAATTCTCGGCCCAGGGCAGACCTAGATCAGCGGTGCCGCAGGCGAGGCAGCAGGAACGGAGCCGCTGGCAATCGTAGCCGCGCTTGATCTCGCCGCGGTGTCGCGCCGACGCCGCGTGCGGCCAACGGTGCCGTGCGGCGCAGGGAGAGAGGCGCAAGTTCGACGCGACAGGCGCGTTGCGGCCGACGATGCCCTTCGATCCGCCCTGCATGACGCCGGCCTCCGCGCCTTTGTCGAGAACGCGCCTTCGCTGAACGGCCGCGAGGCGACCTGCCCTGTCGGTGCGCGCTGCGGCGTCGACCAGCCACGCCGCCGGCACCCGTTCGCTCAAGCCGGCGATGGCTTGCCAGCCGACATCGGTCGGCCACTGCCCGTGGGCAAGAACGCCTGCCTCGAGCAACCTGCCCTGCCCGCGCCGACGCCAACCCGGTCCCAACCTGCCGTCCGCGCAGAAACGTGCAGCGACTTGGCAGATCGCAGGGCCCACCAAGGTGTGTCGAAGACGTCTTCAGCGGCGCACTGTGCCCAGCGACGTGCGCCCCTTGCGTTGCGAAGGCGAACCGTGGCGGGGAGCGGAGACGCGATGGAGAATGTCTTCGCTATACAAAAACGGATGGCACGCGGATCCGCTCGTTTCTTCAGCCGAACGATGGCGCCAGCGGCTGCTGCTCGTTCACGCCGCACGCCACCTCTTCAACCGGCTCCGTTGCAACACAACGATGAGCGGGCCCGAGGCTACGACCGTCCGCCGTCGACGCTGATCACCTGTCCGGAGATCCAGCCCGCCTGGGGGCTCGCGAGGAACAGGACTGCCGCTGCAATGTCCTCTGCTTGGCCAAGCCGCCGCAGATGGATGCCCTCCAGGATCCGCCGCTGCCCCTCCTCTCCGTAGCTCTCCCGCTTGGCGACGCGTGGTGGGATTCGACAACACGAGACCCGGCGCCACGGCATTGCAGGTGATCCCGAACGGACCGAGTTCCTGGCTCAGATGCCGCGTCAAGCCGACGAGAGCGTGCTTCGCTGCCGTGTATGCCTGGATCCCGGTGAGGCTGGGACGCAGCCCTGCGCCGGAGGCGATGTTGACGATCCGTCCCCAGCCTGAGTGCCGCATCGACGCGGCCACCGCCTGAGCAAGCCAGAAGGCGCCATCCACATTCGCCTCGAAGATCGCGCGCCAACGCTCCTCGGTGACATCCTCGAGAGGCGTTCCGACCTGCCCGCGGACCCCGCGCCCGCACCGTTGATCAGGATGTCGATGCGACCGGTCCCTGCCAGCACACGGCCGACAGCCTCATGACAGGCAGAACGGTCTCCAACATCGAAGACGGACGGCATGACGCCGTGCCGTGCGGCGAATGCCGAGACCGCATCCGCGTCGATGTCAGCGACGACGACACGGGCACCGGCCTTCAATCAAAGCGAGAGCAATCGCTTGGCCGATCCCTTGTCCGGCGCCGGTGACAAGGGCTACCCGGCCATCGAGGCGGAGGAGCACCGCTCGATCAGCTCCCGAAACGTTTCGCTGCCCAGCACCCGATGTCCCTCTTCGACCTCCTTGACCAGGCCGATCAGTCCGGTCAGTGCCGGCGTCTCAAGCCCGAGGCGGCGGGCCGTCGACACCACCGGCGCGAGCTGCGTCTCGACCTCCGTCCGTCGCTTGCGCACGGCGAGGTCTCGCCACACTCCTGAGCGGGTCTTCCCCGTCTGCCGGGTGAAAGCAGCGAGATCAGCAAGACAGCGCCGGATGGCCTCCGGCGGCGCCCCCGGGACGAACGCAGAGGGGTCGAAGCCGTCGAAGCCCAAGGGCGACACGCCTGCGGCCAGGGCAACCCCGATGACCTCGCGGCCGAGCGCGGCGAACACCGGAGCCCGCTCCGGGTCGGCGAAGTTCTCGCTCATGGTCTCCATGGTCAGGGCGGTCGCCGACAGCATCGCGCCGTATGCCAACTTGCTCCACAGAAAACCGAAGATGTTGTCGGTCAGGACGGCGTCGGGCTCGAAGATCCTAAGCAGCCGGTGCATCGCAGCCGTACGCTCGCGAATGGTCCCATCGATCTCGCCCACGGCGACCGTTCCGCGGTTGCCGAACAGGATGCGCCCGGGCTCGAGCCAATCTGCCCCGAAGTTGACGAATCCCCCTTATGGTCCGATGCTCGCCCAGCGCCTCGGCGATGATCAGCTCGTTCAGCCCATTCTGCGCCGAGAGGACGAACCCATCCTCCGCAACGAAGGGCGCAAGCTGCGCGACCGCCTGCGCCGTGGCCTGGGATTTGACCGCAAGCACAGCGACCGGCCACACGCCGTCGACCTTCTCGGGCGTGAGAGCCGGCACCACCTGTCGGAACGTCTCGACCGGGCCGCTGATCTCGAGCCCGTCGGCTTCGGCAGGCCGAGACGTGATCGGCGACGACATCGACGAGGGTGACGGGCAGGCCTGCCCTCGCCCAGTAGGCCGCGAGCGTGCCTCCGACCGCACCTCCCCCCCAGACGAGGACCCGCTGCATCGCGTCGCCTTCCGGGCTCAGCGCACCGGTCGGATGTTCATCGCCAGGGTGTCCTCATCCACACGAGGGGTGAAGCGCACGCGATCCTTCCGCATGGCCCAGGCGGAACCCACCGCAACGACGGGGAGCCTCTGGCGGTCCTGGTCGAGGATGACCGCGGCGTTCTCGAGACGTTTGCGCCTCTTCGCCTCGTCCATCACGACCGCAGCCGCCTGGAGCAAGCGGTCCATCTCGGGGTTGGCGTAGCCAAGCACGTTGAATGCGCCCATTCGCCTCTCGCGATCGTTGGAGTGTGCGAGCGAGGACAGCGTGTCAGTGCGCCTCTCCCGTCAGTGTGCCCCAGCCGGACATCGAGACGGAGAACTCGCCGCGCGTCCGCGCCGGGAAAAACACGGCGGCAGGCAAGGCATTCGGCTGCACCTCAAGCCCGATCGCCGCCCACATCTGCGCGATCGCCTGCCCGACTTGGCTGTCGCCTGGGCAAGCGGTCCTGGGTGAAGGCGAACTGCAGACGGAATCCGTTCGGATAGCCCGCCTCGGCGAGCAGACGGCGCGCCGCAGCCGGATCGTAGCGCCGCGGCGGCAATGCCTTGTTGAAGCCGAAGATCGACGGCGTGACCATCTGGTTCGCCGGGCTGCCCAGGCCTTCCATCGCCACTTCGGCGATCGTGCGCCGGTCGATCGCTAGGTCCATCGCCTCGCGCACGCGACGGTCCAGGAAAGGATTTCTCGGCAGGGCCGAGCCGTCCTTGGCACTGACGCCTCGCGCCTGTTCGCGCATGTCGAGTTCGACGTTGAAGACGTAAACGGTCTCGACGGTTTCGACGTGCAGGCGCGGGTCGCGGCGCAAGGCGGCGAGGTCGGTCGCGGGCACCCGGTTGATCAGGTCAAGCTGCCCGGCCCGGAGCTGGGCGACCCGTGCGG
This sequence comes from Acetobacteraceae bacterium, assembly GCA_033582875.1. Lineage (GTDB taxonomy): Bacteria > Pseudomonadota > Alphaproteobacteria > Acetobacterales > Acetobacteraceae > Elioraea. Next base: position 51,327 of record JAVQZW010000010.1, on the reverse strand, counting down.
CATCGTTCGCGATCTCGCGTCGAATGACCCGGGCCCAGGGTTCCTTCGGGCCCCAGTAGTCATCGAACCGTTCGAGCACCAAGTCTCCCCGCGGCTGCCACGTGACGTAGCGATAGGGGCCGGTGCCGACTGCCGCACGACCCGAGTTGAAGGCCTCGTTGGCGGTGTCTTTTGTCAGCCCAGCCGCTGCCCGGTGCGAAACGATGAAGAGGCGAATGAAATCGTTCGGCAGCGTGGGGGCTGGCCCGTCGGTCACGACTGTGCACGGTATGGGGGTCGACGACCCGGACCTCGCGAACCCGCCGGACGTAAATCGTCGTCGGGTTCGGCCCGGAGACGATGGGGATCCTTTCGATCGAGAACTTCACGTCCTCCGCCGTGAAGTCCGACCCGTCATGGAACTTCACGCCGCGGCGGAGAACGAACTCCCACGTGGTGTCGTCGAGCGGTCGCCAACGCTCCGCAAGCCGCGGCTCCAGCTCGAGCCCGTCGCCCGACCAGACGAGCGTGTCGAAGACGTGCTTCAGCGCCTCCGCATGCGAACCGGTTGCGGTGAAGTGAGGATCGATCGAGTCCGGCCCGCCGCGCACCCCGATGGTCAGCGTCTGCGCCGCCGCTGGGGTACCGAGCACGCCGAGTGGAGCCAGGACGAGGACCGCGGCCCCGAAAAGCCAAGTACGACGTCTGCAGGACTTCATCACGGCCGTCTCCCTTTCGTGACTTTGCCACGCACCCTCGCGCGTTCCCTGCACATCCAGCAGACCAGCAGCGGTGATCGCTGTCAATTCCTTGTGGAACGGTCCTGCCCGCTTTAGGGTGGCAGCGACGTCAGAGGTAGTTCGAAATGGCACTATCCAAGGGCATGCCCCGCGCCTCGCCGCGGACGGCTGAGGTCTCGACACGACGGGCGTTTCGCCCGAGCAGGGGTCAGGCGCAGATCGTCGAGGCGAGGGTTGAGGCGAGCCGGTTGGACGCGCTGACTTACGCGCGCCTCTGGCGCAACCCTTGCGGTTTCGCCGCGCGCTTCAATTACCTCGCGCTGCGCTACAACCTCCCGCTTTACGATTGGGTCCGACGTCGTTTCGGCCTCAGCCGTCCGGAATTCGTCGTCATCTACAGCCTTGCCCTGGTCGATGGCGTGACAGCGTCCGAGATCGCGACCTCGACAGCCTTTCCCAAGAACACGCTCGGTCGCGCCGTCCAGCGTCTCGTCAGGCTCGGTCTGATCCGACGGCAAGAGAGCGCTGACGACCGCCGGACGCAGCCGCTGAGCCTCACCGCTGCGGGCAAGGCGCTTGTCGAGGAGGCCATGCCGCACTTCGTCCGCTTCGAGGAGGAGATGCTCGCTCCCCTCACGCTGGTCGAACGCGAGACGCTCTCCTTGCTTCTCGCCAAGGTGGTGCTCGCTCTGTTCTCTCGCCCCAGCGAGGACTGATTCCATGCGGCTGACCGAGCTGAATTGGATGCAGGCTGAGGCGGCGGCGTTGCGCGATGACCGGGCAGTGCTTCCCCTCGGCTCGACCGAACAGCACGCCTGGCTCAGTCTCGGGACCGACACGATCCTCGCTGAGCGTGTCGCCTGCGAGGCGGCGGATCCGCTCGGCATCCCGGTCTTTCCCGCTCTCTGTTACGGGTTTACGCCCAACTTCGTCGCCTATCCCGGCACCGTAACGCTTCGCCTCTCGACGCTTTGCGCCGTCATCGTCGATGTTCTCGAAGGAATTCGCCGCGGAGGGTTCCGACGCATCACCATCGTCAACGGTCACGGTGGAAACGCTCCGGCGCATGGCGCCGTCCTGGAGTGGCTCGACCGGAACACTGACTGCAAGGTCAAGTGGCACGGCTGGTGGCGAGCCACCCAAGACCTGGGCGAAGGTTCTGGAGATCGATGCGAAACGCCAGTCATGCGTCCTGAATGGAGAATTTTCCCTGGACCAGGGTCGCGGCGACCCACCTGCCTGCGGAAGCGAAGCCCCTGCTCGATCCGGCACGCTTCCTCCATCGCAACCCGGCGGACAAGCGCCGGCTCCTTGGCGATGGCAGCTACGGGGGAGGTATCGACGAAGCGACGAGGAGATGATGGCGATCTGGCGCATCGCCGTCGAGGAGACGAGGGCCGTCTTGGTCGAAGGCCGGGACGACTGAGCGATGCTCGCCTTTGTCCTGGCGCGAGAGCGCGCAGGCCGCGGGTGTGATGCTGGCGATCTCCACTCCTCGTCTTCGCCGGCGTGTATGCGATCGGCAATCCGATCGACGTCCTGATCTCGCCGGATGCGACGCAGGAGATCCGCGACTCAGCGATCAGCGCCTACGGGCTCGACCGACCGCTCTGGCAACAGTATCTCGCCTTCGTCGATCGGCTTCTGCGCGGAGATTTCGGGCGATCCTTCGTCTTCAACGCGCCCGTGCTTGACCTCATTCTGGCGCGCCTTCCGGCCACACTTGAGCTGACCCTGGCCGCCGTTCTCGGTGGGACGCTCCTCGGCATCCCGCTTGGCGTCTATGCCGGCTACCGGCCCGACGGGACCTTCGCCAAGCTCGTGATGGGCGTTTCCATCCTCGGCTTCTCCGTGCCGACGTTCTGGATCGGACTCGTCCTCATCTTCGTCTTCGCGGTCGAACTCGGCTGGCTGCCGGCGGGCGGGCGCGGCCGCACGGTCGAGGTCCTCGGCGTCGGCTGGAGCTTCATGACGCTGGACGGCTTGCGGCATCTCGTGCTGCCGGCGCTCACGCTATCGCTGTTCAAGTTCGCGATGATGGTCCGGCTCGCGCGCGCAGGGACGCGCGAAGTCCTGGTGACGGACATCGTCCGCTTCGCCCGTGCTGCAGGCGAGAGCGAATGGACCATCCTCAGCCGGCACGTCCTGGAACTCATCGGGATCCCCCTTGTCACCGTGTTTGGCCTGGAGTTCGGCTCGACGCTCGCCTTCGCGGTGGTGACCGAAACGATCTTCTCCTGGCCGGGTTGCGGCAAGCTGATCATCGACTCCATCCAGGCGCTCGACCGTCCCGTCATGGTCGGCTATCTCATGTTGGTCGCCCTCTTGTTCGTCGTGATCAACCTTCTGGTCGATGTCGCTTACGCCGCCCTCGACCCCCGCATTCGCACCACGGGAGGACAATGAGGGCAGCCTCCCCCGCCGCCGAATTCTGGGCCGAGTTCAGCGCCAATCGCATCGCTGTCGGCGCCCTGGCCGTCGTCGTGATCCTGGCGACGGCGGCGCTCGCCGCACCCCTGATCGTCCCGCAGGATCCCTACGACCTCGGCCGTCTTGCGCTCGTCGACGCGCGCCGGCCACCCGGCTCCGTCAGCTCGCAGGGCTTCACCTTTTGGCTCGGTTCAGACGCCCAGGGCCGCGACATCCTCTCGGCCATCCTGTTCGGCTTGCGCACCTCGATCCAGATCAGCGTGATGGCCGGCGCCATCGCTTTCGTCTTGGGGGCTGCGCTCGGCGCGACCGCCGCCTTCGTCGGCGGTCGCGTGGAAGCCGCCATCATGCGCGTCGTCGATCTGCAACTCTCCCTGCCGGCCATCCTTCTCGCGCTCGTCCTGGCAGCGACCCTCGGCCGGGGCCGTTGGCAGCTCATCGCCGCGCTCGTTGCGGCCCAGTACGCGTACTTCGCCCGAACGGCTCACGGTGCGGCGAAGGCCGAACGCGCGAAGGACTACGTCGCTGCCCTCCTCTCCACGCCGCTCCCTGCGCACCGGATTGTCCTCCGCCATATCCTGCCGAACTGCCTGCCGCCGCTTCTGGTCGTCGCGACGGTGCAGGTGGCGAATGCCATCGCACTCGAGGCGACGCTCTCCTTCCTCGGTGTCGGCCTGCCGGTCAGCGAACCCTCCCTCGGCACGCTGATCGCCAACGGCTTCCAATTCCTCCTGTCCGGGCGCTACTGGATCTCGATCTATCCGGGGGTCGCCCTGATCGTGCTGATCGTCGCGATCAATCTTGTCGGTGATCAGTTGCGCGACCAGCTCAACCCGAGGCTCCGACGGTGACGGCCGCCCTCTTGTCGGTCCGCGACCTGCGGACCGAGTTCCCGACCCGGGCTGGCATCGTGAAGGCTGTCGACGGGGTCAGCTTCGATGTCGCCGAGGGTGAGGTCGTCGGGCTGGTCGGCGAGTCGGGCTGCGGCAAGAGCGCGACGGGGTTCTCGATCCTGGGGCTGATCGACCCGCCGGGACGGGTCGCCGCCGGATCCGTCCGGCTTGCCGGCCGCGAGCTCATCGGCCTGACGCCCGAGCAGATGCGTGCGGTGCGTGGGCGCGAGATCGCGATGGTGTTTCAGGACCCCTCGAGCACGCTCAATCCGGTGCTGACCATCGGCGAGCAGCTGCTTTTGCGCAATTCGGGCGCACGAGCGGATCGGCCGTCGCGCGGGGCTCGCACGAGCGGCCGAGGCGCTCGCTCGGGTTGGCCTTCCTGAGCCGGAGCGCAAGCTCGAGGCCTGGCCGCACCGACTTCTCCGGCGGTATGCGGCAGCGCGTCGCCATCGCCGTCGCGTTGCTGAACAAGCCCAAGCTGATCATCTGCGATGAGCCGACGACGGCGCTCGACGTCTCCGTCCAGGCGCAGATCCTTGCCGAGATGAAGACGCTCGCTGCCGAGGACCGCGTCGCGCTCATCTGGATCAGCCACGACCTTGCCGTTGTGTCGGCGATGGCCACACGCATTCTCGTCATGTACGCCGGGCGCATCGTCGAGGAAGGTCCGGTCGCCGAAGTGCTGAGCGCGCCGCGCCATCCCTACACGCGGGGCCTGCTCAATTCCCTGCCGGCGAATGCCGCGCCTGGGCGCGATCTCGCGCAAATCCCTGGGGCGATGCCGTCTCTGCTCGCCCTCCCGGCCGGCTGCGTCTTCCGGTCGCGCTGTCTGCGCGCTGACCACGCTTGCGAGCAGGCGCCCGAGTATCGGACGGATGGCGCGCGTGCCTGGCGTTGCCATCACCCGTTGCCCGGGCAGGCCACCTCGGCGAGGCCGGCATGACGCCTCTGGTCGTCGTCGATCGACGTCTCGAAACGGTTCGCGCAGCCTTCTTCGTTGACCTCGCGCTTGCTCAGCCTTCTCGATGCCAGGCCGCCAAGGCGCGTGGTGCATGCCGTCAGCGACGTCAGTCTCGCCATCGAAGCCGGGGAGGCGATCGGCCTCGTCGGCGAATCCGGGTGCGGCAAATCGACGCTCGGACGGATGCTCGCTGGCGTGCTCGTGCCGACGGAAGGCAAGGTTCTCTTCCGCGGCCAACCGATCGTCTCAGGCTCAGGCCGTCCACGCAAGAGCACGACGGGAATCCAGATCATCTTCCAGGATCCGCTGGCGTCTCTCGATCCCCGCATGCGAAGTTGGCGACCAGATCGCAGAGGGGCCAATCGCGCACAAGCTCATCACGAAGCCGCAGGCGCGCCGCTTCGTCGCGGAATGGCTCGACCGGGTTGGTCTGGCCGCCGATGTGGCCGATCGTTCCCCCACCAGTTTTCGGGCGGACAGAGGCAGCGGATCGCCATCGCCCGGGCGCTCGCCATGCGGCCGGACGTCCTCGTCTGCGACGAACCGGTCGCATCTCTCGACGTGTCCGTCCAGGCACAGGTCGTGAACCTCCTCCTGCGACTGCGCAGGGAGCTTGCCCTGACAATCATCTTCATCAGCCATGACCTCGCCGTCGTCCGCCATCTCTGCGATCGCGTCGCCGTCATGTATCTCGGCCGCATCGTCGAGATGCGGCGCGGCAGGAGATGTCTTACGGCGGCCTTGGCATCCCTACACGCAGGCGCTTCTCGACAGTATTCCGCGGCTCGTGACGGAGCGGGGAGCGAGCATCGCTTTTCGGCCGATTGCGGGCGAGGTTCCGTCGGCATTGTCGCCGCCTGAGGGATGTCACTTCCATCCGCGCTGCGCCCTCGCTGCGCCGCGCTGTCGCGAACGTGCACCAGAGCTCCGTTTTCGTGGCACGCGCGGTGTCGCGTGCCACACTCCGCTTCACCAGGTGCCCGCATGACCGATGACCCGCCGTGGGCCTGGCCAGAGGCCGTCTGGCGCGAGCGCGTCGCGGCCGTCCGCGCCGGACGGTCGCTGAAGCCCCCCTCATGGCCAGACGGCGCTCAGCGTCGCGGTCGCGCTCTCCTTCGACAGTGATCACGAGACGAACAGCTCGCGACGGGGAGCCTCGATCGGCCGGCTGTCGTGGGGCGAGTACGGGAGCAGGGTGGGCGTGCCGCGCATCCTGGCCCTGCTCGGACGCGAGGGCCTCCGCGCCACGTTTGTCGTGCCTGCCGTTTCCGCCTTGCTTCATCCCGACGAGCAACGCCGCGTCGTTGCGGAAGGCCATGAGGTCGCGCTCCATGGCTGGATCCACGAGCTGAACTCCTTGCTTCCCGCTGCCGTCGAGCGCGAACTCCATCTCCGCTCCGCCGACGTGCTCGAGCGCATCACAGGACGACGCCCGGTCGGCATGAGAACGCCGTCCTGGGACTTCTCGCCTGCAACGGTCGCGATCCAGCAGGGAGATGGGACTTTTCGATGACAGTTCGCTGATGGCGGACGACGATCCCTACGAGCTCGTCTCCTTCGGCGAGCCGACAGGGGATCGTGGAACTTCCTGTCGAGCGCATCCGCGACCACACGCCCTATTTCAACATGCACCGACATCAGGCGCTTCACCCCTACACGCCACCCGAAGCGGTGCTGGAGACTTTCAGCCGGGAATTCGAACGCGCTTACGCCGAGGGCGGGCTTTCCCTGCTCACCCTGCATCCGCACATCCTTGCCAATCGTTGCCGCATTTTCAATCTCGAACAGCTGATCGACCGGATGAAGAGCAAAGGGGTTGGCAAAGGCGGCATCTGGTTCGCAACCCACGAGGAGGTTGCCAAGTGGTGCCGCGCCATGCTGGGTCCCCCGTAACGTTTCGCAGAGCACCCCCTGACGCTTCAGCGGTCGCAAGACCCCTCTTCAGTTCGGACGACGTCGCGCGGCTCAGCCCGCACCTTGCTGTCTCATGTGTGCCGGTTCGTCCGGCGGTGATCGCCAAAACCGCGTCGGGGTGCGTAGGCGAAGCGGTATGCGGGTGGCGCCTTGCGCGGAAGACGACACCCAAAGGAAGAAAGCCGCGTCAAAGCACCGGCCCTGCGATCAAGTGCATCCCCCGCTTTCTTGGGTCGGATTGGGTGGCGCGGAAGGCGCGCGTCTGCGTGCAAGGGGTCGAACGGGACGACGACCCAACTCCGCAGGGGCGAGGCGTCGGCCTTGGCCTTACGCGGCAGCCGACGCTACCCATGCGCTTGCGTCGATGACAATCGAGGCACAGAGACACTCCGCCGCGCAACCAAGGCAACGAAGCGCCGCAGAGGTCTTTTTTACTTAAGGAGTGGTGGAGCCAAGGGGAGTCGAACCCCTGACCTCGTGAATGCCATTCACGCGCTCTCCCAACTGAGCTATGGCCCCAGCCGGCAGGTGACGCTTCTTACCCATCGCGTCCGGCCCCCGCAAGGCCCGGCTTGCGGGCCCTGCCGCGCGCCACGATCATCCCGACCGCACCAGGGAGGGGCGCACAGCCATGACCGAAATCCTCTGGCGGCCGAGCCCCGAGCGGGTCGCCGCCGCCAACCTCACCGCCTTCCGCGCCTGGCTTTCGACCGTCCGCGGCCTCGACCTGCCCGACATGCCGGCGCTCTGGCGCTGGTCGATCGACGACATGGCGGGGTTCTGGACCGCGCTCTGGGACTTCGCCGGGCTGATCGGCGAGCGCGGCGGGCGCGCGCTCGAGAACCCCGAGGCCATGCCCGGCGCGCGTTTCTTCCCCAACTCTCAGCTCTGCTATGCCGAGACCATCCTGCGCCATGGGGGGGCGCGCGAGGCCATCGTCTTCACCGGCGAGGATGGGCGGCGCATCGCCTGGTCGCGCGACGATCTGCGCGCCGAGACGGCGGGCTTCGCCGCCGGGCTGCGCGGCTTGGGGCTTGCCGTCGGCGACCGCGTGGCGGGGCTCCTGCCCAACATTCCGCATGCCGTGGCCGCCTTCCTGGGCACCAACGCGGCCGGCGGCACCTGGTCCTCCTGCAGCCCGGATTTCGGCCCCTCGGGGATTCTCGACCGCTTCGGCCAGATCGAGCCCCTCGTGCTCGTCGCCGCCGACGGCTACCGCTACGGCGGCAAGACGTTTCGCCTTGCGTCCAAGCTGCGCGAGATCCTCGCCGCCCTCCCCACCGTCCGGCGCGTCGTCGTCGTCCCCTTCATCGCCGATTCGGAGGCGCTCGCGCTGCCCAACGCGGTGGCCTGGGACTCATTCGTCGACCGTACCGCTCCGTTGGCGTTCACCCGCCTCCCCGGCAACCACCCGCTCTACATCCTCTACTCCTCGGGCACGACGGGCAAGCCGAAGTGCATCGTGCACGGCGCGGTGGGCGTGCTGCTCAAGCACGCCTCGGAACACCTGCTGCACGGCGACCTCAAGCCGGATGATCGCCTGTTCTACTTCACCACGCTCGGGTGGATGATGTGGAACTGGCAAGTCTCCGGGCTGATGGCCGGCGCCACCTTGCTGCAGTTCGACGGCAATCCGTTCCATCCCGACGCCGGCCGCGCTGTTCGACCTTGCCGAGCGCGAGCGGATGACGATGTTCGGCACCTCGGCGAAGTACATCAACTCCCTCGCCAAGGCAGGGGTCGAGCCGCGCGCGACGCACGATCTCTCAGCCCTGCACACGATGTTCTCGACGGGAAGCCCGCTCGCCCCGGAGTCGTTCGACTACGTCTATCGCGCGATCAAGTCCGACCTCGCGCTCTTCTCCATCTCCGGGGGGACAGACATCGTCGGCTGTTTCGCGCTCGGCGACCCGACGGGCCCGGTGCGGCGCGGCGAGCTCTCCACACGCGCCTTGGGGTGCGCGGTCGAGGTGTTCGACGAGGCGGGAAACCCGGTGCGGGGGCGGAAGGGAGAGCTCGTGTGCACCAAGCCCTTCCCCTCGATGCCGGTGATGTTCTGGAACGACCCTGATGGCTCCCGCTATCGCGCGGCCTATTTCGAGCGTTTCCCCGGCGTGTGGCACCACGGGGATTGGTGCGAGCTCATCCCGCACGAGGACGGCACGGTTGGGATGATCATCACTGGTCGTTCCGACGCCGTTCTCAACCCGGGTGGGGTGCGCATCGGCACCGCCGAAATCTACCGCCAGGTCGAACGCTTGCCCGAGATCCTTGAGGCCCTCGCCATCGGCCAGGAGTGGGACAACGACGTCCGCGTCGTGCTGTTCGTGCGCCTGAAGGAAGGCCTCACGCTCGACGATGCGTTGCGTGAACGCATTCGTCGCGTCATCCGCGACAACGCCTCGCCGCGGCACGTGCCGGCGAAGATCATCCAGGTGGCGGACATTCCGCGCACGCGGTCGGGCAAGATCACCGAGCTTGCGGTGCGCGACGTGGTGCACGGGCGCCCGGTGAAGAACGTCGAGGCCTTGGCCAACCCGGAGGCGCTGGAGCTGTTCCGGAACATCCCCGAGCTTGCGACCTAGCGCCACGACCCTCGGGAGCGGTTCGCTCCGCAGGGGGGCGCAGGGGGACCCGCGGGTCCCCCCGATCGGTATCTTTCTGTCTTCGAGGGGCCCACGCGGGCCCCCCGCACCTCCCTGCCTAGCTCGTTTCCTTCTCGTAGCGGGCGCGCGTTGCCGCATCCGGCGGGTAAAGCCCCGGCAAGGCCGCGCCGCGTTCGACCTCGCGCATGATCCAGGCCTCGAGCTTCTCCTGCGCCTCGGCCTCGCGCGCGACCTCAGCGACGATCGCCTGGGGGATCACCACCGCGCCGTCCTCATCCGCCACCACGACGTCGCCCGGGAACACCGCGACCCCGCCGCAGCCGACCGGCTCCTCCCAGCCGACGAAGGTGAGCGCGGCGACGGAGGGAGGGGCCGCTTCGGCCGCGCACCACACCGCAAGCCCGGTAGCGCGCACGCCTGCCGCATCGCGCACCGCGCCTTCGGTGACGAGGCCCGCGATGCCGCGCCTCTTCATCCGCGCGCAGAGGATGTCGCCGAAGATCCCCGCCCGCGTGATCCCTTCCGTTCCCGCAACGGCCACCGCGCCCTCCGGCATCGCCTCGATCGCGGCCCTGGTCGAACGCGGCGAGGACCACGCTTCGGGCGTGGCGAGATCCTCGCGGGCGGGGATGAAGCGCAGCGTGAAGGCGGGACCGACCACGCGCGCCTGGCCCGAGCCGAGCGGGCGCGGCCCCTCCATCCACGTCTTCCTGAGGCCTCTCTTCAGCAGCACCGTGGTCAACGTCGCGGTGGTGACGGAAGCGAGCGTGTCGCGGAGGGCGGGGGTCAACGTCATCCGGATGCCTTTCACTTGAAGAGGACGCGCGGCAGCCAGGTGGCGAGAGGGGGAAACTCCCACAGCAGCACGAGGGCGACGAGCTGCAGCCCGACGAAGGGCAAGGCACCGCGATAGATCGCCCCCGTCGTCACCTCACGCGGCGCCACCCCGCGCAGGTAGAACAGGGCGAAGCCGAAGGGCGGCGTGAGGAAGGAGGTCTGCAGGTTCACCCCGATCATCACCCCGAGCCAGAGGGGATCGACGTCCAGCATCAAGAGCGCCGGCGCGGTGAGCGGGACGACGATGAAGATGATCTCGAAGGTGTCGAGGAAGAAGCCGAGGATGAACATGGTCGCCATCGCGGCGAGGATGGCGGCGAAGCGCCCGCCCGGCAGGGCGTGCAGCGTCTCTTCGATCAGGAGCTCGCCGCCCAGCGTGCGGAAGACGAGCGAGAAGAGGGACGCGCCGAACAGGATGACGAAGACCATGGTGGTGGTCTTCAGCGTGCTTTCGGCGGCCTCCATCAGGCGCCCGAGCGAGAGTTCGCCCCGCGCAAGCGCAAGCAGGATCGCCCCCACGGCGCCGACGGATGCGCTCTCGGTCGGGGTGGCGATGCCGCCGAGGATGGAGCCGAGCACGGCGAGGATGAGGAAAAGCGGGGGAATGAGAGAGGAGAGGATCCGCCGCCACAGCCCTGCCCGTTCGTCCTCCGTCATGCGGATGGGCGGGGCGGAGTCGCGGCGGAGATTCGCCACCGCTACCACCCAGGCGATGTAGAGCACGACCAGGATGAGGCCCGGCAGCAGCGCGCCGGCGAACAGATCCGAGACCGAAACGGGATCAGGAGCGAAGTTGCCTTTGCGCATCTGCGCGTCGGCATTGGCACCCTGGAGGAAGTCGGCGACGAAGATCAGGATGGTCGAGGGCGGGATGATCTGCCCGAGCGTGCCGGAGGCGCAGATGGTGCCGGCGGCGAGCCCCGGGTCGTAGCGCGCCTTCAGCATCGCGGGCAGGCTGATCAGCCCCATCGTCACCACGGTCGCTCCCACCACCCCGGTCGAGGCGGCGAGAAGCCCGCCCACGACGACGACGGAGACAGCAAGCCCCCCGCGCAGCGGGCCGAAGCACTGCCCCATGGTGGTGAGCAGGGCGGCGGCGATCTTGGTGCGCTCGAGGATCGTTCCCATCAGGATGAAGAGCGGCACCGCCACCAGCACCTCGGACTGCATGATGCCGAAGTAGCGGGGAGCCAGGGTGGCGAAGAACGAGGGGTCGAAGGCGCCGACAAGCCAGCCCACGGCGGCGAAGAGCACCGCCGTTCCGCCCAGAGTGAACGCCACCGGGTAGCCCGCCATCAGCGTGCCGATGGAGACGGCGAACAACAGGACGGCGAGGATCTCGCCGACGACCTGGGGCTCCATCGCTCAGCCCTGCCGCGGTTCGGAAAGATGCGGGGCGTGCTCGGGTCGGCCGGCGAGCAAAAGCGCGGCCTTGGCCGCCTGTGCGAGCCCCTGCAGGGCAAGGCCCGCGCAGAAGCCGAGCACGCAGGTCTTGAGCAGATAGAGGGCCGGCAGGCCGCCCACGTTCTGGCTCCCCTCCCCGAACAGCCAGGAGAGGCGCACCGCGGGCCAGGCCCAGAACGCGATCACCCCCAGCATCGGCAACAGGAAGAAGAGAACGCCGGCGATCTCCACCCACGCCTTCCGCCGGGCCGAGGCCGGGCGGTAGAACACGTCGACGCGCACATGCGCATCGGCCTTCAGGGCGAAGGCAGCGCCGAGTGTGAAGCCCGCGGCGTTCAGCCAGACGTAGAGATCCTGCATCCATACGTATGCCACGCCGAAGCCGTAGCGCAGCACGACGTTGGCGAAGCAGACGAGGGCCGCGACCAGCAGCGCGACCGACAGGAGACGGCCGAGCAACCAGCTCAGCCCGTCGATCGCGCGGATGAGGAGGATGAGGAGCGGCATCGGAAGAGGCGGACGTGTTCTCCCCCGTCGCGACCCTGTTCCGGCCCTGACGGTGGCGCGGACCCTAGGGGGGCCTGCCGGCGATGGCAACGGTCGGGCGGTTGCGGCGCAGCCGTCGCCGTGGCAGGCGGGAGGGCCGATGCGACGCCGCGCCGCCCTCGCCCTTCCCCTTGCGCTCGCTCTCGGCTTCGCGCCCGTCGCCGGTCGTGCCGCCCCCTTTCTCGGCGACCTCCGTTCCGGCCGCGCCGCCCTCTTGATGCGCCACGCGCTCGCTGCCGGCACCGGCGACCCGCCCGGCTTCCGCCTCGACGACTGCGCCAGCCAGCCCAACCTCTCCGAACGCGGGCGGGCGCAGGCGCGGGCCTGGGGCGAAGCGTTGCGGACCATGGGCCTCGAGCGGGCGACCGTTCTGTCCTCTGCCTGGTGCCCCTGCCGCGAGACGGCCGAACTGCTGCGCCTGGGTCCGGTCGCGCATCATCCCGCCCTCGACAGCGTCTTCGCCGACCGCGCCCGCGAGGCCGAGCGCACCGCCGCCCTGCTCGCCCTGTTGCGAGAGTGGCGGGGTGGCGCTCTGGTCCTCGTCACCCACCAGGCGAACATCACTGCCCTCACCCGCGTCGTCCCCGCGCCAGGTGGCGCGGTCGTCGTCCGAACCGGCGACCGCGCGGGCGAGGTGGTCGCCACCATCGACCCTCCTCCGGTCTGAGCACGTGGTTCCATGGACCTCACGCGCGCGCTGCAGGCGATCCTTCTCGGCGTGGTCGAGGGGGCGACGGAGTTCATTCCCGTCTCCTCGACCGGGCACCTGATCCTGCTCGTCGATCTCCTCGGCTTCGCAGGGCCGCCGGGGCGGAGCTTCGAGATCGTGATCCAGATGGGGGCGATCCTGGCGGTGATCGCGCTCTACCTGCGCAAGCTGGTCGGTCTCGCGGTCGGGCTGTTCACGGACGAGGCAGTCGCGGGCCTATGTGCGCAACCTGGTCCTCGCCTTCCTGCCCGCGATGGCGCTCGGCGCCACGCTCTACGGGCCGATCACGCGGATCCTGTTCGACCCCTGGGTCGTTTCCGCGGCGCTGATCCTGGGCGGGATAGCGATCATCCTGATCGAGCGGTACCGCGGCGAGGCGTCGGTGCTTCGGGTGGAGGCGATCCCGCCGCGCACCGCCTTCGCCATCGGGCTGTTCCAGGCGCTGGCGATGATCCCGGGCACCTCGCGGTCGGGGGCGACCATCATCGGCGCGCTGCTGTTGGGGGTGGCGCGGCCGGCGGCGGCCGAGTTCTCCTTCGTCCTCGCCATCCCCACCATGACGGCGGCGACGGTGTTCGCCCTCTACAAGGAATGGTCGGCTCTCTCCTGGGAGGGCGGGAGCCTGATCGCGATCGGCTTCGTCTCGGCCTTCCTCGTCGCGCTCGCGGTGGTCAAGGCCGTGCTCGCGGTGATCGGGCGGATCGGCTTCGCGCCCTTCGGCTGGTACCGGATCGCGGTCGGCGCGGTGATGCTCGCCGTGCTCGCCGCGCAGTGAACGGGGCGTCAGGCGTGGCTCAGGGCGCGCCGGGCGGCGGCGAGGTCGGGCCAGGGCGTGTCGGTCGCGTCGAGTCCGAGGGCGGCAAGCAGGGCGGCGAGGCGGGCGGGTGGGGCGGCGGCGTCGACCAGGGCGCGCAAGGCCCAGAGCCCGGCGCCACGGGCCGCCGCCCGATCGGCGACAGCGAGCAGGCTCTCCTCGGCGGGAAGGCCGGCGGCGCGACGGGCGAGGCAGGCGAGCCGCGCGATCTCCGTCCGAGTAGAGGGCGACGCCGGTGGCGGCAGCGAGCCGGGCGGCCTCGGCGAGGTGAGCGAGGGCGGCGTGCGGGCGGCCCTCGGCCAGCCTCGCCTCGGCTGCGAGGGCAAGCCCGTAGGGCACGAGCTGTTGCGCCCCGGTGGCGCGATAGGCGGCGGTCGCCTCCTCGATGGCGCGGGCGCGCTCGGCCGGGGAGGCCGGGCGGGAGGCGGCGGCGATCACGCCGCAGAACGCGGTCCAGTAGGGGAAGCCGCGCCGTGCGGAGAGGGCAAGCACCTCCTCGGCCCGCGCGGTCGCGCCTTCGGCATCGCGCGCGATCAGGCGTCGAAGCGCATCGACCGCCAGGACGTGGGCGAGCGTATGCGGATGGCCGATCCGCCGCGCCTGGGCCTCCGCCTCGGCCGCGCTCTCCTCCGAGGCGGCGAAGCGGCCCGCGATCATCCGTCCCCAGCCGAGATGGGCACGCACCACGGCGGCGGGGTCGGAGCCGAAGGCGAAACGGTGGTGCTCGTGGCGGGCGGCGTCGTAGCGGGCGAGAACCGCGCCATACTGCGCCTCGGCCTCCGCATGGTCGCCGCGCAGCAGGTGGGCGAGCCCGAGCACGCGATGCACCTGCAGCACCCGATCCTCGTCGCGCGCGATCGCCCGCATCCGCTCGCCCAGCGCAAGCGCGCGCGGGATGTCGCCCTTCACCATGGCGTAGGTGTCGAGCCCCCAGAGGGCGGCGAACATCGCCTCGCTCTCGCCCTCGCCGAGCGCCTCCAGGATCGACACCGCCTCGGCATAGGCCGCCTCCAGCGCGTCCGCCGCGTTGCCCTGCACGGCCAGCACCTGCGCGCCGATGCGGATCAGGAGGTCGGCGCGCCGGCGCGAGCGTTCGCCGCCGGGCAGGCGGCGGAGCAGGGTCTCGGCGTGGCGGAACAGGCGAAGCGCGTCGGCATGCGCCGAGGCCAGGGCGGCGCGCTCTCCGGCTTTCGTCCACCAGGCGATCGCCTCGGCGGTCTCGCCGGCCGCCTCCAGGTGCTGGGCGACAAGTTCCGGGCGCTGGTCGACCAGGGGGCCGAACTCGGCGAGCAGGATGCCGGCGATCCGCGCATGCACCGTGCGCCGCCGCGCCTTCAGCATCGAGGCGTAGGCGGCATCGCGCACGAGCGCGTGCCGGAAGGCGTAGGCCCCGCTATGCGCCTCATGGACGAGCCCGGCGGCGACGAGACGCTCCAGAGCCGCCGCGACGGCCGCCTCCTCCACCTCCAGCACGCGGGAGAGAAGGGGGAGGTCGAATTCGCGCCCGATCACCGCCGCGACCTGCGCCACCGGGCGTGCGTCGCCCAGCGCATCGAGCCGCGCGAGCAGCGAATTGTTCAGCGACGAGGCGCGCGAGAGGATTTCGGCCGCGCGTCCTGCCGCCTGCGCCTCGCACGCGAGCTGCACGAGCTCCTCGGCGAAGAGCGGGTTGCCCTCGGCGCGTTCGGCGACCAAGGCGCGCGCCGCCTCGTCCAGCACGCCGTCCGGATCAAGTCCGGCGATCAGCCCCGCCATCGCCGCTTCGGGCAAGGGGCGCAAGCCGGATCACGCCCTCCGCCCCGAGCGCGGCCGGCGGCGCGAACCCCTGCTCACGGGCGGAAAGGGCAAGCAGAACGGGAAGCCCCCGCAGCCCCTCGGCGAAGGCGGCGAGCAGGCCGCGCGACGCATCATCCGCCCAGTGTGCGTCCTCGACCACCAGAGCGACGGGGCGGCCGTGCGCGACGACGCGGACCAGGGCGCGCAGACCGGCGGCGAGGCGGCGCAGGCGTTCGACCGCGCCGAGCGCCTCGTCGCCCGCCGGCGACGGTCCGGCAGCGAGCAGCCGGGCGAGAAGCCCGAGGCCCTCCGACTCCTCGCTGCTGCGCGCGGCAAGCCCGGCCAGACGCCGCTCCCCTTGGCTGCCGAGGAGCGAGCGGGCAAGCTCGCGCACCGGCAGGAGGGGGCTTGCCGCCCCCTCCGGCTGGCAAAAGGCGGCGTGCCAGAGCCCTCCCGTCGCCGCCACGGTGCGCCGGAGATGGCCCAGGAGGGCGGACTTTCCGATCCCCGCCTCGCCGATCAGCGCCACCGCCCGGCCTCGCCCGCCCGAGACCTCGCGCCAAGCGTGGTCGAGCCGCGCCTGCTCCTCCTCCCGTCCGTAGAGGCGATCCGCCCTCAGCGGCCGGGTGCGGCCGACGCCGGGGATCGGGCCGAGGACGCGGAAGAGCGGCATCCGCCGGCCGAGCGCCGGGTTCTCCACCTCGCCCGCCGGTTCGAAGGCGAAGCGGCTGCCGGCGAGCGCCCGCACCGCTGCGGTGGTGACGATGCTGTCCGGCTCGGCGGCCTTCTGCAGATGCGCGGCGAGGTTTGGCGCCTCGCCGACAATGTCGGCCTCGCCACGGGGGTCGGCGATGCCGAGCCGGCCGACCACGCACGATTCCGGTGTCGAGCCCGATCCGCACGCGCACCCTCTGCCCCGCGGCGAGCCCGGAGGCATTGACCGCCTCCATCGCCTCGAGCACCGCGAGGCAGCCGGCGAGCGCGCGGGCGGCGTCGTCCTCGCGGGCGCGGGGAAACCCCCAATAGGCGAGGATCCCGTCGCCGAGCATCCGCGCGATGTAGCCGCCATGCGCCTCGATCGCCGCTCCGGCGGCGCGGCGGTAGGCGACGATGAGTTCGCTCATCTCCTCCGCCCCGAGAAGGGCGGTCAGGCGCGAGGAGCCCACCATGTCGATGAAGGCGACGGTGACCTGACGCCGCTCCGCTTGGTCCTGCGGCAGCCACGCGGTGCCGCCGGTGAGGGCGACCGAGAGGTGGGACCCCGTCATGGCGCCGGTGTGATCCGCATCACGCGACGCGCGCCCTTCCACTCGCCGATGCTGCTGTGCTGCGCTGACCATGGTGCCCGAGGCCAAGGTTTCGGGCCAGAGGGAAGAGGGTGACGGGAGAGGACGGCCTGCATACGGCTTCTGGCGCGCTCCGGGCGCGACGGCCCGAGGCTTGATCCGCATGTGCTGCACGCCGCGCTGCGCCGTCGCGGCCGCAGCCGTCTGCGCTGGATTGCCGAGGTTGCCGACCCTGCCGCCTCGGGCCGGCGCATCGCCGCCCTCGGCGCCCGACGCCGCGGCCGGCGCCTCCTCGCCGAACTCGACCTCGAGGCGGGCGAGGCGGCGCGCGATTTGGGCCGACTGCTCGCGGAGGCGGATGCGGCGCTGCGCGCGTTGCGCGCCCCGCGGCCGGTCGCTCCGCCGCGCGAGACCCGCGCCCTGCCGCCGCCTGTCCTGCCGCCCGACGCCTGGATCCCGGAGACGGTTCCCGGGCTGGACGGTGCGGGGATTGCGATCGGCGTGGTCGACTTCGGCTTCCGGGTTGATCACGCCGCGTTCCGGCGTCAGGACGGGAGCTCACGGATCGTGGCCCTTTGGGACCAGAACGCGCGCGGGGTCGGGCCCGAGCTGTACGAATGTCTGGAGGGGCGCCCGTTCAATGCGGATTATGGAACGGTCTACGAACGATCCGCGATCGGGCGGTGGCTGGCGGGCGAGGCCGCGCCCTACGACCCGACCGTCGGCTACCACGACCCCGGCATGCTGCGCGCCGGTCTGCACGGCACCCATGTTGCCGCTCTCGCCGCTGGTTCGCCCTTTGCGGTGACCGATGCGCTGGGGACCCGCCGCTGCCTGTCCGGCGTTGCTCCGGCCGCCGACCTGTTCCTCGTCCAGCTCGGGGTGGCGCCGCATGACTGGCTTGACACGACGCCGCCGGCGCCCGGTTGCGGTGCTCCCCCACCGCCGCGCTCCCTTTCCGACAACGAGCGGCTGCGCGACGCCATCTCCTGGCTTGTCTGCCGCGCGGTGGCTGAGCGGCGGCCGGGTCTGGTGATCAACCTCTCGCTCGCCACCCATGCCGGGGCGCATGACGGGCGCTCGATGGTCGAAGCCGAGATCGACTCGTTGATCGAGGCGCTCGACGGCAAGGGCGAGGGAATGCCGATGATCGCGGTGGTGGTCTGCGCCGGCAATGCGGGCGCGACCGATGGGCATGCCGCGATCCCGCTCGCCCCGGGCGGGGAGGACGGGTTCGGCTGGATCATCTCCCGCGACGACGAGACCCTCTCCGAACTGGAGCTGTGGCACGACCCGGCGGCCGCGATCGGGCTCACCCTGCATGCCCCGCCCCATCTCGCGGCGGCAGGCTTCGGTCCCTGGACCGTCGGTGCGCAGGAGGGAGCGGGCTGGCTGCGCTGCCCGGGCGGGGCGGCTTTCGGCTGGTGGTCGCACACCCGCCACCCCTCGGGCGGACGGCCTGCCTGCCTCGGCCTCCGGATCGACCCCGCCCTGGACGATGCCTGGGACCGGGCCCGCATGCTGTCCGGCCTGTGGCGGATCGCGCTCGCCCACCGCGGCGGTCCGCCGGCCATCGTCCATGCCTGGGTCGAGAGCGAACAGGCGGGGCAGGCGCGGCTTGCCGCACCTCCCGCCGCGCGGCGCGCCGCCTGGGCACGCTCCACGCTCGGCTCGCTCTGCTGCGGCCGGCATACGATCGTCGTTGGGGCCGCGCGCCGGACTGCCCTCGGCGGCGGCGGGTTCGCTCCCTGGCCGGCTTCGGGAGCAGGGCCGCGGCCTTGGGGCGAGGCGCCGATCGACTGGGCGGAGTGGCAGGACGCCGCCCGGCCGCATCTGTGCGCGGTCGGGGTTGCGGCCGCCGCGGCCGGCGGACTTTCGCCGCACGACGCGGTGGTGATGGACGGCACGAGTCAGGCCGCCCCCCAGGTCGCCGGCGCGGCGGCCCTGATCATGCAGGACGCTGCGGCGCGCGGACGCCGGCTCAGCGCGGCCGAGATCCGCTCCGCCCTGGTCGAGGGGGCGCGGGGACGGCCCGTGCGCGACCCCTTCGGTCTCGACCCCGCCCTTGCCGAGCGGGCCGGGGCGGGGGTGCTCGACCCGGCGGCGGCCGTGGCTGCGGCGCGACGGCGATGAGCGAGGAGGCCTCATCGGCGCGATCCGATGGCGGGCGGCCGGCCCTGGCTGGCGCGGCCGCTCAAGGTCACGCTCTGCCTCACCGCGCGCTGCCCCCTCGACTGCCGCCCCTGTTATGCCGACTGTGCCCGTCGCCAGGGCGCGGGCGAGCTCGACCCCGCGACCTGGATGCGCCTGCTCGACGAGCTGGCGGACGAAGGCGTGATCAACGTCTTCGTCGAGGGGGGAGAGCCGCTCGCGCGCGAGGACTGCGAGATGATCCTCGCGCACGCGGCGCGGCGGATGTTCACCACGCTGCGCACCCATGCCGTCGGCATCGATCGCGCCGCCGCGGGGCGTCTTGCGCGGCTTGGGCTCGGGCGCGCCTATGTCGATCTCTTCGGCCCCGATGCCGAGACCCACGACCGGCTCGCGGGCGTTGCCGGCGCCTTCGAGCGGGCGCGGGCCGGCATCGCGGCTCTGCGTGAGGCCGGCATCGCGGTTTCCATCCTCACCATCCTCTGCGCGCCGAACGCGCGTGGCCTTCCCCGCATGGCCAGCCTCGCGCACGCCCTCGGCGCGGACGAGCTCGGCGTCCTGCGTCTCTACCCGCTCGGGCGGGCGAAGCGCGAATGGTCGTCGCTCGCGCTCGGCCTGCCGGAGCAGCGCGCCGCGCTCGCATCACTGATCGCGGCGATGCCCGAGGGGATCCGCCTGATGCAGTCCTGGCACCCGAACGACTCCAACTGCTGCTGGCAGAATGCGGCGATCGACCCCTATGGCCACGCCATCGGCTGCCCCTACCTGCGCGGAGTTCGTCGACTACGGCGATCTGGCGCGGGTAAGCTGGGCCGAGAGCTGGGCCCATCCGCTGTACGTGCGGTTGCGTGAGGGGAATGTTCCGGTGCACTGTCCGGACTGTGCGGCAAGGGAGCTGACACGGGGCGGCTGCCGGGCGACGGCCTACGCCATCCACCGGCGCTGGGACGCGCCCGACCCGTGGTGCGAGCGGATGAACGAGGGGATCGACCTTCGTGTCCTTCCCGCGTGATCTTGCGCCGACGGATCGTTTCGCGCTTGCGCCAGGTTTGGTGCTGCGCGCGGTTCCCGAGTGGGGCGTGGCCTACGCCTACACGCCTGCCCGCCCCGCCTTGCTTGAGCTGAACGCCACGGCTTGGGCGATCGCCGCCCTCTGCGACGGCGCGACCTTGGCCGCGATCGAGGAGGGTTTCGCCGACCTCGTGCGGGGCGTGGCCGGGGCAAACCGGTCGCGGGACGTGCTCGCCCGCGGGCTCGCTGCCCTCCTCGCGCACGGGATCGTCCGCCGGATCGACGACGACAGAGGACCCGCACCGTGACCGACCTCTCCCGCCACCGCCTCTACCTGCGCGCCTGGCTCGATGCCGAAGGCACACTGCCCGACCCGTTGGTCGCGCCCGTGCGGCTCGCCGTGCGCACGGCGGGCTCGATCCCGCCGAAATCGGACATGGCGCGGGCGGGCTACATCGTCGTCGTCTGGACCTGGCGGGCGAAGCCCGAGGTGGCGAAGGCAGACATCGAGGCCTGGGAGGAGGCCCACATCGCTGCGATCCGGGACGACGAAGCCAATCCCGAGGTGCCGATGACGGACGAAGCCGGCAACCCCAATCCCATCGGCCGAAGGCGGGGCGGTGCCGGCGCGGCGGCACGGTGAACTATCACGGCACGGTGCTGGCCAAGGCCTCCGTCTTCGCGCCTCCCGGCCGCACCCTGCAGTCGCTGTGGGGGGCCTGGGGCGAGGGGCGGAGGCGGCTCGAACGGATTCTGACCGTCAAGCCCGAGTTCCTCGGCGACGCCTGGGAGCGCTCCGTCGCCGCCACCATCCATGCCATGCGGCTGTTGATGGAGGGCGAGCCCACGGTGACGATCATCGACCCCTCGCTTGCCGCTCTGAGCGGGCGAGGAAGCGCCGGCGGGCATGCGTCAAGCGCTGGCCTGACACGATCCTTTTGCATGAGATGCTGCCGGGGCGGGCGGCGCCCCGCCCCAACCGTTTCTGCGGCTCGACTTCGCCCCGGAAGCTATTTCAGTCGTGGCAAGTCCTGTCGGTCTCACAGCGAAGTATCGCTACTGTCTTGGATTGCCTGCCACAATCCCGCCGCATCTGACAACCATGACGCGAAACTCCAACCGGCATCGTCTTTGCCCGTCATTTCGCGCTTTTCAGGCAGCATTCGAGCCGCTAAGGCGGAAGCATGCACAGGGTCTGGTGCGTTTCCGACCGCGGCCTTCGTCTTCGTCTCGGTCACGGTTGCGGCGGCGGCGAACAGCATGAGCGAGCGGAACGATCGGGGCGACCTCGCCGCCCGCTGCCTTGATGCGGCGCGGACGGCTGAGGCCGTGTACGGCCTGCCCGAAGGGCTCCTGGTCGCCGTCGCCGTGGTCGAAAGCGCGCTCCATCCCTACGCGCTCGGCACCGGGACCGTCTCGCGGTTCCCGGCGGATGCGGGCGAAGCGCGCCGCGAAGCCGACCGTCTCGGGCGCGGGGCCCGCAGCCTCTCGGCCGGGTGCTTCCAGGTGAATCTCAGGGCGCATGGGCGCGAGGCTCGGGCGTGGGTGTTCGATGCCCATGCCTCAGCCTTGTTCGCCGCCGCACTTCTCGCCGATGCCTACAGGCGGGGCGGAACCTACGCCGCGGCGCTCGCCCTCTATCACGGCGCAACACCCGGTTCGGCCGCGGGCCTTGCCTATGCCTGCCGGGTCCGGGCGGCGCTCGCCGAGGCCGCTCCCGCCTCGCTCTCCGCCCTGCCGCTCCGCTGTCCGCCCGGCTCCTCCCGCGCCTTGGCGGAGAAGGCGCGGGACCTGCTCGAGCTTGCCGGTTGGACCCGGGCCGACCTCGCCGAGGCAACCCCGCCCTAGGCCCCCGAGGCGGTCATTCCGCCGCCTGCGGCACGGTCTGAGCGGCCCGCTCCCCGGCCGTTGCGGCCGCCTCCGCCGCGCGGATCGCCGCCGCGCGGGCTTCGACCAGCTCCACGATGTGATCGATCATGCGTTCCGTTTCGACCGTGTGATCGGTCTTGCCGGCGAGATAGACCATGTGCCGGCCGGCCCCGCCTCCCGTCAGCCCGATGTCGGTGAGCAGGGCCTCGCCCGGTCCGTTCACCACGCAGCCGATGATGGAGAGGGTGATCGGCACCTCGATGTGCTCGAGCCGCTTCTCCAGCGCCTCCACGGTGCGGATGACGTCGAAGCCCTGACGCGCGCAGGAGGGGCAGGAGACGATCTTCACCCCGCGATGGCGCAGGTGAAGCGCCTTGAGGATTTCCCAGCCCACGCGCACCTCCTCCTCGGGCTCGTCGGAGAGCGAGACACGGATGGTGTCGCCGATGCCGGCCCAAAGCAGCGAGCCGAGCCCGATCGCGCTCTTCACCGTGCCTGTCCGCCGCCCGCCCGCCTCGGTGATGCCGATGTGGAGCGGGTGGTCGCAGGCCTCGGCGAGCTGCTGGTAGGCGGCGACCGCGAGGAAGACGTCGGAGGCCTTCACGCGAGATCTTGAACTCGTGGAAGTCGAGCTCCTGCAGGTGCGCAGCGTGCCAGAGCGCGCTTTCCACCATCGCTTCCGGGCAGGGTTCGCCGTACTTCTCGAGCAGGTGCCTCTCCAGCGAGCCTGCGTTGACCCCGATGCGGATCGAGCAGCCGTGGTCGCGTGCGGCCTGCACCACTTCGCGGATTCGCTCCTTGGAGCCGATGTTGCCCGGGTTGATGCGCAGGCAGGCGGCACCGGCCTCGGCCGCCTCGATGGCGCGGCGGTAGTGGAAGTGGATGTCGGCGACGATCGGCACCCCGACCTCGGGGATGATCTTGGCGAGCGCCGCCGTGCTCTCCTCGTCCGGGACGGAGACGCGGACGATGTCGGCTCCGGCGATCTCGCAGCGCCGGATCTGCGCGATGGTCGCCGCCACGTCCGTGGTCGGCGTGTTGGTCATGGTCTGTACGCTGATCGGCGCATCGCCGCCGACAAGCACCTTGCCCACGCGGATCTGCCGGCTTTTGCGGCGGTGGATCTGCTGATAGGGGCGATAGGCCATGGCGAGCTCCTCGGCGCGCCTTTCACTATGGCGAGGCGCGCCCTCCTTCGCCAGTCGCCCGCCGCCCCTGTGCCGACCGCGTTCGTTCAGCGCGGCAAAGCGGCCACCGCCTGGCGCAGCGCCTCCGGCTCCAGCGGCAGGTCGCGACGCACCACGCCGCTGCCGCCGAGGGAGGGAAGCGGGTCGCTGCCGACGAGGATTTCCAGCCCGCCGGCATTGCCGGTGGTGAGCAGGAGGCCCGGGCGGTCAGGCGCGCGGTAGGTCTCCCCCGGGCGAAGCACGCGGTTGAACAGCACGGTGCCGGAGCCGCGCTCGCGCACCTGCACCCAGGTGTCGGCGCGGGCGCGCAGCAGGACCTTGCCGGCCTCGACGCCGTTGGCCCCGAAGGTGGCGGGAGGCTCCGCAGTCGGCGGGTCGGGCGGGACGACGACGGGAGCGGCGTTGGCTGCCGAAGGGTCCGCCCGGCGCGCCGGCAGGGCGGTGACGGCTGGCCCGGTGGGCCAAGGGCCCCTCGGCGGGAAGAACGACGGCGGATGGCGGGGGCGAAGCGACTTGGCCGGCGAGGATTGAAGGCGCGGCCGGTGCCGGCGCAACGACGGGCGGCGCGGGAGGGAGGGGGGAGAAGCGGTCTCCACCCTCACGCTGGATTCCGGCGCCGGCGGAACCGTCCCGGCAAGACGCTGCCCCGGTTCCGTCAGCCAATACCAGCCGGCATAGAGCCCCGTGGCGAGAACGAGACCGACCAGGACGAGGGCGCCGGCCGGCACGCCGCGCTCCGGCACGGGGGCAGGGAAGGTGAGGTCGGGCTTGCGGGTTTGCCCGATCCCGGTCTCGGAACGGAATCGGCGCGCGATCTCGTCCTGATCAAGCCCGAGCGCAGCGGCGTAGGAGCGGACATAGCCGAGCGTGTAGGCGGGAGCCGGCAGGCGGTCCGTGCGCCCGGTCTCGATCGCCTCGAGATATTCCTTGCGGATGCGCAAGGCCGCCGCCACGTCGGCGATGGAGAGGCCATGGCGCAGCCGCGTGGCCCGCAGCAGCCCACCCGAAGACGTCGCCGCGCTCGGCGTGCGTGCCGCCTCATCGGCCGCGAGGATCGTCTGCCCGCTCTGATGCACCCGCTCCACCCTCGGTGCGTTTCATCGGAGGTGGCGGCGAGACCCGCCCCGAGGGGCTTCTAGCGCGCCTTCCTCGCTCCGTGCCAGAGGCAAGAGCGAAAAATGCTGCCCTGCGCCCGGGCGGAGGCTCAGGCTCAGTCGACCACGATGCCGCGATCGCGCGCATAGGCGGCGATCTCGGCCCGCAGGCTCGCCCCCCCGCGCGCCGACCGCCTCAGCCCCGCCAGAACCTCGCGGAAGGCCCCAAGGTCGAGGCTGCGCACCATCGCCTTCACGGCCGGCACCGCGGCGGCGGCGACCGAGACGGTGCGGATGCCGACCCCGAACACGGCGAGCGCCTCCAGCGGCCGGCCGGCCGCCTCGCCGCAGAGGCTGACCGGCACCCCCGCCGCATCGGCTTCCCGCGCCACCTCCTCCAGCAGGTCGAGGACCGGAGCGGAGAGGAAGTCGTAGCGCGCCCCCACCCGGCGGTTGCCGCGATCGGCGGCGAACAGAAACTGGGTGAGGTCGTTCGAGCCGACGGAAAGGAAATCCACCTCGGCGAGCAGAGCGGGAAGCTGGAAGAACAGGGCCGGCACCTCCAGCATCGCGCCCGCCAGCACCCTGGTCGGAGCGGCGCCCCGTCTTCGCGCCGCCCTCTCCTCCGCCGCGAGCAGGTCGCGCGCGGCGCGGAACTCCTCGACGGTGGTGATCAGGGGGAACAGCACGGCAAGGGTTCGTCCGGCGGCGGCCGCGACGAGCGCGCGCAGCTGGCGGCGCAGCAGGGCGGGGCGATCCAGCCCGATCCGGATCGACCGCCACCCCAGCGCAGGGTTCTCCTCCTCGTCGTGGCCGAACCCCGGCATCAGCTTGTCGCCGCCGAGGTCAAGCGTGCGGAACAGGACCGGCCTCTCCCCGGCCGCCGCCACCACCTCGCGGTAGATCGCCTCCTCGGTGGCCGGGTCCGGCAATCCGCCGCGGGCCAGCCACTCGATCTCGGAGCGGAAGAGTCCGATGCCGTCCGCCCCGCAGGCGTCGAGATCGGCGAGGTCGGCGAGAAGCCCCGCGTTCAGCATCACCGAGAGGCGGACGCCGTCGCGGGTGAGCGGCGGCAGGAGGCGGAGGCTCGCCATCTCCGCCACCCGGGCGGCGCGCGCGGCCTGCCTCGCCCGGTAGGCGGAGACGAGCTCGGCATCGGGGCGAAGCACCAGCCGGCCGCGGTCGGCGTCGACGAGGGCGGTCTCGCCGGGCTGCGCCGCCTCCCACACGCCGCGGCAGCCGGCAAGCAGGGGGATGCCGAGAGCGCGCGCGATGATGGTGGCGTGCGCGGTCGGCGAGGCCTCCTCGATCACCAGCCCGGCGACGCCGTGCCGGCGATAGTCGAGCAGGTCGGCAGGCCCGATCCGGCGGGCGATCAGCACGAAGTCCGGCGGCGGGGCGGGGCGGTCGGCTGGCCCGGCCAGCGCGTCGAGGAGGCGGCCCGCGAGGTCTTCAATGTCGGCCAGACGCTCGCGCAACAGCGGGTCGGCGAGGCCGCGGAAGCGCGCGCGCAGGTCGGCCAATACGCGCTCGACCGCCGCCTCAGCCGCGAGCCCGCCCGTGATGGCCTCCTCGATGCGCGCGATCCAGCCGGCGTCGGTCGCGATCATGCGGTAGGCGTCGAGCACCTCCGCAGGTTCGCCCGACGCACCGAAGCCCGGGGCGGCGATCAGAGCGTCAAGCTCGCGCCGCATCGCCTCCAGCGCCTCGGCAAGCCGCTTGCGTTCCGCCTGCGGATCATCGGCGAGCACCGGGGCCGCGACCGCGACGCGCCCGTGCCGGTGCACGGGGCCGAGGGCGAGGCCCGGCGTCAGCCCCACCCCCTCGTAGTGGCGCGACAGCGTCGCGGCGAGGCTGCGGCCAACCTCCTCGTCGGCGCGGCGGGCCCCGTGCAGCACCTCGGCGAGCAGCATCGCCACCGTCTCCACCGCCTCCACCTCGTCCTCGGAGTAGCGGCGGGGGAGCCGGTTCTGCACCGCGATCACGCCGAGCACCTCTGTGCCGCGCAGGATCGGTACCGCCAGCATGGAGGCGAAGCGCTCCTCGCCGGTCTCGGGGCGGTAGACGAAGGCCGGATGGAGCTGAGCGTCCGGGACGTTGAGCACGCGCCCCTCGGCCGCTGCGGAGCCGACGAGTCCCTCGCCGAGGCGGAGTCTCGTTCGCCCCACCGCTTCGGGCCGCAACCCTTCGGTGGCGGCCAGTTCGAGGATCTCGCCCGGCCGCGCGACGTAGACGGAACAGACCTCGGCGACGAGTTCGGCGGAGACGAGGCGCACCACCCCGGCGAGCCGGGCGGCCAGCGCGGTATCCGCGCCCATCAGGGCGCGCAGGCGCGCAAGCATGGTGCGGGAGAGGAGCGGTGCCTCCCGCCCGCTCACTCCGCCGCGTCCCTAGAGCCGGTGCGACACGGCCGGCCTCGGCCGTGCGCGTGCCGGGTCTTTCAGGGACCGACCCGAGCGGTTCCCGCCCATGAGGAAGCCGCCCTAGTCGGCAGCCGCCGCCACCGCCGCGCCCTCGCGTCGCATCAGCGCGGCGATCGCCTGCTCGACCAGTTCGGCGATGATCTCGGCGGTCGGCTGCTCGCGCGTCACAAGGCCGACACTTTGCCCTGCCATCACCGAGCCTGTCTCGACGTCGCCCTCGATCACCGCGCGCCTCAGCGCCCCGGCCCAGAAGTGCTCGATCGCGAGCTGGGCCTCCTCGCGGCCGAGTTCGCCGGCGCGGAAGCGGCGGATGACCTCCGCCTGGTGCTCGAGGAAGCGCCTCGTGCCCTCGTTGGCGAGCGCCCGCACCGGGATGACGGGGAAGGCGGGATCGAGCTGGACGGACGGCACGGCGTCGCGCGCGGAGGCGCGGATGAAAGCCTCCTTGAAGCGCGGGTGGGCGATCGATTCGGTGGCGCAGACGAAGCGCGTGCCGAGCTGCGCCCCCGCCGCCCCCATCTCGAGAAAGGACAGGATCGCCTCGCCGCGCCCGAGCCCGCCTGCGACGAACACGGGCACCTCGGCGAGGTGCGGCAGGATCTCCTGGGCGAGCACGGTGAGGCTCACGGGCCCGATGTGGCCGCCCGCCTCGGAGCCCTCGATGATCAGCGCGTCCGCCCCTGAGCGGACGAGCTTGCGGGCGAGGGCGAGCGCGGGGGCGAAGCAGATGACGCGGGCGCCCGCGTCCTTGATGCGCCGGATCGCGCCCGCGGGCGGGATGCCGCCGGCGAGCACGATGTGGCCGACGCGGTGGCCGAGGCAGACCTCGATCAGCCGGTCGAGCTCGGGGTGCATGGTGATCAGGTTGACCCCGAAGGGCCGCTGCGTGCGCTCCTTCGTCGCCGCGATCTCGGCATCCAGCAGCGCAGGCGCCATCGAGCCGCAGGCGATGACGCCGAAGCCGCCCGCGTTCGAGATCGCGGAGACGAGGTTGCGCTCGCTCACCCAGCTCATCGCGCCGCCCAGGATGGCGTAGCGGCAGCCGAGGAACTCGGTGCCGCGGCGCCAGAGCCGGGCGAGCCGGGCCTCGGCCTCGGCGCGCGTCATGACGGCGCCCGATCGAGGCCGTAGGCGGAATGCAGCGCGCGCACGGCGAGCTCGGTCGCCTCCTCGCGGATCAGCACGCTGATCTTGATCTCGGAGGTGGAGATGACCTCGATGTTGATCCCCCGTTCCGCCAGCGTCTTGAACATCGTGTTCGCCACGCCGGCGTGGCTGCGCATGCCGATGCCGACCACCGAGACCTTGGCCACCGCGGGGTCGACCACGAGATCCTCGAAGCCGATCCGCTCGCGGTTCGCCTCCAGCACCGCCCGAGCGCGGGCGAGGTCGGCCCGCCCGACGGTGAAGGTGAGGTCGGTCAGCCCGTCCGCCGAGACGTTCTGCACGATCATGTCGACGTTGATGTTGGCTGCGGCGAGACCGCCGAACACGGCCGCCGCCACGCCGGGCCGGTCGGGCACGCGGCGCAGCGTGAGTTTCGCCTCGTCGCGGGAGTAGGCGACCCCGCTCACCAGTTCCTTTTCCACGATCTCGTCCTCATCGACCACCAGTGTGCCTGGCACGTCCTCGAAGGAGGATAGCACCTGCACGCGCACCCGCCGCTTCATGGCGAGCTCGACCGAGCGCGTCTGCAGCACCTTCGCCCCCACCGAGGCGAGCTCCAGCATCTCCTCGTAGGAGATGCGGGGAAGCTTGCGCGCGCGGGGCACGATGCGCGGGTCTGTGGTGTACACT
Organism: Acetobacteraceae bacterium; assembly: GCA_033582875.1. GTDB lineage: Bacteria > Pseudomonadota > Alphaproteobacteria > Acetobacterales > Acetobacteraceae > Elioraea. Next base: position 22,897 of record JAVQZW010000010.1, on the reverse strand, counting down.
CCGTCGACGTCGGTGAAGATGTCGCAACGATCGGCCTCGAGGGCGGCGGCCAGCGCCACCGCCGAGAGGTCGGAGCCGCCGCGCCCCAGCGTGGTGATCCTCTGGTCGGGGCCGATGCCCTGGAAGCCCGCCACCACCGGCACTTGGCCGAGTTTCATGCGCCTGCGCAACTCGCCCGCCTCGATCAATTCGATCCTCGCCTTGCCGTGCGCGTCGTCGGTGCGGATGGGGATCTGCCAGCCCTGCCAGGAGCGGGCATCGATGCCTTCCGCCTGCAGAGCGATCGCCATGAGGCCCGTGGTCACCTGCTCCCCCGTCGCGACCACGGTGTCGTATTCGCGCGCATCGTGCAGGGGCGAGAGCTCCTGGCACCAGCGGACGAGCTGGTTGGTCACCCCGGCCATGGCGGAGACGACGACGGCGACCTCGTTGCCGGCCAGAACCTCCCGCTTCACGCGCCGGGCGACGGCGCGGATGCGGTCGAGGTCGGCGACCGAGGTGCCGCCGAATTTCATCACGATGCGGGCCATGGGCGCTGGTGCGGCGAGGGGTGCGTTGCGCGCGGCGGGAAGCGCGACACATAACCACCGTGGTCCTGGTCGGCAACCGGGGGTGGCGGCATGGCGGGCACGGTCCTGGCGACGGAGACGGCGAAGTTCGCCGCGCTTGCCGAGCGCTGGTGGGACCCAGAGGGGCCGATGAAGCCCCTGCACCGGATGAACCCTCTTCGCGTCGGCTGGATCCTCGACCGCCTGCATCGGGCGGGGGTCGCGGTCGAGGGGCTTTCCTTGCTCGACGTCGGCTGCGGGGCCGGGATCGCGGCCGAGGCCTTCGCCCGGGCGGGCGCGCGGGTGACGGCGATCGACGCGGCGGCGGCGACGATCGCGGCGGCGCGGCTGCACGCCGAGCGGGCGGGGCTTGCGATCGACTACCGGGTGGCTGCGCCGGAGGCTCTCGTCGCGGAGGGGCTCGCCTTCGACGCCGTCGCCGCTCTCGAGGTGGTGGAGCACGTGGCGGACCGGGCGGCGTTCCTGGGCGCGCTGGCTCCGCTCTGCCGACCGCGTGGGATGCTGTTCCTGTCCACCCTCAACCGCACGGCGAAGTCCTTCCTGTTCGCCAAGCTGGGCGCGGAGTATGTCCTGCGCCTGCTGCCTGTCGGCACGCATGACTGGCGCGCCTTCGTCCGTCCCGAGGAGCTCGCGCGGGACCTGCGCCGGGCGGGGTTCGCCGTCGTCGAATTCGGTCGGAATGGCGATGGACCCGCTGTCCGGTGCGTGGCGGCAGACGCGGGACCTGTCGGTGAACTATCTCGTCGCGGCACGGCTGGTCTGACGCCTCAGGGGGCGGTTTCCTCTCGACCGGCGGGGCGGAAGCGTGTAGGAATAGTTTCCGAACGCCGGCGGAGGCCTGCCCGCCGGAGCCCACGTCCCGCCCCTCCCTCCCACCCCGCCCAGGAGCCGCCATGGCTGCACTCCCGCGTCGCATCGACGCGGCCTCGCCCGAGGCTGCGCTTGCCAACATGTCGCTTTCCGCCCAAAGGCTGAACCGTTGGATCGCCCTGCTGCTCGGCGGGCTGATCCTCGCCCCGCTGGTGGCGATCCTGGTCGGAGTGGCTTGGCTGAAGGCGATCGCGGTGAGCGAGGGGCGGGCGCGGCTCGCCGAGGTGCTCGACCTCGCCGCCTACCACACGCGCACGGTGCTCGCGGTCAGCGTCGACATCGGCCGGAGGGTGAACGAGGCGTCGGCCGGGCAAAGCGCGGCCGAGCTGCGCAGCGACGAGACCCTTCGCCGCACGCTCGGTGCGATCGCCGATCGGCACGCCCACATCGCCGCGATCGCGATTCTCGACGGGGAGGGCCGTCTGATCACACATTCGCCCGCGCCGTGGCGCGACGCCGAGGGCCGGCTTCCCCTGCCCAAGCCGGAAGATCTCAACCCGCTCGACGGCGAACCCGTGGCGGTGGTTCCGCCGCAGGCCGTTCCGGCAACCGATCAGTCTGCGTTCGCCATCATCGTGCCCTGCGAGTGCCTGGGCGAGGTGCGGGCCACCGCCATCCTGATCCCGACCGACTACCTGCAGAGCGCATTCGCCGGCATCTCACCCTTCGTCGATTTCACTGTCGCCTGGATCAGCCGCGACGGCTGGGTGCTGGCGAGCCGCCCGCCGAAAGCGAAACCGGTCCGGCTCGACCCGGACTCGAACCGGCTGCTGCGCGATTGGCACGCAGGAGCGGAGAGCGGCGCATTCGAGGAGCGTTCCGCGGAGGACGGGCGGCGGCTGGTCGCCTGGCGGGCGATCGGGCCGAAACTCGTCGCCGTCTCCGTGTCCGGCTCGCGTTCCGGTCTCTCCCGCGCCCACGACACGGTGGCGATCGGCTTCGGGCTCGTTCTCCTTCTCGCCTCGGTCGCGATCGGCGCGCTCGCCTATTCGCTGTGGCGCGCCGCCCACGCTCATGCCGATCTCGTCGAGTGCGTGATCGATGCCGACGAAGCCCGGCGCAAGGCCGAAGACCAGCTCCATCAGGCGCAGAAGCTGGAGGCGGTGGGCCTGCTCACGGGCGGGGTGGCGCACGACTTCAACAACCTCCTCGCCGTGCTGATGGGCTGTGCCGAGAGCCTGCAGGCCCGCTTCCCCGAGGACGCGGCGGTGCGCGAGACCACCGATCTGATGATGGCGACGATCGAGCGCGGGGCGCGGCTGACGGCGGACCTGCTCTCATTCGCCCGCAAGCAGATGCTGTTCCCCATCGCCTGCGACGTCTCGGAGCAAATCCGCAAGAGCCGCACGCTGCTCGCCAAGGCGGCCGGCGAAGCGAACCAGCTCGTCTTCGACCTCGCACCGCGGCCGTTGCCGGTGCGCGTCGATCCGGCCCATCTCGACGCCTGTCTGATCAACCTGATCTCCAACGCGCACGACGTGATCGAGCGCGACGGGCGGATCGTGGTGCGCACGCGCATGCGGCTTATTCGCGCCACCGAGCGCGACACCACGGGTCTCGAGCCCGGCCGCTACGCGGTGATCGACGTCGAGGACAACGGGCGCGGCATGCCGCCGGAGGTGGCAGCGCGCGCCTTCGAGCCGTTCTTCACCACCAAGGCGCTCGGGCGCGGCACCGGGCTCGGGCTCGCCATGGTCTACGGCTTCGCCCAACAGTCGGGCGGCACGGCGCTGATCGAGAGCAAGCCCGGACGCGGCACCCGCGTCTCCGTCTTCCTGCCCCTGACGGCGGAGGCGATCCCGCCCGAGCCCATTCGGCCGGCGAGCGTGCCGGCACGGATCGAGGCGCATGTGCTGCTGGTCGATGACGACCCGACGGTGCGCCATGTGATGGCCGAGACGCTGAAGACGCTCGGGGCGCGCGTGACGGAGGCGCACGATGCCGCGTCGGCGCGGGCGCGTCTTGCCGAAGAGACTCCCGACGTGCTCGTCACCGACATCATCATGCCGGGCGACATGAACGGCTACGAGCTCGCACTCTGGGCGCGGCGCGGCGGCAAGGTCCTGCCGACCCTCCTGATCAGCGGCTTCGCAGGCTCGCGCCTGCCGGACGAATTCGCAAGGCAGGAGGCGATCGCCTTCCTCCCCAAGCCGATCGCGCGGGCCGACCTTGCGGCAGCGATCGCCGCCCTGCTCAGAGCGGCCGCGGCGGCGGAGGGCGGGAGCGGACGCGCGTGAAGCGATCGCCGTCGGTCCGGCCGCTCCGTGGCGCCACGGTGCGAGCGCAACCGGTCGCGCAGAGCACAGGAGGCACAGGGCCTTCCCGGGTCAGCCGTCGGTGCGCGGCACCCAGGGGATGGACTGCACCTCGATCCCGTCCTCGCGCAGCGCCTCCGCCTCCTCGGGCGTGGCTTCGCCGTAGATGCCGCGCCGTTCCGCCGCCCCGACGTGGATCCGCCGCGCCTCCTCGGCGAAGGCGGGGCCCACGTATTCACAGGTCCGCTCGATCTCGGCGCGCAGCCGGGCGAGCGCGGCATAGAGCGCGGGCGGGATCGGGCCGCCGACGGCCTTCCCGGGCAGCACCGGCGTCGGCGCAGCGGCCGCCTCCGACGCGGGCTCCTCGCGGCGGCCGGTCGCGATGGCCGGGGCCATCAGGGCCCGCGAGACCTTGGTCGAGGCGCAGAACGGACACTCGATCAGCCCGCGTGCGGCGGTCTTCTCGAAGGTGGCGCTGTCCTTGAACCAGCCGTCGAATTCATGGCCCGCTTCGCAGCGGAGCGCGTAGTGGATCATCGCTGTTCGCCCCAATCCATGACCCATCTAGTGTCGGGTCGATTGGCAGCCTCGGCAAGAGAGTGCCAAGAGCGAACAGCCGTCAGCCGGTCGCAGAACGAAGGCCGAGCAGCCGATCGAGCTCGCCCGCCCGGTCGAGGGCGGAGATGTCGTCGTAGCCACCCAAGGCCCTGCCGTCGACGAAGACCTGCGGCACGGTGGTGCGGCCGCCCGACCGCCGGATCGCCTCCGCGCGGGCTGGGCTTCCCACGGGGGCATCGATTTCGCGGAACGCCACCCCCTTGCCGCGCAGGAGGCGCTTGGCGGCCGCACAGTAGGGGCACCAGGCGGTGGTGTAGATCTCGACCTCGGCCATCGCTTCCGTCTCGCGCCGCCGCAGCGACCGGTCAAGCCGGCGCCGCCGCTCGCGGGGGGGTGCGGGCGGCGGCGAGCACATCGACCCAAGCCGCGCCGGCTGCGAGCAGGGCTTCGGCGCAGGCCTCTGCGGTGGAGCCGGAGGTGAGCACATCATCGATCAGCACGATGCGCCCGCCCGCGATCCGCCCGGCCCAGCGGCGGCGGACGGCGAAGGCGTCGATCAGGCTTGCCTCGCGCTCCTCGCGGCTGAGATCGGCGAGCGGGGGGGTGGCGCGGGTTCGGCGCAGCGCGTCGACCGCGGCCGGCACGCCCGAGGCACGGGCGACCGCGCGGGCCAAAAGTGCGGCTTGGTTGTAGCGTCGGGCCAGCAAGCGGCGGAGATGCAGCGGTACCGGCAGCAAGAGGTCGGCCTCGCGCAGCAGATCCGCCCCGGCCCGGGCCATCAGCCGCCCGAGCGTGGGGGCGAGGTCTTCGCGGTCGGCGTATTTCAGCCGCAGGATCAGATCCTTCGCCGCCCCGCCATAGAGCCAGACCGCGCGGGCGCGCCGGTACAGCGGACGCCGCGCCGTACAGGCAGGGCAGAGGCCAGGGCCGGAGGGCGTCTCTGTCGCCGCCACGGGCAGGCCGCAGGCATCGCAGAGCGGCGGGGCGATCGGCCGGAAGCGGGGGAAGCAGGCCGCGCAGATCAGGCCCGCCGCCTCGACCGACGAGTCGCAGACGGGGCATGACGGCGGGACCAACGCGTCGAGGGCAAGGCGGGCGAGCCGGGCGCCGGTGCGGGCGAGGCCGTGCAGGGGTCGGGAGAGGTTGCCGGCAGGCATCGCAGGGTCAGCCGGCTTGCGCCGGGGCCGCCGACAGGGGCAGCCCCGTCAGCGGGTCGTACGCGCGGCGGGGTGCCCGTTCGAGCGCGACACCGTACAGCTTCAGAAGTCGCGCATGGCCTGGGCCGGCGACGACCGTGGCGTGGATGTCCTCGGGCAGGAGCACGATCCCCCGTCCCGGCCGGACCACCACCTCCTCGATGGGCAAGAGACCTGACGGCCCTTGGCGGTAGAGCCGGTTCACCTCCTCCCCGGCCACGGCCGCGATCACCGCCCAGGTGCCGTGGGCGTGCGGTGCCGTCGCGATCCCGGGGGGCAGGACGACGAGGGAGAACGACAGCCGTCCGTCCGGCTCTTCGCCAAGGGGGAACCGCGCCGGTGGGCGGGAGGGAGCGAAGGCGTCGGGGCCGAACAGGTCGCGGCGGGCGGCCAGGGTTTCGAGCCGCGAACGAACGGCTTCGAGCGCCTCGCGGCTTGGCCGGTCACCGAGGACGAGCGGGCGCACCTCGGCACGCACGGCGGCGATGGCCTGCGCCCGTTCAGCGAGCAGCATGGGGTCGATCATGCCCGGCCGTCCCGACAGCTCCGGATGGTGCGGCACTCTGTGCCCCGTTGGCGGCGGGGCGCAACCCGCCCACATCCTGCCCGTGACTGCCGGACCGGAGCCCATCTTCGACCGCCGCAGCGTGCGGCTGCATCGCGATCGCGCCGCCGCCCGGATCGACGGCGCCGACGCCCTGCTCGCGGCGATCGCCGATCGTCTGCTCGATCGGCTGGACGACACCACGCGACGCTTCTTCCGCGCCCTCGACCTCGGAGGGCGGCACGGCCTCGTCGCCGAACGGCTGCGGGAGCGGGGCATTCCTTTCGTCGTCTCCGCCGATCTTTCGCCCCGCCTCGCCGCGCGCGCCGCCCGCGCCGGCCCGGCCGTGGCCGCCGACGAGGAGTGGTTGCCCTTCGCGCCGGCCTCCTTCGACCTCGTCGTCTCCTGCCTCTCGCTGCACTGGGTGAACGACCTGCCGGGGACGCTGATCCAGATCCGGCGCATTCTCGTGCCGGACGGCTTGTTCCTTGCGGTCATGCCGGGCCTCGGCACGCTCGCCCCGCTGCGCGCCGCCCTGCTTGAGGCGGAGGCCGAGCTCGCGGGCGGGGCGAGCCCGCGCGTCGCTCCCTTTGCCGACCTCGCCGATGCCGCTGCCCTTCTGCAGCGGGCCGGTTTCGCTCTCCCCGTGGCCGACAGCGACACGCTCACCGTCACCTACGCCGACCCGCTTTCCTTGATCCGCGACCTCCGTGCGCTCGGCGAGACCAATCCGGTCGCCGCCCGCTCGCGCCGGATCCCGCCGCGCGCGCTTCTGCCGTCCGCCTTCGCCAGGCTGCCGCGCGACGGCGAGGGGAGAGTCGCGCTTCCGCTCGTCCTGCTCACGCTGACCGGCTGGGCCCCGGCGGAGAGCCAGCCCAAGCCCCTCCGGCCCGGCAGCGCGACGGCGCGGCTCGCCGACGCCCTCGGCGCAGTGGAACACGCGGCGGGTGAGACGGTGCCGCTTGCGCCCTTCCGAGTCGCGCGGTAGGGCGGCGGGATGGACCGTGACGGCATGACGCAGCTCGAGCGAAGCGAGGGCGTGCGCGGGGCGGAGGCGCGCAAGATCACCCTCTACCGTCCCGAGGACTTCGAGGGCATGCGCCGTGCGGGGCGTCTCGCCGCCGAGACGCTGGACATGATCACCGAGCATGTCCGCCCCGGTGTCACCACCGAGGAGCTTGATCGGCTTTGCCACGAGTTCATCCTCGCCCACGGCGCGGTGCCCGCGCCCCTCGGCTATCGCGGCTTCCCGAAGTCGATCTGCACCTCCGTCAACCACGTCGTCTGCCACGGCATCCCCTCGCCGCGGCGGCTGGAGGAAGGCGACATCCTCAACATCGACGTCACCGTCGTGCTGGATGGCTGGCACGGCAACTCCTCGCGGATGTACGTCGCCGGCAAGCCGTCGGTGAAGGCGCAGCGTCTGATGGACGTGACCTACGAGGCGATGATGCGCGGCATCGCCGTCATCCGCCCCGGCGCCACGCTCGGCGACCTCGGCTTCGCCATCCAGACCTATGTCGAGCGCCAGCGCTTCTCGGTGGTGCGCGAGTTCTGCGGGCATGGGCTCGGGCGCGCCTTCCACGAACCCCCGAACGTGCTGCATTTCGGCCGCCCGGGCGAGGGCGTGGTGCTGCGGCCGGGGATGTTCTTCACCGTCGAGCCGATGGTGAACGCCGGCCGGCCCGAGGTGAAGATCCTCGACGACGGCTGGACCGCGGTGACGCGCGACCGCTCGCTCTCCGCCCAGTTCGAGCACACGGTGGGGGTGACGGAGACGGGGGTGGAGATCTTCACCCTCTCGCCCCGAGGCCTGCACAAGCCGCCCTACGGCGTCTGAGACGTCGCGCCGGCAGGCTGGCGGCGCAGGAAGTCGAGCGCGCCCTGCAGCACCCACGCCGCTGCCGCCGCGTCCACCACCTTCGCCCGCCGCCGCCGCGACAGATCCGCCTCGCCGATCAGCATCCGGCTTACCGCCGCGGTGGAAAGCCGTTCGTCCCACAGCGCGGTCGGCAGGCCCGTCGTCTCCGACACGGCGTGCGCCCAGTCGCGCGCCGCCTGTGCCGCCGGGCCCGCGCTGCCGTCGAGGGAGAGGGGCAGGCCGACGACGAGTCCCCCCACCTGCTGGTCGCGCGCGATGCGCCACGAGCTCGGCTGCGGTGTCGGCGAGCTTGCGCCGAGGGATCGATCCGTAGGGCGAGGCGATGCTGCGGCCGACGTCGGAGAGGGCAAGCCCGATCCTCTTCGCGCCGAGGTCGATGCCGAGGAGACGCACGCCGGCAGGAAGTGTGGCGGCGAGGGCGGGCAGTGGAAGAAGCGCCATGGCGGAAGGTATAGCCCGGAGCGCGCCCGACGGCGCGGCTCGGTGATATCGTTTCCTCACCGGAATGCGCGGCGTTCGACATGCACGCGCGTGGATTGATCGGCTCTCCTCCGTCATGCGATCGTTCGGACGTCGCGTTTCGGTCGTTGAGGGATCGGTCAATGGCCGCCGTCGAACCAGGGCTTGAGGAGCGGTCGGGGCGGAGGGGGCCGCCGGCGGGCGGCGTGCGGTTGCGCGGCCGTGCCGCCGCCCTTCGGCACGATCGGCGCGGCACGAGCGCGCTCGAGTATGCTGCACTCGGCGGCGGCATCGTCGTCGTGATCGTGGTGGCAATCTCGGGCTTGGGCCGCGCCGTGTGGGGCCTGTTCAACGAGGTCGTCGGAAACTGGCCCGCGCCTTGATCCGGCCGCCGCCTTGCCGGCGGTCGAGGGCCGATATGATCCGCGGTGATGCCTTCTCCGGGGGAACCGATTTCCGCCCGGCGGTTGGGCGGGCGTTGCCTCGGTCAGGACGTCACTTCCGTCCTCTGCTCCACCCGAAGCACCCCGCCCGGCAGATAGGGCAGAAGGAAGCGGAAATCCGTCGCCACCGTCACCCGGGCCCGGCGCAGACCTGTCGGGTCGATCGGGGTCGCGCAGGGGATCGGCGTCTCCGTCGTCACCCCGCCCGAAACTGTGAGCCGATGGCACTGCACGGTGAACTGGGCCTGGGACGGGACGAACGGCGCATGTTCACGGGCGGTTCTCGCCGCCTCGGCCTCCGCCCTCCCCACCGCCGCCGCACGCACCGCGATCGCCGCCGCCTCGCGCAGGGACACGACGGTGAAGGCGTAGCGCGCGAGGTCGATGCAACCGAACACCAGCATCAGCAAAACGGGTGCGACGACGGCGAAGCCGACCGCCGTGCCGCCGCTGTCGGTGTCGCGACGGGCGGGGAGGAGGCCGCCCGCCCGTCTTTTGCTAACGCACACGGGCCACCGCCTCGCCGCGCAAGGTGTTCGGCAGCAGGTAGCGGCCGAACCCGATCAGCGGCTCGTAGGGCGTGGTGACCATGACCCGGACGAACACGCGCGACGGCGTGGGCGGCGTGCCCGGGCAGGCAAGCCCGTCGCAGAGGGCGGGTGTGCCGTCGCCGCAGCGACAGTCGGGCGGCTCGACCGTCACCGTCGCCGCCAACCCGCCGAGGGCGGCGCGCGTCCTCGCCGCGATCTCGGCCGTGTCCTGCGGGAAGCTCATCGCATAGTGCGCGCCTGCGCGCGCCGCGTTCTCCAGCACGACGGTGCGCTGGAGCGCGTGGCCGAGATCGACGAGCCCGGAGAGCACGAGCACGAGAAACGGCGCGACGAAGCCGAACTCGACGGCCGAGAGGCCGCGTCTGCACCGAGTAAGCGAGGCGAGTGCGCGCATCGTTCACTCCACCAGACGGACGATCCTGATCTGCGGCAGTTCGACCGCCGGATCGAGACCGAGCTCGGCGCAGCCGTCGACCCGGATGGTCTGCGTCGAGGTGCCGGTCAGCGTGATCAATTCCGCGATGAACGCCTTGCAGGTCGTGTTCTCGCCGCCGAAGTTGCCGTTGATCGTGAGGTCGGAGCGCGGGAAGTAGAACAGCCCCCGCGTGGTGATGTTCGCCCCGCCGTTGAGGTGGAATTGGTAGCCGGGCACGGCGCGCGGGTCCTGGTACATCAGGATCCCGGGATATTGCGGCGTGCCGCCGATCAGGTTGATCCGCGCCTGGGCGTTGATGTTCTCGGGGCCGCAGATCTGGTTCGGCTCGCCGGTGAAGACGAAGGTGACGCCGTTGCCGGGCGTGCAGCGCGAGCAGGTGAGGGTCGCGCTCGATTGCACGGTCAGCCCTCCGTTCTGGAAGTAGTACACGCCGGGCGCGAAGTCGTGCGTGCCGCGCAGCGTCATCCCCCCGCAGTAGACTCCCGGCGTGATGGCGGCGTTGGAGGATTTCTGGGTCGAGAAGTTCGTGCGCGTGCATGTTTGGTTGTTCGGCGGCAGCGGGATCCCCGTTCCCGGCACCTCGGGCGCGAAGGGGTCGCGCAGGGGCGGCTGGAACGCCGCCGCCGGGCGTGTGAGGGTGACGTTGCCCGGGTTGCCGATGCTCACCGTGCCCGCCGCCACCATCGTGTAGGCGGTGACGCGCGAGTTGCCGAACTGGCGGATCGAGGTGTTGGAGGCGAGCGAACACTGCGGCGCGTTGAGCCGCGTGTTGCCGCCGATCTGCAGGTCGTTCTCCTGCACCACCATGCCGCCGTTCTCGCCGAGCGCGAGGATGCAGGCCCCGCCCCCGCCGCCTGGCAAGGTGAGCGCCTGCGCCACGGCCCGTGCCGCGATGCGGACGCTGTCGGCCGAGCTCGCCTGCGCCTGCCCGGCGGCAAGACGGATGACGCGGCCGAACAGCATCGGCACCTGCCGTTCGACGATCACCTCCACCGCGTCCTCCGCCCCGGGGTTGGGGTCGCGGCGGAAGGCGCGCACGCGCACGGTGGTGTCGGGGCTCGCCGGGTCGAAGCCGTTGCGCGCGGCGCTGTCGCGCGCGGTGGCGGTGACGTCCTGGCCGCGCAGAAGGGCGAGGGTGGCGGCCTGGGCCGCCGCGTCCGCCGCCGTCTGCGCGTTGCGCCGCGCGACGTACCAGGTGCCGCCGTCGGCGACGAGGCCGGCGAAGCCGACCACGACGGAGGCGACCGCGCCGGTGAGCAGGGCGGTGGTGCCGCGGTCGTCCCGGCAGAGGCGCAGGGCCGTGCGCCCCCTGCCGCGGCTTGCGTGCGCGCATCGACGGCCGGAGCAGGTCTCGTTTCAGCTCTAAGGCTGTTCGTTGGGTCTTCATCGCCACCTTCCACCCTCCTCTGCCGGTGCCGGTCGCTTGCCGGAGGCTGCGCTGCTTGGAGGACCGGTGCCGTCCGGCGCGATCGCGTCTCCGCGGCGGAGATGACGCTTGCTTAGCGGTGAAGCGTTAACAGGGCGTTTACTCTTTCCCGGTTCAATCCGTTTCGTCCGCCGAACCTGCCGCTCCATTGCCGGAGCATCGCCCGGTGGCGAAAGAGAGGGGTGCGGGGGGTGGCGGAGGCGGCGCGCAGGAGGCGTGCCGGTGTCGGAACGGAACGGCTTCAAGGGGCCTCGCCGCGGCGTGGTGCGTGGCGTGGCCGGAACGGAGAGGTGACGCAATGCTGAAGGCCTGGACCTACGTTTCCTCCCGCCTCGCCGCGCTGAAGCGCGACGAGCGGGGCGTGTCGGCGCTGGAGTATGGCATCATCGCCGCGCTGATCATTGTCGTTGCGATCGGCGCCATCACGGCTGGTGGGCCAACTCGGAGGACGTTCACCGACGTGGCAGGCAGCCTTCGACAGCAGTGCGCAACGCCTCTGATCGCGTTCAGAGCGTGAGGATTTTATCCAGCGAGCCACCGCTTGAAGCCGAACGACAGTAGTTTCGTGCGGGAGGGGCCGTTGCCATCGAGACGGTCCCCTCACGTCGCAGCGCAGGTGGTCGACTCGCTCGCCATGATTTTTGCTGTGCTCCGTCTTAGGCTATCGTCGGCATGGTGGCCGCAGCTCGCGATCCTCGGCGCGGCTCTTCGCGATCTCTCCTCCCGCCGCATTCCCAACGTCCTCTGCGCCGCCCTCGCCCTCGTCTCGATCGCGGCACGGCTGAGCGAAGGGCTGGCGGCGGCCGCCGCCTCCCTCGCCGCCGCCTCCCTGCTCTTCGCCCTCCTCTTCGCCCTCTTCGCCCGCGGCGTGCTCGGCGGCGGCGACGTGAAACTCGCCACCGCCGCCGCCCTCGGCCTGCCTCCCCCCGCCGTGTGGGACTTCGTCGTCGCCACCGCCCTCGCCGGCGGCGCTCTCTCCCTTCTCTACCTGGCCGGCCCCCACCTGCCTCTGCCCCAGCCTCGCCCAGCCGGCCGAGGCCGCCCGCTCCTCGCCCGCATCGCCGCCGCCGAAACCTGGCGTCTGAAGCGGCGCGGGCCCCTTCCCTATGCCGTCGCCATCGCCGCCGGGTTTTTGCTTTCGGGAAACCTTCCTGCCGTAGCGTGACGCGCCATGCTGGTGCGCGTCCTTCTCATCGGCGTCCTCGTCCTCGCCTCGGGCGTGCTCGTCGGCCTCGGCCTGCAGGCGCTGAGCCCCCCGCGCCCTCCCGCCCCCGCGCCTGGCCAACTCGCCGCGCCTGAGCCGCCGCGGCCCGTCACCGCCCGCGTGCTCGTCGCATCGCGCCCCCTCCCGCCCGGCCTCCTCCTGCGCAACGAGGACCTCGCCGCGCGGGATTTGCCGCTCGAGCGCATCCCCGAAGGTGCCATGCGCGACGCGCCGGAGGCGCGGGCGGAACTTGCCGGCGCCCTGGTCCGCCGCTGGCTCGACCCCGGCGAGGTTCTGACGGGAAATGACGTGCTCCGCCCGCGCGACCGCGGCTTCCTCGCCGCCGTGCTGCAGCCGAACCGACGCGCCATCACCGTCGGAGTCGATGCCGTCACCGGTGCCGCCGGCCTGATCTGGCCGGGGGACCGGGTCGATCTCCTGCTCACCCAGAAGCTGGACGATTCGGTCGCGCAACTGTCGCGCCGCGTCGTCGGCGAAACAGTGCTGTCGGACGTGCGCGTCATCGCCGTCGACCAGCACCTGACCCAAGGGGGGATGGGCGCCACCCCGTCGCCCGACGGCCGCATCGCCCGCACCGTTACGCTCGAGGTCACGCCCGAGGAGGCGGAGCGCGTCGCGGTGGCAAGCCAGCTCGGCCGCCTCTCCCTCACCATCCGCGCCATGGCGGACGCGGAAGGGCGCAACGGCGAAGCCCGCCGTTCGGTGTTCGGCGGCGACGTCTCGCCGGCGCTCGCGCAGACGGACCCGACGGAACGCCCGGTCGGCCAACGCCTGCAGATCATCCGCGGCACCGAGCGGCAGGAGGTCATCTTCCGATGATCCGCCGCGTGGCGCGCGCCCTCGTTCTCCTCGTCCTTCTCGCCTGCACGGCGCTCGCACCGCACCCCGCGCACGCTCAGCAGCGCGCCACCCTCAACCTTGAGGTCGGCGGCGGACAGCTCGTCACCCTCCCGCAGGCGGCGAGCACGGTGTTCGCCGCCGACCCCCGCATCGCCAACGTTCAGGCGGCCTCGCCGACGACGCTGTTCATCTCGGGTGTGGCCCGCGGCCGCACCGTCGTTGTCGCCGCTGCCGCCGATGGTCGGGAGATCGCGACCTACGAGGTGGTGGTCGGCGGCCAGCGGCCCGCCGGTCCAGCCGGCGCGGGCGCGCCCGCCGCTGCCCTGCCGGCAGTCGAGGCGGCGATCCGAGCCGCCGTGCCCGCCGTCGCCAATCTCTCCCTCCGCCGCGTACCGGGCGGGGTGCTGGTCGCGGGCGAAGTGCCGACAGCCGCCGATGCCCAGCGCGTGCTCACCATCGTCCGCGCCGGCCTGCCGGAGAACGACCGCGTCATCGACGACCTGAAGACGCGAGGCCCGTTGCAGGTGAACCTTCGCGTCCGCGTGGCCGAGGTCAGCCGTGAAGTCACGCGCCAGCTCGGCATCTCCTGGGACGTCGTCGGGCGGCCGGGTGCGAGCTTCACATTCCGGCTCCTCAACAACACCATTCTCGGCGGCGCCGTGGCTCCCGTCGTCGGTGCGGGCGTCGCCTCGCCGTCCTTCGCCGCCGATGCGCTGATCGACGCGCTTGCCCAGGATCGGCTCATCACCATCCTCGCCGAGCCGAACCTCACCGCTCAATCCGGTGAGACCGCCTCCTTCCTCGCCGGTGGCGAATTCCCGGTTCCCGTCGGTGCCTCCTTCGACCGCATCACCATCGAGTTCAAGCAGTTCGGCGTCTCGCTCGCCTTCGTCCCCACCGTGTTGAGCGACGAGCGCATCAACCTCCGCGTGCGCCCCGAGGTGAGCGAACTGTCCGAGGAGGGAGCGATCAGCCTGCCGCTCGCCGGCGGCGTGGTCAGCGTGCCGGCGCTGCGCGTCCGCCGCGCCGAGACCACCGTGGAGCTCGGCTCCGGCCAGTCCTTCGCCATCGCAGGCCTGTTCCAGGACGGTGCTCGAATCGCCGCGTCAGGCCTGCCTTTTCTCGGCGAGATCCCCGTACTCGGCGCGCTGTTCCGCTCCGACCGGTTCCGGCGCAACGAGAGCGAGCTCGTCATCATCGTCACCCCCTATATCGTCCGTCCGGTCTCCGACCCGCGCGCGCTTTCGCTGCCGACGGATGGCCTTCGTCCCGCCAACGACATCGAACGCCTCCTGCTCTTGCGACAGGTCGCGGGCCAAGCGGCTCCACGCCGCGTACCGGGCCGTGCCGGCTTCATCCTGGACTGACCGCCATGTCGCGATCCGCCGCCCTCGTTCTTCTTTGCATCGCTCTCGGCGGCTGCGCGGCTGCCCTCGATCCGTTCGAGCGCGAGGGAACCTGGCGCGCACGGCATGTCAACGACGCCAACCTCAGGCACATGATCGCCGACCCCGGCCATCTCGACCGTGGTGTCGGTGACGATCGCGGTCGGGCCCGGCAGGCGGCGGACGCCATCCAGCGCCTCGAGGATGACGACCTGAAACCTCTGCCCGAGGTGCGCACCTCGCCCATCGGGGCAGCGGTAGGAGGCCGCGGTGGACGGTAGCCCGGCGCTCGACCATGCCGCTGAGCAGGCCGAGGGGCCGTCCTACGCCCTCTCGCGCCCGCTGCTCGTGGCCTACGTCACCGATGCGGAGTCGGAAGGGACGCTGCGTGCCGCTATGGCGGAGCTCGGGCCCGATCTCACCATTCACCGCGGCGGCATCAGCTACGCCAACCGCGATCTTGCCCGCAAACCCACGCCGCAGGTGCTGATCGTCGATGTGAGCGGGGTGGCCAACCCGATCCTCGCCCTCGACGAGCTCGCCAATGTCTGCGAGCCCGACGTGAAGGTGCTTGTCATCGGCGAACAGACCGACCTCGGGTTTTATCGCGAGATCACGCGCGGGCTTGGCGTCGTCGAGTATCTCGAGAAGCCGCTGACGCGCGACGCCGTCGTCCGCCTGTTTCTGCCCGTGGTGCAGGGACGCACCGCTTTTCCGCACGAGATTACCGGCGGTCGCGTGGTCGCCGTCGTCGGGGCGCATGGCGGCGTGGGCACGACCACCGTCGCCGTCAACCTCGCCGTGCTGCTCGCTGAGCATACGCGAGGCTACGTCGCCCTGGTCGATCTCAACCTGCAGACGGGGGCGGCAGCGACGATGCTTGGCGTCAAGCCGTCTGCCGGCCTGCGCGTCGCGCTCGAGCAGCCCGACCGAGTCGACGCCCTGTTCCTCGATCGCACGGCCGTCCCCGTTTCCGACCGGCTTCGCCTGATCGCGGCGGAGGAGCCTTTCGAGGAGGCACCGCGCCCGACCGCCACCGGCGTGGCGCGGTTGATGGCCCTTCTGCGCCGACGGTTCAACTGGATCGTGGTCGACATGCCGACGGCGGCCGACGCCGCCCTGCTTGCTGTCTACTCGGTCGCACAGACGCGGATCCTTGTGCTGACCCCCGATATCGTCGCGGTGCGCGATACCGCCCGGTTGCGCACCATGCTGACAGCCCTTGCCGGCAACGATCGCGCGCTCACCGTGCTCAACCGCTGCGGAATCCGCGGCGGGCTGCCGGTGGAGATGGTCGAGAAGGGTCTCGGCACGCAGATCGATCTCCGCCTGCCCGAGGTCGACAAGGACGTTCTCGCCGCCCTCAATCTCGGCGTGCCCGCTTGCGCGCGCAGCAAGCCGTTGCGCCAGGCGATGCTCGCGCTCACGCGCGAGGTCTCCGGGGCGCGGGTGGCGATGCAGGGCGGGCTTCTGCGCAGGCTGTTCACGAGATGAGCGGCTTCGGTCGGCGCCTCGATCGCATCGGCGGCGAAGCCCAAGGTGCCGGCGCCGCAGCGACACCCGCGGTGGCCGCACCGCTGCCCTCGGTGCTTCGTCCCGGGCTGCAGCCGGCGCCCCACGCTTCGCCGCGCGCCAGGCTGTGGTCGCTGGTGATGGAGCAGGTCGATCCTACGGTGGCGGCAGAGCTGCCGACGCAGCGCCTGCGCGAAGAGATTGAAAGGCTCATCCACCAGCTCGCCGACAAGCACCGCATCGAGCTCTCCGCCCGCGAGCAGGCTGCGCTTGCCCGCGACATCGCCGACGACATGGTCGGTCTCGGTCCGCTCGAGCCGCTTCTCGCCGATGAGCGGATCACCGACATCATGGTCAACGGTCCTGACAACATCTACGTCGAGATCGGCGGCAAGCTCGAGAAGAGTTCGGTGCGGTTCCGGGACGACCAGCACGCGATCGCGGTGGCACAGAAGATCGCCGCCGCCGTCGGCCGCCGCGTCGACGAATCCTCGCCGATGGTCGATGCGCGGCTGGCCGACGGCTCGCGCGTCAACATTGTCCTTCCCCCGCTCGCCCTCGACGGCGCCTGCATCTCGATCCGCAAGTTCGCCCGCAAGCGGATCGACTTCGCGCGCATGGTCGAGCTCGGCTCGCTGACCGAGAACGTCGCCAAGCTGCTGGAGATCGCCGCCCGCTGCCGCCTCAACGTGCTGATCTCGGGCGGCACGGGGTCGGGCAAGACGACGCTGCTCAACGCGATGAGCCGGATGATCGACCACGGCGAGCGCATCGTCACCATCGAGGATGCGGCGGAGCTGCAGCTGCAGCAGCCGCACGTTGTTCGCCTCGAGACGCGCCCGGCCAACCTCGAGGGCAAGGGAGAGATCACCCAGCGCGATCTCGTGCGCAACGCTCTGCGCATGCGCCCCGACCGCATCATCCTCGGCGAGGTGCGCGGCCCCGAGGCTTTCGACCTGCTGCAGGCGATGAACACGGGCCATGACGGGTCGCTCGGCACCTTGCACGCGAACAGCGCGCGCGATGCGCTCATCCGCCTCGAGAACATGGTCCAGATGGGGAATTTCGGCCTGCCGGTGAGGGCGATCCGCACTCAGATCGCCTCCGCCGTCGACCTCATCGTGCAGGTTGAGCGCATGCGCGACGGCACGCGCCGGGTCGTCCAGATCGCCGAGGTGCGCGGCATCGAGGGGGATGTCGTCACCATGAACGACCTCGTCGCCTTCCAGTACGAAGGCGAGGACGGGCGCGGCAGGATCCGCGGCCGCTACCGCACCAGCCCGATCCGGCCGGGCTTTATCGCGCGCCTTGAGTATTTCGGCCTCGACCGCGCGTGGATGGCAGCGATCGAAGGAAGCTGACGCGATGCTGCCGCCGTCCGCTTCGCCGCTTGCGCTTGCTGCACTGGCCGCTGGCGCCGCCGTGCTCGCCGCGCTGCTGCTGCTGGTCGAGCACGACCGCAGAAGGCGTATGGAAGCGAGGGTCGGTGCCGCCCGCCGCGACCGCGTTCGGCCGCCTGCAGAGGCGCGTCAACCGGCGCTGCTGCTCGCCGGGCGGGACGAGCCCTCCGCCCTGCAGCGCTTGACCGGATTGATCGCTCTCGACCTGACGCACCCAGAACAGCATCCTGCGCCTTGGCCGCTCGTCCTCGCTGCCGCGAGCCTCGTCGGGGTCGCGGCGGCTCTGTTCGCCTCACCGCTGGTCGGGGGCGCCCTCGCCGTGCCGGCCGGCGTCGGGGCCGCGCTGGTCGCCGCGCGCGCCGCCTTCGCGCACGGCCGCAGCGCCTATCGCGAGAAGCTGCTGACGCAGCTGCCTGACGCGATGAGCATGGTCGTGCGCTCTCTGAAGGCGGGCATTCCTGTCAACGAGGCGATCCGGGCGATCGCCCGGGAAAGCCCGGAACCCAGCCGCCGCGAGTTTGCCCAAGTGGCGGCTGAGCAGGCGATCGGTGTCGCGCTTGAGACGAGCCTGCTCAACCTCCACAAGCGGACGGGACTGCGCGAGTACGGGTTCTTCGCCGTCACCATCGCGCTGCAGCAGCAGACCGGGGGCAGCCTCACCGAAACGCTCGAGAACCTCGCCGACGTCGTGCGCAAGCGCGTGCAGACAGCGGCGCGCGGCCGGGCTCTTGCCGGTCAGGCGCGCGCCTCCGCCGCCATCCTCACCGCCATTCCCTTCGTTGCGCTCGCAGCGCTGGCCGTGCTCAACCCTGGCTATCTCCGCTTCTATCTCGAGCACGACGAGGGCCCCACAGTCGCCGCAGTCGCCTTCGGTCTGCTGGGCCTCGGGATCCTGACCATGCGGATGATGATCCGCCGCAGCCTTGCCGTGACATGACGTTTGCGCCCGACCTCGCGGATCCCGCCCTGGTGCGGCCTTTCGCCGTGCTGGCCGGGCTTGTGCTCCTGCTCGTCCTGCTCGCCGCCTGGCTTGCGGAGCGGGCGGAGTTCGAGCGCAGGCTCGCCGGTCGCCTTGCCTCGTTGGGCCGCACAGCCGCGGCCCGGCCCGCCCGGCGCAAGCCCGCCGTGACGGCGAGCGGCGTTCTCCGCGCGATCGGCGAGGCGATCTCCGGCACCGCACTGATCTCGGAGAAGGACCGAAAGGAGCTCGAGCGCGCCGTGGCGGCGGCCGGCTATCGTCCCCAGGCGGTCGTCCCCGTCGTGCTCGGTCTAAAAGTGGTGCTGCTCGTCGCCCTCCCCGCCGCCGCCTATGCGGTCACCGTCTGGCGCGACGTGGGCGGGATGAACCACGTCCTTCTGGTTGCCCTGGCCGTCGGTGCGGCCATTCTCGGCCCGACCGTCGTGCTTCGGCACCTGCATCGCCGCTACGTCACGCAGCTCCGCACCGGGCTTGCCGATGCGCTCGACCTGATGGTGATCTGTTCCGAAGCGGGGCTCGGCCTCGAAAGCATGGTCGAGCGTGTGGCGGTGGAGATGGCGCCCTCGAACGGAGCGATCGCCTCGGAGTTCTCCACACTCGCCAACGAGCTGCGCCTCTTGTCCGATCGCCGCCAGGCGCTGCTCAATCTCGGCGAAAGGACGGACGTCGAGGGGCTGAGGCGCCTCGGCACCACGCTGGCCCAGACCCTGCAATACGGCACGCCGCTCGGCCAGGCCCTGCGCACGCTCGCCGCCGAGATGCGGCACGAGCGGCTGACCGCCTTCGAGGAACGAGCCGCACGTCTGCCCGCGCTCCTTGTGCTCCCGCTGACGATGTTCATCTTGCCGTGCCTGATCGTGCTGCTCGCCGGTCCGTCCTTCGTGCAGCTCATCGGCACGCTCGGCCGGATGGGGTCATGACGATGCCGTTGCCTTGCTGCCTGCTTCGTCTTTCTCTCCTCGTCGCGCTCGCTGCCTGCGCGCAGGCGGAGCGTGGGACGACGCGAATGCCTTCGATGGAGGAGCGGCTGCGCCTTGCAGCGATCGCTGAGGCGCACGGCAACGCCGACGTCGCCCTGTCGATCTACCGAAACGCTGCGGCGGCGGCGCCGGACCGCCTCGATGCGCAGCTCCGCCTTGCCGACGCCTTGACGGCGCGCGGGGAGACGGGCGAGGCGATCGCGGTGCTGCAGCGCTTTTTGGCGCGGCGGCCGGCGGATCGCGCGGCGCTGATGGCGCTTGGGCGGGTGCAGCTCCGTGCCGGCGCCCTGGCCGAGGCAGAGGGCACCTTCCGTCGCGTTCTGGAGGCGCACCCGCACGATGCGGAGGCGCTGAACGGGCTCGGCGTCGCGGCCGATCTTGCGGGGGACCACGGGCGGGCGCAGGCGTTCTACCGCCGCGCGCTCGAGGCCGCGCCCGCTCAGGTGGCGGCGCGCAACAACCTGGCGCTCTCGCTCGCCCTGTCGGGTCGGGCGGAGGAGACGGACAGGCTGGTGGAGGAGCTTCGCCCCGCCCTCGGCGCGGACGTGCGGGTGCGCCACACCCTCGGCCTTGTGGCGGCGATGCGGGGGAGGTTGGGCGAGGCCCGCAGCCTGGTCTCGCCGGAACTCGATCCGGAGGCCTTCGCCGCCTTCGCTTCCGCGGCCGCCGCCTTAGCCGCGGCCTCCGCCTCACCGTGAGGCGACGCCCGCCGCCCGACAGGCGGCGACAGTGAAAAGACCACGCGGTCGACGCCGGTCGAAGAGCGCAGTGCCGAGGCCCTTGAGACGCGCGGCGAGGAAAGCGCGCGGGCTCTGATGCGGCCGAAGTCCAACAGCCAGGCGAGAAAGCGAGGAGCGGCATTCCGTTTCGATGTCGCATTGAGACGCGTGGGCTCCCCGTCCGCCATGATGGTGTTGGTGGAGAGGAGCCGGGAAGGCTTGCGCGGCGTCTCGCTGCGATCCATCGATCCGGTACCGGATCGGCGTGTCCCGCTCCTTGCGCAGCCGCGAGGCGTCGAAACGGGGGGCATCAGCCGGTGGATGATCTCGGCGATGGTCTGTAGCGCGACGGAGCGAGGGCAGCGATCCGATAGGGCGGCGCGATCGCGCCCTCTTGCTCGCTTCCGAAACGGGTCCGGTGAAAAGCAACACCCCCGGGCCGACACGACGCCGCCCAGTCGCTCGCCTCTGAGCTCCATGGCCTCCGCCGGCTTCCGTCGTGAGGCCAAGGACAGGATACAGTCGGGGGTCGTCTTGTGCCGCCCGTGCACGCGCAGGCCCCATCAGCTCTCTCGTCGCCTAGCCGACGAGCACCACTCGAGCGTGCAGAGGTGTCGGATGTGCCGACGAACCTGCTCTCTCGGGCCTTGCTCGACCGCCGAGCGCGCGACGGAGGGCAGGGCCTTGCCAAGGTGCTCGCTGCCAGGCCTGCGCAGTGGATCGCGACAAGGGCCGGGCGAGCCCGTCGCCGGTGCGGCTCAACACCTCCTGCACTCTGCTCCCGCGGTCCTCGGCTCCGGTCCGAGGCGCAGCACAGAAGCGACGAGGTCATGGCGAACCCTTCCTGGTTCGCTCGTCCGCCGCGCTTGGGCCACCCGGCCTGCCGCAATCCCTGACCGTCCGATCGTCGAGGATGCGTTGCGAAGCGAAGAGGACGGTTGGATGAAGGCCGGGAGAGGCGGGGCGGTCATCGCCTCACGTCACCACCGCCACGGAGAGGAGGGCGAGCGTGATCAGCCGGATGCGGCGGGCCCGCGCCGGATCCGTCACCTCACGGCCGACGGTTCGCCAGATGCCGACGCCGATCAGCAGGTTGTAGGCGTTGGAAAGGCCGTAGCCGATCAGGTAGGCGGAGACGACCCGGTCCTCCGTCAAGAGCAACCAGAACGCGAAGCTGGTCGACATATTGACGACCAGGCCGCCGAGGATGCCCCAATCCCAGAAAGCGCGCGCGAGCGGTTCCTCGCCGCGCCACAGGCGCAGGACGGCGGGGCCGCGGCCGCGCGGGGCGGGCGAGGGGGCCGACGGCCGGTTGTCCGCGCCCCCCTGCGCCGGGTTGCGTTTCTGTCATGGCTAGCACTTTCGGGATCCGGCGCTTCCGTGCAAAGGGGTGTGGCTGGGGAGAGCAAAGCGATGGCCGTTCAGGGCGTGATCGTTCCCGTGACGCCGTTCGCGCAGAACTGCACGCTGTTGTGGGAGGAGCGTGAACGGCGCGCCACCGTGATCGATCCCGGCGGGGACATCCCCGCGATCCGCGCCGCGCTGGACGAGGCGGGGGTTTCGGCCGAGCGGATCCTGCTGACCCACGGCCACATCGATCACGCGGGCGGAGCGGCGGAGCTCGCAGCAGCGTTGGGCGTGGAGGTGTGGGGGCCGGATGCGCGCGATGACTTCCTGCTCGCCGGGCTCGAGCAGCAGGGGCGACAGTTCGGCATCGCCGGTGCCCGGGCGGTGACGCCCGACCGCTGGCTTGCCGAGGGCGACACGGTGTCCATCGCCGGCGAGCGTTTCACCGTCCTGCACTGCCCCGGCCACACGCCGGGACACGTCGTGTTCGTCTCCACCGCGGCGCGGCTCGCCGTAATCGGCGACGTGCTGTTCCGTGGCTCGATCGGGCGGACGGATTTCCCCTACGGCGATCACGAGGCGCTGCTGTCCGTCGATCCGCGAGAAGCTGTTTCCGCTTAGGCGACGACATCCGCTTCCTTTGCGGGCACGGGCCGGGCGGGACGTTCGGCGAGGAGAGGCTGAACAACCCCTTCGTCGGGGTGCGCGCGTGACCAGCGGGTAAGCGCCGGGGCGGGCGGGGCTCGGTGGGCCGATGAAGCCCTGTTCGGCCGGCATGGCGGACATGCTATGGGCGAGAGGGGTCCCCGTAGCTCAGCAGGATAGAGCACAGGATTCCTAATCCTGGGGCCGTGGGTTCGAATCCCGCCGGGGACGCCATTCCTGCGCCTAAGCCTTTGATTCGCCGGGCTTCTTATTCGGGCTGTGGACAGATCCCACCCGGCGTCCCACACCAGGTCGCTCCATCTCTATGCCGTAACGACAAGCGTGCCAGATGCCGCCGCGCCACCTCGGAGGCGACTTTCCTCGCATCCGTGCCCCGCAGCGCCGCCGTTGCGGTCGAGTTGGGATGCCGGGTTCTAGGCCCGAAACGTCGTTCGCTTCGGATCGGTGAGCAGGATACGCAGGGCGGTGAGGACCCGTCGCGGATTGCGCCGATGCATCGCCATGCCGAGCCAGTAACTGGCCTCTTCGCGGGTCATCGCCTCGATCCCCTCGGCGACGGCGCGCATGGCGTCGCGGTTCCGCATCGGGGCGAGCGCTCGGAACAGAAGCCCAAGCCGCAACGCGACATCCTCCGCGAGAGCGTGCCTGACGGGGG
>JAVQZW010000009.1:0-209075 GCA_033582875.1 Acetobacteraceae bacterium | reverse complement strand
CGGCGCTGCGTCGGGCTGGCGGCTGTGTTCTGGCCCGGCAGAGCAAACGGTTGGTCCAAGGCGTGCTGTAGCTGGGGGATTCCGTCCGTGACCGATGGGACGGCCGCCCTGGCTCGCCGCGTTCGGACGGCCGCCCCCGGCCGGTGCTCGTCCGTCCGGCGGGCCGGAAGCCGTGTTGGCGTTCGCGCCGTCACCGATGCATCGGGCTGCCATCCCCCTGGATAGGCAGTTCGCGCAACGCGCCTCGGGCGCATCCGGCATCGGCGCATCGGAGGACCGTTGGCGCCTGAATCGGCCGCGCGATGATGCGTGTTTCCGCACGCGTCGACGGTTCGGAAGCGACGGTGCCGTGCTGCGGTCGCCGAGGACGGTGCGCGATGCAGCCGGCGGATGCGCGATGTCGCGTTCCGGCGTTCGGCCGACGGAGGCCTGTGCCGTCGACCGTCGTGGCGACGGGGGTTGCCTGTCGCGGAGCGGTTTTCCCCGTCCGCGACGGACGTCGTGTACACTCGGCGCGACCTCCGTTCTCCAATGATCGGACCATCGGGCAGGGCTGCCATCCCTCCTGCGGACGACGGGGAGGGCCGTCGACAGGTCGCCGGTTCAGGCACCCAGGAGCGCGTCGTGTCGTCCGCAAGCGACTTCAGCTGTTGGTCAGCAGGCTGGATTCCGTCGAAAGGACGCAGCGGATCGGCGGTGGATCGCCTATGCGTGTATGCAGCGACTGCTTTGCTCCCAGCCGCCTCGCCGGTTCTTCCGCCTGCGGATGCCGTCGCGCGTCGTCCTCTGCCTGCCGGACGACCTTTGGGAGCGTGTCGAACCCTGCCCCCGACGCGTCGGCTTGATCGGCACGTAGCTGCGGCATCGTGGTGCGACGTTGGAATGAGCGCGTGCGTGACGGCTTCGGCTGGTCATCGGCAGAACGCGGCGGTGCCGCGTTGACGCAGGGCGGGTGGCAGGATGGCGGGGGGGCGATAGCTCCGTCGGGCTTTGCGGCGACCGTCATGACGGATGGTGCCCGACGATAGCGCCGCGCTGCGTCGCTGCGACCGCATCGCGGTCGGCCGAGGAGGGCCGGTCGTGAGGGCGAGGACGTCGGATCGTGGGGGACGCGCCAACGGCCGCGGCGATTGGTTGCCGGCAACGTGGCGATGCCTTCCGCCCATCCGCCCGCGTGCGGGTTCGTGCAGCGCGTCGCGCCTCATCGGCCGCCGGTCGGCGCGACGGCGGATGCGTCGGTCTGCAGGGTCGGCACCGGTAAAGGGTCCCCATCTCCGGGCGGGCGGCTCGTCCTGCGGCGTGTTGGGTTGGTTGGGCCGAAGCGGCCGGCACAGTTCGCGTGTTGTCGCGTTCGTCGCCGCTGCAGCGGGCAGTCGGGCCCGTTGGGCAGCAGCTGCGGAAGCGGCGCCGGGTCAGGGAACGTCGGCGCTGGCGTAGTCCGGCAACGTCGGCGCTGCGTTGTCCGGCAACGTCGGCGCTGCGTAGTCCGGCAACATCGGCGCTGCGTTGTCCGGCAACATCGGCGCTGCGTCGGGCTGGCGGCTGTGTTCTGGCCCGGCAAAGCAAACGGTTGGTCCAAGGCGTGCTGTGGCTGGGGAATCCCGTCCGTGACCGATGGAGCGGCCGCCCTGGCTCGCTGCGTTCGGACGGCCGCCCCCGGCCGGTTCTCGTCCGTCCGGCGGGCCGGAAGCCGTGTTGGCGTTCGCGCCGTCACCGATGCATCGGGCTGCCATCCCCCTGGATACGCGAGTTCGCGGAACGCGCCTCGGGCGCGTCCGGCAACGGCGCATCGGAGGACCGCTTGGCGGCTGGACCGGCGGCGCGATGATGCGTCCCTCCGCACCCGCCGACGGTTGCTGCGCGGTCGCCGGCTGCGGGAGCGTTGCGCGAAGCCCGCGGAGCGTGACCCGGGGCTGCCGTCTTGGCTTCGGAGGGTTCGTGGCGGCCGGACGCGTCGCGCGGTGCACTGTCTCGCCGACGCCCCTCCACCACCCGACCGGTTCGCCTCGTGCGGAGGGAACGCACGAACGACGCGGGAACGAAGGCCCCCTCGTTCCTACGCAACGTGCGTCGCCGACGACGCTGCGTCGGGACCTGGTGCCGCACCCCGGCCGGCGCGTCGCATAGCGCGTTGCGCCGCTGCCCGCCTCGTCCGCTCCGCGTCGCGTGGGTATTGGCCGACGGTCTCCTCGCCGCAAGGGCCGATCGGCGGTTCGGCGCGGCGCGGACCGTGACCCTGGGCCGATCCGCGGCGACGCTCCGGTGTCGCGCACGGCGGATGCACCACTCCGCCGGCCTCTGAGCAAGCGATCAGTGCCGTCGAGACCGCGACGGACGTGCGCCTGCGTCGCGCGCAACCATGTGCCTGGGCTGAAGCGCGGCGATCATGTTCCCCGTTGTCGAGAGCGATCCGCCGGGGTGGATCGGCCGTCGCGTCGCGCACCTGTCGGGGCAGCGGCCGATGCCCTGTGCCCTGCGCTCGCGTCGGGCCGGGAAGGGTCGTCGGCGGTGATGCGCGCAACGCCGACCCCTCCCGCCGCGCGGATCATCGACGCCCGGTCGACGGCGTTTCGGGTTCGCCGCGGCTGACCTGCCGCGTGGCGAGCGCGAGGGCCGCGTCTTCGGTGCTGCAGATCTCGACCGGGGCGCCGTCGCCCTCGCCGAAGAACACGGCGACCTCCTGTCCGTAATACCGTTCGACCCGCACCTGCCCCCGGCGCGCGCGAACGAGGCATGCCTCCCACCACTCGGCGGGAATGGCGGCTGGGCGGTCGAGGGCGTGGGTGGGCTCCGGGGACGCCTCAGGCCGAGGCCCGGGAGCCTGCGCGTGCCGCGATTCTGCGACTTGGCGGCCGAGGCCATTGAATTCACTCGGCTCTGCTTCCCTCGCCGGGTCGCTTTCCGCTGCGACGGCGGCGCCGCGCGCGGGGCTCGGCACCTCCACCGGCTCGGGGCTTGCTCCGCTGCGCACGGCATCGCGCGGCCTCGCCCCTTCGGATGCGCGGCTAACCTCCTGATCTCTCGGCTCCTCGCCGAGCGGAGTCGCAGGATCGCAGGACTCGCACGCGGCCCGCTTGCAGCGCGCCGACCACGCCCGAAGACGGCCCTGGCGCGGTCGCGATTCCCTCTGCCAGGATCAGAGGCCTGAGGGGTCGACCGGATCGTGCGGGGGAGAGGACGACGCCGCATGGACGAAGCGGAAGAGGCTTTCGCTCGGGATCAGGCGACGGCCTCGAAGGCGCACCGAGGGCAGCGCGCCGTCGGCGGCAAGGCGGCGAACGGTCGAGATCGAGACGCCGCGCGAGAGCGCGGCCTGACGGAAGGAGACCAGGAGCGGCGTGCCCGGGTGGCTGTTGGTCGTGGCGGAACCTCCCCGCATGCATAGGCGCGCGGGTACACCGCCGATCCTTGTCGGAAGATGAAACGCCTACTCCGGCCGAGCCGAAGGATGGCGATCCGGTAGCGCTTGGCGCGACTTCCGATTGCTAGGTCTTTCTTCTGAAACACGTCGCGTTTTGACGGACCCGGATCACGCCCGAAGCGCTCAGCCTCCCGGCCGCATCCCATGCCCAACCCCAGCCGCCGCGGGCGCCGACGACCGTTCCCCATCCACCACCCACCGCGCCCGGTCCTTCAGCAAGGCGAAGCGGCGCTCCAGCATGTCGCTGCGGCGAGAGCGCTCCGTCACGGCATCCGCCGCATCACCGCGCTCACCGCCAGGTCCGAGATCGGCGCGCTGCCGGAGCCGTTCGGAAAGATCGGCGATGCGCCGAGCAGGCGCGCACGGTCGGGGAGCGTGGCAAGCGAGGCGTGCACGCCATAGCCCTCCGCCAAGGCCTGCACGAGGACCTCGCAGGCAGCGGGCACCAGAGGCACGCGGTGCGGCTCCGGGGCGTCGGTGGCGCGGCGTTTTCGAAACTGCGGCGGAACAACGAGGACAGGAAACGCATGGCCAACCCGGTCGATCCACGACCATCTCGCCCGACCGACACGCCGTGAGGATCAAAAGGCGAAGGGCGACCGCGCCAAGCCCAGCGACGTCCGCCAGCGCGCGCCAAAACGCCGCCCCCTCTGCCACGGCCCATGCGGGTAGGTGCCGCCCGCCGGCAACGCCCGCAAGCCGGCCTCCTGCAAAGACCGGGCGGTGAGATCGACCCAGGGCGCGCGGAGGCCGATCGCCTGGGCGAAGCGAAGGACGGCGTTGGTCCGACGCAGCACCTTGGGCGCCGTCGCAGGGCGCGCCGCCCACACCCCTGCCACGGCGTCGAGAACGTCGGCGCGCGTGATGTCGCGGAGGGGCCCCTCCGACAGAGGCCTCGCCCACCGCTCCAGGCTCGCCTTCCACAGCCCGGCGGTCTTCGCCGTCTTCCACCCGCCGCCGCGCCCCGCGATGAACCGGGGAGCGAGCGCGCGAAAGCTCGCCGACTTGGCCCGCCGCCGCTCCTCCCGTTCGGCGGCGCGGCGTTGCGCCTCGCTCGCTGCCCGCGCCCTGAGCGGCGGCGCGCTGTTCGCGCACGAGGTCACGGCCCTCCCGTGCCGCCCTGCAGATCGCGTCGGCGCGCTCCCGCGCCGCAGCCGGCGAGACGCTGGGCCATGCCCCAAGCCCGCGTTCGATGCGCCTCTCGCCGAGCTTCACCCGACAGACCCGGTGCTTCCGTCCACCGGGCCGGACCACGAGCAGAAGGTTGCGACCATCGCTCAGCCGATACGGGCGCGCCCGCGGCTTGGCCGCCCCATGGCTCTCGCGGTCAAATCGTACCCCCCCACGCCTCGCCAGCCATCCCACCCTGCCGCCAGCCTCAGACAATCGCCTGCCCGAAGTGATCCAGAGTTTCCAAAAATCACCGGCAACGACGCAAGTCCTTCATAACGTACTCGTCTTCGGCCTTGCCGTGAGCACATCTCAATACGCGCGAACACGCACCCATCGAGCAGTTTTCTTCTGCACGGAACGGCAGAATCTTGCTCGATTTTCAGACCGTCTGGCTCGTAATCGGCAAGGCGTCTATCCTAATCCGCTGCGCGGTCATGAGACCTTGGCGGAGGTGAGGGGGGGCAGTGCGCGCCGACGTCTGCATCATCGGAGCCGGGCCGGCAGGGCTGATCTCGGCAGCCCTTCTCGACCAGGCCGGGATCGAGACCGTCGTCGTCGAACACAGAACGCGCGACTACGTGCTGCAGCGGGTGCGGGCCGGCGTTCTCGAACAGGCGACCGTCGAGACGCTCCGCCGGCTCGGGGCGGCCGAGCGTCTGGACCGCGAGGGCCTCGTCCACGAAGGGTTCGTGCTCGCCTTCAACGGGGCAATGGTTCGCATCGCCTTCCCTGACCTCGTGCCCGGCCGCCACGTCACCGTCTACGGTCAGACCGAGTTGGTGCGCGACCTGATCGCGCACCGGGAAGGGGCAGGTCGGACGCTCCTGTTCGAGACCGAAGCGGTCGCGATTGAGCAACTTGACGACGCGCCACGCGTCGTCTGCCGCTGCGGCGGCGAGACGGTCGTCGTCTCCTGCCGGCTCGTGTTCGGCTGCGACGGCTTCCATGGCTTGGCGCGCCGGGCCTTGCCCCCCGACCGGCTGAAGACCTACGAGATCGCGTACCCGTTCGGCTGGCTCGGCTTGCTTGCCGATGTTCCGCCCGCGCACAGAGAACTCGTCTATTCCGCCTCCGATCGGGGCTTCGCACTTTGCTCCATGCGTTCCCCCACGCGCAGCCGCTACTACGTCCAGGTCGCCGCCACTGAGCGTCTCGAGGATTGGCCCGAGGAACGGTTCTGGGCCGAGCTTCGCCGCCGTTTGCCGGCCGAGATCGCGGCGCAGGTGACCGAAGGCCCGGCGATCGAGCGTTCGATCGCACCTTTGCGCAGTTTTGTCGCCGAACCGATGCGGCTGGGCCGGCTTCTTCTTCTCGGCGATGCCGCGCATGTCGTCCCGCCCACCGGGGCGAAGGGTCTCAATCTCGCCGCCGCCGACGCCTGGTATGCCGCGCGCGCCGCCATCGCGCTTTCTGCAGACGGGCGACGAGGCGGCGCTCGACGCCTATTCCGTCGTCGCCCTGGCACGGGTCTGGCGCACGGAGCGCTTCTCGTGGATGATGACGCGGCTGATGCATACCTTCCCCGATCTCGCGCCTTTCGAGGCGAAGATGCAGGAAGCCGAACGCGCCTACCTCGCCACCTCGCGCGCCGCCCGCACGATGATCGCCGAAAACTATGTCGGACTTCCGCTCGACTGACTTGGGGCCGCTCGCCCCCCTCGCCGCCCGCGATCGCGCCGCCAACCCGGCGTGGATCGACGCCGGCTATCGCTCGACGCTCAAGCGTGGCCCGCGCGAGCCCCTGGTCCCTGTTCCCCCCACCGCCTCGCTGGTCCCGGCACCGGATCTTTCCGCTGTCGTTGTGACCGAGATGGATGCCGACCTGACCCGCAACGGGCGCGTCAACGGAGAGCCCGTGGGCGAGCGCATCATCGTCTCCGGTCGCGTGCTGGACGAGGAGGGGCGACCTGTCGCGGGCACCATCGTCGAGCTCTGGCAGGCGAACGCGGCCGGGCGCTACCGCCACCCGGTCGACGATCACGACGCTCCGCTCGACCCGAACTTCCTCGGCGTCGGTCGCTGCCGCACCGACGCCGCGGGTCGTTATCGCTTCGTCACCATCCGTCCCGGTGCCTATCCCTGGCGCAACCACCCCAACGCCTGGCGTCCGGCGCACCTGCATTTCGCGCTGTTCGGCCGCCACTTCGCCGACCGTCTTGTGACCCAGATGTATTTTCCCGGCGACCCTTTGCTCGCCTACGATCCCATCTACCGCAGCGTGCCCGAACCTGCCCGCGACAGGCTTGTCGCCCGCTTCGATCTGGGCCTGACGGAGGAGGGCTACGCACTCGGCTACGCCTTCGACTTCGTCCTCCGCGGGCCGGCGGCTACGCCCTGGGAGACGGCCTGATGGCGCGCCCGAACCGTCTCGGTCAGACGCCGACGCAGACGGTCGGCCCTTATTTCGCGATCGGGCTTGCGCCGCATCGCATCGCGCTGCCGTTTCCTCCGCTCGCGACCGAAGAGATCGCGACCGCTGAGGCGGAGGGCGAGCCCCTGGTCCTCACCGGGCGGGTGTTCGATGGAGACGGGGCTGCCGTCGCCGATGCGCTGGTCGAGGCGCGCCAGCGGAGCGCGCGGGGAGAGTGGGGACCGCAGCGCGGCTTTTCCGGCTACGGGCGGGGGGCGACAGACGCGTCGGGACAATTCGTGTTCCGGACCGTTCGTCCCGGTGTCGCGGCGGAGGACGAGGCGCCCCACGTCTGGCTCATTGTGCAGGCGCGGGGACTTCTCGGCCCGCTCGTGACGCGCATGCATTTCGCAGAGGAGGCGGAACGGAACGCGCGCGATCCGATCTTCCTCGCCGCACCGCCGTCGCGACGCCACACGCTCCTCGCCGAGCGGGTCGCTCCCGGTCGTTACCGCTTCGACATCAGGCTGCAGGGCGAGAACGAGACGGTCTTCTTCGACCTCTGATCGCGAGTGCCGGCGTACCCATGGACGGGCCGTGAGAAAAGGATGACGGACGGAAAGCCCTGCATCATCACCGTGGCGATCACCGGCTCGGTGCCGAGCAAATCCGACAATCCGGCCGTGCCGATTTCGATTGCCGAGCAGATCGAGTTCGACCCACGAGGCGTTCGAGGCGGGAGCGACTCTGGTGCATGCCCATGTGCGCGACGACGAGGGTCGCCCGACGTCCGATCCCGAGCGCTTCGCTCGCCTGATGGAGGGGATCAGGAAGCATTGCCCCGGCATGATCATCCAGCTTTCGACCGGCGGTCGGTCCGGCACAGGACGCGAGCGCGGCAGCATGATCCCGCTCAGGCCCGACATGTGCTCGCTGGCGACGGGCTCGTGCAA
The DNA here is from genome assembly GCA_033582875.1 of Acetobacteraceae bacterium. Lineage (GTDB taxonomy): Bacteria > Pseudomonadota > Alphaproteobacteria > Acetobacterales > Acetobacteraceae > Elioraea. The sequence continues at coordinate 201,178 of JAVQZW010000009.1, read as the reverse complement.
CTTCCCCACACGCGTGTACGAGAACGACCCCGAGCTGATCGACTGGCTGGCAGCGGAGATGCTCCGCCACGGGGTGAAGCCTGAGATCGAAGTGTTCGACCTCGCGATGTTGTTCAACGCCGCTGCCATGGCGGAGGCGGGCAAGCTGGTCCGGCCGCTGCACGTCCAGTTCGTGATGGGCGTGAAGAACGCTCTGCCGGCCGACCGCGAGACCTTCGACTTCCTGGTCCGCACCCTCGCGCGGCTCGATCCGGAGGCGACATGGACGGGAGCCGGCATCGGGCGCCATCAGATCGTGCTGAACCGCTGGTCGCTCGAGGCGGGAGGACACTGCCGCACCGGGCTCGAGGACAACATCCGGCTCGACCGCGATACGCTCGCGCCCTCCAACGCCGCCCTCGTGCGGCGCGTGGTTTCGCTCTGCGCGGAATACGGGCGGCGACCGGCCACGGTCGCCGAGGCGCGCGCGATCCTTCGCCTGCCATGCGCACCCCAGGCCTGACCGTCTCCGCCCGGCAGCCCGCATGACGGGCGAGACCGTGCTCGGCGCAGTCGTCGCCGACCCGCGGATGGAGGCGATCTGGTCGGATCGGTCCGCGCTCGCCGCCATGCTCGAGGTGGAGGCGGCCCTCGCCGAGGCGGAGGCCGAGGTTGGCCTCGCCCCAGCACGGCTCGGCCCGGCGATCCGGGCCGTCCGCCCCGAGGACTTCGACCTTCGCGCCATCGCCGAGGGTGCGCGTCGCTCCGCTGTCCCCACCATCGCCTTTCTCGCCCAGCTCGAGGCCCGCCTGCCCGCCGATCGCGCCTGGGCACTGCACCGCGGCGCGACGAGCCAGGATCTGGTCGACACCGCGCTTGCCCTGCTCATGGCGCGGTCGTTCCGCATCCTTGCGCACGACCTTGCTGCTGCTCTCGACGGGCTGGCGGCCTTGGCGGAACGCCATGCGAGCCTGCTCACCGTTGGGCGGACCTATGGCCAGGCGGCTGCGCCGACGACCTTCGGTGCTCGCTTCGGGCAATGGGCACTGGGCCTTGCCGAGCCGGCAGCGGATCTGCCCGACCTGCTGCGGGCCGCGCCGGCGGTCTCGCTCGGCGGCCCCGTCGGAATCGCTGCCGCGTACGGCGACAAGACCTGCGGTCTCGCGGAACGGATCGCTGCCATCCTCGGCTTGGCAGCCGAGCCGTTGGCCTGGCACACCCGACGATGGCGTATCGCGCGGACTGGGGCCTGGCTTGCCGGCGTGATCGGCGCCGCGGCGAAGATCGCGCGCGACATCGAACGCCTTCGATCCGATGCTGTCGGTGAGATCGTGGAGCGCGGCGGGGAGGGGCGCGGCGGCTCCTCGGCGATGCCGCACAAGCGCAACCCGGCCGGCGAGACGGCGATCCTCGCCGCCCACCATCTCGCGCCCGGGCTCGCCGCCGCTCTTCTTGCGGCGATGGCCGTCGAGGAGGAGCGGGGGGCGGCGGCTGGCAGGCGGAGTGGCAGGCCTTGCCGACGCTGTTCTCTCTCGCCGCGCGCGCAAGTTCCGAACTTGCGCGTCTGGCCGGCGTGATTGAACCGGATGTGGAACGGGTCAGGGCCAACCTTGGCGCGACGCGCGGCCTTGTCTTCGCCGACCGCGCAGCCGAAGTGCTGGCACCTCGCTTGGGGCGCGGCGGCGCGGCCGAAGCGGTTGGACGGGCGGCAGGCGTTGTACGATCGGGAGCGGTTGGCACGCTCGCCGAGGCGCTGCGGGCGGACGGGCACGACGAGGCGGCGGATGCCTGTTCGGCCGAGGCGGCTTTGGCCGCAGGGAACCGCGCAGCGCGCGCGGCGGCACGGCGTGCGCGCGAGACTGCGGCAGCGCTTCGCGCGGCTGGCGGACAGGGGGAGTGGCATGGGTGAGGCGATCGATCTGCCGTTGCATTACCGTCTCGACGGTCCGGACGACGGACCGCTCGTCGTCTTTGCCAACTCGCTCGGCGCCGACCTGCACATGTGGGACGAGGTGATCGGCCGTGTTTCCATGCGCTTTCGAACCTTGCGCTTCGACAAGCCCGGGCACGGCGCCTCCCCACCGGCGCCACGGCTCACCCTCGAGGCGATCGCCGACGGCGTCGTGCGGCTGATCGCGCAGAACGGCGGCCAGGCCCTGTTCGTCGGGCTGTCGATCGGGGGGTTGATCGGTCAACTCCTCCTGCGCCGTGCGCCGGAACGCCTTTCCGGTGCCATCCTGATCGCTACCGGCGCGCACATCCCTTCGCCGGAGGCCTGGGAGGAAAGGGCGCGCGTGGTGGAACGCGAGGGGCTGGGCGCGATCGTCGATACGGTGATGGGGCGCTGGTTTACGCCGGCCTTCGCGGCGGAGGAGCCTGAGCGGGTCAGCGCCGTTCGCGAGGCCTTCCTGCGGGTCGATGCCGCAAGCTACGCGGCCTGTTGCCGCGCCATCGCCAAGTTCGACCTGCGCGGCACCCGACCCCCCAGGCGGGTCCCGACGCTGGTCGTCGCGGCGTCGGAGGATCCGGCGACGCCGCCCGCGCTCGGAGAAGCGCTCGCCGCCGATCTCGGCGCTGACTTCATGCTTCTGCGCCGGTCGGCCCACATGGTCGCGATCGAACGGGCGATCCCGCTGGGCGGCTTGGTCAACTGGATGCAGGCGGCGGGGGCCCGCGGCTGAGTTGTCGGCGTTGCACCGTCTGGCGGGGCGTGGTTTAGAGCGATCAACCAAAAGCCAGGCGGGAGACGGACCATGACGAGGGGCATTCGGGTCGCGCGGCGCGGGCTCTTTGCCGCCGCCCTCGCCGCGCCGGCACTGTTGCGTGCCCACGGCGGCGCGCGCCCAGGAGGTGACGCTCAGGCTGCACCACTTCCTCGGTCCCGTCAGCAACGTTCACCGCAATTTCCTGGTACCGTGGGCGCAGAAGGTGCAGGCCGAAAGCGGCGGACGGCTTCGGGTGCAGATCTTCCCGGCGATGCAACTCGGCGGCGCCCCGCCGCAGCTCTACGACCAGGCGCGCGACGGCGTGGTGGACATCGTCTGGACCTTGCCGGGGAACACGCCCGGGCGCTTCCCGCGCATCGAGGTGTTCGAGCTGCCGTTCGTTCCGCACCGGCAGTCTTACGTCAACGCGCTCGCCGTGCAGCGCTTCTTCGATCGTCGTCTGCGCGAGGAGTTCGCGGACACGCACATCCTCTGTGCGTGGGGCCACGATCACGGCGTGATCCATGCGCGGCGGCCGGTGCGCACGATGGAGGATCTGCGCGGGCTGAAGCTGCGGTTCCCCACCCGGCAGGCGGGAGAGGCGCTGCGCGCGCTCGGTGCCTCGCCGGTCGGCATGCCGATTCCGCAGGTCCCGGAGGCACTTTCGCAGGGCGTGATCGACGGCGCCGTGGTGCCGTGGGAGGTGGTGCCGGCCATCCGGCTGCACGAGATGGTTCGCCACCACACCGAGATTCCGGGCAGCCCCACGCTCTACATCGCGACGTTCGTGCTGGCGATGAACAAGGCCCGCTACGAATCGCTGCCCGCTGATTTGCGCGCGGTGCTCGATCGCAATTCCGGCGAGGCAGCAGCCGAGATGGCCTCCAAGGTGTGGGACGAGCAGGGGCCGGTGGTGGTCGAGCAGGTGCGCCGGCGCGGCAACGAGATCGTGACCATTACCGAGGAGGAACGCGGCCGCTGGCAGCGCGCGACCGAGCCCGTCATCGATGCTTGGGTGCGTTCGATGCGTGAGCGTAACATCGACGGTGGCGCGCTGCTCGAGGAGGCGAGGGCGCTGATCGCCGAGATCGGTCGCGGCCGGGCGTGACATCCGGAGGCTGAACGGGGCGAAACGGCGAGGCAGGTTGCACCGTGCGGAGGGCGAGGCGGAGCATCGGCGCGGCGGGCCTGCCTGCACTGGTCAGCCGATATCTCGCCGTGGCGGGGGGCACGGTCCTGCTTGCCGCCGCCGTCCTCACCTGCGCGAGCGTGCTGCGCCGCTGGCTGGATGGACGCGCCATTCGGGGCGATTTCGAACTCGTCTCGCTCGCGTCCGCCATCGCCCTGTTCGCCGCCTTCGCCTTTGCGGCGTCGCGCGGAGCCAACGTCGCGGTGACCAGCTTCACGGCTTGGCTGCCTCACCGCGTGCAACGCGGCATCGATACGGCCTGGCTTCTGCTCTGGGCGGGAGCTTGTTTCATCCTTGCGGAGCGGCTGTTCGTCACGGCGAAGGAACTCTTGCGGACCGGAACGGTGACGATGGCGCTCGGTCTTTCGACGTGGTGGGTGGCTGGTATCGGAGCGGCAGCCTTTGCGCTGGCGGGGCTTGCGGCTCTCGCCCGGCCCCTCGCTGGGACCTCCGATCCGCGTCATTGACCGGCGTGCCGCCCGAGATTCTCGCCGCGCTCGAGGGTTTTGCCGCTCTCCTCGGGCTGATCGTGCTGCGCTGTCCGATCGCGCTCGCCATGCTGCTCGTCGGCGGTGTCGGCTATGCGCAGATCGCTGGCTGGACAATCCTGCTCAACTATCTCAAGGGCACGCCATACCACCTGTTCGCCAACTACACGCTGTCCGTCATTCCGCTGTTCGTCCTGATGGGGGCGATTGCGGAGCGCGCCGGGCTTGCGGGCGACTTGTTTTCCGCTGCCGAATACCTGTTCGGGCGGCGGCGGGGAGGGCCCGCGATCGCGGTGATCGTTGCCTGCGGCGCCTTCGGTGCGGTGTGCGGGTCCTCGGTCGCAACCACCGCCACCTTCGCGCGCGCCGCCCTGCCGGAGCTGCGCCGTCTCGGCTACGCGCCGGGCTTCGCCACAGGGCTCGTTTCGGCCGGCGGTACCTTGGGTATCCTCATTCCGCCCTCGGTGATCCTGGTCATCTACGCGATCGTCACCGAACAGAACATCGCCCGCCTCTTTCTCGCCGCGCTGCTGCCCGGGCTGCTTGCGGTGCTGCTCTACGCGATGGCGGTTTCGCTGACGGTACGGCTTCGTCCGGCGCTTGCGGGTTGCGGCGAGGGCAGGGGGGATCGCGCTGCTCTGCGCCGTGTGGTGCCCGTGCTTGGGGTCGGCGTGATCGTTCTGGGAGGGATCTACGGCGGCGTCTTCACGCCGACGGAAGGCGCCTCGGTCGGCGCTGTTGCGGTCCTCCTCGTCGCCTTGGCGCGCCGCGGCTTCGGGCTGTGGGGTGTGGCCGAGGCGCTGCGCGCGACCGCCGAGACCTCGGGGATGATCTTCGCCATCCTGCTCGGCGCCAACGTGTTCAACGCCTTCCTTGCGCTGACCCAGGCGCCCGATGTGCTGCAGATCTGGCTGGAGGGGCTCGATCTTTCGCCCGTCGCGGTGCTGGTGGCGATCCTCGCGCTCTACATCGTGCTTGGCGCGGTGATGGACGAGCTCGCGATGATCCTGCTGACGCTGCCGGTCTTCTTTCCGCTCGTGGTCGGCCTGGACTTCGGCCTTACGCGCGACGAGGTGGCGATCTGGTTCGGCGTGCTGGTGCTGATCGTGGTTGGCATGGGGCTGATTTCGCCGCCCGTCGGACTGAACGTGTTCGTCGCGGGCGGCATCGCGCGCGACGTCGCGCTGCCGCGCATCTTCGCCGGCGTGATGCCGTTCCTGGCCGCCGATGCGGTGAAGCTCGCGCTTTGCGTTGCGGCGCCCTCGCTGTCGCTCGGCCTCGTGCGGGCGGTCGGCGGCAGCTGAGGCGCGGATCACCCCCCGCCGATCAGGATTCCCGCCGCCAGCACCAAGCTGCCGCCGAGCACGACCTGGAAGACGGCGCGACGCCACGGCGTTTCCATATAGCGGTTCTGGATCCAGGCGATCGCCCAAAGCTCGACGAAGACGATGACGAGTGCGATGACGGTGGCGGTCCAGAAATGCGGGATCAGGTAGGGGAGGGCGTGGCCGAGGCCGCCGATCGTCGTCATCACACCGCAGGAGAGACCGCGCTTGACCGGTGAGCCCCGTCCGGAGAGCTTGCCGTCGTCGTGCACGGCCTCAGTGAAGCCCATCGAGATGCCGGCGCCGACGGAGGCGGAGAGGCCGACGAGGAACGTCGTCCAGGGGTCCTGGGTCGCGAAGGCCGTGGCGAAGATGGGGGCCAGGGTGGAAACGGAACCGTCCATCAGCCCGGCCAGCCCCGGCTGGACCCAGGTCAGGATGAACTGCCGCCGTGCAGCGAGGTCTTCTTTCGTGGCGGCGCCGCTGGCGCGGAGCTCTTCCGTCAGCGCCTCGACGTCGCGCTCGTGTCGTGCTTCCGCGGCGGCGAGGTCGCCGAGCAGGGCGCGCGCTTCGGCGTCCGCCGTGCGCGCGGCCGCCTGGCGATAGAAGGCCTCGGCTTCGCGCTCCATCGCTGCCGCCTCCGCCCGGATGCGATCGAGCGGCAGGTTCTCGATCAGCCAGACCGGGCGTCGATCGTAGAAATCAGCGACGTGTTCGCGCCGGATGGGCAGGATCAGGTCGCCGTAGCGGGCCCGGTAGAGCTCGATCAGCCGGCGCCGATGCGCGTCCTCCTCAGCCGCCATCGCCTCGAACATCTGGGCGGTTGCCGGGAAGGCCTCGCGCAGCCGCTTGGCGTAGAGAGCGTAAATTCGCGAGTCCTCCTCCTCCGCCGAGATGGCGAGGGCGAGGATCTCCTCCGCCGAGAGGCTGTCGAACCGCCGCCGGCCGGAAAACGGCCAGGAGAAAACGCCTCGCATCCTCGCTCCGCCTCCGCTCGCTTGCCGCGCCTGCAGGGGCCTAACCTAAGTCCAGGACAAATCGCACGTTTTTTGGGACGTGCCGACGCGCTGCCAAGTGCTGCCGTCAGGTTCACCCCGTGGCGGGGCTTGGCGCCGGACATCGCAACCCCCAGGCGGCCCCTCCGCCTTCGGCAGAAACGGAAATGACCATGGGTGCTGGCCGAGGTGGGGAAAAGGTGGCTGAGGGCGACCGGCTCGGCTGCCAAGGTGGCGTGGGCAAATCGCCGTTCTGATCGGCGCCGGCCGAGACGGGGCAGACCAAGGGCGGGCTCGAGGCACGGCCGATGCGGCGGCAAGCCCCCTTCGAGCGGTGCTCAGTCACAGGACTCCGGACTGGTCCATGGCAGCGAGCTCGAGCAGACGCTCGATCACCTCAGGCTCCTGAGCGCCGGCCACGGCATGGCGGCCGGCGACGACAAAACAGGGCACACCATTGATGCCTAGGCGGTGCGAGCGGAGGTTCTCCAGCATGACCCGCTCCGTCTCAGCGTCGTCCGCGGCGAATGCCGCCAGGACGGAGCGATTGAGCCCCGCTTCGTTCGCAATGGCGGCGAGCACGGCGCGGTCGCCGATGTCGCGTCCATCGCGGAAATGGGCTGCAAACAAGGCCTCGATGACCGGCCAGGCCCGGCCTTCGCGGGCCGCCAGGCGCACCAGGCGGTGCGCCTGCAGGGTTGGCGGCGTGCGTTGGATCCGATCGAAGCGAAAGACGATCCCCTCCTGTCGCCCGACCTCGATGATCGCGGCCTGCAAACGGCGCGCCCTGTCCTCGCCGCCGAACTTGCGCTGCAGGTATTCGCCTTGCGGGAGGCCGCGGGCAGGCATCTCCGGGTTGAGGAGGAACGAGCGGAAGGTGACGTCGACCACGAGGTCCGGCCGCTGGGCGAGCGTGCGTTTCAGCCGCCTGAGCCCGATCCAGCACCACGGGCAGACGAGGTCGAAGACGACTTCGCACCCAAGGCGAACCGGCGGCGGTGCCAGCATGTTCATGCGGCGACCTTAACTCGGTCCTGGGCTGGGGACAAAGGATCGACCCGCAGACGGGGGATGCCTTCTTCGGCAACGCCGGGGCAGCCGAACGCTCAGACATTTTTAAAGCCGATCCGCTTAACACGCCGTCGCTCACGTTCCCGACAGAAGGATCCACCCGACGATGACCTTGCTCTCGGACCGTCCGATCGCGTCCAAACTCGCGCTGGCCCTCGGCGTGGTCGCCCTCGTCGCGTGCGGCGTTCTCGCCGGAGCCGCACTTGGTCTCAGGACCTACGACCGCGCCGTGCGCGAGTTGAAGAACGCCTCGGAACGCGCGCAGATCGCCGAACGCCTCAACGGCCTCGTCTACGCCGTGGTGATGGACAGCCGCGGCATCTACATGTCTTCCTCCCCCGAACGCGCCCGCCCGTTTGCCGAGGGGATGCGACGTTTCCTCGGCCAGATGGAGGCGGACATCGCGCGTTGGCAAGCCATCGATGCCGCCTGAACGCCGTGGACGACATCAACCCCGTCATCGCGGCAGCCCAGGACTTCATCCGCCTGCGCACCGAGCTTGCGCGCGTCGGTGTCGAGGAGAGCGTCGAGGCGGCCAACCGCCTCGGCAACAACGAGGAGAACCGGCGCAACCGCCAGGCCTTCAACGCGGCCCTCGACGCCGCGGCCCGTTCGACCGCGGCGGAGGTGGAGGCGGCAACTCGCGCTGTCGAGGGCCTAGCCGGGCGGCTGACATGGTGGCTGGCAGCCGGAGCTGCCGGAGGGCTCTTTCTCGCCTCGCTGCTCGCGTGGTTCACGGTGGCGCGCGGCGTGGTGTCGCCGCTGCGCGCCGTGACGATGGCGCTGGAAGCGCTTTCGGCCGGCCGGACCGACATCGCGGTACCTGGTGCCCAACGTCGCGACGAGGTGGGGATGGTGGCACGGGCGGCCGAGCGGTTCCGCACCGCGATCGAGGAGCGGGCCGCGTTGGAAAGGGCACAGCGCGCCGAAGCCGAGGCGAAGGAAAGGCGCGCGCTCGCCCTGGCCGAGAACGTCCGTCGCTTGAATGGGGAGGCGGCGAGGCTGATCGGCGACGTCGGGCAGTCGGTGGCGGGCCTGACTTCTGCCGTTGATGCCCTTCGGCGATTTGCTTCCATGGTCGCCGACGGCTCAGGTGCAGCCGGCGTCGCGGCCGATCAGGCGTCGAGCAACGTCGCGACCGTGGCCTCGGCGGCAGAGCAGCTCTCTGCTTCCATTGCCGAGATCACGCGCAAGGTGGCGGAAAGCGCGCAGGTGACCGCCGCAGCCGTGGCGAGAGCGCGCGAGACCGACGCCACCGTGCAGGGGCTTGCCGACAGTGCGAAGCGAATCGGAGACGTGGTGCGTCTGATCGGCGACATCGCCGGGCAGACCAATCTTCTCGCGCTGAACGCCACCATCGAGGCGGCACGGGCGGGAGAAGCGGGCAAGGGGTTTGCCGTCGTCGCCTCGGAGGTGAAGAACCTAGCGAGCCAGACCGCGAAGGCGACCGAGGAGATCGCCGGACAGATCGCTGCGATCCAGGGCGAAACCGGGCGGGCTGTCGAAGCCATCCGCGCCATCGGAAGCGTGATCGACGAGGTGAACCAGATCGCGTCTGCCATCGCTGCGGCGGTGGAGCAGCAAGCTGCGGCCACGCGCGAGATCGCCCGCAATGTCCAGGAGGCTTCGCGCGGCACGCGCGAGGTTTCCGGTCGGGTGACGGAGCTCGCCCGCATCGGCGGCGAGGCGGCCGACAGGACGGAGGAGGTGGCGAAGGCCTCCGCCACTGTCGCCACATCCGTGCAGGGGTTGAAACGCGAGATCGATCAGTTCCTAGCGGAGGTCCAGGCGGCCTGAAGCGCGCGCGGGGAGTGCGGATCGGCGCGGTGCCGGAATCGGCGTCGCGCGAGAGGAATGAAGCCGGCGGCAAATCCAGGGCTGGTTTGCTCCCAAGGCGGTGGATCCTCGCTTCGGCCAGCACGGCCGCAGGGCATGATCTCGTTGAACCGGCAGCGTCAGGCGGGCTGGCGCGGTCTCCCGAGCAGGCGGAACGGGTCGGGCAAGCAGGAGACAACCGACAAAATCCGCTTCCGGAGGCGCGGAATGACCATCAGCGACTCGATCCGGCGATCGAGGAAGGCGCGCGTCCGCTCCCCGCCGGGGCTGTCGTCTCCGAGCCAGAACACCAGGGTCGCGCCATATACCGCGGCGAGCGTGGCCCGCTTCGTGTACCAGCTGAGATCCTCCGCTCGGTCGCCGATGGCGCGCCAGACCGCGTCCACGGTTCGTGCGGTGACGCGCGCCGCCACCGGGGCATTGGCTGGCAGGGCGAGGAGGGCGACGGCGCGGCGCACAGCCTCCTTGTGCGGTGCCACTTCGGCGAGACGTGCCATCACGGCCGCGGCCACCTTGTCGCGCACCCGCATGGTCTCGAGCGGCAAGGCGCGCACGCGCTCGGTCATGCGCCGGTCGACGAGGTCGGCCCAGACCTCGATCGCCTCGAGGGTGCCGCCTGGAAAGACGCGGGCGAGGTCGTCCTCCGCGAGGCCAGCCTTGGTCAGGCCGGTGCGCAGGGCTCGTTCGGTCCAACCTTCGGCCGCAACGATCCCGAGGGCTGCCTCGATGGCGCGATCGCGCTCCGCACTCCGTTCCAATTCTCGCATGGTTCGCCTTTCGCGCCTGCAGGCCTCGATCCCTTCAGCCGTCTGATCAGCGTTCGCGCGAGGCCTCGATCGTCGCCTGCGCGGCCCGACAGAGTTCCTCGGTGAAGCCAAACAGGGCGAGGTCGGTCATCCGCATCGGGTAGAGGATGCCGTCGAGGTGATCGACCTCGTGCTGGACCACCCTGGCGTGGAACCCCCCCGCCACACGGTCGATCGAATTGCCCTCGAGGTCCAGGCCGCGATAGCGGATCCGGGCATATCGGGGCACCGCGCCGCGCAGCCCCGGGATGGAAAGACAGCCCTCCCAGGCCGTCTCCGTCTCGCTGCCGATCGGCTCGAGCTCGGGGTTGATCACCACTTGGATGTCTCGCGGAGTCGGGTCGTCGTCCGGGTGGCCAGTCGAGCGATCGGTCCGACAGCGGAAGACGACCAGGCGGAGGGGAACGTGCACCTGCGGAGCGGCGAGACCGGCAGCCTCCGCGTCCAGGAGGGTGTCGATCATGTCCTCGGCGAGGCGACGGACGTCGGGCGCCGTCGGGTCCGGCACAGGTTGGGCTCGGCTCAAGAGGATGGGGTGACCCATGCGGGCGATCTTCAGGATGGCCATCGGTGCGGACAGGTTTTCGCCAACTCGAGCGAGATGGTGGGTGGGCGCCCTCCCGCAAACCCTTCGATGCGGTGTGCGCTACCCTTCCTTCGGCCCCTCGACAGTGGTAAAGAGCAACGACCCCGAGCCGGTTTCGCCGGCTCGGCCTGTTTTTGCGTCCGCAGGTTACCCGAAGGGTCGGGAGGACGCCGCTTCTCGCCAAGGAGGTCAACGGCACGTGCAGGTTTTGGTTCGCGACAATAATATCGACCAGGCGCTGAAGGCGCTCAAGAAGAAGATGCAGCGGGAGGGCATCTTTCGCGAAATGAAGTTGCGGCGGCACTACGAAAAGCCGTCCGAGCGGCGGGCCAGGGAGCAGGCGGAAGCCATCCGGCGTGCCCGCAAGCTGGAGCGCAAGCGTCTGGAGCGGGAAGGCTTCTGAAACGGGCTTCGCCCGTGCCCAGAGATGGCCGGGCGGACTGCGGATTGGGCGAGGGGCCTGGGCCCCGAGCCGGCAAGACAGTCTTGAGGATCGACCATTCGGGCGGCCATCGCATTCGTCTGGCGAGGTGCGGGCGCGGTCTGGCGGGGCGTGATCTGGCTCCTCACGCCTTGGCGCTGGTTTCGCCGCGGCCCGCAACGAGGGGCTGTACCTTCGACGGTCCCACCTGTGTGCGCCGCCGAGGTGTCCGCGGCAGCGGCAGCGTGACGTCGCCAGGCGCGAAATGCCGCGCGTCGGACGGGCAGGAAGCGCGACCGACGAGCAGGTCGAGGCGCTGATGGCCCTCCGCCTGGTGCCCGCGCCTCCCTGCCGCGACTTGCACGACTATTCGAGCGAAGAGGCACAGCTGTTTCTGGATGCCGTCGCCTATGCGCGCGCTGTTGCCGCCCAGGTAACGAACGGAGAGGACGAAGAGGCGCCGCCGGAGATCCTCACCGAACTGCTGAACGACCTGATGGCCGAGATCCTCGCCGACGAGGAGCTCCGGTCGGCCGCGCAGCGTTGGGTACGGAACGGCTCGCCGCGTCCGCTGCGCGAGAACAGCACATTTGCCAAGGCGCGGTCGGTGGTCCTGCGCTACTGGCAGCCCGCCTGAGGGCCGGCGAGCCAGACGAGTTCCGTCCGACCTCTGCGCGGCAGCCAGAGGATTGCGTTCTGGCGGAAGGCGCGCCCGAGCCGTTCGGCCTGAGCCCGCGAGTTCGAGGGCGACGAGGAAACTCGGTTCGGCGGGCCAGTCGCCGCGGTCGCTTCCTCCTTCCCCCGGCAGCGCGGGCCAGCCGCGGGCGGCGATGAGCGCGCGAAGCCGCGCTTGGGCCGCGGCGTTGTCCGCATCGGAGGCACGACGCCCGTGCGGATTGCAGGCGGTCACCAAGGCCGCCCCAGGCTTGCGGCGGGTGGCAATCCAGGCGGAAAGCCGCGGCGGAACCGGGAGGCCCACCCGGATCTCCTCCGCCCCCTCCGGCAGGTCAACCCGATACCAGGCTTCCCGATAGGCCTCGGCCAGGGCCTGCGGCGAGAGGCTCACGCCGCGGTCTCCGTTCGCTCGAGCTTGGCCACCCACTCCGGGGACAGCAGGTCGCGCGCCGCGAGGACGTGCGCGAGATACCAGGCCGGCGGCCGCAGGCCATGGCCGATGCGCCTTGGATTGGCGAGGTAGGTCAGCGCCGCCAAGGCCGGACCGCCGGCTCGTGGCAGCACCTCGACGATCGCCGGCAGGTACTCTTCCGGCACACCCTCGGCGCGGTCGAGTCGGGCAAGCTCCGCCTCCGTGAGGTCGTAGGCGACCCCCTCCGCCTCCGATGCGTGGTCGGGAAGAAGGGTTGCGAAGGCGGTACCGTCCTCGTTGCGTTTGGCGAAGGCAAGCCGGAAGCCGCGGAGCCGCACGGCGAAGCGCGCCGCCACCCGTGCTGGGTCGGCCCCCGTGCGGGCCATCAGGCGGGCGGGATCCATGTTGCTGCCGTAGGAGACGTAGAGCGGCACGGGTGTCAGGCGACCACCGTTCGGCTTTCGGGGCAAGCGCCGTTGCGGCCGGGCCGGCACCGTCGCACGATGCGCACAGGCTCACGAAAGGGAGAAGACGATGACCGCGATCCGACGCACGCTGCTCGCCGCCGCCCTCGGCTTGGCCCTCTCCGCTCCGGCTTCCGCCCAGACCTACGAAATGGTCGCCGGCGCGCTCGGCGGGGGCTGGTTCACCATGGCCACCGGGCTATCGCAGATCCTGCAGGAGAACATCCCGGGCCTCACCATCCGGGTGGTGCCGGGCGGCGGGCTCGGCAATCCCACGCGCGTGCAGAACGGCATCTCTCAGATCGGCTTCGGGCTCGATTTCCTCGTCGCCTCCGCGATCAAGGGCGAGGAGCCCTATCGCGCCCCGCATGACAAGATCAGCCACATCGGCGTCGGCTGGAGTCCGACCGAGCACCATATGCTGCGCCGCGTCGACGGCGGCCCGACCGACATGCGCTCGATCCTGACCATGCCGGGGCTGCGCATCGGCGCGCCGCAGGGAACCTCCTCCGACACGCTCACCCTGATCTACATCCTCCGCTATTTCGGGACGAGCTTCGACAGGATTCGCGCCGAGGGCGGCCGGGTCGTGCAAGGCTCGTACAACGATCTCGCGGCCGCCTACATGGACGGCCAGGTCGACTACGTCTATGTCGCCTTGGCGCGGCCTGCGGCGATGGTGAACGAGATCCAGCGCGGCCGCCGCCCGGCCACGCTGGTTCCCTTCCCGCAGGATGTGCGCGACCACCTCGCCAAGACCTACGGGTACTCGCAAGGCGTGATCCCGGCTGGAACCTATCCTCCGCCCATGCAAACCGAGGAGGTTCCGGTCACCACCTTCGACACCGTTCTCGTCGTCGCCAACACGATCCCGGAGGAGACGATGTACCGCATGGTGAAGGTGCTCATCGAGAACCGTTCCCGCCTCGGTTCGATTCACCCCTCGATGGCAGCCTTCAATCCGGCGGTGGCGTGCAAGTATCCGGGCGCGCCGCTCCATCCCGGCGCGCGCCGCGCCTATGCCGAGGCCGGCTGCACTCCTTAAGCCGACGCCACGGGCTCGCGTCTTGCTCCCCTGGCGTGCGTGACGTCGGCGCCCCCTGGCGCGGCCTGATCGCTGCCTATGCGGCCCTGATCGGCTTCGCCCACCTTTGGCTCGGCGGGGCCGGGCTGATGGAGAATCTCGCGCGTCACGTCTTCGGCGCCGGCGATTGGACGCGCGACGTCTTCCTGGTGCCCGGAACCGCTTGCGCTGCGCGGCTTCCACCTCGGCGCGCTGTTGCCGCTCTGCTTCCTCTGCTTCCCCGCACGGCGTGGCGCCGAGCCCCCTGCGCGGCCGTCCGCGCTCGATGTCGCGCTCGCTGTCCTCGCCCTCCTGCCAAGCCTGCATATCCTCGGCGAGGCAGGCTCGATCAACGCGCGGATGGAATTCATCGAACCGCTCAGCCCGCGGGAGTTCTGGCTCGGCGTGATCGCGATCGCGACACTGCTCGAGGCCATCCGGCGGGCCGTCGCCCCGGCCTTCGCGGTGATCGTGGCGGCGGCGCTGCTCTACATGTTCGTCGGCGAACATCTGCCAGGCGTGTTGAACACCCGCGCCTTCCCCGTCGCGATGATCGTGGAGACAGCCTTCCTGGTGCCCATCGTCGGCGGCATCTACGGGCCGCTCACGGGCATCGTCGCCGGGACGATCGCGATGTTCATCCTGTTCGGCGCCTTCGTGCAGGCCTCCGGCACGGGCCGGCTGTTTTCCAATTTCGGGGCTGCTGTCGCCGGGCGTTTCGCAGGCGGGCCGGCCAAGGTCGCCGTGATCACCTCAGGCCTGTTCGGCACGATGAGCGGATCGACCGTGTCGAATGTCGCCACCACGGGGTCGATTACCATCCCGATGATGAAACGGCTCGGCTACCGGTCGGCGGTTGCGGGCGGCATCGAGGCGGCGGCCTCGACGGGCGGGGCGTTGATGCCGCCGGTGATGGGGGCGGCGGCCTTCGTGATGAGCGAGATCACGCAGATCCCCTACGGCGAGATCATCGTCGCCGCCGCCATCGGCGCTGTCCTCTACTACTTCGCGCTCTTCGTCTCGGTGCACTTCGAGGCCAAGCGAGGCGGCATCGCGGCGATGGCGGAGGCCGACATCCCGACTTGGCGGGAGGTCGCGCGCGACGTTCATCTCGTCCTCCCGATCCTCGTCCTCGTCTGGCTGCTGGTGGCGAGGTGGAGCGGAAATGCCGCCGCCTTCGCCGCCACGGTGCTGATGGTCGTCGTCGCCGCTCTCCGCCGGCGCACGCGCATGGGCGCGGCTGTCATCGTCGGTGCTCTCGCCGAGGCCGCGCGCACCATGGCGGTTCTGGCGGCGGCGGTGGCAGGGGCCGGCATCATCACCGCCGCCCTCACCGTCACCGGTCTCGCCGTCGCCTTCGGCGGCATCGTGAAGGGGCTCGCCGGCGGATCGCTCGCGCTGCTCTGCGTTCTGCTGATGATCACGGCTCTCGTGCTCGGCATGGGCGTGCCGACCACACCGGCGTACATCATCACCGCCGCCCTCGGCAGTCCGGTGCTGCGCGAGTTCGGGGTCGATCTCCTGCCGGCGCACCTGTTCATGTTCTACTTCGCCGTGCTTGCCGACGCCACGCCGCCGGTGGCTGTCGCGTCCTTCGCCGCCGCCGCGATCGCGGGAGCGGACCCGCTCGCGACCGGGCTGCAGGCCCTGCGCTTCGCGCTCGCGGGCTTCGTCGTCGGCTTCGCCTTCGTCTACGACCAGGGAATCCTCTGGCGCGGCGGTGTGGTCACCATCGCGACCGAGACGGCGACCTTGGCTCTCGCCTTGGCCCTGATCGCTTCAGGCTTCGCGGGCTTCCTCCGCCGACCCCTCGGCCCTTTGGGGCGCGCTGTCGCCCTCGTCGGCGGCGGTGCGGCGGCGTTCGGCCATGCCCTTGCCGACCCGTTGCGGCTCGCGCTGGCGGCACTGTCGCTCGCCGCGCTGTGGATCGGTCTCGGTGCGGTCCGGTCGCATCCTGCGGGCGAGACCTAGGCAAAATGAAACGTCATCAAAACAATTTGCCCCCGTTCGGGACGGGAAAGTCCGGGCGGATCAGCACCACGTGTCCGAATTCGTCCGGAAAGCCGAGCACGAGGAACTGGCTTTCGAAGCCGGCGATCCGCTTCGGGGGGAAATTCACCACGCCGGCGACCTGGCGGCCGATGAGCGCGTCGGGCTTGTAGTGCTGGGTCAGTTGGGCGGAGGTCTTCAGCGTGCCGCGCTCCGGGCCGAAGTCGACCCAGAGCTTGATGGCGGGCTTGCGTGCCTCGGGGAACGGCCGGGCATCGACGACGGTGCCGACGCGGATCTCGACCCGCGCGAAATCCTCCCAGGCGATGGTCGTGGTCTCACTCTCCTTCGGCATCGTGTGCTCCACCAGCAGTCGCGCAGATCGGCCAAGCCGAGCGTCCCGAAGCCTGTCTGGACCGGAGGCATCGGGCATGGCATCACCGCGCACGAGAGCCACGATGCCACGGGGAGCGTCAGTCGACCATGCCGGTCCCTTCCTCCGAAGCGCGGTTCCCGACCACGCCGTCGTTCCGGCTCGACGGCAAGCGCGCTTTCGTCACGGGTGCCTCGCGGGGCCTTGGACGGGCCATCGCGATCGCCTTCGCCGAGGCCGGGGCGGAGGTGGTGCTGGCGGCACGCGCGCTGGAGGAGATGGAACGGACGGTCGCACATCTGGCCGCGCGTGGACTGCCGGCCGCGCGCGCGGTCCGGCTCGACGTGACCGATCGCGCCGCGGTGCGCCAGGCCGTCGCCGAGCACGGGCCGTTCGACATTCTGCTCAACAACGCCGGCACGAACATTCGCGAGCCCTTTCTCGAGGTGCAGGATGAGAGCCTTGATGCGCTGCTCGACCTCAACATCCGCTCGGCCATCACGGTCGCGCAGGCGGTTGCGCGCGGCATGGTGGAGGCCGGCAGGCCCGGCGCGATCATCAACCTCTCCTCGGTGAACGGCCATGTTGCCGGCATCAATCGTTCGATCTACACGGCGACCAAGCACGCGATCGAGGGCCTGACCAAGGCCATGGCGGCCGAGCTCGGGCCCAAGGGGATCCGGGTCAACGCGATTTGCCCGACCTTCATCGAAACGCCGCTCACGGCGGGCGTTCTCTCCGACCCCGCCTTCCGCGACCGCGCCATTCGCGCAATCCCGCTCGGCCGCTTGGGCGAGGTCGAGGACGTCATGGGGGCCGCGGTGTTCCTCGCCTCGCCGGCGGCGGCGCTGATCAACGGCGCGTCCTTGCTGATCGACGGCGGGATGACGTGCCTCTGAATGTGACTCTGGTCGCGCAGCGAACGACGGCCGCTGGGGGCTAGGCCGGCATGCCGATGCGCGCCTGGCAAGGCGACATCACCCGCCTCGCCGTCGATGCGATCGTCAATGCCGCGAACGAGGCGCTGGCACCGGGGGGAGGCGTGTGCGGCGCGATCCACCGCGCGGCCGGGCCGGAACTCTGGGAGGCCTGCCGCCCGCTCGCCCCCGTGCCGGCCGGCGGGGCGGTGCTGACGCCGGGGTTTCGCCTCCCCTCACGCTTCGTCATCCATGCCGTCGGGCCGCGCTGGCAGGGGGGAGGCCAAGGGGAGGCGGAGCGTCTCGCCTCTTGCTATCGCGAAAGCCTTGCTCGCCTGCGCGAGGTGGGCGGACGATCGATCGCCTTCCCCGCCATCTCGACAGGCATCTTTGGCTATCCGGCGGACGAGGCGACGAAGGTAGCGGTCGGCAGCGTGCGCGACGATCTCTGCACGCATGGCGATGACGTCGAAGTGGTCTTTGTCTGTTTCGATGACGCCATGACCGCCCGCTACCGCCGCGCCTTGGGAGAGACCGGATGAACGGCACCGCGCTTTCCGACCTCTCCGCGCTCGAGCTTAGGCGCCTGATCGGCCAGCGGGAGATCAGTCCGGTCGAATTGCTCGATGCCTGCCTCGCACGGATCGAGGCGATCAACCCGGCGGTGAATGCGGTCGTTGCACTCGACACCGGGCGCGCGCGCGTGGAGGCGAAGGCAGCGGAAGAGGCCGCGCGCCGCGGCGAGGCGCTCGGGCCGCTCGCCGGTCTGGTGATCGGCGTGAAGGATCTCGAGGAGACGGCGGGGCTGCGCACCACCTACGGCAGCCGCCAGTTCGAGCATTTCGTGCCGGCGGAGGATTGCGGGCTGGTGGCGCGGCTGCGCGCCGCAGGCGCGATCGTGCTCGCGAAGACGAATACGCCCGAGTTCGGCGCCGGCGCCAACACGGTCAATCCGGTCTACGGCCCAACCGGCAATCCCTTCGATCCGGCGCTCTCTTGCGCGGGCTCGTCAGGTGGCTCCGCCGTCGCGCTCGCAACCGGCATGCTGCCGCTTGCCACCGGGTCGGACACAGGCGGCAGCCTGCGCAATCCGGCGGCATTCTGCGGCATCGTCGGCTTCCGGCCGACGCCGGGCCTTGTCCCGTCCGAGAAGCGGGGCTCCGGCTGGTCGCCTCTGCCCGTGCTCGGCCCCATGGCGCGCAGCGTGCCCGATCTCGCGCTGTTCCTCTCCGCGATGGCGGCCGAGGATGGGCGCGACCCGCTGTCCGCTCCGCTTGCGCCGCCCGGCTTCTTTCCCCTTGCCGAATGCGACCTCGCAAGCCTGCGCGTGGCGGTGACGGAGGATTTCGGCTTCGCGCCCGTCTCGGCCGAGGTGCGCGGCCTGTTTCGCGATCGTATCCAGAGCATCCGTCACCTGTTCGGCTCGGTCGTCGAGGCGTGCCCCGACATGAGCGGCGCAGACGAGGCTTTCGCCGTGCTGCGCGCGGAGGGCATGCTCGCTCGCCACTTGCCCACGTACCGGTCGCGGCCGCATCTGCTCGGGCCCAACCTGATCGCCAACATCGAGGAGGGGCTCGGCTATACGCTTGCCGACCATGCGCGGGCGCACGCCGCGCAGACGGCGATCGCGCGTCGCTTCCACGCCTTCTTCGACGAGGTCGATCTGATCCTGTCGCCTGCGATGGCGCTGCAGCCGATGCCGTGGACGGTGCTTGCCCCGATGGAGATCGACGGTGTGGGGCTGCGCTCGTACTACCATTGGCTGGCTCTCGCCTACGGCGTCACGCTTGCCGCGCATCCGGCGCTTGTCCTGCCGTGCGGGGTTGATTCGCGCGGTCTCCCCTTCGGCCTTCAGGTGGTGGGCCCGCGCCGCGGCGACGCCGCCCTCCTTTCGGCCGCAGCCGCTCTCGAGCGGGCGCTCGCGACGATCGCCCGGTTGCGGGAGACCTCTGCCGGACCTGTCTGCCCTCGCCCGCATGCCGCCCATCGGCGAGCGCCCAGGGGCCGACATGCTGGCTTATGTCGGACGCGCGTGAGGGGCAGGTTGTCTCGGCTCGCGGCCGACGCCTACACTCCCGGCACGCTGGCGTCTTCGGGGGAGGGGAGACGATCATGCGCGTGACGAGACGGAGTGTTCTGGCCGCAACCGCAGCCCTGCCGGCCGTCGCGCTTGCGCGTCCTGCGCTTGCTCAGGCCGAGCCGGTGAAGATCGGCATGATCACCACGCTTTCGGGGCCGGGTGCTGCCTTGGGAGCGGATATCCGGGACGGGTTCGCCCTGGCCGTGAAGAACGCCGGCGGCAGGCTTGGCGGTGTCGCTGTGGAGATCGCCGTCGCGGACGACGGCCTGCGCCCCGAGAACGGCCGCGCGATCGCCGAGCGCATGGTGCGGCGCGAGCGCATCCAGGTGCTGACCGGCATCGTGTTCTCCAACGTCCTTCTGGCGGTCGCACCCGTCGTGCTGCCCACTGCGACTTACGTCAGCGCCAACGCCGGGCCGAGCCAGCTTGCGGGCGAAGGGTGCCACCCGAACTACTTCAACGTCGCCTGGCAGAACGACAACCTGCACGAGGCGGTCGGCCAGTACATGACGCAGCAGGGGGTGCGGCGGGCTTTCATTCTGGCACCGAACTATCCGGCGGGGCGTGATGCGCTCACGGGGTTCAAGCGCTTCTACAGAGGGGAGGTCGTGTCCGAGACCTACACGCGGCTTGACCAGCTCGACTACGCAGCAGAGCTCGCCACCATCCGCAACGCCTCTCCCGAGGCCGTGTACATCTTCCTCCCCGGCGGTCTCGGGATCAACTTCATCAAGCAGTACGCGGCGGCGGGGTTGCGCGGACGCATCCCCCTCTACGGCCCGGGATTCTCCTTCGACCAGGACGTTTTCCCGGCGGTGGGCGAGGATGCGCTCGGCTGCCTCAACTCCTCGCAGTGGGCGCTCGATCTGCCGAACCCGGTCAACCGGACCTTCGTCGAAACCTTCGAACGCGAATACGGACGGCTGCCGAGCCTGTATGCGAGCCAAGGCTACGACGCGGCGAACCTGATCGGCTCCGCCCTCGCCGCGACGCGCGGCGACGTCTCGGATCGCGCGGCGTTCGCGGCCGCGCTGAAGCGTGCCGACTTCGCCTCTGTGCGTGGGGCTTTCCGCTTCGGCAACAACAACCACCCGATCCAGACCATCTACATGCGCGAGGTGGTGCGCGACGGGCAGGGGCGAATCGTCAACCGCACCATCGGCATCGCCTTCGAGAATCACCAGGACGCCTACGCGGCACAGTGCCGCTTGGGCTGAGGCGGAAGAGATCGTATCCCGTTGCGCTCCGCCGTCGCCCGAACCGTGATCCCCGCGCGCTCGGCGCGTCGTGGATTGCCCCGTCGATGGATCCATTCCTTCTGCTTGAGCAGACGTTGAACGGGCTCACGCTCGGCGTGATGCTGTTCCTGCTCGCTGCGGGGTTGACGCTGATCTTCGGCGTGATGGACGTGATCAACCTTGCGCATGGCTCGCTCTACATGGCGGGCGCGTTCGCCTCCGCCACCGTGACCGCGCGGACGGGATCGTTCGCTGCCGGCATGCTCGCCGGCATCGTGGTTGGCGCCGCGTTCGCTCTTTTGCTCGAACTGGCGTTGATCCGCCGTCTTTATGCGCGCGCGCATCTCGATCAGGTGCTCGCGACGTTCGCGGTGATCCTGATCGCGAACGAGACCGTAAAAATCCTGTTCGGCCCGCAACCGATCTTCGCCGCCCCTCCGCCCGCTCTTGGCCGGCAGCGTCGAGCTCCTTCCGGGCGTGCCGTACCCGGCCTACCGGTTGGCCATCATCGCTGCCGGGCTTGTCTCCGCCCTGTTCCTGTGGTGGCTGATCGGACGGACGCGTCTCGGCATGCTGATTCGCGCGGGAACGACCCATCGTCGGCTGGTGCAGGCGCTTGGGGTGAACATCGAGGTCCTGTTCGCCTTCGTCTTCGCGATCGGCGGTGCGCTCGCCGGGCTGGCCGGCGCGATGGCGGGACCCATCCTCGCCGTCCAGGTCGGCATGGGCGAGCAGATCCTCATCCTCGCCTTCGTCGTCGTCGTGATCGGGGGCCTCGGCTCCGTGCGCGGCGCCTTGCTTGCCTCGCTGCTGGTTGGGCTCACCGACACCCTGTCGCGCGCCTTGCTGCCTTCGGTGATGCGGCACGTGCTGCCGCCCGCCGCAGCTGATCAGGTCGCGGCGAATCTCGCTTCGGTCGCGGTCTATCTTCTGATGGCGGCCGTGCTGGCGATCCGACCGCGTGGTCTCTTCCCTGCCCAAAGCTGAGGCGGCGACGATGCCGGCGCCGCGCATTCGGCTTGACCGCGTTGTCGCGTTGGTGGGCCTCGGTCTGCTCGTCCTTGTCCCGCCCCTCTTGTGGCGGCTGCAGGCGGACTATCTCCTGCCGACGCTCACCCGCATGCTCGCCTACGGGCTTGCGGCCGCCGCCCTCGATCTCGTCCTCGGCTACGGCGGGCTCGTCAGCTTCGGCCACGGCGCCTTCCTCGGCACGGGGGCCTACGTCGCCGGTGCCCTCCTCCATCATGCCGGTCGCGGCACGCCCGTGCTCGCATGGCCGCTGACGCTCGCGGGCTCGACCGAGGCGCTCGTCATCCTGCCCGCGGCCGCGGCCAGCGCCGGCATCCTTGCCTTCATGGTCGGCGCGGTCTCGCTGCGCACCCGCGGCGTGCACTTCATCATGATCACGCTTGCCTTCGCGCAGATGGTCTATTTCCTGGTCCTCGCCGTGCCGGAATACGGCGGCACCGACGGGCTCATGCTTCCTCTGCGTTGGTCGGTCGGCGGCTTGCGTCTCGAAGGCGACGCGCCGCGCTACTGGTTCGCTCTGATGCTTGTCGTGCTGTTCGTCTTTGGCGCACAGGGAGCGATGGAGGCGCGTTACGGGCTTGCGCTGCGCGGGGCGCGGCAGAACGAACGTCGGCTCCAGGCGCTCGGCTATCCCGTCTACGCGATCCGGCTTCTCGCCTTCACCGTCTCCGGCGCCTGGACCGGGATCGCGGGCGCGCTTCTGGCCGACGTCGCGATGTTCGTCTCGCCCGATCTCCTGTCCTGGCAGCGGTCGGGCGAACTGATCATCATGGTCGTCCTCGGCGGGCAGGGCACGCTGATCGGCCCGGTGGTGGGGGCGTTCGTCCTGCTCGCGCTCGAGGAGGAGCTGTCGGCCGTGACCGAGCACT
This sequence comes from Acetobacteraceae bacterium, assembly GCA_033582875.1. GTDB lineage: Bacteria > Pseudomonadota > Alphaproteobacteria > Acetobacterales > Acetobacteraceae > Elioraea. Next base: position 178,668 of record JAVQZW010000009.1, on the reverse strand, counting down.
GGATGCTTGTCCTGGGACCGATCCTTCTTCTCTGTGTGCTGCTGTTCCGCCGCGGCATCTGGGGGCAGGTGAGCCGTGATGCGCACCCGGGCTGAGCCGATTCTCGAGGTGCGGGGGCTGACGCGGCGCTTCGGCTCGCTGATCGCGGTGTCGGAGGTGTCGCTCGATCTCCTGCCCGGCGAGTGCCACGCGCTGATCGGGCCGAACGGGGCGGGCAAGAGCACGCTGATCGGCATCATCGCGGGCGAGCTCGCCCCGGAGGCGGGAGCGGTGCTGCTGGACGGCGAGGACCTCGGCCGTCTCGGTCCTGCGGCCAGGGCGCGGCGGGGGCTCGGGCGAACCTTCCAGATCGCCGAGCTCTGCCTCGATTTCTCCGTCCGCCGGAATGTTTTGCTGGCGGTCCAGGCCCGCTTTGCGGGGCCGTTCCATTTCCTCCGCCGCGCCGAGCGGCTGGCTCCTCTGGCCGCCCATGTCGACGCTGCCCTCGTGTCGGCGGGGCTGATCGACCGCGCCGGGCTTCCCGCCGCGATGCTGAGCCATGGCGAGCGTCGCCAGCTCGAGCTTGCCGTCGTCCTCGCCTCCCGCCCGCGCGTGCTGCTGCTCGACGAGCCGGCGGCCGGGCTCGGGCCGAGCGAGACGGAGGAGCTCGGCAACCGGTTGGCCGCGCTGAAGGGGCGGGTCGCCATGCTTCTCGTCGAGCACGACATGGACACGGTGTTCCGCCTGGCCGACCGCATCACGGTGCTGGCCGAGGGACGGGTCATCGCCTCGGGGGCGCCGGAGGAGATCCGCGGCGACCGCAGCGTGCGCGAGGCCTATCTCGGCGAGATGGTCGATGCTTGAGATCGAGGGCCTGTCAGCGCGCTACGGCGCGGCCCCCGTGCTCTTCGACGTCTCGCTCGTCGTCGGCGAGGGTGAGGTCGTGGCCCTGGCCGGGCGGAACGGCATGGGCAAGACCACCACCATCCGCGCCATTCTCGGCCTCGTCGAGCGCTCCGGAACGATCCGCTTCGCGGGCGAGGACATCGCGCGCGCCGCGCCTCACCGCATCGCGCGGCGGGGAATTGGCCTCGTTCCCGAGGGGCGACAGGTGTTCCCGACCCTGACCGTGCGCGAGAACCTGATCGCCACCGCCCGGCGGGGGGCCTGGGACCTCGCCCGCGTCTACGCGCTCTTCCCTCGCCTCGCGGAGCGCCAGCACCAATCCGCCCGCACGCTGTCGGGGGGAGAGCAGCAGATGCTGGCGATCGGCCGCGCGCTGATGACCAACCCGCGGCTCCTGATCCTCGACGAGGCGACGGAAGGTCTCGCCCCTCTCGTGCGCGCCGAGATCTGGTCGGTGCTCGCGCGGCTGAAGGCGGAGGGGCTTGCGATCCTCCTCGTCGACAAGGACGTCGCCGCGCTTGCCGCGCTTGCGGATCGTTTCGTCGTGTTGCAGAAGGGGCGCGTGGCTTGGGCGGGCGACGGCGCCGCCCTCGTTTCGGATCGCGCTCTTCTGCACGGCATGCTCGGCGTCTGACGGGATGGGACGGGGCGGATGACGTCCTGCGGCTGGCTCGAACGCGAATACGCCACCGTCACCGCCGTGCCCGACTATCCGGCGATCGAGGCGTCCTGGGCGGAGCGCATGGTCAGGGCGCTCGCGCAGCACCCGCCCACCGTGGTGCCCTACGGCGAGGGGGAGCGGCGCGGGGTCGATCTCTATCGGCCCGCTGGTGTCGCCGATCCTCCCGTGCTCGTTTGGATCCACGGCGGCTATTGGCAGAGGCGGCATCGGCGCGAGTTCGCCTGGATCGCCACCCCGTGGCTCGCGCGCGGGGTTGCCGTCGCTCTGCCGGGCTATCCGCTCTGCCCGGAGGTGACCCTCTCCGCCCTGGTCGAGGATGTCCGCTCGGCGGTGGCTTTGCTGTGGCGCGAGGCGGGGGCTTTGGGCCTGTCGCGGCGATGGCTGGTCGGCGGCCATTCCGCGGGAGGGCATCTCGCGGCGATCGTCGCCGCGACCGACTGGGGCAGTCGGGGCCTGGCCGACCTGAGTTTCCGCGCCGTGCTGCCGTCGTCGGGGCTGTTCGATCTCGCCCCCCTGCTCGGCACCACGCACAACCGCGCGCTCGGACTTGATCTCGCCGAAGCGACGCGGCTGTCGCCGCTCCTGCACGTCCCGCCCCGCGGCACGCGGCTTCTCGCCGCCGTCGGCGGAGCGGAGAGCCGAGAGTTCCGACGCCAGTCGCACGACTTTGCCGTTGCGTGGCAGGAACGCGGCGCGGCCGCCGCCTCGCTCGAACTTCCCGGCCGGCACCACTTCACGGCCCAGGACGCCTGGGCGGAGCCGGAGAGCGCGCTGTTCGCGGCCGCCTGGGCGTTCCTCACCTGCGACTGAAGGCGCGCTTCAGCGGCTCGCTCGTCCCTTCATCGCACGTTGGTAGAGACGCCAGACGGGCGGAACGAGCAGCGTGCAGAGGAGCACGCGCACGAGGTGAAAGGCGAGCACCAGCGGCGCGCCGAGATCGAGCACCTTCGCCGTGATGGCGAGCTCCGGCATGCCGCCCGGCGCAGTGCCGAGCAGAACCGGAGGAAAGGGCAGCCGAAAGACGCCGACGATGGCGAGCGCGAGCAGCAGACACAGCGCGGCGACGATCGCCATCGACACCACGGCAGCCAACGCCAGACGCGGCGCACGCAGCACCACCCCCCGCTCGAGCCGCGTCCCCAGCGTCCAGCCGAGCAGGAGCTGGGCGAGATCGACCAGGGGAGCGGGAAGGCCGGAGAGCGGCTCCCCTGTCATGGCGAGCGCGAGCGAGACCAGCACCGGCCCCATCATCCACGGATTGGCGAGCCCGGCCCACCTGAGCAGGAGGGCGCCTGCGCTGGCCAGGGCAAGAAGGAGGGGCAGAAGCGGCCAGACGACGGCAAGCGACGGCAGGCTGAACGCATCGCGCCCGCGCTCGACGAAGGCGACGACGAGCGGCGGATAGATCAGCACCACGAGCATCATCCGCAGCGTCTGGGTCAGGGTGACGACGCCGACCGGAAGGCCCGCGCGCGCCGCCAGCACCGCCATGACCACCACCCCGCCCGGGACGGAGGCGTAATAGGCCGTCTGCGAATCGATCGCGCCGATGCGGGCCGTGGCGCGGGACGCGATGGCGCCCGCGAGGATGGTGCCGACGCCCGCTGCGACCATGGCGGGCAGGGAAGCGGCGACGGCGGCGAGCACGGGCGGTGTGAACCCTTGCCCGAGGCCGGTTCCGAGCACGATCAGCGCCGCCGGCCGGACCACCTCGGGAGCCGCGACACGGGCCCCGGCCAGGGCCGCACCCGCCACGGCCACCATCGCCCCCACCATCCAGGCGAGCGGCACGCCGAGCCGCGCCGCAACAAAGCCCCCGGACGCCGCCAGCGCAAAGGTGGCCGCCTGCCGAATGAGCAGACGGGCCCGATCGGCAGGCACGGTCAGCGCGGGCGGTCGGTGGCGAAGGCGTTGAAGGTGATCAGGGTGAAGGTGTCCTTCACGCCGGGCAGGCGCTGCACGGTCTCGGTGACGAAGAGCCCCGGGTCCTGGTCGGGCGTGAGATAGAACTTGCCGAGCAGGTCGTATTGGCCCGAGATGGAGTAGATCTCGCTCACTTCGGGGATGCGGTCCACCGCTTCGCGCGCCGTCTCGTAGGCGCGGCCCATCTCGCATTTGATCAGCACGAAGAGCGGGCGCATCCCTCTCGACCTCCTGACGCTCGCGCCGATGCTAGGCGTGGGAGGGAAGAGCGACAATGGGCCGGACCGCGGCACGCGGGTTGCCTGCGGGTGCGACGCCAGGACAGGATGACCCGGACAATGAGCTCCGCTCCGCCCGCGCTCGATCCCCGCGACCGTGGTGGCTCCGCCCAGCCGCTGCTCGCGGTGCGCAATCTGACGCGCCATTTCGTGCTTGCGCGCGGTTTCCTCGGGCTCGGTCGACGTGCCGGGGTGGTGCGTGCGGTGGACGGCGTCTCCTTCACCGTCGCGGAAGGGAGAGACCTTGGGGATTGTCGGCGAGTCGGGCTGCGGCAAGTCGACCACTGCGCGTCTCCTGATGCGCCTGATCGAGCCCGATGCGGGCGAAGTGGTGTTCGACGGCGAAGTGGTAGGCCCCGGCGGGATGGAGCTGCGCGAGATGCGCCGGCAGATGCAGATGGTGTTCCAGGACTCCTACGCCTCGCTGAACCCGCGCCTGCCGATCGAAGACAGCATCGCCTTCGCCCCGATCGTGCATGGCGTGCCGAAGGCGCGCGCGCGGGCCAAGGCCAGGGATCTCCTCGCCGCCGTGGGACTTGCGCCCGATCAGTTCGCGCAGCGCTACCCGCACCAGCTCTCCGGCGGGCAGAGGCAGCGGGTGAACATCGCCCGCGCGCTCGCCCTCGAGCCGCGGCTGATCGTGCTCGACGAGCCGGTGAGCGCGCTCGACAAGTCGGTCGAGGCGCAGGTCCTCAACCTGCTTCTCGACCTCAAGCGCGACTTCGGCCTCACCTACGTCTTCATCAGCCACGACCTGAACGTGGTCCAGTTCGTCTCCGACCGCGTGCTGGTGATGTATCTCGGGCGCGTGGTGGAGGTCGGCCCCGTGGAGGCGATCTACGGCGCGCCGCGCCACCCCTACACGCGCGCCCTGCTCGCCTCGCGCCCGTCGATGGACCCCGCACGGCGGATGACCGAACCTCCGCTCACCGGAGATCCGCCCAACCCGATCAACCCGCCCTCGGGCTGCCGCTTCCGCACGCGCTGCGCTTTCGCGGAAGCCGTCTGCGCCGAGCGCGAGCCCTCTCTCGTCGGCTCTTTCGCAGGAGATCCGCATCTCGCCGCCTGCCACATGACGGCCACCGGCTCAGGCCACAGCCGGGCGCCGGGGAGGGCGTGATGACGACGACGGCGACCTCCGGCACCGAGAGCGCGGGCGAAGCAAGGTCGGCGATGCTGGCCGAGGTGCGCGATCTCACCGTGCGCTTCGTCTCCCGCGACGCCACGGTGCATGCGGTGAACGGGGTGAGCTTCTCCCTTGCGCCCGGCGAAGTCCTGGTGATCCTCGGCGAGTCTGGGTCGGGCAAGTCGGTCACGCTGCGCGCCCTGATGCGGCTTCTGCCGCCGAAGCGCGCGGTGATCGAGGGCAGCGTACGGATCGCCGGCCACGACGTGCTCGCGCTTTCTCCCGCCGCGCTCGAGGAGTTCCGCGGGGGCGTGGTGTCGATGATCTTCCAGGAGCCGATGACCGCCCTCGACCCCGTGTTCACCATCGGTACCCAGATCGCCGAGACCATCATCCGCCACGAGGGAGTAAGCCGCGCCGAGGCCGATGCGCGGGCTCTCGAACTTCTCGAACTCGTGCAGATCCCCTCCGCCAAGCGCCGGCTCGCCGCCTATCCGCACGAGCTCTCAGGGGGGCTGAGGCAGCGCGCGATGATCGCGATCGCGCTGGCGTGCCGGCCGAAGCTCCTGCTCGCCGACGAACCCACCACCGCCCTCGACGCCACGGTGCAGATCCAGATCCTGCTCCTCCTCCGCCGGCTGAAGGAGGAGCTCGGCATGGGGGTGATCTTCGTCACCCACGACCTCGGGGTGGCGGGCGAGATCGCCGACCGGGTGGCGGTGATGTATGCGGGGAGGTTCGTCGAGTCGGGCGAGGTGGCCGAGGTGATGAAGCGGCCGCTGCATCCCTACACTCAGGGGTTGATGGGCAGCACCGTGCACGCCGGGCTGCGCGGCACGCGGCTTGCCGCCATCCCCGGCGCCCCGCCCGACCTGTCCCGCCTGCCGCCGGGCTGCGCCTTCGCCCCCCGCTGCGCCTTCGCGGAGGCTGCCTGCCGCGAACGTCTGCCGGAGGAGAAGCATCTCCCGCCGCAGCACATGGCGCGCTGCATTCGGGTCGCTGCATGAGCGACCGCGGGGCGGAGAGCGGCTTCGGCGTCGGGAGCGCGGTCCGTCGGGTCGAGGACGATCGCCTCCTTCGCGGCCGGGGCCGCTATGCCGACGACCTCGCGCCGCGCGACGCCTTGTTCGCCCGCTTTGTCCGCTCGCCGCACGCGCATGCCGAGATCGGGGGGATCGACGTCTCCGCCGCCTTGGCCCTGCCCGGCGTCGTCGCCGTCGTGACCGGAGCGGACCTTCGGCGGGCCGGCAGGGGCGCCTTGCCGTGCCTCCTGTCCTTTCCTCAGGCTGACGGCACGCCGGCGCGCTACCCTCCCCGCTTCGCCCTGCCGCATGATCGCGCTCGCTTCGTCGGCGAGGCGGTGGCCATGGTGGTGGCGGAGACCGCCGCCCAGGCGGCGGACGGGGTCGAGGCGGTGGCGGTCGACTGGCGTCCTCTGCCGCCGGTGATCGGGCTCGACCAAGCGCGCGAGATGCCCGCCATCCATCCGGAGGTGCCGGGCAATCGCGTCCATCTCTGGGAGGCGGGCGATGCCGCGGAGGTTGAGCGCGCCTTCGCCCGCGCCGCGCGCCTCGTCACGACCCGGGTGCCGATCAGCCGCGTCACCGCCGCCCCCCTCGAGACCCGGGGAGCGATCGCGCAGTGGGACCCGGTGGCTCGGCGTTTCACCTTGGTCGCCGCCACCCAAGGCACGACGGAAGCGCACACGGAGCTCACGCAGCACGGCCTGGGCGGCATCCCCGCCGCCTCCTTGCGCGTGCTCACCCCGGATGTCGGCGGCGGGTTCGGCATGAAGAACCACGCCTATCCCGAGCACGTCGCCCTGCTGCACGCAGCCGAACAACTGGGACGGCCCGTGCGCTGGCAGGCGGAGCGGACGGAGGCCTTCCTCTCCGACAGCGCCGGGCGGGCGCACGAGATCACGATCACGCTCGCCCTTGACGCCGAGGCACGGATCACCGCCGTGCGCTGGCTGTGGCTGTCCGACCTCGGCGCCTATTGCGCGGGTTTCGGGCCGGCGGTCGGCACGATCGGCGGTCCGCGCATCGCGGTCGGGCCCTACCGGATTCCGGCCTTCCACGTCCGCTCCGAGGGCTACCTCACCACCACCGCGCCGATCGACGCCTATCGCGGGGCGGGCAAGCCGGAGGCGGCGTACGCGCTTGAGGTCGCGATCGACCAGGCGGCCGCCGAGGTCGGGCTCGACGCCGCAGAGCTTCGCCGGCGCAACCTGATCCCGCCCGAGGCGATGCCCTATCGCTCCCCGACAGGACAGGTCTACGACAGCGGCGACTTCCCCCGCCTGTTGGAGCGAGCGCTGGAACTCGCCGACCGCGCAGGGTTCCCCGCGCGTCGTTCCGCGGCCGAGCGGGAGGGGAAGCTCAGGGGCTTGGGCATCGGCTGCTACGTCGAGCCCTCGGGCTTTCGCGATGGCCGCGTTCAGCTCGCCTTCGACCGCCAGGGCGGGGTGGTGCTTACCACCTCGGCGGTGTCCAACGGCCAACCGCACGAGACGGTCTTCGCGCAACTGGTGCACCACCGGCTCGGCGTGCCGTTCGACCGGATCCGCGTGGTGCAGGGCGATTCCGACCGCACCGGCTACGCCTCGGGCACGGCGGGCTCGCGCTCCCTCACGCTTGCCGCCGTCGGAGTGTTCCGCGCCGCCGAGGCAATCGAGGCGAAGGCGAAGCGCATCGCCGCCGCCTTGCTCGAGGTCTCGCCCGATGACCTCGAGGTGGACCGCGGGACATTCCGCGTCGCCGGCACGGACCGCGCGGTCACCATCGCCGAGGTCGCGCGCGCGGCCTGGAACCCGGCCTTCGTTCCGGAGGACGAGAGCCTGGGCCTCGAGGCCTCCGCCCATCCTACCCAGCGGGTGGCCAATTTCCCGAATGGCTGCCATGTCGCCGAGGTGGAGATCGACCGCGCCACGGGGGCTGTGCGCCTCGTGCGCTACACGGCGGTGAACGATTTCGGCGTGGTGGTGAACCCTCTCACGCTGCACGGCCAAGTGGTGGGGGCGATCGCGCAAGGTGCGGGCCAAGTCCTGCTCGAGGGACTCGACTACGACGCGGCGACCGGCCAGCTGATGACGGCTTCGTTCATGGACTACGCCCTGCCGCGGGCGGATGATCTGCCCGAGATCGTCTGGGAGACGGTCGAGATCCCCTGCCGCACCAATCCGCTCGGCGTGAAGGGGGCGGGGGAGGCCGGCTGCGCGGGGTCGCTGCCGGCGGTGATGAACGCCGTGTCGGACGCGCTCCGATCCGCTGGCGTTCCATCCGCCGCACTCCCCCTCGCCATGCCTGTGCGCGCCGAGACCATCTGGCGCCTGCTGGCCGCAGCGTCATGATTCGTTACGTTGAGCCGCGGCTTTGTGACCTTGTGGGAGATTGTTCCTCCCGGCCGTGAGTGTCATCGTCGCGGCCGAACGCGAAAGGAACCGTGCGCGAATGCGCCTCGCGACACAGATCGTGCTCGTCGCCCTCGCCGCCGGAGCCGGCGCAGGGTGGTGGATGTACGGGGATCGGGTCGGTCTGCCCGATCCGATGAAACTGCTCGGCCTCATGCCGGCGCAGCAGGCGGCGCCGACGCGGCCTCCCGCGGGCGCTCGCATCGAGGTGGTGACAGCGCCGGTCAGGGTGGCCCCCCTCGTCGAGCGGGTGGAAAGCATCGGCACGGCGCGCGCCCGCGAGGCGGTGACGGTGACCAGCCGGGTGTCGGGCATCGTCGCCGCCATCCGCTTCGAGGAGGGCCAGAAGGTGAATGCCGGCGACGTGCTGGTCGAGCTCGACCGCTCGGCCCAGGTCGCTGCCTACGATCGCGCGCGCGCCGCCGCCGACGATGCGCGCACGCGGCTCGCCCGCGCCCGTCAGCTCCGCGCCACCCAGTCCGTGCCCGAGGCGCAGATCGACCAGCTGGAGGCGGCCCTTCGCCAGGCCGAGGCGCAGGTGCGCGAGGCGCTCGCAAGGATCGAGGAGATGAAGATCATCGCCCCCTTCTCCGGCCGGGTGGGGCTCCGGCAGGTGAGCCTCGGCGCGCTGATCCAGCCGGGGACGGCGATCACCACGCTCGACGACCTCTCGAAGATCCGGGTGGAGTTTGCCGTGCCCGAGGTTTTCGTCGCCCGCCTCGCCTTGGGCCAGCGCGTGCTCGCGACCTCGCCAGCCTTCGGCACTCGGACCTTCGCCGGGGAGGTCACGGCGATCGACACCCGGATCGACCCTGCCACGCGCGCAATCCGCGCCGTGGCCGAATTCCCCAATCCTGACGAGACGCTCCGCCCAGGTCTGTTCCTGAACATCGTGCTCACCCTTGCCGAGCGGCCGACCGCGCTCCTTGTCCCCGAGGAGGCGATCGATCCCGTTGGCGACCGCGCCTATGTGTTTGCCGTCCGCCAGGGCCGCGCCATCCGGCAGGAGGTGAAGCTGGGGACGCGGCTGCCGGGCGAGGTGGAGATCGTCGAAGGGCTGGCGCCGAACGAGGAAGTGGTGGTGCGCGGCCTGCAGCGTCTGCGCAACGGCGTGCCGGTGAACGTCACCGAAACGATTCGCCGGCCACTGAGCTGAGGGCCGACGCGAAGCCGAGGAACGCCACGCATGGTCCTTTCCGACGTCTCGATCAAGCGGCCCGTCTTCGCGACCGTGATGTCGCTGCTGCTCGTGGTGCTGGGCATCGCCTCCTTCTTGCGCCTGCCCGTGCGCGAACTGCCCGCGATCGATCCGCCGATCGTCTCCGTCACCACGACCTATCGCGGCGCTGCCGCCCCGGTGGTGGAAACCCAGGTGACGGAGATCATCGAGGGCGCGATTGCCGGCATCGAAGGCGTGAAGATGATCTCCTCGACCTCCCGCGACGAACGGTCGCAGGTGACGATCGAGTTCCGGCTCGGGCGGGATGTCGATGCCGCCGCGAACGACGTGCGCGACCGCGTGGCGCGCGTGCTGAACCGCCTGCCCGAGACGGCGGATCAGCCTGTGGTCGCGAAGCAGGACGCCGATGCGCGCGCCATCCTGTGGGCGACCCTCGTCTCCGACCGCCACACCGGGCTCGAACTGACCGACATCGCGCGCACGCTGATGGTCGATCGCCTGTCCACCGTGGACGGTGTCGCCAACGTCATCATCAGCGGCGAACGCCGCAAGGCGATGCGGATCTGGCTCGATCGCCGCGCCATGGCCGCGCGCGGCCTGACGGTGGAGGACATCGAGGCCGCGATCCGGCGCGAGAACGTCGAACTTCCCGGCGGGCGCCTCGAGAGCCTGGCGCGCGAGTTCACCGTCCGCACGGACACCCGTCTCTCCACACCCGAGCAGTTCCGCAGCGTCATCGTCGCGCAGCGCGGCGGAACCCAGGTGCTGCTCGGCGACGTCGCACGGGTCGAGATCGCGGCGGAGGACGAGCGGGGGGAGCTTCGCCTGATGCGCCGCCCCGGCGTTGGCCTGGGAATTCAACGCCAATCGACGGCCAATACGCTCGCTGTCGCGCAAGGCGTGAAGGCCGAGATCGAGCGGCTGAAGCCCGCGCTGCCCGAGGGGGTGGAGGTCGTCTACGGCTACGACGAGAGCCTGTTCATCGCGCAGTCGATCTATGAGGTCTTCCACGCCCTGTTCGTCGCCATCGCGATGGTGGTGGGCGTGATCTTCGTCTTCCTCCGCTCCTTGCGCGCGACCTTCATCCCGGCGGTCGTCATCCCGGTCTCGCTGATCGGCTCGTTCATCGGGCTCGCGCTGATGGGGTTCTCGCTGAACGTGTTGACGCTTCTCGGCATGGTGCTCGCGATCGGCATCGTGGTCGACGACGCGATCGTCGTGCTCGAGAACATCCATCGCCGAATCGAGCAAGGCGAGGAGCCCCTCGTTGCGGCTTTCCTCGGCGCGCGGCAGATCGCGTTCGCGGTGATCGCGACCACGCTCGTGCTCGTCTCGGTCTTCCTGCCGATCTCGTTCCTGGAGGGCCAGGCGGGCAGGCTCTTCTCCGAGTTCGGCTTCGCTCTCGCCGTCTCCGTGTTGATCTCGGGTTTCGTCGCGCTCTCCTTCACGCCGATGCTGTGTTCGCGGTTCCTCAAGCCGCACGAGGGCGAGGGGAGGCTCGTGCGCTGGACCGAGCCCGTCTTCCAGGGGCTGAACGCCGGCTTCCGCTGGACCCTCGACCGCGCACTGCGCGCCCCGCTCATCGTGCTCGCCGGAACCGGCGTGCTGTCGCTGCTCGCGGTGACGCTGTACCAGGTCTTGCCGCGGGAATTCGCTCCCACCGAGGACCGGGGCGTCGTCGTCGTCCCGGTCACGGCCCCGGAGGGTGCCTCCTTCGCCTACACGCGCGAGCACGTGATGAAGATCGAGGACATCCTCGTTCCCTACGTCGAGCGGGGCGTCGGTTCCGTCGTGTTCGCCTCCATCGGCGGCTTCCAGCGGCCGGCTGTTTCCAACACCGCGAACGTTTTCCTTCGCCTCGTGCCGTGGGAGCAGAGGACGGTGAAGCAGCAGCAGCTCACCGCGGAAATCTTCCCGCGTGTCGCCAGCATCCCCGGCGTGCGCGCCTTCGCCGTCAACCCGGGCTCGCTCGGCACGCGCGGTTTCCAGGCGCCGATCCAGCTCGTGATCCAGGGACCCGACTACGACACTCTGGTGCGCTGGCGCGACGCCGTGCTGGAGCGCGCGCGCCAGTCGCCCCTGCTCGTCAATCTCGACAGCAACTTCCGGGAGACCAAGCCGGAAGTGCGGGTCGACATCGACCGCCGGCGCGCTGCCGATCTTGGCGTGTCCATCCAGACCATCGGCCGCACGCTCGAGACCATGCTGGGCGCGCGCGAGGTCGGGACGTTCGTCGAGCGCGGCAACGAGTATCGCGTGCTCATCCAGGCGCAGGCCGAGGATCGCGCGACACCGTACGACCTGCAGAACATCTTCGTCCGTTCGGGCTCCGGCGCGCTCATCCCTCTCTCCAACCTTGTCACGCTGAGCGGAACGGGCGCGGCCGCAGGCGCTCAACCGCGAGGACCGGCTGCGTTCGATCACCATCACCGCCAACCTCGCCCCCAACGTCGCCCTCGGCGACGGCATGGCGGCGATCGAGGCGGCGGCGCGCGCCGTCCTTCCGCCCGAGGCGAAGCTCACCTGGCGCGGCCAGAGCCGCGAGTTCATCGAGGGCTCCTCCGCCCTGCTGGTCACCTTCGCGCTCGCCCTCGTCATCGTCTACCTCGTGCTCGCCGCCCAGTTCGAAAGCTTCATCCATCCCTTCATCATCCTGCTCTCGACTCCGCTTGCGGTGACGGGCGGCCTTTTGTCGCTCCATCTCCTGGGCCTTTCCCTCAACATCTTCAGCCAGATCGGCCTCGTTCTCCTGATCGGGCTGATGGCGAAGAACGGCATCCTGGTCGTCGAGTTCGCCAATCAGTTGCGCGACGAGGGAAGGAGCGTGCGCGATGCGGTGCTGGAGGCCTCGGTGGCGCGGCTGCGGCCGATCCTGATGACGACGATTTCGACCATCCTCGGTGCCTGGCCGCTCGCGACCGCGACGGGGGCGGGGGCGGAGAGCCGGGAAGCGCTTGGTGTGGTCGTGATCGGCGGCATGACGCTGTCCACTCTCGTCACCCTCTACGCCATTCCGGCCCTCTATCTCCTGCTTGCCCCCTTCACCCGACCGGTGGGCGAGATCGCGCGTCGGCTGTCCGCTCTCGAGCGTTCGGGCGCGCGTCCCGTCCCGGCCGAATGAGCCCTGGCCCATCGGGTCCGGGGCGGGGCAGCGGTGGTGAAGCCACGCGCTGCTGAAGGGTCGATCTGGCCGACCTTCCGCCGCATTTCGCTGCCGCTTGCCGCGGGAGCCGGGCTCAATCAGCTCAATCGGGCCATCACGGCGGTGATCGGCCCGGAGCTGGCCGTCCGTTTTCACCTCACCGCCGCCGATCTCGGGTTGCTCGGCGCGGCGTTCTTCGCCGCCTACGGTCTCGCGCAGATCCCCGTTGGCGCCGCACTCGACCGCTTCGGCCCGCGCCGGGTGCAGGCTGCTCTGATGGGGGTGATCGCAATCGGGGCACTGGTGTTTGCGACGGCCGGCGGGTTCGTGGCCCTTGTCCTGGGGCGCGTGCTGATGGGGCTCGGCGTGGCGGCTGCCCTGATGGCGCAGCTGAAGGCCACGCGCGCGTGGTTTCCCCTCGATCGCGTTCCGGCCGTGACCGGATGGTGTGTCGCCCTCTCCTCGCTGGGCGGCATCGTGGCCACCGTACCGGTCGCGTGGGCGAACGCGGCGATCGGATGGCGCGGCGTGTTCCTTGCCGATGCGGCGGTGGCCGCGTTGACCGGGCTTTGGATCTGGCGTTCCGTTCCCGACCTGCCCCAAGGTGAGCGCGCGACGGACGGACTGATCGAGGCGGTTCGCGTGGTGGGCCGGATTGTCCTCCATCCGACCTTCGTCCGCCTCGTCCCTCTGGTCGTGATGCTGTCGGCTCTGAACTTCGTCTGGCAGGGGCTTTGGGCGGGTCCTTGGTTGCGCGACGTCGCGGGTCTCGGCGCAGGCGACCGCGCGCAGGTCCTGTTCGTCTATGCTGTCGGGCTGACCCTCGGCTCATTCGCCTCCGGAAGCCTGCAGTCGGCTCTGGTTCGGCGTGGTGTCAACCCCCTCGCCCTGCTCGTCGCCTGCGCGGTGGGGCTTCTCGTGATGCACGGCCTGCTGATCGCCCGTCTGCCCGCCGCGTGGCCGTGGCTTTGGTTCGCCTGGCCGTTCCTCGCCGCCGTCGGCCCGGTCGGCTACATGCTGGTCGGCGCCCGTTTCGCGGCGAGCGAGACGGGGCGGGTCTCGACCACGATCAATGCGCTGATGCTGCTTGTGGTGTTCGTCATGCAACAGGGTATCGGCATCCTGCTCGATGCCTTCCCGCGCACGGCCTCGGGCGGGTGGGATCCGCGCGGCTACGACCTCGCGATTGCTCTCTCGGCGGCGTGGCTTGCGGCGGCGCTCGCGTGGCTTGCACTGCGCAAAGACGCGGGAGTCGCGCGCTCTGTTCCTCCGTCGCACGCCGGCTGATAGGCTTGTCGCGCGCAAGGGAGGATCGCGGCGCGATGGGATATGCCGAAGCCAAGGGAGCGATCGCGGCACCGCCGCACGGGCCGCGCGTCACGATGCGGCAGGGCGGGAGGGTGCTCGCCGATGCCTTGCGGGCGCTCGGGGTAACGCATGTCTTCCAGGTGGCGGGAGAGAGCTTCCTCGCGCTGCTGGACGGCCTCTACGAGAACCGCGCGGCGATCCGCACCATCACCTGCCGTTTCGAGGGCGCTGCGGTGAACATGGCTGAAGCCTACGGCAAGCTCACGGGCCGGCCCGGTGTGGCGATCGTCACCCGCGGCCCCGGCGCCTGCCACGGCTCGGTCGGGGTGCACATTGCCCAGCAGGACAGCACGCCGCTTGTCCTCTTCGTCGGCCAGGTGCCGCGCGGCGCCCTGGACCGCGACGCCTTCCAGGAGGTCGATCATCGCCGCTTCTTCGGCGCGATGGCGAAATGGGTGGTGCAGATCGACGATGCCGCGCGCATTCCGGAACTCGTCGCGCACGCCTTCCAGGTCGCCGTCTCGGGCCGGCCGGGGCCGGTGGTGGTGGCGATCCCGGAGGACATGCAGACGGACACGGTGTCGGTGGCCGATCCGCGTCCGATCGTCGTGCCGCGCGCGCTGCCCGATCCGTCGGCCATGGCGGAGCTGCGTCGGATGCTGCTGCGCGCGAGGCGCCCTCTCGTCATCCTCGGGCAGGGGGCGGCGTGGACCGAGGGCGGCCGGCGGGATCTCGCGCGCTGGATCGCCGCCAACGATCTGCCCACCGCGGTCGGCTTCCGCCGCCAGTCTTGCTTCGACAACACGCTCGACCAGTATGTCGGCGATCTCGGTTACGGTGGCGACCCGGCGCTGTTCGCCGCTGCCCGCGAGGCCGACCTCATCATCTCCGTGGGTTGCCGCCTCGGCGAGCCGGTCACCCAGGGCTACACGCTGTTCACCCCGCCCGCGATGGGTGTGCCCTTCGTGCACGTGATGCCGGACGCTGAGGAATTGGGCCGCGTCTATCAGGCCGATCTGCCGATCCTCGCCGACCTCAACGCCTTTGCCGCCCAAGCCGCGGCGATGGAGCCCGTGCCCGCCGCCTGGGCCGGCTGGACAAAGGCCTTGCGCGCCAATCGCCTTGCCTGGTCGACTGGGATCCCCGACTACGACGGCCCTCTCAACCTCGCTGCCTGCATGCGCGCGTTGGAGGCGATGCTGCCCGCGGACGCGATCGTCACCACCGATGCCGGCAACTTCTCCGGCTGGGGCGTGCGCTTCATCAACTACCGCGCCACCCAGCGGCTGATCGGGCCCTGCTGCGGGTCGATGGGCTATTCCGTGCCGGCGGGGATCGCGGCGAAGCTTCTCTATCCGGATCGTGTCGTCATCAGCATGACCGGGGATGGGTCGATGCTGATGACGGGGCAGGAGATCGCCACCGCCTTCCACCACGGCGTCAATCCGGTGGTGATGGTGTTCAACAACCAGATGTACGGCACCATCCGGATGCATCAGGAACGCGAATACCCGGGCCGCGTCTCCGGCACCGCCCTGACCAACCCGGATTTCGCCCGCTTCATCGAGGCCTTCGGCGGCCATGGCGAGGTTGTGCAGGCGACCGAGGAGTTCGTGCCGGCAGTGGAGCGGGCACTCGCCTCCGGCAAGCCCGCGATCGTCGAGCTGCGGATGAACCCCGATCAGATCACGACCCACACCACGCTCTCGGCGATCCGCGCCGCCGCCGCGAAGCGGAAGCCTGCGTCGAAGAAGGATCCTGCCAAGCCGAAGCCGGCCTCGGCGCGCGCGCGGGCTCTCGGCAAGGGCATCGGGTCGAAAAAAGCGCGTTAGAGCCGTTCGCCCACCGGCCCAGGCTTGCAGTGTGCGCGAAGACGCTCGCGGAACATGCCTGGGTGTTCGCTCGTGCCGAACAGCCGCTCCGATCGCTCACGCCCTGCCGTAGACGTCCTCGAGGCGGACGATGTCGTCCTCGCCGAGGTAGGCGCCGGACTGGACCTCGATCAGCGCGAGCGGGATCTTGCCGGGGTTCTCGAGGCGGTGGACGCAGCCCAAGGGCAGGTACACGCTTTCGTTCTCGCGCAGCAGGATCTGCTCGGAATCGCGCGTCACGAGCGCGGTGCCGTTCACCACCACCCAGTGTTCGGCGCGGTGGTAGTGCTTCTGCAGCGACAGCCGCCGGCCCGGCCGCACCACGATCCGCTTCACCTGGAAGCGCTCGCCGGCGATCAGTCCCTCGTAGAACCCCCAGGGGCGATAGATCCGGCGATGTTCGATCGCCTCGCGCCGGCGGTCGGCCTTCAGCCGGTCGACGATCCGCTTCACGTCCTGGGCGCGCGAGCGCGGCATGACGAGAACGGCGTCCTCTTCCGCCACGACCACGGCGTCCGTCAGCCCGAGCGCGGCCACGAGCGGGCCGTTGCTGCGCACGTAGGAGCCCCGGCAGTCTTCCATGATCACGTTGCCGATGGCGGCGTTGCCGGCGCCGTCGCGGGAGGCGAGCTCCCATAACGCCGCCCAGGAGCCGACATCCGACCAGCCGAAGCCGCAGGGAACCACCGCCGCACGCTCGGTCCTCTCGGCAACCGCGTAGTCGAGGCTGATCGAGGGCGAAGCGGCGAATGACGGGCCGAGGCGGACAAAATCGAGATCGGTCCGACGCTCCGCCACCGCCGGCCGCACGGCGCGGACCACGTCCGGAGCAAAGCGATCCATCTCGGCAAGGAGCACTTCGGCGGTGAAGACGAACATGCCGCTGTTCCAAAGCATGCCGCCCGCTTCGAGCAACTGCCGCGCGGTCGCCGCATCGGGCTTCTCGATGAAGCGGGCAACCGCGAAGCAGCCCTCAACCCCTGGCACCGGTTCGCCCTGCGCGATCCAGCCGTAGCCCGTCTCCGCTCGGGTCGGGGCGATGCCGAACGTGACGATGCGTCCCGAGCGCGCCGCCCGCGCCGCCACGGCCACTGCATGGTGCAGGGCGGAAAGATCATCGATCACCGCGTCGGCCGCCATCATCCACAACACGGCGTGCGGGTCGGTCTCGGCAGCGAGCAGGGCAGCAGCCGCGATGGCGGGGGCGCTGTTGCGGCCCTGGGGCTCCAGCACGATGCGCGCGCCCTCGATCCCGCCTTCGCGCAACTGTTCGGCGATGATGAAGCGATGCGCTTCGTTGCAGACCACAATCGGGGGCGCGAAACCGAGTGATGCCGGGGCCCGCAGCGCGGTCTCGACGATCATCGGCCGCTCCGAGACCAGCGGCAGGAGCTGCTTGGGGTAGCTCTCGCGGCTCGCCGGCCAGAGCCTTGTGCCCGAGCCGCCAGAGAGGATGACGGGGATGATCGCGGCAAGATCAGACATCGGGCAAGCCGGCTCGGGCTGACGGTGGGAAGGCGCGCCCTCCCTATAGCCACGCCGGGGGGTGCCGAACAGGCCACCGCTTTGCGCCGGCGCGCCGCGGCCCCACTCTGAAAAGGCATGGTTTTTGTCGCGGTCGATCCCGCCACGCTTGCCCGCCTTCGCCGGCGGAACCGGCTCGAGACGGCGCTCACGCTTCTCGCCCTCGTGCTGCTTGCCGCCGTGATCGGCTGGCTGGCGGCTGGGCCCGAGGGGCTGATGATCGGGGCTGCGATGATGGCAGGGGGGCTTGCGTTTGGCGCGCTTCCGGCAGACACGATCTTCCGCCAAGGCTTCGGGGCGTCGCGGCTCACGCCGTTCGCTGCCCCCGGGCTTTTCGCCCTGGTCGACGAGCTGTCGCGGCGGGCGGGCCTCGCCGTGGTCCCCACCCTCTATCTGTTGCCGCAGCCCGTGCTCCAGGCCGTGGCGGCGGGCACAAGCGAGAAGCCCGGCATCGGCCTGACGCGCGCCCTTGCCGAGACCCTCACACCGGCCGAACTCGCCGGCGTGCTCGCGCACGAGGTCAGCCACATCCGGCATGGCGATCTGGTCGTCATGCGCATCGCGGCCCAAGCCGCGGCGATCACCCGGGCCATGGCGCAGGCGGGGCTCCTCGTTCTGCTCTTGTGGGGCACCGGGGCGGTGGGCGCGCACCCGTTGCTTCCCCCCTTGCTTGTCGTCGCCCCTCTGGTGTCGGATCTCCTCGCCTTGTCGCTGTCGCGCACACGCGAGTTCCTGGCCGATGCCGGAGCGGTTGAGCTCACGGGCGACCCGCAGGGCCTCGCCTCGGCCCTTCTCACGCTGGAGCGTCTGCAGGGCGACGACTTCGAGCGGCTCGCGAGCCGCGGACCGCGCTGGCTGCGGTTCTTCCGCACCCACCCAACCATCGCGGAGCGGGTGGCCGCCTTGCGCGAAGCGACGGTGGTGGTGCGGCCCGCGCTTCCGGTCTGGGCCGGCTCCCCCTGGGCCAGCGCCTTGCCGTTGCCGCGGCGCCGCCTGCCGTGGCGACGCTGAGCCTTCGCCGGCTCTTGGCAGTCGGTTCGACACCGCGCATTTCGCCGCCATGAGCTGTCCCCTCACGCCCGGCATGCGCGTGCGCAACCCCGCTCGTCCCGACTGGGGGGAGGGCCAAGTGCAGTCCGTGGTCGGTCAACGGGTGACGGTGAATTTCGAAAACGCCGGCAAGCTTCTGGTCAATGTCGCGGTGGTGACGCTGGAGGCGATCGAGGATCCCCGCGAAGCGCGTTGAGCGGCGGGAGAGGGGCGGAGGGCAGGGCGTCTGCCCCTCTCGCCAGACCATCCGGGCGGTGGCATGCAGACCCTGCGCAACCCGACCCCCTATCGGCATGACTGTCCGCGACGCCACCGAAGACGATCTCGACGCCATTCTCGAGATCACCAACGACGCGATCCTCAACTCGACCGCGAACTGGAACATTCGCCCAGCCACTCGCGAGGGACGAGCGGCTTGGATGGCGGAGCGGCGCGCCGCGGGGTTCCCCGTTCTGGTCGCCGAGGAGGGCGGCCGGGTCTGCGGCTTCGCGAGCTACGGCACCTTCCGCCCTTTCGAGGGCTACGCGAAAACGGTCGAGCATGGGCTCTATGTCCATCCCGCCGCTCAGGGCCGCGGCCACGGCAAGGCGCTGCTCGGAGCGCTGATCGCGCGCGCCGAGGCGCAGGGCCTGCACGTGATGGTCGCCGCGGTCGAGGCCGGGAATGCGCCCTCGCTACGCCTGCACGAGCGTTTCGGCTTCGTCCGGGTGGGTTTCCTGCCCGAGGTTGGCCGCAAGTTCGACCGCTGGCTCGACCTCGTGCTGATGCAGCGGATGCTGGGGACGCGGTGAGGGGGGTCAGGCGAGGGGGAGGGTGCGGACGCGGTAGCCGTGGCGGATCACCCGCCCCAGCACCGGGTCCTCGAGCTCCATCTCGAACCGGGACGATGGCCTGATTCCTCCCTTTGCGGGGAAGGTGCCGCCGAACAGCACGGTGCCGCAGGGGAGGGGCGCTCCGCCCGTGAACCCGGCGATCAGCTCCGCCGGCGGGCGCAGGGCGGCGGTCAGTCCCTCCTGGTAAGGCACGAGCCGCGTCGGCGCGCCGTCTTCGATCCAGGAGCGCAGCACAAGGCGGTCCCAGTGCGGGGCGACCTCCTCGTAACGCCAAAGAAGGGGGGCGACCGGCTTCGGGCAGAGCTGTTTCGAGACGTCGATCGCGTAGCTTTCCACCCTGCGGTCGGTGTGGTCTGAGCCGAGCCCGACCCAGAGCCCGTCCGCCATGGAGACGAGGATGAACTCCGCCTCGCCGGAACTGTCGGCTCCCAGAGTTTCGATCTCCGTTGCCGTGGTGAGCAGGCTTGCGCTGGCCCGGAAGTAGGCGGGGATCGTGGGCGGGGCGCGGACGCCGAGGGCCCGCAACTCCTCGACATGATGCTCGACCGCGGCTCGATCGCGCCCCGTCAGCCCGGCGATGACGAGCGTCCGTGGGACGAACGGCACAAGCGTTTCCCCTGCGCGCGAGAGGCAGCGGAACGAAAGCGGCATCATGGCAGGCGACTCCTGGCTGGCGCCCGGACTGTAGGAACTTGTCCCGCCGTCGGGGAGCGGCGGGGCCCCGGCTTGGCCAAACGGCGATGGCCAAGCAGGGTCGCGCCGAGGCCCTCGTCCCCTCGTCTTGCCAAACGTGCTGCCGTCGTCGCGCGCGCCCGGCTTGCCGCCCGGCCCACGGTTCTCGTCCTGCTCGGCCACCCTGGAGGACAACGGGACGCATGCCCCGGCGGGCGATGACCTCCGTCTCGCGGCGATCGCTCTGCGCATCGCTGAACGCGCCGCCGCCCTGGGCGCTGACCCGGTCTCGCCGGTCGCAGTCGCCGCCCCTCGCGATCTCTGCCGCACGCAGCGATCCCTCATGGCTCGAGCCCGGCGCCGGTGCTCGGGCTTTCCGTCAGCGGTTTTCGCCACCGTTCGCCTCGGCGCCCTCAAGGTCGAACTGCCGCTCGACAGCGACGAGATCGCGCCGGGCGAGGTCCCGCTCGGCGACCCGCGGCTCGGCGAAGCGAAGATCGGTGAGCGGGCGTTGGCTTGGCTGGCCGAAGGCGGTCACGCGGGTGATCCCCCATCTCTGCCACTGCCGCTAGCCCGTCGAATCCGGGAGATCTGTTCGGCCCAGCATCCAGCCCTCCCAGGCCAGAACCTCGGCCGGAAGGGGAGGGCGTTCGGGATGGAGGCCGCCGGCGACAGGGATCATGCCGAGCGCGCCGAGAAGCGAGTTGAAGGCGTCCTCTCCCGCGGGCGACGGCCCGAAGCCGGCGAGCACGGCCGCTTCGGCCGACGCTTCCAAGCTGATGCCGTTGGCCTCGGCGAAGGCGAGGATCGCTCCCGCCTGCGCTGCCCGCCACGTGGGGTCGCGCTTCCGCGTCGGCCGAGACAGGCCGACCCTGGCATAGGCCTCGGCGGGATAGGCCTCGGCGAGCACGACCCGGCCGGGCCGCGCGAGGGCTGCGAGGTCGCCCTCGAACGGCCAGACGGACACGGGCAAGCCCAGGCGTCGCGCCGGAAGGAGAAGATCCCGCCAGCCGGCGATCGCTGCCTTGCCGACCTGGTCGGCACCGAGCGTCCAGAACAAGCCGCAGGCGGCCCGCACCGTTTCGCCGCGACGGTCGCAAAGGCGGAGAGCGGTCGCCGCGTCAAGTCCCAGGCGGGCGAGAAATTCCCCCTTCAGGCCGCGCCCGGCCTTGGGGCCGGCGGGGAAGAAGGGGCGGGCCGGCGACACCTGATCGAGGGAGTCGGCCGGCTCGAGAAACATCTCCCCGCAGGCCTCGTCGAGAAAGGCCAGGAACCCGCTCGCGCCAAAGCCTGCGGAGCGGACGAAGCCCAGCGGCAGGCCGATCGGGAAATCAAGGCCGAGGAGTGCGGCCCCCCCGGCAGACTCTGCCTGCCGTGCGAGGTCGACGACCAGCCCGAGCGGGTCCGGAACCGGCGCCGGTTGCGCCACGGACCAGCGGCACCCCTCCCGGTGGGCGAGGGACACCCGCCGCTTGGCGGCGGCACGGACCCTGGCCCCGCTCCAGTCGGCGTGGGCAACGACCCGGAACAAGGGGGGTGTCAGGAGCCGTAGGCAGCGTCGAAGAAGGCGCGCTCCAGTGCCACCGCCCGGCGGAACAAGGCAGCGATTCGCTCCCGCCCCGCCTCGTCGGCCGCCTCCCAGGCGCGATCCAGCGCCTCGCGCAGGAAGGCGACCAGGGCCTCGAAGCCAGGGCCAGAGTGCAGGGTGATCCACTCGCGGAAGACGAACCAACCCGGGTCGCGGTCGGCAACCGCGCTGGCCCAGGTCAGGTAGCACCACTCGGCGACCGTCAGCACGGCGAGCATCTCGCTCCATCGGCCGCTTGCGGCCGCCTCGCGCATCAGGGCCTGGAAGCCGGCGGTAGGCGGAAGCAGCACCGGTGCCGTCCGATCCTGCTCCGGCACGCCCAGGGCGTCGAAACTGCGTTGGAAGTAGGTGTTCTCCTCGGACACCACGAGGCCGAGGAACCGCCCAAGGACAATGCGTTGCGCCAGGCTGGGGGCGGCGTGGATGGCGGCGCCGAGCAGGGCGACGAAGGAGTTGAGGAACTGGTAGTCCTGCACCAGGTAGCGCCGCATCACGTCATGCGCGAGCGTGCCGGCGGCGAGCTCGTGCACGAAGCGGTGGCCGACGGCCCCGGACCAATCGGGTTCGGAGAGGATGCGCAAGTGTTCGGTCGGTCGTGTCATCGCTGCCGTTGCCGTCATCGTCGCGGTGCGAGTGTCACCGAGGCTACGCTTTCGCCGGGCCCTGCCCAAGTGTATGCGGCGGAAGGGACGGGCAGCGGAGACGGACGACGATGAGCGAGGCGACGGCGCGCCTTCTGGCGGGAACCGATGCGGCACACCCGGATGGCCAGTACACCACCGTCGCCAAATGGTTCCATTGGATCACGCTCGGCCTGATGCTCGTCGCCCTGCCCACCGGGTTCGTCATCAAGTACATCAAGCCCGAGCCGTTCGCGACCAAGCTCGTCTTCTATGCCATCCACGAAAGCGCGGGCTTGACGATCCTCTTCGTCTCCGTCGCCCGCCTGGCTTGGCGGATCGCCAACCCGCCGCCGCCTTTGCCGGCCCATCTGCCGGTGCCGTTGCGGGTTGGCGCCCAGGCTGTGCACGGGATGCTCTATGCTGCGCTGATCCTGCAGCCGATCTTCGGCTTCCTCGCGACCAACGCCTGGGGCTTTCCGATGCAGGGGGCGACCGCTTACCTGGGGTTCATCGACATCCCCGCCGTGGTGGCGAAGGACGAGACGCTGGCCCGGGCCCTGCAGACGACCCACACCTGGATCGCCTATGCCATCGTGGTGCTGCTCGTGCTGCATGTCGGCGCCGCGATCTGGCATCACGCCATCCGTCGCGACGGCACTCTGATGCGGATGCTCTGACCCGTGTGCGGCGCGATCAGCCCTTGCGGCGACCGAAGAGACGGCCCAGCACGCCCGGCTTCTTCGCCGCCCGCTGCGGCCCCCCTGCGCTGGCCGCCGCCTGGGCACGCTTGGCCTTCTCCTTCCGGGCCAGCCAGGTCTCGAGACTTACCCCGGCCTTCGCGGCCCGCCTTGCCTCGTAGGCGCGCTTCCCCTCGCTCATTCCGGCTGCCGGGTCCTTGTCGGGCTTCGCTCGTGCCATGGATCCCTCTTCGAAGCGCGCGGGGTGTAACGGCCGGCTGAGCGCCGTTCAAGCGGCCCGCGACGAGGACTCGGCGTGGAGCCGCGACTGAAGACGGCGCTCTGGGTTCAAGCCCTGATCCGTCACTGCGCCCTCGCGGCGCGGGCGGCGGTGGTGCTGCGCAAGGGAGACCCCGATTCGGGCGGCGTGGTCCTGGTGCTTCGGGCCCGGGAGGGGCTGGTTCCCTTGGTGCAGGCACGCGACGGCCAGGGCCGGCCGGCTTGGCTGCGCGCGCTCGGGGAGACACCGGCCGATGAGGCCGCACTCGACGCCTACGTGGCGCGC
Organism: Acetobacteraceae bacterium; assembly: GCA_033582875.1. Taxonomy (GTDB): domain Bacteria; phylum Pseudomonadota; class Alphaproteobacteria; order Acetobacterales; family Acetobacteraceae; genus Elioraea. Next base: position 155,329 of record JAVQZW010000009.1, on the reverse strand, counting down.
GCTGTGGGGCGCGATCCCGATCTCTGGGTGGTCGAGATCGAAGCGCCCGACGGCACTCCGCCCTTCGAGACCCGGATCGTCTGACCGCTCTCGCAACGTCATCCCATCGTCATCCAACGGCTCGTCGGCGCGGCTATTCGGGAGCTGCCGCGAGGTCGGCACGGGGAAGGGAGATCGGGACTGATGCGAACAGCGCTATGCGCCGCGGCGTTGGTCGCGGCGGCAATCGCCTCGGAGGCCGCGGCCGGGCCGCTCGTGGACCGGCCGATCATCATCGCTCACCGAGGCGCCTCCGGCTACCTGCCCGAGCACACGGTGGAGGCCTACCGGCTCGGCATCCGCCAGGGGGCCGACTTCATCGAGCCGGATCTTTTCCTCACCCGCGATCGGCGCTTGGTCGCGCTGCACGACGACACACTGAACGCGACGACGAACATCGAGGAGGTCGCGGCGGCGAAAGGCTGGACGGACCGCGCGCGAATTGTCGGCGGACGGCGCCTTTATTACGTCTTCGACTTCGATCTCGCCGAGATCCGGCAACTGACCGCGCGCTCGCGCGGCACGCCAGGGTATTCGCAGCCGGGGAACGGGTTCTACACCGGCGATGAACCGTTCAAGGTCGCAACGTTCACGGAGGTTTTGGAGATCGCGCACGGGCATTACCGCGAGACGGGGCGACTCGTCGGCGTTTATCCGGAGCTGAAGTTCACCCAGGCGCTCGCCCCGGCCGCCGGGCTCGCCTATCTCACCGCCATGGCGGATGCCCTGCTTGCAGAGCTCGCCGATCCACGCTGGGACGGGCTGTTCGACCGGCGCGAGGCCGTGTTCATCCAGTCCTTCATCCCCGCGGCCTTGCAGTATCTTCGGCCGAGGACGGCGCTGCCTTTGGTCGCTCTCACCTTCACCCTGCCGAACGGGGCGGGGTTTCCGCCCGTGCCCACCTGTCCGACCACGCCCGAGGCTGCCCGCGCGCTCAGGGCCTTCGCCGACGGCATCGGCGTCAACGCACCGGCGGCCAGCGAGGCATGCATCCGTACGGCGCAAGAGGCCGGGCTGCTGGTGCACGTCTACACCCTCACGGACGACCCCGGCTCCTACCGGTTGTTCTTCGGCCGGGGCGTGGACGGCGTGTTCAGCAACCATCCCGACAGTCGGCGTGCGGGTCCGCGACGAGCTCTTTCCCGTGCCAGAGCCCGCCGCTGCCGCCCTGTTCGGGCTTGCGATCCTGAGCCTCTCCGCCCTGCGTCGGGCCATGGCCTGACGCGCCACGTCATCCGTCGGGCTGACGCCGGCCGGGCAGGCGCACCCACGGTCGTTCGCCGCGCCAAGCGGCATCGGAGAGCACCTCGGGGCCGTCGAGCCGGATCGCGTAAGCTCCGTTCCGCCACGGCGCGAAGCGATCGAGCACGATCGAGGCCGGGCAGCGCCCGCGCACCGGCTCGAGCGAGACGATGAGGGGTGCCCGGCCGCACCAGGGTGCTACGGGCCCCTCGCGCAGGAGGAGGATCGCGCGGGGCAGGTCCTCAGGGCCGATCAGGCACGCATCCCGATCGCAACGGAGGGCGGGCGAGGGGGGAGAGCGCGGATCGAGCGGCGTGAACGCGACGTCGCCCGCCCGCTGCCGCCACTGCGCCAGCACGAAGCGGTCGGCATCGGCCCTCGCGTGCAGGTGCCACGCCCCCTCGACCCTCAGCGCAAGCGCCCTCCCATCCGGCGCGATCAGGAGGTCCGGCTGCGGCAGAATGACGGCGGCGACCGGACCGGCGGCCAACAGCACGACTCCCACGACCTTGAGGAAGGGTCGGGCGAGACACACGAGGATCAGGCCGAGCCCTGCGGCCGCCGGCGTCCAGGACGGGGAGGCGGGAAGCGAAGGCGCCGCCGCGGGCCAGGACGACACGGCCTGCGCGACCGCGATCACCGCCGATATGCCCCAACCCATCGGGGCAAACGCGAGTGGTTCGAGCCCAACCGGCATGAGGATCAGCGCGAGCAGGCCCCAGGGCATGATCCAGAAACTGGTCAGCGGCACGGCGATCGCGTTCGCTGCAACGCCGTACAGCGGCACGCGCTGGAAATGGTGCGCGACGAACGGGGTGGTGGCGGCGGAGGCGACGGCCGAAGTGACGAGGAGGGCGGCGAACCCGACGGCGAGCCGGGCGGGGAGGCTTATCTCTCGGCGCGGGCTGAGCCAGCTCCGCCGTAGCCCTTCCCAGGCGACGACGAGGGCAAGGACGGCGGCGAAACTCATCTGGAACGAGGCGCCGAGCAGGGCCTCCGGCTGCAGCCCCAGCACGATCAGAGCGGCGAAGGCCAGCGCCCGCAGCGCCGAAAGCCGGCGGTCGAGCAGCACGGCGAGAGCGAACAGGGCGGCCATGGCCACCGCCCGCCGCATCGGCACTTGGCTTCCGGTGAGCAGCATGTAGCCGAAGCCTGCCGCCACCCCGACCGCCGCGGCGACCTTCTTGGCCGAGAGATGGAGCAGAAGCGGCGGCCAAAGCGCGAGGGCGAAGCGGCAGAGGAGGTAGGCAAGCCCTGCCACGATCCCGACATGCAGCCCGGAGACGGCAAGGAGGTGAGCAAGCCCCGATCGCCGCAAGTCCTCCATCACCGGCTCGGGGATCGACTGGCGCTGGCCGGTGAGCAGGGCTGCAGCGACCGATCCCTCGACGCCACCCAGGGTGGCGAGGACCCGCAGGATAATCGCCTGGCGCAGGGCGGCGAGCCCTACGCCGGAGCCGCGGGTGCCGTCGTTTCCGAGGCGTTCCGCCGGAGCCAAGGCGAACCCGACACCCCCGAGCCCGGCGAAGAAGGCGTGGCGCTGGAAATCGAAGGCGCCCGGCGCGGCGGGCGGGGCGGGAGGCCGGACCAGCGCACGCACGCGTATTCTCTCGCCCGGGGAAATTGACGAAGTATCAGAGCGATGGAGGCGGATCCTGAGATCGCGCTGAAGCGTCGCGCCATCCGGGTGCAGGATCGGTCTGGTCAGCCTGATCCGTCTGCCTTCGGGCAGCACGTCCACCGCCGCCACCACCCCCTCGAGCGTGACCGCCCGTGTCGGCAACTCGAACAGGGGGGCTGACCGGCGGTCCGCAGCACCGCGGCCGAAAAGCCTGCCGCGGCAGCGAGCCCGAGAAGGGATGGCCCGAGCAGGCGGGACCGGGCCGAGACCCAGAGCACGCCGATGGCGGTCACCAAGGCCGCCACCGCCACCCAGCCGGACGGCTCCCGATCGAGCGCGAAGTAAAGGCCGACCCCGGCGCCGAACGCGACCGCGAGCCAAGGCAGGCTTGGTGTCGTCGCGCTGCTCAACACCCCAGTGCCAGGGCCGGGCAGGGGTGGAGCGCCGAGTTCCGGCGGCCGGGAGGAAACCTGCAGCACGCTTCAGGGCCTGCAACCGAGGCGTGCACCTTACCGTGGCCGGCCCCTGTGTGCTAACGCCCGCTGCGGAGATCAGCCCCCGATGACGGTCGTCACCCGCTTCGCGCCTTCGCCAACCGGTTTGTTGCATGTCGGCGGCGCCCGCACCGCTCTGTACAACTGGCTGTTCGCCCGTCGCCACGGCGGCACGTTCCTCCTGCGCATCGAGGACACCGATACCGCGCGCGAGGTTCCGGGCGCGGTCGAGCAGATCCTGGAGAGCCTCGCCTGGCTCGGCATCACGCCGGACGAGCCGCCTGTCTTCCAGCGCCAGCGGGCGGCCCGGCACGCCGAGGTGGCACGCGCCCTCGTCGCTACTGGCAAGGCCTACTACGCCTACGAGACGGCGGAGGAGCTGCAGGCGATGCGCGAGCGGGCGCTGAGGGAGGGGCGGCCGCCGCGCTACGACGGCACGTGGCGTGATCGCGACCCGGCCGAGGCCCCGCCCGGCGTTCCCGGCGCGATCCGTCTCAAGGTGCCGCGGGAGGGCGAGACGGTGATCGAGGACCTCGTGCAGGGCACGGTCCGGGTCGCCAACAGCGAACTCGACGACATGATCATCCTGCGCTCCGACGGGCGGCCGACCTACTTGCACGCCGTCGTGGTTGACGATCACGACATGGGCATCACCCACGTCATCCGCGGGGACGACCACCTCACCAACACCTTCCGCCAATGCCAGCTCTACGACGCGCTCGGCTGGAAGCGCCCGGCCTTCGCCCACATCCCGCTGATCCACGGCCAGGACGGCACCAAGCTCTCCAAGCGGCACGGGGCGGTGTCGGTGCTCGAGTTTCGGGACCAGGGCTACCTGCCGGAGGCGGTTGCCAACTACCTGCTTCGGCTCGGCTGGGGCCATGGCGACATCGAGGTGATCGGCATGGCCGAAGCGGCGGCGATTTTCGACCTCGCCGACGTCGGCCGGGGGGCGGCGCGCTTCGACTACGCCAAACTGCTCCATCTGAACGGCGTCTGGATGAGGCGGGCCGAGGACGCACGGCTTGTGGCCGAGACCCTGCCGCGGCTTGAGCGTCGGCTCGGCGCGCCCATCGGACCGGAGGTGGTCGCGCGGCTCTCCGCCTTGATGCGGGGGCTGAAGGAGAGGGCGCGCACGCTCGAGGAGCTTGCCGACTCGGCGGTCTTCCTCGCCCATCCCGTGCCGTTGCCGTTCGAGCCGAAGGCCGAAGCCTTGCTGACGCCTGCCGCCTGTGCGGCCCTGCGCGACCTGATCGCGGCGTGGGAAGGCACCGTGTGGGAGCCGGGCCCCCTCGAGGCCGCGGCCCGCGCCTTCGCCGAGTTGCACGGGATCAAGCTGAAGGATGTCGCGATGCCGCTCCGCGCCGCGCTGACGGGGATGACCACCTCGCCGCCCATCTTCGACGTCGCGGCCGCTCTTGGCCGAGAGGAAACCCGAAGGCGGGTCGAGGCGGCGATCGCGCGCGCAAGCCGCCTTGCCGCGAGCGCGGCCGGCCCTTGAGCCCACGCGAGCAGGCGTGAGCCGACGGTCGCCGCCGATGCACACACACGACGACAGCCGTGGGGAGGAGATCCATCGTTTGCTCGCGCACGGCGCCGAGTTGCCCTGCCACACGCTCAGAGGCGAGGTTGCCCGGGGGGATCTCGCTCGAAAGCCGCGCGGACGGAGACCTTGCCCACCCCCAGTCAGGAACGGCGCGGCAGGCCTCGGTGGCATCGCCTCTGCCCTGGCTTTGCCGCATCAGGGCGTGGGAGAGCTGCGGGTCCGGCCAGGCCGGGAGGTGGACGAGACCGATGCGGCCGAGAAAACGGCCGCTCCCCCGGTCCTCGATCGCGAGCAAGCTGTCGCCGCGCAGTATCCACTATCCGATCGGCGTGGAGAACGACGTCCAGGCCTCGTCGAAGGTGCGCCGTCGGCCGACCTGGGCCACGGTGCCGAGGAAACGGACGACGTCGCGGTCGGCCATCAGGTCGGACCAGGGGCCGATCTCCTCGGCCTGGAATGGTCGCCGGCGAGGCCGAGAGGTCTCCAGCGTCTGCGGTGGATCGGAGCCGGTGGTCATGCCGTCAGCCTCGCATGCGGGCCCCTGGGCGGCCATCGCCTCTCGTTTCGGGCCACGCCATGACCGAAGCGTCGCGAATCGCCCCCTGGCTCGCGCGCTGCCCTTTCGTCGCCATCCTGCGCGGTGTGACTCCGGAGGAGGTGGTGCCGGTGGCGCGCACCGTGGTCGAGGTGGGCTGGTGCGTGATCGAGGTGCCGCTCAGTGCTCCGGGCGCGCTTGCCTCCATCGCCCGGCTGACGGAGGCGCTGCCGGCCGACGTCCTTGTCGGAGCAGGCACGGTGCGGACCGCGGCCGAGGTCGAACGGGTGGCGGAGGCGGGCGGGCGCCTGATCATGATGCCGCACGCCGACCCGAGGGTGATCGCGCACGCCGACCGGCTCGGGCTCGTCGTGCTGCCGGGGTTTTTCACCGCGACGGAGGCTCTCGTCGCGCTGGAAGCCGGAGCCGACGCCTTGACCCTGTTCCCGGCCGAGACAGGCGGCCCAGCCCATCTCGCCGCGATACGCGCCGTCCTGCCGCCGTCGCTGCCTGTGCTGCCGGTCGGGGGAATCGTCGCCGATTCGGTTCCAGCCTGGCGCGCGGCAGGGGCGAGCGGCTTCGCCGTCGGCCGGGCGCTGTTCCGCCCCGGCGATCGTCCGGAGGACGTCGCGCGGCGGGCCGGGCTGTTCCTTGCGGCGCTGCGATCAGGCTGAGGTTAACGCGGGCAAGCCACACTGTGGTCTTCCTGCAACAGATCAGGAAAATCCGGTGAGCCCCCGCTGCGCCGATGGGCCGGGTTCGGTATGGTGGCGCTGACCGTAAGCATTGCGGGGCCGTCGGGCGCGTGTGGTGCGGCCCGACACCCTGCCGCAGAGGGGTAAGGAGAGAAGGATGAAGCTGCGCACAGCGCTTCTGGCCGCGACGATGGGGGTGGTTCCTGCCCTGGCCAGCGCCCAGCCCGTGGACGGGCTGTATATCGGTCTGATGGGCGGCTATAACCTTGTTCAGGACACGGACATCACGACGAAGCCAACGGCCATTCCGCGCAGCGAGGTCGCCTTCGACGGCGGCTGGGCGGTCATCGGGCGCATCGGTTACGGGTTTGGTCGTTTGGCCCCGTGGGTCGGAGCGCGTGTCGAACTCGAGGGCAACTATCGGGACAATTCGGTCGATGAGATCCGCCTGAACAATGTTCGTCAGACGGGTGTCGGCGGTAATCAGCGCACCTACGGTGCGATGGTGAACGCCATCGCCGATTTCGACCCCGGTCTCGGCTTCTTGTTCCCCTACGTTGGTGGCGGTATCGGCTGGGCGTGGACGAACTGGGATGGGGTGCGTTGGGGCGGCGCGCAGCGTATCGACGATACCGACAACAACTTTGCGTTCCAGGGCATTGCAGGATTGTCCGTGCCGATTGACGCTGTCCCTGGTCTTGCGATCAACGCCGAATATCGTTTCTTCGGAACCCTGCAGAACGAGTTCGCGGTCCGCAACACGCCGGGCGTAAACAGGGTTGAGGCCGACAATTACAACCACACCTTCCTGATCGGCTTGCGCTACGCGTTCGGCGTCACACCGCCGCCGCCGCCGGCTCCGGCCCCAGCACCGGCTGCTGCCCCGGCTCCTGCCCGGACCTATCTCGTCTTCTTCGACTTCGACAGTGCGGCGCTGACCGACCGGGCGCGCGAGATCATTGCCGAGGCCGCCGCCAATGCCCCGCGGGTGCAAGCGACGCGGATCGAGGTCACCGGCCACACCGACACGGTCGGTACGGCCGCGTACAACCAGGCGCTTTCGTTGCGCCGGGCCAACGCGGTCGCGGCCGAACTCGAGCGTCGCGGCATTCCGCGTTCGCAGATGGTTATCACCGGGCGGGGCTTTACCCAGCCTCTGGTGCCCACCGGCCCGAACGTGCGCGAGCCGCAGAACCGGCGGGTGGAGATCGTTCTCCGCTGAGGCCGTTGCAGCGATCGGCGAAACCTCAGGGGGCGCTTCGGCGCCCCCGTCCTTTTTCGGCCGACGGGCGTGCCGCAGGCGGCAACGCGCTCCAACGCGCTCAAGACCGACGGTTTGCCGTTCCCCGTCCGCCCTGAGAAGGACGACCGGCAGGAGGCTCAGGCAGGCGGCGCGACCGCAGCCGATTGAGCGTGTGCGCTGGTGGGGAGCCCGGGCGACCGTCAGCGACGATGCGTCGTCGGCTGCGACGGCGTTTGGGCCGTCCGCACTTCGCACGGAGTGACAGCGTAGGCTTGCGGGAGGTTGGCCTGGGCAGCGAGCACGGCAAGGTCCTGTCCGCCGGAGGAGGCCATCACGCGGTCGAACATCGGAGAGACCCGGGCGCAGAAGGTGTTGCCGTGCCGGATGCCCTCCTGAGACTGCACGTTGGCGAGCGCCGTGATGTACTCGTTCAGGTCGCGCTGCCCGCGCGCGCCGTGCACCCGGTTGAAGTAGGCCGACAGGTTGCGATGCGCGCCGGCAAGATCGCTCTGGAAGCGCGTGACGAACGCGTTGTAGCGGTCGTGCATGCCGCAGGAGAGGGCGCCGACCATCAAGTGGGTCTGCAGCGCCCGCAGGTCGAAGGCTGCCTTCTCGCGCGGGCTGGCGCAGGCCTGGGCGGAGGCTTGCGCGGCAGCGAGGCCGATGGCGGCAAAGGCGGCGGCGCCGAGGACCAAGTCACGCATCGCTCACTCCCGGAAAGGTTGCCAGACGCCACGGAGCGCACGGCGGATCGCGGTCCGTTATCGGGGAAAGACGTTGTCCGTTCAAGGTTTCGCCTTGGCCGGAGGGACGATTGCGCTCTAGTGTTGTGTGCGGGAGACGCCGGCCACGGGGGTGGTGACCGGGAACAGAGATGGCAACGGAACTGCGCGCCCGCCTCGACCCCTCCCCACGCGCTCCGGCCGCGGGCGTGTTCGATGGTTACGACCCAAGTCCGTTCTTCTGCGAATTGACGACCCCTCGCCCCGGCGACGGGGGCGCGCTTGAGCTCATCCGACGTCGGCTCGCCGCCCTCTCGCTCGAGGATTTCCGGCGCCGCACCGCCCAGGCCGAACGCGACCTGTTCAACCTCGGCATCACCTTCACTGTCTACACGGAGGCCAACGCGATCGACCGCATCCTGCCCTTCGATCCAGTGCCGCGCGTCATCACCGCGGGAGAATGGCGGATGCTGGAGGCCGGAGTCGTGCAGCGGGTCCGCGCGCTCAATCTCTTCCTGCACGACGTCTACCATGGCCAGAAGATCCTGCGCGACGGTGTCGTGCCGCGTGACCTTGTGCTGGGCAACCCGAACTATCGCGCCGAGATGCGGGAGTTTCCCGTGCCGTTCGGCACCTACGTGCATATCTGCGGCATCGACATCGTCCGTGACGAGACAGGAACCTTCCGTGTCCTCGAGGACAACGCGCGCACGCCCTCAGGCGTGTCGTACGTGATCGAGAACCGGCACGCCATGCTGCGGGCCTTTCCCGACCTGATGCAGGGGATCGCGCTTCGGCCCGTCGACGGCTACGGCGTCAAGTTGCTCGAGGCGTTGTGCGACATCGCACCGCAGGGCGTGGACGATCCGCAGGTCGTTCTCCTGTCGCCGGGCATCTACAACAGCGCCTACTTCGAACACGTCTTCCTCGCCCGCGAGATGGGCGTGCCCCTGGTCGAGGGGGCGGACCTCGTGGTCGAGAACGACCGCGTGTTCATGCGCACCACGCGCGGCCTTGCACCGGTGCACGCGATCTACCGCCGGATCGACGACACCTTCCTCGACCCCACCGTGTTCCGGCCCGATTCGTTGCTCGGCGTGCCGGGCCTGGTGGCGGCTTGGCGGAAGGGCAATGTCGCCCTCGCCAACGCGGTGGGGACGGGCGTCGCCGACGACAAGGCGATCTACGCCTACATGCCGCGGATCATCCGCTACTATCTCAGCGAGGAGCCGATCCTCGCCAATGTCGAGACGCTCATCTGCCGCGAACCCGAGGGGCTCGCCGCCACGCTCGCCAATCTGGAGCGGCTGGTGATCAAGCCGGTGGGGGAGTTGGGTGGGTACGGCATCACCATCGGGCCGCGCGCCACGCAGGCGGAACTGGAGGCGGCGCGCGCCAAGCTGCTCGCCGACCCGGCGAACTGGATCAGCCAGCCAATGATCGGGCTTTCCGTCGCGCCGACGCTGACACCCGACGGGCTTCGCCCGCGGCATCTCGACCTTCGGCCCTACGCCATCACCGGCCGCGGCACCTGGGTCCTGCCGGGGGGCCTCTCTCGTGTGGCGCTGAAGGCCGGCAGCCTGGTGGTGAACTCCTCGCAAGGCGGCGGCTCGAAGGATACCTGGGTGCTGGTGCAGGAATGAACGCGCTGACCAGGGCACCGCTTCTTGCCCGCTATGCCGAGTTGCTGTTCTGGATGGCGCGCTATCTCGAGCGGGTGGAGAACCTCGCGCGCGTCATCGACGTCACCCAGACCTTCGAATCGCCGGGCCGGCCTGCGCAGGCCTGGGAGAGCGTGGTCCGCATCAACGCCGACGAGATACCGTTCGGAGACCGTTACGGAAAACCCGACCCGGAGACCGTGCGCCGCTTCTACCTCCTCGATGCCGACAACCCGACCTCGATTCCGGCCGCCGTCGCGGCCGCGCGGCGCAACGCGCGCACCCTTCGCCCGCTCATCAGCACCGAAATGTGGCGGCAGATCAACGAATTCCACGGCTGGGTCACGGCGCTCACCGAGGAGGACATCGCCCCCGATCGCCTCTCCTCGCTCTGCACGCGGATCAAGGAAGCGGTCCAGCTGCAGACCGGCATCACGGAGGGCACCTTCTTCCGCGACCAGGGATGGCTGTTCCTCGAACTAGGGCGGCAGATCGAACGCGCCGATCAGACGACGCGGCTGCTCGACATCAAGTATCACCTGCTGCTGCCGAGCGTGGCGGATGTCGGGTCCCCGCTTGATCTGTCGCAGTGGCATGCGTTGCTGCGCGCCGCCGCCGGCTACCACGCGTTTCGCCGCGTGCACCCGCGCGGACTGACTCCCGCCTCGGTCGCCGACTTCCTGCTGCTGAACGGTTCGTTCCCTCGCTCGACCCTGCTCTGCATCCGCCGGGCCGAGGCGATGCTCGACGAGTTGCGCAACCGCTACGGGCTCAACGTGGCCCGCCCCGCAGAACGACTGGAGGAGGTCCGGGCGGGACTGGAGGAGCGTTCGATCGAACGCATCATCGCCGTCGGCCTGCACGAGTTCCTCGATTGGGTGCAGCGGATGCTCATCTCCGTGTCCGCCGAGATCGGGAACGCGTTCTTCCGCGACTGGCGTCCGGGCCTGCAGCCGGACGCCCAGGGCGCGGCGAAGAGCTGACGGCGGAACGACCTCAGCGCGGATATCCGACGCGGCCCGACGCGGCCGCGAGCGCAAGGATGCGCGCGGGGACTGCCTCAGCGGTTTGCGCAAGGGCGGAAAAGGTTTCAGACCGTTTCGGGAAGGCGATAGCGGGCGACGAAGCGACGATCGATCCGGTCCTTCCAGCGCCAGACCCAACGCCCGTAGAAGACGAACGGGCCCCAGATGCCGATCGCGCGCCGGAAGCCGGCGTTGATCAGGACGAGTGCGCGGCGCTGCGGCCGCCATCTGCGCAGGGGCTCCCCGCGCAACGCCCGGCGGAGGTTTTCCGCCAGCACCGGCCCCGCCCGCACCGCCCAGACCCCGGCCTTCGGCACCGCCGTTCCCTCGATCGCCGCCACATCTCCGGCAGCGAACACGCGCGGATCGCCGACACTGCGCAGGGTGCGCTCGACGCGGACGAAGCCTCGCGCGTCGACGGGAAGCCCGCTCTCGGCAAGCCAAGCCGGCGCGGCCACCCCGGTCGCCCAGATGACCACGTCGACCCGCATCAACGTTCCGTTGGCGCGACGGAGAAAGGGGCCCATCACCTCGACCACCGCCGAACCGGCAGCGACGCGGCCCACCCGGTCGATCAGCGTATTTTCGACCCGCCGCGCAGCGGCCGCCGGAAAGCCGGGGAGACAGGACTCCGTCCTGGCGTTGAGAGTGACTTGCGCGTCGAGACCGAAGCGCGTGGAGAGGGCGAGGGCGAGCTCACAGCCGGCCGCACCCCCACCGACCACGGCAATCAACATGGGCTTGGGGCCGGTCTGCGCCAAGGTGTCAAGCTCGGCGAGCTTGGCGACGAGGCCCTCGAGCGGCCGGGTCGGAATGGCATGCTCGGCCGCGCCGGGAACGGAGAGGTCGGTGACGCCGCCGATGTCGAGCGACAGAAGGTCGAAGGGAACGGGGTCTCCGGCTTTTCGTGCCACCCTGCCGGCAGCGAGATCGAGGCCGCATGCCTCGTCGATCAGCAGTCGGGCCTGCGCCGCCTGCGCGAGCGGAGCCAACGGAATGGCGGCCGCCTCCGGCACCAACTCGCCCGCGATCACCCCCGGGACCATGCCCGAGTAAAGGGCAGTCGGTTCGCGCGCGATCAGGGTGAGGGAGACACCGGGCGGCGGCTGTTCGGCGAAACGTCTGAGGACCTCCAGGTGAGCGTGCCCGGCGCCGACGAGCACGAGGTGCTTGGTCATCAGCCGCCTTCGCGACTCCAAACCTCAGAGTGCGTCTCATCGCCCACAGAGGTCATGGCGTAGGCCTCGGCGCCGCACCACGCGGTGGCCGCGCCGGCAAGCGCGGGCCGCGCCCCCGGGGAGCGCGGCCCAGGCCGAACGCTCGCCTTCGTCTCGCCTTCGATAAGCGCGATCAGCTCTGCGGGCCGTTCTGCCGCAGGAAGGCGATCAAGTCCTCGAGCTGCTGCGGGTTGCGGATGCCGGCGAAGGCCATCGAGCCGCCCGGCACGAGATCCTTGGGATTGGTGAGATACTTACGGAGGTTGTCCTCCGTCCAGGTCAGGCCCTGGGCGGCAAGCTCCGTCATCTTGGCGGAATAGCGGAAGCCTTCGCGCTTGCCGGCGGGCTGGCCGACAATGCCCCACAGGTTCGGCCCGACGCCGTTGCGTCCGCCCTGTTCGATTGTGTGGCAGGCGCGGCACTGGTTGTACACCCGCTGACCGGCGGCTGGATCACCCGAGGCAGCAGCCGGCGTGGCTGCAGAGAACACGGCGCCAGCGGCTAAGGCGGCGGCGAACAGGTCAAAACGCATGGCGTCTCCTCTCATCCGGTGCACGCCGGCTGTCGAGACGCGATCGACGGTCTCCCCTTCCCCGGCGCTGCAGGGAGAATAGGCCAATCTTCGGCTTTGTGAAGGCGTCTCCTGCGCCGGGGGGAGCAAATCCCTCGGGTTGGCCGGCGCGCTTCTTCGCTGCGTCAATCGCGGACGTGTCGAACGCGGCGCTTGTTCATTCTTTGTTCTGAAATGCGCATGCATCTTGCATAATGTCCGTCGCCGACGATCCGAAGGAACCCGACCGGGTTCGCGAGTCGGGGGCGGGTCGGGCGGGGGCGGACAGCGCCGTGTGCACGAGACACCGGAGAGTCCCATGTTGCGCTTTGCTTTCGCTGTCTGCACCGTCCTCCTTTCCGCCGCAGCCTGCAAGGTGGCCATCGCTGCGCAGCCGTCCTGTCCGCCGCCCGGCACGGTGGCGATCCGCGACGATGGGACCCGCTTGGAATTCCTGGGCGAGGACAATAGCGAGGCCGGGCTTTGCCTCGTGCGCCGCGGCGAACAGGAGGTGAAGCTCCTGTTCGGCCTCTGGGCGCCGCCCGGCCCTGAGATCGGCCAGGCACGCGCGGCCTTAGCCTCCCTGCTCGCGGGCGCTCCGGGCACCCAGGTCTCGATCTCGGAGCACGTCGCCACCGACACTTGGTACGAGACTTGGCGGCGCGGCCCCGAGGAGGAGATCGCGCTCACGGGAGGGCGCCGCCGTGCCATCCGGCTCGAGCGTACCATGCGCATGAGCGGGCCGGTGCCGCTGGCGGCGGAGGTGGTCTATTGGGTGGACGCGGAAACGGGTGTCGTGCTGAAAGCCACGCATCGCCATCTGGCCGGGCTTCGTCTGCCGTATCGCGACGTCGTCATCACCCGGCTCGACCGGCGCGGCTGAGCGGCGCGCTCGCCGGATCGCGGCAACGGGGGTAGGGGGAGCCGAGGCCGGCGCCCGGACGGGCGGACGTCGGCCGCCGCTTGCATCGAAGGTCTTGGGCGGAACATAACCCCGCAGGGATTGCAGCGGGAACGGCTGGTGCAGCGTTTCGCCGGGTTCATTCTGCTCATGGCCGGGCTCGGCGTGCCTTCGCTCGTCGCATTATGGATGAGCGTCGCCGCCTTCTTCCGATGACCGCTCCCCCGCCGCCTCCGCCGCCGAAAAGACAACCGCGGTTGGCCCCGCTGAAGGCTGCCCTCCTCACGCTCTTTGTCTGGCCGCTGCCGCTCGCCGCGCTGTTCGCCCTGGTCCGCGGTGACGCGACGCTCCTGCTTGGCACCGGCCTGCCGTTCGCCCTGGTGGTGCTGGCCGCGAGGTTCCTCAGCCAAGGGATCGCGGCGCGCGAGAGGGAACGCCCTCCGGAAGGCTTCCCGAAGCCGTTCGCCGGGGCTGCGATCCTCACCGGCCTGGCCGCCTGCGGCACCGCCCTTTTTGCCGGCGGCTATTCGGTCCTCTTCTCCCTTGGCTTCGGGCTGGCTGCCGGCGCCGGAGTGGCGCTCCTCTACGGCACCGACCCCCGCCCGGCGAAACCGGCCCTGGCGGACGGGGTGGCCCCGTTCACGGCCGACGAACGGCGGCTGATCGAGCAGGCGAAGGTGCGGATCGCCTCGCTCGAGGCGGCTTCGGCGAGACTTGCTTCGCCCGAATTCCGCACCCGGCTGGAGCGGGTCGCGCGCTGGGCGCGCGCCGTTGTCGACGAGATCGAGCGCGACCCCCGCGACCTGCGCCGCGCACGCAAGTCGCTGACCGTGTATCTCGAAGGAGCGGAACGGGTCACCGCCAAATACCTCGCCACCCACCCCCGCGCCGGCGACCAAGCCGGTGCCCTCGAGGAGGGCTACCGCCGGCTTCTCGAAGAATTGGAGCGGGCCTTCGCCGAACAACACGGCAAGCTTCTCCAGCGCGAAACGCTCGACCTCGACGTGCAGATCGAGGTCCTCACCAAGCGCCTCAAGCAGGAAGGCGTGATGTGATCTCGAGGACGCGGACCAGAGGATGACCGACACAGCTGTGCCCATCCCAAACGCGATCGCTCCGTCGGCGATCCAGCCGCAAGCCGACGCGCTCGTCTCCTACCGCGAGGCCCCGCCCGAACGCCGCGCGCGCATCGAGGCCGCTCTCGCGACGCTCGACCTCAAGGACAGCAACGCCGTCCTCACCTTCGGCGCGAAGGCCCAGGAGCAGCTCGCCCTCATCTCCGACCAGATGCTCGAGGGCGTGCGCACGAAGGACGCAGGTGCGGCCGGCAACGCTCTCTCCGAGATGGTCGCCACGCTGCGCGGCTTCGACGTCGAGGACGCGCGTCGCGGCGGTTTCCTCTCCCGTCTGTTCGGCGCGGCTTCACCGATTGCGAGGATCCTCCAGCGCTACGAGGAGGTGCGCGGCCAGATCGACGCGATCACCGACAGGCTCGAGGAGCACAAGACGAAGCTGATGACGGACATCGCCGCGCTCGATCGGCTCTACGAGGCGACCCTCGGGTATTTCCACGTTCTCGCCGACTACATCGCAGCCGGCGAGGAGGCGCTGCGCCGCCTCGACGAGCAGACCATTCCCGCCCTCGAGCGCGAGGTGCAAGCTTCCGGAGATGCGCTGAAGGCGCAGGAGTTGCGCGACCTGCGCGCGCGCCGCGACGACCTCGAACGGCGCGTGCACGACCTCAAGCTCACCCGCCAGGTCGCGATGCAAAGCCTGCCCTCGATCAGGCTCGTGCAGGAGAACGACAAGGCGCTGATCGGCAAGATCACCTCCACCATCGCCAACACCGTCCCCCTCTGGCGCACGCAGCTCGCCCAGGCCGTCACCATCGCCCGCAGCCAGGAGGCCGGGAAGACGCTGAGGGCGGCGACCGATCTTACCAACGACCTCCTGCGCGCCAACGCCGAGAACCTGCGCCAGGCCAACAAGGAGATCCGCGAGCAGGTCGAGCGCGGAGTGTTCGACATCGACACGATCAAGAAGGCGAACGAGGACCTGATCGCCACCATCAACGAGAGCCTCGCCATCGCCGAGGAGGGGAAGAGGAAGCGCACCGAGGCCGAGAAGGTGCTGATCCAATGCGAGACCGAACTGAAGCGGGCGCTCGCCGCCGCCAAGGCCCGCACCTCCCCGCCGGAAGGCGCTGGGGCGAAGGGCTGAGCCGATGGTCTGGGACCTGACCCAAGGCCGGTTTGCCGACGTCCTATCCTGAACCGACGACAGGCGCGAGACGCTGTGCTGGCGCTTTCCGCGCCAGGGCAACGCGATGAAGGAGGGCGCCCGACGACGGCGCGCGAGGGCCGCTTCGCGGTCTTCGTCCGCGAAGGCCGGATCGCCGACGCTTCCCGGCCCGGAATGGATCGGCTCACGACCAAGAAGCCGCCCGTCCCTTCGACCGAGCAGGATTGGCCGCAGCGTTGCGAAACCCAATGCCAGACGGTCGTCCCCTTCACTCGCCGCCCGGGGCTTTCCCGACCTCAAACGGGGCACGTGCAACCCGCTCATGCTGCAGGATCGGCGGTTCGTGCCCGTGCCGATGCGCGGCTTCGGTGCCTAGGAGGCGCGGGCGGCCGATCCCGGCACCTTCCTTGCGCGAGATCGTTGGTGCCGACGGACGTTTCGCGACCGACGAGATCTCGGAAGCCCTGCGCAACGTTGTTCCCAACCGGATCGCGACGGTGTTCGCTGCAGGCGTCATCCTTGAGCTCGATCTGGCCGCCAACCAGCAGGCGCTGTCGGACGATCTGACCAACGCGCCGAAGCTCGAGTTGACGCAAGAGGACCTCGACCTGACCCGGCTCCTGGTCGCAAACCCCGCATGTCCTCCCGAGGTCGAGGCCGCCCGTCATGCGCGCACCGAGATGGGCGTGGCCGGCGAGTTGCGTGCCTTTGCCCAGTTCCAGGCGGCCGAGGCGATGGCGAAGGCGGCGGCGAACGCGGGCGGCGCGGCTAGAGCCGCAGTCGGTCTCGGCACGGGGGTCGCGCGTGGTCGGCGGATCACCCGGACTGCGGACCGGAACCCTTGGGCCGCTGCCCGATCCGTCCGACCCGCGCCTGCGCCCCTGCCGGCTGCCCCGCCGCCTCCTGACCGCTGCCGCCATCCACCTCGCAGTCGGCGGCTGGCGCCTGCGAGCGAAAAACGCGGCGACCGGCTGGCGGCACCCCCACGCGCTGCGGCGGGTTTTCCGCGGCGTCATCGGGTCGATGAGCTGCGGCAGCAGCGCGCCTGATCGCGGCAAGGCGGCTCGCAAGCCAGGCGTTGTCGCGACGGCCCCCGCTTGACCCGTCGATTGAGGACAGCGCAAGCCCTTCCGCGGGCTCCGTGCTAACCAGACAGCATGGGTCTGTTGTCGAGGACCGTGCTCGTCACCTCGCTCGCCGCTGCCGCTGCCGCTGCCTGGTGGTGGGTCGCGCGCCCGCCGCTCCTGGAGACGGAGGCGGTGCGCCGTGGCCCTGCCGTCGAGGCGGTCTACGCCACGGGCACCGTCGAGCCCGTCGTCTGGGCGCGCATCGGCCCCGTCGTGAAGGGGAGGCTAGTGTGGCTCGGGCCGCAGGAAGGCGAGCGCGTCACCAAGGGCGAGGTGCTCGCCCGGCTCGACGACACCGTGGCGCGCGCCCAGGTGCAGGAGGCCGAGGCGCGCGCGGCGTTCCTCCGCGAGGAGGCAGGCCGGCTGCGCGCGCTTGCATCGCGCGAGATCGTCGCCCGCGCTGCCCTCGAACGGGCGGAAAGCGAGGCCCGCGCGGCGGAGGCGATCGTCGAGGCCGCCCGTCGCCGCCTCGACGATTACGTGCTGCGGTCGCCGATCGCCGGGGTGGTGCTGCGCCGCGACGGCGAGATCGGCGAGGTGGTGGACACGACGGCGACCGTGTTCTGGGTCGGCGAGGCGCGTCCGCTGCGCGTCACGGCAGAGGTCGACGAGGAGGACATCCCCCGTGTGTCCCCGGGCCTGCGCGTCCTGCTCAAGGCCGACGCCTTCCCGGGCCGCACTCTGGAGGGCACGGTCGCCGAGATCACGCCGAAGGGCGACCCCAGGCTGAAGGTCTATCGGGTGCGGATCGCGCTGCCTGACGACACGCCCCTGATGGTGGGCATGACGGTGGAGGCCAACATCATCCTCCGGGCGGAGCCGCAGGCGCTTCTCGTTCCTACCTCGGCCCTGCGCGACGGGACGCTGTTCGTCGTCGAGGGGACGACGGTGCGTCGGGTTCCCGTCGAACTCGGCGTACGCGGCCCGCTTCGCACGGCGGTGACGTCGGGGGTGGAGGAAGGCCAGCGGGTGGTGCGCGACCCGCCGGCGACGCTGGCCGACGGCGCAAGGATCCGCCTGCCCGCCGCTGCGGCGGCACGCTGAGGCGAGATGTCGCTCACTCTTGCCATCGCGCTCGGTCACCTCAGGCGGCGCAAACGCCAGACGTTCGTCTCCCTGCTCGGGGTGGCGCTGGGCGTCGGTTTCTTCATCGCGATCGCCGCTTTGATGCGCGGCTTCCAGACCTACTTCGTGCAGCAGGTGATCGACGTCGCCCCCCACATCGTCATGAAGGACGAGTTCCGCTCGCCTGACCTGCAACCGGCCGAGCTCGCCTTCGCCGGCGGGGCGGTGGCGGTGCGCGGGGTGCGGCCGCGCGAGGCGCTGCGCGGCATCCGCGAGGCGGGCGCGAAGATCGAGGCGATCGAGGCGATCCCCGGGGTCGCCGTCGCGCCCGTGCTGCGCGGGCCCGTGCTGTTCCGCTACGGCGCGCGCGACGTCGCGGTGAGCCTCGCCGGGATCGATCCGGTGCGGGAACGGCGCGTGACGAACATCGAGAAGGACATGACGGCGGGCCGTCTGGAGGACCTGCGCGCGACCGCGAACGGGGTGATCGTCGGCATCGGCGTGGCGCAGCGCCTCGGCGCATCGCTGGGCGACACGGTGACCGCGGTCGCTCCCTCCGGGGTGGCGACGAGCTTTCGCATCGTCGGGCTGATCGAGACGGGGGTGACCGCCCTCGACGAGCGCGAGGCCTATGTGCTGCTTCGCCTCGCCCAGGTGATCCTCGATCGGCCGAACGTGATCAACCAGATCCGCATCCGGCTCGAGGACGTCCGGCAGGCCGAGCCGCTGGCCCGCCGTCTCGAGGCCGCCTTCGGCTACCGCACGGAGAGCTGGGAGGAGAGCAACCGCAACGTTCTCGCGCTGTTCGTCATCCAGAACGCGATCATGTTCTCGGTGGTCGGCGCGATTCTGCTCGTCGCCGCCTTCGGCATCTACACCATCATCTCACAGGTGGTGCATGAGAAGGCGCGCGATATCGCGATCCTCAAGTCGGTCGGCTTCCGGGCGGGCGACATCCAGGCGATCTTCCTTGTCGAGGGGGCGATCGTTGGGCTCGCGGGCGCGGTGGTCGGCTGGGCGGTGGGGTACGCGCTGATCGAGGTGCTGGCCCAGATCCGCTTCCAGTCCGCGGGCGGACCGTTGCGTGGTCGCGACGGCTTCATTCTCGCGCGCGAGGCCTGGCCCTACCTCGCCGGCGGGGGGTTCGCGCTCGCGGCCGCGATGGTCGCCGCGTTGGTGCCGGCGCGCAAGGCGTCGCGCCTCAACCCGGTCGAGATCGTGCGCGGCGCGGCATGACCGCCCTGATCGCCGCCGACAACGTTTCTCGCATCCTGCCGGGGCCTCAGCCGGTCGCGCTTGTGCGCGAGGTGTCGCTTGCCATCGCCCCGGGCGAGTTCGTCGCGGTCACCGGCCCCTCTGGTTCGGGCAAGTCTTCGCTTCTCTACCTGCTTGGCCTGCTTGATCGGCCGACCGAGGGCAGGATCCTGCTCGATGGCCTGGACACCGCTCGGCTGAGCGACGATGCCCTCGCCGCTGCGCGGCTTGCGCGGCTGGGTTTCGTGTTCCAGTTCCACTTCCTGCTGCCGGAGTTCACCGCGCTCGACAACGTGCTGATCCCGATGCGCCGGCTCGGGCGCCTTCCCGAACGCCAGCAGACCGACCGGGCGAGGGCACTTCTCGAACTCGCTCGGGCTTGCCGAAGCGGCGGGGAAGTATCCCGAACAGCTCTCCGGCGGCATGCGACAGCGGGTGGCGATCGCGCGCGCTCTCGCGAACGACCCGGCCGTCGTCCTTGCCGACGAACCGACGGGCAACCTCGATACCAGGAACGCCTCCGCCGTGTTCGACATCTTCGCCGCCCTGGCGGGAAGCGGCAGGCGGAGCGTGGTGGTGGTGACCCATGACCAGGAGCTCGCCGCCCGCGCCTCGCGCCAGGTTCGGCTGGTCGACGGACGGATCGTGTACGACAGCGCACGCGCGGCCAGGTAGGACGGTTCGTGCCTGCGCTTTGGGCAGGTGGGAAGGTCGTGGGCAGGGCGGCGCCGTGACGGCGGGAACGACCGGCGACCCGGGCAGCGGCACGACGCTTGCCTCGCCGCCGACCGGGTGGGCTTGCACCGCCGCCCGCGAAACGTCATCTCGCCTGCATGCGGAGGAGGGAAAGGGAGAGGGGAATGCGAAGGGTCCATGTCGCAGCGTTGACCACCTTTGCCCTGTGGCTGATCGCCACGCCGGCCCGCGCCACGGATGTGCGCTTCAGCCTGGATTGGGCCTTCCAGGGGCCGCAAGCGCCTTTTCTGCTGGCCCTCGAACGCGGCTTCTTCCGCGACGAGGGGCTGAACGTGACGATGGATCGCGGCTTCGGGTCGGGCGACGTGCCGGTGAAGATCCTCGCCGGGACGTATGACGTCGGCATCGCCGATCTCAACCCGACCATCCGGATGAAGCTCGAGCGGCCCGAACTCGACATCTTCTCCCCCTTCATCATCTACGATGCGACTGCCCTTGCGGTGATGACGCTGCGGCGCGAGGGGATCACTCGGCCGCAGGATCTTGTGGGCAAGATCCTCGCCGCCCCCGAGGTGGACGCCGGACGCCAGCTTTTCCCGGCTTTTGCGCGCGCGGTGGGGATCGACCCGGGCTCGGTGCGCTGGCTGACGGTCAGTCCGCAGCTGCGCGAGTCGATGCTCCTGCAGCGCCAGGCCAATGCGATCACCGGCTTCATCACCTCGGGCATCCTCTCCCTGAAGGCTGGCGGCGCCCGCGCCGAGGACATCGTCACCTTCAAGTACAGCGACGCCGGCGTGGACCTGTACGCCACCTCGCTGTTGACGACGCGGCGCTGGGCGGAAGCCAACCCGCGCGCGGTGACGGGGCTGATCCGCGCCATTGTGCGCGGGCACAACGAGGCGCGTCGTGACCCCGATGCCGCCATCGCCGCACTGCGCCGGCGCGATCCGCTGATCGATCCGGCGGTGGAGAAGGAGCGGATGCTGCTCGGCTTCACCGAGCTCACCTTCACGCCGCACGTCCTCGCCAAAGGCTTCGGTGCGGTGGACATGGCGCGGCTGCAGCGCTCGATCGACATCGCGCGCGCCGCCTTCGGCATCGCCCGCGAGATGAAGGCGGAGGAGGTGTACGACCCGCGATACCTTCCTCCCGCCGCCGACCTCAGGGTGGTTCCGTGAGGGCAGAGCTCAAGTTCGTCGAGCTCGACAACGTCAGCCTCACCTACGGCGGGGGCACGCTTGCGGTCGATGGCCTGACCGTCTCGATCGCGCGCGGCGAATTCGCCGCGGTGGTGGGCCCGTCGGGGTGCGGCAAGTCCACCTTGATGAAGCTCGTCACCGGGCTTGCCCCGGCCTCCAAGGGCAACGTCGTCGTCGCCGGCCGCGAGGTGGCCGGGCCGCTCAAGATCGTCGGCATGGCCTTCCAGAACCCCACCCTGCTGCCGTGGCGTACGACGCTCGACAACGTGCTCCTTCCGCTCGAGATCGTACAACCCTACAAGGCGACGTTCCGGCGCGACCGCGACAAGCATGTCGCGCGGGCAAGGGCCCTGCTCGCCACGGTCGGGCTGAAGGGCTTCGAGGAGCGCTACCCGTGGCAGCTCTCGGGGGGAATGCAGCAGCGCGCGAGCCTCTGCCGGGCGCTCATCCACGAGCCTGATCTCCTGATGCTGGACGAGCCCTTCGCCGCGCTCGACGCCTTTACCCGCGAGGAGCTGTGGGCGGTGCTGCAGGACCTGTGGCTGCAGCGGCGCTTCACCTGCATCCTCGTCACGCACGACCTGCGCGAGGCGGTCTATCTCGCCGACACGGTTCACGTCATGAGCGCGCGGCCGGGGCGTGTCATCGACACGCGCGCGATCGACATTCCGCGGCCGCGCACCCTGGAGACGACCTTCGAGCCCCACTTCGTCGATCTCGTGCACCATCTGCGCGCGCGCATCGCCGAAGCGCGCGTCGCCGCCTGAGGGGAGGGACCCGTGTCGCGTCGCTGGCAGGAAGCGCTGGGACCATGGTTGGTCGTCCTCGCGCTGTTTGTTCTCTGGGAGGGCGTGGTGCTGACCGCGCGCCTGCCTTCCTTCGTTCTTCCGGCGCCCACCGAGGTGTTCGCAACACTGGTGCAGTTCGCTGGCCCGATCGCGCAGCATTCGCTGCACACGCTGATGACGACCTTGGTCGGCTTCGGCTTCTCGGTGGTGGGGGGAGTCGCGCTCGGCGCGGCGATCGGCGCCTCCCAGGTGGCCTACAAGGCGGTGTTTCCGGTGCTGGTGGGGTTCAACTCCATCCCCAAGGTGGCGATCGTGCCCGGTCCTGATCATCTGGTTCGGGATCGGCACGGTGCCTGCCGTCATCACCGCCTTCCTGATCAGTTTCTTCCCCATCGTCGTCAACGTCGCAACAGGGATCGCCACACTTGAGCCGGAGCTTCGCGACGTGCTGCGCAGCCTCGGCGCCTCGAAGTTCGACATCCTGCGCAAGGTGGGCCTGCCCCGCGCCGCTCCTTATTTCTTCGCCTCGCTGAAGGTCGCCATCACGCTCGCCTTCGTCGGCTCGATCATCAGCGAGACCGTCGGCTCGAACGAGGGGGTCGGCTACTTGATGCTGCAGGCGTCGTCGCGGTTCCAGATCCCTCTCGTCTTCGCCGCCCTTGTCGTTGTCGCCGCCATGGGCATCTCGATGTACGCAATCTTCGCGGGCCTCGAGCGGCGGGTGACGGGTTGGGCGACGCGGGGAATGGACCAGGCTGCCTACGCCACCGGGCACTGAGGCGATGCCGGCGCGGTTCTGGCATGACCTGACTTGGCCCGAGTTCGCCGCTCTGGACAAGAGGCGCGCGGTCGCGGTTCTGCCGATTGCGGCCACGGAGCAGCACGGGCCGCATCTCACCGTCTCGGTCGACGCCACGATCAACGACGGCGTGGTCGCTGCGGCGATGGGCGCGGTGCCCGAGGACGTCGTGTGCCTCGTCCTGCCCACGCAGGCGATCGGCGTGTCGGTGGAGCATGGGCGGTTTCCCGGGTCGTTGACGGTCCGTCCCGAGACCGCGCTTGCCGCCTGGGAGGAGATCGGCGCCTCGGTGGCGGCGGCGGGCATCCGCCGCCTGCTTCTGCTCAACTCCCACGGCGGGCAGCCGCAGATCGCCGAGATCGTATGCCGTCGGCTGCGTATCGCGCATCGCATGTTCGCCGCCACCGTGATGTGGAACCGGCTGATCCGCCTCGACGACCTCGTGCCGGCGGACGAGCTTCGCTTCGGCATCCACGCGGGCCAGGTGGAGACCTCGCTCATGCTCGCCCTCGCTCCGCATCGCGTGCGCCCCGATCAGGCGCGTCGGTTCCCGAATGCGACAGCCGCCTGGGACAATCTCACCGCGTTGCGTCGCGGCGGGGCGGTGGCGTTCGGCTGGCAGGCGGAGGACCTGAACGAAGCCGGTGCGGTCGGCGACGCTTCCGCCGCGTCGGAGACGCTCGGACGCGAGATTCTGCGGCGCGCCGGCGAGGCGACGGCACGGCTGATCGCGGAGATGGCCGAGATCGAGGTCGATGTCCTTCCTTGCGGAGACCGTGCGTGGCTGATCTTGACGCGCTGCTTGCCGATCTCGGGGCGATCGAGACCGAGACTGACCACGCGGTGGTTCGGCTGAAGAGCCGGGATTTCTTCTGGTTCAGCCCGATCCTGAAAGCCGAACTCGAGGGTCGGCGCGGCGACCTCGTGATCCGTCCACGGAGTGAGAGCGAAGTGCTGGCTGCTCTCGCCGCCTGCGTTCGCCACCGCGTTCCGATCACCCCGCGCGGCGGCGGGACCGGCAACTACGGACAGGCCGTTCCGGTCGCGGGAGGGGCGATCCTCGACCTGACCGCCATGGATCGGATGCTTGCTTTGGAGGACGGGATCGCCGAGGTCGAGGCGGGGGCCACCCTCATGCAAATCGATGCTTGGGCTAGGGGGCTTGGGTGGGAACTTCGCCTCTGGCCCTCGACCAAGCGCATGGCGACCATCGGGGGCTTCGTCGCCGGCGGCGGGGCGGGGGTCGGGGGTGTCGCCTGGGGAACGTTGCGTGAGCGCGGCAATCTGGCGGGGGTCACGATCGCGACAGCGGAAGCAACGCCGCGGCTGATCCCGCTCGATGGAAACGAGGCGGCGCAGGCCAACCATGCCTTCGGCACCACGGGGGTGATCACCCGCGTGCGCATCCCGCTCGCGCCGGCGGTTGCTTGGCGCGACCTCGCGGTTGCCTTCGCAAGTTTCGACCATGCGGCACGCTTTGGCTTGGCACTCGGGCTTTCCGACGGGATCGCGAAGAAGCTCTGCTCGGTGATGGAGTGGCCACTGCCGTCGTTCTTCAGGGGGCTCGACGAACTCGTTCCCGGAAGGGCACGCCCTGGTCCTTGCCATGGTCGCGCCGTCGGACCTTGCTGCCGCGCGCGATCTCGCGCGCGAGCACGGCGGCATGATCGTCGCCGAGCAGGACACGATCGCGGCCGAGCAAGACCATAACCGAACGCCCTTCTACGAATACGCTTGGAACCACACCACGCTCCATGTGCTGAAGCGCGACAAGGGTGTGACCTACCTCCAGCTCCTCTTTCCGCCGGATCGCCTGCTTGAGACGGTTGCGGCGTTCCGCACGCGGTTCGGGGGGGAGGCGTGGCTGCACACGGAGGTCGCACGATTTTCTGGCCGCGTGACGATGAGCGCGCTGCCGGTGATCCGATGGCGCGGTGCCGCGCGCCTGGCCGAGATCATCTCCGGCTGCGAGGCGATGGGGATCCAAGTCGCCAATCCGCATGTCTATACCCTGGAGGAGGGCGCGCGCTGGAAGCTGGTCGCCGCGGACCGTCTCGCCTTCAAGCGCCGCATCGACCCCTGGGGTCTTCTCAACCCGGGCAAGATGACGAGCTACGTTCCGGTGAGCGAGGAGGAGATGACGGGATGAGCGGGGTCGAGGCATTGCTCGCCGAGCTCGACGGCATCGCGGTCGAGACCGATCGCGCGCTGGTGCGGCAGAAGAGCCGCGACTTCTTCTGGTATTCCCCGGTCCTGAAGCGCCAGCTGAACGGTGTCACCGCCGAGGCCGTCGTGATGCCGAAAGGCGAGGCCGAGGTCGCGCGCGTGCTCGCCGCCGCCTGGCGCCATCGCATTCCGGTCACGCCGCGCGGCGCGGGCACCGGCAACTACGGCCAGGCGATGCCGATCCGTGGCGGGATCGTGCTCGACCTCTCCGCCCTCGACCGCATCCTCTGGGCCAAGCCGGGTGTGGTGCGCGCCGAGGCGGGCGCAAAGCTGATCGACATCGACGCGCATACGCGCGCGGCGGTCGGCGGCGAGCTTCGCTTCCATCCCTCGACGCGGCGCACCGCCACCATCGGCGGCTTCATCGCCGGCGGCTCCTCGGGGATCGGCTCCTGCACCTGGGGCATCCTGCGCGAGCCCGGCAACATCCTGGGCCTTCGCCTGCTGACCATGGAGGAAACCCCGCGCGTGATCGAACTGCGCGGGCCCGACATCCAGAAGGCGAACCATGCCTACGGAACGAACGGCGTGATCACCGAAGTCGAGATGCCGCTCGCTCCGGCCTGGGAGTGGATCGACCTCGTCGCCGCCTTCCCCACCCTGATGGATGCCGCACGCTTCGGCGACGCCTTCACGCGCCAGGACGGCATCCCGAAGAAGCTCGTGTCCATCATCGCGCCCGGCGTGCCGCAGGCGCACTTCAAGGCGCTCGAAGGCAAGATCCCGCCCGGCCGCGCGGTGGCGCTGCTGATGGTCGCGGAGCCCTTCCTCGACCATGCGCTCCCGTTCATCGCCGCCCATGGCGGAACGGTGGTGCACCGGGAGCCGACTGAGGCGGCCGAGGTTCCCCTCTATGAGCACTCCTGGAACCACACCACGCTGCAGGTGCTGAAGACGGACAAGACCGTCACCTACCTGCAGACCCTATTCCCGCCGCCCGGCCATCTCGACAAGGTTGCGCAGATGGAGGCCCGCTTCGGCGACGAGGTGCCGATGCATCTCGAGTTCGTGAAGTTCGGCGGCGAGGTGACCTGCTTCGGCCTGCAGCTCGTGCGCTTCACCACCGAGGAGCGGCTGGCCGAAATCATCGCCATCCACGAACAGGCCGGTTGCCCCATTTTCAACCCCCACGCCTACACGCTCGAGGAGGGGGGCATGAAGAAGGTCGACCACGTGCAGCTCGCCTTCAAGCGGGAGACGGACCCCTTGGGCCTTCTCAACCCCGGCAAGATGCTGGCCTGGGAGAACCCCGACTGGCGACCCACGCAGAGCGTTCACCTCTACGAGACCGCCTGAGGCGGTGCGCGCCGGACCGACGGGGGCGGAGTTGCCGCTCGCGCGCCCTCCGGGCTAGAAGCCCGCACGAGCCGAACGGGAACGTCAAGGCGCGTCCATGCCGTCCTATCAATACGTCTTCGTGATGAAAAACCTCACCAAGGCCTATCCGGGCGGGCGTGAGGTGTTCAAGGGTATCACCCTCTCCTTCTTGCCCGGCGCCAAGATCGGTGTGCTTGGCGTCAACGGTGCAGGCAAGTCGACCTTGCTCAGGATCATGGCCGGCATCGACAAAGAGTTCGGCGGCGAGGCCTGGGCGGCGGAAGGCGTGCGCGTCGGCTACCTGCCGCAGGAGCCCGAGCTCGATCCGACCAAGACCGTGGGCGAGAATGTGAAGGCCGCTCTCGGCGACATCGTCGCCGCTCTCGATCGCTTCAACGCGATCTCGGCGAAGTTCGCCGAGCCGCTCTCCGACGAGGAGATGAGCGCCCTTCTCGCCGAGCAGGCCGAATTGCAGGAGAAGATCGACGCCGCCAACGGCTGGGAGATCGACCGCCAGATCGACATCGCGCTGGATGCGCTGCGTTGCCCGCCGGCCGACAGCCCGGTGACCCACCTCTCGGGCGGCGAGAAGCGCCGTGTCGCGCTGTGCAAGCTGCTGCTCGAGAAGCCCGACCTTCTGCTGCTCGACGAACCGACCAACCATCTCGACGCCGAAAGTGTCGCCTGGCTCGAGAAGACGCTGCGCGACTATCCAGGCACGGTGATCGTCGTCACCCACGACCGTTACTTCCTCGACAACGTCACCGGCTGGATCCTCGAGATCGAACGCGGCCGCGCCTACCCGTACGAGGGCAACTACTCGTCCTGGCTCGAGCAGAAGAGGAAGCGGCTCGAACAAGAGGAGAAGGAGGAGACGGCTCGCATGCGGGCGCTTGCTGCGGAGCGCGAGTGGATCGCGGCGAGCCCGAAGGCGCGCCAGGCCAAGAACAAAGCGCGCATCCAGCGCTACGAGGAGATGCTGGCGCAGCAGAACGAGAAGGCCACCGGGGTGGCGGAGATCGTCATCCCGCCGGGGCCCCGGCTCGGCAACGTGGTCATCGAGGCCGAGCACATCAGCAAGGGATATGGCGACCGGCTCCTGATCGACGACCTCTCGTTCAAGCTGCCGCCCGGCGGGATCGTCGGCGTGATCGGGCCGAACGGCGCCGGCAAGACGACCTTGTTCCGGATGATCATCGGCGCCGAGAAGCCCGACAGCGGCACCTTGCGCATCGGCGAGACGGTGAAGCTCGGCTACGTCGACCAATCCCGCGACACGCTCGATCCGAACAAGACCGTGTGGGAGGAGATCTCCGGCGGAGAGGAGATCATCTATCTCGGCAAGCGTGCGGTGCAGTCCCGCGCCTACGTCGGCGCCTTCAACTTCAAGGGGCCGGATCAGCAGAAGAAGGTCGGCATCCTCTCGGGCGGCGAGCGCAACCGGGTGCATCTCGCGAAGATGCTGAAGTCGGGCGCGAACGTGATCCTGCTCGACGAGCCGACGAACGACCTCGACGTCGATACGCTGCGCGCGCTCGAGGAGGCGTTGATGGACTTCGCCGGCTGCGCGGTGGTGATCAGCCACGACCGCTGGTTCCTCGACCGTCTGTGCACGCACATCCTCGCCTTCGAGGGCAACAGCCATGTCGAGTGGTTCGAGGGCAACTTCCAGATGTACGAGGAGGACAAGCGGCGTCGCCTCGGCGAGCACGCCACCGACCCGCACCGCATCAAGTACAAGCCGCTGGTCAGGGTCTGAGGATCGACCGGGCCGAGGCATGCGTGGACGGACGGCAAGACGGATGGCGCGTCGCAGGCATCCCCGCCGCCCTGCCTCGGTCCTTCAACCCAGGGGTCTGGATCACACCGTGGTGCCCAGGGGCGGAATCGAACCACCGACACCGTGATTTTCAGTCACGTGCTCTACCAACTGAGCTACCTGGGCCCACGGCGCGAGGCCGATCGTCTAGCCTGATCGTCCGCCCCTGTCCACTCCGCCTCGGACCCATCGGGAGCCTCGTCCGTCGGCAGGCGATACACCCCCGCGAACCAACGCCCAAGATCGATGTCCGCACAGCGGCGGGAACAGAACGGACGCCAGCGCGGCTCAGCCGGCTTGCCGCAGATCGGGCAGGCGGGGGTCTTCGCAGGCTCAGCCACGGCACTCATCCTCGATCGACCAGGCAGGTGATGGGAGCGCCGGATCGACCCGCCATGACACAGGCCTTCCCGTGCGCGTCGTCGCACGAAACCGGATCGCCTCGCCCTCCATCGCCAGCGCCTCGGCCACCGCTTGTCCGACGCGAAGGCCGAGCTGGGCCGATGGGCGCGCCAGCCTCTCCCGCCACAGCGTGCGCAGGGCGCGCAACGCCTCCGTCGTCGCGGACGGGCGAAACCGGATTTCGACCGAGCCCAGCACCTCGGCGAGCGGCGGCCTGACCCTCGGCCGCACGATCTCGAGAAGGCCAGCGCGCGACACGCCCAGCACCCGAGGTGCGAGCGGATCGCCCGCCAGCGCCTCGCGCATCGCCCGGACCAGCGACTCGCGCGCGCCGCGCTGCGCCGGCAGGCCGGCCGGATCCACCAGGATCGACTCCGCCCAAGTTGCGCAGCATGATCTGCCGTGCGGCTTCGCGGACCGCCGCCCGGTTCGCCGCCTCCCGCCGTCGCCAGGGCGTCTCGCGGCCAGGGCCACCCGTGACGTCGACGTCGATCACCGTCGCTCCCGGCGTGATCGCGACGTGCAGGGCCATACCGTCGGCAAGGCGGGCCACGGGCTCGGCCAAGGCCGCGACCTCTGCCTCGAGCGACGGATCGAGCAGCGGGGCCGGCCCCCGATGATGTCGCACGCGGTCGCCGATGCGCGAACCCTGAGCCTTCAGCAGCGCAACGAGCGCCGCGTCGTCGCACAGGATCTCCTCCGCCTGCGGCTCCTCCGCAACGAAAGAGAGGGCGCGCGGCGGAGCGGCAGCGAGCAGTGCCGGGCCGGCCGGCGGCGATGCTCCTGCAACGTTCTCCACGCTGCGGCGGCTGACGCGAAG
This sequence comes from Acetobacteraceae bacterium, assembly GCA_033582875.1. Taxonomy (GTDB): domain Bacteria; phylum Pseudomonadota; class Alphaproteobacteria; order Acetobacterales; family Acetobacteraceae; genus Elioraea. The sequence goes on along the minus strand of JAVQZW010000009.1, from coordinate 126,085 downwards.
CCCCTTGCCGCCCATCGCCGCCCGCACGATGCGGACGACGACGATCTCGCCCTTCCGCACGGACGCCTCGACGGGTCGGATCGGACCGCCGTCGGGTCGTGCCGGGTCGGCCTCCTCGGCCGGCAGGAACGCCTCGGCGCCGTCGCCGAGCCTGACGAACGCCCCGCCAAGGCCGCGGGCGATCGCCGTCACGCGCGCCGCGTGCACCTCGCCCACGCGATCAGGCGAGCGAAGACGCTCGATCTCCACCCGCACAAGACGCTCGCCCGCCAAGCCGAGGAGCCAGCGTTCGCCCGGCGACGAGGCGATCAGCAGCCGGCGCGCGCGATCCACGGCAGCGGTCGGCCAAGCCCGGCGAGAAGAGCGGCGGTCTCCGCCAGCGGCAAGCCGACCACGCCGCTGTAGGAGCCCGACAGGAAGCGCACGAAGGCGGCCGCCCGCCCCTGGATGGCATAGGCGCCCGCCTTGTCCCGCCACTCGCCGGAGGCGAGGTAGCCGGCGATCTCGGCCTCCGTCAGCCGCTTGAAAGCGACGACGGTGGTGACGAGGCGCGCGGCCTGGCGCCCGTCCGGCGCGACCACCGCGACGGCGGAATACACCCGGTGCCGCCGCCCCGACAGGAGGGCGAGGTGGCTCTTGGCCGCTTGCGCGCATTCCGTCTTCGCAAGCACCCGCCTTCCCACCGCCACCACGCAGTCTGCCCCGATGACGAAAGCGTTGCGGTAGAGGCGTGCCACGGCCTCGGCCTTCGCTTGCGCCAACCGCCGGGCAAGCTGGGCCGGCAACTCGCGCTTGCGCGGGGTCTCGTCGACCTCCGCCGGCACCACGGCGTCGGGCTGGACCCCGATCTGGCGCAAGAGGTCGAGACGACGCGGCGAGGCGGAGGCGAGAACCAGGGGGGCCGTCTCGGGAGCGGCTTCGGCCGCGCTCACTTGAAGCGGAACGTGATCCGCCCCTTCGTCAGGTCATAGGGCGTCATCTCGACCTTCACCCGGTCGCCGGCAAGGACCCGGATGCGATTCTTGCGCATCTTTCCCGAGGTATGGGCGAGGATGACGTGGTCGTTGTCGAGCTTGACGCGGAACATGGCGTTCGGCAGCAACTCCGTCACCGTTCCGTCGAACTCGATCATGTCCTCCTTCGGCATCAGCCCTCTTCGCGTCTTGATCCGTTCCGCCCCGGAACATGATCCTCGACCCCCGATGGGTCAAGCGCGGCCGCGAGCAAGGGTGGGTCTTGGGCGGCGCGGCCGGCGCCGCGGCCTGTGACGTGCGTCCTCGGCCCGCCGCCTCCGCGCTTTCGGTCACAATCGCGATCCTGATCGGCGGCACTCTGCCGCTCCTCGCCTACGGGCCACGCATTCTCGACCCTGGCGACATCGGCTGGATGCTGGCAGGCCCGCTTGGCCCAGATCCGGTCGCGTACTGGATCGCCTGGACCTACTTTCGCTCCGCCCCGTGGCTCGTGCCCCCCGGGCTCAATCCCGACTGGGGGCTCGAGCTCGGCTCGTCGATCTTCTACGCCGACGTCATCCCTCTGCTTGCCTTCCTCCTCAAGGCGTTGCGCGGGGTCGTGGCAGTCGAGCAGTACTGGGGGGCTTGGCTTGTCGTCTGCGGCGCGCTGCAGGCAGCGGCGGCATGGGCGCTGCTTGGACGGGCGACCGAGGACCCGGTCGTGCGTGGGGCCGGGGCGGTGGTGTTCGTCGCCCAGCCGATGATGCTGAACCGGATGGGCGGGCATTTCGCACTGGCCGCGCACTGGCTCCTGGTTGCGGCGCTGGCGCTGGCCCTTCGCCCGCCACCTGCACGCGCGGTGCAGGCGCCGGGCTGGGCGGGGCTGCTTGCCGTCGCGGCCCTGGTCCAGTCCTATCTCCTCGCCATGGTCGCGGCACTTTGGGCGGCCGACCTCATCGATCGCCTCCGCCGCGACCGGCGCCTCGCCTGGACGGCCGTCGAGGCCGCCCTCGTCATCGGGGTGACGCTGGCCGCGCTGTGGGCGGCAGGGTTCTTCGTGCTGCGCGGCGCCCCGTCGCCGATCGGCGAGGGCTACGGAATGACCGCGCTCGACCTTCTTGCTCCCTTCGATGCCGCGGAGTGGGGACGGTTTCTGCCGGAACTGCCTACCTTGCGGCACTGGGAGCACGGCGGCTCCTATCTCGGCCTCGGCGCCCTTCTCCTGCTTGGTGCTGCAGCAGTTGCCGCGATCTCGGGGCCTTTTTCCCTGCCCTTCCCCCTCGGGCGTCATGCCGTGCTGATGCTTGCGCTGTTGGGGCTTCTCGCGTTCGCCGTCGGCAACCGTCCCGCCCTCGCCGGCACGATCCTGTTCGAGATCCCCTTGCCGGAGCCCGTTCGGCAACTTGCCGACCTGCTGCGGGCGTCGGAGCGCTTCGTCTGGCCGCTGTCCTATGCTGCCCTGTTCGCTGCCGTCGCCGTCGTCTCGGCGCGATGGCGCGGGCGGACGGCGGCCGCGATCCTGCTCCTTGCCGCGCCGGTGCAGCTCGCTGACGTCTCGGTCGGGCTCGAGCGGCTGCGTGGCCTGGTCGCCGAGGCCCCGCGGGAGCCTCTGCCGCGCCTCGCTGACCCGTTCTGGCAGGAGGCGGCCGAGCGCTATGCGCGGCTGAGGGCGGTGCCGGCGGAGAATCTCGGCGCGCACTGGGAGCCGCTCGCGCGCCTCGCCGCCGCCCACCGTCTCGCCACCGACGCCGTCTATCTCGCGCGCGTCGATCGGCGCGCGGTCGAGCGGCTTCGGGCGGAGATGGCCGAACGGCTCGGCGCAGGCCGATACGAGGAGGCAACATTCTACGTGCTGCGCGACGCGGACACCCTGGCCCTCGCGCGCGCCGCGCTCGATCCGACGCGCGACCTGTTGGGCCGCTTCGACGGCATCGACGTGCTCGCCCCCGGCTGGTTCCTGCCGCGATGAGGCGCGTTCTCGACCTTCCCGGAGCGGTGCCGCTGTTGATGCTGGCTGCCACCGGGCTCGCGCGGGCCCTTGCGTTCCTGCCCGCCGTCATCGACACGGACGAAGGCCTCTATCTCCTTCAGGCGCGCGCCTGGCGCGAAGGGGGCTGGCCATTCCTCGCGGTGTGGGACATGCACCCGCCCGGTGCCCCCGCACTTTTCGTCCTTGCGTTCGCTCTGTTCGGCGAGGATCTGGTCGCGGTGCGCCTGCTCGGCGTCATCGCGGTCGCGACCACGGCGACCCTCCTCGTCGGCATCGCGCAGCACCTCGGTGCGGGGCGTGCGGCTGCCCTGACCGCAGGCTTTCTCTATGCGGGGCAGTCGTCGCTTCTGACGGGGCTTGCGACCAATACGGAGATCCTGTTCGCTCCCTTCGTTGCCGCCGCGCTCCTGATTGCGGTGCGCGCTGCGGGCGAGGGCCATGACCGCCCCATCCGGCCCGGTCCGCTCGCGGCGATGGGTCTTCTCATCGGCTTCGCCCTGCTCATCAAGCAGGTCGTGTTTTTCGAAGGCTGCTTCGCCTTCGCCGTCGCCGTGCTTCCGACACTCTGGCAGCGGTCGGCTCTCGCTGCGCGGTTTGCTCGGTCGCGCTGCCCTCTATGCCCTCGCCTGCGGGTCGCCCACCGCCTTGCTGTTCGGAGTCTACGGGCTGATGGGGGCCGCCGACGTGTTGTGGGACGCCCTCGTTCTCGCCCCGCTTCGCTATCAAGGGGTGCCGATCGACCCACCCGGCGTGCTCTGGGCCCTCACAACGCCGGTCCTCACGCTCGCCGCCGCTCTCATCCTCGCGCTCTTCGCCTCCGTTCCGCCGCGCCGTTGCGACCGATGGGCTCTCCTCTTCGGCTGGGTTTGGTTTTTGGTCGCTGCCGCCGCCATTGCCGCGCCCGGCATGTACTTCCTGCATTACTTCCTGATCGCCTTGCCGCCGTTGTCGTTGCTCGCTGGCATCGGCGCGGTTCGGCTTGCGCTCGCCCTGCGCACCCATGCCCCGAAAGCGACGGTCGCACTCGTGATCGCCGCTGTCGCCGGCTCCGCGTTCCGCGACGAGGCGCTGCCACGGCTCCGGTCCGGCGCAGGCCTGTGGCGCCCTGATCCGGTGCGCGAGGTGGCGCGCCTCCTCGCCGCCGAACTGCCGCCGCGCTCGGTGGTCTTCATGGCCAACTACCACGTCACCGTCCTGTTTCTGGCGCATATGGAGCCCGCAAGCCGCTTTCCCTTTCCGGCCCACCTCACCGGCCATCACGCCAACGTGCTGCCGATCGACGCCGACGATGAGCTCGCGCGTATCCTTGCCGCGCGCCCACCCGCGATCGTGATCGACCGCGGATGGACACACGTGATCCGCGCCGAGGCGCTCGCCACGATCGCTGCCGCTGTCCGTGACGCCTACGAGCTGGCCGCGACGGTGGCGGAGGAGCGTGGCCCGGTCGAGATTTGGCGCCTGCGCGATCCTCCGCGCTAGGAGCGGGGCATGGACACCTTCCTCCACATCATTTCCAAGACGTTCTGGTTCATCTTCCGGCCCGGCACCTTCGCGCTGCTCATCGCGCTGATCGGCCTTGTTGCGATCTGGCGCGGGCGGCGCTGGGGGCGGTGGCCGATCGCGGCGGGCCTCGGCATCTATCTCGTTGTCCTTGCGACCCCGCTGCCGCCGCTCGTCGTGCTGCCGCTGGAGGAGCGCTTCGCCCGCCCCGCAGCCGCTCCGTCTCGCGTCGACGGCGTCATCGTGCTCGGCGGGGCGGTCGAGCAGAATCTCACCGAGGCGCGCGGCATTCCCGCCCTGAACGGCGCGGCGGAGCGGATGACGGAACTCGTCGTGCTCGCCAGACGCTACCCCGAGGCGCGTCTTGTCTTCACCGGCGGGCAGGGGTCGCTCGTGCACGGCGCCCTCAGCGAGGCCGACGTCGCGCGTGCGCTCTTCCTCGCCCTGGGCGTACCTGGAGATCGGCTGTTGTTCGAGAGCGACTCCCGCAACACCTGGGAAAACGCGGTCTTCACCCGTCGCCTGGTCGGGCCCAAGGCGGGCGAGACCTGGCTTCTCATTACCTCGGCGAGCCACATGCCGCGCTCCGTCGGCGCCTTCCGCAAGGCCGGCTGGGAGATCGTACCGTGGCCGGTCAACTACCGCACCGGTCGCAGCCTCGCCGCGCTCTATGACGATCCGTTCCCGCAACGGCTGCAGCTTCTGGAGACGGGGCTGAGGGAGTGGATCGGCCTCCTCGCCTACCGGGTCCTCGGCCGGAGCGACGCGCTCTTCCCCGCGCCCTAGGCCTCAGAGCGCGAGCGCCCGCTCCGGCTCCACCCGGCCGCGTGCGAGGTCGAACAAGGCAAGAAGGTTGCCCCGCAAGCGCCCGAAGCGGTCGACGTGCGGTTCGGGAAAGAACGACCGCGCGGCGTTGATCGCGAGATGGCGCGCGGCGGACGGAATGGCGTGGCTCCAGGGGAAGGTGCCCTTGCGCGCGAGATAGATCGGGTTGATCGACCTGGCTGTAGCCGAGCCTGAGCCCTGGGCTTCGCGCCTGCTTGACGCCGAGATGCACGCCGCGCGCCCCGGCGAGCCTCAGGATTGCGCCGTGCCGGCCAAGCGCTCGGGTGAAGTCGATGTCCTCGTACCAGGCGTAAAGCGGCAGGCGTTCGTCGACCCGAATGCCTGTGTTTCGCACCACGTCCATCCGCACCGCCATGTTGCAGCCGTAGCCGTTGAAGTGCGGCTGCACCGCCAGCGGGTCTTCGGGCGGTCGGTCGGCGGCGAGGATCGCACGCGCCTCCTCTGGCGTCAGTCCTGGACCTTTCGCCCCGTCGGCGATCACCGTTCCGGTGGCGACGACGCAATCGGGCCGCAGCGCGAAGACGCGCTCGAGCACCGCGAGATAGTCGGGGGCGGGGAAGAAGTCGTCGTCGAGGAAGAGGAGAATGTCGGCCGCCGTCGCCTCCAGGATCGCGTTGCGCTGGCGCGGCAGGCCTGGGCTTGAGGGGAGGAAGCGGAGCGAGGGGTGGTGTCGCGGCACATCGCCGACGTCCTCGGGCCCGACGTGGCAGACGAGGATCTCGTCCGGTGCGCGCGTCTGCCGGGCAAGTTCCGCGATCGTTTCGGCGAGGATCGCCGCCCTGCCGCGGGTGGCGATGCCGACGGCAAGGCACGTCATCGCCGCAGCTCCCGGGCGAGGAGACCCTCGAGCCGTCCCCGTAGGGTCGCCGCGAAGTAGCGCGCCTCAAGCGCATCGCCACGCATCAGGCCGCGCACCATGCCGCCGGCCGGGCGCAGGAGGAAGGTCAGGATGGACGAGAGAGGCGCATGCCGACGGAGCACGTGCCCGAGGCCCGCGCCGTAGATGCGGGCGCGGGAAGCCGCGATCTCCGTCCGCCGTTTGTCGGGGTGGATGATGCGAAGCCCCGGGTCGTAGACGGCGCGATGGCCGGCGCGGATCGCGCGCGCGACGAGGTCGTTTCCTTCCGCCGAGCCGAACTGCGTGCCGGGGCCGAGGCGTTCGTCGAATCCGCCCAAGGCGAGCGCAACCTCGCGGCGGAGCCAAAGGTTGAACTCGATCACGCTGGTCCAGACGGAACGCAGGTCGATCGTGCCGCCTTCCTCGCGCCACCGCCCCGAGCCGAGCCCGCCGGAGGGAGACGCCGCGGGTCCGGTCAGGATGGCGAGGTCCGGGTCGTCACGGAACGCGCGATCGACGCGATCGAGCACGCCGGGAGGGTGGAGGCAGTCATCGTCCGGGAAGGCGACGAGGTCGCCGCGGGCGTGCGCGAGGCCGAGGTTGCGGGCGGCGTTCGCGTGCGGGCGCGGGGTGCGCAGATGGGCGAGCGCGAGCCGGTCCCGGAACGGGGCAAGCACGGGGACGAGACGGCCGTCGGGGTTCTGGTCGACCACGATCGCCTCGACGTCCTTCCGATCCTGTGCAAGCACGCTCTCGAGCAGGCTGCCGAGTTCGGCAGTGCGGCCGACCGTGGCGACGATCAGCGAGAAGCGGGGCTCAGCCATGGCCGAGGTGGCGCGCGACGGCCGCGCGCAGACCCTCCCGGAACCGTGCGACCGAAAACCGTTCCGCGTTGGCGCGGCAGGCCGCGGGCGTGAACGGCGAGGGGTCGTGCTCGAAACGATCCACCGCCTCGACGATCGCCTCCACCGACTGCTCGGCGAACAGGATCCCGGTCGGCTCGCCGCCCGTCTCGGGGCTGCGCACGATGTCACGCGCCCCGCCGCGGCCGAAGGCGATCACGGGCGTGCCGCAGGCCTGCGCCTCGACGAGCGCGATGCCGAAATCCTCCTCGGCGGCGAAGACGAAGGCGCGTGCGGTGCGCATGAGCCGCACCAACTCGTCGCGAGGCACGTGGCCGCGAAGTTCGATGTTCGGCGCCCCTTCCGCCGCGTTTCGGACCTGCGCCCTCTGCGGCCCGTCGCCGACGACCACAAGCTTGCGGCCCGGCATGCGTCGGAACGCGGCGACGACGAGATCGACGCGCTTGTAGGGCGCGAGCCGGGAGGCGACAAGGAAGTGGGTGCGGGCCGCCGTGCCGACGGAGAACGCCTCGGTGTCGACCGGCGGATGCAGCACCTCGGCCTCGCGTCGCCAGGCCTTGCGGATCCGCTCCGCGACATAGCTCGAGTTGGCGAGGATGGCGTCGGGGCGCGCGGCGCTCGCCTGGTCCCACAGCCGGAGCCGATGCAGGAGCCAACGCGCGTAGGCGCCCCTGATCCCGCCCTCGAGCCCCGATTCGCGAAGGTACTGGGCCTGCAAGTCCCAGGCATAGCGCATCGGCGAATGCACATAGGCGATGTGCAGGGTGCCGGGGCCGGTGATCGCGCCCTTGGCGACGGCGTGCGAGGAGGACAGCACGAGATCGTAGCCGGCGAGGTCGAGGCTCTCGATCGCAAGCGGCATGAGCCCGAGATAGTTGCGGAAGCGGCGGCGGGCGAAGGGCAGTCGCTGGATGAAGGTGGTGCGCGGCCGCCGGCCGGCGAGGAAGCCCCGCTCGCCCTCCGGCAGGAAGTCGCAGAGCGCGTAGAGATCGGCCTCGGGAAACACCGCCAGCATCTGCTCGACCACGCGTTCCGACCCCGCGTAGGTGTCGAGCCACTCATGCACGATCGCGACCTTCACCGCACCTCCTCCGGCAGCGTGTCCCGCAGCGCCTCGGCGGCGGCACGCCAAGTGAAGCGGGCAGCGCGCCTCCGCCCACCCTCCCGCAGCCGGCGCGCGAGGTCGGGATCGCCGATGAGGCGATCGAGGGCGGTGACCAGGGCCCTTGCGTCGTCGGGCGGGAAGAGGATCGCGTCCTCGCCGACGATCTCGGGCACCGCTCCCGCCGCGCCGGCGATGACCGGGCAGCCGCAGGCCATCGCCTCGAGGGGCGGCAGGCCGAAGCCTTCGTATCGGGATGGGAACAGAAGCGCGGCGGCGTGCTCGTAGAGCGCGCGGAGTTCGCCGTCGGTAACGCGCCCGAGCGAGATCGCTCCCTCGAGCGCGCCCGCCCGCCGGAACACGGACGGATCGGCCCGTCCGGCCACGGCCAGAGCAAGCCCCCGTTCGGCGAGGAGGCCGCGGGCGGCGGCCAGCAGCGAGAGGTTCTTGTGCCGAGCCCCCGTGCCGACGGCGAGCACGTAGCGGCCGGGGACCAGTTCGTTGCGCGCCAGCACCGACAGGTCCGCCGGCTCGCGCAGGATGTGTTCCGCGCCTTCGGGGATCACGGGGATGGTGGCCGGATCGAGCCGCAAGGCGGCGGCAATGCGGCCACGCGAAAAGTTCGAGACCGTCACGATCCGGGCGCCGAACCGTGCGAGGGTCCGCTGCAGCAGCCGATACCAGGTGCGGAAGGCCATGCTGTAGGAGCCCGGGGTGTCGAAGGCCCCGGCGTCGTGGATCAGGACGGTCTGCCGCGCGCCCGCGGCGAGGGGAGCCGTGTTGCCGAGATTGAGCAGCCACCCGCCGCCGGTCGCGACCGGCAACACGACCTGTTCCCAGGCTTGGCCGAAGAGGGGCCCGGTCGTTCCGGCTGCCATCGTCCGCAGCTCAGGCAGGCGGGCACCGGGCGGCGCGACAAGTCGGGTCGCAGGCCAGCGTCCTTCCGCTGCGAGCAGATCGGCGGCGGCGACCAGTTCCCGCGCCACCCGTTGCACACCCGTCACGGCCTGGACGAGGAAGCGCCCGTTGACGACGAGGTTCATCGCATGGTGCGCAGGAGGTGCATGGGCCGCCGCAGGGCGGCGCGCTCCTCCGCCTCCAGGGCGCGCAGGCCGAAGGTCACGAAAAGCAGGACGGAGAGAGCAAGCAACGCGGCCTGTCCCGCGCCGGCGACCGCGGGGGCGAGCCCGAGAGCGGTTCCCGAGGCCACAAGCGGGGCGGCGGAGACGCGCAGACCGCGTGCAGCCGCCGGATAAAGACGGGCCGCCAGCACCGTCCGTCCGGCCCACTCGCCCGCGCAGCGCAAGGCCCAAGCCAAGGCCGCCCCCTCGATGCCGCCGAGGCGAAGAAGCAGAAGAAGGAGCGGGATCGAAGCGAGAGCGACGAGGACCTGCAGCCGCGCCGTGACGTCCGGCCGGCCGATCGCCTCGAGCAGGCTGCCCGGAGCGAAGGACGCGCAGGAAAAGAGGATGCCCACGGCGAGGATGCGCAGGACAGTCGCCCCTCCTTCGGCGAAGGCCGGCCCAAGCCAGAGCCGAAGCAGCGTCTCCGCCCCGCCCGAGAGCACGATGGAGCCGGGCAGAACAAGGGCACCGACGAGAAGGACAGCCCGTCGCGTCAGCCGCGCCGTCTCCTCGGCCCGCGCGCGGAAGCTGGACGCGAGCGCCGGCATCAACGCCTGCGCCACAGCCACAGGCAGGATCCAGAGCCGCATCGCGAGATCGAGTGGGGTGGCGTAGAAGGCGACCGCCGCGAGCGAGAGAAAGGCACCGATCAGGAAGCGGTCGAGATAGAGGCTCGCCTGGGTCAGGACGCCGGAGAGGCTGAGCCAGCCGCCAAGGCGTAGGAGCGGGACGACCGCGACGAGACGGGTGCGACGAAACGCCGCGAGCGGGACGAGGTCGCGCGTGAGCCACAGGTAGCTCAGCGTGTTCAGGAGCCGGGCGCCGACGAGAGCGAGCATCACCCCGGCAAGCGAGTCCCACACCGCGAGCACGAGGAGCGGGCCGAGGTAGTAGAGCACCGCCACCGGCATGGTGGCGAGATTGGCGGCGCGGAAGCGGCCGTGCGCCGCGAGCACGCCCCACAGCGCGGCGTTGGCCACGACAAGGGGGGCGGCGGCGGCAAGCGCGCGGAAGCCAGCGATCGCCTCCGCCTGCAAGGCGGGCGGCACGGCGAGGGCTTGCCCGATCAGCCAGGGCACCGCGCCCCACAGCCCGGCCGCGAGGGCCGCGCTGACCGCGAGCAGGAACACGAGAGCCGAGGCGATCAGCGCCTCCTCGCCCTCCCGTTCGCCTCGCCCAATCCGGTCGGCGATCGTCCGGGTCAGCGCGGCGCCGACGCCGAGGTCGAACACGCCGAACATGCCGACGAGCCCGAGGGCCAGGGTAAACAGGCCCCAGCGCTCGATGCCGAGCGCCGAGACGAGCGGAGGCGTGAGCACGAGCGCCACGATGAGCGGCAGGCCGCGGCCGAGCAGGTTCCAGAACGCGCCGCCGAGGATGCGCCGGGTCGCGTTGCCGTCATCGGTGCCGGCAGCGCCGAGAAGGCGGTCTCGCATGAAGGAGGGGTAGCGCATCCGGAGCGGCGCGGCAGCACCACTCCTCCCGGATGCGCGCGTCAGTAGGCGCCCTTGCGCGCCAGCACGGCGAAGGGCGTGCGCAGGAGAATGGCGAGATCGGTCAGCAGCGAGAAGCGCTCGACATAGGCGACGTCGTACGCGACGCGCTCGGCGTAGGTGGTGTCGCTGCGGCCGCTGATCTGCCAGGGCCCCGTGAGGCCGGGCCGGACGGCCCGGTAGTGGGCGGCCGCCGCCCCGTAGAACTGGGCGAGCTCCGCTTGCTGCACCGGGCGCGGGCCGACGAGGCTCATGTCGCCGGCCAGCACGTTGAAGAGCTGCGGCAGCTCGTCGAGGGAGGTGGCGCGCAGCACCCGTCCGATGGCTGTCACGCGCGGATCCTTCCGCAGCTTGCGCGTCGCCTCCCACTCGGCGCGGGCGGCGGGATCGCGCTCGAGCAGGGCGGCAAGCCGGGCATCGGCATCGACCACCATGCTGCGGAACTTGAGGCAGCGGAACGGCACCCCGCCGCGGCCGACCCGGGTATGGCCGTAGAGCACAGGGCCGCCGTCGCGGGCGACAAGGAGGGCGATGACCGCCATCAGCGGCGCGAAGACGATGAGGAGAGCGACGGCACCGAGGACGTCGATCGCGCGCTTGAGCGCGCGGGCGACGGGCCCCGGCCGGCGGGTGGCGGCGAGATCGTTGGCGGGAAGAGGAAGCCCTTCGGCGGCGGTCTGCGCGATCGGCAAGCCGGCAGGCTCGACGGCGACGGCCGGCTGCTCAAGCGGCAGCGCGTGACGGACTTCGGCGGAGAACATCCCGTGGACCCCTTTCGCACCGGCGCATCGACCGGCACGGTCGGGATCATCGGGAGCACCTTCGTCGAGACGAGGACGGAGCTTTGGCGGGATTGTGGCGGGTTCAGATGATGCTCGAAGTTCGCAGCGCCCCCCTCGCCTACGGGCTCGCCGGCCTCGCCGGAGCAGTCACCGCCGCGCTTCTGCTTCCCTACGACTTCGTCTGGCCCCCGTCATACCCCGCTTGGCGCAGCCTGGGCGACATCGCCCAGCACATCGTCGCCCAGCGCTACTTCCTGGCCGAACCGTGGGGCTGGCCTCTTCTCGTGGCGCGGCGGCTCGGCGACGGCGGGACGAACATCGCGCTTGCCGACGGCATCCCTCTCTTCGCCATCCTCCTGAAGGCGTTTTCGGGCGTCTTGCCGGCGGGCTTCCACGGCATCGGGCTATGGCATGTCCTTGTGATGGTGCTGCAGCCGATCGCCGCGGTGTTCGCCTTGCGCTCGGCCGGGGAGAGGCGCCTTCTGCCCGCCCTCGGGGTTGCGCTCGCCGCCCTCGCGATGCCGGCTTGGCTTGCGCGTCACGGCCATGCCGCACTCATGGGCCATTTCCTCATCCTGCTGGCTCTCGGCCTCTCGCTCTTGGCCGTGCGCAACCCGCGCCGTTCGGTCTGGGCCTGGGCGGCGGGTCTTGCGACCGCCGCCCTGCTCGTCCACCCGTATCTCGCTGCGATGGTGCTGGCCCTTCTCGGCGCCGCGCCGCTGAGCCTGATCCTCCGGGGCGAGCCGCGCTGGCTCGGTGCGGCGATCGGGGTGGTGGCGGCGGCGGTCGCGGTCGGCGGCGCGCTTGCGCTGTTCGGCTATCTCGGCGCGGTCGGGGAGGGGGGGTACGGCAACTATGCGCTCAACCTCCTCTCGCCGCTCTGGCCGGCGCGATCGTTCTTCTTTCCGTCCGTCCGCCGCGAGATCGACGCCACCGGCTTCGGCGGCTGGGAGGGGTATGGGTGGCTCGGGGCCGGGCTGATCGCCGCCATGGCGGCGGCCGTCATCGGCAGGCCCGCCGCAGCGGGGGCCCTGCTGCGGCGGCACGGGGGGCTCGCCCTCGTCCTCCTCGGGCTGACCGCGATTGCCGTCTCCCACCGCGTGGGCCTCGGCGGGCAGGTCGTGCTCGACCTGGGGCCGCCGCCCGCGCTGCTTGAGCAGTTCCGCGCCTCGGGGCGCTTCTTCTGGCCGGTGCTCTACGCCCTGCTGATCGGGTCGTTCGCCCTTGTTGCGCGTGCGTTCCGTTCCGGCCCCGTCCTTGTCTTGTTGTTCGGCGCGCTGCAGGCGGTCGATGCCGCTCCGAACCGGGCGGCGCTCGCGGAATGGGCCTCCCGCCGCGCGCCCTGGACGGTCGATGCCGAGGCGCTTCGCCCTCTGATTGCGGAAGCAAAACGGGTGACCGTCCTGCCGTCCTGGCCGTGCATCCCCGCCGACGGCCACGCGACGCGCGAGCGGGTGCAGGAGCTTCTCCTCCTCGTCTCGGAACAGGTCGTGCCGGTGAACACGATGCAGCTCGCGCGCTGGCCGAGCTCTCCGCGTCTGCCGCGACGCGGACATCGCCGCGACAGCGGCGGCGCCGGGCGAACTGAGGCTCGTGCTCGCGGAGCTGTGGCCGCTACTCGGCGGCGCGCGGGGTTGCGAGATGGCCGGCGCTCTTCTCGTCTGCCGCTGACGCAAGGGGCGGCCGGCTCGGCAGATGCCGCTCGACGAAATAGAGCGGGCGGCCCTTCGTCTCATTGAACACCCGTCCCAGGTATTCGCCGATGATGCCCAAGGTGACGAGCTGCACCCCGCCGAGGAACAGCACCACGGTGATCAGGCTCGGGTAGCCCGGTACGGGGTTGCCGAAGAGGAGCGTGCGCACGACCATGAAGGCGCCGTAGAGCAGGGCGCCGGTGGCGCACACAAGACCGAGATAGGTCGCGACCTTGAGCGGCGCGACGGTGAAGCTGGTGATGCCCTCAAGGGAGAGGTTCCAGAGCTTCCAGTAGTTCCACTTGGTGGTGCCGGCTGCGCGCGGGGCACGATCGTACAGCACGCCCTTGGCGGGAAAGCCTATCCAGGCGAACAGGCCTTTCATGAAGCGATGCTGTTCGCGCAGCTTGAGAAGCGCGTCGGTGGCGCGCCGGCTCATCAGCCGGAAATCGCCCGTGTCGCGCGGCAGCCGGACGCGCCCGCCGAGCCGTTCCATCACGCGGTAGAAGGCCGCTGCCGTGGCCCGCTTCAGCCAGGTTTCGCCCGCGCGCGCCCGGCGCTGCGCATAGACAACGTCGTAGCCCTCGCGCCAGGCGCGAACGAGGTCAGGGATCACCTCCGGCGGGTCCTGGAGGTCGGCGTCGATGACCACCACGGCCTCCGTTCCCCGCGCGTGGTCGAGGCCCGCGGTCAGCGCGATCTCCTTGCCGAAATTGCGCGACAGGTTGACCACGCAGACATGCGGGTCGCGGTCGCGCAGGGCCAGCATCACCGCCAGGGTCGCATCCCGCGAGCCGTCGTTCACATAGACCACCTCCCAGGCAAGGCCGAGCTCCTCCATCACCGCGGAAAGACGGCGATGGAACTCGGGCAGCACCTCCTGCTCATTGAAGGCGGGGACGACGACGGAGAGGGCGGGCGGCGGCCCGGCGGCGGCGTCGGGACCGCGCGCGGCGAGGGGGAGGGGAAGGTGGGTCACGAACGGCATGGTAGCGCGGGTCAAGCATGCCGTCGCGGCAGTCGCGTGGCGGGACGGCGGCGGCCCTGCGTCGGTCAGCCCTGTCGGCTGGAGAGCGTGCGCCGCACGGCGTCGCGCCAGAGGGCGAGGGCGTGGGCGCGGGCAGCCTCGTCGAGCGCGGGGAGAAAGCGGCGTTCGGCGGCCCAGGCATGCGCCGTCTCCTCCGGCCCCGGATAAAGCCCCGAAGCAAAGCCGGCAAGCCAAGCCGCGCCGAGGGCGGTCGTCTCGCGCAACCGCGGGCGGTCGACGGGAACGCCCGCGAGATCGGCGATCCGCTGCATGGTCCAGTCGGAGACGGCGAGCCCCCCGTCCACCCGCAGGACCGAGGGACCGTCGCCACCCCAGTCCTCGCGCATCGCGCCAAGAAGGTCGCAGGTCTGAAACGCGATCGAATCGAGTGCGGCGCGCGCGATCTCTCGCCGCGTTGTGCCGCGGGTGAGCCCGAACAGCGCGCCACGGGCCTCGGCGTCCCACCACGGCGCGCCAAGCCCGGTGAAGGCCGGAACCAGCACCACCGGCTGGGCCGGATCCGCCGCGGCGGCAAGGCGGTCAGTCTCGGGAGCGGCGGCGATCAGGCCGAGCCCGTCGCGCAGCCACTGCACGGCGGCCCCGGCGACGAACACGGCGCCCTCGAGCGCATAGGCTGTTCTGCCGGCGAAGCGGTAGGCGAGGGTGGTCAGCATCCGATTGCGCGACCGGACGGGTGCCGCGCCGGTGTTGAGCAGGACGAAGGCGCCGGTGCCGTAGGTCGCCTTCACCATGCCGGGGGCAAAACAGGCTTGGCCGACCAGCGCCGCCTGCTGGTCGCCTGCCACGCCACGGATCGGGATCGCCGCGCCGAACCATGCGGGGTCGGTCGTGCCAAAGTCGTCTGCGCAGTCCCGCACCACGGGAAGGATTGCCGGAGGAATTCGGAAGAGGCGACAGAGGTCCTCGTCCCAAGCGAGGCGCGCCAGATCGAACAGCAGCGTGCGCGAGGCGTTGGTGACATCCGTGGCATGCACACGACCTCCGGTGAGGCGCCAGATCAGCCAGGAATTCGACGGTGCCGAAGGCAAGGCGGCCGGCTTCGGCGGCTTCGCGCGCGCCCGCCACGTGCTCCAGGAGCCACGCGATCTTGGTCGCCGAGAAATAGGGGTCGAGCAGCAGCCCCGTCCGCGCCGCGACGGCAGGTTCGTGGCCCTCCTCGCGCAGCCGCGCGCAGGTGCCGGCCGTGCGCCGATCCTGCCAGACGAGGGCGCGATGGATGGGGCGGCCCGTCGACACGGTCCCACAGGAGGGTTGTCTCGCGCTGGTTGGCGAGCCCGATCGCGGCGACCGAGGACGGGGACAGCCCGGCCCGCGCGAGGGCCGCGCGCGCGGTCGAGAGCGTGGTGCGCCAGAGGTCCTCCGGGTCGTGCTCGACCCACCCCGGGGCGGGGTAGTGCTGCGGGAATTCCTCCTGGGCGGAGCCGATCAAACGCCGGTCGGCGGCGAAAACGAGTGCCCGCGTCGAGGTGGTGCCCTGGTCGATGGCAAGGACGAAGCCGCTCACGCTGTCGCCTCCGTCCGCAGCCCGTCCATGGCGCGGGCAACCGCCTCGCGCCCGGCCGAATCCAGGCGAAGGCCCAGCTTGGTGCGGCGCCACAGCACGTCCTCCGCCGTGCGCGCCCATTCGTGGCGGACCAGCCAGAGAAGTTCCGCCTCGGTGAGCCCCGCCCCAAGGTCGCGTCCGAGCTCTTCGGGCGTACTGGCATCACCGAGGACGCGCGGCGCGAGCGTGCCGTAGGAGCGGGCGAGGCGGCGGACGGTTCGCGCATCGAGGAAGGGAAAGCGCGCGGCGATCTCCGCCGTCAGTCTCGCCACCCCGTCGATGGGGAAATCCCCGCCCGGCAGCGGGGTCCGCCCGGTCCAGCCCGGGGCGAGACCGCGCACGACAGGCAGATGCGGCGCGAGCTTGGCAAGCGCAGCCTCGGCGAGACGGCGATAGGTGGTGATCTTGCCGCCGAACACCGACAGCAGGGCAGGGGCGCCGGCCGGAGCATCGAGGGCGAGGACGTAGTCGCGCGTGGCCTCCTGGGCGGCGGACGCGCCGTCGTCGTACAGCGGGCGGACGCCGGCGTAGGACCAGATCACGTCCGAGGGTGCGACCGGGCGGCGAAACCAGAGTGAAACGGCGCGGCAAAGATAGAGGACCTCCTCTCCTGTCGCCCGGACCTCGGCGAGGTCGCCGTCGTGATCGACGTCGGTGGTGCCGATCAGGGTGAAGTCGTCCTCGTAGGGGATGGCGAACACCACCCGGCCGTCGGTGTTCTGCAGGAGGTAGGCGCAAGCGTGGTCGAACAGGCGCGGCACGACGATGTGGCTGCCCCGCACGAGACGGACCGAGACCGGGCTCCGCATGCCGATGGCCGTCTTCAGCACGCGCGCAACCCAGGGCCCTGCCGCATTGACGAGCGCACGGGCGGCAAGATCGCGCCGCAGGCCGCTTTCCGTGTCCTCGAGGGTGAGCCGCCAGAGCCCGCCGTCGCGTTCGGCACGGAGGCAGCGCGTGCGGAGGAGGAGGCGCGCCCCGCGGTCGGCTGCGTCGCGGGCGTTGAGGACGACGAGGCGGGCGTCGTCCACCCAGCAGTCGGCGTAGGCGAAGCCGCGCGTGAGCCCCTCGCGAAGCGCCGCGCCTTCGGCAGCGGCCCGCAGATCGAGCACGCGCGTGCGGGGCAGGCGCTGCCGACCGCCCAAATGGTCGTAGAGAAAAAGGCCGAGACGAATGAGCCAAGCAGGGCGATGGGACGGGTCGTGCGGCAGCACGAAGGTCAGCGGCCAGACGATGTGGGGAGCGATCCTCCAGATCACCTCGCGCTCGGCCAGCGCCTCGCGGACGAGGCGGAAGGCGTACTGCTCCAGATAGCGGAGCCCGCCATGGATCAGCTTGGTCGAGGCGGACGACGTCGCCTGGGCGAGGTCGCCCTGCTCGATCAACGCGATGGTCCAGCCCCTGCCGGCGGCGTCGCGGGCGATGCCGGCGCCGTTGACCCCGCCGCCGATCACGGCGAGGTCGACAACCGGGTGGCCGGGATCGGTCTGGGCTTGAGGCACGTCGCGTCTTTAGGCCTGGGTTGGGATCCGCCGCAACGCCGCCTTGCCCCGGCCCCGGCGGTGCGCTAGAGCCCCCCTCTCTCTCGCGGGTGGTGCGGTCGGCGCGGGTTCGGCGGGCGTGGCGGAACTGGCAGACGCGCCGGATTTAGGTTCCGGTGACGCAAGTCGTGGGGGTTCAAGTCCCTCCGCCCGCACCAGTGCAGGCACTGCCCGGCGGGGTGGGGTGAGGTGAGGCGGATTGCTCATGCAGGTGGTCGAAAAGCCGGCGGAAGGGTTGCGTCGCGCATTCTCGGTGGTTCTGCCCGCGGCCGAGCTCGCCGCGCGGAAGGAGGCGCGGCTGGCCGAACTCGGCCGTCAACTGCGCCTTCCCGGCTTTCGCCCCGGCAAGGTGCCGCCCAAGATCGTCGCCCAGCGCTACGGCCAGGCGGTGATGAGCGAGGTGCTGGAGCGCTCCTTGGACGATGCCGCGCGCCGCGTGGTTGCCGACCATGGGCTTCGGCCCGCGACGCGGCCGCGGGTGGACATCGTCAACTGGTCGGACGGGGCGGATCTCGAGTTCACGCTTGACATCGAGGTGCTGCCCGAGATCGCGATCCCCGACCTGTCGGGGATCACGGTGGAGAAGCTCGTCGCCACGGCCTCGGAGGAGGAGGTGGCGCGGCGGCTGGAGGAGATTGCGCGGCGGCACCGGCGCAGCGAGCCGATCGAGGAGGCACGACCCGCGCAGCCGGGTGATCTGCTGGTGGTCGACTTCGTCGGGCGGATCGACGGCAAGCCGTTCAAGGGCGGCACGGCGTCGGATTTCGAGATTGAGGTCGGCGGCGCCGGGTTTGTCCCTGGCTTCACCGAAGGGCTGGTCGGCCTCGCGCCGGGCGAGACGAAGGAAGTCGTGGTCTCCTTTCCGGCGGGGTATCCGACGGCCGAGCTTGTCGGCAAGACAGCGACTTTCACCGTGACCGCGAAGGGACTTCGGCGTGCTTTGCCGCCGGCGGTGGACGACGAGCTTGCCAAGAAGCACGGCTTCGCGACGCTTGAGGCGATGCGGGAGGCGGTGCGCGGCGCGATCCAGCGCGAGTACGACCAGCTGTCGCGGCTTCGGCTGAAGCGGGCGGTGCTCGACGCGCTGGCCGAGCGCGTCTCCTTCCCGGTGCCCGAGGGCATGGTGGAAGCGGAGTTCGGCGGCATCTGGCAGCGGGTCGAGCAGGAGATGAAGGAAGGCCGCCTCGACGAGGCGGATCGCGGCAAGGACGAGGCGACGCTGAAGGCGGAATATCGGGCCATCGCGGAGCGTCGGGTTCGGCTTGGGCTCCTGCTTGCCGAGATCGGGCGGGCGAACAATCTTTCGGTCTCGCAGGACGAGCTGCGCCGGGCGGTGATGGCGGAGGCCTCCCGCTATCCGGGCCAGGAGCGCAAGGTGGTCGAGTTTTTCCAGCAGAACCCGCAGGCGCTCGAGCGCCTGCGTGCGCCCATCTTCGAGGACAAGGTGATCGACTTCATCGTGGCGCTGGCCAAGGTGACGGAACGGGCGGTGGAGCCAGCCGAACTCGCGCGCGACCCGGAGGCTTCAAACGCCGCTTCTTCGGCTCTAGGCGCGGTGTCGGGCTGAGGCTACGTCGTTGATGGTCGTTGCACGGGACGATCGACCCCCCTCGGAAACGGAAGGAAAGAGCCTTGTTCCGCGAGCGTGACCCTCTGGAGGTGTACAGCAACACCCTGGTGCCGATGGTGATCGAGCAGACCGCGCGCGGGGAGCGGGCGTTCGACATCTATTCGCGCCTGTTGAAGGAACGGATCATCTTCCTCACCGGTCCGGTGTTCGACCAGGTGGCCAGCCTGATCTGTGCGCAGCTCCTGTTCCTGGAAAGCGAAAACCCGAACAAGGACATCGCCTTCTACATCAACAGCCCGGGCGGCGTGGTGACCTCGGGCCTCGCGATCTACGACACGATGCAGTACATCCGCAGCCCGGTGAGCACCGTGTGCATCGGCCAAGCGGCCTCCATGGGATCGCTCTTGCTGGCGGCCGGGGCGAAGGGCAAGCGCTATGCCCTCCCCAATAGCCGGATCATGGTGCATCAGCCTTCCGGCGGGGCGCAGGGGCAAGCGACCGACATCGAGATCCAGGCGCGCGAGATCCTCGCCATCCGGGCCCGGCTGAACCAGATCTACGCCAAGCACACAGGGCAGGACCTCGAAACAATCGAGCGCACCCTCGAACGCGACCGGTTCATGTCGGGCGAGGAGGCGAAGGCCTTCGGCCTCATCGACCAGGTGGTGGAGAATCGGCCCGCCCCCGAGGCTGAGAAGAAGTGATCACCCGGCGCAAGCGCTGCTGAGGCGGGCAGCCCGCCGTTCTTGTCTCTGTCTGGGGTCGGCTCTAACATGCCCGGCTTGGCGGCGTGCCGGGCTCGGGAGCGGGCATGAGCAAATCGAGCGATTCCAAGAACACCCTGTACTGCTCGTTCTGCGGCAAGTCGCAGCACGAAGTGCGGAAGCTGATCGCCGGCCCGACGGTGTTCATTTGCGATGAATGCGTCGAGCTCTGCATGGATATCATTCGCGAGGAGCACAAGTCGCACCTCGTGAAGACGCGCGACGGCATCCCGACCCCGCGCGAGATCTGCAAAGTTCTTGACGATTACGTTATCGGCCAGGATCACGCCAAGCGTGTGCTGAGCGTGGCTGTGCACAACCACTACAAGCGACTGGCGCACGGACAGAAGAACAACGACGTCGAGATCGCGAAGTCGAACATCCTGCTGATCGGGCCCACCGGATCGGGCAAGACCCTGCTGGCCCAGACTCTGGCCCGCATCCTCGACGTGCCGTTCACCATGGCGGACGCGACCACGCTGACGGAAGCCGGCTATGTGGGGGAGGACGTCGAGAACATCATCCTCAAGCTCCTGCAGGCCGCCGACTACAACGTCGAACGCGCCCAGCGCGGCATCGTCTACATCGACGAGGTCGACAAGATCAGCCGCAAGTCGGACAACCCATCGATCACGCGTGACGTCTCGGGCGAGGGGGTACAACAGGCGCTGCTGAAGATCATGGAGGGCACGATCGCCTCCGTTCCCCCCCAGGGCGGGCGCAAGCACCCGCAGCAGGAATTCCTGCAGGTCGACACCTCGAACATCCTGTTCATCTGCGGCGGGGCATTCGCCGGGCTGGAGAAGATCATCGCCGCCCGCGGCAAGGGCTCGGCGATCGGCTTCGGCGCCGACGTGCGCGCCCCCGACGAACGCCGCACCGGCGCGCTGCTGAAGGAGGTCGAGCCCGAGGACCTGCTGAAGTTCGGTCTCATCCCCGAGTTCATCGGCCGTCTGCCGGTGATCGCGACCTTGGAGGACCTCGACGAACAGGCGCTTGTCGACATCCTGACCAAGCCGAAGAACGCGCTGGTCAAGCAGTACGCGCGACTCTTCGAGATGGAAGGGGTGAAGCTGACCTTCACCGAAGACGCGCTGAAGACCATCGCGGCGCGCGCCATCCAGCGCCGCACCGGGGCGCGCGGCCTGCGGTCGATCATGGAGAGCATCCTGCTCGACACCATGTTCGACCTTCCTGGGCTCGACGGCGTCGAGGAAGTGGTGGTGAACCGGGAGGTCGCCGAGGGCCGGGCCAGCCCCCTCTACATCTACGCGGAGCGGCGCGGCGAGACCACGAGCGCGTGAGGACGGGTTCGGCTGCGTCCGCCGCGCTGCCGCCATTCGCGGCAAGGGGTGCCGAAGCCTTCCGCCCGCCCCATATGCCAAATTGTCACAATGGGGCCGGCCGGCGTGACCATTCGTGCGCAGGCTGAGCCGCCGCGTAGGAGACCGTAGGATGACCGACCAGCCGAAGACGCCCGCCCAGGGGCCCGAGACCGCGGCCACGCTGCCGATCCTTCCCCTGCGCGACATCGTCGTCTTCCCACACATGATCGTCCCGCTCTTCGTCGGGCGGGAGAAGTCCGTCCGCGCGCTTGAGGCGGTGATGAAGGACGACAAGCAGATCCTGCTTGTCACACAGAAGAACGCCGCGCAGGACGACCCCGGCACCAACGACATCTACCACGTCGGCACCATCGCCACCGTGCTGCAGCTCCTCAAGCTGCCGGACGGCACGGTGAAGGTGCTGGTGGAGGGCGGCCGGCGGGCAAGGATCGTCGCCTTCAAGGAGACCGAGGCCTATTTCGAAGGCTTCATCCAGCCGATCGAGGAGGTGTACGGCGAGCCGCGCGAACTCGAGGCGCTGTCGCGCACCGTCGTCAGCCAGTTCGAGCAGTACATCAAGCTGAACAAGAAGATTCCGCCCGAGGTGCTGGTCTCGATCAACCAGATCGAGGATCCGGCAAAGCTCGCCGACACGGTCGCCTCCCATCTCACGTTCAAGATTCCCGACAAGCAGGACCTGCTGGAGACTGCGAACGTCGCCGAGCGACTGGAGAAGGTCTTCGCCCAGATGGAGGGCGAGATCGGCGTGCTGCAGGTGGAGAAGCGGATCCGAAACCGCGTCAAGCGGCAGATGGAGAAGACCCAGCGCGAGTATTATTTGAACGAGCAGCTGAAGGCGATCCAGAAGGAGCTCGGGGAGGGCGAGGACGGCCGGGACGAGGCGGCCGAGATCGAGGAGAAGATCAAGAAGACCAGGCTTTCCAAGGAGGCGCGCGAGAAGGCGCAGGCCGAGCTCAAGAAGCTGCGCACCATGAGCCCGATGAGCGCCGAGGCCACGGTGGTGCGCAACTACCTCGACTGGCTGCTCTCCATTCCCTGGAAGAAGAAGACCAAGATCAAGTCGGATCTTTCCGCGGCCGAGAAGATCCTGAACGACGACCATTACGGCCTCGACAAGGTGAAGGAGCGGATCCTCGAGTATCTCGCCGTCCAGGCGCGCAGCCAAAAGATCCGCGGCCCGATCCTCTGCTTGGTCGGGCCGCCCGGCGTCGGCAAGACCTCGCTTGGCAAGTCGATCGCCAAGGCGACGGGACGGAACTTCGTACGCATGTCCTTGGGCGGGGTGCGCGACGAGGCGGAGATCCGCGGCCATCGGCGCACCTACATCGGCTCGATGCCGGGCAAGATCATCCAGGGGATGAAGAAGGCGAAGTCCTCCAACCCCCTGTTCCTGCTTGACGAGATCGACAAGCTGGGGGCGGACTGGCGCGGCGACCCCTCCTCCGCCCTGTTGGAGGTGCTGGACCCCGAGCAGAACAGCACCTTCAACGACCACTACCTCGAGGTGGATTACGACCTCTCGGATGTGATGTTCGTCACCACGGCGAACAGCCTGCGCATGCCGCAGCCGCTTCTCGATCGGATGGAGATCATCCGCATCCCGGGCTACACGGAAGACGAGAAGGTCGAGATCGCCAAGCGCCACCTGATTCCGAAAGTGTCGGAGGCGAACGGCCTCAAGGCGTCCGAGTGGTCGATCTCTGAGGACGCCCTGAGGGACCTGATCCGCTACTACACGCGCGAGGCCGGGGTTAGGAACCTCGAGCGCGAGATCGCCGGGCTCGCCCGCAAGGCGGTGCGCGAGATCGTGCAGAAGAAGGCCCAGAAGGTCGCGATCACGCGGAAGAACCTCGAGAAGTACGCCGGTGTGCGGAAGTTCCGCTACGGCGAGGCCGAGGCCGAGGACATGGTCGGGGTCGTCACCGGGCTCGCCTGGACGGAGGTGGGCGGCGAGCTGCTTTCGGTCGAGGCCGTGGTCATGCCCGGCAAGGGCAACGTCAAGCACACCGGCAAGCTCGGCGACGTGATGCAGGAGAGCGTGCAGGCGGCGATCAGCTATGTCCGCTCGCGCGCGCTGCAGTTCGGGATCGCGCCGCCGCTGTTCGAGAAGCGTGACATCCACGTCCACGTGCCCGAGGGAGCGACTCCGAAGGACGGGCCTTCGGCCGGGGTCGCGATGGCGACCGCGATCGTCTCGGCGCTGACGGGCATCCCCGTCCGGCGCGACCTTGCGATGACGGGCGAGATCACGCTGCGCGGACGTGTCCTGCCGATCGGGGGGCTGAAAGAGAAGCTTCTCGCGGCCCTGCGCGGCGGCATCACCACCGTGCTGATCCCGAAGGAGAACGAGAAGGACCTCGCGGAGATCCCCGACAACGTGAAGAAGGGGCTCAGGATCGTTCCCGTCTCCTCGGTCGACGAGGTGATCCGCGAGGCTTTGACCCGCCAGCCGACCCCGATCGCCTGGGAGGAGGCGGTCGAGCCGGCAGCCGACAAGGGGGAGGCGGAAGCCTCTCTCGGTCGGCTCGCGCACTGAACCAGCGGGCCAAGGCCGCGGCCTCTTGCCGAGTCGCCGCTGCGAGAGGGCGGCCGAACGTGGTTTGCGGCGGCGGGGCGGGGAAAAGTGGCGGTTTTCCGCGGCTTTCCTCGCTCCTCCGATTGACGGGCCGGAAAGCCGCTGCCTAGAGTGCCGATCGGTACGGAGCCGGTTCCGAGTCGGCGCCGGCCGAAGAGATCCCCACGGGCAAGAGGGCAGCAGAGGTGAACAAAAACGATCTCGTGGCGCATGTCGCCGACAAGACCGACCTCTCGAAGGCCAAGGCGGCCGAGGTCATCGACACCGTGTTCGCCGCGATCGAGGGCGCGCTGAAGAAGAAGCAGGAGGTGCGCATCGTCGGTTTCGGCACCTTCTCCACCTCGAAGCGCAAGGCTGGCAAGGGGCGAAACCCCCGCACCGGAGAGGAGATCAAGATCCCGGCTACGGTCAGCGTCCGCTTCAAGGCCGGCAAGGGGTTGAAAGAGGCAGTCAACTGAGGTTTGTCGCGGGCCGCCGCGGCGGCATGGCCCGGCGCGGTCGTGCTGCGGCGTACGCCGGGTGGGCGGTTAGCTCAGCGGTAGAGCGCCTGTCTTACACACAGGATGTCGGCGGTTCGACCCCGTCACCGCCCACCACGGTGCGCCGCGCTTGACTTCGCGGGGTAGCGACCGTAGTTCCGCACCGAGCGCGCGGGTGTAGCTCAGTCGGTTAGAGCGCCGGCCTGTCACGCCGGAGGTCGCGGGTTCGAGCCCCGTCACTCGCGCCATCGGCCCTTCCTTCAAGGCTTCGAACAGAACGGGCAAGCCGCTGGAAAAGCGTGCCGCGGGCGTCTATCGTGGGTGACACGGTGGGCTGCTTGACGGCGGAGCGGGGAGGGTTTTCTTCGTCGTGACCATCGATCTCGCCGAGTACTTCCCGATCCTCGTCTTCATCGGGATCGCGGCCGTCATCGCCGTCGCCATGGTCGGGGGCAGCCTGCTCGCCGCCCGCCAGAACCCGGATGCTGCCAAGCTTTCGCCCTACGAATGCGGCTTCGAGCCGTTCGGCGACGCGCGTCGGCGCTTCGACGTGCGCTTCTATCTGGTCGCCATCCTGTTCATCATCTTCGATCTCGAGGTTGCCTTCCTTTTCCCCTGGGCGGTGGCGTTGGGCGACATCGGATGGCTCGGCTTCGGCTCGATGATGGCCTTCCTTGCCGTTTTGACCGTCGGCTTCATCTACGAGTGGCGGAAGGGCGCCCTCGAGTGGGAGTGAGTGCCGGGGAGGATTTCCGATGACGACATCGATCGCCTGGAACCGGGAGGCGCTGCCGCCTGGCCCGGCGCAGGATGCGGTGCTGAAGCAGGCCACTCGGTCGCTGGTCGAGAAGGGGTTCCTCGTCGCCCAACTCGACAAGCTGGTGACCTGGGCCCGGACGGGCAGCCTCTGGCCGATGACGTTCGGCCTCGCGTGCTGCGCGGTCGAGATGATCCACGCTTACATGAGCCGGTATGACCTCGACCGGTTCGGCATCATTCCCCGCGCGAGCCCCCGGCAGAGCGACGTGATGATCGTCGCCGGCACGCTGACCAACAAGATGGCGCCCGCCCTTCGCCGCGTGTACGACCAGATGCCTGAGCCGCGCTGGGTGATCAGCATGGGCTCTTGCGCCAATGGTGGGGGTTACTACCACTACAGTTACAGCGTGGTGCGCGGCTGTGACCGCGTCGTGCCGGTCGACGTCTACGTCCCCGGCTGCCCGCCGACGGCGGAGGCGCTGCTCTACGGCATCATGCAGCTGCAGAAGAAGATCCGCCGCAGCGGCTCGATCCTGAGGCGTTGAGCGGCGATCGCGCGATGAGCATGACGCTGGCCAACTTGGGCGAGGCGATCGCCGACGCCTGTCCGGAGGCCGTCATCTCCTGGCAGGAGAAGCTCGGCGAACTCCGCGTCGACGCCCGGCGCGAACGCCTGCTCCAGTTGATGCGGATCTTGCGCGACGACCCGCGCTTTGCGTTCGCGCAGCTGATGGACCTCTGCGGCGTCGACTGGCCCGATCGTCCCGAGCGGTTCGAGGTCGTCTACAACCTGCTCGCTCCGGTGCCGAACCGGCGCGTACGCGTCGTCGTCACGACGGACGAGACGACGCCAGTGCCGTCGGTGGTCGAGCTCTGGCCGGCGGCGGGCTGGTTCGAACGCGAGGCCTGGGACCTGTTCGGCATCGTGTTCGAGGGCAACCCGGACCTCCGCCGGATCCTCACCGACTACGGCTTCGAGGGGCACCCGTTGCGCAAGGACTTCCCTCTCACCGGTCATGTCGAGCTTCGCTACGACGAGGAAACGAAGCGTCTGGTCTACGAGCCGGTGAAGCTTGCCCAGGACTTCCGCAACTTCGACTTCCTCTCGCCGTGGGAAGGCATGACCACGCTGCCTGGAGACGAGAAGGTGCACCGTGGCTGAAGTCGTCATCGGCGCGGGCGAAACGGGGCCCGGGGCGGCGATCCGCACCCACACGATGAATTTCGGGCCGCAGCACCCGGCCGCCCACGGCGTGCTGCGCATGGTGCTGGAGATGGATGGCGAGGTGGTGGAGCGCGCCGACCCGCATATCGGCCTGCTGCACCGCGGCACCGAGAAGCTGATCGAGTACAAGACGTATCTACAGGCGGTGCCGTATTTCGACCGCCTCGATTACGTCTCGCCGATGTGCCAGGAGCACGCCTTCGCGCTCGCGGTCGAGAAGCTCCTCGGCGTGACACCACCGCCGCGCGCGCAGTACATCCGCGTCCTGTTCGCCGAGATCACGCGCATCCTCAATCACCTGCTCAACATCACCACCTACGCGCTCGACGTCGGCGCCATCACCCCCGCACTCTGGGGCTTCGAGGAACGCGAGAAGCTGATGGAGTTCCATGAAGCGGCCTCGGGGGCGCGGCTGCACGCGAACTACTTCCGTCCGGGCGGGGTGGCGAAGGACCTGCCGGCGGGCCTGACTGACCGCATCGCCGCCTGGTGCGACACCTTCCCCAAGTTCCTCGACGACCTCGAGGGCCTGCTCACCGAGAACCGGATCTGGAAGCAGCGCACGGTCGACATCGGGGTGATGCCGCTCGAGGAGGCGCTGGCCTGGGGCTGGTCGCGGCCCGTGTCTGCGCGCCTCGGGGGCGGCGTGGGACCTGCGCAAGGCGCAGCCCTACGACGTGTACGCCGAGATGGATTTCGACATCCCGGTCGGCCGCAACGGCGACTGCTACGACCGCTACCTCGTGCGCATGGCGGAGATGCGGGAGAGCCTGAAGATCATCCGCCAGTGCCTCGCGCGCATGCCCGAGGGTCCCGTCAAGGTGCAGAACCACAAGATCACGCCCCCGTCGCGCGCCGAGATGAAGTCCTCGATGGAGGCCCTGATCCACCATTTCAAGCTCTACACCGAGGGCTATCACGTGCCGGCCGGGCGAGACCTACACGGTGGTGGAGGCGCCGAAGGGCGAGTTCGGCGTCTACCTCGTCTCCGACGGGACGAACCGGCCCTATCGCTGCAAGATCCGCGCGCCGGGCTTCGCGCACCTGCAGGCGATGGACCGGCTCGCCAAGGGTCACATGCTGGCCGATACGGTGGCGATCATCGGCAGCCTCGACATCGTCTTCGGCGAGATCGACCGATGAGCGCCACGGTCCCACAGGCCGGCGCGCTGGACGCCGGCGCACCCGTTCGAAGGCGGGCCCGAAACCTTCGCCTTCATCGCCAGCCTATCGTGCGCAAGGCTGAGGCGCAGATGGCGAAGTATCCGCCCGGGCCGGCAGGCAGCGGCGGTGAAGGCGCTGCTCGACCTTGCGCAGCGGCAGATGGAGGAACAGACCGGTGCCCGCTGGCTGCCGCGGGCGGCGATGGACCACGTCGCGGAGGTGCTGTCGCTTGCCGAAGATCCGCGTCTACGAGGTCGCCACCTTCTACAGCATGTTCAAGACGCGGCCGGTCGGGCGTCATCACCTGCAGGTCTGCACCACCACGCCGTGCTGGCTGCGCGGATCGGACGCCGTGCTCGCCGCCTGCCGGCAGTGCGGCCGGAAACGTTCCGGATGGCGAAGTCTCGCCCGACGGGCTCTTTTCGGTCGAGGAGGTCGAATGCCTGGGCGCCTGCGTCAACGCGCCGGTCCTCTGGGTTGGCGACGACTTCTACGAGGACCTCGACGGCGAGGCGACGGAAAGCGCATCCTCGAGGCCTCTGCGCCGCGGCGAGAGGCCTCCGCCCGGGTCGGTGCGCCGTCGCCAGGCCTCCGCCCCCGAGGGCTGGCCCGAGGTCGAGCTGGCGCCACGCTGACCGACA
This sequence comes from Acetobacteraceae bacterium, assembly GCA_033582875.1. Classification (GTDB taxonomy): domain Bacteria; phylum Pseudomonadota; class Alphaproteobacteria; order Acetobacterales; family Acetobacteraceae; genus Elioraea. The sequence continues at coordinate 98,245 of JAVQZW010000009.1, read as the reverse complement.
GTTTGCCAAGTCGGATTGAACCGATGCTCGCCGACCGCGACCGGATCTTCACCAACCTCTACGGCCAGCACGACTGGCGGCTTGCCGGCGCGCGCGCGCGCGGCGACTGGGACGGCACCAGGGCGCTCATCGAGAAGGGGCGGGAGTGGATCGTCGAGGAGGTGAAGGCGTCGGGCCTGCGCGGGCGCGGCGGCGCGGGCTTCCCGACCGGGCTCAAATGGTCCTTCATGCCGAAGGAGGTGAAGGACCGGCCGCACTACCTCGTCATCAACGCCGACGAGAGCGAGCCCGGCACCTGCAAGGACCGCGACATCCTGCGCCATGAGCCGCACAAGCTGATTGAAGGCGCGTTGCTCGCCTCGGTCGCGATCGGCGCCCACGAGGCCTGGATCTACATCCGCGGCGAGTTTCATGCCGAGTACAAGCGGCTGCAGCACGCGATCGACGAGGCCTACGAGGCGGGGCTGATCGGGAAGAACGCCTGCGGATCGGGTTACGACTTCGACCTCAAGGTGACGCGCGGCGCGGGCGCCTACATCTGCGGCGAGGAGACGGCACTCCTCGAGAGCCTCGAGGGCAAGAAGGGCATGCCGCGGCTGAAGCCGCCGTTCCCGGCCGCGGTCGGGCTGTGGGGCTGCCCGACCACGGTGAACAACGTCGAATCGATCGCGGTGGTGCCCGAAATCCTCCGCCGCGGCGCTTCGTGGTTCGCGTCCATCGGACGGCCGAAGAACACCGGGACCAAGATCTTCTGCATCTCGGGCCACGTGAACCGGCCCTGCAACGTCGAGGAGGCGCTGGGGATTCCGCTGCGCGAACTGATCGAACGCTACGCGGGCGGGGTGCGCGGCGGCTGGGACAACCTGCTCGCCGTCATCCCTGGCGGATCCTCCGTGCCGCTGTTGCCGAAGGAGATCTGCGACACGGTGCTGATGGACTTCGACAGTTTGCGCGAGGCGAAGTCCGGGCTCGGCACGGCGGGCGTGATCGTGATGGACCGCTCGACCGACCCGATTCGTGGCCATCGCGCGCCTGTCACGCTTCTACAAGCACGAGTCGTGCGGCCAGTGCACGCCCTGCCGCGAGGGCACCGGCTGGCTTTGGCGCGTGATGGAACGCATGGTCGAGGGCCGGGCCGAGATCGAGGAGATCGACGTGCTGGAGCAGGTGACGCGCGAGATCGAGGGGCACACCATCTGCGCCCTCGGCGACGCCGCGGCCTGGCCCGTGCAGGGGCTGATCCGCCACTTCCGCCCGCTGATGGAGGAGCGGATCAGGGCCTACAAGGCACGCCGCGGCGCGGTGCCGCTGGCGGCGGAGTGACGCGGCGCGACGTGACGGCGGCGACATGAGGGGCCGATGCCGAAACTGACCATCGACGGCACCGAACTCGAAGTGCCCTCAGGGATCACGGTGCTGCAGGCCTGCGAGCTCGCCGGCAAGGAAATCCCGCGCTTCTGCTACCACGAGCGCCTGTCCATCGCCGGCAACTGCCGCATGTGCCTGGTCGAACTCGAGAAGGCGCCGAAGCCGATCGCCTCCTGCGCCTACCCGGTGGCGGACGGGATGGTGATCCGCACCGACAGTCCCACCGTGCGCGCCGCCCGCCGCGGCGTGATGGAGTTCCTGCTGATCAACCACCCGCTCGACTGCCCGATCTGCGATCAGGGCGGGGAGTGCGACCTGCAGGACCAGGCGATGGCGTACGGCTTCGACCGCAGCCGCTATCACGAGAACAAGCGCGCGGTGCCCGACAAGGATTTCGGCCCGCTGATCAAGACGGTGATGACGCGCTGCATCCACTGCACGCGCTGCGTGCGCTTCCTCACCGAGGTCGCGCGGCGTGCCCGAGCTCGGAGCGACCGGTCGCGGCGAGCAGATGGAGATCACCACCTACGTCGAGCGCGCGCTGACGAGCGAGCTTTCCGGCAACATCATCGACCTCTGCCCCGTCGGCGCGCTCACCTCGAAGCCCTACGCCTTCATCGCCCGGCCCTGGGAGCTGACGAAGACCGACTTCGATCGACGTCACCGACGCGGTCGGCTCCTGGATCCGCATCGACAGCCGCGGCGGGCAGGTGCTGCGCATCCTCCCGCGCGTGAATGACGACATCAACGAGGAGTGGATTTCGGATAAGGCGCGCTTCTCGCTCGACGGACTGGTGCGCCGCCGGCTCGATCGTCCGTGGCTGCGCGAAGATGGGCGGCTTGTGCCGGCGAGCTGGGCAGAGGCGCTCGTGACGGTGGCGAAGCGCCTTCAGGGAGCCGCGCCGGAGCGGATCGCGGCCATCGCCGGGGATCAGACCGACTGCGAGACCATGGCGGCAGCGAAGGATCTGTTCGCGCGTCTCGGTTCGCCCAATCTCGACTGCCGCCAGGACGGGGCTCGGCTCGACGCCACGCGGCGCGACTTCTACCTGTTCAACAGCACCATCGCCGGTATCGAGCGGGCGGACGCGATCTTGCTCATCGGCACGAACCCCCGCCTCGAGGCGGCCGGTGCTCAATGCCCGCATCCGCAAGCGCTGGCTTGCCGGCAAGGTCGCGATCGCGCTGATCGGCGAGGCGTGCGATCTCACCTACGACCACGACCATCTCGGCACCGGGCCCGCCGCGCTGCGCGCACTCCTGCACGGCGACCATCCCTTCGCGCATCTGCTTTCGGTCAGCCGAGCGGCCGATGGTGGTCGTGGGGCAGGGGGCACTGGCCAGGCCCGATGGGGCGGCCGTGCTCGCCGCCGCCTGGACCCTCGCGCGCCAGGCGAACGCGCTGCGCCCCGATTGGCACGGGTTCAACGTGCTGCACACGGCGGCGGGTCGCGTGGGCGGGCTCGATCTCGGCTTCCTGCCGGGCGCCGGTGGACGCGACCTCCACGGCATTCTCGATGGCGCACGATCGGGCGAGATCGAGGTCGTGCTCTCGCTGGGTGCGGACGAACTTGACCCCGCCGATGTCGGGGGCGCGTTCCTCGTGCACATCGGCACGCACGGCGGCCCGATGGCCGCGCGCGCCGACGTCATCCTGCCCGGTGCTGCCTACACGGAGAAGGAGGCGACCTTCGTCAACACAGAGGGGCGGGTGCAGACGACGGAGCGGGCGGTGTTCGCGCCCGGGCGAGGCACGGGAGGACTGGAAGATCCTGCGCGCCCTCTCCGATGCCGCTCGGCGCGAGCCCTTGCCGTTACGACTCGCTGGAGGAGCTGCGCGCGCGGCTTGCGCAGGAGCCCCGGCTTGCGCGTTCCATCGGCCGGGCGGCTGCGCTGACCCCGCCGGTCCGTCCGGCGACCCGGAGATGATGGGCGAGGAGCCGTTCGTCTCGCCCGATCCGTGACTATTACCGTACCGATCCGATCGGGCGGGCCTCGCCGACCATGGCGGCCTGCGCCGCGCTTGCGCGCCGCCCCGCTCGGCTGTCGCCGCGGAGTGAGCACGATGGACGGCTTCCTCGCCACGCCGATCGGTCACTTCCTATTCGTGGTCGCGGCCATCCTCGCGATCATGATCCCGGTCCTGGTCGGCGTCGCCTACCTGACCTACGCCGAGCGGAAGGTCCTGGCGGCGATCCAGCTGCGCAAGGGGCCGAACGTCGTCGGTCCCTTCGGCCTGCTGCAGCCCTTCGCCGATGCGCTGAAGCTCCTGATGAAGGAGACGGTCATCCCGTCCGGGGCGAACCGCGTGCTGTTCCTGGTCGCGCCCATGCTCACCTTCGCGCTCGCGTTGATCGCCTGGGCGGTCATCCCGTTCGGGCCCGGGCTTGTGCTCGCCGACATCAATGTCGGCATCCTCTACCTGTTCGCGATCTCCTCGCTCGGCGTCTACGGCATCATCATCGCCGGCTGGGCGTCGAACTCGAAATACGCCTTCCTCGGGGCGCTGCGCTCGGCCGCCCAGATGGTGTCCTACGAGGTCTCGATCGGTTTCGTCATCATCACGGTTCTGCTCTGTGTCGGCAGCCTGAACCTCACGCGCGTGGTCGAGGCGCAGAAGGACCTCTGGTTCGTCGTGCCCGCTGTTTCCGATGTTCATCGTGTTCTTCATCTCGGCGCTGGCGGAGACCAACCGCGCACCATTCGACCTGCCGGAGGGCGAAAGCGAGATCGTGGCCGGTTTCTTCGTCGAGTACAGCTCGATGGCCTTCGCCATGTTCTTCCTCGGCGAGTACGCGAACATGATCCTGATGAGCGCGATGACCTCGATCCTGTTCCTGGGCGGCTGGCTGCCGCCCCTCGACATCGCGCCGTTCACCTGGATCCCGGGCCCCGTGTGGTTCGCCCTGAAGATCGCGCTCTGCCTGTTCGTGTTCCTGTGGGTGCGCGCGACGTTCCCGCGCTACCGCTACGACCAGCTGATGCGGCTCGGCTGGAAGGTCTTCCTGCCGCTCAGCCTTGTCTGGGTGGTGCTGACGGCCGGGCGCCCTGAAGCTTCTGGGCTGGCTGCCGACGGGGGCCTGACGATGCTGGCGGTCGCTGGTACGGCGCGACAGGCGACCGTTGCGGGGCGGACGCCGCACGGCTAGGAAGCGGCAACGCTGGAGGCGGACATGGGCTTCGTCGATCGCAAAGCGCGCTCCTTCCTGTTGAGCGAACTCGTCTCCGGGCTTGCGCTCACCTTCCGCTACCTCTTCAAGCGCGAAGGTGACCATCAACTACCCGCACGAGAAGGGCGCCGATTAGCCCCCGCTTCAAGGGCGAGCATGCGCTGCGCCGCTATCCGAACGGCGAAGAGCGCTGCATCGCCTGCAAGCTCTGCGAGGCGATCTGCCCGGCGCAGGCGATCACCATCGAGGCCGAGCCCCGCGAGGACGGCTCGCGTCGCACCACGCGCTACGACATCGACATGACCAAGTGCATCTACTGCGGGCTTTGCGAGGAGGCGTGCCCGGTCGATGCGATCGTGGAAGGGCCGAACTTCGAGTTCGCGACCGAGACGCGGGAGGAGCTGATCTACACCAAGGAACGGCTGCTCGCGAACGGCGACCGCTGGGAGGCGGAGATTGCTGCCCGGCTCGAAGGCGGACGCGCCCTATCGCTGATCGTCGGCCTCTTCCGCTGCGGATCGGCCATCGTGATCGTCACGCTCGCGTTCTACGCCTTCGCCGCCGTGCTGGTCGCCGCGGCCGCCATGGTCGTGCTCGCGCGCAACCCCGTGCACGCCGTCCTCTACCTGATCCTCGCCTTCTTCAACGCCGCCGCCTTGTTCCTGCTCGCCGGGGCCGAGTTCCTGGCGATGATCCTGGTCATCGTCTACGTGGGCGCGGTCGCGGTGCTATTCCTCTTCGTGGTGATGATGCTCGACGTGAATTTCGCCGAACTCCGCGAAGGCTTCGTCCGCTACCTGCCCATCGGTGCGGTGATCGGTCGTCGTCCTCGCGGTCGAGCTTCTTTTCCTCGCCTCGGTCTGGTCGCTGTCGCCGGAGGCCCCGCGGCTGCTCGCTGAACCGATGTCCGCCGGGGCTCGACAACACGAGGGCGCTCGGGCGCGTGCTCTACACCGACTACCTGTATCTGTTCCAAGCTTCGGGCGTGATCCTTCTGGTCGCGATGATCGGCGCCATCGTGCTGACGTTGCGCGACCGGCCCGGCGTGAAGCGGCAGGACATCGCCGCGCAGACCGCGCGGCGGCCTGTGGAGACCCTCGCCATCGTCAAGATGAAACCGGGTTCAGGCATGGTCGTCGTGCCGAAGCCGGACGCTACGACGGGAGTCTGAGGCGCGACCGCGCGGTCGAACCCACGATTGCAGGGAGGCCACTGAGGCGATGCCGGCGGTCGGGCTTGGGCACTACCTGGCGGTCGCCGCCATCCTGTTCACGCTCGGAACGGTCGGGATCTTCCTCAACCGCAAGAACGTCATCGTCATCCTGATGGCGGTCGAGCTCATGCTGCTCGCCGTCAACCTGAACCTCGTCGCCTTCGCGGCCCACCTCGGTGACCTGAGCGGGGCAGATCTTCACGATGTTCGTGCTCACCGTCGCGGCCGCCGAGGCTGCGATCGGGCTTGCCATCATCGTCGTCTACTTCCGCAACCGCGGGTCGATCGAGGTGGACGACGTGCGGACGATGCGGGGCTGAGGGGGATGCTGGAGGTCGGCGCCGTCTTCCCGCCCTTGCTCGGCGCGCTGGTCGCCGGGCTCTTGGGCGCGAACCTTGGCGATCGCGGCGCGCAAGCTGGTGACGATCGGGCTGATGCTTGTCGCCGCCCTCTGCGGGACGATCCTGTTCGTGGATGTCGCACTGCATGGGCGTGCGCGGACGGTCGATCTCGCCACCTGGCTCGCCTCGGGCAGTCTGGAGGCGCGGCTGGTCGCTCAGGTTCGACACGCTGTCCGCCGTCATGGTCGGCATGGTGACGGTCGTCTCGACCCTCATCCACATCTACAGCGTCGGCTACATGAGCCACGACCCGTCGATCCCGCCGCTTCATGGCCTACCTCTCGCTCTTCACCTTCGCCATGCTGATGCTGGTGACGGCGGATGATCTTCTTCAGCTGTTCTTCGGCTGGGAGGGCGTGGGGCTTGCCTCTTATCTCCTAATCGGCTTCTGGTTCGACCGGGAGAGCGCGAACGCGGCGGCGATGAAGGCGTTCATCGTCAACCGCGTCGGCGACGTGGGCTTCGCGCTCGGCATTGCCGGCGTGTACGCGCTCACGGACAGTGTCGCCTTCAACGCGATCTTCGCCGCTTTGCCGGAGGTTGCGACGCGAACGGTCACGGCGGGCGGGATCGCGTTTCGGGCCGTCGAACTCTGCGCGGTGCTGCTGTTCATCGGCGCGATGGGCAAGTCCGCGCAGCTCTTCCTGCACACGTGGCTGCCCGATGCGATGGAGGGTCCCACGCCGGTCTCGGCACTGATCCACGCCGCGACCATGGTCACAGCCGGGGTGTTCCTGACCGCGCGGATGAGCCCGCTGTTCGAGCTTGCCCCAACGGCGCTTGCACTCGTCACGATCATCGGAGCCTCGACGGCGCTGTTCGCCGCGACCGTGGGCTGCGTCCAGAACGACATCAAGCGGGTGATCGCCTACTCCACCTGTTCGCAGCTCGGCTACATGTTCTTCGCGGCCGGCGTGTCCGCCTATCCGGCGGCTATCTTTCACCTCTTCACGCACGCCTTCTTCAAGGCGCTGCTCTTCCTGTCCGCAGGCAGCGTCATCCATGCCATGGGCGGGGAGCAAGATATCCGCCGGATGGGCGGCATCTGGCGCAAGGTGCCTATCACCTACGCGATGATGTGGATCGGCAGCTTGGCGCTGGCCGGCATTCCGATCTTCGCCGGCTACTACTCGAAGGACATGGTGCTCGAAGTCGCGTGGGCGTCAGGCACGGCCGCGGGTCGTTTCGCGTTCTTCTGCGGGGCTCATCGCAGCCTTCCTCACCGCCTTCTATTCCTGGCGCCTCCTGCTCCTCACCTTTCACGGCGAGCCGCGGGCCGATGCACACACGATGAGCCACATGCACGAGAGTCCGCCGGTGATGACGGTTCCCCTCGCTTTGCTGGCGATCGGTGCAGTCTTCGCCGGCTTCGCATTCTACGAACCGTTCGTCGGTCACCATTTCGCCGACTTCTGGCGGGAGGCGATTGCGATTGCCCCCGAGCATCGCGCCATGGAGCTTGCCCACGACGTTCCCGCCGAGGTGAAGTTCGCGCCGCTCGGTGCTGGCGGTCGCGGGCATTGCGACGGCGGTCTTGTTCTACGCTCTGGCGCCCGCGGCTTCCGGCCGCGCTCGCCGAGGCCTTCCCGGGCGTGTACCGCTTCCTGCTCAACAAGTGGTACTTCGACGAACTCTACGATCGACTCTTCGTTCGCCCCGCCCGTGCGCTTGGCGTGGCCCTCTGGAAGGGGGGAGATCTCGGCACCATCGACCGCTACGGTCCTGACGGGATTGCGTCGGCTGCACGGGAGATCGGACGAAGCGTCGTCCGTGTGCAGACCGGCTACGTGTATCACTACGCTTTCGCCATGCTCGTCGGCGTGGTGGTTCTGGTCACCCTCGCCGCGACCGGACGGCTCTGACGGATGAGCACCGTCGGCTTTCCCCTCCTCAGCCTCATCATCTTCCTTCCCCTTGCGGGGGCCATGGTGATCGCCTCCGTGCGCGGCGATGCACAAACGGTCGCCTCGAATGCGCGTTGGACGGCGCTCTGGACCAGCCTGATCGTCTTTTTCCTGAGCCTCGTGCTCTGGGTGCGCTTCGAACGCTCGAGTGCGGACTTCCAGTTCGTCGAACGAGCGGCTTGGTTCGGCGATCTCGCGATCTCCTACCACGTCGGCGTCGATGGCCTCTCCGTGCTGTTTGTCCTCCTCTCGACCGCGCTCACACCGATCTGCGTCGTCGCCTCCTGGGAGTCGATCGAGAGCAAGGTACGCGAGTACATGATCGCGTTCCTGGTCCTCGAGACGATGATGGTCGGCATGTTTGCCGCGCTTGATCTCGTCATCTTCTATGTGTTCTTCGAGGGCGTTCTCATCCCGATGTTCATCATCATCGGGGTATGGGGAGGGCCGCGCCGCACTTACGCGGCCTTCAAGTTCTTCCTGTTCACGCTCGCCGGCTCGGTCCTGATGCTGCTCGCGGTCATCTGGCTCTATGTTGATGCCGGAACGACAGATATCCCGTCCCTGCTCGGTCACTCGCTGTCGCGCAGTGCCCAGACTTGGCTGTTTCTCGCCTTCTTCGCCTCCTTTGCCGTGAAGGTGCCGATGTGGCCGTTCCACACCTGGCTGCCGGATGCGCATGTCGAGGCGCCTACCGCCGGCAGCGTCATCCTTGCCGGCGTGCTGCTGAAGATGGGAGGCTACGGGTTCCTCCGCTTCAGCCTTCCTATGCTGCCGGAGGCTTCGGCCGACTTCGCGCCCCTGATGTTCGCTCTGTCGGCGATCGCCGTCGTCTACACCTCGCTTGTCGCGCTCGCGCAGGACGACATCAAGAAGCTGATCGCCTACTCTTCCGTCGCCCATATGGGCCTGGTCACCCTTGGCTTGTTTACTTTCACGACGCAGGGCATCGAAGGGGCAATTTTTCAGATGCTGAGCCACGGCGTCGTGTCGGCGGCGCTCTTCCTTTGCGTGGGCGTGATCTACGACCGGATGCATACCCGCGAGATCGCGGCCTACGGCGGGGTCGCGCACCGCATGCCGCGCTATGCGCTCGTCTTCATGCTGTTCAGCATGGCCTCGGTCGGGCTTGCCCGGCACGTCGGGCTTCGTCGGCGAGTTCCTTGCCATCGTTGGTACGTGGCAGGTGAACCGCATCCTTGCGCTTGTTGCCGCCTCGGGGATGGTTCTGGGGGCGGCATACATGCTGTGGCTCTATCGTCGTGTCCTTTTCGGGGCGCTGGCGAGGCCGGAGCTGAAGGCGCTGCGCGATCTGTCGCCGCGGGAACTCGCCGTCTTCGTGCCCTTGGTGGGGCTGACGTTGTGGATGGGCATTTATCCGAGCTCCTTCATGCAGTTTTTCGGCGCCTCGGTAGCAAGCCTGCTTGATCGGCACCAAGCCATGCTCGACGCGTCCCGCCGGCTTGCGGGGCTATGAACGCTATGGACGGGATCCTGAACTGGCAGGCGGCGATCCCCGAGCTCTCGCTTGCCGTTGGGGCGATGGCGCTCCTCATGCTGGGCGTATTCCTGCGCAGGGGGGCAAGCGACGTCGTTTCGCTTCTCGCCCTAGGCGTCCTCGCTTTGGTCGCGGCGCTGGTGCTCGCCAGCCATCGCGTGCGTTTTGCCTTTGGTGGCCTGTTTGTGGTGGACGACTTTGCGGTGTTCGTGAAGACGGTCGTCCTGGCGGCGGCGGGGTTGGCTCTCGTCCTCTCCCTCGAATGGAATCGACGGGAGAGGATCGACCGGTTCGAGTATCCGGTCCTCGTGCTCTTCGCCACCCTCGGCATGCTCATGATGGTTTCGGCGAATGATCTGATGAGCCTGTATGTGGGGGTCGAACTCTCGTCGCTGGCGCTCTACGTCCTGGCCGCCGTTCGCCGCGACGATCTCCGGGCCAGCGAGGCTGGGCTCAAGTATTTTGTTCTTGGTGCGCTCGCCTCCGCGATGATGCTGTACGGCATGTCTCTGATCTATGGGTTCGCCGGCACGACGAGATTCGACGGCATAGGGGCGGCGGTCACGGCTGGGGCCCTGGGCACTGGGCTGGTTGTCGGGCTCTGCTTCATTGCTGCCGGCCTAGCCTTCAAGGTCTCCGCTGTTCCGTTCCACATGTGGACCCCGGACGTGTATGAAGGCGCGCCGACGCCGGTGACAGCCTTCTTTTCAGTGGCACCGAAATTCGCCGCGATGGCGGTGCTGATGCGGGTGTTGGCGGGGCCGTTCGCGGCAGCAGAGGTCGAAGTGGACGCAGATCATGGTCCTGCTGGCAATCGCGTCCATGTTGCTTGGTGCGTTCGCCGCACTGAGGCAGACGAACATCAAGCGGCTGATGGCCTATTCCTCCATCGGCCATGTCGGCTACGCACTGATCGGGCTGGCGGCGGGTGGAGAGGACGGGCTGCGCTCCGTCCTTCTCTACATGACGATCTATGTGGTGATGAATCTCGGCGTGTTCGGCTGCATCGTCGCCATGCGCCGGAAGGGTGTTGCGTGCGAACTCGTTGATGACCTCGCGGGGCTGTCGGACCACGCGCCAGGGCTTGCGCTTGCGCTTGCGGTGCTGATGTTCTCGATGGCGGGAATCCCGCCGCTCGCGGGCTTCTTCGCAAAGCTCTGGGTGTTCCTCGCGGCGATCGATGCTGGGCTTTGGCCGTTGGCCCTCGTCGGGGTCCTCGCGTCGGTCGTTTCGGCTTTCTATTATCTGCGGATCGTCAAGGTCATGTATTTTGATGAGGCCGCCGGCAGATTCGATCCGCTGCATGGCGGTGTGGCGGTCGTCGTTGCGTTCAGCGGCGTCCTCGCAACCGGATTCATTCTGTTGCCCTCTCCGCTCCTGGTCGCCGCCGGAGCGGCAGCACGCTCGCTTCTTGCACCGTGAGTGCATCGATTCCGTCTCGAGATCCACGACGTTTTGCCGAGCACGTCCGACCGGGCGATCGCCCTGGCGCAGGAGGGGGCTCCGGCATGGACGGCCGTGCTGGCCCACGCCCAGACGGCGGGGCGGGGGCGGCATGGACGGCGCTGGCTCGGCAGGCCCGGCAACCTCTTTCTGTCGATTGTGCTCGACCCCACGACAGCCTCGCGGCCGGTGTGGTGGTCGTTCGCCACAGCGGTTGCGACCGTTGAGGCTGCTGTTGCCCTGGCTCAACGATCCGCGCACGCTCCGCCTGAAGTGGCCGAACGACCTTCTGCTGGACGGAGCAAAGCTGGGCGGCATCCTGATCGAGGCCGGAAGGACGAACGACGGCGTCCGCGCGTGGGCCGTCGCTGGCATCGGGGTAAACGTGGTCTCGGCGCCGGAGGATGCAGGTCAGCCCGCGGTGGCCCTTGCAACGCACGCCCGTTCGCTGCCGCCCGTCGAGGCTCTCGCGCGGGGCATCGTGCGACGACTGCAAGACTGGTCGACGCGACTTGCCACCGGGGGGCTTGCCGCTGTGCTTCCCGCTTGGCAGCGCTTTGCGATCGAGCCTGGCACGGCTTTGACGATACGGATGGGCGAGACCACCCTGGAGGGCAGCTACCTCGGTGTCGACGCCGACGGCGCGCTTCTTCTGCAGACGTCGGACGGTGCGCGGCGGAGTGTGATCGCAGGAGAAGTTCTCTGACGACGGGGGGCCGGGCGTGCTGCTCGCCATCGATGCCGGCAACACCAACGTCGTGTTTGCGGTCTGGGACGGCACCGCCTGGCGCGGGCAATGGCGGCTTGCGACCATCGGCGAGCGGACGAGCGACGAGTACGCCGCTTGGTTGCACCAGGTGATGGCGTGGGAGGGGCTTTCGCCCGCGGACATCGAGGCGGCCGTGATCGCGTCGGTCGTGCCGGCGGTGCTCTGGCACCTGCGACGCCTCTGCTCGAGCCGTTTCGGTATCGAGCCGCTCGTCGTGTCCGCAGAGCTTGATTGGGGCTTCCGGATCCGGACGGACAACCCGACACGAGGTCGGAGCGGACCGCTTGGTCAATGCTCTCGCCGCGCGGGCGCGTTTCCGATGCCCTCTCGTCGTTGTCGATTTCGGTACAGCCACGACCTTCGATGTCGTGGACGCGGCAGGGGATTACGTCGGCGGCGTGATCGCGCCGGGCATCAATCTCTCGCTTGAGGCCTTGCACCGGGCGGCGGCGGCGCTGCCCCGTGTCGCGGTAGCGAGGCCTTCCGCGGTGATCGGGCGGTCGACGGTGCCGGCGATGCAGTCCGGGATCTTTTGGGGGTATGTGGGGTTGATCGAGGGCATCGTCCGACGCCTAGAGGCCGAGCTCGGTGCGCAGCCGACCGTGATCGCCACAGGAGGACTCGCCCCGCTGTTCGCGGACGGGACCAGCGTGATCAACCACATTGTCCCGGACCTCACACTGGATGGCCTTGTCCTGCTCGCGCAGCGCAACCTGAGGACGAGGCTGTGAAGCTCGACAGTGGCACCTTCGCCTTCATCGCTCTCGGCGGTGTCGGCGAGATCGGAGCGAACCTTTTTCTCTACCATTTCGATCAGCGTTGGCTTGCTGTCGATTGCGGGCTGACGTTCGGCGACAGCTCAACGCCCGAATTCGAGCTTCTGGTTCCGGACCCTGCATTCATCGCCGAGCGACGCGAGCAACTGGTCGGCCTCGTCCTCACGCACGCGCACGAGGATCATCTCGGGGCGGTCGCCTGGCTTTGGCCGCAGCTCGAATGCCCAGTCTACGCAACGCCGTTCGCCGCCGCGATACTGCGCCGCAAGCTCGGCGAGCGCGGCCTCGCCGGACGGGTTCCACTCCATGTCTATGAGCCGGGAGGGCAGCCTCGATCTGCTGCCGTTCTCCTTGCGGTTCGTTCGTATGGCGCATTCAACGCCTGAGGCGCAGGCGGTCGTCATCCGGGTGCCAGGCTGCACCGTTCTGCACTCCGGGGACTGGAAGCTCGATCCCTCGCCGCTGGTCGGGCCGCCGACGGACGAAGCGGCGTTGGCCGCCCTCGGCGAGGGGGGCGTGGATGTGCTCGTTTGCGACAGCACGAATGCGCTCGTCGAGGGACATTCGGGCAGCGAGGCGGAGGTCCGGCGCAACCTGATCGCGCTGGTGCGCGGGCTGAAGGGCCGTGTGGCCATCACCTGCTTCGCGACCAACGTCGCGCGAATTGAATCGATTGCGAGAGCGGCCGAGGCTTCCGGCCGCACCTTGGCGATCGTCGGGCGTGCCTTCCGCAACGTGATCGCCGCCGCGCGCGAGGCTGGCTACCTTGCCGACCTGCCCGAGATGGTCGACGAGGAGGATGCCGGGTCCCTGCCGGATGACGCTGTGCTGTTCCTGGTTGCGGGAAGCCAGGGGGAGCCGCGGAGCGCGCTCTCCCGGATCGCTGCGGATACGCACCCGCATGTCGCGCTCGGCGAGGGCGACACCGTGATCTACTCCTCGCGGATGATCCCCGGCAATGAACGCGCCATCCATCGTGTGCAGGAGGCGCTGGCCCGCCGCGGCGTGCGGGTGATGACGGAGCGCGACCACGTGGTCCACGTCTCAGGCCATCCGGCACGCGACGAGCTTCGCCGGCTGTACACCTTGGTACGGCCCCGGCACGTCGTGCCGATGCACGGCGAATGGCTTCAGATGATGGAACATGCCGAACTCGCGCGCGTTTTCGGCGCCGTGCCGCACGCCGTCGACAACGGTGACGTGCTTCGTCTGGCTCCGGAACCTGTCGCGGTGATCGGGCATGTCGGCCACGGAAAACTTGCGGTGGACGGTGAGCGACTGGTGCCGACCTCGAGCGAAGTGTTCGACGCGCGACGCCGCATGCTCGACAGCGGGCTGGTCGTGGCATCGATCGTCGCCGACACGGCCGGCCGGTGCCTTGGTCGACCGGTCGTCTCTGCCCCCGGCGTGTTCGACGCCACCATGAACGGTGCAACCGACGCCCTCGCCGAGGGGCTGGCGGCTGCCGTCGCGTCGCTGCCGCCTGCGGTGCGACGCGACGACGAGGCGTTGCGCGACGCCGCGCGCGGCGCGCTGCGGTCGCTGCTCCGACGTGCGGTCGGGCCGAAACGGCCTGCCGTGGAGGTGCATGTGCTTCGGGTGAGCTGAGCCGTGACCTGGTTCACGGGTCTCGTCGTCTATGTGCTCGTGTGGTGGACGGTGTTGTTCGCGGTGCTGCCGTTCTGGACGACACCTGTCGCATCGCCTAAACGCGCCGAACACTTCCCTGGGGCGCCGGAACGCCCGCTCCTTGGGCGCAAGGTCCTGCTCACCACGGTGGTCTCGGCGGTGATCTGGGGCGCGATTTGGGCGGTGGTCGAAAGCGGGATCGTCTCGTTCCGCGATGGGGAATGAGACGGGATCGGCTCAGGGTCGGGAGAGGCCGATTGCGGGGGCTCCTGCTCTGACGGCCTCGGTTGTTGTCACGGATCCCCTTCGGCGAAAAAATGAGCAGGATTTGGCGCCCAATTCAGCGAAGCGCACAGTCTTTCAGCAGAGAGAGTGTTGGAATGCGCAAAAATACACCCCGACGGGGTTTTTCCTCGTTGCCTTCGTCGAGGAAGGCGCCACAATAAGAGGCAGGAAGAGGATCGTCCTCTTCCTGCCGTGTGACTGGCGTTTCCTCCCTGAACTCGGGCCGCGTCGGGTCTGCCGCGCGGCCCCTTTTTCACTTAACCATTCGATCACCAGCAGTCCATATGTTTGCAAACAAATTATCGGCTGGTTCGGAAAAGGGGCAGGGAATGTCTCGCGTGCAGCTCGCCTCGGGTTTGCTGGTCTGCGCCGTGGCTGCCTCTGCCGGGGCGCAAAGCCTGACGCCGGCCGAGTGTCGGCTCATCGCCCGTCACCTGCCTGCCGGCGACGTGGCCTTTCGCCCGGGTGTCGACGCGCGCGGTCGTGCCGTCGCGCCGGCCGACCTATCGCCCGCCCCGCAAGTCGTGCCTGAGCGCTTCGTCGTCGTCCTCTCGGTTGACTTGCGCCGCCGCCTCGGCCTGCCCGAGGAGGTGAAGCCCGAGCTTCCCCTTGGCCAGCTCACGGTCGAGAACGGCACGCTGCTGCTCGACGGCCGGCCGATTCCGCCCGATGCCGCCTCCGGGCTCGCTGCGGCGTGCGCCGCCGCCCAACGCTGACGCGCAAGGGGCGGCGTTTCCGCTCCCGCGAATTCGCTCTAGTGTGCCGGCCGCCGCAAGACCGGAAAACTGCTTCGTCATGCGCCTATCTCGCTATTTCCTGCCGACGCTGAAGGAGACGCCTGCCGAGGCGCAGGTCATCTCGCACCGGCTGATGTTGCGGGCCGGCCTGATCCGCCAGCAGGCGGCCGGGATCTACTCCTGGTTGCCGCTCGGTTTCCGCGTCCTTGATCGCATCGCACGGATCGTGCGCGAGGAGCAGGATGCCGCCGGCTGCCACGAGATCCTCATGCCGACGATCCAGCCGGCGGAACTCTGGCGGGAGTCCGGTCGCTACGAGGATTACGGCAAGGAAATGCTTCGCTTCCGCGATCGTCACGACCGCGAACTGCTCTACGGCCCGACCAACGAGGAGATGGTCACCGACATCTTCCGCGCCTACGTCCGATCCTACCGCCAGCTTCCGTTGATGCTCTACCATATCCAGTGGAAGTTCCGCGACGAGGTGCGCCCGCGCTTCGGCGTGATGCGCGGACGCGAATTCCTGATGAAGGACTCCTACTCCTTCGACCTTGACCAGGCCGGTGCCCGCCGCAGCTACAACAAGATGTTCGTCGCTTACCTGCGCACCTTCTCGCGGCTCGGCCTGAAGGCGATCCCGATGCGCGCCGACACGGGGCCGATCGGCGGCGACCTGAGCCACGAGTTCATCATCCTCGCCGAGACCGGCGAGAGCCAAGTGTTCGTGCACCGCGATCTCGTCGAGCGCGACATCCTGGCGGAAGGGGTCGACTACGAGGCCGACCTTCAACCGCTCGTCGATTCCTGGACCGCGCTCTACGCCGCGACCGACGAGAAGCACGACGAGGCGGCCTTCGCCGCGATCCCGCCCGAGAAGCGGGTCGCCGCGCGCGGCATCGAGGTCGGCCACATCTTCTATTTCGGCACCAAGTATTCGGGGCCGGAAGCGATGAACGTCACCGTCCAGGGGCCGGACGGCAAGCCGGTCCACCCCGAGATGGGGTCGTACGGCATCGGCGTCTCACGCCTCGTCGGCGCGATCATCGAGGCGAGCCACGACGAGGCCGGCATCATCTGGCCGGAGAGCGTGGCGCCGTTCCGCGTCGCACTTCTCAACCTCAAGGTGGGGGATCCAGCGACCGACGCGCTCTGCGGCGACCTCTACGAGCGGCTGCGCGCCAACGGTGTGGAAGTGCTCTACGACGACCGCGAGGAGCGGGCGGGCGTCAAGTTCGCGGATGCCGACCTCACCGGCCTGCCCTGGCAGGTCATCGTCGGGCCGAAAGGAGCCGCCTCCGGAATGGTCGAGCTGAAGCGCCGCAAGGGCGGTGAGCGGCACGAGCTCGACCGCGACGCCGTGCTGGAACGCCTGATCGGCTGAAGCCCCCGATGTTCGGCCCCTTCGAGCGCATGGTCGCTCTCCGCTACCTGCGCGCGCGCAAGCAGGAGGGATTCGTCTCCGTCGTCGCCGCCTTCTCCTTCGCCGGCATCGCGCTCGGCGTGGCCACCTTGATCATCGTGATGAGCGTGATGAACGGGTTCCGGCAGGAACTGCTGGGCAAGATCCTCGGCCTCAACGGCCATCTCGGCGTCTACGGAGCGGGTATCGCGCTTGCCGACTACGACGACCTCGCGCGCCGCATCCGTGCGGTGCCGGGTGTCGTGCAGGCGATCCCGATCGTCGAGGGACAGGCGCTGGCGACGGGCGAGCGGGGAGGGGCCTCCGGCGTGCTGGCCCGCGGCATCCGGCGCGAGGACCTCGCGGCGCGGGAACTCCTGTCCCGCAACATCGTGGCGGGCTCGATCGATCGCTTCGAGGGCACGGAGGCGATCCTGATCGGCACGCGGCTCGCCTCCCGGCTTGGCGTCACGGTGGGCGACCGCCTTTCGCTCGTCTCGCCGCAGGGCCAGGTGACGGCCTTCGGCACTGTGCCCCGGATCGTCTCCTACACGGTGGTGGCGCTGTTCGAGGTCGGCATGTTCGAATACGACAGCGCCTACGTGTTCCTGCCCTTCGCGGCGGCGCAGCTCTATTTCCAGGAACAGGGCGCGACCCAAGTCGAGGTCTTCGTCGAGGACCCGACACGGGTGCGGGCGGTGACGAACGCGATCCGCGGCGCTCTCAGCGGCACGCCCGTCCGCATCCTCGATTGGCAGCAGGCCAACTCGTCCTTCTTCCAGGCGGTGCAGGTCGAGCGCAACGTGATGTTCCTCATCCTCACCCTGATCATCCTGGTCGCCGCCTTCAACATCGTGTCCTCGCTGGTGATGCTGGTGAAGGAGAAGGGGCGGGATATCGCGATCCTGCGCACGATGGGCGCCACCAAGGGCGCGATCCTGCGCATCTTCGTCATGTGCGGCGCGGCGATTGGCGTGGTCGGCACGCTGATCGGCGTCGCGTTGGGCCTCGTCTTCTCGCTCAACATCGAATCGATCCGGCAATGGCTGCAGGGGCTCACCGGGCAGGAGCTGTTCCAGGCCGAGATCTATTTCCTCTCGCGGCTGCCCGCCGTGGTCGACCCGCGCGAGGTGGTCGAGGTTGCGCTCATGGCGCTCGGCCTGTCGCTCGTCGCCACCGTCTACCCCGCGCTGCGCGCCGCCCGGCTCGATCCGGTGGAAGCGCTCCGGTATGAGTGATGCCGTTCTTCGGCTCGAGGGCGTGGAACGTCGGTTCCGCACCGGGGAAGGAAGCCTCCATGTCCTGCGCGGGATCGATCTCGCGATCGAGGCCGGCGAAATCGTCGCCTTGGTCGCCCCATCTGGTGCGGGCAAGTCCACCCTGCTCCATATCGCCGGGCTTTTGGAGAGGGCCGATGCGGGGCGGGTCATCATTGCCGGGCAGGATGCGACCACGCTCGACGATACCGCGCGCACGGCGCTGAGGCGCGGCGTGATCGGCTTCGTCTACCAGTTCCATCACCTCCTGGCGGAGTTCGACGCGGTGGAGAACGCGGCGATGCCCCTGATCATCGCCGGGCGGCCGAAGGCCGAGGCGCGCGATCGGGCGCGCGGCCTGCTTGAGTCCCTCGGCCTCGGCGGGCGTCTGCGGCATCGGCCAGCCCGGCTTTCGGGAGGGGAACAGCAGCGTGTCGCCATCGCCCGCGCCCTCGCCCACCGCCCGCGCCTCCTGCTTGCCGATGAACCGACGGGGAACCTCGATCTCGAGACTGCCGAGGTCGTGTTCGGCGAACTGCTCGGCCTCGTCCGGGCGCAGGGGGCGGCGGCGCTGATCGCCACGCACAACCCCGACCTCGCCGCACGCATGGACCGCACGCTGCGCCTGAGGGACGGGCGCATCGCCGGCTGAGCCCACCCGCGCCGCGGCCCCTTGCCGACGACCAAGCTCCCCTGTATCTCGGCCGGCATTCCGGCCCGGGGGTCAACCCTCGGACGGAAAATCCACACGCGGCGTGACCTTCCCGCGGCGTGAGCCCGGGGTCCGGTGCGGAGGCGAAGGTGCGGGCACGCCGCCTTTCGCCGACGCGGCGCCGCGGAGGCAGAACCGGACGACGGAAGGAAAGGACCACGGCCCATGGCCATGCCCTCGTTCACGCTGCGCCAGCTCCTCGAAGCGGGCGTTCATTTCGGCCACCATACGCGGCGCTGGAACCCGAAGATGGCGCCCTACCTGTTCGGGGTGCGCAACCAGGTGCACGTCATCGACCTGCGCCAGACCGTTCCCCTCCTGCAGCGTGCGATGCAGGCGGTGCGCGACGTCGTCGCCGGCGGGGGGAGGGTGCTGTTCGTCGGCACCAAGCGGGCCGCCGCCGACATCGTCGCCGAGGCGGCCAAGCGCTGCGGCCAGTACTACGTCAACCACCGTTGGCTTGGCGGCATGCTGACCAACTGGAAGACGATCCAGAACTCGATCAAGCGCCTGCGCGCGATCGAGGAACAGCTGGCTCAGGAGCAGACGGGGCTGACGAAGAAGGAGCTCCTGGGCCTGACGCGCGAGCGCGACAAGCTCGAGCGCGCGCTCGGCGGCATCAAGGAGATGGGCGGGCTGCCGGACATCCTGTTCATCATCGACACGAACAAGGAACGGATCGCGGTGGACGAGGCGCGCAAGCTCGGCATTCCCGTGGTCGCCGTGCTGGACAGCAACTCCGACCCCGACGGGGTCACCTACCCGATCCCTGGCAACGACGACGCGATCAGGGCGATTTCGCTGTACTGCGACCTGATCGCGGGGGCTGTGCTGGACGGCATCTCGGCCGAGATGGCGGCCTCCGGGGTCGATCTCGGGGCGGCGGAAGAGCTGCCGGCGGAAGCGCTGCCTCCGGTCGAGGAGCTGACGGACTTCGACGCAGCCGCCGAGGACGTCGGCTCCGCAGCGGCGGCGGCAGAGGCCACCGCGACCGCCGAGGAGGCCGCGACCAGGCACTGACCGGACAGCGGGCGGCGAAACGAGACGGGGGATCGGACGATGGCCGAGATTTCGGCTGCGCTGGTGCGCGAGTTGCGCGACAAGACCGGGGCCGGGATGATGGACTGCAAGAGAGCCCTGGCCGAGACGGGCGGCGACCTCGAGGCCGCGATCGACTGGTTGCGCAAGAAGGGTCTGGCAGCGGCTGCGAAAAAGGCCGGACGGACGGCGGCAGAAGGCTTGGTCGGCGTAAGCACCGGGGACGACCGGGCGGCGATCGTCGAGGTGAATGCCGAGACCGACTTCGTCGCCCGCAACGAGACCTTCCAAGCCTTCGTCGAGACCTGCGCCGCGCTTGCCCTTGAGGCGGGCGGGAACGTCGAAGCGCTCAAGGCCCTGGCCTATCCCGGAGGCGGCGGCACCGTCGCGGACGAGCTGACCCGGCTGATCGCCACCATCGGCGAGAACATGACCATTCGCCGCACCGACATTGTGTTCGCGCCGGCGGGCGGGTCCGTCGCGACCTACGTTCATGCCCCTCTGAAGCCGTCCTTGGGGCGGATCGGCGTGTTGGTCTCGCTTTTTGGCGGGACCCCCGAATCGCGCGCAACCCTCGGCCGCCAGCTCGCCATGCACATCGCTGCCGCCCGGCCCGAATATCTCGACGTCGCCTCGGTCGATCCGACCGCGCTGGCCCGCGAGAGGGCCGTGCTTGCCGAACAGGCGCGGGCCTCCGGCAAGCCCGAGCCGATCATCGAGAAGATGGTCGAGGGCCGGCTCCGCAAATTTTACGAGGAGGTCGCATTGCTCGAGCAGGTGTGGGTGCACGACGGGGAGAGCCGGGTGAAGGACGTAATCGCCAAGGCGGGGGTGACAATCACCTGTTTTGTCCGCTACCAGTTGGGCGAAGGCATCGAGAAGGACGAGAAGGACTTCGCCGCCGAGGTTGCCGCTGCCGCCCGCTGACGCGCGGGGCGGCGGCCGGCTGGGGCGGGAGGTGTTTCGCGCCGCCTCGAGGCTGCGGATGAAGGCCTGAGGAGGCTCTGCCCGATGGAGGATGCGCCCCGTTACCGCCGCGTTCTCCTCAAGGTCTCCGGCGAGGCGCTGATGGGCAGGCGCGACTACGGGATCTGCACCGAGACCGTGGCGCGGATCGCCCGTGACATCGCCGAGGTGGTCGAACTCGGTGTGCAGGTGTGTCTCGTCATCGGGGGGGGCAACATTTTCCGCGGCATCTCGGGTGCCGCCGCCGGCATGGAGCGGGCCTCGGCCGATTACATGGGGATGCTCGCGACTGTGTTGAACGCGCTTGCGGTGCAGAACGCGCTCGAAAAGCTCGGCCTGCAGACGCGGGTGCAGTCGGCGATCCCGATGGCCTCGGTCTGCGAGCCCTACATCCGCCGCCGCGCCATCCGCCACATGGAGAAGGGCAGGGTGGTGATCTTCGCCGCCGGCACCGGCAATCCGTTCTTCACCACCGACACGGCCGCCGCGTTGCGCGCGGTGGAAACGGGCTGCGACGTGCTGCTCAAGGGCACCCAGGTGGACGGGGTCTATTCCGCCGACCCACGCAAGAACCCCGGAGCGACGCGCTACGACCACCTCACCTATCTCGACGTTCTCGCCCGAGACCTTGCCGTGATGGATGCCTCGGCGATCAGCCTCTCGCGCGAGAACGGGCTTCCCATCATCGTCTTTTCGATCCATGAGCCCGGCGCGTTTGCCGCGGTGATGCGCGGCAAGGGAATCTACACCCTCGTCGCCGATGCTGCCGCCTGAGGGGGCGGGGGGTCGGCTGGGGGGCGGGCGAAACCCGGGTCGCAGGCAGGGAAGGGCAGGATATGGCGAAGGCGCCGCCGACACTGGAGGACATTACCGCCGATCTGAAGCGCCGCATGGAGGGCGCACTCGAGACGCTGCGCAAGGAGTTCGCGGGGCTGCGCACCGGCCGCGCGACACCCGCGTTGCTTGAGCCGATCAAGGTCGAGGTCTACGGCACCGAGATGCCGATCACGCAGCTCGGCACCATCGGCGCGCCGGAGCCCCGCCTGCTGACCGTCCAGGTGTGGGACCGCTCGGCGGTGGGTGCGGTGGAGAAGGCGATCCGCGAGGCCGGGCTCGGGCTCAATCCGGCCTCGGATGGGCAGCTGATCCGGGTGCCCCTGCCGCCGCTGACGGCGGAGCGGAGGGCCGAGCTCGCGAAGCTCGCGGCGCGCTATGCGGAGGCGGCGCGGGTCGCCATTCGCGGCGTGCGTCGCGACGGAATGGAGACGCTGAAGAAGCTGGAGAGGGACGGCGAGATCGGCCAGGACCTGCACCGGGACTGGGCGGAGGAAGTGCAGAAGCTGACCGACGCCTACGTACGCAAGGTGGACGAGGCGCTGGCGGCAAAGGAAGCGGACATCAAACAGCCCTGATCGCGCGTCAGTCCTTCGCGCCATGAACGCTCCGCTCCCCGCCGCCCAGGCCGTCGCCGCCCTCGCCTCCGGCGTGGCACTTCAGCACGTCGCCATCATCATGGACGGCAACCGGCGCTGGGCGGCGGCGCGCGGGCTGCCGGTGCTGGCTGGGCACCGCGAGGGCACCGAGGCGGCGCGGCGCGCGGTCGAAGCCGCGCTCGACTGGGGCATTCCCTGGCTCACCCTCTACGCTTTCTCCTCCGAGAACTGGCGCCGGCCGACATACGAGGTGAACGGCCTGATGGGCCTGTTGCGCCAGGGCATCGAGCAGCACATGCGCGACTTCCTCGAACGCGGCGTGCGGCTGCGCATGATCGGCGATCGGGCGCGGCTCGATCGCAGCCTGCGCGAACTGATCGAGCGGACTGAGGCCGAGTCGGCCAGCAACGACCGGCTGAACCTCGTCATCGCGCTCTCCTACGGCGCGCGGAGCGAGATCGCCGCCGCCGCACGACGGGCGGCGGCCCTGGTCGCCGCAGGCCGGCTCGACCCCGATGCCCTGGACGAGACCGCCTTCGCTGGCTTTCTCGAAACCTCGGGCATGCCCGATCCGGATCTCGTCATTCGCACGTCGGGGGAACAGCGGCTCTCGAACTTCCTGCTTTGGCAGGCAGCCTATGCGGAGTTCGTCTTTCTCGACGTGCTCTGGCCGGATTTCGGGCCGCAGCATTTCGCCCAGGCTCTCGCCGCCTTCTCCCGCCGGGAGCGGCGTTACGGCGCCCGCAGCGGGTGAGTGCGGCGCGCCTGCGGGCGTCGGAGGAGCGGTGAGCGGAGCGACCGGGGCGGGGGGAACCGAGACCGCACGGCCGCGCCGGTTTGCCGATTTGCGCGTCCGTCTCGCCTCGGCCTTGGTGCTTGGCCCGCTGGCGCTGGCGGCGATCTGGTTCGGCTCGCCCTGGTTCGCTGTTCTCGTCGGAGCGGCGAGCGCGATCTTGGCCTGGGAATGGGTGCATCTGTGCGGGCTTCGGCTGCGCGCCTTGCCGGGGGCCGCGGTCGGCGCGTCGCTTCTGGCGGCAAGCGTCTGCGCAGGGGTGCATCTTTGGCAGGGCGCGTTGGTCGCGCTCGTCCTCGGCACCGTGCTTGCGTGGCTGCTCGTCGAGCGGGTGGCGCTGACGGCCGCGCAGCATCGGGATGCCGTGTGGCTTGCCGCGGGGGTGGTGTATATCGGTGCGGCGGCGGTCGGCCTCGTTTGGCTTCGTGCCGACGGCGCGGCGGGAAGAGCGAATGTCCTGTTCGTCGTCCTGGTCGTTTGGGCCTCCGACATCGGCGCCTACCTGGCGGGGCGGCTGTTGGGCGGGCCGCGGCTTGCGCCCCGGATCAGCCCGAACAAGACCTGGGCGGGGGCCGCCGGGGGCTTTGTCTCGGCTCTGCTGGTCGGGCTCGCCGTCGCCTGGATCCTCGTCGGCCTCGGCTCTCCCGTCGCGGCGGGGGCGGTCGCGCTTGCGGTCGGCGCGGCGGCGCAGGCCGGCGACCTTTTCGAGAGTTGGATCAAGCGGCGGTTCATGGTGAAGGATTCGTCGCGTCTCATCCCGGGCCATGGCGGCCTGCTCGACAGGGCGGACGGCCTGCTCGCCGCCGCGCCGGTGGCCGCGGCGCTCTCGCTCGCGACCGGGGAGGGGAAGGTGTTGTGGCTGACGTGACCCGACGCCCCCGGCGCATCTGCGTTCTCGGCGCGACGGGGTCGATCGGGCGATCGACACTCGACCTCATCGCCGGCGCTCCGCCCGGCCTCTTCGAGGTCGAGACGCTGGTGGCGAACGGCAACGCGCTTGCCCTCGCCGAAGCGGCCCGGCGCGTGCGGGCGAAACGTTGCGTCGTCGCCGACACGACCGCCTGGCCGTCCCTGAAGGAGGCGCTCGCCGGCAGCGGCATTGCCGCCGAAGCCGGGCCCGAGGCGGTGATTGCAGCGGCCTCGGGCGCCGTGGACTGGACCATGGCGGGCATCGTCGGCGCGGCCGGGTTGCGCGCCACCCTGTCCGCCGTCGAGGGGGGCGGCATCGTCGCCATCGCCAACAAGGAAGCCCTGGTCTGCGCCGGGCCGCTCATTCTCGATGCGGCGAAACGGTCCGGCGCGGTGCTTCTTCCGGCCGACTCGGAACACAACGCGATCTTCCAGACGCTCGACGGCACGGCACCGGAGACGGTCGAGCGGATCGTGCTCACCGCCTCCGGCGGCCCCTTCCGCACATGGCCGCTCGAACGGATGCGCAGCATTCGCCCCGAGGATGCGCTCCGCCATCCCGTCTGGCGCATGGGGGCGAAGGTGACGGTCGACAGCGCGACCATGATGAACAAGGGGCTGGAGGTGATCGAGGCTGCCCGCCTCTTCCCCGTCGCCCCCGACCGGATCGAGGTGCTCGTGCACCCGGAGGCGGCCGTGCACGGGCTCGTGCAGTACGTCGACGGCTCTCTTCTGGCACAGATGGGGCCGCCCGACATGCACGTGCCGATCGCCCATACCCTCGCTTGGCCCGAGCGCATGGCGGTGCCGGACCGCCGGCTCGACCTCGCCCGTCTCGGCAAGCTCACCTTCGAACCGCCCGACCTGCAACGATTCCCGTGTCTTGGCTTGGCGCGGGCGGCGCTGGATGCAGGGGGAATCGCGCCAACGGTGCTGAACGCGGCGAACGAGGTCGCGGTCGAGCTGTTCCTGGCGGACCGGCTGCCCTTCCTCGGTATCCCCGCCCTGGTCGAGGCGACGCTCGAACGGTTCGCGCCGACGCCTGCCCAGACGCTCGACGATGTCTTGGCGGCGGATCGCGAGGCCCGCGTGGTGGCGCGCCGGCTCGCCGCCGATCTCGTCCTCGCTTGAGCCGTTCCGGCAGGGAGACCCAGCGTTGTTCGATCTCCTCGGCGGCATCCTCGGCACCATCGGACCGTTCCTGGTCGTTCTCGGCGTGCTGATCTTCGTGCACGAGCTCGGCCACTACCTCGCCGCCCGGTCCGTCGGCGTGCACGTCGAAGCCTTCGCCATCGGCTTCGGCGGCGAACTCTTCGGCTGGACCGACCGCGCGGGTACGCGCTGGAAGGTGTGCTGGATCCCACTCGGCGGCTATGTTCGGCTGCACGGGGCGGAGAGCCCGGAAGACCGGGCGCGAATGGAGGCCGAGGCGCGTGAGAAGGGTCTGCCGTTGCCGCAGTGGCGGGAGGGGTGCACCTTCGCCGAGAAGAGCGTGGGCAGGCGGGCCTGGGTGGTCGCGGCGGGGCCGCTTGCCAATTTCCTCCTCGCCGCTGTCCTGCTTGCCGCGACCTACACCGTCTCCGGCCGGCCCGACACAGCCCCGGTCGTCACCGCCGTTCAGCCCGGAAGCGCGGCCGAGCGTGCCGGCCTTGCACCAGGCGATCGCATCATCGCCATCGACGGCCGCAGCATCCGGCGCTTTGAGGACGTGCAGGCGATCGTCCGCCTGCGGCCCGACCAGACCCTCATGGTCGTCATCGAGCGGGACGGCCGAACACTCGTGCTTGCCGCCACGCCCGACCTTCGCGAGGTCTCTGACCGGTTCGGCAACGTGACCCGGATCGGCCTGCTGGGTGTGGCGGGGGGGGTGCCGGAGGTGCGGCGCCTCGACCCCTTCGACGCGATCGCGGCCGGGCTCGGCGAGACGGTCCGCATCACCGAACAGACCCTCGTCGCGTTGTGGCAGATCATCGCAGGCACGCGCGGCACCGAGGATCTCGGTGGCCCGCTGCGCATCGCCCAAGTGTCGGGTCAGGTTGCGACCGGCGGGATCGGGCCCCTGATCGCACTGATCGCCCTCCTCTCGGTCAACCTCGCCCTGATCAACCTGTTTCCGATCCCGATTCTCGATGGGGGGCACCTCGTGATGTACGCGTACGAGGCGGTGCGCGGGAAACCGCTGCCGCCGCGGGCGCAGGAATATGCCTTCCGAGGCGGGCTTGCGATCCTGCTCGCCCTGTTCGTCCTTGCCACGTGGAATGACCTGATCCAGCTCCGCGTGGTCGACTGGGTGGCGCGGCTGGTCGGGTGACGGCGCCGCCGGGCGCGGCTATGGTCCGTCGAGCTTGATCGATCCCGCCTCAGGATTCCTGTCAACCGTGCGGCTCGCGGTGCTTCTCCTGCTGCTGACCGTCCTTGGCCTTGTCGCGCCGTCACCCGTGGAGGCGCAAGGCACCGCAGGCGGGGCGCGCCCCGCCGGCCAAGGCGGCATCATCCGCGCCGTCCGCGTCGAGGGAGCGCAGCGGATCGAGGAGGCGACGATCCGCTCCTACATGCTGGCCCAGCCCGGCGACCCGTTCGAGACCGACCGGCTGGACCGGACGCTGCGCGCGCTCTTCGGCACCGGCCTGTTCCGCGACCTCTCGCTGCGGCGCGAAGGCGACACGCTGGTGGTGACGGTGGTCGAGAACCCAATCATCAACCGCATCGCCTTCGAGGGCAACCGCGCTCTCGGCGACGAGACGCTGCGCAACGAGATCCAGGCGCGCCCCCGCTCGGTGTTCACGCGCGCGCTGATCCAGGCGGACCGCCAGCGCCTGCTCGACCTCTATGCCCGCCGCGGCCGCTTTGCCGCGCGGATCGAGCCGAAGGTGATCGAGCTCGACCAGAACCGGGTCGATGTGGTGTTCGAGATCGAGGAGGGCCCGACCACGCTGATCCGGCGGATCAACTTCGTCGGCAACCGAGCCTTCTCTTCGGGCACGCTGCAGGAGGCGATCGCCTCGCGCGAAACCGCCTGGTGGCGCTTCCTCTCCACCTCCGACATCTACGACCCTGACCGCCTTGCCTTCGACCGCGAACTGTTGCGCCGCTTCTACCTGCGCAACGGCTATGTCGATTTCCGCGTCGTGTCAGCGGTGGCCGAGCTCGATCCAGAGCGCACCGGCTTCTTCCTCACCTTCACGGTCGATGAGGGAAACCGGTATCGCGTCGGCAAGGTCGACCTCGTCTCGCGTGTGCGCAACCTCGATGCCGAGACCCTGCGCGGCGCGATGACGGTCCGCGAGGGCCAGTGGTACGCGGCGGACGACGTCGATGCGACGATGCAAGCGCTGCAGACGGCGGCGCAGAACGCGGGCTTCGCGTTCGCCGAAATCCGGCCGCAGGTCCGGCGCAACCCTGAGGAGCGTACGGTCGACCTCACCTTCGAGATCGTCGAGGGCCCGCGCGTGTTCGTCGAACGGATCGACATCGTCGGCAACGTGCGCACCCAGGACAAGGTCATTCGGCGCGAGATGCGGCTTGCCGAAGGCGATGCGTTCAGCGCCGCTCGCATCGCGCGCTCGCGTCAGAGGATCAACGACCTGCAGTACTTCGGGGCGGTGAACATCACCAACCAGCCCGGCAGCGCGCCGGACCGCACCGTTGTCCAGGTCGAGGTGCAGGAGAAGGCGACGGGGGAGCTCACCATCGGCGGAGGCTATTCGACCGACGCCGGAGCCCTCGGCATGATCGGGCTGCGCGAAAGGAACCTGGTCGGCACCGGCATCGACGCCAACATCATGTTGACGATCGCGCAGCGTCGGCAGGCGATCGACCTGTCGCTGACCGATCCCTATTTCCTCGACCGCAACCTCGTGGCCGGCGTTGACGTGTTCGTCATCGAGCGCAACGCCCGCGAAACGCTCGCCTTCGATGACCGTCGCGTCGGCTTCGCTGTTCGGCTGGGCTACGCCTTCAACGAGGAACTCCGCCAAGTGTGGTCGTACACCCTCGTGCAGCGCGAGATCACCAACATCAGCCCGTCTCGCCTCGATCTTCATCCGCGACCAGGAGGGCAAGACCCTGCTGTCGCAGGTGAGCCAGGTGCTGACCTACGACCGCCGCAACAGCCGGATCGACCCGACCGAGGGCTTCGTCATTCGCCTGCTGACCGACATCTCGGGGCTCGGTGGCAATGTCGGCTTCTTCCGCCCGCGCCTCGACGGCGCCTACTACCTGCCGGTGTCGCCCGGTGCTCGGCTTGCGTGAGACCTACACGCTGGTTTTCAGCCGCCAGCACCGGCTATCTGCTGCAGTACGGGCGACGGGAGCGGATCATCGACAATTTCTTCCTCGGCGGCGAGAACCTGCGCGGCTTCGAACCGGGCGGAGCGGGCCCGCGCGACCGTGCCACGACCGACTCGCTCGGCGGACGCGTGATCTGGACGGCGGGAACGGAGTTCCGCTTTCCGCTGCCCTTCGTCTCCGACGATCTCGGCCTGCAAGGGCGGGCTTTCGTCGACACGGGAGCCCTCTGGAACTCCGGCTTCTCGGGGCCGAACGTCGCCGACGATCGCAGCGTGCGGGTCGGCGCCGGAGTGGGGGTGCGCTGGCGATCTCCCTTCGGGGTGATCAACGTGGATCTGGCGCAGGCGATCGTGAAGAAGGACTACGACAAGACCGAACTGTTCCGGTTCGGTTTCGGCACGAGGTTCTGAGGCCATGGCTTTGCTGCATCGGTCCGCACCGCGCCTAGCGCTTCGCCTGCTCCCTGTCGTTCTTGGGCTCTTCGCCGCGGCCGCGGCCCTCGCGCAGCCGCAACAGCAGCAGTGGTTCGTCCCGGGCCAGCAGCCGGGACAGCCGCAAAGCCAGCAGCCGCGCCCACCGCAGGCCCAGCAGCCGCAGCAACGGCCGCCCCAGGCCCAGCAGCGCCCGGCCCAGCCGGCCGGGCAGGTCCCCGGCCCGACCGAACCCGGGGCGCCGCGGCTGCCGCCGCTCGACCGTTCGCCGCCGCCGCCACCCGCGGTCATCGGCGTGATCGGCGTGCAGGAGGTGTTCGAGGCCTCGGTCGCCGTCCGCCAGGTTCGCCAGACCATCCAGGAAAGGCTGCAGCGGCTGAACGACGATGCGGCGCGCGAGCAGAACGCTTGGCGCGAGGCGCAGCAGCAGCTCGCCGCGCTGCGCGGCCAGTTGACACCGGAGCAGATCCGGGAGCGCGAGCAGGAGCTGCAGGAGCGGATCAGCACCTCGCAACGCCTGTTGCGTGAACGCAACGCAGCGATCCAGGCCGCGGGGCAAAAGGCGCTCGCCGAGATCGAGCGCGTGATGCTGTTCGTCATCCGGCAGGTCGCCGAGGCGCGAGGATTGACCATGGTGATCCAGCGCCAGGCGATCGTGCTTGCGGTCGAGCAGCACGACATCTCGGAGGCGGTCGCCAACCAGCTCAACAGGGCCCTGACGTCGGTGCCGATCGACCCCGAACCCGAGCTGCCCGGGCTGACCGTGGCGCCGGCGCGGGCGCCGGCCGCTGCCGCGCCCCGCCGCAACTGAGGGGAGGCTTCAGGCAACGTGCCGCCCGATCCCCGCTTTCATCCTCTCCCGCGCGGTCCGTTTACCCTGGCCGAGATTGCCGAAGCCTCCGGTGCGCGCCTTGGGGCTGGGGCGGACGCGTCGCGGCTGGTCGCGGGCGTGGCAGGGCTGCAGGCAGCCGGGCCGGACGAGCTCTCCTTCTTCGACAATCCCCGCTATCGCGAAGCCTTGGCCGAAACGCGCGCGGGCGCGGTGATCGTCGCGCCGAAACATCTCGCCCGCGTTCCCCGAAGCTGCACGCCCTTGCTGGCTGAGACGCCGGCGCTTGCCTGGGCGCGCGCCGTGTCCTTGTTCTTCCCGGCTGCGGCTCCGGTGCCGGGCATCGATCCGACGGCCGTCGTCGCCGCAGACGCGATCCTCGGCTCGCGAGTGCGCATCGAGGCCGGTGCTGTGGTCGGCCGCCGTGCCGTCATCGGGGACGGCACGGTCATCGGAGCCAACGCCGTGGTGGGCCCCGGTGTCGTCCTGGGTCGTGACTGTCGGATCGGTCCGGGGGCGAGCCTTGTCTGCACCATTGCAGGCGACCGTGTCGTCGTCCACCCGGGCGCGCGGATCGGCCAGGAGGGCTTCGGTTTCGCCTCCGGACCGGAGGGGCATGTCACGATTCCGCAACTTGGCCGCGTGTTGATCGGAGACGACGTCGAGATCGGCGCGAACACCACCATCGACCGCGGCTCGCTCGGCGACACGGTGATCGGCTCCGGAACCCGAATGGACAACCTGGTGCAGATCGGGCACAACGTGCGGCTGGGGCGGGGCTGCGTCATCGTCGCCCAGGTCGGCATAGCGGGTTCGGTGGTCGTCGGGGATTTCGCGATCATTGCGGGTCAGGCCGGGATCGCCGGGCACCTCTCCGTCGGGCGCGGTGCGCGGGTGGGCGCTCAGTCCGGTGTCATGAACGACGTTCCGCCAGGAGAAACTTGGGTCGGCAGTCCCGCAAGGCCTGTCGCACAGACCATGCGGGCCCTTGCGGCGCTCGACGCTCTGGCCCGGCGAAGGGGCCGGATCACGGCATGACCATGCATGGCACGACGGAGAACGCGGCCACGGGCGAGGCTGCAGCGGAGAAGAGGCGCGTCGAGGCGCTCGACATCGCACGCATCATGCATGCGATTCCGCACCGCTTTCCCTTTCTGCTCGTCGATCGGGTGATCGATGTGGTGGTGGACGAAAGCGCGATCGGCATCAAGAATGTCTCGATCAACGAACAGTTCTTCCAGGGCCACTTTCCGGCGCACCCGGTGATGCCCGGCGTGCTGATCATCGAGAGCATGGCGCAGACCGCTGCCGTCCTGGTGGTCGAGACGCTTGGTGACGAGGCCGCGGGCAAGCTCGTCTACTTCATGAGCGTCGAGGGCGCCAAGTTCCGCCGCCCCGTCGTGCCGGGCGACCAGATGCGGATCCATGTCCGCAAGGATCGCAACCGCGGTGCGGTGTGGAGGTTCTCCGCCGAGGCGAAGGTCGACGGCGTCGTTGCGGCCGAGGCGACGTTTTCCGCCATGATCCTGGACCGGCGCGCCGATGGTTGACGTTCACGCGACCGCGCAGGTCGCGCCCGGAGCGAGGCTCGCCGAGGGCGTCCGAGATCGGCCCCTATGCGGTGATCGGCCCGGAGGTCGAGATCGGCCCCGGCGCAGAGATCGGTGCTCATGCGGTGATCGATGGGGCGACCCGGATCGGGGCGGGCGTGCGCGTCTTTCCCTTCGCCACCATCGGCCTGCCGCCGCAGGACCTCAAATACCGCGGCGAACCGACACGGGTGGAAATCGGCCCGCGCACCCTGATCCGCGAGCACGCGACCATCCATCGCGGCAGCGTCGGCAAAGGCCTGACGCGCATCGGTGCCGATTGCATGATCATGTGCGTCGCCCATGTCGCGCACGACTGCTCGCTGGGCGATGGGGTGATTGTCGCCAACAACGTCATGTTTGGCGGGCACGTCAGCGTCGGCGACGGCGCCTACATCGGCGGCGGCGCTGCGGTCCACCAGTTCGTCCGCATCGGCCGGTTCGCCGCCGTCGGCGGCATGAGCGGTGTCGAGGGCGACGTGATCCCCTTCG
Source organism: Acetobacteraceae bacterium (assembly GCA_033582875.1). Taxonomy (GTDB): domain Bacteria; phylum Pseudomonadota; class Alphaproteobacteria; order Acetobacterales; family Acetobacteraceae; genus Elioraea. Next base: position 66,915 of record JAVQZW010000009.1, on the reverse strand, counting down.
GCCTCGTGATGGGCAACCGCGCGCGTCTGTCTGGGCTCAACGTCGTCGGGCTGAAGAGGCGGGGGTTCTCCCGCGCTGACATCGCGATCCTGCGCGAGGCGTTCCGCCTGATCTTCAAGGAGCGCCACGGCACGTTCGCTGAGCGGTTCGCTGCAGGTGGCGGACCGTTTTGCGGGCAACAGACTGGTCGAGGAGATGATTGCCTTCGTGCGCGCCGCGGGCAAGCGACCGCTGTGCCGCGCCGCTCCCGAGACCGAGATCGATCTCGGCGAGGAGGTCGAGGCGGCGGAACCTGCCGCCGCTCCGGCCGCCTGACGATGGCGGAGGGCGAGGCGTCCGCCCCGCTTGGCATTATCGCTGGCGGCGGAGCGCTGCCCGCGATGCTGGCTGCGGCCGTCGTCGGCTCCGGCAGGCCAGTGTTTGTGCTGGCCCTGGAGAACCATGCCGATACGGCGTTGCTTGCGCCCTTCCCCCATCAGAGGGTTCGGCTCGGCGCGATCGGCCAGGGGCTGAGCGCACTGCGATCGCGCGGCGTCTCCGACCTCGTGCTGGTGGGCACCGTGCGCCGTCCCTCGCTCCTCTCGTTGATGCCCGATGCTGAGGGCGCCCGGCTTTTGGGCCGCATCGGACGCGCTGCCTTCGCCGGCGACGACGGGCTGCTCAAGGCGATCGTGCGCGTGCTGGAGGAGGAGGGGTTTCGGGTCCACGGCGTGCAAGCGATCCTGTCCGAACTCACGGCTCCCGAGGGCGTGCTGACGCAGCTTGCCCCGGATGCGGAGGCCGAGGCCGACATCGCGCGCGGTGCCGCCGTCTGCCGTTTGCTCGGTGAAGCGGATGTCGGCCAGGCGGTCGTGGTGCAACAGGGCCTTGTTCTGGGCGTGGAGGCGATCGAGGGAACGGATGCGCTTCTGGAACGCTGCGCGACGCTTCGCCGCGAAGGACCCGGTGGCGTCTTGGTCAAGCGCCCGAAGCCCGGGCAGGAGAGCCGTGTCGATCTGCCAACCGTCGGCGTGCGCACGGTGGAGCGGGCGGCGGCGGCGGGCCTGCGCGGCATCGCGGTCGAGGCGCAGACGACGCTGATGCCTGAGCGCGCAGCGACCATCGCGGCCGCCGATCGCGCCGGGCTCTTCCTGGTCGCCCGGCGCTTCAGCACCTGATCGGGCAAGAACGAGGGGAGAGCGGGGATGAGCGGAGGACGTTTCCTGCACACGATGATCCGGGTCGGCGACCTCGACCGCAGCGTTGACTTCTATACGCGGCTCCTCGGCATGAAGGAGCTGCGACGGCGCGATGTGCCGGAAGGCAAGTACACGCTTGTCTTTGTCGGCTATGACGAGGCTGAGCCGGCGATTGAGCTCACCTACAACTACGGCGTCGATCGCTACGAGCTCGGCAACGCCTTCGGCCACCTGGCGATCGGCGTGCCCGACATCCACGCGACGGTCGAGCGGCTGCGGGCAGCAGGCGTGAAGATCACGCGCGAACCTGGACCGGTGAAATTCGGCACCACGGTGATCGCCTTCATCGAGGACCCGGATGGTTACAAAATCGAGCTGATCGAACGGAAGCCCTCCTGACCCGAGCCCACGGCATGGATCCGCGCGAACGCTGGTTCGAAGACCATTGCGAGGGCCAAGTGCACGAGTTCGGCGATCGCGTCGTCACGGCGGAGGAAATCGTCGCCTTCGCGCGCGACTTCGACCCACAGCCTTTCCACCTGAGCGAGGACGGCGGGAAGGCCTCGCCGTTCGGAGGGCTGATCGCCTCGGGCTGGCACACGGCCGCCATCGCCATGCGGCTGTGGTGCGACCACGCGCTGAGCCGGCACGGTGTCGGCTCTCCCGGTCTTGACGAGCTGAGGTGGCCGGCGCCGGTGCGCCCAGGCGATAGGCTTCGGGCTCGCGCGACCGTGCTCGCGACGCGGCGATCGCGCTCGCGCCCGGAGCTTGGCATCGTTCGCACCCGGCTGGAACTGTTCAATCAACGGAACGAGCAGGTCTGCACCTGGACTGCTGTCGGCTTCGTGCGCTGCCGCCCCGCACCATTGGGACGGACCGACTGATGGCGTTCGTTCATCTCCGGGTCCATTCGGCCTATTCGCTCTCCGAAGGCGCGATCCGGATCGACGCGCTCGCCACCCGTGCGGCCGAATACGGCATGCCGGCCGTGGCGCTGACCGACACGAACAACCTGTTCGGCTCTCTCGAGTTCGCGCAAGCCTGCGTGAAGCGCGGCGTGCAGCCGATCATGGGTCTCGAACTCACCCTGCTCGAGGCGCGTCGCGGGCGCGATCTCGTGCCACGCGCCCCCGCGGTGGTCGTCCTCGCCGCGACAGCAGAGGGATGGGCGAATCTGGTGCGCCTGGCATCGCTCGCCCATCTCTCGCCAAAACCAGATGAGCCCGCGGGGGTGAGCGAAGAGGCTCTGCTCGCGCATGCGGGAGGCCTCATGCTGCTTACGGGGGGCGCAGAGGGCCCTCTCGGCGTCCTGCTCGGAGAGGGGCGGAGCGAGGCAGCGCGGCGCTGGCTCGAACGTATGGCCTCGGCCTTCCGCGATCGTGTCGCGGTCGAACTGCACCGGCTCGGCCTGCCGGGAGAGCAGGACCTCGAGGCGGCGCAGGTCGCGCTGGCAGACACGCTCGGGCTACCGCTGGTGGCGACCAACGCCTGCTACTTCCTCGACCCGGATCAGCACGAGGCGCACGACGTGCTGATCTGCATCGCCGAGAAGCGGCTCGCCGCCGAGGAGGATCGCCGACGCGTCAGCCGCGAACAGTGGTTCAAGCCGGAGGCGGCAATGCGCGCCGCGTTCGCCGATCTGGCGGAGGCCTGCGACAACACGGTTGCGGTCGCGCAGCGCTGCGCGGTGATGGCGACGACGCGCAAGCCACTGCTGCCCGTCTGTCCGAAAGTGCCGCGGGGGGTGACGGAGCCGGCCGCGTTGCGCGCTTTGGCGGAAGCAGGGCTTGAGCGGAGGCTTGCCGAGGCGGGTATCGGAGGCGATGCGGCGCGGCCCTACCGTGAGCGCCTCGACTACGAGCTCGGCGTGATCGAGCGCATGGGCTTCTCCGGCTACTTCCTGATCGTCGCCGACTTCGTGCAATGGGCGAAGAGCAAGGGAATTCCCGTCGGCCCCGGCCGCGGCTCAGGCGCGGGCTCGGTCGTTGCCTGGGCGCTCACCATCACCGACCTCGACCCGCTGCGCTGGGGACTGCTCTTCGAACGCTTCCTCAATCCCGAACGCGTGTCGATGCCGGATTTCGATATCGACTTCTGCCAGGACCGGCGCGACGAGGTGATCGCCTATGTGCGCGACGAGTACGGGCCCGACCGCGTGGCGCAGATCATCACCTTCGGCAAGCTGCAGGCGCGCGCGGTGGTGCGCGATGTCGGCCGCGTGCTCGGCCTGCCCTACGGGCTCGTCAACAAGATCGCGGAACTCATCCCCAACAACCCCGCCAAGCCCGTCACGCTGGCGCAGGCGATCGAGGCGGATGCGCAGCTGCGGGGGATGCGGGACGAGGACGAACAGGTCGCTCGCCTACTCGAGGTCGCCCTTCGCCTGGAGGGGCTGTATCGCCATGCCTCGACCCACGCGGCCGGCGTGGTGATCGGTGACCGTCCGCTGCTCGACCTCGTGCCGCTCACGCGCGACCCCCGCTCCGGCATGCTGGTCACGCAGTATTCGATGAAATACGTCGAGCAGGCAGGCCTGGTGAAGTTCGACTTCCTCGGCCTCGCCACGCTGACCGTGCTGCAGCGTGCCTGCGACCTTTTGCGCGAACTCGGCATCGTGATCGATCTCGCTGGCATCCCGCTCGACGATGCTGCGACGTTCGCCCTGCTTCAGCGCGGCGACACGGCGGGCGTGTTCCAGTTCGAGAGCCAGGGCATGCGCGACGTGCTCAGGCAGATGAAGCCCGACCGCTTCGAGGACCTGATCGCGGCGGTCGCGCTTTACCGCCCCGGGCCCATGGCGAACATCCCAGCCTATTGCGCGCGCAAGCACGGCGAGCCCTGGGAGGCGCCTCACCCCGCGATCCGCGACATCCTGGAGGAGACCTACGGCATCATGGTCTACCAGGAGCAGGTGATGCAGATCGCGCAGCGTCTCGCCGGCTACTCGCTCGGCGGGGCCGATCTCCTTCGCCGGGCGATGGGCAAGAAGATCAGGTCGGAGATGGAGGCGCAGCGGAAGGTCTTCGTGGAGGGAGCGGTGGCGCGCGGGCTCGATGCCGCCAAGGCCGCCGAGATCTTCGACCTGATGGAGCGCTTCGCCGACTACGGCTTCAACAAGAGCCACGCCGCGGCCTACGCCCTCGTGGCGTACCGGACGGCCTACATCAAGGCGAACCATCCGGTCGCCTTCCTCGCTGCCTCGATGTCGCTTGCGATCGCCAACACGGACAAGCTCGCCGCACTCAAGGGCGAGGCGGAGCGGATGGGAATCGAGGTGTTGCCGCCCGACATCAACGCGTCGGCGGCGGATTTCCGCATCGAACGGACGACGGCCGGCACGCTTGCCATCCGCTACGCTCTTGCCGCGATCAAACGGGTGGGGCGTGCGGCGATCGACACCGTCGTGGCGGAGCGCGAGCGGGCAGGGCCTTTCCGTTCGCTCGCCGACTTTGCCTCCCGCATCGACCCGCAGGCGCTGAACCGGATGCAGATCGAGGCCCTCGCCCGCGCCGGCGCATTCGACCGGCTGGAGCCGAACCGCCGGCGCATCGTCGAGGGCGCAGAGGCTATCGTGGCGCGCGCGCAGGCCGCCGCCGAGGACAGGGCGGCGAACCAGATTGGCCTGTTCGCAGATGGTGCCGACGCCGGCTTGCATCTGCCCGAGGTGGCGGACTGGAGCCTGATGGAGCGCCTCGCCCATGAGGCGGAGGCGCTTGGTTTCCACCTCACGCGCCATCCTCTCGACGCCTATGCCGGCGCGCTTCGGCGGCTGCGGGTGACGCGGTCGAACGAGATCGCCGCCCGTGTCGCTGCGGGAGCGGAACGTCTGAAGCTTGCAGGCAGCGTGGTGGCGACGAAGGAACGCACGACGCGAACCGGATCGAAGATGTGCTGGCTCAGGTTGTCCGATCCGGCGGGCACCGTCGAGGTCACGCTGTTCAGCGAAGTGCTGAGCCGGGTGCGCGATCTGCTCGTGGCGGGCGAGCGCCTCATCGTCACGGCGGATGCACGGGCCGAGGGCGAGGCGGTGCGGCTGACCGCGGTCGATGTCGAGCGGCTGGATCAGGTCGTCGCTTCGGCCGCCGTCGGCCTGCGCGCCCGGGTCAGCGAAAGCCTTGCCTTCGAGGCGCTTCGCGCCGCGCTCGAGTCGGCTGGGCCGGGGCGAGGGAGGGTTTTCCTCACCGCCGTCTTTGCCACCGGCGAGGAGGTCGAGGTGGACCTCGGACGCGGCCTTGCGGTGTCTCCGCGCCTCGTCTGCGCCCTGCAGGCGGTGCCGGGGGTGCTTGCGGTCGAGGAGGTTTGAGCGCGCTTCCGTCCTCGCCTCGGTCCAGCCCGTGCGGATTTGTTGTCTCGTCGCGCGGCGGGTGGCAAACGTAGGTCATGCCCGGGGCTCGAGTCTCCCGCCGCTCCCTTCTTGCGCTCGCTGGCGCTGTCGTCGCGGGCCCCGCGCGCGCCGCCGCGGAGCCGTTCGAGGCTTGGCTCGCCGGGCTTCGCGCCGAGGCCCGCGCCAAGGGCATCAGCGCGGAGACCGTGCACACCGCTCTCGGCGCGCTGAGGCCCAATCCGCGCGTGCTCGAGCTCGACCGTCGTCAGCCGGAACGCACGCTGACCTGGGCGGAATACCGCGCGCGCGTGGTTGCCGAGCCGCGCATCAGCCAGGGCCGGCGCGCGTTCGCTGACAACCAGGAGCTGCTTCGCGCCGTCCAGTCCCGGTACGGTGTCCCGGCGCCCGTGATATGCGCCATTTGGGGCATCGAGTTCGAACTACGGCGCGACGCTCGGCGGCTTTCCCGTCATCCAGTCCCTCGCCACGCTCGCCTATGACGGTCGGCGCGCCACCTTCTTCCGGGGCGAACTGTTGAACGCGCTGCGCATTCTCGATCAGGGCCACATCGCGCTTTCCCGGATGACGGGCTCCTGGGCCGGGGCGATGGGACAGCCGCAGTTCATGCCGTCCTCGTTTCTCGCCTACGCGGTGGATTTCGACGGCGACGGCCGGCGCGACATCTGGGGCAGCCGCGCCGACACGCTGGCCTCGATCGGCCATTATCTCGCGCGGGCGCAGTGGCGGGCAGGAGAGGGGTGGGGCTTTGCGGTGCGCTTGCCGCCCGGCTTCGATATCGCCCTCGCCGACGGGCGAAGCATGCGGCCGCTTTCGGCCTGGAGCGGGCTCGGCGTGCGGCGGCTGGACGGATCGGCCCTGGCGCCGCCTTCCGTCCTCGCAGCGATCGCTGCGCCGGACGGATGGGAGGGCGAGGCATTCGCGCTTTTCCCGAACGCGCAGGCCGTCAGGCGCTACAACAACGCGACGTATTATGTGCTTGCGGTCGGCCTCCTGTCCGACCTGCTCGCCGCGTGACCGGCGCCGGTGAGGGGCCTATGCGCACGACCCGTCGTCTTCTGCTCACGTCCGCCGCCCCGGCCTTCATCCTCGCGGCGACAGCGGCTGAGGCGCAGCAGCAGAGGCCGGCGCAGCGACCGCCGGCGCAGCCGTCCCGCCCTGCCCAGCCGCAGCAGGCGCGCGCCCAGCCGCAAGGCACGCCCGCGACGACGCCGCTCGGCCCTATCGACACGCTGGCGCGGCATGCCCTGATCGTCGATTTCGAGACCGACGCCGTGCTGCTCGAGAAGGATGCGGACCACCCCATGCCGCCTGCCTCGATGAGCAAGCTGATGACGGCCTATGTCGTCTTCGAGCGGCTTCGCGCAGGGCGCCTGCGGCTCGACCAGGAACTGCCGGTCAGCGAGCGTGCCTGGCGCATGGGGGGCTCCAAGATGTTCGTCGAAGTCGGCTCGACGGTGACGGTGGAGAACCTGTTGCGCGGCATGATCGTGCAGTCGGGCAACGATGCCTGCATCGTGTTGGCCGAGGCGATCAGCGGGTCGGAGGAGCAGTTCGCCGAACTTCTCAACGAGCGCGCCCGCGCCATCGGGCTCACGCGCTCCACCTTCCGCAATTCCACCGGCTGGCCTCACCCCGACCACCGCATGACCTGCCGCGACCTTGCCCTGCTTGCGAAGCGGATCATCACGGACTTTCCCGAATACTACCGCTACTACAGCGAGCGTTCGTTCCGATATGCCAACATCACCCAGGAGAACCGCAACCCGCTGCTCTACCGCAACATCGGCGCCGATGGGCTGAAGACCGGCCACACGGAGGAGAGCGGATTCGGGCTGACCGCCTCCGCCGTCCAGGGCGGCCGCAGGGTCATCCTGGTCGTCAACGGCCTTCCCTCGATGCGGGCGCGCGCCGAGGAGAGCGAGCGGCTGATGCGCTGGGCCTTCGCCGAGTTCGAGAATGTTCGCCTGTTCGCCGCCGGCGAGACGGTGGACCTAGCCCCCGTCCATCTCGGAGTGAAGAAGGCCGTTGCGCTCGTCTCGCCGAAGGATGTCGTTTTCACCATGCCGAGAGCGTGGCGCCGCACCGCCCGCGTCGCGGTCCGCTACACCGCGCCGATTGCCGCTCCGGTGCAGCGCGGCACGGTGCTGGCGACACTCGACGTGTCGGGGCAGGGCGTGCCGGCGACGGCGCTTCCCCTCGTCGCCGGCGAGGACGTCGCTCAGCTCGGCTTCGTGCCGCGAATCTTCGAGGGGCTGCGCACCCTCGCGCTCGGCTCGTGACGGCCTCCCGCCCGTGACCGAACGGGGCCTGTTTGTCACCCTCGAAGGTGGGGAGGGGGCGGGCAAATCGACCCTGCTGCGTTCCCTCGTCGCCGCCTTGCGTGCAGCCGGAAGGGACTTTGTCGCCACCCGCGAGCCTGGCGGCACGCCTGAGGGTGAGGCGCTGCGCCGCATGCTGCTCGGGGCCGCGCCCGGGTCGTGGGAGCCGATGGGCGAAACCTTGCTCCACTATGCCGCCCGCGCGCAGCATGTCGCGCGCGTCATCCGCCCCGCGCTGGCGCGGGGCGCGATCGTGCTGAGCGATCGTTTTGCCGACAGTACGATGGTCTATCAGGGCTACGGCCTCGGCGTGGCGCGCGAGGCGATCGCCGCGATTCACCGTGCCGTGCTCGGCGAGTTCTCTCCCGACCTCACGGTCGTGCTCGACGTTCCCGTCGAGGTCGGGCTTGCGCGTGTCGCCCGGCACCGCGCGCCGGACCGCTACGAGGCCGACGCGCGCGCTTTCCACGAGCGCGTCCGCCAGGGCTTCCTTGCGGTCGCGGCGGCCAACCCCGGACGATGCGTCGTCGTCGACGCCACGCAACCGGAGGAGGAGGTTCGCGACAGCGTGCTCCGCCTGATCGCCGATCGTCTGGCGATCCCTCTGGCCGCTGGCCTGGCGTGATGGCGAAGGGCGCGACCGGCGAGCCGTCGGCCGAGCCGCGGCGGGCGACCCGACTGTTCGGCCAAGCGGCGGCGGAGGCCGACTTCCTGCGGGCTTGGCGGGCGGGGCGGGTGCACCACGCTTGGCTTCTCGCCGGCCCACCGGGCATCGGCAAGGCGACCTTCGCCTACCGGGTTGCGCGGTTCGTGCTGGCGGGCGGGGGGGACGGCGATGGGCTGTCCGTGCCGCCGACCCATCCGGTCGCGCGCAAGGTGGCGGCCGGCTCGCATCCCGATCTCGTCGTGCTCGAGGGGTACGCCGGCACGCCGATTGGCGCGGTCCGCGAGCGGATCGGGGTTGACGAGGTGCGATCGCTCGCCTCCTCCTTGCGACGCACGCCGGCGGAAAGCGCTTGGCGGGTCGGGCTCATCGATCCCGCCGAGGCGATGGGCCGCGAGGCGGCGAATGCGCTGCTGAAGGTGCTGGAGGAGCCGCCGCCGCGCACCGTGCTGCTTCTCGTTTCGCACGCGCCAGGGCGGCTTCTGCCGACAATCCGCAGTCGCTGCCGCCGTCTCGCCCTATCGCCTCTCGCCGAGGCCGAGGTCGCGGCCCTGCTCGCGCGTCTGCGGCCCGAGGCCGACCCTGCCGCCCGCGATCGAGCGGCGGCACTCGCTGGCGGGTCGGTCGGCCGGGCGCTGGCGCTTCTCGAGGAGGATGCCGCCGCTTGGTTTCCGGCAGCGGAGGACCCGATCGCCCAGCTTGCGTCCCTCGACACGGCGAAGGCGCACGCCTTGGCCGAGACCTTCGGACGGCCCGGGGCGGAGGACACGCTCTCCCTCTTCTTCGACCTCGTGCGCTTTGGCCTCGTCGTGCGGGCGCGTCGCCTCGCACGCGACGGAGGGCGCGCCGAAGGTCCCTCGCTTGAAGCCTGTGCCCGGCTGTGGGAGAACCTCGGCGAGGTGTCGTCGCTGACGGCAAGCCTCGCCCTGGACCGCAAGCAGGCCGTGCTCGCGGCGCTTGCCGCGCTCGCCCGCGGCACACCCGTTGCGCTCGATCTCGTTCGCCCACGCATCGATGGCTGAGACCCGCCGCTACATCACCACGCCGATCTACTACGTGAACGACGTGCCGCACATCGGGCACGCCTACACGACCATCGCCTGCGACGTCTGGGCCCGCTTCTGGCGGCTCGATGGGGCCGAGGTGTTCTTCCTCACCGGCACGGACGAGCACGGGCAGAAGGTGGCCAAGGCCGCCGAGGCCGCCGGCGAAAGCCCGAAGGCTTTCACCGATCGCGTCTCGCAGACCTTCCGCGATCTCGCGCGGGCGATGAACATCGCCAACGACGACTTCATCCGCACGACCGAACCGCGCCACTACCGCGCCTGCGAGGAGCTGTGGCGGCGGATCCATGCTGCCGGCGACCTCTACCTCGGCGAATACGGCGGGTGGTATGCGGTGCGCGATGAGGCGTTCTATCGCGAAAGCGAAACGACCTTGGGGGAGGACGGGGTGCGCCGCGGCCCGACGGGCGCGCCGGTCGAATGGGTGAAGGAGCCCTCGTGGTTCTTCCGCCTTTCCGCTTGGCAGGATCGGCTGCTTGCGCTCTACGAGCGCAACCCGGACTTCATCCAGCCCGCGACACGGCGCAACGAGGTCGTCTCCTTCGTCCGTTCGGGGCTTGAGGACCTTTCGGTCAGCCGCACCTCCTTCACCTGGGGCGTGCCGGTGCCGGGCTCGCCCGGACATGTGATGTATGTCTGGCTCGATGCTCTGACGAACTACCTCACGGCGGCCGGCTTCCCGGACGAGACGCAGCCCCGGTGGCGCTTCTGGCCGGCGGATGTGCACGTGGTCGGCAAGGACATCCTGCGCTTTCACGCCGTCTATTGGCCCGCCTTCCTGATGTCGGCCGGGCTTGAACCGCCCAAGCGCGTCTTCGCCCACGGCTGGTGGACGGTCGAGGGGCAGAAGATGTCGAAGTCGCTCGGCAACGTGGTCGATCCGCGCGAGGAGATCGCCCGCGTCGGGCTTGATGCGTTCCGCTTCTTCCTGTTGCGCGAGATTCCCTTCGGCCAGGACGGGGACTTCACCCGCCGCGGCCTTCTGAAGCGGCTGAACGTCGATCTCGCCAACGAGTTCGGCAACCTTGCCCAGCGCACGCTGGGCTTCATCGCGCGCAACACGGGTGGGGTGCTGCCGAGCCCCGACGTACTGAGCGAGGATGACCGCGCGCTGCTCGACGCAGCGGGCGGGCTTCTGCCTGCGATGCGGGTCGAGATCGAACGGTTCGCCTTCCATGCCGCTCTCGAGGGCGCATGGCAGGTGATCCGCGACGCCAACGCTTATGTGGACCGCGAGAAGCCGTGGGCGCTGCGCAAGGACGATCCGGTTCGGATGGGCACGGTGCTCTGGGTGCTGGCCGAGACTCTGCGCCGGCTTGCCATCCTGCTGCAGCCGGTGATGCCGGACAGCATGGGCAAGCTTCTCGACCAGCTCGGCGTCGAGCCAGAGGCGCGCGACTTCGCCGCGCTGGCCCATCCGCTTCCGGGGGGACGGGCCCTGCCGCCGCCGGAGCCTCTGTTCCGCAAGGTGGAGGAGACGACGGGGCAGGGGGCCTGAGCGTGCTGATCGACAGCCATTGCCACCTCGACCACTGGCGGGAGGAGGAGATTCCCGCGGTCGTGGCGCGCGCCCGCGCCGCCGGGGTGGCCGCCCTGATCACCATCGGGACGCGTCTTGGTCAGGCCGACACCGTCAAGCGCATCGCCTCAGCCCACCCTGAGGTATGGGCCACGGTCGGCATCCACCCGCACAACGCCGCCGAGGCGCCTGTGCCGACGGTCGAGGACATCCTGGCGGTGGCCGATCACCCGCGGGTGGTCGGGATCGGCGAGGCGGGGCTTGATTACCACTACGACCGCGCGCCACGGCCTCTCGCCGCCGAGGTGTTCCGGCTGCAGATCCGTGCGGCCCGACGGAGCGGTCTCGCCCTCGTCATCCACGCCCGCGACGCCGACGATGACATCGCCGCGATCCTTGAGGACGAGCACGCGCGTGGCGGCCCGTTCCGCTTCGTGCTGCACTGCTTTTCCTCCGGCCGCCGGCTCGCCGAGGTCGGCATCGCGCTTGGCGGGATGGTGAGCTTCTCCGGGATCCTCACCTTCAAGCGATCCGACGCGCTTCGCGCCATCGCGCGCGAGGTGCCGGCCGACCGTCTCCTCGTCGAAACCGACGCGCCCTACCTCGCGCCCGAACCTTTCCGCGGCAAGCGCTGCGAGCCGGCCATGGTCGTGCACACTGCGGCGCGGCTGGCCGAACTGCGCGGGATGAGCGTGCAGGCCCTGGCCGAGCTCACCTCGGCCAATGCCGAGCGCCTGTTCGGTCCGCTGCGGGTACCGGCCGAGACCGGGTGAGCCATCGACGGTTTTTTTCCATAATCTTCCTTATCGGACTTTCCGATGTCTGCTCCATCGCCCCTCTCCGACCCCCGCGACGCCGCCCCCGGCGAAGACGCCGCAGCCGAGGCCTTCCGGCGCCTGGTCGCCATCATGCGCCGCTTGCGAGACCCTCAGAGCGGGCTGCCCGTGGGACCAGGCGCAGACCTTCGACACCATCGCGCCCTACACGATCGAGGAGGCCTACGAGGTCGCCGACGCCATCGCCCGTCAGGATTGGGAGGCGCTCAAGGACGAGCTCGGCGACCTCCTGCTTCAGGTCGTCTATCACGCGCGCCTCGCCGAGGAACGCGGGCTGTTCGATGCAGCGGCCGTGGCGCAGGCGATCGGCGACAAGATGGTGCGTCGGCACCCGCATGTCTTCGGCGATCCAGCACGAGGCGCGATGGTGCGGCCCTAGGCGACGCCTGGGAGCGGCACAAGGCCGAGGAGCGTGCTGGCCGGGCGCTCTCGGGGGTGCTGGCCGGAATCCCGCTCGCCCTGCCGGCCCTGACGCGGGCACTGAAACTCGCCAAACGCGCGGCGAGCGTCGGCTTCGACTGGCCTGACCCCGCCGCGGTGCTGGAGAAACTCGCGGAAGAGACGGAGGAGCTGAAAGCCGAACTCGCTGCCGGTGCGTCTGGCGATCGGCTGGCGGAAGAGATCGGCGACATGCTGTTCGTGCAAGTGAACCTCGCCCGAAAGCTTGGTCTCGACCCCGAGGCGTGCTTGCGCACGGCGAACGCCAAGTTCGAGCGCCGCTTTCAGGCCATGGAACAAGCGCTTGCCCGAGAAGGAAAAATGCCGAGCGAGGCTGAGCCTTGAGGAGATGGAGCGGCTCTGGGCGCAGGTGAAACGCGCCGAGGCATCGGTCGCCAGCGGCTAACCAGCGCTTAAGCGGAGGCTTGCGCCCTCAGCCTTCAAACAGCGCTTCCCGCACCGCCTGCCAACTCTCCCGATCGGGTGCCGCGAGCAAGCCGCCGCTGTGCACCCCCGCGTGGTAGGCAGCGCCGTCCAGCCGACGGACAAAACCGCCAGCCTCAGCGAACAGCAGCGCGCCGGGGGCGTGATCCCACGGAAGCAGACGCCAATAGAACAGGGCGTGCGCGCGTCCCGACGCACCGAGGCGCCATTCCTGCGCGGCGCAGCGCAACTCCCACCCCGCGCCGAAAAGGCCGAGCCGAGGCCGCACGACGGCGGCGCGCTCGGGGGGAGCATGCGATGCGCGATCACCGCCGCCATCCGGCCGACCGGGACCGCCGACGCGACGCGCAGGTCCCGCCGTCGGCCGTGGTCGTCCTCAATCCAGGCCCCCTCGCCGCGCAGCGCGATCGCGGTGTCGCGCCGGATCGGATCGTGGATCCAGGCGGCCACCGGCTCGCCCCGCCGGATCAGCGCCAGCATGGTGCCGAAGAGGGGCAGGCCAGCGGCGAAGTTCGCCGTGCCGTCCAGCGGGTCGCAGACGAACACCGCCTCGGCCGCGCCGATCCCGGCCAGGAGCGAGGCGTCGGCCGAAGCCCGCTCCTCCCCCACCACCGGGACCCCCGGAACCAGCCTCTCCAAGGCCGCCTCCACCGCCCGCTCGGCCGCCTCGTCAACCACGGTGACGAGGTCGTGCGGCCCGGTCTTCGACCTGACCTCGCCTGCTTCCAGACGGGTGAAGCGCGGCAGGATCTCCGCCTGCGCGATCTCGGCGAGCGCGCGGGCAACCTCGCCGGCGCGGCGCGCGTCGAGTTCGGCCTTCAGGTCGCGATCCCGAAGATGTCGGTCTCCTTGAGGATGACGAAGTCCTTGCCGGAGATCTTCACCTCGGTGCCCGACCACTTCCCGTACAGAACCGTATCGCCCGGCTTCACGTCCAGCGGCAGCAGCCGCCCGTCCTCCGCCCGCCGGCCCGGCCCGATCGCGACCACCGTGCCGCGGGTTGGCTTCTCGCTTGCCGTGTCGGGGATGATGATTCCGCCCTTGGTCTTGCTTTCCGCAGGCAGGGGTTCGACCAGAACGCGGTCGCCGAGGGGGCGGAACGGCATGGGAGTTCTCCTTCAGCTCGGGCCCAAATGGCACCAACGGCCGGGGCTCGCGTCAATCAGAGTCCATCGGACACGGCAGCGGCGCGGCGGCGCTCGAACCGGGCTAGGTTCTCCGGACTGAGGCGGACGGAAAGCTCGATCGCCTCCGGCCCGTCGCGACGCTCGACCACCTCGCCATGCGCGTAGAGCCAAGCGAGCGAACGCCCGTCCGACGGGGCGAGAGCGACCCGGTGCAAGGCAAGACCGCTGGAGAGGCGCTGATCGATGGCCCGGCGCAGGCGGTCGAGCCCCGCCCCGGTCAGAGCGGAGACGAGAACCGCCCCCCTCTCCTGTTCGGCGAGCGCGATCCGCTCCTCCTCCGCGAGGAGGTCGGACTTGTTCAGGACCTCGATCACGCGCGCGGGCCAATCGGCATCCAGCGTGCCGGACCGGACCATGTCGTCCAGGACACTGTGCACATCTGCCGCCTGAGCCACGCTGTCAGGATGCGCGATATCGCGAACGTGCAAAATGACGTCGGCTTCCGCCACCTCCTCGAGTGTGGCGCGGAAGGCCTCGACCAACTGGTGCGGCAGATCGGAGATGAATCCAACCGTGTCGGAGACGATGACGCGGCGACCGGAGGGAAGCTCAAGCCCTCGCATGGTGGGATCGAGCGTGGCGAAGAGCTGGTCCCGCGCAAGGACCTCGGCTCCGGTCAGAGCGTTGAAGAGGGTCGACTTGCCGGCATTGGTGTAGCCGACGAGGGCGACGATCGGGTACGGCACCCGGCGGCGCGCCGCACGGTGAAGCCCGCGCGTGCGTCTTACCTGCTCAAGCTCGCGCCGGATCTTCGCCATCCGCTCGGCGATCAGGCGGCGGTCGATCTCGAGCTGGCTTTCGCCCGGGCCGCCGAGGAAGCCGAAGCCGCCGCGCTGCCGCTCGAGATGCGTCCAGGAACGCACGAGCCGGGTGCGCTGGTAGTCAAGATGCGCGAGCTCGACCTGCAAGGCGCCCTCTCGCGTGCGCGCACGGGCGCCGAAGATCTCAAGGATCAGCCCCGTGCGGTCGATGACCTTGCAGCCCCAGGCCTTCTCCAGGTTGCGCTGCTGCACCGGCGTGAGAGCGGCATCGACCACAGCGAGCCCGATGCCACGCAGGCTGAGCTCCTGCCTCACCTGCTCGACTTGGCCCTCGCCGAGCAGCGTCGCCGGGCGACGGCTGCGCAGGGGAAGGACCGCGCGCCAGCCGATGGAAAGGCCGATCGAACGAGCCAGCGCCGTCGCCTCCTCGAGCCGGGCCTCGGCCGACCGGCGCGCCGTCCCCTCGCTGTCCTCCTGCGCATGCCGCGTCGGACGCTCGCACGGAAGGATGACGGCAGCGACATCAGGAGAGCGCGGCGCGGCCGAAGGACCGCGGCGGCGGCTCATGCCCTCGGCCGGGGGCGGAGGCTCAACTGCCCGGGGCGGCTTGCGCAGGGACAGACTCCTTGCCGGCAGCCTCGGCCGCCTTCGTGGCGTCGAACAGCACCACGGGCGCGCCCGGCATCACAGTCGAGATCGCGTGCTTGTAGATGAGCTGCGTGTGCCCGTCGCGGCGCAGCAGCATCGAAAAGTTGTCGAACCAGGTGATGATGCCCTGGAGCTTCACGCCGTTGACCAGGAAGATCGTCACCGGGGTCTTGTTCTTGCGGAGGTGGTTCAGGAAGACGTCCTGAACGTTCTGTGCCTTTTCTGCCATTGTTGCCTTAGCCGTCTTCTCGTTCATCTCAACGGGTCGCCCGGGGACAATTCGGAGGTCGGCACCGCACGTCCGCCCCGCCCCGCTCCTCGATATATCATCCGCTCAACGGGGAACAAGGCGCAGCAGACGATCGGCCAGGTCACGATGGTCGGCGAACCGCAGAGCATAGCCGGTCGCTTCCGCTCCACCGTCGTGCGCGGCATCGCCGATCAGCACGGGAAGCAGCCCCGACCTGCGCGCAGCCTGCATGTCGAGCGCGGTGTCGCCGACGTACCAGATTGCGTCGGTCGCCGCCGCGCCGATCGCGGCGAGCGCGAGGCGAAAGGGTGCCGGGTCGGGCTTGTCGGCCTCGGCGTCGCCCGCACCGATCAGCGCGGCGAAGTGGCGCGACCAGCCGAGCGCCTCGGCCTCGCGCCGCAGATAGCGCCCCGTCTTGTTGGACACGACCGCGAGCGGAAGCCCCAAGTCGCGCGCCCGCTCCAGCGTCTGCGCCGCGCCCGGCAGAGGAGTCACGTGCTGCAGGTGGCTTCGCTCCAGCGCCTCGTAGAAGATGTCGCGCGCGCGTTCCCACGCCTCGCCGAAGAGGTCGGGAAAGGTGTCGCGCAACGACCGTCGGACGCGACCGCGCACCTCGGCGATCGACCACGGGCGGAGCCCGAAGGCGGAGAAGGTCTCGGCCAGCGCCTGGGTGACGCCGGGCCAGGCATCGACCAGCGTGTTGTCCCAGTCGAACAGGATCGCGCGCGGGCCTTCCATCAGGCAGCGGCGCGCTCGTTCCGTCCGCCCTCGACGTGGCGGGAGAAGATGGCGAACACGCGTTGCGCCACGGGGCCGACCTTGCCGTCGCCCACCGGCACGCCGTCGATCGCCACCACCGGTTTGACGAAGGACGAGGCCGAGGTGAGGAACACCTCGCGCGCGCGCCTCAGATCCTCGACGGCGAAGGGCCCCTCCTCCACGGCGATCCCGTTCTGCGCCAGGAGGGCGAGCAGGACCTGCCGGGTGCATCCGGGGAGGATGTTGGCGGAAAGGTCGCGCGTGCGCAGCCTTCCTTCGGCGTCCACGATCCAGACGGAGGTCGAGGCGCCTTCGGTCACCGTGCCGTCGGCAGCGATCAGGATCGCCTCAGTCGCCCCCTTCTCCACGGCGGCTTGGCGCGCGAGCACGTTGGGCAACAGCCCGACGGTCTTGATGTCGCAGCGCGCCCAGCGCAGGTCCGGGTAGGTGATGGCGGTGGCGGTCCAGCCCTCGAGCGAGCGCGGATAAGGCTGCAATCGTTTCGCGGTGATGACGAGCGCCGGCGGCACGGGCGTCTTCGGGAAGGCATGGTCCCGCCGCGCCACGCCGCGGCTGATCTGCAGATAGACGATGCCCTCCGAGAGGCGATTGCGGCGGACGACCTCGCGCAGGATCTTTCCCAGGACGGGACGGGGGAGCGGCATCGAAATGCGGATCTCCCGCAAGGAGCGTTCGAGGCGATCGAGATGCGGGCCTTCGTCGATCAGCCGGCCGTGGTGGACGTGCACGACCTCGTAGACCGCATCGGCGAACTGGTAGCCGCGGTCCTCGACGTGCACCGCCGCCTCTCGGTGCGGTACGTAGCGTCCGTTGACGTAGGCGATGCGCGACATTCCCGCCCCCTTTCCCTACCGAACAGGAGATAAGGCGTCGGGGCGATGCTCGCTAGGTCGGACGGGTTGCCCCGAAGGTGACGTCGAGTCCGCGCGCCTTCGCAAACGCGTTGACCGCCTCGCGATACTGCTCGTTCTCGATCCATCCGCCCTTCGCCTTCAACGAACGGATGGCCTCAGTCGCCTGTTCGACCAGAGGGGTGTCGTTCATGCGATCCTTCGCCAGCATGACCAGGCTCACTGCCCGGATAATCTCGTATTTCAGCGGCGTCTCCTTCGCCAGCTCGATGGCGCGGTTGATGCGGCCGAGCGACTCGGTGAAGTCGGGCGGGCTCTTGTCGAAATGCACCATGGCGATCGCCGCCTGCAGATCGGCCTTCGGCACCGTGTCGGCGGCGGTGCGCTCGAGTGCCTGGAGGATCGGGAGGACGCAGACGATCTCGGCCCGCCGGCCGGCTTTCCGCCAATCGCTGCGCTTCTGATCTGCCATCCGAAAGAGGTCGAGCGGTCCATCGGCCGGCAGGTCGGTGAAGAGGGCGACGAAGTCGTCGACGCTCAACGGCTGGCTACCTTCGAGATGGCTCTGCACCGCCCGCTTCGCCTCCTCAGCGCGTTTTCGTTTGCGCAGCATGTCCCTCGTCTCGCTTTCGACCTTGGCAAGGCGACTGCTCAAGGCCGCCTCGAGGACTGCACGCGCGCCGTAGCCGCCGATGACGGCAAGAGCCATCGTGCGCAGACCGTCGAACGTGAAGCCGACGTCCGGCTTGCCGGGGACAATCAGAAGAATGGCAATCGCTCCGGCCATACCGAGCAGGGCGTCGCCGACGAAGCCGGCATCCCACGACGATCCCGAGGCGGGACGGCGGTGCGGCAGCACGAACCCCCGCTCCGGGTCGCGATGGGCCGCGACCAGACCGCCGAGCGCACCGCAGACGACGTAGAGGAACAGGAAGGCGGGGTGGGAGACGACGCCTCCGGCTGCAGTCTCCGCCCGGGCGGCGGCGGGCAACAGGACCAGGGCGAGGATCGCCGACAGACCAGACGACCGTTTCCGCATGGCAACAGCCTAGGCCGTTCCGGAGCACCGAGAAAGAGCGGTCGCGCGCCTTGCCTTCAGGGCTTCCGTGCCGCGACCTCGGCGAGGCGGCCGCCCGTCAGGCGCAAAAGATCCGCCGCGGTGGTCTCGAACACGTGGCGCGGCGAGCCGGCCGCGGCCCAGATGCGGTCGTACCGCGCGAGCGTCTCGTCGATCAGCACCAGCGGCTGGACGGTGTGGCCGATCGGGGCCACCCCGCCGATCGCGAACCCGGTCGTCTCGCGCACCCAACGGCCGTCCGCGCGCTCGACGGCCCCACCGACGAGGCCCGCGACCTTGGCCTCATCGACCCGGTTCGCTCCCGAGGCAATCACCAGCACCGGCCGGTCGCTTCCGCGACGGCGGAAGACGAGGCTCTTCGCGATCTGGTCCACCGCGCAGCCGACGGCTCGGGCGGCGTCCTCGGCGGTGCGCGTGCCGTCCGGGAAGTGCGCGATGGTGTCGGGATGGCAGGCGGCGAGGAGGGCGGTGCGGACGCGCTCGACCGACCCGCCCTCCCCCGCCTCCGGCATGGCGGCCGCTCACCCCCGGTCCTCGGCCTGCACGCCGAGGCTCTTCAGCTTGCGATGCAGGGCGCTGCGCTCCATGCCGACGAAGTTGGCGGTGCGGCTGATGTTGCCGCCGAAGCGCGTGAGCTGGGCGAGAAGATACTGCTTTTCGAACAGCTCGCGCGCCTCGCGCAGCGGCAGCGCCATGATCTCGCCCGCCTTGTCGGCCCTGAGCGCGGGCGGGGCGGCAAGACCGATGTCGGCGGGGAGGTGTTCGGCGCGGATCGGGTCCTTGGCCTCGCCCGGCGCCATGATCAGCAGCCAGTCCATCAGGTTGCGAAGCTGCCGCACATTGCCGGGCCAGTCGTAGGCCTGCAGCATGGCAAGAGCGTCCTCGGCGAGCTCGCGCGCAGGCAGGCCCGACTGCTCGGCGGAACGCGCGAGGAAGTGCCGCGCAAGCAGGGGGATGTCCTCGCGCCGCTCCTTCAGCGGCGGCACGCGCAAGGGCACGACGTTGAGCCGGTAGAAGAGGTCCTCGCGGAAGCGCCCCGCCGCGATCTCGGCCGAGAGGTCGCGGTTGGTGGTGGCGATCACGCGCACGTCGACCTTGACGCGGGTTGCACCCCCGATCCGCTCGAAGGCCTGGTCCTGCAGCACGCGTACGATCTTGCCCTGGGTCTCGAGCGGCATGTCGGCGACCTCGTCGAGCAGCAGCGTGCCGCCGTGCGCGTGCTCGAGCGTGCCGGCGCGGCGGGGCTGCAGCCTCGGGTCGGGCCCTGCCTCGACCCCGAAAAGCTCGTCCTCCAGGCGCGCGGGGTTGAGGGTCGCGCAGTTGAGCACCATGAAGGGCTGGCCGGCGCGGCGCGAGCGCGCGTGCAGCATGCGGGCCGCGACCTCCTTGCCGGCGCCGGCGGGGCCTGTGATCAGCACGCGCGATCCCGTCGGCGCCACCTTCTCGATCGCGGCCCGCAGCTCGCGGATGGCCGGAGAGGCACCGAGAAGCTCGGTCTCCGGGCCGGCGCGCAGGCGCAGTTCGCTGTTCTCGCGCTTGAGCTGGGCGGCCTCGATGGCTCGGCGGACGACCAGCAGCAGCCGGTCGGACTTGAACGGCTTCTCGATGAAGTCGTAGGCCCCCTGCTGAATCGCCTGCACGGCGGTCTCGATCGTTCCGTGACCGGAAATCATCACCACCGGAACGACCGGCTCCTCGCCGTGCATCGTCTCGAGGATCTGCAGCCCGTCCATCTTCGAGTTCTGCAGCCAGACGTCGAGAATCACGAGGCTCGGCCGCCGCTCGCGGAACAGGGCGAGCGCCTGGTCCGAGTTCGCCGCCTCGCGTGTCTCATAGCCCTCGTCGCGCAGGATTCCCGCCACCAGCATGCGGATGTCGGGTTCGTCATCGACGATCAGGATGTCATGCGCCATGGACGGGCGGGGCAAGCTCGCTCCTCGTTGCGGCCATCTGGTCGCCGGGCGACATCGGCAGCACCAAGGTGACACGCGCTCCGGTGCCGCCGTCCGCGCGATCGTCCAGCAGCAGACGGCCGCCATGGTCTTCCATGATCTTCTTCACGATCGCAAGGCCGAGCCCGGTTCCCTTGGGTTTGCGCGTCACGTAAGGCTCCGTCAGCGACTCGCGGCCCTCCTTCGGCAGGCCTTCGCCGTCGTCCTCGACCGCGATGTGCAGCTCGTTGCCTTGCGGTGCCACCTCGATCGTCACCCGTCCAGCACCTGGACGCGCCGCGATCGCATCCGCTGCGTTCGCGAGCAGGTTGGTCAGGGCCTGCCCGATCAGACGCCGGTCCATCGCGACGGGCGCGAGGCCGGGCGCGACGGACACCGAATACGCGATCTCCGGATGCGCCTGTCGGTGCAGGAACAGGGCCTGCTGGACGACGTCGTCGACTGCCTCGGGGCGGAGTATGGGCTGCGGCATGCGCGCGAAGGCGGAAAACTCGTCCACCATCCGCCCGATGTCGCCGACCTGGCGGATGATGGTGTCGGTGCAGGTCTCGAACGTCTCCAGGTCGGCGGTGATCTGGCCCCGATACTTTCGTTTGAGCCGTTCGGCCGAGAGCTGGATCGGCGTCAGCGGGTTCTTGATCTCGTGCGCGATCCGCCGCGCCACATCGGCCCAAGCCGCCTGACGCTGCGCGGCAACCAGGGCGGTGACGTCGTCGAAGGTGACGACGAAGCCGCGCAGCTCCCCGCCTGCCGTCTCGGGAGCGATCCGAACGAGCAGCTGCCGCCGCCCCGACGGGGTCGCGATCCGCACCTCGCCCTGCACCGGGCGGCTCAGGTCTGCCGCAGCTGCCTCGAGCAGAGGCGCGAAATCCGGCACCACCTCGGCGAGCGGCGCGCCGTGGCGGAGCAGCAGATCGATCCCGAGGAGCTCGCTGGCCGATCGGTTGGGCAAGTCGATCCGCCCCGCCGCATCAAGCCCGATCACTCCGGCCGAGACCCCCTCAAGCACGCCTTCGGTGAAGCGGCGCCGTTCGTCGATCTGGCGATACGCCGCCATCAGCTCGGCCCGGTTCGCCTCAAGCTGGCCGAGCATGCGATTGAAGGCACGGGAAAGCACGCCGATCTCGTCGTCGGCGGATCGTTCCGAGACCCGGACGGAGAGATCGCCGGAACGCACGCTCTCTGCCGCCGAGACGAGCCCCGCCAGCGGCCGCGCGATCCTCCCCGCGATGAGGAGCCCGATCAGCACCGCGCCGAACAGGATGACGAGGGCGACCACGGCGTAGACGAGGGCGAAGGTGATCTGCAGGCGGGACCGGCTCGCCTCCGCCTCGCGATACTGCGCGACCGCCTGTTCCGTCCGCGCCACATGGGCGAGCACGTTGGCATCCACCGGCCGCCCAATCAGCAGGAACGCATCCCCCGGCAGGTCGACATCGACGAGGGCGCGCACGCGCCCCCATTCCTCGGTCGGCAGGAGGGCGACCTCGCCTGTGCGCGCGAAGGCGATCGCCCAGGAGGGGAGGACTTCGCCGGGCTGCGGCGAGAGGAGCCCGCCCGAGGCAAAAACCTGCCCGGTCGTGCCGTCGAAGACGACCGCCTCGGTGAGCCCCCGCAACGCCGCCTGCCGTTCGAGCAAGGCCTGCAAGAGACGCGGCCCCTGGGCGAGGATGAGGGGCGAGGCCCGGGCGAGTTCGGTCGCCATCGCAAGGGCCTCGCCGCGCAGCGCCTGTTCGTGCTCACGCAAGTAGATCCGGCTCGCGGCGAGGCTCTCCTCGAGCGCGGTGCGCACCCGCTCGTTGAACCACGACTCGAGACCCCGGTTGAAGAACACGGCCGAGAAGGCGGTGACGATGATCGTCGGCAGCACGGCGACGAGGCCGAACAGGAGCACGAGCCGGACGTGCAGGCGCGACCCCGCGATGCCGCGGCGTCGCTCGATCCACACCCGCACCACGCGCGCGGCGAGCACGGTGCCCAGCACGAGCAGGAGCGCGAGGTTGAGGTTGACGAGGACGAGGATCGAACCGGGCGGAAGGCCGATCGCTCCGGCGCCGGTGATGGCGGCGAAGGTGACGAGACCGGAGGCAAAGGCGGCAACCGCAAGGGTGATGGTGAACCAGCGGCCGATCCGCCCGGCGAGCAGCGACGAGACGACGCGACGCCATGGCCCGCCGTGCGGCGCGGGCGCGGCCGTCGCGATCGCGGCCGTCGGCGAGGCGGTGTCGCTCATGCTGCCGGCCCGCTCACGGGAGGCCGCGCACGAGCGGGATCTCGAGTTCGCGGATTTTCTTGCGCAGCGTGTTGCGGTTGAGGCCGAGGATGGCGGCGGCCTTGATCTGGTTGCCGCGCGTGGCGGCGAGGGTGAGCCGGATCAGCGGGCGCTCCACCTCCGCGAGCACGCGGTCATACACGCCGGCTGGCGGCAGCCCGTCCTTGTGTGCAGCGAAGTAGGCGCGCAGGTGCCGTTCGATCGCCTGGGCCATGCTCTCCGCCTCCGTCGGCTGCTCAGATGCGGCGGGCGCGCGTTCCGGAAACTCGCTTGCGGCAAGCTCGGCCGCGATCACCTCCTCGCCGATCGTCTCCTGGGGGTAGAGTGCGGCGAGGCGGCGCATCAGGTTTTCGAGTTCGCGCACGTTGCCCGGCCAGGAATAGGCCTTCAGCCGCTCGATCGCCTCCGGCGTGAGGGTCTTGGCAGGGAGACCCCTCGCCCGAGCCTTGGCGAGGAAGTGCCGCGCCAGCAGCGGCACATCTTCCACCCTCTCGCGCAGGGGCGGCAGCCGGATCGGCACCACGTTGAGGCGGTAGAACAGATCCTCCCGGAACAGGCCCTGCCGGATCAGCGCCCGCAGGTCACGATGGGTCGCCGCCACGATGCGCACATTGACGCGGATCGGCGTACGCCCGCCGACCGAGGTGAACTCGCCCTCCTGCAGAACGCGCAACAGCCGCGTCTGCGCCTCGGGCGGCATGTCGCCGATCTCGTCGAGGAAGAGCGTGCCGCCATTGGCCTGCTCGAAGCGGCCCTGGTTGCGCGCCAGGGCACCGGTGAAGGCGCCGCGCTCGTGGCCGAAGAGCTCGCTCTCGATCAGTTCGCGCGGGATCGCGGCCATGTTCACGGCGACGAAGGGAGCGCCGCGGCGCGGCCCGTAGTCGTGCAGGGCGCGCGCGATGAGTTCCTTGCCCGTGCCGCTCTCGCCGGTGATCATCACCGTGAGATCGGTCGTCGTCACCCGGGCGACGGTGCGGAAGATCTCCTGCATCGCCTGGCTCCGGCCGACGAGCGGAAGCTTGTCCTCGTCCTCGCCCTCGGGCTGCACCTCCGGTGGCGGCGGGGCGGCGAGCGCGCGCCCGACCACGGCGAGGAGGTCGTTCAAGTCGAAGGGCTTCGGGAGATACTCGAA
Source organism: Acetobacteraceae bacterium (assembly GCA_033582875.1). Classification (GTDB taxonomy): domain Bacteria; phylum Pseudomonadota; class Alphaproteobacteria; order Acetobacterales; family Acetobacteraceae; genus Elioraea. The sequence continues at coordinate 43,198 of JAVQZW010000009.1, read as the reverse complement.
GGCGCCGCGCTGGGCCGCTTTGAGCGCGGTGGCGAAGGTCGACTGCGCGCTGATGACCACGATGCGCAGATCGGGCCTGAGCTTGCGGATGCGGGGGATCAGGTCGAGCCCGTTCTCATCCGGCATCACCACGTCGGTGATCACCAGATCGCCCTCGCCCTCCTCGACCCAGCGCCAGAGGATCGAGGCGGTGCCCGTGCTGCGCACGTGGTAGCCGGACCGCGTCAGGGCCTGCGACAGCACGGTGCGAATGGAACGATCATCATCAGCAACGAGAATGGTCCTGCTCATGGCTCTTCCATCTTCGCCTCGGGAGGCTGGATCGGCAGGTGGACGCGGAACACCGTCCGGCCGGGCCGGCTGTCGCATTCGACGAGGCCGCCGTGGTCGCCCACCAGCTTGGCGACGAGGGCAAGGCCGAGGCCCGTGCCGCTGCGCTTGCTGGTGACGAAGGGATCAAACAGGGAGGAGCGGATCGCCTCGGGTATCCCCGTCCCGTTGTCGCGCACGGAGACGACGAGCGGCAGGTGCACGCGCCGCGCCCCGCCGGGAAGCGCGAGCCGCACACCGTGCTGGTAGGCGGTGACGAGCTCGATCACGCCGCCGTGCTCGGGGATCGCCTCGGCCGCGTTCTTCACGAGATTGAGGAAGACCTGCACGAGCTGGTCGCGGTTGCCCCAGACGGGCGGAAGCGACGGGTCGTAGGTCTCGATGATCCGCGCGTGCCGGGCGAAGCCGGTTTCGGCGAGCCTTCTGACATGCCCCAAGACCTGGTGGATGTTGACCGGTCCGCGCTCCACGGGGCGGTCGGAGAAGATCTCCATGCGATCGACGAGCGCGCGGATCCGGTCGGCCTCGTCCTGGATCAGCTGCGTGAGTTCGCGGTCCGTCTCGGGGACGACGGCTTCGAGCAGTTGCGCCGCGCCGCGGATGCCCGACAGCGGATTCTTCACCTCATGCGCGAGGATCGCCGCCATGCCGCTGACGGAGCGCGCGGCGTTGCGGAACACCATCTGCCGATCAAGCTTTTGCACCGTCGAGCCGTCGGCGAGAGTGACCACCACGCAGTCAGGGTGGTCGGGGATCGGCGCCACGGTCACCGAGATGTTGCGCCGCGCAAGCCGGGGGCTTTCGAAGCTCATGTCGTGGTCGGCGATGATTCCCGTCTCGGCGCGGGCGAGGTCAAGCATCGCGAACAGCGGATGATCGGGCGGGATCAGCTCGTCGAGCCGCATCCCTTTCAGCGTGGCCGAGGAGAGGGCGAAAAACGCCTCCGCCGCATGGTTGGCGAAGCGGAACCGGTGCGCCGAGTCGAGGACGACCACAGCAGGCGCCATCGCGGCGATGATGGCGGCGGCGGGGGGCGCGTCAGGCAGGACCTCTTCGGCGAGATCGGGTGTCGTCTGGGCCTCGGCCAGCCGCCGGGCGGAGGCGAGCTCGCGGGCGAGCGTCATGCGGCCTCCCGCTCGAGCAGGGCGACGGAGCGCGCGCGTTCCCCCCTCCATCCGGCAGCGATCAGCGGGTCGTAGAAGCGATCGATGAGGGCAAGCGTCTCCGCCGCGGTCTCGGCCCGATTCACCGCGGCGCGAAATTCGGCCGAGCCGGGCAGACCTTTCGAGTACCAGGCGACATGCTTGCGGGCGAGACGCACGGCATAGGCCTCGCCATGGTGGTCGCGCATGGTCCGGTAGTGCGCGAGGAGGATCGCCTTCTGCTCCGCCAGTGTGGGGTCGGGCAGCCGCTCGCCGGTGGCAAGGAAATGCGCCACTTGGCGCAGGAACCAGGGCCGGCCATAGGCTCCGCGCCCGATCATCACCCCATCGGCGCCGGATCGCGCGAGGGCCTCGGCTGCGTCCTCCTCCGACACGATGTCGCCGTTGACGATGACCGGAATGCGCACGGCATCCTTCACGCGCGCGACGAAGTCCCAATCCGCCGTGCCCGTGTAGAACTGCTGGCGGGTGCGCCCGTGCACCGTCACCATGCGTACGCCGCACTCCTCAGCGATGCGGGCGAGCCGCGGCGCGTTGAGCGAGGCGTGGTCCCAACCCATCCGCATCTTCACCGTGACCGGGACGCGCACCGCGCGCACGGTGGCCTCCATCAGCCGGGCGGCGAGCCTCTCGTCGCGCATCAGCGCCGAGCCGGCGTTCTGGCCGTTGGTGACCTTCTTCACCGGGCAGCCGAAGTTGATGTCGATGATCGCCGCTCCGCGGTCCTCGTTCATCCGCGCCGCCTCGGCCATCGCCTCAGGCTCGCAGCCGGCGAGCTGCACCGCCATCGGGCCCGCTTCTCTGTCCGTCTCCGCCATCTTGGCGGTCTGGCGGTTCTGCCGGATCATCGCCCAGGAGGCGATCATCTCCGAGACGACGAGCCCCGCACCCTGCGCGCGGACGAGGCGGCGGAACGGCAGGTCGGTGACGCCGGACATCGGCGCGAGGATCACGGGCGGGTCGATCACCGCGCCCGGCCCGAGCACGATCGGCGGCGGCAGGCAGGGTTGCGCGAACCCTGCGCCTGCCCGCGCGTTGGGCGCGGCTGCCTCGGCCGGCGGCGTCTCGACGGCTTCGCAGGTGAGCTTGCTCATGATTTGGGCAAACTAGCGGAGGAGCCGCAGCGAGACAACGCGAGGCGATTGCCCTGCCCCCGTGCTCCCCGTAGCGTGAGCGCCCATGCGGATCGACGCCCTGGTCCTCGCCGCAGGCTCCGGCACACGCTTCGGCGGCGACGTGCCGAAGCAATACCTGCCGTTGGCCGGCTTGCCTATCCTGACACGCTCCGTCGCTGCCTTCAGCACCAACACGCGCGTGCGTCGGGTTGTCGTGGTCGGCGATGCCGAGGCGATCCGGCAGCACTGTCCGGGTTTGGCTGACCTTCCGATCGTCGCCGGCGGCGCCACGCGTCAGGCTTCAGCGCGGGCGGGGCTCGAGGCGCTGGCCGACGATGCCCCGGACGCCGTGCTGATCCACGACGCCGCGCGCCCTCTCGTTTCCGACCGGATCATCCATGCCGTGTGCGACGCGTTGGCAGAAGGCCGGGAGGCGGCGATCCCTGCCCTTCCCGTCACGGACACGCTGAAGGCGGCGCGCGACGGGGTGGTGCAGCGCACCGTTTCGCGCGAGGGGCTCTATCGCGTGCAGACGCCGCAAGGGTTCCGCTACGGTGCGATTCTCGCGGCCCACCGGGCCGCCGCCAGCGTGCCCGATTGCACAGACGATGCGGCAGTGGCGGAGGCGGCCGGCCTTGCCGTGCATCTCGTTCCTGGGTCGGAACAAAACGTCAAGATCACCACGCGCGAGGACTTGGCAACGTGCCGAGTGCCTTCTGCGCGACCGCCTCCTGCCGCGCGTCGGCACCGGGTTCGACGTGCATCGTTTCGCCGCTGGACGGCCGCTGATACTCTGCGGCGTGACGGTGCCGCACCCTTGGGGACTCGCCGGCCATTCGGACGCGGATGTCGGCATTCACGCCCTCTGCGACGCGATCTACGGAGCCCTTGGCGAGGGCGACATCGGAACGGCCTTCCCGCCCACCGACGCGCGCTGGAAGGATGCCGACAGCGCGCTCTTCCTCCGCCACGCCGCCGGGCGCGTGTCGGCCCGGGGGGGCAGGATCCTGCATGCCGACGTCACGCTGATCTGCGAACGGCCGAAGATCGCACCCCATGCCGCGGCCATGCGCGCGCGGCTCGCCGGACTGATGGGCATCGACCCAGGCTCGGTCTCGGTGAAGGCGACGACGACCGAGGGGCTCGGTTTCGCCGGGCGGGGCGAGGGCATCGCCGCCCAGGCTGTGGCGACCGTGCTGCTCCCCTAGTCTTGGCCTGTCACGCCGGTCGGAGGACCCCATGCCGCGGGTGACGATCGTGCACCGCACCACCTACCGTTACGGGAGACCCATCCGGTTCGGCGACCATCGGCCGATGGTGCGGCCGCGGGACAGCCACGACCTTCGCCTCGTCTCCGCCACGCTCGCCGCTGCGCCCCCGGCGCGCCTGCGCTGGAAACACGGCGTCTTCGGCACCTCGATCGCAATCGCCTCGTTCGCGGACGAGAGCGAGATCCTCGAGTTCGTTTCCACCATCGAGGTCGAGCACTACCCGGCGGCTCCGCTCGACGTCGCCTCGCTGATCGAGCCCTATGCCGAGACTCACCCGTTCGCCTACGCGGCCGAAGAGGCGGACGATCTCGCACCGTACCTCCGCCGGCACGATTCCGACCCGAACCGGACGGTGGATCTGTGGGCGAAATCCTTCCGCCGCGCCGAAGGGCCGACAAGGACGGCGGACCTGCTTGTTGCGATCACGCGCGCGATCAGGGCCGACTTCGCCTACGAGGCACGGGAGGAGGAAGGAACGCGGCCGGCCCCGGAGACGCTCGCGAAACGCCGGGGGGCGTGCCGCGACTTCGCCCTGTTGATGATGGAGGCCTGCCGCAGCCTCGGCCTCGCTGCCCGCTTCGTCTCCGGCTACCTCTACGACGACCGTCTGATCGGGTCGGAAAACCCGATGGTTGGCGGTGGTGCCACCCACGCGTGGTGCGAGGTCTATCTTCCGGGCGCAGGCTGGGTCGAGTTCGACCCGACGAACGGTCTGCTCGCCGGCCGAAACCTGATCCGCGTCGCGGTCACCCGCACGCCCGAACAGGCGGCGCCGATCAGCGGCACCTTCTTCGGCGAAGCTGCGGACTTCAGGGGCCTCGAGGTTGCCGTCGACGTAACGGTTGCCGCCCTGCCAGGAGAGATCGTCCAGCCGATCTCGGCAACCGGCAAAGGCGGGCAGTCGGCACCGGCCTAGCGGGAGAGCCGACGGGGCATTCGCACACGCGGCTCGTCTCAGCCCGGCGCTCGGCCCTCCCTGACGCAGCGCGACGCTGGCCGACACCGAGTATCGCGCGGCAGGCGAGCCAAGCGACCAAACGAAGGCCCTCAGTGCGCGAGCGCCTGGACGATCTCCTCGGTCATCTTCTTCGCGTCCCCGAACAGCATCATGGTGTTGGGGCGGAAGAAGAGCTCGTTCTCGACGCCCGCATAGCCCGAGGCCATCGACCGCTTGACGAACAGCACCGTCTTGGCCTTGTCCACCTCGAGGATGGGCATGCCGTAGATCGGGCTCTTCGGGTCCGTCTTCGCCGCCGGATTGGTCACGTCGTTGGCCCCGATGACATAGGCGACGTCTGCGGTGGCGAACTCGTTGTTGATCTCTTCGAGCTCGAACACCTCGTCGTACGGCACGTTCGCCTCGGCGAGCAGCACGTTCATGTGGCCCGGCATGCGCCCGGCCACCGGGTGGATGGCGTACTTCACCTCCACCCCTTCCTTCTTCAGCAGGTCCGCCATTTCGCGCACGGCGTGCTGGGCCTGCGCCACCGCCATGCCGTAGCCGGGTACGATGATCACCTTGGACGCGTTCTTCATGATGAAGGCCGCGTCGTCCGCCGCGCCGGCACGCACGGCACGATCAGCCGCCGCCCCAGCGGCAGCCGCGGCGGAGGCGTCGGTTCCGAAGCCGCCGAGAAGCACGTTGATGATGGAGCGGTTCATCCCCTTGCACATGATGTAGGAGAGGATGGCGCCCGACGCGCCGACCAATGCGCCGGCGATGATCAGCATCAGGTTGCCCACCGTGAAGCCGATGCCGCAGGCCGCCCAGCCGGAGTAGCTGTTCAGCATCGAGATCACGACCGGCATGTCCGCCCCGCCGATCGGGATGATGATCAGGAACCCCAAGGCGAAGGCGAGCAGCGCGATCGCCCAGAACAGCAGGTGCGACTCCGTTCCGACAAACGCCGCCACGAGGACCAGGAGGAGGATCGCAAGCACCAGGTTGAACAGGTGCTGGTTGGCGAAGGTGATCGGCTTGCCGGACATGATGCCCTGCAGCTTGGCGAAGGCGATCACCGACCCCGAGAACGTGATGGCGCCGATGGCAAGCCCGAGGCTCATCTCGATCAGCGAGGCGGTCTTGATCGCGCCCGGCGTGCCGATGCCGAAGGATTGCGGGCTGTAGAGGGCGGCGGCGGCGACGAACACCGCCGCCATGCCGACCAGCGAATGGAAGGCGGCGACGAGCTGCGGCAGCGCCGTCATCTGGATGCGGCTCGCGATCACCGCGCCGATCGACCCGCCGATCGCGATCGCGAGCAGGATCCAGAGATAGCCGCCCATGCCCGGCCGCAGCAGGGTGGCTGCCACCGCGAGCGCCATCCCGGCCATGCCGAACAGGTTGCCCTGGCGCGACGTCTCTGGGTGCGACAGGCCGCGCAGGGCGAGGATGAAACAGACCGACGCGACGAGATAAGCGAGCGTCGTCAGCGTGGCACCCATGACGCTCAGCCCCCCTTCTTGCGGAACATCGACAGCATGCGGTGAGTGACGAGGAAGCCGCCGAAGATGTTCACCGAGGCGAGCAGCACGGCGAGGAAGCCGAATACCTGGGCGACGGGGTCCTCGGCGAGGCCGACCGCGAGCAAGCCTCCGACCACGATCACGGAGGAGATCGCGTTGGTGACGCCCATCAGCGGCGAATGGAGCGCCGGCGTGACGTTCCAGACGACGTAGTAGCCCACGAAGCAGGCGAGCAGGAAAATCGAGAGCAGGAAGAGGAAGGGCTCGATCACCTCGGCCGCCGGGCCCGCTGCGGCCGCGGCCTGGGCCGCCAGCGCCTGGGCGCGTTCGGCAAGCGCGGCCGCGTCGCGCGCAAGATCGGCGGCCGACGATGCGATGTCGGTCGTGCTCATCGACGTGGTGTTCCTTTCGTCAGGCGGCTTCGGCGGGCTTCGGCGCGAACTGCGGATGCACGACCTGACCGCCGCGGGTCAGCAGCACGCCGCGCACGATCTCGTCGTTGGCATCGAGTTTCGGAGCCTTCGCCTCCTTGTCCCAGAAGGCGGTGAGGAAGGTGAGCAGGTTGCGGGCATAAAGAGCGGAGGCGGCGACCGGAATGCGGGCCGGCCAGTTGCGCCAGCCGAGGATGGACACCCCGTTGTCCGTCACCACGCGCTCGCCGGGCCGCGTGAGCGCGCAATTGCCGCCGGCGTCGGCGGCGATGTCGACGATCACGCTGCCGGGCTTCATGGAGGCGACCATCTCCGCGGAGATGATCTTCGGCGCCGCGCGGCCCATGGTGAGCGCGGTGCAGATGATCACGTCCTGCTTCTTCACCGTCTCGGCCATCAGCTCGGCTTGGCGGCGCCTGAAGTCCTCGCTCATTTCCTTTGCGTAGCCGCCCGCTGTCTGCGCCTGCTTCGTCTCCTCCGTCTCCACGCCGACGAAGGTTGCACCGAGCGACTTGATCTCCTCCTTCGCCGCGGGCCGGACGTCGGTCGCCGAGACCTTCGCGCCGAGGCGCCTCGCGGTCGCGATCGCCTGCAGCCCCGCCACGCCGGCGCCGATGACGAACACGGCGGCGGGAGCGACCGTTCCTGCCGCCGTCATCATCATCGGAAAGGCCCGCGGATACTCCATCGCCGCCTCGATCACGGCACGGTAGCCTGCGAGATTGGCTTGGCTCGAGAGGATATCCATGCTCTGCGCGCGGGTGATGCGCGGCAGGAGTTCCATCGCGCAGGAGTTCGATCCCCCTCTGGGCATAGGCCTCGGCCCGCTTCGGGTCGGACCACACGCCGAGCCCGCCGATCAGCAGGGCGCCGCGGGGAATGAGGGAGAGCTGGTCGACATCGCCTTCGCCCGGGCCGAGGGGGGCTTGGACGCAGAAGACGATGCCGGCGTCGGCGAAGGTTGTCGCTGGATCGGCTGCGAGTTCGGCCCCTGCCGCAACGTACTCGGCGTCCGGGATCGAGGCCCCGGCGCCGGCGCCCGATTCCACGACGACGGTGAGCCCGAGGGCGCGCAGTTTCTTCACCGTCTCCGGCGTGGCGGCGACTCTCGCCTCGCCCGGACGACGCTCCTTCGGCACCGCAAGGCGCATCCTGATGTACCCCTGTCGTTGGGAGGGGGGCCGACCCCCGCATCGATGCCGCTTCTCTGCCTCATCGGCCACCCGTCAGCAAGGGCCGGGCTCTGATGCTCTCGACAAACGATGTCGGATGCGAGATAGGGGATTGCTGCACTGCAACGGAGGGAACGCAACATGGCGCGCATCACGCTCGGCGGCCTTTCCGTCGCGCGCGAGTTGGCCGCCTTCGTCGCCGAGGAAGCGATCCCCGGAACGGGGCTGGCGACAGAGGCGTTCTGGCGCGGTTTCGCCGCCCTCTTGGCCGAACTCGCGCCGCGCAACGCCGCGTTGCTCGCGGAGCGGGATCGGCTGCAAGGCGAGATCGACGCCTGGCACCGCGCCCGGCGCGGGCGGCCGCACGATCCGCACACCTACGAGGCGTTCCTGCGCGCAATCGGCTATCTCGTGCCCCCGCCGCCGCCGTTTCAGATCCGAACGGAGAACGTCGATCCCGAAATCGCGCTGGTGCCTGGGCCCCAACTCGTCGCTCCCCTGTCGAACGTTCGCTACGCGCTGAACGCGGCCAACGCGCGGTGGGGTTCCCTCTATGACGCTCTCTACGGGACGGATGCGCTCGGTGCGCCGCCCCCCGACTTTTCCGCCTACGACCCCGCACGCGGTGCGAAGGTGATCGCAAAGGGGCGCGAGTTCCTGGACCTCGCCGCTCCGCTCGCCCGCGGCAGCCACGCCGAGGCGACCGCGTATCGCATCCAGAACGGAATTCTCCTCGCCTCGATGCCGGGCGAGGCGGAGACTGGGCTTCGCAACCCTTCCGCGTTCGTCGGCTTCAACGGTCCTGCCGACTCGCCCTCCTCCATCCTGCTCCGCCATCACGGCCTTCATGTCGAGATCGTGCTGGACCGCGGCCACCCGATCGGGCGGGACGACCGAGCGGGGATCGCCGACATCGTGCTCGAGAGCGCGGTGACCACAATCCAGGATTGCGAAGACAGCGTCGCCGCCGTGGATGCCGCCGACAAGGTCGCGGTCTATCGCAACTGGCTCGGGCTGATGCGCGGCACGCTCACCGCGACATTCGAGAAGAACGGTCGGATCGTCACACGCGCGCTGAACCCTGACCGCACCTGGAGCGCAGCCGGCGGCGGAACCGTTGTGCTGCCCGGCCGCAGCCTGATGCTCGTGCGCAATGTCGGCCACCACATGGTCACCGATGCCGTTCTGGATGGGGCGGGCAAGCCGATCCCGGAGACCTTTCTCGACGCCGCCGTCACCAGCCTGATCGCGCTGCACGACCTGAGCGGGACAGGCCGATTCCGCAACAGCCGGGCGGGCTCGATCTACATCGTCAAGCCGAAGCTGCACGGCCCGGCCGAGGTGGCCCTCGCGAACGAACTCTTCGCGCGGGTCGAGGACCTGCTCGGGCTGCCGCGCTTCACCCTGAAGATGGGCATCATGGACGAGGAGCGGCGCACCAGCGTGAACCTCGCGGCCTGCATCCGGGAGGCGGTCGACCGGCTCGTGTTCATCAACACGGGCTTCCTCGATCGCACCGGCGACGAGATCCACACCGCGATGGAAGCGGGCGCGATGATTCGCAAGAACGAGATGAAGAACACCGCCTGGATCCGCGCCTACGAGGACGGCAATGTCGATGTCGGCCTCGCCTGCGGCCTGCCCGGGCGGGCCCAGATCGGCAAAGGCATGTGGGCGATGCCGGACCGGATGGCGGACATGCTCGCGCAGAAGGTCGCGCATCCGAAGGCGGGGGCCAATACGGCGTGGGTCCCCTCGCCCACCGCGGCCACGCTGCACGCGCTGCACTACCACGAAGTGGACGTGCTGGCGCGGCAAAAGGAGATCGCCGCCCAGGGCCCGCGTGCGAGGCTCGCCGACCTGCTCACCATTCCGGTAGCGGATCGGCCGAACTGGAACCCCACCGACGTGCAGGCGGAACTCGACAACAACTGCCAGGGCATCCTCGGCTACGTCGTGCGCTGGATCGATCAGGGCATCGGCTGCTCGAAGGTGCCCGACATAAACGACGTCGGGCTGATGGAAGACCGCGCCACCTTGCGGATCTCGTCCCAGCATATCGCGAATTGGCTCGCGCACGGCGTGGTCACCGAAGCGCAGGTGATGGAGACGCTGAAGCGCATGGCCGTGGTGGTCGATCGCCAGAACGCCGGCGACCCGGCCTATCGCCCGATGGCGCCGGGCTACGACGGACCCGCGTTCCGCGCGGCCTGCGACCTGATCTTCAAGGGACGGGTGCAGCCGAACGGCTACACGGAATTTCTGCTTACCGAATGGCGTCGTGTCGCGAAACGGGCGGCCTGACCGCCGCCACACGCGACGCTCGCCTCCCCCTCCCCCGCGCGCGGCGCCGACGTCAGCCGACCCCCGTCGGCCGGTCGAGGCGACGCAACCTGTCGCCGTGGCCGACGAGCGGCGGGCGGAGATGGGGGCAGCGGTACGGCCGGTCTCAGGCCGCCGCCGGAACGCCCGCCTCCGCCAACGCCTGCCGCTGGCGTGCGTCCACTGCCGCGACGTCGAAGTCGGCGATCAGCTCGTGGAACAGGCGGTGCCAATTGAGCTTGGCGCGCGTGCGCAGGAACACGCTGCCGAGCCCGATCGCGGCACGGTCCATCAGCAGGAACTCGCGCGGCGGCTTGACGCCGCCGATGCGCTTCAGCCCCGCATGAACCTGGAGCGCCACTTTACGGCCGAACTGGGGGTCGTCCGATTCCTGGATCAGCCGCTCGCGGTCCTGCAACAGCGGCTCGTAGAGGAACTCGGCCCAGATGTTGAGCACGGCCATCTTCTCGCGTGTGAGGTCCTTGAAGCCCCACACCGTGTAGGCGTGGTGCGCTTTCTCCTCGTCCTTGTCGCGGATGGCCTCGTAAAGGTCGATCACGCCGCGGATGAAGGGAGCGGGGAAGACACGGATGCAGCCGAAATCGAGCAGGTTGACGGAATGATCTGCCCGCGCCTGGTAGTTGCCGAGGTGCGGATCGCCGTGGATCACGCCGTAGCGATACAGAGGCACGTACCACGCCTTGAACAGGTTGGTGGCAAGCCGATTGCGCACCTCCTGCGGCGGGTCCTCCTCGATGAGCCGCATCAGCGGCCGCCCCTCGAGCCACGTCATGGTGAGCAGGCGCGGCGTGCAGTAGCCCTCGATCGGAGTCGGCACATGCACATCGGGGTCGTGTTCAAAGATCCGGCCGTAGAGCCGCATGTGCGCGGCCTCGCGGGAGTAGTCGAGTTCCTCGCGCAGGCGCTCCGAGATCTCGGCGTAGAGCTCCTCCTGCTGGATCGCGTTGTCCATGCGGCGATAGAGCGCCATCGCAAGCTTCAGTTGGCGCAAGTCCGCCTCCACCACGCTCGCCATGTCGGGATACTGGAGCTTGCAGGCGACCGCGCGACCGTCCGGCAGGGTGGCGCGGTGGACCTGGCCGAGCGAGGCGGCGGCAGCGGCCTCGCGACCGAAGGAGGCGAACTTGGCCTGCCAGTCGGGGCCGAGCTCCGCCTGCATGCGCCGGTTGACGAAGGGCCAGCCCATGGCAGGGGCGTTCGCCTGCAGTTGCGACAGTTCCGCCGCGTACTCCTGCGGCAGCGCGTCGGGAATGGTGGAGAGGAACTGCGCGACCTTCATCAGCGGGCCCTTGAGCCCGCCGAGGATCGCCTTCAGCTCCGTCGCGTGCTCGGCGCGATCGGTCTTCAAGCCGAACAGCCGTTCGCCGGCGACACGCGCCGCGATGCCCGTCACCGCCCCCGAGGTCCGGGCGAGGCGCTTCAGCTGGCCGAATACCGACGCCTTATCCTCGGCTGCCATCGCCCGCGTCGCCATTGCCTGCTCCGCCATCAAGGCATGTCCTTTTCCAGCTCGTCGATGAAGCCCGCGATCACGTCGAGGCCCTTCCTCCAGAACGCGCGGATCCGAGGCATCGAGGCCGAAGGGAGCGAGCAGTTCCTTGTGCCGCTTCGTTCCGCCGGCCCGCAGGAGGTCGAGATACTTCGCCTCGAAGCCCGGATGACCCTCGCGGTAGAGCTGGTAGAGCGCGTTCACGAGACAGTCCCCGAAAGCGTACGCGTAGACGTAGAAGGGGCTGTGGATGAAGTGCGGAATGTAGGCCCAGTAGAAGCGATACTCGTCGGCGAAGCGGAAGGCGGGGCCGAGGCTTTCCGTCTGCACCGAGAGCCAGATCTCGCCTAGGCGGTCCGCCGGAAGTTCGCCGGACCGGCGCTCGTGATGCACCTGCTGTTCGAAGCGGTAGAACGCGATCTGGCGCACCACCGTGTTCAGCATGTCTTCGACCTTGCCAGCGAGCAGGATGCGCCGCCGGCGCGGGTCCCTCTCATCGTCGAGCATGGCGCGGAAGGTGAGCATCTCGCCGAACACGGACGCCGTCTCGGCGAGCGTGAGCGGTGTTGCGGACATCAGGTAGCCGTTGGAGGCGGCGAGGATCTGGTGCACGCCGTGCCCAAGTTCGTGCGCGAGCGTCATCACGTCGCGCGCCCGTTCGTGGTAGTTGAGAAGAAGATAGGGGTGAGCGGACGGGACGGTCGGGTGGGCAAAGGCGCCGGGCGCCTTTCCGGGCTTGAGCCGCGCGTCGATCCAGGACTTGGCGAAGAACCGGTCGCCGATGTCGGCGAGTTCGGGGGAAAAGGCGCGATAGGCTGCGCGCACGCGCCGTGTTGCCTCCTCCCAAGGGATCTTGCGGTCGTCGTCCTCCGGCAGAGGCGCGTTGCGGTCCCAGTATTCGAGCTTATCGAGCCCGAGCCAGCGGGCCTTCAGGGCGTAGTAGCGATGGGAGAGGCGCGGGTAGTCGGCCACGACCGCGGAGACGAGGGCTTCGACCACCTCGTCCTCGACCATGTTGGCGCGGTTGCGGAAGCTTTCCGGGCGGGGATAGCGGCGCCAAGTGTCGATGATCTCCTTGTCCTTGGCGAGGGTGTTGGTGATCAAGCTGAAGAGGCGGATCTTGCTCCCAAGCGCGGTGCCGATCGCGCGGGCGGCGGCCTCGCGCCGCGCCCTCTCGGGGTCGGAGAGGCGATTGAGCGCGTCTGACAGCGTCAGCTCCTCGCCATCGACCGGGATGCGCAGGTCGGCCAGTGTCTCGTCGAACAGGCGGTTCCAGGCCGCGCGTCCGGTGACGTCCTTTTCGTGCAGGAGGCGCTCGAGCTCATCCGACAGCTGATGCGGGCGGAAGACGCGCAGATCGCGCAGCCACGGCCGCCAGCGCGCGAGCGGGGTGCCGCGCATCCGCTCCTCGAGCTCGCTGTCCTCGAGGCGATTGAGTTCGAGAGTGAAAAAGATCAGGTGCGAGGAGATCGCCGTCACCCGTTCGTTGCAGCCCTGATAGAAGCGGCCGACCTTCGGGTCGGTCGCGTCCTCGGCGAAGACGAGCTGGGCGTAGGACATCACCCGGCCGAGCACCTCCTCGATGCGCTCGAACTCGGCGATCGCTTCCGCAAGCTCCGCCCCCGAGAGCGATGCAAGCTTGCCCTTGTAGGTGTCGGCGAAGCGCCGCGCCTCCGCTTCGGCGCGGTCGAGGTCCGCCTTGATTTCCAGGGAGTCCATCCCCGGATAAAGATCGCTCAGGTCCCAAGCCGGCAGGGCCGAGGGCTGAGCCTCGGCGACGGGGGCTTCGGGCGCGGCCGGTGGCATCGGGTCGAGGGGCACGGCGGAGTCCTGCGCTAAAAGATCTTCAGCCGATATGGCACAGGCGGCGGGGCATGCAACCGGCCCGGACCGCGGTCCGAAATCGCAAGGAGGCGAGGAGACGAGGGGTGACGGCGTCTTATCCCGATTGGCCGAACTGCGCGGCCATGATGTTCGAGCGCGCCGAAGCCTGGGCTACGCGCCCGGCCTTGTGGACGAAACGCAAGGGAAAATGGTACCCGATCGTGTGGGACGAGATCGGGCGACGCGCTGCCGCTCTCGCCCGCACGCTGCGTGCGCGCGGCGTGGGCCCGGGTGACCGGGTGCTGATCGTCTCCGAGAACCGGCCCGAGTTCCCGATCGCCGAGACCGCTGTGATGGCGCTGCGGGCGATCGCGGTTCCCACCTACACCACCAATCTTCCTGCGGATCACGCCCACATCCTGCGCGACAGCGGGGCGCGGGTCGCGATCGTCTCCACCGCCGCCCTCGCCCAGCGCGTGCTCGCCGGGGCGCGTCTTGCCGACGGGCTCGACCTCTTGATCGCCATCGAAGACCCGGGCGACACCGGCGGCGTGCCCACCATGTCGTGGAGCGAGGCGTCGGGCGCCCCCCGGTTCATCGCCGACATCGCGGCGGAGGCCGCGCAGATCCCGCCGGAGCAGACCGCCTGCCTGATCTACACCTCCGGCACTGGCGGCCTGCCGAAAGGGGTGATGCAGCCGCACAGAGCGATCCGCGCCAACTGCCGCGGCGCCTGGGAGCTCCTCTCGCCCCTTGGTCTTGAGTTCAACGACGAGGCCTACCTCTCGTTTCTGCCCCTCTCGCACTCCTACGAGCACACCTGCGGGCAGTTCTTCCTCCTCTCCATCGGCACTCACATCTTCTACTCGTCCGGGGCAGACCGGCTGGCTGCGGAGATGCAGGAGGTGCGGCCGACGGTGATGACGGCGGTGCCGCGGCTCTTCGAGGTGATCCGCGACCGGATCCTGCTCCAGGTCGAACGGCAGGGGGGGGTGCGGAAGCTTGCTTTCGAGCTCGCGCTTGCGGCGGGGCTGAAGCGGTTGCGGGGCGAGAAGCTCGGCTGGCTTGCTTTGCTCGATCCTCTGCTCGAACGCCTCGTGCGCGCCAAGGTGCGCGCGCGCTTCGGGGGGCGGCTGAAGGGGATCATGTCCGGCGGGGCGCGGCTCGATCCGGAGGTCGGCCGCTTCTTCCTTGCCCTCGGCGTACCCGTGTTCCAGGGCTACGGGCAGACCGAAGCAGGTCCCGTGATCTCCGCCAATCCGCCGGGAGCGATCCGGATCGAAACCGTGGGCAAGCCCCTGCCCGGAGTCGAGGTGAAGATCGCCGAGGACGGCGAGATCCTCGTGCGCGGCGAGCTCGTCATGCAGGGCTACTGGAACAACCCCGAAGCGACCGCCGCCGTGCTCGACCCTGACGGGTGGCTGCACACCGGCGACATCGGCCGGCTCGACGACGGATACTTGATCATCACCGACCGCAAGAAGGACTTCCTCAAGACCTCGGCGGGCGAGATGGTGAGCCCTGCGCGGGTGGAGGGGGTGCTGACGCGCGACCCGGCCATCGCCCAGGCGGTGGTGGCAGGGGACGGCAAGCCGCATCTCGTCGCCTTGATCGTCCCCGCCGAGGGGGCGGACGAGGCGGCGGTGGCGCTCGCGGTGGAGGCTGCGAACAAGCAGCTCGCCGTCCACGAGCGCATCAGGCGGTGGAAGATCGTGCCGCCGTTCACCATCGACAACCGGCTGCTCACTCCGACCATGAAGGTGCGCCGTGCGGCGGTGCTGGCCGAGCACGCGGAGGCGGTTGCCTCGCTCTACCGCTGAGGCGGGCGGGCTCGTGGGACGGGGGCGGTGGGGAGGGGCCGACCCGCGCTTGCCCCCGCTCCGCTAGTCCAGGAGCTTTTCGACGAGATGGTCGAGCGTCGCTGCGAGGCCGGCTTCGGCCAGGGCGCTGCGGATGGCCGCGCGTTGCGCGCGGAAGCCTTGGGAGTCGTTCAACGATACCTTTGCCGCGAGGCGTTCGGCTTGGCGCGCGGCCTCGGCGAGGTCGCGGTGCAGAGCGTTGCCGGCGTCGAAGGGAGGGATGGGCAGCACCTGCCAGACGAGCTTGTCGATGTCGCCGCGGCCCGAATTGGCCGCGCGACTGGAACGGCTCGATCCGTCGCCGCGTCTCGTCGGCGTTCAGGATGGCGGCGAGGTAGTGGGCCTCGCCGAGGGTCGCCACCGGCCGCCCAATACGCCTTGTGGTCGACGAGCGCGGTTGAGCCTTGGAGCACCGCAGCAGCGGCGAACGTTCCGGCCTTGCTGTAAACCACCCGCAAAGGTGCCGGCGGATGCTGGGCGGAGAGGCCGCGATTGAAATCGATCCTATCCCGCAACGTGCGCTGGAGGCTTCCGTCTGCCCGCCTTCGCGCCTTGTCCGCCCATTTCCCCTCCCCGTCGCCCAGCCAGGCGGCAAGACGGGGAAACCCGGCCCGCGCCGCCCCTTCCGAAATCCAGCACCGCCCCGGTCTCGTCCATCGGCACAACCGCGGTCGGCGGCGGGCGAAGCCGGAACGGGAGGATGCTCTCGCCGAGCAGCACGGGGCGAAGGAACTGCGCCTCCACCGGCCCCTCCGGCGGGTGGCACGGCGTTCCACGGCTTCTTGTCCTGCCGCGAGGCTCGCCCACGCACCCGAGGCGCGGCCGGGATTGGCTCCGAGCCTGCCGGCCGGAAGGAACTCCACGAACCAGAACCGCCGCGGCACGATGGTCGCGCCCTGGCGGAACACCTGAGCATAGGAGCTTAGGGCGCGATGCTCCACCGCGTGAGGCCACGGTTCCTCCCTCACCCGAAGCGCGCCATCGGCCTCCGCCTCGGTCGCGTCGCGCCGCGGCAGATGGCCGAGAAAGGCGCGGACCGTGGCGGGAAGACGATGTCCTCCCCTCCCCTCCCCCTTCTCTCCGGCATCCCGCCGCGCGAACAGGGCGCAGGCGACGTTGGGAAACACCGGCTGCACGCGCCGATCAAGCCGCCACGCCTCCGTCACGGCAAGCCGCACCGCCGCATGCCGCCCAGCACGAAGCCCGGCGAAGGCCGGACGGTTGAGGAAGCCGAGCGGGAGGAGGAAGGCGATCGTGCCGCCCTCCTTCAGGTAGCGCTCGGCGCTGCGCACCCAGAACAAGGCGGCCAAGTCCTGCGAGGTCGCGTAACGCTGCCCGGCCCAAAGGTTCTCCCGCGCCAAGGCCGGGCGCAGCCTCTCCTGCAGCTCGGGCGCAAGCTCGTTGTAGCGCACCCAGGGCGGGTTGCCGATCACCACGTCGGCCCGGTTCTCGGGCCGCGACAGCCAAAGCGGGCGGACGAGGTTGCGCAGCACGAACGGCCACACGTCGTCCCGCCCCGCCTCGTACAGCGCCCTCAGCCGCCGGAAGGGCGCGACCATCGCCCGCGCATCCTCCTCCGTCACGCCTTCGTGCCGGCGAAGGGCAGCGACCAGCCCCTCCTCCCCGCCGACGCGCAGCGCGTCCTGAAGCGCGGCAATGCCTGCGTCGTAGGCCGCCTGGTTCTCGGCGAAGCCGGCGGGAATCACGATCGGCGCTTCCTCGGGCACGCGCACCACGACGTCGCGTCCGCCCACCGCCTCGCGCAGGTTCCATTGCATGGAGTCGCCGAGATAGACGGGAACGACAAGCCGAGCCGGGCGCTCGCGCACCGCCTCGCCAAGCGCAAGAAGCCAGGTGACGCGCGCGAAGATCACCGCCACGGGGTGGACGTCGATTCCCCGCACCCGTTCGGCCGCGAGCGCGACCGCCTCCGCCCGGGCAAGGCCGGCCGCGTTCGCCGCGGCGAGCAGACGGCGGATGGCGTGGAACAGGAAGGTTCCGGACCCGCAGGCAGGGTCGAGCACGGTCTGCTCGAGCGGGCGGGGCACGGCGGCGCGCACCATCTTCGACGCAAGCCAATCGGGCGTGTAGTATTCGCCGAGCAGCCTGCGTTCAGCCGGGTCGATGAGGTTCTCGTAGAGGGCCTTCAGGACGTCAGTCTGCACGTCGTGCAGGCGAAAGCGCTCGATCTGCCGCGCGAGCCTCAGCACGAAGTCCTCCCCGCCCGGGGCGTGCAGCACCCAATCGAAGAAGTCCGAACTCGACGGCGCCGACGATTCCTGCGTCCGCGAGCGTGCGGCCACAGAGCAATGCCTCAGCGCTCTCGGCCGCCGTCTCCAGCACATGCAGCGCGATCGTCTTGGCAAGGATGGTGAGGTAGGTGTGCTGCAGGAACAGCGCGTCATCGCCGACACGCGTTCCGTAGACCTCGGCGAGCAAATCGTCCCACAGCTTGCGTTTCAGCTGGGCTTCCGGGTGGTCTTGAAGCGCAGCCCACAGCCCTCCGAGCTCCCGCCGCGCCCGCTCCCAGGTGAGGCTCTCTCGCCCGAGCTCTGCGCGAACCGTCTGCGCATCGGGCCCGAGTTCGCCGCGGGTGCCAAGCGCGGGCTCCAGCCAGTGCAGCAGAGCGGCAGGGTCATCCTGATCGGGCCGAAGCTCGATCCGGCGAAGTTCGACGAGGCCTTGCCCCGCAAGCTCGTAGGCGATCCAGGTCGCTCCGTCGGTTGCGATCCCCAAGGGCCGGGAGCCGCCGTCGCGCGCCACGTCAGCGAGATAGTCCGGCAAACGGCGCAGAACCTCGGGGAGTTCCTGGCGGAGGTCGCGCTTGAACTCGAACACCGTGTCGCCGAACAGCGTGTCAATTCGGCCGCGCACGCGCGCTCGGAAGTCCTCCTGCCTCAGCTGGATCGGATCAATCCCGAGGCCTTGCTGCAGCAAGTCGGCAAGCAGCACCCGCAGCTGCTCATGCCCGGGGCGCCGCGAAAGCTCCCGGACCAATTCTGGAAGACGGTCCTCACGCCAGGACATGCGCGCGCAACTCGGCCGCGATGGCTGCTCTTCAGGAACGAGGGTTGCAGCGGACAAAGCGGAACGCAACCGCGTGAGGCCGCACCGGTTGCCGCGGCGCCATCTGCCCGATAGGCTCCTCGCCATGGCGAAGAAGTCGAGCGCACAGGCGGATCTGTTCGACAGGGTTCCGGACGCGGATGCGAAGCGGGCTGAGCTTCAGGCTCATCTTGCCCAGTACATGCGCGAGCAGATGGACAAGATCGATGCCAAGCTCGCCGCCGCGGTCGACGTGTTTCCGTTCCGCGACTACACCGAGGCTCTCTCGACGGAACTCGCCTACAAGCATTGGTGCTCGCAGCTGCCTGAAGGCGAGGAACGCTACGCGCGGTTTCTCGTCGAGATGCAGCGCGTCTATGACATCGAGAATCGCCGGCTGGGCTACCTCGACGAAAGCGAAACGGGATAAGGGTGGGGGGAGGAAGAGTCGATCGGCGCTCCCCCGTCGAGCCCGCGACGTCTCACCCCATCCCAAGCGCGCGCTTGTAGAGGTCGAGCAGGGACTCCTGGTGCTGAACCTCGGCCTGGTCCTGGCGACGAAGCCGAATCAGCTGCCGCATCACCTTGACGTCGAACCCGGCCGACTTCGCCTCGGCATAGACGTCCTTGATGTCGGCGGCGAGCGCGCGCCGTTCCTCCTCCAGCCGCTCGATCCGCTCGACCAGGCTGCGCAGCCGATCGGCCGCGATGCCGTAGGCGGCATCGTCGGCCTCGGGCTTGCCCTTGCGGGTCGCGGTCGCCGTCTGTTGCGCCTTGGCCATGCGCGGCACTCCGTCGGGAACAGCAGGGGGGCGAGGGGAGCCTGGAGGCATAGTCCGCCCCCGGGAACGGGATCAACCGCCCTCAGTGCTCGTGGGGCCGCGCCTTCGCGAAAGCGGCGAGCTGATCGGCAGTCGCCTCGCGCTGGTACCGCGCCTGCCACTCCTTGTACGGCATGCCGTAGATGATCTCGCGCGACTCGGGGTCGGAGAGCGGGATGCCCCGCTCCTCAGCCGCCGCGCGGTACCACTTGGCGAGGCAGTTGCGGCAGAAGCCCGCGAGGTTCATCAGGTCGATGTTCTGCACGTCGGTGCGCTCGCGCAGGTGCTGGACGAGGCGTCGGAAAGCAGCGGCCTCCAGTTCCACGCGGGTGCGGTCATCGATCTCGACAGGGGGCATGCAGACCTCCATGGGCCAACGCGATCCGCCCTGCTACATGGCGCGGGCGCTGGCGTGGCGCCAGACGCGCGACGAAGGACTGTGAGGGATTGCAGGGCGTGCTGGACGGCGAGGTCACGGATCGGCGGGTTCGCGCCGCGCTGCGGGCGATGCTGGATGCGGCGATCGCCGCGGCCGACCCGGCGCGCGGCCTCGCCGCCCTCCTGCCGGCCAAGCCGAAGGGCCGCGTGGTGGTGGTCGGCGCCGGCAAGGCCTCTGCTGCCATGGCCGCCGCCGTCGAGGCCGCCTGGGGCGAGGTCGAGGGTGTGGTGGTGGTGCCGGACGGCCACCGCGTACCCACGCGCTCGATCGCGGTTCTCGAAGCCTCGCACCCCGTGCCCGACGCGCGGTCGGAGGCGGCGGCGCGCCGAATCCTCTCCGCCGTCCAGCGCCTCGGTCCCGACGACCTCGTCCTCGCCCTCATCTCCGGCGGCGGCTCTGCCCTGATGGCGTTGCCCGCGCCGGGCCTGACGCTTGCCGACAAGCAGGCCGTCAATCGCAGCCTGCTCGCCTCGGGCGCCACCATCCACGAGATGAACTGCGTGCGCAAACACCTCTCGGCGATCAAGGGCGGCCGGCTCGCCGCCGCCGCCCACCCGGCGAAGGTCGTGACGATCGCGATCAGCGACGTGCCCGGGGATGATCCCGCCGTGATCGCCTCCGGCCCCACCGTGGCGGATCCGACCACCTACGCCGAGGCGCGCGCCATCCTCGCCCGCTACCGTATCGAGCTGCCGCCTGCCGTCGCCGCCCATCTGGCGCGGGCCGAAGACGAGACGCCCAAGCCAGGCGACCCGCGGTTGGCGTCGGCGGAATTCCGCTTCCTCGCCACGCCGTTCGCGAGCCTGACGGCGGCGGCCGAGGTGGCGCGGGAACACGGTTTCACGCCGCTCATCCTCGGCGATGCGATCGAGGGCGAGGCCGCCGTCGTCGGCACCGCGATGGCCGGGATTGCGCGCAGCGTGCGGGAGCACGGGGTGCCCATCGCCCCACCGTGCGTCCTGCTCTCGGGGGGCGAGACGACCGTGACGGTGCAGGTCCCGTCCGGCCGCGGCGGCCGTAACACCACCTTCCTGCTCGGGCTCGCTCTCGCCCTGGCCGGCCGGCCAGGGATATGGGCGATCGCCGCCGACAGCGACGGCAAGGACGGCAACCTGGAGGCCGCCGGCGCCACTGTCGCACCCGACACGCTCGCGCGCGCCCGCACGCTTGGGCTCGATCCGCGCGCGATGCTTGCGGCGAACGATGCCGGAACGTTCTTCGATCGGCTCGGCGATCTCGTCGTCACCGGCCCCACGCTGACCAACGTCAACGACATCCGCGCCATCGTCATCGCGTGAGCAGCCCATGCCTGTGCCTTTCCCCTCCCCTGCCCCGATGCGCGAGAGGCCTGCGCTGCGGCGCCATCGGCGCACCAAGATCGTCGCCACGCTGGGGCCGGCGTCGTCCAGCCCGGAGGCGATCGCCGCCCTGTGGCAGGCGGGAGCGGATGTGTTCCGGCTGAACTTCAGCCACGGCTCGCACGATGATCATGCGGCGCGGCTGGAGGCGATCCGGGCGCTCGAGAAGCGCGCGGGGCGGCAGATCGCGGTGCTCGCCGACCTGCAGGGGCCGAAGCTGCGCCTCGGCGTCTTCCGCGGCGGCAAGGTGCAGCTCCAGCACGGCCAGACGTTCCGCCTCGACCTCTCTCCGGTGCCGGGAGACGCGCGTCGCGTGCAACTGCCGCACCCGGAGATCATCCACGCCGCGCGCATCGGCTCCACCCTGCTGATCGACGACGGCAAGGTGAAGCTTCGCGTGGCGAAGGTGCGGCCCGACCATCTCGAGTGCGAGGTGGTGGTTGGGGGCGTGGTGAGCGACCGCAAGGGCGTGAACGTGCCCGACGTCACGTTGCCGATCCCTGCGCTGACGGAAAAGGACCGGCGCGATCTCGACTTCGCCTTGCAGCGCGGGGTGGAGATCGTCGCGCTCTCCTTCGTCCAGCGCCCGGAGGACGTGGCGGAGGCGCGCGCTCTGATCGACGGCCGGGCCTGGGTGATGAGCAAGCTGGAAAAGCCCGCGGCGCTCGATCAGCTCGAGGAGATCGTCGCGCAGTCCGATTGCGTGATGGTGGCGCGCGGGGACCTCGGCGTCGAGTTGCCCCCGGAGAATGTTCCGTTGGTGCAAAAGCGTGTGGTGAAGGCCTGCCGGCGCGCGGGCAAGCCGGTGGTGGTGGCGACGCAGATGCTGGAGAGCATGATCGCCGCCCCAACCCCCACCCGAGCCGAGGCCTCAGACGTCGCCACCGCCGTGTTCGACGGGGCAGACGCCGTGATGCTGTCGGCCGAGAGCGCTGCCGGCGCCTACCCGCGCGAGGCCGTCTCGATGATGGACCGGATTGTCGCCAGGGTGGAGGCCGACCCGACTTTCCGCGAGATTGTCGAGGCAACGCGCTCACCCCCGGAGCGCCGCTCGGCCGACGCGATCGCCGCCGCCGCCCGGCAGGTCGCGCACACCATCGGCGCGCGCGCCATCGCCACCTTCACCATGTCCGGCGCGACGGCGCTCAGGATGAGCCGGGAACGGCCGGAGGCTCCCATCCTCGGGCTCACCCCGCGCGAGGACACCGCGCGGCGCCTCTGTCTCGTCTGGGGCGTCTATCCGATCGTCACCGCGGATGCGCATTCGATGAGCGAGGCGGTCGCGAAGTCGGTGCGCATCGCCGCGCAGGAGGGCTTCGCCCGGTCGGGAGAAGAAATCGTGGTCATCGCGGGGATGCCCTTCGGCACCTCGGGCACGACCAACGCCCTACGCATCGCGACCATGCCGTAAGGCGCAGACCGTGCCGGGGCAGGGCGCGAAGATCATGCTCGCCGTCCGGCGCAGACACGCCCCGGACGGGAGCGTGGGCGCGCCTGGCGGTCGCCAGGTTCGCCGGCATGCCGGCCCCCCCGCCCCGCTGCCGCAGGGCGACCCTCCGCCCCCGGTTGCTGTCGAGGCTCCGCACGGCAAGGCTCCGGGCGGGGCGCACCCACCCGGAGCCCAACCAGCGGTGACGCGGAAAGCGACCGCCGGTTCAGCGCGCGGCGAGGAGTTCCGGCACGCGCAACAGGATGAACTCGTTGTCGGCAGCGCGATCGAGCGCCCGGCCGGACGAGAACGGCAGGTTGTTGTCCACCGCGACCAGGATGTGCTGGTCGTCCACCCTCATCACGTTCTCGATGGTGAAGAAGGGGAAGGTGAACTTGCCGCGCAGGTCGCGCTTCGCCGCGGTGGGAAGGCGCGCGAGCCCCTCGGGGTCGGCGATGTCCATCAGGTCGATGTGCGCGATCTTGCGCACGAAGCCTTGCGCATCGACGCTGCCGGTGTCGATCAGCACCACCCGCTTGAACCGCGCCGGCAGCGGGAAACAGTCGGGGCGCGGCTCGCGCGGGTTCTCGCAGGCGAGCGAGGGGTCGCCCTCGCCGTTGTCGCGCTCGATCACCAGCGCGCGGCGGTTGTCGATGAAGTTGAAGTCGCCGATCGCGGTCGCCCCCTCGTCGATGCGGTAGCGGAACTCGCGCCCCGTCCACCGCCCCGTCCTCGGGTCGAACTCGAGCACCGGAACGAAGTCGCCCTCGGGCTGCCCGTTCTCGGCGAGCAGCGGGCGCTCGATCATCGCCCACAGCATGCCGGTCTCGGGATGCAGCGCCATGCCCTCGTAGCCCGCCGAGCGCGGCACCACCCAATCGCGTCCCGCCTGGGCGGGAATCGTGAGGGCGGGGTGATCGGGGCTGCGCAGGACGCGATCGCCGCGGCGCGTCTCGAACACGCCGGTCACGCGGCCATCCAGCGTGGCCGAGATCAGGTAGGGCCCGAACTCGTCTCCGATCCACACGGTGTCGCCCACCACCTGGATCGATTCGGGGTCGAAGTCGCCGCCCGTGAGGTAGCGCGCCTCGGTGTCCTCATTGACGATGCGGAACGGAACCTTCTTGTCCGGGTCGCGCAGCCACACGACCTCGCGCACCTCGACCGTGCCCTGCTGCCAGTTCGGGGCGAGCCGCGTGAAGTAGAGCAGCGCATCGGGCGAGTTGCGCTTGTTGCCGAAGCCGTTGTCCACCAGAGCGTAGATCGACCCGTCGGCGGCGCGGTTCATCGCAAAGCCCGAGAAGCCCTGCAGCGGCTGGCCGAGGAAGGGCAGCCGGATGCCCGTGTCGCGGTTGCCGTGCATGGCACCGGTGTTGCCCATCACGCTCATCGGCCGCTCGTTGCGCAGGTTGCCGGGGCCGGTGAACTTGCCGGAGATCCAGGCTCCGCGCGGCGCATCGGGGGGTGGCGCCAGCATGCTGAGCGCTGGGATGATGGCATGGCCGGCGAGCACGGCGGGCTTCTTCTCGTTGGCGAAGGCCGTGCCGGCGAGCGCGGTGCCTGCCAGCAGCAGGCCGACAAGAAGCGGACGACGCATGGGGGTTCTCCTCGCGTGCTGCGCGCGCCCTCAAGCGGGGGCGCGGTGCGGGAGGGGTTAGCGGGGATCGGTTGCGCGCCGGTGACGGGAGCGTGACCGTTTCGTTGCGGCCGCCTTGCGCGGCCCGCCCCATCGGCCGTCAGGCGGCGTCGTAATCGACCGCGAGGCGATCCGTCTTCGGCCGGCTCTGGCAGGTGAGCACGAAACCCGCCTGCAGCTCCCAAGGCTGCAGGGACCAGTTGCGGTCCATCGCCACCTCGCCCTCGGTCAGACGCGCGCGGCAGGAGCAGCACATGCCGCCGCGGCAAGACCAGGGCGCGTCGATTCCCGCCCGCAGCACGGCTTCGAGCACCGTCTCGCCCTCTACCATCGGCACCTCGCGCGTTGCGCCATCGACCGTGACGGAGACGAGGGCGACTACGGGCGTGTCGGCGGTAACCGGCGCGGGCGGCGGCGCCGGCGGCGCGCCGTCGGCCGGCGTGAAGCGCTCGATGTGGATCCGCTCGCGCGCCACCCCGAGGCTGACGAGGGCCTCCTCCGCCGCGTCCGGCAAGCCTGCCGGCCCGCAGAGATAGGCGGCGGCGATCTCCCACGGACGCACAAGCCCCGGCAGCAGCGCCGCGATGCGGTCGCGATCGAGCCGCCCGTGCAGCGACGCAAGCTCGCAGGCCTCGCGCGAGAGCACATGCACCACCGTAAAGCGCGCGAGGTGGCGGTCCTTCAGGTCCTCGATCGCCTCGCGGAACATGATGTCGGCGCTGGTGCGGTTGCCGAACAGAAGCACGAACCGCGAGGCCGGCTCCCGCGCAAGCAGCGTGCGCGCGATGGAGAGGATCGGCGTGATGCCGGAGCCGGCGGCGATGCCCACCACCGTGCGGGCCGCGGTCGGGTCGGGGCGGAGAACAAAGCGTCCCTCGGGGGGAGCGGCTTCGACGACGTCGCCTTCCCGCGCCTGTTCCACCGCCCAGGTCGAGAACATCCCGCCCGGCACGCGCTTGATGCCGACGCGCAGCACCCCCTCGTCGAGCCCGGCGCAGATCGAATACGACCGACGCACCTCCTCGCCGCCGATCGCGCGGCGCAGGGTGAGGTATTGGCCGGGGAGGAAGCGAAACACCGTCTCGCTGCCGGCGGGCGGGACGAGGGTGAGCGCAACCGCATCCGCCGTAAGCCGCTCGATGCGGGCGATGGTGAGCGGGCGGAAGCGTATGGCCGTGGTCACCGCATTCATCGTCTCGTTCCTCCCTCGTTCCGTCTTGGCGCTCCGCCGGCCATGCCGCGTCGGTTCAGAGGCACTTGAAGGCGTGGAAGGGCTCGCCGCAGGCGAGGCAGCGGCGAAGCGCCTTGCAGGGGGTGGAGCCGAATTCGGAGATCAGTCCCGTCTCGCGCGACCCGCAGTGCGGGCAGGCGACGGGGACGTCATCGCCGAACAGGGCGCGGCGCGAGGCGGCGGGCGGCGGTGGGGCGATGCCGGCGGCGAGCAGGGCGGCGTGGCCGGCGGGCGTGATCCAGTCCGTCGTCCAGGCCGGCGAGAGGACGAGGTTCACGCGCGGCCGACCGAGGCCTGCGCGCTCCACCGCCGCCTCCACCTCGAGTGCGATCATGCGCATCGCGGGGCAGCCCGAATAGGTGGGTGTGATGTCGATCTCGACCACGCCATCCGCACCGAGGCGGACGTCGCGCAGCACGCCGAGATCGGCGATCGAGATGGTGGGGATTTCCGGATCGACGACGGAGGCGGCGGCGACGCGGGCCGCCTCGATGAGGCGCGCGCGGTCGCCGACGGAGCTGGCAGCAGGAGTTCGTTCCGCGACCGTCTCCATCATCGCCTCCCTTCGCCGCGCCGCGGCGCGCGCCTCACCAGCTGCAGCCCGGATAGGCGCGCTGCAGATGCTGCATCACCGCGAGCATGTGGCCGAGGTGCTCGGTGTGCCGCCCCGTCCGCCCTCCCGAGTGCATCCAACCGTCGGCCGGGCGCGGCAGCAGCGCCTCGTCGAACACCCGTGCGACGGTGGCCTCCCAAGCGGGCCGGATGGCAGCTGGGTCGGGAAGCACGCCGGCCGCGATCATCGCTCTGTCCGCCTCGTCGGCCTCGAACAGTTCACCCGTGTAGGGCCAGAGTGCGTCGAGGGCGGCGAGCATGCGGCGCCGGCTCTCCTCCGTCCCGTCGCCGAGCCGGATCGTCCACTCGCCGCTGTGGCGGACGTGGTAGGCGGCCTCCTTCTCCGCCTTGGCGGCGATCGCTGCGAGCTGCGCGTCGGTCGAGCGCGAAGCCGCCTGCCAGAACGGGTGTGCGTGCGCGGAGAGAAGGAAGGCGCGCAGGATGGTGAAGGCGAAGTCCCCGCGCGGAAGTTCTGCCATCAGAACGTTGCGATACTGCGGTGCATCGCGCAGGTAGGCAAGATCGTCCTCCGTGCGCCCGGCCCCTTCGACCTCGGCCGCGTAGGCGTAGAGAGCGCGGGCCTGGCCGAGCAGATCGAGCGCCAGATTGGCCAGCGCGAGATCCTCTTCGATCATCGGCGCGTGCCCGCACCACTCGGAAAGCCGGTGCGAGTGCACGAGCGCGGTGTCCGCAAGACGCAGAAGGGAAAGGACGAGCGGCGTTTCGGCAACCGCGATGGTGGTCATGGCCTGCGCCCTTCCCTCACATGTGCCCGACTTCGGGCGGGATCTCGTAGAAGGTCGGATGCCGGTAGGGCTTGGAGGCCGTGGGTTCGAACAGCGCGTCCTTGTCGGCGGGGTCGGAGGCGGTGATGGCGGCCGACGGCACGACCCAGATGGAGAGGCCCTCGCCGCGGCGCGTGTAGGTGTCGCGCGCGGCCTGCAGCGCCATCTCGGCATCCGCCGCGTGCACCGAGCCGACGTGGCGATGCGCAAGCCCCGAGCGGGCGCGGATGAACACCTCCCAGAGGGGCATCGGTTGTTCGGTCATCGTCCTTCCTCCCTCATCCGTCGTCCATCGTCCGTCACCGTCGGCTTTGCTCGCGCTTGCCATCCATCGCCGATCGCCCCTCGGTGCGCCTCTCCGTCGCGTTCGAGGTCGCCTGCTCGCCTATTCGCTCAGCACGACGTGCAGCAGCACGAGCCCGACCATGGCGATGACGATCTCGAACACCATCCACTCGCCCATCGGCCCCTCCCTGCCCGGCCCGGGGCCCTGGCCCTACTCCGCTGCAAGCTTCGCCGCGGCCATGCGGGCCCGGCGCTTCGCCGCGTGCGCCAAAGCCGCCGCGCGCACCCAGGCTCCTTCCTCGTGCGCGCGGCGCCTCGCTTCCAGCCGTTCGCGGTTGCACGGCCCGTTGCCGGCGATCACCCGGCGAAACTCCTCCCAGTCGATCGGCCCGAAGCGCCAATGCCCGGTCTCCTCGTCGAAACGGAGCTCGGGGTCGGGGATGGTCAGCCCGAGATAGTGGGCCTGCGGCACGGTGGCGTCGACGAACTGCTGGCGCAGCGCGTCGTTGGTGAAGCGCTTGATCTTCCAGCGCATCGACTGTTCGGTGTGGACGCTTTCCGCGTCGGGCGGGCCGAACATCATCAGCGCGGGCCACCACCAGCGATTGAGCGCGTCCTGCGCCATGGCCTTCTGGGCGGCGCTGCCGCGGCAGAGCGTGAGCATGATCTCGTAGCCTTGGCGCTGGTGGAAGCTCTCCTCCTTGCAGATTCGGATCATCGCCCGCGCGTAAGGACCGTACGAGGTGCGGCAGAGCGGGATCTGGTTCATGATCGCTGCGCCATCGACCAGCCAGCCGATGCAGCCGATGTCGGCCCAGGTCAGCGTGGGATAGTTGAAGATGGACGAGTACTTGGCGCGGCCGGAGAGCAGCTGGTCGATCAGCTCCTCGCGGCTGACGCCCAGGGTTTCGGCCGCCGCGTAGAGGTAGAGGCCGTGGCCGCCCTCGTCCTGCACCTTGGCGATCAGCGCGGCCTTGCGGCGCAGGGTCGGCGCGCGGGTGATCCAGTTGCCTTCCGGAAGCATGCCGACGATCTCGGAATGCGCGTGCTGGCTGATCTGCCGCACGAGCGTGCGACGGTACGCCTCCGGCATCCAGTCGTTCGGCTCGATCCTCTCCTCGGCGTCGATCTTCGCCTCGAAGCGGGCGAGCTTGTCGGCATCCTCGACCACCTTCGGCCCGCCGTCGCCCTCATTCAGAGCCTGGGTGTACATGCGACCGGTCCTCCCCGACTGCCGGCCGCGATATTACGAAAAATCGGCGGCGAGGTCAAGTTTCGTAATATCTCTGTCCCGACGCAGGTCGGCGAAGCGGGCAGCGAGCGAAGGGTCAGGCGGCGGAAGGGGCCCCTCCCCGCGGCTGCCGTGAGCGTCGAGCCAGGCTTCGGCCGCCGGCAGGAGGCGCGCGTAGAGCGCGGCGCAGAGCGTGCGCGCACGAGCCCCCGGCCATGATCGCGGCAGCCAGGAGGGGGGCAGGAGCGGATCGCGCAGGATCGCGCGGCGGAAGTCGTGGATCAGGAGAAGCCGGGCGATCGCCGCGACCAGGGGCGGCAGATCGGGCGATCGGGAGAGGGCTTTGGCGGCGTCCTCGTAGGTGTCGAGGAACTCCCGATAGCGCGCGGCCACCCCATCGAGCGGCCAAGCGCCGGCGGCGAGGCGCGCAAGGTCGCTCTCCCGTTCCGCCCGCGCGACGAGGCGCACCGCACCCGCCGGCGTCTGCCCTTCGCGTCCTGACGGTGCGATCGCGACAGCGGGCGCAAGCAAACCCCATCCGCTTTCGGCGAGCGACTCCCGCGCCTGCTCTCTGCCCTCGCCGTCGGGGAGGACGACCATGGCGATCTCCCCAGTCGGCGGCGGCGGCGGCCCGTAGATGCGAGCGGTGGCGCGGGCGAACTCGGCGCGTGCCGAGGCGGTCAGGCGATAGACCCCGCGCGCCTTGCCTGCCCGCTCGAGCCAGCCTTCCGCGACCAGACGCGAGACGGCGGTGCGCACCACCGGCCCGCCGAGTCCCATCGGCTCGAAGAGAGCGATCAGCGTCGCGACGGCAAGCACGCCGCCGCGGGGGACGACCGCATCGCCGAACACGGTGACGATCAGCGACCCCGTGCGCGGCGGGCCGTCGCGGAGAGCGGCGAGGCGTCGGTCGAGCCAGCGGGGGAAGCCGGACATGCCTTGCGGCATGCCACAGACGGCGTGCCCGGGGAATGTCAGCGCGCAGCGGCCATCGTTTTCGCCC
The DNA here is from genome assembly GCA_033582875.1 of Acetobacteraceae bacterium. Classification (GTDB taxonomy): domain Bacteria; phylum Pseudomonadota; class Alphaproteobacteria; order Acetobacterales; family Acetobacteraceae; genus Elioraea. The sequence goes on along the minus strand of JAVQZW010000009.1, from coordinate 13,860 downwards.
CCTGCCGCGACTGCCTCGCGCGCTCCGGCCAGCACCATGCGCGCGCACATCCGCGCATAGTCGTCGCGCGAGAGGGGGCCGTCGTCGCGAAACCACATGAAGGCCCAGTTCAGCATGCCGAAGAGGCTCATCGTGAGCGGCTTGAGCAGGCGGCGATTGCCGGCAAGGGCGGGCTCGGCCTCCGCCAAGGTGTCGGCAAAGAGGTCGACGAGACGACGCTCCAACGCCTTCAGCGACTCCTGCGCCTGCTCGGGCAGAAGGCGCAGATGGGCGACCTGCACGCGATGTTCGTCGTCTGCGTCGCGATAGGCCTCGAGCAGCGCGACCGCCATGTCGGCAAGCCGCGTCGGGGCGTCACGCGCATCCATCTGGGCAGCTTCCTCCACCACGGCGACAAGGTCGCGCAGGTGACGGCCGATGATGTCGGCGAGCACCGCATCCTTGTCCGGGTAGTAGTGGTAAAGAAGCCCCTTCGACACGCCGGCAGCCTTGCCGATCATGGCAAGAGAGGTGCGGTCGTAGCCGTGGCGGGCGAAGAGCGCCGCCGCGATCCGGAGCAGGTGGTCGCGCTTGGCTTCGTAGTCGTGGGCGCGCTTGCGGGCCACGCGGCGGGTGCTCCTTCGTCTCAGCAGAGGAACGCGGGTTTCGCGGCTGCCTCGGTCACTCCTTCGGCCGCCGATCGATGACGCGCTTTGCCTTGCCGGTCGAGCGCTCGATCGCGCCGGGGTCGAGCACCGAGACGGCGGCCGAGACGCCGATCACGCTCTTGATGTGGTGCGCAAGCTCGGCTCGCCATCGCCGCGCGCTCCGCCGGCCCCCGGCAGGGCCTCGACCTCGACGGTCATCGAATCGAGGCGCCCCTCCCGCGCGAGCACGATCCGGTAATGTGGCGAAAGCCCCGCGACACGCAGGATCTGCTCCTCGACCTGCGAGGGGAAGACATTGACCCCGCGCAGGATGATCATGTCGTCTGAGCGTCCGGTGATCTTCTCCATCCGGCGCATCGTCCGCGCCGTGCCGGGAAGGAGGCGCGTGAGGTCGCGCGTGCGGTAGCGGATGACGGGCATCGCCTCCTTGGTCAGCGAGGTGAAGACGAGTTCGCCCCTCTCGCCGTCGGGCAGCGGCTTGCCCGTCGCCGGGATCGATGATCTCGGGATAGAAATGATCTTCCCAGATGTGCAGCCCATCCTTCGTCTCCACGCACTCGTTGGCGACCCCGGGCCCGATCACCTCGGACAGCCCGTAGATGTCGACGGCGTGCATGTCGAAGGCCTCCTCGATCTCGGCCCGCATGGCGTTGGTCCAGGGCTCGGCGCCGAAGATGCCGATCCGCAACGAACAGGTGCGCGGATCCTTTCCCTGGCGGCGGAACTCGTCGAGGATGGCGAGCATGTAGGAGGGGGTGACCATGATGATGTCGGGGCGGAAGTCCTCGATCAGCGTCACCTGGCGCTCGGTCATGCCGCCGGAGACGGGGACCACCGTGCAGCCGAGACGCTCGGCTCCGTAATGCGCGCCGAGGCCGCCCGTGAACAGGCCATAGCCGTAGGCGACGTGCACCATCATCCCCGGCCGCCCGCCCGCAGCACGGATGGAGCGTGCGACGACCTCGGCCCAGGTCTCGATGTCGCGCCGCGTGTAGCCGACCACCGTCGGCTTGCCCGTCGTGCCCGAGGAGGCATGGATCCGCACCACCCTTTCGCGCGGCACGGCGAACATGCCGAAGGGGTAGGTGGCGCGCAGGTCGTCCTTCGTGGTGAAGGGGAATTTGGCGAGGTCGTCGAGCGTGCGCAGGTCGTCCGGATGCACGCCTGCGGCCTCGCACTTGGCGCGGTAGTGCGGCACGTTGTCGTAGGCGTGGCGCAGCGACCACTTCAGGCGGGTGAGCTGCAGGGCCGCGATCTCGTCGCGGCTTGCGATCTCGATCGGGTCGAGCTCCTCGCGCCGCGGTGCGAGGCCTGCGCGCTTCGCGCTCAGCGTGCTCATGACGTTTCCCCCTCGTTCCTGGTGATCCTGCCGCCGATGGTGCGGGAATGGCCGCGGAAGAGCGCGATCACCGCCCCGGTCTCGTCGCGCACCGTCACGTCCGTGACCCCGGATCGGCCCTGGCGGAGCACCTCGACGGCCTCGGCGATGAGGCGCATGCCGAGCCGCGCGGGGCGGACGTAGGTGATGGCGCACTGCGCGGCGACCGTACGCTCGTCCGTCCAATTGCAGGCGAAGGCGAAGGCGCTGTCGGCAAGGGTGAAGATGAAGCCGCCGTGGCAGATGCCGTGGCCGTTCACCATCGTCTCCGTCACCGCCATCGACAGCACGGCGCGGCCCTCGCCCGCCTCTTCCAGCCGCATGCCGAGGCCGCGCGAGGCGTTGTCCTCCGCCCACATGGCGGCGGCGACCTCGGCCGGGGTTGCGCGGTCGGTCGTTGCGCCGGTCATGCCACGGGTCCTTGCGTGCCGGGCGACTGGGCGAAGGCGGGCGCGCGCTTGGCGAGGAAGGCGGCGAGACCCTCCGCATACTCCGGCCCCTGCCCCGCCCGGCGCTGCGCCTCGGTCTCGCGCGCGAGCGCCTCCGCGAGCGTTCCCGCCGTCGGCTTCAGCGATCAGCCGCCGCGTGGCGAGGAGAGCGGCGGTCGGTCCTTCGGCAAGACGGTTCGCCACCGCAAGCGCCTCATCGGCCAGCGCCAGCCTCGTCCACCGCCCGCCAGATCAGCCCCCAGGCTTCCGCCTGCTCACCTGAGAGGGTCTCGCCGAGCATCGCGAGCCCCCGCGCGCGGGCAGGGCCGATCAGACGGGCGAGCTGCCACGACGCGCCGCTGTCCGGCACCAGGCCGATGCGCGCGAAGGCAAGGAGGAGTTTCGCCGAGCGCGCGGCGAGCACGACGTCGCAGGCGAGCGCCACCGCGAGCCCTGCCCCGGCCGCCACTCCGTGCACCGCGGCGACGGTCGGGATCGGGAACGAGGAGAGGCGAAGGATCAGAGGATTCCAGGTGCGTTCCAGAACCGCACCGAGATCGCGCTCGTCCTTCACCGCGTCGAGATCCTGCCCGGCGGAGAATGCCCGGCCGGCCCCGGTCAGGAGGAGCGCGCGCGCCTCACGATCCGACGCCACCGCGTCGAGCACGGCAGCGAGCCGCGCGTGCGCCACCTCGTCGAAGGCGTTCAGGCGTTCCGGCCGGTTCAGCGTGACGCGGCAAACCGCACCGAACCGTTCGAGCACGATCGGCTCGCTCATTCCGTTCCCTCCCCCGACCGGCACCGCCTTCCGGCAGGCGCAAAATCGGACTTGCATTCATCGACCGGCCGGTCAATCATTGCCGGGTGGAAGCCGCACGTCAACCGCGGGCGGGAGGAAACGGACACCATGCTGCAGCCAACGACGGGAGAGGCGCTGTTCGAGCGCCACCACGCCACGCTGGTCGGCGCCCTCGATGCGCTGCGCAGCCGCACCTACTGGTCGCCCTTTGCCGAGGTCCCGTCGGGAAAGCTCTACGGAGAGAACGCCAAGGCCGAGGGCGAGGCCGCGTTCCGCGCCCTGCTCGGCTGCCCCGTTCCCGCTCGACCAGGCAAGCCACGGCGCGCCGATCGGCTCGGAGGTGTCGCCGTGGGGGCTCGAGCTCGGCATCACCTATCCGCGCCCCGACCCGGAGGCGCTGGTCGTCTCGGCCCGCCGTGCGGCCGACGCCTGGGCCGATGCCACGCCCGAGTCCCGCGTCGGTGTCGCGCTCGAGATCCTCGCCCGGCTCAATCGCAACTCCTTCCTCATCGCCAACGCGGTGATGCACACCACCGGCCAGGCCTTTGTCATGGCTTTCCAGGCCGGTGGCCCGCACGCGCAGGATCGCGGCCTGGAGGCGGTGGCGGCAGCCTGGGCGGAACTCACCCGCCTGCCGCGCGCGGCGCGCTGGACGAAGCCCGCCGGCAAGACGACTCTCGTTTTGGACAAGGAATGGCTGGCCGTTCCCCGCGGTGTGGCGCTGGTCATCGGCTGCGGGACCTTCCCGACCTGGAACGCCTACCCTGCCCTGTTCGCCTCGCTTGCGGTCGGCAACGCGGTGATCGTCAAGCCGCATCCGAACGCGATCCTGCCGCTCGCGCTCACCGTGCGCACCGCGCGCGCCGTCCTGCGCGAAGCGGGCTTCGACCCCGACGTGATCCAGCTCGCCCCCGACACGCCCGAGGCGCCGATCGCGCAGCGGCTTGCGCTTCATCCCGCGATCGGGACGGTGGATTTCACCGGCTCGCCGGGCTTCGCGCGCTGGCTCGAAGAGCACGTTCGCCACGCCCGCCTGTTCACCGAGGCCGCCGGCGTGAACCCGGTGGTCATCGCAGGCGCGCACGACTTCCGCGCCATGTGCGCCAACCTCGCCTTCTCGCTCGCCCTCTACTCGGGGCAGATGTGCACCGCGCCGCAGAACCTGTTCATTCCGGCGGACGGCATCGCGACGAACGAAGGCCGCAAGACCTTCGACGACGTGGCGCACGGCATCGCCGCCGCCATCGACGCCCTGCTCGCCGACCCCGCACGCGCCCAGGCCGTGTGCGGCGCGATCGCCTCGCCCGCCACGCTGGAGCGGATCGCCGCTTGCCGACGCCTCGGCGCGATCGTGCGCGAACTCCGCACCGCTTGCCGAGGCCGGCAACGCCCGCACCGCCTCCCCGCTTCTCCTCGCCGTCGCGGCGGAGGACGAGGCGGCCTACGCCGAGGAGCGGTTCGGCCCGATCGCCTTCCTCATCCGCTGCCGCGACGCCGAGGATGCGCTCGCCCGCGCGGTGCGTCTCGCCGCCGCGAAGGGGGCGATCACCGCCGCCCTCTACGCGACCGACGAGGCCTTCATCGCGCGCGCGAAACGCGCGCTGGCCCGCGCCGGGGCTCCGCTCGCGATCAACCTCACGGGCGAGGTGTTCGTCAACCAGTCGGCTGCCTTCAGCGACTTGCACGTGTCGGGGCTCAATCCGGCGGGCAACGCGACGCTGACGGATACGGCCTTCGTCGCCGACCGTTTCCGCTTCGTCACCATCAAGCGGGCGGCCTGACCACCAACCACAATCACGGGAGAACGACCATGCAGAGGAGACAGTTCTTCGCCGGAATGGCCGCGGCGGCCGTGCTCGCTCTCGCCGCCCCGGCCGAGGCCCAGGCGCCGATCCGCATCGGCTCGGTGCTCTCCGTCACCGGCCCGGCCTCCTTCCTCGGCGACCCCGAGGCGCGCACGCTCCGCCTCTACATCGACCGCATCAACCAGGCAGGCGGCGTGCTCGGGCGGAGGCTCGAACTCGTCCTCTACGACGACGGCGGAGATGCCAACCGTGCGCGCACCTTCGCCACCCGCCTCGTCGAGGACGACCGCGTCATCGCCGTCGTCGGCGGCACCACCACCGGCACCTCGCTGGCGATGATCCCGGTGTTCGAGGAGGCGAAGATCCCGTTCATCAGCCTGGCGGGCGGGATCGAGATCATCGAGCCCGTCAAGCCCTTCACCTTCAAGACGCCGCACACCGACAAGATGGCGTGCGAGAAGATCTTCGAGGATCTGCGCAAGCGCGGCCTCACCCGGGTGGGGCTGATCAGCGGCACGGGCGGCTTCGGCGCCTCGATGCGCAACCAGTGCCTGCGGGTGGCCGGCGAGTTCGGCATCACCATCGTCGCCGACGAGCGCTACGGGCCAGGCGACACGGACATGACGCCGCAACTGACCCGCATGCGCAACGTGCCCGGCGGGCTGCAGGCGGTGATCAACGCCGATTTCGGCCAGGGCCCGGCCATCGTCACCCGCAACTTCGCCCAGCTCAACATGGGCGTGCCGCTCTACCAGAGCCACGGGGTCGCTTCGCGCAGCTTCATCGAGCTCGCGGGCCCGGCGGCGGAGGGCGTGCGGCTGCCGGCGGCCGCGCTTCTGGTTGCCGAACAGCTGCCCGACACCGACCCGCAGAAGCGCGTCGTGATGGCGTACAAGCAGACCTACGAGAGCACGCAGAACCAGCCCGTCTCCACCTTCGGCGGCCACGCCTACGACGGGCTGATGATCCTGGTCGAGGCGATCAAGCGCGCCAATTCCACCGACGGCACGCGCATCCGCGACGCGATCCGCGCCACCAGGGGCTTCATCGGCACGGGCGGCGTGGTGAACATGAGTGCGACCGACCACATGGGTCTGGATCTCTCGGCCTTCCGCCTGATCGAGATCCGCAACGGCACCTGGAAGCTGATCGACTGACGCGAAGGAGCGGCAGGGGGCGGGTTGGACCGATCCAGCCGCCCCCGATCGCCGGCATTCTCCGCACGCGACGCGAGTTCCGCGATGGATCAGCTCCTGCAGTTCGTCTTCTCCGGCCTCACGGTGGGCGCGGTCTACGCCCTCGTCGCGCTCGGCTTCACGCTCATCTACAACGCCTCGGACGTGATCAACTTCGCCCAGGGCGAGTTCGTCATGCTGGGCGGCATGGTCACGGTGTTCGCCTACGCCGCCGGCGTGCCGCTGCCGCTTGCCGCGCTGGTCGCGGTCGTGGTTGCAGTCGCCACCGGGCTTGCCCTGCACCGTTTCGCGATCGAGCCCGCGCGCGGCGCCAACGCCGTGACGCTCATCATCATCACCATCGGCGCCTCGATCCTCATTCGTGGCATCGCGCAGATCGTGTTCGACAAGCAGTTCCATCGCTTCCCTGCGTTCTCGGGCGAGGACCCGATCGCGCTGCTTGGCGCCACCATCCTGCCGCAGAGCCTGTGGGTGCTCGGCGGGGCGGCCGTGGTGGTGGCGGGGCTATGGCTGTTCATGGAAAAGACCCTGCTCGGCAAGGCGGTGCGCGCGACCGCGGCCAACCGTCTCGCGGCGCGCCTGGTCGGGATCGACACCGCGCTCGTGCTCGCCCTCGCCTTCGGCGTGTCGGGCGCGATCGGGGCGCTCGCGGGCATCCTGGTGACACCGATCACCCTCACCTCCGTCACCGTCGGCACGCTGCTTGCTCTCAAGGGCTTCGCGGCGGCGATGCTGGGCGGCATCGGCAACCCGGTGGGCGCGGTTGCGGGCGGTCTTGCCTTGGGGCTGCTCGAATCGCTGGCGGCGGGCTTCATCTCCTCGACCTACAAGGATGCAGTCGCCTTCCTTGTCATCATCGCCGTGCTGTTCATCCTCCCGCAGGGCCTGTTCGGCACGCGCGCGGTGGAGCGGGTCTGAGCCATGCGCCTCTCTGCCCGCCACGCCACGCTGCTCGTCCTGCTCGCGGCCTTCGCCGCGCTGCCCTTCCTGCTGCCCTCCTCGTTCCACCTCCGTGTCGCCACCCTCGTCTGGATCCAGGCTCTCGCCGCCGTCGGGCTCAACCTGCTGATGGGGCTTGCCGGCCAAGTGAGCCTCGGCCACGCGGGCTTCTTCGGCATCGGCGCCTATGCGGTGGCGCTCGGGCCGCGGCACCTGGGGCTCGATCCTCTCCTCTCGGCGCTCGTCGGCCTCGTCGTCTCGGGGCTGCTCGCGCTCGTCGTCGGCCGGCCCATCCTGCGGCTGCGCGGGCACTATCTCGCCGTCGCCACCTTGGGCTTGGGCATCCTGGTGTGGCTCGTGCTGAACAGCGAGGTCGCGCTCACCGGCGGGCCGGACGGCATTCAGGTGCCGCGGCTCGTGCTGTTCGGCTGGCGCGTGGCAGGGGCGGAGACCTGGTACTGGATCAGCGGCGCGTTCCTGCTCTTCGGGGTGTGGCTGGCGCTGAACCTGGAGGATAGTCCCTTGGGCCGGGCGCTGCGCGCGCTGCACGACAGCGAGGTTGCCGCCCGCGTGGCCGGCATCGACGTCGCGCGGGCCAAACTCCTCGTCTTCGTCATCGCCGCGATCTACGCCGCGGCCGCCGGCTCGCTGCTCGCGCTGTTCAACCGTTTCATCACCCCGCAGGTTGCGGATTTCCTCCATTCCATTGAGCTCGTCACCATGGTGGTGATCGGCGGCATGGGCTCGACCTTGGGCGCGATCGTGGGCGCTGCCATCCTCACCGTGCTGCCGCAGGCGCTCACCGTGTTCCACGACTACGAGCACGCGATGCTGGGCTTGATGATCATTCTGTTCATGATCTTCCTCCGCCAGGGCATCGTGCCGGGGCTCGCCTCTCTGCTGCCGCGGCGGGCTGTGGCATGAGCGCGCCGCTGATCGAGGCCCGCGGGGTCGGGATCTCCTTCGGCGGCGTGCGCGCGCTCGATGACGTGTCGTTCGCCGCCCGCTCCGGCGAGGTGTTCTCCATCATCGGGCCGAACGGGGCCGGCAAGACGACGCTCTTCAACATCGTCTCGGGCCTGTATCGGCCCGACTGCGGAAAGGTTTTGCTCGCGGGCGAGGACGTCACCGCACTCCCCCCCCACCTCCTCGCCGCACGGGGCCTCAGCCGCACCTTCCAGAACCTGCAGATCTTCTTCCGCATGACGGCGCTTGAGAACGTCATGGTCGGGCGGCATCTGCACGAGGAGCGGTCCTTGCTTCCCACCCTGTTCCGCCTGCCTTCGGTGCTGCGGCAGAACCGTGCGACGCGGGAGCGGGCGCGCGAGCTGCTCGCTTTCGTCGGCCTCGAGAGGCGGGCGGAGGATCCGGCCGGCGCGCTGCCCTACGGGGCGCTGAAGCGGCTCGAGATCGCGCGCGCGCTCGCCGCCGAACCGAGCGTGCTTCTGCTCGACGAACCGGCCGCCGGGTGCAACGCGGTGGAGACGGAGGAGATCGACCGCCTGATCGTTACTATCGCAGAACGTGGCACGGCGGTGGTCCTGGTCGAGCACGACATGAAGCTCGTGATGCGGATCTCGACCCGCATCCTGGTGCTGAACCACGGGCGGATGCTGGCGGAAGGCTCGCCCGCCGAGGTGCGCGCGAACGCCGAGGTGATCGCGGCTTATCTCGGGCGGCACGCTGCGGAGGCGGCGCATGCTGCGGGTTGAGGGGCTGCGTTCCGCCTACGGGCGGATCGAGGCGATCAAGGGGGTCGATCTCGAGGTGCGGGCGGGCGAGATCGTCGCCCTCATCGGCGCCAACGGCGCGGGCAAGACCACGCTGCTGCGCGCGATTTCGGGCGTGCAGCCGATCAGCGCCGGCGCCATCCTGTTCGAAGGGGAGCGCATCGAGGCCCTGCCTCCCCACGCCCGCGTTGCCCGCGGCATCGCCCAGGTGCCGGAAGGGCGGCAGGTGTTCGGGCCCCTGTCGGTGGAGGATAACCTCCGCCTCGGCGCCTTTCGCCGCGGCGGCGAACACGCGGCGCGAGGGGCTCGCCGAGGTCTATGCCTTGTTTCCGGTGCTGGCCGAGAAGCGTCGGCAGGCGGCGGCAGGGCTGTCGGGCGGACAGCAGCAGATGCTCGCCATCGGCCGGGCGTTGATGAGCCGCCCGCGCCTCCTCTTGCTGGATGAGCCCTCGATGGGGCTCGCGCCCCTGCTGGTCGACCAGATCCTGGAGGCGGTGGTCGCCCTGCGCGCGCGGGGGATCACCGTGCTGCTCGTCGAGCAGAACGCCGCCGCCGCGCTTGCCATCGCCGATCGCGGCTACGTGCTGGAGACAGGCCGCGTCGCCCACGAGGGCGAGGCGCGCTCCCTCCTGCGCGACCCAAGGCTGCGCGAGGCCTATCTCGGCGTGTGAGCGGGCGAAGGGCCGGCGAGGCGAACCGGCCCTGATGGCAGTCGGGTCGGCCTCAGGCCTTCGACGTGCCGCAGGTGTTCATCCCGATCAGCGAATAGGCCGGGCAGTAGCCGAGGATGGAGGTGACCAGCGGCACCACGCCGATGTAGCCCCAAAGCCCGATCTCACCGAACAGGGCGAGAGCGATCAGCAGCACGCCCACGGCGGCGCGGATCGCGCGGTCGGCCGTGCCCATGTTCAGTTCCATCTTCATGGCGAAACCCCTTTCCTTCGGTTTGTCGAAGACAGTTTAGAGCACAGGCGCGCGCCGTGCGACCTTGATGTGGGTCAGCACCCGGCCGGAGCGAACCCCCCACCCTGCGTGCCGTTGACTTGCGCCCTCGCGACCAGAACAAATCTAGAACACGCGCGAGGACCCCATGCCCATTATCGCCGACGCGACGGACGACCGCCGCACCGTGCTCGACCGCCTGCGGGCCCACCTCGCCCGGCTGGAGGCACCCCCCGCACGCGTCGCGCGTCCGCCGGTGCCGCTCGCCCCGGCGATCGACCGCACCCTGCCCTGGCGCGGCCTCTGCCGCGGCGCCCTGCACGAGATCGTGGCAAGCGACGAGGGGGCGGGAGCGGCCTTCGCTTGCCTGATCGCCGCCCGGGCGGGGCCTGCTGTTGCCTGGATCGCCGTGCGGCCTGACCCCTACCCGGCCGGGCTGCGCGCTTGGGGAATGGATCCTGCGGGCCTGCTCGTCGTCCGCGCGCGCGCCGAGGACCTGCTCTGGGCGGCAGAGGAATGCCTTAGGAGCAAGGCCTTCGACGCTGTTCTCCTGTTCGAGCCTGAACTCTCGCTTGCCACCTCGCGCCGTCTTCATCTTGCAGCGGAAGAAAGCGGCTGTATTAGCCTGATCTTGAAGCAAAGTAATGGTGCATGCGGCCCATCCGCCGCGCGCAGCCGCTGGCGCGTCTCGCCCCTGCCCGGCGCCCCTGGTCCCGCCCACCTGATGCCTGCCCCGCGCTGGCGGCTTGATCTGCTCCGCCTGCGCGGCGGAGAGCCCGCCGCCTGGATCGTGTGCTGGGACGAGGCCCGCCGCACGCTCGACGTCGAGGGAGCCCATGGCTGAGCCGCAGCGTTTCCTCGCCCTGCACCTGCCCCGCCTCGCCACCGACCGGCTCGCCCGCCGCGACCCGGCGTTGCGCGACCGTCCCTGCGCGACCTGGGAGAGGGCCGGGGCGGCGCGGCGTCTGGCTGCCGTCAACGCGGCGGCGGAACGCGCCGGCCTCCGCCCCGGCCTGCCGCTTGCCGATGCGCTCGCCGCCCTGCCCACCCTCGCCGCCATTCCTGCCGACCCGGCGGCGGACGCCTCCCTGCTCCGCGCCCTCGCCGCCTGGGCGACCGGCTTCACCCCCCTCGCCGCGCCCGCTCCGCCCGACGGCGTGATCCTCGACATCACCGGCTGCGCCCACCTCTTCGGCGGCGAGAGGGGGCTTCTCAACGCCGCCGCCGGCCGGCTTCGCCGTGCCGGCTTCGCCGTGCGTTCCGCCGTGGCGGATACCGCCGCCGGCGCGCTCGCGCTGGCCCGCGGCGCGGCCGAGGACCGGATCGTTCCCCCCGGCGCGCAGGCCGAGGCCGTCTGCCGCCTGCCGCTCGCCGCCCTCCGCCTCGACGCCGAGGCCGCTGCCCTGTGCGCCCGGCTCGGCCTCGACACCGTGGGCGCGCTCGACTCCCTCGCCCGCGGCCCTGCCGCCCGGCGCCTCGGCCCCGCCACGCTCGCCGCCCTCGACGAGGCGATGGGACGGATCACCCGGCCCATCTCCCCCCTTCGCCCTGCCCCTCCCCTCCGCGCGGTGCTCGACTGCCCGGAACCGCTGCTGACGGCGGAGGCGATCGCCACCGCCCTCTCGCGTCTCCTCGCCTCCCTCTGCCGCGACCTCGGCGCGCGTGGACCTTGGCGCGCGTCGCCTCAGCCTCGCCTGCCACCGCACCGATGCCACCCTGCAGCGCCTCGGCATCGGCACGGCGGAAGCGAGCCGCGACCCCGACCATCTCGCCCGGCTTCTCCTGCCCAGGATCGAACGGATCGACCCCGGCTTCGGCATCGAGCGGCTGGTGCTGGCGGCGGAGTTGGTCGAAGCGCTCGGCGCCCGCCAGCGCGGCCTCGCAACGACGGGGGGCGAGGCGGCGGCCCGGCGCGAGGCGCTGGCCCGGCTGATCGACCGTCTGCGCAACCGGCTCAGCGAGGGTGCCGTCTTCCGCCTCGACCCCTTCCCCTCGCATTGGCCCGAGGTGGCGACCCGCCGAGCCGACCCCGCCGCCCCGCCGCGCAGCGGGCCCTGGCCGGAGCGGCCGCGTCCCATACGCCTGTTGCCGCGCCCGTGCCCCCTGCCCGCCCGCGCGCCCCTGCCCGACGGGCCGCCGGAGACGATCGGGCAGGAGCCCGTCACCCGCGCCGAGGGCCCCGAACGGATCCTTCCCGCCTGGTGGCTTCCTGAAGCCGGGCAGGCGCCGCGCGACTACTGGCGGGTCGAAACCGCCTCCGGGCGACGGCTTTGGGTGTTCGCGACCGGCGAGGGAAGCACCCGTGCCTGGTTCCTGCACGGCCGCTTCGGCTGAGAGCCCCCCGCCCCGTCCGCCATGGCCCCTTACGCCGAACTGCAGGCCCTCTCCGCCTTCACCTTCCGCGAGGGCGCCTCGCACCCGGACGAACTCGTGCTGACCGCCCGCGCGCTCGGCCTCGCCGCGCTTGCCATCACCGACCGCAACACGGTGGCGGGGCTGGTGCGCGCCCATCTCGCCGCCAAGGCGCACGGCCTGCGCTTTCTTCCCGCCGCCCGGCTCGATCTCGACGGACGGATCGTCCTTCCTCTGCTACCCCTCGGACCGCGCCGCCTGGAGCCGGCTCTGCCGCCTGCTCTCCTTGGGCAAGCTGCGCGCGCCGAAGGGGGAGTGCCGGATCGGGCGCGAGGATCTCGTCGCCCATGCCGAGGGCCAGGTGCTGGTCGCCCTCCCCCCGCCGTCTCCCGCCCTGCCCGATGCGGGCTTCGCCGAGCGCCTTCGCTGCGATGCCGAAGCATTGCAGGGACGAACCGCTCTGCCGCTCATGCTCGGCGCCGCGGTCGGGCTGCGCGGCGATGATCAGCGCCGCCTCGATGCCCTCGCCGCCCTCGCCGATGCGGTCGGCACCCCGCTCGTCGCCCTGGGCGATGTGCGCTACCACGCGCCGGAACGCCGCGCGCTCGCCGACGTGCTCACCGCCATCCGGCTCGGCTGCACGGTGGAGGAGCTCGGCTTTGCCGCCGAGGCGAACGCCGAACGCCACCTCAAGTCGCCCGAAGAAATCGCACGCCTCTTCGCCCGCCACCCGCAGGCGGTCGCGCGCACCCTCGAGGTCGTCGCCGCCTGCCGCTTCTCGCTCGACGATCTCCGCTACGACTACCCGGACGAGATCGTCGAACCCGGCCGCACCGCGCAGGAGACTCTGGTGGCGCGCACCTGGGAGGGCGCGGCCGAACGCTGGCCCGCGGGCGTGCCCGATCCGGTGCGAGAGCGGATCGAGCATGAGCTCGCGCTGATCGCGCAGCTGGACTACGCGCCCTACTTCCTCACCGTGCACGAGATCGTCCGCTTCGCCCGCTCGCGCGGCATCCTCTGCCAGGGGCGCGGGTCGGCGGCGAACTCGGCCGTCTGCTATGTGCTCGGCATCACCGCCGTCGATCCCGCCAAGCACGACCTTCTGTTCGAGCGCTTCGTGTCGGCGGCGCGGCGGGAACCTCCCGACATCGATGTCGATTTCGAGCACGAACGGCGCGAGGAGGTGATCCAGTGGATCTACGACCGCTATGGGCGCGACCGCGCTGGCCTCGCCGCCACCGTGATCCACTGGCGCACCCGGATGGCCGTGCGCGAGGTTGGCAAGGCCTTGGGGCTCTCCGAGGACGTCACCGGCCGCATCGCGGAGGCGACCTGGGGGCCGGGGCGCGAAGTCCTCCTTGCCCGAGATCGCCCGCGCGCAGGGGCTCGATCCCTCGGAACCGCGGCTTGCGCTTGCCCTGTCGCTGGCGGAGCAGCTCACCGGCTTTCCCCGCCACCTCTCGCAGCACGTGGGCGGGTTCGTGATCACGCGCGGGCCGCTCGTCGAACTCTGCGCGGTGGCGAACGCCGCCATGGCCGGCCGCACCACCATCGAGTGGGACAAGGACGACCTCGACCGCTTGGGAATCCTGAAGGTCGATGTGCTCGCCCTCGGCATGCTCACCTGCATCCGCAAGGCCTTCG
>JAVQZW010000008.1:0-66476 GCA_033582875.1 Acetobacteraceae bacterium | reverse complement strand
GGCCGAACATGACCTGGCCCACGTCCAGGCTCACGTTCGGGCAGGCGTTGACGAGTTCGGCGATCGCCGGCGCGGCGGAAGAGAAGCGCCGGGGGCCCTCGCTGCCGTAGGCGTGGAACTGCAGATGGGTGAGGTGGATCCGCCGTCCCTCCATGGCCCGGATGGTGGCGAGCGTGCTCGCCGCATTGCCCGGCACGCCCAGGTTGCAGCCGTGGACGTGGATCGGATGGGGCACGGCGAGCCGCTCGAGGGCATCGGAAAGGGCCAGGAGCACGGCACGGGGGGTGACGCCGTAAGGGGCGGCGCGTTCGTCGAGGTCGAGTCGGCGCTGACCGTATTTGAAAGCCGCGATGCCGCCCGGGTTGACGATCTTGACCGCGAGCGCTCCCGTCGCCCGCAGCGTCCAGCCGACGTAATCGGCGATCGCCTCCGCGCCCGCGCCTTCGGCCAACAAGCGCAAGAAGAAATCGTCGTTGCCGAGGAGCACGTAGGCGCCGCGGTCGACGAGCGGGATGTCCGCCATCTCGTGGTGCGCGGCGCGTGCGTTGGCGGGCGGCATGGCGGGCTCGAAAGCGGCCGTGTAGCCGAGCCGGGCGTAACGGTAGCCGGTGAGAAAAGACGAGGGCGTGACCTCGCCGGTTCCGGCGCGGCGCCCGGGCCCGCGGCTTTCGCGACGGGCGCGGTGCTCCTCGGCCATGAGCAGCCGGGCGATGGCCACCTTGCCGCCGCCGATGTGGCTGTGCAGGTCGATCCCGCCCGGCATCACCGCGCAGCCCGAAACGTCGATGGTCTCGGCGGGCGTGCCGGGAGGCGGCTCCGGAACGATGCGGCCGTCCGCGATCCACAGGTCGCGCACCGCACCGTCGATACCGTTGAGCGGATCGAAGATCCGCCCGCCCGTGAGCCGGATCATCGAGGCTCGCGCTCCCCCTCGCGTTGCGAGGCGGTCTTACCGGGGGTAGGGACCGCTCGCCAAGGAACCCCGCGAGGCCCCGCCCATGCGCGCTCCGCCGCTCTTCCCTTTTCGCCCGGCGCTTCTCGCGAGCGTGGCCGATCTCGAAGAGGCCGAACGCGCGCTCGCCCTCGGGGCGGAGGTCCTCGATCTCAAGGATCCGCGCGCAGGCGCCCTCGGGGCCTGGGAGCCGCGACGGCTCGCCGCCGCGGTCGCGCGCTTGCGCCATCGGGCGGTCCTGTCCGCGACCACGGGCGATCTGCCGATGGATCCCCGATCGTTGCGCACCGCCGCCGAGCGGATCGCGGAAACGGGGGTGGACGTGGTCAAGGTCGGCTTCTTCGCGAACGAGGGACGAGAAGCGGTTCTGCGCGCTCTCGCTCCCCTCGCCGCGGCGGGCTTTCGCCTGGTCGCGGTGCTCATGGCCGATCGCCGGCCCGATCTCTCCGATCTCGCTCCTTTCGCGGAGGCCGGGTTCGCGGGCGTGATGCTCGATACCGCGGACAAGACCGGAGGCGGGCTGCGGGCGCGTCTCGACGAGGCGGCCCTCGCCCGTTTCGTGCGGGAAGCTCGGGATCTCGGTCTTCTGTGCGGGCTCGCGGGCTCGCTGGGGCTCGCCGACATCGCCCCGCTCGCCCGGCTCGGTCCGGATTATCTCGGCTTTCGCGGCGCGCTGTGCGGCGGGGCGCGCACCGATCGTCTCGATCCCGGGGCGTTCCGGCGGGTGCGCGCCGAACTCGCGGCCGCGCGCGGAGAAGCGGTTCGCCTCTCGGGCTGATCGGTCTTCTCCTCGCGGGCGAGCAGGGCGACGGAAAGCGCCGGGGCGGCGACCCGCGCCCAACGCGCGCATTCGCCCTCGAGCCCGAGCAGGGCGGCGAGATCGAGGTGCGGCCGGCGCGCGCGTCGGGCGAGTTCCTCGACGAGGAAGGCTCCGCAGCCGGCGGCGACGAGCGGAGCTTCGGCGGGAAGCTCGCCGCGCGAAAGGACGAGCGAGAGTCCGTCGGCGATCCGTCTGAGCTGCGCTTCGGCGAAGACGGCGGCGAGAGCGCGGGCCTCCGCGAGCGAGGCCGGACCGAGGTCGGTTCCGACCATGCGCAAGAGCCTGCGCGCGCTGCCCGCGACGGTCTTGGGGCCGCCGTCGGCGGCGGGGTGACGATCGAAGTCCTCGTCGAGGAGGCCCAAGAGCCGATAGACGTCGGCCGCGGTCGCGAACCGCTCGGCCACGAGGCCCACGAGCCGGCCGCGGAAGGGCGCGCGCTCAAGGAAAGCGAGGGCGGGCGTGCGCACCACGCCGTGGTAGACGAGCTCCCCTTCCGCCAGGCGTGCGGCGTCGTCGAACCCGCGCGCGCACACGCGCCCGCCGGCGAAGGGCACGAGATCGGTCGTCGTGCTGCCGATATCGACGAGGATCCCGGCCGCGAGCCGTCGGGCGAGGAGTTCGGCGGTGGCGAGCCAGTTCGCCGAGGCCACGGCGAGCGGCTCGGCCGCCGCCGCCTCGGGATCGAGAAAGCCCCGCGCGCTCCAGACCCGGATCGGCCGGTCCGGAAAGCGCGCCCGCGCGCGCGCGAGCAGCTGCAGGACACCGCTCCGTCGATCCGGGAAGAGGTCGACGAGCTCGCCCGTCATGGTGAGGGCGACGCGCTCGGGCGAGGGCCAATCCGCGAGCGCCTCGCCGAAGGCCGCCTCGAGCCGGTCCAGCCCTTCCCACAGCCGACAGGCGACCTCGCGGATCGCCCGCGGTTCGCCCTCGACGAGGAGCGCGGCCTTGAGGTGCGCTCCGCCCAGGTCCAGACCCAAGAGCACGGGCCCCGACCCGGGGGCCCGGGGGAGAACCAGCGTGTCGTCTTTCACCGTCGTTCCCGTTCTCGATCTCGAGGGAGGTCTCGTGGTCCACGCGCGCGCGGGCGCGCGCGAACGCTACCGCCCGCTCGCGGGCTCGCGGCTCGCGGATACGGCCGAACCTCGCGCGGTCGTCGCGGCCTTTCTCGCCCTCCACCCCTTTCCCGTCGTCTATCTCGCCGATCTCGACGCGATCGCGGGCCGCGGCGATCACCGCGCTCTTTTGGCCGCGCTCGCGGCGCGTTTTCCCACGACCCGCTTCTGGGTCGACGCCGGGATCGACACCGAGGAGAAGCTGCGCGCGCTCGCGGGTCTGCCACGGGTGCGCGCCGTGCTCGGAAGCGAGAGTCAAGAAGGACGTCGATCTGCTCGCGCGCGCCCGCGCGCTCGTCCCGGAGGGGGTGGTGCTCTCGCTCGATTGGCGCGCGGACGAGCCGCTCGATCCGGCGGGCTTGAGCGAGCGACCGGAGCTCTGGCCCGAGGACGTGATCGTCATGACGCTCGCGCGGGTGGGAACCGGGGCGGGGCCGGATCTCGCGCGGCTCGAAGCGGTGCGCCGCGCGGCCGGACCGAAGCGGCGGATCTGGGCAGCGGGCGGGGTGCGCGGCCTCGAGGATCTCCTCTGTCTGCGCCGAGCGGGCTTCGCGGGCGCCCTCGTCGCCACCGCCTTCCACGAGGGCAGGCTCGGAAAGGCCGAACTCGCCCGGCTCGCCGAGGCATGAAATCACCCGCACGGGAACGGGCGCCGGTCGCGCGACCGGCGCCCGTTCTCGGCTCAGTCGCGTTTGAGGCCGATCAACCGGAGCAGGGTTTCCCACCAGCCCGTGCTCTGAGGAGCCGTCGGTCCCGCCGGCCGGACCGGAGCTTCGGGTTCCCCTCGCGCCTCCTCCCGCGGCCGTTCGGGTGGCGGAGAAGGGGCGCGCGGCGGGGCCGGAGGTTCCGGAGGCGGTGGAGGCGGCCGAACGCGTTCGGCCTCGCGAGCCCTCGCCTCACCGGCCGACGCAGGTGGGGCCGCTGGTTCCTTTCAATCGGCGCCGAAGGGATGCTTCGTCTTGTCCTTGCGCGCGACCACCGTGCGGGCGCGCGGCAGGCCGGCCACCGCGCGCTCGATCGCGAGCTTGGTGGCCTCGTAGTTGTACTGCTGGATCTTCCTGTCGTCCTGGGCTTCCCAGTGGATGAACACGCCGACCGAGATGAAGAGATCCTCGCACTCTTCCTCGGGAATCGTGCCCTCGGCGACGCAATCCGCGACCGCGAGCGCGACCGCGCGCTGCGCCGGGCCGAACATCTGGGTCGCCTGTCTGGCGTTCTTGATCGTGACCTTGTTGAACATCACGGTCGCGGGCTTGACCATGAGGTTGGGCTCGAGCACCGCGAGGAGCGCGTTCACCCCTTCTTTCTGATTGGTCAAGGTGAGCGCGAAGGCGGTCTCGGCCGGCGTGCCGCGCGGGCCGATGATGAGGTCGATGTGCGCGACCTCGTTGCCCTCGCCGACGAGCGCTTCGCCTACGAGCATCCGATCGATCTTGGCCATGGGAAGCCTCCCCCTGGGGGTTGGGACCGCGAAACAAGCCCGCTGCTTAAAAGACGGGACGATCCTCGGCAATCCTCGCGATGCCGACGGCGGGGGCGCGCCTCGTGCCGGACCGCGGCCATGGCGCGGCTGCATCACTTCGTTTCCGCCGCGAGGCGCAGGAGGCGGCGGGCGAAGAGCGAGGCCACGACGAGATCGGCCGTGGTCCCGGGGTTGATCCCGCGGGCCTTGAGCGCGGCATCGAAAAGCAGGAGTTCGCCCGCGAGCGTCTCGGGCCGCGCGGCGGCGAGCAGCCGCCGGGCGAAAGGAGCCGCTTCGGCCGCGAGCGCTCGTGCCGCGCCCGCTCCGAACTTGCGCGCCACGTGGCTGTCGGGGATGCGGGCCAGAAAGTGCAGGTGCAGCCCCGAAAGCGCCCAGGCCTCGCTCCAGCCGCGCGCTTCGAGCTCGTCCAAAAGCGGCACGCCGGTCGCGAACAGATCCGCGAACCCGTGCGTCCAGTTCCAGGCGATGCGGTCGCGCTCTTCGGCCAGACGCATCGCTTCGCGGAGCGAAACCGTGGGCTCTTCGGCGACATCGGCCTCCGCGACCCGTCCGAGCCCGCCCGGTGCGGCGAGCCGGATGGCGGCGTACAGATCGCGGGCGTCCTCGGGACCGGTGGCCGCGAGCACGGCCACGACCGCTTCCGGCAGAGGATCCGGCCGCTCGGCGGCGACCGCCAGGGGCGTGCACAAGAGCAGGATGCCGAGATTGGTGTTGGTCCCGACCGCCTTTCGGGTCGCCGCGACCGCATCGAGGATCCGTCTGCCGAGCCGCGCACCGGATCTCGCGAGGGCGGGTGCGGCGGCCCGCGCGCTCGCTGCGAAATCCGCCACCCGCAGGCCGTGGCCTTCGGCGAAACGGTGCACGTTGCCGGGCTTGAGGGCCTCGAGCTCGGCCAGGCAGGCCGAAACGAAGGCGGCCGCGATCCGCTCCGGGCTCATCGCCGCATCCGTCTGGCGATCGCCGCGAGCAGCTCTCGGGCGATGTCGAAGGGGGTGACCGCCTGCAACCCCTGCCAGGCCGGCTGGCTGTTGACCTCGAGCACGAGGAGCCGACCCGTGCCGCGCTCCTCGAGGATGTCGACCCCGGCGTAGAACGCCCCCACCGCCCGCACCGCGGCCACGGCGAGTTCGCCCAGGGCTCCGGCGCGCGCGATCGGCTCGGGCCTGCCGCCTCGGCGGAGATTGGTGATCCAGCTCGATCCGCGGCGCGCCATCGCCGCTATCGGCTCGCCGTCGATCACGAAGACGCGGAAATCCCGATCGCCACCTTCGGGCGGGACGTAGCGCTGCAGGTACCACACCCCGGACGCCTCTTCCGCGCTCGGGAGATCCTCGGGGCCGCGCAGCCGCTCGAGGCCTCTGCCCTGGGCGCCGAAGAGCGGCTTGAAGACGAGCTCGAAGCCGGCGGCGGCTTCCGCTTCCAGGATCGCGCGGGCGTCTTCTTCCCGCTCCACGGTCCAACTCGGCGGGGTGGGCAGCCCCGCGAGCCGGAGCCGGAAGCTCGTCTGGGACTTGTCGACGCAGCGCTCGATCGCGGTGGCGGGGTTGATCACCGGTACGGCGAGCGCCTCCAAGGCGTGCAACAGCCCGAGCCGGCGCGTCACCTGTTCGAAGCTGCCCCCCGGGACGAAGCGCACGAGCACGGCACCGGGCAAGTCTTCGTCCTCTCCCAGGCGCAGCCCGTACCGCGCCGTGGCGTCGAAGCGCAGAGCGGGAAAGCCGAGCCGACGGACGGGAAGGGCGAGCTCCCGCGCGGCGCGGGCGAGCCGCTCCCAATGCCAACCGCCGCCACCGAGGACGAGCAGCTCCGGCCGCCGCGCACCGTCCACGGGCAGGCTCCGCCGGCTCAGAGACCGAAGGAGCGGGCCAAGAGCTCGGGGGCGAGGGTGCCGGCCGTGAAACTGCGGCCCGTGGCGAGGGCGACGACCGTCACCCGGGCGGGGCTGAAGAGCATCGGGTCGATCTTGTAGAAGTCGTATCCGGCCTCGGCGAAGAGCTCGGCGAAGGGCCGCCCGTAATCGCGCGAGGCCGAGCTCGGGAGCGCGCGGGCGAGTTCCGCCGCCTCCTCCTCGGGGCCGCTCACGAAGAGCTCGACCTCGCCACCGAAGAGCACGGCGTCGTTGGTCCGCCCCATGGCCGAAAGGAGATCGGGGGCCGGCGGGGGCAGGGGCGCGGAGCCCAGACCGTCGACGAGCCGCGCGAGGGGAAAGCCGAGCACGTGCGCCTTGTGCAGCGCCACCTCGAGCACCCGCGCGACGATCTGCACCGTCCCGGCGAGGCTGGTCGTGGGCGCGAGCACGAAGCCGAGGGCGGAGGGCGGAAGCGCGCAGTCGGCCGCCACCTTCTCGATCAGCCCTTCGGGCGGCTCGCGCGCGGTCTCGAGCACGAACCAGGCGCTCTCGGCGTCGCGGTCGCGAAAGCCGAGCTCGGCGAAGAGCGGCTCTTTCGCCGCGCGCGCGCGGCCGGGGCCGGAGGCCATGGCGCGGAAGCGGTTCTCGCCTTCCCCCCAGGCGAGGCTCCAGCCGGCGTACTGGCTCAGAAGACAAGCGAGCACCGGATCGGCCGAGCGCACCTCGACGCGGAAGGGGACGCCGGGAAAGCGGGTCTCGGTCGAAAACCCCACCCAGCCCGCACCGCCCATGCACAGCTCGGCGATCCGCCGACCGGCCTCGAGGCTTCCCGGAGCCGCGATCCCGGCATCGACGAGCGTCGCCCCGCAGGCGCTTCGGCGCACCCCGAGCCCGAGGAGTTCCGCTTCGGCGACGAGCTCGCGAGCGAGCCGCTCGGTGCGGGCGGAAAGCGAAGGCCGGTGACGCCCCGACGCGCGCGCGTCCTCGCTGCCGCTCATCGCTCTCCTCCCCCCGCCGGTGCAGGATGCCGTGCGCGCCCGCGCGCGTCGAGCATCCGGGCGAGCAACAGGCGCTCGCGCTCGGCGAGCGCCCGGCGCACCGCCCGAGCGTCGTCGCCGCCGGCGCGGACCGTGGCGAGCGGCCGACCCGCGCTTATCCGCGTACCGGGCGGCGTGCGATCGCCCGCCCATTCCGGCCAGACGAACCCTTCCGGGACGAGGAGATCGCGGTCGGCGCGCACGATCGCCGTGCCCCGAAAACCGCCTTCCGGCCGCAGCGGCCGCTCGGGCAGCCGACCGCGGCAGGCGGCGACGTGCAAAGCCACGAGATTCGTCGCGAGCGCGGCTTCCGCCGCCTCGAGCGAGCCGCCCGGGCGCGGGTTGATCTCCAGGAGGTGGAAGCTTCCGTCCTCGTCGAGCAGGAAGTCGGCGCTCGCGAGCCCGCGCAGGCCCAGAGCCGTGCCGACGGCGACGGCGGCGCGCGCGAGGCGGGCTCGGCTGTCCTCGTCGAGCGGGGCGGGAGCGAGCACGCCCTTGAAGTGCGGCGGCGCACCCGTGTTCCACTGCTCGCTCGCGAGAAGCGCGAGCACGCGGCGCCCGTCGCCCAAGAGCAGGATCGAGACCGGCCGGCCGGGGACCCGTCTTTGCACGTAGTCGAGCGGATGCGGCCGATCGACCGCTTCGGCCGGGCGCACGTGCCATCCCCCGCCCGCGCCTGCGCGCTTGACGAGCCAGCCCCGGCGTTCGGCCGGGAGCTCGGCTCGCGTCTCGGGGAAAGGGACGTCGAGCGCCCGGCAGAGCTCGCACAGTGCGAAGGGATCGACGGCGCGGGCCACGGTCGCCGGCGGATTGCCCAGGAGCTCGCGGCCGCGGGCGAGGGCGGCGAGCAGACGGGGTCGGCCTTCGAGCCCGCCGCCCACGAGCAGCGGCACGGGCGGCGGGGCGACGCCGCGGGCCGCGCGCGACAGCGCCCCGGAAGCGAGCGGCCCCGCCCGGCCGGGCGGGATCCGCAAGGCGAGCTCGGCGACCTCGCGCGTGTCGAGATCGGCGAAGCGGTCGAGGACGATCGGAACGAAACCGGCGCGCCGCGCCGATTGCGCGAGCGCCCGACCGGAGAGCGCGACGATCAGGATCCGCGCGCCCGCGCGCGCCGCTTCCGCCATCGCCTTCAGCCCGCGGCGAGTTCGCGCGCCCGGGCGAGCGTCTCTTCGATGCCGATGAACCGGCGCGGCTCGGCATCCCGCATCGAGGCCAAAAGGGCGTGCTCGGTCTTGAATTTGAGCCGGCCCACGGCGAGCGCCCCGATGCCCAGGGCCCGCGTACCGGAAAGGGGCTTGCCGTCGTCGGTGGGCTCGACGCCCTCGATCCCGGAGGGCGGGACGGCGTTGACGTCGACCGCGACCAGAAGCTCCCGCGCCGCTGCGAGCTGCTCCGCCTCGAGGATCCGGATCCCCGCCTTGCCGGCGGCGAGCACGATCTCGGCGCGGGCGAGAAGCGCCTTTTTCTTCTCGGCGTCGGAGCCGTCGGCGCCTTCGAGGCGGACGCCGAAGCGCCCGCCGAGCTCGCCCGCCGCCTGGCGGACGCGCGTGGGCCCGTCGTGGCCGACGAGGGTGACCTCGGCTCCGGCGAGCGCGGCCATGAGCCCCGCGATCCTGCCCACGGGGCCGGTCGCCCCGAACACCACGACGCGTCTGCCGGGAAGATCGAGACCCGAGGCGCGCAGGGTTTTTTCGACCACCGCGATCATCGCCGCGGCGGTGGTGAAGGCGCCCGCGGGATCGGCCATGAGCGAGATCTGGAACCGAGGCGGCAGCATCGCCGCCCTGGCCGCCTCGAGCATGTCGAGGGCCAGAAGCGGATCGCGGCCGCCGACGAGCATCGCCGTCGCCCGACCGTGGTCGGGTGCGCGCGAGAAGATCGCGTCTTGAACGAGCGGGCGGATCTCCTCGAGCGTGACCTGGGTGTAGGGCAGGATGTGGTCGAAGCCGGCATCGGCCGCCATGTTGACGTCGAAAGGGCTCACGTTCTTGAGCGGGGTCACGAAGTGCAAGACGCTCGGCACCTGTTTCACGGCTCGGGCTCCGGTTCGGAGGTCGACGGAAAGGCGAGGATCTCGGCCGGGCGGTTGCGCCCCGCCACGACGCGAAAGCGCAGCCCCGAAGCGGCGAAGCGCCGTTCGGCGTCGATCCGGGCGGCCTCGGCCGAGACGACGTCGGGGAACAGCGCCCAGCCCGTGGGCCCCCAGGAGGTCTGACCGACCCCGCGCACGCCCCGCGCTCCGAGCCGGGCGAGAACCTCCGCCACGGCGGGGCTGGCGAAGGCTCCACCGCCCTGAAAGGCGGCGAAGCGCTCGCCCATCGCGCGTTGGATCTCGGCCAAGGCCTCGGCCACGGGCGCGAATTCGGCGCGCACGAGCCCGGGCAAGAGGCGCAAGAGCACGAGCCGGCACAAAGACCCCGCGCGTTCGTCGCGCTCGGGCGAGAAGCTCGCGAAGGCCGCCTTTTCGGCCGCACCGTGCACCCCCTGCCGGGCGGGATCGAAGACGAGGAGGATCCGCCAGGCCTCGGGGAAAGGCAGGCGCAGGATCAGAGGAGGGGGCAGCCGGTCTTCGGGAGCGCGGCCGCCGTCCACGAGGAACCCGCCGCCGGCGAAGGCCTCGAGCCCGATCGCCGACCGCGCGCCGCGCTCCAAGAGCCCGGCGATCGCCGCGAGCGGCTCGGATCGGCCGAACAGCCGCGCGAGGCCGGCACCGATCGCGAGACCGAGCTGGGTCCCCGAGCCGAGCCCGGCGTGCGCCGGGATGGCCTCGCGGATGCGCACCGCCACCGGCTCGGCGATGCCCCAGGCCGCGCGCAAGGCGGCGAGATGGCGCGCGGCGCGCGCCGCTTCCGGCCCCTCGACACCCTCGGCGTCGCGGCGGAGCTCGACCTCGGTCGCCACCCCCTCGATCGCGAGACCGAGGCTGCCGAAACGCCGCCCGAGCGCGCCCGAGAGGTCGAGGAACCCGAAATGGAGCCGCGCCGGTGCGCGCACCCGGACCCGCTCGATCCGCTCCCCCACCCTCCGGCTCTCCCTCCCGCTCGCGCGGGGTCTAGCCCTCCGCGCGGCGGAGAGCAAATCTGCTCGGCGCCTTGCCCCCCGGCCTGCGCCCTCTAGATCGGCTCTCGATCGCGAGAGAGGGGAGGCCGGTCATGGCCGAAGGACAGAAGCTCAAAGTCTACAGCGAAGAAGAGGCGGCCGAACGGCTCGCGCGCGAACTGCCGCACTGGCGCGTGGAAGGCGGCTGGATCCGCCGCACCTACCGCACCAACAGCTGGAAGGGCACGCTCATGGTGATCAACGCCGTCGGTCACCTGGCCGAGGCGGCCTGGCACCATCCGGACATCACGGCCTCTTACGCCTGGGTCGAGGTCCGGCTCAAGACCCACGACCACAAGGGCATCACCGACAAGGACTTCGCCCTCGCCAAGAAGATCGAAGAAGTCGTCATGTGGCAGCCGGCGCTCGAGGGCGGCCCGCTCGAGGGCACGCCCCAGAACGACCTGCGCTTCGCCTACATCAAATACGACAAGCCGGCGACGCCGAAGACCGGTTGAGAAGCGCGCGGGTTCCCCGGCCCCTCCTTCGGGGCTAAGCGGAGCCCGAGGCGGAACGATCGGGGGCGGGGGAAGCGTGCAGGCATCCCGAGCGAGGCTCGAGCGCGAGGTCGTCTGCCCCTTCTGCGCGCTCTTGTGCGACGATCTCGAGGTCGCGGTCGAAGGCGAGCGGCTCGCGGTGCGGGACAAGGGGTGCGCACGGGCGCGCGAGGCCTTCGCGCGCCCGTTGCCCGAAGACCGCCGCCCGCGCCTGCGCGGGGAACCCGTCCCGCTCGAAGCGGCCGCGGGCCGCGCCGCCGAGCTCCTGGGCAGCGCCGGGCTGCCGCTTTTCGCCGGCCTCGAGGCCGATCTCGCCGGTCTGCGCGCGGTGGTGGCCCTGGCCGAGCGCACGGGCGGGGTGGTGGATCCGATGACCGGGGAGGGCGCGCGCGCGCAGCTCCGCGCCGTCCAACGCTCGGGCTGGGTCGCGGGTACGCTCGCGGAGGCCCGCAACCGCCCCGATCTCGTGCTGCTCGTGGGCGACGGCTGGCGGGCGGCGGCACCGCGCCTGTTCGAGCGGGTGCTCGCACCCGCCGCGCGGCTCGACGAGCGCCCCCGCCGTCTCCTCCAGCTCGGCGGTGCCCCGCCCCGCGAGCCGGAGATCGAACATCTGCCCTGTCCCGAAGCCGCGCTCGCCGAGCAGGTGGCGCTCCTGCGCGCGCTGTTGCGCGATCGACCGGTCGCCGCCCCCGAGTCCCTCCGGGCCCTCGCCGACGCGATCCGCACCGCCTCGTATCGGCTGCTGCTCTGGGCGACGGAGAGCCTGCCGGCGCCCGCCGTCCTCGTCCATCACCTCGCCGCCCTCAGCCGCGAGCTCAACGCACGCGGGCGCGCCGTCGCCTTGCCGCTCGCCTCGTCTCCGGGCCCCGTGACGGCCCGCCAGCTCCTGCTCTGGCAGACGGGCGTGCCGGATCCGGTGGGCTTCGCGGACGGCGCTCCCGAGCAGGATCCCGTCCGCTGGGCGGGCGAACGGCTGTTGGCCGAGAAGGCGGCGGATCTCCTGGTGTGGATCGACGTCTCGGGCTTCCGGCCGCCTCCGGTGGTCTCCGTTCCCGCCGTCTTGCTGATCCGCGCGGGCATCGACCCGCCCTTCGTGCCCGAGGTGCTGATCCCGATCGCCACCCCCGGCCTCGACCATCCGGGGGATCTCTACCGCACCGATACGGTGGTGGCGCTGCGCGCCCGCGGCCTGCGCCGCACGGCGCTGCCGAGTGCGGCCGAGGTGCTCGCGGCGATCGCCGGGGCCCTTCCCGATCCGGCGCGCTAACGGGGCTCGTCGGGGCTCTCCGCGCGCGCCTTCTCGAGCCAGTCCCAGGCTTCGCGTTCGGCCTCGCCCGCGGTCTTGTCGACGAGCGGGCGCAGCCGGGCGAAGCCCTCCTCGATCTCCGCGCTCGGCAAGAGCCGGCGGCGGGAGAGGAGGATGGCCGCTTCGATGACGGCGAAGCGCGCCCGGTTCAGCCCCTTGAAGGGCGCGTGCTGGGCGGTGTGGACCACCCGGCACAGAAAACGCGGCCGCAGGGCGTCGGGTTCGACCGCGACCACCTCGAGCTCGTCGTGGGCGAGACAGGCCGCCAGGCGGAAGCCCGGGATCCGCTCGGTCGGCACGACCGGCCAATCGCGCCTGCGGCCGGTCACGCAACCGGCGAAGACGCGCACCTCGTCGGTGTAACACGCGCTCGCGAAAGGACGGCGCTCGAGATTGGCGAGCGTGGTCGAGGGGCGAAAAGGCGCGATCACCACGAGATCGCCGCGCTCGATGAGACCCAGGGGGGCGACGTGCGGCCGATCGCGGTGATCGAGGGTGACGACGATCGCCTCGCGGATGAACGGCATCAGCGCTCGCCCTCGCCGCGGCCGAGGAGGGTGACGCCGGGGGCCTCGTGGCGGTCGCGATCCGCGCGCGGAAGATCGACCGCGCAGCCCCAGCGCAAGGGTTCGTCTTGCACGTAGCGTTTGCCGAGGCGGAAGGCGATCTCGGCCTTGGCGATCTCGTAGCCGAGATAAAAGGCGTGCGCTCCGTCCCTTTCGACCCCGAGGAAGGGGAAGAGGTCGTAAGGATCTCGGCTCACGTGGTGGCCGTCGCGGTTGAAGACGTGCACCCCGTCGCGCGCGACGCGGATGCGGAAGTTGGGATCGCGGATCTGCGCCGCCTCGGCGGCGATGTCCTCGGGTTCTTCGGTGAACGGACGGCGATCGCGCAGGCACAACAGAGCCGGATCGATCCCTTGCGGGGTCGCGCCGCGCTCCTTGGCGGCGAAGAGGATGCGCCGCGCGCGATCGGCCTCCACCACCGCGCGTCGGCAGTGCGGGCTCACCCGCACGACGAGCACGTTGCGGATCGCGAGCTCCGAGCAGACCGCCATCAAGAGCATGGTGATCCCGGCGGTATCGGCGTCGGTGAGCTCGGTGAGGTTGCCCACCCCCATGAGCATCTCGGCCCGCGGCAAGCGCTCGCGCAGCGCGCAATAGCGCATCAAAGAGCGGGTGAAGCCGAAGTGGACGGGATCGAGGATCGGATCGGCGAGATAAGGCTTGCCCGCTTCTTCGAGCCGCGCGCAAGCGCGCAGGAGGCTTTCGAGATCGCCCGGGCGCGCGGGCACGAGCACGGGTGTGCTCGCGCATTCGAACGCGAGACCGAGGGTGCGCTCGTCGAGGCTCAAGAGGAAGTCCGCCCCGGCCCGGGCGCCGCGGCGCAGCTCCTCGGGATCGCCCGAATCGACGCTCACCGCGAAGCCCGCGCTCTTGAGCGCGCTCACCGCCTCCTCGAGATGCGGGAAGGGACGGCCGGGAAGGCAGCCGAGATCGATCACGTCCGCCCCTTCGGCGGCGAGTTCGCGCGCCCGCTCGAGGATCGCCTCCACCCCGAGCTCGGGGGCCTCGACGATCTCGGCGAAGATCCGACAATCGTGCCGCGAGAGATCGACAGGAGGCCCCTTGCGCCCGAGATGGCTCGGGAGATCGTCGAGTTCGTCGGGACCGCGCTCGAAGGGCACGCCGAAGTGGTCGGAAAGAGCCCGGAGATCGCCGCGGACGCGACCGGGCAGGACGACCTTCGCCGCTCCTTCCACCGAGCCGAGCCGTCGCTTGATGATCTCGGGGGTCATGAGAGCGGCGACCTGCACGCCCATCTGACGGATTTCCCAAGAAAAGGGCGTCTCGCCCAGCCCCTCGAGCACGCGCCTGAGGCGCGGCTCGGCGAGCCGGCCGGTCAAGAAGACCAGATGTTCGCGCATGGCGGCGATCGTGCCACGACCGGGCTCCTTCGGCCAGGACGCGCCGCGCGCCTCGGGCCCTTGCGGGCGGAGGCGAACCGTGCCGAAGCTCGCGCGCCATGACCGCCCGCATCCTCCGCCTGCGCGAACCCCCCGCTCTGCCCCTCGATCTTTCCCCGCTCCTGCCGGAAACTGTGCTCGGGCGCAGCGAGCGCGAGATCGCGGCCATTCCCTTGCGCCTGGGCAACCGGTCGGTGCGTTCGGGCGACTTGTTCGCGGTGCGGACCGCGCCGGAAGACACGGATACGCTCGTCCTCGAGGGCACGAGCCGGACCTGCGACCGGATCGGGGCCGGGCTCCGCGCCGGAACCCTCCGGGTCGTCGGTGACGCCGGGGTCGAGCTCGGCCTCGGCATGTCCGGTGGGCGCATCGAGGTCGAGGGCAGCGTCGGCGCCCTCGCCGCGGCGCAAGCGACGGGCGGCTTTGTGCGCGTCCGCGGCGCCGCGGGGGCGCGGCTCGCCGGAGCGCTTCCCGGAAGCGGCGGAACGGCGGGGGCGACGGTCGTCGTCGAGGGACGCTGCGGCCCCATGGCCGGAGAGGCGATGCGGCGCGGGCTCCTGATCCTGCTCGGCGGCTGCGACGAGCATCTCGGCTTCGGCTTGCGCGGGGGCACGGTGATCCTGCGCGGGGCGTGCGGTCCCGGGCCCGGTGCCGCGATGCGCCGCGGCTCTCTCCTCCTGCTCGACGGCACCGCCGATCCCGGCCCGAGCTTCGCCGACGCCGGAACCCACGATCTCCTGTGGCTCGCGCTCGTGCAGCGTCAGCTCCGGCTCCTCGGTCTCGGGGATCTCCTGCCGGGGCGCCGGGTGCGCCGCCTGCTCGGCGATCTCGCCGATCTCGGCAAGGGCGAGCTCTTGCTCTTTTCCTAGCCCCTACCTGAAATCGCGCCATCGGGATCGCACCGTCGCGCGCCGGGGACGAAAAGGACCGACGGCGACCCGTTCGACGTCGCCGGAGCCGGGCCGTGTTCTCCGTTCTCGTGTTCGTCGCTCGTCTCGTCGGCCCGCCCGAGCCGCGCCGCGCGCGCGTCGAGCCGCCCCGGGACGGCTCCGCCTTCCGCTGCCAACTCTTCGGGCAGATGGCGATCGCGCGGTGGCGGCGCGAGCATCCGGGCTTCGTCCTCGGGGGCGGCCGGAGCCTCTGAAACCTCGACGATCCCGGCAGCCGCGGAGAACCGTTGCCGGAAGACGCGGGGGCGGCCTAGCCTGCGCGCATGGAGCCGCTTTTGTGCGAAATCCCGTTTCTCGATCCGTTGCGCGCCTTCGCGGCGCTCCGCGACCTGCCGGCTCCGCTGCTCCTGGACAGCGCCCGGCTCGACCCCCGCCTCGGCCGGTGGAGCTTCGTCGCCGCCGATCCCTTCCTTTTCCTCTCGAGCCGGGACGGACGCATCCGGCTCGACGGGGAGCGACGGACGGGCGATCCCTGGCTCGTGCTCGAGCGCTGCCTCGCCCGCTTCCGCCTTCCTTTCGATCCCGCCTCGCCCGTGCCCTTCCGGACCGGCGTCGCGGGGTGGATCGGCTTCGAGGCGGCGCGGCACCTCGAGCGCTTGCCCGCCGCGGCCGGCGACGATCCGGCTTTTCCCGATCTCGAGCTCGGTTTTTACGACACGATCGCGGCTTTCGATCTCCGCGAGCGCCGCGGCTGGATCGCGAGCTCGGGCTTTCCCGAACGCACCCCCGAGGCGCGTCTCGCCCGCCGTCGCGCACGGCTCGAGCTCTTCCGCGAGCGCCTCGCCCGCGCTCCCGAACTCCCGCCGCCCGATCCGCGGCCGGTTCCGCGTCCCGCGAGCAATTTCACCCGTCCCGGCTTCGCGGCCGCGGTCCGCAAGGCGATCGATTACGTCCTCGCCGGGGACGTCTTCCAGGTCAATCTCGCCCGGCGCTTCACCACGGCCCTGCCCGAAGGGCTCGATCCCTTCGACCTCTACCGCCGGCTGCGCCGGGTCAATCCCGCGCCCATGGCGGCGTTCTTGGACTTCGGGGAGACCGTGATCGCCTCGGCCTCGCCCGAGCGGTTCCTGCGCCTTCTCGGCGGTCGGGTCGAAACGCGGCCGATCAAGGGCACCCGCCCGCGCGGCCGCACGCCCGAACAGGACGCGGCTCTCGCCCGCGAGCTCCTCGAGAGCGAGAAGGACCGGGCCGAGAACGTAATGATCGTCGATCTCCTGCGCAACGATCTGTCGCGCGTGTGCCGCCCGCACAGCGTGCGGGTCCCCGAGCTCTGCGTCCTCGAACGCCACCCCACGGTCTTCCACCTCGTCTCGACCGTGGTCGGCACCCTCGAGCCCGGTCGCGGGCCGCTCGATCTGTTGCGCGCGAGCTTTCCGGGCGGCTCGATCACCGGCGCTCCCAAGATCCGGGCGATCGAGATCGTCGCCGAACTCGAACCCGACCGCCGCGGGCCTTATTGCGGCACGATCCTGTGGATCGGCTTCGACGGCGCGATGGACAGCGCGATCGCGATCCGCACCTTCGCGATCCGCGGCCGCACCCTCACCTTCGCCGCGGGCGGCGGGATCACCGCTCTGAGCGATCCCGAAGCCGAATACGCCGAGACCGAAGCCAAGGCCGAAGGGCTGTTGCGGGCGCTCGCGGGCGAGGGAGCCGCCCCGTGATCCTGCTCGTCGACAACTACGACAGCTTCGTCTTCAACCTCGCCCGCTACGTGGCCGAGCTCGGCTACGAGCGCCGCGTCGTGCGCAACGATGCGATCGGGCTTTCCGAGATCGAGGCTGCGAACCCTTCGCACATCGTCCTTTCGCCCGGCCCCTGCGGCCCCGACGAGGCCGGGATCTCGGTCGCTCTCGTCCGCCGGTTCGGCGCGCGCATCCCGATCTTGGGCGTCTGCTTGGGCCATCAATGCATCGCCGTGGCCTACGGCGGCCGCGTGGGCCGCGCCCGCCGGCCGATGCACGGTCGCACGAGCCCGATCGTGCATCGGGGCACCGGCGTCTTTTCGGGCCTTCCCTCGCCGTTGCGGGTCACCCGCTACCATTCCCTGATCGTCGAGGACGAGGGGTTGCCCGACGACCTCGAGGTCACCGCCCGCAGCCCCGAAGGCGAGATCATGGCCATCGCCCACCGCCGTCATCCCGTGCACGGCGTCCAGTTCCATCCCGAGGCGGTGCTCACCGAGCACGGCTACGATCTCTTGCGCAACTTCCTCGCGCTTCGCGCCGAAGGTCCGAGCGCGCCGTCTCGGCCGGAGGGGCACGAGCGATGATCGTCTGGCACCAAGGAGCGTTGCGCCCCGTCGAGGCGACCCGCATCGATCCCACCGATCGCGGCCTCGCTCTCGCCGATGGCCTGTTCGAGACGATGAAGGCCCGCGACGGCCGCATCCTCCGCCTCGAGCGGCACTGGCTGCGGCTGGCGGAAGGCGCCAAGCTGCTCGGGATCCCCCTGCCGCTCGACGAGACCGGGCTCGCCGCCGCGGCGCGCGAGCTCCTCTTGGCCAACGGCTTCGCCCGCGGCGAAGCGGCGCTGCGCCTCACGCTCACCCGCGGTCCCGCCCCGCGCGGGCTCCTGCCCCCCGAACGCCCGACGCCCACCGTGCTCTTGACCGCCTTCCCGCTGCCCGAGGCCCCGCCACCGGCCCGCGCCGTGCTCGTCAAGAGCGTCCGCCGCAACGAGCACTCGCCCACGAGCCGGATCAAGAGCCTGGCCTATCTCGACCAGATCCTGGCCCTGCGCGAGGCGATCGCGGCGGGCGGGGACGAGGCGCTCTTGTGCAACACCGCGGGGCGCCTGGCCTGCGCCTCGGCCGCCAATCTCTTCCTCGTCGTCGACGGCCGGATCTGGACGCCCGCGCCGAGCGAAGGCGCCCTTCCCGGCGTCACCCGCGCGGTCCTGCTCGAGCGCGCGCGCGCGCGGGGTCTGCTCGTCGTCGAAGCCGAACTGCCGCGGCATCTGCTCGCCCGGGCGCAAGAGGCCTTCACCACCAACGCCCTTTCCGGCCTGCGCCCGATCGCGAGCGTCGACGGCTTCGCCTTCCCCGAACCCTGTCCCGGGCCGATCACCCGGCGGCTCGCCGAATTGCTCGAGGCCGAGTGAGCCCCTCCTCGCGGTGCGCCGCGGTCGTCGCCGTCCTTTCGGGCCTTCTCCTCGCCCCCGCGGCTTCCGCCGGTGTCCCGGAACCCGAAGGCTATCGGCTCGAGGACTACCGCGCTCCCGTTCCGTCCGCGCTCGCGGGCGCCACCGTTCTCGACACCGCCGGGCTGCTCGCGCTCCTGGCGGAAGAGCCGGTGGTGCTCCTCGACGTCATGCCGGCCCCGCGCCGCCCGCCCGGACGCGGCCGCGACCGGCCCTGGCTCGCGCCCCCGCGCCGGCACCTGCCGGGTTCGGTGTGGCTGCCCAACGTCGGCCTCGGGGAGCCGCCGCCTTCGACCTCGGCCTGGTTCGCGAAGCGGCTCGCCGAGCTCACGGGCGGAGCCAAGGACCGGGCGATCGTCGTCTATTGCGAGCGCGACTGCTGGATGAGTTGGAACGCCGCCAAGCGCGCCGTCGTCGAATTCGGCTACCGGCGCGTCTATTGGTACCCGGACGGCGTTCAGGGCTGGGAGGAGGCGGGGCTGCCTCTCGTCGCCGCCGTCCCCGAAGAGGAGCCGTGAGCGCCCGCGCCTCGGTTCGGCAACGGCCAGGGGACGCCCCGTTCGGCGAAGGCCTTCTCGAGTTCCTCGCGCTCTTCGCAGCCGCGCTTCCAGCCCTGGTTGTCGAAGGCCATGACGATGAAACGGCACACCTCGTCGAGCCGCAGCGCGACCGCTTTCGCCTCTTCGATGCGACCGAGCTCGAGATAGGCCTCGCCCAGATATTCGAGCGCCTGCTTGTGGCGCGGGTTGAGTTCGAGCGCCTTTTCGTAGTGATACAAGGCGCGCTCGTAATCGCCCAGTTTGCGATAGGCGAAGCCCAGCATGTTGTGGGCGTTGTCGTGGTGCGGCCGACGCTCGACGACCTTCAAAAGGGCTTCGATCGCCGCCTTCCAATCCTCGCGCAAGAAAGCTTCGCGCCCGTCGGCGTAATCCGAATCCGATGACCGCGCGCGCGGACTTTCGGCGCCGCTCATGATCGCCTGCGCCGAAGCGGACAGGAGCGCGAAGAAGAGGACGAGCGAGGCGAGCCGCATCGTCGAGCCTCCCCGGGACCGACCCGTCGGAATCCATCCACGCGATTCGTACGCGGGAACGGCGCGCGCGGATCGCTAACTCCGGGGGCGCTCGCGGATCGCGAGGATCTCGGGGATCCCGCGGCCGCCGTGCGCCTCGGGCTTGCGGATGCGCACCCGGCACCGCTCGACGCGCGGATCCTCGAAGCATTTGGCGAAGACGTCCTCGACCAGTTGCTCCAAGAGCTCGGTGTGCGGCCGCGCGGGCCAGGTCTCGACGAGCCAGCGGTAGATCCGATCGTAGTCGAGACAATCGGCGAGGCTCGTGCCCTCGAAGCGGTCGAGCCGACGCCACAGCTCGACGTCGACGAGAATGCGCTGCGGCCGCTCCCGCTCGTGCGGATAGACCCCGAGCCGCACCCGAAGGGGCACGTCGCGCAAGGCCAGGCACTGCCAGTTCCCCCTCTCCGGTCCCTCCATCGCCCTCCCCCGCGCTCGCGATGCACGCCCCCTGCGGCGACCTCGCTGGTCGGCGGTGGCGTCGCGCTGCTATGGAGATCGCATTCGGTTCCGGCAAGCGGAAGCGAAGGGGAGGCGGGAGATGCGCTCCGCGGGCGTCCGGCGACGCGAGGTCCTCCTCGGCTCGGTGGCCCTGGCCGCGCCGCGTCCGAGCGGAGCCGAGCCCCTGCCGCTCCTCGCGATCGCCCCCGGCCTCTTCGTTCACGCGGGCGTGCACGAAGACTTCGCCCCCTCCAACCGCGGCGGCATCGCCAATCTCGCCGTTCTTCTGGGCGAGGAAGCGGTGGCGGTGGTGGACGCGGGCGGAAGCCCGGCGCAGGCGCGCGATCTTCTGGCCGCGATCCGGGCGCGCACCGATCGGCCGATCCGCCATCTGATCCTCACCCACCACCATCCCGATCACGTCATGGGGGCCGGGGTCTTCCGCGCCGTCGGAGCGAGGATCTGGGGTCACGCCCGCCTCGAGGCCGCCCTTCGCGACCGCTTCGCGGTCTACCGCGCGGCCATGGAACGGCTCTTGGGCCCGGCGATCGCGGGGGCGGAGGCGGTTCCGATCGAGGAGACCGTGGCGATCGGAAAGCCGCGGCGGATCGATCTCGGCGGCCGGCCGCTCGAGCTCGTCGCCTGGCCCACGGCGCACACGGACTGCGATCTCACCGTCTTCGATCTCGGCACCGACACCCTTCTCGCGGGCGATCTCCTCTTTTCGCGGCGCATGCCCGTGATCGACGGTTCGCTTCCGGGCTGGCTCGCGGTGATGGACGAGCTCGCCCGGATCCCCGCCGCCCGCGTCGTCCCCGGCCACGGCCCGGTTTCGGCTCCCTGGCCCGAGGCGCTCGGTCCGCAACGGCGCTATCTCGAGGAGCTCGCCGCCGCCGTGCGGCGGGCGATCCGCGCCGGTCGATCGCTTCCGGCGCTTTTGGCCGATCCGCCCCCGGCCGGAGACTGGCTGTTGTCGGAGGACAATCACCCGCGCAACATCACGGCTGCGTACAAGGAGCTTGAGTGGGAATGAGCACGCATCCTCTGTCGCGGCGTCGCGTCCTCGTCTCGGTCGCGGCCGCGTCGATCTCGGCCCTTTCGGTTCCCGTCCGCGCCCAGAGCCAATGGGACGTCTTGCGCGAACTCTTCTTCGAGAACCGTCCGGTCGCGGACGGCACCGGGGTGATCGAACTCGAAGCACCCGCGCGCGCCCACGATGCCGCCCTCGTCGAGGTCGCGGTGCGCGCCCTTTTGCCCCAGACCCCCGAGCGCTACGTCCGCGCCGTCCATCTCCTGATCGATCGCAACCCCGCCCCGCGCGCCGCCGTCTTCCGCTTCTCGCCCCGCACCGGCTCGGCCTCGATCGCGACCCGCATCCGCGTCAACGAATACACGCCCGTGCGCGCGGTGGCCGAACTCGACGACGGGACGCTGTTCACGGTCGAGCGCTTCGTGAAGGCCTCGGGCGGCTGCTCGGCGCCGGCTTCCAAGGACAAGGAGGTGGCTTACGCCCGGATCGGCAAGATGAAACTCGTGCAGCCCGAAAAGTTGACCTTCGGTGCTCCCAACGAGCTCCGGCTGTTGATCAGCCACCCGCAATATTCCGGGATGCAGATCGACCAGTTGACTCGCAATTGGATTCCGGCGGATCATCTCGAAACGATCCGGATCACCTGGAACGACGAGCCCGTTCTCGAGATCGAGGCCGACATCTCGCTCTCCGAGGATCCGATGATCGCCTTTCACCTGGTACCCGAAGGGCCGGGCACGCTGCGGGTGGAGGCCTCCGACATCAAGGGCCGGCGCTTCGTCCAGACCTGGCAGCTGGGCGCGGGCGCGTGAACGGCGAGGAAGAACGAGCGGGGATCCGCCGCGCGGTCGTCGCCTTGGGCGCGAACCTGGGGGAACCGCGGCGCACCTTCGAAGCCGCGCTTTCGCTGCTCGCCGAAGAAGCCGGCCGGATCCTCGCCCGCTCGCGATGGATCCTCACCCCGGCGCTCGTGCACCCTTGCGATCCCGTGCGCGAGCATCCGCCCTATCTCAACGGCGTGGTCGTGCTCGCCACCACCCTTTCCGCGGAAGCTCTCCTGGCGGTGCTGCACGGGATCGAGCGCGCCTTGGGGCGCGATCGCAACCGCGAGCTCTTGCCCTGGCAACCGCGCCTGCTCGACCTCGACCTCGTCGCCCTCGAAGACGAAGTCCGCCTTCCCCCGGCCCGCCCCGTCCTGCCGCATCCGCGCATGCACGAGCGCGCCTTCGTGCTCGCCCCTTTGTGCGAGCTCTGGCCCGACTGGCGCCATCCCCTCCTCGGGCGCACGGCCGCGGAGCTCTTGGCCGCGCTCGCCGACCCGCGCCCGCCTCTCGGCGCTCAGGGGTGAGCGGAAGCGGGCGCATCCGGCAGCGGCCAAGCGCAGCGCCGCGCCGTCTCGAGGAACTGGACCATCATCTTGGGGGCGTGGGTGCGCACGTAGAGCGCGCCCCGCGCGACCGCGACGAGCGCCGCGAGCTGGGAGATCGGATCGCGCTCGGCCAGCGGCACCTTCAAGACGCCTTTGCGCGAGATCGCGACCATGAGCGGGATCGGGCGGAAACGCGCCACGAGCCGCTCGAAGTCCCGCAACAGCCGGAAGGTGTCCTCCGGATCGTGGCTCAAGAAAGCGCTCCAGCCGGGATCGAGGATCAACCGTTCGGCCGGGATGCCGCGCGACAAGGCGAAGTCGACCCGCGCGGCCAAGAAATCCCCCACCTCGCGCACCACGTCCGCATAGCGCCGTTCGCTCGGTGTCACGTGCGGCAAGGGCCCGTCTTTGGCGTGCATGAGCACGAGGAACGCACCGTGCTCGCGCACGACGTCGGCAAGCGCGGGTTCGGCGCGCAGGGCCGAGGTGTCGTTGATCATCCGCGCACCCGAGGCGAGACAGCGCGCCGCCGTGGCGGCGTGATAGGTGTCGATCGACACGAAGGCCTCGGGCGCGAGGGCCGCGACCACCGGTTCGATGCGCGCGAGCTCTTCTTCGGCGGTGATCGGCCGGCGCCCGGGGGCGGTCGATTCGCCCCCGATGTCGATCAGATGCGCTCCGTCCGCGAGCATCTGCCGCGCCGCCGCGATCGCCGCCTCGGCCGCGAGAAACCGCCCGCCGTCGGAGAAGCTGTCGGGGGTGACGTTGACGATCCCCATGATCCAGGGCGGGGGCGGGGGGAAGAGGGTGAGCGTGGTCGTGCCCATGGCGTCCTTCTCGAACGAAGCGGGACCGGCCCCGATCCCGCGCGCGATCGTCAAGCTCGGCGGCAGCCTCGCCGGAAGCCCCCGGCTCGATCCTTGGCTGCGGGCGATCGCCGAGGCGCCCGAACCGCGGCTGCTCGTGCCGGGAGGCGGTCCCTTCGCGGATGCGGTGCGCGCGCTCCAACCGCGCCTCGGCTTCGACGATCGGGTGGCGCACGGCGCCGCCGTTCTCGCGATGCAGCAATATGCGCTCTGGCTCGCCGCCCGCGAACCCCGGCTCGTGCCGGTCGAGCGGGAAGAGGAGATCGCGCGGGCGGCGCGCGCGGGTCGTGCGATGCTCTGGCTTCCCTGGGCGATGGCCGGCCGCGACGCGACGATCGAAGCCTCCTGGCGGATCACCTCCGACAGCCTCGCGCTTCTGCTCGCGATCCGGCTCGGCGTCCCGGAGCTCCTGCTCGTCAAGGCGGCGGCGCTGCCCGAAGGACCGGTCGCCCTCGCCGCCCTCGCCGAGGAAGGGATCCTCGATCCGGCCTTCCCCGAGCTCGCGCGCGGCTATCGCGGGCGGATCCGCCTCGCCCGTGCCGAGAGGCCCGAGACCCTGGGAGAAGGCGGGCTCGAGCCCGAGCGCCCGCCCTTGCGCTCGAGGGCGGGTGCTCCCAAGCTCGAAGAAGACGAGGCGAAGCGATGAGCGATCCCCGCGAGGCCCTCGAGGAGCGGGAGGAACGGCCGCGCCGGCCGCGGCTCGCCTGGGCGCTCACCGGCTCGGGCCACGATTTTCTCGCCTGTCTCGAGATCATCCGCCGCATCGGCGAGCTCGATCTCTTTCTCTCGAAAGCCGCGGCGGAAGTGATCTTCCTTTATACGCGCGAGCGCAAACCCTTCCCTTCCGGCATCCGGCTCATCCGCGACACGACCGCCTCCGCCCCGCCCGTCGGTCGCTTTTACGACGGCTGGTACCACACGCTGGTCGTGGCACCCGCGACCTCGAACACGGTGGCCAAGTTCGTCTGCGGCATTTCCGACACGCTCGTGACCAACGTCTTCGCCCAGGCCGGGAAGTGCCGGATTCCGATCATCGTCTACGCGTGCGACACCAAGCCCGTGCACGACAGCATGGCGCCGCACCGCATGGTGCGCTTGTGGCCGCGCCGCATCGATCTCGAGAACACGGCGCGGCTCAAGGAGTTCGAAGGGGTGACGGTGGTCGAGGACACGGCCGCCCTCGCGGCCGCGGTCGACGCCCGGCTCGCCGAGGTGGCCCGCGAAGGGTGACCCTTCGGACGCGCGCGGCCCGCGCGCGAACCGGATCGGGGAGACGGGATCCGGGCCCGCGGCGCGCCTTCCGTTCTTCGGCGGGGGCGGGGACGGGAAGGATCGGATAAGAAAGTTTATGGTAAAAGCGGCTCGCCCGCGCCGGATCGGTTCGCCGGACGCTCGGCGAGGACCAGCTCGGCCACGCGGTAATGGCCGTGCTCGAACAGCGGCACGACGCGGATCCGCGGCTCGCGCCACACCCAGGTCTCGTAGAAGTGACGCCGCTTGGCCACCTTCTCGACGATGCCGAACGCCCAGGCGCGCAGACCGGCGAACGGCAGATGGGCGACGAGCCGACGGACGTTGGCGATCGCGGGATTGGCCTCGAAGCCGACATAGATCCACGGTCGCGGCACGCGGGCGAGCGCATCGAAATCGAGCAGGATCCCATCGCCGTAAAAGCGCCGGTCCTCCTCGTCGAGGACGGTCACCGAGCGCCGATAGTGACTGCGCTCCACGCTGTGGATGCGACGATGCGGATAAACGACCCTCAAATAATGGTAATCCGAATGATGCCAAGCCGTGAGCAGCGTGTATCCGTCGCGATATTCGCGATCGAGGGTCGCGATCACGGTGTCGAGTTGATCGGCCTTGACCTCGTGTTCCAAGAAGGGCTGGGCGGCGCGGCCGAGAACCCCCGCCGTCACCACGACGACGGCGAAGGCGAGCAGCGCCCGGCCGGGACGCGCGCCGAGCCGCGCCGCGAGCGCACCGATCCCCAGACATCCCAGGCCCAGAAGAGGCACGAGGTTGACGAGGAGATACCGGGTCTCGACATCGGCCAACAGGAGATAGACCGCCCCGGTGGCGAAGGCGAACCACACGAGGAAGAAGACCGCTTCGACCCGCGGACGATGCAACGGAACCACCGGGAAGATCGCGAGGAGCGGACCGACGGCCATCACGCCCGCGTAGAGCCGGACCGCCCAGGGCGCGTGTTCCGCACCGGCTATGCCGTAGACCCAGAAATAAGCCGAAGGTGCGATCCCGAGCAGGGCGAGGGCGGCGAGCGAGAGCGAGACGGCGAGGCCCCCGACGAGAACGCCGCGCGCGAGCACGCGGCCGAAAGGAAACCGCCAGCCGCGGAAGAGAAGGAGCGTCGCCCCGAGGGTGCAAAGGCGCCAGAAGAAAGGCGTTGCGGGTGAGCGCCACCGCGACGAGAGCGACGGCGGCGAGCATCGACCAGGGCAGCGCCCGCCGGAGCTCCGGGGCTTCGAGGCTGCGCACGAAAGCGTAGAGTGCGAGGCTCGTCGCGAGCAGAGCCGGACTTTCCGGAAGGGTCTTGCCGACCAGCCACACCAGGACCGGGCTCGTGGCCAGGAGCGGAACGGCGAACGCCATTTCCGCGCGCCAGGTGACGAGGCGCCGGACCGTGGCCGTCCCGAGCAGGATCGCGGCGAGCACGAAGAAAGCGTACAGAACGGCGAGGAGCTGTACGGCGGCACCACCCGGGCCGCGAGAGCGCGAAGATCGCCCGCGCGATCAGAAGATGCAAAATCCGCGAGACGTAGAACGGATAGGCCGGTGCTTCTCGGGGATCGAGAAAAGTCCGAACGTCCGCGTAAGCGGCGAGATAGAGATAAAGCCCTTCGTCCGGATGATGACGGGCGTCGAGCGCGAGGAACGACCAGAGAACGAGCGCGCACAGCGCGAAAAACAGGAGAGAAATCTTCCGGAACGCGAAAGCCGCAACGAGAGAGCGGTCGGCTGCGGGCGAGAAGAGCTCGGAACGGATCACGAGGAGGCTCCGCGCGCGGATCCCGGAGAAGGATGCCAGACGATGTGCGATTCGGTGCGACCGCGTCACCGGCCCGTGTCATATCCGGGTACCAGCGGTCCGAGGAGCGGACGCAGAAGACGCGGGACGTGTGATCCCCGCGCCACGCGGGCCGCACCGTGAGCCGCTTCGCCTGGCTGGAGCCGCGCCCGGAAGGGCTCTTCGTCCGCCCGGGCGGCTTCTTCCTCGATCCCCTGCGGGCCGTCGCGCGCGCGGTGATCAGCCACGGCCACGGCGACCACGCGCGCCCGGGCCACGGCGAGGCGATCGCCACGCCCGAGACCTGCGCGATCCTGGAAGCACGCTACGGCCGCGAGGCCTTCGGCCGGCTGCGCCCCTTGCCGCTCGAGACCCCGATCGAACTCGGCGAGGTCTCCTTGTGGTTCGCCCCCGCCGGGCACGTGCTCGGCTCGGCCCAGATCGTCCTCGAGCATCGGGGCACGCGCGTGGTCTGGTCGGGCGATTACAAGCGCCGAGCGGATCCCACCTGCGCTCCCTTCCGCCTCGTGCCCTGCGATCTGTGGATCACGGAAGCCACGTTCGGCCTTCCCGTCTTCCGCCACCCCCCGGCCGAGGGCGAGATCGCCGAGCTCTTGCGCGCGCGCGAGGCGAACCCCGAGCGGGCGATCGTCGTCGGTGCCTACGGCCTGGGCAAGGCCCAACGGCTGATCGCCCTGCTGCGCCGCGCCGGCTACGACCGCCCGATCTTCCTGCACGGCGCCCTTCTTCCTCTGTGCGCCCTTTACGAACGGCTGGGCGTGCGCCTGGGGCCGCTTTCGCCGGCCACGACGACCGAGCGCGGGCGCATCCGGCGCGAGCTCGCAGGCGAGATCGTCCTCGCCCCACCTTCCGCTCTCGCCGACCGTTGGATCCGGCGCCTGCCGGATCCGCTTCTCGCCTTCGCCTCGGGTTGGATGCGGATCAAGCAGCGGGCCAAGCGGCGCGGGGTGGAGCTCCCGCTCGTGATTTCCGACCACGCCGACTGGGACGAGCTCCTCGCCACCTGCGGGGAGGTCGGAGCCGAGGAGATCTGGATCACCCACGGCCGCGAGGAAGCGCTGATCCACGTTCTGAGCCGACGCGGCATCCGCGCGCGGCCGCTCGCGCTTTCCGGCTACGAGGAGGAGACCGACTGAGCGAGCACGGCACCGGACCGGACGGGGACGCCCCGTCCGGTCCGGCCGAGGTACAGGGAGGCTGAACAGACTTTTCTCGTTTAGGCTCCGCGCGGGCGCGGGCGAACCGCGGCACGTGCAACCGTCGCATCCTTTCGTGCATGGGCCGGCTTTCGCGCTCTGCCGGTGCGCGCGGGAGCGTGCTAGCGCTCGCGCGGAAAAGGACGGGAGGCAGGGGGCGATGCTCTGGGAGCTCTTCGCGATCCGCTACGCCCGGCTCGAAACGCGCACCCGCCGGGAGAACTTCTTGGGCGTCGATCCGCACGATTCGGCGCCGATGCCGATCGACTTCTACGTCTGGCTGCTGCGCGCGGGGGACCGCGCGATCCTGGTCGACACCGGCTTCGACGCCGAGGAGGGCGCGCGGCGGGGGCGAACGATCGAACGCCTGCCGCGCGAGGGGCTGGCGATGCTCGGCGTCCGCGCGGAGACGATCGCGGACGTGATCGTCACCCATCTCCATTACGACCACGCCGGCACCCTCGACCATTTCCCCGCCGCCCGCTTCCACCTGCAAGAAGCCGAGCTCGCCTACGCCACGGGGCGCTGCATGAGCTACGCCGAGCTCCGACGGCCCTACAGCGTCGAGCACGTCTGCACCGTGGTCCGTCGGGTGTTCGAGGGCCGGGTCCTGTTCCACGACGGCGAGGGGGAGATCGCACCCGGGATCACCGTTCACCGCATCGGCGGCCACGCCAAGGGCATCCAATGCGTCCGCGTGGCCACCGCCCGCGGGCCCGTCGTGCTCGCCTCGGATACCGCGCATTATTACGAGAACTTCCTCGACTACCGCCCTTTCCCGATCGTCCACGACGTGGAAGCGACCTTGCGCGGCTACGATCGGCTGCGCGCCCTCGCCCCCTCGCTCGACCACATCGTCCCCGGCCACGACCCCCTGGTGATGGAACGCTACCCCGCCCCCGATCCCCGCCTCGCGGGCGTGGTCGTCCGACTCGACGCGCCCCCGCGGCCGCTCGCCCGCTAGCCGGACGCGGCGGGAAGCGGCCGCTCTTGCTCGCGGCCGCGATCGCGCTACCTCGCCTTCCGCCTTCCCCGCACAAACCCGCCGCGAGGGCCGCGGACGGGAACCGGCGTTCGGTGCGATGCAGGCCTTCGCCGAACTCCTCGAGCGGCTCCTCCACGCCCCGCAGCGCACGGCCAAGCTCGCGCTGCTGTGCGACTATCTCCGGCGCACCCCGGATCCCGACCGGGGCTGGGCCCTGGCCGCGCTTCTCGGCACCCTCGAGCTTCCGCACGCCAAGCCCGCTCTCGTGC
This sequence comes from Acetobacteraceae bacterium, assembly GCA_033582875.1. Classification (GTDB taxonomy): domain Bacteria; phylum Pseudomonadota; class Alphaproteobacteria; order Acetobacterales; family Acetobacteraceae; genus Elioraea. Next base: position 37,987 of record JAVQZW010000008.1, on the reverse strand, counting down.
GCGCGCTCTCGGCCGAGCGCAGCGATCCCGTGCTCTTCGCCTGGTCCTACGATTACGTGGGGGATCTCGCCGAGACCGCGGCTCTGCTCTGGCCCGAACCGGCATCCGACGCGCGCGCCGCTCCGCCGCGGCTGTCGGAAGCGATCGCCGCCCTCGCCGCCGCGCCCAAGTCGCGGCTCCCCGCCCTGCTCGCCGATCTCCTCGATCGGCTCGACGCGACCGGCCGCTGGGCGCTCCTGAAGCTTCTCACGGGAGGGCTGCGCGTGGGCGTTTCGGTCGGGCTCGTGCGCGAGGCGCTCGCCAGGCTCGGGGGCGTCGATCCGGTGCGCGTGGAAGAGCACTGGCACGCGCAAGCGCCGCCTTACGAAGCGCTCTTCGCCTGGCTCGAGGGCCGAGCCCCCGAGCCGGCGGGGCGCGACGCGCTCGCCTTCCGCCCGTTCATGCTCGCCCATCCGCTCGACGAGGCGGATCTGCCGGCGATCGCCGACACGCTCGCGGACTGGGCGGTGGAGTGGAAGTGGGACGGAATCCGCGTCCAGCTCGTCGCGGGACCATCGGGCGCGCGCCTGTATTCGCGCAGCGGCGAGGAGATCGGCGCGAGCTTTCCCGAGCTCCTCGAAACCGCCCGCGGCCTCGATCCGGGCACCGTGCTCGACGGCGAGCTCGTGGTGATGCGCGGGGAAGAGATCGGCGGCTTCGACGAGCTCCAACAGCGCCTGAACCGCAAACGGCCCTCGGCGCGGATCCTCGCCCGCTGTCCGGTCGGGCTCGTGCTCTACGATCTCTTGTTCGAGAGCGGCGAGGATCTCCGCCCGTTGCCCTTCGCCGCGCGGCGCCGCCGGCTCGAATCCCTCCTCGCGCGGTGCCCTTCGCCGCGGCTGCGGCTCTCGCCGCTGCTGTCGGCGCATTCTCTCGAGGAGCTCGGGCGGCTGCGCCGCGCTCCGCCGCATCCGGCGATCGAGGGCCTCGTGCTCAAGCACAAGGCGAGCCCCTATCGCGCGGGGCGCGTCAAGGGATCGTGGTGGAAATGGAAGCGCGATCCCTTCTCGGCCGATCTCGTGCTGCTCTACGCGCAGCGCGGCCACGGCAAGCGCTCCTCGTTTTATTCGGACTACACCTTCGGCGCCTGGCGGGAAGGACCCTCGGGACCCGAGCTCGTGCCGGTGGCCAAGGCCTATTCGGGCTACACGGACGAAGAGCTCGTCCGCCTCGACCGCTGGATCCGCGCGCACACGATCGCGCGCTTCGGCCCGGTGCGGGCGGTGGAACCGGTGCTCGTCTTCGAGATCGGCTTCGAGGGCATCCGCCGCTCGAGCCGGCACAAGTCGGGCATCGCCCTGCGCTTTCCGCGCGTCTTGCGGATCCGCTGGGACAAGCCGGCGGCCGAGGCGGAGCGGCTCGCGGTGCTGGAAGCCCTTCTCGAGACCCGCGCGCGTGCGGCCGCCGCCTGAGCGCCCCTCTTCTCAGAGTGCCTCGCGACCTTCCGCGAGCATCCGCCGTGCCGCCTCGGCGAGGAACGCGGAGCGGGTCTGACCGCGCAGTTCGGCGACCCGGTCGATCCGGGCCAAGAGCCCCTCTTCGATCGTCCCTTCGATGTGCGCGAAGAGCGCCTCGAGAGCGTTCCGCGTCGCCTCCTCGGCGTCTCGACCCGCCGTCGCGCGGCCCGGGAGGTCGGGGCGGATCCTGTCGAGCGGTCGATCCGCGACGGGACGCGGCACGGCCGCGAAGCCGGGGCGATCGGGAGGTTCGGAAGCGTCGGCGCGTTCTCTTCGCGCAGACGAGCCCCGGCCGTGCCGATCGGCGCGCGACGCGCCATCCGTTCGGCTCGCCCTCCTCGCCTCGCTCGACGTCTCCGGAAAAAAAGCCCGCCGGAGGGCCGGCGGGCGAGCGGTCGGGGAAGCCGAGGAAAAAAGGGAGAGGTTCAGGCGCGGCCGGTGGCGACGGGCGCAGCGGCGGGCGCCCGGGCCTCGGGCGGCGGCAACAGGCCGTCGGCGTTGGCGCCGATCTCGGCGCGCCAGGGGCGCCACCGCTCGAGCGCCACGAGCCCGGCGACGAGAAGGGCGGCGAAGCCGAAGGCGAGCCAGGGGAAGGGAACGCCCAGGACCTTGTCGAGGGTGAGCTTCCCGGCCCCGCCCGCGAGCAGCACGGGGTGCAAGACGGGCTCGAGATAGGTGAAGACGAGCGCCCCCGAGAGACCGCCCGCGAGGGTGAACCAGGCGTCGCGATAGCCCGCCCCGATCTGGGCGAGGGTGGTACCCGGGCAGGCCCCGGCGAGGGCGATCCCGGCGCCCAGGATCAGCCCGCCCACGACGTCGGCGGTCCAGATCGCGGACTTGGGATGCAGGCCGGAAAGGCCCGTGGCCACGAGCAGGCCGATGACCACGAGTCCGGCCGCGACACCGGACAAGAAGATCTTGAGCATCAAGAAATTGCGCAGCTGCAGCTGGCCCAGGATCACGGCCGGCTCGAACACGCGCGATTTCTCGAGCACGAAGCCGAAGACCACGCCCATGGCGAGGCCCAAGAGCACGGCGGAGAGGATCGACATCGGACGATCTCCTTCAGATGCGCCGCAACAGATGGGCGGTGGCGATGCCCCCGGCGAAGGTCGCGGCGATCGCCACGAAAGAACCGAGCGCGAGCTGGGCCATGCCGGAAAGCCCGTGGCCGGAGGTGCAGCCGTCGGCGATGCGGGCGCCGGCGAGCATCAAAAAGCCGCCCAAGAAGGCGAGGACGAAACGGGTGGCGGGGCTCTTCGTGCCGAGGGCCCGCTCCCACACCGGCGCGATGCCGCGTCGCACCGTTCCCGAGAGCTTGGCCGAGAGGAAGGCGCCGAGGGCGATGCCGATCACGAGCGCCACCTGCCACCAGTTCTTGGCGCCGGCGAGATGTCTGGCGGCGTATTCGATCTCCCGGATCGCGGGATCGACGAAGGAGGCGAGCGTGGCGGAAACGGTGACGAAGGAGGAGGAGGCGCCGAGGGCGGTACCGATCAAGAGAAAGGCGGGGATCTGGAGCAGGCCCAGAAGCGCCCCGGCGAAATAGGGCGACCAGGCGCGGTCGGTGAACGCGGGCATGGCTGCGTCTCCCGTACAGCGGCGTACTCGCGCAAGAGCTAATATTAGAAGGTTCTGAAATCAAGGGGTCGCGCGGGCACGGCCGGCCGGACGCGCGGCGTCCGCCCGTCGGCGGGGCGCGTCCGCTCGGGGTGCGGCTATTCGACGATGCGCTCGACCCGGTGATCGGCGCTCTCGCGCGCCCAGGCGAAGGTGACGAGCTCGCCGATCAGGCCCACGGCGATGATCTGGATGCCGAGCACGACCATGAGCGTCGCGAGGATGAGGGCCGGGCGGTCGCCCAGGGGCACGCCCAGGACGAGGCGCTCGAAGACGAGCCAAGCGGTGGCGAGCCCGCCCAGGACGAGGACGAGAAGTCCGAAGCCGCCGAAGAAGCGGAAGGGTTTTTCGAGGAAGCGCAACAAGAAGAAGACCGTGACGACGTCCAGGAGCAACGACGGCCAACCGACGGCGCGGACGAGGCCGGGACCGTTGCGGCCGAGGGCCGGGACCGGCAGTTCCTCGACCGCGAAGCCCTGGGCCTGGGCGAGGAGCGGCAGGAAGCGGTGTTGGTTGCCGTAGAGCGTGAGCTCGGCCGCGACCCGCGCGCGCAGGGCGCGGACGGGGCTGCGGACGTCTTCGAAGCGGCAGCCGAGCAGCCAGCCCAACAGCCGCTCGAGCTTGCCCCCGCCCGCCCGTCCCGGGACGCGGCGGGCGGCGGTGACGAGATCGGCCTCGCCCGCCTCGAGCCGGTGCACGAGGCGCGGCAGTTCGGCGGGATCGATCGGGAACTCGGGATCGAGGGTGAGCACGACCGCCCCGCGCGCGTGGCGCAAGCCCACGGTCAGGGCCGCGGCTTCGCCGGTGGGGCGGGCGAAGGCGAGGATCTCGATCGGCTCGCCGGCCCGGCGCAGCGCCGCGAGCGCGGCGCGGCTGCGGGCGAGCGGCCCGTCGAGCACGTAGACGAACTCGAGCGGCCGGGCCAAGAGCTCGAGGCCGGCGCGCAGCCGGGCGTGGCGGGCCTCGAGATCCTCGAGGTCACGGGAAAGGGGCACGACCACGGACACCGTGCCGGTCGCGGCGGCGAGGCGACGGGGGGCGGGTTCGGCGGTCACGGGGCGAACCTCTCCGCGGCGGCGCCCGGCTCGCGCGACGCGCGCGCGGCGAGCAGCCGGAAGCGATCGAAGCGGGCGGCGCGCGTGCTGTGCAAGAGGTAACTCAAGAAGGCGAGGAAGAGGAGAAAAGCGGCGAGCGCCCCGCTCAGCATGACCACCCCCTGGAAAGCCACCCCGGGCGCGGGACGGGCGAAAAGGAAGAGCGCCCCCGCGAGGGTGGCGCACAGCGCCGCGAGAAGGCCGGCACCGGCCAGCCAGGGCACCGGCCGGCGCGCGAAATCGAGGATCGTGGCGATCGCGAGGAGATCGACGAGCACTTTGTAGATGCGCGAAAATCCGTATTTCGAGCGGCCGAAGCGGCGGGGGTGGTGGCGCACCTCGAGTTCGGCGATGCGCGCCCCGGCGAGGCTCGCCATGGCCGGGATGAAGCGGTGCATCTCGGCGTAAAGCGGGATCGCCTTGATGAGGTCGGCGCGATAGGCCTTCAACGAACAGCCGTTGTCCCGGATCGGCACCCCCGTGACCCAGCCGATCAGGCGGTTGGCGATCTTGGAGGGGAGCACGCGCGACCAGTGGTCCTTGCGCTCGCGCCGCCAGCCGACGACGAGATCGAACCCCTCCTCGAGCTTGGCCAAAAGGCGCGGGATGTCGGCGGGGTCGTTCTGGAGATCCCCGTCCATGGTCACGATCACCCGGCCGCGGGCGTGCGCGATGCCGGCGGCCATGGCCGCGGTCTGGCCGTAGTTGCGGCGCAGCTTGAGGATCCGCAGCCGCGGCCGCCCCCCGCGCGGCAGCTCGAGCGCCCGCGCGAAGGTCGCATCGCTCGAGCCGTCGTCGACCAGGACGAGCTCGGCGGACAGCGGCAGCGGCCGCAGCGCGGCCGCGATCGCCTCGAAGAGCGGGCGGACGTTCTCCTCTTCGTTGAAAAGCGGCACGACGATCGAGAGGTCCGGGGTCATCGCCGAAAGAATTGTCGATTCGCGCGGGCACGGGAAGATCGCCGCCGCTTTTTGCGTCTGTATCGCGATACCGCCGGAGCACGCCGCGGACCCGATGCTCGCGCGCAGGCATCGGAACGGGTGTTCGCGCGGCGCCATCAGCACATCGCGTGGCTCTTCCGCCACGGATGCAGTTGCCGTGAAGTCACATTCGGCGAATGTTCGAGCATCGCGTCACGGTACTCCAGTATCTCGAGAGCGAACGACACGGACCGTGTTGCAGATTCACCTCGGATCGCCTAGGTAGGGCGCCGTTCAGCTGAACCCGAACCGACGAAATCGGCGTTTCGCGGCCTCGCGCTACGCGAGAGACTGGGAAGGGGGGAACGGCATGTCGGAGCGGTCGGTCCGATCCCGTCGACGTTTTCTCCTCGGCCTCGCCTTCGGCCTGCCCGTGCTCGGCGGCGGCCTCTTCGGTCGCTGGCGGAAGGCCCTCGCCGCGGTGCCGGTCCGGCAGATCGCGCTCCACCATCGGCACACCGGCGAGAGCGTGCGCACCGTCTATTTCGCCGACGGGCGGTATCTCGAAGAGGGCCTGCGCTCGATCGATCGCCTCTTGCGCGACTGGCGGACCGACGAGATCGTCGAGATCGATCCCCAGGTCCTGGACATCGCCTATCTCTTGCAGCGCCAGCTCGACCTCTCGGGCCCGCTCGAGGTCCTCTCGGGCTACCGCTCGCCCGAGACGAACGCCATGCTGCGCCGGCGCTCGCGCGCGGTCGCCCGCAACAGCCTGCACATGTACGGCATGGCGATCGACCTGCGCTTTCCGGGGGTGCCGCTCTCCACCGCCCATCGCGCGGCCCTCGCCCTGCAGGCCGGTGGCGTGGGCTATTATCCGAGCTCCGATTTCCTGCACATCGACAGCGGCCCGGTCCGCCAGTGGACCCAGCTCGGCCGCGTCCAGAGCGGTCGCGACGGCGGGGTGCCCAAAGGCGCGGTCGCCAACCGCCGCCGAGCGGCGCGCCAACGCCGGCTCGCCGCGCTCAAGAAGCGGCTGGCCTCGGCTCGGCGCTGAGCCGCCCCGCGCGCGGGGGCGCGGCGCGAGCGGCGTTGACGTTCCGGGAAGCGGCGGCTACACGGCGGCGCTTCCCGGCGTTTCGCGTCCGCCCGGATCGCCATCGGATCGGAACCATGGACCATCTCGACGCGCTCGAAGCCGAGAGCATCTACATCTTGCGCGAAGCCAAGGCGAAGCTCGACAAGCTCGCCATCCTGTGGTCGCTCGGCAAGGACAGCAACGTCGTCATCTGGCTGTGCAAGAAGGCCTTCTTCGGCCACGTCCCGTTCCCCGTGCTGCACGTCGACACGGGCAAGAAGTTCCCCGAGATGTACGCCTTCCGCGACCGCTACGCCAAGGAATGGGGTCTGACCTTCATCCGCCAGGAGTGCCCGCCGCTCGAGGCCACCGATCCCGGCCTTCCGCCCGCCGCGCGCGCGGCCGCGCGCAAGACGCTCGGGCTCAAGGCGGCGCTCGAGAAATACGGCTTCGAAGGCCTCATCCTCGGCATCCGGCGCGACGAGGAGGCGATCCGGGCCAAGGAACGGATCTTCAGCCCGCGCGACGAGAGCGGCCAGTGGCAGCTCAAGGACCAGCCGCCCGAGTTCTGGGACCAGTACATGACGAGCTTCCCGCGCGGCACGCACGTGCGCGTGCACCCGATCTTGAACTGGACCGAACTCGACGTCTGGAAATACACGCGGCGCGAGGGGATCCCGGTGATCGAGCTCTATTTCGCCAAGGACGGCAAGCGCTACCGCTCGCTCGGCGACCGCGACATCACCTTCCCGGTGCCGAGCACGGCGGATACCCTCGATGCGATCATCGCCGAGCTCGAAACCACCACGATCCCCGAGCGCGCCGGCCGCGCCATGGACCACGAGGCGGAAGACAGCTTCGAGCGCCTGCGCCGGGCGGGCTACATGTGATCGCTCGCGCCGGCCGAGCCCCTCTCGCAACGGAACCCGCGATGTCCGGAGCCGCCGCGCGCCCCTTGCCGATCGTCATCCTCGGCCACGTCGACCACGGCAAATCGACCTTCGTGGGCCGGCTGTTGTTCGAGACCGGCTCTTTGCCCGAGGGCAAGCTCGAGGCGATCCGAGCGAGCTCGGCGCGCCGCGGCATGCCCTTCGAATGGGCCTTCGTGCTCGACGCCATGCAGAGCGAGCGCGACCAGGGGGTGACGATCGACACCACCCAGATCCGCTTCCGCACCGCGCTGCGACCTTACGTCGTCATCGACGCTCCCGGTCACAAGGAGTTCTTGAAGAACATGGTGACCGGAGCCGCTCGGGCGGAAGCGGCGCTCCTGGTCGTCGACGCGCAGGAAGGCGTGCAAGAACAGTCCAGAAGGCACGGCTATCTCTTGCATCTCCTCGGCGTCCGCGAGATCGCCGTGCTCGTCAACAAGATGGACCTCGTGGGCTATTCGGCCGAGCGGTTCGGTGCCGTGGCCGAAGACTTGCGCGCCTATCTGGCCGAGCTCGGGCTCGAGCCGCGGGCGATCGTCCCCGTCTCCGCCCGCGAGGGCGACAACCTCCTCCGCCACAGCCCGCGCATGCCCTGGTACCAGGGCCCGCCGGTGGTCGCGGTGCTCGATTCTGTTTCCTTACGCCGCGCTTCCCGTCGACCGGCCGCTGCGGATGCCGGTCCAGGACGTCTACAAGTTCGACCAGCGGCGGATCGTCGCCGGGCGGATCGAATCCGGCCGGCTGCGGGTGGGCGATCGCGTGCTCTTCTCGCCCTCCAACAAGACCGCGCGGATCAAGACCATCGAAGCCTGGCACGTGCCCGAGCCGCCCTCCGAGGCGGTGGCCGGGCAGAGCATCGGGGTCACGCTCGATCAGCCGATCTTCGTCGAGCGCGGGGAGATCATGAGCCACGAGAGCGACCCCCCGCTGCTCACCAACGTCTTCAAGGCGCGCGTCTTCTGGCTCGGCGAGCGGCCCCTCACGATCGGTTCGACCTACAAGCTCAAGCTCGCGACGAGCGAGGCCACGGTCACCGTCGAGGCGATCGAGAAGGCGATCGATACCGCCGAGCTCAAGCCCTCTGCCGCCCGAGCGCATCGAGCGCAACGGCGCGGGCGAGATCGTCTTGCGCAGCAAGCGTCTGCTCGCCCTCGACGAGTTCCGCGCCAACCCGCGCACCGGCCGCTTCGTCCTGGTCGAGGACTACGTCCCCGTGGGCGGCGGCATCGTCTCGATGGAGGGCTATCCCGATCAGCGCCAGCTCGTGACCGTGCGGGCGAGCAACATCAGCGCCGTCGGGCACGCCGTGAGCCGCGCCGCGCGGGCGGCGCGCAACGGTCACAGGGGCGGGGTGCTGTGGTTCACGGGGCTGAGCGGGGCGGGCAAGTCGACCCTCGCCCTCGCCCTCGAGCGCGAGCTCTTCGCCAAGGGCTACCAGGTCTACGTGCTCGACGGCGACAACATCCGCGGCGGCCTGTGCCGCGACCTCGGTTTCTCGCCCGAAGACCGCGCCGAGAACATCCGTCGGGTGGGCGAGGTCGCGGCACTGTTCGCCGATGCCGGGTTCATCGCGATCTCGAGCTTCATCTCGCCTTATCGCAGCGACCGTCAGCGGGCGCGCGAGGCGGCGGGCGAGAACTTCCACGAGATCTACATCAAAGCCGATCTCGCGGTCTGCGAAAAGCGCGACCCCAAGGGCCTGTACAAACGCGCGCGCAAGGGCGAGATCAAGGATTTCACCGGGATCTCCGCGCCTTACGAAGCGCCCGAGAACCCGGAGCTCGTGGTGCCCACCGACGAGCTCGGGCTCGAGGACTGCCTCGCGCTCCTCTTGCGCTACGTCGAGGAGCACTTCCGGCTCTAGGCGCCGAGATCCGTATCCCCTCGCGCGGCGCGGCCGCGGCGCGCCGCCTCGAAGGCGCGGGCGAAGCTCGCGAGATCGGGAAAGCGCAGGGCGGGGGCGACGGGACGCGCGGGCGGCGGGGTGGCCCCGCCCGGGCGGCCGGCGCGGCGGTCGATCCAGATCGAAGGGATGCCCACGGCCGCGGCCGGGACGTGGTCGTGGAAGAGGCTCTGAGCGACGTGCGCGAGCCCCTCCCGCGGCCAGCCGCGGCCGCGGACGAACCCCAAGAGATAGGCGAAGTTGCGAAGATCCGGCTTGTACGAGCCGATCGCCTCGGCGGTGAGGAGAGCGGCGAAGGGGTCGCCGAGACGGGCGGCCGAGCGGCGGATCGAGGCCTCGTCGACGTTGGAGAGGACGACGAGCGGCACCGCCCGCGCCAGGCGCGCGAGGGCCTCGGCGCTGTCGGGAAACGGCGGCCAGTCGCCGACCGAAGCGCCGAACGCGCGCTGCTCGTCCTCGCGCATGGGAGCACCGAAGCGCCGCCCGAGCCGCGCGCCGACGCGGGCGAGCAGGAGATCGTAGCGCAGGCTCGGGGTCTCGCGCTCCTGCGCCGCTTCTTCTTCGGCGAAGGCGGCGAGGAGGGCCTCGTCGTCGACGGCCAGGCCGGTGCGCGCCCGCCAGGGAGAAAGGGCGTCGAGGATCCCGCGCTCCCAGTCGACGAGCGTGCCGTAGCAGTCGAAGCTCAAGACGGCGATGCGGTCGAGCTGCATGGTGCCTCCGGGTTCGCGAGGCGGGTTAGCACGGCGGCGCGGCGGGGAACAGCCGGCAGGAGTTAGGTTGACAGTCCTATATAGCCGCACATAATAGCTTTGCAGCCTGTTGCTAGGGATAACAACCTATGAACCGCCGTATCCGCCTCTGCGCTCTCCTCCTCGCCGCCCTCCCCGCCTGCGCCCGGCTCGAGACCTTCTCCGCCGCCGCCCTCGAACAGCGCCGGGCGATGAACGACCTCCAGGCGCGGCTCACCCTCGCCGCCACCTGCGACATCTCCCTGGGCGCCTACTTCCGCGAACTCTCCGAGCTCGAACGCCACTACGTGGGCCTCGTCTGCGGCGGCGTGCTGCCCCCCGCCCCGCCCGCGCGCCCCGCACCCTGAGCCGGCCCCTCGAGATAGAGCCGGAGCCCCGGAGCCAGGCGCGACCGCGCGAGCTCCTCCGGTGTGCGGAACTCCGCCCGCAGGATCTCGCGCCGGTCGACGCGCGGCGCGACCCGCGCCTTCGGCCGCCAGACCAGGATCCGGGTGCGGATCCGGCGCCCCTCGAGGGCGAACTCCACGGCACCCGCCTCCTCCAACGCTCCCGGCTCGGGGGCGAGGCCGGTCTCTTCGAAGAGCTCGCGCCGCGCCGCGGCATCCGCGCTCTCCCCCGCCCCCCGCCCGCCCCCCGGCAGGTCCCACAGACCGGGGCGATAGGAGCTCTCGACCACGAGCAGCCGCCCCTCCCACCAGACCGCGACCGCCGCGCCCTCCGCCCGCGGCCGGCGGATCGCCCACCAGACGCGCAAGAGCCGATGCGCCAGGCGCAGGCCCAGGCGCACCACCGGGTCGAGCCCCGGAGCCCGCCAGATCCGGCGCAAACGATCCATCGCCGCGCGCATCGCGCCCTCCTCTGCGTCCGACAAGCGCGCCGTCCCCCCCCGCTCCGCGCGCCGCCTTCTCCGCTCTCGACGCCGGAGCGCCCGGGCCTTAGGCTTCCCGCGTTCCTCGCGGAGGCCTTTCCCCGTGCTCTTGTCCGGTAAGGCCCGCCTCGCCGGGGTGCTGGGCTGGCCCGTCGCCCATTCCCTCTCCCCGCGCCTGCACGGCCATTGGTTCGCGCGGTATCGCATCGACGGCGTCTACGTACCCTTGCCCGTCCGCCCCGAAGACCTCGAGCTCGCCTTCCGCGCCCTGCCGCGGCTCGGCTTTCTCGGCTGGAACGTCACCATCCCCCACAAGGAGCGCGCCTTCGCCCTCGTCGATCGCCGCGACGCCGCGGCCGAGCGCACGGGGGTCGTGAACACCGTCCTCGTGCACCCCGACGGCACCCTCGAGGGCCGTAACACCGACGGGGCCGGCTTCCTCGCTCATCTGCGGGCCGAATATCCGGATTTCGTCCCCGCCACCGCCCTCGTCCTGGGCGCCGGCGGGGCGGCGCGGGCCGTCGCCTTCGCGCTCCTCGAGGCCGGGTGCGCGCAACTGCGCCTGTGCAACCGCACGAGCGCGCGGGCGCGCGCGCTCGCCGCCGATCTCGCCCGCCTCTTCCCCGACCGCGTCCTCGTCTGCGATTGGCCGCCCCCGCCCGCGGCGCTGTCCGATCTCGCCCTCCTCGTCAACGCCACGAGCCTGGGCATGACCGGACAACCGCCTCTTCTCCTCGATCTCGCGCCCTTGCCGGCGGGGGCGATCGTCGCCGATCTCGTCTACGTGCCCCTCGCGACCCCGCTTCTTACGGCCGCCCGCGCCCGCGGCCTGCGCGTTCTCGACGGGCTCGGCATGCTCGTGCACCAGGCCGTCCCCGGTTTCGCCTGGTGGGGCGGGCGCGTGCCCGAGGTCGACGAAGAGCTCCGCCGCTGCCTTCTCGAAGCTCTCGAGGCTCCCGCCCGAACGGGGTTATCAGTGCACTGATAACCGCGCCGGCTCCCGTCCTCGGATCTCAGACGGGCGCGGCTGTCGTTTCGGCCGCGAGCCGCTCCACCGCTTCCTCGAGCACCTCGAGCGCGGCCGCGACGTCCTCGGGGTCGACGTCTTCGGCCGGATGGTGGCTCACCCCGCCGCGACACCGCACGAAGAGCATGGCCACGGGCGCGATCGCCGCGAGCGCCGCGGCGTCGTGGCCGGCCCCGGAGACGAGCCGCCGGACCGGTCGCCCGCGCGCCGCGAGCGCCGCCTCGAGCGTCGCGAGCAGACGGGCGTCGCAGCGCACCGCCGCGAACTCCTCCCGGGTCGCGACCGCGAGCCCCACTCCCCGTCGCCGCGCGATCTCGCACAGACTCTGCGTGGAGCAGCGCGGAAACCTGGGCCCGGCGGGAGCTCCTCGCCGCTGCGCAGGTCGATCGTGAACCGCACCCGGCCCGGAACCGTGTTCACCGCTCCCGGCTCCACCTCCAGCCGGCCGACCGTCGCCACCACCCCCTCCGCCCCGCGGGCCACCCGCTCGACCGCGAGGACCATCTCCGCCGCCGCCGCGAGAGCGTCCTTGCGCGCCTCCATCGGCACCGTTCCGGCGTGTCCGGCCTCCCCCAACACCTCCACCGTGCTCCGCTCGGCCCCCGCGATCGCCTCGACCGGACCGAGCGCCAGTCCCTCCCGCTCGAGCACCGGCCCCTGCTCGATGTGCACCTCGAGGTAGCCCAGGATCTCCTCGGGTCGGCGCGCGGCGCGGGCGAGCGCCTCGGGTTCCAGACCGCAGGCCCACAACGCCCGGGCGAGGCTCGTCCCGTGGCGATCGACGAGCCCCAGCACGGCCGGATCGAGCGTGCCCGCCATCGCCCGCGAGCCCAGAAGGCCGGTCCCGAAGCGCACCCCTTCCTCGTCGGCGAAGGCCACGACCTCGAGCGCGAAGGGAAGCGCGCGCCCGCGCTCGCGAAGGCGCTCGACGAGCGCGAGCGCGAGGAGCACCCCGAGCGTCCCGTCGAACCGCCCGGCATCGATCACCGTATCGAGATGCGAGCCGAGCAGGAGCGCCGGGCCCCCCGGCCGCGGGCCTTCCCGCCGACCGAGGAGATTGCCGGCGGCGTCGATCCGCGTCGCGAGCCCCGCCGCGCCCATCCAGCCGCGCACGCGCTCGACCGCCTCCCGCCAGGCGGGCCCGAAGGCCAGGCGCACGAGCCGATCCGGCTCGTCGCTCACCCGCGCGAGCTCGTCGAGCCGCGCGAACAGACGATCGCGGATGCTCTCTTCGCCGATGATCGGATCCCTCCCCGGGCTCTCGCGCGAGCTCTAGACCGCCGTGCCCGGGCGCGGAAGCGGGATCGCTCCCGCCCGCGCGAAACGCGACGGATCGGAGCACCGAAGCGCCGACCGGGGCGAGAAGTCCCTTCCTCCGGTGGGAAGCGCACCGCCCTCCGGGAGCCGCCTCGCGCGCGCGACCCCGTGCCGAGCTCCGCCGCCTTCCCGAGGCCTTCGACCGGCCCTTCGCCGGCGACGGCGTCGATCTCCGCTCGAACCGGGCGAGCGCCACGCCCTCTGGACGCGAACGGGGCCGCCGCGGCGAGCCTCGTCGCGCCGCCGGGCGGGCCTTTGCGGCCCGAGGCGGGCGGGATCCGCGCACCGGCGGCAGCGCCGTCCGCGACCGCCCCGAGACCGTCCCTCGGTTCGGGATCGCCGCCCCTTCCGGCGCTTCGCCCCCGGTCGGGACGACGGAGGCGGTCGGAAACCGCGCCCCGGGCCGCGTCGTTCCTCCTGCCGGGATCGCGCGCGCGCCTTCTCGCCGCCTGTGCCCGCGGGCGCGCGATCGACCGCGACCGCCCGGGCCGCCCCGCCCCGGGCGCGCTCGGCCCTCCTACCGACGGCTTCCTCGGTGCCCGCGCGCGCCTCGGCCTCCGAGCGGCGAGGCGCCGCGTCGCGGCCGCGCTCCTCGCCGCCCGGACGCGTGCCCCCGTCCCGCACGCTCTCCCGGCCTCCGCTCCGGCGGCGATCTCCGACGCCGGGTGATCGGCCACGCCGGGACCCGGAAGCCCGGGGTCCCGGTCGCGCCCCCGCCCACCGGGGCGCACCGCCACCGCCATCCCCGCCGCCTCGCGCGCCCTTTTCCGCGCCCGCGCCGTCCCCGAGCGCCGCCCCTCAGCCCTCGTATTTGAAGGAGAGCTTGATCTTGGTGCGGTAGGCGCGGACCTTGCCGTCTTCGACCACCAGGTCCTGCTCGACGACTTCCGCCACCCGCAAGTCCCTGAGGGTCTGCGCCGCCCGTTCGACCGCGTTCGTCGCCGCCTTCTCCCAGGATTCCGTGCTCGTGCCGATGATCTCGATCACTTTGTAGACGCTCTCCGGCATCGCTCCCTCCGCGCCGTCCCCGATCGCCGCCGCTCGGCGGCCCGATCCGCACATTCTGCCTCGGATGCCGGCCGCGGTCCATCGCGCCCGGAAGGCGCGGGGCGAGGAGACGGGGCCGAGCTTCTTCCGCCCCGCGGGGGTGCCGCCCCGGCCGCGGCGCGCGCCCCGTCCCCCCGCCGAGACCGCTTCCGGCCCCGGGCATCGGCCACCGCGCATCCGCAGACGGCCGCTTCCATCGGCAGAACGCACCGCACACCGGCCGCCTCTTTCCTTCGGCCGAGCGGAGACGGGCTATCGGTGCACTGATAACCCTCTTCCCCGGCCCCTTCCGTTCGGTGCCGCCGGCGAGAGTCCCGCCGGGCGCGCGGATCCCGGAGCGAGGCCTCAGCTCTCGGGGCCGGAGGGGCGTGCGCGCGCGGAGCCCTCTTCGTGCTCCGCGCCGTCCGCGCTCTTCGCGACCGCTCCGCTCCGCCAGGCGTGGACGAGCTCGGGCAGCCGGGCGGCGATCCAGGCGATCGCCTCCTCCTCGATCGCCGGAGCCCAGCGGAGGATCCATTGGTTGCCGCTGCGCGTGAGCGTGGCGAGCTTGCGTCCCTCCCGGTCGAGGATCGCGCGCCCGGCGAGCTTCGGCTTCGGGCTCGGCGCCCCGCGCGCGGCGGCGAGCGCGCGGGCGAGCTGCTCGCGCACCGGCCGCCCGGAGCTTTCCGAAAGCGCCGCGACCATCCGCGCGAGCGCCCCGGGATCGGCCTCGAGCGCCTCCGTCAAGCGGGCCCCGTCCTTGAGGGTGAGCGCGCGCGGCTCGCTCAAGCCCTCGATCAGCGCCTCGGGCAGCCGGCCGAGCTTGAGATAGGCCACGATCGAGGGCTGGGAGAGGCCGGTGAGGGCGGCGAGCCGGGTCGTGCTCCAGCCCGCTTCCGCGAGACGCGCGAACCAGCGACCGCGCTCGAAGGCGCTCACGTTCGCCCGTTCCTCGTTCTCGCGGTACTGGAGCGCCAGCATCCCCTCCTCGTCGAGAGGCAGGACGCGGGCGAGCACCGGAATGCCGAGCTCGCGGCAGACGGCGAGCCGGCGCCGGCCGGTGGCGAGCTCGAAGCGCTCGCCTTTCGCGCGCACCACGATCGGGGAGTCCTGGCCGCGCTCGGCGATGCTCCGCTTGAGCTCGGCGAAGGCGGCATCGGCGAAGGCGCGCGGATGGCGGTCGGGGGGCAGGGGATCGTCGATCCGCGCGGGGTCGATCCGCACGAGCAGGTCGCCGGGATCGGCCGTCCCGCGCGCACTCTCGAGCGCCTTGAGCCGCTCGAGCAGGCCCTCGCGGTGCAGCTCGAGGGCGCGGCCGACGATGCCGCGCGCCGCCCCCGCTCCGCTCGCCGGGGTCTCCTCGCGCAACGCCGCGATCGAGGCGGAAAGCGCCGCCCGCTTGTCGGTCTGCCGCATCGCTCCTCTCCCCGCGCCCCCGGCCTCACGCCTCCACCGGCCGTCCCCACACGCGCAAGAGCTCGCGCTCGAGCGCCCGATCGACCCTGCGCACCGCCTCGAGCCCGCGCTCGTAGGTGCGGCGGTTGCCGGCCGGCTCGTATTCGTAGAGCGTCTCTTTGAGGATCCCCGCGGCGTCGACGAGGGCGGTGTCGACCATCGCCTCGGCGAGCACGGCGTCTCGGAACAGCGCGCGCTTCCAGCGGACGATCTCGGCCTGGTTGCGATCGCTCGCCTTGAAGCGCGTGGTCACGATGCGCACGAAATCGAACGCCAAGGCGTCGCGGGCGATCGACCCGCGGAAATCGCGCGCGACTTCGGCGAGGAAGCGGAAGAACTCGCCCGAAGAGGCGAAATCGAGCATCGAGGGCGGAACCGGGACGACGAGGCCGGTCGCCGCCCACAGGGCGTTGAGGGTGAGCATGCCGACATCGGGCCGACAGTCGCACACGACGACGTCGTAAGCGGCCTCGAGTTCGACGAGGAGCTCGGCCAATTGGGCGTAGAAGGGGAAGTCCCGGCGCTCGAGCAGCCGCCCCACGAGATCGTATTCGGCGTGCTGGAGCGCGATGCTCGCCGGGACGAGATCGAGGCCGTCCCAGTGCGTGGGGCGGACGAGGGCGCGCGCGTCCCGGCTGCGGTCGAGCCAGCTCGCGAAGGTGGCATCGCGCACCTCGCTCTCCGGATCGAGCCCGAACAGCGCGGTGGCCGAGGCTTGCGGATCGAGATCGACGAGCAGCACGCGGTAGCCGCGCAGGGCGAGGTACTGGGCGAAGTGCACGGCGGTGGTGGTCTTGCCGCTGCCGCCCTTGAAGTTCACGAAGGTCACGACCTGCAGCTTCTCGCCGGCCTCCGGGCGGCGGCGGGGGGCGTAGCGCGGGTTGCCGGTGTGCGCGAACAGCCAGGCGCGCGCGGCGTGGATCTCGGCGAGCGCGAAGGAGCGCCGCCCGCCCGGGCCGATCGCCCCGGAAGGGAAGTCCGGCTCGTGCACGAGGCTGCGCAGATATCCCGGCGAGATCCCGAGGATCTCGGCCACTTCCGCGGCCGCGAAGCGGCGCAGGCGCTTCTTGCGCTCGGGGTGGTTCTCGAGCTCGATGGCCTTGCGCTGCACCGCGCGGCAGAGCTCGGCGTAGGTCTCGAAACGGGCGACGATGTCCTCCATGGCGCCCTCCTGCGGCGTCCCCGGTATAGCAGCGCAGATCGCCGGCGTATGCCACCGCGAGCGCTTCCGCCCGGAACGTTCCGCGACCGTGCTCGGGGCGCGGAAGCGGACCCGCGGGGAGCCGCGCGACCATCTCCCGAAGTCTTTCTTCCTAAGATCTTCGGGATCGACCGTACCCCGGGCGGTCGGCGATACGCCGAGATCCGCGCGCTCGGGCGGGGGCGCGGGGCCGCCCGCGACCAGGTCCCGAAGTTTATTTTCCTAGAACTGTCCGCGGACGCCAGAGCGAGGCGGCGGGTGTCGACGAAATAGAGGTTGCGCGGCGGGGCGGCGGGGGCGGAGGGGTGCAGGAGCACGCCGTCCTCGACGAGGTCGACGCGCGCCTGGGGATAGACGAGGAGCGCTTCTTTGAGGGCTTCTTTGAACTTGGCGCGGAAGTCGCGTTCGCGGTCGTAATTGGGGCCGAAGGCGTTGTGCAGGCTCTTCCAGCCCACCCGCGTCGGCCGCTCGAGGGCGTGCAGGCGATAGGCGAGCCAGAGATAGACGTCGAGGGCCAGGCTCTTGCCGGCCAGGGCCTTGATCGCCGGCTCGAAGAGCACGGCGGGATGGCGGATGAGCGCCTCGTAGAAGCTCTCCGAGAGCTGGATGAGCTGGGGGAAGAGTTCGTGCTGGCGCCCGCCGCTGTCGTCCGGCGGGGAGAGGTTGAACGAGCCGCGGATGATCGTGTCCTGCCAGCGTTCCTTGCCGTTGGGCCCGACATAGGCGACGGTGACCAGCGAGCGCTCGATCCGGAGCGCCTGCTCGCGCGCGGCCCGATAGCCCTTGCCCGAGGAATCCACCCCCATCGCCCGCAACCAGGCGTGCATCGAGCGGCCGAGTTCGACCTGCCGCGAGCGGTTGCGGTAGGCCTCGTTCTGGAGATAGATCATCATCAGCCGACCCGTGGCGCCGTAGGGGACGCCGTAATAGCGCCCCTGTTCGTCCTTGGTCGGCTGGATCATCAAGGTCGCTCCTTCGCCGTTGGAGCGTTGCCAGGTCTGATCCGGCTCGGTGCGCCGGTGCGGCAGATAGATCGTGCACAGGATCGAGTGGAGATGGGCGGTGGCCGAGGGGTTCTCCGCTTCTTGGACGAGGATGTCCGCGGCCAGGCGCAACTGGGCGCGTTCTTTGGCGCTGCTCGCACGGCGCAGGGCCGCATCGAGACCCTCGCGCATGATGAGCTCGTGCTCGGCTGCCATGGGAGTTCCGCGCGCGATGCCCGAGGCTGCTCGCTCTTGGATAGCGGATCGCGAAGCTTCTGTCGATTTGGGATTTGGTCGCGCCGTCTTCCTGCCTTGCCGGTGATTTATATTTTGCAGAATCCTTTTTGATTCTTCTTATAGAGCGCGACCAAATCCCGAATCGCGCGCGACCAAATCCCGAATCCGAAGCCCGGGCGCGACCAGATCCCGGGGGACAACCCGCCCCCGAGGACCCGCGAGCGCGACCAGATCCCGGTGGACAGCGACCAAATCCCGGAGGACAACGCCGCCGCGGCGACGACGGGTGCGGGGGCGCGCGACCAGATCCCGGTGGATAGCGACCAGATCCCGGGGGACGAATCGGGGATCGGCGGCGCGGCCGGGGGCCGGATCGGCGGCGCCGGCGGCCGCGACCAAATCCCGAGGAATTCGCGCATCAGAACGGATATTAGAGCTAACCACGAGTTGACGCGTTCAACGAAAGGTATAAAAACCCGAGGCGCGCCGGCGCCCGGCGTCCACGGGCGGAAGGCCTCGACGCGCGACGCAAGGACCGGCGCACCGCGGTAAGCTTCGTCCGCGCCGCCGGCCGCGCTCCCTTGCCTGGCCTTCGGTGCGTGCCTATAGCCTGCGGAGCCGCAGCAGGATCGCGAGAGTCTCCCCCGATGCGGGATTTGGCGCCCGTCAAGGTCGATCTGCCGTCGACTTCTCCGCCTCCGCCGGAAAGCGCCGCCGTCGACGTGCTCTCCTTCCTCGCGGTTCTTTGGCGGCGCAAATGGTTGATCGTGGTGTTCAGCCTGCTCGGGGCCACCGCCGGCTGGCTGTTCGGCACGCTCCGCACCCCGCTCTACAGCGCCACGGCGCTCGTGGTGATCGAGCCGCGCGAGGACCGCGTCCTCGACATCGAGAAGGTCGTCGGCCGCCTGCCGGTGGACGAACGGGTCATCGCCACCGAGATGGGCATCCTCACCTCGCCCGAACACGTCCGCCGCACGGTGCGCGAGCTCGGGCTCGTCGAGGATCCCGAATTCAACCCCTTCCTGCGCCCCGGGGGATCGGCGGATCGGCTCTTCGACCCCCGCGCGCTCTTCGAGCGGCTCCTGGCGCTTCTGCCCGCCGATTGGCTCGTGGCGATGGGGGTGGCCGCCGAGCCGATCCTCGGCGGTGCCGAGACCGAAGTGCCGCCCGAGCCGGTCGAAGAGGTGGTGGTCGCCGCGCTCAACAAGCGCATCCGGGTCCTCAACGACGGTCGCTCCTATCTCATCGGTCTCGAGGTGAGCTCCGAAGAGCCGGCCAAGGCCGCTCAGATCGCCAATCACCTCGTCGAGGTCTATCTCGATCAGCAGCGCCGGGCGAAGCTCGGTTCGACCACCCGCGCCTCGAGCTTCCTCGCCGAGCGGCTCAAGAGCCTGCGCGCGGAGGTCGAGCAAGCCGAGGCGGCGATCGCCAAGTTCAAGGCCGAGCAGGATCTGCTCGACGCCCGCGGGATGACGCTCGGCGAACAGGAGTTGAGCGAGCTCAACCGCGAGCTCATCGTGGCCCGCGGCGAGCTCGCCGAACGCCAAGCCAAACTCAGGCTCGTGCGCGAGCTCCGGGCGCGCGGTGCCGGCCTCGACGCCATCAGCGACGTCGCCTCCTCGCCGGTGATCGTCGATCTGCGCGCCCGCGAAGCCGAGCTCGCGCGGCGCGAGGCCGAGCTCACCGCCCAGTTCGGGCCGCGCCATCCGCGCATGGTCCAGCTCGAGCGCGACCGTGCCAATCTCCAGGCCAAGGTGCGCGCGGAGGTCGACCGCATCGCGACCCAGCTCGAGAACGACGTCCGCGTCGCCCAGGCCAAGATCGCCACGATCGAGAGCCAGCTCGCCGCGATCAAGGGACGCTCGGCGCGCGACCGCCAGGCCGAGGTCCGGCTCAAAGAGCTCGAACGGCAAGCCGAAGCCGCGCGCCAACTCTACCAGGCGGTCCTGCAGCGCTCGAAGGAGACCCGGGAAGAAGAGCGCCTGGTCGAGCCCGACGCCCGCCTCGTCAGCCGCGCCACTCCGCCCCTTTCCCCGAGCTCGCTCGGGCCCCGGGTGTTCATGCTCGCCGGACTTTTGGGGTCGTTTCTCGTCTCGAGCGGCCTCGCCCTGGTCCTCGAGAGCCTCGGCAAGGGGTTGCGCAGCCCGCGCGAGGTCGAGCGCGCGACCGGCCTTCCGACGCTCGCGCTCGTCCCGGAGCTCGCGCTCCGCCGTCGGCAGCTGCCGCACCAGTATCTGCTCGACAAGCCGCTGTCGCTCTACGCCGAGGCGATCGGCTCGGTCTTCGTGGCGCTCGCCGGCGCGCCTTCCGAGCGCGGCCGGATCGTCCTCGTCACCTCGAGCCTGCCCGAGGAAGGCAAGACCACGCTCGTCGTCTCGCTCGGCACCTTCGCCGCCCGCTCCGGCAAGCGCGTGCTCCTCCTCGACCTCGACCTCCGCCACCCTTCGGTGCACCGCACCTTCGGCTGGCAGCATCCTCCCGGCGTCGTCGAGCTGCTCGAAGGGGCCGCCACCCTCGAGGAGGCGATCCGCAAGGACGAGGAGACGGGAGTGGATTTCCTGCCCGTCAAGGGGCGGACCGCCAACCCGATCGCGCTTCTCGCCGGCGAGCGGATGCGCGAGCTGCTCTCCCGCCTGCGGTCGCTTTACGACCTCGTCCTCCTCGATACGGCGCCGGTGGCGAGCGTGACCGACGCCCGGATCCTCGCCCCGCTCGCCGACCGGGTGGTCTACGTCGTGCGGTGGAACGAGACCCCGGCGTCCCTCGTCTCCGAGGAGGTGGCGGCGCTGCGCGAGCTCGGGGCCGAGTTCGCGGGGGTCGTGCTCGCGCGGGTCGACCTCGCGAAGCACGCGAAATACGGCTATCCCGACCGCTCGGGATATTACAAGCGGTCCCAGAAGTACTACGTGAACTGAGCCGTTCTCGGTCGCGATCGCGCCGCGCGACGGCCGAACGGCGCGGCGATCCCGTCGCGCCCGCCCGCGGCCGACGGGTCCGCCTCGGCTCTCCCGCTCCCCCGCCGCCGCGAAGCCCGCGACGGCTCCGAGGGCGGGCGGCTCGCGACCGTGCTCCTACTCGCGGCGCCGCGGCGTGGCGAACGCCGCCGCCGGCGGGGCGGGGGGCGAAGGGCTCGCGCCCACCGGGGCCGCGACCCGCGCCTCGCGTCGCTCGGGGGCCAGGGTGAGCAGCCCGATGGCGAGACAGAGCTCCCAGATCAAGGCGAGCTCGAAGTGGACCATGGCCATCACGAGAACATGAGAAGCGAACACCATCACGACGGCCAGGAACAGATGGTCTTGCGCGAAGACGTCGCACATCGATCCGACCGACCGCCGTCGCCAGAAAGACACAGAGCAGAACGAACCCGACGATGCCGAGATCGGCCAATGTCTGCATGAAAATATTGTGTGGATGCGTTCCGTGAATTTCGACTCCCGAATACAGAATTGAGAAGCTACTTATACCGTTGCCGATGATCGGCGACCAGCTCCAGAAGGTGAGAGCCTGTTGCCAATAGCTCAGGCGTTCGTAGCGGAGGCTCGTTCCCTTCGTCTCGATGTAACCCAGAAGGCTGAAAAAGCGCCCGAGCGTCGTGGTGATCTGACCGAAGAGCAAGAGATAGACGACATAGGCGGCGAAGGCGAGGACGGCGAGGAACGCCAGGATCTGGATCCTGGGGACGTAGAGTGCGCCTTTGGCGGCGCGCGGTCCCACGAGGAAAAGCGGGACGGCAAGCGCCACGGCCGCGCCCAGAAGCGAGGCGCGGGCACCGGCCGCGAGCGCGAACAGAACGAACAACCCGATCAGGGCCGTGCCCAGGAGCCGGAGCCCGAGGTTGGCGGAGGGAGCGAAGACGAGAGTGGAAGCCGCGGCGATCCCGGCCAAGAGAGGAACGGTCCAGTTCAAATAAGCCGGCGTGTCCAAGAATTCTTCATAGAACATGAACGAGCCGTGCTCCATGTAAATCTGAAGTCCCTTGACCGAGAGGGCCACGCAGACGACGACGACCCAGACGAAGAACCGCCGCAGCCGCTCGCGGTCGCCGGCGAGCACGAGACAACCGACGGCCAGACAATAAAGATCGAAGACGAGACCGTAAGCGACGGCGCGCAGCGCCATGCCCCGCGCCGGGGTCCAGAGCAGACTCAGCGTCATCCAGCCGAAAAACAAAAAGGCGGTGGCGAGGACGGGGATCGCCTCGCGTCGGATACCGTCGCGCCAGACGATCCACGCCGCGAAAGGAAAGCCGGCGGCCAAGAACAGCACCGTCTCGTCGATCGGCAACCTCGGCAAGAAATATTTGATGTTGTTGGAATAGAGGAAGAGCGCGAAGAGCGCTTCGAAGGAGAAGACGATCCGCACGAGCGCCCGCAGGCCGCGCAGCGACCGCGCCCGGAAGCTCCCTTCGCCCAACCCGTCGCCCGCGGTTGCGAAAAGACGCGGGGAGGAAGAGAAGGCGGGGGAGGGGATCGGCGGGCTTCGCTCCACGGGGTCGGCTCCCGGGCGATCAGGCGGCCCCTCGGGTGGTCCGAGGGGATCGCTCCCGCGGATCGGGGAGATCGAGCCGCAGGAGATCGACGATCGGCAGCCCCGGCGGTAGCCGGCGGAGGAGATCGGGCGGGCGCTTGGCGAGGATCACCAGGCGGGCGCCGGCGAGCGCCGCCTCGACGGCGCCGCGGCCGTGCAGCCGCGCCCCGGCCGGCAGACCGCGCTCGACCGCAAGGGCGTCCTCGGGCTCGAGGTCGGGGTCGAACACCTCGATCGCGTAATCGCGCGCCGCCAGCTGTGCGAGCAGCTCGAGCTGCGGGCTGCCGCGGACGTCTTCGACCCCTTCCTTGAAGGCGAGGCCGAGCAGGAAAAGGGGGCCCGGTGGCGGCACGAGCGCCGCGATGCGCTCGACGAGGAAGGCGAGGTGCAGCCGATTGCTCGCCTCGACCGCGCGCAAGACCGGCAGCTCGAGCGCGCACGCCCGCGCCGTGGCGAGGAGCGCGCGCAGATCCTTGGGAAGGCAGGGCCCGCCGTAAGGAGCGCCGGGGCGCAGATAGGCGGCCGAGAGGTTGAGCTTGCCGTCGGCGAGGAAGAGTTCGGCGAGCCGGGCGGGGAGAAGGCCGAGGCCGAAGGCGAGCCGGCCGATCTCGTTGGCGAAGGCGACCTTGAGGGCGTGGAAGGCGTTGTCGACGAGCTTGATGGTCTCCGCTTCCCGATAGCCGACCTCGAAGACGGGCGCCGCCGCACCCTCGTAGATCCCCAACAGCCGCCCGCTCGCCCCCGGCCGCCGCTCGCCGATGACGATCCGCGCCGGCGCCCGATGGTCGGCGAGCGCGCTGCCCTCGCGCAGGAACTCCGGATTGAGCACGAGCTCGAAACCCTCTCCGGGCGCGCGGCCGGAGGCCTCGACGAGGCCGGGCAGGAGGCGGGTCTCGGTCGCCCCGGGCGGGACCGTGCTGCGCAGGACGAGCAGAAGCGGTGCCGCGGTGCGCGGACGGCGGGAGAGCAGCCGGCCGACCTCGGCGAGCGCGGCGCACAAGGGGCGCACGTCCAACCGATCGTCCGCGCCGAGCGGGGTCTCGACGCAGATCGCGAGGAGATCGAGCTCGGCCGAGATCGGCTCGAGGTCGGCGCGCAGCGCGAGGGTCCCGGCGTCGAGCGTCGTCCGCAGGAGCTCGTCGAGCCCCGGCTCGCGCCAGGGCAGACGTCCCCGGGCCACTTGGGCGAGCCGTTCCGCGCGGCGGTCGAGGGCGAAGACCCGGTGGCCGGCCGCCGCGAGGCTCGCGGCGGTGACCAAGCCGACCCGGCCGAGGCCGAGGACGGCCGCGCGGAGGGGCCTCGTGCGGGAGGGGCTCACCCGGTGCTCTCCGGCGATCGGCGGCGGTCGCCACTTTAGCGCGGATCCGCTCGTGCGGAAGGCGGAAGCCCCGCGGCGCGCGGTTCCGGGATACGCTTTTCCGGCCGGTCTTTCGCCTTCCTCCCGAGACAAGCGCACGCGCCGCGGCTAAACGCGCTCTTCGAAGGCGACAACGCGGCGGGTTCGTCCATGGAGCGCGTCGGAACGGCGGCAGAAACGCGGGAAAGCGCGGGCGGGTCGTTTCGGCCGGCGCTTTTTCTGTTCGGTGCGAGCCTCGCGTTCTATGCGATCAACTTGGACCGACCGGAGATCCACGACGAGCTGCACCACGTGCTCGCCGCCCGCGGCCTGCTCGAGACCGGGGAACCCCGGATCGCCGAGGGGCTCTATTGGCGCGGCTATCTCGTCACCCGGCTCGTCGCCTTCTCCTTCGCGCTCTTCGGCGAGGGGCTGTGGAGCGCGCGGCTGCCCTCGGTGCTCGTCGCCGCGCTTTTGCCGCCCTTGCTCTTCTTCTGGGTGCGCCGCGCCGCGGGGCCGCTCGCCGCCTGGCTCGCGGCCGGGCTCTACGCGGTTTCCCCCTTCGCGGTCGAGATCGCCCAGTTCGCCCGCTTCTATGCGCTTCAGACTCTCGCCTTCACCCTCGCCGCCTGGGCGGTCTGGTCCTCGTTCTGCGAGGCCGCCACGCTCGGGGAGGCTCGCGCGGGCGGCGATCGCCTTCGGTGGTCTGGCTCTCGCCTTCGAGCTGCAGCCCGTGACCGCGATCGGCGTTCTCGGCCTCGCCGCCTGGGCGGTTCCGGCCCTCCTCCTGCGCCTGCCGGACCGGCGCTCTCGGGTTCTGTTCGCGATCGGTCTCGTGCTCGCCGGGCTCGTCTTTCTCCTGTTCTTCGGGGAAGAGCGTCTTCGGTGGTTGTGGCGTCTTTATCGCGAGGTCCCGCTTTTCAACGTGCCTTACAAGGATCAGTTCTGGTTCTATTATGTATGGTATCTCATGCTCTACCCGACGCTGTGGACGTTGCTCGCGCCCTGCACGCTGCTCGCGCTCTCGCGCGCACCCGCCCTCGCGAGCTTCGCCGCCGCGACCTTCGCCGTGTCTTTCCTCCTGAGTTCGTTCGCCGGCTCCAAGGGTCTGCGCTATCTCGCCTATGCTCAGCCGCTGTTGTTCGTGCTCTGGGGGATCGGCCTCGCCCGGGTCGTCGAGCATCTGCCGGCTCTGTGGCAGAAGGGGCGGAAGGCCCTGGCGGAGGTCCTGGTCGGGCTCGGCCCGCGGGCGGATGCGGCGGCGCGCGTCCTGCTCGCCGCCGCCGCGGTGCACGTCCTCCTCGTCAACCCCTTCTGGTTGCGCACGATCGGGCTTCTGGCGGCGATCCCGATCGGACCCGAGATCCCCGATCCCGACTGGCGGCGGGCGGCGGCCGTCCTGCGCCCGCTTCTGGCCGAGGTCGCGGTGGTGACCGGGACCGACGATCTCGCCAACCTCTACTATTTCGGCCGCCACGACGTCCTCTACAGCCCCACCAAGTTCCACGAGCTCTACGATGTCGTCTTCAGGGACTTCGATCGCGATCCGCGCACCGGCCGTCCGGTGATCGCGACCCCCGCGGCGCTCGAGCGGGTGATCCGCTGCTATCCGAGCGGTCTCTTCGCGACGGCCGAAGGACACTGGGGGAAGCGGTTCTTCGTCGACGAGCCGATCATCGCGCTTCTGGAGCGGACCGCCGAGCGGGTTCCGCTTCCCCCCGGAAGCCACGTCCGCGCTTATCGGTGGTCGGAATCCTCGCGCCCGTCCCTGCCCGCCGAGGCCTGCCGCGATCTCCCGCGGCCGCATCCGGCCGGAAATCCGGAAAAGTGAAAAAGGGACCGGGCCGCGCGCGGGCGCGACCCGGTCGTCTTCTCCACCGGTCGGGAGAACCGGTTCACAACTTGTAGAGCTGCCGGAACGGCTCGCCCCAGCCGTCGGGCTGCCAGAGCTGGGTGACCAGCGCGTCCGTGCGGTTGCGGTCTCCCGACACCCACATGTAACAGAAGTACAAGAACCGCCCGTCGTAGCGCCGGCGCAGCGGCTCGAAGCCGTTGGTCCACATGACGTGCATGTTCTGCGTGCGCGGATGGATCGGGTTCGTGGGCGGATACGTGTTCACGTTGCTGCAGATCTCGCTCGTCCCGATCCATTTGTTGCGGCTGGCGCCGAAGTCGAACCAGTCCTGGATGCCTTCGACCCACGCTCCCAGGTAGTTGTTCTTGACGAGCATCGCGTCCCAGTCTTGCTGGACGGTCATCCCCTTGTAGTCGTGGATGCCCATACCGATGACGTCGACCCAGTCGTCGCCGGGGTAGACGTTCCACAGACGCTCGACGGTCGGTCCCTGGCCGAAATGCAGGTGCATGGTCGGGCCGAACTCGACCATGAAGGTCTTGCCGGCCCCGAGCACGTTGCCGACTTCCTGACGCATGAGATCGATCGTGCGCCGGAAGCCGTCGATGAAGCTCTGCTTGTCGGGGCCGATCGCAGTCGGGCTTCCAGTTCGCCGTGTTCTCGCCGCACCAGCGGATGACGAGGGTGTTGGGGTCGCGGTTCTGTTGCCCGCAGCGGGTGGCCAGCCTGCGCCACAACCGCCGGTAGTAGGCGTCGTAGGTGCCGGTCTTGATCTCCGCCCAGATCGAGGGGTTGCGCCACTGCCCGGTCGAAGGGTTGTAGTTGCGGTGGCTGTAGGGCGCGCCCACGAGGTAGATCACCACCGGACGGTCGCGCGGCCACCATTCGTGCCGCAGCCAGCGGTCGTTGTCGGTGAGCTGCCCGGCCCAGGTGGTGTCGCTCGTCCCCGCCCCGCCGGCGACGTCGTCCCAGGTCGCGGGCGCGGCGAAGAGGGCGGCGGCGATGTTCGGCTCGCGGCCGTTCAGCCAGTCGCGGAACTGGCCGGGGATGCCGCCGTTCCAGGGGTTGTTGACGACCAGTCCGAGCCCGAGGTGCGAGCCCAACGGCGGCCGCGGTCCCCAGCCCGCCGGCCAGGGCCGCTGGTTCGTCTGTTGGCTGCCGACGTTGGCGAGCCAGTCGACCGCGTCGAGGGTGTAAAAACCGCTCGACAAGTCGCTCTTGAGCGTCACCTCCGCTTGGACGTTCTGCGGATTGCTCACCTCGCTCGCTTGCCATTCCCAGGAGAGAGTCTGGAAGCCGGTCCCGGAGAGCGCCCTGGTGCCGAGGTCGCGCACGAGCGTACCGCCCTCGAAGAGCCGCACCCGCACCGCTCCGCCGCTGACGCTGCAGCGCGCGCGCACGCGGAAGACCTGGGTACCGACGAGCGGTCCTTGGGGGTTCTCGAAGCCGAGGCGCACACCGCCCCAGTCGCCCACCGTCGCGGCTCTGTTCGCGCCCTGGTTGTCGCCGATGCCGGCGTCTTCTCTGACGAGATCGAGGCTCCAGCCGCCCCAGTTGATCCATGCCACGATCTCGTCCGGCCGCAGCCGCTGCTGCGTCGCGGCGGTATGCGAGCTCCCCGCACCCGCCGGATCGGCGAGCCAGTCGATGGCGTCGATCGCGTAATAGCCGCTCGCGAGATTGTCGACGAGCCAGAGCCTGAGCTCGACGCCGGCACCGCTGCGATCGGAGAGGAGCGCGGCGTCCCAGGCGAAAGAAAGGGTCGAAAAGGACGTTCCGAGGGGTTGCGTGCCGAGGTCTCTGCGGAACGCACCGTTCTCGAACAACTCGACCTTGATCGCGCCGCCCGCGACCGAGCAGCGCGCGCGGATGCGGAAGAGCTGCCGGCCGACCGGCGGGCGGGCGGGCGTGGGGAAGCCGAAATGCGCCCAGGCGGTTTGACCGTTGGTCGTGCCGCGCGCCTCCACGGTGCCGTCGCCCACACCGGCGTCCTCGGACAGACGCCGGAAATCGGTGATCGGGAAATTGTGGCTTCCGATCAAGCCGTCGACGCCCAGGCGCTCGAGGCTCCCGGCGACGGTGAAGGCCACGGGCAGATGGCAATCGGTGCGCGCCACACCGGAAGGATCGCCGGCGTCGTCCCACCCGCGCCAGCTCGTCCCGCCGTTCGTGGAAATTTCCGCCCAGGCCTGCGGCCACTGATCGCGGCTCGCGTTCTCGGCCCGTCGTACGGCCTGGGCCACGTAAGAGCCGCTCGCGGTGGAAAGACGCAGCACGTAGCTGCGGCCGCGCTCGAGGATGTGGCTCTGGGCGAAGCGGCGATAGACCCAGAAGGCCGGCGGGCTCGAGGGATCGCCCGCGACGTTGCGGGTCTGCGGGAGCGCGCTGCGCGGGATCGCGAGCTGCTCGAGGAGCGTGCCTTCGAGCGTCTCGAGGCGGACGAGGAGGTCGGCCGGCGTGCCGCTCTCCCACCAGACCCGCAGCCAGAGCCCGTCGACCTTGCGGGTGTAATCCGTGACGGTGAACCGCTGGCGGATCAGGGTCGAGCCCCCGAAGCTCTTCTTGAGCCCGGGCTTGCCCTCGAGGATCGGGTTGCCGGTGACCGCACCGTCGGCCCAGTGGAGTTCGAGGAACCCCCCGTGCTCGTCGCCGGGCTGCCAACTGCCCGAGACCCGCTGGTGGACGGTGCCGGCATCGCCTTCGTAGGGGCCCCCGCGCAGGTTCTGACCCGAGGCGAGGGGAACGTCGGCGCGGTGGAAGAGGATCGCGGCGCCGCCCGAGCCGGCCAGCTGGTGCCAAACGAGGTGATAGGCCCGGCCGGCCTCGATCGGGACCGGTTGCTCGAAGCGCCAGAAGGGATACGGGCCTTGCGTCGCGAGCGCACCGGCATCGCCGTTGATCGCGGTGGTGCCGATGACCAGGCCCGAGGGTTTGCCCTGCTGATCGGTTTCGACCTGGAGCACGAGCTCGCCGCCGTCGCCGGAGAGGACCCGGCAGGGCCAACGGACCCCGACGAGCGATCCGCTGCGGTCGGCGAGGAAACGCTTGGCGACCGGTCCGTGGAGCACGGGCGTGCGCGGGGAGAGCGCATCGACGTGGAAGGGGTTGCCGAAGAAACGATCGGCGAAGGGGCGGTCCGCTTGGGGCGAGGTCTCGCTCGCCGCCGCCGCGACGACGACCGTCGCGGTTCCGGTCGAGCTCTTGCCGTTGGCGCTGATCGTGAAGGTGAACCGGTCGGTGCCGACGAAACCGCTCGCCGGGGTGTAGCGGATCTTGCCGGCTTCGATCGCGGCCGTGCCGTTGCTCGGCGTGCCGACCGCGACGAGGCTCGCGGAACCGCCCTCGACGAGCAGGGCCGAGGCGAGCGGGTCGACGGTCACCGCCGTGCCGCGGACGGTCCGGGCCACCACCGGCGCAGCGACCGGCGCCGAGCCCGCATCGCCGAAGGCGTCCTCGCCGCCGAGCCCGTAGAAGGCGCGCGGTGCGCTCTGGTTGGCGTATTCCATCGCCAGCCAGGCGGCGGGAAGGGCGCTCGCCCGGATGCGCACCTGGTCGATGAGCCCCTGCCAGGTGCCGGCCGCCCCGAGGCGCGGGCCGGTGCCGATCCGAAGCGGCCCTCGGCCGATGCGGGTCGGACCGAGGAGCGTGGCGCCGGCCGTATACGAGGGGGTGTCGGCGACACCGTCGATCACGAGGGTGGCGCCCTCGCCGCGCTCGAAGACGAGGGCGAGGGCGTGCGGCCGGTCGTCGGCGCGACCGGGTCCGCTCTCGTGGATCAGCCGACCGTCGGCGAGGGCCATCTGGACCGCGAAGACCCGTCGCTGAGCGGCGAAGGGACCGATGTCCGCGTGGCGGAGGACGAAGGCGGCATCGTGGTCGGCGCCGGTGCGCGGCCCGCACATGAGCAGCCCCTGCTCGCTGTCGAGCCGGCCGCTCCGCAGCCACAGCTGGACGGTGAGCGCCCGGTGGCCGTCCAGGAAGGAAGGATCGGCGAGCAGGAGCTCGCTCGTCGCTCCGTCGAAGCTTCCCGCCGGTCCGACCGGCCCTTCGGCCGCGGCGACGCCGCTCCCGCCGAGATCGCGACCGCGGCCGGTGCGGTCGCGCAGATCGGGCAGATGCCAGACGGCGAGATAGTCGCGCCAGGTGGCGGCGGGATCGGCCTCGCTCTCGGAAAGACCGTCTTTGCCGTAGTAGAGGAAGAATACGAGATCTTCTTGCGGGCGCAGCTCGGGCAGGCGGACCCAGGCGAGCAATCGACCGCCCGAGGGATCGTAGAGCTCGATATCGTGGGCCAACTTGGTGCCGTCCGCGAGCTCGAAGCGGAGATCGAAGCCTTGCGGGCTCTCGATCCGGCCGCCCGCGCTTTTGTTCTTGAGCCAGTCTCCTTCCTCGCGCACGAGCAAGGGGAAGCGCGAGAGCGGCGCGGTGCCGAGGATCGAGCTCTTGGGAACGACGAGCCGACGGCGGTAGCGATAACCGTTGAGATAGGTCGTGGGCGCGCTCGGCGGGGCGACCTCGACCCTGACCGTCGCGCTCGCCGTGGCCCCGCGGGGATCGCGCACCGTGTAGGAGAACGCGTCCTCCCCGACGAAGCCCGGGTCGGGCGTGTAGGTCACGCGGCCGTCGGCGGAGACCGCGAGCCGGCCGTGCGCCGGGACGCTCAACGCGGCGAGCACCAGAGGATCGCCGTCGGGATCGGAATCGTTGGCGAGCGGGGCGAAGGTGACGGATCGGCCGGTCTCGGTCGTCACTCTGTCGTCGACGGCGCGCGGTGCCGCGTTCGGTCGCTGGACCAGGATCTCGACCTCGCCCGTGGCGGTGCCGCCGCGGCCGTCGCCGACCGTATAAGTGAAGCGGTCCGTCCCTTCGAAACCGGGTCTCGGCGTATAGGTGACGCGGCCGCCGGCGAGCAGGGCGAGATCGCCGTGCTCGGGCAGGCTCAGGTTCAAAAGGACGAGCGGATCGCCGTCGGGGTCGGAATCGTTGGCGAGGAGATCGATCGTCACCGGCTCTCCGCTCGTCGTCGCGACCCGATCGGGGTGTGCCGCGGGTGGACGGTTGGCGGGGCGGACGGCGACCCGGACGGTGGCGGTGGCGGTGCCGCCGCGGCCGTCGCCGATGGTGTAGGTGAAGGAATCCTCGCCCGTGAAGCCGCTGCGCGGAGCGTAGCGGACCCGCTGATCCGGGAGCACCGCGACGCTGCCGGCGGTCGGCGCGCTCACGCCGATAAGCGCGAGCGGATCGCCGTCCGGATCGGAATCGTTGGCCAGGACCGGGATGTCGACGATCCCGCCGGGTGCCACCTCGGCGACATCGTCGGTGGCGCGGGGCGGGCCGTTGGGGCGCCGGACGCGGATCGTCACGGTCGCGCGCCCCACCGAGCCGTCCGGAGCGCGGACGGTGTATTCGAAGCTGTCCTCGCCGACGAAGCCCGCGGCCGGGGTGTAGGTGAAGGTCCGGGCGCCGGGGTCGAAGGCGAGGGTGCCGAAGCTCGGCTGCTGGAAGGCGAGGAGGACGAGGCCTTCGGGGCTGTCGTTGGCGAGGGGGGCGAAGGTGACGGGACTGCCCGCCACCGTCTCGACGAGATCGGGTCGGGGGTCGGCCAAGGCGGGTTCCTCTCGGCTGCGGCGCGCGGCCGCGGGGTGTCCGACGACCCTCTTATACTAGGTTTTTAATCCTGTCAAATCGGCGCGCAAACAGCGATAAAGGACGACCGTCCTCCAAAACGCGGTCAGTAAGCGCCGCGGCGCGAAAAGACGACGCGGATGGTCATCAAGAGGATCGCAATGTCGAGAAGAAGACTCCAATTCTGAACATAGTACACGTCGAGATGCACTCTGCGTCGGAAGTCGAGCTGATTGCGGCCGCTCACCTGCCACAAGCCGGTGATACCGGGACGCGATTGCAAATAATAATCACGATACTCGCCGTAGGCTTCCACTTCCTCGGCGGTGACCGGGCGCGGCCCGACGAGGCTCATGTCGCCCTTGATGACGTTGAGGAGTTGCGGAAGCTCGTCCAGGCTCGTGCGCCGCAAGAAACGGCCGATCCTCGTGACCCGCGGATCGTTCTTGAGCTTGCGATGGCGCGCCCATTCGGCGGCGGCGCGCGGATCGCGCTCGAGGATCGCCGCCAGTCGGCGCTCCGCGTCGGGGACCATGGTACGGAATTTGAGGCAGGCGAAGGGACGTCCGTAGCGTCCGATCCGATGGTGTGGGAAGAAAATCGGGCGTCCGCTCGTCGCGACACAGGCCGCGAGCAAAAGGAAGAGAGGCCCCGACACCACGAGGAGCAGGCTCGCCACGATCAAATCGAAAGCCCGCTTGGCGAAGCGTCGGGCGCGCGATCCCAGATCCGGCGCCAAGCGCACCGCGGCGAGGTCGTGGTCGATCCGGTGCACGCGGTAGCGGCGCCGCCGCGGCAAGCCGCGCAGCGGCAACACGAGCTCGACGCCTCGGCAGATGCGGCTCAACCGATCGACGAAGGGTTCGAGGTTCGCGAACTCGTCGGGCTCGAGGGCGACGAAGACGCGGGCCTCGGGGAAGCGGCGAACGAGCGCGAACGGATCCCGCAGGGGGAGGACCGGCAAGCTCCGGCCGCGCTCGATCGCGAGCGCGCCGCTCCGCTCGCCCCCGGGATCGACGAAGGCCATCGGCCGGAAGGTCGGCGAGGGGTCGTCGAGCAGCGCGCGGGCGAGCTCCCGCGCGTTCTGCCCGGTCCCGACGATCACCGCCGGCGACGACCACAGACCGCGGCCGACGAGCCAGCTCTTGGCGAGCCGTCGTCCGGCGATCAGCACGACCGAGCCGATCGCCCAAAACCCGAGCACGCTCGCACGCGGAGGTTCGAGCGCGAGGAAGAACATCGCCGCCGCGTCGAGCGACAGCGCCACCGCGAAGCCGCCCAGGATCTCGGCCAGTTCCTGCCGGAAGGGGCGCCTCTCGGTATAATGACCGCTCGCTCGGAAAAAGAGCAGGAGACCGGCGACGAGTGCGAGGTCGACGGCCAGTCGCGCCGGCGCGAGCTGCGAGGCGGCGGCGAAATTCGGTCGGAGTTCCCAAATCGCCAGTGCGACCGAAAACCCGCCCGCGATCGCGAGCGCGTCGATCGCGGCCAGGAGTGTTTCTTTCGGGAACGGACGCGCATCGACAAACGCGATTGCATCCGCACGCGTCGTCGCCATCGTCGTCGTTCGCGACTCGGGCGTTCCTCGGCTCGAGCGAGCGACCGTACCCGCACGGGTCCGC
Source organism: Acetobacteraceae bacterium (assembly GCA_033582875.1). GTDB lineage: Bacteria > Pseudomonadota > Alphaproteobacteria > Acetobacterales > Acetobacteraceae > Elioraea. The sequence continues at coordinate 5,116 of JAVQZW010000008.1, read as the reverse complement.
TTCCACTTCGAGCAGACTACACGACCCGATGGTGATCGGTCAAAGATACTAGCGCATCCGGATATGTTGATCGCGCCCGACCTCTCGGAGGCGACCTCGATACTAAGAGATGAACGAGTCTCGTTCGCGTTCGTTTGTTTTTTGCTGCACCCGCGGGCGAGGCTCCCGGACGACGGCCCCGACGCCTCCGAGGCGACCGTGGCCTCGATGCCACTTCGGGGCCGCGTCCGCCGCCGCTCGCCCCCTCGCCCGGAGGAGAGCGTCCGCGCGCGGATAAATCGCGGCCCCTTCCTCCCCATCTGCGGAGATGCGAAAAGCCCGGATCGTCGGGTTGCGGCATTCAGGGGAGCGAGAGGGATGGACTTCAGATCGCTCATTCCGTTCGGTCGGCGCGAGCTCGCCGAAGATCCGTTCACGGCCATGCGCCGCGAGATGGATCGGCTGTTCGAGGAGATGACCAAGAGCTTCAGCCTCGTCCGCCCGGCTCTGGGCATGGGGCTGTTGGCGCCCAGGGTCGACATGCGCGAGACCGAAACGGCGGTCGAGGTGCAGGTCGAGCTGCCGGGGGTCAGCGAAAAGGACGTCGAGGTCCAGCTCGCCGACGGCGTGCTCACCATCAAAGGCGAAAAGAAGCAGGAACGCGAGGAAAAAGAGCGCGGCTATTACCTCATGGAGCGCGCCTACGGTTCGTTCCTGCGCCAGATCCCGATCCCGGTCGAGGTCGAAGAGGACAAGGTCGAGGCCAAATTCGACAAAGGCGTGTTGACCATCACCTTGCCCAAGAAGCCCACCGCCGAAGCCAAGGCCAAGAAAATCGAAATCAAAACGGCGGGATGAACGGTTCTCTCGCCGACCCGCACCTTCGCGGCCGGCCGCCGAGGCCGGCTTTTTTCTTTCAGCCGCTTCCTTCCACCGGCGAACCCGCGCCGGCCGCGGCGCGGACCTCGCCCGCGGGACAGCCGAGGACGTGGTCGTTCACCAGGCCCATCGCCTGCATGAAGGCGTAGATCGTCACCGGTCCGAGGAAGCGGAAGCCGCGCTCCCGGAGCGCACGGGCGAGCGCCCGGCTCTCGGGACTCTCGGTCCGCGCGACGAACTCGGCCCGGCTGTTCGGCCTTCGGTGACGGGCGGGATCGGGGGCGAACCGCCACACGAAGGCGGAAAGCGAACCTTCCCGCTCGATCAGGCCGCAAACCGCGCGGGCATTCGCGATCACCGCCTCGATCTTGCCCCGATGGCGCACGATCGCCGGATCGGCGAGGAGCCGGGCGATGTCGCTTTCGGCGAAGCGGGCGAGGGCGAAAGGTTCGAAGCCGGCGAAAGCGCGCCGCAAAGCGGCGCGCCGCGCGAGGATCAGCCGCCAGGACAGACCGGCCTGGAAGGTCTCGAGGCAGAGCTTTTCGAAAAGCGCGCGATCCTCGTACGCGGGTCGCCCCCACTCCCGATCGTGATAGCCCTCGTAGACCGGATCGCCCGCACACCAGAAACACCGCATCCGGCCGTCGGAACCCGGGACGAGCCCGTCGTCGGCGATGGTTCGCCCGATCATCGGTGCCATCGCAGCACCATTGTGTCATCGAGACGGTGCCGCCCGCGAAGCTGACCGGATCGCGGCCGCCGCCCATCTCGAAAGGGCATCGCGAACCAGGGGAGGGGGAGCCGATGATCACCCGACGCCAGACGATGATCGCCACCGCCGGCCTCGCCGCGGCCGCGGCTCTGCCCCCCGGCTCGACCGCCGAAGCGGCGGCGCCCAAGCGCGGCGAGCGGCTGCCGGCCGTCTACCGGTTCGCGCTCGGGGAGCTCGAGGTCACGCTCGTCCACGACGGTCACGCCCGTCGGCCGCTCGATGCGAATTACGTCCGCAACGCCCCGCTCGAAGAGGTCCGCGCCGCGCTCGTCGAGGCCTTCCAGCCCGCCGATGCCGTCCTGAGCCCGTTCACGACCGTGGTCGTCAACACCGGCGCGGAGCTCGTCGCCATCGATGCCGGCAACGGCGATCTCGGCGCCCCGGGCACCGGCCTGTGGCGGGCGAACCTCGCCGCCGCCGGCTATCGGCCGGACGAGATCGACGTCGTGATCGTGAGCCATTTCCACGGCGACCACATCAACGGCATCCGCCTCAAGGACGGCACGCCGGGCTTTCCCAACGCGCGGCTTCTCGTCCCCGAGGCCGAATGGGCCTTCTGGATGGACGACGGCCAGATGAGCCGCGCACCCGAGGCGATGCAGGGGGCCTTCCGCAACGTGCGCCGGGTGTTCGGCCCCGAAGCGCAGAAGGTGGAGCGCTTTTCGGGCGAGCGCGAGCTCGTTTCCGGCGTCACGGCGGTGCCGGCCTTCGGCCACACTCCGGGTCATCACGCCTTCCGGCTCGCGAGCGGCGGGCAGAGCCTGCTGGTCTTGTCCGATGCCGCGACCAAGCCCGAGCTCTTCGTCCGCCGCCCGGATTGGCAGGTGATGTTCGACATGGACGGACCGCGCGCGGCCGAGACCCGCAAGAGACTCCTCGACATGCTCGCGACCGAACGGACGATGGTCGCGGGCTACCACTTCCCCTTCCCGGCCGTGGGCTACATCGCCCGCGAAGGAAGCGGCTACCGCTTCGTGCCGGCGTTCTGGACCTGACCCCGAAAAGGCCACCCGCCGCGGCCGCCCTTCGGCCGGGCGCGCGCTCCGAAAAGGCGATCGCGGGGCCGCGGGCGAGCCCGGCCGCCGCGCGCGGGGATCGCGCGAGAGCGAGCCGCGAACCGCACGCGCCCGGTGCGGAGCGGGGCCCCGGATCGCGCGCCCGCCGCGGATCCGCGCTCGGGGAAGCGACGGCATCGACCCGCGGGCCGCGCCGCGGGTATACGAGCCTCGTTTGAAACGACCGCGGGAGATCGCCTTGGCCAAGGACTATTTGGCACTCGAGCAGGAATATCTCGCCCGTTCCAAGGCCCTGCACCAGGCGGGCGGGGAGCCGGTGAAGGCTTTTCGCGCCCTCGTCCAGGCGGCGAGCCGAGACGGGGCGCTCACGCACGCGCAAAAGGAGCTGATCGCGCTCGCGATCTCGATCGCCCTCCGCTGCGAGGGCTGTATCGTCTTCCATACGCGCGCCTGCGTGCGGCTCGGGGTCACCCGCGAGCAGATCCTGGAGACGATCGGGGTGGCGATCGAGATGGGCGGCGGGCCTTCTTCCGTCTACGGCGCCGAGGCCCTCGCCTGTTACGACCAGATGGTGGCGGCCGGCGCGGGCTCTTGAGCGCGGCCGGTGCCGCGCACGGCCTTGCCTTTCCGTTCGCGCGTCGCGGCCGTTCCGTTCGCGCGTCGCGGCCGTCGCTCGGGACGCGGGCCGTGGCGGACGGCTCCGATCCGCTCGGTTCGCGAACGGTCGGGCCCGATCGGTGCTCGCGCGGACCGGGCGGCCTCACGGCGCCGCCGGTGGCGTCGCCGCGGCGAGCAGCTGGTGCAGGTGGAAATGATAGGGGCCGAGCGCGCCGCCGTAGTTCCCGGCGTCGACGGCCACGAGCCCGGAGGCGCGGCCGAGGGCGCAGGCCGCGCGAATGCCCTCGACCATGGCACGGGCGACCGAGGCCTCGTCGAGCCCGTCGATCACGATCTCGAGCACCGAGCCGACCTCGGGCGGCAGCGCGGAATCGGCCAAGAGCCCGCGCAAAGTCGGACAATAGCGGTGGTTGGTGGAGGCCGCGAGGCCCTTGTAGCGCGATCCCACCTTGGATCCCGAGCGCACGATCCCGCCCGGGAAGGGCAGGATCACGTTCGGCACGCGGGCGATCGCGGCGACCGCCGCTTCCGCCGCGCGCAGGGCCGCTTCCGGCCGCTCGGCGAGGAGGAGGAAGTTGCCCCCGCCCACCCCCTTCGTCACCCCCACCCGGTCCTCGACCAGGAACTCGCCCTCCATCACGGGAATCCGCCAGAAGCGACGGGAGCCGATGCGCTTGCTCGTCTGATAGCCGTCGCCGAAGAAACGCAGGCTGCGACCCAAGGGCAGGGTGCGCTCGGCGTCGAGCCCCGACCAGGCGGCGGCGGTGGGACAGGTGAGCACGCATTGGCCCACGCGCTTGACGAGCTGGTCGGCGAGCCTCTCTTCGCTCGTCGCGAAGAACAGCACCGCCACGCCCGGCCGCTCGTCCGGGGTCTCGTGCGGGGCGAGTCGGCGCTCGATGCCCGCCTCGCAGCCACAGGCGATCACCGAAGTGGCGAAGCCGGTCGCGGTCCGCGCCGCGGTTTCCGCCCAGCTCTCGCTCTCGGCGGTGATCAGAAGGCGCGTGGCGCGCATCGGGAAGGCTTCGGCGAAGCTCGGCCGGACGAGCACGCCCGAAAGCTCGAGGGTCTCGCTCACGGCGCGGTCGCTTCCTCGCGCGCGCGCGGAAGAGGCGGGGCGCCGCGGCAAGGGTGCACGACGACCTCCCCCGCTTCCGCGAGCTCGTCTTCGCCCAGAACGAAGCTCGACAGGCGCTGATCGCGGTAGCTTTCGAAGAACGCGCGGATCCGCGTCTCGATCGCCGGATCGAACTCGGGTCGCACGAGATGGACCGCCCCGCGCGGCTCCGGTTCGAGCACCTCGCCGTCGCGCACCACGAGCCGACCCCCTTTGAAGAGCAGATGCGCGCGCGCGAACATCCGCTCCCGATCCGGATCGTCGCGGTAGACGGCGACATCGGCCCGCGCCCCGGGCCCGAGATGGCCGAGCTCGCGCTCGAGGCCCAAAAGGCGCGCGGGTCCGGCGCGGGTCAGGATGGCGATCTCGAAAAGCGAATATTCGCGTCGGATCGAGGGCAGGATCGAAAGCGCGCGCGCCGCCCGCGGCAGGCGGGCGAAGGCGGCGTCGCGGAAATCCTTGTCCATGAGGAGCCGGACGAGTTCGGGATAACGGGTGAAGGCGGCTCCGTTGGGATGGTCGGTGGTGAGCGCGATCCGCCAGGGGTCCTCGACGAGCAAGAACAGCTCGAGGCCGATCGCCCATTGCAGGGCGTTGACGAAGCTCTTGTCCCGATAGCGGAAAGGGACGACGCCGCAGCCCGCCTCGCACTCGATGTCCATGCCCACCCAGCGGCGCGGATGCGCGTGCGCGGCGTTGCGGAACTGGGCCATGGTGTCGGCCGAAGCGGTCACG
>JAVQZW010000007.1:0-294729 GCA_033582875.1 Acetobacteraceae bacterium | reverse complement strand
CCCTCCGCCACTCGGTAACCAAGGAGCAAGCGCAGAAGCTTGCTCTTCGGCGCTGTCAAGACTGCCTCTTCTCGTCATCCTCCCCACCCTTGGGTGAAGGCAGCTTCATCGCCGCCTTTGGATCGCTGAGCGAGCGTGACGAAGCCGTCACGCCCAAAACGGGCGCGACGGTCACGTCCGGAGGCCCAGCCGCAGCTGCAGGCTGCCGCTTTACAGGCCTTGCCACGCTGTCTTGCGCCTCGGTTCACCGGCAAGCAGACGCGACCAGCAGGTAGAGGGGACGACGACTGCGAGCCAGACCAGCACGCTCCGGAGGCAGATATGGGTGGTGCCCTGCGGCTGTGGCCGCCGGCGCGTCCTCTCCACCGTCGTCGATGCTGCTCGTGTAAAAGCCGCCAGGGCTGTCGCGCAGGGTATGGCCGTCCGCTGGTCGCAGACGATCGCGCTGGCTCGTGTCGTTGCCTACCCTGGCGACAGGGTGCCGGAGCTCCGGTCACGGCCGCGGCACATGACTGCTCAAGCCACCACAAAGCAGATGCCGCTGGAAACTTGTGAAGAGATCACGCACGGCAGCACGGACATCCGCCGCGATCTTCTCCATGGGTGGATCACTGAACCTGGCCGGAGGGACGCCCTGGTCCGCAATCGATGCGCAGACGTTGCGCACGTTCGTCGCGTGCTCCGCGACGGCTATGCCCCGGACCTGACCGACGCCGAAGTCGAGGCCATCGGCGCCGATCCGTTCCTCATCGCCTGTGCGCTCGCCGATTGGCAGGCGAGGTGTGTGGTGACGACCGACGCCTCCAAGCCAACGGCGAGGAGGGGAAATCGCCGCATCCCTGACGTGTGCAAGCAGTTCGGCGTGCCTTGCATCAATACGTTCGAGTTAGTGCGTGTCTTGGACTTCCGCACGTCGTGGTCGCCGGATCCCGGGAAGTCTCGGCATGGACGAGGTCGACCCGGAGGCACGAGTTTGCCCCGAGCACGGACGTGAAGCGGGACCGCTTCCGGCTGTCGCCCGACCGAGCAACGGTGATCGTGATGGTCGGCCCGGGCACGGGGATCGCGCTCTTGCGCGCTTTCCCGCAGCCTGATGGCGCGACGCGCATTGCCGGCCGCACTCGGCTTTTCTCCGGCAACCCGCACCGCGCCACCGACACCCTGTTCGCCGGTAAGATCGGGTCTCGCCTCGCCGAAGGAACCGTCGCGCGCCGCGCCCTTGCATCGTCGTGACGGGGAGGCAGAGGCCAACAGCTCGCACTGCACGCGCGAAGAGGCCGCCCAGCTGCGCGCCGGCTCGCCGAAGGCGCTCACCGCGCATGCCTGGGCCTTTCGCCGCCTGGATAGACGGGACAGAACCGTTCTCTCCCCGCGTTGCAGCACCCTTGACCGATCTCAATCGCGCTGACCTCGACCGCTTCTTCGACTGCCGTCACCGGACCGAGCCGGGGGTCGTGGTTAGGAAACCAGGGGGTGAACCATCCGATTGCCGGCACCGACACAGCGAATGCGATCAGCGCCTGCCACCTCTGCAACGGCATGGGGCTTGGCGGCATCAGGGGCCAGCCGAATGCGATGAGGGCCTGAACGCCAGGGGGCTTGCGACCCTTCCTGTCGGAGAGCTGCGCTTCGGTCCAGCGGTGGAGGTGGGGGCGCGCAGCGTTTCTTTGGCGTTCCGAGACTTGCCCGAGAAGCGGGCCTGAAGGTGATGGCGATGTTCCGCGCGCTGGCCGAAGGCCGGATCGGCTTGCTCACGATCGTGGCGACCAATCCTGCCGTCTCCTCGCCAGAGGGAATCCCGATCCGGCGCACGCCGGCCCGCGCAGCTTTCCCAATCGTCAGCGAAACGACTGTGCGTGTCTGACGCCGCGCGCCATACGCGACGCCCAGCTCCGCCCACTGGCCCTGGCCTGAGGCGGCTCGGAAGGCTTCATTCCCCATGGCAAGCGCATGATCCGCCGCTGAAGGCCGCTTCCGGTCCGCCGGGGAAGGCGCGACTCGACTGACGGAGCATCGCCGAGGGGCCTGCAGCAAGCTTGGCCTGCCGCATGGTTTCGCCTGGCCAAGCCCGCGGCGATCTTCCGCGAGCACGCGGCAGTGACGGCTCTCGCCCCGCCGATTTGCCCCCTGTTCCGGTCGACGCCTGTGCCGTCCGCGGCTGCCCGCTGCCACGCCCCGCAGTCTCTTCCCGGGCTGTCAGCCCCCGACCGTTTGGGGCATGCGTGCTCGCCGGCGCGGGTGAAGCAAAGACACCTTGGGTGTCGGATCCGCTCCGATCCGACGCGTAGCCTAGCCGGAGCGATGGGAGTGTTGCGTGATCACCTGCTCCAACAGGTCGAGCCAGAGTTGGCCAATCCGGCTTGGGTCGAAGTCTTTCGCCCTGGCCGACGCGCGGGCGGCGAAAACGGTCCGTTTCCGCGCGTCATCCATGAGCGAGGCGAGCGCCGCCGCGAGGGCCGACGCGTCCTCAGGCGGCACGAGGAGGCCGTGCTCGCCGTTGCCGAGGATCTCGCGCGGTCCGTGCGGGCAGTCCGCGGCGACGACGGGCAGGCCGCAGGCCATGGCCTCGATGAGAGCATTCGGAAAGCCTTCATAGCGCGAGGGAAAGGCGAAAATGCCTCCGAGTTGGGCTGCCCGGTGAAGCACGGCGGCCGGCGCGCGGATCGCGCCCGGAAGGTGCACCCGGCTGCGCAGTCCGAACCCGGCCGCCAGCGCTTCGAGCCTGTTCCGCTCGGGTCCTTCGCCGAAGATCGTGAGGTGCCAGCCCGGATGCTCCACGGCGAGCTGGGCGAATGCCTGGACAAGCAGATCGAACCCTTTCTGGGGGTGGAGGCGGCCGAGGGCCACGACGTGAGGGGCGTCTGCCGGTGCCAGAGCGACACCGTCGCTCGTCGCGCCCGTCGTAAGCCACACGGCATTCGGGATCACGACCTTCGCCGTGTCGGCAAGCCACGCGCGCTCGCGCAGGATACCCTCGCTCGGCGCCACAAGGCGAGCGGCGCGAGGGTAGAGTGCCCTGACCGCCAGCCGCCAGAGCCCGCGCTCGACCGTGTCCTGCGACGGAGCGACACGATCCGCAACGACGACGGGCGCGGCCGCCCCCATGGTCGCCGCAAGCGCGAGCAAGCCCGGCGTGTTGCCCAGGGCGATGATCACATCAGGCCGTTCGGACCGCAGCGCCCGGCGCAACGCAGCCGCTTGGCCGAGCGACCGGCCGGCCAAGCCGAGACTGCGCCACCGACGCTTGGCCTGCCAACCCTCAATGAGGACCACCGAAGCCGGTGCCGCGACATGGCGTCGGCGGTCGGCGCAGACGAAGAGACTCACCCGCCAGCCGGCGGAAGCGAGAACCTCGGCCAGGAAGACGGAGGCGCGTTGCGTTCCACCCATCTCGAGCGAGTAGGTGACGAGGAGAGCGCTTCGTGGCATGCAACGGCCCGTTAGTGCTGCTTGTCCGATCGTGCAAGCACGCCCGCGTGCGCGCGATCGATCACTCTCGTTTCGGGGTTCGTCTTCACGATGCTTTCCCTCGACGCCAAGCACCGGCTTGCCGACCGTCTCGGGCAGATGCTCGCTCGCACGCTGCGCCGTGCTCTTCTCGCCGCAACACAGGTTCTGCCGCGCAATGGCCGCGATCATGTCCGCAGCGTTGCCGTAACGGATTTTGCGGCAGCAGCTTCGGACGATCGACGTCGCCGGCCAGACCCTTCGACTCGAGTGGTGGGCGTTGCTCACCGGGCAGACGCTGCAATGGCTTGAGCCGGAGACCTTCGCTTGGCTTGACACCGAGGTTCGCGACGGCGAGGTGCTGTGGGACGTTGGCGCCAATGTCGGGCTCTACAGCCTCTGGTGTGCGAAACGGCATGCGCGGGCGCGCGTTGTGGCCTTCGAGCCGAACGCCCTGACCTACCCGGTGCTCGTGCGCCACGTCATCGCGAACGGGGTGGCGGATCGGGTCCAGGCCCTGCCGCTTGCCCTTTCAGACCCGCCCATGCGTGCAACCGCGTTTCGGCTCAACACCTGTTTCGCCGGAATGGCCGCGAACCAACTCGCGGTGGACGGAGCACCGCCGATGTGGGGCGGCAGAGAGGCGGCGCGCTACGCCGTGCTTGCGGCTTCGGCAGACGAGCTTGTTGCGGTCGCCGGGCTTGCCCAGCCCGACCATCTCAAGCTCGATGTGGACGGGATCGAGCCGCTGATCCTGCGCGGAGCGTCCTCGGTTCTCGCCCGCGTTCGCAGCGTGCTCGTCGAGGTGGAGGAGATGCACATCCGCCACCATGCCGACGGTGCCGAGGCGATCCTGCGGCCGCTGCGCGAGGCAGGACTGGTCGAGGACGAAACGTTCCGCAGCAAAGGATCGCGACGGAATCGGCTGTTCGTGCGCCCTCAGCCTTGAGCCGTGCGTCGTTCCGCCAAGACCGCCTCGGCGAGGCCAAGCCAGAGGGGGGCGATGCGATCCGGACGGTAGCGCTCGGCGCGAGCCCGTGCACGCCGAGCAAGGTCGGCGCGTCGTGCCGCGTCGGTCATGAGCGAAGCGAGCGCCTCGGCAAGGGCCTCGGGCGATTCGGGGGGGACGAGCAGGCCATGCGCGCCGCCTTCGAGGATCTCGCGCGGCCCGTGCGGACAGTCGCTGGCAACCACCGGTAGCCCCGCCGCCAGTGCTTCGATCAGGACATTCGGGAAGCCCTCGAAGCGAGACGGAAAGGCGAAGATGGCTCCCTTCTCCGCGGCAGCACGGAGAAGGGGCCCCGGCGCCTTCGCCGCCCCAGGCAGGTGTGCGCGCCCGCCGAGGCCGAGCCGCCTTGCCTTCGCTTCCAAAGCCTTTCGCTCCGGCCCCTCACCGATGATCGTCAGATTCCACGCGGGAAACCGGGCAGCGAGCAAACCGAAAGCCTCCAGCAACACGTCAAAGCCCTTCTGCGGAACAAGGCGGCCGAGAGCGAGGATGTGCGGCGCCGCGTCAGGCTGCAGGATCGGGTCCCCGGCGGCCGGCGCGTGATCGAGCTGCACGGCATTCGGGATCGCAAGGCGCTTGCGCTGCGGCATCCAGCTCCGCTCCGCCAGCACGCCCGCGCTCACCGCGACAAGCCGTGCGCTGCGCGGATAGAGAAGCTTCACAGCCCAACGCCACACCCCGCGCTCGAGGGGATTGGACGCTGGCGAGACCCGATCGGAGATGACGACGGGCGCGCGCAGGCCGAAGGAGGCGAGCAGTGCAAGGCAATTGACGGTCATTTGCAGCGAGATCACCAAGTCCGGCCGGACATCTTGCAGCACGCGCCGCAGGCGCCAAGCACGATGGAGATTGTTCGCAAGGCCGTCCAGGACATGAGCCGAGGGTTTTTGCAAGGCGAGACGGATTCGTCCTATGCCCGTGGGAAGCGCGTGGACATCAGGCTCGTCTTCAAGGGTGATGACGGTGACCTCCCAGCCGGCTTCGGCGAAGGCATGGGCGAGGAACGCCGTGACACGTTCGGTACCCCCGAGGCCGAGCGAGCGCGAAAGGATGGCGACACGCCGCAGAGGCCCGTCGATCGGAGCGAGTGTCATCGACGAGAGGGTAGGACGACGAAGACGGCGCAGGCACTGCCCAGAACGCGGGCCAGCTTCTCCCGGCGCGTCAGCGACAGCCGTGGGCCCAGAGCCATCCAACCCGAATAGAACAGCCCCATCGGACGCGCCTGCGCAATCCGCCAGCCGGCGCGAAGGAAGACTTTGCGCCACTGCGCCATTCGGAATGTGGCGAGTTCGGTGAATGCGTTCCCGCGCTCTCCGTGACGGACGGGAAGCACACGAGCGGCCACCGCGCGCGCAAGTGCGAGGGGGCCGCGCCCGGATTGCACCGCCTGCGCAACGCCGGCCGGCAGGTCGGCGAAGCCGCCGATGAGGGTCCAGAACCGCCAAGCCGCCGTCGGCACGATATGGACCATCCAGCCCTGCGGGCGAAGCACCCGCCTGCATTCGGCGAAGAGCACGTCCAGATCCCGGACGTGTTCCAGCACGTTGGAGGAGAAGACGCAATCGACCGACGATGATGGCAGCGGAATGTTCCGGCCATCGTAATCCACAACCGGAAAGACACGATGCGCGGCGTATTCGGACGAAGGAAGATCGACGGCCACCACGTCGAACCCCTGCCTCGCAAGCCACTGCGCCTGCTCGCCCGTCCCCGCGCCGAGCTCGAGCACCCGGCCGCCCGGCGGCAAAAGTGCCGACACGCGCTCGATCTCCCAGGCTCGAATCGTCGAGAGGAATTCGAGATTGAACACGGCCGTCCCGCGATGCCGTCCCGACGCGATCTGGCGCTACGTTGGCAGGGCGTCTGCGCGCGGCGGGGGCGTCTCCGCCCTCAGCCAGGCACCGCCTTCGCGGAGGATGGAGCGCACGCGCCAGGGAAGATCGTGACGGGACAGCCAATCATGCACCGCACGCGCGCACCCGTCCCAGACGAAGTAGTCGTCGACGATGATCACCGCCCCTTCCTGCAGGGCTGGCCCGAACGCCTCCAGGCACTGCAGGGTGCTGTCGTACCAGTCGCCGTCCAGGCGGAGCAGGGCTACCCCTCCCTCCCGGGCGAGCCGCCGGGCGAGTGGTTCCGCAGTGTCGGAAAACCAGCCGCGATGGATCTCAACCTCTCGAGCGGACAGACCCAGACGGCGGGCTGCAGCGCGCACCGCCTCTTCCGGCGTGCGCAGGAACGCATCCGGTTGCGCCGGGTCCTGCCCCGACTGCCAAGCGAGGGCCGAGGCTCCGTCGCGCTCCGTTGCAGGCGGGAGACCTTCGAAACTGTCCAGCATGTGCACCGGGCAGGGAATGCGCCCGGCCGCTGCGCGCTGGGCGAGCGCCATGGCGAAGGAGGCGCCGCCCTTCCACACCCCGCATTCGACGATCGCCCCGCCTCGACCGGCCAGCGCCGTTTCCGCCGCACGCTGGATGGTGAAGACCAGACCAGGAAACGGAACCATGGTGTAGGGCCGGACCGCCCGAACGATCCGGAACACCGCAGGCAGAGCGAGCGGGCCGGGAAGCTGGCGCCACGTGCGGGCGAGCTTCACCGCGTTCGCCGTCCGACGGAGGAGGGGCACCCGCATCAGGGGGCGGGGTTTCGACGCCGTTGCGCTCGGCCCATGGTGGGGCGAAAAGGGGCTGCCGGCCCCGCTGCGGCAGGCACGGCTCCCCCTTTCCAGCTTCTCCCGTGACATGTGCGGCATCGCCGGCCTCCTCGCCCCCTCCGTCCCGCCCGAGATGCTCGCCCGCCACGCCGAAGCGATGGCGGAAAGCCTTGCCCACCGCGGCCCCGATTCGCGAGGAACCTGGACCGACCCCGACGCCGGGCTGGCCCTCGCTCACACCCGGCTTGCCATCCTCGACCTCTCCCCCGCCGGGCACCAACCGATGGTCTCCGCCTCGGGGCGCTTCGTCATCGCCTATAACGGCGAGACCTACAACACCGAGGACCTCCGCGCCGCCCTGCCGCCGCACAACTGGCGCGGGCACTCCGACACGGAAGTCATCCTGGAGGCGATCGACCGGCTCGGGGTCGAGGAGACGGCGCGGCGGATGAACGCGATCGCCGCGCTGGCCGTGTGGGATCGCGCCGAACGCCGCCTTTGGCTCGTGCGGGATCGCATCGGGGTCAAGCCGCTGTATTGGGGGCGCTTCGGGGGGCTGTTCCTGTTCGGCAGCGAATTGAAGGCCCTGCGCGCCGCCGCGCTCTGGCGCCCCGAGGTCGACCCCGCCGCCCGCACCCTGTTCTACCGCCTCGGCTACATCCCGGCACCCCATGCCATCTGGCGTGGCGTGGCGAAGCTCGAGCCGGGAACCGTGCTGTCGGTCCGCGCCGGCGAAGAACCGCGCCTCACCCGCTACTGGGACCTGCGCGCGGTCGCTGCCCGGGGCCTTGCCGAGCCGCTCCGCGAAGGCGAAGCCGAGGTGGAGGAGCGCCTCGCCGCTCTCCTCGCCGATGCGGTGCGTCGCCAGCGGGTGGCGGATGTGCCGCTCGGCGCCTTTCTCTCCGGCGGGGTCGATTCCTCGACCGTGGTCGCGCTGATGGGCGCGGACGGCCCGCGGCCCAAGACCTTCACCATCGGCTTTGCGGATGCCGCGTTGAACGAGGCACCCTTCGCCGAGGCCGTGGCCCGGCACCTCGGCACCGACCACACCAGCCTCACCGTGACGGAGCGCGAGGCGCTGGAGGTTGTTCCTCGCCTGCCCGACCTCTACGACGAACCTTTCGCCGATCCCTCGGCGGTGCCGACTGCGGTGGTTTGCCGGCTCGCCCGCACCCAGGCCACGGTGGCGCTCTCGGGCGACGGCGGCGACGAGCTCTTCTCCGGCTACCGGCGCTATGTCGTCGGCCTCGAGGTGTGGCGTCGCGTGCAAGGCATCCCCCACCCGCTGCGGCGGCTCGCGGGCACGCTGCTTGCGCGCCTGCCTCTCCGTTTGGCCGACGCGATCGGCCGGGGCTTGCCGGGCGGTGCGCCGGTGAAGGCCTTCGGGCATCGGCTGCGCCGGATCGGCGCGATCCTCGCCGATGGCACCTTCGCGCGACTCTACGACGAGATCATCTCGATGTGGGCTGAACCGCCGCTGCAAGGGGGAACCGCTGTCGCCGGACGGCCTGAAATCGGTCCGCTCCCCTCCCCCCTCGACCACATGCGGCTCCTCGACCAGCTCACCTATCTGCCCGAGGACATCCTCACCAAGGTCGACCGCGCTTCGATGGCCGTCGGGCTCGAGGTGCGGGTGCCGCTGCTCGATCACCGCGTGGTGGAGCTCGCGTGGTCCTTGCCCCCTGCCCTCAACCCGGCAGAAAACGGGGGCAAAAGGATGCTGCGCCGCGTCCTCTACCGGCACGTCCCCCCTACGCTGATCGAGCGACCGAAGCAGGGCTTCACCCCGCCGACGGGCGCGTGGCTGAAGGGCCCGTTGCGCGACTGGGCGGAAGACCTCCTCGCCCCCTCCTCGCTTGCGGGGTCGGGTCTTGACCCCGCGCCGATCCGCGAGCGTTGGCAGGCGCATCTCTCAGGGCGGGCGGACGAGCAGTATCGGCTGTGGACGGTGCTGGTCGAGCAGGCGTGGCGACGCCGTTGGATGTGCTGAACCGCCCGCTCCGGGTCCTGCACGTCATCACCACCCTCGGTCCGGGCGGGGCGGAGGCGATGCTGGCCAAGCTCGTCGCCGCCACCCGCGACGTTGCCCACCACGTCGTCTCGTTGGACGACCGAACCCACACCCTGCCCGCCCTTCGGGCTGCCGGCGCTCAGGTTTCCGTTTTGGGCGCCCGTTCCCCCCTCCTCTTCCCGTTCCACCTGCCACGCCTCGTCAGCGTGGCAGCGGCCGCCCGAGCGGACGTCGTCCAGTCCTGGCTCTGGCACGCCGATCTTGCCGCCACCATCGCCCGCCTCACCCTCCGCCCGCCTCCCCCTCTCGTCTGGTCCATCCGCTGTTCCAACATGGACCTCGGCCACTACGCTGGGAGCACGCGGCTGGTCCTCGCCGCCCTCGCTCGACTTTCCCGCTTGCCTGATGTCGTCCTCGCCAACAGCGAGGCGGGACTTGCTTGGCATCGCGCGCGGGGGTTCCGCCCGCGCCGGACGCTTGTGATCCCGAACGGCTTCGACCTCGACCTCTTCCGCCCCGACCCCGGGGCCCGTCCACGCCTCCTCGCCCTGCTGGGCTGGCCGCCGGAGACCGTCCTCGTCGGACTGATCGCCCGGGTCGATCCGATGAAGGACCACGCGACCTTCCTCTCCGCCCTTGCGCGGACCGCCCTGCCCGTGCGCGCGGTGCTGATCGGGCGCGGCACCGAGGCCTTGCCTCTCCCGTCGGAGCTCGCGCCGCGCGTCGCCGCGCTGGGGCAGCGAAGCGACGTTGCCGCCCTGCTGCCGGGGTTCGACATCCTTTGCCTGTCCTCCCGCTTCGGCGAGGGTTTTCCGAACGTGCTCGGCGAGGCGATGGCCTGCGGCGTGCCGTGCGTGACGACCGATGTGGGGGATGCCGCGCAGGTCGTCGGTGAGGCCGGGCTCGTCGTCCCGCCCGGCGACGCTGCCGCCCTGGCGGGCGCGATCGCCGCCCTGGCGGCAGACCCGCACCGCCGCCAAGCCATGGGACGGGCGGGACGGGAGCTGGCAGCACGACGCTTCTCGATCCAGGCCGTCGCCGACGCCTACCGGAGGCTCTGGCGCGATCTCGCAACAGGGCGCGCCGTCCCGCCTTGACGCGCCCCTTCCGCCCGCGTTCCCTCCGCCACGCGCGGCGGGAGGAGGATGGTGGCGGACGGCGGCTTCGGGCGTCTGATCGGGCGGAAACGCCATCTTCTCGGCATCGCCGGGCTCGAGCCCCGCGCGGTGGCAGGCGTGCTCGATCTCGCCGAGACCTACATCAGCCTCGCGCGCAAGGGCGGGGCGCGCGACGTTCTGCGCGGGCGGACCGTGCTCAACCTCTTCTTCGAGACCTCGACCCGAACGCGCACCAGCTTCGAGCTCGCCGGCAAGCGGCTTGGTGCGGACGTGATCACCATGTCGCCCTCGGGCTCGGCGATGGCGAAGGGCGAGAGCCTGCTCGACACGGCGACGACGCTGAACGCGATGGCGATCGACGTGCTCGTCGTCCGCCACGACCAGGCGGGAACCGCCGCCCTTCTCGCCCAGAAGGTGGACGCCTCGGTCATCAACGCCGGCGACGGCGCGCACGAGCATCCGACCCAGGCGCTGGTGGATGCGCTCACCATCCGCCGCCGCCGCGGCCGGCTGGCCGGCCTTACGGTCGCGATCTGCGGCGACGTGCTGCATTCCCGCGTCGCCCGCTCCAACGTCCGACTGCTCACCATGATGGGAAGCCGAGTCAGGCTCTGCGCTCCGCCCACCTTGCTTCCCGCCGGCGCGGCCGAATGGGGGGTGGAGGTGTTCACCGACCTCCGCGCCGCTCTGCGCGACGCCGACGTGGTGATGATGCTGAGGCTGCAGCGCGAGCGCATGAGCCGCGCCTTCGTCCCCTCCGCCCGGGAATACTTCCGGTTTTACGGCCTCAGCCCCGACAAGCTGGCCCTCGCCAAGCCAGATGCCCTGGTCATGCACCCGGGCCCGATGAACCGCGGTGTCGAGATCGACAGCTCGGTTGCCGACGATCTCGCGCACAGCGTGATCGAGGAGCAGGTGGAGATGGGGGTGGCTGTGCGCATGGCGGTGCTCGACCTTCTGGTGCGCGACCTCCGGCGCAACGCATGAAGACGCTGTTCCGCGACGTTCGGCTGCTCGATCCGGCCACGGGACGGGATGGGCCCGGTTCGCTGCTCGTCGTCGACGGCCGGATCGCCGCCCTCGACCCTGCCGACCCGCCCTCCGACGCGGCGGTGATCGAGGGCGCGGGGCTCTGCCTCTGCCCCGGCCTCGTCGACCTCAGGGTCGGGCTGCGCGAGCCCGGCGAAGAGCACAAGGAGAGCCTTGCCACGCTGGCCGCTCGGGCCGCCGCGGGCGGCGTCACCACCCTTGTCGCTCTGCCCGACACCGCGCCGCCGCTCGATCAGCCCGCCCTGGTGGAGTTCGTCTCCCGCCGCGCCGCCTCGTTCGGCTCTCTGACCGTGCTGCCGATGGGAGCAGCCACCAAGGGCTGTGCGGGGCGGGAGCTCGCCGAGATGGGCTTGTTGCGCGAAGCGGGCGCGGTCGCCTTCTCGGACGGGCGGCGGGCGATCGCGGAGGCACGGACCATGCGGCTTGCCCTCGCTTACGCCGCCGCCTTCGGCGCGATGGTCGTGCAGCATCCGGAGGAGCCTTCGCTCGTCGCGGGCGCCGTCGCCACCGAGGGCCTGTTCGCCTCCTCCCTGGGCCTCCCCGCTGCCCCCGCCGCCGCCGAGGCGATCCTGGTGGCGCGCGACATCCGTCTCGCCGAACTCACCGGCGGGCACGTCCACTTCTCTCCCGTCAGCACGGGCGAGGCGCTGACGCTGATCCGCGATGCCAAGGCGCGCGGCGTCCGCGTGACCTGCGACACCGCGCCCCCCTACTTCGACCTCAACGAGACCGCGATCGGCGAGTGGCGCACCTATGCCCGGCTCTCCCCTCCCTTGCGGTCGGAGGCCGATCGCCTCGCCGTTTTGGCTGCCCTTGCCGACGGCACAATCGATGCCATCGGCTCCGACCACCAGCCGCAGGACACGGACGCCAAGCGCCTTCCCTTCGCTCTCGCCGAACCGGGCGGGGTGGGGGTGGAGACCCTGCTCGCGGTGACACTCAGCACGGTCCACAACGGCCACCTCGGCTTGCTCGATGCGATCGCCCTGCTCACCAGCCGGCCTGCTGCGCTGCTCGGGCTCGAGGCCGGCCGGCTCGTCCCCGGCGCCCCGGCCGATCTCTGCCTGTTCGACCTCGACCGCGGGTGGCAGATCAGAGCCGACGACCTGATCGGCCCCAGCCGCAACACCCCCTTCGACGGCCGCGCGGTGCAGGGACGGGTGGTCGGCACCTGGAAGGCGGGCGTGAGGGTGTTCGGATGAGCACGCTCGGCCCCCTCGTGCTCGGCTTCTTCCTCGGCTCGATCCCGTTCGGGCTGATCCTCACCCGGCTCGCCGGGGCGGGGGATGTGCGCAGGATCGGTTCGGGCAACATCGGCGCGACCAACGTTCTGCGCACCGGCCGCAAGGACCTGGCTGCCGCCACGCTCCTCCTGGACGGGGGCAAGGGGGCGCTTGCCGTGATCCTCGGCGCCGATCTCGGCGGGAGCCCGACGGCGGGGCTGGTCGCCGGGTTCGCTGCGGTGATGGGGCACATGTTCACCCCATGGCTCGGCTTCGCCGGCGGCAAGGGTGTGGCGACGGGCCTGGGGACGCTGATCGGCGCGGCTTGGCCGGTCGGCGTCGGCGCGTGTGCGGTCTGGATCGGCACCGCGCTTCTGACGCGGATCTCCTCGCTCTCCGCCCTTGTCGCCTTCGCCGCTGCACCCGCGCTCGCCGCCTGGTTCGCCGGCCGGCCTGAGATCGTGTTGGCGCTTGCCATCTGCGCCTTCGTCTGGCTTCGGCACTGGGCCAACATCCGCCGCCTGATCGCCGGCACGGAGCCGAGGATCGGGCGAACGAAGACCGACGCGTGACGGACGAGGAGAGGCTCGCGCGGCTGAGGCTCGCGCGCACGGCCGGTCTTGGCGAGGCGACGGCGCGGGCCCTGATCGCCCGCGAAGGGTCGGCGCGGGCCGCTCTTGCCGTGCTGCCCCGAACCCGGCGGGGGCGGTCGCTCGCGGTCCCGCCTCCCAAGGCGGCCGAGGCGGAACTGGCTGCCCTCGCCCGGCTTGGGGCGCGGCTTCTGGTGTTCGGCGACCCGGACTACCCCCCACTTCTCGCCGCTCTGCCGGACGCACCGCTGGCGCTCGCCGTGGCTGGCGAGGTCGCAGCCCTTTCCGCCCGCGCAGTCGCCGTTGTCGGCGCGCGCAACGCCTCCCTGGCCGGGCGGCAGATCGCGACCGAACTCGCGCGCGGGCTCGCCGCGGCAGGGGTCGTGGTGGTTTCCGGACTGGCGCGGGGGATCGACGCCGCAGCGCACGAGGGCGCCCTCGACGCCGGCGGGCTCACCGTCGCCGCTGTCGCCACGGGGCTTGACTGCCCCTATCCCCCCGAGCACGCCGGTCTGCAGGCCCGCATCGCCGCCTGCGGTGCGGTGCTGACGGAGGCTCCGCCCGGCACCGCTCCACATCGGACGCTGTTTCCGCGCCGCAACCGGATCATCGCCGGCCTTGCCCTCGGCGTGGTGGTGGTGGAGGCGGTGGAGCGATCAGGCTCCCTGATCACCGCCCGTCTCGCCGCCGATGAGGGGCGTGAAGTGTTCGCTGTCCCCGGCTCGCCGCTCGAGCCCCGCGCGAGGGGGCCGAACGGACTGATCCGCGCCGGCGCGCATCTTGTGGAGACGGTGGAGGACATTCTCTCTGCGCTGCCTGCCATGACCATGTCAGCCCAGCGACAGAGGTCGCTGCTTTTACAGGAAAGCTTCTCGGCCCCAGCCGGCCCTGGCCGGGATTCGGCAGCTGTCGGCGCCGCGCCCGCCGAGGTGGCCGAGGCGATCAACACCCTGTCCACCTTGCTCTCGACCACCCCTGTCACGGTTGACGAGCTCCTCCGCCGCTGCCCATGTTCGCCCGTCTGCAGTCGCGGCCGCTCTGCTCGAACTCGATCTCGAGGGGCGGATCGAGCGACTGCCCGGGAACCGCGTGGCGTTGAGCGCGCGGTGAGCGAATGGCCCGCGTCCGCGCGGGCGCCGAGCCAAACGCAACACATGGACGTCGTCGTCGTCGAATCCCCCGCCAAGGCGAAAACCATCAACAGCTACCTCGGCCGCAACTACACGGTGGTCGCCTCCTATGGCCATGTGCGCGACCTCCCGGCGCGGGACGGGTCGGTGCGCCCCGAGGAGGACTTCGCCATGGACTGGGAGGCCGACGCGCGCGGCGAGAAACAGGTCCGCGCGATCGCCCAGGCCTTGAAGGGAGCGAAGCGGCTCTACCTCGCCACCGACCCGGACCGCGAGGGCGAGGCGATCTCCTGGCACGTCAGGGAGATGCTTGCCGAACGCCGGGCGCTTCAGGGCGTCGACGTCAAGCGGATCGTCTTCAACGAGATCACGAAGAGTGCGGTGAAGCGGGCGCTTGAGAACCCGCGCGACCTCGACCCAGACCTGATCGACGCCTACCTCGCCCGGCGCGCCCTCGACTACCTGTTCGGCTTCACGCTCTCTCCGGTGCTGTGGCGAAAACTGCCCGGCAGCCGCAGTGCGGGGCGGGTGCAAAGTGTCGCGCTGCGTCTGATCTGCGAGCGCGAAGCCGAGATCGAGGCCTTCCGCCCGCGCGAGTACTGGACCATCGAGGGCCTGTTTTTGACCGAAGGCGGGGTGCCCTTCGCGGCCCGCCTCACGGTGCTGGATGGGAAGAAGCTCGAGCAGTTCGATCTTGGCGACGAGCGGGCCGCGATGGCGGCGAAGAAGGCCGCGGAGGCTGCCCGTTACCGGGTGGCGGCGATCGAACGCAAGCGGGTCCGCCGCCATCCCCCGCCGCCCTTCACCACCTCCACCCTGCAGCAGGAGGCTTCGCGCAAGCTTGGCTTTTCGGCCACCCGAACGATGCGGGTCGCCCAGCAGCTCTACGAAGGGGTGGAAATCGACGGCGAGACTGTCGGCCTCATCACCTACATGCGCACCGACGGGGTGCAGATGGCGGAGGAGGCGATCACGGCCATTCGGGCGCATCTCGGGCGCGCCTTCGGCGCCGATTACGTCCCCCCGGCACCGAGGCGCTACGCCACCCGCGCCAAGAACGCGCAGGAAGCGCACGAGGCCATCCGCCCGACCGACATCACCCGCCGCCCGGAGGACATCGCGCACGCTCTCACCGAGGATCAGCGCCGCCTTTACGAGCTGATCTGGAAGCGGGCGGCGGCAAGCCAAATGGCCTCGGCCGAACTCGACCAGACCTCGATCGAGATCGCCTCGGAGGATGGCCGGATCGTCTTCCGCACCTCGGGTTCGGTGCTGGTCTTCGACGGCTTCCTCAAGCTCTATCGCGAGGACCGCGACGACCCGGCCGAGGACGACGAGGGCCGCTCGCTTCCGCCCATGGGCGAGGGCGAGCGGCCGACACTGACCGAAGCCAGGCCCGAACAGCACTTTACCCAGCCGCCGCCGCGCTACACGGAAGCGAGCCTCGTCAAGAAACTGGAGGAGCTCGGCATCGGCCGGCCCTCGACCTACGCCGCGATCCTGCAGGTTTTGCAGGACCGGGCTTACGTGCGGCTGGAGAACCGACGCTTCGTGCCGGAGGATCGCGGACGCATCGTCACCGCCTTCCTGCAGAACTTCTTCGAGCACTACGTCGCCTACGACTTCACCGCCTCGCTCGAGGAACGGCTCGACGACATCTCCGGGGGGCGCGCGCGCTGGCGCGAGGTGATGCGGGAGTTCTGGCGCGACTTCGTGCGCGCGGTCGAGGAGACGAAGGAGCTGCGCATCTCCGACGTCGCCGCCGCGCTCGACCGCGAACTCGGCCCCCACTTCTTCCCCGAGCGAGGCGACGGCAGCGACCCCCGCGCCTGTCCGCGCTGCGGGACGGGGCGACTTGGGCTTCGCATCGGCGGCAACACCGGTGCCTTCATCGGCTGCTCGAACTACCCCGAGTGCCGCTATACGCGGAACCTCACCGCGGGAGATGGCGAGGGCGAGGAGCGTCTGCTCGGGCACCACCCCGAGACCGGCGAGCCCGTCCACCTGAAGAAGGGACCCTACGGGTTCTATGTCCAGCTCGGCGAGGCAAAGGACGGACCGCCAGAGGAGGACGGCGCGACGCGCAAGCGGGGCAGGGGCAAGGCGGCGGAGGCCGTGCCCAAGCCGAAGCGAGCGTCGCTCCCGAAGGGAATCGATCCGGCCTCGGTCACCCTCGAGCAGGCGCTTGGTTGGCTGTCCCTGCCTCGCCTCGTCGGCATCCACCCCGAACGCCGCGAACCCATCTACGCCGGGCTCGGCCAGTTCGGGCCTTACGTGAAGGTCGGCAACGTCTATGCCTCGCTCGAGGCAGACGACGACGTGCTGAGCATCGGGCTCAACCGCGCCGTGGTGCTGCTTGCGCGGAAGCTCGACTCCGTGCGCAGCCTCGGCGAGCACCCCGAGGGTGGAGAGGTCACCGTACGTCGTGGCCGCTTTGGCCCCTATGTGCAGCACGGGGCGCGCGTCGCGTCGCTGCCCAAGGGACTCGCGATGGAGGAGATCGATCTCGAGCAGGCGGTGCGCCTGCTTGCCGAGAAAGGCAAGGCGCTTGGCCCGGCGCGCAGCGGGCTGAAGGGCGCGGCACGCGGCAGGGCGCGCGGGCGGCGCCAAGCGGCGGGCGGCTGAGCGGCGCGGTGGCAGACCCGGCCCGCACAAAGGCGCGATTTCGCGGCTTCGGCAAGCTGCCGCATACTCAGATCACAACACATCGTTGCGGGTTCGCACGGCCATCGCCCGTTGTGTCGCTCCCCCTCGCGTCCTCGCACCTCCGGCACGCCGGCGGTCGGTTGCTCTCGGGCTCGCCTTTGTTGCCCTTGCGGTCTGTGCGCGGGCGAGCGCGGCCGACCTCGCCACCCTTTCTCCCGTCCTGCGCGGGGCCTATGCGGCGGTCGCCGAGCGACATGTTGATGCGCCCGACCTTGCCCGGTTCACCGCTGCGGGGCTGCGCGGCCTGGTCGCGATCGACCGCGACCTCGCGCTGGAGCGGGAGCGTGAGCGGCTGGTGCTGCGCGGGCCTTCCGGGGTGCTCGCTCGCGCGGAGGCAAGTGCGCTTGCAAGCCTTCCCGGTGCGTGGGAGGCGGCGTTTCGGCTGATCGAGGCGGCCGTCGCCGCGTCTGCCCCGCTCCGCGCGCAGGGCAACGAGACGCTGCTGCGTCTGTTCCTCAACGACGCCCTCGCCGACCTCGACCCCTACTCGCGCTACGTGCCGCGGTCGGAAGCCCGCGCGGCGCGAATGCGACGCTTCGGCGAGGCGGGGCTCGGCCTGGAGCTTGCCCCCGAGGGTGGCGCTGCCGTGGTGCGTCGGGTGATCGACGACTCTCCTGCCTGGGCGGCTGGGCTCAGACCGGGCGACCGGGTGCTCGCCATCGACGGCCGCACGACCCGTGGGCTCGATGCGGAGGCCTTGCAGGGACTTCTGCGCGGCGAGGAGAACGAGCCGCTGACGCTGACCGTCGCCCGGCGCGGCGGCCGCTCGGAGACCGTGGTGCTCGTCCGTGCCATGGTGGCCGCCGAGACGGTCTTCGTTCTTTGGCACGGCACCATCCCCGTGCTGAGGGTTTCGGGCTTCAACCGCCTGACCGACCGCCGTCTTGCCCGCGCCGTGGTCGAGGTCGCGCATCGCGACCCTGCGCCTCCCGGGCTGGTGCTCGACCTGCGCGGCAATCGCGGCGGGCTGCTGCGCCAAGCGATCGCCGCCGCCGACCTCTTCCTCTCCGACGGCGTCATCGCCGAGGCGCGTGGCCGCCATCCCGACGCCTCGCGGGTGCATCGCGCCTCCGGGCCCGATCTCGCCGCGGGCCTGCCGATCGTTGTGCTCGTCGACGGCTCTTCGGCCTCCTCGGCCGAGGTCCTCGCCGCCGCGCTGCAGGACAACGGCCGCGCCGCCCTCGTCGGTTCCGTCACCACAGGCAAGGGACTGATCCAGACCGTGGTGCCGCTCGCCGACGACAGCGAGGTGCATCTGACCTGGGCCAGCCTGCATGCGCCCTCGGGCTATCCGATCCAAGGTCTTGGTGTCCTGCCCGACGTGTGCACGAGCCGCGGCGAGACGGCGATGGAACGCGACCTGCGGCGCCGCGCCGCCGGGCAAGGGCCCGAGGCGGGCGGGGCGTGGCGCGCGGTTCGGGAACGGCCTGCTGCCGTCGGCGAGATCGCGCGTCTGCGCGACGTTTGCCCACCGTCCGCCGGCGGCGAACTTGACATCGCTGCCGCCCTGTGGCTCTTGCGTGGCGCTGCGCTCGACCAGGATCGCTCCCTCGCCAAGCGAGGGTCGCCGTGACCACGCCGGTGTGCCCGCACTCTTAGCGATACGGCGAGGGCGTCGGGAACGCGAGGGAAGGGAGTGGGGGAAGATTGCCGTAAGTCTGGTCGGCCGGGCAGTCTGCCGCCGGACCGCGCGAGGTAAGCACGATGGCCAAGACCAACACCGTCCTCATCAAGCTCGTCAGCACTGCCGACACCGGCTACTTTTACGTCACGAAGAAGAACGCGCGGACCAAGACGAACAAGCTCGAATTGCGCAAGTACGACCCGGTGGTCCGCAAGCACGTCATCTTCAAGGAAGCCAAGATCAAGTAGCGGCCGGGGCCTGCGTCCTCCTATCCGCGGCGCGTTTCGACCGGCCGCCGGTCGGCGCCCCCGGCGCGGCCAGATCAGCCTCGGACCCGCCCCGTCGAGACCGCCGCTAGAGGACCGGGAGGGCTTCGCCCTCGTTGTGCACCACGACGACCCGGTTCCGCCCCTGCCGCTTCGCCTCGTAGAGGGCTTGGTCGGCGCGGCGGAGCAGGGCTTCCGCGGCGGAGGTCTCGTCGTCCACCGCCTCCGCCGCCACGGCGGCCACCCCGATGCTGACCGTGAGCGGGTGCACCACGCCGGGGAGGGGGGCGAAGTGCAGCCCCGCGACCTCGCGCCTGAGCCGTTCCGCCGCCACCGCCGCATCGGCCGCCGTCGCCCCCGGCATCACCACGGCGAACTCCTCGCCGCCGTAGCGGGCCACCGTATCGAACAGCCGGACGTGCTTGCGGATCGCGCTCGCCACCGCCTGCAGCGCCGCGTCGCCCACCGCGTGGCCGTAGCGGTCGTTGATCGCCTTGAAATGGTCGAGGTCCAGCATCATGGCGGCAAGCGACCCGCCGCCGCCCCGCAAGGACGCGAGCAGCGACCGCAAGTGGCCGCGCAGGTAGCGCTGGTTGTGAAGCCCCGTCAGCGGATCGGTGAGCGCGAGCGAGATCGAGTAGGCGAGATCGGCGCGCAGACGGTCCTGGTACAGCTTACGACGGATCTGGTTCCGCGCGCGCACGCGCAGCTCGTTCGCATCCAGGGGTCGGATGATGTAATCG
Organism: Acetobacteraceae bacterium; assembly: GCA_033582875.1. GTDB lineage: Bacteria > Pseudomonadota > Alphaproteobacteria > Acetobacterales > Acetobacteraceae > Elioraea. The sequence continues at coordinate 275,156 of JAVQZW010000007.1, read as the reverse complement.
TTGGCGCCGAGGTCGAAGCCGCGGAAGAGGACCTGGCGATGGCCCGGTTCGGCGAGCAGCAGCAGCGGCGTGTCGCGCGTTGCCTCCTCCGCGCGCAGGCGCGAGGCGAGACGGAGCGGATCCTCGGCGGCGAGCCTCAGGTCAAGCAGGACGAGGTCGTAGGCGGCTGATGCGAGGCGGGCCATCGCCTCATGACCGCTGCGAACCCATGCGCCGCGGATTCCCTCCGCGCCGAGGGCCGCCTCGATCCGCTGCCACTCCACCGCATCGACCACGAGGGCGAGCGCCCGCGTGCCTTGGACGGAGGGAGGAGGCTCCTGGCCCGCCCGCACACCGAGCTGGCTTGTCGTCTCCGCCCGCAGCCGCCACTCGTCGAGCAACCGTTTCAAGCGCACCAGGGACCGGACGCGGGCGAACAGCGTCTCGTCGTCGACCGGCTTGGTGAGGAAATCATCGGCCCCCGCCTCGAGACCCCGCACCCGTTCCGAACTGTCTCCGAGGGCGGTGACCATGACGATGGGGATGTGCTCGGTGGCCGGGTCGGCCTTCAGGCGCTCGCAGACCTCGAAGCCGTCCATCCCGGGCATCATGACGTCGAGCAGAATGAGATCAGGGGCCCAGGCCGGGGCGATCTCCAGGGCAGCCGGCCCCGACTGAGCCGTGCGCACCTCGTAGTACTCGGCAGCAAGCCGCGCCTCGAGCAGCTTCACGTTGGCGGGGACGTCGTCGACGACGAGGATTCGCGCGCTCATGGGCCCTGTCGGCACCCGGATGTGGCCCGTCCGGGCCGCTTGATCCCTGAGATGATGCCACGGGCCTGTGCCGGCTGCACGATGTTCCGCACTCCCCTGGTCGACGCTGTCATGGAACTGCGATAGTCCTGCAATCGTCACGATGCTTCACAGCGCGCCTGCCCTTCGCAACCCGCCATCCAGGCTCTGACCCGCATGACCCAGGCCCACGCCGAGGGCGCCGCCGGCGCTCACCCTGCCCTCTCCGCTGCCGCGCGCGCTTGGCTGTTCTTCCGACGCTGGCTGGCCAATCCCCTCGAGATGGGCTCGATCGTCCCCTCCTCGCCGGCCCTTGGGCGCAGGATCGCGGATGCCGTGCGCGCCGGGCCGCCCGGTCCGATCCTCGAGCTCGGGGCCGGGACGGGCGCGATCACCCGGGCCCTGCTGGAGGGCGGCATCACCCCTGCGCGGCTCACCGTGATCGAGATCGTGCCAGAGATGGCCGAGGTGCTCCGCCGCAGCTTCCCAGGCGTGAGCGTGATCTGCGGCGACGCCTGGCGGCTGTCGGACATCCTCGACCCCAGCCTGCACGGCGCGATCGGCTGCGTCGTCTGCGGCATTCCCCTCGTCCTTCTGCCGCGCGAGAGGCAAGCCGCGCTGATCCGGGCGATCGACACCGTCGCCCCGGGACGGGGATTCCTCCACTACACCTACTGCGTCACCTCGCCGCTGCCGATCCGTGCGCTCGGCCTCGAGGGGGAGCGCATCGCCTGGACACCCCTCAACATCCCTCCCGCCTCGGTCTGGCGCTACCGCCTGCGCCGGGCTTGACCCTGGTCAAGGCGCTTCCAAGGTCCGCGCGCGTAGGGACCACGGCGGTCGCGCGGGCGCGACCGCGGGTCCTGTTCGACCCGTCGCAACCGGAGGAGACCAAGCCATGGCGATGCTTCCGTCGCTGTTCGGCCCAGGCGGCCTCGACCGCATGCTGGACGAGATGCGCCGCCTGCAGGAAGGGCTCGAGAAGAGTTTGGGCTCTCTTGCGCCGATGCCGGTGTTCCGCACCGACTGGCGGCCGGCCATCGATGTCAAGGAGACCGAGACCGGCCTCGTCGTCACCGCCGAACTGCCGGGCATGACCGAGCAGGACGTCGAACTTTCGGTCGAGGACGACCTGCTCACCCTCAAGGGCGAGAAGAAGAGCGAAACGACGAAGGAGGACAAGGGCTGGCACGTGCAGGAGCGCTCGTACGGCGCGTTCGTGCGCACCCTCCAGCTCCCCTTCGTGCCCAAACCCGAGGACGTCTCGGCCGAGTTCGCCAAGGGCGTGCTCACCATCACCATCCCCCGCCCGCCCGAGCCTGCCAAGCCCTCCTCGCGGATCGCGATCAAGTCCGCCGGCTGAGCCCGGTCTTTCCTCTTCTCGCCGACCGCATGACCCTCGCTCCCGGTTGCTCCGGGGGCGAGGGCTGGATCCTCCGTCGCACGGCCGCTCCCACTGCTCGGCGATCGCCTGACCGCGCCGACGACATGTGGCCGAACGGGGCGCGTGTCGCGCGACCGATCGCCGCCCTCGCCGCGCAGAGGGCAAGCCGCCGCGCGGGCGGCTCGGCCCCCGGAACGCGGTAAGCCGGGCGACGCCGGATCTGCCGATCGAGGCGGGCTACCCCTGGACGCTGAAGTCATGCTTGAACGACCAGCCGGTCTCGGTGCGCACGCGCGTCGGCCCGCGTCTTGCCCCTCCCCACCCCAGGAAGGCGGGCGACGACGCGCCGGGATGGAGCAGGCGAGTTCGCGGCGATCATCGTCGAGACTTTCGACGACAGGCTCGTGCAGTCCGCCGCCAGCCGTTGGTGATGGGGATCGCGCTCCACCCCGACAGTGTCGGCCGCCCGCACGATCTCTGCCATCTGCGCACCGCCCTCGCGAACTCCACCGCGTGGCGCGAGCACATCTGGTTCACCACTGCGGGCACGCTTCATGACGCGGCGCGCGTCCTCCCGGCCGGTGTCGTTTCCGGCGACCCACACGTCATCCCTGGGGCCGACACCTGAGGGGCTTGCGCAGCGGATCGCGGCGGCGCCGAGCCGTCGTCTGCAGGCTCGCAAGGCCCGGCCCAGCGCGATGCTGCAGCCCAGGACCCGCTTCCTCCGCCGCGGATGCTGCTTCGGACGCCGCTTCGGCTTTTGCTCGCCGTGGTTGAGGCACTGCGGAGGCGTCGCTACCGTGTGTGCCCATGCTCGCACGCGTCCCGACCTTCGCCTTCCACGGCATCGACACCGTCGCGGTCGAGACGCAGGTGCAGATTGCACCGGGGCTTCCAGCCTTCGCGTTGGTCGGCCTGCCGGACAAGGCGGTTGCGGAAAGCCGCGAGCGGGTGCGCGCCGCCCTCACCTCCATGGGGCTGGCGCTCCCTCCGAAGCGGATCCTGGTCAACCTCGCCCCGGCCGATCTCGCCAAGGAAGGGAGCCACTTCGACCTGCCGATCGCGCTCGGGCTTCTCGCCGCGATGGACATCATCCCGCGCGAGGCCGCCTCGGCCCACGCCGCTCTCGGCGAGCTCGGGCTCGACGGGCGGCTTGCGCCGGTCGCAGGGGTGCTGCCGGCGGCGATCGGGGCGGCCGCACGCGGCCTCGGCCTCGTCTGCCCTGCCCCGCAAGGTGCGGAGGCTGCCTGGTCCGGGCACGCGCCCATCCTGCCTGCCGAGACCTTGCTCCAGCTCGTCGCGCATTTCCGCGGCGACGCCGCCATCCCGCCTCCGGCCCGCCCGGCTGCCCCGACGGCCCCACCCGAGCCGGACCTGATCGACGTCAAGGGGCAGGAGAGCGCCAAGCGCGCCCTCGAGGTCGCCGCGGCGGGCGGCCACAACCTGCTGCTGATCGGCCCGCCCGGTGCGGGCAAATCGATGCTCGCCGCCCGCCTGCCGGGGCTGCTGCCCGACCTCACGCCGGCCGAGGCCCTGGAAGTGAGCATGATCCACTCGGTCGCCGGCCTGTTGCGCGACGGCCGCCTGATCACCCGCCCGCCCTTCCGCGAACCGCACCACACCGCTTCGCAGGCCGCGCTTGCCGGGGGCGGGCACCGCGCGAGGCCCGGCGAGATCAGCCTCGCCCACCGCGGCGTGCTTTTCCTCGACGAACTGCCCGAGTTCCCGCGCCTCACGCTCGAGGCGCTGCGCCAGCCCCTGGAGACGGGGCGCACCACCGTCGCCCGCGCCTCCGCCCACGTCACCTACCCTGCCCGGTTCCAGCTCGTCGCCGCGATGAACCCCTGCCGCTGCGGCCATCTCGGCGACCCCGCGCGCGAATGCGCCAAGGCGCCGCGCTGCGGGGAGGAGTATCAGGGCCGGCTGTCCGGGCCGTTGCTCGATCGCATCGACCTCTTCGTCGAGGTGCTGCCCATTGCGCCAGCGGAACTGACGCGCGTGCGCCCGGGCGAGACCTCCGCCGCCGTCGCCGCCCGGGTGGCCGAGGCGCGGGCACGCCAGCGCCGCCGCTACGGGGCGGATGGTCCGCGCTGCAACGCCGAAGCGGACGGCGCGGTGCTGCGCGAGACTCTCTCGGCGGAGTCCGAGGCGCTCGCCTTCGCCGAGACCGCCGCCCAGCGCCTGCGGCTCTCCACGCGCGGCTTCGCCCGCACCTTGCGCGTGGCGCGCACGCTCGCCGACCTCGCGGGTTCGGAGACGGTTCGCCGCGTGCACGTCGCCGAGGCGCTCACCTGGCGGTCGCGCACCGTGCGCGAGGTGGCGTAGCGGGCCCGCCTGCGGCATGCTGCGCGCCCCGGTGCGGCAGGGGGTCGATGCAGCCGCAGAACGAGGCGGAACGGCAGGTCGCCGCGGCGGCGGCGGAAGGGAGGGAGGCCGACCTTGCGGCGCTTGCCGAGGGCGAGCGCGTGGTGCGGGGGGCTTTCCTCGCAGCCTTGCTTTTGGGCGAGGCGACGGACGGGGGCGGCCGACGCGTCACCGTTCATCGCCGGGGGCTCAGCGTGCGCCACGCGCGCATTTCGGGCGGGGTGGACATCCGGGGGCTCGGCGCGATCGACGGTCCGGCGCCGGCGCTGTCGCTCACTCACTGCGCGGGGGCGGACGGCGAGGGAGGGTTTGTGCTGATCGCCTCCGACGCCTCGCTCGTTCGCCTTGACCTCTCTCGCTCAACCCTCGACCGAATCGAGGCCGAAGGTCTGAGAACGGCGGGCGACGTTCTCCTGGAGCGGACGACGGTTCGTGCCGAGCTGGTGCTTCGGCGAGCCCACATTGGCGGCCTGCTGACCCTCAACGGCGCCGCGCTGGGCGCTAGCCATGAAGGCGTTGCCCTTTGGGCAGATGGGCAGACGGCGCGCGGATCGAGGGCGCTTTGTTCCTCCGCCCGATCGAGGGCCATCGTTTCAAGGCCAATGGCACCGTCCGCCTCCCCCGCGCGACCATTCAAGGCAGCCTCGTTCTGTGCGGCGCGAGTCTGTCGACACCCCCTGCGGGGTGTCGCCAGCGGAACGTCACCGGTCGTGCTCGACGCCACCGGCGCCACCGTCAACGGCAGTGTCGACCTCTGCCCGTCTCCCAAGGGAGCCGAGCCCGCCATGGCCGCTGGCTGGCCCGTCGCGCTTGGCTTCGGCGCCAAGCGCCCGGCGCACCGAGCCCGGCGCGGAATGGTGGCGGGCCACCCGTTTCGCCTACGCGCTCGGCGGGCTTGTCCTCGTTTCCATGGCCGTCGTCACCTTCACCGGCATCCTCCGCCGCGACTGACCCCCGCCCCTTGCGCTTCATCAAGGCAGCCCGCCTGCCCGGCGTGATCGCCTGCGCCGGCAACGAGACGGGAGGGCACGATGGAAAACCCGGTGGTGTGGCTGGAGGAGGTCGGGCGTGACGACGTTGCTCGGGTGGGCGGCAAGAACGCCTCGCTCGGCGAGATGATCCGCGCGCTGGGCCACGCAGGCGTGCGCGTGCCGCCCGGCTTCGCCACCACCGCCGAAGCCTACCGCGCCCATCTCGCCGCGCACGGCCTGCCGGAGCGTATCAAGACCCTTCTTGCCGCGTATCGTTCCGGCAACGCCTCGCTTTCCGACACCGGAGCGGCGATCCGGCGCCTGATCCTCGAGACCGAGTTCGCTCCCGACCTCGCGGAGGCGATCCGAAGCGCCTATGCCGAACTCGGCCGTCGCCTGGGCGAGCCCGACCCGGCCGTCGCCGTCCGCTCCTCCGCCACCGCGGAGGACCTGCCCGACGCCTCCTTCGCCGGCCAGCAGGAGACCTTCCTCAACGTGCGCGGCCCGCGCGCCCTGCTCGATGCCTGCCGCGCCTGCTTCGCCTCCCTCTTCACCGACCGCGCCATCGCCTATCGCGACCTCCATGGCTTCGACCATCTCGCCGTCGCGCTCTCCGTGTGCGTGCAGGCGATGGTGCGGGCTGATCTCGGCGCGGCGGGGATCATGTTCTCCATCGACACCGAGAGCGGCTTTCCCGGCGTGGTGCTGATCAACGCCGCCTGGGGCCTCGGCGAGCCGATCGTGCAGGGAGCGGTCGACCCGGACCGCTACCTCGTCTTCAAGGCCCCGCTCGCCGACCCCACGAAGGTGCCCATCCTCGAAAAGACCCGCGGGGCCAAGGCGGTCAAGATGGTCTACGCCGAGGGCGGCTCCGCCCGCACCGCTCTCATCGAAACGACCCGCCGCGAACGCGACGCCTTCGTGCTTGCCGACGCCGAGATCCTCGAACTCGCCCGCGCGGCCTGCGCGATCGAACGCCACTACGGCCGGCCGATGGACATGGAATGGGCGAAGGACGGCGTGACGGGCGTGATCTGGATCGTGCAGGCGAGGCCCGAGACCGTGCATGCCACGCGGCAAGGCGCTGTGCTGCGCACCTGGCGGCTGACCGGCAAGCCGCGCGCCCCTCTGCTCACGGGCGCGGCGGTCGGCGACAAGATCGCCGCGGGCCCGGTGCGGGTGGTCCATTCGCCCGAGGCGGGGGCCGACTTCCCCGACGGTGCCGTCCTGGTCACGGAACAGACCGACCCCGATTGGGTGCCGCTGATGAGGCGCGCGGCCGCCATCGTCACCGACCACGGCGGGACGACGAGCCACGCCGCCATCGTCTCGCGCGAATTGGGGCTTCCGGCCGTGGTCGGCACGCAGCTCGCCACCCGCACCCTGCGCGATGGGCAGGAGGTGACGGTGAGCTGCGCCGAAGGTTCTGAGGGCCGCGTCTACGACGGGCGCGTGCCCTTCGCCGCGACGGAGGTCGACCTCTCCGCCATCCCGGCCACGCGCACGCGGATGATGCTCAACATCGCCTCGCCGGCCGCGGCACTCCGCTGGTGGCGCCTGCCCGCCAAGGGGGTTGGGCTTGCCCGGATGGAGTTCATCATCAACGCGGTGATCCGGGCGCACCCCATGGCGCTCGTGCGCTTCGATGAGGTGACGGATCGTTCCGCCCGCAGGGAGATCGAGCGGCTTGCGCGCGGCTTCCCGGACAAGCCGTCCTACTTCGTCGAGACGCTCGCGCGCGGCATCGCCCTGATCGCCGCTCCCTACCACCCGAACCCTGTCATCGTGCGCCTGTCGGACTTCAAGTCGAACGAATACGCCCACCTCGTCGGCGGGGCGGACTTCGAGCCCGCGGAGGAGAACCCGATGCTGGGGCTGAGGGGGGCCTCCCGCTACGCCTCGCCCCGCTATCGCGAGGCCTTCGCGCTTGAGTGCCGGGCGGTGAAGATGGCGCGCGAGACGATCGGAGCCGACAACATCGTGGTGATGATCCCCTTCTGCCGCACGCCGGAGGAGGCCGACCGCGTGCTCGCGCTGATGCGCGAACACGGCCTGACGCGCGGCGAGCGGGGCCTGCAGGTGTACGTGATGTGCGAGATCCCGTCCAACGTGATCCTCGCCGAAGCCTTCGCCGAGCGCTTCGACGGCTTCTCCATCGGCTCGAACGACCTCACCCAGCTCGTGCTCGGGGTTGATCGCGACAACGCGGAGCTGCGCGAGCTGTTCGACGAACGCAACGAGGCGGTCCGGCGCATGATCGCCGACGTGATCCGCCGCGCGCACGCGGCCGGCCGCCCGGTCGGCATCTGCGGCGAGGCGCCGTCGAACCATCCCGACTTCGCCGCCTTCCTCGTCGAGGCAGGAATCGACTCCATCTCCCTCAACCCGGACGGCTTCGTCGCCGCCGTGCGCCGTGTGGCCGAGGCCGAGGCGGCTTATGGCGCGAAGGACCAAACGAGCGCGCCGGCGGCCGCGAGGTAGAAGAGGCAGGGAAGCAGGGTCGCGCGCAGGATCGCCCCCTCCGCCCCTGCGATCCCCACCGTCGCCGCGCCCGCCACGATGTTGTGGGGGCAGACGATGTTCCCCACCGCCGCGCCCACGCCTTGCGCGGCGAGGAGAAGGACGGGCGGAAGGCCGAGCCCCTCGGCGGTCGCTTCCTGCAGGGCGGAGAAGAGGATGTTGGAGGCGGTGGCCGAGCCGGTGACGAAGGCGCCGAGCGCGCCGACGGCGGGCGCGACGGCGGGATAGAGGGGGCCGATGCCGCGCGTGGCCGCCTCCGCCAGAGCCGCGATCATGCCCGCATGCAGCATCAGCCGCGACAGCGTGAGCAGCGCGACCAGACCCAACCGCCACTCGGCCCAGGCCGAGCCCGGTCCGCCCCAGCGTCCGCAGCAGGACGGGCAGACGCGCCCCGCGCCAGATCCCGCCGAGAAGGAACGCCGCCGCGAGCAGCGTGCCGGGATGGAACAGGGGACGCACGGAGCCGCCGAACCTGCCCCAGAGCTGCCAGCCCAACACCGGAGCCTCGGCGAGCGCCCGCACCGGTGCTGCGAGGCGGGTGACCAGCACGAGCCCGATCAGCACGAGATACGGGGCGAGAGCCGAGCCGAGCCGGAGCCCCGCGAACGAAGGCGGGCGGAACCGTGCGAGGAGCAGCACGAAGCCGGCCCCGCCCGCGAGTGCGCCGAGCAGCGTGGGCAGCTCGGGCCCGATCGCGTGCGCGATCAGCACCGAGGGGCTGAGGAACAGCACGGCGGCCAGAAGAGCGAGCGCGAGCGCGCGTCCGGGGGCCTGCCGCATGGCCCCGGCCCGAGGCGACGGCGGCGATGGCGAGGCCAGGACCGAGCAGGCCGTGGATCAGGGCGGTCGGACCGGCAAGCGCCCGTTCGGCGACCGAGACGAGCTCGGCCTGGGCAAGAACCGGGGTGCCGACGGCGCCGAAGGAGACCCCGACCGCGTGGCCGATCAGGGCGACCGCAACCGCCCGGGCGGGCGCGAGGCCGAACCCCGCAAGCAGGGGGGCGGCGAGAGCGACGGGCGTGCCGAACCCCGCCGCCCCCTCGACGAAGAGGGCGAAGAACCAGCCGACGAGAAGCGTGCGCGCCGCCGGATCGGTGGTCAGCACCCCGAGCGCGGCACGGACGCGCTCGAGCGCTCCCGTTTCCTCCTGCCAGCGGTGCAGCGCAAGCGCCGGCCAGACGATCGCGACCACCGTGGCGGCGAGGAACATGCCCTCCAGGGCAACGCCGAGGAAGGAGGCGAAGATTCCAACCCCGGTCGCCCGGTCGAGCGCAAAGGGCCCGAACGCGAGCCCCGCCGCCAAGGCAAGCCCCGCCGCGCCGGACAGAGCGGCGGAGCGGCCGAATCCCGCCATCAGGACAAGGACGAGCAGGATCGGCGAGGCGGCAAGCCAGGGGCGAAGGGGCATCGCAGGCTCCGGGTCGAACGTCGTCGCCGTCCTTCTGCCATGCCGCTGCCCTGGCGCGCGCGCTAACCTCGCCCCGTCTCCGTTCGGGAACCCCTGCCGATGAGCGCGCCGCGCCTTCTCGCCCGCACCGACCTCTCGGGGCTCGAACCGGTCACGCTCGACGGCCGGACGGTGCTTGAGGCCTACCCACGTCTTGTCGCCCGGCTTTCGGCCTCGGGAGCCGACCCTGCCCTGTTCGCCGAACCCGTGCTCACCCGCGGGGCGGACGGTTCGCCGACCGCGATCGCCTGGTATGGCGAGGGCGAGGGCGAGCCGCTCCCCCTCTCCTCGCTCTCGCCTGCGCGCCGGGCCGAGGCCGAGGCCCGGCTCAGGCAGGCTCTGGCCAGCCTTCGCCCCATCCTCGACGAGCCGGAGGACGGGACGCTGGTTCGACGTGCGCTCGTTCTTGCCGATCTTGACGGGGTGCTCGTGCTCGACCGCGGGGTGGTCCTCACCGGCTGGGGGCTGGCGCCGAGAGGGACCGGCGACGATCCCGGCCGGCTCGCCGCGCTGCTGGCGCAGGGGGTCGGGCGATATCTCCCCGCCCTCGCCGAGCCACGGGCCGAGGCGGCAGCGCGCCCTCCGCCCGCCCCTCCGGCCGCTGTCCCGCCGCCCCCTCCCCCGCCACCGCTTCCGGCGCAGCCGCGGCCGGTCGCTGCCGCACCAACGGCCGGCGGCTGGTGGCTTCTGCCTGCCGGCTTGACCGTGGCGATCGTGTTCCTGGTGCTCGGCTTCTGGCTCGGCTGGCGGGCGGCGGTCGGTGCCTGGGCCGGGCGGGAGCTCCTCGCCACGGTGGCCGAGGAGACGCCCCACCGCGCCGCGCTGGAGCAGGCACGGGCGGCGAATGCCGAGCTCGAGCGCCGGATCGCTGCCCTGCGCACGGTCCTCGCCGGAGACGTCTGTCGCCCCGAGGGTCCGCTTCCGAGCCTCGAGCCGCCCGGCGAGGCGGAGCGTCCGGCCGCGGGCGAGGCGCCTCAGGCGCCCGCTCCTCCCCCGCCCGCGCCCGGGCGCTGACCGCGCGCGATGCCCGACCCGCGCGCCATCGCCACCTTCCCGGGCGAGCGGCTCCATCCGCTTTCCGTCGGCGGGCGGCCTGTGATCGAGGCCTATCCGCAAATCGTGGCGCATCTGCGCCGCGCGCACGGGCCGGACCACGCCGCGCTGTTCGCCGAACCGGTCCCCGACAGCGACCGCGGCGTTGTCGATTGGTACGCCGCGGGCGACGGCGAGCCGCTGGCGCTCGATGCTCTGCCGGCGGAGGCGCGCGCGGCCGCCGAGGTCGCCCTCGACCGGCTGGTCGCCGACATCGAGGCGGAGGCTTCCGCCCTGCAGGCCTCGGCGGAGGAAAGCGACCGGCTGCTCGGCCAAGCGATCGCCCTCGCCCTTCGCGTGCCTGACCGAAGTTTCGTCCGTGTCCTGTCCGGCAAGCCGGTTCTGGTCGGCTGGGCGCACGAGGAGAACGGGCGGTCCATCGGCCCCGAGGCGCTGCGCCGCCCGATCGAGGCTGCGCCGAGGCGGATGTCCATCCTGTTTCCGGCCGTGCCCGACCGTGCGGCGGGCCGGCGTCGGCTCTGGGTGTGGCTTGGCCTTCTGCTGGCCTTGCTTCTCCTGCTTCTCCTCATTCTCCTCGCCTGGGACCCTTGGCGGTGGTTCGCCGTTTCCGCCCCGGCCTGCGTCGCGGAGCCGCGGGGGCTGATCGCTCTCGAGGAGCGTCGCCTGGAGGAGGACCGGACGCTCGCGCTCCGCGCCGACCTTGCCCGGCTCGCCCGCGAGGTCGGCGCGGCGCGCCTTGCCTGCCCGCCCCTACCGCCCGGGCCGCCCCCTCGCGCCGAGGCCTCACGCCCCGACCCGCCGCGCCCCAACCCGGATGCCGAGCGGGCCCGGCGGGAGGGGGCGCGCGAAGGCAACACCCAGATCATCCTGGCCTGGGACGACGTGAACGATCTCGACCTCGCCGTGATCTGCCCCGACGGCACCAGGATCTATTTCGAAAATCGAAGAGGTTGTGGGGCAGAGCTTGACGTGGACATGAACGTCTCGGGAGGGCCGCGGGGGATCTCGCGCACCCCGGTCGAGAACGTGACCTGGGCCTCCGAGCCGCCGCCGGGCACCTACCGGATCGAGGTGACCCACTACGGACGGAACCCGGGCGGGCCGCCGGTCTCGCCCTTCCGGGTCACCATCCGCCGCCCGGGCCAGCCCGATCGCGTGCTGCGCGGCGAGGCGGGTGCGGGCCAGACGGTGGTCGTGGGCACGGTGCGTCTGCCGTGAGCCTGCTCCTCGCCCGAACCCCATCGCGGCCGCCGGGGCTTGTTGCGACCCTCCCCGCAGGACGCTCGCCGGCTGAGGCGCACGCCCTCCTCGCCCCGTTCGCGGCCCGCGTGCTCGGCCCAGGTTGGGAGCGCCTGTTCGCCGAACCCCGGACGGAGGGGGAAGGCATCCTCTGGTCGGCCGAGGCGAACGACGCCGTCGCCTACCTCGCCTTGGCCGCCGAGGATCGCGCCCGGCTCCGCAGCGCGCTCGGACGCGCCCTCTCGGAGCTGCGTCGCGCGGCGGAGCGCGACTTCCCGGCCCTCGCCCCGCTCCTCGCGGCGTCGATCGAGGTTCCGGGCTGGGAGGCCGTGCATCTCGTCGACGGGATCCCCTCCCTGGCACCCTGGGGGCTGCGGCCGGAGGACCGGCCGCCCGGCGGAGGGCCGATCGCTGCCCTCGACGACGGCCTGCCTGCCCGGCCGCCGCCCTTCGTTCCACTGGCCCCCATCCTCGCCACGCTTGCTGCCCTGTCTTTCCTCGCTCTCGGCGCGTGGTGGCTCGTCCCCCACGTCGCCGCCGCCGTTCGATCCCGCCGTCGCCTGCCGTGCCGACCCGGCGCAAATCGCCGCCCTCTCTGCCCTCCTTGCCGAGGAGGGGCGCGAACAGGCCCTTGCCGCCGACCTCTCCGCCCTGGAGACGGAACTGGCACGCAAGCGCCTTGCCTGTCCGATCGCGCGGCTCCCGCCCCCGCCGCCTCCGCCTCTCCCGCCGCCGCGCGAGGCCCGTGCTCCCCCGCCGCCACCGCCGCCGCAGCGCCCGCCCGACGCCAAGCCCTGCGACGAGGAGACGCAGTCGGGCGGGCGGGGCATCACCCGCACCCGGCACTATCTCGGCCCCACGCCGGGACGGGTCACCCTGCGCTACGATACGCTGATCGAGCCCGACCACATCGAGGTCCTCTACCGCGGCCAGCAGCTCGCCACGACCTGGATCCCCGTGTCGGGGCGAGGGTCGATCTCCTTCGACTGGCGGCCGACCGGCACCGGCCCGGAGGCGCAGACCGTGGAGGTCGTGGTCACCGGCTTCGGCCTGTCGACCCGCTGGCGCTACACGCTTGGCTGCCCGCGCTGAGCCGCCTGCGTCAGGATCGGACGCAGCCTATCGCGCCGACCGTCACGTCGCCGTGCGCGCGCCACCGCATCGCCACGACGGGCCTGATAAATGACACGGGCAGCCAGGAGGGAGCGGATGGGCCCACGCATGGTGGTGGCGGCGATGGTGCTCGCGGCGGGCATGGCGCCCGCCCTGGCGCAGGCGGAAGGAGCGGTTGCGGAAATCCTCCGCCGCGCCGGGGTGGCACGCCGACGCCGGGGGCGGTGCTGGGAACCGACCCGAAAGCGCGAGCGGATGCGCTCGACGCCCTGGAACGCAGCTACCGTCTGCCGCCCGAGCTGCGGGACCGCGAGAACACGCCCCCGCCTGACCGCGAGGCGGTGATGGATCGCCTGGGGCTCTCCCGCCATCCGAAAGCTGCCGTGACCCGCATGACCGACCGCACGCCCACCCGGGCAGAGATCGTCGATGCGCTGGCCGGCCGCTGACCGACGCCTCGTCCTGCTCAGTCTCGCCGCGTTCGCCGCCTGCGCGAGCCCGACCACGCGACAGATCGCGGGGCTCGACGACGCGGGGCATCGTGCTGACGGTGAACTTCGACCTCAACTCCTACGCCATCCGCCCCGACGCCCGGCCGCTGCTCGACACCCTGGCCGATGCGATGACAGACCCTCGCCTGTCGCGGCATCGCTACGAGATCAACGGGCACACGGACTCGACGGGCCGGCTTGCCCGCAACCTCGCTCTCTCAGAGCTGCGCGCCGCCGCGGTGGTCGACTACCTCGCCGCCCGCGGCGTGCCGCGCGATCGGATGCGCGCTCAGGGATTCGGCCCGCTGCAGCCGCTTGATCCCACCAATCCGCGCGACCCGGCCAACCGCCGGGTCGAGGTCTTCGCCATTCCGCCCCCCGAGTGACCTGCCATGCTCGCCGCCCTCGCCCGCGCCCGCCCGCTCGCCCGTGCCGCCGCTCTCGCCTTTGCGCTCGTCGGCCTGCGCGACGACGCACGGTGCGGACGGTGAACCGCTTTCGCCCGCGCAGCGGCAGTTGCGCGAACAGAACGAACGCTTCGCCGAAACGGTGGCCACCGGTGCGATCGCAGGCGCGCTCCTGCTCGGGCTGGTCGGCGCTCTGGCCGCCGGGCCGCGCAACCGCGGCGAAGGGGCGCTGGTCGGGGCGGCGGCCGGAGCCGCCCTCGGCGCCGCCGCCGGGCACTACATCGCCAAGCGCAACCAGCGCTTCGCCACCCGCGAACAGGCGGCGGCGGCGCGCATCGCCGCGGCAAACGAGGAGGCGGCGGAACAGGAGGCGGCGGCCCAGGCCGCCCAGGCGGTGGCGGCCGAGAACCGCGCCAAGATCGCCCGCCTCGAGGCTCGGATCCGCGCCGGCGAGGCCAACGCCGCCCAGCTCGCGCGCAGCCGCCGCGCCGCGGAGGAGGACCTCGCCGCCATCGACACCGCGATCGAGAACAACCGCCGGGTCGAGGCCGCCATGCGATCGGACGGCGCGATCCCACAGGCCGACCGCGTGGCCGAGTCGCGTCGGCGGATGGAGGAGAGCGCCCGCGAGCTCCGCGAGGCCCTTGCCCGGGTGCCGGCGGCATGACGGCGCGCGCTTTCCTCCTGTTGGCTTCCCTCGCCGCCTGCGGCCCGGCCGGCCCGGCCGCAGAGCGCGGCTTCTTCGGCGGCTGGGCGGCAGCGATCAGCGGCGAGGACGAGGTTCGCGCCGCCCGGCTGGAAGCAGGAGGCGCGCTCCGCCGAAGCGCGCGCCCTGGAAGCCCGGGCCCAGGCGCTGCGGGCGGAACGCGAACGGGAGCGCACCGCCGCCCAGCTTCGCGATGCCGAACGCCGACTTGCTCGCCTGGAAGCCCGCCTCGCCGCCCTGCGGCAGGAGCTCGCCGCCGCCCGCGCCGCCCGCCCCGAAGCTGACGGCGGGCGGGGGGCTGCGCTCGCGCGCGATCTCGACCGGCTCGAGCGCGACCGCGCCGCCGCCGCTCGCGCCCCCGACCCGGAGGTAGTGCGGCGTCTCGAACAGGGAGCAGACGACCTCACCCGCGCGCTCGAGGCCTATCGTCGCCTCTGAGGCAGGCCCGCCGCAGCGAGGATGGCCGCCTCGGCCTCGGCGGCGGAGGGCAGGCCGGCCGCGGCGCGCCTCGCCCATGTGCCGCGCGACCACCGCGACGAGCTCCGGCCCGAGCCGCAGCCCGCGCGCCCGCAACTCCTCCGCCACGATCCGCGCCTCCTCCGCGATCGCCGTCTCGCCCTCGCCGGCCGCGTCGCGCACGGTGCGCAAATAGGCATCCAACACCTGCGCGACCCCGGCCGGGGTTTCCGCCACCCGGGCGGAGAGCCCTTCGCGGGCGGCGGCCAGCGGCGCGCGCGAGGCCTCGGGCAGGAGCGGACCGAGGCCCTCGAGCAGGCGCAAGACCGCCTCCAGCACCGCCGCATTGCCTTGCGCGAGCGCGACCAGGCGGGCGAGAGCGGCGGCCGCCTCGAGGCTCGCGCGCAGGGCCGCCCGCTCGCGGTCCGCCCTAAGGCGCGCTTCCGCCCGCAGCGCGGCATCGACTGCGGCAAGCCCGCGCGCGAGCGCCGGATCGGTGGTCTCGCGGCGGATCTGGGCGAGCAGGCCGCGCGGGTCCTCGGCCAGCCGCTCGCGCGAGGCCGCCGCGTCGGCGAAGGCGCGACGGAAGGCATCCGGCGCGGCATCATCGACCGTCGCGACGAGTCCGAGCACGACGCGGAAGCCGACGGTGCGCAAGCGGAGGGGGGCGCCGTCGCGCGGATTGAAGGGCGGATACTCCTCGCGCAAGGCGGAACGGATCGATGCCGCATCGGTGAGGTAGTGCCCGCCGCGCGCCACCACCCCGCCGACGAGGCCGTGCGGGCGGCCGACACGGTTCAGCCGATAGGGCTCGAGCACCCATTCGGCGACGTTGCCGAGCATGTCGTGCAGGCCCAAGGGGTTGGGCTTGAGCGAGCCCGCGGGCCGGGCGCGGCCGGCCGCCGAGTCCGGCCCCGCGAACCAGACATGGGCGGCAAGCCCCTCCGGCATCGGCGGCGTGCGGGCGGCAAACTCCGCCTCGCCGACGGCCGCCCCGCCGCGCGCGGCGAACTCCCACTCCTCTTCCGTCGGCAGCCGCACGTAAGCGCGCGCCTGGCCCCTCCCCGGGAGCGCCTCGCGGGCATGGGCGAGCAGCCAGGACGACAGCCGTGCGGTGAAGGCGACGGCGTCGAACCAGGAGACCTCGGCGGCAGGCACCCGGCCCGCCGCCGAGGGCGCTGGGCAGGACTCGTTCATCACGGCGGCGTACTGGTCGCGCGTGACCTCGTACTTCCCGATCCACATCACCTGCTCGCCGCCGCGCAGGAAGGCGCCCGCAAGGTGCGTGCGGCGGGGGAACTCGCTGTAGTCGGTCGCCGGGTCGGCCTCGCCGAGCACGATCGGGCGATCGTCGAGCGGGCCCGGCCCCGCCGGGACCGGAACCGGGCGGAACGCCATCCGCCCCCCGCAGGGGATCGGCAGGACGAGGTCGTCGGCGAGGGGGGCGGGGTTCCACAGCGCCTGCGGCCAGGGCTCGGCACTCCGCGCGGGAACGGCCAGGAGGACAAGCAGAGCAAGCACGGCGCGCCTAGGCATCGCGCAAGCCCCTCGGCGGGTTCGATCGCCGCGGCGCGCAGGGCGGCGAAGGCGGAAGCAAGCACGGCGGCGAACAGGGTAAGCGCCGCGGCGACCGCGACGTGCTCGAGGGTGATGCGCGCGATCGGCCCCTCGCCGACCGAGACCCCGAGACGGTTGACGAACGCCCCGACGGCGAGCGCGATCCCCGACGCCAGCACAGCACCTCCGGCCGCGAGCGCGACGGCCTGGGTGACGGGAAAGGCGACGAGCCCCCGCGTGGGCATGCCCATCAGGCGAAGCAGGGCGAGCGCGCGACGCTTGCGCTCGACGGCGGCATGCAGGGCGACGGCAAGCGAGACCGCGTAGCCTGCCCCGCCCAGGCCCGCGATGGCGGCGAACAACAGGGTGAGCGCGCGGTCGAGCGCGAGCAGGCCGGCGACCTCGTCGGCGCGCGAGACGACCTCGACCCCTTCCTCGCGGAACAGGCGATCGAGCGCCACCACGTCCTCCAACCGCCGCGCATGCAGCCGGAACCCGGCGTAGAGGCGGGCGGGGTCGGGCGGCGGATCGACGGCCGGCGGCGGCAGGGCGAGCGCGCCCTCCTGGAAGTCCTCGACGAGCAGGAGGAGCGGCAACGGCACGAAGGCGGCATCGCGCGGGAAGGCCTCGCGCGGCAGGACGGAGACGACGGCGAGGTCGAGGGCAAGCGTCTCGCGGCTTCCCGCGACGAGGCGGTCGACCCGAAGCCGGATCGTTTCGCCCTCGCCCACACCGAGGCGTTCGGCGAGCGTGGCGGAGAGGGCGGCGGAACGCCCGACGGGCGCGGCACGACCGCCGAGCAGCGGGTCGCCCGCGGCGGTGGCGAGAAGCTCGCCGCGGTGCGTCGCGAGCGCCTCCGCCGAACGGGCGAAGCTGCCCGAAGCGGCGAGGGTGCGGGTACGCGGGACGACGAAGGCGACATCGGCGCGCGACGCCATGCGGGCGAAGAAGGCGGCATCGAAGGCGCGGTTCGTCTGGTTGACGATCTCGCGCGCGCGGGGGTTCTGCACGAGCGACCCGCGCAAGGAATCGATCACGCCGGCCTTCAGCCCGAACAGCACGACGAGGGGCGCGAGCACGGCGGCGATGCCGAACAGCGAGGCGGCGGCAAGACGCGCTTCGGCGATCGCGTCGGCGAGCGCAAGCCGGGCGGCGAGCCTTACGCCGGGCACGGCTCGGGCTCCGGCTCGACGACGGAACGCGCCTCGCCGGGCACGGGCGTGACGCGGCGAAGCGCGAGCCCCGCCCGGCGCGCCTCCTCGGCGTCGTGCGTTGCGACCAGAAGGGCGGCGCCGTCCTCGGCACAGGCGGAGACGAGCAGAGCGAACACGTCGGCTGCGAGTTCGGGGTGGAGAGCGGCGGTCGGTTCGTCGGCGACCACGAGGGCGGGCCGATGCGCAAGAGCGCGCGCGATCGCGGCGCGCTGGCGCTGACCGACGGAGAGGGCGGCGGGAGGCCGGTCGAGTTCGGCCGCGATGCCGAGCCGTTCGGCGAGGCGGAGGATGCGGCTCGGCTCGCGCCGCCCGGCAAGCCGTTGCGTCAGCGCGATGTTCTCGGCGACCGTCAGGAAGGGCAGAAGCCCTCCCGTCTGCGGCACGTAGCCGATGGCCCGCGCGCGCAGGGCGGCGAGCGCGTCGTGCGCGCCGCGTGCCCAGAGCGCGGCGGCGTCGACGCCCCGCACGACAAGCCGTTCGGCGCGGTCGGGCGCGAGCGCGAGAGCGGCAAGATCGAGGCTCGTGCTCTTCCCCGCACCCGATGGGCCGACCAGGGCAAGCCCCTCCCCGGCCTCGAGGTCGAGCGCGGGGATCTGAAGCACGAAACGCGCGCTGCCCGAGACGAGCGCGCGCTCAACCCCGGCGAGGACGAGGACGCTCACGGCAGTTGCGCAAGGGGAACGGGATACATCGCCTCGCCGGGGTCGCGCGCGCGGTCGAGATTGACCCAGAGTTCGGGCTGGCGCGCGTATTCCTCGTAGAGCCGCAGGCGCGCCTCGAGCGCGTTGATGATCTCCCGCCGGGCCCCCGCCCCCATCGCCACCCACTCGTCCTCGGTGATGTCCATGATGCGCGACCGATACGGCAGGCCGTCGAGGAACTCGGCGAACACCCCGCCCAAGCGCTGCAGCTCCGCCACGCGGCGGGGATCGCGCGCCATCGCCGCGGCGAGCCCGCGCAGGCGGCCGAAGAAGGTTTCGGGAGCGAGACGCCCGGCGTTGCCCGCCTCGATGATGCCGCGCAACGTCTGCGCGAGGTCGGAGAGCTGGTTGCGCGTCAGCAGCACCCGGACCTCGATCGGCCGCCGCGCCGGCGTCGGATCCGCCCAGTCCTCGTCGACGGTGAAGCTGCGCACCACGTCGGGCACGCCCGCGCCCTCGAGCCGCCCGAGATGCGCAAGCCGCATGGCGTGCGCCACAACCTCGGTCTGTTCGGCGATCCGCCGCGCCGCCTCGCCCTGCGGCGGGCCGAGCCCGGCGATCGGACGGCCGACCGTCGCGGCCACCTGGGCGAGGATGGTGTCCGTCAGCGCATCGACCATCGCGCCGAAGGAGGCCACGTTGCCCTCCGGCACGGGATAGTAGAGGGGGCCGGCCGCACCGAAGGCGGAGAGCTGGCGGTACTGGCGTTCGGCACGCAGGTGGTCGGCCCGCCCGCCCTCGGGCGTGCGCAGGTGGATGACGAAGATCGCCACCTGCTTCGCCTCCGACCGCGCGAGGGCGTTCAGATCAGCCGCCGTCATGCCGGTGGAGGCGCGCGGGTCAGGCGGTTCGCGCATCGAGGCGTCGGTGATCAGCACGATGAACCGCCCGCCGAACTCGCTCCACTTCACCTCGTCGAGCGCGAGCTTGATCCCCGCCCCGGCGTCCTCCTGCCAGCCCTCCGTCGAGGCGGTCGCTTCGCGCACCTCCGCCACGCGCGGCAGGATCGCGTCCGGAGCGGCGTTGAAGTCCGGCAGGGCGACGAGCCGGGTGAGGTATTCGACCTGCGGCCGACCGTCGAGCGAGTCGCGGTAGGCGACCATGCCGAAGCGGAAGTTGTCGCGCACCACGGTGTCGCCGATGCGCGTGACGACGCGGCGGATCGCCTCGCGCGTGCGTTCGATGTAGGGCTGCATCGAGATCGTGGTGTCGATGACGAACACCACCGCGGCGCGGAAATCGCGCAGCGCCTCCGCCCCGGCGCGGGGAGCGACTGCGCGTGCGGGGGCGGAGATGACCTCGAGCAGCCGTGCGGTCGGCCCGCCCTCCGGCTCCATCACCTCGGCCGACAGAACGGGCAGGAGGTAGAAGTTGCGCGTGATGTCGACATGCACCTCGGGCTCGAGGGCGATCACCGGCCCCGCCGCACCGGCGGAGCGGAAGGCGGCGGCGCGCGCGGCGCGGTCCGGCGCACGCCACGCCTCGCGCACGGTCGCAGCCTCGCGGAAGAACATCGCGCGCTCGCGCCCGGCCGGGTTGGTGAAGGCAAGGATCATCGTGTGCCGCCACGGAATGGCGCGATCCTCCGCGATCCAGCCCTGGGTGCGGCCGTTCGCCGCTTCGCCGACCTCAAGCCAGCCGTCGCGGCGGTCGTAGACGTAGAAGACGGAGAAGCCCGGCACGGCCGTGGTGCGCGCGGTCTCGCCCGGGCGCGGGGCAAGCACGGCGCCTGGGCGCGTGATGACGCGCTGCCAGAGCGAGGTCGTGCCCTCGACCAGGAGCGGGCGGCGCGCCGATTGGGCCTCGGCGGGCGGAAGGACCGGCGGAGCGGCGAGGAGGACGAGAACGATCGTCAGGACGGAAACGAACCGTTTCATGGCCAGAACTCCCGCAGCGCGTCGCGCGCCGTGCCCGACCCCGCCCCAGCCTCGCGCTCGAGATGGGCGCGCAGGGCGGCGCGCAAGGGCTGGGCCTGGGCGTCTCCCAGCCGCTCCGCCTCGCGATAATGCTTGGCAGCCTGCCGCACGTCCGGGGAACGGAACGGCCGCCCAGGCACGAAGCCGATCGGATCGTAGAGCCGGGCGAGCGCGGTGTGCGCCTCGGCCAAGCCGGCCTCCGCCGCGACCTCGAACAGCACGAGCGCGTCGTCGTGCCGCCCTGCGGCCTGGCGGCGCAGCGCGACCGCAAACACGCCGCGGATGTCGGGGGCGCGCGCGACCACTTCCGACACCGTGAGCCCGTCCGTGCCGTCGGGCCAGACGGGACGGGCGACGGGTGTGGGCGATGGCGGGGCGCCGACGTCGCGCGCGAACCACCACCCGACCCCGGCCGCCGCCACGCCGAAGACCGCGACGGCGGCGAGGAGCAGCGGCAAGCGGCGGGAGGATTGCGCCGGCGAAACGGCAGGGGGAGGCGCCGGAGGCTGCGGCGCGGCGGGCTGGACGGGCGGGGGTGCCTCCTGCGCGGGTGCGGCACGTCCGAGCCCGATGCGCGCCTCGGCCTCGTCGAACACCGCGATGGTGGCCGGCCAGAACAGCGGAAGATCGATCCCGAGGGCGGGCAGCCGCAGCGTGAGGGGACCGGGTTCCAGATGCCGGCAGACGGCGGGGCCGAGGATCAACACGCTCGCTCCCGGGGCGGACTCGACGGCAAGGGGAGTGAGCGTGGCCTCGCCGACCTGCCAGCCGGCGGGTCCGAGAAAGGCCTCCGGAAGCTGCGGCCTGATCAGGGCAAACCGCGCCTCACCGAGGGGCTGGGCGAGGCCCTGCAGCACGACCCGCGCATGCCCGAGCGGGCGGGCAGGGTCGGGTTCGGCGCGTGCGGTCGGGACCGAGGGGGCGGCCATCACGCCGCCTCCGCGAGCCGGGACAGGATGCGCCCGAGCCGCGCATTCGCCTCCGAGTCAATTCCGCCGCCGAAGGCGTGGTCGACGTTGCGGTCGATGAGGCGGGCGAGCGCGGTGATCCAGTCGACCGCGTAGTCGCGCTCGAAGGGGCTCGGCTGTTCGCCGAGCGCCGGCCAGTCCTCGGCCGCCTCGCGCGGGCGGAAGACGATGCGGCCTTCACGGGGGGTGCGCGGCCTCTCCGCCTCAGGCAGCCGGTCGAAGCCGAGGGCGGCGACGTAGTCGTTGATCATCCGTTCCGCGATCATCACGGGCTTGACCAGCGCCTCGGCGAAGCGTTCGCGGTAGGACGCCTTGGCCCGGATCGCCGCGGCGATGCGCCCCCGCAGGTCCTGCCACGCCGCTCCGGCAGCGAGCTGGGCGGCGAGGAAGGCCGCGTTCTCGCGCGGGATGAGGAGGAAAGAGGCCGTCGCCGGGTCGGCCGCGAAGGCGCGCAGCCGCTCCTGCCATTCCGCGACCGCCGTCTCGGCGAACTGGTCGGCAAGGTCCGTCGTCGCGCCCCGCCCCTCCGCCTGCGGCTGCGGCGCGGCAGCCTCCTCGCCGAACAGCCCGGCGAGCTCGTCGGCGAGGTCGGACGCCTTCGCCGCGGCGCCGAGCACCGGGGCCGCGAGCGGATCCTCCGCCGGAGCATGGAGGACAAGTCGCGTGAAAGCCGTCTGCAAAGCCTCCGCCTCCACCATCAGCGCGCGCAACAATAGCCCGAAGCGCTGCTTCTCGAGGCATGCTGCGAGATGGCGCGCGAGGGCCGCACCTTCCGCGCGACGCTTCTTCCGTTCCGCCTCGCGATCGTCCGAGACATGGAACGGATCGAGCCGTGCCGCCGCGTCGCGCGCAAGCCGCGCAAGCCGCGCTGCGACCTGGCCGCGCTTCAGCGCCGGATTGCAGACCGGGGCGAGGCTCTCCGCGAGGTAGGTGATGCCGCCGTCATTGAGCCGCATCGCCTCGTCCCAGGCCCGTTCCGGGTCGGCGAAATGGCGCTGCACCTCCGGGGTGGCGAGGAACTCGGCCTTCAGCCGCGCCAGCCGCTCGGGCTCGCGCACCGCGACCTCGCGGCCTTCCGCATCGTAGTCGAGGATGGCCTTGGCGAGCACGTTCGGGTTGCGCAGCCAGAACGTGTTGGCGAAGGGCCGCCCCGGCGTCCATTCCGTGGGCCAGGCGTGCTCGAGGCCGAGGAAGCGCGTGATCGAGGCCTCGATCCGCGTCGCCCAACGGCTTGCCGTCGCCCGATCCTCGCGGCGGCCGCGCTTCTCCTCGAACTCCATGTCGAACTTGGTGAGCACGAGGAAGAGCGAGGTCGGCTGGCGCGCGCGCTCCTCGGGCGTGGGGCCGTGGGTCGCGTCCACCCACTCCTTCACCATGCCGGGCAGCGTGCGCACCTCCTGGTTGGAGGGGCCGATGCAGAGCAGCATCGCGGTCAGTTCCTGCTCGGCGACATAGCGCTGGTAGAGGTAGGCCACCTTGCCGCGCAGGTAGAGGGGGGCCACGCGGGCCGGATCGGCGAGGTAACCTTCCGCATCGGAAAGGACCTCGCGCGAGCGCGCGCCGGGGAAGTCGAGCAGGTCGGTGGCGGAAAAGAAGGCCCAGGGCTGGTCGGCGAGGGTGAGGCGGAGTTCCGCCGTCAGCGCGGCGACGACCGCCCGCGGCAGCACGGCGCGCCGGCCGTCGCGCGTGGCGACCTCGAGGCTGGCGGCGCGGTCGGGCGAGCCGAGCCCGGCGAGGGTCTCGACGTCGATGATGCTCGTCTCGCGCGGAAGCAGCGCGTCGAGCCCGAGGAAGGCCTCGTCCGGGTCGCCGAGCGCCTCGAGCGCCTCGCCCAGGCGCCGGCAGGTCTCGGTATAGGCCGGGATCGCGTTCCACAGCACGCTAAAGAGGCGCGCGCGGTCTGCCGCCGAGAGCCCGGGCGCAAGCGCGGCCGCCTCGCGCCAAAACCCCTGGCCGAGGGAGAGGATCACAGGGTGGCCGCGGAAGTAGCGGTCGAAATATTCGGCGAGATCGAACACGCTCTCCTCGCCCATCGCGGCGGCGGCCGTGCGGCCCGCGCGGCTGCGCAAACTGTCGAGCAGGGTTGCGACCTTCTGTGGCGCGAGCGGCTGCACGGCATCGCGGTTGAAGTCCTCGAGGAAGGAGTTGCCGAGGATCTTCACCACGTCGCCCTGGGTGAGCAGACGCACCGCCACCGGTTTGCCGGGAAGCCCGGGGGTGGGGCGGACGGTGAAGCGGGTGACGAGCCCGGTCGCCTCCTTGCCGCCTTCGGGGTTGATCTCGGCGACGAAATCGACGGCGCGCTCTCCGAGCACGACGCGGACGGGGTCGGTGCCCTTGCGGGCGAGAGCGGAGATCAGGTAGCTCTTGCCCGCCTGGGAGGGGCCGAACACCGCCACGCACATCGGCCGGGCGGCGGCCGCGGCAAGGCGCCGGCCACGCGCGGCGAAGCGGCGGAGGTCGCGCACCACCGCCGGCCCCGCCTCGCGCGCGATTTCGGGATGGGCCTCGATCCAGGCGATCCCGTCCGCGATCGCCTCCGCCGCCGCCGCGCAGCGTTCGGCAAGCAGGCCGTCCTCCGCCGAGAGGGCATCGAGCATCATCTCAGGGCACCCGCAGCGCGCCCGTATCGCGCCAGTAGCCAGCCTCCTCGGCCTCGGTCTGCAGCCGCGCGACGATCTGCCGCGGATGCAGCGTCACCCCTTCGGCATCCACCACCTCCTCGACCACGAAGCGCTCGCGCGCCACCTCGGCGTCCGGCTGGTCGGGGTCGATGTCGCGGCGCGCAAGCGTGACGGTGAGCGGCAGGGCAAGACGCCGCACCGCCGAGGGGTCGCCGAACTCGAGCCGATAAAGACGGGTCGCGGTCCAGCGTTCGAGGTCGAGCTGGCGGAAGCCGACGAAGCAAGGCGCGGCGAAGGTCAGGCGGAACGAGGCTTCGCGCGCGCCCCCTGCCGCCTCGCGCGCCTCGTCGCGGAAGAGGACGTTCTGCGCGCGGATCTGTCCCGACTGGTCCATCAGGCCGAGGAAGCGGGCGGTGGAGCGCGACGGCAAGCCGCGAGGCGCGCAAGAGGAACCCCTCGAGCCGGCCCTCTGCGGTGGCGGAGATCATGGCGCCGACCGCGGCGGTCGTCTTCGGATCGGCGATGCGGCCGGCCGGGCTGCGGAACGGGTACCACGCCTCGATCGGATACTGGTCCATCGCGACCACGCGGTGAGGGGGCACGGCGAGCCGCGCCACCACCAGGTCCCGCACCGCGCGCAGCCGGGACAGCCGCCCCGACAGGAGGAGGAGGTCGACGTCGAAGGCGTGCACCACCTCGAGCAGTTCGGCGAGCACCGGGCCGAGCACCGCGACCACCACCTTCTCCACCTGGTCGGCGGTGACGACGATCTCCACCGCGCCGAGCGAGAAGCCCTCGCCGCCGCGGCGCGCCGCCTCGCCCTCGATGTGGGCGACGGCGCGGCCCACGGCAGGCAGGCCGGCGAGCAGGCTTGCCGCCTTCGCGCGCAGGATTTCCCCGCTCTCCCGCCCCGCGAGCCCCTCGTAGGCGCGCAGGGCGGCAAGGCCGAGAGGTTCGAGAACGAGAGAGACGAACTGCCGTCGCAGGTGCCGCTCCTGCTCGCTCAGCCCCGCCGTCGCGCCGGCCAGCACCTCGCGCAGCATCGGCTTCGCCGCTGCAACCCCGGCCTCGGCGAGCGCGCGCTCCAGGCACGGCAGGATCGCGGTCTCGATCAAAGCCTGCAGCACGTCGTCTCCGGCGATGCGGAAGCCTTCGCGGAAGTTCTGCTTCGGCACGATCGCCTGGCCCGACTCCGCGACGTAGGTCGCCACCATCAGGTCGGTGGTGCCGCCGCCGATGTCGATCGAGGCGAGCCGAAGCGAGGGCAGGTCGCCGTAGCCACGGCGCACACGCCCGCTGATGGCGAACAGCGACGGAACGTCGGATTTCAGCCGCCAGCGGCACTCGTTGTAGAGCCAGACAAGCTGGGTCGCGGTCGCCTCGTCGAGCGAGGCGACGAGATCGGGCTTGGGCGGCGGCTCGGGCAGGCCCTCCGTCGCGCTCGTCCAGCCGAGCAGGCTCCAGGCGAGGTCGATCGCGGCGCGCGCGCGGCGCTTGAGGATCTCCTGCTCGATGAGCGGCATCGCCGGCGGCAGGGTAAGCACGAGGCGGCGCAGGCGGCGGGGCACGGCGGCGGAGCCGCGCGCGGCGCGATGCTCAGGCGAGTTGATCTGCACGGCGGCCTGCATCAGGAGCTCGCAGAGGAGGAAGGTGGTGAGCGAGGAGCGCGAGAACAGCGCGCGCAGGCCCGGCCGCTTGCGGTAGCGGATCGTTTCGAGAACGTCGCCATCCTCGGAGACGAACTCCATGAATGCGCCCGACACGGGCGGGTTGTCCGCCGTGCCGTCCGGCGCCGACCCGTTGAAGCGCCACGGCACGGCGGTGGGCCGCTCATCCCACAGGTAGCGCTTGGGCGAGGAGAGCCCGGTGGCCCCCTCGTCGCCGCGCGACTGCGCGGCAAGCCGCACCGCCTCGGGTCCGACGCGCACCGGGCTTGCCCAGTGGAAGGCGAGCATACGGCCCGAGATGTTGGAGAGGGCATCGCGTCCGAAGCAAGCGCGGTGGAACTCGACCCGGCTTTCGAAGGGGATGGTCCAGGTGCGCTCCGGCGCGGAGAGCTCGCGCAGCAGAAGAGGCGCGCCGTTGGTGAAGTCGAGCGGGCGGTCCGGATGGTCCTCGACCAGGATGCCGCAGGTGCGCGAGTTGCCGAGATCGAGCACGAGATCGACCGCGATCGGCCGCGCCGACCGCGTCGGCGAGGCGATGTCAAGGGTGCGGATCCTCGGCACCAGACCCGCCTCCTCGAGCACGGCGAGGAAGGTGAGGTAGCGCGCCCAATGCTCGGCCCGCCACTGCAGGTCCTCGGGGCGGAGCTTTCGCCCGCGCGCCGCCTCGCGCGCCTCGCGGAAGTTGGCGTCCAGCCACTTGTCCACCCAAGCCTGACGGAGGAACCAGGCGTTGCGCTCCGGTTCGGCGACCAGGGTGAAGACCTGCTCCTCGCGCGCGGGCGAAAGCCCCACGTAGGGCGCGCCCTGACGCCGTGGCACGAGGCCGGTGTCGAAGGCGAGCACGGCGGCGTGCGTGTTGCCGGCGCGATCGCGCGCAGGAAGGCGCACAAGGCGGATGCGCGCCCAGTTGGTCGGCCCCTGCTCGATGCGACCGTCGCGCCATTCGAACACGGGCAAGGGCGTCCAGCGCTCGAGGAAGGGCTCAAGCGCGCGCGCGGTGTTGATCTGATAGACGCGGTCCTCGGGCGGGCGGGCTCGTGTGAGGGGGTCGAAGAAGGACCCGTCGGCCGCGTCGACGGCGAGCGGGCGGAGGATCACGTGCGGCTGCCCCGCCTTCGCCTCGGTCTCGACCTCCTCCCAGAAGGCACGGTTCACCCGCGGCAGCCGCGCCTCGTCGAAGGGACGGACGACGAACTGGAGGCCCGATTGCGGGACGAGCGTAAGGAGGTCGGTCTCGGCCATCTGCGTGTGCCTGGAAAGCGCAGGCTAGCACGGAACGTGGCCGAAGGATGGACGTGGCCGGGTCGGGCGGGAAGCGGTCAGCGCTGCGGCGCGGCCTCGGTGGGCTCCGGCACGGCACGGCCCTCGCGCCGTGCCCTCTGCATTGCCTCCTCGACGGCGCGGTTGAGGTCGGTCTGCGTGCAGAGGCCGAGCAGCACGGGGTCGCGCGGCTTGATGTTGGCGCTGTTCCAGTGCGTCTTGTCGCGCACCTTCTGCACCGTTTCCTTGGTGGTGCCGAGCAAGGCGCAGATCTGCGCGTCGGAGAGCAAAGGGTGGTGGCGGAGCAGGAACGCGATGGCGTCGGGCTTGTCCTGGCGCTTCGCCACCGGCGTGTAGCGGCCGCCCTTCCCCTTCGTCTTCGACTTCGGCAGCACCACCGTCATCGGCGCGAGCTCGAGCCGCGCGGTCGGATCCTTCTCGCAGCGCGCGATCTCCTCGCGCGTGAGCTGCCCGTTGGCGATGGGGTCCAGCCCGACGATGCCGACCGCCGAATCCCCGTCCGCGATCGCCTGCACCTCAAGCGGATGCATGCCGCAGAATGCGGCGATCTGCTCGAACGTAAGCGACGTGTTCTCGATCAGCCAGACGGCCGTCGCCTTCGGCATCAGGGGGAGGGGCATGGTCATGTCCTCACGGCGCGGCGATCCGTCACCGGCGCCCGTCCATCGGCCTTGGAACATAGGGGAAACACGAGACGGGTCAACCGTCGCGTGCGGCGGCCGCAGCCGCGGAGATGAAGCGCACGCCCTCCGCCTCCAGGCGCTGGCGCACCAAAGCCTTCGGCACCTTGCCGTAGCCCGACTTCGGCAAGCTGTCCCAGATCACCACGCGCAGCGGCTGCTTGTAGCGCGCAATCCTGCCCTGCAGATGGGCCAGCACGTCCTCGGGGCTCACCGTCATCCCCGCGCGGGGGACCACCGCCGCCACGCCGGCCTCGCCCCATTTCGGGTGCGGCAGGCCCACCACCGCCACCTCCGCCACCGCCGGGTGGGTGAGGATCGCCTCCTCGATCTCGCGCGGATACACGTTCGACCCGCCCGAGATGTACATGTCCGAGGCGCGCCCGGTGATGTAGAGAAAGCCCCGCTCGTCGAGGTGGCCGAGATCGCCGGTATGGAACCAGCCGCCCGCGAAGGCCTTGCGGTTGGCCTCCTCGTTCTCGAAGTAGCCGGCGAACACCGCCGGGCCGCGCACGCAGATCTCCCCCGTCCGCCCGGGGGGAAGGCGGTTGCCGGCCTCGTCCAGGATGGCGATGTCCATCCCCGTGCGCGGCATGCCGCACGATCCGATCGGGAAGGCGGGATCGTCCGTCAGGCTGTGCTGGTCGGGCCTCAGCACGGTGATGTTCGCCGTCACTTCGCCGAGGCCGAAGTACTGGGTGAGGCAGCCCATGCCGAGCTTGGCGAGCGCGCGCTTCTGGTCTTCGCGGTAGGTCGGCGCGCCGGCGTAGAGCAGGTGCCTCAGCGAGGCGTGGTCGTGCGCATCGACGGAAGGATGCTCGATGAGCGTGGTGAGCATGGTGGGGACGACGAACATCGTCGTCACGCGGTGCTTCTCGACCAGCCGCCAGACCTCGGCCGGATCGAACCGTTCCGAGACCGTCATCACCGTGGGGCAGCCGCGGGCCACCGTGGCGAGCGCGT
This sequence comes from Acetobacteraceae bacterium, assembly GCA_033582875.1. Lineage (GTDB taxonomy): Bacteria > Pseudomonadota > Alphaproteobacteria > Acetobacterales > Acetobacteraceae > Elioraea. The sequence goes on along the minus strand of JAVQZW010000007.1, from coordinate 246,664 downwards.
GGATCCCGGCCGCATGGCTCAAGGGAGCGCAGACGAGGGCGCAATGGCGCTCATCCAGGCCGGGCATGAGGTCGGCGAGGTGGTTGGCGACGACGAAGCTCATCTGCCCGTGCGTCAGCACCGCTGCCTTCGGCCGCCCCGTGGTGCCCGAGGTGAAGAAGAACCAGCACGGGTCGGCGTAGGCGACGTCCGCCTCGTGATCGGGCGGCGGCGGCGTGGCGGCCGCCAGCGCGGTGTCGAGATCGATCTCGCCCTCGCCCGCATCACCGACAGCGAACACCGCGCCCAGCGTCCGGTGGGCGGCGCGCACCGCCTCCGCATGGGCGGCGAAGCCGCGGTCGCGCAGCATCGCCTTGGCGCGCGAGGCCTGACCGAGATAGGCCACCTCGGCCGGCGTCAGGCGCACATTGGTCGGCACCCAGACGGCCCCCACCTTCAGCGCCGCCCAGAGGCTCGCGAACATCGCGACCGTGTTGCGCGAATGCACGAGCAGACGCTCGCCCTTGGTCACGCCGTGCGCGCGCAGGAGCGAAGCGAAGCGATCCACCAGACGATCGAGCTCGGCCCAGGTCAAGCGCACCTCGCCCTGCACGAGGGCGAGCCGATCCGGCAGGCGCCGCGCGGTCCAGCTGAGCAGGCGCCCGAGATTCATCGCCGTCGCCGGTCCCATTCCTCCCTCCCTTGCGGGCCTGTTCGCTGACGCAAGCGGGCGCGGCTGTCCAGCGGAAAGCTGTCACAGGACTTTCACGGGTCTTTCCCCTCCCGGCAGGGCGCTCCGCGCCGTAGATGCTGGCCGCGACAATCCTCTGGGAGAGCCTTGCCATGCACCTGACCCGACGCCGCCTCGCCAGCCTCGCCGCCGCTGCCCTCGCCGCGCCCTCGGTGGCGCGGGCGAGGGTCGAGGGCACCCTCGTCCTCTACACGAGCCAGCTCGAGCCCGATGCCGCCGGCACCGCCCAGGCCTTCGAGCGGCTCCATCCGGGCGTGAAGGTGGAGTGGATCCGCGGCGGGACGGGGCAGATCATGACCCGGCTGCGCGCCGAGATCGCCGCCGGCAACCCGCGCCCGGACGTGCTGCTGGTGGCCGACAGCCTGACCTTCGAGGGGCTGAAGGCGGAAGGCCGGCTGCGCCCGCTGCCCGAGGTGAAGACCGGCGCCGTGCCGGCCGACTTCCTCGACAAGGACCGCACCTATTTCGGCACCAAGCTGATCACGACGGGGATCATGCACCACCTCCGCGCGCCCTTCGTACCGCGGCGCTGGGAGGACCTGCTCGATGCGCGCGCGCGGAACCAGGTGGCCATGCCTTCGCCGGCGGTGTCCGGGGCAGCCGCGATCCACGTCCTTGCCACCGTGCAGCAGCCTGCGCTCGGCTGGAGCTATCTCGAACGGCTGGTCGCGAACGGCGTGCAGGCGCGCGGTGGCAACGGGCCGGTGATGCAGGCTGTCGCCGGGGCCGAGCGCGCCTTCGGCATCGTCATCGACTATCTGCCGATCCGCGAGGCGGCGAAGGGCGCGCCGGTGCGCTTCGTCTTCCCCGAAGACGGCGTGTCGGCGATCACGGAGCCGGTCGGCGTGCTGTCCACCGCCCGCAATGTCGCGGCGGCGGCCGCCTTCGTCGAATTCCTGCTCTCCCGCCAAGGCCAGGAACTCGCCTCCGCCCAGGGGTTCCTGCCGGCCGATCCGGCGGTGGCTCCCCCGGCTGGCTTTCCCGACCCGAAGAGCATCCGGGTGATGCCCTTCGATGCGGCGCGCGCCCTGCGCGAACAGGAGGAGACCCTGCGTCGCTTCGCGCAACTGACGGGCGCCTGAACCCGAGGTGAACCGCTCGGTAGGGCGGGGGCCCGCCGCCTTCGCCCTCCTCTGGTTGATCCTTGTCGGCGCGGTTCCGCTCGGCCGTCTCCTCGCGGAGGGGGTCGCCGCTTCGCCGCTTGCCGTGCTGGACGAGCCGGCCGTGGCGGCGGCCGCCCTCACCTCGCTCGCGGTCGCGGCGGGCGCTTCCCTCTGCGCCGGGCTGATCGGTTCGGCCCTCGCCTATGCGCTTTACCTGCGCGGGCCGCCGCCGGGGCGCGGCGTCCTCGTCTTCCTCTCCGTCCTGCCCCTCCTCATCCCGCCGCAGGTGATGGCCCTCGGGTGGATCCAGGCTTCGGGCCCAGCCTCGCCGCTCCTGCTTGCGCTCGGTCTCGCGCCGCCGCTCGGCACCCCGAACCCGGTCTACGGCCTCGGCGGGATGATCGCGATCCTCGGCGTGCAGGGAGCCCCTCTGGTTCTTCTCTCGGTCGCCGGCACGCTGCGCCGGCTGCCGGCGGAGGTGGTGCGGGCGGCCGCGGCGCTCGGGGCAAGCCCGGCCCAGGTGCTGGGGCGCGTTCTTCTTCCCTTGCTTGCTCCGGCGGTGGCGGCCGGCGCGGCGCTCGCGTGGATCGCCGCCTTGGGCAACTTCGGCGTCGGCATTCTGGTCGGCCTGCCGGCGCGGCGGATCGTGATGACCGTGCTGATCTGGCGCCGGCTCTCGCTCGGCGGCCCGGCCGCTCTCGGTCAGGCGGCGGCACTCTCCCTCGTTTTGGCCGTGATGGCGTCTCCCGCCCTTGCCGTGCAGTGGTGGGCAGGGCGACGAAGCCCGACCCCGTCGGGCGCGCCGTTCGTTCCCCTCGCGGGCGGGGGCGGGCTTGCCGCGAGTCTCGCGATCGCGGCGTATCTCGTGGTCGTGCTCGCCGTCCCCTTCGCGGCCCTTGTCAGTGCCTCGCTTGTGCCGGCGGTGGGGGTGGAGATCTCGGCCGCCACGGCAACGCTGCGGAACTACGCGGCGGCCCTCGCTCCCGGAGCGCATACCGCGCTGGCGATCCGCAATTCGGTCGGCCTGTCGCTGACCGCCGCCGCCCTGCTCGCCGCCGCTGCCCTGGCCGTTGCGCTCACGGCGCGCCGGCCTGCCGTGCGGCTCGCGTCCTCCGCCTCCGACCTCGCCTACGCGCTTCCCGGCACCTGCACGGCGATCGCCGTCATCCTGGTCGTCCTGTCCGTCCCGGGCGGGATCGTGCTCTACGGCTCGCTGGCCGCGATCCTGCTCGCCTACCTCGCGCGCTTTCAGGCGCTTGCGCTTCGCCCCGTCGCTGCCGCCGCAGCGCGGCTTGATCCGATGCTCGATCGCGCCGCGATGAGCCTGGGTGCGACGGCTCTGCAGCGGCTCGGCCGGGTGCAGGCGCCGCTGCTCGCGCCTGCCATGGCGGCGGGCGCCATCCTGGTCGCGCTGACGGCGGTGAACGAGGTCACGGTCTCTTCGCTGCTCTACGGGCCGGGCTCGCAGACCCTCGGCGTGCTGGTGTTCACCTTGCAGGAGAGCGGGCAGTCGGCCCAGGCGGCGGCCGTCAGCGTGCTTGCGCTCCTCTTGATGGGCGGGCTGATGGCGGCGGCGACACTGGCCGCGCGACGCCTTCCCGCCGGCACCCTGCCCTGGCGGCCGTGAGGGAAGCCTAGCGAACCCGTTCCAGGATCGAGACGTAATTCGCGACCGCAACCCCGCCCATGTTGAACACCCCGCCCAGGGTGGCGTCGGGCACCTGCATCCCGCCCGCCTCGCCCGCAAGCTGCATCGCGGCGAGAGCGTGCATGGACACCCCGGTCGCCCCGATCGGGTGGCCCTTCGCCTTCAGCCCGCCCGAGGGGTTGACCGGGAGCCTGCCGCCCATCGCGGTCGTGCCGTCGAGCGCGACACGCGCGCCTTCCCCGCGCGGCGCAAGCCCCATCGCCTCGTACTCGATCAGCTCGGCGATGGTGAAGCAGTCGTGCGTCTCGACGAAGGAAAGATCCTCGAGCGTTGTTCCCGCCAGCTCGTGCGCCTGCGTCCAGGCGCGCGCGCAGCCCTCGAAGGCCAGCGGGTCACGGCGCGACATCGGCAGGAAGTCGTTCGCCTGCACGGCGGCGCGGAAGGCGATCGCCCGCGGCATGGCGCGCGCCGTCTCCTCGTCCGCCAGCACCACCGCCGCCGCCCCGTCGGAGACGAGCGAGCAATCGGTGCGCTTCAGCGGGCCGGCGACGAGCGGGTTCTTCTCCGAAGGATGGCGGCAGAACGCGAAGCCGAGGTCCTTGCGCATCTGGGCGTAGGGGTTGGCGACACCGTTGCGGTGGTTCTTCGCCGCGATCGCGGCGAGCGCGTCTGAGGCGTCGCCGTAGCGCTGGAAATAGAGTTGGGCGATGCGGCCGAAGATGCCGGCGAAGCCCGCTTCCACCTGATCCTCCTCCCTGCGGTAGGAGGCGGCGAGCAGGCTGTCGGCGATCTGCGCCGGCGCTGCGTGCGTCATCTTCTCCGCCCCGACGACGAGGGCGATGCGCGCACGCCCCGAGAGGATGTCGGCGATCGCGGCGTGGATCGCGGCCGAGCCGGTGGCGCAGGCGTTCTCGTGCCGAGTTGCGGCGACGAAACGAAGTGCGGGGATCGCCTGCAGCACCATCGAGGAGAAGAAGTCCTGCTTGCTGAAGCCCGCGTTGAACACGCCGACATGCACGGCCCCCACCTCGCGCGGCTCGACCCCGGCATGCGCCAGCGCCTCCGCCGCGACCGAGGCGATCAGCGACTCGACGTCCGGCTCCTCGCGCTTGCCGAACACGGAATGCGCCCATCCGACGATCGCAACCCGCATGCCAGCCTCCTCCCGCTCGCGCAGTCCATCCTTGTGCCTCGCCCGGCCGGCCCTGTCCATGCGTGCCGCGCGGGGGGCTTGATGTTCCGCGGCCCGGCGCCAGGATGCGCAGCTCGCCGATCCGGCAGGGGGGAGACGCATGGAGGCTTCATCGCAGCACGCGATCGCGCGGCTGATCGAGCTCTATCGGCTGATGGCCCGCATCCGCGCCTTCGAGGAAGTCGCCCTCGCCGCGCATGCCGCGGGCGAGCTTCCGGGCTACCTTCATCCGTCGGTCGGGCAGGAGGCGGTGGCGGCCGGCGTGTGCTCCGTGCTGCGCCGCGACGACCGCATCACCTCCACCCATCGCGGCCACGGCCACGCGCTCGCCAAGGGTGCGGCGGTGGCGGGGATGATGCGCGAGCTCTTCGGCCGCTCAGGCGGCGTGTGCCGCGGCAAGGGCGGGTCGATGCACATCGCGGACTTCTCGGTCGGCATGCTCGGGGCGAACGGCGTCGTCGCGGGCGGCATTCCGATCGCGGTCGGCGCCGCCCAGGGGCTTCGCCTGCTCGGGTCGGACGCGATCGTCGTCTGCTTCTTCGGCGACGGCGCGATCAACCGCGGCCCCTTCCTCGAGGGGCTGAACTGGGCCGCCCTCTATCGCCTGCCGGTGCTGTTCGTGTGCGAGGACAATCGGGTGGCGGCCTTCACCCCGGCCTGTTCCGTCACCGCCGGGCCCGGCGCGGTGGCGCGGGCGGAAAGTTGCGGCGTGGCGGCGGAAAGCGTGGACGGCAACGACGTCGAGGCGGTGGCGGAGGCGGCGGCGCGGCTTGCGGCTTCGGGTGCGGCGCGGCGACGGGCCGCACCTGTTGCATGCCCGCACCTATCGCCTGCTCGGCCACACCTCGACCGACCACGCCGCCTGGCGCGATCCGGCGGAGGTCGCGGCGGCGAAGGCGAACGACCCGCTGGCGCGGGCGCGCAGCCGCCTGGCTGCGGCCGGCGTGGCCGGCACGCTCCTCGATGCCATCCTCGCCGAGGCTCGGGCCGAGATGGAGGCCGCGCGGGCCGATGCTCTCGCAGCACCCTGGCCCGAGGCAGCCGAGGCCTGGGCGGACGTGCAGGACATCGGATACGAAACGATGGAGCAGGCCTGATGGAGGCAGCCCTTGCCCCGCCGCCGGCGGCGCTGGAGACGATCACCCTTGTCGAGGCCACGCGGCGCGCGGTCGCGCAGGAGATGCGGCGCGACCCCTCGGTCTGGGTGCTCGGCGAAGACGTCGCCCGCGGCGGCATCTTCGGCCAATACCGCGGCCTGGTCGAGGAATTCGGCCCCGAGCGGGTCGTTTCGACTCCGATCTCAGAGGCGACCATCATGGGAGCAGGTCTCGGCGCCGCCCTCGTCGGCACGCGCCCGGTGATCGACATGCGGATCTTCGACTTCGCTGCTCTGCGCCATGGACGAGCTCGTCAACCAGATCGCCAAGATCCGCTACATGTTCGGCGGCCAGGCGAAGCCCGCCGTGGTGATCCGCGCCCCGCACGGTCTGTGGCGAAGCTCCGCCGCCCAGCACAGCCAGTCGCTGGAGGCGTGGTTCGCTCACCTGCCCGGCGTCGTGGTCGCCGCCCCCGCCACGCCGGCCGATGCGGCGGGCCTTCTCGTCGCCGCCATCCGCTCGGACGACCCGGTGCTGTTCTTCGACCCCAAGGCGTTGTTCGGCGCGACCGGCCCGGTGGCGACCGAGATCGCCCCCCTGCCCTTCGGGGTCGCGCGTCGCGTGCGGTCGGGAGACGACCTCACCCTCGTCTGCTGGTCGGCGATCGTTCCCGAGTGCGAACGGGCGGCCGCGGCGCTGGCGCGCGAGGGCACCGGGGTCGATCTTCTCGACCTGCGCACGCTCTGGCCCTGGGACGAGGAGGCGGTCGTCGCTTCGGTCGCGCGCACGGGGCGGCTGCTCGTCGTGCACGAGGCGGTGCGCGCGGGGGGCTTCGGCGGCGAGATCCTCTCGCGCGTCGTCGAGCGCCTGGGCCCGGGCGCCCTCCGAGCTGCCCGCCGGGTCGGCGCGCCGCGCCTTCCCGTGCCCTTCAGCCCCCCGCTCGAGGACGCTGTGCGGGTGACGGAAGCGAAGATCGTCGCGGCAGCGAAATCGCTCCTCGCGGCCTAAGGCCTCGAGCGCGGTCAGCCCCGCACCCGCGAAGCCGCCGTCCACCGGCAGCGCCACCCCGGTGACGAAGCTCGACTGCGCGGGATCGAGCAGGAAGAGGGCGGCGCCGGCCACCTCGTCGGGCCTCGCGTAGCGGCGCTGCGGCACATGCGCGATCCAGTGCGCGCGCGTGGCGGGCGTGTGCACGCGCGCGACGAGCGGCGTCTCCACCGGCCCTGGGCAGATCGCGTTGGCGCGAATGCCGAAGCGCGCGAGGTCGACCGCAAGCACCTGGGTGAGGTTGATCACCGCCGCCTTCGAGGCGCCGTAGGCGGCCCGGCCCTTCGAGCCCCTGAGCCCGGAGACGGAGGCGATGGTGACGATCGACCCGCCACCCGTCTCCTTCATCCGCCGCGCTGCGGCGCGTGCGCAAAGGAAGGTGCCGGTGACGTTCACCTCGAGGATGCGTCGGAACAGCTCGGCCGTGGTCTCGAGCACGGGCACGTCGGCGGCGATGCCGGCCGCCGTCACCAGGCCGGCGAGACGCCCCGCCGCGGCGAGGTCCGCGATCCAGCCCTCGACCGCGGCCTCGTCGGTCACATCGAGCTCGGCGAAGCGGGTCGAGGCGGGCAAGAGGTCGCGCACCGCGGCGATCGCCTGCGCGTCTCGGTCCGCGACCGCAACGGCCCAGCCCTCCGCCGCCGCCGCCTTGGCGATGGCGAGCCCGATCCCCGACGCTCCTCCGCTGACGGCGACGATGCCGCGGTCCATGCGCCTTCCCTCCTGCCCCGGTTGCGTCCAGCATGGCGCCGAAGCGCCGGCGCCGGAATGCCCCTTGCGGGAACCGCTCAACCTCTCGCCATGCTGCGCGCGGTGCCCGTTCGGGGGAACGGAGCGAAGGAGGAGACGCCCATGCCCATCGCCCTCTCGCGGCGCGGCCTTGTCGCCGCAACCGCCGCCAGCCTCGCCATGCCGTGGGTCTCGCGCGCCCAAGCTCTGAAGAGCGAGTACAAGCTCTCGGTCGTCGGCAACCGCCCGATCCCGCTGTCCGACGGCGCGTTCCAGTGGGCGGAGCTGGTGACCGAACGCACGGGCGGACGCATCAACGTGAAGGTCTATCCGGGCAGCCAGCTGGTCGGCGGCGACCAGACCCGGGAACTGCTCGCCATGCGCCAGGGCGTGATCGATTTCTGCGTTTCCTCGACCATCAACCTCTCGCCGCAGATCCGCGAGATGAACCTCTTCTCGCTGCCGTTCCTGATGCCCTCGCACCGCGCCTTCGACGCGCTGATCGGGGGCGAAGTAGGCCAGGAGCTGTTCCGCGTGATGGCCGCGCGCGACGTGGTTCCGCTCGCCTGGGGCGAGAACGGGTTCCGCGAACTCTCCAACTCGCGCCGGCCCATCCGCGCGCCGGAGGACCTGAAGGGGCTCAAGATCCGTTTCGCCGCTGGCGCGATCTTCTCCGACATCTTCACCGCGCTCGGCGCCAACCCGGTGCAGATGACCTTCGCCGACCTGCAGCCTGCGCTCTCCACCGGCGCGGTGGACGGGCAGGAGAACCCGATCAACCTCTTCCTCGCCTTCCGCATGGACCAGCTCGCGCAGCGCCACCTCACCGTGTGGAACTACTGCGCCGACGCGGGGATCTTCCACGTCGCCAAGGGCGTGTGGGAGAGCTTCTCGGCGCAGGACAAGGAGATCGTTGCGGAGAGCGCGCGCGAGGCGGCGCGGCGGCAGATCGCGGCGGCGCGGCGCGGCATCACGGCGCAAGACCGCTCCTCCTTCGAGGAACTCGCCCGCCGCGGGGTGGCGGTGGTCGAGCTCTCTGACGCCGAGAAGCAGGCCTTCGCCCGCGCCACGCGCGCCGTCTTCGACGCTTGGGCGCAGCGGACCGGAGCGGAGCTCGTGCGCAAGGCCGAGGCCGCGATCAGGGCGGTCTCGTAACGGCATCGCCGCGCCACGGGCCGCCAAGTCCTGGCGGCCCCACCCGGACCGATGAAGACCGAGGACCGCCAGGACTTGCCCGGCCTGAGGCTGGGCGAGCCCCCTCCCCGCGTGCCGGCCGCCCTCGAGGGCGCGATCGCCGCCGCGATCATGGCGGCCCTCGCGCTGATCACGCTCGCCAACGTGCTCGCGCGCTGGTTCACCAATATCTCCATCGCCTTCACCGAGGAGTACTCGGTGACGCTCATGGTCATCCTGACCCTGGTCGGTTCGGCGGCTGCCTTCGCCGCCGACCGCCACATCCGCCTCACCTTCCTCACCGAGAAACTTCCGACGCGGCTTGCCCGCCTGCTCGAGCAGGTGGTGCTCGCCTCGGCTCTCTTCGTCTTCGGCGCGATCGCCTGGCTCGGCGCCTTCTACGTGTGGGACGAGTACCGCTTCGAGGTGCTCTCGCCGGGGCTCGGCGTGCCGCAGTGGCTTTACACGGTCTGGCTGCCGCTGCTTGCGGCGTTGATCTGCCTCCGCATCCTCGGCCGGATGCTGCGGGTGGCCCGCGCGAGGGGCTGAGGGCGGATGGTCGTCGAAGGCTCCATCCTTCTCCTCGGCGCGTTCTTCGCCTTGCTGCTCGTCGGCGTGCCGGTGGGTGTCGCGCTCGGGCTCTCGGGCTTCGCGGTCATCGGCGTGCACGGGCTCGGCGTGATGGCGCTGCCGACCAACATCTGGACCGGCGTCGCGAAGTATCCCCTGCTCGCGCTGCCGATGTTCGTCCTGGCCGGGATGATGTTCGAGCGCTCCGGCGTGGCCGAGCGCCTCGTCCGCTTTGCCTCCTCGCTCGTGGGGCAGAGGCGCGGCGGGCTTGCGGTCGTGGCCGTCCTCGTCTGCATGATCCTGGGCGGCATCTCGGGCTCTGGCGCGGCGGATGCGGCGGCGGTGTCGGCGGTGATGCTCCCTTCGATGCTGCGTCAGAACTATCCGCGCCCGTATATCGCGTCCCTGATCGCGGCGGCGGGATCGACGGCCGTTCTCATTCCGCCGTCGATCCCGTTCATCGTCTACGCCGTGCTGGTGCCGGGCGTTTCCGTGCAGGCCCTGTTCGTCGGCGGGCTGATCCCGGGCCTCCTGGTCGGGGCCGCCTTGATGATCCCCGCTGTCGCTCTCGCCCGCGTGCGCGGCTTCGGCGCGCCCGAACCGGGCGAGACCCGTCCGCCGATCGGCCGCAGCTTCGTCGACGCGGCCTGGGGGCTCGCGGCACCGGTGGTGATCCTCGGCGGCCTGCGCACGGGCCTGTTCACGCCGACCGAGGCGGCCGTGGTCGCGGTCTTCTACGGGCTCTTCGTCGGAAGCGCGATCTACCGCACCCTGGGCCCGCGCGAGATCTACGAGTGCCTGCGCGATTCGGCCGAAATCTCCGCGGTCGTGCTCGTCATCGTGGCGCTCGCTTCGATCTTCGCCTACGCAGGTGCAACGGTCGGCGCCTTCGACAGCCTGGCGCGCGGGCTCCTCGCGCTGACCTCGTCGGACTGGGCGATGAAGCTCCTGATCATGCTGCTCGTGCTTCTTGCCGGCATGCTGATCGATGCGATCTCCATCTTCCTCGTCTTCCTGCCGATCCTGTTGCCCATCGCGCGCGCCTTCGGCTGGGACCTCACCTGGTTCGGCATCGTGCTGACCATGAATGTCGCCATCGGCTCCTTCACCCCACCGATGGCGGTGAACCTGATGGTCACCTGCAAGGTCGCCGGCTGTTCCATCGAGGAGACGGTGCCCTGGGTGATGTGGTTCGTCCTCGCCATGCTCGGCGCGCTTGGGCTCTGGTCCTGTTCATCCCCGACCTCGCACTGGCGCTGCCGCGAGCCTTCGGCGATCTGTAAGCCGTTTCGCAGTCGGGCCCGGCCGCTGCACCGCCTCGGGCACTGTTGCGGCCGCACGACGAGTGCCGGCGTGTGGACGCGAGTGTCTCGCGTGCAAGCTCGCACGAGCGGTGAAGACGCTCTGAGCCAAGATGTTGTCGGCGACAAACTGGTGCAACAAAGCACGCCAGGGTGAAACAGGGCGTCCCCCTGTAAAACGGCGGGGTCGTCTTCGTTCGAGGTGATGCCGCGTTCTCGATGGAGACATGGGCCGATGCAGCTTGCACGAAGCATGACGCTCGGCGATGCGTCCCGAGCGAGCATGGCGGCGAGCGGCGTCGTGCAGGTGGAGGCCGTTCTCCTCGCCTTCTGCACGCTCGATGCGGCAAAAACCGCGACCTTGCGGTGCCGATCGAAGACGTCGCCCTGTCGTTGCCGGGGCAGTCGCGGCTCGCCGCTGTGACGCTTTGGTCGCCGTCGCGGGGCGCGGAGTGCCTCCCCCGCCATCGCGCTGAGCGCCCCTGTTGTCGCCTTCGCTGCTGCCGGCAGCCGCCTCGCCCCCTCGCTCGGCACGCTCAGCGGCAGGGTTGGCGCGGCGCCGCCCAAGGCCGCAACGCTGCCCATCCATCTTGCCACAGGCTCATCTGTCGTGCGTACGCCGGGCGGCCCGCTCGCCTGCGCGCGGTTTCCTCACGAGCGCGAACGACTTGGGTCATGCCCTGCGCGCTTTGTCACGCCGTCAACCGGCGCGGCCTCCGGCGCCGCCGAGGCCATCTACACGGGCGGGCAATTCCTCACCATGAACGACGCCGCGCCGACGGCCGAAGCGGTCGCCGTGCGCGGCGGCACAATCCTCGCCGTCGGCAGCCGGGCGCAGGTCGAAGCGACGCGCGGCCCGGCGACGCGAACCATCGATCTTCGCGGACGGACCATGCTGCCCGGCATGATCTTCACCACCCGTCACGACGCTCCGGTGGCTGAGCCCGACCCGATGCGCGTCTTGTCGGCCACCGTCACGCGGCGGTCGCGCAGCGGCGACATCATCGGCCCGCATCGGCGCGTGCCGGTCGAGGTTGCGCTCAAGGCGATGACGCTCCGGCTTGCGTTCCAGCACTTCGAAGAGGAAGTCGAAGGGCTCGATCGAGGTCGGCAAGCTCGCCGACTTCGTCGTCTTGTCGGACAACCCGATCACCGTCGCGCCGGAGACACTGGCGGAGCTGCGGGTGGTGGAGACGATCGAGGAAGGGGCCAGTGTCTATCGCGCGTAAGCCTGCCCTGCCGCGTTCGCGGCGGCCGTCGTCCATGTCCCCGTCTCGGGCAGGAGTCGCCCGATCTCGCGGCCCAACTCGCCAACCCTGTCGCGAGCCTGATCAACGTTCCGTTGCAGAACATTATCGATTTCGGCAGCGGACGCGGCAATGCGCTCCGTGACGTGCTGAACGTTCAACCCGTGATCCCCTTCAGCCTCAGCAAGGATTGGAACCCCATCACGCGCACCATCCTGCCCATGAACTAGGGCGAGCGCGTCTTCCCCGATCACCGCGCCGGTCACGGCGACGTGCTGCAGAGCTTTTTCTTCTCGCCGACGCAGCCCGCGAACGGCCTGATCTGGAGTGTCGGGCCGGTCTTCCTGTACCCGACAGGAACCAACGGCTACACGCAGCGCCAGTGGGGCCTTGGGCCTACGGCCGTGGCGCTGCGCCAGTCGGGACGACACGTCTACGGCGGGCTCGTCAACCACGTCGTCTCGTTGGCGGCACGCCTGACCGGACCGAACGGATCAACGCCAGCTCCTTCAACCCATTCGTCGGCTACCTCGTTTCGGGCGGCACCAGGCTGACGCTTCAGACCGAGACCACCTACGATTGGGAACGTCGGCAGCGGAGGGTGCCGATCAACGGCGTGGTGAGCCGAGCCCGTGCAGGTCGGCAGCCGGCCGCTGCAGCCCGGCTTCGGCCTGCGCTCCTACGTCGACAAGCCGGATGGCGGGCCGGATTGGGGCCTTCGCTTCGTGGTCGACATCGGTCTTTCCGCGCTGAGGAGCGCCGCAAGGACGACGCCTCCCACCCGACGCACGCCGATGCACGGGCGGTGAGCGGCGAAGCTGCCGGCCCCATCTTCGGATCAGGCCGCAGGTCAGGCGCGCGTCGAAACCGTCAGCCGTTCGGCGTCAGAAGCGCGAGACGGTGAAGCGCCATTCCCCTGGACCGGCCTGCCATCGCCGCGTCCCTCCGCGCCTGCGCCGCACTTTCGGCGATGATCGGCCGAAGTCCCAAGCTGGCCGATGACGGAACGATTTCGATGCGCTTTCGTAATTTCGTCGCCGCGCCTGACCCGTGCGGCAGGGTCCTGGGCAGCCCTGCGCCCCCTCAGGTCGGGCGTGGGGCGGCATCGCGCGCCTTCGGCCGGCATGGCGACTGCGCGGCCGGTCTTGGAGCGCGCGAGGGTGAGCTTCGTCAGGGGCGAAGGTGCAGGGTCGGCGGCGTGTCGGGGCTGCCGGGCGGCAGGCCAGGCCTTGTCGGGTCGACCATGCGCTCCGCCATGCGAACGAAACAGTGGCAATAGGCCTCGAGCGTGTGCGGCCCGTAGAGCGTGCTCGCCCCCTCGTAGTGCTGCGCGGCGTATTCCGCCTCCGTCGCCACGTAGCCCGCGTAGCCGTTGGCATAGCCCGCGACGGCATAGTGCTGGGCGGCCACGCCGAAGGCACGGCGCAGGCGCTCCTTCAGCCTCAGCCCGGCCTCGGCGTTGAATTCCCCTGGCACGCCCGCGATCACCACCTGCCCGATCTTGACCAGTTGCAGGGGCACGACGCGGGGCACCATCGGGCATGGGATGAAGTCCATCGCGCCGCTTCGGCGATCGGTGCGGCGCAACCGAACCTCGCCGACCGGGAACAGGATCGGCTTGTCGCCCTGGCCTGCCTCGGTGCGCGGGTCGGCGAAGGCCGGAACCTCCCAGTGGTAGCTGTAGCGCGCGTCATCGGCGGGCCGGAACCGCGGATCGCCGAGCCTCAGCCCGAAGGCGACCTTGCCGGCGAGCGCCATCACCGTCGAGCGCAGGACGGGGTCGGCGAGCCCGTTGAGAAGAGCGACGGCGGCCGTGCCGCCGGCCAGCACGGTGGCGAGGTGGAGGCCAGCCATACCGATTCGGATATGAAACATTCTGGCGTCGATCCCCTCGACGATGCCGCTGTCGAGCGAAAGCCGTCCGAGGCCGAGCGGCAGGACGCTCTCGACGATGCGGGGGAAGCCGTCCTCGCTGCTGCCGGCGCCGAAGGAGACGCCGAGCATCGCAGGCCACGTCCTCTGCCCCGAGGGGAGCACCACGGCGGACATGTCGACGAAGCTGTGCGCGAGCGCGATCTCGCCGCGGACCTCCTGCATCGGACCGTCGAACAGGGCCCGGGCATGGTCGGCTTGGCGTTGCCCCGCCTCCATCATGCGGGCGATGTCCCGACGCAGCAGGGAGAGGTCGCGGTCGGCGGGGTTGTTCGCTCCGCCGAGCGGGATGCCGCCTGCGAGGTTGGCCGAGACGTCGCCCGCGGCGGCGTTGGCGAAGGCGGCGACGAAGGCGTGCGCCCCCCTCTCCCGTTCCGTCACGAAGGACGCCCACCCCTTGTTGTCGCCGCTGAGATCGACGTTGAACATGCCGATGTTGGTCGGATGAAGCCCGAACCAACTGACCATGCCGATCGGCACGCGCCCGTCCTTCGCGGTTGCGCTTCGGCGATGGCGGTCGAAGCGCAGCACCAGCATCTCGGGGTCGATCGCGTCCGCCGGATCGGTTCCCGGCCGCGCACCCGGGTTGCGCAGCCATGCGGGCATCGACCTTTGGCCGCCGCAGCCGCGCAGCGGCGCCCGCGCCCACCCAGAGCCGGCCCGGCCCGGCAGAGGCCACGGCCTGCTCCACTGCGCGCACGACCCCTTCGACGATGCGCTCGAACACCTCCGGCACGAAGCCGCCGCCGGCCATGTTGTAGAGGAAATGATCGAGATAGCCGCCGGGGCCGGAATGCGTGTGGGTCCCCGTCACCATGACGCTGTCATGGTCGAGGGCAAGCCCGCTGAGCCGCCGCCGCAGGCGTGCCAGGACCTCGCGCTTGACCCCTTCGCTTCCGGACCAGATGTCGGCGACCACCAGGATGAACGCGCGGCGGGGACCTGTCGCGCGATTTTCCTCGATGACGAAGGCCCGAGCGGAGAGCGGGATCGGCGGCACGCCCAAGGCCCCGTCCTCGAGCAGTTTGCCGGAGGAGAACTGAAAGTCGCAGGCGAAACCCTGCAGCGGCACGCCGGGTGTCGTGCAGGTGATGTCCGCCTTGCCCACGCCGAGCCGATAATCGGTGAAGCCGCTGTCGAGCTCGATCTCCGCCCTTGTCTCGCCGCAGCCATGGCCGTTGGACGCGATCAGGACGAGTTTCGCCAGCCAACGCGAACCGATGGCGAGCGGGATCGCAACCCTGCCGCGGGGCGCGAAGACGCCGCGCGGGGCGACCAGGGTGTGGGGGTTCTCGGAGTCGGCGACGGGAGCCACCTCGAACCGCTCGTTCGAGGCGTTTTCGGTCTCCCATTCCACTTCGAGCCGACGGGCGGGATGGAGAAAGCCGCTGCCTTGGCGCCGGAAGAGACGGATGATCGGCCTGCCTGCGCTCAGCCAAGCCGGATCCCCCGGCCGGGCCGCCGGCAAGGGGGTCGGCGTGTAGGCGAAGGGCGCGTCGAGACGGGAGGCGACGCCGACAAGGGCGCCCGCGATCCCGGCGGCATGCCGCCCCAGCGTGTCGAAAAGCAGCCCGGCAAGATCGCGTGCGGCAACGGCGAGGTCCCCCGCCGGGCATGGCGGCTCCTCCTCGATGGGGGGAAAGAGCACGAAGCCTACGGCGCCGGACGTGACGTTCGCCGGCAGCGGCACGGTGACGGCGCCGCTGTCGCGCCAAGCGCCAGGGCTCAGGAGATCGGGCGACACCCCGGCCGCGCTGGTGAAGACGAAGGTCGGGCCGGCCTCCGTCGGCAGGACGATGCAGAGCCGCGAGCCGACCGGCGGCGCAGGGCCGAAGCCGGCAAAGGCGATCTCGAGCATCCCGCCGCCGCAGGCAGGGTTCGGGGAGAGGCGGAGGACGCGGCCGAGCGGGGTTGGCGCTGGGGGAAGCCCGCTTCGTCGCTGCCTCGCCATCCCGCAGAGGGCGAAGAGAGACAGCAGGTCGTGCAGTTGGCGGTCCAGGAACAGGGTCTTGAAGCGCTCGGGCAGTTTCGCGAAGAGGTCCTCCGTCACCGGCGGTTCGGGCGTCGGGCCCGGCAGGACAGCCCGCCGTGCCTCCTCCCCGAGGGGATTTCGGGTCGTCGCCAGGGCGGTCAGCGCGTGCACCGGGGTTTTCGGCTCCCGAGGAGGGGCGAGAGCGAACGCGACCGCGCCGAGCGCAGCGAGATGGAACCCGCCGAGCGCGGTGACCCATCGGTCGGTCTCGTCGAGGGCCGAAAGGTCGAGCGGGTCGGCCTCCAGGTCCCGCCACCGGGAGCCGAGGGCGAGATCGTCGAGGAAGGCGGTGACCGCCGCAGCCTCCTTGCACAGGGCCGGGACATCGAGGGCCGCATCATCGCCACGTCCGCCGCCGATCAGCCGCGCGGCGAGACGCTTGAAGGCATCAGGGCCGGACACGGCATCGCGGATCGGATCGGGCACCCGAATCTCCTCGCTGAGGCGACTGTCGCATCGCCCGTCCCGGACCGGAAGGCGAAAACGGGCGCGATCGTGCCCGGAGCACCGCATCGCCGCCGCCCTTGCGCTCGCGCCGACGCGCGGGACCGGCGGGGGTGGCGCGCCCTGAGGGATTCGAACCCCCGACCCGCAGCTTAGAAGGCTGCCGCTCTATCCGGCTGAGCTAAGGGCGCGCGGACCGCGGTTCTTATAACAAGCAGCGCGCAAGGACAGAACCAAGCCACGCGGAGCGGGCCCGTGGGGCCCTCATCTTCGACGGGCCGGATCGCCCCCAGGCGGGGCAGCGCCCCTCACCGGGCGCTCAGGGTGTCGCGGCAGATCAGAGTTACCGTCAGCGGGTTGGGCTGCAGGTCGTAGACAGCGCCCGTCCCGTAGTCGATCAGCCCGCCGAGGATCACGCCCGCCCCCGCCAGCACCGGCACCATGGACGCCGTCTGCGGCGCACAGCCCTCCCGGGTGATGGTCATCGTCAGCGACTGGTTGCGCGGCACGGTGAGCGTGCAGGGGGAGACGCAGGACATCCCGTTCGAGAGCTGCACCTGGGCGCCGACGGGAATGGTGTTGATCGACACCTGCTGTTCGGTGCCGCGGATCATGGTCGCGCAGCCCGCGAGGCTGAGCAAAGCGAACGGCGCGACCATCCCGAGCGCTTGGCGGCGCATGTCCTCCTCCCTTGTCCGACCGGGTCGGCGAGAGAGGCTAGGACGCGGACACGTCAGGATCGGACGGATGGCAAGCGGGGCACGGACAGCGACCGACCCGCTTGCCTGAGGCAGAGGCAGGCGTCATGCGCTGCCGCCGTCGCAACGCGCCGGCTGCAATCCGATGCCGGGCAGCCTCAATGCGTCCAGTTCTCGCGCCGGCTGTAGGCGAAGTTGTCGGCGTAGCTCTTCGGCTTGACGTGATGTTCCGGCACCGGCTCGACCTCGTAGGCGAGCCCGTGTTTCTCCGCGTAGGCCTTCGCCGCCTCGAGCGAGGGGAAGCGCAGGCGCACCTGGCGTTCCAGAGTCGAGCCCCCGCCCACCCAGCCGGTGAGCGGATCATGCCGCAGCGGCTCGGTCGGCTCGAACTCGAGCCACCACTCCTTCGTCCGCGCCTTGCCGGACTGGGTCGCCGGCTTCGGCAGCCGATAGATCCGGGCCTTGGTCATCGCCTGTGCTCTTCCGCTGGTCGGGGCGGCCGGATTCGAACCGACGACCTTCTGCGCCCAAGGCAGACGCGCTACCAGGCTGCGCTACGCCCCGCCGCCGCGGACCCTAGCGACCGCGCCCCAAGCCCGCAACCGCACGGGCTCAGGCGGGAAGGATCGCCTCCATTCCACCCATGTAAGGCCGCAGCGCCTCCGGCACGTCGACTCCCCCGTCGGCGCGCTGGTAGGTTTCCATCACGGCGATCAGGGTCCGCCCCACCGCAAGCCCGGACCCGTTCAGCGTGTGCACGAAGCGCGTGCCCTTGCCGTCGGCAGGGTCGGTAGCGGGCATCCATCCGCCGCGCCTGGAAGTCGCGGCAGTTGGAGCAGGAGGAGATTTCCCGCCACGCCCCCTGGCCGGGCAGCCACACTTCAAGGTCGAAGGTGCGGGCAGCCGAGAAGCCAAGGTCGCCGGAGCAGAGATCGACCACGCGGTAGGCAAGCCCGAGCCGCTGCAGAACGGTTTCGGCACAGCGCGTCATGCGCTCGTGCTCGGCCTCGGACTGCTCGGGGGTGGTGATGGAGACGAGCTCCACCTTGAGAAACTGGTGCTGGCGCAGCATCCCGCGCACGTCGCGCCCGGCACTGCCAGCCTCGGCGCGGAAGCAAGGGGTCAGCGCGGTCACCCGGATCGGAAGGTCGCCTTCGGCGAGGATTCGCTCGCGCACCAGGTTGGTCAGCGGCACCTCGGCGGTCGGGATCAGCCAGCGCCCGTCGGTGGTGACGAACTGATCCTCGCGGAACTTCGGCAGCTGCCCCGTGCCGTAGAGCACCTCCTCGCGCACGAGGAGAGGGGGGCTGACCTCGGTGTAGCCATGCTCGACGACCTGCAGGTCGAGCATGAACTGCGCGATCGCCCGCTCGAGCCGCGCCAGCGCCCCCTTCAGCACGACGAAGCGCGAGCCCGCGAGCTTCGCCGCCGCCTCGAAGTCCATCAGCCCCAGACGTTCGCCGAGCTCGAAATGCTGCAGCGGCGTCCAGTCGAACCGCCGCGGTTCGCCCCAGGCGCGCAGCACCACGTTGTCCTCGGCCGAGGCCCCTGTGGGCACGGCGTCGTCGAGCCAGTTCGGGAGGGTGGCGAGCACGGCGTCGAGTTCGCCGGCAAGCCGCTTCTCCTCCGCCTCCTCGCGCGCGATCGCCGCGGCGAGGTCGGCCGACTCCGCCAGAAGGGGCGTGACGTCCTCGCCCGCGCCGCGCGCGGCGCCGATGCGCTTGGAGAGCGCGTTGCGCCGCGCCTGCAGGTCCTGGAAGGCGGTCTGGGCGGCGCGGCGGAGGCGATCGAGCTCGAGAATGCGCGCCGAAGCAGGCGCGAGGCCCCGGCGGGCCAGCATCGCGTCGAAGGCCTCCGGGGCCTCCCGGATCCGTTTCAGGTCGTGCATCGAAGGCGGGCGCTCTCGGTCGGGAGGCTCAGGTCAGGGCGGATCGTCTGGCAGCGGGCCGAGGCTCAGGCCACGGCTGTCAATCCGCCGCCGCTGGCGGGGGCTTCGGCCGCATCATCTTGGCGGCGAGGATGGAGGCCTCGTAGAGCAGAATGAGCGGCACGGCGAGTCCGATTTGGCTGATCACGTCCGGAGGCGTGATGATCGCGGCAAGAACGAACATGCCGACGATGGCGTAGCGACGCTTCGCCGCCATGCCTTCGGGGGTGATGATGCCGACCCGTGCGAGCAGGACGAGCCCGACCGGCATGAGGAAGGCAAAGCCGAAGGCGAAGATCAGCCGCATCACCAGCGAGAGATACTCGCCGACCTTCGCCTCGAGCTGGATGGGCAGGCCGCCTGCGCCCTCGGGGCTCTCGAAGGAAAGGAAAAAGTGCCAAGCGGCCGGAATGACGAAATAGTAGCAGAAGGCGGCCCCCAACGTGAAAAAGATCGGGGTGGCGAGCAGGAACGGCCGCACCGCCCGCTTTTCGCTGCGATAGAGCCCTGGAGCCACGAACAGCCAGAGCTGCATCGCCCACCACGGGAAGGAGATCATCAAAGCCCCCCAGAAGGCGACCTTCAGGTAGGTGAAGAATGCCTCGTAGAGGGCGGTGAAGATCATCCGCCGCTCTTGCCCCGTCTGCGCGGCGAGGATGTCGGCCAAGCGGGGCGGCAAGGAAGCCGTAGATCTGCTTCGAGAAGGCGTAGCAGAGCACGAAGGCGGCGACGAAGCCGCCCAGGGCGTAGAGGATCCTCTGCCGCAGCTCGATCAGGTGATCGATCAGCGGCATCGGCTTGTCGTCGATGACGTCGTCCTCGGGCCGCATGGCGGATCAGGCCCCGTCGCGCTTCACGGAAGGGGGCAGGAAGGCCGGGGGTTCGTCCGGCGGCAGGGGTGGTTCGGGCGCAGGTGCAGCGGAAGGCGCCGCCCCTTCGGCCGCGACCATCGTCGGCTCGGGTCCGGGCGATGAAGCGTGGGAAACACGGTCGTAGTCGGGCGTGGCGGTCGCGAAAGGGTCGGCGAAGGTCTTCGCGATCTCCCGATTGGGGTCGAGCTCCTCCTCGAACCTGCGCTTGAAGTCGTAGGCGCCGGCGCGCACCTCGTCGATCTGGCGCTTCACCTCGTCGAGCTTCGCCTCGCGCATCATCTCGTCGACATGGACCTGGAACTCGGCCGCCATCCGCCGGGCTTTCTTGATGAAGTCGGCGACGCCGCGGATCGCGTGCGGCAGATCCTTGGGCCCGATCACCACGAGGGCGACGAGCAGGATCAGCGCGATTTCGGTCCAAGCAAGATCGAACATGCCGCCTCAGTCCCCGCCTTCCGTCGCGGCGGGCGCGCTGTCAACGGGTCCGGTCGGCGGCGGGCTCGTTGAAGGGCTCGTCGGCGCTCGGCTTGCGGGCAAGCTGGCGGCGCAGGCTGGCGACCCCGCGCCCGGCTTCCGCAGCCAAGGCCGGAATGTGGCGGGAGCCGAACAGCGCCGCCACCACCAACCCCACGAGCAGGATCTGCCATAGACCGATCGTCATCGAAACGCCCACCTCGGCGCGGCCCGCACCTGCCGGACCCGTCGGGAATGATGGCAGAGGGGGGCCCTAGCCGCAACGCGCCGTCGCGACCTTGCCGGTCGTTCAGGCCGCCGCCCGGGCTTCGGTCGCGAAGACGTGCGCGCGCGTGGGGTCGAGGGCGACGGCCACGGTTGCATCGCGGGCGGGGAGGTATTCCCCGGGCACCCGGGCGTGGATGTGCACCTCACGCCCGCCCTCCGTGACGGAAAGGTGGACCAAGGAGGTGCGCCCGAGCAGGCGCGAGGCCTCGACGCGGGCGCGGGCATGGCAGGGTTCGGCGCGCTCCGCCGGCAGGAGCCGGATGCCCTCGGGACGGATCAGCACCTCGACGGGCTGACCGTCGGGCAGGCCGGGGGCGGGCACCGGGCCGAAGGGGGTCGCCACCATGCCGAACCGCACCTGGCCGACCACCCGATTCACCTCGCCGAGAAACGACGCGACGAAGGCAGACGATGGGCGAAGGTAGATTTCGGCCGGCGGCCCCTCTTGCACGATCCTCCCCTCGTGCAGAAGCGCGAGCCGATCCGCCATGAACATCGCCTCCTCGGCGTCGTGCGTGACCATCAGCACCGCGATGCCTTCCTCCTGCAGCACGTGCAGCGTGTCGTCGCGCACGCGGTCGCGCAGCCTCGCGTCCAACCCCGAGAACGGTTCGTCGAGGAGCAGGATGCGCGGACGGGGCGCGAGCGCACGGGCGAGCGCGACCCGCTGCTGCTGTCCGCCCGAGAGCATGTGCGGCATGGCCGTGGCGTGGCGCTCGAGCCGGACCCGGGCCAGCATCTCGCGCACGCGTTCGGCGCGACCGGGCCCCGTCACGCCGAAGCCGATATTCTCCGCGACCGTCAGGTGCGGAAACAGGGCGAAGTCCTGGAAAAGGAGCCCGACACCGCGCGCCTCCGGGGCCACCTCGCGGCCCGGTTCGGCCACCAGCGCGCCGTCGATCCAAACCCGCCCCTCCTGAAGCGGCGTCAGCCCGGCGGCGATGCGCAACAGCGTGGTCTTGCCGTCGCCCGAGGGACCAAGCAGGCAGACGATCTCGCCCTCGCCGACCGCGAGATCGACCCCCTTCAGCACCTCGGTGCGGCCGAAGCGATGGCGGATGCCCTCCAGCCGCAAGGCGGCGGCCCTCATCGTGTCTCCCTCCCCTCCGGTTCGGGCTCAAGCGGCGGAAGCCTCTCCTCCTCCCCCGGCTCGCGCCGATGATCTTGCGACGCAGTCGCAGAGATGGGGAGCAGCGGCGTCGGCGTCAAAAGCCCGGCCGCCCTGAGCTCCTCGAGGCGCGGCAGGTCTTTCAGCGACGTGAGGCCGAAGTGGACGAGGAAGGCCTTGGTGGTGCCCCAGGTGGTCGGGCGGCCGGGAATCTCGCGCCTTCCTTTCGGTTCGACGAAGCCTGCCTCGACCAGGGTCTCAAGCGTGCCCTGGCTCAGCGCCACCCCCCGCAGGTCCTCGATCTCGGCGCGCGTGATGGGCTGGTGGTAAGCGATGACGGCGAGCGTCTCGACGGCGGCGCGGGACAGCCGGCGCGGCACCTCGAAGCGCCTCCTCAGGAGCGGAGCGAGGTCCTCGGCGGTGCGCAGCATCCACCCCCCGGCCGCGCGGACGAGTTCCACGCCCCGGCCGGCGAACGCCTCCTGCAGGGCCGCGAGCACAGCGGCGGCGTCCGCCCCCTCGGGCAGCAGGTCCGCCAGCGCCTTCTCGGAGACGGGCTCGGCGGAGGCGAAGAGCAGCGCCTCGGCGATGCGAAGCCACTCCCTGCGCACCGGCGGCTGCGGCAGGGGCAGGGAGGGCTCGCCGATCGGCGGCCGCCTCTTCCGTCATTCTTCGCTCTCCTGCTCGGGGCGTGGCTTGACCCAGATCGGCCCGAACGGTTCGTCCTGGCGCAAGGCGAGCGCTCGTGCCTTGGCGAGTTCGAGCCCGGCGACGAGCATGGACGCGACCCCTGCGCGGGTCGGCAGGCCGGGTGCGAGGTTCGGTGGAAGAAATCTCGTCAGAACAGCCCAGCCTGGCACGACCCTGAGAAGACGGGTGAGCCGTGCGAGCGCCTCCTGCACGCTCATCAGCTCAAGGGGCGGCGGAGCGTAGCCTCGCTTCGCCAGCGCGCGCCGGCGCGCCGCAGCGTAGGCGGCGATGAGGTCGGACAGCGAGACGGCCCACCCGCCGGGTACCCGCTCGATCCGCGCCTCCGGAGCGCCCCGCGGCCAGACATCGACCCCGATGCGCAGCGCGCGCCATCAGCGCTGCGCCCGCCTCACGCATCGCCTCCAGCCGACGGAGCTGCCACGCCAAGGCCTCGGCCGCAGCCTCAGGGCTCGGCTCGTCCGCCGGCCGCTCCGCCGGCGGCAGCAACAGTCGCGACTTCAGGTACGCAAGCCACGCCGCCATCACGAGGTAGTCGGCTGCGATCTCGAGATCGAGCGCACGCGCCCGCGCGATCCAGTCGAGATACTGCTCGGCCAGGCGGAGGACCGAGATGCCGGGCGAGATCGACCTTCTGATCGCGCGCGAGCTCGAGCAGCAGATCAAGCGGTCCCTCCCAGCCCTCGAGGGAGACAGTGAGTGGGCCCGGACGGCCGGGGCGGTCCTCCTCGAACGCATCGGTCGCAGCGCCGGTCATAACCCGACCGCCGTGAACACCAGACGCCTGAGCGCGGCAAGCGGGGGCAGGAGAAGCTGAGCGAGCGGGTCGACGGGCACCCCCGCGAGGCGGAGAGCGGCCGGGAGGACGAACAGACCGAGCAAGCACAAGCATAAGCCCCGCGGGCTCGAGCCGGGCCAGCGCCCGGGCGGGGCCGAAGGGCAGCACGCCGACCAGGATCCGCCCCCCATCCAAGGGCGGGATCGGGATCAGGTTGAACAGCATCAGGAGCAGGTTGATCTGCACGCCGAAGACGATCGCTTCCGCCGCCAGGATGCCGGCGGTCCGCGGCAGGGCATCGACCACGTGCCCGAGGGCCGCGATGGCGAAGGCCAAGGCGAGGTTCATGGCCGGCCCCGCCGCGGCGACCAACGCCATGTCCTGGCGCGGCCGACGAAAGTTCCGGGGATCAACGGGAACCGGCTTCGCCCAGCCGAACAGGAACTCCACCCGCCCAAGGGAGAGCATCTGCAGCCCGAACAAAAGGAGCGGCAAGATCACGGTGCCGAAGGGCTCGACGTGGCGCACGGGGTTCAGCGACAGCCGCCCCCGCTCGCGGGCGGTGGGGTCGCCGAGCGAGTCAGCCGCCCAGCCATGAGCGACCTCGTGCAGGATGATGGCGAGAATCGCGCCGGGCGCGATGACCAGAAGCGCGATCAGGACCGCCTCGATCATGCGCCAAGCGCGGCGAGAGCCGCCTCGGCGCGGGCGCGGTCGAAGCGGGACGGGGCGGCGGCGCGGCGTGCGGCGGCGGCGAAGCGGGCGGCGGACGCGCGCGAGACGGGCGGCGTGGCGGCGAGCACAGCCTCGCTGCGCGCGAGCTCGCCCGGGCATTCGAGCACCGCGTCGCAGCCGGCGGCGATCGCCGCCCGCGCGAGCGCCCCGGGCGACCCGCACAACGCCTTCATGGCGAGATCGTCCGACAGGATCGGGCCGCGGAAACCGAGGCGGCGGCGGATGACGCGCAGCACGCGCGGGGAGAGGGTGGCGGGGTGGCGGTCATCCCACGCCGTGTAGAGGATATGGGCGGTCATCGCCCAGGCCCACTCGCCGGCCAAGGCGGCGAAGGGTCTCGGCGTCATGGGCAAGCAGCTCCTCGGCCGAAGTCTCGACCACGGGCAGGGCGAGGTGGGAGTCCACCCGCGCCCGCCCATGCCCGGGGATGTGCTTCATCACCGGGATCACGCCCCCCGCCTGCAGGCCGCGGATCACCGCCCGGCCGAGACTCGCCACGATGCGGGGGTCGGAGGCGAAGGCACGGTCGCCGATCACCGGATCGGCCCCCTCGGCGGGCAGATCCAGCACGGGAGCGCAGCAGACGGTGAGCCCCAAGGAGCGCAAATCCTCGGCGATCAGCCGGGCGTTGAGGTAGGCGGCGCGGCGCGCAGCCCTCGCGTCGCGGGCGTAGAGCGCGCCGAAGCGGGCAGCGGGAGGCGGGTGGCGCCAGTGCGGGGGGCGAAGCCGCGCGACCCGCCCGCCTTCCTGGTCGATCAGCACCGGCGCATCCGCCCGGCCGACGGCGGCGCGGAAGGCCGCGACCAGGGCGGCGACCTGGGCCGGGGCGACGAGGTTGCGCGCGAACAGGATGGCGCCGAAGGGTGGCAAGCGACGGAAGAGGCGGGCCTCGTCGGCGGTGAGCTCCGGACCGGCGAGACCGACGATCGCCGCCCGCGGCGTGGCCTCGGGCAAGGGCTCAGGAGCCGGACACGACGAGGCAGCCCATGCCCTTCGCCCGCACCGTCTCGCAGAAGGCGCGCGCCGAGGCCTCGTCCGGGAAAGCCGCCGGCGCGGATGCGCCACAGCGGCCGGCCGTCGCGGTCGATCCGGCTCGCCGTCAGTTGGCGCGCGCCAAGTTCCTGCGCGAGGCGGGCGCGCAGCCGCGCGATCTCCGGCTGGACCTGGGATTCGGCGGTGACGGCGGCGAGCTGAACCGAGACGGGGCCAGACGGGGGCGACGCCTGCGCCGGGCGCGGCGGCTCGCCAGGGCGGGCGGGCGCGACGGCAGCGGGAGGCGACGCTGGGGCGGCGGCCGGGGGGCCGGCACTCTGCGCGGGCGAGGATGCGGTCGGGGCTGCGGTCAGGCTGCTCGGCGCGAGCGCGCGGAGGTGACGGAGACGGCGGCGCGGCGGCCTGCTGGGGGGCGGCCGGGGCCGGGCGCGGGATCGGCTTCGGCTCCTCGGGCGGCGGCAGAAGCACCTCGATGCGGCGCTCGCCCTGCCTCTGCCGTGCCCCCGGATAGGCCTCGATGTCCTGGTTCGGCACCCGATAGCCGCCCGGTTCGGCGGGGCGCACGCGCAAGGGCGAGTCGTCGGCGAGGATCATCGGCACCTCGCCCTCGCCCCCGGCGCGCCAGGCGAACCAAGCAGCCGCACCGCCCGCGACCAGCAGCACGAGCAGGCCAGCCGAGAGGAGGCCAACGCCGCGGCGTCCCCTCCCCTCGCGCTCGCGCCATACCGGGCCCTGCAAGCGTCCATCCAGCCGATCGACCTCGGTCGCCATCAGCGCCTCCTCGCGGAGCCTCCGCCGTCAGCGCATCTCCTCGACCGGCTCGACCCCCATCACCTCGAGGGCGGAGGCGATCACGGTCGCGGTCGCCTGCACCAGGGCAAGCCGCGCCATCGTCGCCGCCCGGTCGTCGGAGCGGATGAAGCGGAGCTCCGTCTCCTCGCGGCCCTTGTTCCACAGCGCATGGAAGGCCGCAGCGACATCATAGACCGCAAAGGCGATTCGGTGCGGCTCCGCCGCGAGCGCAGCCTGCTCCACCACGCGCGGCCAGAGGAGGAGCTGCTTGATGAGCGCGAGCTCCGCCTCGTCGGCCAGCGCCTCGCGCGGGGCGGCGGCCAGCGCGGCCGGCGCGACCGCCTCCGCGCCGAACACTTCCGCCGCATGGCGCAGGACCGAGCGGCAGCGCGCATGCGCGTACTGCACGTAGAACACCGGGTTGTCCTTCGACTGCTCGCGCACGAGGTCGAGGTCGAACTCCATCTGCGCGTCTGCCCGGCGCGTGAGCATGATGAAGCGGACCACGTCGCGCCCGACCTCGTCGATCAGCTCGCGCAGGGTGACGAAGGTGCCGGCGCGCTTGCTCATCCGCACCGGCTCTCCGCTCTTCACCAGATGCACGATCTGGCAGAGCACGATCTCGAGCCGCGCCCGCCCCTCCGCCACCGCCTCGACCGCGGCCTGCATGCGCTTGACGTAGCCGCCGTGGTCGGCGCCCCAGACGTCGATCAGCCGCACGAAGCCGCGACGCGATCTTGTCGGCGTGGTAGGCGATGTCGTTGGCGAAATAGGTGTTCGACCCGTCCGACTTCTTCAGCGGCCGGTCCCTCTCGTCTCCGTAGGCGGTGGCGCGGAACAGGGTCTGCGGCCGCGGCTCCCAGTCCTCGGGCTTCTGGCCCTTGGGCGGAGGGAGTTCGCCGACATAGACCAGCCCCCGCGCCTCGAGCTCGGCCAGCACGCGCTCCACCGCACGCGAACGGACCAGTTCCGCCTCCGAGACGAACACGTCGTGGCGGATCCCGAGGGCCTCGAGATCGTCGCGGATCGTCTCCATCATCGCCGCCACCGCCTCCGCGCGCACGGTGGCGAGCCAGACATCCGGCTCCGCGGGCATCGCCCCTTCGCTGGCGAGACGGGTGCCGTGCCGGCGCGCCAGGGCTTGGCCGACGGGGATGAGATAGTCGCCGCGATACTGCAGCCCGCCGGGAACCAGGGCGTCGAACGCCTCCTCGCGTCAGCGGCGTGCCGAGCGCCTGCAGGTAGCGCCAGTAGGCGGCCCAGGCCAGCGCATCGACCTGGGCGCCGGCGTCGTTGATGTAGTACTCGCGCGTGACGTCGTAGCCCGCCTTGGCGAGCAGGCGGGCGAGCGCGTCGCCCACCACCGCGCCGCGGCAGTGGCCGATGTGCAGGGGCCCCGTGGGGTTGGCGGAGACATACTCGACGTTCACCTTCATCCCCGCCCCGAGCGTCGAATTGCCGTAGTCGGTGCCGGCCTCGAGGATGTCGCCGAGCCGCTCGCGCAGGAAATCTGGCGAAAGGGTGAGGTTGACGAAGCCCGGGCCGGCGACCGCGACGGAGGCGACGGCGGGGTCGGCGCGCAGGCCCTCGGCGATGGTTTCGGCGATCGCGCGCGGCGGCTTGGCGAGCCGCTTGGCGAGCACCAGCGCGGCGTTGGTCGAAACATCGCCATGCGCGGGGTCGCGCGGCGGCTCGACCGTCACCGCATCCGGCAGCGGGTCCTCGACCAGGCGCGCGATCTTCTCGCGCAAGGCATGAAAGAGGTTCATCGGTTCCGTCGGGTCGGCGATGGCGTCTCGGCCGGGCGGGTTGTGTCAGGGAGAGCAGCCTCCGTCAAAGGCCAGGGGCGTTTGACAGCGGGCCGGCGGCTTCCGATGTTGCGGGTGGGGAGATGCAAACGATGGACACCCTGCCGCCCACCGCTGCCGACACCGCGCCGCCGCGGGAAGTGTCGCTGACCGCTTCCGCCGCGCGCAGGCTCGCCGAGATCGTCGCCGCCGACGGACGCCAAGGGCTGATGCTGCGCCTTTCCGTCGCCGGCGGAGGCTGTTCGGGCTTCCAGTACCAGTTCTCGCTCGACACCACGGTGAACGCGGACGACCGGGTGTTCGAACGCGACGGGCAGAAACTCGTGGTCGACGAGGTCTCGCTCGACCTGCTCGCGGGATCGGAGGTCGACTATGAGGACGGGTTGATGGCGGCGCACTTCACGGTGCGCAACCCGAACGCCACCGCCTCCTGCGGCTGCGGCGCCTCGTTCTCCGTCTGACGGCGCGGCGAAAGCGGCGGGAGGGAAAGGCGGACCCCCCCTCCCCGCCCCGGCCGCCGCGGCTCAGAGATCCGCATAGACATGCAACTCGGCTTTCGCGCCGGGATGCGTCACCGCCCCCTCGTGCGCGGGACCGACGAGCTGGGCATACTTCCAGAGCGCGCCCGAGGTGTAGAGGGTCGGGCGCGGCTTCCACTCGGCGCGGCGGCGCGCGAGCTCCTCCTCGGACAGATCGACCGTCAGCGTGCCGGCTTCGGCATCGATGATGATGCGGTCGCCGTTTCGCAGCAGCGCGATCGGGCCGCCCACTGCCGCTTCGGGCGTGACGTGGCCGATGCAGAAGCCGCGCGTCGCACCCGAGAACCGCCCGTCGGTGATCAGCGCCACCTTCTCGCCCATGCCCTGCCCGTAGATCGCGGAGGTGGTGGAGAGCATCTCGCGCATGCCCGGTCCCCCCTTCGGCCCCTCGTAGCGGATGACGATGACGTCGCCCGCCTGATAGGCGCGGGCCTGAACGGCGGCGAAGGCATCCTCCTCGCAGTCGAAGCAGAGCGCGCGGCCTTCGAAGCGCAGCGACTTCAGCCCTGCCACCTTCACGATCGCCCCGTCGGGGGCGAGGTTGCCGAACAGGCCGACCACGCCGCCGGTGGGAGAGAGCGGGTTGGAGGCGGGGCGGACGACGTCCTGGTCGGTGGGGAAGACAACGTCGCGCAGGTTCTCAGCGAGCGTGCGGCCGGTGACGGTGAGGCAATCGCCGTGCAGCAGGCCGGCATCGAGCAGCGTCTTCAGGATCACCGGCACGCCGCCGATGCGATGCACGTCGGCCGCGACGTAGCGCCCGCCCGGCTTGAGGTCGGCGATGTAGGGCGTCCGCTTCATGATGGCGGCGACGTCCTTCAGCGTGAACCTGATCCCCGCCTCGTGCGCGATCGCCGGCAGATGCAGCGCCGCGTTGGTCGAACCGCCCGTCGCACCGACCACGGTCGCCGCGTTCTCCAGCGCCTCGCGGGTGACGATGTCGCGCGGGCGGAGGTTCCGCCGCAGCGCCTCCACCACCGCCTCGCCGGAGCGCCGGGCGTAGACCGCGCGCTCCGCGTGCGGCGCGGGCGGGCCGGCGGAGCCGGGAAGCGCGAGTCCGAGCGCCTCGGAGACCATGGCCATGGTGTTGGCGGTGAACTGCCCCCCACAGGCGCCGGCGCCCGGGCAGGCGACCTTTTCCAGCTCCTCGAGTTCGGCATCCGTGATCTTGCCGGCAGCGTGCTGGCCGACCGCCTCGAAGACGTCGAGCACCGTCACGTCGCGGCCCTGGTATCGGCCCGGCAGGATCGACCCGCCATACATGAAGACGGACGGCACGTTCAGCCGCAGCATCGCCATCATCACGCCGGGCAAGGTCTTGTCGCAGCCGGCAAGCCCGACGAGCGCGTCGTAGCCATGGCCGCGCACGGTGAGCTCGATCGAATCCGCGATCACCTCGCGCGAGGCAAGCGAGGACTTCATGCCCTGATGCCCCATCGCGATGCCGTCGGTGACGGTGATGGTGCAGAACTCGCGCGGGGTGGCGCCCGCGTCGTGCACCCCGCGCTTGACGTCCTGCGCCTGGTCGTGCAGCGCGATGTTGCAGGGGGCGGCCTCGTTCCAGCAGGTGGCGACGCCGACGAAGGGCCGCGCGATGTCCTCCTTGGAGAGGCCCATCGCATAGTAGTAGCTGCGGTGCGGCGCCCGGCCGGGCCCTTCCGTGGCGTGGCGGCTCGGCAGGCGGCTCTTGTCCCAGGCACCCATGTTCGATGTCGCTCCGTCGGCGTTGTCCCCGCATGTCTTTTCCTCTGCGGGACAGCGGAGGACAAGACGGGCCGGGGCGGAACCCGTTGCTGCGGCGCGTGCGGAGCCGGATCAAGCGCCCGCGCGCGCTGCCGCTTCGCGATCGGCGACCGCCGAGGATGCTCCCGCCTGCGGCGAGAAGCCGGGAGGAAGGCGGAAGCCGCCCCCTGATCAGCCGGCGAGGCGGGCGAGGGCTGCCTCGAGCCTTGCCTTCGCTTCGGCCGCGGCGGCGCGGCGTTCGCGGCTCTCCTCCACCACCTCCTCGGCCGCACGGGAGACGAAGGCCGGATTGGCGAGCTTGGCATCGAGCCGCGCGATCTCCTCCGCGTGCCGCGCCACCTCGCGGGCAAGCCGCGCCCGTTCCGCCTCGAGATCGATCACCTCGGCGAGCGGCAGCGACGAGGGTCGCCTCGTCCAGCACCGCCTGCGCCGAGCCTTTCGGGACTTCGCCCGCGAGCGGCGAGACGTCGGACAGACGCGCCAGCCTCAGGATCGGCTCCTTCCAGCGCGCGAGGCGATCGAGCGTCGTGCCGTAGGCGTCCTTGAGGAAGAGGGGGATCATGCGGGAGGGCGGCACGTTCGTCTCGGCCCGAATGGCGCGCACCTCGGAGACGAGGCGCACCACCCACTCGACCTCGGATTCGGCCGCCGGGTCGCGCGGCAGGGCGGCGGCATCCGGCCAGGGCTCGACCATCAGTGTGCGCCGCCCCTCGCAGGGCCCGGGGCCGCGATCGGCCTGCAGGTGCCAGATCTCCTCGGTGATGAACGGCATCACGGGGTGGAGGAGGGTGAGGATGACGTCGAGCACGAAGCCGGCCGTGGCGCGCGTCTCCTCGCGCAACGCGCCCTCCTCGGCCAGCGCCGGCTTGGCAAGTTCGAGATACCAGTCGCAGAACGTTCCCCAGACGAACTGGTAGAGACCGCCGGCGTAGGCGTCGAACCGGAACTGCTCCAGCGCCTCGGTGGCATGGCGCGCGGCCTCGGCGAGCCGGCCGAGGATCCAGCGGTTGAGCGTGGACTGCGCGGAGGCCGGATCCCACCCGGCGCGGGCGACGCAGAGGTTCATGCGGCAGAAGCGCGCCGCATTCCACAGCTTGGTGCCGAAGTTGCGGTAGCCCTCGACGCGGGCGGTGGAGAGCTTGATGTCGCGCCCCTGCGCCGCCATGGCGCACAGCGTGAAGCGAAGCGCGTCCGCCCCGTAAGCGTCGATCAGGTCGAGCGGGTCGATGACGTTGCCCTTCGACTTCGACATCTTCTGCCCGCGCTCGTCGCGCACCAGGCGCATGCACGTAGACGGTGCGGAACGGCACCTCGCCCATCATGTGCAGGCCCATCATCATCATCCGCGCGACCCAGAAGAAGATGATGTCGAAGCCCGTCACCAGCACCTCGCCCGGATAGTAGCGGGCGAGCTCGGGCGTCTTCTCCGGCCAGCCCAAGGTGGAGAACGGCCAGAGGGCGGAGGAGAACCAGGTGTCGAGCACATCGGGGTCGCGCTCGAGCGCCACCTCGTGCCCGTAGGCTTCGGCGGCGAGACGTTTCGCCTCCGCCTCGTCGTGGGCGACGAAGATCGCCCCATCCGGGGCGTACCAGGCGGGGATCTGATGCCCCCACCAGAGCTGGCGCGAGATGCACCAGGGTTCGATCGCGCGCAGCCAGGCGAAGTAGGTGTTCTCCCACTGCTTGGGCACGAAGCGGGTGCGGCCCGACTCCACCGCTGCGATCGCGGGTTCGGCAAGGCGCTTGGCGTCGACGAACCACTGATCGGTGAGATAGGGCTCGATCACCACGCCCGAACGGTCGCCGTGGGGCACCATGTGCGTGTGCGGCTCGACCTTCTCGATCGAGGCCCAAGGCCTCCAGGTCGGCGACGATGCGCTTGCGCGCCTCGAAGCGGTCGAGCCCCCGATACGGCTCGGGAACGGGCGATCCGTCGAGCAGGCGCGCGTCGCGGTCAAGAATGTTGATCGCCTCGAGCCCGTGGCGCCTGCCCACCTCGAAGTCGTTGAAGTCGTGCGCGGGCGTGATCTTCACCGCGCCCGAGCCCTTGGTCGGGTCGGAGTACTCGTCGGCGACGATCGGGATGCGACGGCCGACGAGCGGGAGGATCGCGTGGCGGCCGATCAGGTCCTTCCAGCGTTCGTCCTCGGGATGCACCGCGACACCCGTGTCGCCGAGCATCGTCTCGGGGCGGGTGGTGGCGACCACGATGAATCGCCCAGCCTCGCCCTCGATGGGGTAACGGATGTACCAGAGGTTGCCCTTCACCTCGCGGTTCTCGACCTCGAGGTCGGAGATCGCGGAGTGGAACTTCGGATCCCAGTTCACCAGCCGCTTGGCGCGGTAGATCAGCCCCTCGCGATACAGACGCACGAACACCTCGGTCACCGCGCGCGACAGCCCCGCATCCATGGTGAAGCGTTCGCGCGGCCAATCGAGCGAAGCAGCCGAGGCGGCGCAGCTGGCGGGTGATGGTGCCGCCCGACTGCTCCTTCCAGCTGCCAGACCCGCTCGCAGGAAGGCCTCGCGCCCGAGCGCCTGGCGCGAGGTCCCTTCGGCGGCGAGCATGCGCTCCACCACCATCTGGGTGGCGATGCCGGCGTGGTCGGTGCCCGGCATCCACAGCACGTCGTCTCCGCTCATCCGACGCCAGCGGATCAGCACGTCCTGCAGCGTGTTGTTCAGCGCATGCCCCATGTGCAGCGACCCCGTCACGTTCGGCGGCGGGATGACGATGCAGTAGGGACGGGCGGAGGAGTTCGGATCGGCGCCGAACAGGCCGGAGCGTTCCCAGGCGGCGTAGAGACGCGGTTCGACCTCGGCGTGCGGGAAGGTCTTGTCGGTCATCGTGCGGCGGTCAGCGGGCATCCGTTCGGCCGGCGATAGGGAGACGGGCGGGTCGGAGACGTCAAGGGATGCGGCGGGACGCCGTGACTCGGGAATAGTCGTCTGGACGGTCGGACCGACGCCGCGAGCGGGTCGTGCCGCGAGGCGTTTCCGACCGGCCCGCGCTGCGCCGATCGCACGGCCTTGCAGTTTGCGCCCGTTGTCCGCTGCCGCCCCCGACCGGTCCCGACGGAAGCCCGGTCGAGCGGCGCGGACGGCGCGGGCTCAGCCCCGCGCGATGCGCTCGAGCTCCGCCTTGACCAGACGCTCGACCAGAGGCGGGAAGGTTCTCGTCCAGCCAGGACTTGAGAAGGGGCCGGATCTCCTGCCGGACCATCTCCTCCAGCGTCAGGCTCGCTTGCCCGACCGGCGTTTCCGGCTTGGGGGGAAGGGGTGCCGCGCCGGCGGAGGTTGCGGCGCGCAAGGCTTGCGAAGGAGGCGGCAGCGGCGCTGGCGGCGGCGGCCCCGACGAGGCCTTCTGGCGCAAGGGAGGACGTCGACGCCGCCGCTGCCGTCGCGGACGGCGGCGGCTCGCGGGCCGTCGCGGCGGCAGGGGCATCCCGCAGCTCGGCCGCGGGCTTCGCCGGCTCCTCCGCGACGAGCATCTGCTCGGTCAGCTCCACCACGTCAGACGCCGCGGCTGAGCCCGCCGGCTTCGGCTCGGCGGCAACCTCGTCGTCGAGGATGCGGCGGATGGAGGCCAGGATGTCCTCCATCGAGGGGTCGGTGTCTGCGCTTTTCTTCCCCTGTGCCACGCCAGGCGCCTGCGCCGGCGTGCTGCCCGGTGTCGTCATCGTCCGATCCTCATCTGCCGGAGCGCGGCACCGTCGGGTCGGTGCCGAACCAGCGGTCCCGCGTCGCGGTATAGTGGTCGAGGGGGTCGTAGATCGCGACCGGAAGGGCGAGGTCGCGCGCAGTCAGACGCCCTGCGGTGGCGGCGAGCGCGTAGGAGGCGACGACGAGGTCGCGGGTCGCGCGCACGAGTGCCACGCGCGCATCGAGCAGCTCCTGCTCCGCATTGAGCACATCGAGGGTGGTCCGGCTGCCGACCAGGGCCTCGCGCTGCACGCCTTCGAGAGCGATCTCGTTTGCCCGGACCTGCGCCTGACGCGCGGTGATCTGCGCCCGGCTGGAATTCAGCGTCTCCCAGGCCCGACGGGCGTTCTCGACCACCTGGCGGCGGGCATCCAGCACCGCTTCGCGCGCCCGCGCCGCTTCCTGCTTCGCCTGACGCACCCGCGCATGCTCCTGCCCGCCCTGGAAGATCGGCACCGAGAGGGCGGCGACGACCTGCGACCCCGTGGCGCGCGTGCGCTCCTGGGCGACGTTGTCGTTGCGGAACGCGCTCGCCTCCAGGTTCACGCTGGGCAGCAGCTCGCCGAAGACGACGTCGATGTTGGCGATCGCCGCCTGTTCGTCGAACTGGGCGCGCAGGACCAGCGGGTTGTTGGCCTCGGCCAGCCGCGCCGCCTCGTCGGCCGAGGCGGCGATGGGGCGGATCGGAGGCGGTGCCACCAGGGCGCGCGGCGGCTCGCCGATCACCCGTTCGTACACCGCCCGGCTGACTTCCAGCTCCCCCTGGGCGGCGAGGCGTTGCGCCCGTGCGCCCTCAAGCCGCGCCTCGGCCTGGGCGACGTCGGTGCGGGTGATCTCGCCGACCCGGAAGCGGTCGCGCGCCGCCTGCAACTGGCGTTCAAGGACGCGCACGTTGTTCTCCGCCAGCCGAAGAACCTCCTGGTCGCGGATCACGTTGACGTAGGCCGTGATGGCGTCGAACAGGACCTGCTGTTCGATCGCGATCAGGTTGGCGCGTTCCGCCAGCACCTGGTTCTCGGCGCGGCGGATCTGTGCCGTCGTCCGCCCGCCGCGGTAGAGCGGCTGCACCAAGGTTGCGGAGGCGGAAAAGAGGCCGCGATCGTCGTCGCGCGGCACGCCGCGCACGCGGGTCGACCCCTCCGCAGCGCCGGCCCGGCTCTGCAGCGTGACGGTCGGGCGCCAGCCGGAAAGGGCTTGGGGCACGTTCTCGTCCACCGCGCGCAGCCGAGCGCGCGCTGCCTGCAGGGTGGGGTTGTTGGCATAGGCCTGGGCCAGGGCCTGCTGCAGGGTCTGCCCGGAGGCAGGCTGCGCCGCCAACGCGACCGCCGCCCCAAGAACCGCACCGGCGAGACCCAATCGACCCATCACTCCCACCCGTCGGCCTCCTGCCGCCTGCAAGACCTGCCGCCGCGCGGCCGGCCCGAAGCCCGCCGCGGCGACGTTAGCCCGGCAAGGGTGAACGAAGCGTTCTCCCCGCCGGTGCGCCAGCACCATGGCATGTCCCGAGGCGGCGTGCCACGCAGGCGCATGGAGGTCCCACTCGCCTCAGAACACGAAGCCACGAGGGCGTCGGAACTCGGGCAGCAGCGGGGTGCCGGCATCGAAGAGCTCGAGCCGTGTGGCCACCCCGGCGACCCGCACCCAGCGCACCGCGCGCCCGAGAACCCCGGGCTGGCCGGTCGTTTCCACCGTCACCAGCCGCCCGCCCTCGCCGAGCTGCGCCAGCAAGGCGTCCGGCACCGCTTCAACTCCGCCCTCGATCAGGATCACGTCGTAGGGGGCCTCGGCCGGCCAGCCGTCCGCGAGGGGGCCGGCGACGGCGACGACGGAGGAGGCGCCGAGAGCTGCGAGCCCGGCACGCAACGCGGCGAAACGCTCCGGACTTTCCAAGGCCAAGACCGACGCGACGAGGCGCGCAAGCAGGGCAGCACCGTAGCCCGCGCCCGCGGCGACCACGAGCGCCCGCTCGCCGGCCTTGGGCTCGGCCGCCTGCACCAGCCGCGCCAGCACCATCGGCTCGATCAGCCAGCGCCCGGGGGCGAGAGGCACATCCGCATCGACATAGGCGAGCGCCCGTCTCTGAGGCGGCAGGCAGACTTCGCGCGGCAGGGCGAGCACGGCCTCGATGATGCGCGGATCGACCACGCCGTTGGGCCGAAGCTGGCCCTCCACCATGTTCAGGCGGGCACGCGCGAAATCCATGCGGGAGCGTTCCGAAAGTGACCGGCAGGACGCGGCGGCTTATAGGGGGTCGCGACCAGTGGCGCCAGGAGCCCCGCAAGGGCCCGCGCGACGGCATTGACCGCCTCCGCCCCTGCCCCTATTCGCGTTGGGGGGGAGGGCCCGGTGGCAGAGTGGCCATGCAGGGGACTGCAAATCCCCGGACGTCGGTTCGATTCCGGCCCGGGCCTCCAGCCTCGCGGGGTTCTTGCACGCAACGGCCCGCTGCCGTATCTCCACACTGCGCGTTCCCCGATAGCTCAGCTGGTAGAGCAGCGGACTGTTAATCCGCGTGTCGCAGGTTCGAGCCCTGCTCGGGGAGCCATTCTCGCGTGGCCGGTGTAAGGGGAGCCACCCGTCGTCGCGCCGGCGGAGCCCTGCTCCCACCCCCTCGCGGCTGCCGGTGCGGAGGGCGCCGCGCCCGTCGCCCGGCCGCGATTGCGCCCGCGCCCCGCCCTCGCGACGCTGGCGCGTCATGAAACCCTTCGCCCGCTTTCCCGGCGCGGCTCTGGCGCGGCTTTTTCGCCCGGCCTCGATCCTCCTCGTCGGGGATCCCGATGCCGGCCCCTTGGCTGCCGTCCGGACGGGACTAGCGGCGGGACGGTTTGCGGGCTCGGTCAGCGAGATCGGCGCCGAACGCCTCCTCGCCGCGGAGACGCTCGGCACCCCCCCGCCCGACCTCGCCATCGTCGGTGCTGCGGGCGACCCCTCTCCCATCCTCGCTGCCCTCGCCCGGCTCGGCGTCGGCGGCGCCATCCTGCCCGGCCCCGCGCCGGCCGTAGCCCCACCGTCCCTGCCCTTCCTCGGCGGCGACTCGCTCGGCCTGATCGTGCCGGAGCGCGGCCTCAACGCCTCGCCCCTCGCGTCGGCCCCGCCGCCCGGCCCGATCGCGCTGATCGGCCAGTCGCGTGGCGTGCTGCGCACCATCCTGGCCTACGCCGCCGCGCGCGACCTCGGCTTCGCGTTCGTCGCCGGGCTCGGCCGCAACGAGGGGGTCGGCTTCGCGCCAGAACTCTCGACTGGCTGACGCGGGAGCCCTCGGCCGGCGTCGTCCTGCTTGAAGTCGAGCGCATCCGAGACCGGCGTGGGTTTCTCTCCGCTCTGCGCAGCCTCTCCCGCTCGCGCCCTGTGGTGGCGATCCGCACCACCGCCGAGCCGCGCGAGAGCGGCAACGACGTCCCCGCGGACCAGGTCTTTGCGGCCGCCTTGCGCCGGGCCGGGGCGCTGTGCGTCGACGGGCTCGAGGACATGTTCGCTGCCGTTGCGGCCCTGCCGCGCGTGCGGGCGCTGCGCGGGGAGCGCATCGCGGTGATCTCGCGCAGCCGCGCCCTCGCCCGGCTCACGGAACGTGCCCTTGCCCGCCACGGCCTCGCCCTGGCCCCGCCGCCGCGCGAGACGGTCCCCGCCCTCTCGACCTTGCTCCCGCCGGCGCAGGCGGCGGAGAACCCCTTCGTCCTCCCCCCTGGCACGCCGCCCACCCGCATGGCCGAGCTGGCCGCCGCCCTAGCCCAGCTCGACGGGGCCGATGCGGCGATCGTCGTGCATGTGCCCGAGCGGACAGAGGCCTCCGCCACGGTCTCTGCGGTGGCCGAATCGCTTGCCACCGTCGCTCGCCTCCCGCGCCGCCTGCCGCTGCTTGCCGTCTGGCCGGGCGAGACCGCCTCGGGGGTCGACCGCGCGAGGCTGGACCGTGCCGGCATCCCGAGCTTCCCGACCCCGGAGGAGGCAGCGGCGGCAGCGGCGCTGCTGGTGGAGCATCGCCGCGCGCGGGAGGCGGCGCGCGAGTTGCCACCGCGCCGCGTGCTCGGCATCGAGCCCGACCGCGCGGCGGTCGAGGCGCTGTTCGCCGCTGTTCGCGCCGCGGGCCGCACCACGCTGATGGAGGACGAGGCGCTGCACGTCCTTGCCGCCTACGGGCTTCCCGTGGTGCCGACCCGGGTGGCGCCCGACCCGGCGGCTGCCGCCGAAGCTGCGG
Source organism: Acetobacteraceae bacterium (assembly GCA_033582875.1). Lineage (GTDB taxonomy): Bacteria > Pseudomonadota > Alphaproteobacteria > Acetobacterales > Acetobacteraceae > Elioraea. The sequence continues at coordinate 209,080 of JAVQZW010000007.1, read as the reverse complement.
GCGCTCTCGGCTTCCCGGTCGTGCTGAAGATCCGCTCGCCCGACCTGCCGCGCAAGACGGAAGCGGGCGGCGTGGCGCTCGACTTGGCCGACTGCGCCTCCGTCCGGCGCGCCGCCGAGGAGATGCTGGTGCGGGTCGGCGCTGCTGCCCCAGACGCCCGGCTGGAGGGCTTCGTGCTGCAGCGCCAAGTTCGCCTACGCGGTCGTCAGGAGCTCGCGGTGCGGGTCGGGCGGGACTCCCTCTTCGGTCCGGCCATCCTGTTCGGCGCCGGCGGCACCAAGGCCTCGGTGATCGGCGATGTCGCCGCCGCCCTGCCGCCCCTGAACCTCGTGCTCGCGCGCGACCTCGTCTTGCGCACCCGGATCAGCCGCGTGCTTCAGGGCTTGCGCGACCAGCCGCCGGCCGACCTTGAGGCGCTCGCGGCAGCGCTGGTACGGGTGAGCCAACTCGTCGTCGACCGCCCAGACCTCGTCGCCCTCGACATCAATCCCCTGCTCGCGGGCCCGGACGGCGCGATCGCCGTCGATGCCGGTGCGACCATCTCGGCCGAGCCCGCCGTCGGCACCGCGCATCTCGCGATCGCGCCCTATCCGGCCGAGTTCGAGGAGGTGGTGCGGCTCAAGGACGGGCGGGCGGTGCTGATCCGCCCGATCCGACCGGAGGACGCCGAGGCCCATCTCGACTTCTTCCGCCGGCTCTCGCCCGAGGATGTGCGGTTGCGCTTCTTCGCTCCCGTGAGCTCCCTCTCGCCTGAGCTGGTGGTGCGCCTCACGCAGATCGACTACGACCGCGAAATGGCGTTCATCGGCGTGGGCGAAGGGGCGGAGGGCGAGGCCGCAACCCTCGGCGTGGTGCGAATCGTGCGCGAGCCCGGCGGCGACGAAGGCGAGTTCGCGGTCATCGTCCGCTCCGACCTCAAGCGTTTGGGGCTCGGCAGCCTCCTGATGAGGAAGGCGATCGCCTGGGCCAAGGCAGCCGGTCTTGCCGCGATCGCGGGCGAGGTGCTGGCGGAGAACCGGGCGATGCTGGCCTTTGTCGAGCGGCTCGGCTTCGCCCTTCAGATGCACCCGCAGGACCCGGAGCTCCGGATCGCCCGACTTCCGCTTCGGTGACGACCGGGCGCCTGGGGCTGCGGATGGAGCCGGTCAGCCGCCCGCGCGAGCGGCGGCGATCAGCTCGCGCACCCTTGTCGCGGCGGCGGCTCCCTTCAGCGCCTCGCGCCAGATCTGTTCGGCACATTTCTGGTGCAGGCTGACCGCCTCGTCGGCGGCCGTGATCATCGCCACCCCGGTCTGCGCCGCCGGATGCGCATCGAGCCGGAAGGGGTTGATCGCCAAGTTGGCGCGCTCGCGCGAGCGGAAGATCTTGAAGTTCCCGTTCGGCTCGACCGAGGCCATCAGGCCGAGCTGTACCCCGATCGGTTCCGCCTCCATCAGGGAGGCGATGTTCTCGACCTCGGCGAGGGCAGCAGCCTTGGCGCGGGCGCGGGTGCGCTCGGAGACCGCGACACCGGCGGCCACCCCGCCCTCGAGAAAGCGCTGCAGCGAGGGCACGGAGAGGATGGCGGTGATCGCCGGCTTGCGCGCTTGGTAGACCTTCTTGCGCGCGGCGAGCACGTTCAGGAGCTGGTCGGACTGCGCCCGCAGCGCGGCCCGGTCGGCTCCGCCCACCTCCGCCGCCTCGGCATAGACCTCGGCCAGAGCCGAATCGAAGGCGTCCGTCGTCACCAGGTAGGGGACGGGGCCGAAGACCTGAAGAATCTGGTCGCAGGTCTCCTCGATCGCGCGGATCCGCTCGTAGTAGAAGGCCGGGCGCGAGATGTACTCAACGCCGATGCCAAGGAGGCTGAGCGGTGAGATCTTCAGCAGCTCGGCGAGGCGCTTGATGGTGTCGAGCTTGATCACCTCGCCTTTCTCGTAGCGATAGAGAGCCGCCCGGCTGACGCCGAGCCGGGCCGCGATCTCCTCGGCGCGCAGCCCGGACTCCAAGCGGTATTGGCGCAACTGTTGGCCGATTTCGGCGAACCGCATTCAGCCCTCCGCGTCACCAAACGAGCCAAGGCGCCGCCTCACTCTTTACGAGACGGCGTCTCGCAAACCGTGACATCGTCTTCCGATCTCTCTTAACGTCCGCCACGAGGGGCCGCAAGAGGAGAGATCACCCGGCGGGACAGCGGACGCAACGTTCGATCGCCCGGCTGTCCGGCGCACGCCCCGCCGGCGCGGTTTGGCGGCAACGCGCGGCCTAGCCGGAAGCGACCTCGGTTCCCGCCAGACGCTCGATCGCCTGCACGATCGCCGAGTGGTCGAGATCAGCCCCGCCCGCGCCGGCGACTGCCGAGAACATCTGCTGCGCGAGAGCCGTGTTGGGCAGGCTCATGCCCATTTCGCGCGCGGCGGCAAGCGCGATGTTGAGGTCCTTCTGATGCAGCCGGATCCGGAAGCCGGGGGCGAAGGTGCGCTTGATCATCCGCTCTGCATGCACCTCGAGGATGCGGGAATTGGCGAAGCCGCCCATCAGCGCCTGCCGAACTTTCGCCGGATCCGCCCCCGCTTTTGCCGCAAAGACAAGGGCTTCCGCGACGGCCTGCAAGTTCAGCGCGACGATGATCTGGTTGGCCACCTTGCACGTCTGGCCTGCCCCGTTCTCGCCGACGAGGGTGATGTTCTTGCCCATCGCCTCGAACAGGGGCTTCGCACGCTCGAACGCCGCCTCCGGTCCGCCGACCATGATGGTGAGGGTCGCATTCTTCGCCCCCACCTCGCCGCCGGAGACCGGCGCGTCCAGATAGTCGCAGCCCTTCTCGTTGATCCGGCGCGCGAACACCTTGGTCGCGGTCGGGCTGATCGAGGACATGTCGATGACGAGCTTGCCGGGGGACAGTCCCTCGGCCACGCCGCGCGGGCCGAACAGCACCTGCTCGACGTCGGGCGTATCGGGCACCATGGTGATCACGACCTCGGCGGCCTCGGCGACCGAAGCGGCGTCGGCAAGCACGGTGGCCGCGGCGCGGATCTCCTCCGTCAGCGACGCGCGCTCGGGCACGAAGAGCTCGTGCCCCGCCTTCTTCAGATTGAGCGCCATGGGACGGCCCATGATGCCGAGCCCGATGAACCCGACCTTCATCTGTCTCCCCTCTCCTTGCTGTCGCTTGGTCTTGCGGTCCTAGGTCCTGTAGGGCGCGAACCAGCCAAGGCCTGCTTCGGTGTCTCCTTTCGGCCGGTACTCGCAGCCGATCCAGCCCGAAAACCCCATCCGGTCGATCGCGTCGAACAGGAAAGGGTAGTTGATCTCTCCGGTGCCCGGCTCGTGCCGCCCCGGTGTGTCGGCGATCTGCATGTGCGCGATCAGCGGCAGGTGCTTCTCGATCGCCGGGGTGAGGTCGCCCTGCATCACCTGGCGGTGATAGATGTCGAACTGCAGCTTGAGGTTGGGGGCGCCGACCTCGGCGATGATCTCCGCCGCCTCCTCGGTGTGGTTGAGGACGTAGCCGGGCATGTCGCGGGTGTTGATCGGCTCGATCAGCACGGTGACACCGGTCTTGGCCGCCAGCGCCGCCGCCTCGCGCAGATTGGCGACGTAGGTCTGGCGCAGGACGCTGCGCTCGACCCCCTGCGGCGCGAGCCCTGCCATGGCATGGATCTGCCGGCAGCCGAGGGCGTCGGCGTATTCGAGCGCCCTGGCGACCCCGGCGAGGAACTCCTGCTCGCGCCCCGGAATGGCGGCAAGGCCGCGCTCGCCTTTCGCCCAGTCGCCGGGAACGGTGTTGAACAGCACGACCTCGACGCCGGCGGCACGCACCGCCTGCGTCACCTCGCCGGCCGGATAGTCGTAGGGGAAGAGGAACTCGACGGCGCGAAACCCGGCTGCGGCAGCCCGCGCGAACCGCTCGAGGAACGGCGAGTCGGTGAACATCATGGACAGATTGGCGGCGAATTTGGGCATCGGCTCCTCCGCTGCGGGCGCACCTTCCCTGCCCCGCCCGTGCCGCCGGCGCGGCCGAGGCCCGCGACTGTGGCGAGGGCAGAAACCGCTGGCGGCTGAGGCGGGAACGGGATGGGCGGAAACGGCGGCTCCTGTCTCCCATCGCCCGGGCACACCCGTCAACCGGGGCCCCTTCCGGACCGGCCCGGACGGGCCTAGCGTCGGGAGCCGAGCTGGAAAGGAGCCGTGATGACCGCCTGGTCCCCCGAGTTCACCACACGCCCGGAACTCCTCGGCAGCTTCGGCATGTGCGCCTCCACCCACTGGATCGCCTCCGCCGTGGCGATGGGCGTGCTGGAGAAGGGCGGCAACGCCTTTGACGCCGCCGTCACCGCGGGGTTCGTGCTGCAGGTGGTGGAGCCGCACCTGAACGGCCCGGGCGGGCGAGGTGCCGATCATCGTGTGGGAGGCGAAGGAGAGGCGCGCGCGCGTGCTGTGCGGCCAGGGGCCCGCCCCCGCGGGCGCCTCGCTCGCGCACTACCGCGATCGGCTCGGGCTCGATCTCGTCCCCGGCACCGGGCTGCTCGCCGCCTGCGTCCCAGGCGCCTTCGACGCCTGGATGCTGCTGCTGCGCGACCTCGGCACACTCACGCCGGCGGAAGTGCTCGCCCCGGCCATCGCCTATGCGCGCGACGGCATTCCCGTCCTGCCGCGGATCAGCGCCACTATCGCCTCGGTCGCGCCGCTGTTCCGGCACGAATGGACCAGTTCGGCGGCCGTGTTCCTGCCGGGCGGCGCGGTGCCTGCCCCGGGCACGCGGTTTTGCAACCCGGCCCTGGCCGCGACCTACGAGCGGATCGCCCGCGAATCGGAGGCGGGCGGGGGCAGCCGGGAGCAGCGGATCGAGCGCGCGCGGCGAAGCTGGGCCGAGGGCTTCGTCGCCGAAGCGGTCGACCGCTTTGTCCGCGAGACGGAGGCCTTCGACACCTCGGGGCGGCGGAACCGCGGGGTGCTGACGGGAGCCGACATGGCGAGCTACCGGGCGCGCTGGGAGGAGCCGGTCGCCTTCGATTACGCCGGCGTGACGGTGCTGAAATGCGGGCCGTGGAGCCAGGGGCCGGTGCAGCTGCAGACCCTCGCCTTGCTCGCGGGGTTCGATCTCTCCTCCCTCGACCCCTGTTCGGCCGAGTTCGTCCATCTCGTCGTCGAGGCCGAGAAGCTCGCCTTCGCCGACCGCGAGGCGTGGTACGGCGACCCCGACTTTGTCGACGTGCCGATCGGCCACCTCCTCTCGCCCGCCTACACGGAAGCCCGCCGCGCGCTGATCGGCAAGGAGGCATCCTACGCGCTCCGCCCCGGCTCGGTGCCCGGACGGAGCACGCCCTGGGTCGATCACGCGGCGGCGGCCCGCGCCCTCGGCCCCCTCGAGGCCGCGGCCGGAGAGCCCACGCTGGCGCGGCTCGGCGCGGTGGGCGGCGACACCTGCCACCTCGACGTGATCGACCGCTGGGGCAACATCGTCTCCGCCACGCCTTCGGGCGGGTGGCTGCAGTCCTCTCCCGTCATTCCCGGCTTGGGCTTCCCGCTCGGCACCCGGGCGCAGATGTTCTGGCTGCGCGACGACCACCCGAACGGGCTTGCGCCCGGCAAGCGCCCGCGCACCACGCTCTCGCCCTCGCTCGCGCTGAAGGACGGCGAGGGCTGGATGGCCTACGGCACGCCGGGCGGCGACCAGCAGGACCAGTGGAGCGTGGTGTTCCTCCTGCGCATGCTGCACTGGGGGTTTTCGATCCAGCAGGCGATCGATGCGCCGGCGTTCCATTGCCGGCACTGGCCGTCCTCGTTCTGGCCCAGGGCGGCGCGACCGGGCGAGATCGTGCTCGAGGAGCGCTTCGGACCGGAGACCATCGCTGCCTTGCGCGCGCGCGGACACGACGTCGTGGTCGGGCCTGCCTGGAGCGAGGGGCGGCTTTCTGCGGCGCGTCGCGAGGGAGCCTTCCTCACGGCGGGTGCCAATCCGCGCGGGATGCAGGGTTATGCGGTCGGCCGCTGAAGGCCGCGCGACCGCCTTGCCGGGGCGTCAACCCACGGGAGTCGAGCGATCGCTCGATCGCCTCGAGGAGCTCGCGAAAGGTGAAGGGCTTGGCGAGGAAGCAGAGGTCGGTCTCGGGAAGGCCTTCGCGCGCCGCACTCTCGGCGTAGCCCGAGACGAGGATCACCGGCACCTTGGGATAGATCGCGCGGACGGAGCGGACGACTTCGGCCCCGTCCATGCCGGGCAGCACGAAGTCGGTCACCACGATGCGCGGCGGATTGGGCTCGCGCGCGAGGAGCTGCAGCGCAAGGTCGCCCGAGGGGGCGACGAGCACGCGCCAGCCCGCGTTCTCGAGCGCGCGCACGGTGAGGCGGCGCACGCCCTCCTCGTCCTCGACCAGAAGCAGGGTGCCGCGCGTCCCGGCTGCTGGCGGCGGCGGAGGGCTCGACGGTGGCCGTGCTCGCGCGCGGAGCGGCGGGCCGAAGCGGCTCGGCCAAGGCCGGCACCTCCTCACCGCTCGCCACCGGCAGGTAGATGCGGAACGTCGTGCCTTCGCCCGGCTTGCTGTCGACCGCGATGAAGCCCCCGGTCTGGCGCACGATTCCGTAGACGGTGGCCAGCCCCAAGCCGGTGCCGCCGCTCTCTTTCTTCGTGGTGAAGAACGGCTCGAACAGCCTGGGCAGCACCTCGGGCGGAATGCCGATGCCGCTGTCGGCCACTTCGACCACGGCATACCGCCCGGGCGGGATCACCTCCTGGCCGCGCACCATCGGTCGGTACACGGTCAGCACCGCCGTGCGCACCGACAGCGTGCCGCCCTGCGGCATGGCATCGCGCGCATTGAGCGCGAGATTCACGATCACTTGGTCGAACTGCACCGGGTCGACGCGGACGAAGGGGCCGGGTCGGTCGAGGTCCAGGTCGAGCACGACACGGTGGCCGAGCAGGCGGCGAAGCAGGCTGGCGACGTCCTCGATCGCGTCGGCGAGCCGGAGAACCCGGGGCTGCAGCGTCTGGCGCCGGCTGAAGGCCAGAAGCTGCCGCACCAGCGCCGCGCCGCGTTCGGCGCTGCGCCGGATGTGCAACAGATCGGCCTCCGTCGCCTCGTCGAGCGGACGGCGGGCGAGGCAAAAGTCGGTGGCGGCGATGATGGTCGTCAGCAGGTTGTTGAAGTCATGCGCGATGCCGCCCGCGAGCTGGCCGACCGCCTGCATCTTCTGGGTCTGCGCAAGCTGGGTCTCGATCACGCGGTGGCGCGTGATGTCCGTCATGCGCACGACCGCGCCGCAGACCGTGCCGTCGTCCTCGGCGAGGGGGTTGATCGCGACCAGCGCCACCGAACAGCCGACCGGAACACCGTCAGGGCCGAGCCGCTCGGCCAGCCGGAATTCCAGCCCCTGACGGAGGCCGAGCCCGCTGCAGGCACGCGCGAGTTCGGTCTCAAGCTTCGCGCGATCCTCGGGATGGAAGAGAGCTGCGAGTGAGGGGGCGGAAGGCGGCGGCTCGAGGTGGCCGGCAAGGGCGTAGGCCGCGCGGTTGGCGAGCACGATCCGACCGGCGCGATCGACGACCGCGATGCCCATCGGCAACTCGTCGAACAAACGCCGCCACCCGCCGCCATCGGAACCGATCAGCCGCGCGAACAGGCCGGGCCGTGCCTCCCGCTCAGCCGGCATGACGCGCCACCAGTCCCTTCAAACGCCAGACATAGGCGATGACTTCCGCCACCGCGGCATAATGCTCCTCAGGGATTTCGCGATCGAGATCGACCGTGTAGAGGGCGCGCGCAAGCGGCGGATTGGAGACGATCGGCACACGGTGCTGCTCTGCGATGGCACGGATGCGGGCCGCCAGGTGGTCGACGCCTTTCGCAACGACCTTGGGCGCCGCCTCTTTGGTCCGATCGTAGTGCAGCGCCACGGCATAGTGGGTGGGGTTCGTCACCACCACGGTTGCGCGCGGCACCGCGTCCATCATCCGCCGCCGCGCGCGCTCGGCCCGGATCCGCTTCAGCCGCGCCTTCACCTCCGGGTCGCCTTCGCTTTGCCTGAGCTCCTCCTTGATGTCCCGGCGCGACATGCGAAGCCGCTCGAGGTGACGGTGGCGGGTCCAGAGAAAGTCGAGCGCGGCGATGACGGCGAGGGCGGCGAGCAGGCCGACGACAAGCCGCAGCGAATCGGCAACGATCAGGCGCAAAAGGGGCCCGACCTCGAGGCCGACCGTGCGCGCGTAGCGCGACGGCGCATCCCACAGGACGAATGCCGCCACCGCCGCGAGCAGGACGAGCTTGCTCACGCCCTTGACGAATTCCATCAGGTTCTCGGGCGAGACGAGCCGCTTGAGTCCGGCAGCCGGGCTGATCTTCGACAGCCTGGGGACGAGAGGCTTTGCTGAGACGAGAAAACCGGTCTGCAGAAGCGTCGCCGCGCCGCCGACCACGAGAGCCAACAGCGCGACCCCGAGCACGAGGATCAGCGACCGTGTCGCAACCGACCCGAGGGCGGGACCGAACAGGTGGGGCTCGAGCGTGTGCGGCCGCTCGACCAGAGGCAGCAGCGCGGCGAACAGCGAAGCGGCGGCAGGCGGCAACACGAGGGCGAGGCCGACCGTGCCGCCGGCGAGCGCAGCGACGGTGGCGACATCCTTCGACAGCGCGACTTGGCCCTCTTCCCGCGCCCGCTCGAGACGGCGCGGGGTCGGAGCCTCCGTCCGCTCGCCAGCCAACTCGTTCTCCTCTGCCATGCGGGTTCAGAAGTCCGGGCAGGCCGTCGAACACGGCGCGTACGGCGCCGAGCCAGACGCCGGTCATCGTTCCAGCGAGGGCCGCAAGCAGCGCGAGCCCCGCCGCGAGCTGCAAGGGCAGGGCGACGAAGAAGACCTGCATCTGCGGGACGAGGCGGGAGAGCAGAGCGAGCGCCAGTTGAAATACGACCGAGGCGACCACGAACGGAGCGGCCAGAGCAAAGGCGAGCGCAAGGCTGCCGCTGGCTGCGGCGACGACGCTCTCCACGGCCGCCTCGGTCGGCACGCCGCCGCCCGGCGGGAAGAGACGGTAGGACCCCGCCAAGGCCGCGATCGGCACCACGTGCAAGCCGCTCGCGAACAGCACCACGACAGCGCCGACGCCCATCAAGCGCGACAGCGACGTGCCGGCGACTCCGAACGCGGGGTCGAACAGCACGGCGGCGGAGAGGCCGAGGAGGAGACCGAGATACTGCGCCGCCATGGCAAAGGAGAGCACGATCATCCGTGCGAGCAGGCCGATCCAGAGACCGATCACGCACTCCCCGGCAACCAGAGACACCGCCCGGGCGGGATCGCCCGGAGGAGGCGGAAGTCCGGCCTCGAGGGCGGGCCACAGCAGGGCCGCCAGCGCAAGCACGATGGCGGCCTTCGTCGTCGCGGGAATCTCCGCCTCGCCGAGCCCCGGCAGGAAGGCCACCGCCGCTCCAATCCGGCTGACGACAAGGAGGAAGGAGAAGGTCAGGGCCGGGAGGAGCTCCGACAGGGATGAGGCGGTCGCCGCCACGTCTTACCCTCCGCCCACGGACACGATGCGGTCGAACAACAGGCGCGCGAAATCGCCGAGCGTGCGGCCGAGGAAGGGCGCAACAAGGGCGGCGACAGCGGCGACGGCGAGCAGCTTCGGCACGAAGACCAGCGAGGCCTCGTTCACCTGCGTGAGCGCCTGTATCAGCGAGACCGCGAGCCCGACCACGAGGGCAGCCAACATCAGCGGCCCGCCAACGACCAGCGTGATGGCGAGGCTTTCGCGCATCAGCTGCACAGCGTCGGTGTCCGTCATGCGACCCCTCCTGGGCCAAATGTTGCCTTCACGACGTGGGTGGGTGACGGGCCGAGAGCGGGTGCCGGCTCCGCCGCGTGCCCCGCGCCTATGCGGCCTGCGCCGCGCCGTCAGATCGGCATCCGCATCACATCCTGGTACGCTTGGATGACGCGGTCGCGGATCGCGATCGTCGTTTGCAAGGCGAGTTCGGCACGCGCCACAGCCGTCACCACCTCCGTGATGTCGGCCGTACCGGCGATCGCTTGGATCGCCTTCGCTTCGGCCTCCTTCGCGCTGCGCACGGTGTCAGACAGCGCTCGCTCGAGCGCCTGCCCGAAGCCGTCCATGGCGGGGCGCTGAGCCTTGTCCTCGCCGGCCCCGCCGACCGCCGGCGAGGCAACTGCGGCGTAACGAGCCGCAGCGGCGGCTGCTCCGATGCCCGACATCGCGCCCGCCCCATCCGTCAGCGCAGCAATTCGATCGCGCGCGTGAGCATGCCGCGCGTCACCTCGAGGACCGCCAGGTTGGCCGAGTAGCTCCGCTGCGCTTCGCGCATGTCCATCACCTCGATGAAGGAGTTCACGTTGGGAACCTTGACATAGCCCCGTTCGTCGGCGGCGGGGTGACCGGGGTCGAACCGCGTGCCGAAGGGGGTCTCGTCGCGCCCGACCCGCTTGACACGCACCGTCTCGACCCCGAGCGCACGATCGAACCGCGCCTCGAAGGTGATGGTCTTGCGCCGGTAGGGGTCGCCGCCCGCCGTGCTTGCCGTACTGTCGCGGTTGGCCAGGTTCTCGGCCACCACGCGAAGCCGCATCGCCTGGGCGTCCATTCCCGCAGCCGAGACCTTGAGAGCCTTGAAGAGGTCCATTGCATCCTCCGTGCCCGCACCCGCCGGACGCTGCAGAACTTATCCGGCGAACCTTTCCGTACCGTTTCCGCCAGCCCTCTCCCTCAGCCCACCCGGCCAAGAGCGGTCCGGATCATGCCGGCGAAGCCGCGGAAGAGGCCGATCGAGAGCGAGTGGTGCGTTTCCGTCTCGGCCACCTTCATCAGTTCGCGCTCGATCTGAACCGCATTCGCAGCCGGCGTGCGTTCCGCCGCTGCGCGTTCCGGACGGGCGGGGCCGAACGGCGCCGGCGGCGCCGACGAAATGTGCTGCGGGTGCGTGCGCCAGGGCGCGACCGCGCCGCTTCGGGCCAGGACGCGGGCGAAAGGGGCGAGGTCCCGCGCCGCGTAGCCCGGCGTATCCGCGTTCGCGATGTTCTGCGCCAGCACCTGCTGACGACGATCGAGCCAGGCGAGCCTCTGTTCGGCGAGGCGGAACAGGGGAAGCCGCCCAGGGTCCATGCTGCTCCTCCGCGACGTCTCGGCGCGCCGGCATCGGCAGGCCAGGTCGCCCCAGAGACTGCAGCCGCCTCGTTTAACGCGATGTAAATGCGACACATCCAGCCCGCCGGTTAAGGCTTTTTCAAGCCGTGGCGGCACAGGCTTCTTTCAGCGGCGATCGCGCGGCAGGTCGGCGGTCGCGCCGAAGCAGAGCGGGATGGACGGGATGGACAACGAGGACGACGCGGCACGCGCCGCCATGATCGAAATGGTGGTCGAAACCATGCGTTCGACCGTCGCCGTCGCCCGTGCCCTCGTCGATGCCGGCGTGGCGATCGATCTCGACGGGTTGGATCGCGAGGTCTCCGACCTGTGCGCGGATGCGATCAGCCTGCCGCGAACCCTCGGTCGCGATCTGGCCTCTCCGCTCGGGCGCCTGCTCGATGAGGTCGCGGCCCTCGAGTCGGCTCTGGCCGACCGATCTCCCCTCTGACCTCGCCCTCGCCGCGGCAGAAGGCCGACCGCTATGGCTGATCCACTCTCCACGCTTCCCTGGGCGATCGCGGCGCTGGCGATCACCCTCGCCGTCATCCTTGCTGCAGGGAGGCTTGCTGCGCGCATCGGCCTCGGCTCCGGGCCGCGGTCGGGACGACGCCTCGCCGTGATCGAGGCGGTGCCGCTCGATTCCCGGCGCCGCCTGCTTGTCGCACGCTGCGACGAGACGGAGTTTGTGCTGCTTGTCGGCGGTCCGAACGACGTCGTCTGGCCGCTGCCGGCCCGCGGTGCGTGACGATGCTGCGGCGCCTGTTCGCCCTCGGCATTCTCGTGGCTGCCCTCGCCGCGGCAGAGCCCTCGCTTGCGCAATCGATCTCGGTCGATCTCGGCGACCTTGGCGACGGGCAGACCGCGAGCCGGATCATCCAGCTCTCCGCGCTGGTGGCCCTGCTCAGCCTCGCGCCCTCCTTGCTCGTGATGGTCACGGCCTTCGCGCGGATCGTGATCGTGCTGTCTCTCCTGCGCGCGGCACTTGGGACACAGGGCACGCCGCCGAACACGGTGCTGATCGGACTGGCCCTCTTTCTCACCTTCTTCGTCATGCAACCCGTGTTCGACGCCGCCTGGACGGCCGGGATTGTGCCGATGAGCGAGGGGCGGCTCGACGAGATGGAGGGTCTGAGGCGCGCTTCTGAGCCGTTCCGGCGCTTCATGATCGCCAACACTCGCGCCGAGGATCTCGCCCTCTTCCTCGATCTCGCGGATCTGCCTGCGCCGGATGGGCCCGAGGCGGCGCCGTGGCGCGTGCTTGTTCCCGCCTTCCTGGTTGGCGAACTGCGGCGCGCCTTCGAGATCGGCTTCCTTCTCTTCGTTCCCTTCCTGATCATCGACTTGGTCGTCGCGTCGGTTCTGATGAGCCTCGGCATGATGATGCTGCCGCCGACGGTCGTCAGCCTTCCCTTCAAGCTGATCTTCTTCGTCCTGATCGACGGCTGGCGCCTGGTTTCGGGAAGCCTTGCGCAAAGCTTCGCCGGCGGATGAGGCAAGCCGTCGGACGATCGCGCCGATGCCGGGGGTTCGATCGCCGCGCCCGGTTCTCGCCCCTGCTCGCGCCAAACCGCCTCAGGCGGGCAGCAGCGACGCGATGTAGGGCGGCAGAGCGAACGAGGCGACATGGACCGCCGGGGTCCAGTACCGGGTGCTGCCGATGATCCCTGCCGCCTCGGCGCGACGTGCCACCTCGTCTGCGCCCAGGGCGCGTAAGCCCGGATCGTCGGAGGCCCAGCCAAGCGTCATGAAGCCTCCGACATAGGTCGGAACGGCGGCGACGTAGGCCGCCACGTCGGCGAAGGCGCGCGCCCGCCGCAGGCTCGTCTCGCGCAATTCGTCCGCCTGCATGAACGGCACGCCGCACTGGTTCACGACGATGCCTCCAGGCGTGAGGATACGCGCACAGTCTGCGTAGAATTCCTCGGTGAACAGCACCTCGCCGACACCGATCGGATCCGTGCTGTCGACGATGATCACGTCGAAGCTCTTGGCCGGCGCTTCCCGGACAAACGCGATCCCGTCGCCGATGCGCACCTCCGCGCGGGGGTCGGTCCACGCCTCGCCGCCGATGCCGGGCATGTGCTCGCGACAGAGCCGGATCACCGCCTCGTCGATCTCGACCATCACCGCACGTTCGACGCTCCGGTGCTGAAGCACGCGTCTCAGCACGCCGCCGTCACCGGCCCCGATAATCAGCACGCGCCTCGGCGATCCATGGGCCACCAGCGGCACATGCACGAGCATCTCCTGGTAGACGAACTCGTCCGCCTCGGTGATCTGCACGACGCCATCGAGGACGAGAACGCGGCCATGGGACGGAGTGTCGACGATGGCGATATCCTGGAATCGGGACCGTTCGCGGGCGATCTCGCGACCGACGAGGAAGCGCTGCCCCCATGTCGGGTACAGGGTTTCGTTCAGCCAAATCTCGGCTCCGCTCATGGCTGCTTGCTGCACGGAAAAACGCCCCTGTCAGAGGACGCGGCAGATGGGCAAGGTGGGGAGGGAGCGGACGGTGCGGCCTGCCCGCCGGGTCGCACCGCCGTGCTCGGACGACGTCAGCCGACGAGGCCCCGCCGTTGTTCGCCAAGGAGCATGCGCTCGGGCCGGAACCAGCTCTTCAAGGCCGGGATCGAGGCGTACGGGTCGCACGCCCCGCACATGAAAATGTCGATCGCGGCGAAGTTACGTTCGGGCCACGTGTGGATGGAGATGTGGCTCTCGGCGAGCACGAGCACGCCCGAAACGCCCCCATTGGGCGAAAAGTGATGGAAGTGGCCGTGCAGGATGGTCGCTCCGGCCGCCAAGGCCGCCTCGCGCAGCGCCTGCTCGATGATCTGAGGATCGTCGAGGGCTGAGGCGCCCCAGAGATCGACCAGAAGGTGCGTGCCGGCGAAACGAAGTCCGTTTCGCTCGACGAAATAGTCCTTGTGTTCCTCCGAGCGGCGTGCCTCGGGGCTGTCGATCGTCTGGGCGTTGCTCGGAGGGTCCGAGACCATCCCCAGTCGGGTGAGAGCGTTCATGGCGAACCCCTTTCCAACCAGCAGATGACCAGCGGGCGCGGTCAGAGCGCGCTATCTGGGGCAAGACCCCCCGTGATGCAAGACCAAAGTGCGGCGTGCGCCACGCAGGCAGATCCGCGTCAGTCGCGGGTCAACGCCGGCGGCCTCCCGAGGCTGCGCTGCATGGAACGCGCCAGTTGCAGCTCGGCCGCAAGCTCGACGCGTCTGGCCCGACTGTTGGCCCCCCATCCGCGCTGAGGAGGCGGAACGGTTCGGAGAACGCACCTTCCGCCATCGCCGCCCCGTAGGTGTCGCGCAGCCACGTCAAGCCCGCCCGGTCCTCCGCCAGCGTGGCCGCAATGGCGCTGCGCAAAACAAGCTGCCTCTGTGCGAGACCAAGCGGCGACGAAGCCGGAACGATCTCGCGCAGCAGGGCAGTGAGGATCGCGGCGGCCTCGGCCCAATCTCCGGAGGCAAACGCAAGGTCGGCAGCGACCTCTCGAGCCGCAGGCTGCGGCAGCGAGCGGAGAAGCTCGCGCGCCTGTGCGGTAGCGCCGGAAGCGGCGAGCGCGCGTGCCCGTACCAGCGCCCGTTCTTCCGCGAGGGCGGCCGATGGGCGGAGCGGTTCGCTCGCGGTGAGCGCGGCCAAGGCACCGGCGGCGTCGCCGTCCTCGAGACGCAGGCGGGCGAGGCGAAGTCCAGTGCGGGCGCGATCTTCGCTCCCCTCCGGCTGGCCCTCCATCAAGCGCGCCAAAAGGGCAGAGGCGCGCGAGGTCAGCTCCAAGGCCACCAGGCGCTCTGCGAACCGCGCGACCATCTCATCGCCGAGCAGGGCCTGGCGGCAGGAGGTCCACATTCTCCTCGAACAAGGTGATGGCTTGGCTCGGCAGGAGATTTTCCGCCGCTCCGTCGCGGAACAGCCGGCCGAACACCTCGACAAGTCGGCTCCTCGCGAGCTCGGCTGTCTCCGGGAACAGGCCGGCCGTCTCCCGAAGAAGAGCGATCGCGCCGGACCAATCGCCCGCCTCCGCCCGAAGCTCGGCGGCTCGAAGCCGCACGTCACGCTCCCAGGCGTCTCCACGCCACGCAAACAACAGAGGATCGAGACGGGCGGCCGCTTCGGGCAGCCCAAGACGCCCTTCCCGCAAGGCGAGCTCGGTCGAGCGGAGAATGGCTGCGGGCACGCTGCCGGCGGTCGCGCAGGACGGCAGCGCGCTCATATTCCTCCAAGGCCCGATCGACCTCGCCCCGCTGCTCGTGGAGCATGGCGCGCGCGAGCGTGAGCTCCGGCCAAGCTTCGAAACGCCGCAGCAGCGCCTGGGCCATGTCCTGTTCGCCCCCCTCGATCATCGCCTCGACCGCGGGAGGAAGCAGGCGGCGCAACAGCTCGCGCGGGTAGGTCGTGAGAAGAGGGGCCGTGGCTGCGAACTGCGGCGCCGTCCGTGACGGAGGCGACCCCTCCTGATGCGCAAGCCACGTCCGCCAAAGCACGATCTCGTCCGTCTCGGGAATGCCTGCATCCCGAAGGAGAGGCCGGGCCTCGTCGAGCCGCGCGGCAAGGAGGCTCGCGGCACCGGCTAAGGCTTTCCACCGTGGCGAAGCCGAGAGCCCAGGGTCTTCCGCCGCCGCAAGCAGGAGCAGCGCATGCGCCTCGGCGCCGAGCCCTGCGGCGAGCATCGTCTCCGCCAACAGAAGGCGCGGGCGCGAGCGCGCGAGCGGGGCCGTTCTTGCCACCTCGGCGCGCAGCAGGCGCAGCCGTTCGGCCAGCGCATCGGCGGGCAAGGCCGGAAGATCAAAGGAGCGGGTCGGCGTCCGGGACGCCAGGGCAAAGTCCGGCGCGCCTGCGAGATCGCTCAGCGCAAGACCGTCCGGGACCTGGGACGAGGCCTGGATCCGGAAGCCGTCTAAACCCGCCCTCACATGCACGGTGTCCGACCAAGCGAGTACGACGACGCCACGCTCGCTGGGAAGGAGGGAGAACTCCGCCCCGGACCGACCCACGCCAACCCCTGCACCCTCGCCGACCACGGTGCCGACAAGAAGCCGCTCCCCGGTCTCCGGGTCGGTCATCAGCACCACACGGTTTGCGCCGGCAACGCCAAGGCGGAGTTCCGTCCGCCCGGTCTCGCGGACCACCTCCTGCCGGATCGAGGCTCGCCTGTCATCGGGCCGGGCCGGCCTGACCTCGATCCCGTCCGGCACACGCTCGAGACGAAGGCCCCCCTCGGCCGAAGCCGGCAGCCGGATCAGCGTGGCCGTCGGCGTCACGCTCACCTCGGCCTCGCCGAAGATGGGGTGTCCGCGCAGCCGCCTCAGGTCAAGCGGGCGCGGCTCGTCGGCGACAAGCCACAGGGCGCCGGCGCGACGGAACACGGCGAAACCGGTCTCCGTGGGGAACGGCAAGATCATGCCGTCGCCGTTGCGATCGTTGGAGGGGCGAACAAAGAGCGAAATCGGTTGCGCGGAGCCGCCGGGGCGGTGGGAGGCCGACACGTTGGCCTCGGCCGGGCGCGATGCCGCTCCCACCGTTTGGGAGGTCCGCCCGACCGGCTCGAACACTCCCGCCGCTGCGGCGTTGTCTGGCAAGCGCACCGCGAGGCCGTCGCGCGGCGGCGTGTGAGAGGACCGATCCTCGATGACGCTTTCGACACCCGATGCCGGCGGTGCTGCGGCATGTCCTCCCCCGACAACGGCGCTGCTCGCTGTCCCGGCCCGAGTTGTCGCCGTCGCGTTGCCCGGCTCCGGCCAAGGCGGTGGCAACGGCAGTGCAACAGCGAGGGGCGGCAGGGACGTCGGCAACCGCGTCTCCGATGAGCCGCCAGGCGAAACGTCAAGCACAATTCGCCTGTCCAGACGGTAGTGCCGCGCGGTCGCTCCCGCCGCGACGTGGATGACGGCTTCGCTGCCCTCCGCGCGCAAACCGACGATCGGCGGGGGCAGCGATCGCGGTAGCGCGGCGGTTGCGAACCGGCCCTCCCGCTCGAACACCACCCGAATGCTGCCGTCTTCGCGCGTGATCACGTAACCCGACAGCGGTTGGCCACTCGAAAACGATCCGTCCGAATCCCGGGTGAGCCCCGACGCGGACAGCGACCTCCTCTGTCGCCCCGGCGACTGAGGTCGTGACGAGAGCGGCTGCCAGGGCCAGGGCGGCGGGGCGCATCAGTCGAAGCTCGCAAGCAGGCGGTCGATCTCGGCCTGGTCGACACCATGGCCGGGAAGCTGCGGCCCGTTCAACAGCGAAGCCGGTGACGTCGGCGGCTCCGGCTCGACTGCCGTCGGCGCGGCGTCCCGCAAGGGAACGCCATCGGAAAACGTGCTGACGATCCGTTCGATCCGTTCCTCGATCGACTTCAGGGTCCGGACCACCTTGGTGATCCGTTGCCCGGTGATGTCCTGGAAGCTGCACGCTTCGTAGATCCGCGTCACCGCCGCCTGTGCCGCCTCGGCATCCGGGCCGTTGAGGCCCGCATGCACCGCTTCCAGCGTCTCGCAACTGTCGAGAATCTCGTGCGTCGCCTTCGCGGTCGCCTCGACGATGGCGTCGAGCTCGTCGGTGGCGGAGGGAATGAAGGCGATCTTGATGTCCTCGACCCGGAGGGCGGCGATCTCCCGCTTGGCGGCGGCAATGGTGCGGCCGATCTGTTCCACCTCGGCGAGGAGCGTGGCCTGAGGGCCGGAAAGGTCGCCATGCATGGTGGCGAGCACCTCGACCACGATGTCCGCCACCGCCTCGGGGGTCGTCGCCTCCCGGTGCCGGCGCCGGATCTCCGCAAGACGCGCACCGATCCGATCGCCAATCGCTTCCCTCGCCCCCTCAGGCATGGACCAACACCTTCTCGATCTTCTCCTTCAGCGTCTCGGCGTTGAAGGGCTTGACGATGTAGTTCGAGACGCCCGCCTGCTTGGCGGCGATGACGTTCTCGGTCTTGCTCTCGGCCGTCACCATGATGAAGGGCAGGTTCTTGAGTTTCGAATCCGCTCGGATCTCCTGGAGGAGCTGCAGCCCGGTCATCGGCTGCATGTTCCAGTCCGAGATGACGAGGCCGTAGTTTCCGGCGCGGAGCATCGAGAGGGCCTGGGCGCCGTCGGTCGCCTCATCGACATTATGGAAGTCGAGCTGGCGCAGGAGGTTGCGGATGATGCGCAGCATCGTCTTGTAATCGTCCACGATCAGCACGTTGATGTTCTTGTCCATCGGCCTCGTTCTCTCCTCTCACCTCAGGTGACGTGGCGGGCGACCTTGCTCAGCCGCCGGACGCCGCGTCGCCGGCCGGGCGCGCCCGACGCTGCGCGAGCTCCGCCGTCAGGGCCTTCGCCTTGTCCGGCTCCATGCTGGCCATGATCGGCGCCGCAACGCGCTCGCGCATGCGCGCCACGACTTCTATCAGCACGGACATTTCGAGTTCGTTGAAAATCCGCGCGGCATCGCGCGGCCGCATCTGCTCGTAGATGCGCACCAGACCGCGCCAGCCTGCCTCCTCCCGCTCGCGAGCGGCGCGGTCCTGGGCCTCCAGCGACCGCTGCAGGGCGGCCACCTCCTCGATGCGGGCGGCGAGCCGTCGTTCTGCCGCCATCACGAGGGCCTCGCGTTCGGCGAGAGCGCGCTCTCGCTCCTCAAGGGCAAGACGGCGGCGGCGAAGATCCTCGATCACCGCCATCTCAGCGGGGCTCGCGCCCTCGCGGGCCGGACGCGGCTCCCCGGCAGACGGAGCAGCGTTTGCAGCTTCGCCGGCAGCGTCTGGCGAAGCCGGGAAGCGCGCAGCATGCGCGGGCGGAACAATCGGCAGGGCGGACGCCGAGGTGGCCGGCCGTGCCGGCTCGGCAGGGCGGAGTGTCAGGCCGACCACGCGCACCACGAGGAGGGAGGCGGCGGTCACGATGACGAATGGCAGCACCCGAAGACGGAAGCCCGCCCGGACGCCGACACGGCCGCGCAAGCGCGTTGCCGTCATCGGCCGATCCTCAAGGCCTGGAGAAGGTCACGCTCCGCCTGGCTGCGGACGCGGGTCGCGTCGGCCACGTCCGGCACGGGGCGGAGCGGCGTACGGGGCTCGGCTTGGGCGATCGCGCGCGCTTCCCGCACGCGATGGTCGAGCCGATCGGCGAGCGTCTCCGCGCGCTCCGTGAGGTAGTGAAGGTCGGAGCGGAGACGCTCCGCTGCCTCTATCTGAGCGGTGACCCGCGCGCCCGCATCCTCCGCGGCGGAACGAAGTCGAAGGATCGCGGTGTCGGCGCGCGCGGTCGCCTCGTTGAAGCCGGCGATCAGCGCCTCGAGCGCCGCGTTGTCTCGACGCAGCACGCCAAGCCGCCGCTCGAGGCGAACGGCATACCACAAGGTGAGGGCGAGCAGCGCCACCAGCAGAGCCTCCAGCGCCCATTGCAGGACAGCGATCATCAGCGACGACCCTCCGCGAAGCCGCGACCGTGCCGGCGCAGGAGGTCGCGTTCGATGCCGACGGCGATCCGGCCGTTGCGCCGGCCCATTCGGCCCTCGAACAGCGGCACACCGCCGCAGCGAAGGCTGACCGCACTATCGGGCGTGGCGTTCAGCGCAAGCTGGCTGCCGACCTTCCAAGACAGGACCTGCGACAGCTTCAGCCATTGCTCGTCGAGCACCGCGTCGATCTCGATCTCGGTCTCCCACAACTCCTCAGCGAGGTGCGTTTCCCAGATCGAGTCGCGACCGAACTTCTCGCCCATGAACTGCTGCAGGAGAAGCTCGCGCACCGGCTCGAGCGTGGCGTAGGGCAGGAGAAGGTCGATTTTGCCGCCGCGATCCTCCATCTCGACCCTGAGCTTGGCCACCACCGCGGCATTGGCGAGGCGGGAGACGACGGCGAAGCGCGGATTCGTCTCCAGACGCTCGAAGCGGAAGTTCACAGGGCACAGCGGATCGAAGGCCTGGGCAAGGTCGGCGAGCACGACGTGGATCATGCGCTCGACCAGGGTGCGCTCGATCGTGGTGTAGGGCCGACCCTCGATGCGCATCGGTGCCGTGCCACGCCTTCCGCCGAGCAGAACGTCGACGATGGAGTAGATCATCGCCGAGTCCACCATCATCAGGCCGTAGTTGTCCCACTCCTCCGCCTTGAAGACGGCGAGCATGGCAGGAAGCGGGATCGAATTCAGATAGTCGCCGAAGCGGAGGCTGACGATGTTGTCGATCGAGACCTCCACATTGTCGGAGGTGAAGTTGCGCAAGGAGGTGCTCATGATGCGCACCAGCCGGTCGAACACGATCTCGAGCATCGGCAGGCGCTCGTAGGTGACGAGGCCCTGCGCGATGATGCGCTGCATCGCCGACAGCTCGACCCCGGCGGAGGGGCTCGAATCGAAGCCCAGCAGGCTGTCGATCTCGGCCTGGTTCAGGACGCGCGCCGCATCGGGTGCGGCCGGATTTTGGCTTCCCTCGGCGGCGAGCGCGTCGCCCCAGGCGGCGGCCAGTGCCTCCTCGTCGGTCTGGCTCGGTGCGGCAGGCTCGCTCATGGCCGGCTACGGTCACTGGACCAGCATCTCGACGAACAGCACGTCTGTGACCTGGGCGGGGGCGACGGCGATCGTGGCGCGCGCCATCAGCTCCTCGCGCAGGCGATGCGTGCCGGCGGAGCCGCGAAGCTCTTCGGGGCGGAGTTCGCGCAGGTAGGTGGTGAACAGGTCCTGCAGCCGGGCGAGATTCGCCTGCACGTGCGGCAGGTCGCGCTCGTCCGCGATCTCGAGCCGGATCGACACCTTGAGGTAGGAGGGGCGCCGGCCGGCGGGCACGGAGAGGTTGACGATGATGTCGGGCATCGCGAACACGCCGCGCTTCGGTGCCGGCGAAGACGCCGCCTCCTCCGCCGCGCCGCCGATGCCGAGAAGTCCCGGCAGGAGGCCCGAGAACCACGCTCCCGCGCCGGCCGCGACCAGCACCACGGGAACGGCGAGCAGGATCAGCTTGCGCTTGCCCGCGCCGCCCCCGCCGCCCGCCGCCTCAGCACCGTCAGCTCCCGCCGTTGCTGCCGTCGCACCCGATGCCATCCGTCCGACCTCGTCCGCCGAACCGGCCGCGAAGCCCGCGGCCGCGACATGCATCTGCACCACGGCCGGTTAAGGAAGGCTGAACCACGCGCAAGGACCCGGCAGCGAAGCGCCCTGTTGCCGGGCAGGGTTTGCCGAGAGGCGGCGGTCGCCCGAGCGATCGGCCGCAGCCAGCCGGTGCGTCCGGTCTGGCACAGGGGTTGCCTCCAGCGTGGTCGGACGCAACCGCGACAGCAGACGAGCGATGGACACCACCACCTATGTCGGGCTCTCCCGCCTGGTCGCCCTGCAGCGGCAGACGGAGATGACGGCCCACAACATCGCCAATGCGAATACGCCCGGCTTCAAGGCCGCGCGCATGCTGTTCAGCGACTACCTCGTCACGCAGCGCCGGGTGGCGCAGCCCACCGAAGCCCGCACCGTGCAGTTCGTGCAAGATCGCGGCACGCACCGCGATTTCGCGCCGGCGCGCATGCAGAAGACGGCGAACCCGCTCGACATCGCGCTCGGCGCGGAGGGCTTCCTCGTCTTCGCCACCGACCGCGGCGAACGCTACGGCCGCAACGGCCGCCTTGCCCTCGACCCCGACGGGCGGTTGGTCGGAGCGGACGGCTCGCCCGTGCTGTCCGAGGCGGGAACGCCGATCGTGCTCTCCCCCGTCGACAGTCGGATCACGATCGCCCCCGACGGCACCGTGAGCACCGAGAACGGCGAGGTCGGCCGCCTGCGCGTCGTCCGCTTCCAGGATCCGCAAGCGCTGAAGGCGGAAGGCGCCAACCTTTTCAGCGCCGAAGAGGCGCCGGTCGCGGTCGCCGAGCCGAAGATCGCGCAAGGCATGGTGGAGGACGCGAACGTCGAGCCGGTGGTCGAGCTCGTCACCCTGATGACGCAGCTGCGCGAGTTCCAGTTCACCGCCCAGCTCGTCGAGCAGGAGGGCGAACGCCGCGCCCAGGCGATCGAGCGGCTAACCCGCCGCCGAGCCTGATACCCCCGCAGGAGACCGACCCATGCGCTCGCTTCACATCGCCGCCACGGGGATGCTCGCGCAGCAGACCAACGTGGAGGTGATCTCGAACAACATCGCCAACATGAACACGACCGGCTTCAAACGCCGCCGTGCCGAGTTCCAGGACCTGATCTACCAGAACTTGCGCCGGGTCGGCTCGACCAGTTCCGATACGGGAACGATCGTGCCGGCGGGCGTGCAGCTCGGCCTCGGGGTGAAGACGGCCGCCGTCTACCGCATCCACGAACAAGGCAACCTGCAGAACACCGAGAACCGCTTCGATCTCGCCATCCGCGGTCCGGGCTACTTCCGGATCGAGCTGCCCAACGGCCAGGAGGCCTACACGCGCGACGGCACGTTCGGCCTCTCGCCGGCCGGCGAGATCGTCACCGCCGACGGCTTCCGCCTGCTGCCCGGCGTCGTCATCCCGCAGGCCGCGCGCGACGTGACGATCAACGCCAACGGCGAGGTGCTTGGTGAAGCTCGACGGACAGGTCGCGCCGCAGAACGTCGGCCAAATCACGCTCGCGATCTTCGCCAACGAGGCGGGGCTCGAGGCAATCGGCGACAACCTGCTGCTTGAGACGCCCGCCTCGGGTGGGCCGCAGGTCGGCGTTCCGGGCTCGCCCGGCTTCGGCAACGTGCTGCAGGGCTTCATCGAGACCTCGAACGTGAACGTCGTGTCCGAGATCACGGCGCTGATCACCGCCCAGCGCGCCTATGAGATGAACTCGAAGGTGATCACCGCCTCCGACGAGATGCTCTCCACCCTCACCCGCCTGCGTTGAGGCTTGCCATGCGCACGTTCCTTCTCGCCCTCGCCGTGGTCCTCGCTTCTCCGGCCGATGCCGCGGAAGTGGTCGCGCGCAGCCACGCCGAGGTGGCCGGCCCAACCGTCCGGGTCTCCGACCTGTTCGAGGGAGCTGGTCCTGCCGGCGACCGTGCCCTCGGCCCCGCGCCTGCGCCGGGCAGCCGCTACGTCGTGCCGCCACAGCAGCTCGCCGCCATCGCCCGCGCCCAGGGGCTGCGCTTTGCCGGCGGCGGCCCGACCGTGGTGGAGCGTCCGGGCAGGACGTTGCCGCGGGAGGCGATCCTCGTCGCGCTGCGCGATGCGCTCGGGGTCGAGCGCGACCGCGAGATCGAGCTCGGCACGTTCGCACCGCCGATGGTCCCGCTCGCTGCGTCGATTCGCGTCGTCGCCGAGGACGTCCAGGTTGATCCGGCGTCCGGTCGGTTCAGCGCCACCATCGCCGCGCTCGCCGACGGCGAGCCGCCCGTGCGCTCGCGCGTCGGCGGCCGCCTCGCCGCGCGAACGGTCACTGTTCCGGTCGCGGCGCGTCGTCTTGCGCCGGGCACAACCATCGCTGCGACGGATCTGCGCCAGGTCGCGCTACCCATTGACCGCGTTCCGGAGGAGGCGATCGTCGATGAAGCCCGCCTGCGCGGGCGCATGGTGCAGCGCGCGGTGGCTGCGGGATCGCCGATCCTCGCTGCCGACCTCGGCGGACGGGCCGTGGTTGCCCGCAACAGCGCGGTGACGATGAGCGTCTCGCTGCCGGGACTTGTCGTCACCGCGCAGGGGCGCGCGCTCGAAGACGGCGCCCCGGGAGACGTGATCCAGGTGATGAACCTTGCGAGCCGCGCCGTGGTCGAGGCGACGGTGCTCGGCCCCGGTCGGGTCGCCGTCGCGCCCGGCTCGTTGCCGATCTCCCGCCCCGCCTCGCCAAACCGTCCGCAGATCCGAGCGGAGCTCACGCGATGACCCGCCCCCCTCTTCTCGTCCTCGCCTCCGTCCTCGCGCTTGCCGGCTGCAACGCGCCGCAGCGCCTCGCCGAGATCGGGCGCGGTCCGCAGCTGTCGGCGATCGAGAATCCGACCGCGCGGCCCGACTGGCGGCCCGTGTCGATGCCGATGCCCACGCCGCAGGAGCCGCTGCGCACCGCGAACAGCCTCTGGCGGCCGGGAGCGCGCGCCTTCTTCAAGGATCAGCGCGCGGCCCAGGTCGGCGACATCGTCACCGTGCTCGTCTCCATCCGCGACGAGGCGCAGCTCGAGAACAGCTCGACGCGAAGCCGCAACAACGGCGAATCGATGGGGCTTCCCGCCTTGCTCGGCCTCGAATCGAGCCTGACGCGGATCCTGCCCAACACGATCAATCCGGCCGAACTCGTGCGCGCGAGCTCGACGGGCAACTCGACCGGGTCAGGCAAGATCGACCGCAGCGAGACGGTGACGCTGCGCGTCGCCGCCGTCGTCACCCAGGTGCTGCCGAACGGCAACCTCGTGCTTGCCGGGCGCCAGGAGGTGCGGGTGAACAACGAGCTGCGCGAACTCGCCATCCAGGGCGTGATCCGGCCGCAGGACATCGCCTCAGACAACACGGTCCGCCACGACCGCATGGCCGAGGCGCGCATCGCCTACGGCGGGCGGGGCATGATCAGCGACGTGCAGCAGCCGCGCTACGGCCAGCAGCTGCTCGACATCATCCTGCCGTTCTGAGCTTGCCGGCGACGGCGTATTGCTTGGCGAAGGCGCGACCGGCCAGCGTGCGAATGGGGCGAAGGCGTCGCAGCCGCCCTCGGCGCTTGGCCGGTCGGCGAAACCGATGCCGCAGCGGCCCGGGCGAGGCGCAGGCGACGGACACGGTGTGGCGGCAGGCGCAGTCAGTCGTCGCGGTGCGTCTTCTCCATCCGCTCGTGCCGCTCCTGCGCCTCGATGGAGAGGGTGGCGATGGGGCGCGCCTCAAGCCGGCGGAGGCTGATCGGCTCTCCGGTTTCCTCGCAATAGCCGTAGGTGCCGTTCTCAATCCGCTCCAGCGCGGCGTCGATCTTGGCGATGAGCTTGCGCGCGCGGTCGCGGGTGCGCAGCTCGAGCGCGCGGTCGGTCTCAACGGAGGCGCGATCGGTCAAGTCCGGCTCCTGGAGCCCGCCGTTCTGCAGGCTGTTCAGCGTCTCGTCCGCCTCGCGCAGAAGTTCGGCGCGCCACCGCAACAACTTCTGCCGGAAGTACTCGAGCTGCATGGGGTTCATGAACTCTTCGTCTTCCGAGGGGCGGTAGTCCGGCGGCAACGTGACGATCATCGCTCGTTCCTGTTCGCGACAGACAAGCCCAAGGGGGCGAAGGCGGGCGGACTATACTCACGGCCCCCCGCCCCGCCAAGCCGGGTAGCCGTGCGGCAAATCCTTGAATTGGCACGTTTTCCGCGTCATGCCCCGCGGCCTGCGGCCCGCTCGAGGCGAGCGAGCTCCACCGCCGCGCGCACCTCCACCTCCAGCGCGATCTCGGCAAGCCGTGGATCGGCCGCCGCCTCCGCCTCGCTCACAAGCCGCTTGAGCGCGGCTAGGCGCGACTCGGAGAGCCGTCCCGCGAGCAGCCCGAGCTGGAGCGCGCCGAGCTCCTCCAGCATCGCCTCCGCCCGTTTCATGGCCCGTGCATCGCGCTCCGCCGCCTCCAGGCTCTCCTGGATCGCAAGCAGCGAAGGCGCGATGCTGACGCCCTCCACGGGGGCCGCATTGCGGCCTTCCTCCACCGCCGACCCCGGCCCGACGCGGAACCGGCCGGCGGCTGAACTCCGCCCGACCGGCCGCGCTTGCGGCAAGGGCGGTGAACCGAGCCCGACGATCTTCACCATGCGATCGACCCTCTTCCCGGTCGCTGACCCGGCAGGAACCGCCCCTGCCGGCAAGCTTTGCCCACCTTCCCGGGGCTCCTGCCCAACCCGAAGTGTGGCCGGACGCGGGAAGGCGGCGCCTCATTCCTGGCACGCCGTTCGCTAATCCTTGGTTGCCGCGCCGCCGCTGGCGGATGGCACGACGAGGAGCTCCAATGCGCCGCGCCGCCCTTGCCCTCCTGTTTTGCCTGATCGCCACCGCCGCCCACGCCCAAGTGCGGATCAAGGACATCGCCGATGTCGAGGGCGTGCGCGAAAACCAGCTCGTGGGCTACGGCATCGTGGTCGGGCTGAACGGCACGGGTGATCGTCTTTCCTCTGCCGTGTTCACCCGCCAGAGCCTGATCGGCATGCTCGAGCGGCTCGGCGTGAACACGCGCGACGAGGCGAACCGGCTCGATACCAAGAACGTCGCCGCGGTGATGGTCACCGCCGTCGCTGCCACCCTTCGCCCGCCAAGGCTCGCGGATCGACGTCTCGGTCGCCGCGCTTGGCGATGCGACGAACCTGACCGGCGGCACGCTGCTGGTCACCCCCCTGCTCGGCGCGGACGGCGAGGTCTACGCCGTCGCGCAAGGTCAGGTCACCACGGGAGCGATCGCCGCCCGCGGCGCGGCCCAGACTGTCACGCGCGGCGTGCCGACTGCGGGCCGGATCCCTTCGGGCGCGATCGTCGAACGGGAGACGGGCTTCGCCTTCGGCGAACGCCCCGCCGTGCGCCTGGCCTTGCGCAACCCGGACCTGACCACCGCGCGCCGAATCGCCGCGGCGATCAACGCCTTCGCCCGTGCCCCCGTCGCCACCCCGTCCGACCCGGGCACCGTCGTCGTCCGCCCCCCGCCCGGGCGGGAAAACGACCTCGTCGGCTTCCTCACCGACATCGAGCAGCTCCGCGTCGAGCCCGACCAGGTGGCGCGCGTGGTGATCGACGAGGCCAACGGCATCATCGTGATGGGAGCCAACGTGCGCATCAGCACCGTGGCGATCGCCCAGGGCAACCTGACCATCCGGGTGACCGAGACGCCGCAGGTGAGCCAGCCCAACCCCTTCGGCCAGGGCGAGACCGTGGTGGTGCCGCGCACCGAGATCGAGGTGAGCGAACAGCAGAACCGACGCCTCGGCATCGTGCGCGGCAACGTGACGCTGCAGGACCTCGTCTCGTCGCTGAACGCGCTCGGGGTGGGGCCGCGCGAGATGATCCAGATCCTGCAAGCCATCCGCGCCGCCGGCGCGCTGCAGGCGGAACTGGAGGTGATGTGATGCTCTCCCCTTTCCTTCCCCCGGCCGCCGACCCGCGCCTTGCCGCGACCTTTTCCCCCTACGCCGCGCCCGACCTGCGCACAGCGAAGGCCGCGCGCGACTTCGAAGCGATGGCGCTCGGCGCGCTGCTGCAGCCGATGTTCGAGGGCCTCGGCAAGGTGCGGGCCGTTCGGCGGCGGGGCGGCGGAGGCGATGTGGCGGCCCGTTCTGGTGAACGAGATCGCGCGCGCGATCGCCGACGCGGGCGGGCTCGGCATCGCCGAGATGGTGCTGCGCCAGATGGGCGGGTTCGACGGAGGCGGCCGGTGATCCCCGCGGTGATCGATGCCGGCGTGGCGCTCGCCGCGCTTTTGGAGGAGGAGAACCGGGCGCTTGCGTCGCTCGACCTCGTCGCGGTCGCGGCGCTCGCCGAACGGAAGAGTCGCGCGGTCGACCGCTTCGTCGCCGCCGAACAGACCCTGCGCAAGGCACCCGGCCCGGCGGCGGCAGCCGAGCGCGCGGCGCTGCGCGCCCTCGGCGAGCGGCTCTTCGGTCTCGCCGATGCCAACCGGCGCATGCTGGAGCGGGCGGTCGCCGCGCAGGAGTCGCTCTTGCGCCTGCTGGTCGAAGCCGCGAGCCCGACCGATGCGCGCTACGCCGGCCCGGAGTGCCGCGCGCCCGCGCCGCCGGGACCTGCCTGCGCTTTCCCTCAGCGCGCAGGTTTGAGGCGATCCAGCAGACGTCATCACGCGCCGCTGCCCCGCAGCCGTGTCACGATTTCGTGCTTGGTGCAGGAACTCGTCTCCGTCATGGTTTCCCGCCCACATCCGGCAGGGGCGGAACAAGGACCTTTCCGAGAAACTTGGCGCCGAATTCCTCGGCACCTTCGTGCTCACCTTCGGGGGCTGCGGATGGGCCGTCATCGCCGCCGCCTTCCCGCAGGTCGGCATCGGCCTTCTCGGCGTCTCGCTCGCCTTCGGCCTCACCGTCCTGGCCATGGCGTATGCCGTCGGCCACATCTCGGGCGGGCACTTCAACCCGGCAGTGACCATCGGGCTTGCCGTCGCCGGGCGCGCCAAGCCCGCGGAGGTGGCACCGTACATCGTCGCCCAGGTTATCGGTGCGGTCGCCGCCGCAGCACTGTCTCTTCCTCATCGCCTCAGGCAAGCCGGGCTTCGCCGCGGGCGGGTTCGCCGCCAACGGCTTCGGCGATCTGTCCCCCGGCAAGTCTGGACTGCTTGCCGGGCTCCTGACCGGGCTCGTTCTGACGGCGATCTTCCTCGTCGTCATCCTCGGCTCGACCTCGTCGCGCGCACCGGTCGGCTTCGCGCCGATCGCGATCGGGCTCCCGCTGACGATGATCCACCTCGTCTTCATCCCGCTGCCGAACACCTCGGTGAACCCGGCGCGCAGCACCGGCCCAGCCTTGTTCGCGGGCGGCGAGTACATCGCGCAACTCTGGCTGTTCTGGACCGCTCCCATCGCCGGCGCGGCGATCGGGGGCTTGCTTGCACCGCTGGCTCGACGGCGGCAGCGGACACGGGCTGACGGCGGGGTTTCGGGCGCGGGCGGCGTGGGGCACCATGCCGTCCGCCCCATGCCACCGCCTCACCCTGGGCCCGCGCGGCCGCCCTCGCGCCAAACGAGCCTTGTCTTCGTCGGCCTGCTCTGCCTCGGGTCGGCGGCAGCCTGTTTCCTGACCCGCGGCCCCGCGGGACTGATCGAGGGCCTTGCCACCGCCGGCAACCTGACCCTGACGGTGCTGCCCGTGATGGTGCCCGCCCTGTTCCTCGCCGCGGTGATCCAGGGCGGGGTCGGGCGGGAACGCATCGGCCGCCTGCTCGGCGCCGAGTCCGGGCTGCGGGGGCTCCTCCTCGCCTCGGCCGCCGGGATGGCCACACCCGGCGGGCCGATGGCGGCCTTCCCGTTGGTCGCCGCGCTTGCCGCCGCTGGCGCGGACCGCGGTGCCCTGGTCGCCTACGTCTCGGCCTGGGCGCTCAATGGGGTGAGCCGGATCCTGATCTTCGAACTGCCGCTCCTCGGCCCCGAGTTTGCCCTCCTTCGCTTCGCCGCTTCTCTTCCTCTCCCTGTCCTGGCTGGGGCGCTCGCGCGACGGCTGCCCCTCGAGGGAAGGGTGCGATGAGCGCGTCGGCACTTCTCGTCTGGGCGGCGGCTCTGGCCGCGCTCGCGGTCGCCGCCCGGCGCGGGCGTCCGGCCCTCTTTTCGGCCGCGGCCCAGACCGGGACGAGCCTGCGCACCATCCTGCCCACCCTTGCGCTTGCCCTGCCGGCAGCCGGCTTCCTCACCGTGCTGGTGCCGGACCGGTTCGCCGCCGCCCTGTTCGGCGAGGAAACAGGGCTCGCGGGCCATCTCCTCGCCACGCTGGTCGGCGCCATCCTGCCCGGCGGCCCCTTCGTCTCCTTCCCGGTGGTGCTGGCGCTGTGGCAGTCGGGGGCCGGCACGGCGCAGATGGTGACGCTGATTTCCGCCTGGTCGGTGCTCGCCGCGCACCGGCTCGTGGTCTGGGAAGGGCCGCTGCTCGGGTGGCGCTTCGCCGCGCTCAGGCTCGCCGCGAGCCTGCCGCTGCCGCTGCTGTCCGGCCTCGCGGCGGAGGCGATCCTGGCCGCGCTTCCCCCGGGCACGGTCGGGCGGTAAAGCGGGCCGGCATGGACGGGGTGGCGCGAGCGGCGGACGCGGCGGCGATGTGGCGGGCGTTGATCGCGCGCCGCGGCGGCGGGTCGCGCCCGCTGCCCGAACCGGCCGACGAGACGGCCGCGACCCTGAAGGCGCTGTTCGTCCCGCTCACCGAACCGCCCGCCGCCCCGGACGGCGTCCTCGTCTTCGCCCACCTCGCGCAGAGCCTGGACGGGCGGATCGCCACCGCGTCGGGGGCCTCGCGCTGGATCAGCGGCGAAGCCGACCTCGCTCACACCCACCGCCTGCGCGCCCTCGCCCAGGCCGTGCTGGTGGGCGCCGGCACGGTGCGGGCGGATGATCCTCGCCTGACCGTCCGTCTCGTACCGGGACCGAACCCGGTGCGGATCGTTCTCGATCCGGAGCGCCGCCTCGAACACCGCCAGCTCCTGTTCCGCGACGGGGAGGCGCCGACCTGGCTTGTCTGCGCCGAGGACAAGGCCGATGCGCCGCCCCCTGGCGGTGCGGAACTCGTCGCCGTGCCGCGCGGGCCGACGGGGATCGACCTCCACGCCTTGCTCCGCGCGCTGCGGGCGCGGGGCATCACCCACCTCTTCGTCGAGGGCGGCGGGGTGACGGTCGGGCGGTTCCTCGCCGCCGGGCTGATCGACCGCCTGCACGTCGCCGTCGCGCCTCTCCTCATCGGCTCCGGTGTGCCGGCCCTCGCGCTGCCGGAGATCGCCGCGCCAGAGGACGGCATCCGGTTTTCCGCCACCCTCCATCGCCTTGGCGAGGACGTGCTGTTCGACTGCGCGATCGCGCGCCGACGTCCGACATGGCGCTGATTGCGCGCGCCTTCTGGACCGTCGCGCCGGGGCGCGGGGAGGTGCGCGCGGAGCCTCTCGCCGAACCGGGGCCGGAGGAGGTGGTCGTGCGCACCCTGGCCTCCGGCGTGTCGCGCGGCACGGAAGCGCTCGTCTTCTCGGGGCGCGTCCCCGAAAGCGAACGGCAGCGCATGCGCGCTCCCTTTCAGGCCGGCGACTTCCCGTTCCCGGTCAAGTATGGCTACGCCGCGGTCGGCGTGGTCGAGGCGGGGCCGGACGCGCTTGTGGGGCGGAGGGTCTTCGTTCTCCATCCGCATCAGGACCGGTTCGTCGTTCCCGCCGCGGCAGTCATCCCCGTGCCCGATGCGGTGCCGACACCCCGCGCCGTGCTCGCCGCCAACATGGAGACGGCGCTGAACGTGGTGTGGGATGCCGAACCCGTGCCCGGCGAGCGTGCGGTGGTGGTCGGCGCCGGCGTGGTCGGGCTGCTGGTTGCCTTTCTCCTCTCCCGCTTCCCCGCCCTCGCCGTCACGGTGGTGGACCGGGATGCGGCGAAGGAAGGGCCCTGCCGCGCCTTGGGTCTCAGCTTCGCCCAGGCCGAAGACGCGCCCCGCGACGCCGATCTCGTCGTGCATGCCTCCGGTTCGCCGGACGCGGTCGCGCAGGCGCTCGCTCTCCTCGCCTTCGAGGGACGGCTGATCGAGGCCTCCTGGTTCGGCGACCGCCCCGTCGCCCTCCCCCTCGGCGGGGCATTCCACTCCCGTCGCCTCCGCCTGATCTCCTCGCAGGTCGGCGCCGTCGCCCCCCGCATGCGGGGACGGAGAAGCCACGCCGAACGCCTCGCCCTCGCCTTGTCCTTGCTCGACGATGCGCGCCTCGATGCCCTGCTCGACGGCCCCTCCCGCTTCGAGGATCTTCCGCGCACGATGGCACAGCTCGCCGCCTCTCCAGGCGCGCTCTGCCACGTCGTGCGCTACGACCCTGGCCCCTGACCTGATCCGACGAAGGACCCCGCACCGTGTTCAGCCTGACCGTGATGGACCACGTGATGATCGCGCACTCGTTCCGGGGCGAGATCTTCGGCCCCGCCCAGCGGCTGCACGGCGCGACCTACGCGGTGGAGGCGGAGTTCCGCGTCCCCTCGCTCGACGAACACGGGCTTGTCGTCGACATCGGGCTTGCGCGCGCCGAGCTGCGCCGGGCGCTGGACAGCTTCGACTACCGCAACCTCGACGAGCTCCCTCAGTTCGCGGGAGCCAACACCACCACCGAGTTCATGGCGGCGCACATCCACGCCCTTCTCGCCGCCGCGCTGAAGGACGGGCGGCTCGGGGAGGGCGGGCGGCGCGTCACCGCGCTGAAGGTGCTCCTGCGCGAGAGCCCCCTGGCCTGGGCGGCCTACGAAGCCCCGATCGCATGACCGTCGCTTCCGGTTCACCTCTCGCCGTCGCGTTGATCGTTCCGGGACCGATCGACACCGTCTCAGGCGGCTATGGCTACGATCGGCGGATCCTGCGCGGCCTCGCCGAGGCCGGCCATCGCGCGCGCGCGGTCGAACTCCCAGGGCGCCACCCGCTGCCGGACGAGCGCGCGGAAGCGGCCGCCTGGCAGGCGCTCGCCGACCTCGCACCGGAGGAAGTCGCGGTGATCGACGGGCTCTGTCTGCCGTCGTTCGGGGCCGCGGCGGAGGCGATCGCGGCCCGCCCCACGGTCGGGCTGATCCATCACCCTACGCCCTTGGAAAAGGGCCTCTCCGAAGCGGAAGCGGCCCTGTTGCGGGAGAAGGAGGCGCGCCTCCTCCCTCTCCTCTCCCGCGTGGTTGCCACCAGCCGAGCAACGGCGGATCAACTCGCCGAACTGGGAGTCGCGCGCGCGCGCCTCGGCGTGGTCGAGCCCGGAACCGACCCCGCGCCGCGCGCCGAAGGCTCGGGAAGCGAGACCTGCGCCATCCTGTCGCTCGGCGCTCTCGTGCCGCGCAAAGGGCACGACCTTCTGCTGCGTGCGCTTGCCCGGCTGTTCGATCTTGACTGGCATCTCACGATCGTCGGCTCTCTCGCCCGCGATCCGGTGCATGCGCGGGGCCTCGCTGCTCTTGCCGAGGAGCTCGCCATTGCCCAGAGGGTCACCTTCGCGGGCGAGATCGGGAATGAGGCGCTCGACGCCCTCTGGAGGCGGACGGACGTCTTTGCCCTCGCCACGTGGTTCGAGGGCTACGGCATGGCGGTGGCCGAGGCGCTCGCCCGCGGCATTCCCTGCGCCGTCACTGCGGGGGGAGCGGTCGCCGATCTTGTCCCGCCGGAAGCAGGGGTCGTCGTTCCCGCGGGCGACTGGCAGGCGCTCTCCCGCGCGATGCGGCGGCTGATCTTCGACACCGGGCTTCGCCGTCGCATGGGCGAGGCGGCCTACGCGACAGGGCAGCGTCTGCCGCGCTGGCAAGACCAGGCGCTGCGTTTCGCCGAGGAACTGCGCACCGCGCTTTCCTTGCGATGAGCGAAACCTTCTCCCCCGATTGGCTCGCCTTGCGCGAGCCCTTTGATCGCGCCGCGCGCTCGCCCCGCCTCGCCGCGGCGCTGGCCGAGGCGCTGCCAGCGCGGCCGCGGCTGATCGATCTCGGCGCCGGCACGGGCTCGCTCTTCCGCTGGCTCGCGCCGCGCCTTGCCCGGGCGCAGGTCTGGACGCTGGTGGATGCGGACGCTGCGCTTCTCGACGAGGCCTTCGCCCGCATCGCCGCTTGGGCCGAGGGCGCGGGCTTCCGCGTCACCGCGCCGGGGCGCGCCCTTCTCGTGCACACGCCGCACGGTGCCTGGCGCGTCGAGGCGCTGGCGCGCGATGTTGCGACCGACCCCGGGCGTCTCCCTCTCCGCGATCACGATGCCGTCGTTTGCTCAGCCCTCCTCGATCTCGTTTCGGCGCGCTGGCTGGCCGACCTCGCCTCCGCGCTTCGTTCGCCCTTCGCTGCTTTCCTCTCCGTCGACGGGCGCGACGTTTGGTTGCCGCGGGATGCCGACGATCGGCTGATCGCCCGGGCCTTCGCGCGCGACATGGGCCGCGACAAGGGGTTCGGCCCCGCTCTCGGCCCCCGCGCCCCCGCGCAGGCGGCGCGGCTGTTCGCCGCGCTGCGGCTTTCGCGTGCTTCTCCGCGCCCTCGGACTGGATCATCCCACCGCATCGGCCACGCCATGCTCGACCGCGATGGTGACCGGCCACGCCGACGCCGCTGCAGCAGCCCTTCCCGCGCTTCGCCGACCGTATCGAAACGTGGCGCGAGCGACGCCTCAGGCACAGATCGCCCGCCGCCGCCTTGCCCTGCGGATCGGCCACCGCGACCTTCTCGCCCTGCCGCGGAGCTGAGCGATGCCCATCCTCGGCGCGATCGCCGACGACGTCACCGGGGCGACCGACCTCGCCGTCGATGCTCGTCAATGCCGGCGCACGCACGGTGCAGCTCCTCGGTGTTCCGGCTCCCGATGTCCGGCCGCCGGAGGCGGACGCGGTCGTCGTCTCGCTGAAGTCGCGCACCGCGCCGCGCGACCGCGCCGTTGCCGATTCCCTCGCCTCCCTGGATTGGCACCGCGGCTTGGGGCGCGCGGGCGATCTACTTCAAGGTCTGCTCCACCTTCGATTCCACCGATCAGGGCAACATCGGCCCGGTGGCGGATGCGCTGCGCGCCGCCCTCGGCGCCGGCATCGTCCCCGTCTGCCCTGCCTTCCCCGCCAACGGTCGCACCGTGTATCAGGGCCACCTTTTCGTCGGCTCGGCCCTGCTCAACGAGAGCGGGATGGAGAACCACCCGTTGACCCCGATGCGCGACGCCAACCTCGTGCGCGTGCTCGGGCGGCAGACGCGCGAACGTGTGGGGCTCGTCCCGTTCGCCGCCGTGGAACAGGGTGCGGCGGCGGTGCGTGCGGCGCTTGCCGGGCTGCAGACGGAGGGATTCGCCTACGCCATCCTCGATGCGGTGTCCGATGCCCACCTCGCCGCGCTCGGCGAGGCGATCGCGGACGTCCCGCTCGTCGTCGGCGGCTCCGGCCTCGCCCTCGGCCTGCCCGCCGCTTGGCGCCGACGCGGCTGGCTTGGCCGAAGCAGGCCGACGCCGCGCGACTGCCGCAAGCGTCGGCGGCCGGGCCGCCGTCCTCTCGGGAAGCTGTTCGCGCGCAACCCTCGCTCAGGTCGCGCGAGCACAAGCGCGTCGTGCGCCTCCTTCGCTCTCGATCCCCTTGTCCATCCCGATCGCCGACCGCGCTCGCTGCCGCGGCGATCGCGTGGAGCGAACGACAGGCGCCGGGACGCGGCACTCCTTATCTATGCGTCGTCTCCGCCCGATCGCGTCGCCGACGGTGCAGGCGGCTCTCGGCCCCGCCCGCGCCGGAGAGATCGTCGAGCAGGCCTTCGCCGCCATCGCCGAGGCGCTGGTGGCGCGCGGCGTGCGCCGGCTCGTGGTGGCCGGCGGAGAGACCTCGGGCGCGGTCGTCTCGCGCCTCGGCCTGACCCGGCTTGTCATCGGGCCGACCATCGATCCGGGCGTGCCCTGGACCTACGCTCCCGAGCGCGACCTGTTGCTCGCGCTGAAGAGCGGGAACTTCGGCGCGCATCGATTTCTTCACTGAAGGCGCTGGCGATGCTCGAGGAGGCTGCATGAGCGAGGAGGCGCGGCTGCGCGAGGAGATGTGCCGGCTGGCGGAAAGCCTGTTCGCGCGAGGCTTCTCGGTCGGCAGTGCAGGCAACATCTCGGCCCGCACCGAGGACGGGGTGCTGATCACCCCGACCAACTCCTGCCTCGGGCGGCTCGATCCCGCCCGCATCGCGAAGCTCGATGCCGACTGGCGTCACGTTGCGGGCGACCCGCCCTCGAAGGAGGTGTTCATGCACCGCGCGATGCTCGCCGTCGCGGCCGGAGGCGCGAGCGGTGGTGCACCTTCATTCGACCTGGGCGACGGCCGGTGTCCTGCCTTGCCGACGTCGATCCCTTGCGGCCGATCCCGCCGCTCACCCCGTACTTCGTCATGCGGATCGGCGAGACTCTGCCGATCGTGCCGTACTACCGGCCGGGCGATCCTGCGATGGAACCCGCGATCGCCGTGGCGGCGCGCACGGCGCGGGCAGTGCTGCTCGCCAACCACGGCCCTGTCGTGTCCGGCCGCAACACTCGACCGAGGCCGTGTACGCCGCGGAGGAGCTCGAGGAGGCGGCGAAGCTGTTCCTGCTTTTGCGTGGACTGCCGGCGCGGACGCTGAGCGCGGCCCAGGTGGCCGATCTGCGGGCGATGTTCGGCTGAGGGCAAAAGAACGGGCGCGCCGCGCGGGTGAGCGACGCGCCCGGGTGGCGAGGCGACGCCAGGCGGCGCGCTCAGCTCGTCGGCGTCTCCGAGGCCGAAGTTTCCGGCGCCGGCGCTTCGGCCTCGGCGGCCGCCTTGCGCGCTCCGGCGGACGGGGGCGCTTGCGCGTCGTCGTCTTGGCCGCGGCGGCCTTGCGCGTCGTCGTCTTCTTGGCGGCGGTTGCGCGCGTCGTCGTCTTCCGGGTCGCCGGCAGTCGCGCTTCGTCGGTCGCCCGCTTCGCAGCCGGCTTCTTCGCTGCCGCAGCAGCGCGCCGGGTGGCGGTCGTCTTCTTCGCCGCCGCGCGCTTCGCAGCGGCACGCTTGGCCGCCGTCGCAGCCCGCTTCGGTGCCGCCTTCTTCGCGGCCGTCTTCTTCGCCGCCGTCTTGCGCGCAGTCGCGCGCTTCGGGGCTGGCGGCCTTGCTTGGTTGCGGCCCGCATCGCCATCGGCTGCGCGCGGGTCGCGGCGGCCGCCTCGTTGGTTTCGCGCGCCGCACGGATGGCTTCCACCGCCGCCGGCACGTCCTTGCTCGTGGACACGTGCACTTACTCCTTTCCGTTCGAGGGGTCAGAACCGCGCGCTGTACCGCAGGCCACGGCGTCGCCGCGGCGGTGTGAGGCGACCCGAACGCTGAGCGCGTGCGGTGTCCGACGAGGCCGCCTGACCTGCGGAACGGAAGGACCAGGGAGCAGGCAAGAACGGAAGAGCGCGCCGACCCGGCTCGTGCCGACGGCGACGCGCCATCGCCTCTCGTTCCTTCGCCTTCGACTGCCTTGACCGAAGGATCGGCCTCGGCATGCGTGCGGTCCATGGACCGTTCTTTCCCTGCCACGGATGCCCGAGATGCGACGACCGCCGAAACAAATCGCGATGCATCTGCATCCGCAACATCACGCTATGCGAGTCGCCCGTGCTGCTGTCAACAAAAAGCGTTCGTCGCGACGCGCATTTCCGCACGCCGATGCGTCGACGCGCCGAACGATCGTCGACGACACGCACAGGCGGCAGGGTGTGCGTCGCGAGGTCGCGGCTGCGCCGTCACTCCGCCGCGCGCGCTGTGCGCACGCCGTAGACGGGCGTGCGCCACTCCGGGTGCAGCGCACTCTCGCCGCGCGCGATCGCGAAATAGAGGGCCTGAAGACGCTTCGTCAGCGCGCCCGGGACACCGGAACCGACGGCGAGACGGTCGATCGAGGTGACGGGCGTCACTTCCCATGCCGTCCCGCAGAAGAACGCCTCCTCCGCGGCGTAGAGTTCGCTGCGATCGAGCTCGCGCTCCTCCACCCTCACCCCCATCTCGTCGCGCAGCAGCCGAATGACGGTGTCGCGGGTGATGCTCTCCAGGATCCCTGAGGTGACGGCGGGCGTGATGGCGACCCCGTTGCGGACGATGAACAGGCACATGCCTGGGCCTTCCGCCACCTTGCCGCGGTCATTCAGCAGGATCGCCGCCCCGTAGCCTTCCACCTTTGCCTCCTGGGTGGCGAGGCGGCCGTTGTGGTAGTTGGCGTTCGCCTTCACCCGCATCGGGATCGCGGAATCCTCCGGCCGCCGCCACGACACCACGCCGGCGGACAGGCCCTCCGTCAGCGCCCGCGTCGGCGGGCGGACGGTGGCGGTGCAGGCGAACACGACCGGCCCCGTGGCCGCCATCTCACCGATGCCGTCAAGCAAAGCGGTGAGGCGAATATGCACGCCCTCGCGGAAGCCGTTGGCGCGCAGGGTTTCCAGCACGGCTTCGGCAAGCCAAGCCCGATCGGGGCTGCAGTCGAAGCGCATGACCTTCAGCCCATAGAGCATGCGGTCGAGATGGGCGGCGAGGCGGAAGACGTACATCTCGCCCTCGGCCTCGTTCCAGTAGCCGCGCAGCCCCTCGAACACGCCTGCGCCGTATTTCACCGCCGGCGAATAGACGTGGATCTTGGCCTCCGACCACGGCACCACACGCCCGTCGAACCAGGCATAGGCCGGAACGGTCTCGCTCATCGCCCTCTCCTTCTTCGCCGTTCGCGGGACGGTAGGCCGAAACCGGGCGAGGCGCGAGGAGGCGACCCCGCGCCGCAGCCGTGCGGCGGGCCTTTGGCCCGGCGTCAGCGCGCGGACAACGGCACCACCGCGCGCTCCGGCACGCCGACATAGTGCGAGAGCGGGCGGATCAGTCGGTTGTCGCTCATCTGCTCCAGCACATGCGCCGACCAGCCGGTGATGCGCGAGGCGACGAACAGCGGCGTAAACATCGGGATGTCGAAGCCCATCATGTAGTAGGTGGGGCCGGCCGGGAAATCGAGGTTGGGGTGGATGTTCTTCTTCGCCAGCATCTCCTCGGCGAGGATGCGGCTGATCTCCAGCCACTTCTTCCCGCCCAGCCGCTCCGCCACGCGGTCCCGCCACTTCGCCATCGTGGGTACGCGCGAATCCCCCTTGCGGTAGACGCGGTGGCCGAAGCCCATGACCAGGGCGCGGTGTTCCAGCTTGTCGTCGATCCAGCCTTTGGCGCGCGCGGGCGTGCCGATCTCCTTCAGCATGTGCATCACCGCCTCGTTCGCCCCCCCGTGCAGCGGCCCCTTCAGCGCCGCGATGCCGGCGGTGACCGCGGCGTGGATGTCCGCCATGGTCGAGGCGACCACACGGGCGGCGAAGGTCGAGGCGTTGAAGGAGTGCTCGGCGTAGAGCGTCATCGACACGTCGAAGGCCTTGACGATCTCGGCGTCGGGAACCTTGCCGAAGAACATGTGGAAGATGTTCTCGGCGAAGCCGAGCTCCGCCTTCGGCCGGATCGGCCGCTTGCCCTTGCGCAGCCGCGCGATGGCCGCGATCACGGTGGGGATCTTGGCGTAGAGGCGGATCGCCTTGCGCTTGGTCGCCGCGAGCGAATTGTCGCCGGCTTCGGGGTCTTCCATGCCGAGGATGCTCACCGCGGTCCGCGTGGCATCCATCGGGTGGGCGCGGCGGGGAAACTCCTCGAGGATGCGGATCAGCTTCTTCGGAATGCCGCGGTTCGCCCGCTCCTCCTTCTCGAAGGCCCTGAGTTGCCGCCGGTTGGGCAATTCGCCTTCGAGCAGGAGGTAGGCCACCTCCTCGAAGCGGCACTGCTCGGCGAGGTCCTGCACCGGATAGCCGCGGTAGGTGAGGCTGTTCGTTTCCGGCATCACCTGCGAGATCGCGGTGACGTCGGCGTGGACGCCGACGAGGCCTTTGAAGACCTGCGGCGCGGTTTCGGTGCCGATGTGGTTCATGCCGTTGCCCCCTCCTCTCTCGCCCGCACCCTCAGCCCGTACGCCGCCGCGCCAGCGCCCGACGCCCTCGGGTGGAACGGGGCCGCATCCTCGCCGGCTTGCCGCTCACGGCGGGCTTTCGCCCGCCGCGCCTGCTTGCGCACGGTGGTGCGCGCCTTCGCCGCCGCTTGGCGCTCGGCCCGGCGCTGGGCGGCGGGCTTGGCCGAGCGGACGGGCGCATCGAAGATTCCCGTGAGCGGCGAGAGCGTCAGCCGCCCGGCCGGCAGGGCGACGTTCAGCGCACCGAGCCCGCCGGCGGGGATCGCGGCAAGGTCCTGCACCGTCTCGAGGAAGCGGTTCGCCTCGCGCGCCGAGATCAGGCCCTCGGTCAGCGTGCGGAACTTTCGGATGTAGTCTTCCCGCCGGAAGGGCCGCGCGCCCAAGGGGTGGGCGTCGGCGAAGGCCATCTCGTCCTCGATCACCCGCCCGTCCTTGAGGAAGATCTGCACCCGCCCGCCGAACGCCTTCTCGCGCGGGTCGGTCGCGTGGTAGCGCCGGGTCCACTCCGGGTCCTCGCGGGTCTCGATCTTGTGCCACAGCCGCACCGTGTCGGGGCGCGAGGCGCGCCTCGGCGTGTAGCTTTCGACGTGGTGCCAGGTGCCGTCCTGCAGGGCGACGGCGAAGATGTACATGATGGAATGGTCGAGCGTCTCGCGCGACGCCTTCGGGTCCATCTTCTGCGGGTCGTTGGCTCCGGTGCCGATCACGGTAATGGGTGTGGTGCGAGGTGTGGATGAGGATGCGCTCGATCGCCTCGAAATCCTCGATCTTCTCCCGCATCCGCCGGGCGAGGTCGATCAGCGCCTGGGCCTGGTACTCGGCCGAGTGCTCCTTCGTGTAGCTCTCCAGGATGGCGCGCTTGGGTTCCCCTTTGGCGGGCAACGGCACGTGATAGTAGTCGCGTCCGTAGACGGCCTCGCGCCCCTCGCGGTCGGCCACCGTGCGGCCGGCGAGGATCCAGGCGATGATCGAATCCTCGCCCTCGTAGATCGGGTTCGGCGCGCCCTCGCCGCGCATCGCGCGATCGACCGCTTCGATGGCGAGCTTGCCGGCATGCGCCGGGGCGAAGGCCTTCCACGAGCTGATCTCGCCCTTGCGGCTCTGGCGGGTGGTGATGGAGACGTGCACCGCCTGCTGCACGGCCTGGAAGATCGTCTCCTGCTTGAGCCCGAGGAGGGTGCCGATGCCGGCGGCGGCGGCCGGGCAGAGATGGGCGATGTGGTCGACCTTGTGCTCATGGAGGCAGATCGCCTTCACAAGGTCGATGTGGATCTCGTAGGCGGTGGCGAGCCCCCGGATCAGGTCCTTGCCCGAAGCGCCGACCGTT
The DNA here is from genome assembly GCA_033582875.1 of Acetobacteraceae bacterium. GTDB lineage: Bacteria > Pseudomonadota > Alphaproteobacteria > Acetobacterales > Acetobacteraceae > Elioraea. The sequence goes on along the minus strand of JAVQZW010000007.1, from coordinate 168,650 downwards.
TGCGCCACCGCGAGCAGGGGCGGGATGTTGTCTGCCGGGTGCGAGTAGTCGGCGGCGAGGAACGTGTCGTGGAAGTCGAGCTCGCGCACCGCCGTGCCGTTCGCCCAGGCCGCCCACTCGGGGCTGACGGTGCGCGCCGACGGCAGGCCGAACAGGGTCGCGCCCCCCTTGCGGGGATGCGCAAGCGCCATCATCCGCGCGGAGACGACGGGGCCGCGGTTGATCGCCGCGATCGCCACCGCCGCGTTGTCGATGATGCGGTTGACGATCATCTCCGCCACGTCCTTCGGCACCGGCACGCGGTCCGCCGCCACGGCGGCGATCTTCCAGGCGAGCTGGGCCTCCCGCGGCAACAGGTCCTTCGAGCGGTGCACGCGGACGGGATGGAGTTCCATCGGATCTTCCTCTTCCTTGGTGCGACCGGCCGCGCAACGAAAGCAGGGTGTCTTGAACGCGCGGGACGGCCGGTCTTGACTGGCGAGAGCCTTCCTAGACTTCGCGCCTGCAGCTCGCAAGCCGCCGACCAGGAGTTCCGCGCCCCAATGACCGACCTTTCCGCGCCCTTCGACCGCGTGGTGTGCGGCGATCTCGTCACCGGAGAAGGCATCATCGCGCGGGGCTTCGTCGCCATCCGCGGCGAGACGATCGCCGCCATCGGGCAAGGCACGCCACCACCCGCGCGCGCGCATCGACGATCACTGCGGGCCGTCTGGTCTTTCCCAGGCCTGGTCGACGGGCACATGCACACCTCCTCAGCCATGGGCTGGGGGGGCATCGAGCACGCCACGCGCTCGGCGGCGGCTGGCGGTGTCACCACCGTCTGCGACATGCCCTACGACATCCCCCGCCCGGTGACGGACGCGACGATCTTCTCGGAGAAGGTGGCGGTGGTGAACCGCACCGCGCATGTCGACGTCGCGCTCTACGCCACCATCACCAAGACCGGCGGCGTGGGGCGGATCCCGGAACTCGCCGCCGCCGGTGCCACGGCCTTCAAGCTCTCCACCTACGAGTACGACCCTGTCCGGTTCCCCCGGATCGATCACCGCGAGATGGAGCACGCCTTCCGCCTGATCGCGGAGACGGGGCTGATGGTTGCCGTGCACAACGAGGACCAGGAACTCGTCGAGGCGCTGACGGCGGAGGCCAAGGCCGCCGGCCGGACGGACCCGATCCAGCACGCGCGCACTCGGCCCCCGCTTGCCGAGAACCTGGCCAACGTGCTGATCTTCGAGCTCGCCCACGCCACCGGGGCGCACGCGCACATCGCCCACTCCTCCCTCGCGCGCGGCTTCGAGCTCGCCCGCGCGTACCGCGCGATGGGGGTGACGGCCTCGGCGGAGGCCTGCATCCAATATCTTTGCCTGACCGAGGAGGATCTCGTCCGCCAGGGCGGCAAGGCGAAGTGCAACCCGCCCCTGCGCACGGCGGAGGAGGTGGAGCGGATGTGGGCGAGCCTGCTCGCAGGCGAGGTCGCCTACGTCTCCACCGACCACGCGCCCTGGCCGATCGAGCGCAAGACGAGCCCCGACATCTTCGCCTGTTCGGCGGGGCTCACCGGGCTGCAGTCCTTTGCGCCCCTGATGGTGACCCTGCTTGAGGAGCGCGGGCTGCCGCTGAGCCTCATGGCAAAGTACTGCGCGGAGGAACCGGCCCGCTTCCATGGGCTTGCGCCGAAGAAGGGACGGCTTGCGGTGGGGGCGGATGCGGATCTCTGCGTCATGGAGCGGGGGCGCTTCGTGTTCGACGAGAGCACGATCCTCGACCGGCCCGAATGCCGCTGGAGCCCCTATCACGGCCGGACGATGCGTGCGCGCGTCGCCGCCACCTACCTGCGCGGGCGGCTGATCTGGGACGGCGAGCACGTGCTGAATGCGCCGGGCGAAGGCCGCTTCGTGCCGCGCCAGGCGCGCTGAACACGACGAACGAGCGCACGCGATACGCAACGGAAGGAACCAGGAATGGCACGACGACTGACGGTGGGCGCCGCCCAGCTCGGCCCAATCCAGAAGAGCGAGGGGCGCGAGGTGGCGGTCGCGCGCATGCTCGCCTTGATGGAGGAAGGGCACCGCCGGGGGGTGGAGCTCATCGTTTTCCCCGAACTCGCGCTCACCACCTTCTTCCCTCGGCACTGGGTGGAGCGGCTCGAGGAGGCCGACCACTGGTACGAGACGGAGATGCCCTCCGCCGCCACCCGCCCCCTGTTCGATGCCGCGCGGCGGCTGAACATGGCCTTCCACCTCGGCTACGCCGAACTCGTGCGTGAGCCGGACGGGGCAGGGGGCGTGCGGACCCGCCGCTTCAACACCGCGATCCTGGTCAACGCCGAAGGCCGCATCGTGCTCAAGTACCGAAAGGTGCACCTGCCGGGGCACGCCGCTTTCGACCCCGCGCGCAAGGTGCAACACCTCGAGAAGTACTATTTCGAGGTCGGCGACCTCGGCTTCCCGGTGGTGAAAACGAGGCTCGGCAAGCGCGAGGAGGGGGTGAACGTCGGCCTCCTCATCTGCAACGACCGCCGCTGGCCGGAAGCCTGGCGCGTGCTTGGACTGCAATCGGTCGAGCTCGTGCTGCTCGGCTACAATACCCCCTCCATCAACCAGGAGGCCAAGGGCTGGGAGGCGCATCATTTGCGCGTCTTCCACTCCCACCTCTCCGTCCAGGCCGGCTGCTATCAGAACGCTTGCTGGTCGGTTGCGGTGGCCAAGGCCGGCATCGAGGACGGGGCGGAACTCTTCGGCCACTCCATCATCGTCAACCCGCAGGGCGAGATCGTCGCCATGGCCGACACCTGGGAGGACCAGCTCGTCACCTACGACATCGATCTCGACCGCTGCCGCCTCGGCCGCGTCTCCATCTTCGACTTCGCCCGCCACCGTCGGCCGGAACATTACGGACGGATCACCTCGCAGGTCGGCGCGGTCGAGCCACCCATGGTGTGACACCGTTCAGGGCCCCCTGGTGCTTCCGTTGCGCTTGATCCGCTGCCGGCAAGGCGTCACTCTGCTGCAACGCACAAGAGCAACCAGAGGCAAGGGACGCCATGCCGGCGAGATCGGAGGACGAGCAAGCCCGCACGCCGTTACGATCATGGACCGCGACGCGATGACGGCGGCCGCAACGGCCCCGAAGCGCACGCGGATCGAGGAGGTGGTTCTGGAGGCGGAGGCGCTGACCCGCCTCTCCGCCGAGCTCGAGGCCGACCGCGCCACCGCCGTCGCCGACCTTCTGCACGAGAACCGCTTCGTGCCGAAAGGCGCTCCCGAAGGCCCCTATTCGCTGCGGCTCGGGCTCGATCACGGGCGGCTCGTGTTCGACATCCGCCGCCTCGACGGCACGCCGATCACCGCCGTCGTCCTCGCCCTCGGTCCCTTCCGCAGCCTGATCAAGGACTACCTGATGCTGCTTGGCGCGCATCACGCCGCGGTGGCGGATGGGCACGAGGCGCGCATCCAGGCGATCGACATGGGCCGGCGCGGCCTGCACAACGAAGCGGCCGAACTCCTGCAACGCCGCCTCGAAGGCAAGATCGAGGTCGACTTCGACACCGCCCGCCGCCTCTTCACCCTGATCTGCGTGCTGCACCAGAGGATCAACCACTGATGCGGCTCGCGGGGGAGTGGACGCGCAGCATCCGCCCGGCGGAGGATCGGTCCGCGATCTCGGTCCTCGATCAGACACTCCTGCCCTGGCAGGTGGTCTGGATCCGGCTCGCGGGGCTCGAGGAGGTGGCGGAGGCGATCGCCGCGATGCGTGTGCGCGGCGCGCCGCTGATCGGCGCGGTCGGCGCCTTCGGGCTCGCCCTCGCGCTGCGGGAGGAGGCGTCCGACGAGGCGCTGGAGGCCGCCGCCAGCCGCCTGGTCGCCACCCGCCCCACCGCGGTGAACCTCGCCTGGGCCGTGGCGCGGGTGGCGGAGGCGGTGCGCAACCGCCCGCGCGGCGATCGGTTCGATGCCGCCTGGGCGGAGGCTTCCGCGATCGCCGACGAGGACGCCGCCTGCTGCGAGGCGATCGGCCGCCATGGGCTCCCCCTCATCGCCGGCATCGCCGAACGCAAGGGGGGTGCCCCGGTGAACATCCTCACCCACTGCAACGCGGGCTGGCTCGCCACCGTCGACTGGGGCACCGCCACCGCCCCCATCTACCGCGCGCACGACGCCGGCATCCCCGTGCATGTCTGGGTGGACGAGACGCGGCCGCGCAATCAGGGCGCCTCGCTCACCGCCTTCGAACTCGGCGGCCACGGCGTGCCGCACACGGTGGTCGCGGACAATGCGGGCGGGCACCTGATGCGACGGGGCGCGGTCGATCTCGTGCTCGTCGGCACCGACCGCGTGGCGCGCAACGGCGATGTCGCGAACAAGATCGGCACCTACCTCAAGGCGCTCGCCGCAGCCGATACCGGGGTGCCGTTCTGGGTCGCCCTCCCTTACTCCACGATCGACTGGTCGCTTGCCGCCGGCGATCTCATCCCGATCGAGGAACGCTCCGAGACGGAGGTGACCGAGATCGCGGGGCTCGCCGAGGACGGCGCGGTGCGGCGCGTGCGCGTCGTCTCACCGGGAAGCCGGGCGGCAAACCCGGCCTTCGACGTCACCCCCGCCCGTCTCGTCACCGGGCTGATCACCGAGCGCGGGCGTTGCGCGGCCTCCGAAGGGGGGCTCCTCTCGCTCTACCCCGAGAGGGCCTGAGGGGCGCGGCGGCGCGCGGCGAACAAATTGGCGGCGAGGACGGGGAGGACGACGGCAAGGCCGATCAAGGTCGGAGTCGCTCCGGGAGCGATCATCAGCACCGAGGCGGCGAGCAGGGGCGCGCGGACAACCCAAGCCATCGGGGCAAAGGCGTAGCCCGTCAGCGCCGCGCCGAGAGCGCACACCCCGACCGCGCAGGAGAGCGTCACCAGCAGGAAGTCGCCCCAGGCGAAGCCCGGCACCACGATCAGCATCGCCGGCGAATAGGCGAACACGAACGGCACGAGCGCCTTGGCCGACCCAAGCCGGAACGCGGTGAGCCCGGTGCGGAACGGATTTGCGCCGGCGATGCCGGCGGCGGCATAGGCCGCGACGCACACGGGTGGGGTAAGGTCAGCCAGCAATCCATAGTAGAAGATGAAGAGGTGCGCGGCGATCGCGGGGACGCCGAGCTGTGTGACCGCCGGGGCGGCGATCGCGGCCAGCACGATGTAGAGCGCCGTGGTCGGCACCCCCGCCCCCATCGCGACGCAGGTGAGGGCGACGAAGACGAGGGTGAAGAAGAGCGCAAGCCCCCTGAGCGAGGCGAGTTCGATCGGCAGCCAGGAGAGGAGCGGCAGCACGCTGCCGGCGAGGTTCTGCGCGGCCTGGGTCACCATGAAGGAGAGGCGAAAGGCCGCCCCGGTCAACGTGATCACGCCGACCACGATGCCGACCGCGGCCGCGGCGACCCCGACCGCGAGGGCGTATTTCGCCCCCGTCTCCAGCGCCTCCCACAGCTCGCGCAGGGTCATCCGCTGCAGCGGGTTGAAGAGACCCACCAGCACGCAGGCGATGATCCCGTTGAAGGCGGCGAGATAGGGCGTGTAGCCCTGCATGATGGTGGCAACCAGAATGACGAGCGGGATCACCGTCGGCCAGCCGCGCCACAGCACCGGGCCGAGCCTCGGCATTTCCTCTTCGGTCAGGCCGCGCAGTCCCTCGCGCTTGGCTTCCAGGTGCACCTGGATCAGCACGCCGAGGTAATGCATCGCCGCCGGAACGAGTGCGGCGGTGATGATGGTGGTGTAGGGAACGCCCAGGAACTCGGTCATCACGAAGGCGGCCGCCCCCATGATCGGCGGCGTGATCTGCCCCCCCGCCGAGGCCGCCGCCTCCACCGCGCCCGCGAAATGCGGGCGGTAGCCGATCCGCCTCATCGCCGGAATGGTCAGGCTTCCCGTCGTCACCGTATTCGCGATGGAGGAGCCCGAGATCGAGCCGAAGAAGGCCGAGGCGACCACGGCCACCTTGGCGGGCCCGCCCGGAAACCGGCCGGCGATGACGGTCGCGACGTCGATGAAGAACTGCCCGAGCCCCATCTTGGTCGCGATCGTGCCGAACAGCACGAAGTGGAAGACGAAGGTCGCCACCACCTTGAGGGGGATGCCGAAGATCCCCTCCTGCGTCAGGTAGATCTGGCTGACGAAGTTCTCGATCGTCGCCCCCGGGTGGGCGAGCACGCCGGGCACGTGGTTGCCATAGAGCCCGTAGGCGATGAAGACGAGCACGATGACGGGCAGCACCAGTCCCATCGTCCGCCGGGCGGCTTCCAGCACGACGACGATCAGCGCGATGCCCATCGCCAAGGTCCCATCCGTTGGGCACGCCGATGCGGAAGGTGAGCGCATCGAAGTTGACCGGCAGATAGAGGACGGCGGCGACCGACGACCGCGATCGAGCAGCCAATCGATGAGGGCCACACCGCCGAGGCGAGGCCCGAGCGGCACCCGCGCGTCGAAGAACAGGAAGACGAGAGCCAGCACGGCGGCGAGGTAGATCGCGTTGTGCCAGTGCTCGGGCGGAAGGCCGAACCCGGCGGTGTAGATCTGGTAGACGGAGAGGGCGACGAGAACGACCGACGCGAGCGGCTTGAGCCATCCCGTCGGCTCGCGGAAGGCAAGCCCGCTGTCGTATTGCCGCTCGAGTTCGGCCGCGCGGTCGGCGTCGACTCTCGCGCCTCATCCCCGCCCCGCCGTCGCGCGCGCCGTCATGCGGCGCGTTCCGTGCCGGGGCTCGCGCCGCCCGTGCCGCGGCGCCTCAGCGCAGCATGCCGGCTTCGCGGTAGAACCGTTCCGCCCCCGGATGCAGCGGCACCTCGCCGCGCCCCAAAAGCGCCGTCTCGCGGCGGATGTCGCGCGCCCGCACATGCCCGCGCTGCAGGAGCGAGGCGGTTGTGTCCGACCACAGCGACTTGGTGATCTCGTAAACGAGCGCCTCCGGCACCTGCGCGCCGACCAGCCAAACCGCGCCCACCACCAGGGTCGGCACGTCCTCCTCGATCCCCTCGTAGGTGCCGCGCGGGATCACGCCCCGCGTATAGAAGGGTGCCCGCTCGCTTACCCGGGCGATCACCTCATCCGAGAAGGGAAGGAGACGGCAACCGGCGCGTGCGCAGAATTCGGTGAAGGCGGCGGCGGGTGCGGCCACCACCTGCAGCACGGCGTCCATGCCGCGGTCCTGCATCCGCTCGAGCCCCTGCGCGGCGGAGAGGAACTCCGGCGTGTAACGCCCCCTCAGCCCTGCCGCCTCCAGCACCAGTTCGGAGCCGATGCGGGCGCCGGAGGCCTGCAGCCCGACCGTCACGCGCTTGCCGGCAAGGTCCTCGAGGCGGGTGATCGGGCTGTCGCGGCGGACGGCGGCATGAAGCTGCTCGCCGAACAGGTAGGCGATGAAGCGCAGCCGATCGAGCCTCGGCCGGCCCTCGAACAGGCCCGTGCCCGTGTAGGCCCAGTGCGCGACGTCCGACTGCGAGAAGCCGCTCTCCGCAGCGCCCGACTGGATGAGGTTCACGTTCTGCACGCTGCCCTGCGTCGCCTGCGCCACCGCCACGAGATTGGGAACGCCGGCGGTGCCGCCCGCTTCGCGGCAGGGCGCACCGGGCGGGCAGGAGATCGCGTTCGCGATCATGCCGCCGACGGGATAATAGGTGCCGCCCGCGGCACCAGTGCCGATGCGGAAGAACTGGGGAGCCTGCGCGGTCGCCGGCGAGCGCAGCACCCATGAGCGAAGGCGAAGGCCGCAGCCCCCAACACGCGCCGACGTCCGTTCCGCATGGGCTCTCTCCCGCTCGCGACAATGGCGAACGCTAGCCCTCGCCTGCGGCTTGCGCAACGGCGGAGAGCACGGCATCGGGGGTGAGCGGCAAAGAGCGGATGCAAGTCCGCCCCGGTCGCGTCCGCCACGGCGTTGGCGATCGCCGCCGCGACCGCGAGGACGGCGTGCTCGCCCAAGCCTTTCGCGCCGTGCGGCCCGGGCCCCAGCCCGTGTTCGAGCGTGATCGTCTCGAACTCACGCGGCAGGTCGAGCACACTCGGCATGCGGTAGACGAGCGGGGCACCGTTGGCGAGGCGGCCCTCGTCGTCGAAGGCGAGCGCCTCGATCAGCGCCTGGGCGACGCCCTGCACGGCCCCGCCTTCCGTCTGCGCCCGGCAGCCGGCGGGGTCGATGGCGTGGCCCGCGTCGCCGGCGACGACGAGCCTTTCGACCGCGACGCGGCCAGTTTCGACGTCGACCGAAACCTCGGCGGCGGCAAAGGAAGGCATCCAGAAGCCGCAGCGCGAGCCCAAGGGTGCGGCGGCTTCGAACGGGTTGCGCGCCTCGCCCTCGCCGATCAGTTCGCTGCCCTGGGCGCCGAAGGCACGGTCGAACAGGGCGGGGATGGGGAGAGAGACGTTGCCGCGGCGGATCATGCCGGCCTCGAGCACGATCTCGCCTGCGGCCTCGTCGATCACCTCGGCGGCGAGGGCAAGGAGGCGCTCGCGCACCGCCTCGGCGGCGCGGCGGATGGCGAGCCCGACCATCGCCGCACCGACGGAGGCGTGCGTGCCCTGATCGTGCGGCGTGCGGTCGGTGTCGATGGGGGCGAGCCTGACCCGCGCGGGATCGATGCCCAACACCTCGGCGACGATCGCCGCGGCGACCCGCTCCGGCCCCTGGCCGAGATCGGCGATCCCGGTCAACACGAGGGCCGAGCCGTCGCGCGCGAGCTTCACCACGGCGAGGCTTCGGCGCGAAAACCCCCCGCCGTCCTTCATCCCGACCGCCACGCCGCGTCCTCGCCCTTGGGCGCGCGGGGCACGCCAGCCGATCCGCTCCGCGACCGCCGAAAGGCCATCCTCGAGGTCGGAGTCCATCGGCGTCTCGCCCGGCCAGGGCGCCTCGCCGGGGCGGAGAAGGTTTCGCTGCCGGAACTCGACCGGGTCGAGACGCAAGCGACGCGCGATCGCATCGAGCTGGCGTTCGCCGGCGAAACAGGCCTGCGGGCCGCCGAAGCCGCGGAAGGAGCCGGCCGGCACGGTCGAGGTGCGCACCACCTCGCCGATGCTCTCCACCGCCTGCCAGCGATAGGGGCCGGGCAGGCTGCGGTAGGCCCCCTTCTCGCAGACGACGACGGAGGCGTCGGCATAGGCCCCGCCATCGAGGCGAAGCAAGGCCCGGCGGGCGAGAAGCACGCCGTCCGCGCTCACCGCGGTGGTCAGTGTCACCTCGGCGGCGTGCTGGGAGAGGGTGAGCATCATCTCGTCCCAGGTGAGCGCCAGCCGAACGGGGGCGCGGGCGAGGCGAGAGAGGAGCAGCGCCAGCGCCTCGTGCTTCGGGATAGGACTTCGCCCCGAAGCCCGCTCCCGCCGGCAGGGCATGCACCCTGATCGCCGCCTCGGGCAGCGCGAAGATACGCGCGAGGTCGGTGCGCAGCAGGAACGGATCCTGGTTGTTGCACCACACCTCTCCCCCCGTCCCGTCCCAACGCGCGACCGCACAGAGGGGCTCGATCGGCAGGTGGCTCATGCGCGGGAACCGGTAGGTGTCGGTGAACACACGGTCGGCGCGGGCGAAGACGGACCCGACGTCGCCGGAGCGGAAGCGGAACCGCCAGAGGATGTTGCGCGCGGGCTCGCGCCATGACTCCGCGCCAGGCCCTCTCTGGCAGGTGCTCGGGCGGGCCCTGGTCGAACAGGGCCGGCGCATCGGGGGCGAGGGCGGCCTCGATGGTCGGCACCGGCGGAAGAAGCCGCCAACGCACCGTCACCCGCGCCGCGGCCCGCGCGGCCGAGCGGGGATCGCGCGCCACCACCGCCGCAACCGGTTCGCCGGCGTAACGGACCTTGCCGATGGCGAGCAGCGGCTGGTCGCGCACCACCACGCCCTGCCAGGGGTCGAGCCCGGCGAGGTCGTCGCCGGTGGCCACCGCGACAACCCCCGGCTCGTTCAGGGCGGTGGCGGCGTCGATGGCGAGGATTTCGGCATGGGGATGGGGCGAGCGCACGAGCGCGGCATGCAGCATGCCCGGCAGGGCGAAATCGATCGCATAGGCGAAGGTGCCGCGCACCCGGGCGAGGTCCGAGGCGGCCGTCATGCGCCCTCGCGGATCAGGGTCGCGGCCCGGCGCACAGCGCGCAGGATGGCGGCCCCGCCGCCGCAGCGGCAGAGCGCGGCACTCATCCAGGAGCGGATGGTCTCCTCGTTCGGAGCGGGGTCCTCGGCGAGCAGAGCGGACGCGAGAAGCACCATGGCCGGCGTGCAGGAGCCGCACTGCAGCGCGCGTTCCTCGAGGAAGGCGCGCTGGACGGGATGGAGCGAACCGTCCGCCCGGTCGAGGCCGCGGATGGTGGTGACGCGCCGGCCATCGGCCTCCACGGCGAGCAACAGGCACGCGGTGGCGGGCGCGCCGTCGATCGAGCACGGTGCAGGCGCCGCACACCCCGCCGTCGCAGCCCGCCCGCACGCCGAGGATGCCGAACTCCTCGCGCAACAGGTCGATGAGCAGCCGGTTGGTCGGCACCGCGGCGACGACGCGACGCCCGTCGAGGTCGAAGGCGATCCGTTCCGTTCTTTCAAGCATCGGCGAGGCGGGCGATCAGGCGGGCGGCGAGGGCGCCGGCGGCGCGGCGTCGCCAAGCCGCGCCGGGCGTGCCGGGAAGCAGGTGATCGGGCTCGGGAAGAGACGACGCCCAGGCCTCGGCGAGGTCTCGTGCGTGGCGCGCGAGGGCTGCGCGCGTCGAGACCGACGGCCTCGTCGAGATCGGCGGCAACGGCGCGCCGATGCGCCCCGCCGAGCGCGAGGCGGAGCGACCGCACGCGCCCGCGCTCGAACCGCCCAGCGGCGGAGACGATGAGCCAGGGGCGAAGGCTCCGCTCATGCGCGAACCGCCAGCCGCCGGGGATGTCGATCCCGAGCACGAGGCCGCGCGGGGCGTGCCAAGGGAGCATGATCGTTTCGTGCCCGACCCGACAGACGAGGCGGGCATCCAGCGCGGCGAGGGCGGGCGGCGCATCGTACTGCGGCAGGCCGGCGAGCAGGCAGCCCGCGAGCGTGCCCTGGTGGCGGATGCGGATGTTGGCGACATGTCCCCACGCCTCGGCGAGGCCCGGCACCGCCGCCCGCAGGAGGGGGTCGCGCACCACCCGCTCGTGCGTGGCGAGCGCGCCGATCCGCACCCCCTCCGCGCCAGCCTCGATGCGGTCGAGGCCCACAAGCCCGCGGAGCAACACCACCGTGCGCGGCGGGCCGCCGAACTTCAGCCCCGCGATCACCTCGACACCGCCGGCCATGGGAAGGGCATCCGGGGCGGCCAGCATCGCCGCCGCCTCGTCGACGTCGCGCGGACGAAGAAGGGTGAGCGGCGGGATCAGCGCCCGTGAGCGCAGGGGCAGCGTGCCGCTTGCCTCCGTCGTATGCAGCGTCCCGTCCATGCGATGACCAAGCGTGCGGCGTGAGGCGCGCGGCCGCAAGCCGAGGCGCCGCCCGGGCAGGCAGGCAAATCCCCTGCCAGCCGCCTTGCCCCTGCCCGGATTCCCCCGTAGCGCGAGGCCATGCCCCGCCTCGCCCGGCTTATCGTGGTCCTGGTCGCAGCCGCCCTCCTCCTGTGGCCCGCCGCCTGGAACGGCTGGCCGCTGATCTTCTCCGACACGCCCGACTACCTCTGGGTTTGGACGCAGCCCGCGTGGTTCCGCCCGATCCGCCCGCCGGCCTATGGCTGGCTGATCGGGCCCTTGCATCAGGGGCGCACGCTCTGGCCGGTGGTGGCGGCGCAGGCGCTGCTGACGGCGTGGCTGATGTGGCTCGTCGCAAGGCGCGTCGGGCTCGGGCCGTTCGCCTCCCTCGCCATCGTCGGCGTGCTCGCGCTCCTCTCCGGCGCGCCCTGGCTTGCCTCCTGGGTGATGGCGGACGCCTTGTCCGCGCCGATGGTGCTGGCGGCGGTGCTGGTCGCGCTCGGCGGCCTCTCCCGCCTCGAAGCTTGCGGAGTGTGGCTTGCGCTGGTCGCAGCGGCGTCGGTGCACTTGACCCACCTCCCCGCACTCGCCGCCCTTTTCGGCGCCCTCTTGCTCCTCCGTCTTGCCTGGCGGGGCGCCCCGGTGCGCCTCGCCGGCCTCGGCGCCCTCCTCGCCGCCCTCGTCCTCGCCCCCGCGCTCAACCTCGCCGCCAACCGGCTCGCGCACGGCGAAGCCCGCCTCGCCTTCGGCTCCTCCGTCTTCCTCGCTGCCCGCCTGGTCGGGGACGGGCTGATGCAGCGCTGGCTTGCCGCCCACTGCCCGCTGCCCGCGGTGACGCTGTGCGAGGATCGCCACACGCTCGTCGCCGACTCCGACCATTTCCTGTGGAACCCGGCCTCTCCGGTCTGGCGCGATCGCAACTTTTTTCGCCTCGAGGCGGAACTTGCGGCGATCAACCCGCGCGTCATCGCCGCCCACTGGTCCGAATTCGTCGCGAACGGCCTCGCTCGCGCCGCGCGTCAGCTCGTCACCGCCCGGGTGGGCACTGACCTTTCGGTGCGGGTGAACGAGGACCGCGCGCTGCTCGCGCGCCTCGTCATTCCCCGCTTCGCCGAGGCGTTGGGGCCGGCGGCCGGGGAAGCGCTCGACCGCGCGCGGCAGACCAACGAGGAGATCGCGCGCGCCTGGCCGGCCGTGCTCGCAGGCCCGCTCTCGCTCGCCGCCGTTCCCCTGCTCGCCCTCGTCTTCGCCGTCTCACCCGCCGCACGGCGCTCGCCGGTGGCGGTGCTCGCGCTTGCCGCTCTCGCCGCCGCCGTCGGCAACGCGGTCGCGGTGGGCTTGGGCGGGGCTGTGCACGACCGCTACGCCGCACGGCTGATGTGGCTGTTTCCCTTCGCCCTCGCGCTGCTGGTCGGGCGGGCGCTTAGTCGCCGAGCGCCACCCCTTCCCGGCGCGGATCCGCCCCGCCCTCCAGGCCGCGGGCGGTGATGACGATCGCCTGCAGGCCGGAAGTCAGGGCACGCACGGTCGCGCGATGCCCCCGCGCTTGCAGCGATGGTGCCAGTCGTTCCGCCTCCGTGCCCGCTTCGAGTTCCGCCCCTTGCCCCACCGTAACGACGCGCGGCAGGTCGATCGCCGCCTGCGGGTCCATCGCCCAATCCAGGATCGCGACCAGGGTCTGCGCCACGTAGCCGATGATTCGCGCCCCGCCGGGCGAGCCGAGCACGACGCGAAGCTCGCCCTGCGGGTCGAAGACCATCGTCGGCGCCATCGAACTGCGTGGGCGCTTGCCGCCCTCGACCCGGTTGGCGACCGGGCGGCCATCGATTTCGGGACGGAACGAGAAGTCGGTGAGCTGATTATTGAGGAGGAACCCCGCCGCCATGACGCGTGCGCCGAAAGCATCCTCGATGGTGGTGGTCATCGCCACGGCGTTGCCCGACGCATCGACGATGGAGAGGTGCGAGGTGCCGACTTCGCGCACCGTCTCGTCCGGGGCGAGGGCGCCTTCGCGCCAGGGCGGATTGCCGGGACGGACGGTCTCGGCGGCGCGCGCGGGGTCGATCGCCTGCGCGCGGAGGGTGAGGTAGGCGGGATCGAGCAGCCCCCGCGAGGGGACGCGGACGAAATCCGGATCCGCGAGATAGAGGTTGCGATCGGCGAAAGCGAGCCGGCCTGCCTCGATGAGCCAATGCGCGGCGTCGGGGCCGCGGGGATCGAACGCCCCGAGATGGGTATGGGCAAGAAGCCCGAGGATCTGGCCCACGGCCACACCGCCCGATGACGGCGGGCCCATCCCGCAGACACGCCAGACGCGATAGAGCACGCACACCGGGTCGCGCTCGCGCGGCGCGTAGGCGCTGAGGTCCGCGGGCGAAAGGAGCCCCGGATTCCACCACGCCCCGCGCACCGCGGCGAGGATCGCCTCGGCGATCGGCCCCTCCGCCAGCGCCTTGGCCCCCTCGCGCGCGATCGCCCGCAGCGTCTCGGCATAGGCCGGGTTGCGCAAGCGATGCCCGGCCGGCAGGGGCGAGCCGTCGGGGAGGAGGAAGTAGGCGCGGGCGGCCGGGTCGCGCGCCAGACGCTCGCGATCGGCGGCGATGGCAGCGGCAAGACGCGGCGAGACCGGGAAACCCTCTTCGGCGAGGGCGATGGCGGGGGCGAAGAGCGCGTCCCAAGCGAGGCGCCCGTGCCGGCGATGCACCGCCTCCAGCATCGCCACCACGCCGGGCACGCCGACCGCGCGCCCGCCGACCGCCGCCTCGTGGAAGCCCATGGTCGAGCCGTCGGGGCGGAGGAAGAGATCGGGCCCGGCGGCGCGCGGCGCGGTCTCGCGCCCGTCCCAGGCGGTCAACGCGCGCGCCGTCGCGTCCCAATGCAGCAGGAAGGCGCCGCCGCCGATCCCCGAGGATTGCGGCTCGACTAAGCCCAGCACCGCTTGGACGGCGATGGCGGCGTCGATCGCCGCCCCGCCGCGGCGCAACACCGCGCGTCCCGCTTCGGCGGCCAGCGGGTGGGCGGCGGCGACCATGTGGCGGGTGGCGATTTCGGGCCCGCGCGCGGCGGCGGGCAGCGCAAGGAGAAGGACGGCGAGCGAGACGGAGGCGAGGCGGAAGGCGGCCATGCCCGCGATCCTGCCCCGCCCCGGCCGCCTCCGCCATGGCCAAGGCGGGACGGCGGCCCTATGTCACAAGGCGAAGGAGAGCCGATGCCCCCGCATGGCCTGATCGACGTCCGTCGCCCGGTGTTCAAGCCCCCGCGGCGCCCCGCTTGGCGCGAGCGCGCGCACTTCAAGCTCGTCTCGGACTATGCGCCGTCGGGCGATCAGCCCCAGGCGATCGCCGCCCTCACGGAGGGGCTCGAGCGCGGGGAGCACGACCAGGTGCTGCTCGGCGTAACAGGCTCGGGCAAGACCTTCACCATGGCGCATGTGATCGCCAACGCGGGCCGGCCCGCCCTTATCCTCGCGCCGAACAAGACGCTCGCCGCGCAGCTGTATGGCGAGATGAAGTCGTTCTTCCCGGAGAACGCGGTCGAGTACTTCGTCTCCTACTACGACTACTACCAGCCCGAAGCCTACGTGCCGCGCACCGACACCTACATCGAGAAGGACGCGCAGATCAACGAACAGATCGACCGCATGCGACATGCGGCGACGCGCGCGCTGCTCGAACGCCCCGACGTGATCATCGTCGCCTCGGTCTCCTGCATCTACGGCATCGGGTCGGTCGAGACCTATTCGGCGATGGTGGTGAAGGTCGCGGTCGGCGAACGCATCGACCGCGACCGGCTGCTCAAGGCGCTCGTCGAACTTCAGTACCGGCGCAACGATCTCGCCTTCGCGCGGGGGTCGTTCCGCGTGCGCGGCGACGTGGTGGAGATCTTCCCCGCCCATTTCGAGGACCGTGCCTGGCGCGTCTCCCTCTTCGGCGACGAGGTGGAGGCGATCCACGAGTTCGACCCGCTCACCGGGGAGAGGACCGCGACCCTGGAGGCGATCACCGTCTACGCCAACAGCCACTACGTGACGCCGCGGCCGACCATCAGCCAGGCGATTGCGGGCATCAAGGCGGAACTGAAGGAGCGGCTCGCGGAACTGCGCGCGCAAGGCAAGCTGCTCGAGGCGGAGCGGCTTGAGCAGCGCACCCTTTACGATCTCGAAATGCTGGAGACGACGGGAAGCTGCAAGGGCATCGAGAACTACTCGCGCTACCTCACCGGGCGCGCGCCGGGCGAACCGCCCCCAACCCTGTTCGAGTACCTGCCAGAGAACGCGATCCTGTTCGTCGACGAGAGCCACGTCACCGTGCCGCAACTGGGCGGCATGTTCCGCGGTGACTACAACCGCAAATCCATCCTGGCCGAGTTCGGCTTCCGCCTCCCCTCCTGTGTGGACAACCGCCCGCTGAAGTTCGAGGAGTGGGACGCGATGCGGCCAGACACGATCTTCGTCTCGGCAACCCCGGGGCCGTGGGAGCTGGAACGCACGGGGGGGGTGTTCGTCGAGCAGGTGATCCGCCCCACGGGCCTCGTCGATCCGGTCTGCATCGTCCGCCCCGTCGAGCATCAGGTCGACGACCTGCTCGCCGAATGCAAGGCGGTGGCGGCGAAGGGCGGGCGGGTGCTGGTGACGACGCTGACCAAGAAGATGGCGGAGACGCTCACCGAATACCTGAACGACGCCGGGGTGAAGGTGCGCTACCTCCATTCCGACATCGATACGCTGGAGCGGATCGAGATCATCCGCGACCTCCGCCTCGGCGTGTTCGACGTGCTGGTGGGGATCAACCTCCTGCGCGAGGGGCTCGACATTCCCGAGTGCCAGCTCGTCGCCATCCTCGACGCCGACAAGGAGGGGTTCCTGCGCTCCACCACGTCGCTCATCCAGACCATCGGCCGGGCGGCGCGCAACGTCGAGGGCAGGGTGATCCTCTACGCTGATGCGATGACGGAGAGCCTCAGGCGCGCGCTGGAAGAGACCGAGCGGCGGCGGGCGAAGCAGCTCGCCTGGAACAAGGCGCACGGCATCACGCCGCAGTCGGTGAAGAAGCAGGTGGCGGAGATCGTCACCTCCGTCTACGAGCAGGATTACGTCACCGTCGCCCCTGTCGACGAGGGCGGGGTGTCGGAACTGGTGGGCAAGGACCTGCGCGCGACGATCGCGGAACTCGAGCGGAAGATGCGGGAGGCGGCGGCCGATCTCGAGTTCGAGACCGCCGCCCGACTGCGCGACGAGATCCGCCGGCTTGAGGCGATCGAGCTCGGCATCGACCCTCCGCCGACGTCCCGCCCGCGCATGGCGGAATGGAGGCCGAAGCCGCTCGGGCCCGGCGGCGGGGGCTACGATCCGGCGAAGCGCAAGGGCGGAAGCGGGCGCCGGCGCAAGGGGCCCTAGGGTGAGAGAGACGGCCAGGGCGAGGCGCGCGGCTCACGCGTGGCTGATCAGCGCCTGCCCGTCGGGCCGCTTTCGGCCTCTCGCCGGAACGGTTCGCCGGCCTTATGTCCCGTACAGCGAACCCCTGGAGCCCGCCCATGCTGTTCGACTTCGCGGCCATCGGCCCCGACCTCGCCTACAAGATCCTCGTCTCCACCATCGTGCCGCGCCCCATCGCCTGGGTGACGACGGTGGATGCCGACGGGCGGGTCAACGCCGCCCCCTACTCCTTCTTCAACGCCGTTTCCTCCGACCCGCCGGTGGTGGCGATCGGCATCGGCTCAAAGGGGCGGGGATTGAAGGACACGGGAGAAAACATCCGCCAAACAGGCCAGTTCGTGGTGAACCTCGTGTCCGAGGCGGTGGCCGAGGCGATGAACATCACCGCGATCGACGTCGAGCCGGGGGTGGACGAACTCGCCATGGCGGAGCTGACTCCGCTCGCCTCGACCAAGGTGACGCCGCCGCGCATTGCGGAAAGCCCCGTGGCGCTGGAGTGCGAGCGGCTTGCGGTGGTGGAGGTCGGCAACGGCAAGGCGGTGGTTCTCGGGCGCGTGCTCGCCGCCCATGTGCGGGACGACTGCGTGCTTGATGCCGCGAAGGCCTATATCGACACGCCGAAGCTCGGGCTGATCGGGCGCATGCACGGCCGCGGCTGGTATACGCGCACGACGGACCGGATCGAGATCCCTCGCCTGACCGTTGCGGAGTGGCAGGCGCGCCGTTCGGCGGCGGAGTAGCGTCGCCGGCGAGGTTCTGGCCCCGAGCGATTTTCTCACCCCCCTCAGATTGGGCTGACGCGGCGCCTCGCTCGCGCGGTCCTTCGCCGGGCGATTTCCACAACGGCTTGCGGATGGCTTGGAGCCAACGCCAAGCGGAGTGAGCCGCGGGCGCTTGGCCGGCCAGGGCCTTGGACATGGAGCCGACGGCGTGTTATGGATGCGACTGCAAACTACTCGCAATCGCAACCGGAACCAAATCGCCGACGAGCCGCCTCGACCCTCCGGTGCCGCACGACCTCGCCCTCTCCTGCCGGCCCGCTTTGGCCCGCGCCGCACCCCGGCGGCCGACGGGCTGGCTCGTCGCCGCCCTCCTGATCGCGGTCGCGGTCGCCTCGCCGGTGGCGGCGGTGGCCGCCGGCGCGCTTGCTCCCGCCGGCGAGGCTTGGCGCCATCTCGCGGGCACGCTTCTCCCTCTCTTCGTTCGCAACTCCGTCATCCTCGCGCTCGGGGTGGGCGCGATCGTCGTCGTGCTGGGCACCGCCTGCGCGTGGCTCGTAACCACCTGCGGCTTTCCCGGCAGACGGCTGTTGGAGGTGGCGTTGCTGCTGCCGCTCGCCGTGCCCGGCTACCTGCTCGCCTATGTCTATACCGACCTGCTCGACTTCACCGGCCCGGTGCAGACGTGGCTCAGGGCCGCCTTCGGCTGGAGCTGGGGCGACTATTGGTTTCCCGAGATCCGCTCCGTTCCGGGAGCGATCGTGATCCTCGCCTTGGCCAACTACCCTTACGTCTACCTGCTCGCCCGCGCCGCCTTCCTCGAGCAGTCGGTGTGCCTCGGCGAGGTGGCGCGCACGCTCGGCTGCAACCGAAGGGCGATGTTCTTCCGGGTCGCGCTCCCGCTCGCCCGTCCCGCGATTGCCTCCGGCGCAGGGCTTGCGCTGATGGAGACGCTCGCCGATTTCGGCGCCGTGAAGCATTTCGCCGTCGATACCTTCACCACCGGCATCTACCAGGCTTGGCTCAACATGGGCGACCGCGTTGCCGCGCTGCAGCTCGCCGCCTGCCTGATGGGGGTGATCGCCGGCCTGTTGGCGCTCGAGCGCTTGGCCCGCGGGCGGGCGCGCTTCCACAACACCTCCTCGAAGCAGCAGCCCCTCGACCTCCGTCCCCTCGGCGGCGGGGCGGCCGCCGCCGCAATCGCCGCCTGCGCCTTACCTGTGCTTGGCGGCTTCGTCGTCCCCGCTGGCGTGCTGCTGCGTTTTGCCCTGACGGAGGGCGATCCGCTCCTTGGTCCCACCATCCTGCCCTTCGCGCGCAACAGCCTGATCCTTGCGGCACTCGCCGCGGCTCTTTCGGTCGCCGCCGCCGTGGTGCTCGCCTACGCGCTGCGCACGGCGGGCGGAATGGCGATCCGGT
Organism: Acetobacteraceae bacterium; assembly: GCA_033582875.1. Taxonomy (GTDB): domain Bacteria; phylum Pseudomonadota; class Alphaproteobacteria; order Acetobacterales; family Acetobacteraceae; genus Elioraea. The sequence goes on along the minus strand of JAVQZW010000007.1, from coordinate 149,634 downwards.
TTTCGGTCCGTCTCGCCGCGCTCGGCTACGCGATTCCAGGCTCGGTGATCGCGGTCGGGGTGCTTGTCCCCTTCGGCGCCGTGGACAACGCGCTGGACTCCTGGATGCGTTCGCTGTTCGGCATCTCCACCGGGCTTTTGCTCTCCGGCACCATCGCTGCCCTGGTCTTCGCCTATGTCGTGCGTTTCCTCGCTGTCGCACTCTCGGCGGTGGAGGCCGGGTTTGCCAAGATCAAGCCCTCGCTCGAGGACGCTGCGCGCGTGCTCGGCCGCGGCCCCGGCCGCACGCTCTTGCAGGTCGATCTCCCCTTGCTCCGCGGCAGCCTGCTCGCCGGCGCGCTTCTCGTCTTCGTCGATACGATGAAGGAATTGCCGGCTACCCTGATCGTCCGTCCCTTCGACTTCGACACGCTCGCGATCCGGGTGTACAATCTCGCCTCGGACGAGCGCCTCGCGCAGTCCTCGACCGCCGCGCTTCTGATCGTCGCCGTCGGGCTCATTCCGGTGGTGATCCTCACGCGGGCGATGCGCCGCGCGGGGCACTAGGCGTGGCCGGGTCTGGCGGCCTGCTCCGCCAAGGCGGCGGCGAGTCGGCCGAAGACGGCGGCCATGGCCTGTGGGCCGTGCAGAACGGCAAGGCGCGGCAACAGGGCGGCGAGCAGCGCGGCGGCCTGGGCCTCGCGCGGCACGCCTTCGGAGTCGAGCGCGATCAGGGCGCGCTCGATGGCCTCGACCGCTTCGGGAAAGCGAGGCGGCGGCGGGTCGGATCCTGCGAGCACGCTCACGCCGCCTCGCGCCGCCAAGCCGGAAACGGATCAGGCAAACGCGCCCACGCCTTCGGGCCGATCGCGAACTCGGCTTCCGTCAACAGCGCGCGGTCGAGATCGCGCCGGATCGCGGCCTCGTCCATGTGCTGGCCGATGAACACGATCTCCTGCCGGCGATCGCCGTAGGGTTCGCGCCAGAGCCGCGCGCACGCCCGCGCCGCCACGCGGGGTCGTCGGGCCAACGCTCGCGCGGCACGGCTGCCCACCAGAAGCCCGCCGCCTCGTGACGGCCGACGCTGCCGGCGAGCTGCCACGCCCCCGCCCCGTCCATGCGAGTGGCAAGCCAGAAGAACCCCTTGGCGCGAATGACCCCCGGCAGGTCGGAGGTGATGACGCGGTAAAAGCGGGCCGGATGGAACGGCCGATGCGCGCGGTAGACGAAGGAGCGGATGCCGTACTCCTCGCTCTCGGGCAGGTGGTCGCCGGCCAAAGCCTTCGACCAGCCCGCCGCCCGCGCGGCTTTCTCGAAGTCGAACAGGCCGGTGTCGAGTACGGTGGCGACCGGCACGCGGCCGTGGCTCGCGGTCACGATCCGCGCTTCGGGGTTGAACGTGCGCAGGATGGCGACCAGACGCTCGCGCTCGTCATCGGTGACGAGGTCGATCTTGTTGACCACGATCACGTCGGCGAACGCGACCTGCTCGACGAGAAGGTCGACGAGAAGACGGGTATCGCCGGCTCCGGCCGTCTGCCCGCGGGAGGCCAAGCTGTCGGCCGAGGCATAGTCGCGCAGGAAGGAAGCGGCATCGACCACCGTGACCATGGTGTCGAGCCGGGCGAGGTCGGACAGCGACCGGCCTTGCGCGTCGCGGAAGTCGAAGGTGGCCGCGATCGGCATCGGCTCGGCGATGCCGGTGCTTTCGATCAGCAGCGCATCGAAGCGGCCTTCGGCGGCGAGCCGCCGCACCTCGACCATGAGGTCCTCGCGCAGCGTGCAGCAGATGCAGCCGTTCGTCATCTCGACCAGCCGCTCTTCCGTCCGCGACAGGGACGCGCCATCGCGCACCAGCGCGGCGTCGATGTTCACCTCGCTCATGTCGTTGACGATGACGGCGACCCGGCGCCCCTCGCGGTTGGCGAGGATGTGGTTGAGGAGCGTGGTCTTGCCCGCACCGAGAAAGCCGCAGAGCACGGTGACAGGCAGGCCGTCGATCGCGCATCGGCTGAGAGGACCTCCCGGCGGTCTCGTTCGTCCAAGGGCAGGTATGTTATAACATAACGTCATGGCGAACGCGATCACCCTCTCCTGCCCGCGGCCCCGCACGTCACGCTGACGCCCGCCACGCGGGCTGTCCTGCGCACGCGTTCTCGACCCCGGCCATCACGCTTGGCCATCTGGACCCGGCCGCCACCGCTTGCGGCTCGCTCGAGTCGACCGAGGCGCTGGCTCGCCCGCAGCGCCCCGTTCCGCCGCCGCATCGGAGGATCGCGCCCGACCGGGTTGGCGCCGTCCTGGTCGCCGACCTGCCGCTGGCTCCCTGCGCGCGCACCCGCCTCGCCAGCCGACATCAGCCTCGGCTGGCGCAGCCTGTTCGCCGCACATCCTGGGCGCTGAGTAGCCGTGCACGCGCCGGCTGGAGGCGATCGCCGGTCAACGGCCTGCCGGCTGTTCCATGCCGACCACGTCGGGCTGAGGCTTCTCTGCACTTATGCCGGGCCGGGGACGGAATGGGTGCCCGACGGGGCGGTCGATCGCACGACGGCTTGGCACCAACGCGGCGGCGGTGACGGACCGAGCAGCCATCCGCCGGCTGCCGCGCTTTGCCGTCGCTCTGCTCAAGGGCGAGGCTTGGCCGGGCAATGCCGGGCGCGGCGTGGTCCACCGCTCGCCCGAGGCATCGGCGGCACGGCCAAGGCTTCTTCTCTGCCTGGACGAGCCCGCTCGCTTCTGAGAGGCTTCACCTCCCGGAAAAGAGACGCCCCGGCGGAGCCGGGGCGAGAGGTGGGAACGGAGCGATCATTGGGGCGCCTGTGGTGGGAAAGGAGCACGGGCGCCCTGAGGACGCCGCGACGCCGAAGTGCGGTCGGCGACGCGGCGATACCGGCTTCAGGCGAGGCCGCTGGCGCGGCGGGCTTGACGGCGCCGACTTCGAGGCGTAAGCCCGGCGCGCGCAAGCCCGGCCGCCGCCTTGGCGAGCAGCGCGACGGCGCGGACGGCGAGATCGGGCGCCAGCCACTCCGCTACCGCCCGTTGCGCCACCCAGGGTGCGCCGCGCTGCAGGCCCGCCAGAGCCTCGATGAGCAGGCTCTCGTCTCGCGACACGACCGGCGCCGCCGGCGGCAAGAAGGACAGCGTCCCGCGCGTGGCGACCCGCAGCAGCGCCAGGGCGGCGAGGAAGGCCGCAATGCCCTCGCCCGCCACCCCGCTCCGGCTGAGCACGTGGCAGGCCCTGCCCTGGTCGCGCGATGCGCACCGCGCGGCGAGGAGGACCAGCGAGGCCACGCCCTCGCCGTCGGTGTTGGGACGCTCAGAGCCTTCGCCCCGCGCCAGTCCCGCCATCGCCGCCTCCTCTCCCGCGCCTTAGCGCCGTCGTTCAGAGCCAGCCCGCGCGCTGCATGATCATCAGCGCCTGCGGCCCGAGCTTGGCGTAGGTCGCGGCGTTCAGCTGGTCCTGCTTCCAGCGGCCCCAGGCCCGCACCTCGGGCACCACGTTCACCTCGTCCGCCACCACGGGATACTCGTTGTTGCCGTTGGCGAACATCTCCTGCGCGCGCACGGAGGTGAGGTACTCGATGAAGCCGATCGCCGCCTCGCGGTTCGGCGCGGTGCGCACCACCCCGGCGCCGGAGATGTTCACGTGCGCGCCGCGGTCGGCCTGGTTGGGGAAGATGGCGCGGATGCGCTGCGCGGCCTCGCGTTCACGCGGATTGTCAGACCGCAACAGGCGGGCGAGGTAATAGGTGTTGGCGATCGCGATCCGCCCTTGCCCGGCGGCCACCGCCAGGATCTGCGGCGTGTCCCCGCCCTGCGGCGGGCGTGCGAGGTTCGCCACCACGCCCCTGGCCCAGCGCTCGAGCCCCTCGGCGCCGTTGTAGTGCAGGATCGCCCCGGCGAGGGAAATGCTGTAGGGGTGGTTGGCCGAGCGGGTGAGGATGGTGTTGCGGAAGGCCGGATCGGCGATGTCCTCGTAGCGCTCGATCGGCTTGGGCGGGGTCCAGTCCGCCGGCACCATCAGGATGCGCGCGCGCACGGAGAGCCCGAACCACAAGCCGTCGGGGTCGCGCAGATGGGACGGCACGCGCGACTCGAGGATCTGGCTGCGCACGGGCTGCAGAAGATTCATCTCCGCGGCACGGACCAGGCGCGCGGCATCGACCGTCACCAGCACGTCGGCCGGCGAATTCGCGCCCTCGTTGCGGATCCGTTCGATCAGCGCATCGGCCTCGCCCTCGATCAGCCGGACGCGCACGCCCGAGACGGCCGTGTAGCCGTCGTAGAGCGCGCGGTCGGTGTCGTAGTGGCGAGAGGAATAGACGTTCACCACCCGCTCCTGCGCCCGCAGCACGGCCGGTGCAGCGAGCGCGCCGGCGGTGCCGGCGAGCAGGAGGCGGCGTGAGAGGGTCGGCATCGGCGTGTCTCCGTTCCGGTGGGTCGGCACGAGTTGCGAGTGGTTCGCAGTCGCAGCTATAGCCGAAATGCAAATCATTCGCAACTGCTTTCGCACCCCTCCGTTCCGGTGCAGGGCCCGCCCCTCTACAGTCGGCGCCCGAACCACAGGGGATCCCAGCCGATGGACCTGCCGCGCCCGTCCGTGGTGTTGCCCGAGGGGGCGACCGAGTGCCATTCCCATGTCTACGACCCGGATCGCTTCCCCTTCCTCGATCCAGAGCTCGGCGAGGCCCCCCACACGCTCGAGACCTACCGCGCGGTGCTGATGGAGGGCCTGGGCTTCTCGCGCGTGGTCGTGGTGCAGCCGGGCGCCTACGGGGCTGACAACCGCTGCACGCTGGATGCTGTCGCGCGGATCGGGCCAGAGCCGGGCGCGCGCCGTCGTCACCACGGCGGCGGACGTGACGCTGGATGCGTTGCGCACGCTGCACCAACAGGGCGCGCGCGGGCTGCGGCTGACCACCCGCTCCAGCCAGCCCGGCCGCCTGTCGCTCGACGATGCGCCGCGGCTCGCCCCGCTTTGCGCCGACCTCGGCTGGCACCTCGCGCTGCAGATCCGCGACGGCTCCGTCTTGCCCGACCTCGTCGACACCCTCGCCGCCCTGCCCTGCCCGGTGGTGATCGACCACCTCGGCCGCGTGCCGCCCGGGCCCGGACGGCTCGCCACCGCCACGCACCCGGCCTTCCAGGCCCTGCTGCGCGCGGTCGAGAGCGGCAACGTCTGGGTCAAGCTGTCGGGGCTCTACTACTCCTCGGCCTTCCCGTGGCCCTACCCGGATGTCGAACAGCGCGTGCGCGCGCTCGATCGAGGAGCGGCCCGACCGGCTGATCTACGGGCAGAACTGGCCGCACCCGCGGCGGGAGCCCGAAGCCGGACGACGCCAAGGAGCTCGAGCTCTTCTTCGACTTCGTGCCCGACCCGACGGTGCGGCAGGCGATCCTGGTCGACAACCCGGCGCGGCTTTATTTCGCCGACTGAGGGCTGCCGCGGCCCGCTCGCCGTTCCAAGACCCCTCCCTCGCCGCGCCACGCCACCGCTGTCGCACGAGGAGGCCGGCGCGGATCGGACCGATCAGACGTGGAAGCTCTCGCCGCAGCCGCAGCGGCCCTTCTCGTTCGGGTTGACGAAGGTGAAACCCGAGGAGAGGGCATCCGCCCGAAAATCCATCACCGTGCCGATCAGGAACAAGGCGGCGCGGCGATCCACCAGCAGCGTCAGGTCGTGGTCGACAACCACCTCGTCGTTCGGCCCGATCTCGTCCGTATAGGACAGATCGTAGGAGAGCCCCGAACAGCCCCGGGTGCGCACGCCGATTCTGCAGGTAGCGCTTGGCGCCGGGGCGGGCGTAGAGCACGCGCAGGCGCTCGGCCGCCGCGTCGGTGAGACGCAGCAGGGGGGGAGGCGTGCGGGCAGGCTTGGCGTCACTGACACTCATTCTCATGTCGCGGACGATAGCACGGGTCGAGCACACAGCGCTTGACCCGGATCAAAACATGTTCACGGCAAGCCGGGCCTCGTCGCTCATCCGCGAGGGGTCCCACGGCGGGTCCCACACCACCTCGACGTCGCAGCGGGTGACGCCGGGCACGCCGAGCACCGCCTTCTGCACCTGCGCCGGCAGCTCCTGCGCCGAGGGGCAGCCGGGCGCGGTCAGCGTCATCTCCACCTTCACCGCCCCGTCCTCGCCGATCTCGATCGCGTAGATCAGGCCGAGCTCGTAGATGTTCACCGGGATCTCGGGGTCGTAGACGGTGGAGATGGCGTCGATCAGGGCCTGTTCGCTGACCCCTCCTCCCCCCGTCGGGCTGGCGGCGGGCGGCTGCGGCACGGCCGGCACCTCGCCCTCGGGGGTCCAGACGGTTGCGACGGAACGGGCGCCCTGCCCCGCCTCGACCCGCATCCCCTGACCGCCATGTCCGTCCGGTGCCATCATCGCCATGGCCCCTCACCTCCTGCCGAGCTCACTCGGTCGTCGCCCTCGCCTCGCCGGCGAGAGCGGCCTCCAGGGCGTGCCAAGCGAGCGTGGCGCACTTCACCCGCGAGGGATACTCGGCGACCCCCGACAGAGGCCGAAGACGCTCGAGATCCTCCTCGTGCACATCGCCGCAGACCGGGCAGGTGCCGGTGCGGGCGAGGGTGCGGAACGCCTCCGCCAGCGCCCGCGCCTCCGAGGGCGACTTGCCGCGCACGGCCTCCGTCATCAGGGAGGCGGAGGCGATGGAGATCGCGCAGCCCCGCCCCTCGAAGGCAGCGTCGGCAATGCGGTTGGCCTCGTCCAGCCGGACCCAGACCTCGACCCGGTCGCCGCACATCGGGTTGTCCCCCTTGGCGTGCCGTGCGGGCGGCGCGAGGCGGCGGAAGTTCCGCGGGTGACGCCCGTGGTCCAGGATCACCTCCTGGTAGAGATCGCGCAGGTCGGCGAAGGAGTCGCTCACGCGAAGAACCTCCGCACACGCTCGAGCGCCTCGGCCAGAGCGTCGATCTCGGCCCGCGTCGTGTAGGCTGCGAAGGAGGCGCGGGCGGTGGAGTCCACCCCGAGCACGCGCATCAGCGGCTCGGCGCAGTGATGGCCCGCCCGCACCGCGATCCCCTGGCGGTCGAGCAGCGTGGCGACGTCGTGCGCATGCGCGCGATCGAGCGCGAAGGCGACGACCCCGCCGCGATCCTGCGCGCGGCCGAAGACGCGCACGCCCTCGATGGCGGCAAGCCGCGCGAGCGCATGGTCGGTGAGCGCCCGCTCATGCGCCTCGATCGCCTCCAGGCCCACGCCCTCCACCCACGCGATGGCGGCGGCAAGCCCGATCGCCTCCAGGATCGGCGGGGTGCCGGCCTCGAACTTGTGCGGGATCCGCGCCCACTCGCTCCGTTCGAAGGAGACCGAGGAAATCATGTCGCCGCCGCCGAGGAAGGGCGGCATGCGCTCGAGCAGCGCTCGGCCCGCGCCCAGAGCACCCCGATGCCCGTCGGCCCGTAGAGCTTGTGGCCGGTGAAGACGTAGAAATCGGCCCCGATCGCCTGCACGTCGACCCGACGGTGCACCGCCGCCTGGCTGCCGTCGAACAGCACCAGCGCCCCGGCCTCGTGCGCGGCGCGCGCGATCCGCTCGGCCGGGGTCACGGTGCCGAGCACGTTCGACATGTGGGTGATGGCCACCAGCCCGACCCGTCCATCCGCGAGCAGGCCCTCGAAGGCGTCCCAGTCGAGTTCGCCATCCGCCGTGATGGGGCAGACGCGGAGTTCGACGCCGCGGTCGTCGCGCAGCATCTGCCAGGGGATGATGTTGGCGTGATGCTCCATCGCGCTGATCAGCACCGCCTTGGAGCGGTCCATCACGCCGCGCCCGTAGGCGTGCGCGACCAAGTTGATGGCCTCCGTCGCGTTCTTCGCGAACACCACCTCGTCGCGCGAAGGGGCGTTGAGGAAGCGCGCGACCGCATCGCGCGCGGCTTCGTAGGCCTCGGTCGCGCGCTCGCTCATCCAGTGCAGGCCGCGATGCACGTTGGCGTACTGGTGCTCCATCGCGTGCACCATCGCCTCGATCACCGCGCGCGGCTTCTGCGCCGAGGCCGCGCTGTCGAGATAGATCAGCGGCCGGCCGCGCACGGTCTCGTTGAGGATGGGGAATTCGCGGCGGATGGCGAGCACGTCGAAGCCCGGCCGCAGAGCCGCCGTCGCCGCCTGGCTCATGGGCGGACCTCCCCCCACCGACCAGCGCCGGTTCCTGCTCTCATCCGCCGTGCTCCACCCGTCGCCACCAGGCGACGGTCTCAGCGTGCAGGCGCTCGCGCAAGGTCTCGTCGGCGACGAGGCTCACCGCGTCGTCCAGGAAGGCCTGGACCAGGATCGACTTCGCCTCCGCCTCCGGGATGCCGCGGCTGCGCAGGTAGAACAGCGCCTCGTGGTCGAGTTCGCCCACCGTCGCGCCGTGGCTGCACTTCACGTCGTCGGCGTAGATCTCGAGCTGCGGCTTGGCGTCGATCTCCGCCTCCGGACTCAACAGCAGCGCCTGGTTCATCTGATAGCCGTCGGTCTTCTGGGCGGCGCGGTGGACGTGGATCTTGCCCTGGAAGACGCCGCGCGCGCGCCCCGCAAGCACGGTCTTCACCGTCTGGCGCGACGCGCAGTCCGGGGCGGCATGCTCGATCACGGTGGTGGTGTCGGCGTGGCGGAGGCCGTCGACGAGCTGGGCGCCGTTGAGATGGAGCGCGGCGTGCGGACCAGCGAGCTCCGCATGCACCTCGTTCCGGGTCAGCCGCGCGCCCTTGATCAGGGTGAAGCTGTCGTACTCCGCTCCCGCCTCGACGCGCACGGCAAGCGTTGCCGTATGCGCGGCGGAGAGGGGCTCGTCCTGGAGGCGGATGTGGACCAGCCGCGCGCCGGGCCCGAGCAGGATCTCGCTCACCGCGTTGTGCCAAGCGAAGCCCTCGCCCTCGCCGCGCGACTCCTCGACCAGTACGAGCCGTGCGTTGCGTCCGAGCCGGATCAGGTGTCGGGGGTGGAAGGCGACCGGGTGGCCCGCGCGGGCCGAGGCGTAGGAGAGAAGGCGGATCGTTCCGGCATCGACGCCGTCCGCGACACGGATCACCGCCCCGTCCTCGGCGAGCGCGGCGTTCAGGGCGGGCAGCGGCAGCGCCTCCGGCGCAAGACGGCCGAGGGCGGCGACCACCTCCGCCTCGCCCGCCTGCAGAAGCCCGGCGAGGCTGGCGAGGGCCACCCCCGGCGCGGGTTCGGCGGGGGAGGAAAGATCGCGCCGCACCCGCCCGTCGATCAGGACGAGCCTCGGCCCGTCTCCCTCAGGGACGAACGCCGGACGGATGTCGGCGGCGAGGATCGGCTCCTCGAACCGCGTCTCGCGCAGCACGGCGAGGTCGGTGTACTTCCAGGCCTCAACGCCGGCGCGTGGGGAAGCCCTGAGCGCGGCGAAGGTCTCCGCGCCGCGCGCGCGCCAAGCGGCGACCGCGGGGATGCGCGCTCCGGGCAAGCGCTCGGCGAGACCGCGCGCGCGGTCGACCAGATGGGCAGCGGACGATGCCGCCGTCGGGGGCCCGTCCAGAACCTCGACCATGCCGGCCTCAGGCAGCCGCCTGGAGCTCGCCATAGCCCTTGGCCTCCAGCTCGCGCGCAAGTTCCGGCCCGCCCGACTGCACGATCCGCCCCCCGACGAGGACATGCACGCGATCGGGCACGATGTAGTCGAGCAGGCGCTGGTAGTGCGTGATCACCAGCATGCCCCGCTCCGGGCCGCGCAGCGCATTCACTCCCTCGGCGACGATCTTCAGCGCGTCGATGTCGAGCCCAGAGTCCGTCTCGTCCAGGATGCAGAAGGCGGGCTCGAGGATCGCCATCTGCAGGATCTCGTTGCGCTTCTTCTCGCCTCCCGAGAAGCCGACATTGACCGCGCGCTTCAGCATCTCCTCGGTCATGCCGAGCGCCTTCACCTTGCCGCGCACGAGCTTGAGGAACTGCATGGCATCCAGTTCGGGTTCGCCGCGCGCGCGACGCACGGCGTTCAGCGCCTGGCGGAGGAAGTTGGCGTTGCCCACGCCGGGCAGCTCCACCGGGTATTGGAAGGCAAGGAAGAGCCCCGCCGCGGCGCGCTCCTCCGGCTCCATCGCGAGCAGGTCCTGGCCGCGGAAGGTGACGGTGCCCTCGGTCACCTCGTAGCCCTCGCGGCCCGCGAGCACGTAGCCGAGGGTCGACTTGCCCGACCCGTTCGGGCCCATGATGGCGTGCACCTCGCCCGCCGGCACCTCGAGGTCGATGCCGCGCAGCACCTCCTTCCCTTCGACGGAGGCCTTCAGCCCTTCGATCTTCAACATCGCGCCATCCATTGCCTTGTCGCAGCGATCCGCAGCCGCTCCGCTTTCGCTCGCCGCAATCGCTCCCCGAACCTCAGCCCACGCTGCCCTCGAGGCTGATCGCGAGCAGCTTCTGCGCCTCGACGGCGAACTCCATCGGCAGCTCCTTCAGCACCTCGCGGGCGAAGCCGTTGACGATCAGCCCCACCGCCTCCTCCTCGCTCAGCCCGCGCTGGCGGCAGTAGAAGAGCTGGTCCTCGGCGATGCGCGAGGTGGTCGCCTCGTGCTCGACGCGGGCGGTCGGGTTGCGGGATTCGATGTAGGGCACGGTGTGCGCGCCGCAGCGATCGCCGATCAGCAGGGAGTCGCACTGGGTGAAGTTCCGCGCGTGCTGCGCCTTGGGCAGGATGCGCACCAGGCCGCGATAGGTGTTCTGCCCCTCGCCCGCCGAGATGCCCTTGGAGACGATGGTCGAGCGGGTGCGCGGGCCGATGTGGATCATCTTCGTGCCCGTGTCCGCCTGTTGGCGGTTGTTGGTGATCGCGACCGAGTAGAACTCGCCGACCGACCCTTCGCCCTGCAGGATGCAGGACGGGTACTTCCAGGTGATCGCCGAGCCGGTCTCGACCTGGGTCCAGGAGATCTTGCTCTTCGCGCCACGGCAGGCACCGCGCTTGGTGACGAAGTTGTAGATGCCGCCGCGCCCTTCGGCGTCGCCCGGGTACCAGTTCTGCACCGTCGAGTACTTGATGGTCGCCTCATCGAGCGCGACGAGTTCGACCACCGCGGCATGCAGCTGGTTCTCGTCGCGCTGCGGGGCGGTGCATCCTTCGAGGTAGGAGACGTAGGAGCCTTCCTCGGCAACGATCAGCGTGCGCTCGAACTGGCCGGTGTTGCGCGCGTTGATGCGGAAGTAGGTGGAGAGCTCCATGGGGCAGCGCACGCCCTTCGGCACGTAGACGAAGGAGCCGTCAGAGAACACCGCCGAGTTCAGCGCGGCGAAGAAGTTGTCCGTCGGGGGGACGACGGTGCCGAGCCAGCGGCGGACGAGGTCTGGGTGCTCGCGCACCGCCTCGGAGAAGGAGCAGAAGATCACGCCCGCTTCGGCGAGCTTCTCCTTGAAGGTGGTGGCGACACTGACGCTGTCGAACACGGCGTCCACCGCCACCCCGGCGAGCCGCTCCTGCTCGCGCAGCGGGATGCCGAGCTTCTCGTAGGTGCGGAGCAGTTCGGGGTCGACCTCGTCGAGCGACTTCGGCTGCGCCTTCTGCTTCGGCGCGGCGTAGTAATGCAGGGCCTGATAGTCGATCGGCGGGTAGCGCACCGCCGCCCACCGCGGCTCCTCCATCGCGCTGCCAGGCACGGAAGGCCTTGAGCCGCCACTCGAGAAGCCACTGGGGCTCCCCCTTCTTGGCGCTGATCAGGCGGATGATGTCCTCGTTCAGCCCCTTGGGGATGAGCTCCTGTTCGATCGGGGTCTCGAAGCCCCACCGGTAGCCCCCTTCGGTGACGTCGCGGACGGTCTCGAGCGTATCGGTCGCTGCGGGCATGTCTCGTTCCGTTCCCGTTCCTTCCCGTTCGCCTCGCCCCGTCAGCCCACGCCTGCCGCCACGGCGGGCGGCGGCGGAGCCCAGGCCGGGCAGGCCATGTCGGCCAACGTGATCTCGGAGAGCGCGCGCCGGATCGCGGCATTCACCGGGTCCCAGCGGCCGCGCACGCGGCAGGTGCATTCGTGTTCGCAGCCCCCTGCGTGCTCCACACACGCAGTCAGCGCGATCGGACCCTCCACCGCGTCAATGACGTCGCTGATCGCGGTCTCGCCAAGCGGGCGGGCGAGGCGATAGCCGCCGTGCGGCCCGCGCTGGCTGACGACGAGGCCCCCCGCGGCAAGGAGTTTCAGCACCTTGGCGACGGTCGGCTCGGCGATGCCGGTGGCGAGCGCCAGGGCGGAGGAGTTGCGCACCGCGCCCTCGGGGGCGGTGCCGAGCTCGCTCAGCAGAACAACGGCGTAGTCGCTCAATTTGGACAGCCGAAGCATGGCGCGGCCTCATCCTTCGATGCGGACCCCGCCCTCCTCCCGTCGGGACGTTCAGCGGGCGAGACACAATCCGGACCTCAGCCGGTCCTGATTGCGAGATGCGCCTGCGACTCGGCGATGTCAAGCCGCCCGCGCCTCGCGGCGGCGGTTGCCGCGGCTCAGGCCGGTCGGTCGGCAGGATCGCGGCCGCCGGGGGGGATCGGCGGGGCGTCGCGGGCCCAGGCGAGAAGCCCTGGCAGGGCCTCGATGCAGGCGAAGAGTTCGGCGTAGTCCGCGATGACGAAATAGGTGGGCTGCAGGTCGTCGATGAAATAATGGCGAAGTCCGGCACGCCGGAGGCGCAGTCAAGACGCGCGAGCCCCTTGCGGAAGGCCGAAGCGGCGTGATCGCGCAGAAGCGCGGCTTGGCGGGCGTAGAGACGGGGCCACGTCGCGTGGTCCTCGGCTGCGTAGGCGGCGAGATCCTGTGCGAGCGTGCCGTCGGGCGCGGCTTTGTCGTAGGGGCCACGCAGCTCGGCGGGAAGGGAACCGAAACCGTCCATGAGCGCCTCCCGTGCATGCTCTCCGATCCGGGACCATCGCAGGGGGGAGAACGATTGCCGGCAAAACGGATCCCGATCCTGGGCGAAAAGACCGCAATCGGCTAAAGTCCTGCGGAGAGATGGCGAAATCCGCCCTCGTCCTGGATGCGATCGACCGCCGGATCCTGCAGGTGCTGCAGGCGGTGGGCAGGCTTCCCATCGTCGCTCTGGCCGATCGGGTTGGGCTCTCCCTCGCCCTGCGCCCGCCGACTTGCCAAGCTTGAGGGAGTCCGGGGTGATCGCGCGCTACGCCGCAATCCTCGACCCGGCGCGGATCGGGCTCGCCCTGCAGGCCTTCGTCCTCGTCGCGCTCGACGACCATGCCGAACCGACCGTCGCCGCCTTCCAGCGCGCCGTCTCGCTTCGGCCGGAGGTTCTGGCCGCCTACGCGGTCTCCGGCGAGATGGACTACCTGCTGCACGTGGTCGCCGCCGACATGGAAGCCTTCGCCGATTTCGCCACGCGCGACCTGTTGCGCATGCCCGGCGTGCGGGCGAGCCGCACCTCCTTCGTGCTGAAGGCGCTCAAGCCGCCGAGCACGCTGCCGGTCTGACCCCCTCCGCGCGCGCGCCCTTCCCTGCTAGAGGCACGCGCCCTGCCATGAACGACCGCACCGTCGCCCTTCTCCCCCCCGGCTTGCGCGACCTGTTGCCCCCCGAAGCCGAGATCGAGGCCGCCGCGATCGAGGCGATGGGGGCGGTCTTCGCCGCGCACGGCTACGAGCGGGTCAAGCCGCCCTTGCTCGAGTTCGAGGAGAGCCTGCTCGGCGGCGCCGGCGCGTCCACCGCCGAGGTCGCCTTCCGGCTGATGGACCCGGTGAGCCACCGCATGATGGCGCTTCGGGCCGACATCACGCCGCAGGTGGCGCGCATCGCCGCCGTCCGCCTCGCCCGCGCGCCGCGCCCCCTCCGTCTCTGCTATTCGGGCCAGGTGCTGCGCGTGCGCGGAACCGATCTGCGGGGGGCACGGCAGATGTCGCAGGCCGGGATCGAGCTCATCGGCAGCGACTGCGCCGAGGCCGACGCCGAAGTGATCGCCGTCGCCGCCGAGGCGCTCGCCGCCCTCGGCGTGCCGGCCGTGAGTTTCGACCTCACCTTGCCCACCCTGGTCGACGAACTCCTCCTTCCGCTCGGTCTGTCGCCCGCGCGCGAGGAGGCGCTCCGGCGAGCGATCGACCGCAAGGACGCTGCCGAGGTCGCCGCTCTCGCGGGCCCGCTTGCGGACACGCTGGATGAGCTCCTGCACGCTGCCGGACCGGCAGAGCGGGCGCTCGAGACCCTGGCCGCGGCAACCTTGCCGCAGGCGGGGCGGGTGTTGGCCGACCGCCTCGCCGCAACCGTCGCCGCCGTGCGCGCCCGCAACCCCGCCATCCGCCTCACCGCCGACCCGCTTGAATTCCGCGGCTTCCGCTACCACCGCGGGGTGGCATTCACGATCTTCTCGGCTGCGGTGTCGGACGAGCTCGGCCGGGGCGGCGCCTACCGCGCAGGCGACGAGCCGGCGACGGGCGTCTCTCTTTATCCGGACGCCGCCCTCGCCGCGGCCTCGCCGCGGCCGCCGCGCCCTCGCGTGTTCGTTCCCGCCGGAACGTCGCCGGCCGAGGCCGCCGCGCTGCGGGCCGCCGGCTACGCCACCGTGATGGGGCTTGGCCCGGTGGGCGATCCCGTCGCCGAGGCCCGTCGTCTCGGCTGCTCCCACGTCGCCGCAGGCGGGGCAGCCCGCCCGCTCGAGGAATGATGCCATGGCCAATGTCGCCGTCATCGGCGCACAGTGGGGAGACGAAGGCAAGGGCAAGGTGGTCGACTGGCTCGCCTCCCGCGCCGACATCGTCGTGCGCTTCCAAGGCGGGCACAACGCCGGTCACACCCTGGTCGTCGGCGGCGAGACCTACAAGCTGAGCCTGCTCCCCTCGGGCGTGGTGCGCGGCAAGCTCGGCATCATCGGCAACGGGGTGGTGCTCGACCCTCGCGCTCTGCTCGACGAAATCGCCCGGCTCGGCGCGCAGGGCGTGGCGGTGACGCCCGAAAACCTCCGCATCGCGGAGAACGTGCCGCTGATCCTGCCGCTTCACCCGGCGCTCGATCGCGCGCGCGAGGCGGCGCGGGGCGAGGCGCGGATCGGCACGACAGGCCGAGGCATCGGCCCGGCTTACGAGGACAAGGTGGCGCGCCGCGCCATCCGTCTCTGTGACCTCGCCGAGCCCGAGACGCTGTCGGCAAAGCTCGACGAGCTCCTGCGCCATCACAATACCCTGTTGCAAGGGCTTGGCGCTGAACCTTTTTCGAAGGACGCTTTGCTCGCCGAACTGCTCGACCTCGCGCCGCGCCTGCTGCCCTTCGCCGAACCGGTCTGGAAGCGCCTCGATCGCGCCCGCCGCGAGGGCGCGCGCATCCTGTTCGAAGGGGCGCAGGCGGTGATGCTGGACATCGACCACGGCACCTACCCCTTCGTCACCTCCTCCAGCACGGTCGCCGGCAACGCCGCCGCCGGCTCGGGGATGGCGCCCAGCGCCATCGGCCGCGTGCTCGGCATCGCCAAGGCCTACACGACGCGCGTCGGCTCCGGCCCCTTCCCCACCGAGCTGCACGACGAGACGGGCCGGCTGATCGGCGAACGCGGGCGGGAGTTCGGCACTGTGACCGGCCGGCCGAGACGCTGCGGCTGGTTCGACGCTGCCCTGGTCCGGCAGGCGGTGAAGGTGGGCGGGATCGAGGCCCTCGTGCTGACCAAGCTCGACGTGCTGGATGGCCTGCCTGAGCTGAAAATCGGCGTCGGCTACGAGATCGGCGGGCGCCGCTTCGACCACCTCCCCGCCGCTCCCGGCGCGCAGGCCGCGGCCCGCCCCGTCTACGAGACCGTCGAGGGCTGGCATGGCTCGACCCGCGGCGCGCGCTCCTGGGCCGAGCTTGCCCGCCGCCGCCGATCAAGTACATCCGCCGCATCGAGGAGCTGGTCGAGGCGCCGGTGATGGTGCTCTCCACCAGCCCGGAACGCGACGACACCATCGTCATGCGCGACCCCTTCGCCGACTGAGCGCCGCCCCAGCCGCGGCGTTAACCGCCCGCGCAACCCTCCATGCGCCAGCATGCGCGGGCGAAACGGAGCGGAGGGCGCGTGGCGAACGAGCGGCAGCGAGATCGCCGGCTTCACGGTCGATCCCCAAGCCCCGATGGCCGGCTTCGCCCCCGCCGGCTTGGCATGCTTCCGCGCCACGGGCGACGGACGGCAGGAAGGCGGTTGCCGTGCTGTGCCGCAACGAGCATCCGGCCCGGCTGCGCGCCCTGCAGCGGCTGATCGACGAGCCGGATCTGCCGGGCCTCGTCCGGCCCCTCGGCCAGGACGTCGTGGTCTGGGGCGGGTCCGCTGTCCGCGCCGTCGTCTACGAGCCGCCGCCGGGGCCTCCCCTGATGCGCCCCGGCGCGCGGGCCGAGCCCATGCGCGAGGGCGACCTGATCCAGAACGTCGTCCGACCCGTTGCACGCGCCCTGCTTGCCCTCGCCGAGCTTGGCCTGACCCATCGCGGCATCCGCCCGGACAACCTGTTCCGCTCGAAGGGCGGTCCCGTCATGCTCGGCGACGGGTTCTGCACCCCGCCCGGCTTCGCGCAGCCGGCCGTGTTCGAGGACGTTCCCTCCGCCGCCTGTCTTCCGGCCGGTCGGGGTGATGGCACCCTCGCCGACGACCTCTATGCCCTCGGCGTCACCCTGGTCGCGTTGGCGACCGGTGAGTGGCCGCTCGCCGGCCGCGACGACGACGCCATCCTGCGCGCCAAGCTCGAGCTTGGCAGCGTGGTCGCGGTGGTGGGAGAAAACCGCCTGCCCGGCAACCTTGCCACGTTGGTGCGGAGCCTGCTGGCCGAGGACCCCGAACGCAGGCCCCATCCCGCCGAGCTCGCCGGCTGGCCCGGCACGGCGCGACCGCGCGCCGTTTCCGCTCGGCCCATCCCCCGCGCCTCGCGCAGCCTCCAGCTCGGTCCCGTCGAGGTGCGGGATGCCCGGAGCCTCGCCTATGCCCTGGGCCGGCACTGGGCGGCAGGGACGGCGGCGCTTCGTTCGGGCGCTGTCACGGTCTGGGTCGAGCGTGCCCTCGTTCAGCCCCAGCTCGCCAACCGCCTGCGCGAGCTCATCGGCCACGAGAGAGGGGAGGATGGGCAGCCGTTCGACGGGACCCTCTGCCGCGCCATCGCCGTGCTCGACCCGCGTGCTGCCGTTGTTCTGGCAGGGCCGAGCCCTGATGCCGAACGGGATCGCCGGCGTGCTGGCCGAAGCGATGCTCGCTCCCTCGACTGCAGGGCTGCCGCCGGCTGCTCTCGACTCGCTTCTCTCAGACCTCATCTTGGCACGGTGGGGGACGGTTGCGGGCGACCGCGCTCCCGATGCCGCAAGCCTCGCTCGGTCGGCGCAGCGGTATCGCCAGGTGTGGCGGAACCGCGCGCTCGGGTTCGGGCCGGAACGCCTTCTCTACGCCCTCAATCCCGCGCTGCCCTGTCTCTCCCCCATGCTCGCCGGCGAGGCGGCGGGAACCGTTCCTGCGGTGCTCGCTGCCCTCGAGCGTCGTGCCCCCACTCTGCCGCGCGAGGCCCTGCCGCTCGATCGTCATCTGGCGGCATTCCTCGCCGTGCAGATGGACGGAAGGCTGGACGATGCCCTCGCCGCGGTCGCGGCGGCACCGACCACGGTCGCCGCCGCCGTGGCCGCCACTGCCGTATTCGCTGAACTCCAGCGGGTGCACCGGTCCGGCCCCCTCCCGGGCCTGGCCGCCCTGCTCGCCGCTCAGGCGGAACCCGCGCTCAACGAATGGCGCGAGCGTTCGCGCCGGGAGCGCGCTGCGGCTGAGTTGCGCGCGGTCGTCGACAGCGGCGATCTGTCGCGCTTGTACGCCCTGTTCGCCGATCCCGAGGCGCGGGCCCGCGATGCCCTCGGCTTCACGCAAGCACGCCGGGAAGCCCGCGAAGCGGCCGAGGCGATTGCCCGGATCCGCCAGGAACGGGCGAGGCGTGAGGCCGAGGCCCGCCGGGTCGGCGGTCGCGTCGCGCACGGGGCGGGACTGGTCGTGCTCGCCCTGACGCTCCTTTCGCTCTCGGGGCTGTGAGCGATGGCTCCCTCCTCCCCACGGCCCTCCGAGACGGTCGACGGACAGAGCCGCAAGACGCGGCAGGGCAGTCGCGGCTCGCTGGGTTTCTGGGCGCTTGGGGTGGCGACGGGCGTGTTGCTGGGCGTGGCGCTGCCGACCGGGCTGCTGCTTTCGCTCGGCCTGATCCCCTCGGCCCTGGCAGTGCTTGCCGACAGTACGCCAGGGCGCTGGACGGCACGGACGGTGCTCGCCTTCAACCTGGCTGGGCTGGCCCCGGCGCTGCGGACGCTTTGGCTGGAGGGACACAGTCTCGCCGCCCTAGGCGGCCTCGTGTTCCGTCTTGACGGCCTGCCGCTTGCCTACGCGGCGGCCGCCTTCGGCGCGGCCATGCCCGTGGTTGCCGCCTGGGCGGTGCTCGCGGTCCTCGAAGCTCGGGCGGCGTTGCGGATCGCTGAGCTCGAGCGGCGTCGCGCCGCCCTGCGCGAGACCTGGGGGGAAGCGGTCGACGAGCCGCCAGCCGGCCCGGTCCAGCAGCGCGGCCCGGCCTGAGCGGGCCGGCGATGCGCCGTGCCTCCTTTCCCGCGGCAGCATCACTGCGACCAGGATGATCGCGGATGCCTGTTCCGTTGCCGAGCGGATGGCTTGCGCGTCAACACGCGCCGCGAGCAAATCGAGGCGGATGGGCTTCGGTCGATCCTTCCGTCGGGCGGGCCGGCCCACAGTCGCTGCCGAACCGGCCTCCCGCGGCTCCGCTTCAGCCCGCAGGCTCGAGGCGGCGTTCGGCCGTCTTGGCGCGCAGCTCCTCCATCTGCGCCTTCATGCTCTTCTGCACCTTCTCGAAGGCCCGCACCTCGATCTGGCGGACGCGCTCGCGGCTGATGCCGTATTGCTGCGAGAGCTCCTCGAGCGTGGTCGGTTCGTCCTTCAGGCGGCGTTCGATGAAGATGTGCCGCTCGCGCTCGTTCAGCGTGGCGAGCGCCTTGTCGAGCAGGGCGCGGCGCTGGCCGAGATCCTCGTCCTCGGCGAAGCGCTCTTCGTGGTTTCCGCTTTCATCAACGAGCCAATCCTGCCATTCGCCTTCGCTGTCCGCCCGCAGGGGCGAGTTCAGCGAATGGTCGGGCGCGGCGAGGCGGCGGTTCATCTGGATCACGTCCTGTTCGGGCACGTCGAGGGTGCGGGCGATTCTGGCCACCTGTTCGGGCTTCAGGTCGCCGTCCTCGATCGCCTGCATCTGCCCCTTCAGTCGGCGCAGGTTGAAGAAGAGCTTCTTCTGCGCCGCCGTGGTCCCCATTTTCACGAGCGACCACGAGTGCAGGATGTATTCCTGGATCGCCGCCCGGATCCACCACATGGCGTAGGTCGCGAGGCGGAACCCGCGGTCCGGGTCGAAGCGCTTCACGGCCTGCATCATGCCGACATTCCCCTCGGAAATCAGTTCCCCGAGCGGCAGGCCGTAGCCGCGATACCCCATGGCGATCTTCGCCACCAGCCTGAGGTGGCTGGTGACAAGCTTGTGCGCGGCCTCGAGGTCGCCGTGGTCACGCCAGCGCCGCGCCAAGGCGGTCTCCTCCTCGGCCGTGAGCATGGGAAACTTGCGGATCTCTTGCAGATAGCGCGCGAGGTTGCCCTCGGGAGCCACCGGGATCGCGTAGGACACGCTCATCGACCTCCCTCCCAAACGAAACCAGGACCGCCTGTTGGGGCGGACGGCCCGACAGGCCCCAATCCAGCCTTGCACACCGTTGCCCGTCCTCGGTTCACGACCCGGAGACAAGGGCTCACGGACGCGTGATGGCACTCTCGCCCGTCGATTGCCAACGCACGCATTGTGGGGCCGCCACCGGCGCACCGCAACGAAAATCGGACCCAGGAAGTCCAGATTACGAATTGTTCATCTCTTCACAATCGCGCGCGCTCCAGAGCCTCCAGCAGGCCGGCAATGTCGGTCGGCAAGGGCGAGGTGAAGGCGAGTTGTTTGCCGGTGAGCGGATGGCGGAAGCCGAGCGAGGCGGCGTGCAGGGCTTGGCGAGGAAAGCCGGTCAACGCGGCGCGCAGGTCCGGCGGCAGGCGGGCGGCCGCGGCGGGCAGGCGCCGCAGATAGGTCGGGTCTCCGACGAGAGGATGGCCTTGATGGGCGAGATGCACACGCACCTGGTGCGTTCGTCCGGTCTCGAGGCGGCAGTCGAGCAAGGCGCAGACGGTGCCGAAGGCGCGCATCATGCGATAGCGCGTCGCCGCAGGCTTGCCGCGCGCCACCACCGCCATCCGCTTGCGGTCGACCGGGTGCCGCCCGATCGGCGCATCGATTCGCCCCTCGGCCTCAGCGGGAACACCCCAGACAAGCGCGAGGTAGCTCCGCTCGAGATCGCGCCGGGCGAAGGCCTCCGAAAGCGCGCGGTGCGCCGCCTCTGTCTTGGCCACCACCATCACCCCAGAGGTGTCCTTGTCGAGCCGGTGCACGATGCCGGGCCGAGCCTCACCGCCGATCCCTGGCAGTGTCCCGCCGCAGTGAGCGAGCAGGGCATTGACAAGGGTTCCTGTCTCGTTCCCCGGGGCAGGGTGCACCACCAGCCCAGGGGGCTTGTCGAGGACGATCAGGTGCGCGTCCTCGTAGAGGATGCTCAGCGGGATTCGTTCCGCCTGCGGCACGGCTGGGGCCGGAGGCGGCAGCGTCAGCACGTAGCGTGCACCGGGGCGAACGGGCTCGGCCGGGTCGCGCGTCACGCTGCCGTCGCGGGTCGCATGCCCCTGTTCGATCAGCGCCTTCAGCCGCGACCGCGAGAGGTCCGGCCAGACCGAGGCGAGCCAACGATCGAGCCGCTGGTGGGCGGCGGCCGCGTCCGCCACCATCTCGCGGCGAGACGAGGCGAAAGGCGGGTCGGGAGCGGAGGAGGACATGCGGGCGCTGCAGGCGGCCGTGATCGTGATGGGGGTGCTGATCGTCGCCGGCACCGTGGCGCTGGCGGTGGCGATTGCCAACCGGCTCGGTGGCCGCACCTCGCCCCCCGCTGTCGCCACCTTTGCCGAACCCGAGGGGTCGCACATCGTCGGCGTCGCGGGAGCCGGCGATCGGCTGGCCGTACATGTCGCCGGCGGGGGGCAGCCGGATCGCATCCTGCTCGTTGATCCGGCCACACACCGCGTGGTCGGGCGGCTCTTCCCGACAGCGCCATGATCGTCAGGCTTCCCGCGGTCCTGCGCGAGGCGATGGTGCGGCTTGCCCGCGCGGCCGCCCCCCGGGAGGCGTGCGGCCTCCTCGTCGGCGTGGTGCAAGACGGAAACCATGACCGTTTCCGGCCTGGCACCCTCGCGCAATCTCGCCCGCGAGGACGACGCCTTCGAGATCGACTCCGCGCTGCATCTCGCCCTGCAGCGTCGCCTGCGCGGCCGGGGCGAGAGCGTGATCGGCGTCTGGCACAGCCACACGTCGGGCGCCGCGGTACCGTCGCTGCGCGACGCCGCCGGCGCCTGGCAAAAGGGGCTCGCTTGGCTGATCACGGCGGGAGAGGAAACGTCCGGGTGGGTGGCGCGAGGCGACGGCTTCGACCCGGTCGAGGTGTTGGTGGCCTGAGCGCAGGCGATGCGGCGCAAGGGCGACTTGCCGAGCAGGATCTGCGCCGCCTGCGGCCGCCCTTTCGCTTGGCGGCGCAAATGGGCGAAGGTGTGGGACGAGGTGAAGTACTGTTCCAAGGCGTGCCGTGCACGCCGGCCGAAGCGGGAGGGGGAGGATGCTGTTCCGCTCCGACAACGTGACCGCTGTCTGCCCCGAGGTGATCGCGGCCATCCTCGCCGTCAACGAGGGTGACGCCGCGCCCTACGGCGCGGACGAGGTTACGGCCCGCCTCGACCCGGCCTTCGGCGGCTATTTCGGCACCGAGGTCTACGTCCATCCGGTGGCGACCGGGATCGCGGCGAATGCGCTGGCGCTTGCCGCCGCCATGCCGCCGCCCGGGGCCGCGATCTGCCACGAGCAGCGCGCACGTCAACACAAGCGAGTCCGGAGCGCCCGAGTTCTTCTCCGGAGGCGGCAAGCTGATCACCCTCGCCGGCGAGCACGGCAAGCTCTCGGCCGAGGCGATCGCCCGCCGCCTCGCCTCCCTGCCGCCCGACCGGCTTCAGTCCGCACCGCCGACCGTCGTCTCGATCACCCAAGGCACCGAGGCAGGCACGGTCTATCGGATCGAGGAGATCGCCGCGATCGCCGAGGTGTGCCGCAGCCGCGGCCTTGTCCTGCACATGGACGGGGCGCGGTTCGAGAATGCGCGTGCGCGCCTTGGCGTCTCGCCCGCCGAGGCGTCCTGGCGCGTCGGGGTGGACGTGTTGAGCTACGGGGCGACGAAGAACGGGGCGATGTGCGCCGATGCGGTGGTGATCTTCCGCTGTTCGCCGCATGCCGAGGCGCTCAACCGCTTCATGGGCCAGAGGCGCCTCCGTGCCGGGCAAGTCTTCAGTAAAATGAGATACTTGTCGGCGCAGCTTCTGGCCATGGTGGAAAATGGGACGGCAGCGCGCAACGCCTCGCACGCCAACGCGATGGCGTCGCGGCTGTCAGCTGGGCTTGCGGCGGTGCCGGGGGTGCGTGTGGTCTTTCCGACCGAAATCAACGAAGTCTTCGTCCGTGTCCCCGAAGCGGTGCGCGAGCGGCTCGCCGCGGCAGGTTTCGCTGTGCGGCCTCGCCCGGAGGATCCCTCGCTCATTCGCTTGGTGACGGCCTGGAACACCCGCGAAGAGGACGTCGCGGCGTTCGTCGCTGCCGCGGCGGGGATGCGCGCTGCCGCCTGACCGCGACCCTGTCCGTACGCTGAGGGCGCTTGATCGCTGCGGCCTTGGCGGCTATGTGCCCAGGTGTCGGGTCCCGTTCGTCTAGAGGCCTAGGACACCGCCCTCTCACGGCGGCAACAGGGGTTCGAATCCCCTACGGGACGCCAAGGTTCCCGCAGGCGCCGGGCCCGATGCTGGATGCCATCGGGAACTGACGCCGGCGCTTGGGGGATAGTTTAGCGGTAGAACTCCCGGCTCTGAACCGGGCAGCCCTGGTTCGAATCCAGGTCCCCCAGCCACCCCAGGGTTCCCTCGGCACACAGCGCGGTCGTTGCTCCCGCCAAGCAAAGCCGGCACGCAGCGGCAGACGACGGTGCGCTGACACGCGCTCGCCGTCTCGGCCGCTCACCTCAGCCGCTCACCAATGAACGGGAAGCCTTGCGACGTCGCTGCCGACCCCGCCGCCGACACTCGTGGCGTCGTGCCCACCCTGCGCGCGCAAGGCTTAGCCTTCCGATCGGTGGAGGAAACGTGCGACCCCTCCTCGACCTGTCCAAGAGGCGTTCCGGCTCCGTCCGCGGCACGTCGCCGGCACGCGTTCGGCGTGCGCCGAGGCGAGGTTGGTGGGCGCACTAGGATTCGAACCTAGGACCCGCTGATTAAGAGTCAGCTGCTCTACCAACTGAGCTATGCGCCCGACCCTGCGCCTTGCGCGGATAGCAAAGCGCATCCACCCTGTCGATAGCGAAGCCCGCTGGTCTACCGCAACCCGGCCGCGCTCCGGCTGTGGGCCAGCGTTCCGGCGGTACGCAGATCGAACCGGGCGTCCCGGCACGGCTTGGCGGCCCCCGCCGGAGCCGTCCTAGCGCTCCTCCTCCGCCTCGATCTCGACCGAACGGTGCACGTGCACGCTCATCAGCACGCCGAAACCGATCAGCACCGTCAGCATCGCCGAACCGCCATGGCTGATCAGAGGCAATGGCACGCCGCCCACGGGGATCATGCCCATCACCATCGCGATGTTGACGAACAGGTAGAGGAAGAAGTTGACGGAGATCCCGGTCGCCACCAGCCGGCCGAACTGGTGCCGGCAAGCGAGCGCGATGGCGAGCCCGTACAGCACGACGAGCAGGTTGAGCAGAAGCACGGAAAGTGCGCCGACGAAGCCCCACTCCTCGGCGAGCATCGTGAAGATGAAGTCGGTCTGCTTCTCGGGCAGAAAATTCAGTTGACCTTGCGTGCCTTGCAGCCAGCCGCGGCCGAACAGGCCGCCCGACCCGAGCGCGATCTTCGACTGGATGATGTGGTAGCCCGAGCCAAGCGGATCGCTCCACGGGTCGAGGAAGGTGAGGATTCGCTGGCGCTGGTAGTCGTGCAGGCTGTCGTAGACCACCGGCGCGGCAAGGGTGAGCACCAGCCCGACCAGAGCGAACTTCCACCACCGAACGCCCGCGACGAAGAATACCGCGCCCGCCACCGTGAGGGTGATCAGCGCCGTGCCGAGGTTCGGCTGCTTCAGCACCAGCACGACCGGGATCGCCGTCGCGATCAGGGGAGGAAGGAGGAACAAGGGGTTGCCGATCCGCTCCAGGCTCGCGCGGTGAAACCAAGCGGAGAGCGCGAGGACCAGCAGGATCTTCATCAGCTCGGAGGGTTGCAGGAGGAAGCCGCCCAGATCGAGCCAGCGCTGCGCCCCTTTGCCGACCTCGCCATGCAGCGCCACCAGCACAAGCAGCCCCACCCCCAGCGCGTAGAGGGGCCAGGCGAGCCGCAGGATCAGCCGAATGTCGACCAGCGCGATTCCGATCAGGAGCAGAAGGCCGAAGCCGAAGCGGAGCCCATGCCGGAATGCCCAGGGCTCGGGCGAGCCTCCGGCGGCGGAATACAGCATGGCGTAGCCGACCGCTGCCAGGGCGCAGAGCAGGGCAACGAACGGCCAGGAGATGGCGGTGAACTTCTCGGCCAGGCTCATGCCGCGCTCGCGGGCAAGGCGCCGTTCCATCATCACCCTCGCTCGTCCCGAACAGGGCCTGCCTCAGCGACCTGAAGCGACGGCGCCGGCGGCGTCCGCCGACGCGCGGGGTCGCGGAGAAGCGCCTCGGTCAGGATGTCGCGCGCCACCGGCGCGGCAGCAGCCGACCCCCCTCCCCCGTGCTCGATGACCACCGCACAGACGTAAATCGGCTGGTCGGTCGGAGCGTAGCCGACAAAGAGGGCGTGATGCCGCCACTCGTAGGGAAGGTCCTGTTGCCGACGCAGCCCCCGCTCACGTTCGGCCAGCGTGATGCGTCTCACCTGCGTGGTGCCAGTCTTGCCGCCCATGCGCGCGCCGGCCTCCGGCGGCAGGCGGGAGGCCCAGGCCGTCCCCTGACGCTCGTTCACCACGCCGTCCATCGCTTCGCGCATGATGCGCAGGTGCGCCTCGGGAATGCCGAGGCTCGGCCAATCCTCGGCGCGGTGCCCGCGCACGAGCTGCCCCCCGATGGCCCGGGTCACGTGCGGCTCCACCGCACGACCGCCGTTCACCATGCGCGCCGTCATCACGGCAAGCGAGAGGGGGGTGGTTTGGATGTAGCCCTGTCCGATCCCGTGCACGAGGGTCTCGCCAAGCGCCCAGGGCTTGCCGAACGTGGCCTGCTTCCACGCCCGGGTCGGGATCAGCCCAGGGCGCGCCCCGGGCAACTCGATCGCGAGCGGCACCCCAAGGCCGAAGCGGTTCGCCATCGCAGCGATGCGGTCGATCCCCGTTCGCCGCGCCACTTCGTAAAAGTAGCAGTCGCAGGACTGCTTGATCGCCTCGCGCATGTCGAGGGCGCCGTGCCCCCCCTTGCGCCAGCAATGGAACTTGGCGTCCCCGAGTTCCGTCACCCCGGCGCAGGCGATGCGCTCGCCGGGGCTGACGGTGCGCGCCTCGAGCGCGGCGAGGGCCACCACCATCTTGAAGGTCGAGCCGGGAGCATAGAGCCCCGCGATGGCCTTGTTGATCAAGGGGGCGCGGCGGTTCGTCGTCCACTCCCGCCATTGCGCCGCCGAGACCCCTGCCTCGAACAAGGTCGGATCGAAGGAGGGCGAGGAGGCCATCGCCAGCACCTCGCCGTTGCGCGCGTCGAGAACCACGGCGGCGGCCGACTCGCCGGCGATGCGCTCGGCCACGCGGCGTTGCAGCCCGGCATCCAGGGTGGTGGTCACGTCCTGCCCGGCCGTCCCCTCCTGGCGGCCGAGCTCGCGGATCACCCGGCCCACCGCGTTGACTTCGAGCTGCACCGTGCCGGCGCGGCCGCGCAGCACGCGGTCATGCGCGCGTTCGATTCCGGCTCGGCCGACCCGGATCCCTGGCAGCTCAAGCATCGGATCGCCGTCGAGATCGGCTTGCGCGGGCGGAGCGACGTAGCCCACGACATGCGCGAAGGCCTCGCCTCCGGGATAGATCCGGCGCGTGCCGACATCGGTCATCAGCCCCGGCAGGTCGGGCGCATTGACCTCGAGGCGGACCATCTCCTCCCAGGAGAGGAAGTCGCGCACCATCACCGGCACGAAGCGCCGGCGGCGGCGGACCTCGCGCTCGATCCGCGCCCGCTCGGCCTCGGAGATCGGCACGATCTGGGCCACGTTGGCGAGGGTTGCGGCAACGTCGTCGGAGCGTTCCGCCACCAAAAGGGCCCGCCAGTTCTGCCGGTTCGCCGCGATCGGCTCGCCGAAGCGATCAAGGATGCGCCCGCGCGGCGGCGGGATGAGGCGGATGCTGATCCGGTTCTCCTCGGCAAGCAGGGTGTAGCGGTCGCTCTCAACCACCTGGAGTTGATAAAGCCGCACGCCGAGCGCCCCGGTCAGCGCCAGCTTGCCCGCCCCCAACAGCAGCAGGCGGCGGGTGAACACCGTTCGGCGTGTTCTCTCGCGCTTCATCGCGCGCTCAGACCGGTCCCAGCGATCTCTCGAGGCGCACGAAAAGCCAAGCGAGGATCGGGTAGGCGGCGATCGTCATACCGCACTCGAAGACAGCAGGGCCAATCGGTTGAACGGTCAAGGAAAGCAGTGTCCTGAGCCCCCAGGTCAGGGCGAGCATGACGGTGGCGAACAGGGCGAAGCCGATCCAGACGATCAGAAAGGATTGCCGCGCCAGGGTACGTCGTTGGGTCAGCACGCTGCCGTGCAAGAGCAGCAGGATCAGCGTGTTGACCCCAAGCGGGGCAGCGCTGAGCAGGTCGGCGAGAAGCCCAAGCCCGAACACCACCCAAGGCGGCATCAGACCCGGCCGGTACAGGGTCCAGAAATAGACGGAAGCGAAGATCGTGAGGGGCATTCCGCCATTCTGGCCGGCCGCCCCGATCGGAAGGCCGCCGGCGAGGAGAAGGACGACGGCGAGCGCGGCCGGGGCGGAGTCGCGGGCGAACTGGTCGAGCCGGGCCCAGAAGCCGCGCGGCCGCGGCGGGCGTGCAACCGGGCTAGCCACCGGTGCGCCTCGCCCGCGCCGTCGGACGCACCACCTGATCGGGCGGCAGGATGCCGCCGAGGCCGAACTCGTGCAGACGCACGAAGGTGAGCCGGTCGAGATCGGCGAACGGTTCAACCTCGAGCCCCGTCCTGCCCTCGCGGACAATTCCCACCGGCAGCCCGGCCGGCACCGCGCCCGCCTCCGAGGAGGTGACGATGCGATCGCCGGGCTGCGGCTGCTCAGGCCCGGTCCAGTGCTGGATCCGCGGCCGCGGCGCGTTGGTCCCGGCGAGGATGGCGCGCGTGCCCGTCCGCTCGACCTGCACGGGAATACGCGAGTTGATGTCGGTCAGCAAAAGAAGCCGGGCCGAGCGATGCCCGACCTCGCTCACCCGCCCGACCAGGCCGGCGGCATCGACCGCCACCTGGCCCTTGCGCACGGTGTGGTTGGGTTCGAGGACAAGCAGCGCAGAGCGCGCATAGGCGCCCCCGACATCCGCCACCACGCGGGCGGTGGTGAAGATGGGCGTGGGTTCGACGGGCGCGTTCAGCACCCTTCGCAACGCCAGGTTTTCGGCCTCCAGCGCCAGGGCGCGGTCGTACCAGCGCCGCAGCCGCTCGTTCTCCTCGCGCAGCCGCACGTTCTCCGAGCGGAGCTCGATCAGACCCCGCACCTCCGCGATCACCTCCCGCACCGTCCCGATCGGGCGGGCGAGAACGGCGTAAAGCGGCACGACGAGGTCGGCGAGCTGGGCACGGGCGCGCTCGATCAGCACCGTGTCCGCCTTGCCGATCAGCATCAGCCCGAAGGAGGCAGCAATGAGCACGGGCAGGGCGAGCCGTGCCAGCGCTTGCCGAAACGGCACGCTGAGCCGGATCATGCCGCTGCCCGCATCGTGCTCCGCCCCCGTCCCGCTGCGCCTCAGCCTCGCCGCAAGCGTGCCGCCGAGATCGTGAAGGATCAGTACATCGAGGACAGCACGTTGCGCAGCTTCTTCATCTCCTCGAGCGCCCGGCCCGTGCCGAGGGCGACGCAGGAGAGCGGGTCCTCGGCGACCAGCACGGGAAGCCCCGTCGCCATGCGGATGACGTGATCCAGCCGGTGCAGGAGCGCGCCACCGCCGGTCAGCACGATCCCCTTGTCCACGATGTCGGCGGCGAGTTCGGGCGGGGTGTTCTCCAAGGCCACCTTGACCGCCTCGACGATGGCAGAGACGGGCTCGGCCAAGCTCTCGCTGATCTGGCGCTGCGAGACCACGACCTCGCGGGGCACGCCGTTCATCAGGTCGCGCCCCTTCACCTCCTTCACCGGCCCGTCCTCCATGTCGTCGGGGGGGCAGGCGGCGCCGATCTCGATCTTGATCCGCTCGGCCGAGGCCTCGCCGATCAGAAGGTTATGGTTGCGGCGGATGTAGGAGATGATCGCCTCGTCCATCTTGTCGCCGCCGACCCGGACGGAGCGCGAATAGACGATCCCGCCCAAGGAAATGACGGCGACCTCGGTGGTGCCGCCGCCGATGTCGACCACCATCGAGCCCGAGGGTTCGGTGACGGGAAGCCCCGCCCCGATCGCTGCCGCCATCGGCTCCTCGATCAGGTAGACCTTGCGCGCGCCGGCGGATTCCGCGCTTTCCTGGATGGCGCGGCGCTCCACCGCGGTGGAGCCCGAGGGCACGCAGACGATGATCATCGGCGAGGCGAAGCTGCGCCGGTTGTGCACCTTGCGGATGAAGTGCTTGATCATCTCCTCCGCGACCTCGAAGTCTGCGATCACGCCGTCGCGGAGGGGCCGGATGGCCTGGATGTTGCCCGGCGTTCGGCCCAGCATCTGCTTGGCTTCCTCGCCCACCGCCAGCACCTGCTTGCGCCCGCGCACGTCGGCGATGGCGACGACCGAGGGCTCGTCGAGCACGATCCCCCGTCCTTTCACGTAGACCAGCGTGTTGGCCGTGCCGAGATCGATGGCCATGTCGGCCGACAGGATCCCGAGCAGTCGCGACATCATCGATCGACAACCTTTCCGCGGGGCCGGCGGGCGCCGTTCATCGGCGCGTCACGCGCGCGGCCGGGTCGGGGGTTTACGGCGCAAGCCCCGCCAGCTCAACCGGGTTTGCGTCTGAGCCCGCCCGCGGCGCGGCCCGCCGCGCGCTCACGCCGCGGGAAGGCCTGGATAACGCCTTGGCAGCGCCGCGTTGCTCTGATTCGATGCCGGACGACGCATCGATTCGCGAGAAAGGAGACGGCAGCATGCGCAAGACCACGTTGATCCTTGCCGCCCCGCTGGCTTTGGCACTCGCGGGCTGCGGCAGCTCGACCACCGACCGCGCGCTGTCGGGGGCGGCGATCGGCGGGGCTGCCGGCGCGGGCGTGTCCGCTGTCACGGGCGGAAGCGTCCTCGGCGGGGCAGTGGTCGGCGGCGCCGTCGGAGCGGCGGCCGGCGCGCTGACCTCCGAGCGGGACGTCAATCTCGGCCGCCCGATCTGGCGGCGCTGAGCGGGGCGGAGGGACGGGTCGGCCGTCCCGCCGCCACGGGATCACACCACGACGACGCGCGCCGCCGCGTCCGTCACCTCGGGGGCGGGCGCGGTGCGCAGCCGCTTCACCATCAGCTTGTTCAGCGCGTGGATGTAGGCCCGCGCCGAGGCGACCAGCGTGTCGGTGTCCGCCCCCTGGCCGTCCACGAGCTTCCCCTTCTCCTCGAGCCGGACCGTCACCTTCGCCTGGGCGTCGGTTCCTTCCGTCACCGCGTGAACCTGGAACAGCTTGAGTTCGGCCTCGTGCGGGAAGAGGGCCCGGATCGCCTTGAAGGTCGCATCCACCGGCCCGTCACCGGTCGCCTCCGCCCGCTTCACCTCGCCGTCGATGTCGAGCTCCAGCACCGCACGCTGCGGCCCCTTCGACCCCGCCCAGACCTCGAGCGAGACGAAGCGGATATGGTCGTGCGCGCGCACCACCTCATCGTCCACCAGCGCAATGATGTCCTCGTCGAACACCACCTTCTTCGCATCCGCGAGCTTCTTGAAGCGCTGGAAGGCGTCGTTCAGCGCGTTCTCGCCGATGTCGCCGTAGCCGAGTTGCTTGAGCTTGTCGCGGAAGGCCGCCCGGCCCGAGTGCTTGCCGAGCACGAGGCTCGATTTCGCCCAGCCCACGCTCTCCGGCGTCATGATCTCGTAGGTGCCGGCGTGCTTCAGCATGCCGTCCTGGTGGATCCCCGATTCATGGGCGAAGGCGTTGCGGCCGACGATCGCCTTGTTCGGCTGCACGTCGAAGCCGGTGATGGTGGAGAGGAGCTTGGAGGTGCGCACGATGTGGCGCGTCACCACGCCGGTATCGACGCCGAACACCTGCGGGCGCGTCTTCAGCGCCATCACGATCTCCTCCAGCGCCGCGTTGCCCGCGCGTTCGCCGATGCCGTTGATGGTGCACTCGACCTGGCGCGCGCCCGCGCGGATCGCGGCCAGGGTGTTGGCCACCGCAAGCCCGAGGTCGTTGTGGCAGTGGGCGGAGAGGATGACGCGGTCGGCGCCGGGGACCCGCTCGCGCAGCATGGTGAAGATGGCACCGAATTCCTCCGGCACGGCATAGCCCACCGTGTCGGGAATGTTGATCGTGGTCGCCCCGGCCCTGATCGCCGCCTCCACACAGCGGCAGAGGAAGTCGGGCTCCGTCCGGCTGCCGTCCTCGGCCGACCATTCGACGTCGTCGGCGTAGTTGCGCGCGAGCGTGACGCTCTCCGTCACCCGCTCCAGCACCTGTTCGGGCGCGAGCTGGAGCTTGTACTTCATGTGCAGGGGCGAGGTGCTGATGAAGGTGTGGATGCGCTTGCGCTTGGCCGGTTTCAGCGCCTCGGCCGCGGCGAGGATGTCGTTCTTCGCTGCCCGCGCGAGCGAACAGACGACCGCGCCCTGGATCTTCTCCGCGATCGCGCGCACGGCCTCGAAGTCGCCCGGCGAGGCGATGGCGAAGCCTGCTTCGATGACATCCACGCCGAGGTCCTCGAGCGCCTCGGCCATCCGCAGCTTCTCCTCGAGGTTCATCGAGAAGCCGGGCGACTGTTCGCCGTCGCGCAGCGTGGTGTCGAAGACGATCACACGATCGGGCGCGATGCTGCCGAAGGAAGGGTGGGTGATGCTGGACATGGTGCGATCCCGTTCCGCGGTTGCGACTGGCCTGAGAGGACCCCTGAGCGGGAGGCGGGCGAGGCCTTGCCCGACCCCGTCACGCCCAGGGGCAGCTAAGTCGCAGCGGAAGCGCGCCAAGGCCCGCGCCGGGGCGGCGCAACAGGGACCGGGCCTGGGCAGGAGCGTAAGACATGGCTCGGAACCGTTAGCGAAATCGCGTGCCCTCGTCCAGGACATCGTCTTGCCGTGAGCGCTGGCACGCGGGACCATCACGCGGTCTCGACTCCGCGCAGGAGACGCCCCGATGAGCCTGATCGTGCTCGAACGGCCGCTCCATCCGGCCGGCCGCGCCATCCTCGAACTCCACCCCCGGCGTGACGGTCGCGGTCGCCACCGACCCTGGCGATTTCGCCGCGCGCGCCCGCGAGGCGGAGGCGATCCTGCTCTGGCTGACCCGGGTCGATCGCGCCTTTCTCGACGCCTGCCCGCGGCTGAAGGTGGTCGCCCGCTACGGGGTCGGCTTCGACACGGTGGACATCGCCGCCTGCACCGAGCGCGGCCTTCCTGTCACCGTGGTGAACGGCGCCAACGATCTTGGGGTCGCCGAACACACCATGGCCCTGATGCTGGCTGTCGCCCGCCGCCTCACCCGATACGACGCGATGGTGCGCCGCGGCGAGTGGCGCTCCACCGACGGCCCCGCCATCGGCGAACTTGCCGGCCGCACCGTTCTCGTCATCGGCTACGGGCGGATCGGCACCCGCGTGGCCCGGCTCTGCGCCGCCTTCGGCATGCGGGTGATGGTGCACGACCCTGCCTTCCCCACCCCGCGCATCGCCGCCGACGGGCATATCCCGGCGCCGGACTGGCGCGCAGCGCTGGCAGAAGCCGACGTGATCACCCTCCACTGCCCGCTGAACGAGGCGACGCGCCATCTGATCGACGCCGACGCCTTCGCCCGCATGAAGCCCGGCGTATGGCTGATCAACACCGCCCGCGGCCCGGTGGTCGACGAACCGGCCCTCGTCGCAGCGTTGCGCTCGGGCAAGGTCGCCGCTGCCGGCCTCGACGTGCTGAGCGTCGAGCCTGCCCTGCCCGACAACCCTCTGCTTGCGATGGAAAACGTCATTCTCACCCCGCATGCGGCCGCCTCGGCACAGGAGACGCTGGCCAAGATGGCGGTGCGCGCGGCGCACAACATCCTCGACGCGCTGGCGGGACGGATCGATCCGGGTTTCGTGGTCAATCCTGAGGTGCTGCGGCGCGGGGTCTGAACGGGCTTTCTTGTTGCATCGCAACATCGTCGCGCGCTAGAGCGCAGGCGATGGCACGGATGTCTCGACGCATGGGTTCGCGGTCGCCCGACCGCAAGCTGATCGATCTCGGACTGCAGGGCGGAGGGGCGCACGGCGCCTTCACCTGGGGGGTGCTCGACCGGCTGCTGGCCGACGAGACGATCGAGATCGACGGGGTCAGCGGCACCTCGGCGGGCGCGATGAACGCGGTGGTGCTGGCGGATGGGCTCGCGCGCGGCGGCCGCGACGGCGCACGCGAGCGCCTCGCCCTGTTCTGGAAGCGCGTGAGCGAGGCCGCGCGGTTCTCGCCGATCCAGCGCACCCCGCTCGATCGCCTCCTCGGCCGCTGGACGCTGGACTTCTCCCCGGGTTTCCTCGCCCTCGACCTCGCGAGCCGCCTCGTCTCGCCCTACGAGTTCAACCCGCTCGACTACAACCCCCTCCGCGAGATCGTCGCCGAGGTGGTCGATTTCGACCGCGTGCGGACCTGCGAGGCGGTGCAGGTCTTCGTCACCGCCACCCACGTGCCGACCGGCCGGCCCCGCACCTTCGCCGGGCGCGAGATCACGCTCGAGGCCGTGATGGCCTCCGCCTGCCTGCCCTTCCTGTTCCACGCCGTCGAGATCGACGGCGAGCCCTACTGGGACGGCGGCTTCATGGGGAACCCTGTCCTGCAGCCGCTGGTCGAGCGCACCAGGGCGCGCGACATCGTCGTCGTGCAGATCAACCCGCTCGTACGCCCGGGCACGCCGAAGACCGCGCGCGACATCCTCAACCGGATGAACGAGATCAGCTTCAACGCCGCCCTCCTCAACGGCATCCGCACCATCCTCCTCCTGAAGGAGCTCGCGGGCGAGGCGGGCTACGCCGACGAGCGGCTCTCCTCCCTCATGCTCCATCGCATCCATGCCGAGGAGGAGATGCGCGAACTCGGCATCTCCTCGAAGATGAACGCCGAGTGGGCGTTCCTGAAACACCTTCACGACATCGGCTGGCGCGCGGCCGACACGTTTCTCGCCCATCACCGCAACGATCTCGGCCACCGCTCCACCTACCCGCTCGAGCACGTGCTCTGGGGTCTGGACCACGTGATGCGCGCCGCAGCCGAGGCCGCCAGCGCCGGAGAACGGGAGACGGACAACCGGAAAGCCGCGCCGTGAGCGGCATCCTTGGCGTGGCGCTTGCGCTCGGCTGTGCTGATCGCCCTC
The DNA here is from genome assembly GCA_033582875.1 of Acetobacteraceae bacterium. Lineage (GTDB taxonomy): Bacteria > Pseudomonadota > Alphaproteobacteria > Acetobacterales > Acetobacteraceae > Elioraea. The sequence goes on along the minus strand of JAVQZW010000007.1, from coordinate 115,892 downwards.
GCCTTCCGCGGCGTCGTCCTCCGTTTGCCCGCTTCCGCCGTGGCGGTGCTCGAGGCCGCGTTCGACGGCGGGATGCCGCTCCTCGCCTCCCCCGCCGAGTTCCGACGGCGCACGGTGGCCGACTTCACCGCGCCGTTCTTCCCCCTGTTCCTGCTCGGGGCGGCGTTCGGCAAGCTGATGGAGAACACGGGCAGCGTCGAGGCGCCGGCCCGCGGGCTGGTGGGGGGCTCGGGGCGGGCTGTTCCATCCTCGCCGTCCTGCTTGCCTGCGGGGTGCTGACCTATGGCGGCGTGTCGCTGTTCGTCGTCGCCTTCGCGGTCGATCCGGTCGCCGCCGCCCTGTTCCGCCAGCCTGACCTCCCGAAGCGGCTCGTTCCGGCCGCCATCGCGCTCGGCTCCTTCATCATCCCTGTGTCGCCCGTGCCCGGCCCGCCCGCGATCTCGAACGCGATCCCGATGGCGTTCTTCGGCGCGACCGCTTTCGCCGCGATCCGCGACCTCGCGCTGGGCATCGGCGGCAGCGTGCCGATCAGCCTCGCCTTCGCCGCCTCGGTTCTCGCCGGCATGACCGGCTCGGGCTCGGGCGGCATGACCATCGCCCTGCAAGGCGCTCCGCCCCGCCGATCTTCAGATGGCGCAAGCGGCCGGCGTCTCTCCCGACCTCCTGCACCGCGCACCATGGTGGCGACAGGCGTGCTCGCCACCCCGCCGCACGACGGGGCGGTTATAACCTCGCTCGCCATCCGCCGGCTGAAGCACGGCGACGCTTACGCCGACATCGCGATGACCGGCATGGTCGGCCCCCTCGTTGCGCTGATGGTGCTGATCAGCCTCGGCAGCCTGTTCGGGTCGTTCTAGCCGAAGCGGCGCCTGAGCGCGGGCAGGACGAGCAGCAACGCAGCACCGCACCAGAGCGCGATCGCCACCGGCCCGCCGAAGAGAGCCGACACCTCGCCCCCGGAGAGCGCAAGCGCGCGCCGGATGTTGTCCTCGATCAGCCGTCCGAGGACGAGACCGAGCAGGACCGCGACGAGAGGCAGGCCCGCCTTCCGTCCCGCCCAGCCCAGCACGCCGAACAGCGAGGCGAGAAGAAGATCAAGGACCGAGTTGTTGACGGCCCAGACGCCGGCGAAGGCGAACACGATCACCCCCGGATAGAGGACGGACGGCGGCAGAGCGAGCAGGCGGACGAACAGCGCGACGAGAGGCAGGTTGAGCGCAAGCAGGACGAGGTTGCCGACGACGAAGGAGGCGATGAGGCCCCAAACGATCTCGGGACGCTGGGCGAACAGCAGCGGCCCCGGCGTGATGTTGTAGAGCATCAACGCGCCGAGCAGCACCGCGGTGGTGCCGGAGCCCGGAATGCCGAGCGCAAGCATCGGCACCATTGCGCCGGTCTGCGCCGCATTGTCCGCCGTCTCCGGTGCGGCCACGCCCCTGATGTCGCCTTTGCCGAAACACCCTTCGCGGTCGACCAGGCGACGCTCCAGCGTCCAGGCCAAGGTGGCGGCGATCGAGGCGCCCGTTCCGGGCAGCACGCCGACGATGAAGCCGACGACCGCCGAGCGCAGCATCGTCGGCAGCGTGCGCGCGATCTCCTCCCGCCTCGGCCAGGAGCGGCCGAGCACCTGCGTGACGAAGGCGCCGCCGTGTGCGCGCTCTTCGATCAGCGCCAGAACTTCGGCCACGGCGAAGAGCCCGATGACCACGACCGTGAAGTCGATGCCGTCGAGGAGTTCGAGTTCGCCGAAGGTGTAGCGCTCGATCCCCGTTCCGCTGTCGGCTCCGATCGTCGAGAGCAGGAGCCCGCAGGATACGGCGGCGAGGGTCTTGGCGGGCCGCGCACCGCCAATTCCTGCGAGCAGCGCGAAGGCGAAAGCCATCAGCGCGACATAATCCGCCGGCCCGAAGGCGAGCGCAGCCCGGGCGATCGCAGGGGCAGCGAGGATCATCAGCGCCGTCGCGCCGATACCGCCGACGAAGGAGCCGATCGCTGTGATGGAGAGCGCGACCCCTCCCTCCCCGCGCTTGGCCATCGGGTGGCCGTCGAGCGTCGTCATCACCGAGGAGGGGTCGCCCGGGACGTTGAGCAGGATGGCGGCGATCCGCCCGCCGTACCCGCCCCCGTAATAGACCGCGGCGAGAACGATCAGGGCGCTCTCGGGCGGCAGCCTCACGGCGTAGACCAGCGGCAGAAGCAGCGCGACCGCGTTCAGGGGACCGATCCCGGGAAGCGCACCGACGATGGTGCCGAGGAGGGCGCCGACGGAGGCAAGCGCCAGATTGAGCGGCGTGAGCGCGACCGTGAAGCCCGCTCCGAGGAGGGCGAGCGTCTCGCTCACGAAAGGAGGCCGGCCGGCAACGGAATGTCGAGACCGTGCTCGATCAGCGCCCAGATCACGCTCGCGCCGGCCAAACCGAGGACGATCGCGCGCCCGACCGAGGCGCCGAAGACAAGGGCGCCCGCCGTCAGAACGATCGCGGTCGCGGGCAGAAAGCCGATCGGACGGAGCGCGAGGGCATAGGCGATCAAGCCCGCCGTCGCCGCCATCAGGACCAGAAGCCGACGAGGCGCCGGCCAGGCGACGCGACCGCCGGGCAGCAACGCGACGACCGCCCCGCTCGCCGCGAGCAGTGCGCCGGCGAGCATCGGAAACGGTTTCGGGCCGACCGGATCGCCCTGGAAACGCACGTCCCACCCCAGCGCGACGACGATCGCGGCGAGTCCGAGCCCAACCAGGACCGCGCCAAGCACCCGGTCGGTCATCGCCGCGTCGCGCCTGCGGCCGCCCCGCTACGGGACGAGCCCGAACTCGCGCGAAAGCGTCCGCATCTCAGCCGTCCGGCGGCGGGCGAGCGCATCGAACTCCTCGCCGACGACCGGGATAGGGGAACAGGCCGGCCTTGGACCGCTCCTCCGCGAAGCGCTGATCGGCGTTCAGACGGCGCAGGGCCTCGACCCAGAACCGGTAGGCGTCGTCCGGCGCGGCGGGCGGCATGTAGAGGCCACGCACGATCGGCCACTCCACATCCACACCCTGCTCCTTCGCCGTCGGCACGGAGGCGAAGGGCGCGGGCAGACGCTCCGGGCTCAGCACCGCGAGCAGGCGGATCTCGCCGGCCTCGAGCTGACCCTTCACCTCCGAGGCGTCGCCCGGAAAGACCTGGATGTGGCCGCCGAGCAAAGCCGCCATGGCCTGCCCGCCGCCCTCGAAGCTCGCATAGCGCATCTGCCGCGGATCGACGCCGGCCGCGCGCGCGATCAAGGCGGCCTTCATCCAATCCTGGCTGCCGACGGTTCCCCCAGCGCCCATCGGCACGGCGGCCGGGTTCCGCCTCAGCGCCTCCATCAGGTCGGCAAGCGTGCGCAAAGGACTGTCGCGACGCACCGCGAGCACGCCGAAATCGGCCCCGATCGCGCCGACCCATCGGACGTCGCCCTCCGTCCAGCGTCCGAACTTCCCCTGCGCGAGATTGAGCCAGGAGCCGGTGGAGACGGCGATCACGACGTTCGGGTCGGCGCGACGCTGCGCCTGCACGTGGTTCATCGCCACCGCACCGATGCCGCCCGGCATGTTCACCGTGCGCATCGGCGCGGCGAGAATGCCGAGCTCCTGGAGCATGCGCGCGGTGAGCCGGCAGGTGAGATCGAACCCGCCGCCGGGTGCGGCGCCCGCGATGCACTCTGGGTTGCTCGGCCGGAAGGCGTGAGCCGGAGCGGATGCCGCGCCCGCGGCGGCGACCAGTGCGGCGACGAGCCAAGTGCGACGCAGAGCCACAGGCGTTCCTCCCCCCGATTGCGAGCGCTCGCCCGTCTATCAAGGGGCGGCCGAAGTCGCAACAACCGGTGCCCTCCCTCAGCCGGCGTCGGAGCCCTCGTCCGCGAAGACCTGGCGGTAGCGTTCGATCATCACCCGTTCGTCGAACTCCGCTTCCGCCTTGGCGCGGTTGGCCGCGCCGACGCGCCGCCGCAGCGCATCGTCATCGAGCACGCGCAGGATCGCCTCGGCCAAGGCCTCCTCGTCTTTCGGCACGATGAGGGGCATGTTCTCCGACGCGACCATGCTCCGCACGTCGCCGACGTCGGTCGAGACCACAGGGATCCCGGACGCCATGGCCTCCAGCACGCACATCGGCATCTGTTCGGTGTCGGAGGAGAGGGCGACGAGGTCGAAGCGGCGATAGAACGGCGCGGGGTCGGCCTGCCTGCCGTGGAAGGTGACGGCCTCGGCGATGCTGAGCTCGCGCGCCAGCCGCTCGAGGTGCGGCCGTTCCGGCCCGTCGCCCACGATCTCGAGCCGCACGGGCCGCCTCGCCCGCGCACGCGCCACCGCGCGCAGCAACCGCGCGAGGTTCTTCTCCGCCCGCAGCACCGCGACCGTTCCGATCACCGGCTCGGCGGGCAAAGGCGAGGGGCCGCGGGGAACGAAGCGCGCGAGGTCGATGCCGTTCGGCAGGTAGAGCACGCGCGCTGCGGGCAGGCGCCAGACCTCGCGCGCGATCCGTTCGAGCGTCCGCGAGGGAAGGACGACGGTGGCGCGGCGGAGCACAAGGCGCCGCGTCCACACCCGCCGCGGCAGTTGCCGGGCGCGCTCCTCGGGGCCGAACCCGTCCTCGATGTGCACATGGCGCGCGAGGGGAACGAGGTTCGCCATCGCCCATTCGATCGAGCCCCAGTTGTGGGTGACGAGAAGATCGGGCCGGAGCGCGCGCAGGAGCGAACGGAAGCGGCGGACGTTGCCGACCGTGTCGCCCTTCACCACGGGGACCGCGGGGAACGCAACGGAGAGTTCGCGCGGCAGCCGCTCCGCGCATTCGCGGACACCGTCCATGGCAACGATGGCGTGGCGCCAGCTCGCGCCGAACGCAGCCGCAAGACGCACGAAGCGCACCTGCGCGCCGCCGACCGCGAAGGTCGGGAACACCGACAGCATCAAGGGGGGCTGACCGCTCGGCATGGCTCCGCTCGTCCGTCCGGCGGGGCAGATCAGCGAAGGGGCGCTGGCTTGTCCAGCAGCCTCAGGATCCGCGCGAGGATGAGCCGACGCACCCGCTTGCGGCAGGCCGACTCCGACGTCAGGATCGGCGGCCTGCTCGCTCGAAGCGGACAGCACGAGGACGTCGCCCACGCCATGACCGACACGGCACCGGCCGCCACGCGGAAGACCGAGACGCGCGCGGAACAGATCGCCCGCGTGCACTACACGGAGGACGGGCGGCGGCGCTGGCCGTTCGAAGGGGTCGCCACCCTGCTCGACGCGCCGCTCGACGAGGCTGCCGCCAAGGACCCCTCCGCCTCCTCGCTCGACATCGCTCTCGTCGGTGTGCCGTTCGATCTCGGGGTGACCAACCGTGCCGGTGCCCGCCTCGGGCCGCGCGCGGTGCGTGCGGTCGAGCGGATCGGCCCGCACGAGCCCGTGCTCGATCTCGTTCCCCTCGCCCTCGCGCGCGTCGCCGACATCGGCGACATCCCCCTTCCCTCCCGCTACGCGCTCGACCGCTGCCACGCGGCGATCGAGGCTTTCGTCGCCCGCCTCGCCGGGGCCGGCATCCGACCGCTCTTCGTCGGCGGCGACCATTCCATCACCGGGCCGATCCTGAAGGCGCTCGGCCGAGGCCGCCCGCTCGGCCTGATCCAGGTCGACGCCCATGCCGACACCGCTGGGCCCTACGAGGGCACGAGCGGACATCACGGCGCGCCGTTCCGCGAAGCCGCCCTCGCCGGCGTGCTGGATCCAAGGCGCACGGTGCAGATCGGCATCCGCGGCGGCGTCACCTGGCTGTGGGACTATTCGCACGAGTCGGGCATGACCGTCGTGCCGATGCACGAGGTCGAGGAGATCGGCGTCGAAGGTGTGATCGCGAAGGCGCGCGCGGTCATCGGCGACGGCCCCTGCTATCTCTCCTTCGACATCGACGCGCTCGACCCCGCCTTCGCCCCCGGCACCGGCACGCCGGAGGTTGGCGGCTTCACCACGCGCGAGGCGATCGCGCTGCTGCGCGGGCTTGGCGGGGCTCGACATCGTGGCGGGCGACGTCGTCGAGGTCGCCCCGCAATACGACCCGACCACCGTCACCGCGCAGGCGGCGGCGCAGATCCTGTTCCAGATCCTCTGCCTGATGGTGCGCGCGCCCTCGTTCCGCTCCGCGCACCTGATGCACTGCTTGCGCTGCCGACGCCGAAACGCTAGGCTTGTCGGCCAGGGAGAAGACGGCTTCGCCGGCGGCTGTATGAGGCTGCGTCGACGGGAGGGTTGGAAATGTTGCTTCGTCGTTCGTTCGTTCGCCTGGCCGCGGCAGGGGCGGCCATCGCTCGCCGCCGGCGGTCGGCCGAGCCTGGGCGCAGCAGCGCACCATCCGCATCGCCACCGAAGGCGCCTACGCGCCGTGGAACTTCACCGGGCCCGGCGGCCAGCTCCTCGGCTTCGAGATCGACCTCGCCAACGACCTCTGCCGGCGGATGAACGCGCGCTGCACCATCGTCGCGCAGGACTGGGACGGCATCATCCCCGGGCTCACCGCCGGCCGCTACGACGCCATCATGGCCGGGATGAACATCACCGACCGTCGGCTCGAGGTGATCAACTTCTCCCGCGTCTATGCCGCCGGGCCGCACGCCTTCGGCACGATGCCCAACTCGCCGCTGCGCAACCTGCCGGGTACCGGACGGACCCTGAACTTCACGACCGACGAGGCCGAGATCCGCGCCATCCTGGATCAGATCCGGCCGATGTTGCGCGGCCGCACCATCGGCGTGCAGACGGCCACCATCAACGCCACCTTCCTCAACGAGTTCTTCGGCAACGCCGGCGCCACCATCCGCGAATACCGCACCACCGAGGAGCACGACCTCGACCTCGCCGCCGGCCGCCTCGATGCGATCTTCGTCGCCGTCACCGCGATGACGGCGACCGCCGAGAAGCCGGAATTCCGCGGCCTCGCTCCGTCCGGTCCTCTGCTCTCGGGGGGCGTTCTCGGCCGCGGTGTGGCGGTCGGGCTGCGCAAGGCCGACACCGACCTCAAAGCCGCCTTCGACGCCGCGATCGAGGCCGCTCTCGCCGACGGAACGATCCGCCGGCTGTCCGAACGCTGGTTCAAGACCGACATCTCGCCGCGGTCCTGAGGCCAGCCCGCCCCGGGGCAGGCCGCGCCGTGGCCGCCCGCGCGCGATGCCGCAGTGGCTGATCGACTACTGGGCGCTGATGGGCTTCGGCCCCACGGGCTGGGGCCTTTCCATGCTGCGCGCTGCCGGAATGACCATCGCCGTCTCCTCCGCCGGCTTCGCCCTGGGCAGCGTGCTCGGCGCGCTCGCCGCCTGGGGCAGGCTCTCCGGCAGCCGCACCGCGGCGGCGATTTCTGCCGCCTACACCACGGTGATCCGCGGCGTCCCGGAACTCCTCGTCATCTACCTCGTCTTCTTCGGCGGCGCCGTGGTGCTGGGCTGGATCTGGCGGACGTTCTGGGACGGGCGAGGGCTTCGTCTCGCTGCCCGCCTTCGTCGCCGGCTTCGTCGCCGTCGGCATCTGCAACGGCGCCTACCAGGCGGAGGTGTTCCGCGGCGCCTTCCGCACCGTCGCGCGCGGCGAGGTCGAGGCGGCGGCCGCCTTCGGCATGCCGCGCGCCCTCGCCTTCCGCCGCATCGTCGCCCCCCAGGTGCTTCGCTTCGCCCTTCCCGGGCTTGGGCAACTGCTGGCAGCTCTGCCTGAAGGAGTCCGCGCTGATCTCCGTCACCGGCCTGGTCGAACTGCTGCGCCAGTCCTTCATCGGCGGGCGATCGACGCGCGACTTCTTCTCCTTCCTGCTCACCGGGGCCGCCCTCTACCTCGTCATCACAACCGTCTCCTCCGCCCTGTTCGCCGCCGCCGAGCGTCGCGCGCTTCGAGGCCTCAAGCGCGCATGATCGACGTCGCCTTCCTGCTCGAGTGCTTCCGCACGATCCTGCCCGGCGTGCCGACCACGCTCGGCCTGATGGCGCTCTCCGTCTCGGTCGGTTTCGTGTTCGCGGTGCTGCTCGCTCTCGCCAGGCTCTCCGGGATGGCCCCGGTCGATCTCCCCGCGCGCGCCTACGTCTTCGTCTTCCGCGGCACGCCCCTCGCGATCCAGATGTTCCTGATCTATTTCGGACTCGCGCAGTTCCCGTGGGTTCGCGCCTCGATCGCGTGGCCCTATCTGCGCGAGCCCTTCTGGTGCGCCTTCCTCGCGCTGATGCTGAACACGGCGGCCTACGGGAGCGAGATCGTGCGCGGTGGTCTCCTCTCCGTCCCGCACGGGCAGATCGAGGCGGCGCGGGCGGCCGGCATGTCGGGCCTCTTACTGTTCCGCCGCATCGTCGGCCCGATCGCGCTGCGCAACGCCCTGCCGGCCTACGGCAACGAGATCATCCTGATGGTGAAGGCGACATCGCTCGCCTCCATGGTCACCCTGGTCGAGGTCACCGGGCTTGCCGCGCGCATCATCTCGACCACGTATCGGGTGTTCGAGGCCTTCGCGGTGGCCGCCGTCATCTATCTCGCGATCAACTTCGCCCTCGCCGGCCTCGTTTGGGTGGCGGAACGGCGTCTCTCGCCCGACTGTCGTCGGGAGCTCGACGCCGCGCCCGACATGAGGCTCGTGCATTGAGTCCGCCCGTCCCCGCCGTCGAGCTGCGCGGCCTCGTCAAGCGGTTCGGCGCGCTCGAGGTGCTGAAAGGGGTATCGCTCGCCGCGCAGGAAGGGCGAGGTGATCGCGATCCTCGGGGCTTCCGGATCGGGCAAGTCGACCTTGCTCCGCTGCATCAACGGACTCGAGGTGCCGGACGAGGGCGAGGTGCTGGTCGGCGGCGAAGCCATCCGCTTCAAGACGACGCGGCGCGGACGTGCGCCGGCCGACCGACGCCAGCTCGACCGGATCCGGGCCTCGCTCGGCTTCGTCTTCCAGAGTTTCAACCTCTGGAGCCACCTCACGGTGCTGGAGAACGTGATCGAAGCCCCCGTGCACGTGCAGGGAAGGAAGCGGGCGGACGCCATCGCCGAGGCCGAGGCGCTGCTCGCCAAGGTCGGCATCGCGGACAAGCGCAACCACTACCCCTCCCATCTCTCGGGCGGGCAGCAGCAGCGCGCGGCGATCGCGCGGGCGCTCGCGATGCGGCCGCGCGTGCTGCTGTTCGACGAGCCGACCTCGGCGCTCGACCCCGAACTCGTCGGGCGAGGTGCTGCGCGTCATCCGCGCGCTCGCCGAGGAGGGACGCACCATGCTTCTCGTGACGCACGAGATGGGCTTCGCCCGCGAAGTGGCGGACCGCATCGTGTTCCTGCACCAGGGGCGGGTGGAGTGCGAGGGGCCGCCCGCCCCTCTCTTCGCCGATCCGCCCTCGGAACGGTTCCGCGCCTTCGTCGCCCGCTTCCGCGAGGAGGAGCGGCTGCGCGGCGTGATCTGACCCTGGCTTACTCGAGCCGCGCGCCCGAGATCGCCACCGCCTCGCGCCACATCGGCGTCTCCGCCTCCGCCCGCCGCCGCGCCTCCTCCGGCGTGGTCCAGGTCAGGAACGCGCCGATCTCGAGGAAGCGCTTGCGCAAGGCCTCGTCTCGGCTCGCCTCGCGCAGGGCCTCGGAGAAGCGCGCGACGATCGCCTCCGGCGTGGCTTGCGGAAAGAAAAACGTCTGCCAGGAGGTGACGACGAAATCAGGCACGCCGGCCTCGGCCATGGTGGGGATGTCGGGGAAGCCCGGCACGCGCTCGGCCGAGGTGACGGCGAGCCCCCTCACCTGGCCGGCCTTGATCACCGAGGCGTAGCTCGTGAGGTTGTCGAGCGCGAAGTCGAGCTGACCGGACAGCATGGCGGGAATGGTCTGGGCGGCACCGCGGAACGGCACGTGGGTTGCCTCGATCCCCACGCGTTTCGCGAACAGCGCGCCGGAGAGGTGCGGCGTCGTGCCGACCCCGGGCGAGCCGTAGGTGATGCCGCCCGGTTTCCGCTTCGCCCAGGCGATGAACTCGGCGAGCGTGCGCGAAGGGTTGTGCTCGGCCGGGATCACCGCGCAGTTCGGCAGCTCCCAGGCGACACCAACCAGCACGAGGCTCGCCGGGTCGTAGGGCAGCCGCGCATAGAGGAAGGGGTTGATGGCGAGGTGCCCCACCGCGGCGATGCCGATGACGGAGCCGTCTGGTGGTGATTTCGCCACCGCATCGACCCCGATGTTGCCCCCCGCCCCCGGCCGGTTCTCCACCACGATGGTCTGGCCGAGGATCGGGCCGATCCGCTCGGCGTAGAGCCGCACCAGAATGTCGGTTGAGCCTCCGGGCGGCCACGGCACGATGATCCGCACGGGACGGGCGGGCCAAGCTTGCGCGCGCGGCCGGCCGAGGGGGACGGCCGCGGCAGCGGCGGCGGTGAGCAGCGTACGGCGCTTCATGGACGGTCTCCCAAGGTTTGTTCGTTTCCCTCAGCAGACCACAGGGCGCAGGCGACCGCCAAGCGACGCGGTCGGGCGCCGCCTCAGGCCACCGGGTCGGATGTCTCCACCTTCACCCAGGCGAGGAACTCCGCATCGCCGCCGGAGGCGGGCAAGGCGACGATGGCGGGCAGCGTGTAGGACGACAGGGCGCGGACTCGCGCCATCAGGGCGGGCAATCGCGCGCGCGTCGTCTTGGCGAGGAAGGCGCTTTCTGCGCTTTCCTCCAGTGCCCCCTTCCAGCGGTAGATCGCCGTGTGAGGCGCGAACACGTTGACGCAGGCCGCAAGCCGCTCCTCCACCAGGGCGCGGCCGATGCGCTTGGCCTCGTCTTCGGACGCCGCCGTGACGTAGACGAGCAGGACCTCGTCGTCGCCCATGGGGTTCGCCGATCCTCAGCCGGCGAGAGCGGGTGCCGCGGCGAGGGCCGCGCGCACGGCCTCGAGCGCCGCCTCCGCCTTGTCACCCTCGGGCCCTCCCGCTTGCGCCATGTCGGGACGGCCGCCGCCTCCCTTGCCGCCGACGGCGGCCGCCGCCGCCCGCACGAGCTCGATCGCCGAGAGGCGCGCGGTGAGGTCGGGCGACACCGCGACCACGATCGAAGCCTTGCCGTCCATCGGCGAGACGAGCGCGACCACCCCCGAGCCGAGCCCCTTGCGCAGCTCCTCCGCCAGGCCCTTCAGATCCTTCGCCGCCACCTCCACGACACGGCCGACGAACGACACGTCACCGATCCGTTCCGGCCCCGCCGCCGCCCCAGCCGCCCCGGTCGCGAGCTTGCGCCGCAGTCCGGCGATCTCGCGCTCGAGCCTGCGCTTCTCCTCGAGCAGGGCCTCGACCCGCGCCGGCGCCTCGGCAGGCGAGGCGCGCAAGGCGGCGGCGACGGAGAGGAGCGCGCGTTCCGTCGCGGCGACGTGGGCAAGTGCCGCCTCGCCCGCCACCGCCTCGATGCGCCGCACGCCGGCCGACACCGCGCCCTCGGAGACGATCTTGAAGAGGCCGATGTCGCCGGTGGCGCGCACATGGGTCCCGCCGCAGAGCTCCACCGAATAGTGCCCGCCGCGCGCGGTGGCCTCGGGATCGGCGCCCATGGAGACGACGCGCACCTCCTCGCCATACTTTTCGCCGAAGAGCGCAATGGCGCCTTGCTTCACCGCCTCGTCCGGAGTCATCAGCCGGGTGACGACGGGCGCGTTCTCGCGCACCCGAGCGTTCACCTCCGCCTCCACCCAAGCGAGCTCCTCGGGCGTGATCGGCTTGGGGTGGCTGATGTCGAAGCGGAGACGGTCGGGTGCGACGAGCGAACCCTTCTGCGCCACATGGAGGCCCAGGCGACGCCGAAGCGCCTCGTGCAGCAGGTGCGTGGCGGAATGGTGGGCGCGGATCGCCGTGCGACGCGCATGGTCGATCTCCGCCACCACCGCCTGGCCGACGCGCGCGATGCCTTGCTTCACCCGGCCCAGGTGCACGACCAGGTCGCCGAGCTTCTTCTGCGTATCGGTAATGTCGATGACGAGACCGTCCTGCGCACGGATCGTCCCCGTGTCGCCGACCTGGCCGCCAAACTCGCCGTAGAACGGCGTCTGGTTGAGGATGATCGCGACCTCGTCGCCGCCGCGCGCCTCGTTCACCGGCTGACCGTTGACCACGATGGCGCGGATCTCCGCCTCCGCCGTCTCCGCCGTGTAGCCGAGGAACTCGGTCGCGCCGAGTTTCTCCTTGAGGTCGAACCACACCGCTTCGGTCGCCGCCTCGCCCGATCCCGCCCAGGCGGCGCGGGCGCGGGCGCGCTGTTCCGCCATCGCGCGTTCGAAGCCCTCGACATCGACGCCGCGGCCTTCCGCCTTCAGCGCGTCCTGGGTGAGGTCGAGCGGGAAGCCGTAGGTGTCGTAGAGGCGGAAGGCGACCTCGCCCGGCAGGGGCACCCCGCGCGGCAGTTTCGCCGCCTCCTCGGCGAGCAGGTGTAGGCCGCGCTCCAGCATGGCACGGAAGCGTGTCTCCTCCGTGCGCAGCGTCTCGGTGATCAGCGCCTCCGCCCGGCCGAGTTCGGGATAGGCCACCCCCATCTGGCGGATCAGGGCGGGGACGAGGCGCCACATCAGCGGCTCGCGCACGCCCATCAGATGAACGTGCCGCATCGCACGGCGCATGATCCGCCGCAGCACGTAGCCGCGGCCCTCGTTGGAGGGCAGCACGCCGTCGGCGATCAGGAAGCAGGACGCGCGGAGATGGTCGGCGACCACGCGGTGGCTGATGCGGTGCGGCCCGTCCGGGTCGGTGCCGGAGGCCTCGGCGGAGGCGAGGATGAGCGCGCGCAGCGTATCGGTATCGTAATTGTCGTGCTTGCCCTGCAGGATCGCCGCCGTCCGTTCGAGCCCCATGCCGGTGTCGATCGAAGGCTTGGGCAAGGGCACGCGCCGCCCGTCGGGCAGCTGCTCGAACTGCATGAAGACGAGGTTCCAGATCTCGATGAACCGATCGCCATCGGCGTCCGCGCTGCCGGGAGGCCCGCCCGGGATTTCGGGCCCGTGGTCGTAGAAGATCTCGGAACAGGGCCCGCACGGCCCCGTGTCGCCCATCGCCCAGAAGTTGTCGGAGGTGGCGATGCGGATGATGCGCTCCTCCGGCAGCCCCGAGACCTTCCGCCAGGCCGCCGCCGCCTCGTCGTCGTCGTGGTAGACGGTGACCAGGAGCCGCTCCTTCGGCAGGCCGAACTCGCGGGTGACAAGGGTCCAGGCGAGGTCGATCGCAACGTCCTTGAAGTAGTCGCCGAAGCTGAAATTGCCCAGCATCTCGAAGAACGTATGGTGGCGGGCCGTGTAGCCGACGTTGTCGAGGTCGTTGTGCTTGCCGCCCGCGCGGACGCATTTCTGCGCCGTCACCGCGCGCTTGTAGGGTCGGTGCTCGAGCCCGGTGAAGACGTTCTTGAACTGCACCATCCCCGCATTGGTGAACATCAGGGTCGGATCGTTTCGGGGCACGAGCGGGGAGCTTTCCACCACCGTGTGGCCGTGGCGGCGGAAGAAGTCGAGGAAGGCGGCGCGGATGTCGTTCGAGGACGGCATGTCGGCTAGATAGCCCTGCGCCCTCTCCCCCGAAAGGCCCTTGCGACTCGGGTTTTCCACCTTCCGTTCAGCGGCGATACGGAGCGGGCAGGAGGGAGGCGACCGGCACCCGCCCGCGCCCGGGCAGGATCACATGGCAGCCGGGCGCGTAGTCGAGCAGAAGTTCGCGGCAGAGCCCGCAGGGCGAGACGACCGCGATCGGCCCCTGCTCGTCGGGCCTCGGATGGCGGACGGCGACCACCGCCTCGATCGTGCTCTCGCCGGCCATGATCGCCGCCCCGAGGGCGACGGCTTCGGCGCAGACCGCCGCCCGGCCCACCGTGGCGTCGAGATTGACCGCGGCGTAGACGCGCCCCGTCGCCCCGCGCACCGCCGCCCCCACGGTGTGGCGCCCGTAGCGGTAGCGGCTTCGCACGGCCTCGACCGCCGCCTCGACCAGGGCGCGGTCTGGCGCGGAGAGGAGATGCGCGAGCGCGCCTTCGGCCGCCAAGGCCGCGCCACCCGATCGGAACGGAACCGGTTCAGTCGGCGGCGTCCGCCTCCTCGCCGCCCGCGCTCATCAGAGCACCCGCCACTTGGCCGGCCTGGGCCCGGATTCGCTCCTCGATCTTGGCCGCAACCTCCGGATGTTCGCGCAGGAAGGCCTTGGCGTTCTCCCGCCCCTGGCCGATGCGCTGGCTGTCGAAACTGAACCAAGCCCCCGACTTCTCGACCACGCCGGCCTTCACGCCGAGATCGATCAGCTCGCCGACCTTCGAGATGCCCTCGCCGTAGGTGATGTCGAACTCGACCTGGCGGAACGGCGGCGCCAGCTTGTTCTTCACCACCTTCACGCGCGTTTGGTTGCCGACCACCTCGTCGCGGTCCTTGATCGCGCCGATGCGGCGGATCTCGAGGCGGATCGAGGCATAGAACTTCAGCGCGTTGCCGCCCGTGGTCGTCTCCGGGTTGCCGAACATCACGCCGATCTTCAGGCGGATCTGGTTCAGGAAGATCAGGATCGTGCGCGAGCGCGACACCGAGCCCGTGAGCTTGCGCAAGGCCTGGCTCATCAGCCGCGCATGCAGGCCGACATGGGAGTCGCCCATCTCGCCCTCGAGTTCAGCGCGGGGAACGAGGGCGGCGACACTGTCCACCACCAGCACGTCGATCGCGCCCGAGCGGACGAGCGTATCCGCGATCTCCAGCGCCTGTTCGCCCGAGTTCGGGCTGGCTGATGATCAGGTTGTCGACATCGACCCCAAGCTTGCGGGCATAGACCGGATCGAGCGCGTGTTCGGCGTCGATGAAGGCGCAAGCGCCGCCGCGCTTCTGCGCTTCGGCGATGCAGTGCAGGGCAAGCGTCGTTTTGCCCGAGCTCTCGGGTCCGTAGATCTCGATGATTCGCCCGCGCGGCAGGCCGCCGATGCCGAGGGCGAGATCAAGCCCCAAGGAGCCCGTCGGGATGGTTTCGATCGCCTCGGCGGCGTCGCGCGCGCCCATGCGCATGACCGAGCCCTTGCCGAAGGCCCGCTCGATCTGGGCCAGCGCCTGATCCAGCGCCCTGTTCTTGTCCATGCCGGCCTCTGTCGCCTCTGACAACCGGGGTCGCAACCCCTGGTCGCGGAATCGCCCGCGATGTGCGCCATCTCATAGCATGAGCGATCGGCTCCGTCGCCGTTTCCGCAGTGACCCGAACGAGGGTGGGCCGGACCGAAACATTGGCTCGCGGTCGATGATCACAGATGCGTGAAAAAAGGGAGCCGCCCGTGCTGCAACGCGGCGATCTTGATCCAAAGCAACGCTTGCGAAACCCTTTTTCGCAATAAGGGAATGCGACGGACCGACCTTGGTCCACGGCGCACGATCCGGTCTCTCCCCACCGCGATCGGCGCGGCAGCCGCAGTCGGGCTGCCACTCGGGCGCGACCGCGGTCGCGCCCTTTTTTTGCCGCTGTCGCCCCTCTCCGCCCGCTCAGGCCGGCGTTCGGCTTGAGCCGCAGACCACGCACCCCCACGTCATGAAGGGGGTTTTCCCCAACACCCAACATGACGACGAGGAGGCTCGCATGCTCACGACAGCCATCTTCCCTGGTCGCTACGTCCAAGGGGACGGCGCTCTGTCGGTGCTCGGCGAGGAGCTTGCCCGCTTCGGCGACCGCGCCTTTGCCGTGATGGATCCTTTCGCCATGGCCTCGCTGCGCGACGAGATCGAAACGGGCATCGGTACTCGGGTTCGCTTGTCCGCCGAACGCTTTGCGGGCGAGTGCAGCGACGAGGAGATCGGCCGCCTCGCCGACGAAGCGAAGGTCGTCAGCCCCAACGTCATTGTCGGCATCGGCGGCGGCAAGACCCTGGATACCGCGAAGGCGGTGGCGCACGGCTTGGGCCTGCCGGTCGCCATCGTGCCGACCATCGCCTCCACGGATGCGCCCTGCTCCGCCCTCTCGGTCATCTACACGCCCGACGGCGCCTTCAAGCGCTACCTCGTGCTGCCGCGCAACCCAGACCTCGTCCTGGTGGACACCGGCGTCATCGCGCGCGCTCCCGTCCGCTTCCTGGTCGCCGGCATGGGCGACGCGCTCTCCACTTGGTTCGAGGCGGAAGACTGCCGGGTGAAGCGGGGAGCGAACATGACCGGGCGGCTCGGGCCGATGACCGCCTACGCACTCGCCCGGCTCTGCTACGACACGCTCCTGAAGTATGGCGTGCTCGCCAAGGCCGCCTGCGCGCGCAGGGTGGTCACGCCCGCGCTTGAACACATCGTCGAGGCGAACACCTTGCTCTCGGGGCTCGGCTTCGAGTCGGGAGGGCTGTCGGCCGCGCACGCCATCCACAACGGGCTGACCGTTCTGCACGAGACCCACGCCTATTGGCACGGCGAGAAGGTCGCGATCGGCACCCTTGCCCTTCTGATGCTCGCCGACCGTCCGCCCGCCCTGATCGACGAGGTGTTCGGCTTCTGCGAGTTGGTCGGGCTGCCCACCACGCTTGCCCAGATCGGCCTTGCCGATGCCGACGAGACCGCGCTGATGCGCGTGGCGGAACGCGCCTGCGCCGAGGGCGAAACGATCTGGAATATGCCGCATGAGGTGAGCCCACGCCGCGTCGTCGCCGCCCTGCGCGCGGTGGACGAGGAGGGCCGGCGTCGCGCCAAGGCCTCGGCCCTGCCGGCCGCGGCGGAATAGTGGTCCGACAGGGGGCGGTCGGCCACACCGCGCTTCGCCCCCTTGCGCGTCCTGCCATCCCGGCGCACTCCGGGAGTGTTGGCTCCCCGAGGTGCTGCCCATGGACGTCGATGACGCCGAGACGCTCGCCGAGGCGAGCGCGGTTCTCGAACGCTACGAGACGGCGCTGATGGCGAACGACGTCGCGGTGCTCGACGAGCTGTTCTGGGACGATCCGCGCACCGTCCGGTTCGGGGTGGGCGAGATGCTGCTCGGGGCCGAGGCGATCCGACGCTTCCGCCGCTCGCGCGCCGCCGCGGGCTATCCGCGGCGGGAACGGCTGGAGACCCTGATCACCGCCTTCGGGCGCGACCTCGCCGTCACCAACATCGTCTTCCGACGGGTGGCGGAGGGAACGATCGGGCGCGAGACCAAGATCCTCGCCCGCCTTCCTGGCCTCGGCTGGCGCATCGTCTCCGCCCATGTCTCGATCGTCCCGCCCGGAACCGCGATCGAGCGGTGAGGCTCACATGTCCCGCCGCGTCGCCGTCATCGGCGCTGGCGCGGTCGGTGCCGCCTGCGCCCTCGTGCTCGCCCGCGAGGGGCATCGTGTCGTCCTCATCGAGCCGGCGAAGCCTGGCGGCGAGCAGGCGGCCTCCTACGGCAACGCGGGCTGGATCAGCCCGGAAAGCGTGGTGCCCGTCGCCATGCCGGGCCTGTGGCGCAAGCTTCCCCGCATGCTGGTCGACCCGGAGGGCCCCTTGACCATTCGCCCGCCGGCTCTTCCCGGCCTCGCCCCCTGGATGCTCCGCTTCCTCACCGCCAACGCGACCGCCGGCCGAGCTGCCCGCACAGCGAAAGCGCTCGCTGCCCTCCTGCACGACGCGGTGGAGCGCCACGAGGCGCTCGCTGCCCTCGCAGGTCGGCCCGATCTCGTGACTCGCTCGGGCCACCTCTACGTCTGGCGCGATCGCACAGGGTTCGAAGCCGACCGCTTCAGCTGGGCGCTGCGGCGGGCGGCAGGGCTCTCCTGGCTCGAACTTTCGTCCGACGAGCTCGCGCAGCGCGAGCCCGCGCTTTCCCGCGAGTGGCGCTTCGGCGTGCTGGTCGAAGCGGGCGGGCAGGTGCGCGACCCCGCTGCCCTCGTCGCGGCCTTCGCGAAGGCGGCAGAGGACTTTGGAGCCGACGGCATCTGCGCGCGGGCCACGGGCTTTCGGCTCGAGGGCGGGCGCCTGCGCGCGGTGGAAACGGAGCGCGGGGCCATCGACGCCGACACCGCCGTCATCGCCGCCGGCATCGGCTCAGGCGCCCTCGCCCGCCTCGCCGGCGACCGCATCCCGCTGGCTTCGGAACGCGGCTACCATGTCACGATCAGCGACCCCGAAGCGACCGTCCGCACCCCGGTGATGGCGGCGGAGCTGAAGGCGCCGCTCACCCCGATGGAGGGCGGGCTGCGCGTCGCGGGTCAAGTGGAACTGGCGGCAATCGATGATCCGCCGGACTGGCGTCGCGCCGCCATCCTGGAGCGGATCGCGCACAGGCTCCTGCCCGGCCTGCCGCAGCCCTTGCCGCGCGAACGGATCGCGCTCTGGATGGGGCATCGTCCCTCGGTCGCCGACGGGCTGCCGGCGATCGGCCCTGCGCGCGCCTCCGCTGACATCCTCTACGCCTTCGGCCATGGCCATGTCGGGCTCGCCGCCGCCCCGAAGACGGCGGCTCTGGTGGCCGACCTGATCGCTGGCCGCCCGCCCTGCATCGACCCCGCGCCCTACAGCCCCGCGCGCTTCCGCTGACGCAGCCGTCACTTCGCTGCCGTCGCCCCTCCCCGCCACACTCCGCGCCTCAGGAGGTTGCCGATGTCCGTCCGCTCGCGCCCTGCGCCCAGGCCGCTCGATCCCGCCAAGTTCCGCGACCCGACCGTCACCGCCACGGGCGACCGGCGCGCGCAGGTCGCTCTCGAGGCCCTGCGCACCCTCTGGTTCAACACGGGGACGCTGTGCAACATCACCTGCAAGCATTGCTATATCGAATCGAGCCCGCGCAACGACCGCCTCGCCTATCTCACCGCCGAGGAGGTCTCGGCCTTCCTCGATGAGGCGGAAGCGCTCGGCGCGCCCCTGGAGACCGTCGGCTTCACGGGGGCGAGCCGTTCATGAACCGCGCCTTGCCCGCCATGCTCGCCGAGGTGCTGTCGCGACCGAAGGCGCTGCGCGCCATCGTGCTGACCAATGCGATGGCGCCCCTGTGGCAGAAGCGGCCCGCCCTCCTTGCGTTGCGCGACCGTTTCGGCACCGAGCGGCTGATCCTGCGCGTCAGCCTCGACCATTACCGCGCCGAACGCCACGATCTCGAACGGGGTCCGCGAAGCTTCACGAAATCGCTCGAGGGTCTCGTTTGGCTGGCGCGCGAGGGCTTCACCGTGCACGTCGCCGCCCGCGCGGGCTTCACCGAGGAGAGCGAGGACGAGCTGCGCGCCGGTTTCGCCCGCCTGTTCGCCGAACACGCGGTCCCGATCGATGCTCGTGATCCGGTCGCCCTCACCCTGTTCCCGGAGATGGACGCGACGATCGACGTCCCCGAGATCACCGAGGCGTGCTGGGGCATCCTCGGCAAGAGCCCGGCGAGCGTGATGTGCGCGACCTCCCGCATGGTGGTGAAGCGCAGGGGAGCCGAGCGGCCCGCAGTGCTTGCCTGCACCCTCCTCCCCTACGACCCGCGCTTCGAGCTCGGCGCCACCCTCGCCGGCGCCTTGGGGCCCGTCGCCTTGAACCATCCGCACTGCGCGAGGTTTTGCGTGCTTGGCGGCGGCGCTTGCAGCCGCTGACCGAACGGCTCAAGGCGGGGGAAAACGTCGCGGGCGAAGTCCCGACTGGAACCACGTGATGAAGCTGACGATGTCGAACACCGGCACGCCCAGCGCGGCCTGGAGCTCGGCCGCGTAAGGCGGCATGTTCGTGCACTCGAGCACCACCGCGCCAACCTCGGGGTGCCGGCGCAGCAAGGTGCGACCGGCCTCAAGAAGGTCCTCAAGCGCAAGCCCGAGGTCGAGCTCCTCCGCCTCGCCCTTGATGAGCACGCGGAACAGTTCGCGTCCGGTCTCCACTCCGACCACCGGCGTGTCCGCCGGGCAGCCGGCGGCGAGGAGATGGGCCTCGGTCAGAGTCGCCGCACAGATGGTGATGACGCCGACGCGCCGCCCCGGCGGCAGCAGTGCCTGGACCAGCGGCACCTGCATCAGGCTCGAGGCGGCGACCGGCACCTTCACCCGGGCGGCAAGTTCGGCCTGGAAGAGGCTGAGAAACCCGCAATTGGTGGTGATGCCCTCGCACCCGAGGGCGACGAGCTCCTCCGCCGCGCGCGCGAAGTCCTCGAACAGGCCCCGTGCCCCCTCCAGCACGACGCGCTCGGGGCTCGCTCCGCGCACCACCCGGAACAGGACGGGAAATGGCCAAGTGAGGCCGTTGCCCATGTCGCCGGGGATGCGCGGGAACCGCGCCTCCAGCATCAGGATTCCGATCGGGCAGCCATAGACGCTCTTGCCGCCGCGCGCGACGGGGCGCACGCGGGTGTTCCACTCGGTCATCGCCGGCTCGTTGCCTTCGCTTCCACCTCGCGCACAATACCCGGGCCCTTGGCGTGGGGGAGGGTCCGATGCGTCTCGTTCCGTCGCCTGCCGGTCTCGTGCTGGCCGCCGTCGCCGCTCTCGCGGGGCTGCCCGCGGCAGCCCAGACCTTTCCGCACCCGGGCAAGGCAGTCACCATCGTCGGCGGCTTTCCTAACGGTTCGGGAACCGACATCTATTCGCGACGCCTCGCCGAACCCTTGAGCCGCAGCCTCGGGGCGAGCGTGATCGTCGACAACCGGGTGGGGGCGGGCGGCAACATCGCCATGGACCACGTGGCGAAGGCCGAAGCCGACGGCCACACCATCCTGTTCGCCACCTCGGCGATGTTGGCGATCAACCCCCATCTCTACGCGCGGATGCCGATCGACACGATGCGCGACCTCGCCCCCGTGATCGCGCTCGCCGAGGTGCCGAACGCGCTCACCGTCGCGCCCGAGAGGCGCCCGCACTTCACGGACTGCGCGGCGGTGATCGCGGCAGCCAGGGCGCGGCCCGGCGCGCTGAACTACGCCTCAACCGGCAACGGCACCTCGACCCACTTGGCCGGGGCGCAGTTCGCCGCCGCGGCCGGCATCGAGATGGTGCACGTGCCCTATCGCGGCGGGCCGTTCGCGATGCAGGCCCTGCTCGCAGGCGACGTCGACATCTTCCTCCACCAGACGCCGGCCCTGGTCGGGCCCTTCCGTCAAGGCCAGGTGCAGCTTCTTGGTGTGACCAGTCGCGCTCCGTTGAAGGCCTTTCCCGGCGTGCCCACCATGGCCGAGGCCTGCGGCCTGCCGGGCTTCGTCTCCACCACTTGGTATCTGCTCGCCGTGCCGGCGCGCACGCCGGAGGCGACCGTCACGCGACTGGAACGGCTCGTCCGCGAGGTGATCTCGACACCCGATTTCATGGCCTGGGTCGAGGAGCTCGGCCTGACCCCGATGGGCCAGGGGCCAGCGGAGGCGCGCGCGATGCTCGCCGCCGACCTCGCGACCTGGGCCGAGGTGGTGCGCCGCGCCGGCGCGCGGGTGGACTGACGGACGGTTCGCCCCGAGCCGTCAGAGGCCGAGGATTCGACGCGCCTGGACAAGGTGCGGGCGGTCGATCATGCGGCCTTCGAGCGACACCACGCCGGCCCCGGGATTCGCCGCAAACGCCGACACCACGGCCTGCGCCCAGGCCTTCTCCTCCTCGGTCGGCGCGAAGGCCTCCTCGATGATGGGGATCTGCGCCGGGTGGATGGCAAGCCGGCCGGCGAAGCCCATCCGACGTGCGTCCGCGCAGTCGCGGCGGAACCCTTCGAGGTCGCGCGCATCGGCATAGACGGTGTCGAGCGCGGGCACGCCGGCGGCCGCTGCCGCGACCAGGACAAGCGAGCGGGCGAGGCGATAGGGCTCGTCCCAGCGTCCGTCCTCGCGCCGGTTCGCCTTCGCGCCCAGGGCGGCGGCGAGGTCCTCGCCACCCCAGGTGAGGGCGGCGAGACGCGGTGCACCCCCATACTGGCCGAGAGTGAAAATGGCAGTGGGCGTTTCGGTGACGATCGGCAGGACCGCGATCGCTCCCTCTGTGAGCCCCTCGCGCGCCTCGAGAGCGGACAGCGCCGCATCCAGCCGGACCACATCCTCCCGCCCGGAACATTTCGGCAGCACGATGCCGTCGGGCCGCGCGGCGACGACAGCGGCGAGGTCGGCCATGGTGAGACCACTGTCGAGGGCGTTCACCCGCACCCAGGCGGAGGGCGCAGGCGCGCGCGCGCCGAGCCACGACGCTGCCATCTCCCGTGCCGCGGCCTTGCGGTCAGGGGCCACCGAGTCCTCGAGGTCGAGAATCACCGCCCCCGCCCGGCTCTCCGCCGCTCGCGCGAGCTTGCGGTCGGAATCGGCCGGAACGAACAGCCACGAGCGCGCGATCATGCCGGAAGCGTCTGGGGCGGTCGCTTGCGCATCAGCGCCGCGCGGCGGCAGCGTGCGACCACCGTGCCGTCCTGCTTCATCGCCTCGTGCAGGAAGGTGACGATGCCCTCGCCCGGGCGGGATCGGCTCTCGCGCACGCCGAGCACGGTGGTGCGCACGCGGATCGTATCGCCGTGGAAAAGGGGTGCCGGGAACGCCACCTCCTCGAAGCCGAGATTGGCCACCGCCGTGCCGAGCGTGGTGTCGTGCACGGAGATGCCCACCATGAGCCCGAGCGTGTAGAGGGAGTTGACGACGCGTTCGCCGAACGGTGACGCCTTCATCGCCTCGGCATCGAGGTGCAGGGCAGCGGGATTCATGGTCAACGCGCAGAACAGCACGTTGTCGGATTCCGTCACCGTGCGCCGGATCGGATGGTCGATCACCATCCCCTCCCGGAACTCCTCGAACCAGAGCCCCGGCATCAGCGCACCCCGTTCGCCTTGGCGATCGGCTGCACGAATTGCGGCTCGGTATCCCAGGGAAACAGGATCCAGGTGTCCTGGCTCACTTCGGTGACGTAGGTGTCCACCATCGGCTTGCCGGCGGGTTTGGCGTAGACGGTGGCGAGATGCGCCTGCGGCAGCAGGTCGCGCACGGCGCGCGCGGTGGTGCCGGTGTCGACGAGGTCATCCACGATCAGCCACCCCGCCCCGTCGCCCGCCGCCGCCGGGGGCTTGGTGACGCGCGGCTCCCCGCGGTCCATCTCCTCGTAGGTGACGACGCTGACGGATTCGATCAGCCGGCAGTCGAGTTCGCGGGCGACGATCGCCGCGGGGATGAGCCCGCCGCGGGTGATGGCGACGATGCCGTGCCAGGGCCCGAGCGCGAGGAGCTTCCAGGCGAGCGCCTTGCCGTCGCGATGAAGCTGGTCCCAGGTGACGGTGTAGAACTTCCGGCTCACGGGCTCCCTCCGCGGCAGAGCCGGCGCTCTAGCACGCGGCCGGCGGGGGCGGGAGAGGCAGCGCAGCGCGATCGGCGTTGCGCCCCTGCCCTGCGGTCCGGCATACGCTTGTCATGGAGGCCGCCCATCCCCTGATCGCAACGATCGGTCTCGGCCTTGTCTATGCGCTGGTCGGCGGCACGCTGGCGGCGCTGGCGAGGCTGCCGCCGATCGTCGGCTATCTCGCCGCCGGCATCATGCTCGGGCCGCATACGCCGGGCTTCGTCGGCGACCAGGCGACCGCGCTCGAGCTCGCCGAACTTGGCGTGATCCTGCTGATGTTCGGGGTCGGGCTGCACTTCTCCCCGGCGGAGCTTCTCGCGGTGCGCTGGGTCGCGCTGCCGGGTGCGCTGGTGCAGATGGCGACCGCGACCGCGCTCGGCGCGCTCGTGGCGCGGCAATGGGACTGGTCCTGGCCGGCGGCCGTGGTGTTCGGCCTCAGCCTCTCCGTTGCCTCCACGGTCGTGCTGCTGCGCGCGCTGACGGAGCGGGGCCGGCTCGGCTCGCCCGAGGGCCGCATCGCGGTCGGCTGGCTCGTCGTCGAGGACATCGTCGTCGTCGTCGCACTGGTGCTGCTGCCTGCGGCAGCAGGGTTCCTCGGCGGTACGCCAGGGGGCCTCGCGGCGGCGAAGACCGAGGACCTCGCCTGGGCGATCGGGTTGACGGCGGGCAAGTTCGCTCTCTTCGCCCTGCTGATGGTGCCGTTCGGGCGCCGCGCCGTGCCGTGGCTGCTCGTGATGGTCGCTCACCTCAAGTCGCGCGAGCTGTTCACCCTCGCTGTGCTCGGGATGGCGATCGGCATCGCCTTCCTTTCCGCCAAGGTGTTCGGCGTGAGTTTCGCCCTCGGCGCCTTTTTCGCCGGCATGGTGATGCACGGCTCGGGGATGGCCACGCGCGCGGCCGAGCAGTCGCTGCCCTTCCGCGATGCGTTCGCGGTGCTGTTCTTCGTCGCTGTAGGGATGATGTTCGACCCGGCGATCCTGGTGGACGACCCCTTCGCCGTCGCCGCGACCGTCGCCATCGTGGTGGTCGGCAAGTCGGCGGCAGCGATCGTGCATCATGATTGTCTTCCGCCAGCCTCGGGCAGTGATCTGGACGGTCGCCGCCGCCCTCGCCCAGGTGGGGGAGCTGACGCTCGTGGTGGCCGATCAGGCCCTGAAGCTCGGGCTGCTGCCCGAAGCGGGCCGAGACCTCGCGGTCGCCGCAGTGTTGATCTCGATCGCGCTCAATCCGCTCGCTTTCCTTGCAGCCGGCCGGCTTGCCCAAGGCGGCGCACGCGGCGTCGAGAAACGGACGGAGCCTGCGGCAACTCCCGCAGGCTCCGTGACGTCATCGGATTGAGCTTCCGAGCCTCAGCCTCAGGCGGCAGCCTTGGCCTCGGTCTCGATCACCTGGGGCGCCGCCCGTCCGATCGGGATCTGCCGCGGCCGCAGGCTCTCCGGCACCACGCGCTTCAGCGCGATGTGGAGAAGCCCGTTCTCCAGGGTCGCGCCCTCGACAACCATGTGGTCGGCGAGCTCGAAGCGGCGCTCGAAGGCGCGGCGGGCGATGCCGCGATGGAGGAATTGCCGCGGTTCGGCGTCCTTCGGCGCACGGCCGGTGACCACCAGGGCATTGTCCTTCACCGTCACCTCGAGGTCGTTCTCGCTGAAGCCCGCCACCGCCATGGTCAGGCGATACTGGTCCTCGCCAAGCTTCTCGATGTTGTAGGGCGGATAGCCCGCGTCGGCGGCCAGCGCGCTCTCCATCAGGCGCGTGAGACGATCAAACCCGATGGTGGCGCGGAACAGGGGGGTGAGATCGAACGTGTTCATGGTCGGTCCTCCTTCTTTGAAGCAAGGTCCGCACGGTCAGGCCCCGTCGGCCCGCGTAGCACGCGCACCATCCGGCCGGAGCCTGCCCGAACCGCCGGGGCCCCGAAGGCACCCCGACTGCCCAGGACTTAGGCAGTCAGTCGGCCAAATTCAACCCCCGGGAAGGGCCGCGCTGGCACCAGCTCACTTTTTCTTCTTCGCCGGCTGGCCCTTGGCGGGCTGAGCCGCAGCGGCCGGTGCTTTCGCCCCCTTGTTCACGGTCGCAGCGGCCTTGATGTTCATCTTGCTGAGGTCGACGGCGAAGCGCTTGTTGAACTTCGAGACCTGCCCGACGGTTTCCACCACCACGCGCTGCTGGCCGGTCCAGGCCGGGTGGGACTTGGGGTCGATGTCGAGCCTCAGCGTGTCCCCGGGCTTGCCCCAGCAGGACCGCGTGACGAAGGACGACCCGTCGGTCATCACGACCGTGATCTCGTGATAGTCGGGGTGGATGTCCTTCTTCATCGGCCGCGCCCTCGTCAGGATCGACCGCGGCGATGCCGACCGCCGCGCGAGGGCGGCCCAATAGCGGAAGCTGCCGAGCGGCGCAACCGCGGGGGCGAGCGCAGGCGGCGTCAGAGTTGCATGCCCGTCCTGTGTCCGCACCATGCTTCAGCCATGACGACGATCAAGCGACTCGGCGTCCTGACCACCGGCGGGGATTGTGCTGGCCTGAACGCCGCCATCCGCGCCGTCACCATTCGTGCCACCCGCGGGTACGGTGCCGCGGTGTTCGGGATCCTCCAAGGCACGCTCGGGCTGATGGAGGACCCGCCGCGCGCCATCCCGCTCGATGGGCAGACCAACGACACCGCACTCCTGCGGGCGGGCGGAACCATCCTCGGCAGCGTCAATCGCGGCGATCCGTTCCGCTTCCCCCTAGAGGGCGGGGGCGAGGAGGACCGCTCGGCGCTCGTGCTGCGCGGGGTGGAGCGGCTCGGCCTTGATGCCATCATCGGCATCGGAGGGGACGGATCGATGCGGATCATGCACCGGCTGATGCAGGTCGGCCGCTTTCCCTTCGTCGGCATCCCGAAGACGATCGACAACGACCTCGCCGCCACCGAATACGCGATCGGCCACCACACCGCGGTCGAGGTCGCCATGGAGGCGCTCGATCGCCTGCAGCCGACGGCGGCGAGCCACAACCGGATCATGGTGCTGGAAGTGATGGGGCGGGACGCCGGCCACATCGCGCTCTCCGCCGGCATCGCGGGCGGGGCGGACGTGATCCTGATCCCGGAGATCCCCTGGCGGGTCGAGGTGGTCGCGAAGGCGATTCTCGACCTGCGCGCGCGCGGCCGGAACTTCGCTCTTGTCGTCGTCGCCGAGGCCGTGCCCTCGCCGGAGGGCGAGACGGTGCTGGCCGGCCCCTCGGCGGCGGGGGCGATGCCGCGTCTTGGCGGGGTAGGTGCCAAGATCGCCGCAGCACTTGAGCGCGCCACCGGCGCGGAGGCGAGGGTGACCGTGCTCGGCCATGTCCAGCGCGGCGGCTCTCCCGGCACGCTCGACCGCCTCGTCGCCTCCTCGATGGGCGTGCATGCGGTCGATCTTGCGATGAGCGGTCGGTTCGGCCGCATCGTGGTCTGGCGCGAAGGACGGGTCGGGGACGCGCCGGTAGAGACCGCAGCCCTGCCCGCCCGCCCCGTCGACCCTGAAGGCGATCTGGTGCGGGTGGCGCGGGGCTTGGGGATCTGCTTCGGCGACGCCTGAGCTGCGATACCCCTCGCCCGATCCACGCTCTACCGCGCGGGTCCTGAGCCCCCGGTTCCGCGCGCGCCTGAGCGCTCCGCTTGTGCCGCGGGGCTGCCCCTCAGCTCGCCTTCGCCACCGCCCGCTTCGCCATGACGCCGACAAGGTGCGCGCGATACTCCCGCGAGGCGTGGATGTCGTTGTTCAGGTCCTCGGCCGGCGTGGTGATTCCCTCCAGCGCCTCGGGCGACCACGACTTGGCCAGCGCCTCCTCCATTGCCGCGTGGCGGAACACGCCGTGCGCCCCCGCGCCGGTGACCGCCACGCGCACGCCCATCGGTCCCTTGGCGACGAACACGCCCACCATGGCGTAGCGTGAGGCGGGGTTCGGGAACTTCATATAGGCCGCCTTCTCCGGGATCGGGAACTCGACGGCGGTGACGATCTCGTCGGGCTCGAGAGCGGTCGAAAAGAGGCCGGTGAAGAAGTCGTCCGCCGCGATCCTGCGCTTCGAGGTGTGCACCGTCGCGCCGAGCCCGAGCACGGCGGCGGGATAATCCGCCGTCGGATCATGGTTGGCGATGGAGCCGCCGATGGTGCCGCGGTTGCGGACCTGCGGATCGCCGATGTGCGACGCAAGGTCGGCCAGCGCCGGGATCGCGCGCTTCACCTCGGGCGAGGCGGCGACCGCGGCATGCGTCGTGCGCCCCTTGATCGTCACCGACGTAGCGCCGACGGAAATGCCGGCGAGATCCGGGATGCCCCCGAGATCGATCAGCGCCGAGGGCCGGGCGAGCCTCTGCTTGAGCACCGGGATCAGGCTCATGCCGCCGGAGATCACCTTCGCCTCCGGATCGGCGGCGAGCAGCTTCACCGCCTCCGCGACCGTGGCCGGACGGTGATAGGCGAAATCGTACATCGCGTGCTCTCCCCTTCCCTCACTCGGCCGCCAGACGCTGCCGCCCGGCCTGGATGATGCGCCAGATCTTCTGCGGGGTGGCCGGCATGTCGATGTGGCGAACCCCATAGTCGCGCAGCGCATCGACCACCGCGCCGATCACCGCCGGCGGCGCCCCGATCGCGCCCACCTCGCCGCAGCCCTTCACGCCGAGCGGATTGTGCGTGCACATCGTCACCGCCGTGCCGACCCGGATGTCCGGCAGGTCGTCGGCGCGGGGCAGGGTGTAGTCCATCATACTGCCTGAGACGAGCTGTCCCGCCTCGTCGTAGACGCAGGTCTCGAGCAGCGCCTGGCCGATGCCCTGCGCCACGCCGCCCTGCACCTGGCCCTCGACGATCATCGGGTTGATGACGCGGCCCACATCGTCCACCGCCGTGAAGTTCACCACCTCCACCTCGCCCGTCTCGGGGTCGATCTCGACCTCGCAGATGTGGCAGCCGGCGGGGAAGGTGAAGTTCTTCGGATCGTAGAACGCGGTCTCCTCGAGGCCGGGTTCCAACTCCTCGATGGGGTAGTTGTGCGGCACGTAGGCGGCGAGGCTGATCTCCGCCAGCGCCTTGGCGCGGTCGGTTCCTGCGACACGGAACATGCCGTCCTTGAACTCGATGTCGTCCACCGAGGCCTCGAGCAGGTGGGCAGCGATGCGCTTGGCCTTGGCGATGATCTTGTCGGCGGCCTTGACGATCGCGGACCCGCCGACTGCGAGCGAGCGCGACCCGTAGGTGCCCATGCCGAAGGGAACCTTGGCCGTGTCGCCGTGCACGATCTCGACCTGGCTCATCGGCACGCCGAAGCGGTCGGCGACGAGCTGGGCGAAGGTCGTCTCGTGGCCCTGGCCGTGGCTGTGCGTCCCGGTGAACACGGTGATGCTGCCGGTGGGGTTCACGCGGATGTTGGCCACTTCGTAGAGGCCCGCGCGCGCCCCAAGCGAGCCGACGACGGCCGAGGGGGCGATGCCGCAGGCCTCGATGTAGGTGGAGATGCCGATGCCGCGCAGCTTGCCGCGGCGTGCCGCCTCGGCGCGGCGCTGCTCGAACGTCGCCCAGGCGGAGGCCTCCAGCGCCTCGTCCAGCGTGCGGTGGTAGTCGCCGCTGTCGTACTGCAAGGCCACCGGCGTCTGATACGGGAACGCATCCTTCGGGATGAAGTTGCGCCGGCGGATCTCCACGCGATCCATCCCCATCTCCAGGGCGGCGATGTCGACCAGCCGCTCGAGCAGGAACGTCGCCTCGGGCCGGCCCGCCCCGCGATACGCATCGACCGGGACCGTATTGGTGAAGACCGCTTTCACCTCGGCGTAGATCGCGGGCGTGGTGTAGACGCCGGCGAGCAGCGTGGCGTAGAGATAGGTCGGCACGCAGGGCGCGAAGGTGGAGAGGTAGGCGCCCATGTTGGCCAAGGTGCGCACGCGAAGCGCGAGGAAACGTCCCTGATCATCGAGGGCGAGTTCGGCCTTCGTGACGTGATCGCGCCCATGCGCATCCGACATGAAGGATTCGGTGCGGTCCGCCGTCCACTTCACCGGGCGCTTCAGCTTGCCCGCCGCCCAGGTGACGATCGCCTCCTCGGCGTAGTGATAGATCTTCGACCCGAAGCCGCCGCCGACATCGGGTGCGACGACGCGCAGCTTGTGCTCGGGGATGTTGAGCACGAAGGCGCCCATCAGGAGCCTGATGACGTGCGGGTTCTGGCTCGTCGTCCAGAGCGTGTAATCACCGGTCGCGGGATCGTATTCGCCGACCGCGCAACGGGGCTCCATCGCGTTCGGGATCAGCCGATTATTGGTGAGCTCGAGGCGAGCGATCTTGTGCGCCTTGGCGAAGGCCGCCTCCACGGCGGCCTTGTCGCCCAAGTGCCAGTCGTAGCAGAGGTTGCCCGGGACATCGTCGTGCACGAGCGGTGCTCCAGGCTTCAGCGCCGCTTCCATGGTCGCCGCCGCGGGCAACACCTCCCAGTCGACGGCAATGCGCTCTGCCGCATCGCGCGCCTGCGCCTTGGACTCCGCGATCACGACCGCCACCGGATCGCCGACATGGCGGACCTTGCCGACCGCGAGCACCGGATGCGGCGGTTCCGCCATCGGCGTTCCGTCCTTGTTCTTCACCTGCCAACCGCAGGGCAGGCCCCCGATCTTCTCGGCCGCCATGTCCGCCCCGGTAAAGACGGCAATCACGCCCGGGGCCGAGCGCGCGCGGCTCGTGTCGATGCCGCGGATCCGCGCATGTGCGTGGGGGCTGCGCAGGATCACGGCATAGGCTTGGTTCGGGCGATTGATGTCGTCCGTATACGTGCCGCGCCCGGAGAGGAAGCGGAGGTCCTCACGCCTCCGCACGCTCGCGCCAATTCCCTCGAAGCCCATGGACGGTCTCCCTCGGTCCCCTCGTCACAGCGATCGTTCCCGCTGCCTTCCGTCGTTCTTGGCGCGTTTCGTCAGCGCGCGATAAGCAGGCGTTCACTCGGCCGCGCGCGGGAGTTCCTTCGCCTTGCCGTGCATGACCAACTGAGCAGCGGCGATGGCGCGGACGATGTTGTGATAGCCCGTGCACCGGCACAGGTTGCCTTCGAGCCCCTCGCGGATCTCGCGGTCCGAAAGCCCCTGGGGGTTGCGCTGCACGAGGTCGATCGCGCTCATCACCATGCCAGGAGTGCAGAATCCGCACTGCAGCGCATGGTACTCGCGAAACGCCTCCTGCATCGGATGCAGCGTGCCGTCAGGCGACGCCAGTCCTTCGATGGTGAGCACGTCCGCGCCTTCGCACTGCACGGCGAGGATCGTGCAGGACTTCACCGACGCCCCGTTGACGTGAACGACACACGCGCCGCACTGGCTGGTGTCGCAGCCGACATGGGTTCCGGTGAGACGGAGCTGCTCGCGCAGCATTTCGACCAGCAGCGTGCGGTTCTCCACCTCGACGGTTACAGGCTTGCCGTTCACGGTCAGCGAGACCTTCGGCATCCGGCGTCTCCCTTCTTCGCTCTGGCGGCCGTGGCGCGGCGGCCGCTCTCCGTCCCGGTGCGAGTGTCGCCAGGGCGCGGGAGCGGCGTCAAGCGGCGAGCGCCAGGGCCGGTGTGTCGTGGAGATGGCAGGCCGTGGCGTGGCCGGGTCCGACGACGCGCAGCACCGGCTCTTCGACCCGGCAGCGGTCGAAGGCGCGCGGGCAGCGGGTGTGGAAGCGGCAGCCCGGCGGGGGGCGGATCGGGCTCGGAACGTCGCCGGAGAGGATGATGCGGTTGCGCTTCACCGTCGGATCCGGCACCGGAACGGCCGAAAGCAGCGCCTCCGTATAGGGGTGCTTGGGGGCGGAAAACAGGGGCCGCTTGTCCGCGATCTCGACGATCTTGCCGAGATACATCACCGCCACGCGGTGCGTGAGGTGCTCGACGATCGCAAGGTCGTGGCTGATGAAGAGGAGCGAAAGTCCAAGCCCGCGCTGCAGGTCGGCCAGGAGGTTCACGATCTGCGCCTTCACCGAAACATCGAGCGCGGAGACCGCCTCGTCGCAAATGATGAGATCTGCCCCCGGGGCGAGGGCGCGCGCGATGCCGATCCGCTGTCTTTGCCCCCCCGAGAACTCGTGCGGGAAACGGTTCATCGCGTCGCGAGGCAGGCGAACCTTGTCGAGAAGGTCGGCGATGCGGTCGTCGAGGTCGGCGCGCGAGGTCGCCAAGCCGAAATTGGTGATCGGCTCGGCGAGGATGTCGCGCACCTTGAGCCTTGGATTGAGCGAGGAGAACGGATCCTGGAAGACGACCTGCATCCGCCGACGCAGCGGCCTCAGCCGGCGTGAGGACAGGTTGTCGATGCGAACGCCGTCCAGCAGCACCTGCCCGGCCGTCGGTTCGAGAAGGCGCAGCACCGTGCGGCCGACGGTCGATTTGCCGCAACCCGACTCCCCGACCAGCGCAAGCGTCTCGCCGCGCGCAATGGTGAACGAGACGCCATCCACAGCGTACACGTATCCCGTGACCCCCGAGAAGAAGCCGGCGCGGATCGGGAAGTGCTTCTTGAGGTTGTAGACCTCGAGCAGGGGTCGAGAGGACGCGGCGGCGTTCATGCGGCGACCACCTCCCGTGCCGCATGGTGGCACGCGACATAGTGGCCGTCCGCCTTCATTTCGATCGGCGGCGCCACCCTGCGGCACAGCTCCGTTGCCTCAGCACAGCGCGAGGCAAAGGCACAGCCGATGATGGGCTTCTTCAGGTTCGGCACGATGCCCGGGATCTCGGCAAGACGGGAGGGAGCGTCCGTTGCGAGGGACGAACCAAGCTTGGGGACCGCTCCGAGGAGCCCGCGCGTGTAGGGGTGGCGCGGAGTGCGGAAGAGGTCAGTCGCGCGCGCCTCCTCGACCTTGCGGCCGGCGTACATGACCACGATCCGCTCTGCCATCTCGGCCACCACGCCGAGATCGTGCGTGATGAGAAGGATCGCTGCCCCTACCTTCGCCTTGAGCTCGCGCATCAGGTCAAGGATCTGCGCCTGGATGGTGACGTCCAGCGCCGTGGTTGGCTCGTCAGCGATCAGGAGCTTCGGGTTGCAGGCGAGTGCCATGGCGATCATCACGCGCTGGCGCATGCCGCCTGAGAGCTGGTGCGGATACTCCTTCACGCGACGTCTCGCCTCCGGGATATGCACGAGATCGAGCATCTCGATCGCGCGTGCCTCTGCCGCCCGATCATCGAGCCCCTGATGCAGCTTGAGTGTTTCGCGGATCTGTCGTCCCACCGTCAGCACCGGGTTCAGCGACGTCATCGGTTCCTGGAAGATCATGCTGATCTCGTTGCCGCGAATCCGCCGGATCTCGCGCTCACTCATGGACAGAAGATCGCGACCACGGAACGTGATCCGCCCCGTCACCCTGCCGGGCGGCTCCGGGATCAGGCGAAGGATCGACATCGAGGTGACGGACTTGCCGCAACCGGACTCGCCGACGACAGCGAGGGTCTCGCCGGCATCGATGTGGAACGAGACCCCGTCCACCGCCCGAACGGTGCCGTCCGGCGTGCGGAAGTGGGTGCGGAGATCAACGACCTCGAGCAGGCGTTCCGCCATCTCCGCCCTCACACGCGCTTCGCCATGCGCGGATCGAGAGCATCCCGCAGCCCGTCGCCCAGCAGGTTTACCGACAGCACCGTGAGCGACAGGAACGCCGCAGGGAAGAAGACGATGTACGGTGCGACCTGCCAGAGCGCGCGGCCTTCCGCCATGATGTTTCCCCAGGACGGAATAATCGGCGGCGTTCCCGCGCCAATGAAGGAGAGGATCGCCTCCGTGATCATCGCCGAGGCGCAGATGTAGGTGGCCTGCACGGTCAGCGGCGCAAGAGTATTGGGCAGGATGTGCCGGATGATAATCTTCGGCGTTGTCGTGCCGGCGGCGATGGCGGCCTCCACAAAAGGCTGTTCCCGCAAGGAGAGCACGACCCCTCGCACCAGGCGCGATACGCGGGGGATTTCGGCGATCGTAATGGCGATGATCACGTTCTGGACAGAGCCGCGCGTGGCCGCCATCAGGGCAATGGCCAGAAGGATGGGCGGGATCGACATCAACCCGTCCATCACCCGCATGATGATTCCGTCGGCGAGACGGATGAACCCCGAGACAAGACCGATGGCAAGGCCCGCAAGCGAAGCGAGGAGCGCGACCGAGAACCCGACGATCAGTGAAACCCGTGTCCCATAGACGACCCGCGAGTAAATGTCGCGCCCCAGCATGTCGGTGCCGAACCAGAACTCGGCCGATGGCGGGCGGACGCGAAGACGCGGCGCAAGCGCCTGCGGGTCGGTGGTCCACAGATAGGGCGCGAGGATGGCAATCGCCACCATGAGGGCGAGGATCGTGCCGCCGAGCACGACCGACGGGTGGCGCCGGAGGAAGGTGCGTACGCCCCCGCGACGCGGCTCCTCCGCGAACACCTCGACCGCGGCGGGGCTGGCGGCGACGGCCGTGTCCGGGCTCAATAGCGGATCCTCGGGTCAAAAACGGTGTACAGAAGGTCGATCAGGAGGTTGATCAGCACGTAGAGGAAACTGAACAGCAGCACGACACCCTGGATGACCGGGTAGTCCCGGCGGAGGATCGCATCGACCGTCAGACGCCCAAGGCCGGGGATCGCAAAAACGCTCTCGGTCACTACCGCGCCACCGATCAGCAGCGCGATGCCGATCCCGACGACGGTGCTGATCGGAACCGCGGCGTTCTTCAAGGCGTGCAGGAAGAGGATCGGCCGCGTGCCGAGCCCCTTCGCCTTTGCGGTGCGGATGTAGTCCTGCGCGAGCACCTCGAGCACGGTCGCTCGCGTGATGCGCGCGATCAACGCGATGTAGACGGTGCCAAGCGCGACCGCGGGCAAGATCAGGTTCTCGATGAACGGCAGCAACCCTTGGCTCAACGGCGTGTAGCCCTGAACGGGCAAGAGGTCCCACTCGAGAGCGACGAAATAGGCGAGCAGATAGCCGACGACAAAGACAGGCACGGAGAAGCCGAGGACGGCGAACAGCATCACGCCGCGGTCGATCCACGACCCCGCCTTCCAGGCGGCCAACACGCCGAGCGGCACCGCGACCGAAACGGCCAGCACGATGGTGAACACCATCAGCGCGAGCGTGGGTTCGATCCGCTGCGCAATCATGTGCGTGACAGGAAGGTTGGTGAAGATGGAGGTGCCAAGATCGAGATGCACCAGGCGCCAGAGGAAGTCGGCGAACTGGACAAGGAACGGTCGATCGAGCCCGAGCGCCTGGCGGATGCGCTCGACGTCCTGCGGGCTCGCCTGGTCGCCCGCGATGACGGCGGCCGGGTCGCCAGGGGCCAGCATGAGCATCGAGAAGACAACGAAGGCGACGACGAGCATCACCGGAATGGTGGCAAGGATGCGTCTGACCACGTAGGCGAGCATAGGACCTACCTACTCCTCAGCCGGTCGCCTTCGACGTCGAAACTGTAACCTTGATGCGCGCCGCCACTCGGAAGCGATCTCTCCACATCATCTTCGCGAGTCGGCCAAGACGCCTCTCAGCTGCTTTTGCCCATGTTGTAGAACAGCACGATCGGGCTCTTGATCACCCCGGTCACATTGCGCCGGTGCGCCGATGGGCTGAGGAAGTGCCCGAGCGGGATGTGCGGCACGACCTGGAATGCCTCGCGCTGGATCTCGGCCGCGATCCGCTTCTGGTCGGCCTCGGTCGGCGCATCGAACCACTGTTCGCGCAGGGCTTCCATGCGCTCGCTGGTCGGCCAGCCGAACCATGCCGCGTTGCCGTTTGCCCGCATCGCGAGAGTCGAGGCCGGGTCGAACCAGTCGGGCCCGGACCAGGTGGTGTGAAAGATATTCCACCCCCCGCGCTCAATCGGTTCGCGCGAGGCACGCCGTTGCACCACGGTACCCCAGTCAGTGGCGACGAATTCGAGGTTCACTTCGAGCCGACGCAAGAGATCAGCGGTCACCTGGCTGAGCGCAGCGAGGGTGGGGAAGTCGGAGGCGTGGAGCTGCACGACCCGTTGCCCCGCATAACCGGCCTCGCGCAGGGCGGCCCGCGCCCGTTCGACGCTCTTCACGCGCAGCGGCTCGGAGCCCTCCTCCGTGTGCATCGGGCTGCCGCGTGACCAGAAACTGTATGAGGTCGCGTACATCGAAGGGTCATCGCCCACCACCGCGCGCAGATAGTTCTCCTGATCGACCGCTAGCATCAGGGCGCGACGCAGCGCCGGATTGTCGAACGGTGGCACCAGATGGTTGAAGCGCAGCATCCCGACCGATCCGATGGGGTCGCGCACCACCACCACGATGTTGCGGTTGCGCCGCAACACGGGAAGCAGGTCATGCAGGGGGATCTCCCAGAAGTCGACCTCGCCCGACTGCAACGCCGCACCCGCCGTCGCCGGGTCCGGGATGATGTGCCACTCCATCCGCTCGGCGTTGGCGAGCTTTGCCCCCGCCGTCCAGTCCGTCGGCTCCTGCCGGGGCACGTAGCCCTCGAAGCGCGCGTAGACGACGCGCGAACCGGGATTCCACTCCTCGCGCACGAACCGGTACGGGCCTGAGCCGATCGCCGAGGTGATCTGCGTATGCGGGTCGGTGTTGGCGACACTCTCCGGCATCACGAAGCATGGCGAGGCATTGGCCTTGCCGAGCGCCTTCAGGGTGAGCGCGAAGGGCTTCTGCAGCGTCAGCCGCAGCCGGCGATCATCGAGCGCAATCAGGCTCGCGTGACGCCTGGCGATCTCCTGCCCGAAGCCGTCGCGCGCCCACCATCGCCTGATTGAGGCGACGACGTCGCGCGCCGTGACCATCTCCCCGTTGTGGAAGCGCAGGCCCTCGCGCAACGTGAAGGTGTAGACCTTGCCGTCATCCTCGATCGTCCAGCCCTCCGCCATTTGCGGCCGCGGCTGAAACGAGGAGTCCATGCCGATCAGCGTATCGTAGACCAGATAGGCATGGGTGCGGGTGATCGTGGCGGTAGTCCAGATCGGATCGAGGCTGGTGAGATTGGCCTGCGGAACGATGCGGAGCACGCGCGTCGCCGACGCTTGGCCGTGCACAGCCGGCGCAGCGAGCGCCGCCGTGGCGGCGACGGCTCCGCGGAGCAGGTCTCGCCGCTTCACCGCCCGCTCCAGGCTCAGGACTTCGACACGCCCCAGAACCAGGGCAGCGGGCCCGGCACGATGCCCGACACGTTCGTCCGCCACGCCTGATAGGCGCGGTAGAAGCCGGTCGGCGTGAAGGGCTGGCTGATCATCGCCGCGCGGTTGATCTCCTCGCAGGCGGCGCGCTCCTCCTCCGCATTGCGGGCGGCGAACCATTTGTCGCGGCCCCGTTCGATCGCCGGATCGTTCGGCCAGCCGAACCACGCCCCCTCGCCGTGCGCGCGAAGCCCCAAGTAGCTCGCCGGGTTGGTGCAGTCTGCCCCCGCGAACCAGGTGAAGAAGATGTTCCACCCGCCGCGCTCGCGCGGTTCGCGGCTTGCCCGCCGGGCACCCACCGTGCCCCAGTCGGTCGCGACGTAGTCGACATTCATGCCGATGCTGCGCAGGAGCGCATTCGCCACCTGACCCATCGCGGAGAGCGGGGCAAGATCCTGCGCAACCAGCATCACCACCGGCTCGCCGTTGTAGCCGGCCTCCTGCAGCAGGCGGCGCGCCATCGCCGGATCCCGCGTGTTCTTGAGGATCTCCGCCCCGGCTTCGGTATAGTTCGGCGTCTCGGGCGTGAAATAGCTGAACATCGGCCGCCACAGCCCATCGTCTCCGCCCACCACGGCGCGCATGAAATCCGCCTGGTTCACCACCCAGGCGATGGCCTGGCGCGCGCGGACATCATTGAACGGGGGGTGCAGATGGTTGAAGCGCAGGCAACCGACGTTGCCAAGCGGGTCGGCGATATCGATCCGGATGTTGCGGTTGCGGCGCAGCACCGGAACGAGGTCGGTGAGCGGCGTCTCCCACCAGTCGACCTCGCCGGCCTGCAGCGCCGCCGCAGCCGTGGCAGGATCGGGCTGGATGATCCACTCGATGCGATCGACCAGCATGCGCTTGCCGCCCGAAAGCCAGTTCGGCGGCTCGTCGCGCGGCACGTACTGCTCGAAGCGGCTCCACGTCGCGCGCGCTCCTGGGACCCATTCGGCGCGGTTGAACCGCATGGGGCCCGAGCCGATGAACTCGGTGATCTGCTGGAAAGGGTCGGTCTTGGCGATCCGTTCCGGCATCATGAAAGCGATCGGCGTGTTGTTCTTGCCGAGCGCGAACAGGAGCTTGGGGTAGGGCGCGGAGAGGCGCAGCCGGAAGGTGCGGTCATCGACGGCAACCAGCTCCTGGCGCAGCGCGCGGATCATCTGCCCCATGCCGTCGCGCACCATCCAGCGCTCGAGGCTTGCCACACAGTCGCGCGCCAGCACGGGCTCGCCATCGTGCCAACGCAGGCCGGGGCGGAGCCGGAACGTCCAGGTCAGCCCGTCGGCCGAGACCTCCTCGCTCTCCACCATCTGTCGGCGGGGCGTGAAGGTGTTGTCGATGCCGTAGAGGGTGTCCCACACCAGCATCGAGGCGTTGCGGACGACGAACTGCGTGCCCCAGATCGGGTCGAAATTGGCGAGGTTCGCTTGCGGAACGAAACGGAGGACGCGGGTGGCTCCTTGCGCAATTGCGGGGCGCGGCAAGCCTGCCGCCGCGCCGGCTATCGATGCTGCCGCGCCCTTGAGAACACTCCGACGCTTCATGCTTTGCTCCCTTGCCCGCATCTGCCGCGACGCCTTCCGCCCGCGCGACCGCGTCGGCCTCCCTGTGACCATCCCGTTCGCTTGGGCGCCGGGTGGCATTCGTTGCGGAACACAGTAGCGCCCCGCTCCGGCTCCCGCCAAGGGGCAATCGAACGCGCGCGAACGATCAAGCGCGACGCACGTTCCAGAACACCGGGATGCCGAAGGGCTGCATCACGCCCGTGATGCTGCGCCGGTGCGCGAGCGGCTGGAAGAACTGGCCGAGCGGGATATAGGGCACCTCGTCCAGCACAACCTGCTGGATCTCGGCCGCGATCCGCTTCTGCGTCTCGAGGTCGGGGGCGTCGAACCATGCGTCGCGCAGCTCCTCGATGCGCGGGATGTCCGGCCAGCCCGGCCAGGCCTGGGCGCCTGAGCCGCGCATGGCATGATGGCCGGCGGGGTTGATGTGGTCGAGCCCCGCCCAGTTGGTGCAGAAGATGTTCCACCCGCCACGCTCGATCGGCTCGCGCGAGGCGCGTCTCTGCACCACCGTGCCCCAGTCCATCGCCTGGTAGTCGACGTTGAGGCCGAGGCGGCGGAGCAGGTCGCCCGTCACCTGACTCAAGGCGGCAAGCGAGGCGATGTCGGTCGTGGCGAGCAAGACGATGCGCTCGCCGTTGTAGCCGCTCTCGCGGATCAGGCGTCGGGCTTCGTTCAGGTCGGCCTTGAACGCCTCGAGGCCGACAGTGCTCGCAAGCGGCGTGCCCGGCGTGAACACGCCAACACCCGTCCGCCAATACTTCGGGTCGGCGCCCATCACCGCCGCCATGTAGTCGGCCTGGTTCACCGCGCGCAGAAGCGCCTGCCGGAACAGCTTGTTGTTCGTCGGCGCAGTGAGGAAGTTCGGTCGCAGGATCGAGATCAGCCCGAGCGGATCGGGGATCGTCACGGCGACGTTCCGGTTGCGCTCAAGAAGCGGGAGATGGTCGGCCGTCGTGTTCTCCCACCAGTCGATCTCGCCGGACTGGATGGCGGCGGCCGCGGTGGCGAAGTCCGGGATCACGTGCCACTCGACGCGGTCGAAATGCACGACCTTCGGCCCCGCCGTGCCGGAAGGCGTGCCGCCGGGCCGCGGCTGGTAGCCCGCGAAGCGCTCGTAGACGACGCGCGAGCCGGCAACGAACTCGTCGCGCTTGAAGGTGAAGGGCCCGGACCCGATCAGCTGGTCGGGGCGGATCTGGGTGAAGGCGTCGGTCTCCGCCACCCGCTCGGGCATGATGAAGCAGACGTTCGAGGGCGGCTTCGCCAAGGCATCGAGCATCAGCGCGAAGGGACGCTTGAG
Organism: Acetobacteraceae bacterium; assembly: GCA_033582875.1. Taxonomy (GTDB): domain Bacteria; phylum Pseudomonadota; class Alphaproteobacteria; order Acetobacterales; family Acetobacteraceae; genus Elioraea. The sequence goes on along the minus strand of JAVQZW010000007.1, from coordinate 76,709 downwards.
CCGGATGCGGAAGCGGCGGTCGTCGATCGCCGCCATCTCGTCGGTGAGCGCGGCAAGCCGCGCCCCCATCGCATCGCGCTTCGCCCACCGCGCGATGGAGGCGACGCAATCGCGCGCCCGCACCGGCTCGCCGTCGTGGAAGCGCAGGCCCTCGCGAAGGGTGAAGGTCCAGAGCTTGCCGTCGTCCTCGACGCTGTGGCCCTCCACCATTTGCGGCTGCGGTCTATACTGCTCGTCGAGGCCGTAGAGCGTGTCCCAGATGAGGAAGCCGTGGTTGCGGCTGACATAGGCCGTCGTCCAGATCGGGTCGACGACGGTGAGGTTGGCGTGCGGGATGAACTTCAGCGTGCGGGCGGCCTGCGCGCGCGAAAGGGACGGTGCGGCCAGCGTGGCAGCGGCAGCACCGAGAAACGTGCGTCGCTTCATCGTCCGGACTCCCTGTTCGGAACCGTGCGCTTCTCGTGTCAGAATGGCGCGGCGCGCGTCCGCCGTCTATGGCGGAATATGGCCGAAGGCGACCGGCGGCGGGTCTAAGGTCTCGATCCAGACCGCCTTCGGCCGGGTATACGCGGCGAGCGCCTCGCGCCCCGACGACCGGCCGTGGCCGGAGGCGGCAAACCCGCCGAAAGGCACGGCGACGTGGAGGCTCCGGTAGCCGTTCACCCACACCGTTCCCGCCCGCAGGGCTGCCGCGACCCGATGCGCGCGCGAGACGTCCCGCGTCCACACCCCGGCGGCGAGCCCGAACCGCGTGCCGTTGGCGAGCGCGATCGCCTCGGCCTCATCGGCGAAGGGAAGAACGGCCAACACGGGACCGAACACCTCCTCCTGCGCGACCTCCGCCTGTGCCGAGGCCGGAGCGACGATGCTTGGCGCAAGCCAGTATCCGCCTGCGGGCAGGCCCGCCGGCGCCTTCCCCCCGCAAAGCAGGCGACCGCCCGCGGCGACCGCGCGATCCAGCATGGCGCGAACCTTGGCGAACTGCCGCGCATTGGCGATCGGCCCCATCTCGGTTGCGGGGTCGAGCGGGAGGCCGACCGCGATCCGGCCCGCACCAGCCGCGACATCGGCCACGAAACGGTCGGCGACGGAGGCGGCGACGAGAAGCCGCGACCCGGCGACACAGGACTGGCCGCAGCCGGCGAAGATCGCCGCCTGCGCCCCGCGCACCGCCGCCGCCCAGTCGCAGTCGGCGAAGACGATGTTGGCGCTCTTGCCGCCGAGCTCGAGCAGCACCGGGATGCCGCGCCGCGCGCAGGCCAGCGACACCGCGGCCCCGCCTTCCGCCCCGCCGACATAGGTCGCCATCGCCACCCGCTCGTCGGCGAGAAGCGCCTGCGCCGTGGTGGAACCGAAACCCGGCACCACGGTCAGCACGCCGACCGGCAGCCCCGCCCGTTCGCCGAGCGCGGCGAAGGCGAGCGAGGTGAGCGGCGAGAGCTCGGACGGCTTGAGGATGCAGGCATTTCCTGCGGCCAGGATGGGGGCCACGTTCCAGCCCGCGGTGAAGAGCGGCGCGTTCCAGGGCGTGATCGCCAGAACGACGCCCTGCGGCTCGTGAGTGACGACAACCCGATGCGAGGTCGGAACGGGCACCACGCGGCCTTCGAGCTTGTCCGCCCAGCCCGCCCAGTAGCGCAGCATGTCAGCGACAGCCGCGACCTCGCGCCGGCAGTCGCGGATCGGCTTGCCGCTCGCCGCCGCCTCGAGCTCGGCCAAGGTCTCGGCCTCAGCCGCCACCGCCTCGCCCCAGGCCCAGAGCAGCCTCCCGCGCTCCGCCGCCGTCAGCCGCGACCAGGAGCGGAAGCCGGCCTCCGCCACCCGCGCCGCTTCGGCCGCGATGCGCGCCCCCGCGTCGCGGTAACGCAGGATCTCCGCCCCGGTCGCCGGGTCGAGGAGAGCGATCGCCTCGCCTTCGCCCGCGACAAGCGAACCGGCCATCCAAGCGCCCGCTCCCGCGCCCTCGCCCATCAACTCCCGCCAGCGCGCGCGCGCGACGGCAGGCGACGACACCGTCGTGCGCGCATCAGCCATGCCCCAATTCCCCGAGCACGGCAGCCGGCACGCGGTTGAAATCCGCCGCATCCGGCACCGGGCTGTCGAGCCAGAGCCGCACCGCCTCCAGCACGAGTCCTTCGGCGAACCCGACGCCGTCCGCAAGCGCTCGCGCGAGCCTAAGGTCCTTGCGCATCAGCCCGGCGGTGAAGCCGGAGTCGAAACGGCCGGACAGGATCCAACGCGGCAGGTTCACCTCCGTCGCTGCAGACCGGCCGGAGGCGCCGTTGATCGCGTCCAGCACCCGCGCGGGCTCGACCCCGGCGCGACGCGCGAGCGCGATCGCTTCCGCCGCGGCGATCACGTTGGCGGCGAGCAGCAGGTTGTTGGCGAGCTTGGCAACGGCGCCCGCGCCCGGCGGCCCGACGTGCACGACGCGATGCGCAAGGTCATCGAGGACCGGCCGGGCGGCGGCCAGCGTCTCGGCCTCGCCGCCGGCCATCGCCACCAGCCTGCCTTCGGCTGCGCCGGCAGGGCCCCCCGAGACCGGGGCATCGAGCCAACCGAGGCCGATGGCGGCGAAAGGCGGGGCGAGTGCCCGCGGCGTTGCGGGCGACACGGTCGAGGTGTCGACCACCACCGCCCCGGCGCGCAGCCCCGCGGCCGGCAGCCGCTCAGCCACCGCCCGCACCGCGGCATCGTCGGGCAAGGAGAGCAGCACGATCTCGGCTCCCGCCGTTGCGTCTTCCGCCACCGCGATGCCGCCCGCGCGCGCCGCGTCGCGGCGGCCCGGGGCCGTGTCCCAGCCCCGCACCATGTGCCCTCGCCGGGCAAGCCGCCGCGCCATGGCAAGCCCCATCCGGCCGAGGCCGATCACGGCGACATCCATCGTTCCCTCACAGACACAGACCGCCGTCCACAGCGATCACTTGGCCAGTGACGTAAGAGGCCTCGCGCGACAGCAGGAAGGCGATCACCGCCGCCACCTCGTCGGGCTCGCCCTTGCGCCCCATCGGGATTTCGAGCTCCACCGGCTGGCCCGGGGGCAAAGCCGACGGCGCGTGGCGCTCTTTGCGGATGAACCCCGGCACCACGGCGTTGGCCGTCGCCCCGCGCGGGGCGAGCGCGACGGCGAGCGAGCGCACAAGCGCCGCAAGCGCGGCCTTGGCGGCGGCGGAGGCGGGAAACTGGGGCAGGCGCGGGCGCATCGCGTGCGCGACGAAGGAGCCGACCGCGACCACCCGGCCGCCGCCGCCCAGATGCGGAAGGGCGGCTTCCGCCAGGGCGGCGAAGGCGCGCGCGATCGGCGCGAAGGACGCGTCGAGCCGGGCGGGATCGAGCGAGCCCCACGGCGTCGGGTCGGCGAAGCCGGCGTTGGCGACCACCCCGTCGACGCGGCCGAAGCGGTCGCGACAGGCCGAAATGAGCGCGGGCGCGACGGCAGGGTCGGCAAGGTCGCCGAGCACCGTTTCGGCCCGCGCACCGGCCGTCTCGGCCGCTGCCGCCACGCGCTCAAGCCGCTCTCGGCTGGCCCGCGTGTGCAGGAGAAGGGCGACCCCAGGCCCGGCGAGGCGCACGGCGGTTGCCGCCCCGATGCCGCTCGCCGCCCCCGTGATCACGATCGCCCGTTCGATCATCGCCCGAAGGCTAGGACGGGACCGCGCACTCCGGTAGCGGTGTAGGCGCGCGGGCGTGATCGTTCGCCCCGGTTCCGGTCCATCGCCGCCCTGCTATACGGCCCTTCCGATTGGAGGCTGTGCCATGTTCAGCGTCATCCAGGTGTCCGACAGCCACGTCTCGCCGCGCATAACGCGCTTCAACGCCAACTGGGAGGCGGCGGTGGCGGCGATCAACCGTCTCTCACCCGATCTCGTCGTGCATACCGGCGACGTGACCCTGGACGGGGCGGACTGGGAGGAGGACTGCGCCTTCGCTGCGCGCGGGCTTGCCGCGATCTCGGCCCCCGTCCGCGTGGTCCCCGGCAATCACGATGTCGGCGATGGCGGCTCGGCGCGCCAGCCCGCCGATGGCGAGCGTGTCGCCCGCTTCGAGCGCCATTTCGGGCCCGCCCTGTGGACGGAGGATCGGCCGGGCTGGCGCCTCCTTGGCCTGAACAGCCAAGCGATGGGGGCGGGCGATGGGCTCGATCGGGCTGTCGAGCAAACCGTCGCCGAGGCGCTGCAGAGCCTTGGCGACCGCCGGCTCGCGGTGTTCCTGCACAAGCCGGCCCTCATCGAGTCGCTGGAGGAGGGAGACGTCGGCTACTGGGCGGTGCCATCGGGTGCTCGCGCGCCGCTTGCCGAGCTGTTCACGAACCGGGGCCTGCGCCTCGTTGCCTCCGGCCATCTCCATGTCGCGCGCCTCGCGGCTTACGGTCCCGCCACCCTCGCTTGGTGCCCCGCGACGGGCTTCCTGGTCGGCGAGAAGCTCCTGCCCGACGCGAAAGGGGGAAAGCGTTGCCTCGGTCTGATGCGCCACATCTTCCGCGACGACGCGGTGGAGACCGAGGTCCTTCCCATTCCTGAGGCGGAAGAGATCGAGATCGATCCGTTCGTCGACGAGATCTATCCGCCCGACCGCGGCTGAGGCGCGCGTGCCCGCCACTCCGCCGTCGCCGCCGCCACGCGCTGGCCGCCTTGCAGCCCCTCTGCCGCTCGCGTCGCAGATCCTGCGCTTCGGCGTCATCGGCAGCCTCGGCTTCGCGGTCGACACGGCGACCGTCTACGCGGCCCATTTCGGCTTGGGCCTTGGTCTCTACGCGGCCGGCGCGCTGGGCTTTCTGGTTGCGGCCACCTTCACCTGGGCGATGAACCGGCGCTTCACCTTCCCCGAAGCGCAAAGTCAGGCGCGCGGGCGGCAATGGGCGCGGTTCGTCGCGACACAGACGCTCGGCTTCCTCGTGAATCGAGGCACCTATGCAGGGCTTGTCGCCTCCGTCTCCCTGGCGCGCGAACACCCCGTGCTCGCGGTCGCCGCCGGGTCGGTCGCCGGGATGGCGCTGAACTTCGCCACCGCGCGCGCGATCGCCTTCCGCGCGGGGCGCCCATGACGGCCCCTCTCACGCGGCTCGCGAGCGACGTCGCGAGCCCCCCGCGCATCGCCGTGCTCATCCCGTGCTTCAACGAGGCGGCGGCGATCGCGACGGTGGTGCGGGACTTCCGCTCCACCCTGCCGGCCGCAACGATTTACGTCTACGACAACAACTCGACCGACGGCACGGCGGAGATCGCCCGCGCCGCCGGCGCGGTGGTGCGTCGCGAACGCCTGCAGGGCAAGGGCCACGTCATCCGTCGCATGTTCGCCGACGTCGAGGCGGACTTTTACGTGCTGGTCGACGGCGATGCGACCTACGACGCCGCGGCCGCTCCTGCGATGCTCGAGCTCGCACGCACGGAAGGGCTCGACATGGTCACCGGCGTGCGGGTGGCGGAAGGGGGCGGCGCCTATCGTCGCGGCCACCGCTTCGGCAACCGCGTGCTCACGGGCCTCGTGTCGCTCGTGTTCGGCAATCGCGTCAGCGACATGCTCTCTGGCTACCGCGTCTTCTCGCGTCGCTTCGTCAAGAGCTTTCCTGCCCTCGCCTCCGGCTTCGAGACGGAGACGGAATTCACCGTGCACGCTCTCGAGCTCGCGATGCCGATCGGCGAACTCCCGGTGCGCTATCGCGAACGGCCCGCCGGCACCGCGAGCAAGCTGAACACGATCCGCGACGGCGTGCGCATCCTGCGCACCATCCTCCAGCTCGTGAAGGAGGAGCGCCCCCTTCCCTTCTTCTCGGCCGCCGCCGCGCTCCTGTTCGCGGCCGGCCTTGCCTTGTTCTGGCCGGTGCTGCTGACCTACCTCGAGACGGGGCTCGTGCCCCGCCTGCCCACCGCGATCCTCTCGCTCGGGGTCGTCCTGCTCTCCTTCCTCGCCTTCGCCTGCGGGCTCGTTCTCGACACGGTGACGCGCGGGCGACGCGAAGCCAAGCGCATCGCCTATCTGGCCATTCCCGGCCCGCTCGCTCACGGCACGGGGGGCGGGCCGTAGCCGTTCGGGTTGGCCTGCCGCCAGGCCCAGGCATGGGCGATGATGGTGTCGAGGTCGGGGAAGCGCGGCGTCCAGCCGAGGTCCCGCCTGATCCGCTCCGACGAGGCGACGAGCACCGGCGGGTCGCCGGGCCGGCGCGGCCCGACCACGTGCGGCACGGGCCGACCGGTGACGCGCTCCGCTGCGGCGATCACCTCGCGCACGGAATGGCCCCGGCCGTTGCCGAGGTTGTAGCGCACGCTCCGCTCGCGGATCGCCTCCAGCGCGAGCAGGTGCGCCGTGGCGAGATCGGAGACGTGGATGTAGTCGCGGATGCAGGTGCCGTCGGGCGTGGGGTAGTCGTCTCCGAAGACCGTGAGCGGCGGGCGGCGTCCCGCCACCGCGTCGAGCACGAGCGGGATGAGATGGGTCTCCGGCCGATGGTCCTCGCCGAGCCGGCCGTCAGGATCGGCTCCCGCCGCGTTGAAATAGCGCAGGGAGGCGGACTTCAGGCCGTGTATCCGCTCGGCCCAGATGAGTGCGCGTTCGAGCCAGGCCTTGCTCTCGCCGTAGGGCGAACCCGGATCGATCGGCTCCTCCTCGTCGATCGGGATGCGGGTCGGATGGGCGAACAGGGCGGCCGTGGAGGAGAGCACGAACCGCCTCACGCCGTGCGCGACCGCGGCCTCGATCAGGGCGAGCCCGACGCGTGCGTTCTCCGCCAGATACCGATAGGGCTCGCGCATGGAGTCGCCGACGAGCGAGAGAGCGGCGAAGTGTAGCACCCCGTCGAAGGGACCGTGGCTGAAGGCGCGGGCGAGAGCGTCGGGGTCGTCCGCCCGGCCGCGGACCAGCACCGCGCCGTCCGGCACTGCGGCGGCGTGGCCGGTGGAGAGGTCGTCGAGCACGATGACGCGGTCGCCGCGCGCAAGCAGGGCGAGAACGCAGTGCGAGCCGACGAAACCGGCGCCGCCGGCGACGAGAAACGTTTCTGCCATGGTTCGATTCGCTTCCGTTGCAACGACGCCCGGCACCGGCCTCTTGGGCCGGTGCCGGGAGGCACGAAGGGGCTTGCCGCCCTTTGGAGCCCGACCCCGCGGCGGCCGAACCGCGAGATCGCGCCGACCAAGCCGAGCAGGCGAAGGACCGGGCGGCGGAGGTCGATCGCTCGCCCCTATGCGCGAAGGCTGGTCTCGGCCGCGCCGCCCCATCGCGCAGCGAGTTCGACTCCGGGTGCCGGCGTGCGGTCGGTAGAGATGACGTGGAAGCCGCGCCCGGGAACGCGCCGGTCGAGGGGCCGGAGCGTGTCGCGCAGGGCGGGATCGATCGGATGAGCGGCGTTGGCCCGGTGGTCGCGGAGAAGCCGGTTGAGTCGGGCGGCTGCCGCAGGATCGGGCTCCGTCCCCGGGCGTCGACACCGCCGGTGCGTCGACTCTGTTGCGGTTGACGAGCGCGAGCCGCCTCTCTCGTCCTGGCATCGCCGTCGCGGGACCAAGGCACAGCATGGCGAGGGGAGCGAAGAAGAGAGCCCGGCACGGCAGAGGGCGCCAACACGGACAGGAGAGGGTCATGGCGGGGCGACCCTGCGACGCGACGACATCCCAGGCAAGAGTGCCGAAACGACCAGCAAAGTGCCTGCCGGCGAGGCACCGTGCCGAGGCGCCGGCCGGGATGGCGCACCCCTCTCGCGCGAAGGCGAGTTGCATCCCATTTGCATAGCAGCAGCTCATATCGCATGCGCCGGGCTGGCGCGGGCTGTCATCGGAGACGGGAGACGATACGATGACGATGATGAAGTGGCGGATCGATCGGCGGCGCGCCCTCGGGCTCCTCGGCGGGGCGGCCCTGGTCCCTGTACCCGGTGCGCGCGTCAGCGCCCAGGTGCTCGACAAGGTGTCGTTCCAGACCAACTGGCGGGCTCAAGCCGAACACGGAGGGTACTACCAGGCGGTGGCGGCCGGCATCTATCGCCGCTACGGCATCGAGTGCGACCTGCGGATGGGCGGGCCGCAGCAGAATCCGGGCCAGCTCCTGGTGGCAGGGCGAGTCGACATGATCATGTCCGGCGGCTTCTCGGCGCTGAACTACGTCCGCGAAGGGCTGCCCTTCCTCTGCATCGCCGCCATCATGCAGAAGGACCCGCAGATCCTGATGACGCACGAGGGCAACGGCATCAACAGCTTCGAGGACATGCGCGGGCGGCCGATCCTGGTCGGCGCGGTTGGGCGCGTGACTTACTGGCCGTTCCTGCGCGCCAAGTTCGGCTTCACCGACGACCAGATCCGCCCCTACACGTTCAACCTCGCGCCCTTCCTTCAGGACCGGATGGCGATCCAGCAGGGCTTCCTCTCCTCCGAACCCTATGCCGCGCGGCAGGCGGGGGCGAACCCGCGGGTGTTCCTGATCGCCGATGCCGGCTTCGAGAATTACCAGACAACGATCGACGTCTCGCGGCGGATGATCACCGAGAAGCGCGACCTCGTGCAGCGCTTCGTCAATGCCACCATCGAGGGCTGGGCGCAATATCTGAGACGCCAGGACATCGAGGCAGCGAACCGCCTGATCATGCGCGACAATCCCGAAATGACGCAGGACAAGATCGACTATGCGATCGATGCGATGAACCGCTACGGCATCGTCATGTCGGGCGACGCCGAACGCCTCGGCATCGGCGCGATGACAGACGAGCGCTGGGAGCGCTTCTACACCACGATGGCGAACGCCGGCGTGTATCCCCAAGGGATGCCGTTCCGCAACGCCTACACGCTCGACTTCGTCAACAAGCGGGTCGGGCTCTGAGCACGATCAGGTTGGCACCGGCGGCTGGGCGGGCGGCGACATCCGCTCGCCCGCTCGTGCGCCTACGGGGCGTGGAGAAGCGGTTCGGGACCGGAACGCTTGCGCTGCGCGGGGTCGATCTCGACATCGGTCGTGGCGATTTCCTCTCCCTTCTGGGGCCCTCGGGCTGCGGCAAATCCACCTTGCTTGCGGATCCTCGCCGGGCTGCTCGCCCCTTCCGCCGGCTCACTCGAGTGGCCGACGGCGCAACACGACGTGCGCGGCAATGCGCAGCCGAAGCTCGGCTTCGTGTTCCAGGAACCGACCCTGATGCCCTGGGCCACGGCGCTCGCCAATGTCGCGCTTCCCCTGCGCCTCGAGGGCATCCCGCGCTCCGAGCGCGAGGATCGCGCCGCCTCGGCCCTCGCCCGCGTGGGCCTTGCCGGCTTCGAGAGGGCCTACCCGCGGGCGCTGTCGGGGGGAATGAAGATGCGGGTCTCGATCGCGCGCGCCCTCGTCACCAGCCCCGACATCCTGCTGATGGACGAACCCTTCGCCGCCCTCGACGAGATCACCCGGTTCCGGCTCAATAACGATCTTCTCTCCATCTGGCAGGAGGCCCGCTTCACCGTGGTCTTCGTCACCCACTCCGTGTTCGAGAGCGTCTACCTTTCGGAGCGTGTGGTTGTCATGGCCGCAAGGCCGGGGCGGGTCGTGCGCGAGATCGCCATCGACGCGCCCTACCCGCGCGACGAGGCCTTCCGCACCTCGGCCGAGTACGCCGCCCTCTGCCGCACCGTCAGCCTCGGCCTCGGCGAGGCGATCGCGGCATGAGCGAGGCGATCGCACTGCCCAGGCTCGAGCAGGAGGCCGAGCCGCGCCCGGCGGTACGCCGCGTCCTCGGCCTGCCGCGCGAGACTTGGCCGCGTATCCTGATGCCGCTCCTCATCGGCATCGCCTCGCTTACGGCCTGGGAGATCGCGGTGCGCGTGAACGAGGTGCCGCCATGGATCGTGCCCGCGCCGTCCGTGATCTGGGCTACGCTGCTTCGGGACTGGCACACGCTCTCCGTCTCGCTCTGGATCACACTGCAGATCACCTTCGCCGCGCTCGCCGTCGCCGCCGGGCTTGGGCTTGCGCTCGCGATCCTGTTCGCCCAGTCGAAATGGATCGAGCTCAGCCTGTTCCCCTACGCGGTCGTGCTGCAGGTGACGCCGATCGTCGCCATCGCTCCCCTGATCATCATCTGGGTCGACGACGTCCGGCTTGCCCTCCTCATCTGCGCCTGGATCGTCGCCTTCTTCCCGATCCTCTCCAACACCACGCTCGGGCTCAATTCGGCCGATCACAACCTGCGCGACCTGTTCCGCCTCTATCGCGCCTCGCGTCTGCAGGAACTCTTCTTCCTCCGCCTGCCGGCGGCGATGCCGCTGTTTCTCGCCGGGCTCCGCATCTCCGGCGGGCTCGCCCTGATCGGCGCCATCGTCGCCGAGTTCGTCGCCGGCACAGGCGGGCGCGCCTCGGGGCTCGCCTACCGCATCCTGGAGGCCGGGCTATCAGCTGCAGATCCCGCGCATGTTCGCCGCCCTGCTCCTGATCTGCGTCAGCGGGATCGTGATCTTCCTCGCGCTTGGGCTCGTGCAGCACCTCCTGCTTCGGCACTGGCACGAGAGCGCCGTCCGCCGGGAAGCCTGAGCGGTCATGACGTGGTGCGCTGTGCCCCGAACCGGGGCCTACTGGCTGCGCGACGTGCGCGATGCCCGGCGATCCGCCCGAGACAGCTCCTGCGCGTCGATCTGCGCATCGAGGACGGGGCGCATCGCCGCCGATCGAACCCCTCGGCACGGCAACCGTGAGGGCCCCTCGGCCGAGGGCGGGATGGTGCTTGCCCTGCTTCGTCGATGTGCACACCCATCTCGACAAGGGCCACATCTGGCCGCGCTGCCCCAATCCCGACGGCACCTTCCTGGGCGCGATCACGGCGGTGTCGAACGATCGCGGCGCCAACTGGTCGGCCGAGGATACGCGCGCGCGCTTCGACTTCGGCCTGCGCTGCGCCTACGCCCACGGAACGGCGGCGATCCGCACCCATCTCGACACCTACCTGCCGCACGGTCGCACCACCTGGCGCGTGTTCGCCGACCTGCGCGACCTTCTGGGCGGGGCGGATCGACCTCCAAGCCTCCTCGATCTGCCCGATCGACCGCCTCGCCGGCGAGGAGGGGGTGGCGCTCGCCGATCTGGTCGCCGACCACGGCGGCGTGCTCGGCTTCGTCACGCGGTTCACCGGCCAGGGCCACGATGCGATCCCTCCAGGCTTCCAAGACCTGCTCGACCGCGCCTTCGGCCTTGCCGAGGAACGCGGCCTCGATCTCGACCTGCACGTGGACGAGAGCGGAGAGACGGCCGCCGCCACCTTGCCGATCATCGCGCGCACCGCGATCCGGCGCGGCTTCAGGCGGCGGATCCAGGTCGGGCACATCTGCTCGCTCAGCCTCCAGCCCGATGCGGTGATCGAGGAAACGATCCGCCTCGTGCGCGACGCGGGGATCGCGGTGGTGTCCTTGCCGATGTGCAACATGTACCTTCAGGACCGGGTGCGGGGCCGCACGCCGCGCTGGCGCGGCGTCACCCTGCTGCACGAACTCGCTGCTGCCGGCGTGCCCGTCTCGGTCGCGTCCGACAACTGCCGCGATCCTTTCTACGCCTACGGCGACCACGACATGGTGGAGGTGTTCCAGTCCGCCGTGCGGATCGCGCATCTCGACGCGCCCCTCGGCCGCTGGCCGGAGGCCGTCACGACCACCCCGGCCGAGGTGATGGGCCTTGCCCAGCGGGGAAGGATCCGGCCGGGCGCCCCTGCGGATTTCGTGCTGTTCCGTGCGCGCTTCTGGCACGAACTCCTCGCCCGGCGCCAAGCCGACCGGATCGTCGTCCGCTCGGGGCGCGCGATCGACACCACCCTGCCCGACTATCGCGAGCTCGATGCGCTCGTCGGCCTCACCAGCGGCTGAAGTGCGCCGCCACACGGTCGCGGAACGCCTCGCACTCGGCGCGGGTCCTGGCGTCCATGCGGGTGAGCGACAGCCACTCGAGCGTGCAGCCCCGCGCGCAGAGGCGACGGATGCCGCGCCCGATCAGCTTGCGGTCCGGCTGACCGATGGCGAAGAGGAGCCAGCGCGGGCTGCCGTAGGTGGTCACCACCGCCAGCCGGCGGATGTTGCGCAGCCCCGGCCGGATCGCGCCGGGCCCGAGCGAGAAGGCGACCCCCGGCACCCAGATGCGGTCGAACCAGCCCTTCAGCATCGCGGGCATGCCGTACCACCAAGTCGGATGCACCAGCACGAGCGCCTCCGCCGCGCGCAGCCGCTCGACGTGCGCCTCGATGCCGCGCAGGTTGTCGCCCTCGCGGTGGTAGCGGCCCCTTTCCTCGGCCGACAGCACGGGGTCGAAGCCGTCCGCGTAGAGATCGAGCAAGTCGACGGCGTGGCCGCGGGCGCCGAGGCTCGCGACGACCGCATCGCGCAACGCGGCGCAGAAACTGTCCGAGCGCGGATGGCAGTAGACGACGAGGATGCGCATCGCCCGTTCCCGAACATCGACCCCGGAGAGGAGATGCAGCCATGATGCCAGCGCCCGCCATCGCCAAGAGCCCCGACACCTACCGCGCCTTCAAAATCAAGCCTGAGGACACGAACTGGTTCATCCCGCTGCTCGATCCGGTGGCGGATGGCGTCTCCTTCACCTGGGTGGTCGAGGTCTTCGCCCCTGGCGGTGCGACTCCGCCGAACACGCACCAGGCTGCGGAGGAGGCGTTCCTGGTCCTGCGCGGGCGCGGCGTGGCCCGGGTTGCCGGCCAGGCGATTCCCCTCTCTCCCGGCGCGTGCTTCGTGGTGCGCGCGGGCGAGGAGCACATCGTCGAAAACCCCGGGCCCGACCGCCTCTACTGCCTGACCGTGATGGCCCCCGACGAGGGCTTCGCGGCGCTGATCCGCCGTGGCGTCCCCTGGCCGATGGACGAGGAGGATCGGGCCGTGGTCACCGGCCTCGCGCGAGGCTGATGCGCGTCCTTTTCGTCACCGCCCATCCGGTCGAGACCTCGTACAACGCCGCCGTGCACGCCGCCGCGCTGCGCGCGCTTCGCGAAGCGGGGCACGAGGTGGACCACTGCGACCTCTACGCGGAAGGGTTCGACCCTGTTCTTACGCGCGAAGCCCGGCTCGCCTATCACGATCCGGCGCAGAACCGGAGGGGTGTGGAGCGCCATGTCGAACGCCTGCAGGCCGCGGAAGCCCTGGTGCTCGGCTTTCCCGTCTGGTGCTTCAACGTTCCGGCCATCCTCAAGGGGTGGTTCGATCGGCTCATCCTTCCCGGCGTCGCGTTCGAACTCGAGGGCGGCAAGGTCAGGCCGACCCTGCGCCACATCCGGGCGGTGGCCGGCATCGCCACCTACGGGCGGCCGCGCTACATGGCGTGGTGGATCGGCGATCCGCCGCGCCGCATCGTCACTCGCTACCTGCGCTGGTTCGTCCGCCCCGGCGCCACCATCACCTATCTCGCCCACTACCACATGAACGTCTCGACCGACGCCACGCGGGCACGCTTCATCGCCCGGGTCGAACGCGAGATGCGGCGTTTCGGACGATGAGGGGGAACAAGCCGACCCTGACCGAGTCCGGCCGGGCCGAGGCGGCAGCGCGCCGCGCCCGCGAGGCCGCCGCGCTGCGCGAGAACCTGCGCAAGCGCAAGGCACAAGCCAGGGCCAGAGCCGAAGGAGGATCCGCCTCCTCGGCAGGGCAGCCGAAACCCCGCGAGGACTCCGGCAAGGCTTGACTCGGCGCGCCGGGCGTGGCCCGTGCCGGCACCTCCTGCACGGGAGCCCTGCCCATGCCGCTCATGCCCGACACCTGGATCCGTACCATGGCGCTCGACCACGGGATGATCGAGCCCTTCGTCGAAAAGCAGACGCGCGACGGAGTGATCTCCTACGGCCTCTCCTCCTACGGCTACGACGCGCGCGTCGGCCACGAATTCAAGATCTTCACGAATGTCGATGCGGCGGTGGTCGATCCGAAGGCGTTCAACCCCGCTTCCTTCGTCGACCGGACGACGGACGTCTGCATCATCCCGCCCAACTCCTTCGCGCTCGCGCACACCGTCGAGTATTTCAGGATTCCGCGGGAAGTCCTCGTGATCTGTCTCGGCAAGTCGACCTACGCGCGCTGCGGGATCATCGTGAACGTCACCCCCCTCGAACCGGAATGGGAGGGTCAGGTGACGATCGAGATCAGCAACACCACCCCCCTCCCGGCCCGGATTTACGCCGGCGAGGGCATCTGCCAGTTCCTGTTCCTCAAGGGCGAGTCGCCGTGCGAAACCTCCTATGCCGATCGGGCGGGGAAATACATGCGGCAGCGCGGTGTCGCCCTGCCCAGGCTCTGAGACGGACGCGAAAAGGCAAAGGAAGGCAGAGAGAGGGGATGGGATGGACCGGATCAGGATCCGTGGCGGCACTCCGCTTGCCGGAACCATCGCCATCAGCGGTGCGAAGAACGCCGCTCTGCCGCTGATGGCGGCGGGGCTGTTGACGGAGGAGCGTCTCGTCCTCGACAACGTGCCGCGGCTTGCCGACATCGATACGATGGCGCACCTGCTTGCCACCCTCGGCGTCAGCGTGGAGCGCCGCGACAACGACGGTCGCCGCCTCGCCATCGGCGGCAGCATCACCTGCACCGAGGCACCCTACGACATCGTGCGCAAAATGCGCGCCTCGGTCCTGGTGCTCGGGCCGCTGGTCGCGCGCTGCGGCGAGGCGCGGGTGAGCCTGCCGGGCGGCTGCGCCATCGGCACCCGCCCGATCGACCTCCATCTCAAGGGCCTCGAGCAGATGGGCGCGACCATCACGCTCGAAGGGGGCTATGTGCAGGCCCGCGCGCCGAAGGGGCTGAAGGGCGCGCGTATCGTCTTTCCTTTCGTCTCGGTCGGCGCGACCGAAAACCTGCTCATGGCGGCCACCCTGGCCGAGGGCGAGACGGTGCTCGCCAACGCGGCGCGGGAACCCGAGATCGAGGATCTTGCGCGCGCCCTCATCGCCATGGGGGCGCGGATCGACGGTGTCGGCACCGACCGGCTCACCATCCGCGGCGTGGCGCGGCTGAGGGGTGCGACGCACACCATCATCCCCGACCGGATCGAGACCGGAACCTACGCCTGCGCCGCGGCCATCACCGGCGGCGAGGTCGTCCTCGCCAATGCCCGGCTCGACCATCTCGGCGCGGTGGTGCGCATCCTCCGCGAGGCGGGGGTCGAGATCAACGAGGTGGAGGGCGGGCTGTCGGTGAAGCGGCTCAATGGCCTGCACGGGGTCGATGTGATGACCGAGCCCTATCCGGGTTTCCCCACCGACATGCAAGCCCAGTTCATGGCGCTGATGTGCGTGGCCGAAGGGGCCGCGATGGTGACGGAGACGATCTTCGAGAATCGCTTCATGCACGTGCCGGAACTGAACCGCATGGGCGCGCGGATCAACGTGCACGGCGCCTCCGCCATCATCCGCGGCGTGCCGGCGATGTCGGGGGCGCCGGTGATGGCGACCGACCTGCGGGCCTCGGTCAGCCTTGTCCTCGCCGGTCTTGCGGCACGGGGCGAGACGATCGTCAACCGCGTCTACCACCTCGATCGCGGCTACGAGCGGATCGAGCAAAAGCTCGCCGCCTGCGGCGCGGCAATCGAGCGCATCCCGGGCTGAGCCGCCCTCGCCGAGGGAGGGCGAAGCAAGGCATGCGGGGATGCAGCGGCTGATCCGGCAAAACCGCGATCTTCGGGTTGATTTCTTCCGCGGTTACGCGCTCTTCTGCATTTTCATCGGCCATATCCCCGAGCACGTGCTCTGGGTGATCACGATCCAGGTGCTCGGCCCCTCGGACGCAACCGAGACCTTCATCTTCCTCGCCGGCTATTCCGCCGCCTTCGCCTACGGCCGCGCCCTCGAGCGCCAGGGCTATGCCTACGCTGCGGTCGGCGTGCTGCTGCGGGTCTGGCAGCTCTATGTCACGCACATCTTCATGTTTCTCGCCTTCGTCGGGCAGGTGTCATGGAGTGCGGCGCGCTTCGCCAACCCGGCCTACGTCGACGAGCAGAACATCGGCGCCTTCCTCGACACACCCTACGAGGCGGTGATCGCGGCACTGACGCTCCGCTTCCAGCCCGCCTTCATGGACATCCTGCCGCTTTACATCGTCGTCCTCCTGCTGCTCGTCCCCCTTCTCCCGCTGCTTCGCCGCCCCCTTTGGCTGCTCGTTCCCTCGGCCGCCCTGTACCTCCTCGTCCGGCTCACCGGGCTCACGCTCACCACCACCACCGGCACCTGGTTCTTCAACCCCCTGGCTTGGCAGTTTCTGTTCATGCTGGGCGCGGCGGTGAGCCGGCTCAGCGAGCAGGGGCGGGCGCGGCTTCGGCGCCTGCGCCTTGTTTTGCTTCCGCTCGCCGGGCTGGGCGCCGCAATCGGGCTAGCCATCAGCGCGGTCTGGCGCATTCCCGCGGTGTTTGCTCTTCTGCCGGAGCCGGTTGCGCTCGCCATCTACACCCGCATCGACAAGTCGGGGCTTCATCCTGCCCGGCTTCTGCACTTCCTCTCCGTCGCCTACCTTGTGTCGCAGGTCGTTCGGCCCGGGGCGGCATGGCTGACGCGCCTGCCGGCCTCGCCGTTCACCCTCATCGGCCAAAATGGCCTGCTTGTCTTCTGCATGGGCATCTTCCTCTCCTTCGTCGGGCGGTTGATCATGCAGGAATACGACGCGAGCCTGCCGACGCAGATCGCCATCGCCTTGGGCGGGCTTGCCCTCTTCCTCGGCTTCTCCGCCCTGCAAGCATGGTACGACGGCCAAGGGGCGGCACGGCCTGCCGCCGCAAGCCCGGCCTTGGCGAAGGCGGCGTCGCCTGATAGGCAAAGCGCGTGAGGTGGCTGACCGCGGTTCTTGTCACCCTTCTTCTTGCTGCGGCCCTGCCGCTGCAGGCCCGGACCTCCGCCTGCGAGGTACCGGGTGAGCTTACCGTTGCCGCCGACGCCTTCCCCAATGCCGCCCGGGCCCTGAAGGCAGGCAAGCCTGTCCTGATCCTTGTTTTGGGCTCAGGCTCCTCAACCATTGGTGGCACCTCCGCGCCCGCCAATCTCTATCCTGCACGGCTGCAGGTCGAGCTTCGTGCCCGGCTGCCTTCGGCAGAGATTACGGTAACCGTCCGCGGCGGACGTGGCCTCCTCGCCTCCGACATGCTCGCCCAGCTTGATGAAGCGGTGGCGACGCTGAAACCCGTCATCCTGGTCTGGCAGACCGGCACCGTGGACGCGGTGCGCGGCATCGACCCGGACACCTTCCTCGGCGTGCTCGCCGCCGGTGTCGCGAAGACGGAATCGGCTCAGATCGACCTCGTGTTGATGGACATGCAGTTCAGCCGCGCCGGTCGAGCCGCGATGAACCTCGGCCCCTACCGGGACGCCATGAAGACGATCGCCGCCACCTCGGCCAACACCACGTTCTTTCCGCGCTACGACCTGATGCGGTATTGGGCCGAGTCCGGCCGGATCGACGTCGAGCGCGCCCCCCGGGCGGAATGGGCGGCGGCGGCAGATCAACTTCATGCCTGCCTCGCTGAGGTTCTGGCCGACACCATTGCCAAGGGAATCGCGCTGTCCCGCTGACGGGGCTGGCCGATGGCCTCACCCCAATGCTAACCGAGGCTCCGTGAACCTCCCCCTCTCCTCCGCCCCCCTGGCTCGCCCTTTGGCGGATCGCGAGACCGTTGTTCTCGCCCTGCCGAAAGGGCGCATCCTGGCCGACCTTGGCCCCCTCCTCGCGCGTGCGGGGATCGAACCCGCACCCGACTACAGGGACGAGGGGAGCCGGCGCCTCCGCTTCCCCACCAACCATCCGTCTCTCGACGTGGTGCGCGTCCGCCCCTTCGACGTCGCCACCTTCGTCGCCTTCGGCGCGGCAGCGATCGGCGTCGTCGGTTCCGACGTGCTGATGGAGTTCGACTACCCAGAACTCTACGCCCCGCTCGACCTGGGCATCGCGCGTTGCCGCCTGTCCATCGCCGCCCCGCGCGACGGGGTGATCGACGACCCCTCGCGTTGGAGTCATGTGCGGATCGCAAGCAAGTATCCGAACATCGCGCGCAAGCACTTCGCCGCCCGCGGCGTGCAGGCGGAGGTGATCGAACTCTCCGGAGCGATGGAGCTCGCCCCTTCGCTCGGGCTCTCGCGCCTGATCCTCGATCTGGTCCAGACCGGCTCGACGCTGCGCGCCAATGGCCTGGTCGAGATCGAGCACGTCGCCGAGGTGTCGGCACGGCTCATCGTCAACCGCACCGCGCTGAAGACGCGCCCCGAGGTGATCGGCGCCTGGATCGCGCGCTTCCGCGCCGCCCTCGCCGCCGCATGACAGGCCCGCGCCGCCTCGCCACAGCTGACCCCGCCTTCGAGACCGCCTTCGCCGCCCTGCTCGCCGACCGCGACGAGCCGCTGCCCGACGTGGCGGAGGCCGTGCGCGCGATCATCGCTGCCGTGCGCGCCGAGGGCGATGCGGCGCTCGTGCGATACACGGAACGGTTCGATCGCGTCTCCCTTGCGCCCGAGCGCATTCGGCTGACCGAGGCCGAGATCGAGGAGGCCGCCGCCGCCGTGCCGGCCGACCTCGCCGCCGCGATCGACGTCGCGGCCGGCCGGATCGAAGCGTTCCACCGCGCGCAGATGCCGTCCGATCTCGGCATGCGCGACAGCGCAGGCGTGCAGCTTGGCCTGCGCTGGCGCCCGCTCGACTCGGTCGGGCTCTACGTTCCGGGCGGCAAGGCCGCCTACCCGTCCTCCGTGTTGATGAATGCCATTCCGGCGCGTGTGGCGGGGGTGGGGCGGATCGCGATGTGCGTGCCCTGCCCCGACGGCGTCGCGAATCCCGCCGTCCTCGCTGCGGCGCGGCGGGCCGGCGTGAGTGAGATCTACCGCGTGGGAGGCGCGCAGGCGATCGCGGCCCTCGCCTACGGCACGGAAACCGTCTCCCCCGTCGATCGCATCGTCGGCCCCGGCAATGCCTATGTGGCGGAAGCCAAACGCCAGGTGTTCGGCGCGGTCGGAATCGACGCGATTGCCGGCCCCTCCGAGGTGCTGGTCATCGCCGATGCGACGGCGCGGCCCGACTGGGTGGCGATCGACCTCATTGCCCAGGCCGAGCACGACGAGGCCGCCCAGGCCGTGCTCGTCACGCCGCATGCGCCTTTGGCCGAGGCCGTCGCCAAGGAGGCGGAGCGCCTGCTCGCCGACCTGCCGCGGGGCGCGATCGCGCGCGCGTCTTGGCAACGCCACGGCGCCATCATCATCACGCGCGACCTCGACGAGGCGGCCGAGATCGCCAACCGTCTCGCGCCGGAACACCTCGAGCTCGCGGTCGCCGACCCCCCCGCCCTGTTCGCCCGGATCCGCCATGCCGGGGCGGCGTTCCTCGGCGCCTTCGCCCCCGAGGCGGTCGGCGACTACGTGGCGGGGCCGAACCACGTCCTGCCGACAGGCCGCACCGCGCGCTTCGCCTCAGGCCTGTCCGTATACGACTTCCTCAAGCGCACCACCTGGATCGCGGCGGATCGTTCCGCCCTCGACGCGATCGGCCCCGCCGCCATCCGGCTCGCCGAAGCGGAGGGTCTCGACGCCCACGCGCGCTCCATCGCGGCTCGCCTCGGCTAGGCCGCCACGGCGCGACGCCTCCCGCGCACGAGGCCCCACAGGATGGCGAGCCAGACCAGCGCCGTCATGGCGGCAAGCCCGGCCGCGATCGGGCGCGAGACGAAGTATGCAAGGCTTCCGCCGCCCTTCATCATCGTCGTCATGAAGTGCTTCTCGAACGGATCGCCCAGCACGATGCCGAGGATCGCGGGCGCGATCGGGATGTCGTTCTCCTCCATCGCCCAGGCGAGCACGCCCATCACCGCCATCACGACGAGGGCGAAGGGGTCGTTGTCGATCGCGAAGCTGCCCACCATGCAAAAGAGGAGGATGAGCGGGGTGAGCAGGGGGCGCGGCACGAGCAGCACCTTCGCACAGAGCCGGATGGCGACGAGGCCGATCGGGATCATCACCACGTTCGCCAGCACGAAGGCGAGGAACACCGCTCCGATCTGGCCAGGATTCATCAGGAAGATGTCGGGGCCGGGCTGGATACCCTTCATCAGCAGGAGCCCGATCACGATCGCCGTGACGAAGTCGCCCGGGATGCCGAACACCAGGGCCGGCACCCAGGCGCCGGCGATCGCGGCGTTGTTCGCCGCTCCGGCATCGACCAGCCCCTCCTCCGACCCTTGGCCGAACCGCTCGGGCTCGCGCGAGAAACGCTTGCCGACGGCATAGGAGATCCAAGCCGCGATGTCGGCCCCCGCGCCGGGCAGGATGCCGATGGCAGTGCCGATGACGTTGCCGCGAAGAAGGTTGACGGGGTGGCGGCGCAGCACCGCCCCCGTGCCGCGCAGGATCGAGCCGAGCCTTCGCCTCTGCACCTCGGCCGCAGTGCGGATCGTCGGCAGGTTGCGCAGGATCTCGGCGATCGCGAACATCCCGACCATCGCCGGAATGAACGAGACCCCCGACAACAGGTTTGGAATGCCCGCGGTGAAGCGCGGATAACCCGCGGTCACGTCCTGGCCGATGGTGGCGATGAACAGCCCGACGAGGAGCCCGACCGCGCCCTTCAGCGGATCGGGCCCCGCCACCAGCACCGCGCAGGAGAGCCCGAGCGCGACCAGCCAGAAGTACTCCATCCCCGAGAAGCGAAGCGCGACCTCGGCGAGCCACGGCGCGAGCAGCACGAGCACAGCGGTGCCGAACAGACCGCCGACCGCCGAAGCAACGAGACAGATCCCCAAGGCGAGTTCCGCCTTGCCGGCTCTGGTCAACGCATAGGCGTCGGCGACATAGGCAGCGGAGGCGGGCGTGCCCGGGATCCGCATCAGCGCGGCCGGAATGTCGCCGGCGAAGATCGCCATCGCCGTCGTCATCACCACGGCGGTCAGTGCCGAAACGGGGTCGAGGAAGAAGCTCACCGGCACGAGGAGGGCGACCGCCATGGTGGCGGAAAGCCCCGGCATCGCGCCGACGAACAGTCCGAACAGGGCGGCGCCGACGCCGACGAGCAAGGTCTGCGGCGTCAGGATCAGGGCGATCGCCTGCGGCAGCGCCTCGATCATGTCAGTAGCGGAGCGCGGCCAGGAGCCCCAGGGGAAGCGGCACGCGCAGCCACTCCGCGAACAGGAGGTGCAGGACGAGCGGCCCGATCAGCGCGGTCGCGAGCGCAAGAGTCCATGACGCGCCGTAGCGTCGGACCAGCACGAGCAGGATGACCGCGGCGGTCGGCACGAACCCGAGGCGCGGCACGGCGACAAGATAGAAGCCGATCGCGCCGAGCAGCAGAATTGCGTCGAGCCGCGCCGGGCCGACGGCAAGCAGCGGCCCCGGTTCGATCCATGGTCGCCGCGCGCCCGCGCGCAGGTGGCGGAGAAGCAGTCCCGCGCCGCAGAGGGCGAAGCCGGCGGCGATCAGCCCCGGGAACAGCGACGGCCCGAAGGCTTGACCGGGCACGAGAGGAAAGCCCCGCGCCGTCCAGGCGATCGCCGCCGCCGCGCCGAGCAGCACAAGACCGAGCGCGGCGTCGGAGAGGCGCAAGGCGTCAGGTCCGGGCGAGTCCCAGAGCCCGCATCACCGCGCCGAGGTCGCGATCGGACTTCTCAACGAAGGCGGCGAGCTCGGCCGCCGGCATCGGGTTCACGCCGAAGCCGCGCGCATCCATCGCCGCCTTCCATTGCTCGGTGGCCATTGCCTTGAGCGCCGCCTCCTCGAGACGCCGCGCGATCGGCGCCGGCAGGCCCTTCGGGCCCATGATCGAGAGGTAGGACGCAAGCGTCCAATCCGAGCCGATCGCTTCCTTCACCGTCGGCACATCCGGGAAGGCCGGCAGACGTTCCGGCATCATCACGGCAAGCGAACGCACGCGCCCCGCCCGGATCAAGGGCGCCGCTTCGGCGATGCCGCAGGGGACGATGTGCACACCCCCCGCCACCAGCTCGCGCAGCCCCGACGCCGCGCCGTCCGACGGGATCCATGGCGCGGCATCGGGCGGCAGCCCGACCGACTGCAAAAGCCCAGCGATGGCGAGGTGCCAGATCCCGCCCTGACCGGTGCCCGAGGACTTGTACCGGCCCGGATTGGCGCGGATCGCCTCGATCATGTCCTTGAGCGTCCGCCACGGGCTGTCCGCTGCGACCTGAACGCCGGCGGGGACAAGGTTCATCATCGCGATCGGCGTGTAGTCGCGCCACGTGAGGCGTGTGAGCCCCTGCCAGTGCATCATCCCGATCTCGACCGTCACGGCGCCGATCGTGTAGCCATCGGGGGCGGCCTCGGCGATCGCGCTGTGGCCGACCACGCCGGAACCGCCCGTTCGGTTGACCACGTTCACCGGCTGGCCGAGGTCGCGCTCCATCAACGCGGCGATGGTGCGCGCGTGGTAGTCGGTGCCGCCCCCAGCGCCCCATGGCACGATGAACTGGATCGGCCGAACCGGGTAGGCCTGCGCGCGGGCGGGGCGAGCAAAGGCGGCGGCGCCGGCGAGTGCGGCGGCACGACCGAGCGAGCGGCGTGTGATCATGACGGACGTCTCCCTGATCGTTCGACGCTCAAGGCGCCGTTGCCCACAATGAACCCGCCTCGCCGCACCACCGTCAAGCCACCAGGCGCCGGGATCGCTACAGTGGGGCGGACGTTTTCGGGGAACGAGGCATGGACGATCCGGTTCTGTCCGCGTTGCGTCGCGCCCAACGCGACCTTCTCGACTTCTCGTTGCGCAATCGCCTGCTCTCCTTGCCGGAACCGGGCCGCAGCGCCGGCGTGGTGCCGATCGTCGGCGAACGCGCCGAGCTCGTGTTCGCCCGGCTCGTCGCAGACGGCAAGGCGATGGGTCTCGCCGCGGCGGAGAACGACCCCGAACCGCCGGCCAGCCCGCGCAGCAAGCCGGACGCGCGAGCGGCGCCCACCCGCGGCCGGCGCCGCGCCGTCGCCGCCCCGGGGGCGGCAAGCGTGCCCGACCCGGAGGACCAGATCCTCTCCGCCGGCCTTTCCCCCACTCTGCTCGCGCGGACCCTGACCAGGATCGAGCGCGATTCGCGCAGCTTCCTCGAGGAGCAGGGCATCAACATCCTCTTCCTCTCCCTCGGCCAGCTCGCTTGGCAGGACGAGGGCAGCGGCGCAAAGACGCGGCGCGCGCCCCTCGTCCTCGTGCCCTGTCGGCTTTCGCGCCGTCATGCGCGCGACGCCTTCCACCTCACCTGGGACGGCGGAGAGATCGTCGGCAACCTCACCCTGTCGGCTTTCCTCGCCGACCAGTTCCGCCTTGTCTTGCCCGAGGCGCCCGATTTCGGAGCGGAGGGCTGGCCGGCGATCGCGGACTGGTTCGAGAGCGTGGCGAAAGCGGTCGCCGAGCGCGGCTTCACCGTCGAACGGGACGCGATGGCGATCGGCCTCTTCTCCTTCGCCAAGTACCTCATGTTCAAGGACCTGGAGCGCGAGGAGATCGCCGCCCACCCGCTGGTTCGCGCCCTCCTCGGCGCCGCGCCGCCGCCGCCCGCCGAGACCTTTCCCGACGATGCCGACATCGATGCGCTGATCCCGGTCGAGCGCCTCGACTTCGTGCTCGACTCAGACGGCAGCCAGACCCTTGCCGCGGAAGCGGTCCGACGCGGCGGCTCGCTCGTCATCCAGGGGCCTCCGGGGACCGGCAAAAGCCAGGTGATCACCAACCTGATCGCCCAGGCGGTGCTTGACGGAAAGACAGTGTTGTTTGTTGCGGAGAAGCTGGCGGCGCTGGAAGTGGTGCAGCGCCGCCTCGCCTCGGTCGGTCTCGGGGCGGCCTGCCTTGCGCTGCACAGCGAAGGGGCAAGCCGGCGCGCGCTCGTCTCCGAACTCGACGCAACCCTGAAGGCTCCGCGGGTGCGGCCGCCGGACCGCGATGCGGTGATCCGCCCGCTCGGCGCGCTGCGCGGGCGGCTCAATCGCCACGCGGCGGCGATGCACGCGCCGATCGGCGAGACGGGCTGGACCGCGTTCCGCGCCATCGGCGAGGTGGCGCGGCTGAAGCAGGCCGGCATCAGCCCGCCATCGTTCAAGCTCAACGTGGCCGACTGGACCGCGGAGCAGCTTCGCGAAGCGGCCCGTCTCGTGCGCGAGCTCGCCGAGGCGGCGCGCCGGACCTCGCCCGCGACCAGCGTTTGGCGCGGGGTGTCCGCCACGGCGGTCGCGCCCGTCGAACTCGACCGCCTGCCGCAGCGGATCGTGGAGGCGATCGAAGCCGTGGGGGCGCTGGCCCGTCTCGTCGGTCAGGAGACAACCCGGTGCGGTGCCGAGGCCAGGCTCGCCGCCTTGCGCGCCGCGGCGCGCCTCGCCGCCATCAAGGCGCGCGTTCCGGGGGTGAGCGAGGCGGCCTGGACCCGCCCCGGCCTCGCCGAGGTGCGGGCTGAGCTGGCGAAGGGTGGAGGGCTCCTTCGGTCCCTTTCGGGCTCATATCGCTCCGCTCGCGCAACCGTCGAGTCCCTGTTCGCTGGCTCCCC
Organism: Acetobacteraceae bacterium; assembly: GCA_033582875.1. Classification (GTDB taxonomy): domain Bacteria; phylum Pseudomonadota; class Alphaproteobacteria; order Acetobacterales; family Acetobacteraceae; genus Elioraea. The sequence continues at coordinate 52,292 of JAVQZW010000007.1, read as the reverse complement.
GCCGGCCGACCCGCTGCCCGCGCTGGATGCGATCCTTGAGGGCCAGCGCCTGCTCGCCGAAACCCCGGCCGCGGCGACGACCGCTCATGATCCGGAACGCGAAAGTGCGCTCGCTTCCGCCCTCGAGAGGGTCGGCAGTGCGCTCGACCCGTTGCTCCTCGATCTCGCCGTCGATCGCCGTGCCGCGTTCGGAGCGGACGATCCGCCGCTCGCCTCCGTTGCCGAACGGCTCGCTCTCTGGGCCGGCTCCGTCGGCACGCTCGCCGACTGGCTTGCCTGGTCGCGGCTCGCACGGCAGGCGCGCGAGGCCGGCCTCGGTGCGGTGGTCGATCGTCTCGCCGACGGCTCGCTCTCTCCCGACGACGCCCCCGTCGCTGTCCGCTACGCGGTCGCCGAAGCGATGCTCGCTGCGGCGATGCGCGCCAACCCTGCGCTTGCCGCCTTCGACGGTCCTGCCTTCACCCGGCTCGTCGAGGAGTTTCGCGCCGCCGACCGGGCGAGGCTCGAACTCGCCCGGGCGGAGGTGGCGGCGGCGCACGCCGCGCGGCTGAGGGTGGCGGAGGGGCCCGACTTCATCCGCGAGATGACGGTGCTGCGCGGCGAGATCGCGAAGAGGCGCGGCCATCTGCCTCTGCGCACCCTCCTCTCACGCGCCGGGCGCCTCGTGCAGCAGATCAAGCCCGTGTTCATGATGAGCCCGCTTTCGGTCGCCGCCTACCTCGATCCGGCAGCGATCCGGTTCGATCTCCTTGTCATCGACGAGGCAAGCCAGATCGAGCCCGTGGACGCGATCGGCGCGATCGCCCGCGCGCGCCAGATCGTCGTGGTCGGCGACGACCGCCAGATGCCGCCCACCCGTTTCTTCGCGCGCATGACCTCGGACGAGGAGGACCGCGACGCGGGCGAGGAGGAGACGGTAGCGACCAGCGACGTCGAGAGCATCCTCTCGCTGTGCAGCGCGCGCGGCTTTCCCAGCCAGATGCTGCGCTGGCATTACCGAAGCCGCCACGAAAGCCTGATCGCCGTCTCCAACCGGGCCTTCTACGAGAACAGGCTGCTCGTCATCCCCTCCCCGAAGCCGCGCTCAGCCGATCTCGGCCTGTCGCTCGTTCGGGTCGACGGCACCTTCGACAGCGGCGGGTCGGGCACCAACCCCGCCGAGGCCCGCGCGGTGGCCGAGGCCGTGATGGCCCACGCGCGCGACCGCCCGACCGAGACGCTCGGTGTGGCCGCGTTCAGCGTGCGCCAGCGCGACGCGATCCTGGATGCGCTGGAGGCCCTTCGGCGCGAAAGCCCCGAGACCGAGGGCTTCTTCTCCGCCCATCCGCACGAGCCGTTCTTCGTCAAGAACCTCGAGAACGTGCAGGGCGACGAGCGCGACGTCATCTTCATCTCCATCGGCTACGCGCGGGGCCCGGATGGCAAGGTGGCGATGCGCTTCGGCCCGCTCGCGGTGGAGGGGGGCGAACGGCGGCTCAACGTCCTCATCACGCGGGCAAAGAAGCGCTGCGTGGTGTTTTCCGGCCTCACCGCCGACGACATCGACCTCTCGCGCTCGGCGGCGCGCGGGGTTGCGGTGCTCAAGGACTTCCTCGCCTTCGCGGCCGGCGGAGCGGTCCAGGCGGCGGCCGCGCAAGGAGGGAACGGAGACGCCCCGCTGTCGGATGCGATCGCGACGGCTCTGGCAAGTTCGGGGCTTGCGGTCGAACGGAGGGTCGGCCTTGCCGGGCTGTTTGTCGACGTTGCGGTGAAGGATCCTTCCGGAGACGGATATACTCTCGGGATCCTGACCGACGGCGACTTCTACGCCTCCGCGCGTTCGGCGCGGGACCGCGACCGTCTGCAGGAGGCGGCGCTCGGGATGATGGGCTGGCGGCTCACGCGCTCCTGGGCGGCGGACTGGCTCGTCCGGCCCGAGGCGGAGGCGCGCCGGCTCGCCGCCCTCGCCGGGGCGGAGGTCCGCGAAACCGAGGCTACCCCGTCCCCGACTCGGGCCGCCGGTACCCCGCTCGCAACACCCTACCAGCCGGCCGCCATCGCCGTCCCGAAGGAGACGCTCCCCGATGCCGTGCCGTTCGCCCGCCTCGCGCGCATCCTCGCCGACATCGTGCGGGCCGAAGGCCCGATGCACATGGAGGCCGTCATCGCGCGGGCGCTCGAGCTGTGGGGGATCGCCCAGGCGACAACGAAGACGCGCGCAGCCCTCGCGCAGGCCCTGCGCCTCGGCGCGGAATTGGAAGGGCTCGTCAACGAGGGCCCGTTTTGGCGCGCCGAAGGAAGCGACATCGTGGTGCGCGACCGCAGCGCCCTGCCGGCCGGAGTGGCGACGGGCCGAGTGGCTGCCGCCGCAGGAGATCCGCGCCGCCCTGCTCTCCGTGCTCGACGCGACCGAGGGCGGGGTCGCCCCCGAGGCCCTGGAGACGGCCGCGATGAGGCTTCTCGGCGCGGGCGAGGATGCGCGCGCTGCCGTCGCCGCCCAGCGCGCCTTGCTCGTCGCCGAGGGCCGGATCGCGACGCGCGGGCAGCTGTTGGTGGCTGCCGCCGCTGCGAGCTGAGTCTGCGGGTGCTGCTCAGGCCTTCGCCTTGCGCTTCGCGCGCTTCGCCAGCATGTCGTCGTAACGATCCGCCGGCAGAAGGAGGAGGATGCGATCGCCGGGGTTCACGGCGTCCGTCTCCGACGGCAGGACGGCGGTTTCGCCGCGGAAGATGGCGAGCGGCTTCACGCCGCGCGGCAGGTCCTTGAGGCAGTCGGAGTCCGCGTCCTCCTGGGTCGCGACGAAGGTGAAGAGACGGAAGCCCGGCGGGATCATCTGCTCGGCCCCCGCTCCGGCCCCGCCCTCCAGCCGGTCGACGATCGCCTGCGCCATGGTGCGGTCCGGGACGAGCAGCTCGGAGAGCCCAACCTCGAGGGCGACGTTCTCCAGTTCCGGGTCCGAAACCTTCGGCAGGACGCGGGCGAAGCCGACGGAGCGGCCGACCAGGGCGGCGAGGATATTGTCCTGGTCGCCGCTGGTGAGCGCGATCAGCGCCTCGCACTCCTCGGGCGCCGTCTCGCGCAGGATGGAGGGACGGTTGCCGTCGCCGGCGACGAAGGCGGCGTCGAGCCTCTCGCCCAATTCCTCGATCCGCGCCCGGTTGCGCTCGACGATCACGACCTCGTGGCCACGCCGGATCAGCGCCTGCGCGGTCGCGACCGCGAGGTTCGAGGCGCCGACGATCACCACCCGCATGCTCATCTCACTTGCCCTCGCTTTGGCGGCGGCCGATCCAGGTCCGCGGATAGAAAAGCACGAGCACGGCGACGATCTCGAGCCGCCCCATCAGCATGCCGAGGATCAGCGCCGCCTTGAACGGCGAACCGAGGCCGTGCGATGCGACGCCGACCGACGCGCCGCAGGTGGAGAGGGCGGAGGCGCAGTCGAACAGGGCATCCACCGGCGCCTGGTGGCCGGCAAGCAGGATCGCCCACAGCACGAGCAGCATCAGCGTGAACAGGGTGACCACAGTCGCCGTGGCGCGGATGAGGTCCGCCTCGCCCGACCGCGTGGTGATGACCGCGTGCGGGGCGAGTGCCGTGCGCGCGATCGCCTCGCGCACGAGGCGCGCCATGCCGAGCACGCGGAACATCTTGATCCCGCCGGCGGTCGAGGCGGTGTCGCCGCCGAAGATCATCTGCACCACCATCACAAGCTTCGACACCGGATCGAGCGCGCCGAGGTCGAGCGTGGAGAAGCCCGTCGTCGCTTGGCAGGAGAGGGACATCAGGAAGGCGTCCCAGGCCGCCTCGCGAAGGGGCAGCCCGGACAGCCGGCTCATCGTTAGGAAGAGCAGCAGGAAGCCGACGAGGCAGAAGGCCGCGAAGGCGCGCAGCTCGGGCACACCGAGCACGGCCCGCACCTTGCCCCGCCGCAGTTGCGGCCAGATCAGGAAGGAGATGGCGCCGAGGGTCCCAGCCACCATGGCTACGGTCTGCACCGCGCGCCCGCCGACGCCGCCGATCGAGGAGTCGTCGGTGGCGAAGCCGCCGCCGCAGACGGCGGTGAGCCCGTGCAGCAGCGCGAGCCCCGGCGAAAGCCCTGCCGCCAGCAAGGCGAGAACGGAAACACCAGTGAGGGCAATGTAGACGATGGCCATGGTGCGCATCCAAGCGCGCGCGCCCAGCATCACCTCCTCCGGGGTGAGTTGGTAGGAGAGCCACCGCCCCGCCACGGCCCCGCGCTCGAGGGTGAGGAACAAAGCGAGCAGCACGATCATCAGCCCGCCCGACCATTGGCCCCAGGCCCGCGCAAACAGGAACGACCACGGCTTGTTCTCGACCGAGTCGAGGGTCGATAGGCCGGTGGTGGTGACGGCGGAGACTCCTTCGAACAACGCATCGATCAGCGGCACGCCCTCGGCCCACCACGGCAGGGCGAGAGCGAGCGAGGCGAGCAGGAAGGCGGACACGGACAACGCCATCGCCTCGTTCGTCTGCGGTATGGCAACCGGCCGGCCGCGGGACAGCACGGCCCAGGCGGCGAGCAGGACGCCGACCACAGCGGCGTGCGCTGCTGCTCCGATCCACTCGCCATCCAGAGCCGAGACGAGCACGAGCGGCGCGTTGATCCCCGTGAGCAGAAGCGCGGCCCGCCCGACCATGCGGCCGAGCACGCGCGGGCGAAGCGCGAAGGCAAGACTGGAAGTGCTGGCCAAGGCTCAGCGGACCCGGACTTCGGACGAAGCGGCCATCCCCGAAGAGTCGATGACGGTCACACGATAGGCGCCCGGCGCGACCGGGTGCCAGAGCGCGTCGCGGCGATGCCGCTCACCTGCGACCGGCGCACCGTCGACCAGGAAGGTCAGCGGCCTCTGGCCGCCGGCGGCGCGCAACGGAACGGGCTGGCCGACGGCGAGACTCGCCCCGGGAGGGGGAAAGACGAGGCGCAGGCGATCGGCCCGTGTCTCGCCGAACCGCGCCAGGGCGGGAGCGGGCGGCAGGGGCTCGGCCGGCGGCAGCGGCCCTGGATCGGGCAGCAAGGCGAGGGTGCGGAGAAGAAGCGGCAGCGCGAGCCTCCGTCCGGTCTCGCCCGGTATCGGCGTGCCGTCTGGCCGTCCGATCCAGACGCCGACGGTGTGGGTGGCGGAGAAGCCGATCGCCCAGGAGTCGCGATGGCCCCACGAGGTGCCGGTCTTCCAGGCATATCGCGCAGGTGTCGGCTGCGGCGGCAGCCCAGGCGGTACGGGGCTTGCGGCGAGGATCGCGCGGGTCGCGCCGGCGGCCGCCGGCGAGACCAGCGGCGCATGAAGGGAAGCCTCCCCCGCGCGCCACACCGGGGAAGCGACGGCTCCGTCGGCCGCAAGGGCGGCCATCAGCGAGACGGCCTCCTCGAGCGTGATGCCGAAGCCGCCAAGCGCCACCGGCAAACCGGGCGCAGCCCCGCCCGCGGGGAAGCGCGGCTCGATGCCGACCGATTTCAGGGCCGAGACGAAGGCGAGCGGGCCGAAGGCCTCGGCCACCGCCACGGCAGGAACGTTGAGAGACAGGCGGAGAGCGTCGCGCGCGGTGAGTTCCCCGGCGAAGCCGCGCCCGAAATTCTCCGGCGCGTAGGCGCCGAAACGCTGCGGGAGGTCGGCGATGCGGGTCTCGGGACGGAGGAGGCCGCTGTCGAAGGCGAGAGCGAACAGGACAGGCTTGAGGGCAGATCCGGGAGACCGGACGGCGCGACAGAGGTCGAGCGCCCCCGCGCGCGTCTCGCCGGGCAGGCCGCAGGCGGCAGCGGCGACGCTGCGGTCGGCATTGCGCAGGACGAGGATCGCGAGATTGGCGCGCGGCTCGAGCTGTGGAGGCCGTTTCGGCCGCAAGACGTTCAAGCGCCGCCTGAAGCGGCGCCTCGAGGGTCGTCACCGTCCGGCGTTCGCCGGGCACTCGCGCCGCGAGGTGGCGCGCGAGCGAGGGCATCGGTAGCCGCCCCGTCGGGAGCACGGCGGCGGCTCGCGCGTCTCCCCGGGAAACGAGCCCGGCAGCGGACGCGATGGCCAGCACGCGGTCGCGTGCCTCGGCCGCACGATCGGGGTGACGGTCGGGGCGAAGGGCGGCGGGTCGTTGCGGCAGCGCGACGAGGAGCGCAAGCTCGGCCGCATCGAGACCGGTCGGCGGACGGCCGAAGAAGGCATAGGACGCGGCCCGAACGCCTTCGAGGTTGCCGCCATACGGCGCGAGAGTGAGCCAAAGCCCCAGGATCTCGTCCTTGCTCAGTCGTGCCTCGAGTTGCAGTGCGCGCAGGATCTCGATCGCCTTGGCGCGCAGCGTGCGGGGACGGGGTTCGAGCAGGCGCGCAACCTGCATGGTCAGCGTGCTGCCGCCGGAAACGACCCTGCCGTGGCGCGCGGCCTGCCAAGCGGCGCGTGCAAGCGCGATCGGGTCCACCCCGGGGTGGAGGCGGAAGCGTCGGTCCTCGCGGGCGAGGAGCATCGCGAGAAAGAGCGGGGGCACGTCCTGCACGCGTGTGCGCATGCGCCAAACTCCGCCCGGAGCCGGCCGCACCGCGAGCAGCACGCCGTTGCGGTCGAGCAGTTCGGCCGACAGCGCCTCCGCCCGGCCGAGATCGGGAGGAAAAGCGCGGTCCAGCGCGATGGCCGCGACCGCGACGACACCGAGGGCGAGAAGGGCCGCCCGGAGGCGGCGCATCTCAATCCGCCGGCGCGACCGCGATCCGCCCCGTCGCCTGGCGGGCGAAAAACCGCGGCTTGTACATGTCGAAGAGAAGCGCGCCCGGCAGTTCGAAACGCCCCGCTGTCACCGCGCGCACGAGGAAGGCGAGCTTGAAGGACGGCTCCTCCGCCGTGAGATCGAGCTGGGCGACAAGGCGATCGTCGCGCAGCGCGATGGAGCGCGCGCGAGAGAGTTCGCCGAGGAACGGGAAGGCCGGAACCTCCCCGGGACCGAGCCGCGCTGGCTCCGCCTCCCAGCCCGCCGGCAGCCCGTGCACGAGCAGCGCCTGGTGCGGCAGCCGCGTCTCGGCGCGCCCCTCGATCACCAGGATGAAAACGTCGTTCTGGCGGAGCGCGTCCAGGTTGAGCGGCGTTCCGTTGCGGTTCAGGAAATTCCGCCGAACCGCCAGTCCGTCCCGTCCCGCCCCAGGCGCCTGGGCCGGCACGCCGCTCAGAGCGACCGAGGCGATGATCGGGCGCTGGCCGAGGTTGCGCAGGCTGAGCGGCAACTCGGAGGGCGCCCGAAGCACGGTGGTGAGGAGCGCAGGCGCGCGCTCGCGCCCATCGATCGCAAGCGCGACAGGCGTGCCGTCTCGCCCTAGGACGGCGGCGGCGGCGAGAAGCCAAGCCTGCTCCTGGGTGCTGGTGCGGGCCGGCAGGAGCGAAATCGGGCGGCAGGCGATCAAGCAGGGCCGGAATTCGGTCCGCCGCCCGTCGCGGTCTCGCGTGCCAGGACGATCAGCATCGCCGCGTCGCGCACGGTGGAGCCGAAATCCTGCGGGAACGGCTCCCGCCGCGGGTCGGCCGACAGCCTCGCGCAGCAGGGCCTCGCCGCGCCCGCGATCCCCCATGCGGACGAGAGCCGCGCCGAGCAGACCGCGGCCGAGCGGCGTCGGCAGCCGCCCCGCACCCTGGTCGGCCAGCACACGCGCCGCCCCCGGCCGCGGTCGCCCGGCGAGAGCCAGACTGTGCAAGGCATGGGCCTGAGCGGCGCGACGCCACGGCTCGTCGGCCGGTTCGTCCGTGAACGTGGCAAGCCAGCGCAGGGCGGCCTCGAACGGCGCCTCGGGCACCGCCACGCCGGCGGCGCGCGCCCGGGCCAGAAACTCCACCGCATAGGCGGTGAGCCAAGGTTCCGCCTCGTCGCCCGATCCCCAAAGCCCGAAGGCGCCGTCAAACCGTTGCTTTTCAAAAACAGACCGAACGATCGCCTCGAGCCGGACCCGGCGGTCGGCGGCAAGCGGGCTTTCCTCGCCGAAGAAGACGAACGGCAAGCCCTGGCTCACCACCTGTTCGAGGCAGGCATAGGGCCAGACCTCAAGAGCGCGGGAAAGGGCAGCGGCATCGATCGGCGCGGCGGCGTTCACCGTCACGCTCGCCCGTGATGTTCCCGGAAGAAACCGGGCGAGCGAGTCAGCCGCCAGATCGAGGCTCGCGCCGGGGGCAAGTTCGCGCCGGGCGACCGTCGTCTCCACCGGGCGCGCCGGGCGGACGGTGAGCGGAAAAACCCGTGTCGTTGCGTATCCATCCGGCCCCTCGACGGAGAGGCGTAGGGCAGCCACGCCGACTCCCGTGCCGCGCAACCCGAACAGGGTGCGCGCGCGCTCCCCGCTCGCCAAGGAGACGGACTGCGCCCCGCCCTCGATCGCGACGGGCCCGTCGCCAGACAGGGCGACGCGGACCGTTCCGGCCGGAAGCTCGACGTTATGAAGGGCGACGCTGATCCGCGCCTCGTCCCCCGGGGCGAGGAAACGCGGCAGAGCCGCTTCGGCGACGAGACGGTCCCGGACCGGAACGGCCAGCGCGGCGGCTCCGGTGCGCGCACTCTCCCACGCGACCGCGGCGAGACGAAGCGCGGTGTTGACATCGGGCACCTCGACGCGGAAGCGGGCGACGCCGTCGGGGCCGGCGGTGCGCGGCCCATCGACGGCGCTCGCGATCACGAAGGGAAGCGCAGGCAGGGCCGCCCCGCCGTCGTCTTCGTCTCCGCCCTGGCGAAGGATGCCGGGCTCACCCTCCGCCGGAAGGATCAGGCGGCCGTAGTCGTCTCGAATGTCGAGGCCGAGCCGCCGCTTCGCGGCGAACCACGCCGCCGGGTCGGGCGCGGCGTGGCCGGTGAGGCGGAGGATTCCCTCGTCGACAACCGCCAGCACGACCCTGGCGTCGGGGGCGGTGCGGACGGCGAGCTCGATCGTGCTGCGTGGGCGGAGGAGATCAGGCGCCTCGATCGCGACAGGCAGGCGGCGCGGCGCGGGGTCGAGGCCGAGCCAGGCGAGGCCGAGCGCACGCATCGGACCGGCTCCAGCCTCGGCACGCCCGCGGACCAGCATGACCGCCGCATAGGCGCCGGGGCCCCAGGCGCGGTCGATCGGGATCGCAACCGTCGTCGCGCCCCGTGGCACGGCCAAGGTGCGCAGGCTCCACACGCGGTCGGTGAGCACGAGAATACTCGCCGTGCCGGCAAACGGCGCCTCGATCCGCACCCGCGCCGTGTCGCCGTGCGCATAGGCGGCGCGGTCGGCTGCAACGTCGAGCAGGTCGGGCGTCTCCCCTCCGCCGGCGACGCTCACGAACCCGACCCGGAAGCGCACGGAAGTCGCCGCAAGCGACGCGGGGTCGGCGACCTCGAGGCGGTAGCGGCCCCAGTCGAGACGGCGCGAGATGCGCACCGGCTGATCGGCACCGACCGAGACCGCCGTCGCCTCGAGCGGTTCGTCGCGCCAGACGGTCTCGTAGCGGGCGAGACGGTCGCGGAGCACGACACGCCACTCGGGGCGTTCGCGTACGAGGCGAAGCCGCAAGCCCTGGCGCGCCATCGCCCGGCCCTCCCCGTCGAAGGCGCCGATGTCGAAGGCGGCCTCCTCGCCCTCCGCCACCGCGCCCGCGGCGAAACGCGGGCGAATGCCGATCAGCACCGGCTGGGTGCGCAACGGCAGGCTGGTGCGCGCCCGCGCGGGGCGGCCGCCGGGCTCGTTCACCTCGACCGTGACCGTCGCGCGCAGCGGACGGGTGGTGTCGGGCGCGCGCGGCAGCAGGATCGCCGCAGTCGTGCGGCCCTGGGCGTCGGTCTCGGCAAGTGCGAGCTCCTCGCGGATTTGGTCCGGCACGTCCTCGACCAAGCCGAAGCGCCACTCCGCGAGGTGCGGGAAAGGCTCGGGGTCGGGCGCGATCACGAGTTCGCCGCGGGCAGCAAGCCCCGCGGCGGCCGGGCCGTAGAGGAAGCGGGCAGCGACGGGCAGCGCAAGCGGGGTGCCGGCGACAAGCGGCCCCGGCGCGGGTCCGATCTCGACCGCGAGGCGTTCGGGAACGAAGTCTGCGACGGTGATGGTCGTGCGCCCGATCGGAGCCGCCGTCGGGTCGGCGAAGGCCTCAATCGTCCACGCCCCCTGCGCGGCGCCCGGCGAGAGCGGAACCGACCAGAAGCGCCCGCCGGCCGGATCGGGCTGAGGCACGGCCTCGGCCGCGACGGTGCCGTTCGGCCGGCGAAGCCGTAGGGTCAGAGGAACGTCCGTGGCATCCGCCGCGGCGTCGCGCAGCAAAGCGAGCACATGCACCGTCTCGCCCGGGCGATAGATGCCGCGCTCCGTCCACAACCAGGCATCGAGCGGGCCGGGATGAGCCCTGCCCTCCACGCCGCGGTCGGAAAGATCGAAGGCGGCGCGATCGAGGTCGAGGAAGGCAAAATCCCCTTCCCGCCCCCGTGCCGAGACGTAGCGCGGTGCAGCCCCCCGCGGCCGCGCAGCAACGGAGCAGGGAAGCGAGCCGCACCGTCGACATCGGTCTCGACGACGGCCAGTTCGTCGTTGTCGCGCGAAACCAGCGCAAGCCTCAGACCCGCGAGCGGCCGCGCATCGGAGAGCGCCCGGGCGAGCACGGTGAGCCCGTCCGCCCCGCGCAGCGCGGCGAGCCCGATGTCGGTGACGACGAACCATTGCGTGGCGAGATCGCTCCAGGATGGAAACGGCGTGCCGTCGCCCGGGGCGGCGGTGAGGGCGAACAGCCCGGGGCCCACGCCAGCGAGCATGCCCGAGAGGTCGAGCACGGTGCGGGCCAGTTCGTTGCGTCGCCAGGACGGGATGGTCAGCGTGCCTTCCCAGACGAGACGCGCGCGTTCGGCGGCGAGCTCCCGCGCAAGCCAGGAGGAAAGCGGGCGAAACGCGATGCCGTCCTCGCCGATCTGGCCAGCCACCCCGCGTTCCGGCACGCGATAGAGGCGCAGCGCCACGGCGGAGAGGTTGACCGTGCCGACGGTCAGGCGCGGCGCTTCGCCACGCGGCAGGATAAAGGCGCCCGACTGCAGGACAACGCGGGGTTGGCGGTCCGGGATCGTCACCTCGACGCTGGTGTTGCGCCGCAGCGCGGCTCCATCTGCCCCCGGCAAGCCCTCGCGCAGAATCAGCCGCCAGCTTTGCCCGTGCGCGAGCCCCGCCACGCAGAGACGGTTCTCCTCGCGGGTGACGGCGACGGATGCCGAAGGTTCGACGCGCACCCAGTCGGCCCAAGCGATGTCGCGGCGCGGCGACAGGGTGTCGGAAAAGGTGACGCAGGCGCGCGGCGGATCGCTCTCCGCCTCAGGCGCGACACCGCGCACGACGATCCCGACCGCGCGGCGGAGTTCGGCCAGACGCTGCCGATGCGCTGCATTGGCCGGATCGCGCTCGATGACGGCGTTCATCGCCTCGATGGCGAGTTCCGGGCGCCCGGCCGGGCCGACCAGGATCTCGACCATCCGCAGCAGGGAGGGGATTTCCGGCGCGCCCGCCGGCACCATCATGAAGGCCTGCCAGGCGGCCTGCAGCGCGCGGTTGGCGTCGGGCGGGGAGCGTCGCTGCCACGCCTCGGCAAGCCTGAGCCAATGGCGGTCGTTCGCCTCGCCGAGAGTGATCCGCGCTTCGAGCGCGCGCACCGCCTCGGCCCAGTCGTTGCGCGCGATTGCGGCCTCGACGCGACGGTCGGCCGAGGCCCGCGTCTCGGCCGTGGCTGGGGCGCGCGGAGCGAGACTGCGGGCATAGGCCGAGGAGTCGGCGGCGAGGCCGGGGATTTCGAAGGCGCGCGCGGGCAGCGGAACCAGCGCGACAGTCAGGGCGACGATCAGGGCCGACAGGGTGCGCATGCGAGGCTCCGCGTGACTGTCCCGTGAGCGGAGGCTGGCAGATCGACGGGCCGAGTGTCCACCTCGACTGCGCAACGGAAAGACCGCGCGCAACGGAAAGGCGGACGCATCGGTCAGCCTGGGCTCAGCCGACGGCGCGAGCGAACGGGCAGCAGCCGCGGGTTGTCGACGGTTCCGCCCCAACGGAACGGGAAGGGCGCTGCCTGCGCGCTTCCGGCTCGGGCTTGGGCTGTCGCGAGGTCGACCGCCAACGGATCGGCGTGGCCGAGCCCGGCATCACCGGCGTGAGAAGCCTTCGCCCGTCCGGGACCGGCGAGCTCCCGGTCCATCAGAGCGGTGGTTTCGCCTCGTCGTGCGTCACCGTGCCCAAGAAAGGGGCGCTCCCGTCGGGCTCGATCGCGTCACTGCCGCAGCCGATCGGCCGCACGCCTCGCTTGGCACGCCCTTCGCAAGCCGGAACACAGGAACGGGAGCGGAGCGCGGAGCGGGCGCGCCCCGAGGCAGGGCTCTCGACCGGCTCCCGCAGTCAACGCAGCGGACTGGAGGCTCGCGATGTCGGGACCCTTCGCCGATCCCTTCGATCCCAACACGGCGCTCTCGCGATGCAGTTGCGGGCGCCATGGCTCTCAGGCCGAGCACGAACGGGCCATGGCCTGCGCACCCGCCATCGAAGCCATCGGAGATGCAAGCCGGACCGACGTCGAGGCGCTTTCCGCCCGCGTCGTCGAGACCGCCGTCGCGAAAGCGGTGTTCGGCACGGAGGCGCGCCGGCGTGCCTTCCTCAGCCTGGTCGGCAGGGCGACGGCAGCCTCGGCGCTCGCCACCTTCTTCCCGCTCGAGGCCGCCAAGGAAGCCTTCGCGCAGGCGCCGCGCACGATCGAGAAGCGCGACCTCAAGATCGGCTTCATCCCGATCACCTGCGCCACCCCGATCATCATGGCGCATCCGATGGGGTTCTACGCCAAGTACGGATTGAACGTGGAGGTGATCCGCACGGCTGGCTGGGCGTTGATTCGCGACCGTGCGATCAACCGCGAATACGACGCCGCGCACATGCTTTCGCCGATGCCGCTTGCGATCACTCTCGGCGTCGGCTCGAACCCCATCCCGTGGACGATGCCGGCGGTCGAGAACATCAACGGTCAGGCGATCACCCTCGCCAACAAGCATCGCGACCGGCGCGACCCGAAGGACTGGCGCGGCTTCCGCTTCGCCGTCCCGTTCGACTTCTCGATCCACAACTATCTGCTGCGCTACTACGTCGCGGAAGCCGGCCTCGACCCGGACCGCGACATCCAAATTCGCGCCGTTCCCCCGCCCGAGATGGTCGCCAACCTGCGGGCGGACAACATCGACGGCTTCCTCGGCCCCGACCCCTTCAACCAGCGCGCGGTGTTCGACGGCGTGGGCTTCATCCACATGCTGACGCGCGACCTCTGGGACGGCCACCCGTGCTGCGCCTTCGGCGTGAGCCGCGCCTTCATCACCGAGAACCCGAACACCTACCACGCCCTCTTGCGCGCCATCATCGAAGCGACCGCCTACTCGTCCAATCCCGCCAACCGGCGCGAGGTGGCGGCCGCCATCTCGGCCCAGAACTACCTCAACCAGCCGGTGACGGTGGTCGAGCAGGTGCTGACCGGCACCTTCGCCGACGGGCTCGGGCGCGTGCAGCGCGTGCCGAACCGGATCGACTTCGATCCGTTCCCCTGGCATTCGATGGCGATCTGGATTTTGACCCAGATGAAGCGCTGGGGCCAAATTCGCGGCGACATCAACTACGCGCAGATCGCCGAACAGGTGTTCCTCGCCACCGACGCGGCCGAGGCGATGCGGGAACTCGGGCTCACCCCGCCCGAGCGGCCCACCCGCACGCACGTCATCATGGGCCGGACCTTCGACCCCGCCGACCCCGAGGGCTACATCGCCTCCTTCGCCATCCGACGCACCTGACGCAGCAATGCGCGCCACCCGCCCTTTCGCCTCGCTCGCCCTTTCGGGCCTGCTGCTCGCCCTGCTGGTCGGCCTCTGGCAGCTCTCCTCGCTCACGAAGCGGACGGGTGAGGCGATCGTCGACCCGGAATACGCGGCGCTGGTCGGTGCGGCGGCGGCAACCGGGGGGCAGACACCGTTCCCGTCGCCGATCGAGGTCGGGGCGCGAATTCTCGAGCATCTCGCCGACCCCTTCTACGTGCGCGGCACCAACGACCAGGGGATCGGCGTACAGCTCGCCTATTCGCTCGGGCGCGTGCTCGCGGGCTACGGCATCGCGGCGCTGGCGGCAATTCCGCTTGGTTTCGTCATCGGCATGAGCCCCCTGCTTTACGGCGCGCTCAACCCCTTCATCCAGGTGCTGCGGCCGATCAGCCCGCTCGCCTGGATGCCGCTCGCGCTCTACACGATCAAGGACAGCGCGGTGAGCTCCATCTTCGTCATCTTCATCTGCTCGGTGTGGCCGATGCTGATCAACACGGCCTTCGGCGTGGCCTCGGTGCGGCGCGAGTGGCTGAATGTTGCGCGCACGCTCGAATGCTCGACGCTGCGCACCGCCTTCCGCGTCATCCTGCCCGCCGCAGCGCCGACCATCATGACCGGGATGCGTATCTCCATCGGCATCGCTTGGCTCGTCATCGTCGCCGCCGAGATGCTCGTCGGCGGGACGGGGATCGGCTACTTCGTGTGGAACCAGTGGAACAACCTCTCGCTCGCCGACATCGTGACCGCGATCCTGGTCATCGGCCTCGTCGGCATGGTGCTCGACCAGATCCTCGCGATGGCGACGCGCGCGGTGTCCTACCAGGAGTGATGCGGGCGATGCGGCGTGGGTTTGTCAGTGTCGAGGGGATCGCACGCCGCTTTCCGGGCCCGCGCGGCGGCCCGGCGCAGACCGTGTTCGAGAACGTCTGGTTCGGCATCGAGGAGGGGGAGTTCGTCTGTCTGATCGGCCACTCGGGCTGCGGCAAGACGACGATCCTGAACATCCTCGCCGGGCTCGATCGCGCCTCCGAGGGCACGGTCGTGGTGGCGGGGCGCGAAATCGACGGGCCTTCGCTCGATCGGGCGGTGATCTTCCAAAGCCACGCGCTCCTGCCTTGGCTGACCGCCGAACAGAACATCGCATTCGCCGTGCGCAGCCGCCATCCTGACTGGTCGCGGGCGCAAGTGGCGGCGGAATGCCGCCGCTGGATCGATCTCGTCGGCCTGTCGGCAGCAGCCGCGAAGAAGCCCGCCCAGCTCTCGGGCGGGATGAAGCAGCGCGTCGGCATCGCACGCGCGCTCGCCGTGCGGCCGAAGATCCTGCTGATGGACGAACCCTTCTCTGCCCTCGATGCGCTGACGCGAGGGATGCTGCAGGACGAGGTGAACCGGATCGTCGCCGAGACGAAGCTGACCGCGTTCATGATCACCCACGATGTCGACGAGGCCATCCTGCTCGCCGATCGGATCCTGCTGATGACCAACGGGCCGAACGCGAAGATCGCCGAGGCCGTGGTCAACACGCTGCCGCGGCCGCGCACGCGGCACGATGTGCACCACCTTCCGGGCTACGCCGACCTGCGCAACCACATCCTGGACTTCCTGGTCGACCGTTCCAAGCGGCTCGCCGAGACCATGCCGTCGGGCTGGGACCCTCGAAGCATTCCCGAAGTCCGCCCGGCCGTCCCGGCCTGACCGTCAACTCGCCACCGCACCGAGACAGAGGAGACGAGACGCGATGACGCGCGCGCAACTGACCGAGAAGATCCTCGACATCAAGCGCGAGAAGGGCTGGACCTGGAAATACATCTGCGACGAGATCGGCGGCGTGTCGCCGGTGCTGATCGTCGGTGCTCTCCTGGGCCAGATGAAGCTCGTCAAGCCGCTGGCGAAGAAGGCTGCCGCCCTGTTCGGTCTCTCCGAGGTCGAGGAGCGGATGCTGAACGAGGTGCCGATGCGCGGCACCCCCATGCCGCCGACCGACCCGCTGATCTACCGCTTCTACGAGCTCGTCATGGTGAACGGGCCGGCGTGGAAGGCCCTGATCGAGGAGGAGTTCGGCGACGGCATCATGAGCGCGATCGACTTCGACATGGAGATCGAGCGCCTGCCGCACGAGAAAGGCGACCGGGTCAAGATCACGATGTCGGGGAAGTTCCTGCCCTACAAGTATTACGGGGCGGAACAGGGACTGCCGGGCTACGGCTACAAGGAGGAGTGAAGCGACCGGGGGGACTGGCGAGACACGCCCAGTCCGCCCCTCGCCCCACCGCGGGTCAGAGCGATCGGCGAATGCCGAGGCCGAGCGCGCCGAGCCCGACCAAAGCGAGCCCAATCGCCGGTTCGGGTACGTCCATCAGCGGCCGATCGAGACGCAGGAGGATGAACTCGTTGTCGTCCGGTACGCCAGCCCGCCGACCGGTGCTGAACGGATAGTTGTTGTCGTTGACAACAATGATGTGAAGGGGATCGACGATTGCCACCGCCTCGATGGTAACGAACGGAAAACGGAAGGTTGCCAAACCGTCTCCGTCGAGATCGGAGGGATCGCGGATGTCGAGCAAGTCGACGACAGGCTGCTTGCGCAGGACGCGCCTTCCGTCGATGTCGTCGAACTCGCCGAGATCGATCGCGAAGATCCGCTTGAAGCGTGCCGCCGCGCCCTGGCCGTTGTCACGCTCGATCACCAGGAAGCGGCGCTCGTCGATCGCGGTGATGTCGCCGATCGCAGCCCCGCCCGTCAGCGGATAGAGCAGGAAACCGGGCGCGAAGGCCTCAGCATCGACATCGAAGGTATAAAGGCGGAGCGTGTTCGGCGGATCGCCGGTGACCACCCCTTCGAGGAGCGGGTACAGCGTCTTGCCGTCCGGGCTGATGCCGAGCCCCTCGAGCCCGCCCGAACTCCGCAGATTGGGGGGCGTCTCGCCGCGGAACGGATTTCGCGGGGCGAAGACGCCAGGGATCGCAATCTCCGGCCCAAGGACGATTCCGTTCGCATCGGTCTTCAGGAGGAACGGTCCGAATTCGTCGGAGAACCAGAACCGTCCGCGGTGATCGATGCGGACGGACTCGATATCGAAATCGGCTCCCAGTCAGCAGGCGGGCAGCCTTGATCGCCGGATCGACCGCAGGAGCGTCAGCGCGGCCATAGTATCGAGTCGAGATCGGCCTGGATGGGGCTGCGCAGAAGCGCGGTTCCGATCGGAAAGTTCGAAGAAAGCTTCGCTGGCTCAAACTCGGGCAGCATGGCGCCGCTCCGGATGTCGACCGGGTGGACGCGCCCCGTGCTCCAATCGGGCTTGACGCCGTAGAGCCGCAACACGATGTCCGCGGAGTTGCCCTGGGTGCCGAAGCCGTTGTCCTGCATCACGATCCACGTGTCGCGGGTGGGGCCCGCGATGATCGCGGAGATGCCCTGCACCGGCTGACGACCAGCGAAGGGCGGCGTGCGTCCGTTTGCGGCACCGATGAACTGGCCCGAAGTCGGGCCGGGCGAGAAGGTGTCGGCCGGAAGCACGGCATAGCCGACGAGCGTGGCGGCGGACGCGGCCTCGACCCAAACCGCGACCGCGGTTGCGAGAAGCAGCGAGCGCAACGTCAATCTGCTGAAACGTCAAAGCAGCGGCCGATCGCGGACCGCGGCACTGAAAATGCCCGGCGCGCTTTGCATACGCTTGAATGTTCCGCAACCTTTGCATGTCATCGCAGGCGCTGAGCGTCCTGACGCGAGACCCCGCCTTCCGCAGAGATCGCCCGTGTCGCCTTTCGCCCAGGCCATCACCTTCCTCTACGCCGACCCGGCCGAGGACAGTTGGCGTTTCTACGAGGAGGTGCTTGGCCTGCCGCTGGTGCAGGACCAGGGGACGTGCCGGATCTACGAGGCGGCGACGGGCGAGACGCGCTTTCATCGGCGTCTGCCGCGCGCGCGCGCCGCGTGCGACCGACAATGCCCGCGCCGTCGGCGGGGTGGTGTTCACCTTCGTCACCGACCAGCGTTGACGGCTGGTACGCGAAGCTTCGCGCGCGGGGCGTCGCGATCCCAGAACCGCCGTCGTTGTCGCAAACCTACCGGGTCTATCACTTCTTCTTCCGCGACCCGGCGGGCTACCTGCTCGAGGTGCAGCGCTTCGAACGCCCCGACTGGCCGATACCATGAGGCGCGACGCCCTGCCTCAGATCCGCTCGCTGATGCGGATCGCGAGCCGGCACCCCGCCGTGATGACAGCGGAGAGGAGGCGGAAGGCCGGAGCGAGTTCGGCTTCGTGTTCGAGGCCGATGTCGCGGTGTTCGAGTTCCTCGGCGCGGAACCGCTCGATCGTCTCGCGCAACTCACGCTCGTCCTCGCCGAGCGCCGCTTCCGTGTGCCCGAGCACGGCGAGCTGCCCGGCGTAGATTCGCACCGCGCCATATTCGCCCGCGTGATCGACGCGGATCACGCGAAGGACCAGTTCCTTCGGCGTGGGGTCCCCGGGCAGCGGCGGCATCGGCCCGGCCTCGACCGTGCCCAAGAAGGTCGCGTCGCTCACCCCTCTCTCCCTCTGCGCAGGAGCGACATGGTGAGCAGAGCTGCGACCGCCAGCGCGTAAAGCGCGTTCCACCCGGCCATCGAAAGCCCGAGCACGCGCAACGCCGGCTCGTCGCACGGCACGGCGGCAACAGGCGGAAGGCTGAGCAGGAGCTCCTCCACGGTCCGCGCCGTGCCGAGCCCAGGCGGGGCACAGGCGGGGACGGCAGAGGGCCAGAGCCCCCACTCGACCCCGGCGTGGAAGGCAGCAAGCCCGGCGTTGCCGAGAAAAAGGGCAGCCGCGGCGACGACCGCGATCCCGCCGAAGCGCGCCGGGGCAAGAAGACCGACCGCGGTGACCCCGATGGCGAGCCAATAGGGCCAACGCTGCAGCAGGCAAAGCGGGCAGGGTCTCAGCCCCGCAAGGTGTTCGGCAGCGTGGGCCAGGGCGAGGGCCAGGGCGGCGGCGGCACCGGACAACGTCAGCAGGCGACGGCTCGTCATGGCGGCCTCCTTAGCACGGCCACCGCCCTGGACGGACCGGCCCCGCCCTTCCATGCTCGACCGCGCCACGAGGGAAGGAAAACGCGATGCGGCGGATCTGGGGACGGACGAACTCGATCAACGTGATGAAGGTGTTGTGGGCCTGCGACGAGCTCGGCCTCGCCTACGAGCGGATCGACGCGGGCGGCCCCTTCGGCCGGCTGAACGGAGCCCGCCTTCCTGGCCCTCAATCCGAACGGCCTGATCCCCGTTCTCGAGGAGGACGGGTTCGTGCTGTGGGAAAGCAATGCGATCGTGCGGTATCTCGGCGCCGCCTATGGCGTCGACAGTGGGCTGTGGCCGACAGACCCGCGTGCGCGGGCGCTTGCCGATCAGTGGATGGACTGGCAGCAGACCACGGCGCAGACGGCGATCGGGCCGGCCTTCGTGCAGATGTTCCGCACGCCCCCCGACCGCCGCGACGAGGCGACGATCCGGCGCAGCGTGGAACGCGCGGCAGAGGTGTTTCCGGTGCTGGAGGCCCACCTCGCCCGGCACCCCTATGTCGCTGGCGAAACCTTCACGCTTGGGGACATCCCCGTCGGCTGCGCGGTCTACCGCTACCTTCACATGCCGATCGCGCGCCCCGACCTACCCGCGCTCGCCGCCTACCACGCCCGTCTGTCCGCCCGGCCGGGCTACCTGCGCCACGTCGCGGTCGGTGTAAGCTGACGAAGCTTCTGCACCCCGGTGAACTCGCTGAAGAAGGCGCCAATGCTGCTCGATCTCGGCCTGCTTCTTGCCCGCCTTGCCGTCGCTCCGATGTTCCTGGTCGCCGGCTGGCGCAAGCTGATCGGCTGGCCCCCGCAGGGGGTCATCGCGCTGCTGCAGCGCGAGGGGTTGCCCTATCCCACTGTGCTCGCCGCCGGGACCGTCGCGCTTGAACTGCTCGCGCCCGTCCTGCTCGTGATTGGCGTGCTGACGCGATGGGCCGCCGCTGCGCTCGCGATCTTCACCCTCTGGGCGACCTGGATCGCCCATCGCTGGTGGACGTTCCCGCCGGCCGAACAGGCTCTGCAGAGCGGAATCGCGCTGAAGAATATCGCCGTGGCCGGCCTTCTGATCCTGATCGCTCTCGCCGGGTCGGGTCGCTTCGCCCTGCGGCGGGACTGACGGCGCCCCAGCCGGCGCAACCATTTCGCCCTGCGCACCGAAACGCCGCCTGCCCTTCCTGACACTGTCGAAACGGCTTGGGAATGGCTTGGTCGTGATGAGCGTTGCCGTGCGGCCAGCATCGCGGCGCGCCGCTCCTTTGCAGCAGACTCCCCCTCCTCCATGGCCGCGCACGAGAACGAGCCGGTCGGACAGCAAGGAGGGGTGTCGCGAACGTGTCCGCCTCGCGCCGATCGGCATCTGCGTGACCGGTCGCCTCCGTCGCTTTGTCCCCGTCGATCACGCCGGTGGAGGACCCTTGCACGGGCGCTTGTCAGCCCGCCTGCAGGCGATCGCCCTGCCCGCCGTGCAGAGGCGGATCGCGGTCGACCCGGTGGCGGAATGTCGTCTCTGCCTCGTCGGGTTCGCCGAGCGGGTCGTGTTCAAGAATGCGCTTAGTCGGCCGTGCTGACCTGCCCGAGCCGCCCGCCGACGACAATTCCGTCCTGCCCTTCGCCGCCGAGGCCGGGGCAGCGCCGCCTCCCTCACCAGAGGGCCCCCGAGAACGTCGCCGTCACCTCTTTCTGGAAGGCGGCAATCCGCCTCAGCGCCTCGCGCACGGCGGCCTGCTCCGCCTTCGGCGCGCCGCGCAGGTCGACGAGTGTGCTGGGAGGGCGGCCTTCCGCCACGTCGGCGAGCTGTTGGCGAAGAAGCGCACCGGCAACGGCAGCAAAAGCCGCGCCAAGCCCCTCCCCGTCCGCACGCGTGATCGCTCCCGCGTCCGCCAGTGCCTGAAGCCGCGCTCGCGTTCCGGTCTCCGCCATGCCGTGCTTCAGGGCGAGCAGACGCACACTCGCCACCAGCGGCATCAGCCCTGATTTCTTGAGGTCCGTCCGCGCGCCCGGGCCTTCCTCATCGTCGCGAAACCCGCCCCAGAAGGAGAGGCCAACGGACAGTTGGGCGAGCTGGCCGGCGAGTGCGGCGAGGAAGGCCGGGCGCGCGGCAAGGATGCGCGAAAGCGCCTCGCGCAGCGCGGCGGCCGGCGCCGGGTCGCCCCAGACGGGACGGAAATCGAAGGCGATATCGCCGAAGAGAAGCGCGACGGGGCTGCGGCGGTCCGCCCACAGCCGAAACTGCTCCTGCCACTCGGTCGCACGCTTGCGCCACAGCGGGTTGCGCGCCATGACGTGACCCTTGCAGAGCGGAAAGCCGGCCGCGGCGAGACGGTCGTTGAGGTCTTCGGCGAAGGGGATGAACCAGGCGTCGATCTCGGCATGCGCCTCGTCGGGATACTCGCCGAGGATGAGCCCGTTGTCCTGGTCCGGGGCGAGGAGCGACTCCCCGCGCCCGGCAGATCCCATCACCAGGAGCGTGAAGGGCACTGGCGGGGGCGAGCCGCGCGCGGCGAGCGCTCGCTCGACGATGCGCCGATGCAGGTCCAGATTGATCTCGGACACCACACCGATCACGTCCGGTGCCGGAACGCGCTCGTCGAGCAGGGCGCGGGCGAGTTCCGCCTGTGCGGCGCGTGTCGCGGCGAAGCCTCGCTCGTCCTCGGGCTGGGCGAGGCGTTCCGCCGCCGATAGGAGCCGACCCGAAGCCGCGGCATACGCCTCGAAGCGATGCAGCATGCCGACAGGCCGGCCGTCCTGATCGAGCACGGGGAGGTGCCGCAGCCCGCGCGCGCGCATGAGGCCAACGGCGCGGTAGAGATACTCGTCGGGTCTCGCATGCAGCACAGGCGAGGTCATCGCCACGCGCACGGGGGTAGTGGCCTCGAGCCGGAAGGCGACGCGGCGGACGACGTCCTGTTCCGTCAGGATGCCGACGACGCGCCCCTCCTCGTCCGCAACCAGCACGCTGGTTTGTTTCGCTTCCGCCATGCGCCGGCAGGCTTCGGCGAGCGGGGTTTGCGGTGCGACCACCGGTGGCACCGGTTGCATCGCCGGCGCCACCCGGCCGGAGAAGAGCGTCGTCGCGCTCACCGTTCGCTCTCCGCGGCGACCAGGGCCGAAGCAAGTGCCGGGAGGTCGAAGCGCCGCTCGAGTTCCTGGTCGACGGAGACGATGTGCATGCGCAAGGGCGCCGAGGATCGATTCCGACTCGCCCCGACGGAGGTCAGGGTGGATGGGCAAGGTGTCGAGCAGAACCGGCCCGGCCTGCGAGGGGCAGCGTGGTTGCGCTGTGCTCGCGCGCGATCTGCAGCCGCGCGAGGGCCGCACGGTAGCGACGCCGCCGCCCGTTCGGCCTCGGCCGCGCAGGGGCTCGGGCGGGTCGGTCGCCGCAAGCGCCGCCTCGGCCATCGCCGCCACCTGATCCGCGAAGCTGCTCTTCAGCGCCGCGGGCGTAGGGCCTCAGGCGCGCCTCGACGAGGGCAGCAACGTCGCCCTGGGCGGCAAAGTAGACCCGCCATCGACAGTCCCTGAGCGCCGCAGCGAAGACCGGTTCCCGCCGGGCGTGCTCCCAGTTGAGGCCGAGCTTCACCGCGCAGTAGTCGAGGACGGTCTTCTGCGCCACGAACGCCCCCCACCGCGCGATGAAGACGGCGAGATCGGCCGGCGCGGCCAAACGCCTCTGCCGCAGCAGGCGACCGAGGCGGGAGAAAACGGTCACGACACCTCTTCGGCTTGCAAGGATCGTGCTCTTTCACAGCACGCAACGGCATGGTAACTGATCCGTGAAGGAAGTCTCGTGAGGAACCGCGCCGGGAACAGCGGGTCGGCACGGGACTCAGGGATAGTACACAGCAGACTCGCGAGCGGGGAGAGGACGCATGGCTTTGGTTCCTGACGAGGCACCGCCGACCAAGGCGCCACCGCCGGTGGAAATCGACCCGCGGAAGGCGGAAGCCTACTGGGCGAAGACCGTGCGCCTGATGTGGATCACGCTCGGCATCTGGTTCTTCGCGAGCTTCGTCGTCCACATCTTCGCTCCGTCCCTGAACCGCGATCCACGTCTTCGGCTTCCCGCTCGGCTTCTACATGGCGGCGCAGGGAAGCCTGATCATCTTCGTTGTCGGTTTGTTCTGGTTCGCCTGGAAGCAGAACAGGATCGACGAAGAGTTCGACGTCGCGGAGGAGTGAGGGAAAGGCCATGGCCCAGAAACAGGACGCATTCCTCCGTCAACTCAACAAGATCTACGGCGGTTACGTCGGCGGCTTCGCCGTTTTCGTGTTGATCCTTGCAGGTCTTGAGCAAATCGGCGTGCCTGATCGAGTCATCGGGTATTTGTTCGTGTTGCTCACGATCGGTGTCTATGCCTACATCGGCATTCTCAGCCGCACGATGCAGGTGAGCGAGTACTATGTGGCTGGCCGTCGTGTTCCCGCCGTCTACAACGGCATGGCCACAGGGTCGGACTGGATGTCGGCGGCCTCCTTCATCGGCATGGCCGGCAGCCTGTACGCCCTCGGCTATGGCGGGCTCGCCTTCATCCTGGGCTGGACCGGCGGCTACATGCTGGTCGCTGTCTTGATCGCGCCGTTCCTGCGCAAGTTCGGCCAGTACACGGTGCCGGACTTCCTTGGTGTGCGCTACGGCGGCAATTTCGCGCGGCTGGTCGGCGTGCTGATCCTGATCACCGCCTCATTCGTCTATGTCGTGGCGCAGATCGTGGGGGTGGGGATCATCACCCAGCGCTTCCTCGACGTCTCCTTCACCGTGGCGGTCTTCATCGGGCTCGTCGGCATCCTGGTCTGCTCGATGATGGGCGGGATGCGGGCGGTGACCTGGACGCAGGTGGCCCAGTACATCGTCTTGATCATCGCCTACCTGATCCCCGCCATCCTGATGTCCTCCAAGATCACCGGCGTGCCGGTGCCACAGATCATGTATGGCGTCGCGCTCGAGAAGATCGAGGCGCTCGAGGCGTCGTTCCGCGCCGCCGGGATGAGCCCGCCGCCCGGTGTGGTCGCCTTCCATACCGCGCCCTTCGTCAACCCGCAGGGCCAGTTCGATCTCAACCGGGCGATCAACTTCTTCGCCCTGATTTTCTGCCTGATGGTCGGCACGGCCTCGCTGCCGCACATCCTGATGCGCTACTTCACCACGCCCTCGGTGCGCGAGGCTCGCCAGAGCGTGGCTTGGTCCCTGTTCTTCATCTTCCTACTCTATTTCACCGCTCCGGCCTACGCGGCCTTCGCCAAGCTCGAGATCTACTCGAACCTGATCGGCAAGCGCATCGACCAATTGCCGGAGTGGCTGAAGAACTGGCAGCTGATGTCGCCCTATGGCGTGAACTGGGTGAACATCGTCGACGTCAATCGCGACGGCATCCTGCAGTGGAACGAGTTCCGCATCCATCCGGACGTCGTCGTGCTCTCCACGCCCGAGATCGCGGGATTGCCCTACGTCATCGCTGGCCTCGTGGCCGCGGGCGGCCTCGCGGCGGCGCTGTCCACCGCCGATGGGCTCCTGCTCGCGCTGGCCAACGCGCTGAGCCACGACATCTACTATCGCATGATCGACCGCCACGCTCCGACCAAGCGGCGGCTCATCGTCGCACGCGTGCTGCTTATCTCGGTGGCGGTGGTTGCGGCCTACACGGCCGGGCACTTGGGCGCCGACATTCTGTTCCTCGTCGCCTGGGCGTTCTCCATCGCCGCCTCCGGCCTGTTCGCCGCTCTCGTCATGGGCGTGTGGTACAAGCGGACAACGAACGCCGGCGCCATCGTCGGCATGATCGTCGGCTACGTTGTGACCTTCGGCTACCTGATCTGGTCGGAGTTCTACGGCCTCAGCCTGATCGAGCTCGTTGGGTCGAAGGACGCGATCATCGCTGCCTATCGGCAGTTCGTCGGCATCGCCACGATCTCAGCGGAAGCGAAGGCGCCGATCCAGGCACTGCTGAACAACACGGCCGCGATCAGCGACGGGCCGCTGCACGGCTTCGTCTTCTGGGCCAACAGCGTGGTCCTGCGCAACCGCGTTGTGGTGCAACTCTGGGGCATCAACAACATCGCGGGCGGCATCTTCGGCGTGCCTCTGGCTTTCCTGGTCACCTACTTGGTGAGCCAGATCACCCCAGAGCCATCGAAGGCCATGCAGGAGTTCGTCGAGTCGATCCGCATCCCAAAGGGTGGGGTAAAGCTGCTCGACAAGGAGCAGGCGGTCGACTGACCGGGCGGCTCCCGGCAGACGGTAGGGGCGGGGCGGGCAACCGTCTCGCCCCGTCGCTTTGACCGGCGATGGACCAACCACACTTCATCTGGTCCTTCCTGCCGTTCTGGGTCGTGGTGTATGGCTTCGCCGTGCTGGCCTGGACATGCCTGGGCCGTTTCGCCTTGCAGATGTTCTTCGCGCCCGACCATCCCAACTACATCTGGCGAGGCTTCCGATTCCTGACGGATTTCTGGCTGAGGCTGGTGCGCGCCGTCACTCCGGCCTACGTCCTGCCGGTGTTCCTCCCTCTGCTCGGCGCGCTCTGGGCCTTCCTGCTGCGCTTTGTCATCGCCCTCGCCATGTTCGCCGCCGGCCTCGCCCCGCGCCTTTCCCAGATGCAGGGAGGCGGAGCGCCATGACGCCGCAGACGCTGTTCGTGCTGACCATGGCAGTGTGTCTCGCAGGCTCACTCCTGCACCTGATCGGCGGGTCGATCCTGTTCCGGATTGTCTTCGCGATGGCTCCCCTCTGGTGGCCGGAGGTGTTCGGCTATTACCTCTCCGTTCTCGTCTACGCCTCCTCTCTGCTCATCGCGACCGTGACTCTCATGCTGTCCGGGGTGCCGGCCGCGCTCTACGAGCGTTGGACCGGCGCGCAGGAGGCGACGGTGGCGTCGATGGCGGTCTGGCTCGCCTCGGCGGTTCTGCTCACGCTAGTGGGATTCGCGATCGGCTTCGCTTGAGCACAGACTCCCGCGGTCTCGGAGCGGGGGAAATCATGGAACGCATCCGAGCAGTTGCCGATCAGACCATCCGGCGCGCCTGCGGCTTTGCAGGCCTCGGCATCGGCGCGACCATGCTTGCGCTCTCGTTCGACGTGGTGCTCGCCTTCCGGGTCGGCGCCGTGCTGACCACCTTTGTCCTGGTGGCCCTGCTCTACCTCGGCCAACGCGCGCCGCGCTACGACGTGCGGCGCACCGAACTCTGGTCGGTGGTTGGGCGATCCATGCCCCTCTCGCGCGAGCGCGTGCAGGCGCTACTCGGCGGGGTCCTCCGCGAGCGATACCTCTGGCATGCTGACCGTGCGGCCGGAGTTGCGATCCTGTTCTGGGTCGTCGCCTTCGTCCTATGGCTTGGCCGGCTCGTGCGCAACGCCGTGGTTCCTGGCTGACCGCTCACACGGCTTCGCGGCGGACCGAGCCCAAGGCGCGGATCCGGGCGTCCAGCGTCTCGTCGGGAAGCGCGGGGGAGAGACCGGCGACGACCAGCACCGCGCCCGCGGGCAAGCCGCCCGCCAGTCTTGCCTCATCGGCAGCCGCGATCAGCGCCCGGGCGGCTTCGATCTCGCCGCGCCACACCACGCCCCTTTCGCCCGCCACGGTGACAGCGAGCGGCTCCCGGATAGCCTCGCGCCACTCGGCCCGCGCCGGCTTGCCGTAGACGACGAGACCGAGCCCCGCCAGATCGGAAAGATGGGAGGGCAGGTCCGGCGGGCCCCTGGTGAACCGCGTTTCGCCAAGATCAAGCCCGACATGCAGCGAAGCGAGGCGGCCGAGCACGAAGCGTCGGTTGTACGGCTGCTCGCGTGGGGGCAACGGCTGGTCGAGTTGGGCGATGAGGGCAAGGGTGATGGTACGGCGCTCGCCCCTCGGCACCGCAACCGGGGCCGGGCAGCAGCCGCGGCGCGAGCACCGGCCCGACGGCGCGCCCTCCCAATCCCGGCACCGGTGCCACCCGCAGACCGACGACCGGAACGCCGAGCCCCTCGATGACGGCCGAGGCGATCCGTCTCCCCTGCGCGGCTGTCCGCGGAGCCCAGGGCTCCGGAAATGGCGGCAAGGTCCCGCCCTCCTGCACCGCCTGCAGGATCAGTCCTGCAGCGCCGCGCACCGCCTCGGCGGACAGTTTCGGCACGGCGTTGCGTCACTCGAGCGGCGGCAGTTGCGGCATGAGGTCGTCTAGAACGCGGAAACCGCCTTCGGGGATCGCCATCGGATCCTCGCCGTGCGGAAGCGGCGGGGTCGCATAGAGCGTCTCGGGCAGCCACAGCGCGATCCCGGGAAAGATGTACATCACAACCATGCACAGGATCACGATGGCGACGAAGGGCATGCAGCCGGCGAAGATCTCCTGGATGCGCACCGAGGGCGGGGCCACGCCCTTCAGGTAATAGGCCGCCATCGCTACGGGCGGGGTCATGAACGAGGTCTGCAGGTTGAGGCCCACGAGGACGCCGAAGAAGATCGGATCGATCCCAAAATTGTCGAGGAGCGGCAGGAAGATCGGCACGAAGATCAGCACGATCTCGGACCACTCGAGCGGCCAGCCGAGCAGGAAGATGATGAGCTGGGTGAGAAGGAGGAAGCCGACCGACGAGAGGTC
This sequence comes from Acetobacteraceae bacterium, assembly GCA_033582875.1. Lineage (GTDB taxonomy): Bacteria > Pseudomonadota > Alphaproteobacteria > Acetobacterales > Acetobacteraceae > Elioraea. Next base: position 24,892 of record JAVQZW010000007.1, on the reverse strand, counting down.
GAGGTAATCAACGATGAAGGTCTCGACCACGTGATGGCCGCCGAGCCAGCCGAAGACGCTGGTGAACACGTAAGCGCCGACGAACAGCCAGCACACCATCGCGGAGGTGCGCGCGGTGAGGAACACGCTCTCCTTCAGCCTCTCCCAGGTGAGGCCACGATAGGCGGCGGCGAGCAGCAAGGAGCCGAGACTTCCCATCGCGGCCGCTTCGGACGGCGTGGCGAGGCCGAACAGGATGGCGCCCAGCACGGCCGCGATCAGCACCGCGAGCGGAACGAAGGACGTCAGCAGGGCGACGATGATCTCGCCGACCGATCCGGCTGCCATGTGCGCCGGAAGTCTAGGCGCGAGGGAGGGCCGTAGGACGGCGAGGATAAAGACGTAGATGACATAAAGACCGGCGAGCAGCAGACCAGGGAGAAACGCCGCCGCATAAAGGCGTGCGACAGAGACGCCTGCCGTCGCCCCGTAGAGGATGAACATGATCGAGGGCGGGATGAGAATGCCGAGGCAGCCCCCCGCACAGGTGATCCCCGAGGCCAGGCGGGTATCGTATCCCGCCCGCAGCATGGCCGGATAGGCGAGCAAGCCCATCAACGTAACCACTGCGCCGACGATGCCCGTTGCGGTCGCGAACATCGCGCAGGTGACGAGGGTGGCGATGGCAAGCGCACCCGGAAGGGCGCGCGAGGCGAGCTGCAGCGCATGAAACAGGCGATCGAGGATGTTCGCCCGCTCGATGATGTAGCCCATGAAGATGAACAGCGGCACGCTGATCAGCACGTCGTTCGCCATCACCGAATAGGTGCGCTGGACGAGCAGGTCGAACACGCGATCGCCGAGGCTGACATAGCCGAAGCCGAGGCCCATCGCCATCAGCGTGAAGGCGACCGGGAAGCCGAACAGCACGACAAGGATGAAGCTTCCCAGCATCACCATGCCGAGGGCGGCGTCGCTCATCGCTTCGCCTCCGCCCTCGCCAGTGCAACTTCGGCCGCCCGTTGCGCTTCCGCGAGCGCCAGCGCCTTCGTCTCCGTCTCCTCCACGTCGGAGAGCTTCTCGGGCCACGCGCCGGTGCGGATCGTGATCACGCAGCGGACCATCTCGGCAATTCCCTGGATCAGCATCAGGAGGCCGCAGAAGGGGATCAGAAACTTGAAGGGCCAGATCAGGGGGCCAGTGGGGCTGACCGACGAGCGTTCGTTCTGCAGGTAGGAAAGCTCGAAGAACCTCCAGCCGAACCAGATCAGCGCGAGCATCCCCGGCACGAAAAACACGAGGTAAAGCGGCAGGTCGAGCATCGCCTGCCGGCGCGGGCTGAGGCTGCGGTAGAGGAAGTCCGCCCGAACATGACCGTTGCGGCTGAGCGTGTAGGCGCCGGCGAGCATGAACAGGGCGCCGTAGAGCATGTAGGAGACGTCGTAGGCCCAGGATGTCGGCGCGCGGAACAGATAGCGGGCGAATACCTCGTAACAGATGGCGCCCGTGAGGGCGACGATTGCCCAACCGCCGACCTTCCCGGCGAAAGCGCTCACTCGGTCGATGGCGAGCAGGACAGGCTGCATGCGGGTAAGGCCTTCCAGTTCATGCAAAACGCCCGCCCCGGGGCTGCCGGAGCGGGCGTCAGCGCGTCGCCGCGTTCAGCCGCGGGCGAAGAAGTGGTTGAAAGCGAGCACCGAGGGCGCTTCGTTGCGCAGGAAATAGGTGCCGGTGGTGCGGCACCAGGCGCGCTGGCTGTCGCAGACCTTCTTGAAGAAGGGGCCTGCTGCCGGCGACGACTGGTCGCCTTCAAGCCGCGCGACCACGCGGTCCCAGGCCTGCAGCTGGGCTTCGAGGATCGGACGCGGCGTGGTGATCGCGCGCACGCCTTGCTGCTGCGTCATCGCGATCAGGTCCTTCGGATAGCGGTCCTGCAGCTTCCACGACATGTCCGCCGACGAGGCTTCCGCGGCATGGCGGATGATCGCCTTGAGCTCATCCGGCAAGGCATCGAATTTCGACTTGTTGAAGAGGATCTCGAACGTCTCGGTGTGCTGATGGAACGACTGCAGCATGTAGACCTTGGAGACGTCGGGGAAGCCGAGAGCGCGGTCGGAGGAGGGGTTGTTGAACTCCGCCCCGTCGATCACGCCGCGCTCGAGGGCCGGCACGATTTCGCCGCCCGGCAGCGCGACGACCGCAGCGCCGAGCTCGTTGAAAAGGTCGGTGGCAAGGCCGACGGTGCGATACTTCAGGCCGCGGAGCTGTTCGACGCGCTCGATGGGGTTCTTGAACCAGCCGAGCGGCTGGGTCGGCATCGGGCCGGTCTGGAAGCCGACCACGTTCAACTTCAGGATGTCCTGGATCAGCTCGTCGTAGAGCTCGCGGCCGCCGCCATAATAGAACCAGCCGAGGAAGTTGTTGGCGTCACGGAACCAGGGTGGGGCGGTGCCGAACAGGCTGAATGCCTTGTTGCGCCCGAACCAGTAGGCGGAGACGCCATGCCCGCCGTCGAGCGTGCCGGCATGCACGGCATCGATCAGCTGGAATGCAGGCACCACCGCGCCGGCGGGCAACAGTTCGAGGCGAAGCCGCCCGCCGCCCATGTCGTTGACGCGCTTCACGAAGTCGGCCGCGAATTCGTGGAAAATGTCGCGCGACGGCCAGGTCGATTGAAAGCGCCACGTCAGCGTCTGCGCGCGGCTGACCTGCGGGGCGGCGAGGCTTCCCGCCGCGACCACCGCGCCACCGAGGGCGGCGGTCTTGAGAAATCCGCGCCGGTTCGCGCGGGGCAACCTGGTCTTGGTCATGTCGTCTCCCTCCCTTGGTTCGGCCGGAGAGGCCGCGCGGCGCGGCATCGCCAGGCGAGGTTCCTGACTTGGGTCAAACCACACCGCTTCACGACCTGCAAGACTGTTGCCGCCGCTGTCGGGATCGGAAGACCGGGTCACGGTCGGTCCTCCAACCGGAGGTTGGCCTTTGACAACCAAGGGATTTCGCGAGATCATTTGTGTACCAACAAATAGCGACCGGCCGCTCCGTGACTTCCCCCACCCCGCAGCACGCGAAAGCCGATCGCGGCAGCACCGCGGTGCAGGACTACGTGCTCGAACAGCAGGTCGGGCATCTGCTGCGTCGCGCCCATCAGCGGCACGCTGCCTTGTTCGTCGAGAGGATCGGCGCTGCGGCCCTCACCCCGATGCAGTGGGCGGCCTTGGTCTCGCTCGTGCGCCATGGGCCGACGACCCAGAACAGGCTCGGCCGCCTCGCCGCGATGGACCCGGCGACCACGCAAGGAGTGGTGCGCCGCCTGGTCGCCCGCGGTCTCGTCGTCCGCTCCGCCGACCCGGCCGACCGCCGCACCAAGCTGCTCGCCGCCACGCAGGCCGGCGAGGCGCTTGTCGCCGCCACCCTACCGATCGCGCGCGCGATCAGCGACGCCACGCTTGCGCCGCTCAATGAGGCGGAACGCAGGATCTTCCTCAAACTCCTGACCCGGATGGCCTTCGCATGACCACGGACGTCCTGCAGACCCGCCTCGAACCCACAGGCAGCCTCCTCGTCGAGACCGTGACCTCCGTCCACCATTGGACCGAGACCCTGTTCTCCTTCACCACCACGCGCGACCCCTCGTTCCGTTTCGAGAACGGCGAATTCGCGATGATCGGCATTCGGGTGGACGGCAAGCCGCTCTTGCGCGCCTACTCCATGGTGTCGGCGAACTGGGAGGACCAACTCGAGTTCCTCTCCATCAAGGTGCCGAACGGTCCCCTCACGTCGCGGCTGCAACACATCCGCCCGGGGGATCAGATCTATGTCGGCCGCAAGGCAACGGGAACGCTGGTCGTCTCCTACCTGCTGCCGGGGCGAACCCTGTTCCTGTTCGCTACCGGAACGGGCCTCGCCCCCTTTATGGCCATCATCAAGGACCCGGAGACCTATGCCCGTTTCGACCGCGTGGTGTTGACCCACACCTGCCGCTTCGAGCGCGAGCTCGCCTACCGCGACTGGATCACGAAGGAGCTGCCCGCGCACGAGTTCCTCGGCGAGGAGGCGCGGGCGAAGCTGGTCTACTACCCGACGGTGACGCGCGAGCCGTTCCACCGCCAGGGCCGCATCACGACCTTCATCGAGGACGGCACGCTGTTCCGCGACCTCGGCCGCGGCGGCTTCGACCCCGCCGAGGACCGCATCATGATCTGTGGCGGGCCGGACATGCTGGCGGAACTCCGCGCCATCGCCGAACGCGAGGGTTTCGAGGAGGGCTCCTCCGGCCGCCCGGGGACCTACGTGATCGAGAAGGCCTTCGTCGAGAAGTGACGGGGCTTCGGCGCAGGAGCTGAAGGAAGCCCCTTCAGCCACGGCGCGGTTCCGCTATGGTCCGCGCCATGTCCGGCCCCGTCCTCCCCATTCGCCGCGCTCTCCTCTCGGTCTCCGACAAGTCGGGCCTTATCGAGTTCGCCACCGCGCTCGTCCGTCACGGTGCCGAACTGATTTCGACGGCCGGCACGGCGCGTGCCCTGCGCGAGGCGGGGCTTGCCGTCACCGAGGTGTCCTCCGTCACGGGCTTTCCGGAGATCCTCGACGGTCGGGTGAAGACGCTCACCCCGCAGATCCACGGCGGCATCCTCGCCCGCCGCGACCGGCCCGACCATATCGCCGCACTGGCGGATCACCGCATCGCGCCGATCGACCTCGTCGCCGTCTCGCTCTATCCGTTCGAGGCGACCGTCCGTTCCGGCGCCTCGTTCGCCGATTGCATCGAGCAGATCGACATCGGCGGCCCGGCGCTGATCCGGGCGGCGGCGAAGAACCACGAGTTCGTTGCGATCGCGACCGACCCGTCGCACTACACGGCGATCACGGAGGAGCTCGCGCAGCGGGGCGGCACCACCCTCGCCACGCGTCGTCAGGCTCGCTGCGGAGGCCTTCGCCGGCACGGCAGCCTACGACGCCGCCATCGCCTCCTGGTTCGCCGACCAGGAGGGAGAGCTGTTCCCCCCTCGCCTCGCCCTCGCGGGGGCTCGCGCGCAGAAGCTGCGCTACGGCGAAAACCCGCATCAGCAGGCCGCGTTCTACATCACCAACGCCCGCCCTGGCGTCGCCACCGCCGTGCAGGTGCAGGGCAAGGACCTCTCCTACAACAACATCGCGGACACGGACGCGGCTTACGAGTGCGTCGCCGAGTTCGACGAGCCCGCGATCGTCATCGTCAAGCATGCCAACCCGTGCGGCGTCGCGGTCGCAAGGAGCCTCGCGGAGGCCTGGGAGAAGGCGCTCCGTTGCGATCCCGTCTCGGCCTTCGGCGGCATCGTCGCCGCCAACCGCCCGCTCGATCGCGCCGTCGCCGAGAGGATCGTCGCGATCTTCACCGAAGTGGTCATCGCGCCCGACGCCACCGAGGAAGCGAAGGCCGTGTTCGCCGCAAAAAGGAATCTTCGCCTGCTGCTTGCCGGATGCTTGCCCGAACCGGGGGATCGCGGGCTTGCGCTGCGCACAGTCTCCGGCGGCTTTCTCGCCCAGACCCGCGATGCGGCCTCTATCGACCGCGCAGGCCTCAGGGTCGTCACGAAGCGCGCACCGACGGACCGCGAAATCGCCGACCTGATCTTCGCGTTTCGCGTCGCCAAGCACGTGAAGTCGAACGCCGTCGTCTATGCCAAGGATCAGGCGACCGTCGGCATCGGGGCAGGGCAGATGAGCCGGGTCGATTCGGCGCGGATCGCCGCCTGGAAGGCGGCCGAGGCTGCGCGGCAAGCGGGCCTTGTCCAAAGCCTCGCACACGGTTCCGTCGTCGCCTCCGACGCGTTCTTCCCCTTCGCCGACGGATTGATCGCCGCAGCGGAGGCGGGGGCCACCGCCGTCATCCAGCCCGGCGGGAGCGTGCGCGATGCCGAGGTGATCGCCGCCGCCGACGAGCGCGGCTTGGCGATGGTGTTCACCGGCACGCGGCATTTCCGCCACTGACCCGCGCGAGCCGGAAACCGGGGGCAGCGTGACCGCGCAGATCGCCTCGGGGTTCGGTCTCCTCAGCCTCGTCGCGGTTGCCTGGGCCTGGGGGCTCGTCGCCCTACGGCGTTGGGCCGCCCCGCCTTGGGGCGCGATCGGCTTCGGGCTTGCGCTGCAAATCGGCCTCGCCGCGCTCGTCCTGTCGGTCCCGCCCCTCCGGTCCGCCCTCGGAGCAATCGGGGCTGCGATCGACGCCCTGCAGCGGGCGACCGAAACGGGAACCTCGTTCGTCTTCGGCTATCTCGGTGGTGGCCCGCTGCCCTTTGCCGAGACCACACCAGGTGCCTCGTTCATTCTCGCCTTCCGCGCCCTGCCGCTGATCCTCGTCGTCGGGGCGCTCTCGGCCCTGCTTTACCGTCTCGGCGTGCTGCCGTTCCTGGTCGGCGCGCTCGCGCGGCTCCTGCGCCGTGGCTTTGCCCTGTCGGGTGCGGCGGGCTTCGCCACCGCGGCCAACGTGTTCGTCGGCATGGTCGAGGCACCGCTGCTCATCAGGCCCTACCTCGCCGGGCTGTCGCGGTCCGAACTTTTCGTCGTGATGACGGCGGGCATGGCGACCATCAGCGGCAACACTCTTGCCGTCTACGCCGTCTTCCTGCGCGAGGCGCTGCCTGACGCGGCGGGGCATCTGCTGACGGCGAGCGTGATCAGCGCACCCGCCGCGGTGCTGGTCGCGCGGCTGATGCTGCCGCCCGACGCGGCCATGCAGTGCGGCCCGGAGGCGAAACCGCCCCAGCCCTACGCAAGCGCGATGGAGGCGATCGCGCGCGGCACCGCGGAGGGGCTTGCCATCATGCTCGGCGTGATCGCGAGCTTGATCGTCTTCGTCGCCCTCGTTGCGCTCGCCAACGAAGCACTCGTCCCGCTGACGGGACATTCGCTGCAGCACTGGGCGGGGCTCGCCATGCGCCCTGTCGCCTTCGCGCTCGGCATCCCCTGGGCGGAGTGCGCGGAAGCCGGACGCCTCCTCGGCCTGAAGACCATCATCAACGAGTTCGTCGCCTATCTCGAGTTCGCGCGCGCAGGCGAGGCGATGTCGGAACGGAGCCGGATCATCCTCGCCTACGCGCTCTGCGGCTTCGCCAACCCCGGCAGCCTCGGCATCATGGTCGGCGGGCTGGTTGCGCTCGTTCCCGATCGGCGCGAGGAGATCGCGACCCTCGGTCTGCCGGCGGTGGTGGCGGGAACGATCGCCTGCCTAATGACGGGGGCGGCGGTCGGCGTGCTCACACCCGGCTGAAGGGTCAGAGGGGGCGGCGGGCGCGCAGCGCGGCGGCGAGCGTGCCCTCGTCGAGCAATCCCACCTCGCCGCCGATCGGCACGCCGTGCGCGAGCCGCGTCACGGTCAGCGGAAACGCGGCCAGGCGATCGGCGACGAGATGCGCCGTCGCCTGCCCGTCCACCGTGGCCGAAGTGGCGAGGATCACCTCGCTCACCTCGCCCGAGGCAACCCGTCTCGTCAGAGCATCGATCCGCAGGTCCTCAGGGCCGCGCCCGGCGAGAGCCGACAGCGTGCCGCCGAGCACGTGATAGAGCCCCCGATACGCCCGCGCCCGCTCGACCGCCCAGAGGTCAGCCACCGTCTCGACCACGCAGATGACCCGCCGGTCGCGCGCCGCATCGCCGCAGATCGAACACGGATCGAGGCTGTCGAGATTGCCGCAGACGGAACAGGAGCGGACCGTCGCCGAAGCTGCCTGAAGCGCGGCGATAAGCGGTTCGAGCAAGCTTTCGCGTCTCTCGACGAGGGCGAGCGCAGCGCGGCGCGCGCTGCGCGGACCGAGGCCCGGCAGGCGGGCGAGAGCCGCGATCAGCCGCTCGAGTTCAGGGCCCATGCGCCTGCCCTTCGCCCTCGATCGCCCGCCTTCCGCCTTACCGCAGAGGGATTGTGCCCAGCGTCCCCGAGGCTGGGGCGATCCCGCTCGGAACGACCGGCGAAGCGGGCGGCGGCGCGGCGGCAGGGGCAGCGAGGTCCTGACGCTCGATGCCGCCGCCGGCCGGCGCGCGCACCGCGCCCTCAGGGGCGAGCATGGCGCGCAGCGCCCGCCGCACCTGGAACTCGAACTCGACGTTCAGCCCCTGGGGATCGTCCATCGCGCTGACGAGCATCTCGTGCCACACCGCCTCGCGCGCAGCGCGCGAGGTGCCTTCCGCCACCGTGCGCGTGCGCGTCACCGTCGCCTGGGCGGAGCCTGAGCCGCCGGGCGCCCCCTCGACCTCGAGCCGGACCGACAGGGTTAGGGTGTAGCGCTCGCTCTGCTGCGTCGTGAACAGGGCGGCCACGCCCGCTTCACGCGGCAGACGCTGTTCGATCAGCGACGCCTCGAGGATGACGGCGCGCGCCCTGCCCTGCCGACCCCAGGCCTGGACGCGATCCTCCAGCATGCGGCGCACCGCCACGCGGGGCTCGATCGGGGCGCTGTGATCGACGTGCGGCGGCGCACGCGGGGGTGTCCAGGCCTCGATGATCTCGACCTCGGCGACATCGAGCCGGATCGGCAGAAGATGCGTGTAGTCGAAGGGACGCAGCACGGGGCGGGGCGGATCGGCGGGCGCCGTGCACCCGGCGAGGGCGGCCCAGAGGGCGGCGACACAGATCCGGCGGGAAATCGGCATCGGGGGACGACGACCGTTCGTTCCGGCTCAGCTCGAGCCGCTCACCGCCGCCACATCGTCGCGCGCGAAGCGGAAGTCAACGTTGCAGAACTCGCAAGTGACGGTGATGGTGCCGTCCTCGGCCATCTCGTCGAGGTCGGCGGCATCGAAGCCCGCCAGCACGCGGCCGATGCGTTCGCGCGAACAGCGGCAGCCGAAGGACAGCGGCTTCGGCGCCTGCACGCGCGGGGCGAGTTCGTGGAAGAGCCGCCACAGGAGACGTTCGGCCGGCAGGTTTTCGTCGAGCAGCTCCGCAAGCGTGACGGAGCCGGCAAGCAGGGCGGCCTGTTGCCAGGCGTCGTTGTCCTCTTCCGGCGTGCGGCGCCTTCCTTCCCCGCCGGCGAAGGCGATCCGTTCGCACAAAAGGGCTGCGGCACGCCAGCCCGCCGCCGTCGGCGCGGCGGCGAGCACCACGGCAGCTTCGAGTTGCTGGCTGACCGAGAACCAGGTGAGCGCGAGATCGGCAAGCGTTTCGCCCTCAAGCGGCACGATGCCCTGGTAGCGGTCCATCCCCGGGCCCTGGTCCAGCGTGAAGGCGAGATGGCCTTTGCCCAGCAGCGCGGCGGCAGACGGGAGCGGGCCGAGCGACTCAACACCGGCCCGGGCGGCCCGCGCGTAACCCCGCAGGGCCCCCTGCCCCGTGCAGTCCGCGAGCAGCATGTCGACGGGACCGGAGCCGCGCGCCTGCAGGGAGAACGAGCCCTCGAACTTCAGCGCCGCGGCAAGACCGGCAGTCAAGGCCAAAGCCTCGCCGAGCAGACGCGCCACCGGCTCGGCGAGATCGTGGCGGGTAAGCAGGGCATCGGCGAGGGGCCCGAGGCGAACGAGCTGGCCGCGCACCGGAGCGCCCTCGAGGTAAAAGGGGCGAACTGCCGACGGCACGGTCAGGATCGGCGGCGGCGTGCGCGCGCGGGAGGAAAAGGCCGCCCCGCTCACCGTCGCGCCGCGAGGGGCTCGAGACACCAGGCAAGCACGCCAGCCTGCGCGTGCAGACGGTTCTCCGCCTCGTCCAGCACCACGGACTGCGCGCCGTCCAGCACGCCGTCCGTCACCTCCTCGCCGCGGTGCGCCGGCAGGCAATGGAGGAAGATCGCTCCTGGCGCATGCGCCATCAGCGCCTCGTTCACCTGGTAGGGGCGGAGGAGATTGTGCCGATTCGTGCCGGGTGCGTCGTTCATGCTGACCCAGGTGTCGGTCACCACCGCATCGGCCCCGCGCACGGCCGCGACCGGGTCCTCGGTAAGCTCGATCGTCGCCCCCTCGTCGCGCGCCCAGGCGATCAGCTCCGCCGGCGGGCGCAGGCACTGCGGCGTGGCGAGGCGGAGCGTGAAGCCGAAGCGTGCGGCGGCCTGGATCCAGCTGCGCGCGACGTTGTTGCCGTCTCCGCACCAGGCGACCACGCGGCCCGCGATCGGCCCCTTATGCTCCTCAAAGGTCATCACGTCGGCCATGATCTGGCAGGGGTGGGACTGGTCGGTCAGCCCGTTGATCACCGGCACCGTCGCGGCGGAGGCGAGTTCGGCAAGCTTCGCCGCGCTGTCGGTGCGCAGCATGATGGCATCCACGTAGCGGGACAGCACGCGCGCCGTGTCCGCCACCGTCTCGCCGCGACCGAGCTGCATCTCCTTCGCGCTCAGCACCACCACGTCGCCGCCGAGGCGTCGCATCGCGACCTCGAAGCTGACGCGCGTGCGGGTCGAGGGCTTCTCGAAGATCAGGGCGAGCGTGCGGCCCACAAGCGGGCGGGTGGCAGCCGGACCTTCACCCCGCTTGAAGGCCGCGCCGAGCTCCAGGATCCGCCGCAAGGTTGCGCGGTCGAGCGCGGAGATGTCGAGGAAGTGACGCGGTGCAGCCGCTGTCGCCGTCGTCGCCAGGGGGGTGGGGCGGAGGGCGGACCGCGGGCTCATCGCCTTCATGCGGCGGCCACGGTCTCGGGCAGCGAGGCGCGGAGCCGGCCGAGCGCGCGATCCAGCAGGTCAACCGCCTCGTCGGCTTCCGCCTCGGTAATGATCAGCGGCGGGGCCAGCCGCAGCACGTTCTGCCCTGCGGCGACCGTGAGCAGGCCTTCGGCGACGGCGCGCGCCTGCAGCTCGGTGTTGGTTGCAGGCTCGCGCAGCTTGAGCCCGAGCAGCAGCCCGGCACCGCGCACGTCCTCGATCAGATCGGCATGGCGGTCCTTGAGCGCGAGCAGGGCGCGCCAGAGGTGGCGCGCGACGCGATCGACGCGGTCGAGGAAACCGGGGGCGAGGATAATGTCCAAAACCGCATTGCCGGCGGCGCAAGCGAGCGGATTGCCTCCGAAGGTCGTGCCGTGGCTGCCGGGCTTGAGGTGCCTCGCCACGTGCTCCTTGGCGAGGATCGCGCCCAGCGGGAAGCCGCCGCCGATGCCCTTCGCCGCGGACATGACGTCGGGCTCGATGCCGGCCCATTCGTGCGCCCACAGCTTGCCCGACCGACCCATGCCGATCTGCACCTCGTCAAGGCCAAGCAGGAGGCCGAACTCGTCGCAGGTCGCGCGCAAGTCGCGCAGGAACTGCAGGGAGGCGGGCCGAACCCCGCCTTCGCCCTGCACGGGTTCGACGATGATGCCGGCGGTGGCCGGCGTGATGGCGTCGCGCACCGCATTCATGTTGCCGAACGGCACCTGGTCGAACCCATCCACTTTCGGCCCGAAGCCCTCAAGATACTTCGGGTTGCCGGTGGCGGCGAGCATCGCGAGGGTGCGGCCGTGGAAGGCGCCGTCGAAGGTGATGATGCGCCAGCGTTCGGGTCGCCCCGTCTCCGCCATGGTCTTGCGCATCGCCTTGACCATGCCCTCGTTCGCTTCCGCCCCCGAGTTGCAGAAGAACACGCTGTCGGCGAAGGAGGCCTCGACATGGCGGGCGGCGAGGCGTTCGGCCTCGGGAATGCGGTAGAGGTTGGAAACGTGCATCAACCGCCCCGCCTGGTCGCAGATCGCCTGAACAAGGTGCGGGTGAGCGTGGCCCACCGCATTCGTCGCGATCCCGGAACCGAAGTCGAGGAAGCGTCGCCCGTCCGTCGCCCATAGGCGCGCGCCCTCGCCCCGCTCGAAGGCGAGGTCGGCGCGGGCGTAGGTCGGCATCAAGGGCGGAATCACGGTCGGTCCACCATCCTCCTCAGGGCTCGTCCCGCAGGGTGGCGGGGAAGACGTGACTGTGGGTCGGCGATGAGCCGAAGTCAAATGACGCCGGAGTGGCAGCGGCCCCGCTGGCGGTGCGGGTCGGGACGGCGCTGGCCGGGCGGATTAACCTGCGGTTGAGGTGATCGTGGGACAGTCGCCCGCGACGGACGGATCGGGGACAGCGCATGACCACCTTGGAGAGGCTTCGCAACGCGATCGGCTCGGCCCTGCCCGCCCCGGACGCCACGGCGGGCGGAGCGGTGGGCGCCGAGCGCGAAGGGGACGTTGCCCGTTTCCTGCGTGCCATGGCGAACGGGGAGTACGGCGCACAAACCCCTGGCGGGCCCCATTCCGAGGCCTGCGCCGCGCTCGCCGCGTCCCTCGCGCGCGAGGCGGCCGACAACGCGGCGGAAATCGTCGAGACCGCCATCGTCGCCAACGAGGTCGGCATCGTCGCCGCCCGTCTGGTCGCGCCCGCAAAGAGCGTCAGCGAGAGTGCGGCCGCCATGGCTGCCGCCACGCAAGAGATGGTTGCCACCGTCGCCAGCATCGACCATTCCGCACGCGCCGCCTCGCTCGCGGCGGAAGCGGCGGAAGCCTCCATGCGCTCCAGCGTCGAGCAGACGCGGGCGACCATCGAGGCGATCGAGCGGCTCGCCCGTCTCGTGCAGAGGAACGCGGCCGAGGTGCGAGACCTCGGAAAGGCCTCGGAGGAGATCGGCGGCATCGTCGGCGCGATTGAGCGGATCGCGGCCCAGACGCGGCTTCTGGCGCTGAACGCGACCATCGAGGCGGCGCGCGCCGGCGAGGCGGGGCGCGGCTTCGCCGTGGTGGCGAAGGAAGTCAAGACGCTGGCCCAGCAGACGGCGCAGGCGACGGAGGACATCCGGCGCCGCATCGCCGGCCTGCTCAGCCGGGTCGCCGCAGTGGTGGAGAGCATGAGCCGCTGCGATGAGGAGGCGCGCGACGGGAGGAGCCGGATGGAGCGCCTCGGCGAGGAGGTGCAGGCGGCCGGCGAGCGGATCGACTCCGCGACCCGCAGCATCCGCGAGATCGCGGTCGCCGTCTCGCAGCAGTCCCAGGCGACGAACGAGATCGCCGAAAGCATCGGCCGGGTGGCCGCGATGGCACGCGAGACTGCCCAGGCCGTCGAGGACATGGCGGAGTCGTTCGATCGGCTCGACACCACGATCGGGCGGCAGCTGAAGCGGGCCGCCGCCGCCGAGTTCCCAGAGAAGGTGATCATCCTCGCCAAGGCCGATCACGTGATGTGGAAGCGGCGGCTGGTCGCGATGGCGGCGGGACGACTGAAGCTCAAGGCCGACGAGCTTGCCGATCATCGCTCCTGCCGGCTCGGCAAGTGGTATTACGGCGAAGGTTCCAGGCCGTTCCGGTGCGAGCGCGCGTTCGCCGAGCTCGAGGAGCCGCACCGCAAGGTTCACGAGCATGGCAAGGAAGCGGCTCGGCTGTTCGCAGAAGGAAAAACGGATCAAGCCCTCGCCGAGATCGCGAAAGTGGAGGCGGCCTCGGACGAGGTGCTTCGGTTGCTGGAAGAGTTGCGCCATCGCACCCGAGCAACTGGCTCCTTCGGTTGACGGACCGCACTCGGTCGCTCCGCCCTCGGGCCGCGGCACCGCGTCGGCGACACGCAAACCCTTCTCGGCGATGGTGCGACGCCGGGCCGGCGGCATCGGACGGTCGCAGGACGACACGGAGGTGCAGTCGGATCGGTCCCTCGCGGCTTGGCGAGACGTGACCACAGCCGACTGACGGGTTGAGCAAACGTCCCATCCCGTCATTTGCGCTGTTCGGCAAGCCAAGTGCCGGCGTGGCGGGCGCCATCGGGGGCGATGGCGGGCTCGCCCCTCGCCGGACGGATGCGCGTCGCGTAAGAGAGGCGCATGATCCTCTCCGGCACAGCGAAACTCGCCGGCGTCCTTGGCTGGCCCGTGGCGCACTCGCGCAGCCCGCGCCTGCACGGCTTCTGGCTGGAGCGCCACCGGATCGACGGTGCCTATGTTCCGCTGCCCGTCCGCCCCGACCGCTTTGCCGACGCGGTGCGCGCCTTGCGCGACCTCGGCTTCCGCGGCGGCAACGTCACCATCCCGCACAAGGAAGCCGCCTTCGCCGTCTGCGACCGGGTCAGCGCACGAGCAGAGCGCGCCGGGGCAGTGAACACCCTGGTCTTCGAGCCCGAGGGAACCATTCGCGGCGACAACACCGACGGGTGGGGCTTTCTCGAGTCACTGCGCGCCGCCAGCCCAGGCCTCGTCCTCGCCGGTCGGACGGCCATTGTGCTTGGAGCGGGCGGGGCGGCGCGCGCGATCGCCGCCGCCCTACTCGACGAGGGGGCGCAGGTCGCGCTGGTGAACCGAACGCGCAGCCGCGCCGAGGCCCTGGCTCGGGCTTTGGGCGGAGCGATCGCGGCGCACGGCTGGGACGATGCGGCCGATCTCCTTCCCGCCGCTGACCTTCTCGTCAACACCACCACGCTCGGCATGAAGGGAACGCCCTCGCCGGCTCTCCCGCTCGAGCGGCTGCCGGATGGTGCGATCGTTGCCGATATCGTCTACGTGCCGCAGCGGACGGGGCTTCTTCGCGCCGCCGAACGCTGCGGGCTGAAAACGGTCGGCGGCCTCGGCATGCTGCTGCACCAGGCGCGGCCCGGCTTCGCCGCTTGGTTCGACGTCAATCCGCGGGTCGATGCCGAACTCGCGGCTTTTGTCGCCGCCGACATTCCCGAGACGGACGACGACGGGTGATCGTGATCGGCCTCACTGGCGGCATCGGCATGGGCAAGTCGACGGCGGCCAAGGTGTTCCGCCGCCTGCGCATTCCGGTGCACGACGCCGACGCGGCCGTGCACCGCCTCTACGCCAAGGGCGGGGCGGGTGTGGCCGCCGTGGCCCGGCTCGCGCCGGAGGCGGTCGTGGACGGGGCGGTGTCGCGCGAGGTGCTGCGGTGGCGCGCGCTCGCCGACCCCTCGTTGCTCGCCCGGCTCGAGGCGGCCATCCATCCGCTGGTGCGGCGGGAAGAGGAGCGCTTCCTCGCCCGCTGCCGTCGCGCCCGCCGCCCGCTCTGCGTGCTCGACATCCCGCTTCTCTTCGAGACGGGAGCTGACCGGCGGGTCGATCTCGCCATCGTCGTCAGCGCGCCGCCTTCGGTGCAACGGGCGCGCGTGCTTGCCAGAGGCGGGATGACGGACGCAGGGCTGCAGGCCATCCTGGCGCGCCAGATGGCTGACTCGGAGAAGAGACGCCGGGCCGATGCGGTGATCCGGACCGGTCTGTCGCGCCACCACGCGCAGGCGCGAATCCGACACCTGGTCGCCGCGCTTCGCGCCGGAACGATCCGACCGCGGCGGCGGAGGCGGCGATGAGTGGGCGCGAGGTTCTGCTCGACACGGAGACGACGGGGCTCGATCCCCTCGCCGGACACCGCATCATCGAGGTCTGCTGCCTCGAACTGCGCAACCATGTGCCGACCGGGCGGGTGCTGCATCGGCTGATCGACCCCGGCCGCGACATCGACCCCGAAGCGGAACGCATCCACGGCTTCACCCGGGCGGCGCTGATCGGCAAGCCCGCCTTCGCCGAGATCGTCGACGAGCTCCTCGCCTTCCTGGCCGACGATCCGATCGTGGCGCACAATGCCCCGTTCGACCTCGCCTTCCTCAATGCGGAACTGACCCGCCTCGACCTGCCGCCGATCGCCTCAGCCCGTGCCATCGACACGGTGAAGCTCGCGCGCGAGCGTTTCCCCGGGCTTCCCGCGAGCCTAGACGCGCTCTGCCGCCGTTTCGGCATCGACGCCTCGATGCGCACCACGCACAATGCGCTGCTCGACTGCCAGCTTCTCGCCGAGGTCTATCTTCAGCTGCGCGGCGGGCGGCAGCCGGGGCTCGGGCTTGGCGCGCCACCCCGCCTTCGGTTGGGAAGTCGCGTGAGCCCTCCGACAATGGCGCGCTCGCCGCGACCGATCGTGCCAAGCGAGGCCGAAATCGCCGCCCACCGCGCCTTCGTCGCCACCATCCCTAACGCGCTGTGGGCACAGGTCTTGCCCGACGTCTACGGCAGCGACCCGCGAGGCTGATCGGGGAGTCAGCAGGCTTGCGGCGGCGTCGGATGTGTGGCGAAGGCGAGCAGGCAGGCACCGAAACGATCGGCGAAACGCCAGCCCTGGCCGGCCCCGTGGCCGTCCAGCCCCTCGGGGCGATCGATGAGGAGGACCGCGGCGAGACGGGGTGAGATCCGTTCGCGCACGATCCGCGCGCGCCCGTCGGGGTCGAGCACGAACGGATCGTTGGCGAACTGGACGAAGGCAAGGCGGGCAGCCGCCGCGTTCATCCGCCCGGCGATGGTGCGGAGCTGATCGTTCTGCGCAAGAAGGTTCATGCTGCCGCCTTCACCGTGCGCTGCCGGCGCGATCGCGATCGCGACGTCGGCGAGGCCGGGTGTGTCGAGCACCTGCAGCGCGTTCCATCCGCCGCGAGACTGTCCGGAGACCACGATGTGGCGATAGCCTTGCGAACGCAGGCGGGCGAGACCGTCGCGAAGCCAGCCTGCGGCGCGCTCCGTCTCGTCGCTGTTCGGATGGCGGTCGAAGCGGAACACGTCGTAGCCGGCGAGATTGAAGCGGCGCACCCAGGTCTGCGGCTGCATGCCGCGAGAGTCGGCATTCGCGCCCCGTCCGTGGCCGAAGACGATCGCCCCGCGCGCCTCGGCCGGCCCCTGCCAAAGGTAGCGCGCATCGGGCACGATCTCCCACCCGATGCCGCCGATGCCGACCTCTCTCGGCGGCTGACGCGGCGGCGACCAAGGCCGGGCAGGGTCGACGACGGCGAGATCGACCGCGATCAGCCGACACTCCGCCCCCGCCCGCCGCCCGCAGTTCTGCAGCGCCTGCTGCTTGGCCTCGTCGAGGGAGCGATGGTTCCAGGCCGCCCCGAAGGCGCCGCCGGGGCCCACCGCGAAGGCCCGGTGCAAGTCGAAGGCGATGAAGCGGGCCCACAACGCGCGCGCCTCCGCCGACAGACCCGGCGGGCCGGCGGGGTCGACGATCGGCGGCGACTGCCCGCGAACCGGCGCACCCGATAGGCCCAACGCCACCACCAGGGCCACCATCGCCCCGGCCTTGTGCCCAGCGTTCCTCGCTGGCATGGTCCCGCCTCCTCGCAACCCACACCCCGTTCCGATCATGCGCAAACCGGTGAAGAAAGTCGTGCTCGCCTACTCGGGCGGGCTCGACACCTCCGTCATCCTGAAATGGCTGCAGACGACCTATGGGGCTGAGGTGGTCACCTTCACCGCCGACCTGGGCCAGGGCGAGGAGCTCGGCCCCGCACGCGACAAGGCGAGGCTCCTCGGCATCAGGGAAGAGAACATCTTCATCGAAGACCTGCGCGAGGAGTTCGTGCGCGACTTCGTCTTCCCGATGTTCCGCGCCAACGCGCTCTATGAGGGGGTGTATCTCCTCGGCACCTCCATCGCGCGGCCGCTGATCGCCAAGCGCCAGATCGAGATCGCCGAGGCTGTCGGCGCGGACGCCGTGGCCCACGGCGCGACCGGCAAGGGCAACGACCAGGTCCGCTTCGAGCTCTCCTACTACGCTCTGAAGCCCGACGTGACGGTGATCGCACCCTGGCGCGAGTGGGACCTCACCTCGCGCACGGCCCTCCTCGATTTCGCCGAAAAGCACCAGATCCCGATCAGCAAGGACAAGCGCGGCGAGGCGCCCTTCAGCGTGGACGCCAACCTGCTGCACTCCTCCTCGGAGGGAAAGATCCTCGAGGACCCCGCCGTCGAGCCCGATGAGATCGTCTACCAGCGCACCGTCTCGCCGATGAGTGCGCCCGACCGCGTCACCGAGATCGCGCTCGACTTCGAACGCGGCGATGCGGTGGCGTTGAACGGCGAACGCCTCTCGCCCGCCACGCTTGCTCACGCGTCTGAACGCGCTCGGGCGCGAGAACGGCATCGGCCGGGTCGATCTTGTGGAGAATCGTTTCGTCGGCATGAAGAGCCGCGGCGTCTACGAAACGCCGGGTGGCACGATCCTGCATGTGGCGCACCGCGCCATGGAGAGCATCACGCTCGATCGCGAGGTCGCGCACCTGAAGGATTCGCCTCATGCCGCGCTACGCCGAGCTCGATCTACTACGGGTTCTGGTTCGCCCCGGAACGGCGCATGCTGCAGGCGGCGATCGATGCGAGCCAGGAGCACGTGACGGGGCGGGTGCGGCTCAAGCTCTACAAGGGCAACGTGATCGTGACGGGGCGCGAGAGCCCGCACAGCCTCTACGCCACCCGCTACGTCACCTTCGAGGACGACGCCGGCGCCTACGACCAGAAGGACGCCGAGGGCTTCATCCGGCTCCAGGCGCTGAGGCTCAGGCTCGGCGCGATGGCCGGGCGGCGCGGCGGCGCCTTGTAGCGGCAGCGACACGTTCCGCCCGAAAAAGGACGACCCCCGCTCGACGCGGAGGTCGTCGGGCCGATCGTCCGCGGGAGGCCCAGCCCGCACCGGGTGTGGACGTTGAGACTTTTGCCTGCGGCAAGCGGCCGACGGCTACCGGGCTGACCCGGCTTCCGCCCGACGGCCCGCGCCACACCGGGCATCGCTACACATCGGTTACATTACCCTCTCTTTGCTTCTTGGCCAAGGGAGGAAGCGATGCAGACGATCTGGGGGCTGGATCTCGGTGTGGCGTCGGTCGGCTTCGCTGTCCTGCGCTGGGATGGGTGGCAGAGCCGCGATGGCCAGGGGGAGATCCTCGCCCTCGGCGTGCGCGCCTTCCCAGAGACCCGCGACGAGAAGAGCCTGGAGCCGCTGAACGCGGAGCGACGCCGCAAGCGGCTGATGCGGCGGCAGGTGCGCCGCCGTCGCTGGCGGCGGGTCCATCTCCGCGCCCTGCTCGCCGAGGCGGGGCTCTTGCCGGACAAGGACGCCCAGCCGCCGGCGGGCCAGGACCCCTACGCGTTGCGCGCGCGGGGACTGAACAGCGCCCCTGTCGCCCGAAGAGGCCGGCTGGGCGATCTTCCACCTGCTCAAGCGCCGCGGCTTCCTCGGCAGCCGCAAGGTCGGGCCGCAAGAGGGAGAGGTGCCGACGGAGGCGAAGGCGCCGAAACGAGGGCGGAAGGCGAAGGGCGGCGGCACCGCACCAGATCCCGCCGCATCGGCGGCCGATGACGCCCGCGCAGCCGAGGAGCGGGAGGCGGCGGCGCGGGCGCAGGCCCTCGCCGCACGCCTCGCCGGCCGCCACCTCGCCGAGTACCTCACCTCCGACGACCATCTGAACCCGTCTGGCGACGCGACGCCCGAGTGGGAGCGCCCGCGTCAGCGCGGCGTGGGCCAGACGCGCGACATGGTGCGGGCGGAGTTCGACGGCCCTCTGGGCCGAACAGAGCCGCCATCGCCCCGACGTGTTCACGGAGGAGCTCAGGCGACGGATCGAGGCTGTCGCCCTCGCCCAGCGGCCGACCTATTTCCGCGCCCGCTCCTTCGGCGAGGACGATCTCGAGCCCGGGGAGCCGCGCGCCTTGAAGGCGCATTGGCTCGCCCAGCGCTTCGAGACCCTGCAGCTCGTCAACGCACTCCGGCTCGAGGCCGGCAACCAGCGGCGGCTGGACGAGGAGGAGAGGGCGAAGGCGCTCGACTACCTGGAACGGACGGCAAAGCCGAGCTGGGCTGGGCTCAAGCAAGCGATCGGCCTCGGCCGCACCGACCGCTTCACGCACGAACGCGGCGCGAAGGAGACCGTGCGGGGCAACGCGACGGAAGCAGCCCTGCGGGCCGCCCTTGGCGAGGCTTGGGACCGGCTGGAGCCAAAGCTGCGCGACACGATCCGGCGCGAGATCGGCCCCGCTTGGCACCGCATCGAATACCGTCCGGTGAAGGGGGGCGGGATCCTGGAGATCCGCGACTGGCACGGCATCGCAGAGGAACGGGCGAAGCTTGCGCAGCGCGCACGGGAGGAGTGGGGGCTTGGCGAGGCGGAGGCCGAGCGCCTTGCCGCGATCAGCCTGCCCGATGGCACCGCGCGGCACAGCTTGAAGGCGATCGCCCGCCTTCTGCCCCACCTGGAAGCCGGTCTCACCTACATGGAGGCGCTGGAGCGGGAGTACGGGTCGCGCCGCGACGCCACCGCTCCCCTCCCCGCCCTTCCCGGCCCGAATGCCGGCGAACTGCGCAGCATCACCGACCCGGTGGTGCGCGAACGCATGCGGGCCCTGCTCGCCGGCATCCGCAATCCGACCGTGTTGCGCACCCTCGGCGAATTACAGAAGGTGGTGAACACGCTGCTTCGGGTCTATGGCCGGCCGGACGTGATCCGGCTCGAATTCGCCCGCGGCCTCAAGGAAGGCAGGCGAAGCAGCGTCTGGAGACGGATCGCGCTCAGGACGCTCGCAAGAAGTTGCGCGATGACGCACGCAAGGAGCTTCGCCAGCGCGGCAAGCCAGCCGAGGGATCGGAGGGCGAGGAAAACGTCCTGCGTTGGCTGCTGTGGCAGGAGCAGGGCGGGCTCTCGCCCTATTCCGGCCAGTGCATCTCGTGCGCCGAGGCGCTCGATGCGAGCGTGACGCAGATCGACCACATCTTTCCCGTCAGCCGCAGTTTCGACGATTCGCAGGCGAACAAGGTGCTGGTCTTCGCGCAAGAGAACGCGGCGAAGGGGAAGCGGACCCCGGCCGAGTGGCTCTCAGCCGACGAGGACCGTTGGGCGCATCTGACCAATGTCGTGTGGCCGAAGATGGTCGAGGCGGGCTGGCCGGACGCGAAGCGGCGGCGCTGCCTCAAGGCCAGGCTCGAAGACCCGGAGAAGGACGAGGCCGCCTTCACCAACCGCCAGCTGGTCGACACCGCCTATATCGCCCGCGCCGCCCGCGACTATCTCGGGCTTCTCTTCGGCGGCGGGCAGGCCGGGCTGAACGCGGTGCAGCCTGTGCCCGGCCGGGCGACCGCGCTTCTGCGCCGCGCCTGGGGGGTGGGGCTCGGCAAGCTGCTCGGCCTCGGGGACGAGGCCGACAAGGTGCGCAACGACCTCCGCCACCATGCCGTCGACGCCCTGGTCGTGGCGCTGACCGAGCCGGGGAGCGTGCAAGCCCTGTCCCGCTGGTGGCAGCTGAGGGAGCTCGGGCTGCCGCGGCCGGACTTCCGACCGCCATGGCCCGCGTTTCGGGAAGAGGCCAAGGCCAAGGTGGAGAGGATCCTGGTGAGCCACCGGGTGCAGGCCAAGCTCTCAGGCCCGCTGCACGAGGAGACACGATTGGGAGACACGGGCCAACGGGAACCCGACGGTTCGGTGATCTACGTCAAACGAAAGCCGGTTGCCGAACTCACGGCGTCGGAAATCCGCGGCGATCGCGATGTCTGGATCGCCGATGAGGGAGTGAGAAAGGCGATCCTCGACCACTTGGCCCGGCACGGGCTCGTGCTTGCCCGGCGCGAGCGCGGTGCGGCGAAGGACGCTTCCGCGGAACGTGCTCTCAAGCGGCTGCTTGCGATGGAGATCCGCTTGCCGCTGAGCGAGGAGGCGAAGCGTCGCTGGGCGGAGCGCGGCATCGACGCCCAGGCCGGCCCGGTGATCAAACGCGTGCGCCTTCACCTGCGGCGGAAGGACGGCGTGATGCCGGTGCACAGGCGCAAGAACATGCACGCCGAGCTCGGGCCTGGAACCAACCACCACATCGCGATCTACCGCGACGGCGAGGACGTCCGGTACCTCGTGGTCACGAAGCGTGAGGCCTATGAGCGGGTTCGCCGCGGAGAGCCGGCGGTGTTGCCCGAACATCCCGAAGGAGGCCGGCTGGTGATGGCGCTTCATCCAGGAGACGTCTTGCGGCGAGCGGTGGGCGAGCGCGAGGAGTTCGTGGTCGTACGCTATGCCTACGGCGCGGGGCCAGTCTTCTTCAAACCGCACTGGCTGGCTGGAGTTCCCAAACCACAAGTTTCAAAGACAGCCAGCGACTTGGGTTCGCGAGGGCTGGCGCAAGGTTGCGGTCGACCCCATCGGCCGCTGGCGGTTCGCGAAATGACCCGCACCGTCGTCGTCTCCTCGCCCGCGCGGCTCTCGCTTCGCCACCGCCAGCTCGTGGTGGCACGGCAAGACGGCTCCTCGCCCCACGGTCCCGCTGGAAGACCTCGCCCTCCTCCTCGTCGAGGAGCCGCAGGCGACCTACACCCACGCCCTGCTCGCGGCACTGATGGAGGCGAAGGCTGCCCTCGTCGTCTGTGGGGCGGACCACATGCCGTCCGGCGTCCTTCTCCCCTTTGCCGCCAACGCGCTTGCCGGCGAACGGCAGCGCGCTCAGCTCGCCTGCCCGCGCCCGCTGGCGAAACGGCTGTGGCAGGCGATCGTTTCGGCCAAGCTGCGCCGCCAAGCCGACCTGCTGCGGCGCGCCGTCGGCTCCGACCTCGGGCTCGCCGCCATGGCGCGGCGCGTGCGGTCTGGCGACCCGGACAAACCTGGAGGCCCAAGGAGCGCAACGCTACTGGCCCGCCCTGTTCGGGGCGGAGTTCCGGCGAGACCGGGCCGGGCCCGGACTGAACCGATTGCTCAACTACGGCTACGCCGTGCTGCGCGCCGCCACATCCCGCGCCCTGGTCTGCGCCGGGCTTCTTCCCGGCCTTGGCCTTTTCCACGCCAATCGCGGCGACGCCTTCGCCCTCGCCTCGGACCTGATGGAGCCTTACCGCCCGTTCGTCGACGGCATCGTCTGGGAGCTCGCGCAGGCGGGGCTCGGCGAGGCCACGCTCGATCGCGAGCTGAAGGCGCAGCTTCTTGGCGTGCTCAACCTCGCCGTCGGCATCGAGGGGCGGGCGATGCCGCTCGGCCTTGCCCTGGGCCGCTCGGCCTCCTCGCCTCGCAGCGAGCTTCGGCGCGCGACGGGTTCTCCTGAAACTGCCGGAGAGCGCCGAGGGGCTTCCTGCGCTGGAGGACGGCGACGAAGAACGGCAGGATGGCGACGACGTTCCGCCTGAAGCGGCCGCCGCTTCTTAATCCGATCGCTTGGCGCACCGTGTGGGTCTTCGCCATGTTCGACCTGCCGGTGGAGACGCAGAAGCAACGCCGCGACTACGCGCGGTTCCGCAAGGACCTGCTGTCGGACGGCTTCACCAGGATGCAGTTCAGCATCTATTTCCGGCATTGTGCGAGCCTCGATTCGGCGGAGGCGCATATCCGGCGGATGGGCGCGCGGGTGCCGCCCGAGGGCGAGGTTCGGTTTCTGGTGGTGACGGATGCGCAATTCGCCCGCATTCGGGTGTTTGCCGGAAAACGGCGCAAGCCGCCTGAGACGCCGCCGGCGCAGCTTGAGTTTTTCTGAGCTGCGCCGGCGTTTCTCCTTTCCGATCAACTGCTTGGGCGTGGGGCAGTGTAGCGATGCCCGGTGCGGCCGCAAACCGCAGCTGATCACTGCGGCGAGCGCGTGCACGGTGTAGTGTAGCGATGCCCGGTGCGCCGCAAACCGCAGCGAGGCTATCCGCAGCGAGTGTAGCGATGCCCGGTGCGGCCGCAAACCGCAGCTGATCAACGGACCGCAGAGTGTAGCGATGCCCGGTGCGGCCGCAAACCGCAGCCGCCAGCAGGCGCCACCGTCGCTCGGCCGCAGTGTAGCGATGCCCGGTGCGGCCGCAAACCGCAGCGCATACGTCAGCGACCGCAACGAGCGCGCTCCGCTCGAGTGTAGCGATGCCCGGTGCGGCCGCAAACCGCAGCGCGTGAATGCACGTGGCGCAGCTTGAGTGTAGCGATGCCCGGTGCGGCCGCAACCGCAGCTGACACTGACGAGCTGCGTCGCCGCAAGTGTAGCGATGCCCGGTGCGGCCGCAAACCGCAGCCGGCCGGTTCTGGAGGCCGCCATGCAGCGGCCCCCAGAACCGGCCGGGCGCTGCGCGCCGAGGCATCCAAACCCGTCTTGATAGCCTTCGCTCTCACACCTCGACAACGTGCCGCGTCCGCGCCCCACATCCGTCGCCTTCGTCCGCGCACGCCAGCGCAGCGACAGCACCGCACCGTCCAACAACGGGCGCCCCTCCCTCGCCCTGGCCGCGACCACTCCCCTCCCCACGCCCACGAGAAGCGCGTCGCGCCCCACCTGGTCGCAGCCAGTTAGCTTCAGCGCCTCGATCAACCCTCCAACACACTGGCCTGCGCGAGGAATCATCGTACGACCAGCCGGCCGGAGCCCAGCGACTGCGCCCCCCTGACCCAGGTCAAAGCGCCGCGGAAGCCGTCGCGACAAGCTTTCGAGAGGAAGGAGGAGAGCGGATGAGCAGCGCCCATACCTGTCGCCGCATCCCTATCCTTGTCAAGCCGCATCGCCGAACGCGCGCGCCACATCGTCGCCACTGAGCAGGCGGAAGGCCACGACGGCACGCTGATGCCGCACGGGCCTGCCGCCACCGATCACAGCCTGCGGCTGATCCGAGCGATGATCGCGGCGGCGAAATGCGACGGCGCGCTGACGGATGCCGAACGCGAACGTCTGCTTGACCGCATCGGCTCGGCCGAGTTCCACCCCGACGTGATGGACTGGATCGAACGCGAATTCCGCGCCCCCCTGGACATCGAGGCGGTGGTGGAGGGCTGCTGCGAGTCCCGCCTGCGCGCGGTCGAGCTCTACATCGCGAGCCTCGAGGCGATCGACCTCGCGCATGCCGAGGAGCACGCCTGGCTGCGCCGGCTCGCCGGCCGCCTCGGGCTGGAGCGGGCACTGATCGACGCCATCCACGCCAAGCACGACGCGCCGCCGCTCGACTGGGGCTGACCCGCCCTCGCCGTGCGGCACCCGAGTCAGCCGCGATCGCGGCTGTCCAGCAACCGGTCAAGCTTTTCCGCGAGCCGTCTCTGCCCGATCCCGATCGCACCAAGCGCGAACAGGGTGAGCGCGGTGACCATGCCCGAGCCAGCGTAGAGCAGCCGTCCCGGGTTCCACTCGGGGCCAAGGACGGGGGTCGCCTTCAGCGCAAGATCGAGGCAGGCGATCAGGGCGGCGACGGCAACCACCTGCAGGGACCGCCAGCCGATCATGCCGCGCATCCGGCGCCGACGCCGCGGCGCGCCAGCGCGGCGGCGAGCGTATTCTCGAAGTAGGGAGGCGATGGTCATCG
>JAVQZW010000006.1:0-14416 GCA_033582875.1 Acetobacteraceae bacterium | reverse complement strand
GGGTGAACGTGGGTAGACCCTTGAGTCCTCTACCGGGTAGCTCCGGATGAGGCTCCCGCCCCAGCGGGAGAGGAAGGACTGGAGCTTCCCCTCGTCGTTGGTGAACACGAGCAGCTCCCCGAGCACCATGTCCACCGCCCCTCCCCCCGCCCTGCAGCCGGGCCAGAGGGCGGGGGTTGCCGTCGTCGTCCGGCAGGCTGGCCTGGCTGGGGGCCAGCGAGGTGTCCACCTGTATGGTCAGGTCCTGGTTCTGCCCCTCCTGCCCGCCGCGGTTGCTCCCGCAGGGGGCGAGGAGCAGGAGGCTCAGGGCCGCAAGACGCTTCGCTGTAGACCTCCTTCACGCTTCAGCCTAGGCCCCCGGCGTTGCAAGCATCACTCCAGGTCCGCCGGGCTGCCAATCGTGTAGCCCGCGCTGGCCTCCACCACGCCCAACTCCAGCCCGGCGGGGGGAAGGGGAAGGTTGCTGCTCTCCAGGCTGTAGCCGATCCCCTCCGAGGCCAGGACCGCCCGGACCCCCAGGGAGGCGCTGAAGCCGCTGCCAGGGGGGGTGTAGCCGAAGAGGCCGGTGAGGTCGGGGAGGCGGTAGCGCCCCCCGCTCAGCCGCTCCCGGTAGACCCGGGCCCGGTAGACCAGGGGGTAGGCGGAGTAGCCCAGCTCAAAGTAGCGCAGGTTCCCGTCCCCGTAGCTCAGCCCCTCCACCTCGGGGTGGGGCGCCCCGTCCGTGCGCAGGGTGGTGCTGAAGGGCTGGGGCAGGCTCAGGCTCACCTCCGCCGGGTTGGCGAGGACCTTGAACCGGCTCACCTTCCTGTAGCCCCTGGCCGTGCTCGTGCTCGCTTCGCTTCCGGCGGCGTAGCGCCCGCTCCCCCCGGCCACCCCGCGGTACTCCCCAGCGCCCAGGAGACCGAAGAGGCCCTCCTCCAGGTAGAGGACCAGCCCGTTGTTGTTGTAGCTGTACCCCGCGGGCAGGCCGCTCGTGCTCACGGTGTGGGCAGGGAGCCGGTCGCTGGGGCTGAAGGCCACCGTCGCGCTGCCCCCGTCGGCCACCCTCGCGGTGAAGCGCTTGGCCACCCGGGTGCGGCCGTCGCTGCTGGTGATCACCGCCACGAAGGGGCCCTCCCCCTCAGGGGCGGAGAAGGGGCCGACCGTGACGGTGCTCCCGCTCCCCCAGGGGGCTGGGGGGGACGGCGGCCTCCCCGGTGGAAGAGGGTCACGGAGTCGGTGTCGCTGAGCCCCCAGGCCGAGCGCACCGCGGAGAGGTCGAGCTCCACCGTGAAGCTCGCCGAGGGGCCCGGCGTGCCCGAGCCCGGGCAGTCCAGGACCACCCGGTCCAGGGCCCGGGTGGCCTCGACCACCTCGAGCCGGTTAGGAGGCGCGCTCCCCGGGCAGTAGAGGGCCACGCTGTAGCGCTCCTTCCCTGCAGGAAGCTGGAAGCTATTCCCGGAGAGACGTCTGCCAGGCCTCCTCCTCCACCCGGTAGGCGAGCTGGGGGCTCCCCCGCCCGGTCACGACCACGGTGATCGTGGTGGGGTTGCCCCCCCCGGGGGGATGTTGTTCCCGCCCGGGGGGTTGTTGTTCCCGCCTGGGGGGTTGCTACCGGGGCTGTTCCCGCCACCGCCCCCCCCGCCGCAGGCGGCGAGGAGGAGTATCACTGCCAGGAGGACTGTTCGCATCATCTTTATCACCCCATGCCCTGCCGGGCATGACACCTCTATTTGTAGGGGATACCGCGGCGGCGGCCCTGGTCAAATCTCACAGCAGCGGGGACAGCCCCGCGGCCAAGGGGGGCTTCGGGGGTCGCCCCCGGCGTAGGACCTCACAAAAACCCCGCATTCCCCCTATCGCCAAAGCGGTGGGCTGCCTGCCGAAGATTTTTGTGGGGGAGGGCACCATCAGGCCGGGTTTCCTCGGGCGCGCTGGGCTTCGGCCCTCAACGGGCTAGACCCCGAGGGAATTAGGAGGTAGACCATGACATGATAGGGTTGTGTGGCTGGTATCCGTTCGGCCTCTGCGGTTCTGGGCTTGGGCACCTGGGGGCTTGAAGCCCTGGGCCTCAGGGGGGTCCAGCTTCCGGCGGGGCTGCGAGCCCCCCTACATCCGCGACCTCGCCCAGGAGAGCCCGGGCCGAGGGCGGGGTGGTCGAGAACACCTACAGGATACCCCGTCGGAGCCGGGCCAACTACCTTGGGACGGGCGGGCCTCCACCGGATGGGCCCCCGGTGCCCCTGGTCCTGGGAGGGGGCAGGGGGCCCCGCGCAACTCCGACAAACATACACACAACTTCGCGGTGGATCAGGGGGTGATTCAAGGAAAACCAGACCTGCCAGAGGGTCTTGCGTAGGGTGCAGGTCATGAAAGCCTGCTTGCCCACAGCAGAAACGTTCAACACCGCCACATCCAGCTCAAGATGCTGCGATGCAGCCCTTTCGATCCTCAACCATCACCTGGACACTTGAAAGGTTCGTTTGAAACGATCGAAAAGGCAAGGAAAACAATATGCCGCGACCAGGCTGGTTACCCCCAGATGCAGCCGTCTGTTAAGCGCGTCTGGGGACTTCCGAATAGCCTGCCCAGCATTCCGTAAGCCAATACCTCATGCGCATGACGCAGGAACCGGTGGCCTACACCTACATTGGATCAGGTGTCATACCCCAGGTATGACGAGATGAGGAGTTCAACGCCTATAGTGGCCTCTAGCTTACGAATGGCATTTGTCACCACATACTGGCTCACGTTGAGCGAGGCAAGAGTACGAGAAATCAAGCCAGATTCGACTACAGCGATGGAAGAAGTAGATACACTCAAAACTTGCACCTCCCGCATATCCCGCATAAACACGCATTTTCTACCCCTTTCCCTGGAGGTGGAGGCCAGAGCCCCAGGAGCGAGAGCTCGCGCGAAAGGATCAGGGCCACCAGCTCAGGAAAGAGCCGTCTCGCCGCCTCCCGCCCCGCCTCCCACCAGGTACACCCTTTCTCCTCAGAGGCCAGCTTTACCCAATGGGCCAGCAGGTAGGCCAGGAGGGAAAGCACCAGAAAACGGTGCACCCCCAAAGCCGTCCGCTGCCCAAACTGACCCAGGGAGAACTCGCTTTTCATGGCCTTGAAGAAGTGCTCAATGCTAAACCGCCGCCTCCCCCACACCAGCAGGGTGCGCGGGCTGGCGGGAAAGGTAGCCACCCCATACCGCCACTCCCATCCCCCACCGGGCAGAGGGTAGCGGTAGCGGAAGGCCCAAAGGGGGAAAGAAACCCCCCGCAGGTGGACCCGACTCCCCTGGCGTCTGAGGTCCGCAAGCCTCTCCCCTCCCCAGAGCCTCCGGTCCCGCCGCATCCCTACCACCGCCTCCAATCCCAGCTCCCTGACCCCCCGCAAAAACCGGATGGTGCCGAATGCGGTATCGGCCACCACCCGCACCCGGAAGGCCTTCCGCATCCAAGGGGGCAGGGAGGCTAAGAGTCTGAGGGCCAGGAGGGAGAGGCTCTTTTCCCCCTTGCCCCGCCATACGCGGTAGCTCCAGGGGATGCGGAGCTCGCCGTGGACCAGGTAGACCACCCCCAGGTGGAGGCCCCACTTGCCGTGGAAGAAGGAGAGAGGCAGGGCCCTGAAGAGGCCCCGCTTCTCCAGGGTGACCAGGTCCAGGACCACTAGGAGCCTGGGCTTGGGACCCCGTCTGGGCCTGGCGCGGTCCAGGGCCCTTTCCGCCTCCCTTCGGGCGAGGCGGATGAGGGTGCGGGTGGGCCAGGCATACCGGTTGAAGAAGCGGGAGAGGGCGGAGGGGGACTTGGTCTGGCTGTGCTGGGGTCTGGCTTTGCCGTGGCCCTGCAAAAGCAGGAGGAGGAGGGCTTTGAGGGACTCCTGGAGGTGGGGGCTTGGCAGAAGGGCTAGGATGGCCGAGAGTAGGTACTGGGCTGTGGGCATGGCACCCGTCATCAGACGGGAAACCCGCAGCCCTTTTCAAGTGCCCCGGTTGCATAGGGTTGAGAGGGAATGGATAAGTGCAAGTTTTGAGTTTAACCTACCACTAGCCCGCTGGCTCAGGGCGCACAGCTTTCGCCTAGAGGCCTTTTTGCGGGAGGGACAGCAGCTTTCCTCGCCACGCCTATCGGAGGATTGATGGACGACAAAAGCGCTTTGAGGTGGTACAAGAAAAAGTGGGAGGAGGACAACCGCCGCTGGGAAAAGGAGAGGCAGGCACTACAAAAGCGGTTGGATGAACAGGCAGAAGAGATTCTGGAGCTCAAAAAAAAGTTGGCGGAGCAAGGAAGTACCACCAGCCAGCAGCTCCGGGAGCAACTCCAGGCCTGCGGAGCAGAGCCTGAAAGAGCAGCGTGCGGCCCGGGAGCGCTGTGAGAAAGCTTTGCAGGAAATCGAGAAGACAGAAAAAAACGCTCTCTCGGCCCGCTTTGGGAGAGGGCTTTTTTCGCCATCTGGTGCAGAACCTTGAGCTTTGGGATCAGGTCTTGATTGAGGAGGCTCGCACAATCGGCGCCGCCGGATTGGGCCCCTGGCTAAGCGACCTATGGGAGGAGCGCAGGGAAGCCCTTTCTCGGGCGCTCGAGGGCCAGCCGAATTGACTGGCGGCGGCTGCGCACCGGTCTGGTGCTGGAGTGGGCTCTTCTGGCCTGGCTGGAGGGGGTGCAGGATGGCTGAGCCCTGGTTCCACGCGCTGAGCCTGAATCGCGCGGTCGTTGAAGGCGGGGTGCGGCAGGCCTGTATCGCCCAAGCCGACTACGAAGGGGTCAAACCACTCATGCGCCAGGTCTGGAAGGGGGAGCGCTGGCAGAATCTCAGGGAGACCATTCGCTCTCAGGGCGCAGAACTTGTACCTGCGCAGGTTCTTCTGGGCTACCTGCGGGGCTATTTCCTCTACCGAGAAGTGCCGGAAAACGACCATGCCTTCTGGCCCAATTTCCTGAAAGACCTGGGGATCGAGGGACGCTCACTTCCCACTCAGGCTGAGTACGATCGCCTCTGGGAGGCCATAGAGTGGCACGAGGAAACCAGGCCCCACCGAAGGTACCGGGAAAGTGGCCAGCGGGACTTCATAGGCACGTTGGATGCCATCTTTCATTTCAAAGCCTTGCGCCTCAGCGCGCTCAAGAATGCTTTTCTGAACTACTTCCAAACCGGGAAGCTCGCCGAAGAGGCCCGGCCCTATAAGCGGGTGTTTCAGCAGCTGCGCAGAGTACTCGACCTCCTCCTGGACGCGGAAGAGAAGCCAAACCTGTATAGCGAGGAGGAGGTACTCGGTTTTCTGAGAGAAGCGGGCCTCTTCCTAGGGGAACCCAATCCCGTGCGCCTTCTCTTCAATCGCTCCGAGCAGGCCCTGGAGGACCTCTACTGGAGGTTGAAAGGCGAACAGCCGTATCCTGGGCGGTGCACAGAAAAGCCGCCCCTTCCGGCACAAGCAGGTAAAGGTTAGGCTCCTTGAGCCCTTCCCCGGACTTCGAGGAGATCCGGCCCACGCTCAACCAGGAGCCGCTTCTGGAAGGATGGAGGGTTTACGGGAAGGTGGTGCTGGAGGATGGGCGGTTCAGGCGCTTTTCCTGGATTCCCCGCTTCACCCCGGAGGGAACCCCCCTTCCGGAGGAGCTCGAAATCGCCTTTGGGGAGGGCCAGGTTGTGCGCTTCCGCCTGGAGCACGAGGCCTTTGCCGTCCGGTTTTCCCAGGCTATTTGGAAACCAGGCGAGCCCCTGGAGGTGCGTCCCATCGGCTTCGACACCGCTCGGCATCGCCTGCGCTTTTTGCTGGCCTCCGGGGGCGAGCCCAAATACAGGCTGGAGGAGCTGACCTACGAGGCAGGGGGGACCTCAGTCACAGGAGACGGACTCATCGTGGAGATAGAGACCGATGCTCGGGGGGAGGTGTGGCGGAGGCTCGCGGTCCTACCCGTGGAGGCACAGCTAGAGCTTTGGATCGAATCCGAAGCGGCCTTTGTGCGTACCCGTCCTCCTGGCCTCAGGGTGGAGGTGCGAATCCTCGCTGAGGAGCGGCTGGTGCAGGAGGCGTCAATAGAGAGCGTGGGCCAGGGCACCCCGGTGGCCCAAGCTGCCATAGTTCCACTCCGGGTCGAGGTATCCCTGGAAGGCAGGACTCAGTGCTGCACCTTGGCCCCCAAGGGATGGCCAAGGACTTGGTGGCGGCTTGGCCTTGGGCTGTCAAGCGCTGCACACAAACCCGCTCCCCCAGCGGCGGAATCCCAAGGGAATCTGCCCTAGAAGCCTTACTAATGCTGGACAGATTCTGTCCGGCCGTTCTCCAAGCCCTCCCTCTTCGCCACAGCGGGCTGCTAAGGGTATATGCTCCACACGCCCCGGCAGTTCCTTCCCAAAAACTGAAAAAGTGTTTCCGAACGTAGCGGCCCCTCCCTCAACCTACCTGCCGCTAGAAGCCCTCTGGGCTGGGCAAGTTGGTCGTAGGGCCCAGCCTCAGGGCGTAGGGGACCCCATCCTGGTGGGTGAGCTGGCCCAAGGTGAGGCCCAGGGCCTCGGACAGGCGGAGGCCCGTGCCGTAGAGGAAGGCCAAGGAGGCTAGGTAAGCCCTCCAC
This sequence comes from Acetobacteraceae bacterium, assembly GCA_033582875.1. Taxonomy (GTDB): domain Bacteria; phylum Pseudomonadota; class Alphaproteobacteria; order Acetobacterales; family Acetobacteraceae; genus Elioraea. The sequence goes on along the minus strand of JAVQZW010000006.1, from coordinate 7,869 downwards.
CTCGGAGAGGTAGTGTATAAGAGCTTCCTTAGGCTTGCGAGGAAGGCGGCTTGCGGCGGCCGGAAAAGTTTGTTTAGTGCCATAAACGGAAATTTTCTGCCCGCAGAGCGGTCGTGAGGGCCTTTGAGCAATACGCCGTGGACCCCGCGTACAGGGACCCCCGCCCATGCTGGCCGATGCCCTTATCGCGGGCCGCTGGCGCCTCCCCCACAGCGAGGTGGCCCGGCTGTCGCGCCTGCAGGCCGGTGCGTGGCGCCTGTCATGGCGGCGCAAAGGACCTGGTGAGCACTCATCAAAGCCGGGGCCACCGCCGCGGGTCAGTTTGGCCCTGACCACCAGCGCCTGATGGAGTACCTGGCCTCTGCAGACCGGCCGTTGCTGGTGGACACGTTTGAGGTGACCGAGGACAACTACGAGCGCTGGGCCGAGGCCCTGGAGCGGGGTGTGGCTGCCATGGGCGGCCAGGTGCTAGGGGCGGTGCCGCGTACCTCCGCCTTTGAGTGGCAGTGGGCGTGGGGGCCGCCGCCCCAGGGCCGGGTGCGGGTACAGGCCGGCGGCCGCACGGTGGTCGTTAGCCCCGAGGCCACGGTGCTCATCCGCCCCCCGGAGGGCCGCGAGCGCGGGTTTGCCCAGCGCTACTTTGAGCGCATCCGCAAGGCCCAGCCCCTGGCCGCGGCCAAACAGGCCGTTCAAGAGCGCCTGGCAGCGCGTCTGGCCGCGGGTGCTACGTCACGCGATGGCGGGCCGTGATGGCGCTGGGCCGGATTGGGAAGAAGCCCAGGCGGCCATCAGGGAGCTGAAACATTTGGAGCAACAGGAAGCCGCCGCCCACGCCCGGCGCTACCGGCGCGGTGAGGTGCTCACCCCCGTGGCCTGGTACGAGGTGGACGCCCGCGCCAACTACCGCCCCGACGATGCCTGGGCCTGGGGCCGCCTGACCGCCACCCCGGAGGGCGTGCATTACATCTCCCACCAGCTGGACAAAGGTGGCCCGCGCCTGGTGGTGAGCCCCGACATCGCCCCCTGGATTCAATACTCCACGATTGCGCCCGGGGATAAATACGGCCAGCAGTGATGCGCTACACTGGGGGCAATGGAGCTACCGTTCTTCTCCATGCCCTTCTCGGCCACGTCGCTCAACTGCTACCTGGCCGGCCTGGCCGTGGATGACGCTGAGTTGGATGCTGAGTTAGATACTGAGCTAGAGGCCCCGGCATTCGAGCGACCCGGCCTACGCCGTACCCCTGGTCCTGGACGGCTGGGTAGCGGTGTGGGGGCTGGTCTCCAGCGCCCCCCAGGGGATGGTGACCACCATCTACTGGATGGACGGCCGGGGCCGCCTGGGCCTGAGCAACCTGACGGCCCGCTTCCACTGGGAGGACATCGCCTCCCGCAGCGGCCTGTTGCGCTCCATCCGGCCCGACCCCAGCCTCACCCTGCCCGAGCACGCCATGCCCACCAACGCTGAGGAGGGCTGGCCCCAGGAGCGCCTGCTAGCCCTAGCGCGGGGCGAGCTGCAGGTGGACAACCCCACCCTGGCCCTGCTCAAACCCTGAGCCCCAAACGAATGTCCTCCCCTTGGGGCCGTAGCCCAGGGGGGGCCTTCTATCCCGATTGTACCATGCTCAGCGGAGACACCATGGAGATTCTGGACACCCTCGAACGGCTACGCGCCTACGCCCGGCAAATCAAGGGCCGCCCTGGTTACGCCCTGCTGCCCTCCCCCGAAAACCCTCGTGTGCGCCGCTGGCAAAAGCGGGCTCAGGGGCAGGCCAGCCCGCCTAAGGAGCCTGTATGCGCAGGGCGGGTAGGTTGCATTGAGCCAGGAACCCCACGTGTTCCAGCCGCAGGGTGTCGGACCTCGAAAATCCAGGGGCCCGGTGGAACTTGGCGCCACCGCGCATACGCCAAGCGGGTGGTGAAGGCGGGGAGTCGTCGCCCAAGCAGTCCCGTGATCCTGGTTGAGGTTGCACAGACCCTAGACGATGTCAGGCTCTTCGAGGCGCTTTATCGCCTCGTGACCTATGCGAAAGGTGCGTCCCAGCGCCTCAGGAGGCAGGAAGTAAACTGCTAGGACATCCTGTCTTCGGTCGACGAGCTGCTCGAGCTGGCCCTTCAGATGAGCCCACTGCTCGCGTGTGAGGCGGGCCTCGAAGACAGAGTACTGCCGCCGCTCACCAAAACCCTTTAGGAGCCTAGCAAGCTTAGCCCGCCTCGAATCCGAGGGGGTATCGTAAGCAATGACAAGGTAAAGCTCGCTCATCGGACGGTAAAGGGCTCATACTGGGGCAGTTCGCCCAGGAGATGCTTGGTGAGGATACGGGCCTGGGCCAGCAGGATCTGACGATAGGAGAGGCCCTTTCCTAAAAGGGGATGACGTACCCGCTCGGTAAGGCGCTCCTCCCAGGCGCGCAGGAACTTGGGCCAGGCCTCCCTTCGCAGCTGAGGGTAGCCCTCGGAGCTATCGAAGTCCTCCAGGCTGAGGCGGCGGTTGTTGCAGAGGGAGAGCACCACTGAGTCGGCCAGGATGCTGCGGAACTCCTCCATCAGATCCAGCGCCAGCGAGGCCCGACCATAGCGAACCTCGTGCAGATAGCCCACGTACGGGTCCAGCCCGGCGATCTGCAGTGCGCTCTCGCACTCCTTGACGAGCAGGGTATAGGCCAAGGAGAGGAGGCTGTTGCCCGGGTCGCGAGGCGGGCGGCGGCTGCGTTCGGCAAACCGGAAACCTTCGGGCAGCAGGCCGGAGAAAGCTCGAAAGTAGACATCGGCGGCCATCCCCTCCACTCCACGCAGGGTATCCTCGTCCGCAGCCCTCTCGGCATCGGCAATGGCTTCGCGAAGGGCCTCCCAACCCTCAGCGCCGTTGCGCCTCAGGAAGACCAGGCCGTTTTTGAGCTTGCCCAGCACAAAGCGCTTAGCTAGGGAGAGTTTGTGGTCCGGTTGCAGATGGGCCCTAAACTGGGCCACGCGTGCTGGGGCGTTTCTGGCCGGGGTACGGGTGAGGCCCGCGTAGTAGGTGCCCGTGGGGGAGATATAGTGCAGACCGATGCCCTCGAGGGCACAGTGCTTGAGGAGCGCTGGGGTTACCACCGCGTTCCCCAGCACCACGACCTCCTCCACACTGATGAGCGGCTTTTGCAGCAGGACTTCGCGACCTGCCCGTCGGGCCACTTTGAGGGTTCCCCCATCCTTGGAGAGGTAGGCGTCAGGCTTCGAGCACGTACACTACGCCCATCTCGCCACCCCCTTGCGCCAAAGCTCGGGCTGGCAAGCCTCCCTTACGCTGCACCCTTTGCACCTACACTCCGGCACCTCTACCCCAGGAGGTCTGGGGCTTCTTGTGAGGGCTCGCATCCGGGCCACGGCCTCCTCTACGGCGAGGAAGAGTTCTGGGGTGAAGGCCACCTCGCGTCGTACGTGGCTCTTGTGGTAGTAGATGAAGCCTTGCCTGGCCTCTATTCCCCTAGATTCCAGCAGGCACAAGGCCTGGGCGGCCAGCTGAACAGCATCCGAGTGGTGGGCCTCCTTACTGGCCTGACCTGCCTTGTACTCCACTATGGTGGCTTCCCCCTTTCGCCACTCCAGGCGATCGACCACCCCAACCAAGCCCAGCCGGTCTGACCAGACCCAAAGCCCGGACAGGCTCGTTGCTCTCCGTGTAGGCCCTTTTGTGCAGATAATGCCCTTCGACAACGTGGTGGTTGGTGTGAAGCTCGCCCAGGACGTACTCGAAGGTGGAAACGCCTCTCACAGTAGGCTAGGGTGTTGACCTTTGAGAGGGGCAGGTAGTCCATGCCTCCTTACTACTCCAAGCGTGTCGCCACTTATGGCCACACCAGACAGTTGAAATCTGTCACCGAGAGTGGTGACGCGCTTTCTTCATGCTACAGGAGGCAAACATGCGTTTTTTGCAAACCTCAAGGAGATTTTTCAATCAGGGCGTGGAGCTTTTATACCCCAGCATAGGTTCAGACCTTGCCTGCGCCAGCCGCTACGTGCGTGCAAAGGTTTACAAGGAACTCTGCCCAGCACCTTTTGCCAGCACTGTGCTGGGTGTAAAGGTTCATGAGCGCGTGGCTGAAAGCTTGCGGAGCGGTCTACCGGTTGACCGTGAAGCCTTCCAGCTGCCGCGCCGGCTGATGATCAACAGCGGAGAGAATCTGGAAAACCTGATCGGGCGCGCAGAGCGAAGCCTGAATCGCTATGATAGCCACTACCGACCTTACCTTTTGGGAAAAGCGCTTCGGGTGGAAGAAAGGCTGAGCTGGAGCTTCGCTTGGGGGGTGAGCCTGTGCGTTTCCTGGGCAAAATAGATTTGATCTTGGAAGAGGAGCGAGATTTGGAGATCTGGGACTGGAAGACGGGGGGCCTGCAGGGTAGCCGCGAGCAGCTGCGCCTTTACCTCTTTCTGGTGTACGGGGACGCCGGAAGCCTCGCCTGGCCCGCGCGGTGGGCTTGGAAAGCGCGGGAGGTGGTTGAGCCGTGGTCGGAGGATATCGTTGCCTGGGGGTACGGCTGGCTGCGCTCGACCCTGGAGACCCTGAGGGCCGCCCTCGCGGAGCCGGATGGGTCAATCCTGGTCCCGCCTGCCGCTACTGCCCCTACGCTCACGCCTGCGCTGCCTCTATGGCCCCCGGGCGCTACCTGTTGGATAGCCACACCGGCGAGGTGAAGCCTCTCTCCAGTGGGATATAATCCTTACCAAGCCCATGGAAAGCCGCGTCGCAGACTTTATCCGCTTGATGCAGAGAGCACCCTGGTGGGCTCCGGGTGCAGGAGGTTGCCTCCCAGCTCGGGGTGGCCCGGCAGACGGTCTACCGCCTGCGGGACAAGGCCCAAGTGCTGGGGGTCTGGGTTTGCACCCATGAAGAGGATCCTGAGGTTCCCAAGGGTTGTATGCGCCTTGAGGCCCCTCAGGAGGTGGAGGCAACCTTCCGCATGACCCTTGAAGAGGTAGAAGCTCTGAAGGCTGCGGTGGCTCGGATCCAGAACCTTACCCCCCTGGCTCGGCAGGCGCTGGCCCGCCTCGAACGGGTGGAGTGGAGCCTAGCACAGGAGGAGCCGGTGATCTACACTCCGCTGGCCGACGAGTACCCCAGGGGGCTTTTCGAGCGGGTGGTGCGGGCGATAAGGGAGCGCCGGGTTTGCGAGGTGACCTACAAAAACGCCAGAGGTCAGGTCAAGTCCTATTTCTTTGATCCCTACGCCCTCGTCGCACGCGACCCCCACCTCTACCTGGTCGGGGCCAACCACAACAGCCGCAGGGCCGGTCACGACCCCGTGAAGGACCTCAGGCTGGATCAGGTGCAAAGCCTGAAACTCACCCGAAAGCGCTTCCCTGAAGCCCGCCTTTGACGTGCGGGCCTACGCCCGAGGCCGCTTCCGGGCCTTTGCGGCAAGGGGGATGCCGGTGCGTGTATCGGGTGCGCTTCAGTCCCCTGAGAAGGCGGGCTTCATCCGCCGCACCCGACGGCATCCCACCCAGGTAGTAGAAGACCTGCCCGACGGGAGTGTAATCTGGCAAGTAGAGGTCCCTCTTTCAGAAGACCTGATCCACTTCATCGTGGGCTATGGGCCCCATGCTCGGGTCCTAGAGCCCGAGGCCCTGCGCGAGCAGGTGGTCGCCTGGGCCAGGGGGGCATTGGAGGCCAACCTGTCACCAGAGGGTGTGACGCTTCCGGGATAGCTCTAGAGTAGGAGGCGAGGATGGACAAACGGCTGGCCCAGGCTAAGCGCATCGCAGCCGAGGTACGCTGGGGTAACGCTTCAGAGGCAGCCCTTAGCCCCTTTGCAGACCTACTTTCTGACCCCGATTTCCGCACTTTCCTGGAGCGCTTGCAGCCCAGGTTGGTACGCTACCTGCATCTGGCCCAGGGGTCTCCAGAGCCCTCTGAGCCCCGCGAGCCCCAAGGAGAGAATCGGCTACTCTACCTGTACCCTCTCCCAGGCGAGCGCCAGATGCGGGCGGCCTATGAGGTGGCTATAGAGGGCTTTCTGGAGTACCTGGAGGAGAAGGGCTACCCAGTGGTGGACCGAGGGGCGGGGTGGGTGCGGGTTTACCTGAGTCCCAAGGCCCCTACATTGAACCTAAAAACTACTTGGAAAGCGTACATAGAACAGGCCTTTAGCTTTGAAAGCCTTTCCCAGAGGCTTCTGCCCCTGCTCAACTCTGTGCGGTTGGCCGGCCGGGGCATCAGCGCCCCCAAGGTGCCTGTGGTTACCCTGGGGGTCAGGGACTTCCTTGCTGCTTGGTACCTGGCCAACCTCCTTTGGGTGCTAAGGAGCGCCTAGAGCGGCGGGCTCGGGAGATTAATCGTCTGAAAGGGGTAGTAGGACATTCAAAGCAGCTAATAAAGCTCCAGCAGGATCAAGAGAAAGAGCTGGAGAAGTACGCGGGTGAGCTGAAGAAGCTGGAGAAAAAGTGGGACGATCCGGAGAGGGAGCGAAAGACGAGCGCTGAGCTCGCGTGACTGGGCCTTAGAGGGGCCTGAAGCGTAGAGTAGGTAACCTCAAGGAGTTCTGGATGTGGTTGGATCCGGCGAGCTCCGAAGCGCCCGAGCCCATCCGCCACCTCGCAACGTACATTCCGCGCTTTGGCCCCACTGCCCGACAGCAGCTCAACACGGCTGTCGGCAACAAATTCACCAAGATTCTTGAGGAACTTCTGCACCTTCTCAGCCTCAAGGCCCCCGAGGTAGATAGGTTACCCCCCCTTGTGGCGGAAAGCCCCTTCACCTTTGCCGTGAGAGAGCCCGGAGATAAGGCCGAGGCGCTGCTATAGCTGCGGCGAGCCTTTGAGCAGACGGAAGCTCAAGGCAAGTAAGCTGGTCTTTTCCTCCCCCAGCCAGCGCTTACAAGGCGGTACTGGTCAGGAGGAACCCGGGGTTTGCCTCACCTGCGCGGCGCTTGCCCTCCTCTCTCCTATCAAGCCCGGAGAGGGGAGTGTTTTGGCGCGCGTAGGGGCCTACGAAGCCCCTGAAGCAGCCAAGCATTTCGCTCGTCTGCTCACTACTGGGGCGCTCCACGTCACCGCGGGGCGATACCTCCAGTTGAATAGCCCCCTGGTAGAAGGCAAGCTCCTTGTCCAGGCCTTTGGCCGAGTGGTCTATGCTCTACAGGCTTTAGGGCAGGAGGTGAACCCGAAGGTCCTAGAGCGCCTTCCTCTTTACCTCTTGGAAGGAGCCCAAGAGATTCCCCTGTCCAAGAGGGCACTTTGGCTTTCCCACGTACTGCAACGAGCCTTTGCCTCCAGGCCCGACGAAGGCGGCGAGGTCAACCGCGAACTGGGAGAGGCTCTACGCTATGCCCTGGCTTACCTGCCCTGGCACGCCCTCTACACCCTAGCCCGGCGCTACGGCCGGGTGGCCGACCGGTTTGCCTTGGAGGAAGGCCTGAGAGGATATGCCCGTTTCTTGCAGCAGGAGATGGAGGTGGCTGTGAAGGGAAACGCCGATTTATCCCAGCGTTTTCGGGACGTGGCTGGCTTCACGGGGCTCCTTTACGCTTGGGTAGGCTTTGTGGAAGCCCAAGTAGGCCGGGGGAGCCGGGAGGCCAAGCGGGCAGTGGTGAAGCTCCTGGATAACCTGCAAAGCCCTGGGGAGTTCCTCTATGTGGCGGCTTACGAGCTGGATAGCCTCCAGGCTCGGCTCTACGAGGGTGGCGGGTCCTTCTTTTACCAAGAGGCTAAACGGCTCCTCCAGGAGGCCGGGGCAGAGGTGAGGGAGAAGGAAGATGACTCCGGGCGCTACTTTCCGGTCAGATCAGGACGACCTCCACCGGGTCTACGCCCACCTGGCGGAGCGCTACCGGGACAAGCGGTGGGAGGGCTTTGTCTACGAGGTGCGCCTGAGCCTGGCCTCGAGGTTC
>JAVQZW010000005.1:0-75786 GCA_033582875.1 Acetobacteraceae bacterium | reverse complement strand
GGTGGGATTCGAACCCACGGAGCCCGGAGGCTCTCCGGTTTTCAAGACCGGCGCATTCGACCGCTCTGCCACCCCTCCGTCGGGTCTGTCCACGCGAGGCCGCTCCGCGCCCGCGATCGACCCGGCCGCAGCCACGCGCGCTGGACGATGCGGCCGCAGCGCCAGTAGCACAACGAGATGATCGGAACGACCCTTCGCCCGTCGCCGCGCACCTTACGGGCGAGCTGGCAAACGTGGCCTTGCTTGCTCGCCGCGGGCCTCGCCCTCGCTCAACCCTGCCAAGCCGGCGCCCGCGACCCGATCAGCAACCTCACCATCACCTACGAGAACGACCAGTTCGGCGGTCGGGATCGCTACTACACCACCGGCTGGCAGGTCGCGTGGCGGGCCACCTCTCCGATGCTCACCGATCTCCTCGTCCGAGCAACCCCCTTCGTCAGCCCTTGGCTGCCCACCGACGGCTTGGTCCGCTGGGGCTTCGGACTCGGCCAAAACATTTATACTCCCGAAGACACACGATCTCGCGTTCCCCGGCTCACCGATCGCCCCTATGCCGGCTGGCTGTACGGCTCCGCCGCGCTCTCTGCCGTGACCGCCACAAGCCTCGCCCTGGTCGAACTCCAGTTCGGGGTCGTCGGGCCCTCGGCCCTCGGCGAGCAGGTGCAGAACAACGTCCATCGCATACTCGCCATCGAGCGCTCCGCCGGCTGGAGCACGCAGCTGAAGGACGAGCCCGGCGTCAACCTGATCCTGAACCGGCAGTGGCGGGTCTCCCGCCCTTTCGACCCCGCCAACCCGACAGGACTTGGCTGGAGCGTGGTGCCGAGCGTGGCGGCGAGCCTTGGCAACGTGCAGACGTGGGCGGGGGCAGGAGCCATCGTCAAGGTCGGCAAAAAGCTCGATGCCGATTTCGGTCCGCAACGGCTTCGGCCCGCCGCGGTCGGCTCCGCCTTCTTCCGCCACGACGGGGAATGGGGGTGGTACCTGCTCGCGGGCCTCGAGGTGCGCGCCATCGCACACGACATCTTTCTCGACGGCAACACCTGGCGCGACAGCCGAAGCGTGGACAAGAAGCCCCTTGTCGGGGACGGCATCCTCGGCGCCGTGCTGATCCTGCCGCGGGCGCGCCTGACCTACACCCACACGTTCCGCAGCCAGGAATTCGACGGCCAGGACAATCGCCTCGTCCAGTTCGGCTCGATCAGCCTCTCCGTCCCGTTCTGAGCCCTCCCATCACGCTGTCACTGGCGCACGGCTGACAGCGGCGCGCCCGCGCGCTAGGGGGCACGTCGTTTCGCGGGAGGAAGTCATGCGTCTTGGCCGTCGTCAGCTTCTCGCCTCAGCCGCGGCGTCGCTCGCAGCGCCCCCTGTGCTCCGCGCGCAGGCGCCGCTCCGCCTCACCATCCTGCACACCAACGACGTCCATTCCCGGCACGAGCCGATCAACCGCTTCGGCTCCGCCTGCCGGCCGGAGGAGCAGGCGCCTGGGACCTGCTTCGGCGGCTCGGCCCGCCTTGCCGCAGCACTCGCGGCCGAACGATCCGCCGCCGAACGGGAAGGCCGCGCCGTGCTCGTGCTTGATGCGGGCGATCAGTTCATGGGCAGCCTCTTCTATACGCACTGGCGCGGGCAAGCCGAGCTCGAGGTGATGAACGCGATCGGCTACGACGCGATGGCGGTCGGCAACCACGAGTTCGACAACGGCCCGCCGGTGTTCGGCCGCTTCGTGCGCGGCGCGCGCTTCGCCGTCCTCTCGGCCAACATCGACGCCGCTGCCGAACCCGAACTCGCCGGCCGCATCGCCCCCTTCGTCGTGCTCGAACGCGGCGGTGCGAAGATCGGCATCGTCGGCCTGACCACGGAGGACACGCCGCGCATCTCCTCGCCCGGCCCGCGCGTGCGGTTCCTTCCCGACGCAGACTCCCTCGCCGCCGCGTCCCGTGCCGCCCGCGAGCGGGGAGCGGCCGCCGTCATCGCGCTCACCCATGTCGGCCTGCGCCGCGACGTCGAGCTTGCCCGCGCCGTGCCGGGGCTCTCGGCCATCGTCGGCGGGCACAGCCACACGCTCCTTTCCAACAGCGCGCAAGGCGCCTTCGCGCGCTACCCCCTGCCCGAACCGGGCGCCTCCGGCTTCGCCGTCCCCATCGTCCAGGCGGGGGCGAACAACCGCTACTTCGGCCGGCTCGACCTCGACCTCGATTCCTCGGGGCGCGTGCTCGAGGCGCGCGGGGATGCGAAGGAGCTGGGCTTCGCCGACCCGCGCGACCCGGCGGTCGAGGCGATCGTCGCGCGGCTTGCCGAACCGCTGGCCGCTCTCAGGGCGCGCGTGATCGGCTCGACCACCGAGGCGCTGTCCAACGCGCTCTGTCGGCGAACCGAATGCGCGATCGGCAACCTGATCGCCGAGGCGATGCTGGAGGCCGGCGCGGCCGGCCGGGAGCGGAGATCGCGCTGCAGAACGGCGGCGGCATCCGCGCCGGCTTCCCGGCCGGCGCCGTCACCTGGGGCGACCTGCTCACCGTGCTGCCCTTCTCCAACACGCTCGCCACCCTGAAGCTGCGCGGGGCCGACATCCGCGCCGCGCTGGAGAACGGCCTCTCGGCCTTCGAGCAAGGGGCGGGGCGTTTCCCGCAGGTGGCGGGCCTGCGCTTCACGTGGCGTCCTGCACGCTGCCGGTCGGCTCCCGCCTCGTCTCGGTCGCCGTCCGCCAGCCCGATGGGTCCTACGCCCCCCTCGACGAAGACCGCGTCTACGGGGTCGTCACCAACAACTTCCTCCGCCAGGGCGGGGACGCCTACACGGTGCTGCGCGACCGCGCGATCGACCCCTATGACGGGGGGCCCAACCTCGAAGAGGTTATGGAGGCGTATCTTCGCCCGCCGCAGCCCCCTCAGCCCCCTGCTCGACGGACGGATCGCCGAGGTGCCGTAAGGCGCGAGGCGGCAGGGGGCGTCAACGGTCAATAGCGGCGGTAAAGCGCCACCAGCCGGCCCTGGATCTTCACCCGGTCGGGGCCGAAGATCCGCGTCTCGTAGCGCGGGTTGGCGGGCTCAAGCGCGATCGAGTTGCCGCGGCGGCGAAGGCGCTTCAGCGTGACCTCCGCATCGTCGATCAGGGCGACCACGATGGCGCCCGTTTCGGCCGTGTCGCAGCGGCGAATGATCGCGGTGTCGCCATCGAGGATGCCGGCCTCGACCATCGAGTCGCCGGCCACCTCGAGGGCGTAATGTTCGCCATCCGACCCGAGCAGCGCGGCCGGCACCTCGATCACGTTGCCGACGTCCCGCAACGCCTCGATCGGCACGCCCGCGGCGATGCGGCCGAGCAGCGGCAGTTCGACGGCGCCCGTCTCGGAGGCCGGCCGGGCACCCGCGAGCCTCGCGCCGAAATTGCCGCGGATGACGTTCGGCGCAAACGCACCCGCCGCCGACTCCCGCCCCCGCACCGAGGCGCTCTCCGGCAAGCGCAGCACCTCGAGGGCGCGCGCCCGGTGCGCGCGTCGGGCGAGGAAGCCGCGCTCCTCCAGCGCGGTGATCAGCCGATGCACGCCGGATTTCGACCGCAGGCCCAGATGCGTCTTCATCTCCTCGAAGGAAGGTGAGAACCCCGTCTCGCGCAGATGGCGCTCGATGAACATCAGCAACTCGTGCTGCTTGCGCGTGAGCATGGCCCCTGACACCCCTGCCGATCACCGCGTGAACAAACCGGCAACGCTGTTCTAGGTTCGGCCGCCGCGTCGGGGCAAGAGGCTTGGCGCGGCGAGCGCGATGGTCAGTACCCGCGCAGGCCGAGCCGCAGGATCGGCACCGGCTCGCCGACCCGCACCGGCGGGGCGTGCGGCGGGCGCAGGATCAGCGCCTCGGCTTCGGCGAGGATCCGGATCTGCGCACTGTCCTGCGCCGCAAACGGGGTGGCGATCCAGACCCCATCGCCGTCACGCGCAAGACGCGCCCGCACATGGTCGGCGCGCACGTCGTTGGCGGGGAGGTCGGCACCGGCCCGGGCGACCTCCGGGGCAGGGGGCTCGCCGGACAGCCCCGACAGCCGCTCCAACGCGGGGGCGAGGAACAAAAGCCCGCAAACGAGGGCAGACACAGGATTGCCGGGCAGCCCGATCAGCGGCGTGCCGCGGACATGGCCGAACAGGAACGGCTTTCCCGGCCGCATCGCGATCTTCCAGAAGCCGAGCTCCAGGCCCGCGGGCAGGAGCGAGGCCCGGATCAGGTCGTGTGCCCCGACCGAAGCTCCGCCCGAGGTGACGATCAGGTCGGCCCCGTGCGGGGAGCGGACGAGGCTCGCGATGGCGTCGATGTCGTCGGGGGCGATGCCGAGATCGATCGGTTCGCCGCCGCAAGCCCGCACGAGAGCGGCCAGCGCCACCGCGTTCGACGAGACGATGCCGCCCTCGGGCACCGGCTCGCCCGGGCGTGCCACCTCATCGCCGGTGGAGAGGATGGCGACGCGCGGGCGGCGATGGACGCGAAGCCATGGCCGATCCGCCGCGGCGGCGAGGCCGACGTCGCGCACGGTCAGCCGCCTCGGCGCGCGCAGCAGCACCGCTCCGGACGCGAAATCGCCGGCGCGGCGGCGGATGTGCCGCCCGGGAACGGCCGCCGCGCGCACCTCCACCTCGGCCTCGCCGAGATCGGTGTCCTCCTGCATCACCACCGCATCCGCGCCCTCCGGGATCACGCTGCCGGTGAAGACGCGCACGGCCTCGCCGGGGCCGATCCGCCCGCGGAACGGATGGCCCGCAGGCGCCGAGCCCACGACGCGAAGCCGGCAGGGCGGCTCGACGCAGTCCGCCGCCCGCACCGCGTAGCCGTCCATCGAGGACACGTCCGCCGGAGGCTTGTCGTTGCCGGGCGGTGACGTCCTCCGCCAGCACCCGGCCCCAGGCCTCGGCGAGGCTCACCCATTCCGTTCCCACGGGGGAGAGCGCGGCGAGGATCCGCGCCCGCGCCTCCTCGACGGAGAGCATCACGCCGCCTCGTAGGTGCCGGACTTGCCGCCCGACTTGTGCACCAGCCGCACCGCCTCGATGCGCATGCCGCGATCGATCGCCTTCGCCATGTCGTAGAGGGTGAGCGCGGCCACCGAGACGGCGGTCAGCGCCTCCATCTCCACCCCCGTCGGGCCCGTGGTCTTCACGGTCGCTTCGATCTCCACCGCGCTCGAGGACGGATCGGGCGTCAGCGTGACCGAGACCGAGGAGAGCGGCAGAGGGTGGCAGAGCGGCACGAGATCGGCGGTCCGCTTCGCCGCCATGATGCCGGCGAGCTGCGCGACCGCGAGCGCATCGCCCTTCTTCAGCCCGCGCGCGGCGATCGTCTCGAGCGTGGCCGGCTGCATGACGACCCGCCCGCGCGCCACCGCCACGCGCTCGGTCGCCGGCTTGGCCGAGACATCGACCATCACCGCGTTGCCGGCCTCGTCGAAATGGGTCAGGCGATCGGTGCTCATGCGAGAAGCGCGCGGGTCGCCGCCGTCACGTCAGGCTGTCGCATCAGGCTCTCCCCGACCAGGATCGCGCGCGCGCCCGCCGCCTTCATGCGCGCGACATCGGCCGCGGTGGCGATGCCGCTTTCGGCGACCAGGAGACGATCCGCCGGCACGCGCGGCGCGAGGCGCTCGAAGGTGGCGAGATCCGTCCGCAAGCGTGCGGAGGTCGCGGTTGTTGATCCCGAGCAACGGTCCGCCCAGGGCGAGGGCGCGGTCGAGCTCCGCCTCGTCGTGCACCTCGATCAGCACGTCCATCCCCAAGCCGCCGCGCCTCCGACCTCGAGCGCGGCCGCTTCGGCGTCAGTCAGGGCGGCCATGATCAGCAGGACGCAGTCCGCTCCCAGCGCGCGCGCCTCCACGACCTGCCACGGGTCGAGGAGGAAGTCCTTGCGCAACGCCGGCAAGGCGACGGCGGCCCGGGCGGCGACGAGATGCTCGGGCGCGCCCAGGAAGAAGGGCTGATCCGTCAGCACGGAAAGGCACGTCGCGCCACCTGCGGCGTAGGCGCGGGCAAGCGAGGGGGGGTCGAAGTCGGCGCGGATCAACCCGGCGGAGGGCGAGGCCTTCTTGATCTCGGCGATCAGCCCGAGGCCGCGTTCGGCCGCGGCAAGGGCAAGCGCGCGCGCGAAGCCGCGCGGCGGCCCGGCATCGGCGGCGCGTCGTTCGAGTTCGGCCACAGGCACAGCCTCCTTGCGCGCGGCAAGGTCGGCCCGCGTGCGGGCGCAGATGCGGGCGAGCGCGTCGGGGATCTCGGTCACGGCGACGCCTCCGCTCCCCCGCGGGTGAGCGAGACAAGCCGCTCCAGGGCGGACTTCGCGCGCCCCGAATCGATCGCCTCCGCCGCCATCGCCGCCCCCTGGCGAAGGTCCTGCGCGCGGCCGGCGACGATGAGGGCGGCCGCGGCGTTCAGAACGACGGCGTCACGATACGGCCCCGCCATGCCGGCGAGCACCGCGCGCAGCGCCTCCGCGTTCTCCGCTGCCTCGCCCCCCTTCAGCGCGGCGGGAAGCGACACGGGCAGCCCGGCATCCTGCGGACGGACGATGAACTCGCGCACCCTGCCCTCGTGCCACTCGGCGACGTGGCTTTCCCCGGTCACCGTGAGCTCATCGAGCCCGTCCGAGCCGTGCACCACCCAGGCACGCTCGGCGCCGAGCCGGCCCAGGGTCTCGGCGAGCGGGGCAAGCCAGGCGCGGGAGAACACGCCCGTCAGCTGCCGGCGCACGCGGGCAGGGTTGGCGAGCGGCCCGAGCAGGTTGAACACCGTGCGGATGCCGAGCTCGACCCGCGGGCCGGCGACGTGCCGCATCGCCACGTGGTGGCGCGGCGCCATCAGGAAGGCGACCCCGATCTCGCGCAACGCCTGCTCCAGCACGGCAAAAGGAGCGTCGATCGCCACCCCGAGGGCCGCAAGCACGTCGGCGCCGCCCGAACGCGAGGAAATGGCGCGGTTGCCGTGCTTGGCGACCGGCACGCCGCAGCCTGCGACGACGAAGGCGACCGCGGTGGAGATGTTCAGGGTGCCTTGCGCATCGCCTCCGGTGCCGCAGACGTCGATCGCTCCGGGCGGGGCCGCGATCGTCAGCATGCGCGCGCGCATGGCCCGTGCCGCGCCGACGATCTCCTCCACCGTCTCGCCGCGCAGCCGCAGCGCCATCAGGAGGGCGGCGATCTGCGCCGGGGTGGCTTCGCCTGCCATCAGCGTGTCGAAGGCGGCCTCGGCCTCGGCCTCCGTCAGCGTCGCTCCCTCGGCAAGCCGCGCGATCACCGGCTTGAGCGAGGGCAGAGGGGAGGGGCTCATGCCGGTTCCGCCACCCGGTTGCGACCGCGCGCGAGGGCGAGGAAGGTGCTGACGATGGCCGCACCGTGTTCGGAAGCGATGCTTTCGGGGTGGAACTGCACGCCGAAGATCGGAAAGAGGCGGTGGCGAAGCCCCATGATCAGGCCTTGGTCGTTCCACGCCGTCACCGCAAGCGTCTCGGGCAGGCTCGCGCGGTCGACCACGAGCGAGTGGTAGCGGGTGGCGCGGAAGGGGGACGGCAGGCCGGCGAACAATCCCTCTCCTGCGTGATGCACGAAGTCCACCTTGCCGTGCCAGGGCTCGGGTGCGCGCACCACGCGCCCGCCGAAGGCCTGGCCGATCGCCTGATGGCCGAGGCAGACGCCGAGCACGGCCACCCGGCCCGCCGCGGCGCGGATCAGCTCCAGCGAGATGCCGGCCCGGTCGGGGTCGCAGGGCCCGGGCGAGATGACGATCGCCTCCGGGCCGCGCGCCAGCGCCTCCGCCACGGTGAGCGTGTCGTTGCGCGCCACCTCGACCCTCTCGCCGAGCCCGCCGATGAGGTGGAACAGGTTGAAGGTGAAACTGTCGTAATTGTCGATCAGAAGGATCATCGGGCGGCGGAGGATGCGGGCCGGCGTGAGGCGGGTCAACGGGCGGGACCCGATCCTCCCCGCTTGTCCGGGCCTTGCTGCGTGGGAGGATCGCGGCATGGACGCCACCCTGCCGCGCCTCTGCCTGCCGCTCGAAGGCCTCTCCTGCGGGGGCTGTGCCGCGCGGGCGGAGCGCGCCTTGGCCGCCGTCGACGGCGTCGCCTCGGCGTCGGTCTCTTTCGCCACGCGCACGGCGGAGCTCGTCTACGACCCCGGGCGGACGGACACGCGGGCCCTCGCCGAGGCGCTGGCGCGGGCGGGCTTCGGCGTGGCGGAGGAGGTGGTCGCCCTCACGGTCGATGGGCTGACGGGCGAGGGGTGCGCGCGCAACGCCGAACGGGCGCTCGTCGCCGTGCCGGGCGTGTTCGGGGCGTCGGTGAAGGCGGCCTCGGGGCTTGCCGAGGTTCGGGTGGCGCGCGGTGCGGTCGATCCCGCCGCTCTCATTGCTGCCGTGGAACGGGCCGGCTATCGCGCCGCCCTCCTCGCGGCCGGCGAGGGCAAGGAGACCGCAGCAGGGCGAGGCGAGCGGGCCTTGCTCGCGCTCTCCCTCCTCGCCGCAATCCCCTTCCTCGCCGACATGCTTGCCCATCTCTCCGGCAGGCACCTCTTGCCGGGCTGGGTCCAGCTCGCTCTCGCCGCCTCGGTGCAGCTTCTCGCCGGGGCGCGGTTCTATCGGGGCGCGTGGCGCGCGCTGCGCGCTGCAGGCGGGCACCATGGACCAGCTCGTCGCGCTGGGCACCACGGCGGCCTTCGCGCTTTCCGCGTGGCATCTCGTGGCGGGCGGGCCGCTGTATTTCGAGGCCTCCGTCCTCGTCATCGCCTTCGTCCTCTTCGGCAAGGCGCTGGAGGAGCGGGCGAAACGCTCGGCGGCCGCCGCCATCGAGGCGCTCGCCGGGCTTCGTCCGGCGGAGGCGATGCGCCTCGAACCGGACGGGCGGGAACGCCGCGTGCCCGTCTCCGCCCTGCGCGCGGGCGATCTCGTCCGTGTCCGCCCCGGCGAGGCCTTCCCGGCCGACGGCGTGATCGCGCAAGGCCAGACGGAGGCCGACGAGAGCCTGATCACCGGCGAGAGCCTGCCGGTGGCGAAACAGCAGGGCGATGCCGTGGTGGCGGGTGCGGTGAACGGGTCGGCGGCGGTGGTGGTCCGCGTCACCGCGGTGGGCGAGGGCACGCTGCTCGGCCGCGTGCTTGCCCGCGTGCGCGCCGCGCAGGCGAGCAAGCCGCCGATCCAGGCCCTGGTCGATCGCGTCGCTGCGGTGTTCGTCCCCGCCGTGCTTGTGCTGGCGGCGGCGACGCTGGTCGTGTGGCTTGCGGTTGGCGCGGCGATCGACCGTGCGGTGGTGCACGCCGTCTCGGTCCTCGTCGTCGCCTGCCCCTGCGCGCTCGGCCTCGCCACGCCGGCCGCTCTGGTCGCGGGGGTGGGTGCCGCCGCGCGACGCGGAATCCTGATCCGCGACGCCGCCGCACTGGAGCGCGCGCGGGGGCTCGACACCGTTGTCTTCGACAAGACGGGCACGCTGACGGAGGCAAGGCCCGAGGTGGTGGCGGTGGCGGGCGAGGAGGGCGTGCTCGCGGCTGCCGCCGCCTTGCAGGCGGCGAGCGCGCACCCCTTCGCGGCGGCGATCCTGCGCGCGGCGGAGCGGGCAGGGGTCGCGGCGGCGCCCGCGGCGGAGGCAGAAAGCGTTCCCGGCCAGGGCGTGCGCGGGGTGGTCGAGGGGCGCGCAATCGCGCTCGGCAATGCGCGGCTCGCCCGCAGCTTTGTCGCCGACCTCTCCCCCTTCTCCGCTTTCGTGGCGAGGGAGGAGGCGCGTGGGGCGACGGTGGTGTTCCTGGTCGAGCGCGGGCGCGCGCTCGGCGCGATCGCGCTCGCCGACCCGATCCGGCCAGGGGCGGCGGAGGCGGTGGCGCGGGTGCGGGCGCTCGGCTGCGAGCCGATCCTGCTCACCGGCGACGCTCCGGCCCCGGCACGCGCCGTCGCCCGGGCCGTCGGGATCGAGCGGGTCGAGACCGAGCTTGACCCGGAGGCCAAGGCGGAGCGTGTCGCCGCCTTGCGCCGGGCGGGCCGGCGGGTGGCGATGGTGGGCGATGGCGTCAACGACACCGCTGCCCTCGCCGAGGCCGATCTCGGCATCGCCATGGCAGGGGGAGCGGACTCGGCTCTCGCCGTCGCCGCCGTCGCCCTTCTGCGCCCGGACCCGGGTCTCGCCGCAGAGGCGATCGCGCTGGCAAGGGCCACGCTCGCCACCATCCGCGGCAACCTCGTCTTCGCCTTCGCCTACAACATCGCCGCTCTGCCGCTGGCTGCCGCCGGGTTCCTCTCGCCCGCCCTTGCGGGGGCGGCGATGGCGCTCTCCTCCCTCTCGGTGGTGGGAAATGCGGTGCTGCTTGCGCGCCGCGGCCGCGCTATTGGGAGCGGGTGAGCCGCCGTCCGAGTCGTCGCCCGCCCGCTTCCGCCCGTGCCAGGGTCGCGGAACGACCCGGTCGTCGCGCGGCGCAGGCGCCCGCGCGCGCGCGTCGCGGCAGGGCGCGACGCGTACCCTCGCCAACGGTGCGGTTGCTGGCGGGGTTCGGCCGGGGCAGTCGGCGGCTGCTGATCCTGCTCCTGCTCGGCGCTCTCTTCGCCTATCCGGGCGCCTTCCTGGCCGACGCCCTGCTTCAGCTCGTCCTCGGCTGAGGAGCAGGGGTTCCGTCGCGCCGCAGGCGGCGTAGAGTGCCGGCTGATCGAGGAGGACACGCGCGATGGCCAGGGCGGAGACGGCGGAACGGGTGGCGGATCGGGACGACCCCGTCGGCGCCTTTGTCCCCGGCGAACGGATCAGGCTTTCCGGTGCGGCGTCCGGCCCGCTTGCGGGCCTCACCCTCGGGGTGAAGGACGTGTTCGAGATCGCGGGCCACGTCACCGGCTTCGGCAACCCGGACTGGGCGCGCACCCACCCCCCGGCCGTGGTGACGGCTCCGGCCGTCACTCTCCTCTGCGAGGCGGGAGCGGAGATGGTGGGCCGGACGAAGACGGTCGAGCTCGCCGCCGGGCTGACGGGCGAAAACCTCTGGTACGGCACGCCGACGAACCCCGCCTGTCCCGATCGTTATCCCGGGCGGATCGTCCTGCGGGGTCGGCCGCCGGCTGCGCGGCGGGCCTGTTCGACATCGGGCTTGGCTCCGATACGGCCGGATCGGTGCGCATCCCGGCGTCCTATTGCGGGCTTTTCGGGTTCCGTCCGAGCTGGGGCGCGGTGAACGCCTGCGGGGTGCTGCCGCTTGCTCCTTCCTTCGACACGGTGGGCTGGTTCGCGCGCTCGGCCACGGTGCTGCGCCGGGTGGGCGAGGTGCTCCTGCCGGCGGGCGGGGAGGGGGCCTTGGGCCCTCTCCTCAAGCCTGAGGAGGCGTGGATGAACGCCGACCCGGCGGTGGCGCAGGCGCTGTCGCTCGTCCTCGAGCGGCTGGAGGCCCGCTTCGGGCGGGCGGTGCAGGTGGAGGTTGCGGTCGAGGGGCTGCACGCCTGGTTCGATGCGTTCCGCGCCTGCAACAATGAGGAGAATCTCGCCGCCCTCGGGCCCTGGGTGGCCTCGGTGCAGCCGAAACTGTCGCCTGCGGTGGCGCAGCGCTTCGAGCTCGCCCGCCACCAGACGCCGCAGAAGAGCGCCTGGGCGCGCGCGTTCCGCGCCACCGCTTCGGCGAGGCTCAGGGGGGTGCTCGGCGGCGGCGCGGTGCTTGTCTTTCCCACCTCGCCCATTCCGGCGCCGCGCCTCACCGCCACGCCTCAGGAGATCCTCGAGGTGCGCGAGCGGACCATCGGCGTCACCTCCTACGCCGGCTTCGCCGGGGCCTGCGAGGTGACCATGCCGGCGGCGAAGGTGGACGGGGCGCCGGTGGGCCTGAGCCTGCTCGCCGCGCCGGGGCGGGATCGCGCGCTGCTTGCTCTCGCCGAAGCCGCGGCCGAGGCGCTCGGGCTTCAGCCCTGAAGGCGCCGGATCGGGGCGCAGCGGCTTTCTCCGTCAGATCTTGTCGTCGCACGCCCGCCCGTGCGGAGGTAGCATTCGCCCCTGCCGGTCGTCGGGAGACGTCGATGGGCGGTGGGTGGTGTCGAGCAGCGGTCGTGGTGGCCCTGGCCCTGGGCAGCGGGCCGGTGCTGGCAGGCACCACGGTGCTCGAGCGGGCCGGGGTCTGGGAGGCCTACCTCGCCCTCGGCGACCGCGGCATCCCGCTCTGCGGCATCAGCCAGTTCACCGGACCCTACGCGCTGATGATCAAGCTCGATCGGACCGCCGCCTACATCCATCTGCGCAAAGAGGGGTGGAATGTTCCCGCATCGGCGCGGATGACCGTGTCCTTCGCGATCGACGGGCGCCATGTCTGGACCGGGCGCTTCAGCGGAACGCGCAACCCCGCGCTGATCGAGGGGACCTTCCGCACGGCCGAGGAGCTGTTCGGCTTCGTGAACGCCTTCGCTTGGGGCAACTGGATGACGATCCGCTTCCACGACGGCGACGAGGGCCAGTGGCGGACGGGACTGGCCGGGACGTTGCGCGTCAGTCGCGCCTTCCTGCAGTGTGCGGCGGCCCTGGTCGGAGGATCATGCGCCGACGCAGCCCTTCGACGCCGCCCCCCGCCCCGCTCCGGACCCGTGGGATGGTGCGCAGCGGCCAGCGCCGCGTCCGGCGCAGCCGTCCCAGCCCTTCAGCGGCGGCCGCGCGTTCTGAACCCTGCCGGCCTCAACGCCCCGCCGCCGGCGGCGAAGCGCACCGCCTCCTCCGCTGCGCGGATCAAGGCGCGCGCCTTGGCCATCGTCTCGCGCCATTCGGCCTCGGGATCGGAATCGGCCACCACGCCTGCGCCGGCCTGGACGTACATCACGCGATCCTTCACCACCGCCGTGCGGAGCGCGATCGCCGTGTCCATCTCGCCGTTCGCCGCGAAGTAGCCCACACAGCCCGCATAGAGCCCCCGCCGTTCCGGCTCGAGCTCCTCGATGATCTCCATCGCCCGCACCTTCGGCGCCCCCGACAGCGTGCCGGCGGGAAACCCCGCCATCAGCGCATCGACCGCGTCGCACCCCGCCCGCAGCCGGCCTTCGACGTGCGAGGAGATGTGCATGACGTGGGAATACCGTTCGACGACGAACTGTTCCTTCACCGTCACGGTGCCGACCTCCGCCACCCGGCCGACGTCGTTTCGCCCGAGGTCGAGCAGCATCAGGTGCTCCGCCCTCTCCTTCGGGTCGGCGAGCAGCTCGCGCTCGAGACGCTGGTCCTCCTCGTGCGTGGCGCCCTCTCGGCCGCGTGCCGGCGAGCGGGCGGATGGTCGACGGTGCCGTCGCGCAGCCGGACCATGATCTCGGGCGAGGAGCCGACGACCGCGAAGCCGCCGAAATCGAGGAAGAACAGGAAGGGCGACGGGTTGAGGCGACGCAGGCTGCGGTAGAGCGCGAAGGGCGGCAGCGCGAAGGGCACGGCGAAGCGCTGGCTGAGCACGATCTGGAACGCATCGCCCGCGCGGATGTACTCCTTCGCCCGCTCCACCGCCGCCACGAACGCCTCGCGCGTCATGTTGGAGGCGACCTGGCCGAGGTCGGGGCTTGCGGGCCGCGCGGCGGGCGGCGGCGGCAGAGGTCGGGCGAGGGCGGAGACGGCGGCGGCAAGACGGGCCTCCGCCGCCTCGCGCGCCGCATCTGCGCCGATACCCGGGCGCGGGCCGCACCGCGGTGGCGAAGGTCAGGGTATCGAGCACGGTGTCGAACACCGCGACCACGGTCGGGCGGAGCAGGATCCCGTCAGGCAGGCCCAAGCGGGTCGGGGTTCGTCTCCGGGATGCGCTCGATGCGGCGGACGAAGTCGTAGCCGAGATAGCCGACCAAAGCCGCGCTCATCGGCGGCAGGCCGGGCGGGATGTCGACCCGGCTCTCCGCGATCAGGCGACGGAGCGAGGCGAGCGCGCCGACCTCCTCCGTCCGCCAGCCCTCGGGGTCGGTGAGAGCGAAGCGGTTGAGTTCGGCGCGGTCGCCGCGCACGCGCCAGACGAGGTCGGGGTCGAGCATGATGATGGAGTAGCGCCCACGCGCCGCGCCGCCCTCGACGCTTTCCAGAAGCACGGCGTTCGGCCGGCCCGCGGCGAGCTTGAGGAAGGCGGAGACGGGCGTCTCGAGGTCGGAGACCGTGGTCGTCCAGAGGAGCTGCGGGCGGCCCGCCTCGTAGGCCAGCGCGGAACGCCTCGCGGTCCGGGCGGGGCGGGCGTCACGGCGGGTCGCCCGCGATCAGCCGTGTCGCGTTGGCGTCGACCCGGACCCCCGCCCGCGTGCGCAGCGCCTCGAGGAACTGCGCCTCGAGATCGTCCGCGATCGCGCCCGCGAGCTCGCGCGCCACGCGGGCGCGCCCCGCACGGTCCTCGCCTGCGGCCTCGATCGCCACCACCGAGCCGACAAGGAAGCCGGAGGCGGTTTCGATCATCGTCGCCTCGCCGCGGGCGAGAGCGAACAGCGCCTGCGCCATCTGCGGCGGCGGGGCGCCGGCCTCCGAGCCGTCGCGGCGGAAGGGGGGCGTGCGGCGCGGCGTCCAACCGCGGCGCCGGGCGGCCTCCTCGAGCGTTGCTCCCTCGCGCACTTGGGCGAGCAGCAGGGCCGCCTCCTCCTCCATCGCGCGGCGGCGCTGGTCGCGCTCCCAGGATGCGCGCACCTCGGCCACGACCGCCTCGAAAGGGCGAAGTGCCGGAGGCGTGATGCCGTCGAGGCGAAGGGCGTAAAAGGTGCCGTCGCGAGCCTCGGTCAGGCGCGGGATCGCCCCTGGGCCGGCCTCGAAGGCGCCGGCCAGAGCCTCCCCGGGCAGCCCGTGGAGATCGAGCGGTTCGCCCTGCAGGCCCGCGCCCGGTGGCGTCGATGGCGGCGAAGGACAGGAGACGAAGCCCGTGCGCGCGCGCCACCTGCTCGAGCGGCATCCCGGCGGCGAGCGAATCCTCGACCCGGTTGGCTCGGGCGTAGATCAGCTCCGCCGCGCGCTCGCGGGCCAAAGCCGCCTGCAGCTCGTTGCGCGCCTCATCGAAGCTCCGTTCCGTCGCCGGCTCGATCTCCTCGACCCGCACCACGTGCCAGCCGAACGGGCTGCGGATCGGCTCGCTGACGCCTCCCGCTGGGAGGGCGAAAGCGGCCTCGGCCAGGGCCGGCAGGGGAAGCTCCTCGCGCGAGAGCCGGCCGAGCACGCCGGCGGTGCCACCGGCGGCCTCGGCCTCGGCGACAATGTTCGCCATCGACGCCCCGGCCGCCCAGGCCGCGGCGATCGCCCGGGCCCGCGTCTCGTCCCGAACCACGACCTGGGCGATGACGCGCCGTTCGGGCGAAGAGAACTCGCCTCTCCTCTCGTCGTACGCAGTGCGAAGCTGGGGCTCCGGGATCTCGATCTCGCGCGCGAGGTCGTCGACGGCGAGAAGGATGAACGTCACCGCGCGGAATTCGGGAGCGGTGAACAGGTCGGGATTGTTGTCGTAGTGCCGCCTGAGCTGCTCCTCCGTCGGCTCGACGGGGGCGGGGGAGGCGACGAAGGGAAGCTCGACGAGGTCGGCCACCCGTCTTTCGTTGCGATATGCGAACAGTGCGGCCGCGAGCGCCTCGGGGGCCAAGCGCGCCGACGCGGACGGACCCCACCAGCTGCCCGCGCGCGAGATCCCCGCGCAGGAGTTCGAGGAAGCGCCGTTCCGTCAGCCCCTGGTTGCGCAGGAAGGCCTGGAACTGAAGCCGCGAGAACCGCCCGTCCGCGCCGCGGAACACCTCGGCGGAAAACACCGCCTCGCGCAGCGCCTCATCAGGCACCACCACCCCGATCCGTTCGACTTCGAGATCCAGCGCCCGCAACGCCAGAAGCCGCCCGAGCGCCGCCTCGGCGATGGCTTGGCGCACCGGGCCGGTGGGCTCGAACTGCCCGCCGAGGGAGCGGCGAAGTTGCGCGAGCTCGCGCTGATAGGCCTCGGTCGCCTCGGCAAGCGAGACCTTGGCATCGCCCACGCGAGCGACACTGCGTTCTGCCGGGGTGCCGCGCACGAAGTCGCCGATCCCCCAAACCGCGAAGGAGGCGATGAGCACCAGGAACAGGGCCTTGACGATCCAGCTGTTCAGCGAGTTGCGGATCGCGGCGAGCATCGCGGGGTTCGGGCCTCCGGGCGGGTCGGGCGGCGGACCCTACAGAAGGGGGAGAGGGGCGCAACGCGGGGGGTTGCGAAGACCCGACCGCCATGGAAAGGGCCGAGGGGAAGGGACGGAGGGAGCGCGATGCGGCCATTGATCGCCGGCAATTGGAAGATGAACGGGCTCGGGGAGGACGGCGTGCGCCTCGCCGCGGGCCGTGCGCGAGGGCCTCGCCTGCGACGGTGAGCAACGGGGCTGGACGTGCTGCTCTGCCCGCCCTTCACCCTGATCGAGCGGGTGGCGCGCGGCGGTCGCCGGCTCCTCCGTTGCGGTCGGTGGGCAGGACTGTCACCCGAGGGCCTGCCGGCGCGCACACGGGCGACGTTTCGGCCCCGATGCTGAGAGGACGCCGGAGCGTCAGCTACGTCATCCTCGGCCATTCGGAACGGCGCGCAGACCACGGCGAGAGCGATGCGCTCGTGCGCGCCAAGGCCGAGGCGGCGATGGCGGCGGGGCTGACCCCGATCGTGTGCGTGGGCGAGACACTGGCCGAGCGGGAGGCCGGCAGAGCCGAGACGGTGGTGGAGGCGCAACTCGCGGCCAGCCTGCCGGAAGGCTTTGCCGCCGCCGGCGGCGTCGTCGCCTACGAACCCGTCTGGGCGATCGGCACCGGGCGGACCCCGTCCGAGGCCGACATCGCCGCCATGCATGGGGCGATCCGGGCCCGCCTCGTCGCCCGGTTCGGCGCGGCGGGGGCAGCCGTGCGCATCCTCTACGGGGGCTCGGTGAAGGCCGCTAACGCGAAGCCGATCCTCGCCGTGCCGGAGGTGGGGGGCGCGCTGGTCGGGGGGGCGTCGCTGCAGGCGCAGGAGTTCCTCGCCATCATTGCCGCCGCCCCCGTCGCCGTGGCGTGAGCGGAGGCGGGGTGGCGCGGCGGGGCAGGCGGCGCTAGAAGCGGCAGCGGCAGCCCGGGCTCTGCATGTTCACCGTCCTTCTCATCCTGCACCTTCTCGTCACCATCGCCCTGATCGCGGTCGTCCTGTTGCAGAGGAGCGAGGGCGGGGGCCTCGGCATCGGCAGCTCGGGCGGGCTCGGGCGCCTTCATGGGCGGGCGGGGGACGGCGAACCTGCTCACCCGCACCACCGCCGTGCTCGGCACGCTGTTCTTCGCGCTCAGCCTCGCGCTCGCGCTGATCAACCAGAGCGGCCGACAAGCGCCGTCCTTGCTCGATTCGCCCCCGCCCGCCGCCCCGGCCGCCCCCGCGCCGGCCCCGATCGTACCCATCAACTGAGTCCGGCGTTTCGCCTGAGGTGCGCGCGCCGCGGTTGTGGCGGGTGAGCGCTTGCGCGTATCAGGGGGGCCCATGACGCGATACGTGTTCATCACGGGCGGCGTGGTCTCCTCCTTGGGCAAAGGGATCGCGGCGGCGAGCCTCGGCGCGCTCCTGCAGGCGCGGGGATTCCGGGTGCGGCTGCGCAAGCTCGACCCCTACCTGAACGTCGATCCGGGCACGATGAGCCCCTACCAGCACGGGGAGGTGTTCGTCACCGAGGACGGGGCGGAGACCGACCTCGACCTCGGCCACTACGAACGGTTCACCGGAGTCGATGCGACCAAGGCGGACAACGCGACCACGGGGCGCATCTATTCCACCGTGATCGCGCGCGAACGACGGGGCGACTATCTCGGCGGAACGGTGCAGGTGATCCCGCACGTGACGGACGCGATCAAGGAGACGATCACCGCTCCCGCCACCATGCCGGACGGCGCGGAGCCCGACTTCGTCATCGTCGAGATCGGCGGCACGGTGGGCGACATCGAATCGCTTCCCTTCCTCGAGGCTATCCGCCAGCTCGGCAACGAACTCGGACCCGAGCGCGCGCTCTTCGTCCACGTCACGCTGGTGCCCTGGATCGCCTCCGCCGGCGAGCTGAAGACCAAGCCGACCCAGCATTCGGTGAAGGAGCTGCTCAGCGCGGGGATCCAGCCGCAGATCCTGCTCTGTCGGGCGGACAGGGCGATCCCGGAGAGCGAGCGGCGGAAGATCGCGCTCTTCTGCAACGTCCGCCGCGAGGCGGTGATCCCCGCCCTCGATGTCGATACGATCTACGCCGTGCCGATCGCGTACCATCGCGAGGGGCTCGACTGCGAGGTGCTGCGCCACTTCGGCCTCCCCTGCGACGACGAGCCCGACCTTTCGGCCTGGGAACGGATCGTCGAGACGATCCGCAACCCGGAGGGCGAGGTGACCATCGCCGTCGTCGGCAAGTACACGGGCCTGCTCGACGCTTACAAGTCGCTCGCCGAAGCGCTCACCCATGGCGGCATCGCCAACCGCGTGCGGGTGAAGCTCGATTGGGTGGACAGCCAGATTTTCGAGTCCCCCGGCGCGATCCATCGCCTCGAGGGCGTGCACGGCATTCTCGTTCCGGGCGGCTTCGGCGAGCGCGGCACGGAAGGCAAGATCGCCGCCGTGCGGTTCGCGCGCGAACGCCGGATTCCCTTCTTCGGCATCTGCTTCGGCATGCAGATGGCGGTGATCGAGGCGGCGCGAAATCTCGCGGGGCTGCACGGGGCGTCCTCCACCGAGTTCGGGCCTTGCGAGCATCCGATCGTCGGCCTGCTCACCGAGTGGACCCGCGGCAACGACGTCGAACGTCGGCAGGCGGGAGGGGATCTTGGCGGCACGATGCGGCTCGGCGCCTACCCTTGCGTGCTGCAGCCGGGGTCGCTCGTGCGTTCGATCTACGACTCGCCGCGCATTTCCGAACGCCACCGGCACCGCTACGAGGTCAATATCCGCTACAAGCCGATCCTCGAGGAATCCGGGCTCCTCTTTTGCGGCATGAGCCCGGACGGAACCTTGCCCGAGATCGTCGAACTGCCCGGGCATCCTTGGTTCGTCGGCGTGCAGTTCCACCCGGAACTGAAGTCGCGGCCGTGGAAGCCACACCCCCTGTTCGCTTCCTTTGTCGAGGCGGCGGTGAAGCAGGCGAGGCTGGTGTGAACGCCCCACTCACGCCGCCCATGGCGGGCTCGCCGCGAACGGTGCGGGTCGGCAACGTTGCGTTGGGGAACCATCTGCCGCTCGCCCTGATCGCCGGGCCCTGCCAGATCGAATCCGCCGTCGCACGCCTTCGAGGTCGCGGAGGCGCTCGGCGGAGATCGGCGGCGCGGGCCGGCATCGGGCTGATCTTCAAGGCCTCGTACGACAAGGCGAACCGCACCTCGCTTCGGGGCGCGCGCGGGGTCGGGCTGGAGCAGGGGCTTGCCGCGCTCGCCGAGATCCGCGCCCGTCTCGGCGTGCCGGTGCTCACCGACGTGCACACCGAGGAGCAGGCGCGGCGCGCGGCGGAGGTGGTGGACGTGATCCAGATCCCCGCCTTCCTCTGCCGCCAGACCGACCTTCTGCTCGCCGCCGGGCGGACGGGGCGGGTGGTGAACGTGAAGAAGGGGCAGTTCCTTGCGCCGTGGGACATGCGCCATGTGGCGGCGAAGATCGCCGCGACGGGAAACGAGAACATCCTGCTCACGGAACGGGGCGTCTCCTTCGGCTACCACACGCTGGTGGCGGACATGCGCGCGCTGCCGATCATGGCCGAGACCGGCTACCCGGTGGTGATGGACGCCACGCACGCCGTGCAGTCGCCGGGCGGCGCCGACGGGGCGTCGGGCGGCGATCGGCGGTTCGCTCCGGTGCTTGCCCGTGCCGCGGTGGCGGTCGGGGTGGCGGCGGTGTTCATCGAGACGCACCCCGACCCCGATCGCGCGCCCTCGGACGGGCCGAACATGATCCCGCTCGCCGAGATGCCGGCCCTGATCGAACGCCTGATCGCCTTCGACCGCCTCGCGAAGGGCCTCTGAGCAGGGGCGCCTGCGCTGTCAGCGCACCGCATCGAGCTCGACCGCGACCTCGATGCGCCGCCCCTCGCGCAGGATCGCGACCGTGACGCGCGCCCCCGGGGTGAGGCGCTCGAGCAAAGCGATCAGCTCCGCCGGCCGCGTCACCGCCTGGCCCTCGATGGCAAGGATCACGTCGCCCGGCCGGATGGTGCCGTCGCGATCGATCGCGGCGGGACGGATGCCGGCCCGTGCCGCCGCCGAACCCGGCTCGACCCCGAGCACGAACACGCCGGCGGTCCCGGTGCGGCCGGCGAGGGCGGCGTTCAGCCCCTCGTCCACCCGCACGCCGAGCCCCGCCCGGACGTAGCGCCCGGTGGCGATGAGGCGGGGAACCACGCGGTTGACGACGTCGATCGGCACCGCGAAGCCGATCCCTGAGAACGCCCCCGAGGGGCTGACGATGGCGGTGTTGACCCCGATCACGCGCCCCGCCGAATCGAGCAGCGGCCCGCCCGAGTTGCCGGGGTTGATCGCCGCGTCGGTCTGGATCAGGCCCTCGAGCACCTGGCCGTCGGTGCGCAGGTCGCGATTGAGGGCGGAGACGATCCCGGTGGTGAGGGTCCAGTCGAGGCCGAAGGGGTTGCCGATCGCGAACACGCTCTGCCCGACGCGGAGATCGCTCGAGGTGCCGATGGGCAGAGGTTGCGGGCGGGCGAGAGCGACGCCGATGCGCAGCACGGCGAGATCGTGCGCCGGGCTCGCCCCGACCAGGGCGGCGCGGTAGGACCGCCCGTCGGCCAGCCGGACGAAGGCCGCCGAGGCGTTGGCGATCACGTGGTGGTTGGTCACCACATGCCCGAGCTCGTCCCAGAAGAAGCCGGACCCCGTGCCGCGCGGCACCTGAAGCGCGGAGCGCGTCCAGGGGTCGATCACCCGTTCCGTGGTCGTGATGTGCACCACCGACCCGCGCGCCGCCTCGAACAGCGCGACCGTCGCCTGCTCGATGTCGGCGAGCTCGCCGCGCGGGGTGACCACCCGCGGCTCGGCGCGCTGGGCGAGAAGCATCGACTGCAGCATCGGCGCCCACTGCCAGGCGAACGCGACCAGGATGGCGGCCAGGGTGATGAGGGAGAGGCGAAGGAGGAAGACGGGACCGCTCATGGCGCGCGAAGTATGGCGCCTGACGGGCGGAGCGGCCACCGGATCGGGCGGCGGGGGTTGCCGGACATGGGGCGGCGCGCTACCCCGCCGCCGTCCTTCCCATCCGGAGCTGTTGCGCGATGACCGACACCGCGATCGCCGACATCGTCGCGCGCGAAATCCTCGATTCGCGCGGCAACCCGACCGTCGAGGTCGAGGTCAGGCTGGATGGCGGGGCGACGGGCCGCGCCGCCGTGCCCTCGGGCGCCTCGACGGGCACGCATGAGGCGGTGGAGCTGCGCGACGGCGACTCCGCACGCTTCCTCGGCAAGGGCGTGCGCCGCGCGGTGGAGGCGGTGGAGGGCGAGATCTTCGACGCGCTGTCGGGCCTCGACGCCACCGACCAGGTGAAGATCGACGAGCTGCTGATCGATCTCGACGGCACGCCGAACAAGTCTCGCCTCGGCGCCAACGCGATTCTCGGCGTCTCGCTCGCTGTCGCCAAGGCGGCCGCCGCCGCGGTCGGGCTGCCGCTCTACCGCTATGTCGGCGGGGTGGCCGCGCGCACCCTGCCGGTGCCGATGATGAACGTGATCAACGGCGGCGCGCATGCCGACAACGCGATCGACATCCAGGAGTTCATGATCGTTCCCCTCGGCGCCGGCACGATCGCGGATGCCGTGCGCATCGGGGCGGAGGTGTTCCACACGCTGAAGAAGGAGCTCGCCGCGGCCGGCCACGCGACCAACGTGGGCGACGAGGGCGGCTTCGCGCCGAACCTGGCCTCGACGGAGGAAGCGCTCGGCTTCCTCGCGCGGGCGGTGGAGAAGGCGGGCTACCGGGTGGGAGAGGACGTCGCCTTCGCTCTCGATTGCGCGGCGAGCGCGTTCTTCCGGGACGGCCGCTACGTGCTCGAAGGCGAGGGAAGATCGTTCGACGCCGCCGGCATGGCGGAGTGGCTGGGCGGGCTCTGCGATCGTTTTCCCATCGTCTCGATCGAGGATCCATGCGCGGAGGACGACTGGGAGGGCTGGACGCTCCTGACCCGGAGGCTCGGCGCGCGCGTGCAGATCGTGGGCGACGACCTGTTCGTCACCAACCCCGAGCGGATCGCGCGCGGCATCGAGCAAGCGGCAGCGAACGCGGTGCTGATCAAGGTCAACCAGATCGGCACCCTGACCGAGACCCTGGCCGCGGTCGCGGCAGCGCATCGCGCCGGCTGGCGCTGCGTGATGAGCCACCGCTCCGGCGAGACGGAGGACGCGACCATCGCCGACCTCGCGGTCGCCACCGAGTGCGGGCAGATCAAGACCGGAAGCCTCGCCCGCTCCGACCGCACGGCGAAGTACAACCAGCTGATCCGGATCGAGGAGTGCTTGGGCGAGACGGCGCGCTTCGGCGGCCGCCGCGCCGTCCTCCGCCGCTGAAGGAAAGCTTGCCGCGACGCGGGAGGGAGTGGTTTGCTCGCCCGCATGGCACTTCGCGCGCGAGGTGAAGTCGCTTCTGTTCGGCGTCGTTCCGCCCCTGTTGGGGATGGCGCTGCTCGCCTTCTTCGCCTGGCATACCCTGCACGGCACGCGGGGGCTGATCGCCCTCGCCCAGGTGAAGGAGGAGATCGCGCGGGCGCGCGCCGAACTCGCGCGGCTGGAGGCGGAACAGGCGCGGGCGGAACGCCGCGTCTCCTCGCTCCGGCCCGGGCAGCCTCGATCGCGACATGCTGGATGAGCGCGCGCGGCTGATGCTGAACCTCGCGGAGCCCGAGGAGATCGTCATCCCCTACGGTCCGGGCCGCCGCCTCTACTGAGCGAGGGGCCGGCGCGGCCGCGCACGTTTCGCAACACACCCGCCCGGTTCCGAGAACGGCTGTTGCGTGGCGGCGACCGTCCGGGCAACGCCCTCCGGCGTCTTGCCCTGGGAACGCCGACGCGGTTACGTCGCCGCGGCACGGACAGCCGTCTTCGGGGAGGGATCATGGCGACAGCCGAAACGACGCCGAGGAGGAAGGGCAAGGCCGCACTCGCGATGACGCGCGAGGAACTGCTCGCCGCCTGGCGGACGATGCTGCTGATCCGGCGTTTCGAGGAGAAGGCGGGCCAGCTCTACGGCATGGGGCTCATCGGCGGGTTCTGCCACCTCTACATCGGCCAGGAAGCCGTGGTGGTCGGCATCCAGTCCGTGCTGCGCGAGGGCGATCAGGTGATCACCTCCTACCGCGACCACGGCCACATGCTCGCCTGCGGCATGGACCCGAAGCGGCGTGATGGCGGAACTGACGGGCCGCATCGGCGGCTACTCCAAGGGCAAGGGCGGATCGATGCACATGTTTTCCGCCGAGAAGGGGTTCTACGGCGGGCACGGCATCGTCGGCGCGCAGGTGAGCCTCGGCACCGGCATCGCCTTCGCCAACTGGTACCGCGAGAACGGCCATGTGTGCGTGACCTACTTCGGCGAGGGCGCGGCGAACCAGGGCCAGGTCTACGAGTCCTTCAACCTCGCCTCGCTGTGGAAGCTTCCCGTCCTCTACGTCATCGAAAACAACCGTTACGCCATGGGAACCTCGGTCGAGCGCGCCACGCCCACCAAGGACCTCTCCCAGCGCGGCGCGGTGTGGGGCATCCCGGGCCGGCAGGTCGATGGGATGGACGTGCTCAAGGTGCGCGAGGCCGCCGAGGAGGCGCTCGCCCATGTCCGCGGCGGCAACGGTCCATACCTCCTGGAGATGCTCACCTATCGCTACCGCGGGCATTCCATGTCCGACCCCGCCAAGTACCGCACGCGCGAGGAGGTGCAGAGGATGCGCGAGGAGCGCGATCCGATCGAGGGCGCACGCAAAGTCCTGCTCGAGCACTTCGGGGTGGCGCGAGAACGACCTGCGCGCGATCGAGGACGAGGTGCGTCAGGGTCGTGCAGGAGGCGGCGGACTTCGCCCAGGCGAGCCCCGAGCCGCCCGAGAGCGAGCTTTACACCGACGTGCTGGTCGAGACCGCCGCCTGAGGGAGGGGACGCGATGGCGACGGAGATCCTCATGCCGGCGCTCTCGCCCACGATGACGGAGGGCAAGCTCGCGCGCTGGCTGAAGAAGGAAGGCGACCCGATCCGCCCGGGCGAGGTGATCGCCGAGATCGAGACCGACAAGGCGACGATGGAGGTGGAGGCGGTGGAAGAGGGCGTGCTGGCCAAGATCGTCGTCCCCGAAGGCACGGAAGGGGTGGCGGTGAACAGCGTGATCGCGGTGCTGGATGGGCCGCCCTCGCGGCCTGCGCCCGACCCGGCCGTGGCCCCCGCGCCGGCGCCGGCTCCTGCGGCGCCGGCGGTGGCGAAGTCGGCCTCGAACGCGCAGCCGACAGCAGCCGCACGCCCGGCAGAGGCCGCACCCACCGCCGCCGTGGGTCCGACCGTGCCGATGACCGTGCGCGAGGCGCTGCGCGAGGCCATGGCGCTGGAGATGCGGCGCGACCCCGACGTCTTCCTGATGGGCGAGGAGGTCGGCCAGTACCAGGGTGCGTACAAGGTGAGCCAGGGCCTGCTCGACGAGTTCGGGCCGAAGCGGGTGCTGGATACCCCCATCACCGAGCACGGCTTCACCGGGCTTGCGGTCGGCGCCGCCTTCGCAGGGCCTGAAGCCGATCGTCGAGTTCATGACCTTCAACTTCTCCATGCAGGCGATCGATCAGATCATCAACTCGGCGGCGAAGACGCTCTACATGTCGGGTGGGCAGATCCGCTGCCCGATCGTGTTCCGCGGGCCGAACGGCGCCGCGGCGCGCGTGGCTGCGCAGCACTCCCAGTGCTTCGCCTCATGGTACGCGCACTGCCCGGGGCTGAAGGTGGTGGCGCCGTGGAGTTCGGAGGACGCGAAGGGGCTGCTGCGTGCGGCGATCCGTGACCCCAATCCGGTGATCGTGCTCGAGAACGAGGTGATGTACGGGCAGACCTTCCCCTGCCCGACCGACCCCGCGTTCGTCCTGCCGATCGGCAAGGCGAAGGTCGAGCGTGCCGGACACGACGTCACCATCGTCGCCTTCTCCATCTGCGTGGGCTACGCGATGGAGGCGGCCGAGATCCTCGCCAAGGAGGGCATCGAGGCGGAGGTGATCAACCTGCGCAGCCTCCGCCCGCTCGATATCGAAACGATCGCGGCCTCGGTGCAGGAAGACCAACCGCATCGTCTCGGTCGAGGAAGGCTGGCCCTACGCGGGGATCGGGGCCGAGATCGCGGCGCGGGTGATGGAGACCTGCTTCGACTGGCTCGATGCGCCGCCCGTGCGCGTGACCGGCGAGGACGTGCCGATGCCCTATGCGGCGAACCTCGAGAAGCTCGCCCTGCCCAACGCCGCCAAGGTGGTGGCGGCGGCGAAGCGCGTTCTCTATCGCTGAGGCGGGGAGGGAAGCGATGCCCACGCAGATCCTGATGCCCGCGCTCAGCCCGACGATGACGGAGGGCACGCTCGCGCGCTGGCTGAAGAAGGAGGGCGACCGGATCAAGGCCGGCGATGTGATCGCGGAGATCGAGACCGACAAGGCGACGATGGAGGTCGAGGCGGTGGACGAGGGAATCCTCGCCCGCATCCTCGTCCCCGAAGGCACGGCCGGCGTGGCGGTGAACGCGCCGATCGCCGAACTGGTCGACGGAGGGCGAGGCGGCGACTGCACCGTCGGCATCGCCGCCCGCCGCACCGGCGAGGCCGCCGGAGCCAAGCGCTCCCGCGCCTTCGCCTGCCACCGCGACGGCGGCACGCGGCAACGGCCAGGACGGGCCGATAGCGGAACATTCTGGTGGCGGGCGGATCTTCGCCTCGCCGCTGGCGCGGCGGATGGCGAAGATCGCCGGGATCGACCTTTCGACGCTGAAGGGCTCGGGCCCGGGGGGGAGGATCGTCAAGGCCGACATCGAGGCGGCGATGGCGAAGGGTGCCGCCGCGCCCCTCACCCCCGTTGCGCCCGTCGCCCCCGCCGCCGCGCCCGCTGCGCCCTCGGCGACGGCAGCCGTTGCCCCGACAACGCCACCTGCGCCTGCGGCACCGCATCCGCCGCCCCCGCCCATCGCCGTCCCCCATCGCCTCGTGCCGCACACGACGATGCGCAAGGTCATCGCGCGCCGGTTGTCCGAGAGCAAGGCGACCATTCCGCACTTCTACGCCTCGGTCGACGTCGAGCTCGATGCGCTTCTGAAACTGCGGGCCGAGCTCAACGCCAAGGCCCCGGCCGAGGGGCCGGGCGCGTTCAAGCTCTCGGTCAACGACATGATCATCAAGGCCGCCGCGATCGCGCTCCGCCGCGTGCCGAAGGTGAACGCGTCGTGGCGGGACGACGGCATGGTGCTCTACGAGGACGTCGACATCTCCGTCGCCGTCGCGATACCCGACGGCCTCATCACGCCCATCGTCCGGCAGGCCGACCGCAAGGGGCTGGCGGCGATCTCCAACGAGATGAAGGACCTCGCCGCGCGCGCCAGGGCCGGCAAGCTCAAGCCCGAGGAGTTCCAGGGCGGGTCGTTCTCCATCAGCAACATGGGCATGATGGGGGTGCGGGAGTTCGCGGCCATCATCAATCCGCCGCAGGCGGCGATCCTCGCGGTTGCGGCCGGCGAGCAGCGACCGGTGGTGAAGGCGGGCGCGCTCGCCATCGCCACCGTGATGACGGTGACGCTGAGCGTGGACCATCGGGTGATCGACGGCGCGCTGGCCGCCGAGTGGCTCGGCGTGTTCAAGGGCATCGTCGAGGACCCGCTGCAGATGATGCTGTGACCTTCCCAGGGACCGACGGGCCCAAACCCCTCGAGACCGTCGCTCCCGTCGGCCACGGTTCGCGCCCCGACCATCGGGAGGGGCGCCACGGCGGGGGCAGCGGGGGCCCATCGGCCCCCCGTAGACAGGAGACCGTCCATGGCGGATCGTTTCGACGTGATCGTGATCGGCGGCGGGCCCGGAGGCTACGTCGCCGCCATCCGCGCCGCCCAGCTCGGCATGAAGGCCGCCGTCGTCGAGCGCGAGCATCTGGGCGGGATCTGCCTGAATTGGGGCTGCATCCCGACCAAGGCCCTGCTTGCGCACCGCCGAGGTGAACCACCTCCTGCATTCGCTCGACGCCTTCGGGCTTGCCGCAGACAACCCGCGCTACGACGCGAAGAAGGTGGTGGAGCGTTCGCGCAAGGTCGCCGCGCAGCTCGCCGCCGGGGTGAAGCACCTGTTGCGGAAGAACAAGGTGACCGTCGTCGAGGGGCATGGCGCCCTGGCCGGCCCCGGAACGGTCGCCGTCCGCAACGGCGGGGGCACGACGGAGCTCAAGGCCCCGCACATCGTGCTCGCGACCGGTGCCCGCGCCCGCACCCTTCCCGGGCTCGATCCTGACGGCGAAATCGTCTGGACCTACAGGGAAGCGATGGTTCCCCGCGCCATGCCGCGCTCCGTGCTCGTCATCGGCTCGGGCGCGATCGGCATCGAGTTCGCCTCCTTCTACGCCGACATGGGGGCGGCGGTGACGGTGGTGGAAGTGATGCCGCGCATCCTGCCCGTCGAGGACGAGGAGATCTCGGCGCTCGCCCGCAAGGCCTTCGAGAAGCGGGGCATGACCATCCTCACGGAGGCGAAGGTGCAAGGGCGTGCGGCGCGGAAGGCGAGGGCGCGCGCGTCGATCGTTGAGGACGCAGGGGGCGATGTGCGCGAGATCGCGGTGGAGCGCGTGATCTCCGCCGTCGGCATCGTCGGCAACGTCGAGGGAATCGGCCTCGAAGGCACGCGGGTGGAGGTCGAGAAGAGCCACGTCGTCACCGATGGCTACGGGCGCACGGGCGAGCCGGGCATCTATGCGATCGGCGACCTCGCGGGGCCGCCCTGGCTCGCGCACAAGGCCTCGCACGAGGGTGTGGTCTGCGTGGAGGCGATCGCGGGGCTGAACGACGTCCGACCCGCTCGATGCGACGAAGATCCCGAGCTGCACCTACTGCCGCCCGCAGGTCGCCTCGGTGGGGCTGACGGAGGCGGCGGCGAAGGCGAAGGGGCACGAGGTGCGGGTCGGCCGCTTTCCGTTCCTCGGCAACGGCAAGGCGATCGCGCTCGGCGAGGCGGAGGGGCTGGTGAAGACCGTGTTCGACGCCAAGACGGGCGAACTCTTGGGGGCCCACATGATCGGCTCGGAGGTGACCGAGCTCATCCAGGGCTATGCGATCGCGCGGGCAGGGGAACTTACCGAGGCCGAACTCGCCCATACGGTGTTTCCGCACCCGACCCTCTCCGAGATGATGCACGAGGCGGTGCTCTCTGCCTACGGGCGAGCGATCCACATCTGAAGAGGGACCGCGCCCGCTTGCCGACCCTGCGCCACGCCGCCACGTCTTCTTCATGACGACCCGGATCGAGATCGACCATCGCCGCCCGCGGACCGGGGCAGAGCGTCACCCGGAGAAGGCGAAGCGCGAGCCAACCCCGATCCCCCGCAAGCCGGCCTGGATCCGCGTCAAGGCGCCCACGCATCCGGTCTATTTGGAAACCCGCCGCCTGATGCGGGCGAAGAGCCTGGTGACGGTGTGCGAGGAGGCGGCCTGCCCGAACATCGGCGAGTGCTGGAGCCGCCGGCACGCCACGGTGATGATCATGGGCGAGGTCTGCACGCGCGCCTGCGCCTTCTGCAACGTCGCCACCGGCCTTCCGGCCCCGCTGGATGCGGACGAGCCGCGCCGCGTGGCGGAAGCGGTGGCCGCCATGGGGCTTTCGCATGTCGTGGTCACCTCGGTCGACCGCGACGACCTTCCGGACGGCGGGGCGGGGCACTTCGCCGCCACCATCCGTGCCATCCGCGAGGCCTCCCCGGGCACCACGGTCGAGGTGCTGACGCCCGATTTCCTGCGCAAGGGAGAGGCGGCGATCGCGACCGTGGTCGCCGCGCGGCCCGACGTCTTCAACCACAACCTGGAGACGGTGCCGCGGCTCTACCCCACCATCCGGCCGGGCGCGCGCTACTTCGTCTCGCTTCGGCTACTGGCGCGGGTGAAGGAGATGGACCCCTCGATCTTCACCAAGTCGGGGCTGATGGTGGGCCTCGGCGAGGAGCGGGTGGAGCTCGTGCAGGTGATGGACGACTTGCGGGCGGCGGAGGTCGATTTCCTGACCCTCGGCCAGTACCTGCAGCCGACGCCGAGGCACGCCCCGGTGGCTCGGTTCGTCCCACCCGCGGAGTTCGACGAGCTCGCCGCGCTTGCCCGCGGCAAGGGCTTCGCCCTGGTGGCCGCCTCGCCGCTCACGCGGTCGTCCTACCACGCGGATGCGGATTTCGTCCGGCTTCGGGCCGCGCGCGACGCAACCCTGGCCCGCGTGGGCTGACGATCACGTTTCCGCTTTCTTTCAGCCGTGTTGCGCCTAGATTGAGGCGGCATGCCGACCCACGCCCAGCTGAAGTTCCTTCCCTACCGGCC
Source organism: Acetobacteraceae bacterium (assembly GCA_033582875.1). Lineage (GTDB taxonomy): Bacteria > Pseudomonadota > Alphaproteobacteria > Acetobacterales > Acetobacteraceae > Elioraea. Next base: position 46,350 of record JAVQZW010000005.1, on the reverse strand, counting down.
CGATCAGCTCTTCGACCTGGTCGCGGATGTCGGGCGCTATCCGGAATTCCTCCCCTGGTGCGTGGGCGCGCGCATCCGCCATCGCGACGAGCGGCTGCTGATCGCGGAGCTCACCATCGGCTTCAAGGTGTTCCGCGAGCGGTTCACCAGCCACGTCACGCTCGACCGTCCGAACGCCATCCACGTCCGCTACCTGGATGGTCCGTTCCGCTACCTCAACAACCACTGGCGGTTCGAGCCGCGCGACGGCGGCACGATGATCGACTTCTACGTCGACTTCGAGTTCCGCTCGCGCGTGCTGCAGGCGGCGATCGGCGTGGTGTTCAACGAGGCGGTGCGGCTGATGGTGGCGGCCTTCGAGCGCCGTGCCGCGAAGATCTACGGTGCGCCGCTGCCCCGCGGCGCTGCCCCCGTCGCAGTACCGCCCTTGCCGACGCCGGGGACGTGAGCGGAAAGAACAAGGCGCAGGACAGAAGCGGACGCCGCCGCCCGACCTCGGCTCACGTGGCGCCGGTCTCGCGCTTCAGCCGCTCCATCTCCTCCTTCAGTCGCAGCTTCTCGCGCTTGAGCCGCGCCACCTCGGCCTCGTCCGCGCGCGGACGGCCCAGTTCGGATGCGAGCTTCTCCTCAAGGGCGGCGTGGCGGCTGCTCAGGGTCGCGAGCCGTTGCTGGACGTTCATGCGTCGCCTCCTCTCCCTGCCCGACCGTTTCGGGCCGGAGAACGACAGTGTGTCGGAACCGTTTCGCCTTCGGCAAGCCCTGGATGGCGATTTGACGCCGGCGTGACGGCCGACCCATCGACGCGACCGCTTTTCCCGGGCAGAGAGGCCGCGGTTGCCCTCCCCTTGCCTGCGACAGCATGCCGAACCCGCTTTCCTACACCCCCGCCCGGCCCGACCCGCGCCTTCCGCCGCCGCGGATCAATCTCTTCTCCGACACCCAGACCAAGCCGACGCCCGCGATGCGCGAGGCGATGGCGCGCGCCGCGGTCGGCGACGAGCAGTTCGGCGACGACCCGACCGTCTGGACCCTCTGCGACCGCATGTGCGCTCTCCTCGGCACGGAGGCTGCGGTGTTCCTCCCCTCGGGAACGATGGCGAACCAGATCGCGATCCGCGTCCATTGCCGGCCCGGGGACGAGATCCTCGCCCACGAGACGGCGCACATCGTCACCTCCGAGCACGGCGGCCCCTGGGCCAATGCGGGGGCGGCGGTGCGCGGGCTGAAAGGCGAGCGCGGCATTTTCTCCGCCGACGCCCTGCGCGCCGCGCTGCGCCCGAAAAGCCGCTACGCTCCGCCCCAGAGCCTCGTTGCGGTGGAGCAGACGGCGAACATCGCGGGGGGAACGGTGTGGCGGCCAGAAGAGCTTGCGGCCGTGGTCGCGGTCGCGCGCGAGGCGGGGCTTGCCACCCACATGGACGGGGCACGGCTGATGAACGCCGCCGTCGCCCTCAGGATGCCCGCTGCCGACCTCGCGCACGGCTTCGACAGCGTCTGGCTGGACTTCTCCAAGGGGCTCGGGGCGCCGGTCGGCGCGGTGCTGTGCGGCTCGCGGAGCTTCATCGACGAGGCCTGGCGGTGGAAGCAGCGCATGGGAGGGGCGATGCGGCAGGCGGGCGTGATCGCCGCCGCCTGCCTCTTCGCCCTCGATCATCACGTCGAGCGCCTGGCGGAGGACCACGCCCATGCCCGGCTGCTCGCCGAACGGCTGGGCGCGATCGAGGGCATGACCGTGCAGGCCCCGGAGACCAACCTCGTCTTCTTCGACCCGACGGGCGCCGGGATGGCCCCGGAGGCGCTCGCTGCCCGGCTTGCCGCGCGGGGGATCCGGATCAGCGTGCTCGGCGGGCGCTGCCGCGCCGCCACCCATCTCGACGTCACGGGCGAGATGATCGAGGAGGCGGCCGCCGAGATCCGCGCTATCCTCGGGCGCTGACCAAGGAGAGGGAGGAGGCCATGCCGGAAGGAACGGTGGTCGCCGAACGGCGCCTCAGGGTCGAGCGGGAAGGAAGGGTTGCGATCGTGACCCTCAATCGCCCGGAGGCACGCAACGCCCTCTCCTTCGCCCTGCTCGAGGATCTGGAGGCGGAGTTCTCGCAGATCCGGGGCGACGGGGCGGTCCGCGCGGTGGTCCTGGCGGGGGAGGGGCCGGCGTTCTGCGCCGGGCACGACCTGCGCGAACTGACCGCCCGTCGCGCCGACCCGGACGGCGGGCGTGCCTTCTTCCAGGCCACCATGGCGAAATGCGCGGCGGTGATGCAGGCCCTCGCCACCCTGCCCCAGCCCACCATCGCCGCGGTCGAGGGCATCGCCACCGCCGCCGGCTGCCAGCTCGTCGCCACCTGCGACCTCGCAGTGGCGGGCGAAGGCGCGCGGTTCTGCACGCCCGGCGTGGCGATCGGCCTCTTCTGCGCCACGCCGGCGGTCGCCCTCTCGCGTGCGGTCTCCCGACGCCACGCGCTCGAGATGCTGTTCACGGGTGAGATGGTGGACGCGGCCCACGCCCACCGCATCGGGCTCGTCAACCGCGTCGTGCCCCACGGCCAAGCCCTCGCCGAGGCCAAGGCGTTGGCGCAGAAGATCGCTGGCCGCCCCGCCTCCGTCGTCCAGGGCGGCAAGGCGGCGTTCCTGCGCCAGGAAGGCCGCCCGCTCGCCGAGGCCTATCGCGACGCCGCCTGCGTGATGGTGGAGCAGCTTCTCGACCCGGCGGCGGTGGAGGGGATCGGCGCCTTCCTCGACAAGCGCCCACCGAACTGGGGTTAGGCCGCAAGAAGGCCGCGCGCGAGGGCGAAGGCGGAGCGGACCGAGGCGAGCCGGACCGACCCCCGGTCCCCCGAGAAGACGTGGCGCTCGACCCGCGGCGGGCCGCCGGCCCTGATCCCGGCGAGGAAGACGAGGCCGACCGGCTTCGTTGGGGTCCCTCCGCCCGGACCGGCGATCCCCGTCACCGCGAGTGCGACGTCCGCCCGCGACCGGGCGAGCGCGCCCTGCACCATCGCCTCCGCCACCTCGGCTGAGACGGCGCCGACGCGCGCGATCAGCCCGGCATCGACGCCGAGCAGGTCGGTTTTCGCTTCGTTCGAGTAGGTGACGAAGCCCCTCTCCAGCACGTCGGAGGAGCCTGGGATGGCGGTCAGCACGGCGGCGATCAGCCCGCCGGTGCACGAACTCGGCCGTCGCGAGCCTGAGCCTCGCTGAGCGATACGCCGCGAGCAGCGACTCCGCCTCGGCGAGCACATCAGGCGGGATCATGGAAGAAGGCCCGGCGGGGCGAGGAGGCGCGAGAGCAGCAGCGCGAGCGCGGCGAGCGCCCCGGCCGCGAGGTCATCCAGCATCACCCCCGTCGCCCCCCGCCGACGGTCCGCCCAGCCGACGGGGCCGGGCTTGGCGATGTCGAACAGGCGGAAGAGGGCGAAGGCGAGGGCGACCCCGACCCAGCCGAATCCTGGCAGTCCCGCCAGCGCGAGCCACTGCCCGGCCGCCTCGTCGATCACGATCCACTCCGGGTCCTCCTCGCCGTCGCGCGCGAGCTCCACCGCCACCGCCCACCATCCCGCAGCAGCGATCAGACCCGCCCCGGCCAGGACGGCGATCGGCCCGACCCAAGCGAGCACCGCCGCCCCTGGCACAAGCGCAGCCAGGGAGCCCCAGGTTCCCGGCGCGGGGCGAAGGAAGCCCGCGCCGAACAGGGAGGCGATCGCCCGCGTCACGGCAACGCGGCGATCCAGGCATCGACCGCCGGCGCGAGGGCGGGCTCGGACAAGGTGGGGGCATGGCCGACGCCATCGAGGACAAGTTCGGCGAGATCGGGCTTCGCGTCCTTCATGCGCCGCGCCGTCGCCGCCGTCAGCACGTCGGATGCGCCGCCGCGCACGAGAAGCACCGGCAGATGCGCGAGCGCTCCGAACAGCGGCCAAAGATCGCGCCCTTGGGCGTCCTCCAGAGTGCGCGCGATCCGCGGGTCCCAGAGGCTTCGCCACGTTCCGTCAGGTGCTCGGGCCACCGTGAGCGCGGCGAATTCGCGCCATTCCTCGGCGGTGGTCAGCGACAGCCATGGCAGGTTGGCCCGAAGCCAGGCGGCGGCGTCCTCGAGAGACGGGAAGACGTGCTCTCTCCCGACCAGCGCCTTCACCGCGGCGAGCCCCGCGCCCCCGACCTCGGGCCCGATGTCGTTCAGAGCCACGGCGGCGAGCAGCCGCGGTCGTGCAGCCGCCATCCCCATCGCGAGCAGGCCCCCAAGCGAGGTGCCCAGCACGACCACGCGAGCAAGCTGCAGGGCGGCGCAGAGATCGAGCACGTCGGCGAGGATCCGCTCCGGCCGGTAGCGTCGCCAGTCTCTCGCCCGTTGCGAGAGCCCTCGCCCGGCGTAGTCGAGCGCAACGACGAAGCGGTCCTTGGCGTGGCGGGCGGCGAGGCGCGCGAAATCCCCACCCGTGCGCACGAGCCCGGGCAGGCACAGCAGGGGCGTGCGGGAGGACGGCTCGCCCCAAAGCCGCGCCGCCAGCGCAAGCCCATCGGACGCCGAGAGGCGGACGAGGCGCGGGCTCACGCCGCCCGGGGCAGGTCCGCCACCAGGGCGGGGAGGTCGGCGAGCGAGGAGATCACCGCCGCCGGCGGCGCCCAGGCGAACTCGCCGCGGCCCCGGCGGGCGCGGTCGAGCCAGACCGCGGTCAGCCCCGCCGAAGCGGCCCCCGCGACATCCCAAGGATGGGCCGAGACGTAGAGGATGTCGGCAGGCGCGAGGCCGAAGCGGGCCGAGGCCAGCGCATAGACCTGCGGGGCGGGCTTGAACGAGCCGGTCGGCTCGGCGGAGAGCAGGGCATCGAACAGCGCATAGAGGTCCCCGGCCTTCGCCGCCGCCACCAGCATCGAGACCGAGGCATTGGACAGGACGGCGAGGGGGCGGCTGCGCGCCTCGCGCAGGGCGAGCAGGGCAGGGCGCACGTCCGGGAAGGGCGGTGCCTGCAGCATGCCCTGCATCAGCCGAGCCCGCAGCAGCGGGTTGGCGGGAAGGCCCAAGGCGCTCATCGCGTGATCGAGCGCCTCGCCCGTGACTTCCCACAGATCGGTGCGTCGCCCGGTGAGCTGCGACATCCAAGCGTATTCGAAGCGCTTGGCCTCCCAGAGTGCCGCGAGCGGGCCAGCGGACTCGCCGAGCACGTCGGCTGCGAAGCGAACCGCGCCGGCGCCGTCGAACACCGTGCCGTGTCCGGAGAAGACGATCGCCTTCGTGCGCGCCAGCACCCCGCTCATCGCCGCATCGCCAGCACCGGGTGAGGAGAGACCGCACTCCCCGACCGCGCCTCGTAGATCGTCGCGCTTTCGATCACGCGCATGACGTAGGTCCGGGTCTCCGAGAACGGGATCAGCTCGATCCAATCCAGGGGGTCGATCTCGCCCACGCGCGGGTCGCCGAACTGGCCCAGCCACTGCCGGACCCGGTGCGCGCCGGCGTTGTAGGCGGCAAGAGCAAGGGGCACCGCGCGGTCGAACTCCTCCAGCCGCTTGGCGAGATAGGCGGTCCCGAGCGTCATGTTGGGCAGCGGTTCGAACAGCCGGTTGGCAAGCGAGGGCTCGCCGAGTTCGCGCGCCATCGCGCGCGCCGTTGCGGGCATCAGCTGCATCAGTCCCCGCGCCCCGGCGGGGCTGACCGCGGTGACCTCGAAGTTGCTTTCCTGCCGCATCACGGCGAGGGCGAGGGCCGGGTCGACCCCCGGGGGCGGGACGAACGGCGCCGGCCAGCCGGCCTCGGGCAGCACGGTCCCGTGGCGGGCCTGCACCCGGCGCGCGATCCACACCGCCGTGTCGGCCTGGCCGAGCCTCAGGGCGAGGTGGGCTGCCAAAGCGCGGTCGCCGTCGTCCGGGGCGAGGTCGGCGAGGCGGAGCAGGAGCTGGCGGGACCGCCGCGCGTCCCCCACGTCGGCGAGGAAGACAGCGGCGCGGGCGAGGTCTCGACGCTCCCAAAGCGCGGCGTGATCGGGGTCGGGAAGCGGGTCGGCGGCGGAGCGGATGCGCGCGCGAAGCGCGGTCTCGGTTTCGCCGGCGGCAAGCGCGCCGAGTTGGCCGTAGAAGGTGAAGGGAAAGCGGGCGGCCTCTGCCCAAGCGGCGCGCGCCTCCGCCTCGCGTCCCGCCGCGACCAGGGCGCGGCCGCGCCAATAGGCGCCGCGGGCGCGGCTGATCGGCGCGGTGGCGGCCCGTTCGAGCGCGGTGAAGTGGCGCAGCGCGCGGTCGGGTTCGCCGAGGCGGCGCAACGCGATCCAGCCGGCGAGAAATTCGGCCTCGAGAAAGGCAACGTCCTCCCGCGGCGGCACGCCGTGCGCAGCGGCAAGGCGGTCGGCGAGCCGGTCCTCGCGATGGCGGATCAGGCGGCGGATGACGATCTGCCGCTCGTCCCAGAAGGGCTGCAGACGTCCCGCGCCGGCCGCCTCTTGCGCCGTCGCACCGGCCTCAAGCCAGAAGCGCGCGGCCTCGAGGTCGCGCTCCTGGCGGCGCAGGGCGCGCGCGCGTTCCAGGAACACGATCGGGTCGGTCCGCAGTTCCGGAGTGAAGCCGAACTCGCCCTCCGCGCCGGCGAGGGCCTCGAGCCGGGCGCGAACGACCGCTTGGCGGCGGGGATCGAGCAGGGCGAGCATCCGCCGCAGGCCCTCCGCGTCGCGCGCCCAGGCCAAGCGATCGGCCCGCGCGGCATGATCCTCGGGGCGGAGCACGCTGCCCCATCGCTCGAGAAAGGCGCGCTCCTCGGCCGGGTTCGCCGGCAGATCAACCCAGGCCGCGCGGCGCTGCGCCGCGGCTTCGGCGGCACGGCCTAAGGCTTCGAGCGCCTCGGCGAAGCGCAGACGCCCCGGCGTGGTCTGCGGGGCATGAGCGGAGAACCACCGGCGGACGGCAGCGTCGTCCGCGAGCGCCGCATGCGCCTCCTCGGCCCGTCGCAGCAAGGCGGGGCCGGCCGGCCAGTCGGGATGGTCGGCGAGAAATCGGGCGAGTTCGCCGGCCGTGGCCGGCCCTCCTTGCAGCCTGAGCCACGTGATCGCGGTGGCCGCGGCCGGGTCGGCGCAGGCCCGCGTCTCGAACGCCCGTCCGGCGGAGGCGGCGGCGAGCGCAGCGCGGCAGGCGGGATCGAGCCCCTGCGCCATCGCCAGGGCAGGGACGAGCCAGCCGAGAAGCGCGAGAACTCGTGCACCTCCTCATGCGCTCGGTTGTATGGGCTCGATGGAGGGCGGCACAAGCGCGGCCTGCGCGGCGCACGGGTGGACAGGGGCGCCGACACGGTCCAGGGTGACCGTAGCGACCAAGAACGAACGGGCGAGACCATGCGCTTCAGGGGCTCCTTCGTCGCCCTCATCACGCCGATGCGGCGCGACGGGTCGATCGACGAGCGGGCGTTCCAAGACTTCGTCGAGTGGCAGATCGCCGAAGGCACGCACGGCCTTGTTCCCGTGGGCACCACGGGCGAGTCGCCGACCTTGAGCCATGCCGAGCACAAGCGGGTGGTGGAGCTCTGCATCGAGGCGGCGGCGGGGCGAGTGCCGGTGATGGCGGGCACGGGATCGAACAGCACGGAGGAGGCGATCGACCTCACCCGGCATGCGAAGCAGGCCGGGGCGGATGCGGCGTTGATCGTCACCCCTTACTACAACCGTCCGACCCAGGAGGGGCTCTTCCTCCACTTCAAGGCAATCGCCGAAGCCGTCGATATCCCGATTTTCATCTACAACATACCCGGGCGGAGCGCGGTCGATATGACGGTCGAGACCATGGCGCGGCTGGCCCGGATCCCGAACATCGTCGGCGTGAAGGACGCGACCGCCAACCTCGCCCGCCCCCTCGCCCAGGCCCGGGCGTGCGGGCCCGACTTCATCCAGCTCTCCGGCGAAGACCACACGGCGATCGCCTTCAACGCCGCGGGCGGAGTGGGGTGCATCTCGGTCACGGCCAACGTTGCCCCCAGGCTGTGTGCGGAGATGCAGACGGCTTGGGCAGAGGGCGATGCGAAGCGGGCGATGGCGATCCAGGCGCGGCTCGCCCCGCTCCACGACGCCATGTTCTGCGAGACCTCGCCCGGGCCGGTGAAGTACGCTGCCCACCTCCTCGGCAAGTGCGAGGAGACGGCGCGCCTCCCGCTCGCGCCCCTCGGCGAGGCTTCGCGCGCGAAGGTGCGGGCGGCGCTGGTCGAAGTGGGACTGCTGAACTGAGGCGTGCTTGGCCAAGGACGGCAAGCCGGGGCTGATCGCGCGCGGCGTGGTGGCGCAGAACCGAAGGGCGCGCCACGACTACGCGATCAAGGAGACGATCGAGGCCGGGATCGTGCTCAAGGGCCCGGAGGTCAAAAGCCTCCGCCACGGCCGTGCGACCCTGTCCGAAGCCTGGGCGGGCGAGCGCGACGGCGAACTCTGGCTGTTCAACGTCTACATCCCCGAGTATCAGGGCGGGGTGTTGTCGCGCTTCGAGCCGCGCGCCCCGCGCAAGCTGCTCGTGCATAAGAAACAGCTGAGGACCCTGATCGGCGCGGTGACTCGCGAGGGGGCGACGCTCGTGCCGCTGCAGATCCATTTCAACGACCGCGGCCGGGCGAAGGTGCTGCTTGGCCTCGCCGAGGGCAGGAAGAAGGCCGACAAGCGCGAGGCGATCAAGGAGCGCGACTGGCAGCGGGAGAAGGCGCGGCTGCTCCGCGCCCGCGGCTGAGCGATGCCCGGGACGCGCCGGGGCAGCCAGGTTTTCCATCGTCGCGCACACAGCGCCGACGCTATACGCTTTGCTAAGGGGTTCGGGCGCAGTCTCGCGCGCGGGCCCGCGGCCGATGCGGGGAGGCGCGCTGTGATCCGGCGCACTGCCGGCCAGGCCGAATCCGGTCGACCGTCGTGTTCGCTCTGAGGGGTCATCGCTGCATGTCGCGCCCGCGCCTCATTGCCCACGCCTTCGCGCTTGCCCTTGTCGTCTCCGGCTGCGCGACCGTGCCGCCCCAGTCCGATCCGGAGGCGAGGGCGGAATATTTCGAGCGCAACGACCCCCTCGAGCCGCTGAACCGCGCGGTCTTCGCCTTCAACGAGGCGTTCGACCACCTCCTGTTCCGCCCCGCCGCCGAAACCTACCGGACCCTGGTGCCGAAGCCCGTTCGCACCGGGGTGGGCAATGTCATCGACAACCTGCTCGTGCCCCGCACCGCCGCCAATCAGCTTCTCCAAGGCAGGCCGGACGACGCCGCAAAGTCCATCGCGCGGTTCCTCATCAACTCGACGCTCGGCGTCCTCGGCATTTTCGACGTCGCCTCAGAGATGGGGTTGGAGCCTCAGTTCGAGGACTTCGGCCAGACCCTGGCCGTGTGGGCCGGCACGACGAATGGCGGGCCGTTCCTCATGCTGCCGATCCTCGGCCCCTCCACGTTGCGCGATGCCTTCGCCCTTCCGATCGACATGGCCATGGATCCCTGGAACTGGGTCGGGCAGGGCGACCAGGTGCAGGCGCTGCGGCTCGGGCGCTACGCGGTCCAGGCGATCGACGGCCGCGAACAACTGATCGAACCGATCGATGCGTTGCGCGCACAGAGCCTCGACTTCTATTCCGCCCTCCGTTCGGTGTATCTGCAGCGGCGCGAGCGGGACATCCGCAACGAGGGCCGCCCCGCAGCACGCCGTTTCGTCGATGACCGCTGACACCGGCCGGTCGAGGGGCGGGACGGCCGTCCGTCGCGCCGATCGGTGAGGAGATTTCGAGGATGGTCCTGTCCCGCCGAACCCTGATTGCGGCCCTCGCCATCGCTGCTGGCCGGCCGGCCCGGGCAAACGACCCAGCCACGGCTGCCGCCTTCATCGAAACCCGCGGCAGGGCGCTGAAAGAGGTGCTCGACAGCGACTCCCCGCTCGCCGAGAAGCGAGACCGCGTGGCCGCCATCCTGCGCGAGGCCGTCGACGTGCGCGGCGTGGCCCAGTTCGTTCTCGGGCGGCACTGGCGCACCGCAAGCGAGGCCGAGCGGGCCGAGTATCTCAGCCTGTTCGAGGCGACCCTGATCCGAAACCTCTCGGCCCGATTCGGCGAACTGAGGGGGCTCAGGTTCGCGGTGACCCGCGCCCAGCCGCGCGGCGAGGAGGGCGTGCTGGTCACCACCATGGTCGAGCAGCCGGGCCAGGCGCCGGTTCAGCTCGACTGGCTGGTGTCCTTCGCCTCCGGCCGGCCGCTGATCGTCGATCTGGTCGCCGAAGGTACGTCGCTGCGGATCACCCAGCGCTCCGAGTACGGCGCGGTCATCCAGCGAGGGGGCGGCCGCCTCGAGTCGCTCTGCTGGATGCGATGCGGCGGCAGTTGAGCGCGCTGGAGCAGAAGGAACTCGCGCAGAACTGACGGGTCGTCGCTTTCGCGTTTTCGAGCGGAACGCCCCGGCGAACCGACCGGCGAGGGCCGGGGCTTCCCGTGCGCGTCAACGCGACTGGCAGCGAGCGACCGGGACCGTCTCAAGCCGCGCGGCACCCGTCTACTCGCGCCAGAACGGAGCGCGGTCGAGGAACTCCTCCCAGGCTTCCGCCGCGTCCATACGCGCCGTCGCCGCCCCGCGCGCGACCCAGCCCTCGACCACGCCGACCGCGCGCGCCCGCCCGGCATCCCGTCCCGCAACCTTTTCCAGCAGTGCGCCGGCGACCGCGCCGTCGTTCAGGCGGCCGAGCGCATCCTGCAAAGCGGCGAGCGCCTTGAGGAAACGCCGGGACTTCTTCTCGCCGTGGAGCGGGGCGAAGAGCTCTCCCGCGTAGCGCAGCCGCTTGGCGTCGATCCGCAAGGCGTGGAGAGCGGGAATGTCGAGAGCGGCGAATCCCTCGCCGTCACGACGGATCCGCTTGTAGCGCTTCTCCAGCGCAGCGCCGGCGAAGGCCTCGAGCGGGGCATCGAGAAGCTCGGCCCTCCGCCTCTCGACGTCGCCCTCCTCCGCGACTGACCGCCACGGTCGCTCCGCCAAGGCGAGCGCGACGTCGAGCAGGAAGAGACGAAAGGCCGGGCCCTCGATGAGCGCCCGCACGTCGCGATACGCCTCGGCTCGCGCCTTCAGCGACGCCTTGCCCAAGGCGGCGATGTCGGGCCGCTCCGCGAAGGCCTGCTGCACCGGGGCGAAGGTCTCGGTCAGGAACACGTCCCAGTCCCGGGCGGGGCCGAGGGTGCGGGCGATTTCGCCCGCACGCGCCTTGAGGTCGTCCATGGCCGGGCAGGAGATCGCAGCCTTGAACACGGTCAGCACCGACCTCAGCCGTCGGATCGCGACGCGTGACTGGTGCACGCCCTCCGGGTCCTGGCCTTCGGCCGCGATCGGAGCAGCACCGGCAAGCGCAAGGGCGAGATGGCCGATGGCACGGATCGCCCCATCCTCCACTGTCTCGGCGTTGCCGAGATCAGGCGCGCCGCGTCGCAGGGGCCGGGTGGGAAGGCCGAGGGCGAGGGCGCGCGCCTCCTCGCCGAGGCTGACATGGGGCACGGCAAGGGGCAGGGTTTCCGCCAGCGCCCGCACGAGCTGGGCGACTTCGGCCCGGGCCGAGACAGGGGCACTCAGCCTCAGAAGCGCGAAGGGGCGCTCGGCCGCGAGAGTCCTTAGGTGACCACAATACACGGTCAGGGTGCACGGAGCGGGACCACCAAGCCGGAGGTCGCTCCGCCGACCGACCGCGGCCGCAAGGGCGGCGAGGGGGGCCGGCGCGACGCCGGCCGGGGCCGCCTTGGCGAGGACCGCCGTCCCGATCGGCCCCACGGAGGGCACTTCGGCGAGCACGGGCAGCGGCCGGGAGGGATCAAGGCGATCGCCATGGGCCGGCAAGATCCGCTCCAGACGCTCGAGGCGGCTTCGGCCGCGGGTTTCCAGCACCACGAGAAACCCTTCTTCGGCGAGACGCCCGTCGGCAGCGTCATGGTACAGAAGGCTGACCGCTGACGACCGCGCCCGCCCCTCGCGCCGGGCCGCGATCGCCGGATGCCGCAGGAGAGCGGGCACGGCGGCTGGGTCGAGACGGAACTCGAACACCTCCTCGGGGTCCGCCCCGCTGGCGAGGCGGGCGACGGGCAGCGTCTCGCCCTCCGGTGAAATCCGGGTCAGGAGGCGTGCTGGCGGAGGTCGCGCGGACACAGGAAGCGAACGAGTCTCGGCCCCGCCAGGTTCGAGCCCCCACCAGGGTGTCGCGATGGCGAACTCGGCCAGGGCGGCGGTCGGAAACTTTTCGGCGAGCCTCAGCGCATCGGGCTCGCGCCGGGCCATCGCGGCCGGGCCGATCAGGGCTAGGGCGAGGTTGTGCAGCCCCGGGTTGTGGCCGATGACGAGCACGCTGCGGGCCGTCTCCGGCACCGCGTGCAACAGATCGAGAATTCGCTGGTCGGACGCCAAGTAGAGCGACTCCACCGCGTCGATCACGGGCGCCTCCTCGAATGGCTCGATCAGGGCAAGCGTCTCGCGCGTCCGCCGCGCGGTGGAGACAAGGACGATGTCGGGATCAAGACCGAGGGCCCGCATCTCCGCCCCCATGGCGGACGCATCGGCCTGTCCCCGCGGCGCAAGCGGCCGGTCGTGATCCGGAAGCGATGGGTCGTCCCAGGACGACTTGGCGTGGCGGAGGAGCAGAAGCTGACGCATCGATTCGGGCGCGGCTTGACGGGACCCCTCCGTTACCTTGGCACGGAATCGCCCTCGCGTCTGCCCCGCCGGGGCGCATCACACCTCTGTGGGGCTGCGGTCGCTGCCCACCGCCAGTAGCCCATGTAACGGAGCATGTTGGTGGTCGACCGAACGGGGGATGATGGGACAGCATGGCCGCGCGCGTGCTGGTGTTCGGCGCGACGGGAGGCATCGGCGGGGCTCTCGCGCGGCGGCTCGTGCGGGAGGGGCGAGCCGTGCATCTGTCCGGTCGCGATCCGGACCGTCTCGCCGCGCTTGCCGCGGAACTCGGCGCTCCGGCGACGGTTGCCGACGTCTGTGACGAGACGGCTCTCGCCCGTGCCGTGGCCGAGGCGGCAAGCTCAGGCACGCTCGCCGGGCTTGCGTTCTGCGTGGGCTCGATCGTGCTGAAGCCGCTCGCGCGCGCCACCGTCGAGGATCACCTCGCTGCGTACCGGCTGAACGTGGCGGCCGCGGCGCGCGCGGTCGCGCTCGCCGCGACGGCGCTGAAGGCCGGCGAGGGGGCGGTGGTGCTGTTCGGCTCCGTCGCCGCGCGGGCCGGTTTCGCCAATCACACCGTCATCGGGCCGGTGAAGGCGGCGGTCGAGGGGCTTGCGGTGGCGCTCGCCGCCGAACTCGCCCCCCAGGTGCGGGTGAATGCGATCGCCCCCTCGCTGACCCGCACCGGCATGGCCAAGCCCTTGACCGAGAACGACGCGCTCGCGAAGGCGATCGCCGCCCAGCACCCCATTCCCCGGCTCGGCGAGGCGGAGGATGCCGCTGCGCTCGCCGCCTTCCTCCTCTCGCCCGAGGCGTCGTGGATCACCGGCCAGGTGTTCGCGGTCGACGGTGGCCGCTCCACGGTGAGGACCAAGTCATGATCGGACGACGCCCGCTTCTTCTCGCCCTTCCCGCCTTCGCTCCGTTTCCGGCCATCCCGTCCTGGGGTGCCGTTCCGCCCGGCAACCGGCTCGCTTTCCGGGTCATGCGCAACGATGCCCCGATCGGCACGCATGTGCTCGAGTTCACGCCGCAGGCCGAGCGGGTGGAGGTGCGGATCGCGATCGACCTCGCGGTGCGGTTCCTCGGCCTCGTCGCCTACCGCTACCGGCATCGCAACACGGAGGTCTGGGAGCGGGACCGCCTCCTTGCCATCGACAGCGAAACCGACCGCAACGGCCGGCCCTACTGGGTGCGCGCGCGGGCGGTTGCGGGCGCGATCGAGGTCGAGGGCTCGCAGTCCGGCGCCTACCGCGCCCCGCGTGACGCCACCTCAACCTCGTACTGGCACGCGCGCTTCCTCCGCTCGCCGGTGATCGACACCCAGGGCGGGCGGCTCCTCTCCACCCGGATCGAGCCCGTGGAGGAGGAGATCGTTCCGGTCGGCGCGGCGATGCGCCCGGCGCGGCGCTTCCGGGTCAGCGGCGATCTCACCCTCGACATCTGGTACGACGCTGAGGGCGTCTGGTCGGGGCTGCTCTTCACCGGCGAGGACGGCTCGACCATCCGCTACGTGCGGAGCTGACGGCAGGCGCGCAGGGGGCGGCGAGCGTGGCGGAGATGGCGGGCGGCGCGCTCCGGGTCGTGCTCGGCGACCAGTGCTCGCGCAGCATCGCCTCGCTCGCGGGGCTCGACCCTGGGCGCGACGTCGTGCTGATGGCGGAGGTGATGGGCGAGTGCACTTATGTGCGCCACCACCCGCAGAAGATCGTGCTCGTTCTTTCCGCCATGCGCCATTTCGCCCGCGCCCTCGCCTCGCGCGGTGTGCGGGTGGATTACGTTCGGCTCGACGATCCGGCCAACACCGGCACGCTCGCCGGCGAGGTGGCCCGCGCGGTCGAACGCCATCGCCCAGCGCGGATCATCGCCACCCATCCGGGCGAGTGGCGCGTGCTCGAGGACATGCGCGGCTGGGAGGAGCGGACGGGGGTGCCGGTCGAGATCCGCGAGGACGGGCGCTTCCTTTGCCCGCTCGACTGGTTCCGGGCCTGGGCGAAGGGGCGGCGCAGCCTGCGCATGGAGTTCTTCTACCGCGAGATGCGCCGCCGCACCGGCATCCTGATGGAGGGCGACGAGCCCGCCGGCGGGCGTTGGAACTTCGATGCCGAGAACCGCAAGCGTCTCCCGCGCGACCTCGCTGTTCCCGCACCGTATCGTTCACAACCCGATGCGATCACCCGCGAGGTGATGGCTCTGGTGGCGGAGCGTTTCCCGGCTCACTGGGGCCGGATCGACACCTTCGCCTGGCCGGTGACGGCGCGCGAGGCGGAGGCCGCGCTCGAGCGCTTCATCGCCGAACGCCTCGCGTGCTTCGGCGACTACCAGGACGCGATGGCGCGCGGCGAGGCGACCCTGTTCCACTCGCTCTTGTCGACCTCGCTCAACCTGGGGCTTCTGCTGCCCGGCGAGGTGTGCCGCCGGGCCGAGGCCGCCTGGCGCGCCGGCCGGGCACCCTTGAATGCGGTCGAGGGCTTCATCCGCCAGATCCTCGGCTGGCGCGAGTATGTGCGCGGCCTCTACTGGCTGGCGATGCCGCGCTACAAGACGTTGAACGTGCTGGCAGCGGATCGTTCCCTGCCCGCGTTCTACTGGACCGGCCAGTCCGGCATGGCGTGCATCGACTCGGTGGTGCGCCAGACGCACGAGCTCGCCTACGCCCATCACATCCAGCGCCTGATGGTGACCGGCAACTTCGCCCTGCTCGCCGGGGTCGACCCGACGGAGGTGAACGAATGGTACATGGTGGTCTACGCTGACGCGTTCGAGTGGGTGGAACTGCCCAACACCCACGGCATGGCGATCCACGCCGACGGCGGCATCATGGCCTCCAAGCCCTACGCCGCCTCGGGCAAGTACATCGCGCGCATGAGCGACTACTGCACGGGCTGCCGGTACGATGTCGAGCGCACGACCGGGGAAGGCGCCTGTCCCTTCAACATGCTCTACTGGGATTTCCTCGCCCGCCACCGCGCGCGCTTCGAAGGCAATCCGCGCATGGCCCAGATGTACCGCACGCTCGACCGGATGGATCCCGCCAAGGTGGCGGCGATGCGCAGCGAAGCCGCGGCGTTCCTCGACCGCGTCGCACCGCGGCGCGCCGCACCTCCAGCAGAGCGCGCGGCGTGAGGGCTGCTGCGCCTCACCTTGCGCCACACTTGTTCCGCCGCGGTGAGGGATCCGGCGATCGACGCCGTCGCGGCCAAGGGCATGGTGCACAGACAGGGGAGGGAGATCGTGACACGATGATCGCGACGAGGTGGCGGCGTGGCTGACGGGCGAGGTGGGTTGGGCCAGCGGCCGAGACCGGCGCGGCCCGAGGATGGCCTTGCTTGGATCACGGGCGCCTCGTCCGGGATCGGCCGGCAACTGGCGGTGGAGCTCGTCCGTCGCGGCTGGACGGTGGCGGTCACCGCGCGGCGGGCGGAGGAACTGGCACGGCTCGCGGGCGAAGTCCCCAGCGGGCGGATCCTGCCCGCCCCGGCGGACGTGACCGAGGCGGAGGCCTTGGCCCAAGCGGTGCGGGAGGTGGAGGGGCGGGCCGGGCGGCCGATCGCGCTCGCCGTGCTGAACGCCGGCACCTACCTGCCGGACAGTGCCGAGCGTTTCGACCTCGCCTCTTTCGCCCTGCAGGTGAAGGTGAACCTGCTTGGGACCGCAAACGCGCTCGCCGCGGTGATGCCGGCGATGATCGCGCGCCGGTGTGGCCAGATCGGCATTGTGTCGTCCGTCGCGGGCTACCGCGGACTGCCGCGCGCGATCGCCTATGGCGCGACCAAGGCCGCGCTGATTGCGATGAGCGAGAGCCTGAAGTTCGACCTCGACCGGGCGGGGGTGATGATCACCCTGGTCAACCCGGGGTTCGTGAAGACGCCGCTGACGGACAAGAACGACTTCCCGATGCCGTTCCTGATGCCGGTGGAGCGGGCGGCGGAGCGGATCGCGGAAGGGCTGGCGCGCGGGCGGTTCGAGGTCGCCTTCCCGTGGCGTTTCGTCGCCATCCTGAAGACGATGCGGGTCCTTCCTTACGCGCTCTACTTTCCGCTCGTGGGACGGGTGACGGGTCGGCGCTAGCCCCGCTGCGTTAACCTCCTGTTAACCACCTTCGTTTAACGATGCGCTGTGAGCCTTCGCAGGTGGGTTCGCGCGCGGCTTCCGGCCCATCGGGTGGGTCCCTCTCGGCGGGCCGCCTGCGAAGGACAGCGGCCGTGATCGGCAGCGAAGAAGGCGTTGCCGGCCGCGGCAGGAGGGCCAAGCGATGATCGCATCGAGTGCGAGTGCCCTGGAAGCGGCATCAGCGCTCGCGGCATGGCGGAGCGGACCAACTCCGGCGGGCGGAATCGACGCACCGCCGCGCGGCGGCCCGGCCTCCGTGTCTGGCTTGCCGCCGCCGCTTCTGAACCCGTCGTTGCGCTTCGACCCTGAGGCGGGCCTTCTGGTCCTGGAGTTCTTCGACAAGCGCGGCGAGGTGGCGCGCACCATCCCGCCCGAACGGGTCCTGCAAGCCTACGCGCGCGAGCGAAGTGCGGCGCGGGCCGAGCCTCTGCTGCTGGAAACCGCAAGCTAGGAGAGACTCGCACGTCGGCCGACATGAGCCGCGTGCGGGAAGAGGCTCTCAGGGCACGACCTCGGCTGTTCCGGGTCCCGTCGAAACCGCTTTGCGACTGCCGGGAACGCGAAGGAGCCGAGACCCTGCCTTCCCTCTCTTTGCCCCCCTCGGCTGGACGAGGTGATCTCCGTCTCGCTCCCCTCGGCTGGACACGGCGATCGCGGCCTCGGCCGCCGCGGCGCCGGCAGCCTCAAGCCACCCTCCTCAACGCGCGTCTCCACGAAACGCCTGACCCGCCCCGTGCTCACAGGCGCTCCTCCCGGGCCGGCCGGGTTGCCCTTCGCGGTGCGGACGGGACCGATGCGGAAGCGCCTCTCAGCCCTCGGGCAGCTTGCGCATCGTCGTGATGACCTGCCCGACCCAGATCCCCCACCGATACACGTTGGCCCGGTTCAGCACGGTCTCCTCGTCGAGTCGGAACAGCCAGTCGTCGAACCGCACCTCCCACACCGAACCGCCCACCGGCAGCTTCAAGGTGTAGGCAAGCTGGAACGCATTGCCGGCGCCGCGGCCGACGCCGACGCCGACCACGTCATCGGCGCGGCCCTCCCAAGCGCCTTCGCCGGTGCGGGTGAGGCGCCAGACGCGCTGCTGCCGCTCGCCGTCATTGTAGAGGAAATCCTCCTCTAGGATCAGCGTGTTGCCGTCCATCCGCCCGGTCATGCCGAACGTGAAGGTGCGCCGCACCGTGCCGAAGCGGTCCTCGAACAGGCCGGAGCCTTTGATCCTCCCGACGAAATATTCCTCGAGCCTGAGTTCGGGCGTGCGCCCGGCGAAGTTCTCGACCTTCATGCCCCCTCCGCAACCGGCGAGAAGAAGGAGCGCGGCAATCCCTAGGATGATGAGTTGCATGCGTTCCCCGATCGATCAGGCCGCAAGGTCGAGCCAGGTCAGCACGCCCCCCTTGCCCGCTCCCGTGTCCAGGAAGACCGCGCGCCCGCCGCGACAGCCGTCAATCACATAAGGCCGATCGGGCATGCCACGATTGTCGTGTCCGCAATAGACCGTGAGGCCGGGCGGAATGCGGTGCACCCAGTCGATGCGCCGGATGGGAAATCCGCGCGCATCCGCCTCGCCACGCACGGTCTCCCCGAAGAGGGCGCGGGCGGCGAGCGCATCGGGCCGCCCGACCTCAGCCCCGACAGGCGAGGGGCGAGTCAGCATGTCGGTGTGGAAACCGCCATGCACGAACAGGCAATCGCGCCAGAGAAGCCAAAGCGGCGCCCGGCCGAGCGCCTGCAGGGTCCGCGCGACCAGGTCCTCGCGGTCCGGCCGCACGGCCAGTTGCGCCAGCGTGCGGCCCAGCCCCTCGGGCTCGACCTGTACCGGGCGCCCGGCCAGCGCGCGGGCGAGCTTGTGGTCGTGGTTGCCGAGCAGCGCGACCCCCTCGCCGTGCTCGAGAAGCTCGAGCATCAGAGCGAGCACGCCAGGGGAGTCGGGGCCGTAGTCGGTGAGGTCGCCAAGCTGGAGAACGAAGAGCCGCTCGGCCCGCGCTCCCTCCACGGCGGCGCGGAAGGGCGCGGCCTCGCCGTGCACGTCGCCGACCACGCGGATGCCCGCAAAGCGCGACGGTAGATCGAGCCTCACGCCCGGCCTTCGAGGCGAGCGCGGATCGCGCCCTGCGCCGCGCGGTCCAGCGGGAAGCGCCACATCAGGACAACAACCCCGAGCTTCAGCGCAATCGGCGTCGTCGCGTAGAGCAGAACGAGCGCGCCGAGACCCTCGGCCACCCCTTCCGTCACCCGAAAGCCGAGCGCCTCCAGAAGAGGAAGGCCGATGCCCACGGCAAGCGCATTGCCGCCCTTATGCGCCATCGACCACGCGGCGAAGAAGAGCCCAGCCCGCGGCACACCGCCTTCGAGGTGGTCGAGGTCGATCACGTCCGCTTGGATGGCGGGCGGCAGAGCGAGATCGGCCCCGAGCGCCGCCCCTGTCAGCACGCAGATGACCAGGAAGGCCGGCCAGTCCCCAGGCCCGAGGAGGGGGACGAAAGCGAACACCCCCGACGCCCATAGCATGGCGAGGCACCACGCGCGGTGCTTCGAGGTGCGCGAGGCGATCCAGGTCCAGACCGGCACGGCCGCGATGCCGGCGAGGAAATAGGCGAGCAGAAGCACGCCGGCCTGCGCTTCGGCGCGCAAAAGGTGCGTGACGACGAGCAGGAACAAGGCCGCCGGCAGCCCGTTGGCGACGCCGTTGACGATCCAGGCCGCGAGAAGCCTAAGGAACGGGCGGTTGCGGGAGAGAATCAAGATCGTTTCGCGAAGCGGGCGACGGGGGGCGCGGCGCACAGGTGGGGGCGGTTCCGGCACCACCGCGAGCAGGAGGACAAGGGCAGGAGCCGCAAGAGCGAGAGTCACCAGGGCGAGGGTGCGCAGATCGGAGGCGATCCCGCCCGGCGCGAGAGCCGGCACGAGCGCCGAGGCGACAATGCCCGCAAGCGTCGCCGCTTCGCGCCAAGCGGTGATGCGCGCCCGTTCGTCGTAGTCGGCGGAAAGCTCGGCCCCCCAGGCCGAGTGCGGCACATTGATCAGCGTCCAGCCGAGATAGACAAAGGATGCGCAGAGGAGGAGGTGGACCGGCCCGGCGCCTGCGGGCGGGACGAACAGAAGCCACACCGCCGGCGCCGCGATCAGGCCGCCGGCGGCGATCCAGGGCCGCCGGCGCCCGAAGCGGGACCGCGTGCGGTCGGACAGTACGCCGGCGAGCGGATCCGTGAGGCCATCGAACAGGCGCGTGGCGAGCAGCACCGCGCCGACGGTGGAAAAACCAAGCCCCATCGTCTCGCCCCAGAACGCGGGCAGATACACGTTCAGCGGCAGGCCGAGGATGGCGAGCGGAAAGGCGGCAAGCCCGTAGACGGCGAGAATTGGGCGCGGCAGACGCCCCGGGGGCGGCGGCATGGGACGTCAGGCGCGGGCGAGCACGATCCGACCGACGTCGATCCACCCGGCCCGGAACCCCGTCTCGCAGTAGAGCAGGTAGTATTCCCACAGGCGGCGGAACCGCTCGTCGTGGCGGCCGGAGGCGGCAAGCCGGGGCCAGGCGGCGCGGAACCGCTCGTGCCAGCGCGCGAGCGTCTCAGCGTAGGAGGCGCCGAACCAGGTGTCCGAGCGCCAGACGAGCCCGGCCCGCGCCACCTCGGTGCGGAGCCGGCCGGGCGAGGGCAGCATGCCGCCCGGAAAGACGTGGCGCTGGATGAAGTCGGCCCCCCGCCGGTAGTCGTCGAAAAAGCGGTCGGCGATCGCGATGACCTGCAGCGCCGCCCGCCCGCCGGGGCGGAGGCGGTCGTGCACGGTGCGGAAGAAGGCCGGCCAGTAGCGTTCGCCCACCGCCTCGAACATCTCGCAGGAGACGATGCCGTCGAAGCTGCCGCGCACGTCGCGGTAGTCCTGCAGCCGCACTTCGACCCGATCGGCTAGACCCGCCGCGGCGATCCGCGCGGCGGCGTAGGCATGCTGTTCGCGCGACAGCGTGATCGCGACCGCCGAGAGGCCGAACTCGCGCGCCGCCGTCTCGGCGAGAAACCCCCACCCGCAGCCGATCTCGAGGATCCGTGCGCCCGGAGCAAGCTCGAGCGCGGCGATCAGGTTGCGCACCTTGCGCCTCTGCGCCTCCTCGAGGCTCTCCGCGGCAGGATCGGCGAACTCGGCGGACGAGTAGGTGAGGGTGGAATCGAGCCACGCGGCGTAGAAGTCGTTGCCGAGGTCGTAGTGGGCGGCGATGTTGCGCTTCGCCCCCCGCCGCGTGTTGGGACGGAGGCGGTGCGCGAGCCGCGAGATGAGGCGCACCAGCGGGCGGCCGTTCAGCACCCGCCGCCATTCCTGCTCGTTCGCCGCCGCGAGCGCCATCACCGCGCGCAGGTCGGGCGTGGTCCAGTCCCCATCCAGCCAGGCTTCCGCCCAGCCGAGCGAGCCGCCGAAGGCGAAGCGGCGCACCGCGCGCAGGCTGGCAAGGCGCACCGTGGCCGAGGGCCCGGGGCGGTCGCCGATCACGCGATGCACCGACCCGTCGGGCAGGATCAGGGTGAGCTCGCCCGACCGGATCAGCCCGGCCAAGCGAAGGGCGCGGGCGGCGAGGCCGCGCGGGCGGGCGGCGGCTTCGGCGGGTCGGAGCAGGACGTCTTCGGAAACCGACATGAGCGGGCTCAACGGGCGGGCGTGGGTTCGACCTCGGGCGGCGGCAGATAGCGATGGTAGCGCGCCCCTTTCCGCCACAGCCGCAGGGCGTGCCAGTGGATGCCGGCGATCACCTTCAGCGTCACGAAGGGGAAGCGAAGGAGGGCGCGGGCCAGGGCGGCGTCCGTCATCGGCTCGAGCCGTCCCACCATGGAGGCGGTGAGAAGCCGCTCGCCCCTTTCCGTCTCGTCGATCACGAGCCCGAAGCGGTCGCCCTTGAAGGAGAGGGTGAAGCGGTAGCGCGCGTCCATGCCGATGAAGGGCGAGACGTGGAAGGTCTTGTCGGCGGCGTGGCGATGGGGCCCCTGGCCCGCGAGGGCCGCGACATAGGCGTGCTGGTCGCCGAAGGTGTTCTTCACCTCGTAGACGACCGCCGTGTCGCGGCCGGCGGCGTCCGAACAGAGGAACAGCGAGATCGGGTTGAACACGTAGCCGAACACGCGAGGGAGGGCGAGCAGGCGGATGCGGGCCGGCGGCGGAACGCCCTGCGCGGCGAGTTGACGCTCCACCCAGGGCCGGAGCGGAGAGCCGTCACGCGCGCCGTGGTCGGCCGCGCGGAAGGAGACGAGGCCTGGACGTTCGACCCGAAACAGCCGCGAGGCGCGGCCCGCCTCCTCGGCACGATCAAGATCGAGCAGAAGCGACCAGATGCGGTATTCGAGCCGGTGCCGGAACGGGCGGTGGCGCACGTGCACCACCCGTGCCCAGAGGATGTGGGCGGGGGCATCCGTCACCGCACGGTCTCGCCCCCGGCCGGGGCAATCGTGGCGCGCCAAGGAGGGGGCGCGCCCAGCGCCTCGGCGACCCGGATCGCCGAGGCGATGCCGTCCTCGTGGAAGCCATAGCCGCACCAGGCGCCGCAGAAGTGCAGGCGATCGCGCCCCTGAATGGCGGGCAGCGCCTTTTGCGCCTGAAGCATGGCGCGGTCATACTGCGGGTGACGATAGACGCGCTCGACCAGCACGGAGGCTGGGTTAGGGTCGCGGAAGGGGTTGAGCGAAGCAATCAGCGGCAGGCGGGTCTTCAGGTTCTGCAGACGGTTCATCCAGTAGCTGACGCACACGGCACGCGTTTCGTCGGCCTCCCCGGCCGAGAGATAGTTCCAGGACGACCACACCCGGCGCCGCCTCGGCATCAGCGCGGGATCGGTGTGCAGGACAAGGCGGTTTTCCTGATAGCGAACGGCGGAGAGGATCTGCGTCTCGGCCTCGGTCGCAGGGTCGAGCAAGGCGAGCGCCTGGTCGCCGTGCACGGCGAGGACCACACGGTCGAAGCGTTCGGGAACGTCGCCCTCGCGCAAAAGCCACACCGAGGTCTCGTCTCGCCGCAGGGCAACCACGCGGCGACCCAGCCGGACCCGATCGCCTAGGGCAGCGGCGATCCTTGCGACATAGCGGCGCGAGCCCCCCGTCACGGTCCGCCAGCGCGGGCGGCCAGAAAGCCGCAGAAGCCCATGATTGTGGAAAAATTGCACGAAGGCGCGGGCGGGAAAGTCCCGAATCCCCTCCACGGAGGCCGACCAAATCGCCGCCCCCATCGGCAACAGGTGGTCCTGCACGAAGGCAGCACCGAAGCCCTCGCGCTCGAGATACGCCCCTAAGGTGAGCGTGTCGTCAGCAGCAGAGAGAACCGACGGCGCCCGGCGGTAAAAGCGGAGAACGTCGCGCAGCATTCCCCAAAACCGCGGGGAAGCCGCGTTTCGGGGGTCGGCGAAGAGTTGGGCGAAACTGCCGCCCGCGTATTCGAAGTCACGATCCAGGCGTGCCACGGCGAAGGACATGTCCGAGGGCTCGGTCGCGACACCGAGGGCAGAGAAGAGGGCGACGAGGTTTGGGTAGTTCACCTCGTTGTAGACGATGAAGCCGGTGTCGACCGCGACCGGTTCGCCCGCGACCTCGACCTCCTGGGTGTCGGCGTGGCCGCCCAAACGAGGCTCGGCCTCGTAAAGGACCACGTCGTGCACGTCTCGCAACAGCCAGGCGGCCGAAAGTCCTGCAATTCCGGCGCCGATGACGGCGATCCGCTCGCGCTGCGGAGGGGAAAGCGTGCCGTGCATTCAGGCGGAAACCTTGTCGCGGGTGATGGTTGCAAGCGCGGCGAGCGCCCGGGCACGGGCGGCGGCGTGATCGACGATCGGGCGAGGGTAAGTACGCCCAAGCTCCACGTCTGCGTCGCTGAGAACGATTGCCGGCGCCGTCCAAGGCGCGTGGATCACGTCCGTCGGCAGTTTCGCCAGTTCAGGCACCCAGCGTCGCACGTAGTCTCCTTGAGGGTCGAACTTCTGCCCTTGGGTCACGGGGGCGAAGATGCGGAAATAGGGCGCGGCGTCGGCACCGCTTCCGGCCACCCATTGCCACGAGGCGCTGTTCGAGGCGAGATCGGCATCGACCAGCGTGTCCCAGAACCAAGCCTCGCCCTCCTGCCAGGGCAAAAGGAGGTGCTTGACCAGGAAGGAGGCGACGATCATCCGCACCCGATTGTGCATCCATCCCGTATGCCAAAGCTGGCGCATGCCGGCATCCACGATGGGGTAGCCGGTGCGCCCGCGCTGCCACGCCTTCAGAGCGGCAGGGTCGCTGCGCCAGGGGAAGCGGGCGAAGTCGGACTTGAGCGGATGATCCGGCATCTCGGGCCGGTGCCACAGCAGGTGGTAGGAGAATTCCCGCCAGATCAACTCCTTGAGGAAGGTTTCGGCAGAGAGGCTCCGCGCCTGGGCGGAGGCCTCGACCGCGTGCCAGATGCGGGCGGGAGAGATCTCGCCCCAGTGCAGGTGCGGCGAGAGCCCCGAGGTCAGGTCGAGATCGGGCCGGTTCCGGGTTTCGGCGTAGGCGGCGAGGCCGCGCGCGAGGAAGCGAGCGAGCCGGGCTTCCGCGCCCTCTTCCCCGGGCGTCCACGTCTCGCGCAACCCCCCGGCCCAGTCGGGGGCGGTCGGCAGGAGCCGCCAGTCAGCGAGCAGCTCGGAACCAGGCCAGGTCTGCGGCGCGGGCAGACGATCGGGGGCGGGCAGGGGCTTGGGCGGGGGGCCGAAAGCGAAGCAGGCGCGCGAGAAGGGGGTGTAGACGCCGTAGGGCCCGCCCGTCTTCGTCCGCACCGTCCAGGGCTCGAACAGCAGCGAGGCGTTGAAGCCGCGGATTTCCACGCCCATGCGGCGCAGCGCCTCGGCCGTGCGCCGATCGGCCTCCCGCGCCCAGGGCTCGTAGAGACGGCTGGCGAGGACGAGGCGCGCGCCCGTCTCGGCGGCAAGTCGAGGGATCACCTCCTCGAACCGCCCGCGGCGCAGGATCAGGCGCGACCCGCGCGCCGCGAGCGAGCGCGCGAGCGAGGCAAGGGAGTGGTGCAGCCACCACAGCGACGCCCCGCCCGGCGCCCACGCCCCGGCGCTCTCGCGATCGAGCACGAAGACCGGGATCACCGGCCGGCCGGTCTCGACCGCGGCTCGCACCGTCGGGTTGTCGGCGAGACGCAGGTCTTGGCGGAACCAAAGGAGGACGGGCGCTGGGGCGGCGTTGCTCACGCGCCTGACATGGCCCTGGGCTGGGCTTCGGAAAGCGGGCCGACGGCGGCCAACGGAAAACTGAACAGCCGGTCCTTGCCGACCAGGAACACCCGCCCGCCGCGCGGGAAAAGGAGCCGGATGGCAGGGTCGCGCACATCAAGCCCCCCCGTGTAGGCGCCGAAGGCGGGCAAAAGGAGCCGCCGGCTGTCGGCGACGAAGCAGGCGCGCGCGACCCAGGTCCCGCGGATCGACACCGCCGCCTTCGGATGCAGGTGCCCCGCGATCTCACCCGTCTCGCCGCGCGGGACATGGCGGAAGATCAGAGGCGTCTCGCGCCACTCCTCCGCCTCTCCCGGATCGTGGTTGCCCGCGAGCCAGACGATGGCGGTAAGCCGCGCGAGAGCTGCGAGCGCCTCCCTTTCCGCCGCGCCGAGCCGGCCTGCTCCCTTCCCGTCGTGAAAGGAGTCGCCGAGGAGCAGAAGACGCTCGGGGCGATAGAGACGAACGAGGCGCGTGAGCCGCTCGAGAGTTGCGCGGGAATTGTAGGGGGGAACGAGCGCCCCCCGCGCGGCGAGAGCCGACCCCTTCTCGAGGTGAAGGTCGGCCACCGCGAGCAGCCGGCGCGCCGGCCACCACAGCGCGCCTGAGGGGTCGAGCATCAGGCGCTCCCCGAGAAGATGGAGCGGCGCGGCGGTCATTCGGACAGAGGCAGCGGATCTTGGCGGCGGGAGCGTATGGTGCGCAAGGTGGCCCGGCCCTGCGTGCCGAGGGCGATGCCGCCGGGGCGGCGCTTGCGGTCGCGCGCCACGTTGGCCCGATGCACCGGATGCACGGGGCGCTCCGCGCGCAGCGGGGGCGGCGCGGCGGCCGGGGGCTCGGCCTCGCCGCGCGCTTCGGCCAGCAACTGGGCCGCTTCGGCCTCGGCGAGAAGCGCGTCCTGACCCTCGCCGGTCGCAACACTCTCCTTGCCGACCTCGAGCAGGACGGGAACGGCGAGAGGCGAGACGCGGGAGAGCGCCATGTGCACGATCCGGCCCCGTGCGCGGCGAAGCATCAGCGCCACCCGGCCGACATCGACAAGCCCCCGCGCCGCATCGGCCCTGGTGGCGCGCAGCAGCACATGGTCAGGTTCGTACTTGCGCAGCACGTCGTAGATCAGGTCCGTGTTCACCGTCACCTGCCGCCCGGTCTTCGCTCCGCCCCGGTGGTTGCGCTCGACAAGCCCCGCGATCACCGCGACGTGGCGGAAGGTTCGCTTGAGCAGCGACGATTCGGCCATCCACTCCTCGAGATCCTCGCCCAGCATGTCCTCGTCGAAGAGCCGTGCGATGTCGCGCGGCTCCTCGGCCGACCACACGGCAAGGACGTAATCCGTGGCGACGAAGCCGAGCGGGCGGAAACCCATCCGCTCCATCCGGCGCGTGACCAGCATGCCCAGCGTCTGGTGCGCGTTCCGCCCTTCGAAACAGTAGGCGACGAGGAACCACCGTCCGCCACGCGGGAAGGTCTCGACCAGCAGGTCGGCCGGCCCGGGCAGGCGCGAGCGCTTGCGCTGCAGCTCGAGCCACTCGGCGACGTCGGGAGGCAGACCCTGCCAGCGGCTGCGGTCCTGAAGCAGCGCCCGCACGCGGTCGGCGAGGAAGGTGGTCAGCGGAAGCCGGCCGCCGGCATAGGCCGGCACCTTGGGGTCGTCGCCTTGCGCGGGCGAACATTCCACCACGGTCTCGCGCAGCCGCTCGAAGCGCAGGAGGCGGCCGGCGAAGAGGAACGTGTCCCCGGGGTTGAGGAGGGAGACGAAATACTCCTCGATCTCGCCGAGCACCGCGCCGCCGAAGCCGCGGCCGAGCTTCACCTTCAGCAACGGCGCCTCGACGATGGTTCCGATGTTGAGCCGCCATCGCCGCGCCACCCGCTCGTCGGCGAGGTGCAGCCTGCCCTCCGAGTCGCGGAAGAGGCGCCGGTAGCGCTCGTAGGCCGCGAGCGCGTAGCCCCCGTCCTCGACGAAGCGCACCACGTCGTCGAAGTCCTTCCGCGAGAGGCTCGCGTAGGGAGCCGCGCGGGTCACCTCGGCGTAAAGGTCGTCCGCGTGGATCGGCCCCGCGCACACCGTGCCCAGCACGTGCTGGGCGAGCACGTCCAGGCCCCCTGGCGGCGGCGGGTCGCCGTCCAGCGCGCCCTCGCGCGCCCCATCGAGCGCGCAGAGGCACTCGAGCAGCTCGAAACGGTTGGCGGGGACGAGGACGGCGCGCGAAGGCTCGTCCCAGCGGTGGTTGGCCCGCCCGATGCGCTGCAAAAGGCGCGAGACCCCCTTCGGCGCGCCAACCTGCACGACGAGATCGACCGCGCCCCAGTCGATGCCGAGATCGAGCGAGGAGGTGGCGACGACGGCGCGAAGCTTGCCCGAGGCCATCGCCGCCTCGACCCTCAGCCTCTGGTCGCGGGCCAAGCTCCCATGGTGGAGCGCGATCGGCAGAGCGTCATCGTTCAGCCGCCACAGCGCGGCAAAGACGAGCTCGGCTTGGGCGCGGGTGTTGACGAAGACGATGGTGGAGCGGTGGGCGCGGATCAGGCGGTAGATCTCCTCGGCCGCGAGCAAGCCCATGTGCCCAGACCAGGGCAGAGGGCCCTCAGGCAGCCGGATCTCGATCTGCGGCTGCGCGCCGGGAGGGGCGTGGATGAGTTCCACGCCCGTGCCTCGCCCGTCCGCCGAGAGAAATGCGGCCAGGCGGTCCGGGAAGGGGGCAGTGGCGGAAAGCCCGATGCGGACGGCGGCGGGGGCGAGCGTGCCGAGGCGGGCGAGGCAGAGCGCGAGCTGGTCGCCCCGCTTCGTCCCCACCAGCGCATGGATCTCGTCCACCACCACGGTGCGCAGGGTGGCGAACAGGCGCGCCGAGTCCGGAAAGGAGAGGAGAAGGGCGAGGCTTTCCGGCGTGGTGAGCAGGATGTTGGGCGGGGCCTCGCGCTGACGCCTGCGCGAGGCTTGGTCGGTGTCGCCTGTCCGCACGTCGATCGAGATCGGGAGCCCTGCCTCGGCGATGGGGCGTTCGAGGTTGCGCGCGATGTCGGCTGCGAGCGCCTTGAGAGGGGAGACGTAGAGGGTGTGCAGCCCGGCGCGGGGGGTCTGGGCGATGTCGGCGAGGGTGGGGAGGAACCCCGCCAGCGTCTTGCCGGCGCCCGTGGGCGCAAGGAGCAGGGCGGAGCGGTTGGCACGGACGGCAGCGAGGACGGCGCGTTGGTGCGGGTGCGGTTGCCAGCCGCGGCGCGCGAACCACGCCGCGAGCGGGGCGGGGAGGGGGGCGAGAGTGGGCTTTGGGACGGGGACTGGGCGCGTCACGCTTCAAGTGTAGTCGCGCAAGGCACGTCCGCCACACACCGCGGAGTTCACCACCCGGCTGCCGCGGCCCACATCCCCGCTCGATGACGCCGCACCCCGAAACTTGGCTCTCCGTCCGGCCCGAGGGCCTCTACTGCGAACCGGCAGACCTGTTCATCGACCCCGCGCGCGCCGTGCCCCGCGCCCTCATCACCCACGCGCATGCCGACCACGCCCGGCCGGGCCACGGCGCGGTGCTCGCCACCCCCGAGACCCTGGCGCTGATGACCCGCCGCCTCGGCGAAGGGCGGGCGGGGCTCTCGCAGCAGCCGCTCCGATACGGCGAGACGCTCGAGGTCGGCGGCGTCCGCATCACCCTCTTCCCTGCCGGCCATGTGCTCGGCTCGGCCCAGGCCCTGCTCGAATGGCGCGGCTGTCGCGTGGTGATCACGGGCGACTACTCCCCCCGCCCGCAGCCCACCTGCGCGCCCTTCGCCCCCGTGCCCTGCGACCTTCTCGTCACCGAAGCGACCTTCGCCCTGCCGGTGTTCCGCCACCCGCCTGCGGAGGGCGAGATCGCACGCCTGTTGCACTCGCTCTCGGTGTTCTCCGACCGCACCCACGTGGTCGGCGCCTATGCGCTCGGCAAAGCGCAGCGGCTGATCGCGCTTCTGCGCCGGGCCGGCTACGACCGCCCGATCTATCTCCACGGCGCCTTGTTCCCGCTGATCGAGGTGTATTCCGCCTTCGGCCACGAGTTCGGCGACCTCCGCCCCGCCACCGCGGCCGACAAGCCCCTGCTTCGGGGCGCGCTCGTCATCGCCCCGCCCGGCGCGATCCAGGACCGCTGGGCGCGGCGTCTTCATGACCCTGTGGTCGCTCTCGCCTCAGGCTGGATGCGCGTGCGCCAGCGCGCGAAGTCGCGCGGCGTGGAACTGCCCCTCGTCATCTCCGACCACGCCGACTGGGACGAACTCAACGCCACGGCCGATGCGACGGGCGCGGCCGAGGTGTGGGTGACCCACGGACGCGAGGAGGCGCTCATCCACGCCCTTGCCTCGCGCGGCATCCGCGGCCGCGCGCTGTCGCTGATCGGTCGCGGCGAGGAGGACGAGGGCGGGGGGGTGACCGCGTCGGTGGAGGAGGAGGCGGCATGACGCCCTTCGCCCAGCTCCTCGAACGCCTCGTCTTCTCGCCCGCGCGCATCTCCAAGATCGCGCTGATTCGCGACTGGATCGCGACCCGCCCCGACCCCGAGCGGGGCTTTGGGCTCGCCGCGATCTCGGGCGAACTCTCGTTTTCCGCTGCCAAGCCGGGGCTGATCCGCGCCCTCGTCGCCGAACGCACCGACCCCGTTCTGTTCGGCTGGTCCTACGACTACGTCGGCGACCTCGCCGAGACGGTGAGCCTGATCTGGCCGGCCCCGTCCACACCACCCGCGCCCCCGCCCACTCTGGCCGAGGTGGTGGAGGCGCTCGCCACCGTCTCGCGCGCCGAGGTTCCGGCCCTGCTCGCCGCCTGGCTCGAACTCGCTCGACGCCTCGGCGCGCTTCGCGCTGATCAAGCTGATCACGGGCGGGGTGCGCGTCGGCGTCTCCGCCCGCCTGGTGAAGGTTGCGATCGCCGAACACTACGGAGTCGACGTGAACGCGATCGAGGAGGCCTGGTCGGCCTCCGCCCCGCCCTACCTCGCCCTCTTCGCCTGGCTCGAGGGGCGGGGGCCGATGCCGCTCGGCACCGACCGGCCCCTCTTCCGCCCCCCCATGCTCGCCCACCCGCTGGAGGACGGGGACCTCCGCGCCCTCGATCCGGCCGACTACCGCGCGGAGTGGAAGTGGGACGGCATTCGCGTGCAGGCCTGCGCCGGCCCGGGCGGGGTCGCGCTCTTCTCCCGCGCGGGCGAGGACATCACGGCGGCCTTTCCGGACGTTGCCGAGGCGATGCGCGGGCTGCACGCCGTCTTGGACGGCGAGCTCCTCGTCGTGCGCGATGGCCGGGTCGCGCCCTTTTCCGATCTGCAGCAGAGGCTGAACCGCAAGTCGGTCTCGGCGCGGATGCTGCGTGATTTCCCCGCGATGATCCGCCTCTACGACATCCTCTTCGAGGGCGCGGAGGACCTCAGGCCGCTGCCGTTCGACGATCGCCGCGCACGGCTGGAGGCATGGCTGGCGAGGACGTCGCCGCGGCGGATGGACCTCTCGCCGCTGGTTCCGTTCCGTTCCTGGGACGAGCTCGCCGCCCTTCGCGCCGGCGCGCGCGAGGCGGGCATAGAAGGGCTGATGCTGAAGCACCGCGCCTCCGCCTACGTGCCCGGCCGGCCGAAGGGCCCGTGGTTCAAGTGGAAGCGCGACCCCTTCGTGATCGACGCCGTGCTCATGTACGCCCAGCGCGGGCACGGCAAGCGCAGCTCCTACTACTCGGACTACACCTTTGGGGTATGGACCGACGACGGCGAGCTCGTTCCCGTCGGCAAGGCCTATTTCGGCTTCACGGACGCCGAGCTCGCCTGGCTCGACCGCTGGATCCGCAACCACACCATTGCCCGCTTCGGCCCTGTGCGCGAGGTCGAGAAGTCGCTGGTGCTGGAGATCGCCTTCGACGCCGCACAGCTCTCCAACCGACACCGCTCGGGGGTCGCGCTGCGCTTTCCGCGCGTCAACCGCATCCGCACCGACAAGAGGGCAGAACAAGCCGACCGGCTTGCGCAGGTGCTCGCCCTGGTCGAGAACCGCCGCGACGCGGCGTGAGCATCGCGCTGGCGGGAACGGCCGATGGCTTGCCCTTCCCATGACCGTTGGCAAGCCCAGCGGCCCGCTTTCGGCGGCATTCTGCGGGGCGCGTTCTGGTCCGGCGTGGCCGTTCGGTTCCCGGCCGACAGGTTTGCCGGGGGTCTCGTCGCGGCAGGAAGAGCCCGTCCGAGACCGATCGGACCGGCACGGAAGGGCGAAGGGAGCCCTGGGCGTTCGTTAAGCGGTGCCGCCCTGCCGCGAGAATCGAATCGATGAAAGACACGCCGCTTATGAAGCGCCGACCGAAGTGCGCCCAACCTCCGCAACGATCGCGTAATTGCGCGCCGGCAGCGAGCTCATGCCGAGCTTCATCTTCCTGAGCGATCCACAAGCATGTCGGATCGAGGTCTCGCGGCGGGACGGCGACAGAGGATCGGGGAACAATCTCGCGCATGATGCGCGCCCGCCGTCGTCGTGGATGGGTGGTGCTGGGCCGTCGCTCCGGCAGGCGAACAGGTGAAGCCCGTCCCACCGGGACTTGCTTCAGGGGGGCCCGTCACCCCGGTCGCGACAGCCGGCGGAGACGCGGGCGAGGCGGATCGAGCCCGCCGCCACGCGCCATCCTTCGCGGAAGGACTGCGGTGGGCCAGAGAACGAGGATCCGGAGCTCTGGCAGGCGTGCCTCTGCGGCACGGTCGAATCATCGCCCGATGCCGGTCCGCGCTCCTTGGATGGCACGTGCGATCCACACCGGGAGTAACCCGGACTTCTTCCGGCATGGCTCTACGGGCCACCGACGAGGCTTCCCGTCGTGGCTCCTTTCGGGGGTCGTCGGCGGTGAAGGGCAAACGCGCGGGTCAGCCGCGCTCCGCTGGTCTTGCCGCGCGTGGGTAAAAGCGGCCCCGGCTGTCCCGCAGGCCGTCAAGCGCGTAGCCGCGCGCGAGGCTGAAGCGCTCCGCAGATGCCCCTCGCTCTTCCGTCGCGTCGAGCGCGGCGAGGAGCGGCTTGCCGTCCATCCCGGGGCCGGATAGCCCAAGAAGGTGTAGCACGGTCGGCATGATGTCGCAGAGGTCGCACCGGCTCCCGAACCCTCGCTCCACGGCGCACGGGGCCACCTGCCATGACCAGTCACCGTCCCCAGTTCGGTCCGATGCAGACCCCCATGCATGCCGCCGCTTTCGGGCACATCCGCCGAATCGAAGGCTGCGGTTCCCGACAGCCCCCACGGATCCGGGGCATCGCTGCCCGCGAACGTGCAGACGAGGTCGGGGCTGCGCCGATGGGCGGAGCCGGTAAGCGACAGGGGCAGCGCCAAGCCTGCGGGAAGACGGTCGGGCGCAAGAGCGAGCAGCACCCCGACCCAGGGTTGGGCAGCGAGGAACTCGGCGACGGAGGGCAGGGCGGCCTGGTCGCGAAGCCACAGCCCGACCGCCCCTCCTCCCGCGACGACGATGTCGCTCTCTCCGTCCTCTCCGGCGCGGAAGCCGGCGGCGTTCAGAGCCTGGACGACGGAGACGCGCCGGGTGCCCGTCGCATGGCCGTGGTCGGAAAACGCAACGAGAACGATCCGCTCCCGATCCGGTTGACCGTCGCGCCAAGCCATCACGCGTCCGAGCTCGGCGTCGGCCGCGCGCAGGGCCTCGCGCGCGACCGGCGAGCCGAGCCCCGCGTAATGGAAGGAGAAGTCGGGCTCCGAGAGCCAGAGCAGGGCCACATCAGGTTCCAGTTCGGCCAGGACATGTTCAACGAAGACCCGGCCCGCATGCGCGATCCTTCCCAGGTTGGGCAGCGCCGGCGGAGGCGGCGGGCCGAAGCGCGCCTCAAGTCCGGGCCCCCGGCAACCAGGATCGTCCGGGCTCCAGCGGAACTGCCCGAGCCGTTCCGCCTGAGGGTGAAGAAGCCGCGCCGCTCCCGCGCTTCCGGAGGAGACGAGTGCGAAGGACCGACCTCGCCTCGCGAGGAGCTCGCCGACCGTCTCGGCCTCGATCGGGCTCACCGATCCGGCGGCAAGGCTGGCAAGCTCCTCGGGCGTCTTGGTGCGCACGAGCCGGTTCGCGCTGCGGTCGTACGATTGTGTTCGCCACCATGCCGTGCCGCTCCGGGCGGCAGCCCGTCACGAGGGACGGCGTCGCGACGCGCGTCTCCGAGGGAAAGACGCTGGTCGCATTGACGAAGCGAGCCCCCTGCTCGGCGAGGCGCGCGAGGTTCGGGGTCAGTCCGGGACCGACGAGATCGGGGCGAAGGCCGTCGAGAGCGACCAGGACAACCCGCATCATCGTCTCTCGGCCAACCTCAGGAACGGGTCAGCGCAAGGTCGGATCCAGCCGATCACGCAACCAGTCGCCGAGCAGCGAGACGGCGAGGGTGGTGAGCACGATCGCGGCGGCCGGGGACAGCAGGATCCACGGCGCGCGGGTGAGATAGTCCCGCCCGTAGCCGACCATGGAACCGAGCGAGGTGTCGGGCGGCTGGACGCCGAGGCCGAGGAAGGAGAGGCCGGAACTCGAGCAAGATCACCTCCGGAAAGGCGAGGGTCATCGAGACGATGAGCGTGGAGGCGATGTTCGGCAGCACGTGCCGCAGATAGACACGCCAGGGACCGGCACCGAGCTGGCGCACGGCGAAGGCGTAGCCCTGCACCGAGGCCGCGATCGCGAGGCCGCGCGCGATCCGCGCGTAGCGCTCCCAGGCGTGCAGGCCGAGCAAGGCGACCATCAGCGCGCGCGAATTGCCGAAGAAGGCCAAGACGGAAAGGGCGAAGATCAGCATCGGGATGGTCGCCGAGAAGTCGACCAGCGCCAGCACCGCCTGTTCGACGACGCCACGGAAATGCGCAGCAAGGAAGCCCAGTGACGTGCCGAAGGCCGCGCCGATCAGCGTCGCGCCGAAGGCGATGGAGAGACTCGTGCGAATGGAGGCGAGAAGCCGCGACAGCACGTCGCGCCCGAGCTCATCGGTGCCGAGCGGATGAAATCCATGTCCCGCCGAGCCCGACCGGCGGGGCGAGTCGGTTGCGAAGGTCGAGCGCCGTGTGGGGGAAGGGGCTGAGCAGGTCGGCGAAGACCGCCACCGAGACCATCAACGCGAGCCAGCCGAGGGCAAGCGCCGTCGACGGCGGCAGAACGACCGGGAGGCGCCTGGCGACGGCGTTGAGCAGCACGGCGCTTTCGGCGACCCGCGGGCCCGCCATCACGCCGCCTCCGCGCGGCGACCACCGGTACGCAGTCTCGGATCGAGCACGCCGTAGAGGATGTCCACGGCAAGGTTGGCCGCGATCATGGTCGCCGCAACCAGGAGGAGGATGCATTGCACCACGGCCAGGTCGCGGTTCGCCACAGCCACCACCAGGAGGCGACCGAACTCCAGGCCAGGAGAAGACGCTCTCGACGACGACCGCGCCCGCGATCAGGCTGCCGACCATGAACCCGACAATGGTCACGGTAGGGATCGCGGCGTTCGGCAGGGCATGGGTCCAGACCACGTCGCGCCAGGTCAGCCCCTTGGCGCTCGCCGTCCGGATGTAGGGCTGGCCGAGCACCTCCAGCATCGCGCTCCGGGTGAAGCGCGCCAGCACCGCCGCCCCGCCCAGGCCGAGGGTGACCACGGGAAGGATGGCGTGGCGCCAGCTCTCCTGACCGCCCGAGGGAAGCCAGCCCAAGTTGACGGCGAAGATCAGGACGAGCAGGAGGCCGAGCACAAAGGAAGGCATGGTGAAGCCGGCGACGGCGGCGACCATCAGCGCCCGGTCGATCGGCGAATTCCGGTGCAGCGCGGCGTAGATGCCGGCCGGGATGCCGAGTCCGAGCTTGATCGCGAGCGCGGGAACCGTGAGGGTGAGGGTGGCGGGAATGCGTTCCGTGACGAGGACAATTGCGTCGCGCCCGTCGCGCATCGACCGCCCCAGATCGCCGCGCAGGATCGCCCCGAAATAGTAAAGGTATTGGACGGGAATCGGCTGATCGAGGCCCCAGGCCGTGCGGAACGCGTCGACCGCCTCCGGCGGCGCGTCGGCGCCCATGATGATCTGTGCGGGATCGCCCGAAAGCCGCAGCACGACGAAGGCGAACGTGACCACGAGGATCAGCGTCAGAGCGGCCCGGCCCAGACGGGTGAGAAGGAAGCGGATCATCAGGCCGCCAGCGGAGCGTCCGCGCGCTCGTGCGCCACGTGGCAGGCGACGAGGCGGCCGTCGCTCCGCGGCGCCAGCGGGGGGGTGTCGGTCCGGCAGCGTACGACGGCTGCCGGGCAGCGCGGATGGAAGGAGCAGCCCGGCGGACGGTTCGCCGGATTCGGCGGATCGCCCTGCAGGATGATGCGCTTGACCGCGCGGCCGGGATGGGGGATCGCCGAGACGAGCGCGCGCGCGTAGGGGTGGGCGGGAGAGCGCAGGATCTGGTCCGCATCGCCCTCCTCCACGATGCGGCCGAGATACATCACCGCGATGCGATGGCTCACCTGGCGCACGGCGCGAAGGTCGTGACTGATGAACAGCATCGCGATGCCGAAACGCTCCTGCAGATCGAGGAGCAGGTTCATCACCTGCGCCTGGATGGAGACGTCGAGGGCGCTGATCGGCTCGTCTGCGACCACGAGCACCGGATCGGTGACCAAGGCGCGGGCGAGCACCGCGCGCTGCCTCTGTCCGCCGGAGAGCTCGTGCGGGTAGCGCTCGGCGTGGTCCTCCCGCAGGCCGACCGCGCGAAGGAGGGCGAGCACCCGCTCTCTGCGGTGCCGCGGCGGGCCGATGCGATGGATGTCGAGCGGCTCGCGGATCTGCGTGCCGATGGTCAGGCGGCGATCGAGAGCGCCGAGCGGGTCCTGGAAGACCATCTGCAGGCGCGAGCGAAGGCGGCGCCATTCGGGGGAGCCGGGGTCCGGCATGGGCGCGCCTTCCACGGTCACCGTCCCATGGTCTGGCTGTTCCAGCCCAAGAACGAGACGCCCGGTGGTCGATTTGCCGCACCCCCAATTCCCCGACGAGGCCGAGCGTCCGGCCGCGCTCGACGCGAAGCGAGACGTCGTCGACCGCGACGACACGGACCGACCGTCCGACAAGCCCGCGCCGCAGCCAGTAGACCTTGCGGAGCCGTTCAGCGACGAGAACGAGGTCACTCATGCCGCTTCCATCGCCCTCACGCTCAGGGACTCGTCAGCGCGCAGGCAGGCTGCGGACCGCCCGGCATCAAGGACGATGGAGCGCGGCTCGCCCTCGTCGCATTCGGCTTGCTTCAGGGGGCAGCGCGGCGCGAACGCACAGCCCGGAGGCATCGCCCACGGCTCAGGCACACTGCCCGGGATCGCGCGAAGGCGCTGTCGCGGCCCCTCGAGGGGCGGCAAGGCGGCAAGAAGCCCGCGGGTGTAGGGATGTCGCGGGTCGACGAAGAGACGGTCCGTCCCTGCCTCCTCGACAATTCGGCCCGCATACATCACGGCGACACGCTCGCAGGTTTCGGCGACCACGCCGAGATCGTGGCTGATCAGCACGAGCGCCATGCCGAGTTCGCGGCGGAGCGTGCCGAGAAGGTCGAGGATCTGCGCCTGGATGGTCACGTCGAGCGCGGTGGTCGGTTCGTCCGCGACGAGCAGGTCGGGCCTGCCCGCGATCGCCATCGCGATCATCGCGCGCTGGTTTTGTCCGCCCGAGAGTTCGTGCGGGTAGCAGTCGAGCCGCCGTTCGGCGTCCGGCATGCCGACGAGATCGAGGAGGCGCCTCGCTTCGGCGCGCGCCGCCCCGCCCTCGAGCCCGCGATGGAGCCGCAACGACTCCGCGATCTGCCGCCCGATCCGATGCACCGGATTGAGCGAGGACGCCGGGTCCTGGAAGATCATGGCGATGCGCCGCCCCCGAACCCGTTCGAGGACTGCGACCGGAGCGCCAACCAGTTCCTCGCCCTCCAGCGCCACCGATCCCGCAACGGCGGCCGCGTGACGGCAGCAGGCCGAGCGCGGCAAGCCAAGTGACGGATTTGCCGCAGCCCGATTCGCCGACGAGGCCAAGCGACTCGCCGCGATGGATTGTGAGATCGACGCCGCGGAGCGCCGGCTGCCCGTCGAACGAGACCCTGAGGCCTCGGATCGAAATGAGCGGCGTCACGATCCGATCGCGAGGTTGCCCGGCCCGAAGACGAGAGCCCACCCCGAGGACGCGCGCCAGCGGATGTCGCGGCGCTTGGCCGTGAACGCAGCGGCGTGGTGCAGGACGATGTAGCCCGGATCCTCCCGCTCAATGATGGTGAGGAGACGGCGGAACTGCTCGCGCCTGCGCGCGATGTCGGTCTCCGCCTCGATCGCCTGCGCGAGACGGTCGAATTCGGCGTTCGTCCACTCGCCGTTGCGTTCGGCTTCCGTGCGCGGGCCGAAGTTGCGCAGGATGCCTGCTACGGGATCGCCGAACACTGATGTGTTCGACCAGTCGCGCACAGCCCGGCCCGGCGTCCGCGCAGTGATCTGGGAGAAGTTTTCCTTCATCTCAATCTGCACGTTTAGCCCGACCGCCCGCCACATCTCCACCGCGATCTGAGCGTTCGCAACCTGGTTTGTATAGTAGTTGTTGAGCAGGCGATAGGGGATGACCTCGCCGCGGTAGCCCGCCTCGCGCAGCAGGCGCCGGGCTTCTGCCGGATCGAAGCGCGGGTTTTCCCAGTCCGCGAGATACATCGCGCCGTAGCTTTCCATCTGCATGCCGCGCGGGACCCTGGTCCTGCCCGCCCAGAGCGTGTCGACGATCATCTGCCGGTCGATGGCGTGGCTCATCGCGCGGCGCACGCGGGCATCCGCAAGCACAGGGTGGGTCTTGTCGAAGGCGAACTTACGGATGTTGTTGATCGGGCTGCCCAGCACTTCGAAGCGCGAATTGCGCTCGACGGTCGCGATCTGGTCGGGCGGGATGTCGCACGCGAAGTCGAACTCACCCGAGAGGAGCCCGCTGATCCGGCTTGCGACCTCCGGCACCTCGACGAACCGGAGCCGACGCGCGGGAGGGCGGCCGCCCCAATAGGCGTCGTGTGATTCCAGCACGAGCAGCGTATCAGGGCGGAACTCGGCGATCCGATACGGGCCGGTACCGATCGGCGCGCGGGCCCAGGCAAGCCAGCTATCCGCGGCGGCAAACGCCTCCCGCGAGAGGATCGCGCCGACACTCTGTGCGATCCGCCCCTCGAGCGTGACGTCGGGGCGCGCGTTGACGAAGCGCACGCGGTGGCGGTCGAGAATCTCCGATCCGCTCCAGGGCTGGGTAGGTGCGACGCGCCGTGGCGACGACCTCGGGCGGCGGCTCCTTGCCGGCCGCGCCGGCGAGCACGCCGGACCGCCCCTCGCCGGTTGCTCCACGGACCCCGAAGAGCCGTTCGCCGAACGAGAAGGCGACGTCCTCCGCCGTCATCTCCCTCCCGTCGTGGAAACGGACGCCCGGGCGAAGGTCGAACTCGATCGTGCGGTCGTCGATCCTGCGCCAGGAGACGGCTAGGCCAGGGACGAGACGCGCCCCTTCCAGCCAATCCGTGCCGATCAGCTGCTCCGAATAGAGGCCGTGGACGCGAAAGCCCACGTTCGATTGCTCGCGCGGCGGCTCGAAGGTGTTGGAGTTGGACAGTTTCTGCACCGCGACGGTGAGCGTAGGTCGCCCGTCCCCCTGCGCGATCGCGGGCGCGGCAAGCGCGAGCGGTGCGGCGAGCAGGGTGCGCCGCCGAAGTTCCGGCATGTGAGCCTCCGATTGTGCGGGAGCCGGCACCGGCAAGAGGTCAGGCTCCCCAGTTGTGGGCGCGGAAATCCATCACGAACGACTGGGCGGGCCGCCAGCGGATGTCGCGGCGCTTGGCGGTGAAATTGGCGTTTCGATGCAGGACGACGTAGGCCGGATCCTCGTGCTCGATGATGACGAGCATGCGTCGCCACATCGCCACCCGCTTCGGTTCGTCGAGACTGGTTTCGAACTCCTCGCACAGGCGGGCGAACTCGTCGTTCCACCATTGGCGGCGGCGCCACGGGCCGCCGGCGGGGCCCCAGGTGCCGACCATCTGAACGGAGGGATCGGGAACAACCGCGGAGGCCGACCAGTCGTGCACCCCGCGCGTGGCCGCATCGCCCCCCAGGATCTGGCCCCAGTTCTCCACCATCTGCAGTTAGACGTTGAGGCCGATCGCGCGCCACCCGTCGACCACGATCTGCGCGGTCGCCAGCTGGTTCGTGTAGTAGTTGTTCAGGCAGCGGCACGGGATCGGCTCGCCGCGATACGACGAGGCGCGCAGGAGGCGCCGCGCCTCGCCGGGGTCGAAGCGGGGCGTGTCGTAGTCTGCCAGGAAGAACGCGCCGTAGAACTCCCACTGCAGCCCACGCGGCACCGCCGTCCTGCCCTCCCACAGCGCGGAGACGATGGCCTCGCGATCGACGGCATGCGTCATCGCCCGCCGCACCAGCGGGTCGGCAAGGGCGGGGTGGGACTTGTTGAAGACGATGTAGCGAATGTTGTTGATGGGCCCGCCCACGACGTCGAGGCGACGATCGCTCTCGATCGCCCTGATCTCGTCGGGGGGGATATCGGTCGCGAATTCGACCTCGCCCGAGATCAGCATGTTGATCCGCGACGCGACTTCGGGCACTTCCAGGAAGCGGAGACGGCGCAAGGGCGGCCGTCCCTGCCAGTGCCGATCGTGCGGCTCGAGCACGAGGGCGCGATCCGGCCGGAACTCGGCCACGCGATAGGGGCCAGTGCCGATCGGACGACGGGCCCAATCCATGAACGAAGGCGCTGCGAGGAAGGACCGGCGGGGAGCGATCACCCCGATCGTGCGCGCCATCCGTCCGACCTGGGCCGGATCGGGGCGGCTGTTGACCAATCGGACGCGATGCGGCCCGACCGCCTCCATGGCGGCGAACGCGGGGAAGGCTTGGCGCGCCGCTTGCGGCACGGCGGGCGGCACCTCGCGCGCTCCGCCGCCCCACATCCGATCCGGTCCGAAGGAGAAGACGACGTCCTCCGCCGTGAACGGTTCGCCGTCGTGGAACACGACGCCCTCGCGCAGGTCGAACTCGACGACGCGTTCGTCGAGCCGCTTCCAGGACACGGCAAGGCCGGGAACGAGCGACATGTCGCCGAGCCAGTCGGTGTCGATCAGCGGCTCGACGTAGTTGCGGAAGATCCTTGTGCCGACGTTCGACTGCTCGAGCAGCATCTCGAGCGTGTTCGAGGTGGTGATGTTCTGCACCGCAACCGTCACCTGCGGCCGCGGGTCGGCCTGCGCGACCGCCGGCGCGGCGAGCGAGGCCGAGGCGGCGAGCAGCGCCCGCCGCGTCAGGGGCCGAGGGTCAGCCACCGAACGCTCCCGGCCGGAAGTCCATCGCGAAGGCGGGGCTCGCCTTCCAGCGCAGGTCGCGCCGCTTGGCGGTGAAGGTGGCGTTCTGGTGCAGCACGGTGTAGGCGGGATCCTCCCGTTCGGCGATCTCGAGAAGCCGGCGGAACAGGGCGCGCCGCCGCGCCCGATCCGTCGAGGTCTCGAGTTCCTCGCAGAGGCGGTTGAACTCGTCGTTGGTCCATTCGCCGACCTGCTGCTGCTGCCCGCGCGGGCCATGCTGATTAACGATCGACGAGACCGGGTCGTTGAAGGGCGCGCTGTTCGACCAGTCGCGGATCGCCCGCGGCGTCTCGCGCGAGAAGATCTGCGCCCAGTTCTCCACCATCCGGATCTCGACGTTCAGCCCGGCCGCGCGCCAGCCTTCAACGAGGATCTGCGCTGTCGCCACCTGGTTCGTGTAGTAGTTGTTCAGGAGGCGATACGGAATCGGATCGCCGCGGTAGCCTGCCTCGCGCACGAGTTGTCGCGCCTCAGCCAGGTCGTATCGCGGCACCTCCCAGTCGGCGTGGAACATGTCGCCGTAGTATTCCCACTGCAGCCCGCGCGGCACGCGGGTCCGGCCTGCCCAGAGGCTGTCGACGATCGCCTGGCGGTCGATCGCGTGAGTCAACGCACGGCGGATGCGCGGATCGCGCATCTGCGGGTGGTTCTTGTCGAACACGGTCAGACGGTGGTTCAAGATCGTCCCGCCCTGGACCTCGAACGCAGGGTTGCGCTCGATGCCCCTGATCTGGTCGGGCGGGATGTCGCAGGCGAACTGGAACTCGCCGGAGAGCAGGCCGTTGATGCGGCTCGACACCTCCGGCACCTCGACGAACCGGATCTGGCGCAGGGGCGGCCGCCCTCCCCAATAGTCGTCATGCGCGGCGAGGGTGAGAGAGACGTCGGGTCGGAACTCGGCGACCAGGTAGGGACCGGTCGTGACCGGTCGGCGCGCCCACTCGAGCCAGGAGGCAGCCTCCAGGAAGCCGCGGCGTGAGCAGATGTCGCTGCCGTAGCGCGCAAGGCGACCCTCCATGGTCACGTCCGGACGCGCGTTGACGAAGCGCACGCGGTAACGGCCGACTGCCTCGACTCTCTCAAGCGCCGGCCAGATCCTCCGGGCGACGGCCGGAACCTCGGGCGGGAGTTCGCGCCCCTGCGACCCCTGCCCAGGAATGCGGGCGAACAGCGTGCCTTGCGCTTGCGTCTCTCCGGTGCCGAACATCCGCTCGGGTCCGAAGGAGAACACGACATCCTCCGCCGTCATCTCGTCGCCGTTGTGGAACCGAACCCCCTCGCGCAGGTCGAGCTCCACCGTGCGCTCGTCGATGCGCCGCCACGCCGTCGCCAGGCCGGCAACGCT
Source organism: Acetobacteraceae bacterium (assembly GCA_033582875.1). Lineage (GTDB taxonomy): Bacteria > Pseudomonadota > Alphaproteobacteria > Acetobacterales > Acetobacteraceae > Elioraea. The sequence goes on along the minus strand of JAVQZW010000005.1, from coordinate 4,717 downwards.
TTCGAGCGCGCCCTGCCAGTCACGTCCGATGAGCGTCTCCCAGAGCGAGGTGTAGAAGACGCGCTCGCCGACATTGGACTGCTCGCGCAGAACCTCGAGCGTGTTCGAATTGACGATCTTCTGAACCGCGATCGTCACCGACGGCCGCGTATCCGCCTGCGCGACGGAGAAGCGAGGAAGCGCCGACGCGACGACAGAGGCGGACAGTGCGCGAAGCGCGGATCGCCGGAGGATCGATCTCCTACTCATGGCCTGCTCATACTCTGTCTTTGGTCAAGCAAGTGCGAGTCGTTACATACTGGCCGCTACATGCGCATGTAGGCGTAGTTGCAGTTCAGTGAAAATCGGAGCGGGATCGGACGTTGCCTCCCGGTCATCCGGTTCGCAGGCAGGTGATCGGCGGGCGCGTCTCCTCGACGGGAGCGCATGAGCCGAGCGGCGCTGCGGCTGCGCACGGCGACGCTGTTGGAGCCCGTGGGCATGCTGTTCGCCCCCACGTTTCCGCTTCCGGGTCCGGAACGATCGGAGGTCGCCGTCGGACGCCTGCTTGGCTCTCTATCGCGCTCCGCTCACAGGAGAGCCGGATGATGCAACGCCATACCAGGGCTCCTGCGCGGAGGTTCGAGCAAAGAGGCCGCCGGCCAAGGCGACGGTTCGGCGCATCGCTCTCGTGAGGCGAGATCAACAGGGGGGAGGCGACCGGGTCGGCCGTCGAAGCAGGGAGCCGCGAAGAAGTTACAAGGGCAGACGCGGGCGACCGTCTCGGCCTGCACTCCTTGGTCCGGTCGCGGCGCACGGGGCGAAGCGGAAAGTCGAGACAGACATTCGTTGCCTCCGTACGGGGTCGGCCGCACCGGACGGCGAACATCGTTGGGCACCGGCAGGACCGGCGATGCATCGCACGGCCGCAAGACGGCTCTCGTCAGCTCTTCCTAGACAGCCCGCCTCGACATCGGCCGAGGCTTGCTCGGGCGTATCGTCTCAGGTGTCGCGCCACCTCCGCGCGGCAAGGAATCGGTTCCGCGGTCAGATGAGCGGAAGCTCAGAACTTCGATCTTCCGTTTCGTGAACGTCTCGAACACCCGAAGCGCGTCGTCAACCGCGAACGCGAGCGGGCTCTAACGATCGCCCGCGACCCCTGTGCTCGTGGCTCGGCGTTCCCCTGGCGCCGCAACGGGGCGCGTCAGCCGGCGCCGATGGCACCCGCGGTCGTGTTGAAGGGGGAGCCGTGGCCGGGGGAGCCGGCTCAGCGCCGGCGGCGCGCTCTGCTGCGGAAACGGCGACCTTAGCCGCAACAGCCCTATTGGTCCGCGCGTCCCGTCCGGTATCGCCGGCATATCGACAACCGCGCGGGGCGGGAGCATCGCGCAAAACTGGACGGAGTGCCTCGCATCACGGTCTCGTCCCGCGACGGGGCGGGCCGCGCCGACGCCGCGGCGGGTGCCGCCCTAAGCGAACCGGGCGAGGCGACAGCACGGGGGCGGGTGAGCGAAGGCTCGTCTCGCGGCGCCACAGACGCCGAGGCAGAGGGTGGAGTGACTGGTCGTTGCGCCGCGGCAGAAGCCGGAGTCCGCACCCCTCCGGCTGGGACAGGCGGTGCAACATCCAGAGGCGACAGCCGGACAGCCCCCTTGGCCGTGCCGCAAACGGCAGCGGAGTCGGGCAGGCGCCAGCCGGTAGGGAGGCCGCCCTTGGAAGCGGCGATGGCGCTCCGACAGTCGAGATAGAGGCCGCGACGACCGCGGCGCGAAGCCGGGTCTCGGCGATCTAAGCCCCGAAGGTGGCCGTGTCGTCGGCGAGGCAACGCGCCTCGTCCGATCCCGTCTGGACAGAGAGCAGGGCTAGAAGCCGGTCCCGCCGCCGCGGAGGTGTCGAGCAGCATCACTGGTTCGGGCCGGCTCCGCCAGATGCCGGTGACGCCTAAGGACTGGACCGGAAGCTCGTTCCGCCCCACCAGCTTTGCGAGCAGGCCCAAGACACGCGTGAAGGTCGTGCGCAGCACCGCGGTCGTGGCAAGCAGCGCACGTCCTCCGTTCCTGCGAATGCGGCCCGCAACGCTCGCGCAGGGACAGCGGCTTCGCGAGAGCCGCGGGCGCGGTCGCCGAATTGGGCGATCGCCATCCCTGCCACGCCGCAGAAATTGGCGCTAAAAGCGTCGCGTGCCGCCTGCACGGCTCGGATCGTGGGACCGGGCGGATCGTCGCTGCGGCCGATCGCTCGCGCTGCCGCCAGAACCGGAGCAGTGAGGCAGGCCGTGAGGCGCGAATGCGTACGGATCACAGGGCGTTCCTTGCGGTAGGGTCGCGCTCGACATCGGAGAACGAGAGAGCGGTCGGGCAGAATACCGCGACACCACGTTGCCGAGCGCTGCAGCCACCCTATTCAGGCGGAAGGTCGTACAAAGGAGCACCATCGCATCGGCGGCGATCACGATCGTCGCGAGGAGCGGCGAGACGAGCGCGCATCCCACGGCCGGCGCTCCCCCTCCCCCCAAGGCGCCTCCAAGGGCTCATGGCGCAGCCGGGCCTGGGCCCAATGTTCGAGGAAGCCGTGCCCGTCTGACCGCGCGCGTCCGAGCGGACCGAATCACGCTTGGCGATAGCGGAAACAGAACCCGTACAGTCCTGCGGATCGAAGCCCCTCGACGCCGCCCTCTTCCGGCGAGGGCCAAGCGCAGCCGAATGCCGGCGTCTGCCAGCCTTCGACGCTTAAGCTTTCGCTCCGACCCCTGAGACGCGATGGATGAAGTATCGCTCCTCGGCGGACGCCATCGCTCGCCATCTCTGTCCCGTCGCAGGACGCACTGGACGCGCAGAACAGGGCCGCAGGACATAGGGCGAACTCCGGCGCGCCGGGCACCGCGAGCTGCCAGCCGAGTTCGATGACTGTAACCGGCACGGGGACGATTCTGGCGCCGGTGATGCCGAACCGGTCGGCCGTAGGCCCGGCGCGCGCCGAACATCGTCGCGGAGAGAGGCCACTTGTGGTTGGTCTGTGCAGAGGAGGGCAGACTGAGCCGCTGCGCGGCGACCGCACGGGATCCGGCCGGCAATCCTCGCGAAAGGCGCAATCTCGAGCCTCAACGGAAATCCCGGCTGTCGGGGAGGAAAGACGCGGGATCCGCGCCAAGCGCGCGGCGCGGCGGACCGAACCGCGCGTCGCGGTCGATGGGGCGACGCACCTCGTCGGCGCGGGCAAGCGCGCGGTCCCACGCCGCCCGGTCACCCTGGCGCGCCCGCAGTGTGGCGAGCAAGTCGGAGCGGTCGAACACGCGCCGCGCGACGAGATGGATGATGGGAGCGGCGCCGTAGTCCTGCCGCTCCACCACGCCCTCCACCACCATCAGACGCGCAGCCACGATCGCGGTGCGGAAGCGCGCGAGCACGGGCGGGAGGACGACGACGTTCGCCTGGCCGAACTCGTCCTCCAGGGTGACGAACACCACCCCCTTCGCGCTGCCCGGCCGTTGCCGCACGAGAACGAGCCCGGCAAGCCGCACGCGGCTCCCCTCGCGGGCCTCAAGGAGCGTGCGGGAATCGCGGCAGCCGAGGCGACGCAAGTCGGGCCGAAGAAGAGCGAGGGGATGGGCGCGCAGGGAGAGGGCGAGCGCGGCATAGTCCGCCACCACCTCCTCGCCGAGGCTCGCTGCAGGCAAAGCGGGCGCGGCTTCGGCGAAGAGGTCGCCCTCGGCGGCGGCGAACAGAGGGGGCGGAGCCTCGAGCGCGCGCGCCGCCCACAGCGCGGCGCGGCGGGAGAGGCCCAAGGAGGCGAAGGCATCGGCCTCGGCCAGGCATTCGAGCGCGGCCCGGCCCACGCCGGCGCGGCGCGCGACTTCCTCCAGGCTCTCGTAGGGCTTGCCGTTGCCCAGCCCGCGCGCCGCGACGATCGCCCGCCCGTCGCGCTCGGCGAGGCCCTTCACCTCGCGAAGCCCCAGGCGGATCGCGACCCCGCCCGCGCTTTCCGCGCAAGGCTCGAGCGTGCTGTCCCACTCTGAGGCGTTCACGTCGGGCGCGCGCACCACCACGCCATGCGCACGCGCATCCCGCACGATCTGCGCCGGGGCGTAGAACCCCATCGGCTGTGCATTGAGCAACGCGCAAGCGAAGGCGGCCGGGTAATGGCATTTGATCCAGGCCGAGACGTAGACGAGGAGCGCGAAGGAGGCGGCGTGGCTCTCCGGGAAGCCGTAGGTGCCGAAGCCCTCGATCTGCTTGAAGCAGCGTTCGGCGAAATCCCGCGCATAGCCGCGCGCCACCATCCCCTCCACGAGCTTCGTGCGGAACTCGTGGATGATGCCGACCTTGCGGAAGGTCGCCATCGCACGGCGAAGCCGGTCCGCCTCCTCGGGCGTGAAGCCCGCGGCGACGATCGCGATCTTCATCGCCTGTTCCTGAAAGAGCGGCACGCCGAGCGTGCGCCCCAAGACCTCTTCGAGCTCGCGCGACGGGAACGACACCGGCTCCTCGCCGTTTCGCCGCCGCAAGTAGGGGTGCACCATGTCGCCCTGGATCGGGCCCGGGCGGACGATCGCCACCTCGATGACGAGGTCGTAGAAGCACGCAGGGCTTCAGCCGCGGCAGCATCGCCATCTGCGCCCGGCTCTCGACCTGAAAGACGCCCAAGGAATTGGCGCGCGCGAGCATGGCGTAGACGGCAGGGTCCTCGGCCGGCACGGTGGCGAGGGCGAGGCGGCGGCCGTGGTGCGCGGCGATCAGGT
>JAVQZW010000004.1:0-25975 GCA_033582875.1 Acetobacteraceae bacterium | reverse complement strand
GATCTCGGAGGGGCAAAGCGAGGCGAGCGCGGCGATCCGATCCGCCATCAGGTCGGCGCCGCGCAGGCGGTTTTCGAGAGCACGGGCGTGGTGGGCGCGCGCGCTCTCGCTCTCGCCCGCGCACGGCGGGAGCAGAGCGGACACGGGAGCGGGGGCGAGGAGAGCGATCAGGCACCGGGCGGGCGTATCCGTCGTCGCTTCATCCGGGGCCGACAAGGTGAGCACCCGCACGCCGCCCTGACCGGCCTCGTTGGCGGCACGCGCCCCCAACGAGAGGGCGGTGGCGAACAAGCCGAGCGAGTCCGCGCTGCCGGGCGAGCACGTGTCGCCGGCCTCGGCGACGGCGACGACGGCATCGTCATCGTCCCCCGCCGTGCCGGTCCCCGCAGAGTTCGACTCCGTCGCGTTTTGTTCCGGCGACGTGCCGCGACCAGAGAAGACGCCGCCGGGGCCGGGCGGCTGGCCGCAAGGTCTCCTGGGTTTCGGCCAAGCGAATGGCGAGCGCGACCACAACGGCATCCCCCGCCGCGGCGGTCGATGCGGCAGCAAGGCGGGCCCGGGCGAGGCGGCCGAAATCGGCGTCCAGATCGGTCATGGCGCGATGGAGCATGCCACACGCGCAGGCTCGCCACCCGTTCTCGGCGTGAGCGGCTTTGCAAGGCCCGCCCCACAAAGAGACGAGATGCCGGGTTTGCCCGCGTCGGCCGACGGCCAGCCGTCCGAGGCGGCGTCCGGAGGGCGCCCGCGTCGGCGGGGCGCTGGCGTCAGACGGCGCGGCGGGTCGCGAGAAGGCCGATCACGCCAAGGCCGAGCAGCGCGAGCGTGCCGGTTCCGGAACGTCCAGGCTCGGCGGGGCGTTGCACGAAACGAAGTCGAGCGCGAAGTCCTGGCGCACGACGTTTCCTGCACGGTCGAGAACGGTTGCCGAAAAGCTCACCGCCTTGATGATCGCCGTCTCGGCTGAGAGGCCGAGGACCAACGCCGAACCGTCCGCGTTCTCCGTGCTCTCCCCGTCGGCCGAGAACGGCGCGCCGATGGCGTTCCCGTCCGGGCCGAAGGCGCCGATGAAGCCGAGGAACCTGCCGTAGTCACCCGCCTGCACCTGGGCACCGACCGCAAACACCGGGTCGTCGAACACAACGAGAACGGCGCTCGGGAAGGGAGCGTCCGAGTAGAGGAGCACGTCGTCCGGCGAAAAGTTCCCGAACCACGCGCCGTCGCTCGCGCCGCCGGCCTGCTGCACGATGAGAAACGTCTCTTCTCCTACCGGCACCCGTCCAAGCATCAAGCCGCGACCGGCGGTGGATGTTTCGGTTGCAGCCGGCGGGAGCGAGGTTTCAACGGAACCGAACGACTCCCAGCGGATCTCGCCGTTCGGATCGAGACCCGCTCGGTTGGATTGCCGTCGTCCTCGCGAGCGGCTTTCGGTCGCGCGACCGCAACATCGGGCTCAGCTCGGACAAGACCCTGACAACCGCTTCGTCCGGCGGAGCCGCATGAGGGTGTTTGAACGAATTTTCGCCGCACTCGCCGCCGCGCGCGGGCCGCCCGAGCGCAGGCTGATCGGCAGCATCTGTCTCTAGGCGTGGCGCACGGCGGCCAGCCTGCTCAAAACGGGCTTTCCCCCGCCTGCTCAGCCTCGCGAAAGCTCCGCGCCGCCTGCGACGGCCACGGACGGCCCATCGCCCTGCTCCTTTGGCGAAACACACGTGATCGACCAGCGAAGTGCGGCAATCATGCTCCCGCGCCTGCCCCCGGCCTGCGAATCGATCACCGACCGCGGTCACGGAGACCACTGTTCGGCCGGGGCCCACCGTGCCCTCCTCGTCGCTGCCGTGCGGAACTGCGGCATCGCGCCTTGCCTTCCCTCGACCCGCGGCCGAAAGCGCCGCAGCCCGCACGACGCCGTGCTCTGCCGCCAGGGACGGCGCATCGAGGTCGTGTTCGGCCGCCTCAAGGATCGGCGCCGCATCGCCGTGCGCTACAACCTCTGCGGCAACACCGTGCTCAGCGCCATCGTGCTGTCCGCCACCGTCCCCTCTCGACGCGAACACCGAGGGCTGAGCTTAGAGGACGCTGTTCAAGCAACGAGGAGACGGAAGGGTGGCAGCGGTCGCAGTGGGGAGGGGACTGGAAACCAAGCCCCTCCCCACTCATCGACGCAACCTGTCCAAGAGCGTCAGGAGACAGGACGGCGGGCCAACGCGCCGAGACCGGCCAGAGCGAGACCAAACAGCGCAAGGCTCGCTGGCTCAGGGATCCGCACCTGTTGCAGGGAGCCAATCGTGAAGTCGTCGAAACCAAAAAAATCGGTACCAGCAGCGGTGTTACCGAAAGTCACTTTCTTGAAGGTATTGTCCGTGTCGATGAAGCCGAAGAACAAGACACCACCGCCCGGAACTCCCGTGCTGTTTGGGACAGTTAATGTGGTTGTCGTCCCGTTGGTAAACGTCAGTGTAATTTGACCGGAAAAGTCGCCAATATCAACGCCGAAGAAACCAAAAGCCGCTATAGGTTCGTCGAATTCGATGGAAAAAGCCCCTGTGACTTCCCAGTACTGGTTTCCCGAAATCGGATAACGCCCACCACCGTTTGTGCCGGAGGGCACATTCGCGATGTTGCCGGCACCGACAATCGTCGCCGTACCCGCACCCGGGAACGTCGCTGCCAACGGAGCGGTCGCCCCGGTCGCAAAGCTCTCAAAGGTCTCCGTCCCAACTCCGACAAGACTCGACAGAAAGCTGGCTCGCGCTGCCAAAGCGTTCGGATACGCAGGCAACCGAGCAGCCTCGCCGAGGCCTCTGTCTTCGCCGAAGAACGTGAATTGTGCGGCCGAAGCCGGCGTGCCGGCCGCCACGGTCAAGGCTGCCGCCAGCAGCAAGGACTTTTTTGACATCCTCATCCCCTCCTCCGCAGTGGTTGGCGCTGGGCGGCATGAACGTCCTATCCCAGCCCATGCAGTAAAAGGCAAGTTTGATGCCAAGCATGACCTGTCAGAGGGTTAGGGGTAGAGGCAAGCTCCTCTCCCCAGCCTCTGTAAAATTTCCCGACACCGCGGCGAGCGAGGCGCCACGTTGGGATCCCGTCCATGTCTCCACGCATCAATAGGTGAAAAATCTTCTGACAGGAAACCAAGCCTGCACGTGGCCTCTCCCGCGCTGTCGGAGCCTTAACTGGGTGGTGGCGCAGTCGGGACCAGCTCGCCTCAAGCCAGTTGGCAGATCGAATGATTCAGACATCCAGTCTTCGCTCAGCGGCGAAGCGATCACGTTGACACAAGGGAGCTCTTACACCTTGGACGACTGGCGGACTGAAGGGGTCGACCCACCTCGATGGCAAGGGCGCGGGCACATGCGCTGCTCTGGTGCCGCTCGGGCTCTCCGCCGGAGGCGACGCGGATCTTGCGGCGCGATGCGCGATCGGGCGGGCACACCTCGCCCCTCGATCGAGGCCGAGCGGCGCCTGGGGGGCGCCAAGCTGGCCAGCATGATGCGCCCAGTCGCGCGGGCCAGTCCACGCACCGCACGACGAGGCCCCTTCGCTCCGCTCGGCGGCAAACACCGGGTCGACGAGGCGGCGGACGCACGCTCGCGTCGCCTTGCCGCGGCCGATGGGCACGGGCATCGGCCGCCTGCACGGCTTGGCGCGCTGGACCCGGGGCCGCTGGCCGCGGTGGTCCGGCAGTTCGAGGGTGGCCTTGCTTCAGTAGGCCGCATGGCCCCTGGAGGACCTTCGGGCCTCGGCCAGCACGGCGCCGCCGATGCGGGTCGGATCAAGCACGGCAGCAAGCTCGGCACCGTCGTGCTGCGCCGCGTCCGTAACGACAAAGCGGCGGATGAACTCTTGCCCGCGGTCGCACCCGCGGTCGGTCTTGCCGCCGAACATCGGCGCCGCGCTATCGGCCGCGGCTTGGCGCGGCGCGCCTGCCGGCGGCCGGGATTTGCGACCCCGCTTGCTCATCCGGCGGCCGTCGCGACCGATTGGCCGTTCCCACGCCGTCGACCCGCCCGCAGGGTTTCCGCCGTCGCGTCTGGGCTGCTCCTCGTCCTTCGCCAGCGACCGGCGCCGGGGGCGGCGGCGGTCGGCCGTGCCACAGCCGCGCAACCCATCGCCCGCCCCGACCCGCATGGGCCCGATGAGGATACGATCGGGCCGCCGCCTTTGCTCGCTCATGACATCGACCCCGACCCGCGCGGGACAGACCGGCGAGCCGACCCGCGTCGAGATCGTGGCTTCGAACAAGCCGCCGCGGTTCGAAGGACCCAGAGCTTGAGCGGCTGACCGCGACCCGACGGCCCGGGTCGCCTCGGGACGACCGGGCGAGGTCGGTGTCGGGACGGAGCACGCGCCCCGCCACCGCCGGCCGAGCCCCGCCTCGTGAGCTTTAACCGGATTGCAACGGTATGAGCTCTACTTCTCTCCCCGTAGGCTGCCTAGAGTTCCAGCGCGCGGTGATGATCGGGAGGGGGGCAGGTGGGGGCGGCCCAGGTGGCGGCATCGGTTCAGGAGACGCCGGAGACGCGCGGTGAGGCGCAAGTCCCGCCGCTCGCCCGGGCGGTGGCCCTCTTCCGCACCGGCGCCGCCGAAGACCGCGAGCGGGACCTGCTCGCCTTCGCGCTCGCCGTTCAGGCGGGCGACACCCTCTCTCCCGAGACGGTGGAGGCGCGTCGCCGCGAAGCCGATGCCGCGCTTGCCGCCTGGGCTCACCGCTACCTGCACAACCGGGTCGAGGAGATCCGCCTGCAGGCGGTGCGCGAGCATCTGGGGCGGCTCCGTCCTGCTCCCGGCTTCCTCAGGCTCACCTGTGCCGCCTTTGCCGGCATCGTGCTCGGCGCTCTCGCGCTCGCCTGGGCAAGCGGGCATGACGCTCTGATCCGTGCTGCCGCCGATCGCGTCGCCGGCCTGCCCGCAACCCTCGCAGCCCTCATCGGCGGAGGCTGAGACGTGTCCGCCTCCGCTTCCCTCCGTTCCGGGGGGCTGATCGACCCCGACAACGCTCTGGCCAGGGCCGTCTCCGCCGCGCGTGCGCAGTTCGCCTCCGTCGGCCTGTTCTCCCTGGTCGTCAACCTGCTGATGCTGACGACCTCGATCTACATGATGCAGGTGTTCGATCGCGTGCTGGCCACGCGCTCGACCGACACCTTGTTCTTCCTCACCCTGATCGCGCTCGGCGCCCTTCTGGCACTTGCCCTGCTGGAGGCGGCGCGCACGCAGATCCTCGCCCGCACGGCGGCCTGGATCGAGCAGCGTGTCGCTCCCGAAACCTTCTCCCGCGCCCTCGAAGCCCAGCTCCGCGCCCGGCCCTACCGGATGGAGGCGCTGCGCGATCTCGCCGTCTGCCGCGGTTTCGTCGCCTCGCCCGGCATGACGGCGCTCTACGACGTGCCGTGGATCCCCGTCTATCTCGCCTTCGTCTTCCTCCTCCACCCCTCGCTCGGGTGGCTCGCGCTCGGCGGCGCGATCGCGCTGTTCCTGCTCACGGTTGCCAACGAATGGTCCACCGGGCGTCTGTTGCGCGGTGCCAACACGGCTGCACTCGCGGCGCAGCGGCGCGCCGACAGCATGGTGCGCAACGCCGAGGTGATCGACTCGATGGGCATGGCCCGGGATGTGATCCGGCGCTGGCAGGAGGCCTCGGCCCGCGTCGTGCCCGCCCAGGTCGCGGCCGCCGACCGGGCGGCCTGGATCATGGGGGCGACCAAGTTCGTCCGCCTCGGCGTGCAGGTGGGCGTGCTCGGGCTCGGCGCGCTTCTCGTGCTCGAGCAGGCGATCACCGCCGGTGCGATGATCGCTGCCTCCATCATCATGGGCCGCGCGCTCGCCCCGGTTGAGCAGATGATCGGCGCGTGGAAGCAGCTCGTCGCGGCACGCCAGTCCTACCGCCGGCTCACCACGCATCTCTCACTGCCGCGGATCCGCCCGGCCGGCATCCCGCTGCCCGAACCCGAAGCGCGCCTCGTCGCCGAGCGCGTGACCTACGCCTTCCCCGGCGCCGCGCTTGCCACCATCAAGGGCGTGAGTTTCGCCCTGGAACCGGGGGAATCCCTCGCCGTGATCGGTCCCTCGGCGGCTGGCAAGACGACGTTGATCCGCCTCGTGATCGGCGTCCTCGAACCCACCGCCGGCACGGTCCGTCTCGGCGGCGCGAACGTGTTCACCTGGATGCGGGAGGACTTGGGGCGGCACATCGGCTATCTGCCGCAGGACGTCGAACTCTTCGACGGCACGGTGATGCAGAACATCGCGCGCATGGGCGAACCCGACCCGGAGGCCGTGTTCGAGGCCGCGCGGCTCGCCGGCTGCCACGAGATGATCCTCCGCCTGCCGCAGGACTACCGCACCGAGATCGGCGACGGCGGCACCTTCCTCTCTGCAGGCCAGCGCCAGATGGTGGGGCTTGCCCGCGCACTGTACGGTCGGCCGAAATTGGTGGTGCTGGATGAGCCGAACAGCAACCTCGACGGCGACGGCGAGGCCGCGCTGCTTGCGGCGCTGCAGCGTCTGAAGGCCATCGGGACCACGGTCGTCCTCGTCTCGCACCGGCCCACCCTGGTGCAGGGCGTGGACAAGGTGCTTCTGTTGCGCGACGGGGCGGCCGAACTGTATGGGCCGCGGGCCGAGGTCCTGAAGCGTCTCATGCAGCCGGCGCGCCCGGCCGAGGTCGCGTCGCCGTCGGCTGCCCAGCGGCTCGACGACCGCCGGGCCGGACCATGAACGACAGCGCAACCACCCTCGCCCGGCTCGGCCCGCGCGCCGTCGGCGCGCCGCGCCCCGCCGCGCCGGCGGTGATCGATCTTCCGCCCGCGCCGCGCACGCGTTGGCCAACCCTGGTCGGCATCGTGGTCCTCGTCCTGCTCTTCGGCGGCTTCGGCGCGTGGTCGGCACTCGCGCCGCTCGCCGAGGCTGCCTACGCGGTGGGTGCCCTGAAGGCGGAGGGCAACCGCCGCCTCGTGCAGCATCTGGAAGGGGGCATCGTGCGCGAGATCCTGGTGCGCGATGGGGACCGCGTGCGGGCGGGCCAGACGCTCGTCAGGCTCGACGACATCCAGGCGGATGCGCAGCTCGCCGCCCTCGCCGCCCAGCGCCTCGCCTTGCTTGCCCAGGATGCGAGGCTTGCCGCGGAGCGGGCGGGCGCGCGCGAGATCGCCTGGCCGGGCGAACTGCTCGCCGCGTCCTCCGACCCTCGGGTGGCCGATCTTCTCGCCGGGCAGACTGCGCTGTTCTCGGCGCGCAGCATCGCCTTCGAGAGCGGGCAGGCCGTGCTGCAGGCCCGGGCCGACCAGCTCCGCGCCCAGGCCGACGCGGCGAGCGGGCAGATCGCCTCGATGGAACGGCAGGTTGCGCTGATCCGCGAGGAAATGGCGGCGGTGGCGGAACTGCTCCGCTTGGGGCTGGAGCGGCGGCCCCGCTTGCTTGCCCTGCAGCGCGCCGAGGCGAGCCTGATCGGCAACCGCGCGGATCTTGCCGCCCAGGTGGCGAAGGCGGAGGCGGGGGTCGCGGAAACCTTGGCCCAGCTGCAGGCGCAGAGGGACGCGCGCGCGGCCGACCTCAGCAAGGAACAGCGGGAGGTGCGGGATCGCCTGGTCGAGGTCGAGGAGCGGCTGCGTCAGGCGCGCGACATCGCGCTGCGCCGCGAGATCGTGGCCCCGGTCGCCGGCACGGTCCTCAACCTGCGCGTCTTCTCCCCCGGCCAGGTCGTCCGCCCCGGCGAGCCGGTGTTGGAGATCGTGCCCGAGGAGGAGCGCCTGGTCGCCGAGGTCATGGTGCTGCCGACCGACATCGACTCCGTCCGTGTCGGGCTTTCCGCCGAGGTGCGTTTCCCGGGCGTCAAGCAGCGCCTCGTGCCGTACCTGCACGGGCAGGTGGAGTTCGTGTCGGCGGATGCGACCTGGGACGAACGGCTCCGCACCAGCGTCTACCGCGCCCATGTCTCGCTCGATCACGCTCAGGTCGAACGGATCCGCGGTATCACGCTCGTGCCCGGCATGCCTGTCGAGGTCATGATCCTGGTCGGCGAAAGGACGTTCTGGCAGTACATCACCCAGCCCCTGCGCGACAGCTTTGTCCGTGCCTTCCGCGAGCCCTAGGCCAAGGCCGGGCGGAAGCGTTCGCGCGGCGGCGAACGGGCCGAGCCGGCCGCAACGGCCGGGGGCCACCTGGAGGACCGAGGATGACGGATCGCCTGCCTGCCCTGTTCTGCGACGGGATCATCGAAGCCCAGGTGGTGAACGGGGTCGCCCGGCTGACCCTGGGCCAGGCGAGCGCGGACGGCAAGCCGGTGCCCTGCGGCCAGCTGATCCTCCCGATCACGCAGTTGCCGGGGGCGGCGAACGCGCTCGCCAATCTCGTCAAGCAGATCCAGGAGAAGGTGAAGGAGGCTCAGGCCCAGGCCCAGGCCCAGGCCCAGCAGGCGGGTGAGGCGCAGCCCTCCGCCTTCCGCTTCTCCTGACCGCTCGCGCCGGGGCTGAGAACCTGGCCATGGGCGGCTGGCGGGCGGGACGACCGTTCCGGGACCGTGCGGAAGCCGGCCGGGTCCTCGCCGGGCGACTTTCCGGCTTGCCGCTGCGCGATCCCGTCGTGCTCGCCTTGCCGAGAGGCGGAGTCGTCGTCGGGGCCGAGATTGCCGAGGCCCTGCACGCCCCGCTCGATCTCCTCCTCGTGCGCAAGCTCGGCGTGCCTGATCAGCCGGAACTGGCCATGGGTGCAGTCGGCGAGGGCGAGGAGGCGATCGTCCTCAACCCCGAGGTGATCCGCCTCGCCGGGGTCGGCGAGGGCGAGATCGCCGAAGCGGTGGCGCGGGAGAGGGGCGAGATCGCGCGGCGGCGCGAGGCCTATCTCGCCGGGCGGGCGCGCGTTCCCGTCACTGGCCGCAGCGCCATCGTGGTCGATGACGGCATCGCGACGGGAGCCACCATGCGCGCGGGGCTCGCCGTCCTGCGCCGCGCGCTGCCCGCACGAGATCGTGGTCGCCGTGCCGGTCGCGCCGCCCGACACGGTCCGGGTGCTGGAGGGCGAGGCCGACCGGGTGGTCGTCGCCCAGGTGTCGTCCCTCCCCTTCGGCATCGGCGGCCACTACGAGGACTTCCACCAGCTCGAGGACGAGGAGGTGATCGCCATCCTCGACCGCTTCGCCCCGCCCTGCTGAGCCGCCTCCTGTCTCGCCTCAGGCCGCGACGTGACCGCCGAGATAGGCGGCGCGCACGCGCGGGTCCTGAGCCAGGGCGGCGGCTTCGCCGGAGAGGACGATCCGCCCGCCGTCCATGACGTAGGCGCGGTCGGCGACGCCGAGCGCGGCTTGCGCGTTCTGCTCGACCAGCAGGACGGGCGTTCCTCGAGGCGCGGATGGTGCGGATCAGGTCGAACACCTGGCGCACCAGCCTGGGCGCGAGGCCGAGCGAGGGCTCGTCCATCAGCAGGAGCTTTGCGGCTGCGCCATCAGCGCGCGGCCGATGCAGAGCATCTGCTGTTCGCCGCCCGAGAGGCTTCCTGCGCGCTGCCGGTAGCGTTCGCGCAGCACGGGGAAGAGGGTGAGCACGCGCTCGAGCGTCTCGCCGCGTGCGGTGCTGCGCGTCACGGCCGCGCCGAGGCGGAGATTCTCGGCCACCGTCATCGCACCGAAGATCTGCCGCCCCTCGGGCGCCTGGGCGAGGCCGCGGGCGACGATCGCGTGCGAAGGGAGGCCCGCGATCTCCTCGCCGCCGAACCGGATCGATCCGCTTGCGGGACGATAGACGCCGGAGATCGCGCGCATCAGCGTCGTCTTGCCGACCCCGTTGGAGCCGAGCACGGTCACGATCTCGCCGGGGCCGAGATCGAGATCCACGCCGCGCAGGATCTCGAGCGCGCCCATGCGGACGACGAGGCCGCGCACCTCGAGCAGGCTCACGCCGCCTCCTCCGTGCCGAGATACGCCTCGAGCACCAGCGGGTCCTGCTGCACGGCGGCGGGCGGGGCGTCGGCGATCTTGCGGCCCGAGGCGAGCACCATCACGCGCTCGCAGATCCCCATCACCAGGCTCATGTCGTGCTCGACGAGGAGGATGGTGAGGCCCTCGCCGTGCAGGCCGCGGATGAAGCGGGCGAGCTCCGCCGTTTCGGTCTCGTTCAGGCCGGCCGCCGGCTCGTCGAGCACGAGAAGCCGCGGGCCCGTGGCGAGGGCGCGCGCGATCTCGAGATACTTGCGCCGCCCGTAGGGCAGGTCGGCTGCGAGCAGGTGCGCGTAAGGAGCGAGGCCCGTGCGTTCCAGGGCCTCCCAGGTACGGGAGCTGACGGCGGCCGCCCGCGAGCGCGCGGCCGCGCGGCCGAAGAGGGTTTCGAAGGGACCGATGCCGAGCCGGCCTGCCGCGCCGACCGAGACGTTGTCGAACACCGTCATGTTCGGGAAGATGCGCAGGTTCTGGAAGGTGCGGCCGATCCCGCGCCGGCAGATCCGCCACGGCTTGAGCCCGGTGATCGGCTCGCCCGCGAACCGCACTTCGCCCGAAGACGGCGGGGTGAAGCCGCAGATGACGTTGAAGAGCGTGGTCTTGCCGGCCCCGTTCGGCCCGATCAGCCCCACGAGTTCGCCTTCCGCGATCGCCCCCGAAACGTCGTCCACCGCGACAAGGCCGCCGAAGCGCCGTGTGACGCGATCGATCTCGAGCAAGGGCATGGCGGGGCTCAGCGCCAGCCGAGCGGGCGTCCGGCCGGGCTGCCGCCCCAGGCCGCGCCGAACTGGCGCCGCACGAGATCGAGTGCCGCGACCTCGCCGAACAGACCCTTCGGCAGGAACAGGATGCAGAGGAACATGATCAGGCCGACCGCGAGGATGCGCACCTCGCCGATCGCGCGCAGCGCCTCGGGCAACAGGATCAGCAAGGCCGCCCCGACGATCGCGCCGGGGATGGAGCCAAGTCCTCCCACCACCACCATGGCGAGGATGAGGATGCTTTCCGCGAAGCGGAAATCGGCCGGATTGACGTAGCCCGTGGTGTGCGCCCAGAGCGCGCCGGCGAGGCCGGCGAGGAAGGTGGCGATCGCGAACACCTCGATCTTGAGCCGCACCACCGGCAGCCCCATCGCATCGGCGCACTGGTCATCCTCGCGCAGCGCACGCAGCGCGTTCCCGTAGTAGGAGTGTGCGAGCCGGTGCACCACGAGGAGGGCGAGGGCGGCCAGAGCCGCGACGAGGAAGTAGGTCCCGAGCGGAGAGGACAAATCGAGTCCGAAGGGGCGCAAGGGCGGGATGTCGCCGATGCCGAGCGGGCCGCGCGTGAACGACACCCAGTTCAGCAGCGTCACGTAGATCATCTCGCCGAGGCCCAGCGTGGCGACGGCGAAGTAGATCGACACAAGCCGCATGGTCGGCAGGGCGATCAGCACACCGAAGAGCGCGGCAACGAGACCCGAGGCCGGGATGGTAAGCCCCGCATCGAGCCCGACCCGCGTGGACAGGATCGCCGCCGTGTAGGCGCCGATGCCGTAGAAGGCGGCGTGGCCGAGGGTGAGCAGCCCCGCCACGCCGGTGATGAGCTGCATCGAGAGAGCGAGGATGCAGAAGATCAACGTGACGTCGGCGAGCCGGAACAGGTAGCCGGATCCTGCCGCGCTGAGCGAAGCCGGCAGCAGGCCGAACAGCACACCGAGAACGGCGAGCGGAGCCAGGTGTTTGCGCATCGTGCTCAGACGCGCTCCCGCCCCGCACCGAACAGGCCGGTGGGGAAGAAGACGAGGGTGAGGACGAGGAAGACGTAGGCGACGAGGTCGGCCCAGCCTTGGCCGAAGAACTCCGTCGCCACCGCCTCCGACAGGCCAAGCACGATCGCGCAGACGACCGCTCCGGGGATCGAGTTGAGCCCGCCCATCACCATCGCGACGAAGGCCTTGACGCCCGGGGCGAAGCCCATCGCCGGAAAGATGGTGCCCTGATAGAGGCCGATCAGGATCCCCGCCACCGCGCCCATGCCGGAGCCGATGGCGAAGGTCGCGATCACGGTTCGGTCGACGTTCACTCCGACATACTGGGCGCCCAAGGGGTTGGCCGCCACCGCGCGGATCGAAAGCCCGATGTCCGTGCGCGTGAGGATCCACTGCAGGGTGGCGAACATCAGGATCGCGGCGGCGAGGATCGCGATCTGCCCCGAGGCGACGGAAAGCTCGCCGAGGCTGATCGGCTCCTGCATCGCGTCCGCGTAGGCGCGCGGGATCGGCTGCATGTCGGCGCCGAGAATCTTCTCCACGCTCTCGCGCACGACGATGGAGACGGCGAGGGAGGAGAGCAGCGTGCTCTCGCGCATCGCCTTGGACTTCAGCGAGGCTTCGTCGCGGAAGCGCCGGAACGGCTTGAAGGCGACGCGCTCCAGCACCACGCCGGAGACGACGCCGGCGGCAAGCACGAGCAGGATGAGGGCGACCCAGGGCGGGGCGAGAAAGACGATCGCGAGCAGGCCGGCATAGGCGCCGATCATGTAGATCTCGCCGTGCGCGAAGTTGACCACGTTCAGCACGCCGAAGATCAGCGTGAAGCCGATCGCGACCAGCGCGTAGACGAGCCCAACCGAGAGGCCGTTGACGAGCTGCTGGACGAAGAAGATGTCGAAGCGGTCGAACACCCTCGACCGGCGCTCCGCCCCTTCCCTCCTCTCGGCGCGCTCAGCGCAAGAGAACGAACTGCCCGTTCTCGATCCGCATCCGAGCGAGCGTCTTCGCGGGTTCGCGCGTCTCGGGGTCGAAGGTCGTCACGCCGGTCACGCCCGGGAAGTCGCGCGTTCGCGCGAGTTCGTCGCGCACCCGCGCGCGCGTCACCTCGGGCCAGGCGCGCACGATCGCCTCGAGCAGGATGTTGACCGCGTCGAAGGCCTGGGCGGAGAACATGTTCGGCTCGTTGCCGAACCGACGGCGATACTCCTCGACGTAGGCGCGCACATGCGGCTCGGGGCTCGTGGCCATGAAGGTGGTGGAGAGGAAAACGCCCTCCGCGCCGGCGCCGGCGAGTTCGACGAGCTTCGGTTCGTAGAGCGAGGAGGTGGCGTAGACGGGAACGCGGATGTTGAGCTGGCGGCGCTGCTGCAGGAAGGCCGCGCCGTCCTCGTAGAACATGCCGATGTAGATGGCATCGGGCCGGGCGCGCGCGATCTCGGTCAGGATGGCGCGGAACTCGCGGTTGCCCGGGTTGAAGAACTGGGTCGCCACCACCTCGCCGCCGCCCGCGCGGAACGCCTCGGCGAAGTTGGAAACGACACTCTGGCCCCAGTCGTTCTGGATCGCGACCACGGCCACACGGCGCACGCCGTTCTCGCGCATCCACTCCGCCACGCGCGGGCCCTCGTAGGCCTGGGTGGTGATGTTGCGGAACTGCCAGGGGCTGATCTTGACGAAGTCCGGGTGCGAGGCCGTTTGCGACAGTTGCGGCATGCCGGCTTCGGCATAGACGCGGCCGGCCTGGATCGAGGCCGAGGAGGAGAAGTCGCCGAGAACCGCGACGATCTCGCGGTTGTCGACGAACTTGCGGGCGACCGCCACCGCCTCGCGCGGATCCGACCGCGTGTCCTCGAACACGATCTCGACAGGCACGGGCAGGCGGCCCGAGCGGTTGAAGGCATCGAGCGCCATCAGCGCACTGTTGCGGAACCGCTCGCCGTACTGGCTGAATTCGCCGGTGAGGGGCAGCTGGTAGCCGATCAGGACCCGCCGCGGCTGGGACTGCGCGAGCGGTGCGGCGAGCGGGGCAAGTGCCGCTGCGGCCAGGAGGCTCCGTCGTGTCGTCGTCATGCGCCGTCTCCTTTCGCGTGCGCGCGGGGGGAGATGACCAGGTGGCAGCAGCCGTCGCGGCCCGGTTGCCAGGTCCGGTTCTCGATCGCGAACCCTGCCGCCTCGAAGGTGCCGAGATCGACCGTGCCGGCGATGCGGCAGAGGCTCGCGACCTCGCCTTCCGGCACGCCGGCGGCGAGCCAGGCTTCCTTCAAAGGGCAGCCGCCGAACTTGATCTCGAGGCCCTCCGAGTCGCATCGCCTGACCTCGGGCTTGAACAGGTCCTGCCCGCCCGGGACGATGCCGAGAAAGGCGTCCCGCAGACCGGCGAAGTCGTCCGGAGCGTAGGCGCGGAACTGCTGCCCGATCGCCTCGCCGCGGCGGTAGATCGCGCGCGCGAGCAGCGCCTCCGCGCGCTCCTGCCCGAGCTCCTCGCTTAACGTGAGAAGAAGGTCGCGATAGAGCAGCGCGCGATTGGCCATCTGCCCGCGCAGGTCGCGCTCTGCGCGCTCGGTCTCCATCGGCCGCCTCCGTCTTGTTCGTATGCGACTAGGCTGAGGGAGGCGCTGCGCTGCGTCAAGCGGCCGGGGGGATGGCGGCGCGCCTCTCCAGGCGCAGTCGCACGAGCCTCGCCGCGGTCACAAGGACACCGGCCGCGACCGCGATCAGACCGGCAGCGTTCAGGCCGCCAAGCCCGAACAGCGGCGGAAGAAGCACCGAGGCGCCGTAGCCTCCGGCCCCCATCGCCACCGCAGCTGCGGCGGAGAGGGCGAACTGCGGGCCGTAGCGATCGGTCAAGAGCCGCGCCACGGCGGCCGGCCCGACCAGGGCGGCGATGACCAGGATCGTGCCGACGGCCCAGAACGCCGCGACGGTGGCGAGCGCCGTCAGCAGCAGCACGAGCTGGCCGAGCGCGCGCGGCGCGAACCCGATCGCGCCCGCGAAGTCGGGGTCGAAGGCGGCGAGGCGGAGCTCCTTCCACAGGAGGGCGAGGGTCGCGACCACCACGGCGAGCACGGCGAACAGCGTCCAAAGTTCGCGCGGCAGGAGGCCGAGCGCGCGCGGATCGAAGAGCGAGTGAAGGCCCTCCGCCGCGGGCCAGATCAGGGTCTCGAGCTGGCCCGAGAGCACGCAGTCGAGGTCGAGGTCGACCGAGGCCGCGCCCGTCAGCTCGATCAACACGAGCCCGAGAGCGAACATCGCCGAGAACACCACCCCCATCGCCGCACCCGCCTCGAGCCGGGCGGCGCGGCGGACGAGGTCGATCGCGACCGTGGCGAGGACCGCCGCGAGCACCGCACCGCCCAGCATCGGCAGGGACGCGCGCGAGCCCGACACCCAAAACCCGAGCACCAGTCCGGGCAGGACGGCGTGGCTGATCGCATCCCCCAGCAGGCTCTGGCGGGTGAGCAGAAGCAGGTTGCCCAGAAGCCCGCAGGCGAGGCAGGCGAAGACGGCGGAGAGGAGCGGAACGAGGTCAAGTCGCAGGAACTCGGTCATCGGCCCTGGCCCGCGGCGGCCCGCCCAAGCGGCCCGGCCCGTCGCGCCCCGCGTGCGGCCGCGACCCACCGCAGCGCCTGCGCGATGAGGCCGCGTTCGGGCGCGACGAGGAGGGCGAGAGCGAACAGGGCGGAAGCGACGAGCACGATCGTCGCCCCCGTGGGCAGGCCTGGCCGCGCGGCGGAAAGCGCCGCCCCCACCCAGGCCGAGGCGGCGCCGATCAGGCCGGACAGCACGACCATGCCGGCAAGCCGGCCCGCGACGAGCCGCGCCGTGGCGGCCGGGATGACCATCAGCCCGACCACCATCAGCGCCCCGACCGCGCCGAGCCCGATCACCGCCACCGCGAGCATCGAGCGCGAGCAAGCCACGATCGAGCGCGCGCACGGGAAGCCCGACCGCGGCGGCGAAGGCCGGGTCGAAGCAGAGAAGAGCGAAGGGGCGGAAGAGGAGGGCGAGGAGGGCAAGCGCACCGACGGCGAGGGCGGCGATCACGAGCGCGTCGCGCGCCAGCATTCCGGCCGCTTGGCCGAGGATGAAGGCCTTCAGCCCGGCCTGCCCGCCGGACGGCAGGCCCTGCACGACGGAGAGAAGGACCATGCCGAAGCCGAAGCCGACGGCGAGCACCAGCGCCATCGCCGCGTCGTCCTTGAGCCCCCCATCGGCGGCGAGCGCGTCGACCGCGAGCACGGCGAGCCAAGCGGCGAGGGCGGCGCCACCGAGCAGCATGGGAAGGCTGCGCGGGTCCCACCCGAGGGCGAGAGCGAGCAGAAAGGCGCCCGCGACCCCGGGCAGCGTGGCGTGGGCCGCGGCGTCGGCGATCAGCGCCCGCCCGCGCAGCACCACGAAGGCGCCGACGGCTGCGGCGGCAAGGCCGAACAGGGCGGTGCCGACGACCACCACCGTCGCATTGTGGCCAGCCTGCAGGGTGAGGGCGTCGACCAGCACCGTGCGGGTGGCGCCTCAGGCGGCCGCTGCGAGCGGGAAGGGCGCGCCATAGGTTCGCGCGAGGGCCTCGGCCGTGAACGTCGTCGCCATCGGCCCGCACGCGATCACCCGGCCGTTGAGCAGCAGCACCTCGCTGAAGATGCTGCGGGCGGTGGCGAGGTCGTGGTGGACCGCGACCACCGTCCTGCCCTCACGGGCGAGCCGGCGCAGCACGGCGAGGATCGCCGCCTCCGAGGCGGCATCGACCCCGGCGAAGGGCTCGTCCATCAGCATCAGGTCGGCCTCGAGGGCAAGCGCACGGGCGAGGAAGACGCGCTGCTGCTGCCCGCCCGACAGCGCGCCGATCCGGCGGTCGGCATGATCAGCAAGCCCGACTTCGGCGAGGGCGGCCCGCGCGCGCTCGCGCTCCCGCCTGGGCAGGGGGCGGAACCAGCCGACCTGTGGGTAGCGCCCCTGCGCGGCGACATCGAGCGCCGTCAGCGGGAAATCCCAATCCACGGCGGCGCGCTGCGGCAGGTAGGCCACGCGGTGGCGGACCTCGGCGAAAGGGCGGCCGAAGAGCAAGACCTCGCCGGAAAGGCGGGGGATGAGCCCAAGCACAGCCTTGAGGAGGGTGGACTTGCCTGCCCCGTTCGGACCGATCACCGCGGCGAGGGTGCCCGGCGCGACCTGCCACGACACGTCGGTGAGCGCGACCATACCGCCGTAGGCGACGGTGAGGTTGCGGACCGCGAGCGCGGGCTCGGGCGGCAGGGGGACCGGGTCGGGTGCTCTCATCGCCGAACCGCGAGCCGCCCCGCAAAGCCGCGCTCCGGGGCCGTGCCGCCGAGGGCGCGGACGATCGTGGTCACGTTGTGGTCGAGCATGCCGAGATAGGTGCCCTCGTAGGTGCCAGGCTCTCCCATCGAATCGGAATAGAGCGTGCCGCCGAGCGCGACGCGATGGCCACGCGCCGCGGCGCCCTCGATCACCGCGCGAAGGTTGCGGTCGGGGACGGAGGACTCGGCGAAGATGGCGGGGATGCGCCGCGCCACCACAAGGTCGACGATCTCGCCGATCCGCCTGAGCCCGGCCTCGGTTTCCGTCGACAGGCCCTGGATGCCCTCCACGGCAAGGCCGTAGCGGCGGCCGAAATAGGCGAAGGCATCGTGCGCCGTGATGAGGACGCGGGCGTGGGCGGGAATGGAGGCGACGGCGGCCGAGGCGTAGCCGTCAAGATGGGCAAGCTCGCCGCGGAAGGTGTCGAGGTTGCGCCGGAACAGAGGCTCGCCGGGCGGATCGAGCCGGCCCAGCGCGTCGGCGACGGCGTCTGCGGCCTTCGCCCAGAGGGTTGGGTCCATCCAGACATGCGGGTCGAACGCGCCTGGGGCGTCGGCGACCGCGATCAGCTCCTGCTCGGGCAGGGTTTCGGCGACGGCAAGCACGCTTCGCCCCGTCCGCGCCATGCGCGCGAGGGTCTCGGCCAGTCTGCCCTCAAGACCGAGGCCGTTGGCGAGGACGAGATCGGCGCGCAGGAGCCGGGCGAGATCCTCCCGAGTGGCCCGGTAGAGGTGCGGATCGACCCCCGGCCCCATCAGCACCTGAACCGCCGCGCGCTCGCCGCCGACCGCAGCGGCGAGGTCGCCGATCATCGCCGTGGTGGCGACGACCTGCAGCCGGCGGTCCGACCGGGCGCGCGCCGGGCCCGTCGCCGCAAGAAGGCCGGCCAGAGCCGCCAGCGCCTCGCGCCGGGTGAAAATGCCCTGGGACATGGTGCACCGCCTTCCGTCCGTGCTTCCGTCCGTGCTCCGCTCCGCCCCGGATGTAGCCTTGGCAACACTTCAGGTGCAAGGGTTGAGATTGCCGCCTTCACGCGAGAGTGATGCATGCTCTCCAAATGGTCTGGGCCGGCGCGATGTGCTACGCCAAGACCGATGACTTCCCAGCACCACGCCGTTCTGCCCGCCGCCGATGCCCCGGCTCCGGCCGAGGAGGCGGCGCGGCACGCCTCGGCCCGCTCGGCCCGGGCCGGCGCGCTGACCGAGGACTACGTCGAGATCATCGCCGACCTGCTGGAGCGCGAGGGCGAGGCGCGGCCGACCGACATCGCGCGCCGGCTCGGCGTGGCGCACGCGACCGCGATCAAGACCATCGCCCGGCTGAAGCGCGACGGGCTGGCGCGGGCCCGACCCTATCGCGGCGTCTTCCTCACCGATCGCGGCTGGGAGATGGCGCGCCGGATGAAGGCGCGGCACCAGACGGTCGTCGCCTTCCTGCTCGCCCTCGGTGTGCCGGCCGAGGTGGCGGAGGTCGACGCGGAAGGGATCGAGCACCACGTGAGCGACGCGACCCTAGCCGCATTCGAACGCTTCCTCTCCGGGGCCGACGCCGGCGACGGCCGCTGAGCGTGCGCCACCCTCCTGTCGCGTCCGATGCCGCGATCGACTCGCTCGTCCGCGGCACCCACGGCGATCCCTTCGCCCTGCTTGGCCGACATGGCGGCGTGCTGCGCGCGCTTTTGCCCGGAGCGGAGGCGGTGGTGGCGGCCAGCGCGGAGGGGACGTGGCCGCTCGCCCGCCGCCATCCCGCCGGCCTGTTCGAGGGACGCGCTCCCCAATCCTGGCCCTACGTGCTGCGCATCACCTGGCCGGGGGGCGTGGTGCAGGAGACCGAGGACGCCTACGCCTTCGGCCTCCTCCTCGGCCCCCTCGACCTTTACCTGTTCGCCGAAGGCACGCATCGCGAGCTCGGGCGCGTCTTCGGCGCGCAGCCGATGACCCTCGGCGGGGTGGCGGGGGTGCGCTTCGCGGTGTGGGCGCCGAACGCGCGACGCGTCTCGGTGGTCGGCGATTTCAACGCCTGGGACGGCCGGCGGCACCCGATGCGGCTCCGCCCGGAAGCCGGGGTGTGGGAACTCTTCATTCCTCGCCTTGGCCCGGGCGTGCGCTACGCCTACGAGATCCTCGGGGCGGAGGGGCAGCTTCTGCCGCTGAAGGCCGACCCCGTCGCGCTGCAGGCGGACCTGCCGCCCTCCACCGCCTCCGTCGTCGCCGACCCTGCCCCCTTCGCCTGGACGGACCGGGACTGGATCGAAACCCGCGCGCAACGGCAGAGCCCCGAGGCGCCGATCGCGATCTACGAGGTGCATCCTGAGTCCTGGTCGGGGGAGGCGCATGACTGGGACACGCTTGCCGACCGTCTGATCCCGCACGCGGTGGGCCTGGGCTTCACCCATCTCGAGCTTCTCCCCGTGATGGCGCATCCGTTCAAGGCCTCCTGGGGCTACCAGCCCTTGGGGCTCTTCGCACCGAACCCGCGCCTTGGTTCGCCTCAGGCCTTCGCGCGCTTCGTCGACCGCTGCCATGCCGCGGGCCTGGGCGTGATCCTCGACTGGGTTCCCGCCCACTTCCCGACCGACTCCCACGGCATGGGCCGCTTCGACGGCACCGCGCTCTACGAGCACGCCGACCCGCGCGAGGGCTTCCATCGGGACTGGAACACGCTGATCTACAACGTGGGCCGGCACGAGGTGCGCGCCTTCCTCATCGCCTCGGCGCTGCATTGGCTCGAGCGCTACCACGCCGACGGGCTGCGGGTGGACGCGGTCGCCTCCATGCTCTACCGCGACTACTCGCGCCCCGAAGGCGAGTGGATCCCGAACCGCTACGGCGGGCGGGAGAACCTGGAAGCGATCGACTTCTTCCGCGAACTCACCGCGGTCGTGCATCAGCGCGTGCCGGGCGCGATGCTGATCGCCGAGGAATCCACGGCTTGGCCCGGGGTGACGCGCCCGCCCGCCGACGGGGGACTGGGTTTCGACTGGAAGTGGAACATGGGCTGGATGAACGACACGCTCCGCTATTTCGCGCGCGATCCGATCCACCGCGCCCACCACCACGACGAGATCACCTTCGGGCTGTGGTACGCTTGGTCGGAGCGCTTCATCTTGCCGCTCTCCCACGACGAGGTGGTGCACGGCAAGCGAAGCCTGCTTGCCAAGATGCCGGGTGACGACTGGCAGCGCTTCGCCAACCTGCGCGCCCTGCTTGCCCTGACCTGGACGCATCCCGGCAAGAAGCTCCTGTTCATGGGGGGCGAGATCGCGCAGCCCTGGGAGTGGCACCACGACGGGTTCGTCCCATGGCACCTGCGGGCCGATCCGCGCCACGCCGGGATCGAGCGTCTGGTGGCCGACCTGAACCGGCTCTACCGCGCGTGTCCTGCCCTGTATGCCGCGGACTGCCGCCCCGAGGGCTTCGCCTGGGCGGTGGTGGAGGATCGCGCGCAGTCCGTCTTCGCCTGGACGCGGCGCGGCGGCGGGGACGAGGTGCTGGTCGTGCTCAATCTCACCCCGGTGCCGCGCCACGGCTACCCGGTGCCGGTGCCGCGCGACGGCTTCTGGCGCGAACTCCTCAATACAGACTCCTCAGTCTACGGCGGGTGCGATCTCGGCAATGCGGGCGGGGCGGTCGCCTCCGGCGGCGTGCTTCGCCTCACCCTGCCGCCGCTCGCCGCGCTTATCCTCGCGCCCGGGGCCTAGTTCAGCTTCGCCTTGAGCTCCTCGATCAGCGCCCGCGTTCCCGAAGCCGTCTGCGGGTCGGGGGCGAGGGGAAGCAGGCGCTCGAGGCAGGCGATCGCACCGCGCAACGACCCGCTCTCGACATGGAGCCGTGCCGCCTCGCGCAGGATGTAGGGCTCCTCGGGGGCGATCAACGCCATGTCATCGAGACGGGCGATCGCGCCGGCGACGTCGCCCGCCTGCGCCCGCCTCTGCCAGACATTGTTCTCGAGCCTGAGGAGGACGTCGCGATCGGTCATCGGGCGCAGCACGAAGTCTCCCCCCTCGGGTTCGATCGCGGCCAGACGCTGTCCGACCTCTTCGAGGGAGACGACGCGGCCGCGATCGAAGGGGTCGAGGATCACCGGCCCCGACCCTGCATCGAGCCCGACCAGGAAGTGGGCCGGCATGTTCGCTCCCTTGGCCTCGAAGCCGGCCGCGCGCGCGGCGTGGATCCAGAGGATCCCCAAGGCGACGGGAAGCCCC
Organism: Acetobacteraceae bacterium; assembly: GCA_033582875.1. Taxonomy (GTDB): domain Bacteria; phylum Pseudomonadota; class Alphaproteobacteria; order Acetobacterales; family Acetobacteraceae; genus Elioraea. The sequence goes on along the minus strand of JAVQZW010000004.1, from coordinate 4,777 downwards.
CGCCGGCGCTCGATCACGCGCAGGAGGTTCGCGTTGGCGAGATCGTCATAGGTCTCTGAGTCGCCGAGATAGCCGAAATGATCCGCAAGCAGCCCGGCAAGCCCGGCAGCCGCCGCTGCGCTGTCGCCCGCCGCCATCGGCGCCATCGCGCGCGCCGCCAGCGCCATCTCGTCGAGATGCGCCAGGGCCGCGGCGAGATCGGCTCCGCCCTGATCCAGCGCGGCGAAGAGGAGCGCCGCCCGGGCAAGATCAAGCCGCGCCGAGGCCGGGGCGCGCCCGAGTTCGGCGAGCAGGCCCCGCGCCTCGTCCGCGGTCAGGATCACGCCGCCTCGGCGAGACGGCCGTTGATGGCAAGCCCGTCACCGGCGGCGGTGACGTGCACCGTCTCGCCCTCCCGGATCGCGCCTTCGAGAAGCAACGTCGCAAGCGGGTTCTGCAAGGACCGCTGGATCACCCGCTTCAGGGGCCGCGCGCCGTAGGTCGGATCGTAGCCGGCTTCCGCGAGCCACGCCTTCGCGCTCTCATCAAGGTCGAGCGTGATGTGCTTCTCGGCGAGCAACGCGCGCAGGCGACGGAGCTGGATCTCGACGATCTCGCCCATCTGCGCCCGACCGAGGCGGCGGAACAGGATGATCTCATCGAGGCGGTTGAGGAACTCGGGACGGAAGCGCTGCCGCACCACCGCCATCACCTGCCCGCGCACGAGATCCACGTCCTCGTCCTCGCGCAAGGAGGCGAGGATGTCGGAGCCGAGGTTCGAGGTCAGCACGATGATGGTGTTGCGGAAATCCACCGTCCTGCCCTGACCGTCCGTCAGCCGCCCGTCGTCCAGCACCTGCAGGAGCACGTTGAACACGTCCTCGTGCGCCTTCTCGACCTCGTCGAACAGGATCACCTGGTAGGGTCGGCGGCGCACGGCCTCGGTCAGCGCGCCCCCTTCCTCGTACCCCACGTAGCCGGGCGGAGCGCCGATCAGGCGGCTGACGGCATGCTTCTCCATGTACTCGGACATGTCGATGCGCACCATCGCCCGCTCGTCGTCGAACAGGAATTCGGCGAGCGCCTTGCACAGCTCGGTCTTGCCCACACCGGTGGGGCCGAGGAAGAGGAAGGAGCCGATCGGGCGGTTCGGGTCCTGAAGCCCAGCGCGGGCGCGGCGCACCGCGTTCGCCACCGCGCGCAGGGCATGGTCCTGGCCCACCACGCGGGAGCGGAGCTTCTCCTCCATCGCGAGCAGCTTGGCGCGCTCGCCCTCCAGCATCTTGTCGACCGGGATGCCGGTCCAGCGGCTCACCACCTGCGCGACGTGCTCCTCCGTCACCGCCTCGTTGACGAGGGTGCTCTCCTTCGCCGCCGCCGCGATGCGCTTCTCCAGATCCGGAATGATGCCGTAGCGCAACTCAGAGGCGCGCGTGAGATCGCCCTGGCGCTGCGCGATCTCCATCTCGGCCCGCGCGCGGTCGAGCTTCTCCTTCAGCTCCTTGGTCTCGGCCACCTTCGCCTTTTCGGCCTGCCAGCGGGTGGTGAGGGCGTTCGACTTCTCCTCGAGTTCGGCGATCTCGCGCTCGAGCTTGGCGAGCCGTTCCTTGGAGGCCGGATCGTCCTCCTTCTTCAGAGCCTCGCGCTCGATCTTGAGCTGGATGAGACGCCGATCGAGCTCGTCGAGCTCCTCGGGCTTGGAATCGATCTGCATGCGCAGCCGCGACGCCGCCTCATCGACGAGGTCGATCGCCTTGTCGGGCAGGAAACGGTCGGTGATGTAGCGGTTGGAGAGGGTGGCGGCGGCCACGAGGGCGGAGTCGGAGATGCGCACGCCGTGGTGCGTCTCGTACTTGTCCTTGATGCCGCGCAGGATGGAGATCGTGTCCTCGACCGAGGGCTCGCCGACATAGACCGGCTGGAAGCGGCGGGCGAGGGCGGCGTCCTTCTCCACGTGCTTGCGGTACTCGTCGAGCGTGGTGGCACCGATGCAGTGGAGTTCGCCGCGGGCGAGCGCGGGCTTGAGCAGGTTGGAGGCGTCCATCGCGCCCTCCGCCTTGCCCGCGCCGACGAGGGTGTGCATCTCGTCGATGAACAGGATGATCTCGCCGGCGGCCCCCTCGATCTCGGCCAGCACCGCCTTCAGCCGCTCCTCGAACTCGCCACGGTATTTCGCCCCGGCAACGAGCGCGCCGAGATCGAGGGCGAGCACCCGCTTGCCCTTCAGCGCCTCGGGCACGTCGCCGTTGACGATGCGCAACGCGAGCCCCTCGACGATCGCGGTCTTGCCCACGCCCGGTTCGCCGATCAGCACCGGGTTGTTCTTCGTGCGCCGCGCGAGCACCTGGATCACGCGCCGGATCTCGTCGTCGCGGCCGATCACCGGGTCGAGCTTGCCCTGGCGGGCCGCCTCCGTGATGTCGCGGGCGTACTTCTTCAGCGCATCGAAGGTGTCCTCTGCCCCCGCCGAGGTCACCTTGCGGCCTTTGCGCACTTCCTCGACCGCGCGCTCGAGCGCCTGCGCCGTCGCCCCGGCCGAACGCAGCGCCTCGCCGGCGGGCCCGGGGTCGGCGGCGAGAGCGACCAGCAGCCGGTCCTGGGCGACGAAACTGTCGCCCGCCCGTTCGGCGGCGCGCTGTGCGGCATCCAGCACGCGCACAAGTTCCGCCGACAGCATCGGCTGGCCCGCGCCGGGGCCGGAGACCTTCGGGATCCGCGATACGGCGGCGTCAACTGCGGCCTTGGCCCGCGCCGGGTCGCCGCCCGCGGCCCTGATCAGGCCGGACGCCGCCCCTTCGGGATCGTCGAGCAGCGCCTTCAGCAGGTGTTCGGGCGCGATCCTCTGGTGATACTCGCGGATCGCGATGGTCTGCGCAGCCTGGATGAAGCCGCGCACACGTTCCGTAAACTTCTCGATGTCCATCGGTGTCCCTCCAGGAGGCGACCGGCCGCCCCGGCCCCAGAAGGCGACCGGGGCGACCGTTGCCGGTGGAGATGGGGCGTGCCTTGATCGGGCTCAAGGCCAAGCGGAGGAGCCCGAGCCGTGCGAGTCGAGACCCTCTATCGCTACCCGGTGAAGGGGCTGACGGCCGAGGCCCTGGGCGAGGTGCGGCTTGCGGCCGGACAGGCGATCCCCGGCGATCGCATGTTCGCTCTCGCGCAAGGCGACGCGCCTTTCGACGAGGCGGCGCCTGCCTGGCTGCACAAGCGGCATTTCGGCTGCCTGATGGCCAACCCGCGCCTCGCCGCCGTGCACGCTTCCTGGGACGAGCGTCGCGGCATGCTGCTGCTCCGCCTGCCCGGGGAGGCGCCGTTTGCCGGCGACACGACCACGCCCGAGGGCAGGAGCGCGATCGGGGCCCGGCTCGCCGCCGCCCTCGGCGGGGAGGCTCGGGGTACGCCCCGCCTCGTGCATGCGCCCGGGCACCACTTCGCCGACCATCCCGATCGGCTGATCAGCCTGATCAACCTCGCCTCGCTCGCCGCACTGGAACGGGCGATGGGGCGAGCGCTCGATCCATTGCGCTTTCGGGCCAATCTGTATTTCTCCGGGGCACCTGCCTGGGCCGAGCAGGGATGGATCGGGCGTCTGATCGAAGCGGGCAGCGCGACCTTGCGCGTGGTCGAACCGATCGAACGCTGCGCCGCGACGGGAGTGAACCCGCTGACGGCCGAGCGCGACTGCGACCCCGTGCAGGGCCTGCGCGCCGCCTTCGGGCACGCGGAACTCGGGGTCTATGCGCGCGTGGAACAGTCCGGCCGGATCGCGGTCGGCGACGCTCTCGTGCTGCGCGAGGAGGGCTGAGGAGGTTCCGCGATCGTCCTCGCTGCCGTGGGGCTCACTCCGTCGGCGGCTGGGACGAGGGCTGGTCCCCTTCGCCCGGCACGGCCTGCGGCGCGCCGTTCAGCTCCTCGCCATGCCCGTTCAGCGCCTGCTCGATCGCCGCCTCGACCGTGTCCGCCTCGCCCTCGAAACCGTTCGGGCCGCGGCGCTGCGGCGGTGGCAGCTGATGCTGGTGCACCTGCTGCATCGCGTTGAGGATGCGGAAGTAGTGTTCGGCGTGCTGGAAGTAGCTCTCCGCCAGCACGCGGTCGCCCGCCGAGGTCGCATCGCGGCCGAGCTGCAGATACTTCTCGAACAGCTGCTGGGCGGTGCCGCGCAGCCGCACATCGGGACCGTTCGAATCGAACACCGTGTTGCGGTTGAGCGGCGCGTTGCGGTGCTGGTGCCGCCCGCCCTGGTGGTGTCCTCGGCCGCGCATGCGCTTGAGGTTCATGTCATTCACGTCTGCCGTTGCGATCGCAAGTCGTCCGCTCGCGGACCTTACCCGGCCGCCACCCGCTCCTCCCCCGAGCGCACCGGAGCCCGTTCCGGCGCCGCCCACCTTCGGCGGACTTCGCACGGCGCCCCGCGGAACGATCGCACCCTAGTCCGACAAGGCCCCCACGCCAACCCCCTTTTCGGCATTGCCGAACGCGATAGCGCGCGGGATTCCGCCCAAATCCTGCCGCATTTCCAGGAGGGCAAGCCCGGCCGCGACCCCGAGGGCGGCGACCACGTCGGCCTGGCCGATCCCGACCTCCACGATCGCGACCCCCCGTGGCGCGAGCACCCGCGGAAGGTCGGGCAGCAGGGCGCGATAGGCGGAAAGCCCCTCCGGCCCTCCATCGAGAGCGGCGCGAGGCTCGTGGTCGCGCACCTCAGGCGCGAAGCGAGGCGATCTCCGCGGTCGGGACATAGGGCGGGTTGCAGAGGAGGAGATCGACCGAGGCGGGGGCGAGCGCAGACGACCAGTCG
>JAVQZW010000003.1:0-56496 GCA_033582875.1 Acetobacteraceae bacterium | reverse complement strand
GAAGGAGACCGCGCGCGAGCGCAAGACACGCTGATCACCCCTCGCCATCCCTGCGCCGGGTCGAGGGCCCCGAGCATGCGGTCTCATGTCCCTCTCCGTCGCAGGCGGGCCCAGGAGATGGAGCATGGTAGCCATGATGTCGGCGAGGTCGCGTAGCTGCCGCCCCCTCCCGCCGTGACGGAGAGCCCCTCCCGCCATGATCAGGATCGAGCGCTGCATGCCGAGACGGATGGACATGAGCCCCGAGTTCGAGAAGAATGGCCTCGGGAAAAGCGCGCACCATCGACGCGACCAGGACGGAGGCAAGGCTCGGCAGCACGTCTCGCGGGGTGGCGCGAAAGGCAAGCCGCCCCGTCAAGAGTTGCGCGAGCCGCCGCTCTGCCGCAGGCGAAACCGCAGCCCACGGCTGTTCAGCCGGCTGAAGGACGTCGTCCGCGCCACCACGCTAACACCGCGTCGCCCCAACCAACCTCGCAGCCATCCGCAGCACCGCCGTCGTCGTATTGAGGCCAGAACTCCGCGCCTGAGCGGAGGACGATCGCGCTGACCCACACGCCGCGTCGCCAAGCCCGTGGACCCGAGGACGCGCTCGCGCCGCCGACGGTCGCGGGGTCGGGCTTCTCGTCACCCTTGCCGTGATCTTTGCGGTCGCGTTGCGTTGGCCACCTCGTCGCATCTTGATGGGGGTGTCTGCACCCCAACGCCTGTACGAAAGTCGCGCCGGCGACCCTCGTCTTCTGCCCCCGCCTCGGTCCTCGGCCTGTGCCGGGATCCTCATCAACGTCGTGACCCCCGCTCCGCGATCGTCATTACGGTCGCGCGCCGACTTGCTGAGGCGAAAACCACCCGGCTCGACCTGTCTCGGATCGGGCAGGCAGATCCGGGGGCAGGTGCGGCACAGGGACGTCGCGGCGGTGCGGGCAAGGTCGTGGCCGCGATTGGCTGTCTTCCGAGCCGTCTCCGATGACGACGTCGTCGCTCTCCTCGGCGCTTGCGGTTGCTCCACCTCGACCCGTCCTCAGCATCGTGGCTGGCCGTGGCGGCACGACGCGGGCTTTGTTCGGATTGGCCGGCCGGGGTCCGGCATGCGCGCGGGGGGGCTACCCAACGGCCGGCAGTCGGAGGACGCGCGAGGGCACCGCAAAACGAAACAACTCCGGGAAGTGGGAATTCCGCTGCCCGGCGCCTGACCTGTCGCAGATCAGGCCTGCGTGTCCCCCTCGATGCGTTTTCGTTTCGATAACTATCCCCGACGTATCCGCCCCGCCACGTCTGGAGGCTCTTGCGAGAAGACGAGATGAAGCTGCTCGCAAACCTGCGGGTGATGCCGAAGGCCCTGATTGCCGTCGGGGTGCTCGCCACAGCCGGGATCGGCGCCGGTGTCCTCGCGATCCAGCGGCTGTTGGAGTCGGACGTCGCCTATTCCGACCGTCTGCGGACGGCTCCGCTGGCGATGATCGCCATGGCCCGGGCCAACCGACACCGCAGCGAGGATCAGCGGCTCGTCTCTCGCGGCATCCTCGCCGCCAACGACAGCGAAGAAGGGATCGTCGTCGCCCGGAATCGGGCGGAGGCGCTGCGACGGTTCCCGGGTCGGATCGAGGAGGCGAAGCGCGGCGAGCCGGCACTTGCCGTTGCAAGCGATCACCGAAGGGGTGCAGGCGCTCGTGCCGATCGCGGAACGTGCGCCTGCCGCCGCCGTCGCCTCGCAGGACGAGGCGCGGCGGAGCAGGCGCGAGGAGTTCCTCCCGCTGTAGCGCCAAATCCAGGAGGCAGCGCCACGGCCGAATGACGAGCGTACGGCGCAGATGGACGCACAAGGCGCAGCGTAGTCCCGCTCCGTCGACGGTACGGTGAAAAGCCTTGTCGCGGTGCTGGCCGGCGGTGCCTTCACGGCCGTGGCGCTCGCCGTCCGGCTTATGCTGTTCGGCGTCTGTCGGCAGCTGCCGGGTGCCAGCAAGCCTCGGCCAACGTCTCCACGATGGCTTCGGCGGCGGAGGAGTTGTCCGCGTCGATCGCGGAGATCACACGCCAGGTGGCGGAGAGCGCGAAGGTTGCGGGGGACGCGGTGGCGAAGGCACGGAAGATGGATGCGACCGTCCAGGGGCTCGCGGAGGGGGCGAAGCGCATCGGCGACGTGGTTCGGCTGATCGGCGACATCGCGGGGCAGACCAACTTGCTTGCGCTGAACGCGACCATCGAGGCGGCGCGGGCGGGAGAGGCCGGCAAAGGCTTCGCCGTGGTGGCCTCGGAGGTGAAGAGCCTCGCCAGCCAGACGGCGAAGGCGACGGAGGAGATTGCGTCGCAGATCACCGCCATCCAGGGCGAGACGGACGGCGCGGTGGCAGCGATCCGCAGCATCGGGGCGGTGATCGACGAGATGAGCCGGATCGCCTCGGCGATCGCCGCTGCGGTCGAGGAGCAGGGGGCGGCAACGCGCGAAATCGCCCGCAACGTGCAGGCGGCAGCCCAAGGGACGAACGAGGTGTCGCGGTCGATCGCGCTTGTGCGGGTCGGCGTGGGAGAAACGACCGCCTCCCTCGCCGATCTGCGATCCACGGCTGCCGAACTCGCCCGTCAGGGCGAAACGCCGAAAGCCGAACTCGGCCGGCTCGTCAGCGAGCTGAAAGCCGCCTGATCGGCCGAGAGGCGCGGGAGAAGGAGCGGTCGGGCCGCCGGCAGCGCCCGGCCGGTCCGACGCCTGCTCGGCAGAGGGCGCGATCACGAAAGGTTTTTGCCTCAGCCACCGCATGTCCCTCGCCGATGACCGAGTACGTATCGGAATCGATCCAGCCCTGGTACGAGCGGAGGCTCCCCCGCCTCACCTGATCGATCTCCTCGCCATCGGCCGCGATCCTCGACATGGCGGCCAGCCCACGCCCCGCAGCGGCAGCAAACGCACTGACCTCGGCCCGATCGCCGACCTTCGCGCCGTCGCACGAGCAGGCGGCGCACACGATTTCCGCACGAATGGGTCGCATGATTTTTGCGCGGCAAGCCCCACCAACCGGTGCGTTCTTCGGCTGCGCGGCGTGCGGCGAGGGTGTTGGAAACAAGCGCACTCTTCCGCCGTAGCCCGAGGTTGAGGGTCGCAGCCAGCCCGCCGTCTTGCCCTGTTCTTGCCGCTGAGCTTCTGGAGCGGCTCCCTGCCCGGGAGCATTCCGCATGGCGTCATGTCCGCCGTGAGCTTGAAGGGGCGAAACGTGACCTCGACCGCGAGGTCAGGCCGCCGGACGAGCGCGCGGTCGACCGTCGCGCTCGGTTCAGCGCCAGTGGCGGATGAGATCGAACGCAACTTCGCGGGTGAGCCGACAGGTCGGCCCTGGCAGGTTTAACCTGAAAGCCGGCAAGCAGCGATGGGGCGGACAGCGCGCCAAAAGCAGCGTCATCTGCATCAGCTTCACGAGCCGGCGCGTGGGAACGCCGCGCAGCACCTGCTTCCCCGAGCGCTCGCTCCGAACCCTCGAAGAGAGCTTTCCCTTGATCCCGCACCTTCGCCGGTGTTGGGGGGCGGGGCGCTGTTTGCGGGCGGCCAATATCCATCATCGCGTGGCACATCAAACGAAACACGACCGGCTGCCCACCGTCACCCGCCCGCAACAGGTTGCAAACGCGGTTCTCGCCGCGTAGCGTCACCACACGTGACTGAACGACCGCCGACATTCCCTTGGGGCTTCCACGCCTGGCAGACGCAGCTTACGTCGCGTCCCGACACCCGTGCCACCGGCTGCAGGCAACATTCGTTCGGCGTGACGATGGCTTGCGCCCCGAAGACCGGTCGCGCGGATCACCCGCCCCATCGCCCCCCGCCGGCAGGTGGCGAGGTGACGGGGAGGCGGGCAAACCGCGGACTTTGCCGCCCCGGCACGCCGAGGATCCGGCGGCAGCGGCCCTCCGGCCGGCTTCCAACGAGGGCTGCGGCTGACATTGCCCAGCGCCACAGCCGAGCGTCGGGGTCAGCAACCGGGACCCCATCGCCCAACGCCACCACGGCCCTGGTGGGGAGGCCCAGCCAGGCTTCGACGAGCCTCGGGACCGAGGCAGGCGACGGCTCCGCCGCCCTGTGCGCGCCGTGAGAGCAGAGGACTGCATTGTCGTCGGCGGCGGCATCACGGGACTGGCCGCCGCCCATGCGCTCGCCGGGCACGGCCTGCGCGTCGCCTTGCTCGAGCGGGCCACGATCGGCGCCATGGCCTCGGGTCGCACGCTCGGTGGGGTTCGGCAGTCGGGTCGGGATCCGGCCGAACTCCCGCTCGCCCGGGCTGCGGTCGCGCGCTGGGCGAGCCTCGCGGACGAACTCGGTGCCGACACGGGCTACCGGCGCAGCGGCAATCTGCGTCTCGCCCGCGACGAGGCCGAGGCGCGCATGCTGCAGCACATGGTCGCGCAGCAACGCGCGCTGGGGCTCGAAATCGATTTCCTGGCGAACCGTTCCGATGTTCGCGCGATCGCCCCGGCTCTGGGCGACGTGATCGTCGCCGCCTCGTATTGCCCGAGCGACGGCCATGCCGATCCCGCCCGAACCCTCGCCGCCTATCGGCAGGCGCTGCATCGTAAGGGGGTCACCATCGCAGAGGGCACGGAGGTGGTCGGGCTCCTCCGTCGCGGCGAGCGGGTCTGCGGCGTCCGCCTGCGCAGCGGCGAGCGCGCGGCGGGCGCCGTCGTCCTCGCAACTGGCGTGAACACCGCGGCACTGCTCGGCACGGTCGGTCTCGACTTACCCCTGACACCGAAGCTCGTCACCGTCCTACAAACCGCGCCCATGCCGCCGATACTCGTCCAGGTGTTCGGCGTCGCCCGTGCCGACTGTGCTGGGCGTCAGGAGATCGACGGCCGGCTGCGGGTGACGACCGGCATCGGCGACTGGCTGCATCCGCCCGATCGCGCTGACGAGGAGGTGCTGATGCCGCCTGCCGGCGAACTCGGGGGCCTGATCGAGCGGGCAGGCGCGGTGCTGCCTGCCCTGCTGGCCGCCCCGGTCGCGCGCGTCTGGGGCGGACTCGTCGATCTCACGCCCGATGGCCTGCCGGTCCTCGACCGGCCTATCGAAGGACTGGTCGTCGCCGCCGGCTTTTCGGGTCATGGCTGGTGCCTGGGCCCAGTCAGCGGGCAGATCGCGGCCGATCTCGTCCTCGGCCGATCGCCGGACTTCGATCTCGGCCCGTTCCGGCTCGCGCGCCTCGGCGGCGGCGCGAGGGGGGCCGTCGCGCTCTCCCTGCACGGCTGACGGCGATGGCCCTGCTCGACGGAGCCGGCCGGGTTGCGCTGATCACGGGGGCAAACCGCGGCATCGGGCACGCCATCGCCGAGGCGCTGTACGCGCGAGGCTACGCGCTGAGCCTTGGCATGCGGCGTCCCGATGAAGCCGCCTCACGGTTCGCCCACATGGACCCCGCGCGGGTCCATCGGCACCGGTTTGTGGCGGAGGACTGGGAGGGCCAGGCACGCTGGGTGGAGGCAGCCGTGGCGCGCTTCGGTCGCATCGACGTTCTGGTCAACAATGCGGGCATCACCTCGCGCGCGACGGTGCGCACCGCGACCGAAGCTGATTGCGACGCGATCTGGGCCGTCAACTGCAAGGCGCCGCTCAGGATGGCCCAGCTCTGCCTGCCCCATCTCGAGCGGTCGGGCCAGGGCCGCATCGTGACCATCGCCTCCCTTTCCGGCAAGCGCGTGCGAAACGACCATGTGCTCTACACCATGAGCAAGTTCGCCGTCGTCGCCCTGACCCACAGCCTGCGCCGCATCGGCTGGGAAAGCGGCGTGCGCGCCGTCGCCATCTGCCCCTCCTTCGTGCGGACCGACATGACGGCTGACGCGACCGCGATCGCTCGCGAAGCCATGACCGATCCAGCCGATCTTGCCGAACTCGTCGCGACCGTGATCGCGCTTCCGAACAACGCCTCGGTCGCCGAACTGCTGGTCAATTGCCGGCTCGAGGACATGGTCTGAGGCCGACGCGCTTGCGGGGCCCTCGACCATCCGATAGCGTCGTGGCGGAGGCGGTGCGGGGAGTCGGTGGAGATGATGTTTTGGCGTGGGTTGGCGCTGGTCCTGACGGTTGTCCTTGCGGTTACGCCCGCAGCAGCGCAGCAGACGGTGCTTCGGATCGGCAGCGCCTCGGCCGATGCCGGCGTGCTCGATCCTCATCTGAACTCCTCGACGCCGGGGCGCGGCTTCCTGCAGCACATCTTCAGCGGTCTGGTCCGGCTGCGTCCGGGCGAACTCAATCCCGAACTGATGGAGCCGGATCTCGCCGAGCGCTGGGAGACCTCCTCTGATGGCCTGGTTTGGACCTTCCATTTGCGCCGCGGCGTCCAGTGCCACCACGGTTTCGGCGAATTCACCGCCGAGGACGCGGCGTTCTCCCTGCGTCGGGCCGCCACCCGGGAAACCTCCGCCTTCTCGTCCGACTACGTCGCGTTCGACCGCGTGGAGGCGATCGACCGCTACACGCTCCGCATCACCCTGCGCAACACCATCCCGAGCCTGCTTGGCGTGGTGATGAACTATGCGGGCGGGTTCATGGTCTGCAAGGCGGCGATCGACCAGATGGGCAATGAAGGCTTTCGGCGCCGCCCGATCGGGACCGGCCCCTTCGCCTTCGCCGAATACGTGCCGCAGCAGTTCGGCCGCCTGGTGGCGCACGAGCAGTACTTCCGCGGCCGGCCCCAGCTGCAGGAAATCGTGTTCCGCTTCGTGCCCTCGGACGCCGCCCGCGACCTTGCCTTCCAGTCGGGCGAGCTGGACATGATCTACGGCCGCCAGGACCAGGCCTGGTTCAGCCGGACCCAGCAGCTTCCCGGGGTGCGCGTGGTCGCGATGCAGCCGGCCGAGATGTCGGTGATCCACCTCAACATGACCATGCCGCCGCTCGACGATATCCGCGTGCGGCAGGCGATCGCGCACGCGATCAACCGCGACCAGATCGTGCAGCTTCGCGGGCGCGACACGTCCGTTGTCGCGCAGTCGGTCGTGCCGCGCGGCTATCTCGGTCACGCGCCGGTGGAGCTCCTGCCGCACGACCTCGCCCGCGCGCGTGCGCTGCTCGCCGAGGCCGGCTACCCGAACGGCGTCACCATCCGCGCGATCCACACCACCCTCTCCGGCATGATGTCGGTGATGGAAGCGGTCCAGGCCCAGTTGCGTCGGGCCAACATCACGCTCGAGATCACGCCGGTCGAGCATGCCACCTTTCACCAGCAGATCCGGCAGAACCTCTCCCAGGTGGTGCATTTCCAGGCCGCACGCTTCCCGGTCGCCGACATCTACCTCACCCAGTTCTTCCACAGCCGCTCCATCGTGCAGACGCCGACGGCCGTGACCAACTTCTCGCATTGCCGCGTGGCGGACGAGGAGATCGACGCGGCGCGTGGCGAGCGTGACCCGGCGCGACGCAACGCGCTGTGGCGCGCCGCGCAGGAGAAGATCGTGGCGCATGTCTGCGCCATTCCGGTCTACGAGCAGCTGCAGCTCTGGGCCTTCCGCGACAGCCTCGACCTCGGCTACGAGCTGCGGGCGGCGCTCAATCTCGCGCCGGCGATCCTGCACACCACCCGCTTCACGCGATGACCTGCCGGGCGTGAGCAGCTTCGTTGCGCGCCGCATCGGCTTCGCGCTGATCACCCTGTGGGCGGTCCTGACCGTCGTCTTCTTCATCGTCCGCGTGCTGCCGGGGGATCCCGCCCAGGTGATCCTCGGCGACCAAGCGACGGCGGAGGCGATCGCGGCTCTCCGCGGGCGGCTTGGCCTCGATCGGCCGCTCGGCGAACAATACCTCGACTTCCTGGTCGGTGCCGTCCGCGGCGAGTGGGGCGTGTCGTTGGTGACCGGTCGTCCGGTCGTGCAGGAGGTGCTGAGCGTGCTGCCCTGGACGATCGAACTTACCGTCGCGGCGCTCCTGCTCGGCGCGCTCGTCGGCGTGCCGCTCGGCGTTTGGGCCGCGGTCAACCGCAACCGGCTGACCGACTACGTCGTACGTCTCGCCTCCCTGCTCGGCCTCTCCTTCCCTGCCTTCGTCTCCGGCATCCTGCTGCTGATCTTCTTCGCCCTGCAGCTTCGACTTGCCCCCGTGATGTCGGCGCATCGCGGAAGCTTCGCCGAATGGTTCGCCTCGCTTGCCCTGCCGGCGGTGAATCTCGGCCTGATCATGGCCGCCTACATCACCCGGGTGACCCGCTCCGCGATGCTCGAGGTGCTTGGCGAGGACTATGTCCGCACGGCGCGCGCGAAGGGCCTGCCCTGGCGGGTCGTCGTCTGGCGCCACGCGCTGCGCAACGCCCTGATCCCTATCATCACGGTGGTCGGGCTGTATCTCGGCGTGTTGATCGGCAACTCGGTGCTGACCGAGATCGTCTTCAACCGACCAGGGCTCGGCAAGCTGATCGTGGGCGCGCTCAACCAGCGCGACTACACCATGCTCCAGGGCATGATGGTGATTTACACCTTCGTCGTCATCGTGGTGAATCTGCTGACCGACCTCGCCTATGGCGTGGCCGACCCGCGCGTGAGGCTGAGGTGAGGCCGCCTTGGCGATGACGCCGGCGCAGACCCTGCTGCGTGCCTTCAACGCCAACAAGACGTCCTGGGCCGGCCTTGCCCTGCTGATCGTCATCCTCGCCCTCGCCGTGCTCGCGCCCTGGATCGCGCCGCACGACCCGCTGGAGCAGGACATCTTCGTCCGTCTCGAAGGCCCGTCAGCACTCTATCCGCTGGGCACCGACCAGTTCGGCCGCTGCATCCTATCGCGGCTCCTGCACGGGGCAGGCTACAGCCTCGTCATCGGTGCCGTCTCGACGCTGATTGCCATGCTCGCCGGCTCGCTCGTCGGCATGCTCGCCGGCTGGTACGGAGGTCGTTTCGACGTCGTCGTGATGCAGGCGATGGACGTGCTCCTCGCTTTCCCGAACCTCATTCTCGGGCTCGTCATCGTCGCCATGCTCGGCCCGACGATGGGCAACATCATCCTCGCCATCGCGGCGACCTCGATGCCGGCCTTCGCGCGCATCGCGCGCGCCCCCACCATTGCGGTGAGGGAGAGGGAGTATGTCGAGGCCTGTCGCGCCCTCGGCTTCAGCGATGCGCGCATCCTGTTCCTGCATATCCTGCCGAACATCTTCCCGGAGATCCTGGTCATCTCGGCCCTGTGGCTGGCGAGCGCCATCCGCACCGAGGCCTCGCTCGCCTTCATCGGCCTCGGCCTGAGGCCGCCGACACCGACCTGGGGCGGGATGATCCGCGAGGGATTCGAGAACATCCTCGACAGCTACTGGCTCGCGCTTGCGCCCGGCGCCGCGATCCTGCTCGTCGTCTTCGCCCTCAACCTGATCGGCGACGGGCTGCGCGACGCGGTCGATCCCAAGCTCAAGGGCCTCTCGTGAGCGCCCCGATCCTCGCCGTTGACCGCCTGTCGGTCAGCTTCCGCGCCGAGGGGAGCTGGCGACGGGTGGTCGAGGACCTTTCCTTCAATGTCGGCCCGCGCGAAACCGTCGCGGTGGTCGGCGAGAGCGGCAGCGGAAAGTCGGTGACCGCGCTCGCCATCATGCGCCTTCTGCCCCCGCTCGCCTCGCGCATCGAGGGGGAGGTCTCGCTCGCCGGCAAGCCGCTCCTGCCGCTGACCGAGGCGGAGATGCGCAAGGTGCGCGGCAACGAGATCGCGATGATCTTCCAGGAGCCGATGACCAGCCTCAACCCGGTGCTGACTGTCGGCTTTCAGGTCGCCGAGACCTTGGTGACGCATCGCGGCCTGAGCTGGACCGCTGCCGAGGCCGAGGCGCTTCGGCTGTTCGAGCGTGTCCGCATCCCCGCTGCCCGCACCCGCTTCCATGAACACCCGCACCGCTTCTCGGGTGGCATGCGCCAGCGCGTGATGATCGCGATGGCTCTCGCCTGTCGGCCGAAGCTGCTGATCGCCGACGAGCCGACGACCGCCCTTGACGTCACCATCCAAGCGCAGATCCTCGCCCTCATCCGCGGTCTGCAGGAGGAAGAGGGCATGTCCGTCCTCTTCATCACCCACGACATGGGGGTGGTGGCGGAGATCGCGGACCGTGTCGTGGTGATGCATCGCGGTCGCGCGGTGGAACAGGCCGGTACCGCCGACCTGTTCGCGGCACCTCGCGCCCCTTACACGCGCGCCCTGCTTGCCGCCGTGCCGCGGCTCGGGTCGATGGCCGGGGAAGTGAGGCCGCGCCGCTTCCCGACCGTCGACCTGACGACGGGAGAGTCGGATGAACCGGCCGTCACCCCCCCGACGGTCGATCCCGCCGAGCCTCCGCTGCTCCAGGTCGAGGGCTTGGTCACGCGGTTCGATATCCGCTCCGGCCTCTTCCGCCGCCTGCGCGGCCGGGTCCACGCCGTCGAGGGCGTCTCGTTCACCCTGCATCGCGGCGAGACGCTCGCCCTCGTCGGCGAATCGGGCTGCGGGAAGAGCACCACCGCGCGCTCCATCCTGCGCCTCGTTTCGCCCACGGCGGGACGGATCCTGTTCGACGGCGTCGACCTGATGCGGCTCGATCGCCGCGGCATGCTCGCGATGCGCCGGCGCATGCAGGTCGTGTTCCAGGATCCCTTCGGCTCGCTCAATCCGCGGAAAAGAGTCGGCGATGCGCTGGCGGAACCGATCATCGTGCACGGTCTGGCCGACCGTGCCGGCGCGCGCGAGCGGGTCGCGGACCTGCTGCGCCGTGTTGGGCTGTCGCCGGAGATGGCCAGCCGCCTGCCGCACGAGTTTTCCGGCGGGCAGCGCCAGCGGCTGTGCATCGCCCGCGCGCTCGCCCTCGCTCCCGACCTCATCGTCGCCGACGAGGCGGTCTCCGCCCTCGATGTGTCGGTGAAGGCGCAGGTGCTCAATTTGCTTCTCGACCTGCAGGCGGAACTCCGCCTCGCCTACCTCTTCATCTCGCACGACATCGCGGTGGTGGAGCGCGTGAGCCATCGGGTGGCGGTGATGTACCTCGGCGAGATCGTCGAGATTGGTCCGCGCGCGGCGATCTTCGGCGACCCTCGCCACCCTTACACCAAGCGGCTGATGGCGGCCGTCCCTGTTCCGGACCCGCAACGGGCGAGGCCGAGGCGCAGCCTCGACGGCGAGGATGTCCGCTCGCCGGTCCGGCCGCGGGATTATGTTCCGGAACCGCGACGGCTGATCGAGGTCTCGCCGGGCCATCTGGTCCGGGAATGGGGGCCGGAGTGGGAGGCGAAGGCGGCGTGAGCCCCAGGGTCGACCTCTCCGGCCTGCGCGAGCGGCCGTTCTGGTGGGAGGCCGCCCCACCCGAGGCGGCGGCCGACGTTGCACTTCCGGCACGGGTTGACGTCGCCATCGTCGGCGCTGGCTACGCCGGACTCGCCGCCGCGCTGACCCTCGCCCGCGCCGGCCGATCGGTTCTTGTCCTCGACGCCGAGGCGCCGGGCCACGGCGCGTCGACGCGCTCCGGCGGCATGGTCGGACATGGCCATCGCCTGAGCTACGCCGGCCTGATCGACCGCTTCGGACGGGCCAAGGCGCAGGCGCTGATCCGCGAGGGCATGGCCTCGCTCGATTTCACCGTGTCCCTGATCGAACGGGAGGGTATCGACGCGCGCTTCCTGCGGACAGGGCGTTTTCGCGGCGCCGCGCGCCCGGCCGACTACGAGAGCCTCGCACGCGAGGCCGACCTGCTGGCGAAGGATCTCGGCATGGCCGTCGCCGTCATTCCGAGAGCGGAACAGGCGCGTGAGATCGCCTCCGACCGCTACCACGGCGGCTTGCTCTTCCTCGCCCATGGGGGGCTGCATCCCGCCCTGTTTCACCGCGGTCTGCTCGCGGCGGCGCGCCACGCCGGCGCCGTCGTCGCCGGCCATGCGCCCGTTCTCGCCGTTTGCCGCGCGGACGCCGGCCATGAGATTCACACCCCGCGCGGCCGCCTTGAGGCCGGGGAGGTGCTGGTGACCACCAACGGCTATACGGGCCGCCGCCCCGTCCCTGCGCTGGCGCGTCGCCTCGTCGCCTTGCCGAGCTTCGTCGTCGCCACCGAGCCGATCGGGCAAAATCGCGTCCGCGCCCTGATCCCGAACGGGCGGATGATGGTCGAAACGGCGGCTTCCCATCTCTACTTTCGACCCTCGCCCGACGGCGAGAGGATCGTTCTCGGCGGCCGCGCGGCACTGCACCCGATCCCGCTCCGCCAAGCCGCGTCTCGGCTGGGCGCCCACCTCGTGCGCGTCTTCCCCCAACTCGACGGCATCCGCCTCGATCACGTCTGGACCGGCAACGTGGCGATGACACGGAGCGACCTGCCGGCGATCGGCCGCGATCGCGACGGTTGCTGGTATGCGCTCGGCTGCAACGGCTCGGGTGTGGCGCTGATGCCCTATCTCGGCCACAAGGCGGCGCAGAAGATCCTGGGCGATCCGAACGGGGCCACCGCCTTCGACGACATCCGCGCGGGGAGCGTGCCGTTCCTGTTCGCCCGCCCGCTCCTCCAGAGGACCCTCAGCCTCGTTTGGCAGGCGCGCGAACGCCTCGGCGGATGAGCGGCCTTGCGCGCGACCCGAGTGCGCTTTCTCCCGACGCCTATCCTCTGGCGGCCCGGTACCGCACGGTCGTCATCGGCGGAGGAGAAGCGGGACTGGCCGCCGCGCTGGATGCCGCCTCTCCCGTGCTGGTCGTGGACGAGCATCCGCTCGAGCGGGGGCTGATTGGCCTCGACGTGCCTTACCTCTTCGGCGGCCGCATCAGGGCTGCCGCCCAGAAGCCGGCGCGACTCGAAGAGCGCCTCGTCGCGGCGCGACCAGCGCTGGTCCGCGCAGTGGAAGCCGGGGTCGAAGTCGCGCTCGGCACCACCGTCTGGAACGCCTACGGCGGACCGCCGTGGATCCTCGGCCTTGCCGATCGGCAAGGCGTGCGCCTCGTCGCCGCCGACGTCCTCATCCTCGCCTGCGGTGCTCTCGACGTGCCTGTCCCCGTCGCGGGCTGGACACTGCGCGGGGTGATGGGTGCGCGCGGCCTCGACGTGGCTTGGCGGCTGATCGGCGACTTCACCGGCCGGCGCGTGGTCGCGCTGGGCGGGCTGGAGCTCGCCGTTCCGGACGTCGCCCTCCGCCTGCGGGAGCCGCCGCAGGCGATCCGGATCGAGGGCAAGACGGAGGTCGAGGGCGTGTCGTGGCGCGAGAACGGACGGTGGCGGAGCATCGCCTGCGACACGGTGGTGTTCGCCATCGACGCCGCCCCGAACGTTGAGGTCGCCGACCTGATCGGGGCGCGCGTCGTCTGGTCGCCCGAACGCGGCGGCTTCCTGGCAGCCTCGCTGCCCCACGGCGTCAGCGCCGTCGGCGATGCGGCGGGCACCGCCCCGCTCGCTCGCGACGGCTGGATGGCGCTCGCCCTCGCGGGCCCGGAAGCGGTGGTGTGCGCTTGCGAGGAGGTCACGATCGGCGATCTCAGGGCGTTGCGCCCTCCGCGCTCTCTCGGTGCCGCCGGCCCCGAGGGTGGCCTGTCTGCGCTTCGTCTGGCGCCGCCCCAGGACCTGGTCAAGCGGATGACGCGCGCCGGCATGGGCCCCTGCCAGGGCCGCCGTTGTCGGGCGGCGCTGCATGCCCTGCTTGGCTATCCCCCGCAGATGGCGACCTGCCGCCCGCCTCTGCGGCCGCTGCCGCTCGACCAGTTGGCGACCGATCGCGGAGGCCGAGTGCGTTGCTACCCACTGGACGAGTTGGTTCGCCATGCCCGGACAGTGGCTGCCGCTGCATGACCGCCCGCCGTCCGCGGCATCGGATCAGGTCGCGGCGGCCGGCAGCACGGCACGGGACCGCAGCGCATGATCGTCATTGTCGGCGGCGGCGTGACGGGGCTTTCGGCGGCGTTCTGGCTCATCCGTGCCGGACATCCGGTGACGGTTCTGGAGAAGGGCGTCATCGGTTGGGAGACGAGTGGCCGCAACGGCGGTGGATGCACCCATCCGAGGTCGCCGCTGTTGCGGGAGGAGCAGAGGCTGTGGCCGATCCTCGACGAACTGCTCGGCGCGCCAACCGAATGGCGTCCCTACCGCATCAAGATCGCCCTCGACGAGACAGAGCTCGCGCGCCTGCGCGCCCAGACCGCGCTGGCGACGGCACAGGGCTTCCGTGCGGAGGAACTCGACCTGCGCACCCCGTGAAGCCTCGTGCCGTGGATCGGCGACGAGCCGGCGGGGGCCCTCGTTCTGGCATTTCGGCGGACACGCAAACCCGCACCGGACGGTGCAGGCTTACGCCTGGGCGGTGGCGCGCCAGGGCGGGACTGTGCTGCAGCACACGCCGGCTCTCGGCATCAAGGTCTCCGCCGGGCGGGCGGTCGCCGTCGTCACGCCGCAGGGCGAGATAGGGTGCGATGCGGTGCTGATCGCCGCCGGGCCGGGCACTGCCGGCCTTGCCGCCACGGTCGGTGTTCGGCTGCCCCTCGCGCTTGCGCGCGTCGAGATGCTGGCGACGGAGCCGATGCCTCGGCTGGCGCATGGCGGCGTGGACGGGCATGGCCTCTACGGGCGCGAAAGCCTGCGCGGCAACCTGCTCTACGGAGGAGGACCGCACGAATGGCTCGACCGCGATGACGAGGCGCCGCCGCCGCGGCGTGTCGGACCGGTGATGGCGGGCCTCACCCGCCGCCTCGTCGAGCTCTTCCCGCGCCTCGGCCACGCCCGCGTCATCCGCGCCTGGTCGGGCGTGGTGGAGAACACGCCGGATGGGAGGCCCGTGCTCGAGCGCCTTGCCGAGCCCCGCAACGTCACCATCGCCACGATGTCCTCGGTCGGCTTCGGGTTGTCGCCCGCCGCCGGCGGCGCGCTCGCCGAACTCGTGACGGAGGGGCGCTGCAGCTTCGCCAATCTCTCCTCGCTCGCGCTCGCGCGGTTTGCGGGCCTGCCGGAGGATTGGCGCGAACGACAGGGTTGGACGCCGGCGCGGTGAATCTGGAGCACTTTGATGTGGTCGTGCTCGGCGAGGGCGTCGTCGGTGTTGCGAAGGCAGTTTGACCTGACGCGCCTTTGCTGCCGGCGTGTGCTCCGCCTCGAGCGCAGCCGCTCGGCTGAGGGACGACCGCTGCCTCCTCGGCGACCCTTGCGCATCCTCCTGTTCGGTGCTGCCCAACGGGAGCGCCGGCCCGCCTCTCGCTCGCTCTGTTTTGAGCGTTCCGGCGACCTCGTCGAGGACGGGGAGGCTGACGCGGCCGTGTCCGCGCGCGATCTCTCGCCGCCTTGTCTCAGGGGCTGACGGTGGACGCATCACCGCGCCGGTCATCGCGCACCACGGGCTTGGGATCGACCCCTGTCGCGTCGGCAGGAGCGGGGCGCACGTCCTTCACCTGCGGCTCGCGCTCACTGGTGTTGCCGCTCTGCGCCTACGAAGCCGACACCGGCTGCGCTGATCCTCGCAGGACGGTGCAGACTCTGCGCGCGCTCGCGATGCCAGGCGCCAGGGCGCGTCTCGCGCGATCACGCCCCGGCGGCGGGAATCCTGCGCAACGGCGGCCGCATCGTGGGCGCGCAAACAGCAGCCGGCCAGATCCATGCGGCCGTTGTGGTTACGGTAACGGAACGGCTGGAGCCGAGGCGCTCGGGCAGTCGCTCGGGCGCGCTCCTCCCCGCCTGCCGACCCCTCATGCCGCGGCACGCTCTGCCGACGATCAGCCTTTGACGCGGCGTTACCGATCCGGAAGGATTATAGTCGGCGATCGCGCCTCTTCAGCCGGTCGCATTTCGGTGGCGACATGCTGGCCAGCGCGCGCAACGACGCCGAGCCGCCGACCGGAGACTCAGAACAAGATGCCGTATCGCGGCTCCGAGCGGGGACGGGGGACGCGTCCGGCAGCTTACGCGATTTCGCCCAGGCGAAGACAGGCGACCCGCGCTCTTGAAGACCATTCGATGAGGTCCGGCACCACTTCCGCGCAGCGCGGCAAGGCGTGCGGACACCGCGTGCGGAACACGCAGCCTGAGGGCGGCGCGGCCGGGCTCGGCGGCTCGCCGGCAAGCAGGATGCGGCGTGTCCGGCGGCTGGGGTCGAGCCGAGGCGTGGCGGACAGCAGCGCGCGCGTGTAGGGGTGTGCAGGAGAGGCGAAGACCGCTTCTGTCGGTCCCTCCTCCATAATGCGACCGAGATACATGACGATCACCCGATCGCACACGTGGCGCACCACGTGAAGGTCGTGGCTGATGAAGAGGAGCGTCAAGCCAAGCCGTCGCCGCAGACCGTCAAGCAGGGCGAGGATTTGCGCCTGCACAGAGACGTCGAGCGCACT
Organism: Acetobacteraceae bacterium; assembly: GCA_033582875.1. Lineage (GTDB taxonomy): Bacteria > Pseudomonadota > Alphaproteobacteria > Acetobacterales > Acetobacteraceae > Elioraea. Next base: position 40,244 of record JAVQZW010000003.1, on the reverse strand, counting down.
GACCGGTTCGTCGGCGACGAGGAAGTCGGGGCTGGCCGCGAGCGCGCGCGCGATGCCGATCCGCTGGCGCTGCCCGCCCGAGAACTCGTGCGGGAAACGCCGCGCATGGTCGGGCTCGAGGCCCACCTCGCGCAGCAGATCGGCGACACGGCGCTTCCGTTCCGCCATCGTCCCGATGTCGTGGATGACGAGCGCATCAGCGATCTGCGCACCGACTCGACGCCTGGGGTCGAGGCTGCCGTACGGGTCCTGGAAGACGATCTGCATCCGACGGCGCAAGGCGCGCCAGGCCGGGCGGGCAAGCCCGCGCAACGATTGGCCGTCGAACAGCACATCGCCTGCGCTTGGTGCCACGAGGCCGATCAGCAGGCGGCCGAGCGTACTCTTGCCGGAACCGGATTTGCCGACGACGCCCAACGCCTCACCGCGCGCGATGGCGAGACTCACCTCTCGCACCGCCTGCACGGCGAGGGCTACGCCGGATGATGCCCCTCCCAGGGAAGACCTTGGAGACGGCCAAGGCCTCGACCAGCGGCGCTGCGCTCATGCCGACGCCGATTGCTCCAGCAGCGCCTCAGCACGAATGCAGCGCACGACGCGCCCGTCCAGTGCCCGAAGCACAGGTGGCGCCGTCCGGCACGGCTCTTCCGCGTGCGGGCAGCGGGGAGCGAACCGGCAGCCCGGCGGCATGGCATGCGGAGGCGGCACCGTGCCGGGAATCCCGACCGGCTTCTCGTCGCCTTCCGGCACCGCGGCGAGCAGGGCGCGCGTGTACGGATGCATGGGACGCGCAAACACCGCCTTCGTCTCGCCCTGCTCGACCACCTGGCCGGCGTACATCACCACCACCCGGTCAGCGATCTCGGCCACCACGCCGAGATTATGCGTGATCAGCACGAGGGCCATTCCGGTCTGACGCCGTAGCCCGGCAAGGAGGTCAAGAATCTGCGCCTGGACGGTCACGTCGAGTGCGGTGGTCGGCTCGTCGGCGATCAGCAGGCGCGGGTTGTTCGCGATCGCCATCGCGATCATCACGCGCTGGCGCATCCCACCGGACATCTCGTGCGGGAAGGCATCGGCGCGGAGCTCCGGATCGGCGATGCCGACCCGTCGGAACAGGTCGATCACCTCGCGACGCACCACGGCGCGCGGCAGGCGACGATGCGCGAGGATCACCTCGGCCACCTGGTCGCCTGTGCGGTGAACCGGATTGAGGCTGCTCATCGGATCCTGGAAGACCATGGCCAGGGCGCTGCCGCGCAGCCGACGCAAGGTGGACTCGTCCAGCCGGAGCAGGTCGGTGCCGTCGAGATAGGCCGCCCCCGCCTGGATGCGGGCAGCAGGAGGCAACAGTCCCATCACCGCCGCTGCCGTCAGCGACTTGCCGGAGCCGGACTCGCCGACGATGGCGACCGTTTCGCCGGCCCGGACGGAGAAAGAGACGTCTTGCACAGGACGGATCGCACCTGAGGGCGTGTCGATCTCTACGGTCAGTCCCTCAACCTCAAGCAACGCGTCGTTCCGGCGGCGCGGCACAAGTCCGGGCAGCACGCGGTCCACCGCGCGCAGCCGCACCGCGGAAGCGGTGCGCGGATCGACCCAGTCGCGCAGCGCATCGCACAGGAGGTTCATCGCCAGGATGGTGAAGGTCAGCGCGACACAGGGCCAGAGGAGGAGAAGCGGCGCCTGCGCCATGGTCGAGCGCGCGCCGCGGATCATCAGCCCCCACGAGGGCTCGGGCGGGACCACGCCGAGGCCCAGGAAGGACAGTCCGCTTTCGAGCACCACCGCGGCCGCGACGGCGAGAGACAGCTGAACGAGGATCGGCCCTGCGACATTGGGGAGCACCGTGACCAGCAGGATACGAAGCGGGCCCGCCCCAAGGGCGCGCACGGCCTCCACGTAATCATGGCTGCGCGCAGAGAGGACCTCGGCATAGGTGACGCGGACGAAGCCCGGCAGGAACAGGATCGCCAGCACCAGGATGAGGGTGGAACTGCCCGGCCCGAGCAGCGTGACCACCAGCAACGCCAGCAGGATGGGCGGAAAGCAGAGGACGACGTCCATGCTGCGCAGCGCCAGCAGTTCGCCGAGACCACGGAACCAGCCGCCGACGAGTCCGAGCAGCGCGCCGACGACGCAGGCGATGCCGGCGGAGGCGAAGGCCACCGTCAGCGAGGCCCGCGCCCCCCAGATCAGGCGAGACAACACGTCGCGGCCGAACTCGTCTCGCCCCAGGGGGCTGTCGGCCGAGGGCCCCGCGAGACGACGCGCGATGTCCTGCTGCACGGGATCCGGGAGGTCGAGAACTGGCGCAGCGAGCGCGACCAGGATGACCGCTGCAACCAGGGCCGCGGGGACGGCGACTTTCCTCACGCGTGCCGGATCCGTGGATCGAGCGCGGCGTAGCCGAGATCCATCACGAGATTGAGCGCGACGAAGAGGATCGAGATCGTCAGTACGATGCCGACCACCATCGGATAGTCCCGCGCCTCGACCGCCTTGAGGAGTGGTGTCGACATGCCGGGCCAGTTGAAGACGAATTCGACGAGCACCGTGCCGCCCAGCAGGGAGCCCATGTGCAGGGCCAAAACAGTGAGCACGGGGATGATGGCGTTGCGGAGCACGTGGCGGACGAGGATACGCGAGGGCGAGAGCCCCTTGGCGCGCGCGGTGCGGACGAAATCGCGCGACAGCGTGTCGAGTACCGCCGTCCGCGTCATGCGGAACACCACGGCGACCAGGCCCTTGGCCACCGCCAGCGCCGGCATGGTGAGGAGCGTGAGGTGCCGCCAAGGGTCAGCGGCGAGCGGCACGTAGCCTCCGGCCGGCATCCAGCGCAGCCACTGAGCGAAAACGAGAACCAGCAGCGTGCCGACGACGAAGATTGGAACGGCGAGCAGCAGAGCGGCGGTGGCTCCGGTGGCACGATCGAACAGGGTGCCCCGGCGCAAAGCCGCCTCGGTGCCGACCGGGATGCCGATCAGGACCGCAAGCAGGGCGCCGGCACCGATCAGCTCCAGCGTGCGCGGCAGACGGAGCAGAATCTCCTCGGCCACCGGATGGTCGTCGACGATCGAGCGGCCGAGATCGCCGCGCACCACGCCGCCGAGGAAAGACGCATACTGTTCGGCGATCGGCCGATCGAGACCGAGCCGCTCGCGCAGCTCCGCCACGGCCGCCGGATCGGGCGCCACACCGCCGGCACTCAACAGGAGTTCGGCCGGATCCCCCGGCACGAGGTGGATCAGTGTAAACACCACCGTGGCGACGGCCCAGATCAGCAGCAGGCTGATCAGGAGGCGTCGGACGGTCCATGCCAACATCCTGGTCTCAGCCTAGGCTGGCCTCCTCGAGGGTGATGCCGGAGAAGAAGTTCAGGGCGCCCGGCATGGCGCGGAAGCCTCGCACTTCCGGGACCATCGCGTAGCCTTGGCTGCGCCAAGCGAGCCCGACGATCGGCACTTCGGCCAGCGCAACGCGCTGCAGCTCGGCATAGATGGCGCGTCGCCTTGCCTCGTCGAACTCGCTGCGACCCTGAGCAAGAAGCTCCTCGATGCGGGGAATTCTCAGCCCCGCGCTGCGGACGAAGGACGCCGGCAGCGATCCGTCGAGGAGGTTGCTCATGCCGTCGGGGTCGTTGTTCTCCGTCGTTGTGCCCATCACCGCGATGTCGAACTGGCCGCGATTGCCGAGCGTGACGCGGGTCGGCCAGTCGGGCAGGCGGAGTTCGGCCTGGATGCCGACAGCGGCGAGATGCTGCTGGACGACCTCGGCGGTGTCCTTGTGCATCCCGTATTGAGCGGTCGAGAGGATGGTGGTCGAGAAGCCGTTGGGCACGCCGGCCTCGGCAAGAAGAGCGCGCGCACGCGCAGGGTCGTAGCGCCAGCCGGCGGCAAGTTCTGGATCGTGGAACGGGCTGCCGGGCGGGATCGGCAGCCCTTCGAGCGGCGCGCCACGGCCGAAGAACGCCGCCTTGACGATGTCCTCGCGACGGATCGCGTGGGCAATCGCCCGGCGCACCCGCGCATCGGACAGCGGCGGGCGCGAGGCGTTGAAGGTGAGGTACATGAACGGGCCATCGGTCGCGTCGAGGCGTAGCCTGGGATCGGCCTCGATCGACGCCATCGCCTGCCACGGCACGTACTCGATGAGGTCAACGTCCCCGGCCTGCAGGGCCGCGACGCGCAGGTTCTCGTCGGCGTAGGCGATCATGCGGATGCCGCGCAGCCGCGGCAGCCCGGGCTTGTAATACCGGTCGAACCGAACGAGATCGAGCGAAACCCCGCGCTCCTGGCTGCGCAGCACGAAGGGCCCCGCCCCGATCGGCAGCGCGCCGGCTGCGGTCGGCGAACGCGGGGAGACCATCATCATGTGATAGCTCGCGAACCAGAGCGGCAGCGTGACCATCGGTTCGGCCGTGACGATGCGGATCGTGCGCGCATCAGGGGTCTCGATCCGCGCGATCCCCTGCGCCTGGGCACGATAGAAGGCGGTGGACCGCTCCGCCGCGATCTGCTCGAGGTTCCAGCGGATGTCCTCCGACGTAACCCTGTCCCCGTTCTGGAACACCGCGTTCTCGCGCAGCCTGAACACCCAACTGGTCGGCGTTTCGTTGTGCCAGGTCTCGGCGAGTTCGCCGCGGAGCGAGCCGTCGGGCGCGAAGGAGACCAGGCCCCGGTAGATGAGCAGCTTGACGGTGGCCGCCGCGGTGCCGGTGTTGACCCAGGGCTGGATGCTCGGCGGAAAGGAGGAGAGGCCGAAGCGCAAGACACCGGGCTGGCGCTGGGCGCGCGCCGGCGCCGCCGCGAGCAACGGCAGCCCCGCAGTCGCGGCAAGAACGGAACGTCGGGTTGCCATCATGATCCTCTCCCTCGTTGCCTGTCCTTCATGCTCGCTGCCCAGCGGCCCTGCCAACCGTCAGAGGCCGTAGACGGCCGACGCCGTCGCGCCGCTGATCCGTCCCTCGCGCAGGTCCCGCGCGACCAACTCCGGGCTGCGCCCCGACGGCGGGCCGTAGCCGCCTCCGCCCGGAGTAACGATCTCGACCCATTGGCCCGCCCGCAGCATCCCGTTGCCGTGCCGGAACGGCTCGACCCCGGGCCCGAACACGAAGCGCCCCTTGGCGCCGGGCAGCCCGCCGCACAGGCCCCAGGGCGCCGAGCGCAGCCGCGCACCGTCGAGGCGAAGCCAGCAATCGGCCTCCGCCCGGTAGACGCGCCTGAGCCCCATCCCGCCCCGGAAGGTGCCTGGCCCTCCTGAGTCCTCGACCAGTTCGTAACGGACCAGCGTGAGCGGATATTCGGTCTCCAGCGCCTCGACCGGGAGGTTCGAGGTGTTGGTGGTATGCACGTGCACGCCGTCGAGGCCGTCCTTGGTCGCGCGCGCGCCGAACCCTCCACCGATCGTTTCGAGATAGACCCAGGTTTCGCCGGAGATGGGCTGGCGGCCGACGAAGCTCGCGACGAAACACGCCCCGTTGTGGGCGGCGGTCACGCGGTCGGGCACCGCTTGCGCCAGCGCGCCGTGGATCAGGTCGACCACTCGCTGGCAGGTGGAGAGACGGGCATTCACCGCCGCCGGGTGGACGCAGTTGACGACGCTGCCCGGCCGCGCCGTCACGGTGAGCGGCCGCGCGAGGCCTGCGTTGGGCAGGATGGTCGGATCGACGACCGTCTTGACGGCGTAATAGACCGTGGCGAGCAGCGCGGTGTACGTCATGTTGATTCCCGCTCGCACCTGGTCGGGGCCATCGAAGTGAAGGCGCATGCCGTCGCCCTTGACTTCGAGCTCGATCGAGAGGGCGAGTTCGCCGTCGATCTCCGGGCTGTCGTGCACGTCCTCGAAGCGCCAGACACCGTCTGGAATCGCGGCGATCCCCGCCCGCATCTTGCGCTCCGCATAATCGAGAAGGGCGTTGCCGGCGGCGAGCACCGTCTCGACGCCGTACTTCTCGCACAGTGCCTGCAGGCGAGCGACTCCCAGCCGATTTGCCGCCATTTGAGCCCGCAGATCGGACAGTCGCTCGCGAGGCACCTGACAGTTGAGCAGGATCAGCTCCTGGATGTCCTCCTGCAACCTGCCCTCGCGATACAGGCGGATCGGCGGGATCCTGAGCCCTTCCTGGTAGATGTGCGCGTGCCCGCGATCGGCGAAGTCGGCGTGATGCGCGAGGTTCACCGCCCAGGCTACGATCCGTCCGCCGGCGAAGACCGGTTCGGCCAGAACGATGTCCGGCAGGTGAGTCCCGCCGCCCTCGTAGGCGTCGTTGCCGATGAACACGTCGCCCGGCCGGATCTCCTCGATCGGATGGCGCTTCAGGATGCGCTCGATGACGCCGATGAAGCTGCCGAGATGGATCGGGATGTGCTCAGCCTGGCACAGCGTGCGCCCCTCGACGTCGAACAAGGCCGTCGAGCAATCCCGACGTTCCTTGATGTTCGTCGAGTAGGAGGCGCGAACGAGCGCCTCTCCCATCTCCTCCACGATAGAGGAGAGGGCCGAGCCGATGACCTCGACCGTGATCGGATCGACCTCCGGGCGGCAGACGTCGACGATCAGGTTCATGCCGCGGCCTCCAGGATCAGGTTTTCGTAGGCGTCGACGCGCGCGCTCATCCCGGGCAGGACGAGTGTGGTCGAGTCCATCTGCTCGATGATCGCCGGCCCCGCGAGGCGGTTGCCTGGGGCCAGCCGGTCGCGCGCGAAGACGGGAACGGCGACGAAACCGCCGCTTTCCGGGAGCCAGACGTCGCGGAACCCTTCGTGGGCGGCGGCGGGGTCGGCACCGCCCAGCGGCCGCGACGAGAAGGCGACCTTGCGCACCCGCCCGATGGCCTCGACGCGGAAGGTGACGAGCTGGACCGTCTCGCCGTCGGCGACGAAGCCGTAGCTTCGCCGGTGCTCGGCGGCGAAGCCCTCGGCTAGGACGCCGAGGGTGGTGGCGTCGATCGGTCCTTCGGGCAGAGCCACGGGGAGCTCGTAGTTCTGTCCAGCGTAGCGCATGTCGACCGTACGCGTCAGGTGCCGCGTCTCGGCGGGAATGCCTTCGCGCTCGAACCAAGCGCGCGCCTGGCGCTCCAACCCTGCGAAGGCCGCAGCCATCACCGCCGCCGCGTCCTTGCCCAGCGCGGTCAGGCGGGTGGTCGCGAAGTCTGCCCTGAGATCGGTCAGCAGCAGCCCCATGGCACAGAGGATCCCGGGGTTGCGCGGCACGAGCACGCGGCGGATCTCCAGCTCGCGCGCAAGCCGGGCGGCGTGCAGGGGCCCCGCCCCGCCGAATGCGACCAGCGTGTAGTCGCGCGGATCATGCCCGCGCTGCACGCTGATCACGCGGATGGCCTTCGCCATGTTGGCCGTGACGACGGAGAGGATCCCCTGCGCCGTCTCCATCGTGTCGAGTCCAAGCCGCCGTGCCAGGCGCTCGATCGCCATGATGGCGAGTTCGCGGCGGATCGGCATGCGACCCCCGAGCAGCAGCGTGGGATGCAGCGTGCCGAGCACGACATTCGCGTCGGTCACCGTCGGCTGGTCGTTGCCGCGGTCGTAGCAGACCGGGCCAGGATCGGCTCCCGCGCTGCGCGGTCCGACCTTCAAGAGGCCGCCGCTGTCGACGTAGGCAATCGAACCGCCGCCTGCACCCACCGTGTGGATGTCCAGCATCGGCGCCTTGATCGGATAGCCGTGGACGATGTTCTCGCTCGCAAGCCGCGGCTCGCCGCCTTGCAGCAGCGCGACGTCGGTGCTCGTCCCGCCCATGTCGAAGGTGATCAGGTCGGGGAAGCCGGCGACACGGCCGATCGCCTGCGCCCCCACGACACCGGTCGACGGGCCGGACAGGACCATGCGGACCGGCAGGGCGGCGGCTGCTTCCACTCCCATCACGCCCCCGTTCGATTGCGTCAGGTGCGGCGCTGCCCGCATGCCAAGTGCCGCGAGCCGCTCCGACAGCCGCCGCAGGTAGCCCCGCATGACAGGGCCGAGATAGGCGTTCACCACCGTCGTCGAGAGGCGTTCGAACTCGCGGAATTCGGGCGCGACCTCGTGGCTCGTCGACAGGAACGCATCGGGCAGCTCCTCGGCGAGGATGTGCCGCGCCGTCGCCTCGTGTTCAGGGCGGACAAAGGAGTAGAGGAAACAGACCGCAACCGCCGCGACCCCTGCTTGCCTCAGGCGCCGCGCCGCCTCGCGCAGCGCCGGTTCGTCGAGGGGGGTCTCGATCGTGCCGTCGTGGCGGACCCGCTCAGGCACCTCGAGCCGCAGGTCCCGCGTGACCAGCACAGGCGGCTTGTCCACCTGCAGGTCGTAGAGGTCGGGGCGCTTCTGCCGGCCGATCTCCAGCAGGTCGCGGAACCCAGCGGTGGTGACCAGGCCGGTCAGGACCCCGCGATGCTGGATCAGCGCGTTGGTGGCCACGGTCGTGCCGTGTCCGAAATAGGCGATTGCCGAGGGGTCATGCCCGACCCGGGCCATGCCCTCAGCCACGCCCTGTGCGATGGCGCGCGAGGGATCGTCCGGCGTCGACGGCACCTTCCAGACGTCGATGGTGCCGGCGTCCTCATCGAAGAGACAGACGTCGGTGAACGTGCCCCCGGAGTCGACACCGACGCGCCACGCCATGGCGTCGCAATCCCCCTCGTCTCCCAGCCTTGGATAGGCTATCCGGAGGTGTTTGCGCCCCGCAAGGGCACGTTGGGCGCATGCCGGCTAAACGTCCTGTGCAGCGCGGAAGGGAGCTTGCCCGGTGAACACCCGGCCCCCCTCGTCGCAGGCTTTCCTGGCACCTTGGGCTCTGCTGCCGAAGGGTTGGAGCCGCAACGTCCTGATCGAAGTGTCAGAATGCGGAACGATCTCCTCGGTGACCGAAAATGCCTCGCCCTCCGCCGCGCAGGCCCTTCCCGGTCCGGTTCTTCCCGGCATGACCAGCCTGCACAGCCATGCCTTCCAGTACGCCATGGCAGGGCTTGCGCAGGCGGCCGATCCCTCGGGCCAGGACCATTTCTGGTCGTGGCGCGAGGTGATGTACCGGTTCCTCGCGCGTCTTTCGCCGGAGGACGTGGAGGCGATCGCGGCCCAGCTCCATGTGTGCCTGCTGAAGGGGGGGTTCACCTCGGTCGCCGAATTCCACTATCTGCATGCCGACCAGGACGGCAACGCCTACGCCGACCCGGCCGAGATGAGCTGGCGCATCCTCGCCGCCGCACGGCAGAGCGGCATCGCTTGCTCGATCCTGCCGAGCCTTTACCGGCAAGGGGGCTTCGGTCAGCCGCCGAACGACGCGCAGCGTCGCTTCGTGCTGCCTCCCGAGCGGGTGCTGGACATCATCGCCGCGCTGCGTCGCGCAACGGCAGCCGACCCGCTGGTGCGCGTTGGGGCTGCGCCGCACAGCCTACGCGCCGTTGCGATAGGAGAGCTTTCCGGCTTCGTAACGGACGTAAGGCGTGACGACCCCTTGGCCCCGTTGCACATCCACGTCGCGGAACAGCCGCGCGAGGTCGCGGACTGTCTCGCCGCCACGGGACGGCGGCCGGTCTCGCTGCTTCTTGAGCACGTCGCTCTCGACCAAGGCTGGTGCGTCATCCACGCCACGCATATCGACAGGGCGGAGATCACCGCGCTCGCTGCCAGCGGTGCCGTCGTCGGCCTCTGTCCGACCACCGAGGCGGACCTCGGCGACGGGATCTTCCCGTTCGCGGAATGGTGTCGCGCGGGCGGGCGCTTCGGCATCGGCACGGACAGCAACCTCGGCACCGACGCGGCGGGAGAATTGCGGATGCTCGAATACGGGCAGCGCCTGAGCCGTCTTCGCCGCGCGGTCGCCGCCTCTGCCTCGCAGCCTTCCACCGGCACTGCCCTCTGGCAGCAGGCCGCGGCCCACGGCGCGCGCGCAGCCTCTCAGCCCGCGGGGGAGATCGCACCCGGGCGACGAGCCGACCTCGTCGTGCTGGACGGGGACCATCCGATGCTCGCCGGCCGCAGCGGCACGACGATCGCCGACACCCTGGTGTTCGGCCCGACGCCCGGCATCGTGCGCGATGTGCTGGTCGGCGGCCGACCGGTCATCAGCGCCGGACGGCATGCCGAGGAAGAGCCCATCGCCGCGCGCTTCGCCGCCACGCTGCGGCGTCTCCTCGCCTGATCGCCCGCCCCGGGCAAAGGCCGCGCTCCGCGCTCAGAGGCGGATGTCGGCCGTGCGGATCACCTCGCGCCAGCGCGCGCTTTCGGCCGCGATGAACTGCACGAGGGCGTCGCCGCGAAGATCGACGAACTGGCTGCCGAGCTGGCGCAGCCTCGCCTGCTGCGCCTCCGAGCGCATGAGGGCGGCGGCCGCCTCGGCCAGCGCGGAGACGATCTCGTCCGCCATGCCTGCGGGTGCGAAAAGCGCCGACCAGGTTCCGGCCTCGATCGCGGGAGCGCCCATCTCGCGCATCGTCGGCACCTCGGGCAGGCTCTCCATCCTCTGCGCGCCGGTCGTGGCGATGGCGCGCAGCTTTCCCTCCTGCACGAGAGCGAGGGACGACGTTGCGCTGTCGAACAGGAGATCGCAGTGCCCGGCGACCGTATCGTGCAGGGCAGGCGCGCTGCCGCGGTGCGGAACGCCGGTCATCGGCACGCCGAAGGCACGAACGAACATCTCGGCCACAAGGTGAGACGGTGACCCCACCCCGATGTTGCACAGGTTGAGCCCGCCCTGGCGGCCGCGCGCCGCCTGCAGCGCGTCCGAGAGGGTCCGGATCGCGGAACTCGCCGGCACCACCAGCAGGAGCGGCGTGACTGCGGGAAGGTAGATCGGCGTGAAGCTGCGGAGCGGATCGTACGGCACCGGCTGCAGGTGCGGCAGGATGGTGATCGGCCCGCTGAAGTTGACGATCAGCGTGTAGCCATCGGCGGCCGCCCGCGCCGCCGCCTCGCTGCCGATCACCCCGCCGCCACCGGCGCGGTTCTCCACGACGAAAGGTTGTCCGAACACGCCTTGGAAATGCTGCGCGAAGAGACGGGCCAGGGTGTCCGTTCCTCCGCCCGGCGGCGCGGGCACGATGATCCGCACCGGCCGCGCGGGCCACCGCCCTTGGGCGATGGCAGGAGCAGCCAGCAGGGGCCAGCACGATGTTGCGACGAGGAGGCGGCGACGTCCGAGCATGGTCACGACCTTCTCAATGTCCTCCGACGGCGGTCTCGTCCGCCTCGGCGCTCGGCAACGCGGCCAAGAGCGGCGAGGGGCAGCGGCACGACAGGAGAGCGGATACGCCAGGGAGCCAGCGCGGCGGGAGCGAGCCCGAGCTGATCCGCCAGCGTCTCGACGACGGTCGGCAGGCACATTCGCCCTTGGCACGGCCCCATCCCGACGCGTGTCATCGCCTTGAGGCGACCGGTGGAGCGGGCGCCGGCGGCCGCCGCCTCGCGCACGGCGCCGGCGGCGACGCCTTCGCACCGGCACAGCACGGTCTCGGCCTCGGGGATCCGGAAGCGGCGATCGGGCAGGAACAGGGCGTCGAGGAAGGCCCGGCCCCGGCAGGCGCGCGCCCGCCGCCGCAGCCAGGGGCGGGCGGAGCGATCGCGCTCCTCCGCGCGCACCGCACCGAGAGCGGCGAGCACGCCGAGGGCAGCGAGCCGGCCCGCCGCCTCCGCCGCCTCCGCCCCTTCGATACCGCCCGCATCTCCTGCGATGGCAATGCCGGGCACGCTGGTCCGGCCCCAGCAATCCCTCTGCGGTTCGAAGCAGGCGCGCGCGGCGTTCCAGGACACGGCGCAGCCGGCGGCCAAGGCGAGCTGAAGGTTCGGCACCACGCCCTGATGCAGCAGGACGAGGTCTGCTCGCGCGCATCCCCCCGGCCAGGTGACGGCAAGTCCGGCGCCCTCCTGCGCGATGGCGATCCCCTCCGTTGCGGCGACGCAAGGAACCCGCCGTCTGACGGCGGCAAGCAGAGCAAGCCCGCGCCAAGCGTAGCGGCTGGCCAGGAACGCCGCGACATGGCGCAGCGCGCGCTGACGGTTGCCGCGCGGCGTGGTGTCGAGGATCAGCGAAGGCGGCTTCCCCACGGCAAGGCACTGCGCGGCGAACTGCCACACCAGGGGCCCGCTGCCGACGAGGATCGTGCGCCCCCCCGGAACGAGACCCTGAGCCTTCAGCAGGGTCTGCGCCGCGCCGACCGTCATCACGCCGGGCAGGGTCCAGCCCGGCAGCGGCATCGGACGCTCGATCGCCCCCGTCGCCAGGATGACCTGCCGCGCGACGATCAGCCGCGCCGTGTCGCCCTGCGCAAGGCCGAGGCTGAGGTCGGGGCCGAGGTGCCACACCGTGGTCAACGGGGCAAAAATCGACCTCTGCGGCCTCGACCTCGGCGCGCAGGGCAAGGCCGTCGCGCACCCAAGGCGAAGGCGAGGGCCCGTCAACCCCGCGCCAGATCTGCCCCCCGAGCCCGCTTCCCTCCTCGACGAGCAGAACCGACAGCCCCCGCCCCGAAACGCCGGCCGCTGCCGCCATGCCCGCCGGCCCGGCGCCAACGACGACGAGGTCGTAGGCCGAGCCAAGCGCGGAGAGGGACGAAAGACGCCTCATTCGCCCGGCAGCCGTGTTCCGCCGGCCGCCGCGGCCAGCACGACGCGCAGTCCCCGGACGCAACGGAGTGATGCACGCGCGACGGTCCGGCCAACCGTCGATCTCCACGAGGCACTCGAAGCAGGCGCCGATGAGGCAGAACGGCCCGCGCGCCTCGCCCGTCGCCGGGTTGCGGCGGAACGCACGGACGCCAAGCGCAAGCAGGGCCGAGGCGACGGTGTCGCCCGCGACCCCCTCGACCTCGCGCCCATCGAGGAGGAACCGGATCGCGGGAGCCGCTGGCTCAGGCGGCCGCAAGAACATCGAACCGCGTCGCAGAAAAGGCCGACACCTCCGCGCCAAGCCGACCGGCCGCAATCATCGCGGCGAGGCGTCCTGCATGGATCGCGGCGAGGGTGACGCCGCTGTGGCAGGCGACGACGAAGGCCCCAGGATGAAGGGCGGACTGGTCGTAGAGCGGCAGGCCATCCGGGGTCATCACGCGCATCCCGGCCCAGCTGCGGACGACGGCCGCGTTGGCGAGGGCGGGGAAGAGGCGGATCGCTCGCCGCGCTTGGGCGGCGAGGATGCCAGGGCGAACACCGTCGCCCTCGGGCTGCTCCTCCTTGGATTCGCCGATCAGCACGCTGCCCTCGTCGGTCTGCCGAACGGAGACGGTCGGGACGGGGAGAAGTCGCGGCAGGCGGGCCGTGACCATGATGTGCCCGCGCTGCGGCCGAAGCGGCGCGCTGAGCCCGACCGAGGGCGCCAAGCGGCGATTGCCAAGCCCCGCCGCCAGCACCACCTTGGCCGCCTCGAGGGCTTCGTTGCCGCTGCGGAGGAGGAAGCCGCCGCCGGCGAGAGGCTCCACACGCTCCACCACCCAGGGCGAGAGCAGGCTGACCCCGCGCCGCCGCAACGCGACGTGCAGAGCGCGCATGACGCGCAGGATGTTCACCTCGCCGTCGAGCGGACAGTAGAGGCCGCCCGCCACGTCGGGACCGACGCCCGGCAGCGCCTCGGGCGAGGCGGGCCCTCTCCTGCACCTCCCAGAGGCAGGGCTCGATCCGGCATCCGCCGGCAGGCCAAGGCGAGGGCGGCCGCCCGGTCAGCGACGTCATCCTCCCTCAAGAACAGCGTATAGCCGCCCTCCTGGCGCAGCCCGACATCGATGCCGCTTTCCTCCCGCAACGCGGCAGCAAAGCGAGGGCCACGCCCGGGCCGAGGCGATGGTCCAGAGGCCGTAGTCGGGACCCAGCAGGGGCTTGCTCTGCACCCAGACGAGGCCGAAGTTGGCGAGGCTTGCCGGACGCGTCTCGCCTTCGCCGTCCACCACCGCCACGCGGAGGCGGCGGCCGGACAAGCCGAAGGCGATGGCAAGGCCGACCACGCCCGCTCCCACAACCGCGACATCGACCTGAGCACCTCTCGCCATGGCGCGAGCATCCCCAAGCCTATGCGCTCGCGTCAAACGCCCTCGCACCTCGTCGCCGGCAGCGCGATTTGCCGAAGCCGAGGCGCCGTGCTTCTCCTGTTCCGCGAGAGGGCACGAATGACGGCAGCGGCGACACGAAGTCCGCCAGCGGCGGCCGAGGAGGGTCCGCCGCGCGACGAGGAGGCGCTTGAGGAGCGTCTTTCCCGCCCGCCGTCGTGGCTCGCCCTGCCGGAGGGCGATGTCCTGGTGCTCGGAGTGGGCGGCAAGATGGGACCGACCTTGGCCCGGATGGCGCGGCGAGCTGATCCGTCTCGGCGCGTCATCGGGGTTGCCCGCTTCTCCGAACCGGGGCTGAGGGAGCGGCTCGAGGCGTGGGGGATCGAGACCATCGCGGCTGACCTGCTCGACGAGGGGGCGGTCGCGCGCTTGCCCGAGGCGGCGAACGTCGTCTTCATGGCCGGCCGGAAGTTCGGCTCCTCGGGCGCGGAACACCTGACCTGGGCGATGAACGCCGTGCTGCCGGCGCGGGTGGCCGAGCGGTTTCGTGCGAGCCGGATCGTCGTCTTCTCGACCGGCTGCGTCTATCCCTTCGTCGCCGTCGCCTCCGGCGGGGCGACGGAGGAGACGCCGCCCTGCCCCCCGCCCGGGGATTACGCTTGGTCCTGCGTCGCCCGGGAGCGCGCCTTCGAGCACGCGAGCCATCGTTTCGGCACGCGCACGGTCGCCTTGCGCCTGAATTACGCGATCGACCTGCGCTACGGCGTGCTGTGCGACGTCGCGCGCCGCGTGCTCGCAGGCGAGCCCATCGATCTCGCCACCGGCCATGTCAACGTGATCTGGCAGGGCGACGCCAATGCCTGGGCGCTCGGCGCCCTCTCCCTCGCCTCCGCGCCGATGGCGGTGCTGAACGTGACCGGTCCGGAGACGGTGTCGGTACGCTGGCTCGCCGAGGAATTCGGGCGCCGTCTCGGGCGCCGTCCGTGCTTCGTCGGCGCGGAGGCCGAGACGGCTTGGCTGTCCAACGCGGCCCGCGCCTTCGCCCGGTTCGGCTACCCGAGCGTGCCGCTTGCCACGCTGATCGACTGGGTGGCGTCGTGGCTGACGGCGGGGGGACGGCTTCTGGACAAGCCGACCCATTACGACGTCCGCGACGGCAGGTTCTGACATGGCCTGCGAGGTCGTCGCGCTGGACGAGGTCGACATCGGGGGCGCGATGGCGTTGTCGACGGCCGCGGGGTGGAACCAGACCGAGGCGGACTGGCACCTGTTTCTCGCCCACGGCTCGGTGTGGGGCCTACGCTGCGAGGGCAAGCTTGTCGCCTCGGCCGCCATCCTTCCGTTCGGCCCGGATCGCGCTTGGCTGTCGATGGTGTTGACCTTGCCGGGGTTTCGGCGCCGCGGCTTCGCCTCGCGTCTTGTCGCCCATGCCTTGGCACAGCGCTTGCGGTATCCGAGGCATCTGGCTCGATGCCACGCCCTTCGGGCAACCGGTGTACGAACGATTGGGCTTTCGTCCGCTCTGGTCGTTCCAGCGCTGGCGCCTGCCGCGCCACCCCGGCGTGCACGCCGGCGAAGGCGTGGTCGTGCGGGAGATCGGGGCCGGGGACTGGCCGACGGTGTTCGCCCTCGACCGTCGGGCCTTTGGCGCGCCGCGCGACGTCGTGCTGATGGATTTCGCGCGCCGCAGTCCGGCGGCCGCCTCGGTTGCCCTGCGCGGGGAGCGGGTGGCGGGCTTCGTGCTGGCTCGGCCGGGACGGATCGCGCCTCAGATCGGGCCGCTGGTGGCAGAGGACGAGACGACCGCGTTGTGCCTCCTCTCCGCCGCGCTGCAGGGGGTCAAGGAGGCGGAAGCGGCGGTGATCGATGTTCCCGACCGCCAGCAGGGGTTCCTGGCCCGGCTGGCTGATGCCGCTGCCGCGCCGGTCCGCGCCTTCCGGCGCATGACGCGCGAGCCCGACAGGCCGCAGCAGTCCCCCGAGGGGCTGTTCGCGCTCGCAGGGCCGGAGTTCGGATGAGCCGCAGGGTGGTCACCCGCACCGCCCGCGGCGAGGAGACGCGGCTGCGCATCCTGCAGGCGGCGATCGCGGAGTTCGCGCAGAAAGGGCTCGACGGCGCGCGCGTCGATGAGATCGCGGCCCGCGCCGGCGCCAACAAGCGCATGATCTACGCCTATTTCGGCGGCAAGGAGGAACTCTGGCTCGCCGCCCTGGAGAGCGTCTACGCGGCGATGCGCGCGGAGGAGGGCCGGCTCGCCGTCGACCACTTGGCGCCGGAGGAAGGGATCGCGCAGCTCGTGCGCTTCAAGCTGCGCTACACCGCCGCCCACCCCGAAGTCGTCGCCCTGCTCAACAGCGAGAACCTCCACCGCGCGCGCTTCCTCCGCCGCTCGTCGCTCGTGCCGTCGCTGTATTCGCCGATCATCGCCACACTGCGCACCCTGCTTGCGCGCGGCGCGGCGGAAGGCCGTCTCCGCGATGACGTCGATCCCGTCCAGCTCTACATCTCCATCACCGCCCTCTCTCACTTCTATCTCGCCAACGCGCACACGCTCTCCGTGATCTTCGGCCGCGACCTGCTCGCCGCCGATGCGGTCGCCGCACGGGAGCAGCACGCCGTCGCGGTGATCCTGGGCTATCTGCGCGATCGCCGAGCCGCGGCGGCGGGCCCCGGCATTGACCACACCGCCGCGCCAAGGTAACCATCCGGTTACCTCAGTCGTGCCGCCGCGGCGGTCTCGGGGAGGGGGGAGATGGGACTGGGCTGGCAGGACTGGCCGCCGGGTGTGGCAGACGTGCTGCGGCGGGGCTGCGTGATCCCCGCTCATCCTCTCGCCTTGGATGAGCATCGCCGGCTCGACGCACGGCATCAGCGCGCGCTGACCCGCTACTACCTCGCGGCCGGCGCAGGGGGCCTTGCCGTCGGCGTGCACACGACTCAGTTCGCGATCCGCGACGTGGGGCTCTTCGAGCCGGTGCTTGCGCTTGCGGCGGAGGAGGCGGCGCGGGCGGAGCGGCCGGTGTTGCTGGTCGCGGGCGCGATCGGACGGACGGAGCAGGCGGTGCGTGAGGCGAGGATCGCGCGCAGCCTCGGCTACCACGCCGTGCTGGTCGGTCTCTCCGCGCTGCGGGGCGCAAGCGAGGACGAGCTGATCGCGCATTGCCGTGCGGTCGCGGCCGAGATGCCTCTCTTCGGCTTCTACCTCCAGCCCGCGGTCGGCGGCATCCCGCTGACGGCCCGGTTCTGGGCCCGTTTCTGCCACCTCGACAATGCGGTCGCGATCAAGGTCGCGCCCTTCGACCGCTACGCCACGCTCGCCGTGCTGCGCGGCGTGGCCGAGGCGCGCGCGGAGGACCGCATCACCCTCTACACCGGCAACGACGACCACATCCTCGCCGATCTCCTCACCCCCTTCGTCGTCCGCACGCCCGGCCGCGAGGTGGTGCTGCGCTTCCGCGGCGGGCTGCTCGGGCAATGGGCGGTGTGGACGAGGACGGCGGTCGATCTCCTTGCGCGCATCCACGCCGCTCCGCCCGGCGAGCCGTCCTTGCTCGCCCTCGACTCCCGGCTGACCGACTGCAACGCCGCCCTCTTCGACGCGGCGAACGGGTTCCGCGGCTGCATCGCCGGGCTGCACGAGGTGCTGCGCCGGCAGGGCCTGCTGCGGGGGATCTGGTGTCTTGATCCCGACGAGGGGCTCTCACCGGGCCAGACGGAGGAGATCGACCGCGTGCTCGCCCTGCATGCCGACCTCGCGGACGACGCGTTCGTCGCCGCCCATCGCCACGAGTGGCTGTCCTGAGGAGAAAGAAGAGCCGAATGCCAACCACGCGACGCATCGGAGTCATCCTGCACGGCGCGACCGGCCGGATGGGGATGAACCAGCACCTGATCCGATCCATCCTGGCGATCCGCGCCGATGGCGGCGTTGCGCTCGCCGACGGCAGCCGCCTCCTTCCCGAGCCGCTGCTCGTCGGCCGCAATGCCGACAAGCTCGCCGCCCTTGCCGCAGCGCACGGCATCGCGCGCTGGACGACCGACCTCGATGCCGCCCTGGCGGATCGCGAGTTCCCCGATCTTCTTCGATGCCGGCGCCACCCGCCTGCGCGCGGCCCTGCTCCGTCGCGCCATCGCCGCCGGCAAGCATGTCTACTGCGAGAAACCCACGGCCGAGACGCTGGACGATGCGCTTGACCTCGCCCGCCGCGCCGCCGCCGCCGGGGTGAAGAACGGTGTCGTGCAGGACAAGCTGTTCCTGCCCGGGCTGCGCAAGCTCGGCCTCGTGCTGCGCGCGGGCTTCCTCGGCCGCCTCCTCTCCGTGCGCTGCGACTTCGGCTACTGGGTGTTCGAGGGCGACCTGCAACCCGCGCAGCGCCCGTCCTGGAATTACCGCAAGGCGGAGGGCGGCGGCATCATCCTCGACATGTTGCCGCACTGGCGCTACGTGCTCGATCACCTGTTCGGCGCTCCCCACGGCATCTTCTGTCTCGGCGCCACCCACATCCCGGAACGGATCGACGAGAACGGGCAGCGCTACCGGGCGGATGCGGACGACGCGGCCTACGCGGTGCTCGCGCTCGAGGGAGGTGCGGTGGCGCAGTTCACCTCGTCGTGGTGCACGCGGCCGCGTCGCGACGACCTCGTCGTCTTCCACGTCGACGGCACCCTCGGCAGCGCGGTCGCCGGCCTCCATCGCTGCTGGACGCAAGCCGCGGGTCAACACGCCGCGTCCGGTCTGGAACCCCGACCAGCCGCAGACCATCGACCTGTTCGCCTGCTGGCAGGAGGTGCCGGACACCATGGCCTATCCCAACGCCTTCCGCGCGCAGTGGGAGCTGTTCCTGCGCCACGTCGTCGAGGACGCGCCCTTCCCGCACACGCTGCGCGATGGTGCGAAGGGCGTGCAGCTCGCCGAGGCGGCGCTGCGCTCGTGGTCGGAACGGCGCTGGATCGACCTGCCGGCGCTGGAGGCGTGAACCGTGCCGACGATCCTGTTGCCCTCGGCCGATCGCCGGCTCGTTCCCTACACGACCGAGCCGCCGCGCGCCTTCCCGCCCGCCTCGCCGCCGTTTTCGCGCATCGCCTATGCCGCGGCACACGTGGTGGCCGATCCGCTCGCCGACGTCTCGCCCTGGCTCGAAGCGGCGATCGACTGGGACGCCACCCTCGCCTACCGCCATCATCTCTGGTCGCTCGGGCTCGCGGTCGCCGAGGCGATGGACACGGCGCAGCGCGGCATGGGACTCGACTGGCCGATGGCGCGCGAGCTGATCCGCCGCAGCGCCGCCGCGGCCAAAGCGACGGCGGGAGCCGTCCTCGCCTGCGGCGCCGGCACCGACCACCTCGCGCCGTCACCGACCCTGACGCTTCGCGACGTCATCGCCGCCTACGAGGAGCAGGCGGCGGCGGTCGAGGCGGTCGGCGCGCGGGTGATCCTGATGGCGAGCCGCGCGCTCGCCGCCGTCGCCCGGGGCCCGGACGACTACCGCGAGGTCTACGGCCGGATCCTCGCCCAGGTGTCGCAGCCCGTCATCATCCACTGGCTCGGCGAGATGTTCGACCCCGCGCTCGCCGGCTACTGGGGCAGCCGCGACGTCCATCAGGCGATGGAGGCGTGCCTCTCCGTCCTGCACGCGCACGCGGCGAAGATCGACGGCATCAAGATCTCGCTCCTCGACAAGGAGCTCGAGATCGCGATGCGACGGCGCCTGCCGCTTGGAGTGCGCATGTACACCGGAGACGACTTCCACTACGCCGAGCTCATCGCCGGCGACGGCACGCACCACTCAGACGCCCTGCTCGGCATCTTCGACGCCATCGCCCCTGCCGCCTCGGCCGCGCTTGATCGGCTCACGCGCGGCGACGTGGCCGCCTTCCACGACATCCTCGCCCCCACCGTCCCGCTCTCGCGCGCAGTGTTCGCCGCCCCGACGCGCTTCTACAAGACCGGCGTGGTCTTCCTCGCCTGGCTGAATGGGCACCAGGGCCACTTCGTCATGCTGGGCGGCCAGCAATCGGCGCGCAGCCTCCTCCATCTCGCCGAGCTGTTCCGGCTCGCCGACCGCGCGGGGCTGCTGCGCGATCCCGACCTCGCCTGCGCGCGGATGCGCACGCTGCTCGCCATGCACGGGGTGGCGTGATGGCCGACCCCGCCCGGCTGTCGCTGAACACGGCGACCGTGCGCGAGGCCTGGGATCTCGGCGCCTGCATCGAGGGCTGCGCGCGCCACGGCATCGGCTGGATCGGGCCGTGGCGCGACGCGGTCGCGGCCTACGGGCTCGCCCGGGCGGTGCGCCACCTCCGCGACGCGGGGCTCGGCGTCTCCGGCCTCTGTCGCGGCGGCTGGTGGACGGCGGGCTCGCTCGCGGAGGCGATCGCCGACAACCGCCGCGCCATCGACGAGGCGGCAGCCCTCGGCGCGCGCTGTCTCGTCGTGGTCAACGGCGGCCTGCCCGAGGGGTCGCGCGATCTCGCCGCGGCGAGGGCGCGCTGCCTCGAGGGCCTCGCCGCCGTGCTCGATCACGCCCGCGCCGCCGCCGTCGCCCTCGCCCTCGAGCCGCTCCATCCGATGACCTGCGCGGACCGTTCCGTCCTCGTCACACTCGCGCAGGCCCTCGCCTGGTGCGACACGCTCGGCGAGGGGGTCGGTGTCGCCGTCGACTCCTACCACGTCTGGTGGGACCCCGATCTCGCCGCCTCCCTCGCCCGCGCGCAGGGGCGCATCCTCGCCTTCCATGTCTGCGACTGGTTGCGCGACACCCGGGACCTCGTCTTCGATCGCGGCATGATGGGAGACGGGGTGATCGATCTCGCTCGCTTGCGCGGCCTCGTCGACCACGCAGGCTACGACGGCCCGATCGAGGTCGAGATCCTCTCCCGCCGCTGGTGGGGGCGGGATCCGGATGAGGTTCTGGCGACGCTCAAGGAACGCTTCGTCGCCTGCGTCTGAACCACGACAGGGACCACGAAGGGAGGACACGGAAATGGAACAACGGATCACACGACGCTGCCTGCTGTTCGCGGCAACAGTTTGCCCCAAGCGTCGCGCTTGCCGAGACCTGGGCACCAAGTCGCCCGCTGCGCATGGTCGTGCCCTTCCCGCCCGGCGGAGCCACCGACCTCGTCGCGCGCGTGCTCGCAGAGCACATGTCGGCCTCTCTGCGCGAACCCGTGGTGGTGGAAAACCGTACGGGCGCGGGCGGCAACATCGGTGTTGAGGCCGTGGTGCGCAGCGCGCCGGACGGGCACACCCTCCTGATGGGCACGATGGGGACCCTGACCATCAACCCGCACCTCTATCGCGGCCTCGCTTTCGATCCTGCGCGCGATCTCGCACCGATCGGCATGGCGTTCGAAACCGTGCACGTTCTGATCGTCCACCCTTCGGTGCCGGCGCGCAGCGTGGCCGAGCTGATTGCGCTGGCGAAGGCCGCACCCGGCCGCCTTGCCTACGGGTCGGGCGGCTCCGGGACTTCGACCCACCTGGTGGCTGAGCTGTTCCGCCTCGCTGCCGGCATCGAGGTCACCCACGTGCCGTATCGAGGGTCGGCCCCGGCGCTGAACGACACCGTCGCCGGGACGGTGCAGTTCATGCTCGATCAGCTCCCCTCCTGCCTGCCGATGGTGCAGGCGGGGCGCGTGCGGGCGCTTGCGGTGACGAGCGCGGCGCGCCACCCGCGTATGCCCGAAGTGCCGACGATGGCGGAGGCCGGGCTGCCGCAAGCCACAGCCACCTCGTGGGGCGCAGTGATGGCGCCGGCGGGAACGCCCGCGGCCGCCGTGGCGCGGCTCAACGCCGTCCTCAACCTCGCCTTGGCCGACGAGGGCGTGCGCGCGCGCCTCGTCCAGGCCGGGGCCGATCCCGTCTCCTCCACGCCCGAAGCGGCCGCGGAACGGATCGCGCGCGAAACCGCCATGTGGGAGCGCGTGGTGCGTGAGGCCGGGATCACGGTGAACTGAGCACGCCGGCGGGCGACGTCGCTGCCGGCGGCCAAGCCGCCTTCGGCATCGGGGCCATCGCCGCGAGGTCGGGACGCGCGGCCGCCCCGAGACCGGGGCAGTCGAGGCTCGCGAGGCTGATCGCGCCGTCGACGACGGCGAGGCGCGCTCCGCGCGGAGCGGCGCCGGTAGAGGTCGGGATGGGCAGCGAGGAACCGTGCCGCCTCCGCCTCCGGCCGGCCGGAGAACCCGTCCACGAAATGATGGCCGTTGCGCTCGACGTGTTCTAGGCCGAGGAGGGCGACGAGGGCGAGGTCCTGCTGCACGGCAAGGCCTGCGAGGCATGTCAGATCCTCCCCCGAGACGAAGTGGCGCGTCTTCGGTTCCGCGGCGTTCCACAGCTGCGCCCGGGCGAGGTTGATCAGGCTGCGGTAGATGCCCTTGCAGGCCTTCGAGGAGACGCCAGCGTAGCCGCGCCGCCGGCCCGAAACGAAGGCGTCGAGGGTGGCATCGCTCTCATCGATCAACAGAGGAAAGTGACGGGCGAGAGCGTGCACGTCGTCCGCGAGGGCGCGGTCGCGGCGGATCGGCTGTTCCAGATAAAGGACGGCCGCGCGCAAGCCCGCGAGATCGGACATCGCTGGAGAGGGCGTCGAGAAAGGCGAGCGCGGCGGCAGCGTCGGCGAACTGCTCGTTGCCGTCGAGGGTCATCCGGAAGCCTCGGCGCGTGCCGTTCGAGCACGGACAGCGATGCGGCGCAGGCGATCGAGGTCGGCCGCAAGGTCGCCGCTCACCTTGAGCTTGAAGAAGCGCGGCCGATGGACGGCACAGACCTCCTCGAGCGTGACGGGAAGCCCGTCCTGCGGCGCGGTCGCCGGATCGCGATCGGCGGCGGTGATCGGATCGAGCAGACCGACGGTGTGCCGGAGGAACACCCGGTTCCTTGGTTGCAGCGAGGCGAGGAAGCGGTTCCAGTCGAAGCCGGCGAGGTCGGAGATGACGGGGGTGCGAGGCAAGGCCCGCAACGTTCGCCCGCATGCCCGAGAAGAAGGAGAGCCCCGCCGGGCGGAGCACGGCATCCAGCACGGCGCGGTCGACAAGCGCCTGGCCGAAGGCGGCGACCAGCGGGGGAAGGCCTTCGGCGGACGCCCGCTCCTGCACCGCCCCGTAGGCCTCGGCGAACAGCCCGAAGGGTGTCGCCGGCGGCGAGGCGAGATAGACGTCGCGGGCGATCTCGATCGCGCGACGCAGCTGGTGCTCGTTCTGCTCGTCGCTGAGCAGGGGGTTCTTGTCGAACCATTTCGGCGCCAGGGTCTCGGCGGCCAATCCTTCAGCCGTGGCACCATCGGCCAGGCGCACGCGGACCGCGACCACCGCCTGCCGTCCGCTCCGTAACGTTACCGCACCGAAGCGGAACGGGATGCGCAGCGTGAACGGCCATTCGAAGCCGGTAACCTCCTCGACCGCAATCCTGGGCGCCGTCACGCCACGCCCTCCGTCACTCCCTTGAGGTAGCCGATGGCAAACGCGGCGGCTCCCGCCCCGTCCGGGACGTAGTCGAAGGGCTCCACCGCCAGCGTGCCGGCGAACGATGCGCGCTGCACCGCGGCCAGGATGGGGCCGAAACGGGTCTCGCCCTGGCCGGGGGCGCGGCGATTGGCGTCGTTGAGATGCAGATGCGCGATCAGGCCGGTCGGCAGCCAACGTGCGAGCAGCTCGGCCGGGGATTCGGTTTCGCCCCGGGCGGCGGCGCAGATGTCGATCATGGTGCGCAAGGCAGGCGAGCCGATCATGCGCACGATCTCGGCAGCCTCGGCGACGGTGTTGATCAGGTTGGTCTGGCCGGGATCGAGCGGCTCGATGCAATAGGTGACCCCTGCCGCCGCCGCGCGTTCGGCAGCGAAGGCGAAGACCTCGATCGCGCGCGCCCGCCCCGCGTCCTCGTCGCCTGCAGGCAGCATGCGCTGGGCCGGCGAACCATGGACGAGATGGGTCGCGCCGAGGGCAGCGGCGAGATCGATCAGGCCGGCGATCACGTCGCGCGTCTTCTGCCGCACGCCCGCCTCCGCCGCGGTGATCGACAGGCCGGGCGGGGTGACGAGCAGCCAGTGCAGCGAGGTGATGGCGATCCCGGCCTCGGCGGCGTCGCGCCTCAGCCCGGCGATCCGCCCCGCCGGCAAGCGGTGCGGCTCCTCGTCGAGCGTGAAGGGAGCGATCTCCAGGCCCCGGTAGCCGAGCGCCGCGGCGAAGGCGCATTGTTCCGCGAACGGGCGGTCGCGCAGCACCTCGTTGCAGAGACTGAGGCGCATCGGCGTCACGCGGGGCGGGCGGCGTGCGCGCGCGGCGTCGGACACGGCGGCGAGGTCGAGGACCGCCCGCGGCGAGCGTGGCGATCGGCGGCGCCCTGTCGCGCGGTGTCCGGACGACGTGCGGAGGTCTGCCCGCGACATGGACGAGCTCGTGCGGTCGTCGCCTGTGCCACCCTCTTTTCGCCTGCGCCATCCGGAATGCGCAGCCCGTTCCGTGGTGCGAGGCAGCCGCGGCGCACGGCGAGGCGCCCAGAGCCCTGATCCGGTTGGGCGAGCGCGTCGCCCGCAAGCTTGGCATCCATCATCGCGCGCGTTCTGCGTTCGCACTGGTCTCGCTCGCCTCTCGGCCCGGCACAGGCCCTTTCGCTCACAGCGGGTCCGCCGGCCGCCGTGTGCGCGGCGAGCCCGACGCGCCGGTCGCGCCCGCAGCCGAACTGGTCGCAAGTCGGGCAAGGCGAGGCTGTCGCCGACCCCAAGCCTCGCCCACGCCGATGCGTGAACGACACGAAAGGCGCCGCAGCCGATCGGCAGCACGCGCACGCCGCCATCCCTCCGTCCTTGACGAGGCCCCGTCGCTCGTCACAGCATCACGTAACCAGAAGGTTACCTCGCGAAGGGGGAGGCGTCCATGCAGCATCGGTCGAGAAGCGAGCCTGGTCTGTCCCGTCGCGGCCTGCTGGTCGCCTCGGCCGCCGCGGCGGTCGGGGCGACGACGGGCTGGCGCCGCGCAGACGCTTCCCTGGCGCCCCGCGCGGCCGGTCACCATCATCGTGCCCTGGGCAGCGGGCGGCTCGACCGATCAGATGGCACGCGTCGTCGCCGCCGAACTCGAGACGGAATTCGGCCAGCGGTTCGTCGTCGTCAACCAGCCGGGGGCATCGGGGTCGATCGGCACCCGCAACGCGCTTGAGGCGCCGCGCGACGGTCACACTTGGGCGGCCGGCGCGGCGGTCGACGTCGGCACCTACCGCGTGCTCGGCCTGCTCGACACGCGGCTCGACGATTGGCACCTGTTCCTGGCGGTCGCCAACGTGTCGACCATCTCGGTCAATCCGCGCGCGCCCTTCCAGGACTTCGGCCAGCTGCTCGAGGCGCTGAAGACACGGGGATCGACCATCGCCGTCGCCACCGCAGGTCTCTCTTCGGCCGGGCACAACATGATGGAGATGATCCGCGCCGCCGTGCCGGGCCTGACCTACCGGCACGTGACCTACGACGGCGGCAACCCCGCCGTGCTTGCCACCGTGGCCGGGGAGACGCCGGTCGTCGCCCAACTTCTGGTCGAGATGACGGAGATGATCCGCGGCAACCGTCTTCGTCCCCTGGCGGTGCTGGCCGACCAGCCGGTGACCCTCACCGGCTATGGCGAGATCCCGCCGGTCACGCGTTGGATCCCGGGCATGGTTGCGCCGGTGAACTATTTCGGCATCTGGATCCCGAAAGGCGCGCCGGCCGAGGTCGTGCAGGCGATGACGCTGGTCTGGGAACGGCGGATCGCAAACAGCGAGGCGCTGCGGCGCTATGCGGCCGATCGCTCTGCCCTGTTCACGCCGCTCTACGGCGAGCGTGCGCACGAGGAGGCGATGAAGATGGTCCGCCAAACCGCTTGGCTCTACCACGACGCCGGCAAGTCCAAGGTCTCGCCCGACCAAGTCGGGATCCCTCGCCCTTAGGGATCGGCTTTTGGGCACGGAGGGGGGTGCAAGGGGAAGGGAGCCTCCGGTTCCCCCCCGCCTGGACCTGATCGCCGCCGCGCTGCTGTTCGCCGTTGCCGCCGGCGCGTTGGCCGCTGCCCAGGCGATGCCGACCTTCACCGATCGCGGCGGCGCGCCCTTCGCGGCGCCCGGGTTCGTGCCGAGCCTCTACGCGGGCCTTCTCGCCGTGCTCGCCATCCTGCTGGCCGCGCGCGCCGCAGCAGCCGGAGCGCTCACGCGCAGCAGGCGAACCGCGAACGACAGCACGGAGGCAGGGCGCGAAGCCGCTTTGCGCCTTCTGCTCGCCACCGCCCTTGCCGCCGCCCTCGTCTTCGGCCTGATCGGCCGGGTGCCGTTCGCTCACGCGGCCGCCGGCTTCATCGCCGCCTTCATCCTCGTCTTCGAGTGGCGCCGGGAGCCCTTGCTGCGACGCCTGCGGCGATGCGCTGAAGCGGCGGTAATCGCCGTCGCTGCCGCCGCCGCGATCACCTTCGTCTTCGAACGGGTCTTCCTCCTTCGTCTGCCGTGACCGACGCGCTCGCCCAGCTCGCGGAGGCGTTCGCTTCCCTGATCACGCCCGCCGGGCTGTTCAACGTCGCGTGGGCGACCTTGCTCGGTATCGTCATCGGCGCGCTTCCCGGCCTGACCGCGACCATGGGTATCGCGCTGATGACGACTCTGACCTTCCGCATGCAGCCGGAGGCTGCGATCCAGATCCTGATCTGCGTCTATGTCGGCGCGATCTACGGAGGCAGTCGTTCGGCCATCCTGCTCAACATTCCCGGCACGCCGGCTTCCGCCTGCTCCACTCTCGACGGCTATCCCCTGGCACGGCGCGGCGAGGCGGGGCGCGCGATGGGCATCTCCACCTCCGGCTCCTGGCTCGGCACGCTGATCGGCACCGTGTTCGTCGCCGCTCTCGCCCCGGTGCTCGGCGAGTGGGCGCTTGCCTTCGGCTCCTACGAGTTCTTCTGGATCGCGGCCTTCGGCATCGTGATCGCCGGCACGCTCTCGGGCGGCGACGCGCTGAAAGGCTACGCCGCCGGCGTCTTGGGCCTCCTCGTCGCCACCGTCGGCCAGGAGGCGACCCACGCCTATCCGCGGTTCGCGTTCGGCTTCAACGACCTCGCCGGCGGCATCAGCCTGCTGCCTGCCCTGGTCGGCGCCTTCGGCGTGGCCGAGGTGCTGCAGGTGATGCAGGGGCCGCGCGCGGAACGCGTCACCAGCCGGCTCGATTCCGTCCTGCCCAGGCTCGGCGACGTGCTTCGCTACTGGCGCACCATCATCCGCTCGGGGCTGATCGGCACGTTCATTGGGGCTCTGCCGGGCCTCGGCGAGGACATTGCCGCTTGGACCTCCTACGCGGCGGCGAAGCGCGCGTCGCGGGAGCGCGATTTGTACGGCAGAGGCTCGATCGAGGGCCTGATGAGCGCCGAGACCGGCGAAAGCGCCTGCGTTCCAGGCGCGATCATCCCCGTCCTGACCCTAGCCGTCCCCGGCTCGGCACCTGCCGCCGTCCTGCTCGCCGCGATGATGATCCACGGGCTCAACCCCGGCCCGATGCTGATCGTCAACAATCCGCAGTTCATCTATCGCGTCGTTGCCATGCTCGTGCTCGCGGACATGGCGAAGCTCGTCTACGGCATCCTGCTGGTGCGGCCGCTGTTGTGGATCCTCCTCGTCCCGCGCGAGCGGCTGATGCCGATCGTGTTCGTGCTCTGTTGCGTCGGCTCCTACGCCATCGCCTCGCGGACCTTCGACATCGGGGTGATGTTCGTCTTCGGCCTGATCGGCTTCGCGATGCGCGCCTCCGCCTTCCCGATCCCGCCCTTGATCCTCGGTCTCGTGCTGGGCGATCTTCTCGAGAAGAACCTGGTGCGCGGGCTGACCCTGAGCGCTGGCGACCCTTCCCCCTTTTTCACCCGACCCGTCAGCGCCGTGCTCGCCGCCCTTACGCTGCTCGCCCTGCTTCTCTCGGCGGCGGGCTTGCGACGGCGCGCCGCCTTGGCAGTGCTGAGGGGATGAGAAGCGCCGTCTGGCTTCGCTGGGATGCGAACCAGGTCTTGACCGTTCCGTCCGAGCGGACGGTGTCACTCCGGTGGCGCGCAAAGGCTTGCCTCCGCGATTGACGGTGAGGCTTGGTTGCGGCCGAGCGGCTTAGGCGTAGGAGGGTGCGGGGTGGTGCGGCCGTTTCCCGATGGCTGAGGGGCAGCGACCGTGGTGACCGCCTTTATGGCCGTCGCTTGCTCCTGAAAGGCGCGACAGGCTTCCTCTCTCCCGCTTCGCATGACCACTCCTCGGCTCCGGCTGCAGGTCACCTGAGTGCCAAGCGCAGAGGCAGTGTCTCCGACTGTTCGAAGCCTGCGCCCGGCGACCGGAGAGGATTTCGCTGCGGGGCACCAGCCTCGCGATCTCGCGTCGCCGATGCCAACACACCTCGCGCCTCTTGCGCTTGGACCGCTTGGTGGCGCGACCGACGCCGTCGCTGCCCGAGACCGCCCGCTTTTCGGTCGGCGATGGTGGCGTCCCCGTACGGGAGCCAAGTAATGCATCAGCCGTGTTCAAGCGTTCTCAGAGGTGCGTCACGGCAAGGCCGAAGACGAGTACGTTATGAAGGACTTGCGTCGTTGCCGGTGATTCTTGGAAACCCTGGATCACTTCGGGCAGGCGATTGTCTGAGGGTGGATGCAGGGTGGGATGGATGGCGAGGCGTGGGGGCACGATTTGTCCGCAAGAGCCAGTAAGGCGGCCAAGCCGCGGGCGCGCCCGGATCGGCTGAGCGATGGTCCCACCCTTCTGGTCTTGGTCCGGCCCGATGGACGGAAGCACCGGGTCTGTCGGGTGAAACTCGGCGAGAGGCGCATCGAACGCGGGCTTGGGGCATGGCCCAGGGTCTCGCTGGCTGCGGCGCGGGAGCACGCCGACGCGATGTGGAGGGGGGCACGGGAGGGCCGTGACCTCGTGAGCGAACAGCGCGCAGCCGCGCAGGGCGCGCGCAGCAAGCGAGGCGCACCGTCGCGCCGCCGGACGGGAGGAGCGGCGGCGGGCCAAGTCGAAGACCTTTCGCGCGCTCGCTCCCGGTTCATCGCGGGGCGCGCCAGCGGGTGGAAGACGGCGAAGACCACCGGGCTGTGGAAGGCGAGGCTGGAGCGGTGGGAAAGGCCTCTGCCGCGCCAGGGGCAGGTGCGGGTCTAACGATATTACAGCACCGAAGACGCGGCCCTCGCGCTCGCCAAGAGGCGGATCAGCCGCGGCGAACCCGAACCGCCGTCGACCGGGCGTCGATGATCCATGGGTCGGGAGGGGTGGGCGTTGCGCGCAGCACCGCCGACGACCTTTCCCGGCCTGACGCGGGTGCAGGGTGGGGGCACCGGCCATGGGCCTCCGCTCTTGCATGCCCGCGGCGCGACGGCCGATCCACCGCGGCGGATCGCTCTCGACGACGGGGAACATGATTGCCGCGCTTCGCGCAGGGCACGTGGTCGCGCGCGACGCAGGAGCACGTCCCTCAAGGTCTCGACGGCGCCGATCGGTTGCCGAGAGGTCGGGCGGAGTGGTGCATCCGCCGTGCGCGACACCGGAGCGTCGGGCGACGCGCCGGCCGTGGTGCGACACTAGGTCCCGACGCAGCGTCGGCGACGCACGTTGGGGAGGAACGAGAGGGCCTTCTTTCCCGCGTCGTTCCAGCGTTCCCTCCGCACGATGCGAACCGGTCGGGTGTTGGAGGGCATCGGCGAGACAGCACACCGCTCGACGCGTCCGGCTGCCGCGAACCCTCCGAAGCCAAGACGGCAGCCCCGGGTCACGCTTCGTGGGCTTCGCGGAACGCTGCCGCGGCCGGCGAACGCGCAGCAACCGTCGACGCGTGCGGAAGCACGCATCGTCGCGCGGCCGGTCTCGCCGCCAAGCGGTCCTCCGATGCGCCGATGCCGGACGCGCCCGAAGCGCGTTCCGCAAACCCGCGTATCCAAGGGGGTGGCAGCCTGATGCATCGATGACGGCGCGAACGCCAGCACGGCTTCCCGGCCGCCGGACGGAGGAGAACCGGCCAGGGCGGCCGTCCGACCGCGGCGAGCCAGGGCGGCCGTTCCATCGGTCACGGACGGAATCCCGCCGCTACAGCGCGCCTTGGACCAACCGTTTGCTTTGCCGGGCCAGAACACAGCCGCCTGCCCGACGCAGCGGCGATGTTCCCGGACGACACAGAGCCGATGCGTTGCCGGACTTCGCAGAGCTGACGATCGCGAACTACGCAGCGGTTCCGCAGCCGCTGCCAAGCAGGCCCGGATGCCCGCTGCAGCGGCGACGAACGCACCAACAAGCGAAGCGTGCCGGCCGCTTCGGCCAGATCGCCCCAACACGCCGCAGGTCGAGTCGCCCGATCGGCGATGGATACCAGCGCCGGCACCAAGCCGAACACCGACGCATCCGCCGTCGCGCCGACCAATGGCGCCCGCCCCCGAGATCGTCAGCGGCACCGGCACACGACTGACCGCGATGGCGGTCCTGCGCTGGGCAGAGGAGCGCGGCGTGGTGTGGCACGACAGTGCGCCTGGGAAGCCGCAGCAAGCATGGGATCGTGTGACGTTCACATGGTCGACTGCCGAACGAATGCGTGAATGAGAACGCGCTCCGTGCGACCGCTGGCAAGGAAGAAGGTGGGCAGCGCTACGAGAGGATCTGACGCAGAAGCCCAGCCTGCTCCGCTTCCGCCCCCGAAACGGGAGCAAGCTTGGGAAAGCACGGGTTGCCCGGACTCCACAGTTCCATGCTTTCCGCGTGCTCCTCGAACAGATCGGGATCGGCCGTCACGCGGATCTCATCCGCTCCGGGCAGTCGAAGCCCATAGGTTCGATTGTCGAGGCGTCGCACCTCCGTCCCTGCCGGCAAGAGTTCGGGCCGCGCCAGGATCCGGTCCAAGTCGGCGAGCGTCAGGGCAGACGGCTCGTCCGGAAGGGCTTCCATGTCAGCCAGAACGGACCGATCCAGATCGAATCCGCCGCCCTCCTCGAGCCGATCGATCTCCTCTTCGATCCGTTCCACGACCCCGCTGTGCTCCCCTTTCGCCAGCCCCTCGCCGATCAGGGTCGGCAACCGGGACAGGATCGGTTGCAGCCCTCCGACGACTTTCGTGAACAACCCGATGCGTCGACGCAGGGCGCTGTACACCTCCGCCTCGACCGTGTCGGCGTAGTGCAAGTTGACGACACGGATGATCATCATGCTGTTGCCCGAGGCGATCGATGCGTCCGATGCGCTGTTCGACGCGCATCGGATTCCAGGGGCTGTCGTAATTGATCAGCGCTCCGCAGAACTGGAAGTTCAGCCCCTCCGCCGCCGCATCGGTGCAGAGCAGAAGATCGGCCTGCCGTTCGCGGAACCGCCGCTTCACCTCATCCCTGCTCACCGTTCGCCATGTCCCGTCCGTTTCCCGAATCTCGCCGCCGCGGCCGGAGAGGCACATCATCCTTCCGGGATCGCGCCGTGCGGCCAGGTTCTCGCGGAGAAAGTCCATCGTATCGGTGAACTGCGTGAAAACCATCACCTGGGCATAGCCCTCGGCGCGAAGCGTTTCGATCACCTTGCCCAACTCGGCGAGCTTCGTGTCGGGGGCCAAACGTTCGCTCATCGCGAGCAGCCGCTCGATGTCCTGCCTCTCTTCCCAGCGCAAAGCGTCGCTGGCCAGGGCCATGGCCTCCTCCTCCTCCGGCGCATCCACCTCATCCTGATCGAAGTCCTCTTCCACACTCTTCAGAGGTCCGGCCGCCGGATCGACCAGCGTCGCGAGACGGGATCGTAGCGTGCAACGAAGCGCGTGGAACGAGGAGGCAAGGCGGCGACGGTAGATCGTCATCACGAAGCCGATCGCCGTGCGTTCGCGCGGGGACAGTCCGTGTCGCGCTGCTGCGTCGTAGGTCGATCGGATGTAGCGTTCGACGGCGTCGTAGACCTCCTTCTCCCCAGGCGAGAGCGTGATGAAGTGATCCTTCACCTCGCGCGTGGCGATCGGTGTCGAGAGCCGCCCCATCCTATGATAGTCGCGGAGGAGTTCCCGGGTGTGCCGGTTGATCAGCCGGGCGACGGGAGAGCCGCGCTTCAGGACCGTCAACGCCGCACGGCGTTGATCGGCGTCCAGCATGCGGCGCGGAATCGAGGCCGGATCGCGCAAGGCGGCGAGCACTTTCTTGGCCCGAAGACGGCTGGCGAGGCCCAGCGTCTCGGGCGGCGGTTCGTCGATGGCGTCCGTAGTGACGCTCCGCCGCCTGGAACAGGAGGGCCATGCGATCCAGAGCCTCGTGGCTCGGATTGCCCTGCGCGAGGTCCTCGAAGAACCGGAGGAAGGCGTCCTTTGACCATTCCGGCGGCAGGCCGAGCAGATCGAGCAAATCCCAAACCTCCACGGGGTGCACCTGCATCGGGGTCGCCGTGAGCAGGATCAGCCCCTGCGTTCGCGTCCGAAGCGCCCGCATCAGGCCCAGAAGCCTGTTCGGCCCGCCTTCCTGCGGCCCCCCCGCCCCTTTCCGCCGCGCATGGTGCGCCTCGTCCAGCACGACCACGTCCCATGGCTCGGCAGAAAGCACTTCGGCCTGTCGGTCCGCGCGCCGCAAAAGATGCGACGAAACAATGACGAACGGTTCGCGGTGCCACGCATCGCGCGCAACCGCGCGTTCATGCCGCCCGCGCAGCGCGGGGCTCGGGAACCACGTCAAGCGCTGGCCGTCATAGATCGGCCAGTTCAGATTGAGCTTCTCGCGCAGCTCGACCTGCCATTGCCGAAGCACGGCCTTCGGCGCCATGAGCAGGATGCGCCGTGCCCGGCCCGAAAGCACCGCCTGGCGGAGAAGCAGGCCGGTGGTGATGGATTTCCCGAGGCCCACCTCGTCCGCGATCAACAGCTTCGGCGGCCAGTTGCGCCACATCCGTCAGGAAGGCGCGGCTCTGGTGCGGCCACGGCGTGACCGCGCTCGTCGACTCCGCCACGCGCTCGCCCCCGCGCGGGTGGTTGGCCGCGGCAGCGATCGCCGCGCCAGACGCGAGCGCGAAGCTCCTCCCGCGACAGGGGCTCGGGCCGTGGCGGTGCCGCCGGCCGTGGCGCAGCCACAGCGACCGAGGGCTGCAGTCGCGCCCCATGCGCAGCGAGCCGTTGCGGCAGCCGATCGCCCTCGGGGAGGAAGCGCAGAAGGTCCTCGCGCACGGCGCGCGGCACATCCACCACCAAGGCGCGTTTCGCCTTGTCGGCCCAAAGCC
Organism: Acetobacteraceae bacterium; assembly: GCA_033582875.1. Lineage (GTDB taxonomy): Bacteria > Pseudomonadota > Alphaproteobacteria > Acetobacterales > Acetobacteraceae > Elioraea. The sequence goes on along the minus strand of JAVQZW010000003.1, from coordinate 7,086 downwards.
TCGCGAAATGCGCCTCCTTGTCCGCCACCCGCTCCGGCTCCCGCCACGAGGTGAACAGGGAGAGGCTCTCGCTATTTGCCCGCCAGCCGGACTCGGTCTCGTTGAGACTGCCGATGAAGGCGGCCTTCTGTCCGGTCTTGTCCTCCACGATGCCGATCTTCTCGTGGAAGATCGCCTCAGACGCGAGGGGGCGGCGATGCTCGTCGCAGGGGACGGCGACCTTCACCTCGAGCCGCCCTTGTGCGACCAGCCAAGCCAGCAGCTCGAGGCCCTGGTGCTCGATGTCGCCGTTCGGCGCCAGCGGCATCGCCGCCAGCACGCGCTCGATGCTGTTGCGAAGCGCCTCCCCCCGCTCGATCGCCGCCACCTCCGCCGGGCCGAGCGTGCAGCCGACGATCAAGCGCATCGATCCGTTGTTCAGCACCAGGCCTTCCAGCCCCCGTGCCGCCAAGGCAAGCGCGGTGGCCGTGAAATACCCGGTCAGGCGGTCGTAGCGCTCGGCGCAGGAGAGCAACGGCACGTACAGGCGTTCCACCAGGTCGCCGTCCTCCGGTGTGTAGAAGAGCTTCCAGGCGAAGTCGGAGAGGATCGGCATCGGATGCGCCGGCGGCTCTTGGGGCGCTGCGGGAGGCGCTCGGGTTACACGGCGTCTTGCGCGAAGAGCTTCAGCTGCTCAGGTTCCGGCACGCGGTCGGCCAGCGCGAGGCGGCGCAGATTTTCCAGCGCTTCGAAATCGTCGCTCGCCGCCGCAAGCGCCCCCGCCAGGGCGAGGCCGGAAAACCGCCGCGAGGGCGGCAACACCTCGAGCGCGCATGTGAGCGCCTGAGTGAAGCGGGCGTCGCCCAGCACCCCGGTGCGTTCGGCGAGCTCCTTCGCCGCGGCCAAGGTCCGGCTGCGCGCGGCATGGGCGAGATGGTGCAGGGCATCCACCATCGCCCGCGACCCGTCGGGCGGGCCGAGGGCGCCTTTCGCGGCGCGGGTCGCGCTGTCCCACAGCACCACGTCGTCCCCTTTCTTCTCGCCGAGCACGCGGATGACCTCCGCGTCGAGATCAACCCCCACCGCGCGCGCCAGCCGAAGCCCTTCGTCGTAGGGAAACTCGGGCGCCTTGAAGGTGTCCCAGGCGAGGATGAAGAAGCTCGTGAGAGGGTCGAGTTCGGCCGGCGCGGTGGCGCGGCTCAACTGCTCGAGGCGCCAGCGCTTCACCTCGCGGCGTGCGGCATCGAGCGCGTCTTCCGGTGTCACCGCATAGGGGTCCCAGGCCTCTTCGAGCTGCGCGCTTCGCCTCTGCCGCCGCTGCGCCTCGGCCGGCTTGCGCGGCGTGCCGCGCGTGAGCGGCCAGTGGCGCGAGAACACCTCGAGGGCGGGGCCGAAGCAGGCGAGATAGAGGTCCACCCCAGCGATGCCGGCCTGTTGGAACTCCGCCACCCGCGCGCGCACGGCGCGGGCGACCTCGGGCTCCACATCCTCCCAGTAGGTCGGCGCACCGCCCGCCGCGGCTCCGCGCGGGCGGCAGGCGAGAAAGATGGTGCTGTTGGCTGCCGCCTTGTCGCGGATGTGCAGGCTTCCTTCCGCCTCCGTGTTCACGGGCCAGGAGGCGGTGATGACGAAGCCCGCCTCCATCAGCCCGGTGGTCAGCGCAGTCCCACGCACCGGTCGCCTTGTGGGTGAACATCAGGGTCATGATGCCGTCGGGCTTCAGCACGCGGCGGCACTCGGCGAAGATCCGCGCCATCCGCTCGCGGTAGTCGCGCGCGGCGAGCGCTTTCGCCCCCTTCTGGCCGGCGAACTTCGCCGGGTTGGCGACCGCCTCGTTCTCCTTGTCGGTGAGGCGGCGGGTGAAGAGTTCGGGCACCACCCGCCCTGCCGTGCGCTTGAGCCAGACGTAGAAGAAGTCCGCGAGTTCCGCGTACATCACGTTGTCGTAGTAGGGGGGGTCGATGACGACGGCGTCGATCGACCGGTCGGCGATGTGGTCGAGGCGGTCGGCGGAGGTGCAGGTGACGGTGACGGGGGGCGGGTCGGGCGGCGCGGTGGCGGGCAGGAGCGGGTGGCGTTGCGCCGCGTCCGGCCGGGCGAGTTCGACCAGTTCCTCGATGCACTTGGCGACTTGGCCGATCACCCAGTCGTAGCCGAGGCCGGCGATGAGCGGCGCCATTTCGGCGTAGGACCATTTGAACGAGAAGTCGTGGCGGTCGAACGTGTTGAGCCATGGCCTGCTTCGACAACCTCCCACGTGCTCATGCCGGCTGTTGTAGTCGACCATCTTGTCGAGAGCGAGGGCGAGGTAGACGAAGGCGGCGCGGGTGACGTCGTCGAGGCGGCCGGCCGCCTCGTATTCGGCCAGAAGCTCGCGATACACCTCCACCCCGGTGCCGTGGCAGAGGAGCTGGCGCGGGCTGAACAGATCGCGCCAGCGCCGCATGCCGTAACGGATCGGTTCCGAGGTCTTCACACCCTCAGGAAGCTCCTCGGTCGGCACGAGGTCGAGCGCCTCCCACTCCGGCAGCTTCTCGGCCAGCCGCGCCGCGATCTCGGCCGCGTTGTCGTCCTCGGGCCGGGGGGCGCGGAAGCCGCGCTCCCAACGGTCCTTGCCGCGCTTGCCGTTCTTCGTCCGGGTCTCGACCCGGCGCTTGTAGACGACGGCGAAGAGCTGCTCGCCCATGCGCCCGGCCTGCGCCTGGGACTTGATCTCCTCGCCGGGGATGACGCGGCCGCAGTCGGGGAAGGGGCAGAGCCCGTCGCCGTCCGCCACGGTGGCGCGGGACTGTGCGGCCGCCTCGCGCACGATCTCGAAGCCGCAGCGCCGGGCGGGGTCGCCCGGCCCGCGGCCGAGGTGAGGAACCAGCCGCACGCCGGTGCCGTCCGGAGCAAGGCGCCAGTTGGGCGAGAGGGGCACGAGGCCCTCGCAGTGCGGGCAGCGCACCGTCCGCGCCCAGAGGTAGCCGAGCACAATCGCTTCGTCCGGCTCGTCCGGAAAGATGCCCCGGTAGCGCGGCCTTGCGCGAGAGACGAACTCGTTGGCAACACGCCGAAACGCCGCCAGCAAATCGGCCCCGTAAAGAAAAGGATACGTCAACCGTTGCCCTCAAGATCAGTGCGGCGACGGGGTTCAGATCATTGGCGATGACCGAGACACCGAGGCGTGCAGCTTCGAAAGGGATCGAACCGCCCCCTGCCGTCGGGTCGAGCACCACGAGCGAGCCTGAGACGCCGTGAGCGGCCATCCACGACCGGTCCTGCGCGTTCGGGAGACCATGTTGAAGGCCCGCGCATAGCCGTAGGTCGCCTCCTCCGCCAGCCGTTGTCCGCGCCGCTTCGCAGCGTCGATGCGCGCTTTGGCCGCAACCGGGTCGCCGTGGATGCCGAGCACATGCAGGAACTTCGCCCGGTCGGCCTCAGCGGGCAGCAGGGAGGCCAGCACCGCCGCGCGCGAGGCCACCAACGGCCGCCGCGCCCACCAGACGTGCAGGTAATTGGGCGCTGGCAACGCCTGTCAACGATCGCCGTTCGCGGGCACTCTCCTCGCCCAGCGCGGCGATCGGCAGCCAACGCTCGATCAGCCGCACATCCGCCCGCCCGGCCGCCGCCGCAGCCCGCGCCGCCCTGCTTCCCTCCACGACTCTCCCTCCCAAAACGCGCCCCGCACCTCCCGGCACCCTAGCAAAGACACCGCCGGCCGAAACCGCCGCCCTGTCCGCCTCTCCGGGCGACCCGTCAGTTCCTGACGGATGCGGCTGCCACCTCGCCTGCTAGGATGCGCCGACGAGGAACACCCCCATGACCCTCCCCACCCTCTACGACCTCTGCGAACCACGCGACGACGTCCGCCTCGGCACCGCCTCGGACGCCGACTTCGCCGCCGACCTCGCCCGCGTGCTGCGCGAAGACAACGCCCCGCCCCTCTACGCCGACCCGGCACGCTTCTTCGCCAACACCTACCCCACGCGCGGGCTGAAGAACCTGCTCGGCAACGTCTGCGCCCGCCTGTCGGGGCGCGGCGGAGCCGTCGCCGCCATCTTCCGCCTCGACACCTCCTTCGGCGGGGGCAAGACGCACGGCCTGATCGCGCTCGCCCACGCCGCCCGCGGCATGCAGGGTGTTGCGGAGGTGAGCGAGTTCCTCGACCCCGCCCTGGTGCCGAAGACGCCGGTGCGCATCGCCGCCTTCGACGGAGAGAACGCCGACCCGGCGAACGGCCGGCGGCTCGCGCCGGACGTGCTCGCCCGCACGCCGTGGGGAGAGCTCGCCTACGCTCTCGCCGGCCGCGAGGGCTACGAGCGCGTCCGGCCCTCGGACGAAGCCGGCGTGGCGCCGGGAGCGGAGACCTTGCGCGAACTCCTCGGCAACGGCCCTGCCTTGGTGCTGCTCGACGAGCTCGCCGTCTACCTGCGCAAGGTGGCCGCCAAGCCGGGCGCGCGCGACCAGCTCACCGCCTTCCTCACCGCCCTGTTCAAGGCGATCGAAGGCTCGCCCAACGCCGCCCTCGTCTACACCCTCGCCGTCGGCAAGGAAGGACGCGCCACCGACGCCTATTCGGAGGAGAACCAGTTCGTCGCCGACCGGATGGCGGAGGCGGAAAGCATCTCGGCCCGCAAGGCGACGCTGCTGAACCCGACGGAAGACGACGAGACCGCGCAGGTGCTGCTGCGGCGGCTCTTCGCGCGCATCGACCGCGACCGCGCCGCCGAGGTGGTGGCCGCCTACAAGCAGGTGTGGAGCCGAAACCGCGAGGCGCTCTCCCTCGATGCCGCCAAGCCCGAGACGATGGCGGCGTTCCGGGAAAGCTACCCGCTGCACCCCGAGGTGCTGGAGGTGCTGACGAAGAAGACCGCCACCTTGGGCAACTTCCAGCGCGTGCGCGGCATGCTTCGCCTGCTTGCGCGCACGGTGCAGAAGCTGTGGCAAGACCGGCCGGCGGACGCGCACGCCATCCACCTCCACCATATCGACCCCGGCTTCGAGCCGATCCGGCAGGAGATCACCACGCGGCTGGGCCTGGGCATGTTCGTTCCCGCCCTCCGCGCGGACATCGCGGGCGAAGGCGGCAAGCGGGCTCTCGCCGAGGAGATCGACTGGGCGAACCACCGCGGCCTGCCGCCCTACGCGACCTACGTGGCGCGAACGATTTTCCTCCATAGCCTTGCCTTCAACGAGCCGTTGAAGGGGGTACGGCCCGAGGAGCTCCGCTATGCGATCGCGGGACCTGCCCTGGACGTCACCTTCATCGAGGAAGCCCGCAAGGCCTTCATCGCCCAGTCCGCCTATCTGGACGACCGCCCGGGCGTGCCGATGCGTTTCCTCGCCGAGGCGAACCTGACGCAAATCATCAGGCGCGAGGAGCAGAACGTCGACCCCCAAGAGGTGCGGGCGCAGCTGAACGACGTCGTCCGCAGCGTGTTCCAGGGGCCGACGCTCGACCTCGTCCTGTTCCCGGCAGGACCATGGGACGTGCCGGACGACATCGGCGAGAACAAGCCTCGCCTCGTCGTGCTGTCTCCCGATGCGGTCACGGTGGCGGCGGGGGACGAGGCGGTGCCCGAGCTCGTGCGGCGCATCTACGAGGAGAAGGGGGCTGAGGGGAGCGGGTTTCGTCTGCGACGAAACAACCTGCTGTTCGTCGTGGCCGAAGAAGGCCGCGTGCAGGACATGCGGGCCGCGATGGCGCGCCGGCTTGCCTTGCAGGCGCTCAAGGCACAGGCGCGCCTTGCCGAGCTTGCCGAGCATCAGCGCCAAACCGTTCTGGAGGAGGAGAAGAAGGCCCGGGCGAAAGTGGCCATTGCGGTGCAGCAATGTTTCCGGCACGTCTTCTACCCCTCCGACCGAAATCGCCAGGACAGCCGCGTCACCTTGGCGCACACCGCCTTGGACACGCACAGCGTCTCGGAGAAGCCGGGAGCGGGGCAAGACCATGTCGTTCGTCACCTGAGCGACATCGGGAAACTGCGGCGACGTGACGACCAGCCCGACGCGCCGGCCTACATCCGGGACCGCACGCCGCTGCGCAAGGGGCAGATCACCACCGCCGCGCTCCGGGACGAATTCCGCCGTGACCCGGCCTTGCCGATGCTGGTGGACGACGAGGTGTTCGTGCGCGGGATTCGCCTCGGCGTCGAGCGGGGCGAGTTCGTGTACCGCAAAGGGGACCTGGTCTACGGTCCTGGCGATCCGCACACGGAGATTTCCCTCGGCGAGGATGCGGCCGTCTTCACCATGGCCTATGCGACGGAACAGGGGCTTTGGCCAAGGCGGGTGAAGGAGACGGTGTCGGTGTCACCGCAGCAGGCCGGCGAGCCTTCGGAAGGGGCCAAGGCGAGTGGGCTCGCGGAGACCACAGGGGCCATGCCTTCGCCGGCGCCTGGGGGCGACGTCACCGCACCGGCCAAGCCTGCCGGCGAGACGCTACGCGCCGAGGGTGTTCTCAGAGAGGCGCTGCGAACCCTCTTCGATCAGGCGGCAGCGCAACACGTCGCCGCGATTGCGCGCCTGTCCATCCGTCCCTTTGATGTCGGCGATTGTTTCAAGTTGCTCGGGGTGGTGACCGCCGTCCGCGCGGGCGAGGTGCGCGCGAGCCTCGAGTGCGAGGCGGAAACCCAGGCAGGAAGCGCCTTCGAGGTGCGCTTCGAAGGCAGGCCGCAGGATGCCCTGCCGCTACGGGACTTTCTCGAACCGCAGATCAAAGTTGCCGCCGAGCGAGACGTGCGGGCCGTATTCACCTTCACCTTCGAGGATGGACTGCCGGTGAAGGGCGAAGGGCCTCAGCGGCTCATCGACCAACTGACACGCTTCGCCGCGGGGGCTGCGTATGTCGAGGCTGAAGCGGAGCCGAAGAGATGACGGAACCTCTCGCGCGCTTGCCGACAGCGAAAAGAGCAGTCGCGGCTCCGGCCTATGAAGCGCGCCTGCGGCGGCACGGTGCGAGCGACACGGAAATCGAGGTCTGGCAGTTGCCGTCGCCTGCCAGCCCGCACCTGTCGACGCCGCGTCGTATCGCAGGCTTGCGGGGGCGCAACCTCGCCCTCGTCGAACATCGCGTGTTGCGGCTGTTGGCGGCTGCCGGTGCGGCGCCGACCCCTCGCGGCAGGG
>JAVQZW010000002.1:0-233929 GCA_033582875.1 Acetobacteraceae bacterium | reverse complement strand
TGGCGTCCCGTACGGGATTCGAACCCGTGTTGCGGCCTTGAAAGGGCCAAGTCCTAGGCCTCTAGACGAACGGGACGCTCTGCCGCCGCGCCGCCTAGCGCGGCCGCGCCCGCGATGCAAGCGGGCTCACGACAAAGCGGCGTCGACAAGGCGCAGGGCCACCGCCCCCTCGCCACGAAACCGATCTGGCCGCAAAGCGCCAACGGCCCGGACCACGCTGCCCCGCGCGGCGGCCAGCCCTCGGCCGAGCGCCGTCTCGCCGGCGCGATACGCAATCGCCTCCAGACGGCCTCCGCCCTCGCCCTCCAAGGCCAAGCGTATATGCGCCCCCGACGCGCCGACCGCACTGAGCGATGCGATCCGGCCGACGATTTCAAACAACGGTTCGGCGTTGCCCGAGCCGAAGGGACCAAGACTGGCAAGAGCATGAACTGCCTCGGCCGTTACGCCTTCGACACTGCAGCGCCCTTCGATGACCAGCGGCTCGACGACCGCTTTCCTCTCGCCCCAGGCGGCCTGGAGCGCATCGGCGAAGGCCGGTATCCGGGCAGCGTCCAACGTGACGCCTGCCGCCGCCGCATGGCCCCCGCCTTTCAGGACAAGACCTTCACGCACGAGAGCCCCAATCGCCGCTCCGAGATCGAGACCGGAGACGGACCGACCCCGAACCGACCGCAGTTCCCCCGTCCAGCGCGAGCACGATCGCCGGCCGGCCGAAGCGTTCGCGCAACCGTCCGGCGATGATGCCGACAACGCCAGGATGCCACCCCCGACCGGCCACCACGATGACGGATCGGCCGGCCTCGACCTGCCGTTCGGCTTCGGCGACCGCCTCCGCCAACACAGCGGCTTCGATCGCCTGCCGCTCGCGGTTCAGGCGATCGAGGCGTTGCGCCAAGCGCTCGGCGCATGCGACGTCTTCGGCGAGGAGGAGCGCGACCCCAAGCCCTGCATCGTCGAGCCGACCGGCGGCATTCAGCCGCGGCGCGAGCGCGTAGCCGATCGCCTCCGCATCGATGGTTGCGAGCTCCACTCCCGCGGCACGCGCAAGCGCCGCCACCCCCGGGCGTGGACCGCGCCGCATGGCCTCGATCCCGCGCGCGACGAACGCCCGGTTCAGGCCGACGAGCGGCATCACGTCCGCGACGGTTGCAAGCGCGACAAGGTCGACCAGGGCCAAAAGCTCCGGGTTGCCGACCGCCCGCGGCGACCCTGCACGGCGCAGCTCCCGATTGACGGCGACCGCGGCGAGGAAGGCGAGCGCGGTCGCGCACAGCATGCCATGGTCGGGATCGTCGCCGCCGGTGTTCGGATTGACGTGCGCGACGGCCGCCGCCGGCGCGGCCGCGCAGCGATGGTGGTCGACCACCAGCACGTCCGCCTCGCCTGCGACGGCCGCGACCGGACCCGGGGCGTTCGATCCGCAATCGAGACAGACGATCGTACGCGCCCCGGCCGCGACGAAACTGCGAAAAGCGCTTTCGTTAGGGCCGTACCCGTCGCGCAGACGATGCGGCACGGTGTGCAACACGCGCACGCCAAGGATGGCGAGGTATCGCGCGAGCAGAGCCACCGCCGCCTGCCCGTCGACGTCGTAGTCGCCGAACAGCGCGATCGTGTCGCCGCGCCGGATGGCCCAGGCGAGCCGATCCGCGAGAGCATCCATGCCGGGAAGCGACGAGGGGTCGGGCAGCCAGTCCCTCAACCGCGGCGCGAGATGACGCGCGAGATCCGCCTCTGCGAGGCCGCGGGCAGCGACCACGCTGGCGAGCAACTCCGGCAGGCCGTGCCGTTGCGCGAGCCGAAGACTGGTGTTCGGATCGGCAGTCCGATCCTGCCAGGGTCGCCCGGAGAACGATCGGAGGTCGGTCCTCGCCGGTCGGCCGTGCACGGCCGCCTCAGCCGCCCATCCAAAGCTTGCGGTTGAAGTTGTGGTGCGCCTCGATGTAGCGCACGGTGCCGGACTTGGAGCGCATGACCAGCGAGTGCGTGACCGCACCGCCGGCGAAGCGGCGCACGCCGCGAAGCATGGTGCCGTTGGTGACTCCGGTGGCGGCGAACATCACGTCGCCGCGCGCCATCTCCTCGGTCGAATACTTGCGCGAGAGGTCGGTGATGCCCATGCGTCGCGCCCGCGCCTTCTCCTCCTCGGTGCGGAAGACAAGCCTGCCTTGGATCTGCCCGCCGATGCAGCGCAAGGCCGCGGCGGCAAGCACGCCTTCCGGCGCGCCGCCGATGCCCATGTAGACGTCGATCCCGCTTTCCGGCTGGCTGGTCGCGATCACGCCGGAGACGTCGCCATCGCTGATCAGCATGATGCGCGCGCCGGCCGCCCTCACCGCCTTGATCAGTTCGGCATGCCGCGGACGGTCGAGGATGCAGACGACGAGGTCGGACACCTGCCATGCCCTTCGCCTTCGCCACCTCCTTGAGGTTGCGCTCGGGCGTCTCGTCGAGATCGACGATGCCCGGGCGGCAGGCCGCCGCCGACCGCGATCTTGTCCATGTAGACGTCCGGGGCGTTGAGGAAGTTGCCAGCCTCGGCAAGAGCGACAACGGCGAGCGCGTTGTTGCCGCCCTTCGCCGTGATGGTGGTGCCCTCGAGCGGATCGAGCGCGATGTCGGCCTTCATCCCCCCGCAGCCCACCTTCTCGCCGATGTAGAGCATCGGCGCCTCGTCCCGCTCGCCCTCGCCGATCACCACCGTGCCGTCGATCGCGACCGTGTCGAAGGCGCGTCGCATCGCATCCACCGCCGCCTGGTCTGCGGCCTTCTCGTCCCCGCGCCCCATCAGCCGCGAGGCGGCCAGTGCGGCAGCCTCCGTGACGCGCACGAGTTCCAGGGCGAGGTTGCGATCGATGTGGCGGGCGTCGGGCGCATCCCCGCCGGCGGCGAAGACGCGCGCGGAAGTTGCCGTGTCGCTCATGAGATCGTTTCCTTCCCAAACCCTTGCATCCGCCCCGCTCAGAGGGCTTCGATCCTGATCACCGTCGGCGGCTCGACCACCGCCTCGAGCGAGGCGATCCGCGCCACCGCCGCGGCGAATGCCGCCTCCTCGCACGGATGGGTCGTCAGCACAACCGGCACCGTCTCGCCGGGAGAGCGGCCCCGCTGCAGCATGCTCTCAAGGCTGACCGCATGGTCGCGCAGGATAGCCGAGACCTCGGCGATGACCCCCGGACGATCCACGACCATCAGGCGCAAGTAGGCGGCACCGCGTCGGTGCGCGATCGGCACCGCGGCGACGGAAGCGAGGCCGGTAGCACTCCGCCCCCAGGTCGGTGTGCGGCGGCCGCGGGCGATATCGATCAGGTCGGCGACCACCGCCGAAGCCGTCGGACCGCCGCCGGCACCGCGCCCCTCGAGGATGACCCTCCCAGCGTGGTCGCCCTCGATCATGACGGCATTGAACACGCCGTCGACATGCGCGAAGGGCGACGACTGGGGCACCAGGGCAGGATGCACGCGGGCCGCGACCCCCTCGGCCGTCTCCTCGGCGATCCCGACAAGCCGCACCACATAGCCCAGGTCGCGCGCGAAGCGGATGTCGAGATCGCTGATGCGCCGGATGCCCTCGACGGGAAGCGAGGCGAAGTCGAGCGCCCGGCCGAAGGCGAGAGAGGCGAGGATGGCGAGCTTGTGCGCAGCATCCACGCCGTCGATGTCGAAAGAGGGGTCAGCCTCGGCGTAGCCGAGCGCCTGCGCTTCGGCCAGAACCTCGGCGAAGGCGCGCCCGGAGTCCCGCATCGCGGTGAGGATGAAGTTCGACGTGCCGTTGAGGATGCCGGCGATGCGCAGCACGCGGTTCGCCGCGAGCCCCTCGCGCAGCGCCTTGATCGCCGGGATCCCGCCCGCGACCGCCGCCTCGAAGGCGAGCGCCGCACCGGAACGTTCCGCCCTTGCGGCAAGCTCTGCCCCGTGCAGCGCGAGCATGGCCTTGTTGGCCGTCACCACCGGCTTGCCCGCGTCGAGAGCGCTCTCCACGGCCGCGCGCGCCGGCCCATCGGCACCGCCGATGACCTCGACCAGGACCTCGACGGAGGGATCGCGGGCGAGCGCGACCGGATCCTGGAACCAGGCGAGGCCGTCGAGCGAAATCCCGCGCTGCTTGCTGCGATCGCGCGCGGAGACGGCAACGGGAACGATCGGCCTGCCTGCCCGCGCCGCGATCAGTTCCGCGTTCGTGCGCAACAGCCCGAGGGTTGCTGCCCCCACCGTTCCGAGCCCGGCGAGGCCGACGCGCAGAGGAGCCACGCTCATGCCGCGGTCTCGACCTCCGAGGGCATCGCCGCGGCGTGCGAGCCCTGCAGGAAGGCGCGGATGGCGCGACAGGCCTGGCGAATGCGCTGCGTGTTCTCGACGAGCGCGATGCGCACATGCCCATCCCCGTGTTCGCCGAAGCCGACACCGGGGCTCACCGCGACCTTGGCGCGATCGAGCAGAAGCTTGGCGAATTCGAGACTGCCGAGATGGCGGAACCGCGGCGGGATCGGCGCCCAGGCGAACATGGAGGCGGCCGGCACCGGCACCTCCCAGCCTGCGGCGGCGAGGCCGCGGATCAGCACGTCCCGCCGCTCGCGATACAGCGCCCGCATCTGCTCGACACAGTCTTGCGGCCCGTTCAGGGCGGCGACCGCCGCGACCTGGATCGGCGTGAAGGCACCGTAGTCGAGATATGACTTGACCCGCGCCAGGGCGGCGATGAGGCGCGAGTTCCCGGCGGCGAAGCCGATCCGCCAGCCGGCCATCGAGTAGGTCTTCGACATCGAGGTGAACTCGACCGCGATCTCCTTCGCGCCGGGGACGGCGAGGATGGAGGGAGGGGGTTCGCCGTCGAAATAGATCTCGGCATAGGCGAGGTCCGAGATGACGAACACCTCGTGCCGGCGCGCGAACGCGACGACCTCGCGGTAGAACTCGAGCGAGGCGGTGAGCGCGGTCGGGTTGGAGGGGAAGTTGACGATCAGCGCGGTCGGCTTCGGCACCGAGTGGATCACCGCGCGGTCGAGGGCGCGCAGCATCTCCTCGCCTGGTTCGTGCGGGATGGAGCGCACGGCGGCACCCGCGATCACGAAGCCGAACTGGTGGATCGGATAGGACGGATTGGGCACCAGGACGACATCGCCCGGGGAAGTGATCGCTTGGGCAAGGTTGGCGAGACCCTCTTTCGAGCCGAGCGTGACGCAGACTTCGGTTTCGGGATCGAGGGTCACGCCGAAGCGGCGCGCGTAGTAGGCCGCCAGGGCGCGCCGAAGCCCCGGAATGCCGCGGGAGACGGAGTAGCGATGGCTCCGCGGGTCGGCCACCGTCTCCACCAGTTTCGCCACCACATGCGGCGGCGCGGCAGTGTCCGGATTGCCCATGCCGAGATCGATCACGTCCTCGCCGCGGGCGCGGGCTTCCGCCTTCAGCCGGTTCACCTCGGCGAAGACGTACGGTGGGAGGCGACGGATCCGATGGAATTCAATCGGGGCGGAAGGCATGCGCTTTGGGTTCCGGGGCTCTCTCGGGTCGGAGGGCCACAGCCGGACCCGACTCGTCAACCTGGGCTTTCAGTATATCAGCCGGACCTCGGCGCCGCGACCGGCCGGACCCGGTCGCGCCTCGGCGGCGATCTCGACCGCGTCCGCGGGAACCCCGGCGGCACGAAGCGCCTGGGCGACGGCCTGCGCACGCGCTAGGGCAAGCCCGAGGTCCTCGCCAGCGGCGTCGAGGAAGCCGATGATGCGCATCGCCGCGGCCCCGCGCGTGCGGGCCAGCACGAGGAGAATTTCGCGCTCTCCCGGGGGCAACAGAGCGGAACCGCGAGGGAAGGCAATGGCGGCACCAGCGCTGGCCGGTGTCGGCCGTGGCGGAACCGTCCGGACGGCGGGCGGCAAGGCCGAGCGATCGACGATGACGGAAGGGTCGGGCGCAACCGGCGCGGGCGCCGCCCGCGGCACGTCGGGCACGACGACCGCTGGAGCCGCCGGTCGTCGAGGCGGCTCGGCTGTCGGGTCGGGCGAAGCGGGCTCGATCCGCGGCGGTGGCGGGGGGCTTGGCGCCGTCGCCTGACCCGAAGGCAGCGGGGCCGGCGGCGGAGGGAGCGTCGCCGGAGATGCGACAGCGCGTCCGGCGGATTCTGAGGGAGCGGCAGGCGGCAGCGATGCCGGCGCCCCGGCGATCGGCGACGGAGGGGGAGAGGCGAAGACGACAGGATCAGGTGCGACAGCCCCTGCGATCGTCTCGGCCTCGGCGCGGAAGCCGAGCGGCCCGGCCGGTTCGGCGATCACGGCGGGCGGCGCCTCAGCCGCTGGGCGGCGCGGCAATCCGACGTGGCGGGCATTCTCCCGGTCCGCCACCAGCGCTTCGGCGACGCGGCGACGCTCCTCCGCCGAGGGCCGCGGAGGGCGTGCCGGAACAGTCCCGAGATTGGGATAGGGTCGGTCCGCACCGGGAACGTCCGGCAGGCCGGACAGCGGCGGCCGTCCGGACAGCACGCGCACCTGTTCAATGGGATCGAGGCGAGGACCGCAGGCCGCAAGGAAGCCGACGAGAAGCCATGCGGCAGGCGTACCCCTCCCCTGCCTGCCCCCGGTTGCTTGATCGCCCCCCTTGAGGGCACTAGGGTCCCTTCGCATTACCCCTCTCCGCGGCCGACCCGGGACAAGGACCTTCAACCCCATGGCAGAAGACAAGGCCGCACAGGCCTTCAGGATGCCCGACCCAGCCCTGCTCACCCGCAACATGGCGGACATTGCGGCCCGCAGCCAGCGCATCGTGATGGAGTTCCTGAAGCGCCAAGGCGACGGCGCCCTCCCGGGGCTCGATCCGCTGAACATCGGCGGCGCCTTCCTGGAGATGACGGCGCGGCTGATGGCCAATCCGCTGCCCCTCATGCAGGCGCAGGTCGCGTTCTGGCAGGACTACATGCTGCTCTGGCAGAACACGGCGCGGCGGCTGATGGGGGCGGAAGCCGAACCCGTCGTCACGCCCTCCCCTGGGGACCGTCGGTTCCGCCACGAGGACTGGCACGAAAACGAGATCTTCGACTTCATCAAGCAGTCCTACCTGCTTTCCGCCCGCTACATCCAGTCGCTCGTCAAACAGGTCGAGGGGCTCGACGAAAAGACCGCGCAGAAGCTCGATTTCTACACGCGTCAGTTCGTCGACGCGATGGCGCCGACGAATTTCGTGCTGACCAACCCCGAGGTGCTCCGCCGCACCATCGAGACGGGCGGGGAGAACCTGGTTCGCGGCCTGAACAACCTGCTCGCCGACCTCGAGCGCGGCAGGGGTCGGCTGCAGATCAAGATGACGGATTACGAGGCGTTCAAGGTCGGCGAGAACATCGCCACCACGCCGGGGGCGGTCATCTACCGCAACGACCTCATCGAGCTGATCCAGTACGCCCCCACGACGGAGGAGGTGGTCAAGCGCCCTCTCCTCATCATCCCGCCCTGGATCAACAAGTACTACATCCTCGACCTGCGGCCGAAGAACAGCTTCATCCGCTGGGCCGTCTCGCAGGGCCACACCGTCTTCTGCATCTCCTGGGTAAACCCGGACGAGACGCTCGCGCAGAAGACGTTCGAGGACTACATGCTGGAGGGTCCGCTCGCTGCGCTCGAGGCGATCCGCAAGGCCACCGGCGAGACGGACGTCAACGCCATCGGCTACTGCCTCGGCGGCACGCTGCTCGCCTGCACGCTCGCACACCTGGCCGCAAAGGGGGACGCGCGGATCCGCTCCGCCACCTTCTTCACAACGCTCGTCGATTTCGCCGAGGCGGGCGAGCTCTCGGTCTTCATCGACGAGGAGCAGCTGAAGGCGCTCGAGGAGACGATGAACAAGCGCGGCTATCTCGACGGGCACGAGATGGCGGTGACCTTCAACATGCTGCGCGCCAACGACCTCATCTGGTCGTTCGTCGTGAACAACTACTTGCTGGGCCAGGAGCCCTTCCCATTCGACCTGCTCTACTGGAACTCCGACTCCACACGCATGCCTGCCGCCATGCATTCGTTCTACCTGCGAAAGATGTACCAGGAGAACAGGCTCGTCGAGCCGGGCGGCATCACGCTCGCCGGGACGCCGATCGACCTGCGCCAGATTACGGTGCCCACCTACATCCTGGCCACCCGCGAAGACCACATCGCGCCGTGGAAGGCCTGCTACAAGGCGACCCAGATCTACTCGGGCAAGAAGCGCTTCGTGCTCGCCGCTTCCGGCCACATCGCCGGCGTGGTCAACCCGCCCGAGGCCGGCAAGTACAGCCACTGGGTGAATACCGAGCTGCCGCCCGACCCCGACGCTTGGCTTGCCGGCGCGACCGAACTCGCCGGCTCCTGGTGGCCGGACTGGCAGCGCTGGGTGGCTGGCCTTTCGCGCGCCAAGGTGAAGGCGCGAAACCCCGGCGAGGGCGAACTGCCGATCCTGGAACCGGCGCCCGGGAGCTACGTTCGGGTCACGGCGCAGTAGCCGGCCCGTCGTGTCCCTGATCAGCGCGGCGGGCCCGCCTCACGCTCCAGCGCAAGCCGCAGCTCGCGCAGCGGTCTCGCCACCTGCCGCGGCACCTCGAAGCGCTGCAGCCGCTCGCGCGTGGCGACCGGGTCAGGGGCGACGGGCGGCATGAGCGCCTTGCGCACCGCCACCTCGTCGCCCCTCCGCAACGCCTGGGTCGCTGCCCAAAGCGCATCGACCACCGCCTGCGCCGTCGCTTCCGACGCAATCGCCGCTGCCGCGCGCACATTCGGCCGCGCCTCGCGCAACAGCCGCCCCGGCCAGCGGTCGGCCATCCTGCCTGAGGACGCCTCCACAGTCGCGATCTCGTACATCAGCAGCGCATAGGCCGCGTTCGCCGGATTGTCGATCAGGGCATGGGGTCGGGCGACGAGCAGGTGGAAGGCGTTTTCCGCCGCCTGGAATAGAGGGTCGGCAGCGCCCTGGAAAACGCCGGGCGGGATGACGATGGTTTCCACGGGCTCGCTTCCGCAGGCGGCGAGGGCGGCAAGCGATGGGGCGCCAAGAAGAACGCGCCGGCGGATCATTCCGCCGCCTTGCCCACGGCGCGCGCGCGATATTCCGCCCGGTAGCGGGCCGCAAGATCCGCGTAGTGCGGCGCCGTCTTGGCAAAGAAGACGTCGGTCGGCCGGTCAAGCTTGCGCAGGAACTGCGCCGGCGCCCCCGCCCAGAGCTCGCCTTTCGGGATCGCCTTGCCGGGGAGAAGCACGCTGCCTGCGGCGAGCATGGCCCCCTCTTCGATCACCGCCCCGTCGAGCACGATCGCCCCCATGCCGACGAAGGCGCGGTCTTCCAGCGTGCAGGCATGGACGATCGCCATGTGTCCGATGGTGACATCGTCGCCGATCAGGCACGGGTGGGTCTCCCGATTCACATGAATGATCGTGCCGTCCTGCACGTTGGTGCGCGCGCCGATGCGCACGCGATTGACATCGCCGCGCACCACGCAGTGGAACCAGATCGAGCTGGCCGGCCCGACGACGACGTCGCCGATCACCGCGGCGGTGGGGGCGACCCAAGCGGTGGGGTCGATCTCCGGCAACCTGCCCGCGAAGGGAAAAAGCGGCCCCTGCATCGTCACCTCCTCGTCCTCGGGTGCCGCCTCACGCGACACGGATCAGCCCGCCGTCGTCGGCGAGACGGGCGAGATGGTGGGCCGCGTTGCCGAAGAGTGCATCGATCGCCAGCAGGCGCGCCATGCAGTGCCCGACCGCGTAGTCCATGGTGAGCCCGATGCCGCCGTGCAACTGGACAGCCGTCTCGGCGACGAAACGGCCACGGCGGCCGATCAGCGCCTTCACCGCCGCCAAGGCTCGCCGCCGCTCGGCGGCGTCCGGCTCATCGAGGCTCATCGCGGCATAGATCGCCATCGACCGCGCCTCTTCGATTGCGATCAGCATGTCGGTCGCGCGATGCTGCAAAACCTGGAAGGAACCGATCGGGCGGCCGAACTGCCGACGCGTCTTCAAGTAGTCGACGGTGAGGCGATGCGCGAGGGTCATCACGCCCACCGCCTCGGCGGCAAGTGCGGCGATCGCTTCCTGCACGACGCGCTCGATGAGGGGAAAGGCTTCGCCCGGCTCGCCGAGGACGCAGTCGTCTGCGACTGCGACGTCATCCAGCACGATCTCGACGGCGCGGCGGCCGTCGTTGGTGCGCAAGGGCCGGCGCGTGAGGCCCGATGTCGTCGACCGCACCAGGAAGGCGGCTAGCCCATTCCGATCGCCCCCCGCGCCGGAAACCCGCGCCGTGACCACGATGTGGTCGGCGACGTCGCCATGCAGGACGAGCGTCTTGCGGCCGTCGAGAAGCCATCGGCTGCCCTCGCGCCGCGCCACGGTCGCAACGTCCCCCGGGTCGGCCGTGGCGGCCGGCTCGGCATGGGCAACCGCAAGCAGCACGTTGCCCGACGCGATGCCGGGCACGAGCGCACGCCGCAGATCGCTCGAGCCGCCGTGGCGGAGAAACCCTCCGCCGAGCACGACGGTGGCAAACCAAGGCTCGAGCGTCAGCGCCTCCCCGAGCGCCTCGGCCACCACCATCGTCTCGACCGGACCTCCGCCGAGCCCGCCGTCTTCCTCGGCAAAGGGGAGCGCGAGAAGGCCGAGATCCCCGAAGTCGTGCCAGACCGCGCGGCTCCAGCCCTCAGGCGTCCGTGCGTAGGTCTTGCGCTGTTCGAAGCCGTAGCGGTCAGCGAGGAGACGGCGGAGGCTCGCGGCGAGCAGACGCTGTTCCTCGGAAAGCTCGAACTCCATCCCCTCAAAGCCCCAGGAAGGCCTTCGCCATGATGTTGCGCTGGATCTCGTTCGTTCCCCCGTAGATCGAGAACTTGCGCCAGTTCATCCAAAGCGGAGCGCTCATCGCCGCCCAGTCCGGCACGGACGAGGTTTCGTTGCCGGACCGATCCGGTTCGTCCTCGGGTGCCGCAAGGGCGCCCTCGCCCGCCGCCTCCAGTGTCAGGGTCGCGATCGCCTGCAGGATCTCAGACCCGCGGATCTTCAGAAGCGAGGACGCCGGGTCCGGAGCAGGGTCGCCCGTGCGTTTCGCTTCCGCCGCCACCACCCGGAGACAGGTGATCTCGAGCGCCTTCACCTCGACTTCGATCGCGGCGAGGCGATCGCGGAACGAGGGGTCGTCGATGAGCCGCCCGCGTGCCGAGCGTGTCTCGCCCGCGATCCGTTTGAGGCGCCGGATGCGCTCCTTGGCGATGCCCACGCGCGCCTGCCCCGCCCGTTCGTGCGAGAGCAGGAACTTGGCGCAGTCCCAGCCGCGTCTCGGGTCGCCGACCATGTTCTCGGCCGGCACGCGCACCTCGTCGAGGAAGACCTCGTTCACCTCGTGCTCCCCGTCGATGGTGAGGATGGGCCGGACGGTGATGCCGGGGCTCCTCATGTCGATGAGCAGGAAGCCGATGCCTTGCTGCGGCTTGGCGGCCTTGGGGTCCGTGCGCACGAGGGCGAACATCCAGTCCGCCCAGTGCGCGAGCGTGGTCCAGGTCTTCTGCCCGGTGACGATCCAGACGTCGCCGTCCAACCGCGCCGTCGTGCGCAGGCTTGCGAGGTCCGATCCCGCCTCCGGTTCGCTGAAGCCCTGGCACCACCAGTCCTCGAGGGTGACGATGCGCGGCAGGAAACGGCGCTGCTGTTCCGCCGTGCCGAAGGCCATCAGCACGGGCCCGACCATTTGGGTACCGAATTGTTGCGGTTGCGGTGCCGGTGCGGCCTGCAGTGCCTCGCGAAAGAGGTAGCGCCGGATCGGGTCCCAACCGGGCCCACCGTGTTCCTTCGGCCAGTCCGGCACCGACCAGCCGCGCCCGGCGAGGGTGCGGTGCCAAGCGACCCATTGGTCCTTGGTCGGCAGGCGCCCGGTTTCCATTCGCGCGCGCGTGGCAGGGTCGAGATTTGCGTCGATGAAGACCCGCACCTCGTCACGGAAGCGACGCTCGTCCGCGGTCAGGCGCAGGTCCATCGCCCCCTCACGCCGCGCGCGCGAATCCCTCGCCGGACCGGGCGAGGCGTTCCAGCAAGGGGGCAGGGCGAAGGGTGTCGTCGCCGGTGACGGCCGCCAGTTCCGCGAGGCGGT
Organism: Acetobacteraceae bacterium; assembly: GCA_033582875.1. Lineage (GTDB taxonomy): Bacteria > Pseudomonadota > Alphaproteobacteria > Acetobacterales > Acetobacteraceae > Elioraea. Next base: position 221,845 of record JAVQZW010000002.1, on the reverse strand, counting down.
CGCACACGGCGGACAGGCCACGGTTTTCCGCGTACCACATGGGCCCGCCCCGCCAAGCCGGCCAGCCGTAGCCGTGCACAAACACGATGTCGATGTCGGAGGCGCGGGCGGCGATCCCCTCAGCCAGCACGCGTGCGCCTTCGTTCACCATGGAGAGCACCATGCGATCGAGGATCTCCTCAGGCGGGATCGCGCGCGGGGTCTTGCCGAGCCGGGCGGCGGTCTCGCGGATGATCCGTTCCGTCTCGGCATCGGGCTCGCCGGTCCGTCCGTCCGCCCCATAGCGGTACCAGCCCGCGCCCGTCTTCTGGCCGAGGCGCCCGGCAGCCACCATGGCGTCGGCGATGGGGAAGGAAATGCCGAAAGCGCGGCGGGCGGAGGCGCCGATGTCGAGCCCTGCCAGATCGGCCACGGCGAAGGGGCCCATTGCCAGGCCGAAGTCCGTCAGCACGCGGTCGATCTCCCAGGGCAGAGCACCCTCCTGCAGCATCAGCTCGCCCTGTCGGGAGCGGGCGAAGGCCATGCGATTGCCGACGAAGCCGAAACAATTCCCCACCACCACGGGAACCTTGCCGAGCCGTTTCGCCAGCTCAAGGGAAGTCGCAAGGGCGGTTGGCGTCGTCGCCTTGCCGCGCACGATCTCGAGAAGGCGCATCACCTGCGCGGGACTGAAGAAGTGCAGGCCGAGAACCTGGCCCGGGCGGGAGGTCGCGGCCGCGATGGCATCGACATCGAGATACGACGTGTTCGTGGCGAGGATCGCTCCCCCCCGCGTGATGCGATCGAGGTCGCGGAAAACGCCTTGCTTGACCCCCAAGTCCTCGAACACGGCTTCGACCACGAGATCGGCGTCGCGCAGGTCGGCGAGGTCGGTGCTGCCGCGGATGCGCCCGAGCCGCTCGCTCATCTCGGCGGCGGTGAGCTTGCCGCCCTCGACGCTGCGCCGCCAAGTCTGCTCGATCCGGCCGAGCCCACGCGCGAGTGCGTCGGCGGCGCGTTCGACGACGATGACCGGAAAGCCGGCGGCGGCAAACGCCATAGCGATGCCGGCGCCCATCGTGCCGGCACCGACGACGCCAACGCGCTCGACCGGCGCTGGCTCGACACCCTCCAGGCCCGGCACCTTCAGCGCCTCGCGTTCGGCGAAGAAGACGTGGCGCAACGCCCGGCTCTGGTCTCCTGCCACGAGACGGTCGAACAGGGCGCGCTCGGTGCGCATCCCTTCTTCGAACGGAACGGTCAGCGCGGCGCGGACGGCCTCGGCCGTCGCCGGCGGCGCCTCCATGCCGCGCGCGCGGCGGACCACCGCCTCCGCCGCGCGGTCGAAGCTCGCAAGCTCACCGGCTGCGCGGCGATCGCGCACCCTGGGGATCTCCTGGCCGGAGGCCAGCACCTCGCGCGCGAAGGCAACCGCGCCCGCCTCGAGATCTCCTTCGATCACACGGTCGATGATCCCGAGTTCGCAGGCGCGTTCCGCCGGCACCGCGTCGCCGGTGGCAATCAGCGCCAGCGCCGGCTCCGCCCCGATCAGCCGCGGCAGGCGTTGCGTGCCGCCCGCCCCTGGAACGAGGCCCCGTTTCACCTCGGGCAGGCCAACCATCGCTCCCGGCGAGGCGACGCGCGCACGGCAGCCGAGGGCGAGTTCGAGCCCCCCTCCGAGGGCATGGCCGTGGATTGCGGCGACCGTCAAGCCGGGGAAAGCGTCGAGCGTGTCGATCACCTCGGTGAGCGTGGGCGAAAGGCGCGGCTTGCCGAACTCCGTCATCTCGGCACCGGCGGAGAACATTCGCCCCTCGCCCATGAGCACGAGCGCCTTGATGCCGTCGCGCTTCGCCCGCTCGATCGCCGTGACGAGAGCCGCGCGCAGGGCGTGCTTGAGCGTGTTCACCGGCGGGTTGGCGAGGCGAAGCACCACCACCTCGCCGTGCCGGACTTCGCGGACCAGCGCGTCGTCGACTCATCTTTCCTCCCGTCCTTGCAGCAAGGGTGGGCCGACCGAGGCGCCGAGGCAAGCCCGCCCCCAGAAACGCGCAAGGGGCGCCGGAGGCAGTGCCCCGCGGCGCCCCTTCGAGCCTCTTGCTGCCGTCGCGACGGTCAGGCCGACTTCGCCATGATCTGTTCCGCGATGTTCCGCGGCACCGGGTCGTAGTGGTGGAACTGCATGGTGAAGGAGGCGCGCCCCTTCGACATCGAGCGCAGATCAGAGATGTAGCCGAACATCTCGGAGAGCGGCACGTGCGCCCGCACGATCACCGACGTGCCGAGGATGTCCTGGCTCTGGATCATGCCGCGGCGGCGGTTGAGGTCGCCCACCACGTCGCCGACATGGTCCGGCGGGGTCGTCACCTCGACGTCCATGATCGGCTCGAGGATGATCGGCCCCGCCTTCTTCATCCCCTCGCGGAAGCAAGCCTTGGCCGCGATCTCGAAGGCGAGCGCGGAGCTGTCGACGTCGTGGTACTTGCCGTCCAAGCAGCGTGGCCTTGAAGTCGACGGTCGGGAAGCCGGCGAGCACGCCGGTTTCGGCCTGGGTGCGCAGCCCCTTCTCCACCGCGGGAATGTACTCCTTCGGTACAGCACCCCCGACCACCGCGCTCTCGAACACGATCCCGGCGTTGCGCTCGAGCGGCTCGAACTGGATCTTCACCTCGGCGAACTGGCCGGCACCCCCCGTCTGCTTCTTGTGCGTGTAGGTTTCGACATGGGTGCGGGTGATCGTCTCGCGATACGCCACCTGGGGGGCGCCGATGTTGGCCTCCACGCCGTATTCGCGCTTGAGGCGATCGATGACGATCTCCAGATGCAGCTCTCCCATGCCGGAGAGGATGGTCTGCCCCGTCTCCTGGTCGGTGCGCAGGCGCAAGGACGGGTCCTCGGCGGCGAGCTTCTGCAGGCCCAAGGTCATCTTCTCGATGGCATCCTTGGTCTTCGGCTCGACCGAGATGTCGATGACCGGCACCGGGAAGGCCATACGCTCGAGGACGACCGGATATGACGGGTCGCAGAGCGTGTCGCCTGTCTGCGTGTCCTTCAGCCCGATGAAGGCCGCGATGTCCCCGGCGTACACCTCCTTGATCTCGTCGCGCTTGTCGGCATGCATCTGGAAAATGCGGCCGATGCGTTCCTTGTGCCCCTTGGTGCTGTTCAGCACCTGGTCGCCCGAACGCAGCACGCCCGAGTAGACCCGGACGAAGGTGAGCGTGCCGTATTTGTCGTTGAGGATCTTGAAGGCGAGGCCGGAGAACGGCGCATCCTCGCTGATGACGATCTCGCGCGGCTGTTCGGACGAGCCCTCGGGCGGAACGGTCTTGATGCCGGGAATCTCGTTCGGCGCCGGCAGGTAGTCGAGAACAGCGTCGAGCAGCGGCTGCACGCCCTTGTTCTTGAACGAGCTGCCGCACAAAACTGGGCGGAACGTTCCGGCGATGGTTCCTTTCTTGATGCAGCGCTTCAGCGTTTCCACAGAAACGTCGCCGTGCTCGAAATACTCCTCCATCGCCGCGTCGTCGACGGACAGCGCGGTGTCGAGCAGCTTCTGGCGATACTCCTTCGCCTTCTGCTCGAGCTCGGGCGGGATGGGGACATCCTTGAACGAGGCGCCGAGTTCGGAGCCGTCCCAAACGACGCCTTTCATCTCAACCAGATCGACGATGCCGACGAACTGGTCCTCGGCCCCGATCGGGAGCTGGATCTCCAGCGGAACGATGCCGAGCTTGTCGATCAGGGACTGCACCGCCTTGTAGAAGTCGGCCCCGGTGCGGTCCATCTTGTTGATGTAGACGATGCGGGGAACGTTGTAGCGGTCGGCAAGACGCCAGTTCGTTTCGCTCTGCGGCTGGACCCCTGCCACCCCCTCGATGATGAAGATCGCGCCATCCAGCACGCGCAGGCTGCGGTTCACCTCGATGTTGAAGTCGATATGGCCCGGCGTGTCGATGATGTTGATGCGATGACCCTTCCACTCGCAGGTGACGGCGGCGGAGGTGATGGTTATGCCGCGCTCGCGCTCCTGCTCCATGTAGTCGGTGGTGGTGGAACCCTCGTGCACTTCGCCGATCTTGTGGCTGCGACCGGTGTAATAGAGGATGCGCTCGGTGGTCGTCGTCTTGCCCGCGTCGATGTGCGCGGTGATGCCGATGTTGCGGATGCGCGAGAGGGGAACGTTGCGCGGCACGGCGGCCTCCTCGGTCTCGCCCCGATCAGCTCCGGGGCCCCAAGCAAAAGGGCGGGCGCGACCGGAGGCGGTGACCCTGGCACCGCCGCGATCGCGCCGCGCTCTCGGAACGCGCGCTACATGGCGTGGCGCGGCGCAAAAAGCAAGCATCGTGGCGTGCCTGCCGGCCGGCGGCTCATCCGGGGGCAGCGGGCGGCGGCTGAGCCTCTGCCCCGGGACGATCGCCTTCTACCCCTTCGCCTGACCTCTCGGAGACCAGCGCAGCGTGGGGCGGCGCCGGAAGCGGCTTCGTCAGTCGGATGTCCATCCCGGCGGCGATCGACCGCCGAACGTCCTCGCGCAGCGCATGTGCGGTGAGGGCAAGGATCGGCGTCCCCGGCAAGCTCCCCGCGCGAGGCGCGGCTGCTCCGGGCGGCCCTTGAAGCCATCAAGCAGCGGCATCTGCAGGTCCGTCAGGATGTCGGATCGAACGTGGCGCAGGTCGCCTTGCTGACGCCTTCGCGGCCGTCCGCCGGCGTCTCCACCGTCGCCCCGACCCGCCGCAGCAGGGCAGCGACGGCCTCGCGGCCGATCCCGTTGCCGTCGACGAGCAGGGCGTTGACGGCGCCGGGCGGCTCCGCCGGCGACGGCCTCCGCCCCGTCCTCCCATCCTCGACGGCGGCACCCGCGGGCTGAGGGGCGACGCCGAGCGATACCGCGACGATGCCGCCCTTTTCCGGCTCGCTCGCGCACTCGATCTCCCCTCGCATCGCCGACGCGAGGCTTCGACACGGCGCGAGCCCCAGCCCCGTGCCGCGGAAGCCGACGCTTGGTCGAGGCGTCCGCCTGCGCGAAGCGCCGGCCGAGACGTTCGAGCGCCTCGGGAGCGATGCCGATGCCGCCGTGGCGGACCCGGACCGTCACCGGAACGAGCGTCGCCTCCGCCTGCGCCGGGCCGATCGCGGCCACGACCGAGACCCTGCCCGAGCCGGTGAACCGGGCCGCGTTTCGGAAGCAGGGTGCCGAGACTCTGCCGCAGCCGCACGAAATCGCCGACCAGCACGCTTGGGCCACGGTCGACGACGCAACAGATGCCGCAATCCTTTCGCCTCGCCGGGGGTTCGGTCGCTCTCGACGACCACGACGACACGTTTGCGTGGGCGGAAGGCGACGCTTTCCAGGCGAAGACGGCCGATCTCGATCTTCGCCGCGTCCGGCACGCTGCGGATGCTGGCGAGCTGCCGGTTGGGGGGCCTGGGGGCCCGACCCACGCGATTGCAGGCCGGCTTCGGCAGCGCCTCTGCCCGCAGCACGTCAGGGGTCGCGATCACGCTGTCGAGGGGGGCGCGCAGTTGGTGGCTGACGGCAGCAAGAAACCGGCTCCTCGCCTCGTCCGCTGCCTCCCCGTGTGCCGGCGCGCGGCAGAGCGAACCGATCTGCCCGCCGCCGATCAGCCCGACCGCACGGAAGCGATGGAAGGCGGCGATCCCGCGGCACGCGATCGCCGGCTCTCCCCGCGACTGCCGCGGTGGCTTGCGTCCGCGCCGTCGCCCCGAGACGGACCGCCCTCTGGCCAAGGCACGACACAAGGTCGGCGAGGTCCTCGAGGGGATCCGCGCAGCGCCGAAGAGAGCGATACCGAGAGCAGGATGCCGTGCGCGGCCCCTCGATCCAGCACGCCCCCGAATTCGATCACGCGCGCCAGCACGTCCGCGACGTCGGCACCTTGCACGATCAGCCTGTCGTGCCGCCCACCCCGGACCGTCTCCACGCAGGGGAAGAGACTGTCGAGCCGAAGCACCACCTCCTGCTTCACCGGCTGGCTCTGATGGCGACGCAGGGCCGAGGAGACGCACAGCACGACCATTCCAGCCTGCTTGACCGTGAAACCAGAGGTCGTCGTGTGGCGCATCGATCGCCGCGTCGTGGAAGCGCTGCCGATCGCAAACCGCCCCCGCTGTGGCGACGGCAACGGCGACCGGGGCCAGCAGCGTCAGCGATGAGGGTCGGCTTGGCGAGCGGTCGCGCCCTCCCCGCCCCCTCTTCTCTTCAGGTGCGGAAGGGTTCACTGAGGGTGAAGGCCGCGTGGACCGGCGGCCGGTGGCGAGCGGTGCGCGCCGCCTCAGACGTTGAAGCGGAACAGCATCACGTCGCCGTCCCGCACCACGTAGTCGCGGCCTTCGATGCGCAGCCGGCCCGCCTCGCGCGCGCCCGCCTCGCCGCCGCACGCGACATAGTCGTCGTATGCGATCGTTTCGGCGGCGATGAAGCCCCGCTCGAAGTCGCCGTGGATCACTCCTGCCGCCTGGGGCGCCTTGGTGCCGCGCACGATGGTCCAGGCGCGCGTCTCCTTCGGCCCGGCGGTGAAGAAGGTGATCAGGCCAAGAAGCCCGTAGCCCGCGCGGATGACGCGATCGAGCCCCGAATCGGCAAGGCCGAGGCTGGCGAGGAATGCGCGCTTCTCCTCCGCCGGAAGCTGAGCGATCTCGGCCTCGATCGCCGCCGAGACCACGACGTAGGCCGCCCCCTTCGCCGCTGCCATCTCCGCCACCCGCGCGCTCCAGGCGTTGCCCGTGGCGGCGGATGCCTCGTCCACATTGGCCACGTAGAGGACAGGCTTGGTGGTGAGCAGGTTGAGCGCGCGCGCCCGCGCCTCCTCCCCCGGGGGGATGGCGATGCGCGCCGGCTCGCCGCGCGCGAGCGCGGCCATCATCGGCTCGATCAGCGCGAGCTGCGCGGCCGCCTCGCGATCGCCCCCGCGCGCCCTCTTCTGGAGGGCGGGAAGCCGCTTCTCCAGGCTCTGGAGGTCGGCGAGCATCAACTCGGTCTCCACCGTCTCCGCGTCGCGCAGCGGGTCCACAGACCCCTCGACGTGGGTCACGTCCGTGCCCTCGAAGCAACGAAGCACGTGCACGATCGCATCGACCTCGCGGATGTTGGCGAGGAACTGGTTGCCCAAGCCCTCCCCCTTCGAGGCGCCGCGCACCAGCCCGGCGATGTCGACAAATTCAAGGCTGGTCGGCACCACCTTGGCCGATCTCGCCAGGCGGGCGAGCGTATCGAGCCGCGGGTCCGGAACCGCAACCCGCCCGATGTTCGGCTCGATCGTGCAGAAGGGGTAGTTCGCCGCCTGCGCTGCCGCCGTTTCCGTCAAGGCGTTGAACAAGGTCGACTTGCCGACATTGGGCAGGCCGACGATGCCGCAGTTGAAGCCCATCGCATGGTCTCCGGCGGGGCGGTGGCGAGAGAGGCGGCTTCAGGCCGACGGTGCACGCGCTGCGGCCGTTCGGCCGCGATGTTCACCGCGTTGAGAAAAGGCTCGATGCGGCCTTCCGCCAGGCAGGGGGCAGCCTCGGCGATGCGATCCAACAGCGGATCGAGCCAAGCGGCATCGGAGGGATGGAAGTTGCCGAGCACGTGGCCGACCACCCGCTCCTTCTGCCCCGGATGGCCGATGCCGAGACGCACGCGCCAGAAATCAGGCCCGCCACACAGCTGCGTGATGGAGCGCAGCCCGTTGTGGCCCGCATTGCCTCCCCCCTTCTTCACGCGGACTCGGCCGGGAGGGAGGTCGAGCTCGTCGTGGAAGACGACCACGTGCTCGAGCGGAAGCTTGTAGAAGGCCATCGCCGCACGCACGCTCTCGCCCGAGGCGTTCATCCAGGTCTGCGGCTTCAGGCCGAAGACCTTGCGGGCGCAGATCGTTCCTTCCGCGAACAGGCCGCGGAAGCGCGGCCGCCACGGCGCGAAGCCGTGGCGCGCGGCGATGCGCTCGATCGCCATGAAGCCGATGTTGTGGCGGTTGCGCGCATGCTCCGGGCCTGGGTTGCCCAGCCCGACCCAGAGCGCGGGCAGCGTCACTTCTTGGCAGGCGCCTTGGCCGGAGCGGCCGCCTTGCCGGCCGCCGGCTGCGCCGCCTTGGCGGGGGCGGCACCCTTCGCCGGCGCGGCCGCCGGGGCGGCGGCCTCGGCGGCGGCCGGAGCCGCCTCCGCGCCCTTGGTCGGCGGCGCGATGGTGGCGATGGTGAAGTCGCGATCCGCGATCACCGGCCGCACGCCGGGTGGCGCCTTGATCGCGCTCCAGTGGATGGTGTCGCCGATGGCCAGGCCGGCAAGATCCACCTCGAACCGCTCGGGCACGTTCTCCGGCGTGCAGTAGACCTCGACCTCGTGGCGGACCACGTTCAGCACGCCCCCCGCCTTCAGGCCCGGGCAGCTTGCCTCGTTGAGGAACACCACCTCGACCGCGAAGCGCACCTCCTGGCCAGGCGCGAGGCGCTGGAAGTCGACATGCTCGGGGCGGTCAGTGACGGGGTGAAACTGCACGTCGCGCAGCAGCGCCCGTTCGCTGGTCTCTCCAACCTTCACCTCGTAAAGACGCGACCGCCAGCCGTGGCGGTTGATCTCGCGCAGGATGTCGCGCGGTTCGACCGCGATCAGCCTCGGTGGTTCCTTGGCGCCGTAGATGACGCCGGGAATCTTGCCTGCCCGCCGGGTCGCGCGCGCCGCCCCCTTGCCGGCCCGTTCGCGCAACGCGGCCTCGATCGTCACAATCTCGACCATGGCTCGCTCCGTCTGTCCGCAACACAAAGCGCGGGCCTCCAGGGGTGCCCGCGCTGCAGAGCCTCTACACCTCCAGGGCGGGGACCGCAAGCGGCGTCAGCCGCCAAGCCTCCCTTTCGCCTTCGGCAGGCTCAGCAAGCAGCGGCTCCGCGTTCGGGGTCTTGACGTCGATCGCAAGACCCATGGCGGCGCGGATGGCGCGGAAGAAGGCTCCGTGGCCGACGACGAGGACAAGGGGCTTGCGCGCAAGCGCGCGGTTGATCGCCGCGACCGCGCGGGCGGAGAGGACGGCGAAGGACTCCCCGCCCACCGGCGTGAACGAGCCCATGATCCAGTGCGCGAACCACGCCCCGTTCGGCTGGCCCTCCTGCACGCCGAAGGCCGCCTCGCGCAGGTCGGGGTCCTCATGCAGAGGCAACTGCAGCGCCTCGGCGATGACTGCCGCCGTGTCGCGGGCGCGCGAGAGGGGCGAGTGCACGATGGTCGCGATCCCCTGCCCGCGCAGCGCAGCCGCTGCAGCACGCGCCTGCTTCCAGCCGCGCTCGTTCAGGGGCACGTCGACATTGCCCTGGCTCAATCCACGCGCGTTCCACTCGGTCTCGCCGTGGCGGAGGAAGATGAAGCGGGTACGGGTCAGCGCCACGGCCCGAGGGGCCCCGCTCTCAGCAAAAGAGCGAGGAGACCGAGCTCTCCTCGCTGATGCGACGGATCGCCTCGGCAAGCAGGGGAGCGACCGTGATCTGGCGGATGTTGTGGCAGACCCGCACCGCCTCGGTGGCGAGGATGGAGTCCGTCGTCGTCATCATCTCGATCGGCGAGGAGGCGACGCGCGCCACCGCCCCGCCCGAGAACACGCCGTGGGTGACGTAGGCCGACACGGTGGTCGCGCCCGAGCGCATCAGCGCCTCGGCCGCGTTGCACAGCGTGCCGGCGGAATCGACGATATCGTCGATCAGGATGCAATGCCGGCCGGAGACATCGCCGATCACGTTCATCACCTCGGAGACACCTGCGCGTTCCCGACGCTTGTCGATGATGGCAAGGTCGCAGTTGAGCCTGGTGGCGATCTGGCGGGCACGCACCACGCCGCCGACGTCGGGGCTCACCACCATGATGTCGCGGCCCGCGTAGCGCTCGCGGATGTCGGCGGCGAACATCGGCGCGGCGAAGAGGTTGTCGACGGGGATGTCGAAGAAGCCCTGGATCTGGCCTGCGTGCAGATCGAGCGTCAGCACCCGGTCCGCCCCAGCCTCGGTGATCAGGTTGGCGACGAGCTTGGCGCTGATCGGCGTGCGCGGACCGGACTTGCGGTCCTGCCGCGCGTAGCCGTAGTAGGGGATCACCGCCGTGATGCGACGCGCCGACCCTCGGCGCAGCGCGTCCATCGTGATCAGCAGCTCCATCAGGTTGTCGTTCGCCGGATAGGAGGTGGACTGCACGACGAACACGTCCTCGCCGCGCACGTTCTCGTGGATCTCGACGAAGATTTCCATGTCGGCGAAGCGCCGCACCGAGGCCTTGGTCAGCGGCAGGTTGAGCGCCGTGGCCACCGCCTCGGCGAGGGGGCGGTTGGAGTTGCAGGCGACGATCTTCATCGCGCGTTCCGTCGCGGGCGTGGGCTGAGGGCAGGATGCGCGAGGGGTTAGCAACGGGGGGCTGCCGCGTAAAGGCGAAGCCGCCGTACGGGAGGGCTCAGCCGCCGGCGCGGGCGCGGCGGATCACCTCGGCAACCCCGCCGGCCGCCTGGTTCGCCACCACCACCGCCACATCGGCCCACAGCCCATCGAGGGTGCCGCGCGGAATCTCGTTCAGCTGCGTCACCGTGCCGAGCTCGGTCCCGTCGGCGCGGCTGACGGTCCAGATGATCTCCACCCTCTGCTGCCGGCGCGGAAGGTCGGTCACCGAAACGCGCCCTTCGAGGTCGAACTCGGCCGCAGCCCCCTCCTGCACGACGAGCCCCTCGCGCGCGAGCGCGGTGCGCAGCGCGCGGGCGAGAGCGACGTTGCCGTCGCCGGGCGCGCCTCGGACACCGGCAAGGCGCAGGGTCGGCGCACGCGCCCCAGGCGTCGCCGAGGCGGACAGGCGGGTCGAGGCGTCCACCCGAGCAAGCAACTCGGCGATGGCCGGTGCCGCCTCCGCCGCCGCCCGCCGCAGCACTCCCTCCTCCCCGCCGGCCCAAGGCCCCGCCGGCAACGGCCGCGGACCGCCTGCCGCCCCAAGCGCCAAGCCTTCGCCATCGACCAGGGTGTAGGTCAGTCGGACCACCCCGGCAGCCGGCTCGGCGGACGCCAGCAGGCGATAGCGCGGGCGGAGGATGCCAGCCGCGGTCGCCGGCACCTCGCGCTCCTGCAACGCCTCGGCGAGGAAGACGGCGAAGCGCCGAGCGGCCTCCTCGGTCAGGCCTAGGCTGGTGGAAGGCGGTACGACGATGCGCGCCGGCGGACTGCGCGTCAGCTCCGTCGCCGATCCGGCTTCGGGCGTCCGTTCGAAGGGCATTGGCAGCCGCCCGCAGGCGGCGGCGGCTGCGAGCGTGATCAGCAGGACAAGGGCGCGCATCAGCCGAGCATGCAGGTCGCAAGCAGGGTCAGGAGCAGGAGAAGGAGGAACCAGACCAAGTAAGGCACGGGCAGGGCCTTAGCACGGGGGCGCCCCGGAGCGGAGGCGGGCTCTCTGGCACCGTGCCAAGAGGGCCCGTATCGTGACCAGGCCGGGAGGGGATTCGATGCCAAGCCCGAGGAAACCGCCATGACCCGTCACACGCGCCGGGGCCTCCTTACCCTGCTCCTCGCTTTGCCCGCCTCCGCGGTCGCGCAGCCACGCGAGCCGGGCCAGAGCCGCGGCCCGGGGCAGGGACAGCCGCGGGCTCAGCAGCGCCCGCAGCAACCGCAACCGCGGCAACGGCAGGGCGAGCCACGGCAGCAGCGGAAGCGCGAGCAGCGTCAGCAGCAGGAGCGACGGCGCGAGCATCGGCAGAGCGAGGCACGGCGGCGGTTTGAAGAGCAGCGCAGGCCGCCGCCCGGCCAGGCTCCCGGTCCGAGACGGCCCGGCGGTCCACCCACCGCTCGCTGAAGGGTCCCATCAGCGAGGCAGCGCGATGGCGGAAAGCTGGTGGCCGACCGGCCCCTCGCCCGAATGCGTGGCACGGCGGTGGCTGAAGAACCGCGCCTCGTCGCTGTAGGTGTCGAGCCCGAGGTCGAACACCTTGGCGACGCCGGCGGCGATGAGGCGCGCGGCGCAATGGCCGGGCAGGTCGAACAGCCGGCGGTCGGGCCGCAGGGCAGGAGCGAGGAAGGGGGCACCGGCCGCTCCGAGTGCCTCGACCACGTCTTCCCCCACCTCGTAGGACGGCTGGCGGATGCAGGGGCCGATGGCGGCGACGATACGGCCGCGCTCTGCGCCGAGACGTTCCATCGCCGCCACGGTTGCCTCGAGCACGCCAGCGATCGCACCTCGCCAGCCCGCATGCGCGGCTGCGACCACGCCGGCTTCCGAGTCGACGAACAGGATGGGCGCGCAATCGGCGGTGACGACGGCAAGCCCAATCCCGCGGCAGCGGGTCACCGCGGCATCGGCCCGAGGGCGATCGTCGTCGCCCCAGGGCGACTCCACCACCGCCACCTCGGCTCCATGCACCTGGAAGAGACCGACCAGGCAAGCCACGCCCAGGGCATCGGCGGCGCGGCGACGGTTCTCGGCCACCGCCGCAAGGTCGTCCTTGCCGGAAAGGGAGCAGTTGAGGGACGCGAACGGACCGGTGGAAACACCACCCTGCCGGGTGAAGAACCCGTGCGGGACGGGAAGACCGGCCAGGAGCATCGGCGGTGTCATGACGAAAAGCCGGGCGGCGTCGCCGCCCCAGGAGGCAGCACGGCGAGCGCCTTGAACAGGAGCCCCATCGCATCCGGATCCATCAGTCGGCGCGCTGCGGCCTGAAGCTGTCGGGCGACGACCGGGGGCGCCGATCGGCACAGCACGGCCGTGCGCTCCGGCAGACCCAGCGCGCGCAGGAACGCCGCCCTGGGGGACAGGGCCGAACACCAGAGCCCCCTGCCCCCGCGCCGTACCGGGCCAGGGCGGCGAAGTCCACTTGGGCCGAGAGGTCAGCCTCGCCGACCGCCGCGAGCGGGTCGAGCGGGCGATGCCGCCGCACCGCCTGCAGCGTGTCCTGCGCTCCCCCCAGGTGGCCGTAGTCGAGCACCAGCACCGCGCCGCCATGTCGCACCAGGCGTCGCTGCGGCTTCGGCGATCCAGGCCTCCGCTGCCTCGCCCACCTCCCCTGACCGGCCCGGCGCCGCCTCTGCCGGGACCTCGGTCCAGACGAACTGCTCGCCCGCGAGCGTGACCGCCCGCTCCATCCAGGCGCCGTCGCGGCAGCGGAACTGGCGCACCGGCAGGGCGTCGAGGAACTCGCTGGCGACCAGAAAGGTCGGCACCTCGGGGAGGGTGGCGAGGCTCTCGTGCCAGGACGCCACACGGGCGCCGAGGCGTTCGGCCTGCAGGGCGCGGAGCGTGGGGCTCGTCTCGATCAGGTGCAGGGTGCACGCGGCGGCGAAGTCCGGCGCGAGGCGGTCGATCAAGCGAAGCGCATCGGCCATCAGCGTCCCCCGCCCTGGACCGGCCTCGGCCAGCACTGCCGGCGCCGGCGCGCCCTGTGCGCGCCAGACCTCGACCAGCCAGGCGCCGATCAGCTCGCCGTAGGCCTGGGTCGTCTCGGGGGCGGTGATGAAGTCGCCCGCTCGCCCCAACGGGTCGCGCGAGCCGTAGTACGCCGCGTTGGCGAGGGCCATGAAGCGATCGAGCCGCATCGGCCCCGACGCCTCGATTTCCGCCGCGATCACCGCGCGCGCGCCGAGGCGGTCGCGATCGCCCATGCGCCGACCAGAAACATCGGGATCGAGAGCACCTGGCCCATGGTCAGGCCGCCCGCCAGGAACCCGATGAAATCGTCCGGTTCGCGGAAAAGTTCGCCGATGCATCGAGCGACACCATAGCCCACGAGGAAGGCGCCGCCGAGCAAGCCCCGTCGCGCACGAAGCCTCCCGTTCCGCACAAGCAGGATCATCAGGGCAAAGAGCGCAAGGCCCTCGAGCAAGGCTTGGTAGATCTGGCTCGGATGCCGCGGCAGCCGGAGCGGGTCTGCCGGAAAGACCATCGACCAAGGCCCGTCCCACGGCCGCCCCCAGAGCTCGCCGTTGATGAAGTTGGCGATGCGCCCGAGCCCGAGCCCGATCGGGGTGGCCACGGCCACGCGGTCGATGAACGCGAAAAAGTCGATGTGCCGCGCGCGGCAGAACAGGATCGTGGCCACGATCACGCCGATCAGACCGCCGTGGAACGCCATGCCGCCCTTCCACACCATCAGCGCCTCGAGCGGGTGCGCAAGGTAGTAGGCGGGACGGTAGAACAGGACGTAGCCGAGACGCCCACCGAGGATGACGCCCAGCACGGCCCAGGTGAGGAAGTCATCGACCTGCCCCGCCGTCGCCGCGTGGGGCTCGAGCCGGACGAGACGCCGCACCAGCCGCCAGCCGACCACGATGCCGGCGATGTAGGCGAGGGCATACCAGCGGATGGCAAACGGCCCGATCGAGATGACGACCGGGTCGATCGCCGGGTAGGGGATCACCGCCCGCTCCCCTCATGCGCCGGCACGATGTGCTCGCGCACGTAGCGCGCGACCCCATCCTCCAGGGGCGTGAAAGCCTTCGCATAGCCCGCTGCGCGCAAGCGCTCGAGCCGGGCCTGGGTGAAATACTGGTACTGCGCGCGCAGCGGCGCAGGCGTGTCGATGAAGGCGATCTGCGGTTCGCGCCCGAGGGCGGCGAAGATCGCGTGCACGAGGTCGAGATAGGTCCGCGCCCGCCCCGTCCCGACATTGAACAAGCCCGAAACGTGCGGGTGGTCGAGCAGCCAGAGCACGACGTCGACGCAATCGCCCACCCAGACGAAGTCCCGCGCCTGCTGCCCGTCGGGGATGTCGGGGCGGTGGCTGCGGAACAGGGTGGCGGGGCGGCCGGCGAGGATCTCCTCCGTCTTGACCTTCACGACCGAGATCATCGCGCCCTTGTGGTCCTCGCCGGGCCCGTAGACGTTGAAGAATTTCAGACCCGCCCATTGCGGAGGACGGGGGCGGCCGCGCGCGATCAGGTCGGCAACACGGCGGTCGAAGGCATGTTTGGACCAGCCGTAGAGGTTGAGGGGCCGCAGCCGCGCGAGATGTTCGGGCGAGGCATCGTCGTCGAAGCCTGCCGAACCGTCGCCGTAGGTCGCGGCCGAGGACGCGTAGATGAGGGGAACGCCCTTGCGCGTCGCCCACTCCCAGAGGCGAAGGGACAGCGAGACATTGGTATGGACGGCGCGGTCGCCGTCCGTCTCGGTGGTGGAGGAGGCCGCTCCCATGTGCACGATGGCGGAGAGCGGCGGCGAGCGGGCGAGCCAGGAGTCGAGGTCCTCCGGCAGGACGAACTCGGCGACCAGCGTCCGCGCCAGGTTTCGCCACTTCGGCCCGGTGCGGAGACGGTCGCACACCACCACCTCTTCGCCGCGCGCGGCGAGTGCGCCGGCGATGTTCGAGCCGATGAAGCCGGCGCCGCCGGTGACGAGGATCATGGATCGAAGGTGCTCGAGAGGGTCGGGAGTCGGTCGGGCCGGTTGCCGCCGCGGCAGCAGGCTTATACGGTCCGCGGCCTGCGGGCGACAACGGCGCGGCAAGGAGGGCGAAGTGCGCGGGGGAACGGTTCTCGATGACCTGGCGGGCGTGGCCGGGGGAGCGTTGTCGCTGCTTGGCGGCCTGCGCCGCGAAATGGAGGCGATGGCCCGCGCGGCGGTCGAGGCGATGATCCGCCGCCTCGATCTCGTCACCCGCGAGGAGTTCGAGGTCGTGCGCGAGCTCGCGCAGCGGGCGCGCGAAGAGAACGAGCGCCTCGCTGCCCGCCTCGCCGCTCTCGAGGGCAACGCCCCGCCGCAGAACGACGAGGTGGAAGGCACGGCCCCCTAAACCCTCACTGTGACGGCTGCGTGAAGTCTCGCCGCCGCGGCTGACGCGTCCTTGCCTCGACGCGAGTTGTCCCCCTAGCCTACAGGTGGTGTCGGGCGGCGAGCTTTTCCCCAACATCTCGCCGCCCCGGCGCCGCCTCGCCCCCTCAGGACAGGGAGCCCAAGGCCATGGCCGACCGTCTCGCCCTGCGCGACCCGGATGCCACCCCGAATCCGCT
The DNA here is from genome assembly GCA_033582875.1 of Acetobacteraceae bacterium. GTDB lineage: Bacteria > Pseudomonadota > Alphaproteobacteria > Acetobacterales > Acetobacteraceae > Elioraea. Next base: position 205,916 of record JAVQZW010000002.1, on the reverse strand, counting down.
CGATCTCCTCGAACAGGTCGTCGCCGCGAATGACTGGACCTTCGATCGCCGCGGCGACGATGCCATGGCGGTGGAAGTGCCGGGGAAATGGTGCGACTACACGCTCTATTTTTCCTGGTGCGAGGAGATCAGCGCCCTGCACTTCTTCTGTGCCTTCGAGTTGAAAGTTCCCCAGTCGCGCCGTCAGGCCGTGCACGAGCTGCTCGCACTGGCCAACGAAAAGCTGTGGTTCGGGCATTTCGGCCTCTGGAGCGAGGAAAATGCTCCCGTGTTCCGCCACTCCGTCCTGTTGCGCGGGGCGGGCGGGCTGTCCGTCGAGGCGCTCGAGGACATGGTCGACATCGCGGTGACCGAGTGCGAGCGTTTCTATCCCGCCTTTCAGTACGTGCTGTGGGGCGGCAAATCGCCGGCCGAGGCGCTCTCCGCCGCCATGCTGGAGTGCGCTGGCGAGGCGTAAGCGGGGAAAGCAAGGCGTGACGGCGCCAGATCGGCCGATCCTCCTCGTCGGCTGCGGCAAAATGGGTGGGGCGATGCGCGCGGGGTGGCTGGAGTCCGGCCGTCCCGTCGTCGTGGTCGAACCGGGTCGTCACGCTCCGGAAGGCGCCGTAGCCGCCCCGGAGGCCCTTCCGGCCGACCTCGCCCCGGCCGCTGTCGTCTTCGCCGTCAAGCCGCAGGAAGCGGCCAAGGTTCTCCCGGCCTATGCGCGGTTTGCCGGCTCCTCCGTGTTCCTCTCCATCATGGCCGGCCGCTCTGTTGCCGGCATGCGCGCGCTTCTTGGCGGGCAAGCAGCGGTGGTGCGGGCGATGCCCAATCTGCCGGCCTCAATCCGCCGCGGAGTCACGGTTGCGTATGCCGGCCCGGGCGTCGGCCAAGCGGATCGGGCGCTGTGCGACGCCTTGCTGCGCGCGATCGGTACCGTGGCCTGGGTCGACGATGAGGGGCTGATCGACGCGGTCACGGCGGTATCCGGATCGGGGCCGGCCTACGTGTTCCTGCTCGCCGAACTGATGGAAGCCGCCGGACGCGTGCAAGGCCTGCCGCCCGATCTCGCGCGGCTGCTCGCGCGCGAGACGGTTGCCGGCGCAGGCGCGCTGCTTGCCGCCTCGAGCGAGGACGCCGCCGATCTGCGAAAGGCGGTGACGAGCCCCGGGGGGACCACGGCCGCGGCACTCGAGGTGCTGATGGCGGCGGATGCCTGGCCGAAGACGGTGGCCGAGGCGATCGCCGCGGCGGCGCGGCGGTCCCGTGAACTGGCGGGCTGACCTGTCCCGGGCTATGTCAACGCAATGGACGCCATCGACGCTTTCGACCGGGACGTGACGGCCGCGCTGATGCGCGTAGCCGCGCGGCGGGGTTGGGCCGACACAACCCTCGCCGAGGTCGCGCGCGAAGCCGGAACGACCCTCGCCGCGCTCCGCCCGCGGTTCCGCGATCGCGCGGAGGTTCTCGATCGCTTCGGCATGGTGATCGATGCCACGGTTCTCGCCGGCACTCCTCCCCTGAACGAGGCGGACACGGTGAAGGACCGCTTGTTCGACATCCTGATGCGCCGGTTCGACGCGCTTGCGCCGCACCGGGAGGGCGTGCTGGAGGTCTGGCGGGCGATGCGCCGCGACCCCGTGTTCGCCGCGGGCCGCGTTCCCCCCGCCATCCTCTCCATGCGCTGGATGCTCGAAGCGGCGGGCGTTCCCTCCTCGGGCCCTGCGGGTCTCGTGCGCGCCCACGCCCTGTTCGCGGTTTGGGTTACGGCCTTCCGCGCTTGGGAAACCGACGAGACGCCCGACATGTCGCCGACGATGGCGGCGCTCGACAAGGGGCTGACCCGGGCCGAGACCTTGGCCGAAACGGTGGAACCCTGGTTCGGCGGACGGGTTTTTGCCCCGCCGTCACCGCCCCCCGACGGGCCACGTGCTCCGCTCGGGGCGGCTTCGGAACCGACCGGCGTCTAGCCGCCTCGCCCGCTCCCTCCGCTCTATTGCTGCGGCGCACACAATTGTTTGACGGGGGGCCTAGCTCCGGCTAGAGCCGCAGCGGCAGCCGGTCGCCCGCTCGGCCCGGCCCCTTCTTCACAACCCGCCAGCGAGGAGCGTGCGCCGATGAACAAGAAGCCCGAAACCATGTTCGACATGGACTTCACCAAGATCATGGCCGAGTTCAAGCTGCCGCCGGTCGACGTCGAGGCGCTTGTTGCGGCACAGCGCAAGAACATCGAGAGCCTGTCGACCGCCAACCGCCTCGCCCTCGAGGGCATGCAAGCGTTAGCCAAGCGCAACATGGAGATCATGCAGTCGACGCTGGCCGACCTGACCGAGGCGATGAAGGCGCTGGCTGCCGCCGAGGCGCCGCCGGCCAAGGCCGCCAAGCAGGCCGAACTGATGAAGGCGACGTACGAGAAGGCGATGCAGAACATTCGCGAGCTCCAGGACATGATCCAGAAGATGTCCCATGAGGCGATGAACGTGCTGAACAAGCGGATCGCCGAGGCGCTGGACGAGATCAAGGCGATGATGGAGAAGGCGAAGGCCTAAGACGGCTTGGCCCGTCAGTTCGCCTCGGGGGGGCGCTCTCCGGTGCCCCTCCTTGGTTGGTTTTTCGCCTCTCAGGCGGGGAGCCTGATGCGAGCCCGCAGCCCCCCCTGCGGACTGTCCTCCAGCACGATCTCGCCCCCGTGGGCGCGCACGATGTCGCGGGCGATGGTGAGCCCAAGTCCGGTATGGCCCCCACCCGTCCCCTCGCCGAAACGAACGAACGGGCGGAACGCCTCCTCCCGACGTTCGGGTGGAATGCCCGGTCCGTCATCGTCGACGGTGATCTCGACCGCCTCTCCGCCCGGCCGAGCCACCCGCCGCGCCCCAAGCCACACCCGCTCGGCGTGCCGCCGCGCATTGTCCAGCAGGTTGTTGAGGCATCGACGCATGGAATCGGGACGGATGAGCACGATGATGGGACCTTCGGCCGCCACCTCCACCGCGGTCCCTGCGGCCGAGGCCTTCTCCGCCGCCTCGCCCAGCAGGGCGACGATGTCGGTCGGCTGCGCCTGCTCGGCGACCTCGCCGCGGGCGAAGGCAAGGTAGCCCTCGACCATCCGTTCCATCTCAGCAATGTCCTGCTCGATGGCAGCAATCTCGTCGGCCTCCTCGGGGTTGCGACGGCCGAGCACGGCGAGCGCAAGCCGCATCCGGGTGAGTGGGGTCCGAAGGTCGTGGCTGACCCCGGCCAGCATCTCCGTCCGTTGCGCAAGGAAACGGCGGATTCGCTCTTGCATCCGGTTGAACGCCGCAGCCGCCTGGCGAACCTCCGTTGCTCCTTCGGGCTTGATCGGACCCGGGTCGCCGCCCTTGCCGAAGGCCTCGGCCGCCATGGCCAAGCGACGCAGTGGCTTGACCTGATTGCGCATGAACAGCGCGGCGATGGCAAACAGGATCATGGCCGAGCCGATCAGCCAGATGACGAACACGGTCACCGTCCCCGTGAAAAGCCGTTTCGCCGGCGCTTCGACATGCAGCACCCCAGCCGGCGTTTGCACGCTGATCTGCACCTCGCGATCGGTCCGGCTGGACCAGTCGATGCGGAACGGCAAGCCGACACGCTCACGCAGTGCGACCTTCAGTTCGGCCTCGGCAGGTCCCTCCAGCACGTCGGGCGGATGGGCGGGCAGGCTCTCGCCGGGAACAAAGCGGACAGCCAAATCGGTACGGGCGAGCAGTTCGGAAGCGAACCAAGCCCGGTCGGCACCATCCTGCAGCCGTTCAAAGGCGGCAACGGCAAGCGCGACATCGCCTGCCACGGCATGCGCAAGCCGCCGCGATACAACCTCCCAGTGCGCGCCGTAGAACATCTGCAGCGCGACCGCCTGCAGCAGGACGAGCGGGGTGACGATGATCAGGACACTGCGGCCGAGCAGCGAGCGCGGCAGGAGCCGTTTGAGAGCACTCACGAGGGCTTCAGCACGTAGCCCCGCCCGCGCACCGTCTGCAGGAAGATCGGCTCGCGGGGATCAGGCTCGATCTTGCGGCGAAGGCGTGTGACCTGCACGTCGATCGCGCGCTCGCCGACCTCCTCCTGCCCGAGCGCGGCGGCCAAGTCCTCCCGGGTCAGGACTTCCCCGGCCCGGCGGGCGAGGGCGGCGAGGAGCGCAGCCTCTCCGCCAGTGAGTTCGGATCGTCTCATCTCCTCGGCTGAGCGTGCCGCGCACCGGGTCAAAGACGGCGTCGCCGAGGGCGATCGGTGCCGCCATCGTCGGCGTGCGCCGCGCGGCACGCCGACGCAGGATGGCGCGGATGCGCAAGCTGAGCTCGCGCGGTTCGAAGGGCTTGGCGAGATAATCCTCCGCCCCGTGTTCGAACCCGGCGATGCGGTCCTCGGGCGCGCCCCGCGCGGTGAGCAGCACCACCGGAATGTCGTGTGTGCGGGCCAGCCACTCGGTGAGATCAAAGCCGCTCTCGCCCGGCATCATCACGTCGAGCACGATGAGGTCAAACGCAAGGCCCGATAACTTGGCGCGCGCCTCGCCCGCATCGGCCGCCACCGTGACCCTGAACCCTTCACCCTGCAGGAAGCGGCGCAACAGGTCGCGCAGTCGGGCGTCATCGTCCACCACGAGGAGATGCGGGGCGTCGGCATGAGGCGTGGCTTCCCGGGTCGACGCCGCCATGCCCGTCCCCGCTCAAGCGACCTTGCCGGCGGGCGATGTGCCGCCGGCGGCGACCTGCACGCCGAGCCGCGCCCGCGCCTCCGGGCCGAGGAGGCCCAGCATCACCTTGCGGAACCCCTCGACCGCCGGCCCGCCGGCATCACGGAAGGCGCGCGCGAGCAGGGCACGCTGGCTCTCGAACAGCCGCCGTTCCAACGCCTCGCCGGCCGGGGTCAGCGACAAGAGGCGCTGGCGGCGGTCGGACCGGCCGGGTGATTGCACCACGTAGCCGCCCGCAATCAGCGGCTTGAGCACCCGCCCGAGCGATTGCTTGGTGATGCGCAGAATGGCGAGCAGCTCCGACACCGTGATCCCGGGATGACGGCCGACGAAATAGAGAACGCGGTGGTGTGCCCGCCCCATGCCGAGTTCGGCCAGGATCGCGTCCGGGCCAGCCGTGAAGTCGCGGTAGCCGTAGAACAGCAGTTCCATGGCGAGGCGGATTTCCTCCTCGCGCAGGTAGAGAAGTCCCGCCGTGCCCCGCCCGTCCATGCGGACTCGTCTCCTCTGGGTCTCGCCTGCGAATACGTCAGGATCATTGACATATCAATCCACCCCGCCTAGCGTCCCGCGGCGTTGCGCGAATTGCGCCCCGCACGCAACACCCTTGCGAGGATCCGGCTCCATGGCTCTCGTTCCCTACGACGATCGCGACGGGCTGATCTGGTACGACGGCGTGCTGCGGCCGTGGCGCGAGGTCAAGCTGCATGTGCTGAGCCACGGCCTGCATTACGCCTCGGCCGTGTTCGAAGGCGAGCGCGCCTACAACGGGCATGTGTTCAAGCTGCGCGAGCACAGCCAGCGCCTGGTCGAACTCCGCGCGCCTGATGGACATGGCCCTGCCCTGGACGGTCGAGCAGATCGACGAGGCGACGAAGGCCACCCTCGCCGCTTCAGGGCTCATGGACGCCTATGTCCGCCCCATCGCCTGGCGCGGTTCGGAGATGATGGGGGTGTCCGGGCAGAAGAACACCATCCACCTCGCCATCGCCGTGTGGTCGTGGGGGGCGTATTTCGGCGACGACCGGATGAAGGGGATCAGGCTCACCCTCGGGGAGTGGCGACGCCCGCATCCGCAGACGGCGCCGACGGCGGCCAAGGCGGCGGGGCTCTACATGATCGCCACGCTGAACAAGCACGCCGCCGAGGCGAAAGGCTACAACGACGCCCTGATGCTGGACTGGCGCGGGCAGGTCGCCGAGGCGACGGGGGCCAACATCTTCCTCGTCATCGACGGCGAACTGCACACGCCGGTCCCGGATTGTTTTCTCGACGGGATCACCCGCCGCACGGTGATGGCGCTTGCGCGCAAGCGACAGATGAAGGTGGTGGAGCGCGCGATCTGGCCGGAGGAGCTCGCGAAGGCGACCGAGGTGTTCCTGACCGGCACCGCCGCCGAGGTCACCCCCGTCGCCGAGATCGACGGCCACCGCTTCACGCCCGGCCGGATCACCGAGACGCTGCTGCAGGACTACGAGCGCTTGGTCAGGCTGCCGCCGGAGGAAGTGGAGCGGCTCGCGGCCTGACGGCTTTCGTCGCCGACCCGTGCCGGCGCGAAACGCCCACCGCCCAGGGTCGCCTGCCTGGCCACAGCTGGCCGCGCCCGGCGCGTCCGCCGCGGTGACGTGTCGGGACGCGTCAGACGGAAGGGGTGCGATCGCCCCCGATCTGGCTTGGCAAGCCGCGAGCCGGGTCGCCGCCGGCACGCGGTTTCGTCGCACCCGGTGTTGGCGGTCGCTGCGTGCTCTGCCACACACTGTCCCGTGCCCGCCCTCCTTGCCGTCCTTGCCCTCACCCTGGCCCGCATCCTGTGGCTTGGACTGAACGAGCCGAACCTCTACGCCGACGAGGCGCAGTACTGGATCTGGGCGCAGACCATCGCAGGAGGCTACTACTCCAAACCCCCCCTCATCGCCTGGACCATCGCCGCGTTCACCGCCGGTTGCGGCGATTCGGAGGGTTGCATCCGACTCTTCTCCCCGCTTGCCCATGCCGCCACCGCGCTGCTGCTCGGCGCCACCGCAACACGGCTGTTCGACGAGCGGACCGGGTTCTGGACGGCCCTGCTCTACGCGACCCTGCCCGCGGTCTCGGTCTCCTCCGCCATCGCCTCGACCGACGCCCTGCTGCTGCCGGCCTGGGCGGGGGGGCTTTACGCCCTGGTCCGGCTGCGCGAGGCCCCGTCCCTTCGCTGGTGGGCGGCGCTTGGCCTCGCGCTCGGGCTGGGCATGCTCGCCAAATACACCATGGCCGCATTCCTGTTGTCTCTCGCCCTGTGGTGGCTCGCCGAGCGCGGGCCCAAACCGGCGTTGAACGGACCGGGGCCATGGGCCGCGCTTGGCCTTGCCGTGCTCGTCCTTTCGCCCAACCTCGTGTGGAACGCGCTGCACGGCTTCGCCACCGTCCGCCATGTCGGCGAGAACACCAATCTCGCCCGCGGCGTCACCTTTGATCTCCGCGAGGCGGCGGAATTCTTCGCTGCCCAGTTCGGGGTGTTCGGCCCCCTGACCTTCGCCGTGCTGCTGTGGATCCTCTCCCGCCGCGACACGTGGCGCGACGCGTCGGACGCGGTTCCTCGCCCTGTATCGTCGTGCCGCTTGGGCGCGCTGATGCTCGGCCAATCCTTCCTTTCGCGGGCGAACGCGAACTGGGCGGCACCGATCTACGCAGCTGGCACCATCCTCGTCGCCGCCTGGGCGGTGGTGCGGGCACGCACCCTCCTGCTGCAGGTTTCCGTCGCTTTGCACGTCGCGGCGGCCCTCCTGATCTTCGCCGGGCCCTCCGCCCTCGCCGCCGCCGGTGTCGAACTTCCCCGCCGCTTCGACCCCTGGATGCGCCAGCGCGGCTACGACGCTCTCGGCCAGGCGATCGCGCGCGAAGCGGCCGCACATCCGGGTGCGCGCTTCCTTTTCGACCAGCGGCGCGACATGGCGAGTCTGACCTACTACATCCGCCCGCATCCGTTCGATGCGCGGATCTGGGAGCCGGACGGCGTGGCCCGCAACACGTTCGAACAGAAGGCACCCCTGAGGCCAGGAGATCCCGGCCCGTTCATCTATGTCACTCGCCGCGACCATGCGGGCGAGGTGCTCGCCCGCTTCGACCATGTCGAACGCCTCGCCCGCCTCGTCGTCCCCACCCACCGCGACGCCGCGCTGCGCTACACGCTGTGGCGTGTCGAGGGCTTCAGAGGCTACGTGGACTGACCCCAAGCCCGCTTGTGGGCCTTGAACCGAGCCGATGCATTTCCCACAACGTTCGGCGGTTGCGCCCCGTCCTTGGGCGCCCTGGCCCACGGGCGAGGTCGCTGACAAGACGCAGGAGACGCACGCCATGATGGACTGGAGGAAAGCCCTGTTCGGCGGCCAGATCCTCATCGGTCTGGCGCTCGCCCTCACACCTTGGTTGTTCGGTTTCGCGGCTGAAACTGTTCCTGCCTGGACCGCCTGGGCGACCGGTGCGGTGATGGCGTTGAGCGGTGTCGCCGCGCTTGCCTCGTTCGCCTTCGCTGCCTCCTGGGTGGCGCTGGTGGCCGGTGTCTGGTCGATCCTCGCCCCCTGGCTCCTTACCTTCTCCGGCGAGACGGCGGCGACGTGGAGCCATGTGGCGGCCGGCGCGCTGATGGCGATCTCCGCCGCCGCAGCGCTGTGGTACGAATACCAGCCGCGGAAGACGGCCCAGGCCTGAGTCGATACGCGCCCGCGACAACATCGTCAGGGATGCCCGCGTGGCCGCGACACGCGGGCAGATCCTGGAGAACAGCTTACTCCGCCGCCGCCCGCTGCGAGGTGATCCAGCGGGCGGCTGCCGCGTCGTCCTCGGCTCGGGCAGCCACCCAGGCCGCGCTGCCGTCGCGGAACTCCTCGCGCTTCCAGAACGGCGCCCTGGTCTTCAGCCAGTCGATGAGGAACGCGCACGATTCGAGGGCCGCCTGACGATGCGCTGAGGCGGTTGCCACCAGAACGATAGCCTCGCCCGGAACCAGCCGACCGACGCGGTGGACCACCGTGCAGCCGAGAAGCGGCCAGCGCGCCTCAGCCTCCGCCGCGATCGCAGCGAGCGCCCGCTCCGTCATCCCCGGATAGTGCTCCAGCGTCATCGCCACGATCGGCCGCCCCCCTGCCGTGTCGCGCACGATGCCGATGAAGAGCCCGAGCCCGCCGATATCGGTCCGCCCGGCGGTGAGCCGCGCGATCTCCGCCGCCGGGTCGAAGGCTGCTTCCTGCACGACGACGCGCGCCATGGCCAGGCCCCCGTCAGCCGCCGGTCACGGGTGGGAAGAACGCGACCTCGTCACCGGGCCTGACCGGAGTGTCCGGACCCGCGAAGTCCTGGTTCACGGCGCAGCGCACCGCGGCAAGATCGGCGAACGCCGCGGCGTGCCCGGGCGAACGCGAAGAGAGCCACGCGATCAGCTCGCTGACGGTGCGCACCCCAGCCGGCACCTCGACCTCCTCCTCGGCGAGGCCGGCCTTCTCCCGAAGCCAGGCGAAGTAGAGGACCTTCATCGCGGTGCGGGCACGGTGCGGATCCGCCCGTCCGCCCCCATCAAGGTCATCATCCCACCCTCCTGCAGCGTCGTGCCGCTGCCGGCCGGGCCACCGAAGGTACCGAGGCGGCCGGTTCCTCCCGTCGTCACCGTGCCGGGCTGGGTTGCAGGGATCGGCTGACCGCGTCGGTCCACCGGCGGCGAGGGCGGCTCGCGCGGCGGGACGCGCGCCTGAAGGTCGGCCGGATCCGCTCCGGTGATGGTCTCGGGGCCGGGCCGGGTGGATGCGCCGCGCGGCAGACGTTCACGCCGTTCGCGGAGCGTCCGTTCCTCTTCCGTCTCGAACCGTGGCGGACGTTCGAGCGTCAGGCGCGGCCAAGCGACAGCCGTATCGGCGACCAAGGGCGCCACACCGTCGTCTTGTCCGACCAGCCGGCGACCTGTGTAGCCGTCGGGGGCCAAGGTGGGCCGCGAGGAAGCGCCGAAACCGCCGAACCCCTCGCCCGACCCAATGAAGCTCGCGCATCCGCCCAGCACCGCGCCGCCGACCACGAGAGCCATCAGCCCGACGACCCGCATGACTCGTCCTTTCCTCGACTGGCCTTCCGATCTGCGCGTTCCCGGGCGGCTCCGCAAGCCTACTCCGCGGCCGGAGCGCTGCGCACGTGCTTCAGACCAGCCTCAAGGTAGTCCCAGCCCGTGATCAGGGTCAGTGCGGCAGCGACCAGCAACAAGCCCTCGCCGGCGATCTGCACGGGCAACCAGCCAAGACCGAGCAGGCTGGCAGACCCGTCCCCGGCCAGCAGCATGCCGATGGCGGTCATCTGCACCCCGGTTTTCCATTTCGCGAGCCGGGTGACCGGCAGCCCATGCGCGAGCCCCGCCAGATACTCTCGCAAGCCGGAGACCAGGATTTCGCGCAGCATGATGACGACCGCGGCGACGAGGCCGAGATCGGAGAGGCGACCAAGGCCGGCGAGCAGGACGAGCGTTGCCCCGACCAGCAGCTTGTCGGCGATCGGGTCGAGCATGCGGCCGAATTCGGAGGTCTGGCGACGGGTCCGTGCGAGATGGCCGTCGAGCCAGTCGGTCACGGCGGCAAGAACGAAGACGACGCAAGCGGCCATGTCACCGGCGGGGAGCCGGATCAGCCCGAGCATCACGATCAGCGGGATCGCGCCGATGCGTGAGAGGGTGAGCAGGTTGGGAAGGTCGCTCGGCACGGGCTCCTCGGGCTCAGCCGCGGCCACGCAGTGTATCCGGCGCCGCACCGGGATGGAAATGCTCGTAGATCCGCCGCGCCAGCGCCTTGTCGATGCCCGGGCAGGCTTCCAGCGCCGCAAGCCCCGCCTGGGCGACGCCGCGCACCGAACCGAAATGGTTCAGCAACGCGCGCCGCCGCGCCGGCCCGACCCCCTCGATCGCATCGAGCCCCGACCTGCCGAGCGCCCTCTGCCGCCCCGCCCGGTGGGCCGCGATGGCGAACCGGTGCGCCTCGTCGCGCAACCGCTGCAGGTAGTAGAGCACCGGGTCGCGCGGCGGCAGCTGGAAGGCTTCCCGCCCCGGCAGGAAAAAGCGTTCCCGACCGGCGTCCCGATCGGGCCCTTTGGCGATGGCGACCAAGGGGACGTCGTCGATGCCGAGTTCCTGCAGGACGTGCTGGGCAGCGGCCAGCTGGCCCGCGCCGCCGTCGATCAGCACGAGGTCGGGCCAGACCCCCGGTTCGCGATCCGGGTGCTCGCGCAACGCGCGACCGAAACGGCGCGTGAAAACCTCCCGCAGCATGGCGAAGTCGTCGCCCGGCTCGATCGGGCCCTTGATCGCGAACTTGCGATACTGTGCCTTCACGAAACCCTGCGGGCCGGCCACGATCATCACGCCGTAGGGGTCGCGCCCCGAGATGTGGGAGTTGTCGTACACTTCGATCCGTTCCGGCGGGGCGGGCAGGCCGAACACCCGCGCGACACCCTCGAGCAAGGCGGCCTGGGCGGTGCTCTCGGCGAGCCTTCGCTCCAGCGCCTCGCGGGCATTGGTAAGCGCGTGCTCGACGACGGCGCGCTTCGGCCCGCGCTGCGGCACCGCGATCTCGACCTTCCTTCCTGCCCGCAGGCTGAGCGCCTCGGCGACAAGCTCACGTTCTGCGATCGGGTGGGAGAGCAGGATGAGCCGCGGCGGCGGCTTGTCGTCGTAGAACTGGCCGAGGAAGGCGGCGAGCACCGCGCCCTCGTCATCGCCCCTGGCATGGGCAGGAAAGTGGGCGCGATTGCCGTTGTTTCGCCCGCCGCGGACGAAGAACACCTGCACGCAGGACTGCCCCCCCGCGGTGTGGCAGGCAATGATGTCTGCGTCCCCGAGCTCGGCGGGGTTCACCACGTCGCTGGATTGCACATGGGTGAGGCCGCGGATCCGATCGCGGATCACCGCCGCGCGCTCGAAGTCGAGCGCAGCGGCCGCGGCTTCCATCTCGCGCGCCAGTTCGCCCTGAAGCGCCGTGGTGTCACCCTCGAGGAAGCGTCGCGCCTGGGCGACCAAGGCGGCGTAGGCGCTCTCTTCGATACGCCCGACGCAGGGCGCGGCGCAGCGCTTGATCTGATGCAGCAAGCAGGGCCGCGTACGGTTGTTGAAGACCGTGTCGCTGCAGGTGCGGAGCAGAAAGGCACGCTGCAGGGCGGTGATCGCTTGGTTGACCGCCCAGGCTGACGCATAGGGCCCGTAGTAATGGCCCTTCCGCGTCTGGCTACCCCGGTGCTTGACGAGCTGCGGAAACGGGTGGTCGGCGGTGATCAGCACCCAGGGATACGACTTGTCGTCGCGCAGGACGATGTTGAAGCGCGGCTTAAGCCGCTTGATCAGGTTGCTTTCGAGAAGCAGCGCCTCGGCCTCGGTGTGCGTGGTGACGACCTCGACCGAAACGGTCTCGTTCACCATCCGCCGCAGGCGTTCGGGCAGGCGAGCGGGCTGGGTGTACGCCGCGACGCGTTTTCGGAGGCTCTTCGCCTTGCCGACGTAGAGCGCGTTTCCCTTCGCATCGAGCATGCGATAGACGCCGGGGCCGAGCGGCAAGGTTGGCAGCGCGGCCTCGATGGCCGACGCCCCGGCGGAGCGCGTGCAGCGGCTGACGGTTTCCTCGCTCAAGGGTGGATCTTCGTCGTGCACCTGCTACTTGCAGTCTGCCGTGGATGATCCACGATCCCTGTGGACAAGTTTGGGGACATTCCCGAAGTAGGAGCGCGAAGCTCGTTTGACGCCGGCGTTTGACGGTTTTGCCTAGCTTTTCGGCAGTCAGCATCAAAGGCTTGATTTTGCCGGATTTCGGGACGCGCCGCCGAAACGAAAGCGCCGCTCTCCCTGTCAAGTGCTTGACAGTTTCGGACGCGCGCGCGTGCCTTGGCCTCAGTGGACAAGCGCGCCGGCAATACAACCGTGCTCTTGCATGAGCCGAAGGTCGGCCCCGAAGCGACCCTCACTCTTCCGGCACCGTCCCGGACGACGCCGCCCACTGCAGGTGCTGCCCACCATCGAGGGCGATCATCTGCCCAGTCATCGATGGCAGGGCAAGGATGGCCAACACGGCGCGTGCGACCTCCTCGGGCGAAGTCGGCCGCTGGAGGGGCACCGAGGCGGCTTGGCGGGCGAATTGTGCCTCGGTCTGCCGAGGGCTCGGCAGGGCCGGGCCCGGGCCGATGCCGTTGACCCGAATGCGCGGCGCAAGAGCGAGCGCGAGCGACTGCGTCAGCGCCCACAGCCCAGCCTTGCTGAGGGTATAGGAGACGAAGTGCGGGGTGAGGCTCCAGACGCGCTGGTCGAGCATGTTGATCACCACCCCTTCCCGCTCCGGCGGAAGGGCACGGGCCATCGCCTGGGTCAGCACGAACGGCGCACGCAAGTTCGGCTCGAGATGACGGTCCCAACTGGCGCGCGTCACGTCGTGCCATTCGTCGCGTTCGAACACAGAGGCGTTGTTGACCAGCACGCCGATCGGCCCGATCGCTTCGTGCGCCGCATCGGCGAGGCGAACGATCTCCTCTTCGCGCGCAAGGTCGGCCGCCAGAGCCACGGCGCGGCGGCCGTGCCCGGCGATGATTTGCACCACCGCCGACGCATCGGCTGCCGACGTGTGGAAATGCACCGCGACGTCGAAGCCAGCTTCCCCGAGGGCGAGCGCGATGGCGCGACCGAGGCGCCTCGCCCCCCCGGTGACAAGGGCGGCGCGCGGGATGGTGTGGGGGATGACGTCGGGGAGCTTCATACGGCCGCAAGATGAGCGAGCGAGACCGGCTGCCAAGTCCAGGCGGCTGCCCTCGGCGGAGAGCGGACAAGTTCTCCTCACCCGACTGCGCGTTTACGCCGCCTGGGCGAGCGGGCATGAAGCGGTCATGCGTCGCGCCGCGCTCGCAGTCGCCGCCTCCCTGTTGGCCCTGACCGGCCTTTCCGCCACGGCGCAGGAGCGCAGTGTCCGGGTCGTCAACCGCACAGGGGAACCGGCTGTCGGTCTGTCCGTCGACGGCGGGCGCAACCTGATCGCCGGTCGCACCCTCGCGGCAGGCGAGTTGGTCACCGTCCCTCTCCCGCCCGGCTGCCGGGCCGATCTCCGCCTCGTTCTCGCCTCGGGCGCGGTGCTCGACTGGCGCGGGGTCGATCTCTGTGCCGCGCCGGAGGTGTTCTTCACTCCGGCTGCCCCTGGCCGACCGGCAGAGAGAAGCGTTGGGGGCCGAGCCTCCGGCGCTGGAGCCCCCGCCGCGTCCGAGGCCGCCCTCATCGCGGCCGTGCAGCGAAGCCTGGCCGCCCTCGGCTATGATCCTGGCCCAGTGGACGGCCTGTCGGGCCCGCGCACGCGTCAGGCCCTGGCTGCGTTCCAGCGCGATCGGGGCTTGGCGCCGAGCGGAACTCTCGACGGCGCCACCCTCGCCGCGCTGGGACTGGCCGACGGTCGCGGCGGAGCGCTTGGTGCGCAGGGGCCGCCCAGGCCGCGGGCCGACGGGGACCGTCTCCCGCCCGCGCCTGGCGCGTCGGCGCCGCAGCGCCGCGCCGCCACCGCCACCGGGTTCATCGTCGCCGAGGGCCGCGTTCTCACGAACGAGCACGTCACCGACGGCTGCAGCCGCATCGTCGGCGTCCTCCCTGGCGGGCGGCGGGTGGACCTGGCGATCGCCGCCCGCGATGCGTCCCGCGACCTTGCCCTTCTCTCCGGCCCGCCTGACCTCGGCCCGGCACTCGCCTTCCGCTCGACCCCGCCGCGGCGCGGAGACGAGGTGGTGACCTACGGCTTCCCGCTGGTCGGTATCCTCGGCACCAGTCCGAGCCTCACCACTGGCGAGGTCTCCGCTCTTTCCGGCCTGCGAGGCGATCCGAACATGCTGATCACGTCCGCCCCCGTGCAGTCGGGCAATTCGGGCGGGCCCTTGCTTGATCGGGGTGGACATGTGGTCGGGGTGGTGGTGGCGAAACTGGCCGCGCTTCGGGTTGCGGAACGCACGGGTGGCGATCTCCCGCAGAATGTCAACTTCGCAATCCAGGGGCCTGTTGCTGTCGAATTTCTTCGCCGCCACGGGGTCGTGCCCCGCCTTGCCGTGAGCACGCAGAGCTTGCCGCCCGCCGAAGTCGGCGAGATCGCGCACCCTTCCACCCTCCTGCTCGAGTGCTGGCGCTGAGCAACGTTGGCCCGTCCGCGCTGCCCCCGCGCCTTCGCCCCCCGCTTATCCGTAGCGCAGCAGCCGGGCGCCGTTGGCAGCGAGCCAAGCCTTCGCCGCCTCGGTGTGTGGGGTCAGAGCACGCACCACCGCCCAAAACCGGTGCGAGTGGTTCATCTCAACGAGATGCGCGACCTCGTGCGCCACCACGTAGTCGAGGACCCAAGCGGGAGCGAGGACAAGCCGCCAGGAGAAGGCGAGCGTACCGTCAGGCGCGCACGAGGCCCACCGGGTCTGCGGGTCCTTGATCGCGATCCGCTTCACGCTGCGGCCGAGGCGAGCGGCGTGATCGAGCGCGCGCGGCGTGATCTCGCGACGGGCCTCCGCCCGCAACCAGTCGGCGACCCGCCGGGCAAGGAACGCCCGGTCCCCGGCGACCCAGATCTCTCCGTCCTCGCGCCAGACCCCGCCGCATCCCTCAGGCTGATGCCGGATCGGGTGCGGCACGCCAAGGAGCGGCACAACCGCTCCCTCCTCGAACGCGACGCGCGGGGCGAGAGCGCCGAGTCGATCGGCCACCCAGCGGCTGTGCGCCTGAAGCAGCGCCATGCCCTGTCGGCGCCCCGCCCGCGGCGGCAGGGTGACAACGACGGCCCCGCGCGCGGGGTCGATGCGCAAGGTCACACGCCGGGCGCGCGCGCTGCGCCGCCACAGCACCGGTGCGGGGCCGTGCGGCAGGGGAAGCAGTTCGCGATCGGCGATGGTGGACTCGACCATAACCTGCGGGAGGATGACGCGGCGCGGCGGATGCATCAATCGCTGGACCCTGCGCCTAAGCCCCCTTGCCGGTTCGGCGGGCCAGCCCCTACGCCTCCGCCCATGCGCGACCCGAAGACGCCGCTCGAGACCCCGCCGGACGACCGGGCGGAAGACCGGGCCCGTCTCGCCCGCTGGCGTTTGTATGCCGGGGCGGCGATGGCGGCTACCCTTGCGGCCACCGTTGGTCTCTATGCGGTGGAGCCGCCGCGGTCGTGGTGGGTGGACCTCGCCCACGCCGCGGCAAAGGCGGGCTTCGTCGGGGCGGTCGCCGACTGGTTCGCGGTCAACGCGCTCTTCCGCTATCCCTTCGGCCGCTGGACCGGAATTGGCGGTCTGATCCCGCGCGAGAAGCAGAGGCTCGCGGGAGGGATGGGACGCTTTGTCGCCCGCCAGTTCTTCACCCCGGAGGCGATCCGGAAGGCCGTGGAGGGGGTGGACGTCGCCTCGGCCATCGCGCGCTGGCTGTCCGACCCGGTCTCGGCGCGACGGGCGGCGACAGCTCTTGCCCCGTTCGTGCCCCGGCTGATCGAGAGTTTCGCCGACGGCCGCGCACGCGCGACCCTGCAGCGGCTTCTTCCCCGCGTCGTGGAGGGGCCGGGCACGGGGCGGCTCCTGGGGCGGCTCTTGCGCACCCTCCTCGATGGCAACGAGCACCAGAAGGTCTTCGGACTCGCGCTCGCCCACGCCAAGGAGGCCCTCGCCCGCAACGAAAAGAAGCTGAAGGCGGTGATCGAGGCCCGCGTGGCGGAGGAGGGTGGCCAAGTGGTGGGCATGGTCGCCGGGGCCTGGATCGCGCGCCGGATCCTCGCCGCGATCAACGCCGAACTTGCCCGCATCGAGCCCGACGACTCCGACCTCCGTTCCGCCTTCGACGCCTGGATCGAGCACGAGGTGCGGCGCCTCGAACGCGACCCCGCGCGCGCGGCCGCGATCGCCGAGGCGCTCGGCACCATCTTCGGCCACCCCTCGGTCGCGGTCTGGCTCGAGGATTCGCTTCTTCGCCTCGCCCAGATGGCGCGGTTCGACACCGAACGCGAGGACAGTCGGATCATCGACGCGCTGGCTGGCTTCATCGTCAATCTCGGCGCAACGCTCGCGGCTGACCAGGGAGCGCGCCAGGGCTTGAACCGCCTCATCGAGCAGATCGTGGCCGGACTCGCCCCGGCCGCGCAGGCACGGATCGAGGGTTTCGTCGCCGCCAAGGTCACCGGCTGGTCGGAGCAGGACCTCGTCGAGCGGATCGAACTGAAGGTCGGGCGCGAGCTGCAGATGATCCGGCTGAACGGAACGATCCTCGGCGCCCTGGTGGGTGCGATGCTCTATCTCGTGCTGTCGACGCTGTTCGGCCGCGTGCCGGTTTAGGCTGCGGTCGGCGCAAGGCGTCCGGCGCCTTGGTCAGACCGCGCCGACGGGGCGCAGTTCGTCGAGCCGGACGAAGAGTTCGGCGCGGGGCAATTGCGTGTAGTCCTTGGCCACCTCGTCGCGCACTTTGGCTGCCAGCGCAGGCGGCATGATCGCGCGCAGTTCGCCGAGGAACTTCGGTGGCGCGACCAGAACCACCGCCTCGACCTCGCCGGCGGCGACCGCTGCCTCCAGGTCGGCGACCAGATCGCGGGCGAAGTCCTTCTTCGCCGCCTCCTTCGGCGTCTCACGCGGCTCCATCGCGCTCCTCTGCGGACCGAGGCTGTCGAAGGCGCGGCCGGGCTTGTCCTCGCCGAGCTCGGCGTCGCGGCGATGGGCGTCCGGGTTCTCCCAGGAACGGACGGTGTCGTAGCCGGTCTCGCCCCGGCGCTTGACGAGCGCCTCGGCGCGGGCGGCATCGGCGATGACGAACCAGGTTGGGCGAGCAGGCATTCGGCCCTCCAAGCGCTCAACGACAGGCAGCGATCATACCCTCAGCGGCAGCGGGGAAAACCCCCCAAGCGGATCAGCGACCGCGGCGGGTGCGCCACGTCAGGCCCAGCCAAGCGATCAGGCCGGCGCCAACCGCCACCGGAAGCGCGATCAGCGCGATGGTGGCCGCGACGGCGACCATCAGGGCGAGCAAGCCGAGCACCCCCGCGACGAACGCGATGCCGACGAGGCTGCGCATCAGGCCTGAGCCGGCGGAAGGGGCGAGGTTGCTGTGCCCTGTTCGGCTGCGCCGAGACGATCTCGACCTCGAAGACGGTGTCCCGCTCCCGGGCTGTGGGGCGCTGCCGTTCCATAGGTGCGAAATCGCGATCCGGTCGCCGGGTTTCAAGCACGCCAGGAAGCGGGGCGTCTCCCCGGCGAGCGCCGGAGGTGGGCTTGCTCTTCCCGCGGCGTCTCACAGCGGGACATCGATGCCGCGCAGACGCGCCGCAATGAAGGTCGCGTAAGGGTCGGTCATGCCGGCTGTGGCGTCGATCGCGGCGCGCAGGATCTCCTCGCGCGGCCAAGCCGGGTCCGGGCGGTAGTCCCCGAAGATGGCCAGGGCCTGGCGGTAGCGTCGGGGGAGTTTCTCGTCGTCGCGCACCTCGGCGAAGGCCAGCGCGGCGGGGAAAAGGAGATCGAGCACGGTGTCGATGATTTCGTCGGCGGCGAGTTCGAAGCCCACCTTGCGGTCGTGGCCGTAGACGCGCGTCTCGTTGGTGCGCCGGGCGGCGTGAAAGGCTTCGCCGAGCGTGGCGTCGAGCGCGGCAAGATCATCGAGCAGGGCCCCGCCGCGATAAGGCTCTCCGGCGAGGATCTCGCCGATACGCGCGGCGAAGAGTTCGGCCGCGGCGTCGATCAGCCTCCCGATCGCTTGCCCCCGCAGCGAGGCGACGGAGCCGTCGCGGCGTCCGGCGATCGGCCCGACGAGATCGACGAATTCGCGGGCGGAGACGATGCCAAGGTCGACCGCGTCCTCGAGATCGGCGATGGTGTAGGCGATGTCGTCCGCCGCCTCCATCAGCCAGGTCGCGGGATGGCGCGGGGCCAAGGCCGGATCGTCGATGCCGTAGAGATGGCGGATCACGTCGGCGAACTCCGGGGTTTCGGTCGCGAAGACGCAGAACTTGGTCCCCCCTCGAGAGCGGGGGTCGAGGGCGCCCCAGGGGTATTTCAGCATGGCGCCCAAGGTGGCGTAGGTGAGACGAAGCCCCCGGTCCATGCGGTGCATGTCGATCTTGGTCACGATGCGGAAGCCCTGCGCGTTGCCGTCAAAGTTCGCGAGATCAGGAGGGGGATCAGCCACGCGGTGTTCGGCCAGCAGGCGGCTGAGAGCGGTGGCGATCGCCTCCTCGCCGGCATGGCCGAAGGTCGGGTTGCCGATGTCGTGCACCATGCAGGCGGCGCGCACCACCGCACCCACTTCCTGCGGCGTGATGCCGGCGGGCTCGAGCAAGTGCTCGATGCGCCCGGCGGCGAGCACGCCAAGCGAGCGGCCGACCGAGGCGACCTCGAGCGTGTGCACAAGACGGTTGCGCACGTGGCTGTCGTGCGGGAGGGGGTGGACCTGGGTCTTGGCCTGCAGGCGGCGAAACGGGCGGGCATAGGTGATCCGGTCCTGGTCGCGCTGGAAGGCGTCGCGGTGCGGCTCGTCGCGCGGCGCGGACTCCCCGAAGCGGACCCGGGAAAAGGCACGGGCGAGGTCAAGCATGGCGGGACGGGTGTGGCGGAGGCGAGCAGCGGGGGCAAGGTTCGACCGCAACCACCAGAGGGGCGGGGAGAGCGGCCCGGCCACACGCTGCGGCGGCTGGTCGACGGGGCGATCGGTGACGGCCGGAGGATCGGGTCGGCGGTTGATCCTTCTCCTTTCCTCCGCCCACCGCCCCGACGACAGGCGTGTCGCGGCCCTCGAAGCGGCGAGCCTGGCCGAGGCCGGGTTCGATCTTCTCCACGTCTGTGTCGCGGGAGAGGCATCGCCAGCCGGTGTGCCGACCGTTGCGCTGCGGCGCGGCCCCGGCGTGGTGCAGCGGCTGATGTTCCTCGTTCGGATCGGCCTCGTCGCCGCCCGGCATCGCCCCCGTCTTGTGCAGGCGAACGAACCGGATTCCTGGGCAGTCGCCCTGGCGCTGAAGGCCTTCCTTCGCTGCCGTGTGCTGTTCGACGCGCATGAGGACTATCTCGATCCCGACCGCCTCGGAGCCGTAGCGCGCCCTCTCCGTCCGCTCGCCGCGCGCGCGCTGGCTGGGCTGTTCCGTGCCTTCGCCCGACACTCGGACGGCATCCTGTGCGTCTCGGCCGAACGGGTGGCGGTGTTTCCTCTGCCGCGCCGTGCCCCGCCCGTGCTGATCGTGCGCAACACGGTGCGCCGCGCCGAGACGCTCGCCTTGCCGCGCGCGGAGGCGGCGACGCTCGCGCGCTTCGATTCCGTCGCCGTCGGCGCCATGGGGTGGCAGCGCGGCTGGCCCGCCATGGTCGCGGCGTTGGCGGCAACCCCGTTGGCACCGTTCCGCTGCGTCATCGTCGGCCCGGTGACGGACGGGTCGGAGCCGTCCTTGCGGGCTGAGATCGAGCGGCGTGGCCTCACGGATCGCATCCTGCTCGTGGGTAGGCTGCCGCGAGCGCTGGCGCTGGAGAGGGCGGCGCGAGGCCAGATCGCGCTTGTGCTGTTCGCCGCCCGCGCGCGCAACCACGAGACCGCGCTGCCGCACAAGCTGTTCGAGGCGATGGCGCTCGGGCTGCCCGTGGCGGTGTCGTCGGCGGTGCGCCCCGCCGCCGCCCTCGTGCGGGACATCGGCTGCGGCGTCGCTGTGGATGCCGAGCGCGACGCAGCGCTCGCCGACGCCCTGGGCAGCCTCTATTTCCGCCCGCTCGATCGGCTGGTCATGGGCGAATTGGGCCGCCGCGCGAGCCTCGGGCGCCTCGCCTGGGAGGAGGATGCGGCGGGGCTCGTCGGGTTCCACGGCCGGCTGCTGGGCACTGCTCGATCGGGACTGAAAGGAAACGGGGACGGAGGCTGACGACCGTCCTCCTCTTTCCTGCGGTACGGCCAGCGGCGGTAAAACTTGCGGCGAAGCCTGCGCCGCATCGGACGGCTCTGCCGAGATTCGCGGGGAAACAAGGGGCTTTCATTCAGGTTCGATGCCTGCAGCGCGCGCACGCGTCGTCCACTTGTCAAGTTCGCTCGCCATGAATGCGCCGAATGCAAGCGGAGAGGATGTGAAGCTTTCAAACCCCAACGCAGCGCACTGTGCGCGGATCGTGTCAGTCTCCCAGGCGCGCACGATCGCGGCATGAAGAGAGTTCTCGGATCGCGTCATGCAGTCCCGCCGGGGCCACGACGCCGGCCCAAGCGACGAAGTCGAAGTTGGCCAAGCCCTCCTCGTGCAGGGTCGGCACTTGCGGCAACAAGCGGCTCCGCTCCCGACTCGTCACGCCGAGAACGATCAGCCGCCCGCTTTCCACAAGGCTGCGGGAAGCGGCGACGTCCACAACCATGGCGTCGACCCGACCGCCCATGACGTCCACCATGGCCGGCGGCGTCGAGCGATAGGGAACATGGATCATTTCCGCATCGAGCAAACGCGCAGTGGTTGCCCCGGCGACGATCCCTGTCGCGTTGCCGGACGCGTAGCTGACACGGCCCGGCCGTCGACGAACCTCCGCCGCAAACTCAGTGAAATTCCGCACACCGAGATGCGGCCCAACAACCAACCAGAAGACGTCGTTCCCCAACCGGCTGATCGGTGTGAAATCGGCAACGGGGCAGCGTGCGGAGTGTTGGTGGTCACCATCAAGGTATGACCGTCCGGCGCAGCTCGGGCAGCCGCCACAGCCGCCAGGGCCCCGTTCGCGCCGGGGCGGTTGTCGACAACCATTCGTTGCGGCCAGACCGCCTCCATCGCCTTCGGCAGGAGGCGCGCAATCTGATCGGTGCCAGAACCGGCGGCGGACGGAACCAGCACTTGTACCGGGCGGGAAGGAACCCAAACCTCCGCTAAAGCCGCAGCACAAAACGGAAAGCCAGTCAGGCCGCCAAGTACGACGCGTCTGTACAGTCCGGCGCTCACGGGGTGCATTCCTCGGAGACTTCAATATTCGCTGCGATTTCTCCGTATGGTGGCGCGTCTATGATGATGACCCTTGGCTCGGCGCTCGCCGACGACTGTGAAACGATGCGGCGCGCCGGCCCGGAAGAAGCACACCTCGCCGGGGCCGATCTCTTCTTCGCGACCGTTGCATTCGACGCGACCGTTGCCCTCCAACACGAAACAGACCTCTTCGATGCCGGGATGAGCATGTCGAACCGTGCCTCCCCCGGGTTCGATCTCGCCGCGGACAACCTCGACCTTCGTCGCGCCCACCGTCTCGGGACGGATCAGTCGCCGATTGAGTGTGCCGACGTGGTTCCCCGGTTGGTACGGTGCCACCTGCGATGGCCGTATCACGCATGGCGCACGCCGTTCGGCCATGGTTTCCTCCCGTCTTACGCGCCACGAGCGTTTTCGAAAAAATTACACCTGTCCTGAGAAGGCCTGACGACGATCACGTCAGAACCGTGATAGCCTGTTTTCGTTTGTTCCTCTTCTTCTGCGGGATCCGGCAGCGGACCGTCCGTGGGCAGGTTCGCAGGCCGGTCGTTTGCCTCGCAGAGCGACGCTCCGTGCCCCCTCCGGCATGGGCCGGACTTCGTCGGAACTTCATCGGACCCTGCGGCACTCGGCCGTATCGTTCCGCTACTCCGCCGCCTCCGCCGCCGCGCCGCGCCCGCGGGCGATGTCGAGGAACACCTCCTCCAGATCCTCCCGCCCGTAGCGCGCGATCAGCTCCCGCGGGCGCCCCCTCATCCACCACCCGCCCGCGCTTGAGCATCAGCACGCGGTCGCACATCCGTTCCACCTCCGCCATGTTGTGCGAGGCGAGCACGATCGCCGCCCCCGTCTCCGCCCGGTAGCGCTCGAGCCAGCTGCGCATGCGGTCCGCCGTGTCGGGGTCGAGCGAAGCGGTGGGTTCATCCAGCAGCAACACCTCGGGTGCGTTGATCAGCGCCTTGGCCAGCGCCGCCCGCGTCTTCTGCCCCGCCGAAAGCTCTCCGCCCGGCCGATCAAGCAGCCCCTCGAGATCGAGTTCGGCAGCGAGCCGCGCGATCCGCGCCTCAAGGCCCCGCACTCCATAGAGATGGCCGTAGACGCGCAGGTTCTCGCGCACGGTGAGGCGCTGCGGCAGCGCAACGTAGGGCGAGGAGAAGTTCATCCGCGCGAGTGCCGCGAAACGGTCCCTCGCCATGTCGTGGCCGAGCACCACGATCCGCCCCGCGTCGGGGATCAACAGGCCGAGCACCATGGCGATGGTCGTCGTCTTGCCTGCGCCGTTGCCGCCGAGCAGGCCAAGGGTCTCGCCGCGACGCACGGCGAAGGAGAGGTCCGCCACGGCGACGATGTTGCCGTAGCGCTTGGTCAGGCCCTGAGCCTCAATCACGACGTCCATCTCCGGCAGAATTGGGGCCTTGTGACCTGACGCAAGAGCCCCGAGGCTGCAGCGGCGGCCACGCGGGGTTTCGCCCCTGCCCCCCCGCTGGTATGGTCCGCGGCCTTCGCAGACCCTGTAGGCCGAGACCCCCGATGCTGATCTCCCCAGCCTATGCGCAGAGTGCGGATCCCACGGGAGGGCTCATGTCCCTCCTGCCGCTCGTCCTGATCTTCGTCGTCTTCTATTTCATCCTCATCCGCCCGCAGCAGAAGAAGGCGAAGGAGCATCGCGAGATGCTGGCTAGGCTGAAGAGGGGCGATCGTGTGGTCACCGGCGGCGGCGTCATCGCAACCGTTGTGCGCGTCGCACCCGACAGCGACGAGGTGATTGTGGAGATCGCGAAGAACCCTCAGGTACGCGTGACCGTGGTCAAGAACACGATCAGCTCCGTGTTGCGCGAGGACGGTGAGTCGGCGGCAAGGGAGCCGGGGCCGGAGGGACGAGCGAAGGAGCAGCCCGAGCCTGCTCCAGCCAACGACTCCGGCCGGGAGCGCTGAGCCGCCTGCCACTTCCGCTTTGCCGGTGGAACGGTCGGAAGAGCGCGCGGCGCCGGCCCGTCTGCCCCAGGGACTTCGCCTTTACGCGATCGGCGACGTGCACGGCTGTGCGGACCGCCTCGCCCGCCTGCTCGACCTCATCGCCGACGACGCCGCGGCTGCGCCAGAGCCGGACCGTCGTGTCGTGTTCCTCGGGGACTATGTCGATCGCGGCCCCGACAGCCGGGGAACGATCGAGCACATCCTCGGGCCCCTTGCGTTCCGCGCCCAGAAAGTTGCGCTGATGGGCAACCACGAGGCGATGATGCTCGCCGCCCTCGAGCGGCCCAACGAGGAGTCGGTCTCGCTTTGGCTGGCCAACGGGGCGCTCGCCACATTGGGCTCGTACGGGGTGGATGCGGCCGTCCCAGCCGCAGCGTGGAGCCGATCTCGTGGGCGAGCCGCATCTCGGCTTCTTGCGCCGCCTCGAGCTGATACCACGCCGCGGGTGGATACGTATTCGCGCATGCGGGGATCCGGCCGGGCATACCGCTCGCCGCGCAAGACCCGGATGACCTGATCTGGATCCGCGAGCCGTTCCTCTCGTCACAGGAGGACCATGGCGCGGTCATCGTGCACGGCCACACGCCGACGCGTGAGCCGGTGGTGAGACCGAACCGGATCGGCATCGACACCGGCGCGGTGTACGGCGGCAAGCTCACCGCCGTCGTGTTGTGGGCTGATCGTATGCGCTTCCTTCATGCCTGACCTGCGACCTTGCCGGTGCGGAACGCTGCCGCTAATCCACCCCTCATGAACGACCCCGACCAGCCCGACCTTGCGTCCGCCGTCCGAATGCTCAAGCGGGGGTCGGTCCTGGTGGTGGGGGACGCGATGCTCGACCGATACGTCTATGGGACGGTCGAGCGGGTCAGCCCCGAGGCGCCGATCCCGATCGTCGCCGTCGAACGCGAGGTGGCCATGCCGGGCGGGGCAGGCAACGTGGTGCGCAACATCACGGCACTCGGCGGTTCAGCGGCCCTGCTCACCGTGGTCGGGGACGACGAGGCGGGAGCGGACCTCACCGCGCTGATTGGCGGGCAGCCGAACGTCGAGCCCTGGCTGCTTGTGCAAGGAGGCCGGGTCACCACGGTCAAGACGCGGTATATCGCCGCCGGTCAGCAGCTTCTCCGGGCCGATCGCGAGACGGTCGAGCCGATCCACCCCAAGCTTGCCGATCGCCTCGTCCGGATCGCGGCCGATGCGATGGCCGCCTGCCGGGTGGTGGTGATCAGCGACTACAGGAAGGGCGTGGTGGCGAACGACACGGCGGCGCGGCTCATTGCCGCCGCCCGTGAGCGGCGGCGTCTGGTCGTCGTCGACCCCAAAGGCCGCGATTACGGCCGTTACGCGGGGGCCGATGTCGTGACGCCAAACCGGCGGGAACTGGCAGATGGCACGGGGCTTCCGACCGAGACTGCCGAGGAAGTGGTGGCTGCCGCCCGCGTGTTGATGCGTGCCCACGGCATCCGCGCCGTGCTCTGCACGCGCTCGGAGGACGGGATGACGCTCGTTGAGGGCCCGGAAGGCGCCTTCGTCACACATTTCGCAGCCGAGGCGAAGGAGGTCTACGACGTCTCTGGGGCTGGCGACACAGTCGTGGCGACCGTCGCGCTCGGCCTCGCCGCGGGGCTGAGGCTTAGGTCCGCGGCGCGGCTCGCCAACATTGCGGCCGGGATCGTGGTGGGCAAGATCGGCACGGCGGTCGCGCGCGACGCGGAACTCCTCGAGGCGATCGCGCCGGCAACAGGGGCCTTGCGCAAAATTGTTTCGCGCGAGGCGGCGGCCGAGCACGTCGAGCGCTGGCGGCGCAAGGGCTGGCGCGTGGGCTTCACCAATGGCTGCTTTGATTTGCTCCATCCCGGCCACGTCCATCTGCTCGCGCAGGCGCGCGCGGCGTGCGATCGCCTGGTGGTAGGGCTCAACTCGGACGCCTCCGTTCGCCGCCTGAAAGGCCCTGGCCGTCCCGTTCAACAGGAGGCAGCCCGCGCTGCCGTGCTCGCCTCGCTCGCCGATGTCGACCTCGTCATCATCTTCGACGAGGATACGCCGCTCGAACTCATCCGCCTGCTGCGTCCGGACGTGCTGGTGAAGGGGGCAGACTACACGCTCGAGCAGGTCGTGGGCGCAGATCTCGTCCGGTCCTGGGGCGGACGTGTGCATGCTCGCCGACCTCCTCCCCGGCAACTCCACAACCGCAACCATCGCTCGGCTCAGGGGTTAGGACGGATACGAGCACCCGTCGCTCAGGCTGGGGCGCCCGGGAGACCGGACACGCCGAAGCGAGGCAACTCTTCGGTCACGAATTGCGAGAGAGGACTGGCGAACGCTCTCCGCGGGGGATGTTTCCGCATCAGGCAGCGCGAGGCCACCGACCTTTGGCGGCTTTCGAGGAAACCTAGGTTGGCCCTGCGTGAGGCGCTGGCCGCGTCGACGCGTGCGTCGAACGGCCTCGCTGGCGGCCGGGGCTCGCGCCCGCGCGCCCGCTCAGCGCCCGGCTGCGTTGCGATGAACCGTCGGCGCTTGCGCCGAGTCCGGAAGCCAGCGTCGAGCGAAGCTTCGGCAACGCTCGGCGCGCAGGCCAGGGCGGCCCGCGCCGACTCGCGCCGTGCCTGCCGCAGCAGCGACGCCCAGCTCCACCTGCTTCGTACCGCCCTTACCCTCCACCGCCCCGAACGACCCTAGGCCTCGACGGCAAAGCGGCGTCCGTCTCCCACAACCGACAGACACCCATCACCGAACGCTGAACGCATTTTCTCGGCCGCAAACCCACTGCCCGCAGGCACCCAAGCGTAAGCGCCGTCACAACGGCTCTCATGCTCTGCTCAGTTGGACGGGACTTCAGCGGTTCAGCCGGTTACCACGACGTCTGCCGCGCCTCGCATTCGCGCGCGGATAGGGAGAAGAGGTTGTTGTCGGCACGGGTCGCGCTTGCGGCGCGAACCGTTCATCAACCGCGAAGCGCTCTGACGTCTCCCGGTACAAATGCCCCGAACCCTCCTCCAGGTTCCGGTCGGAAAGGGATTGCTGCCATGAACGCCCGGCTCCTTTCCGACCAGGACGACCGGGTCGCCATCTGTCGCTCCCGGTGCGGATCTCCGCGAGCGGCAGTCGTAACGGGTCGTCATCCGCATGGTCGCCGCCCACGATGAGCCTGCGTGCGTTCAATCGTCGAGGAAGCTGCGGAGCTTGCGCGACCGCGAGGGGTGCTTGAGCTTGCGCAGCGCCTTGGCCTCGATCTGGCGGATGCGCTCGCGCGTGACGTTGAACTGCTGGCCGACCTCCTCCAGCGTGTGGTCCGTGTTCATGCCGATGCCGAACCGCATCCGCAGCACGCGCTCCTCGCGCGGGGTGAGGGTTGCGAGCACGCGCGTGGTCGCCTCCCGCAGATTGGACTGGATCGCCGCATCGAGCGGGATCACCGCGTTCTTGTCCTCGATGAAGTCGCCGAGATGGCTGTCCTCCTCGTCGCCGATCGGCGTCTCCAGGCTGATCGGCTCCTTCGCGATCTTCAGCACCTTGCGCACCTTCTCGAGCGGCATGCCGAGCTTCTCGGCGAGCTCCTCCGGCTGCGGTTCGCGGCCGATCTCGTGCAGCATCTGGCGCGACGTGCGGACGAGCTTGTTGATCGTCTCGATCATGTGCACGGGGATGCGGATGGTGCGCGCCTGATCGGCGATCGAACGCGTGATCGCCTGCCGGATCCACCAGGTGGCGTAGGTCGAAAACTTGTAGCCGCGGCGGTATTCGAACTTGTCCACCGCCTTCATCAGCCCGATGTTGCCCTCCTGGATCAGGTCCAGGAACTGCAGGCCGCGGTTCGTGTACTTCTTGGCGATGGAGATGACGAGGCGAAGGTTCGCCTCGATCATCTCCTTCTTCGCCCGTGCGGCGTCGCGCTCGCCCTTCTGCACCGTGGTCACCACGCGGCGGAACTCGCCCACCGGCAGGTGCACCTCGTTGACGATCTCGGCGATCTTGGCGCGGATCGCCTCCACTTCCTCGCCGTGCTTGGTGGCGAAGGCCTTCCAGGTCTTGGAGAGGGCCGCCACCCGCTCGAGCCAGCCCGGATCGAGCTCATGGCCGCGATACTGCTCGAGGAACTCCTCGCGCTTCACCTTCGCCCCCTCGGCGAGGCGCAGCAGCTGGCCCTCGTACTGGGTGAGGCGCTGGTTGAGCTCGCGCAGCTCCTCGACGAGCTGCTCGATGCGCGCGTTGTTGAGGTGGACCTTCTTGACGAGCTCGACCACCTCACCCTTGGCCTTGGCGTACTTCTTCTCTGCCTGCGCCGTCGGCGTGCCCCCCTCGGAGAGCACCTTGAGCCGCGCCTCCTGCAGCTTGGCGAGCTTCTTGTAGGCGGCGGCGATGGCCTCGAAGGTGGCGAGCACCTCGGGCTTCAGTTTCTCCTCGAGGGCGGAGAGGGAGAGCGCAGCCTCGTCCTCGTCGAAGTCCTCCGCCTCCTCGACCGGCGGCGCGCTCCCCTCTTCCAGGGGTCTGGCCCGCGCCGTGCGTCGCTTCGAGGTCGATGATGTCGCGCAGAAGCATGCGCCCTTCCTTCAGGGCGTCGTGCCAGGCGACGATGGCCTTGAAGGTGAGCGGCGACTCGCAAAGGCCGCCGATCATCATCTCGCGGCCGGCCTCGATGCGCTTGGCGATGGCGATCTCGCCCTCGCGCGAAAGCAGCTCGACCTGCCCCATCTCGCGGAGATACATGCGCACCGGATCGTCGGTGCGGCCGAGCTCGGCCTCGTCGACGTTGCCGCCCGAGCCCTCGTCGTCGTCGTCCTCCTCCGCCTTGATCGTCTTGGCAGGAGGGGCCTCCGGATCCTCCGTCTCCTCGGACTCGACGACATTGATGCCGAGTTCGTTGAGCTGGGCGAGGGTGTCCTCGATCTGCTCGGAGGAGACTTGCCCCTGAGGCAGGGCGGCGTTGATCTCGTCGTAGGTGACGTAGCCGCGCTCGCGTCCGCGCGCGATCAGCTTCTTGACGGCGGCCGACTGGCTGTCGAGCAGCGCCTGTTCGGCGATGTCCTCGGCGGCGGGCTCTGCGGTCGGCGTGGTGGTTGGCTTCGCCATGCGGGTCACCTCGAATGCGGTTCTACGGTTGGGGGAGCGCACTCTCCCCCTACCCTATGGTGGTGGTCCTGGCCCGGCACTGGGGTAACTGGGCCCGGTCAGGGCGCATGCTCCTCGGCCAGCAATTCCTCCCGCGCCTCGACCAGTCGGGCGAGGCGGCGGACGTTCTCGGGAGTGAATTCGGCGGCGAGCCGCGCGCGTGCTTCCCCGAGATCGCGCTCGAGCCGTTCGAAGCCGAGCGCCTGCAGACCGACCAGGAAGGCGCGCCGCACGTCCTCCGGTGCGGCCCCATCGAGCCTCGTCTGCGGCAGATCGGAAAAACCCTTCGCGAACACGGCCTCGAGGCAATCGCCCAGTCCCGAAACGCGCAGGTGGTCGATCAGGGAAGCATGATCAAGGGTCGCGACATACGGCTGCGCCCTCGACCAAGGCGGCCCTGATGCGCTCGAGCGGGGGAACGGAGAACCGCTCGGCCGCGACCGCCTCCTCGGCCTCGGCGAGAAGCCAAGGGTGCGCCAGAAGCAAGGCGAGGAGAGCGCGCTCGCGCAGGGCGCGCGTCCGGTTCGGCCCGAGGACTGGACGCGCCGGGCGCGCTCGCGGCAGACGGTCGCGTGAGAGCGATCGCCTGGCCCGAAGATCGGCGTACCAACGATCGCGAAAGTAGCGCCGATATTCCTCCCGCACGGTCCGATCGCGGATTCGCCCTGCCAGCTCCTCCAGCCGCCGCCGCGCTGCCGCGCGCGCCTCGGGGGTCGCCGACGGCTCGCCGGCGAGGGTCTCGTAGAGCAGATCGGCGAGGCAGCGCGGGGACTTGAGGAGGGTGCCGAAGGCCTCCGGGCCGCGGCGGGCGATCAGGCTGTCCGGGTCCTCCCCGGCAGGAAGCGAGACGAAGGCAAGGGTCCGGCCCGGGCCGATCAGCGGAAGCGCCGACTCGGCCGCGCGCAAGGCGGCGCGGGCCCCGGCTGCGTCGCCGTCGAAGCAGAGGATTGGTTGCGGGGAGAGACGCCACAGTTCGGCGAGCTGCTCTTCGGTCAGCGCGGTGCCGAGGGGGGCGACCGCACCGCCGAACCCAGCCTGATGAAGAGCGATCACGTCGAGGTACCCCTCGACGACCAGCGCGGGCGCTCCTGACCGTATGGCTTTTGCCGCAAGATCAAGCCCGTAGAGTGTGCGTCGTTTGACGAAGAGCGAGGTTTCCGGGCCGTTCAGATACTTCGGCTGCCCCTCGCCGACCACGCGGCCGCCGAAGCCGATGACCCGTCCGCGTCGGTCTCGGATCGGGAACATGACGCGGTTGAAGAAGAGATCGACCGCCGGCCGGGAGGGGTCGTCCTGCTTCATCAGCCCGACCGCGACCAGCTGGTCAGCGGTGATCCCCTGCCCGCGCAGGTCGGCAAGCAACGCCCCGCGCCCCTCCCCCGACCAGCCGAGGCCGAACTGGGCGATGGTCTCGTCCGTCAGGCCGCGCGCGTGGAGATAGTCGAGCGCGCGCCTGCCTTCGGGCAGACGCAGCCGCCGGGCGAAGGCCTCGGCGGCGGCCTCGGCGATCGCAAAGAGCGAGGCGGCGCGTTCCACCGCCGCTGCCGCCTCGGGCGTCGGACGCGGCACGGCGAGACCCGCCTCGCCGGCGAGCCTCTCCACCGCGTCCATGAACGAAAGCCCATCGGCGCGCATCAGGAAAGCCGATCGCATCGCCATGCGCGCCGCAGCCGAAGCAATGGAAGAACCCCTTGTCCTCGACCACGTGGAAGGAGGGGGTCTTTTCGGCGTGGAACGGGCAAAGCCCCTTCAGCTCCCGCCCCGAGCGCGCAAGCCGCACGCGCCGGCCGATCAGCGACCCCAGCGGAATGCGGGCGCGAAGCTCGTCGAGGAAGCTTGGCGGAAGCGCCATCTCCTGCCGTCAGCCCGCCAACGCAGCCTTCACCACGGGCCCGGCCTTGGCCAGGTCGAGCGCCCCGCCATGCTTGGCCTTCAGAGCCGCCATCACCTTGCCCATGTCCTTCACCGACGCCGCACCGGTCTCGCCGATCGCCGCCCGCACGGCGGCCTCCAGCGCCTCGCCCTCGAGCTCGGGCGGAAGGAAGCGCTCGATCACCGCGATCTCGGCCGCCTCCTTGTCGACGAGGTCCTGGCGTCCGCCCTGCCGGTACAGCTCGATGCTTTCGCGGCGGGATTTCACCATCCGGCGGAGCATGGCGAGGATCTCGGCGTCGTCCACCCTTGTCCACCCCACGGGGGCGGGCCTCGATGTCCACTTTCTTCAACTCGGCCAGGATCATCCGCAGGGTTGAGGTGGTGGCGGCGTCGCCCGATTTCATCGACGCCTTCAGCGCCTCCATGAACTCCTCACGCAGGCCCATCGTCGGTCCCCGTCCCAGGTCCAGGCCACTCAAGTATAGCGGCACCTGCGTCGAGGCACGATGCCCGCCGTTGGAAGTGCTGGCGGGCAGCGGAAATTCCTTCCTGACCTACGGCGGCCTCCTTGCGGCGGGAAATCACTTCCGCTACCCGTCCGGCATGGCCAGCGTGGATGAGATCATCGACCGGTTAGGCGGGGCGGAGCGCGCCGCCGCCCTGACCGGGGTCACCGTCGAAGCGGTGCGCAAATGGCGGCAGGCGCGCGCCATCCCCTCCCGACACTGGCCAGTGATCCTGAAGGAAACGGGGCTTGCGCTCGCCGACCTGCCGGGCAGGCGAGACGCCGGCGGCCCCCGCACCCGATGCACCCCCGCCGGGGGCTACCGCCGCGCTCGTCCTCGCTGACGGTTCGGTGTTCTGGGGCCGCGGTTTTGGCGCTCACGGCACCGCCCTCGGCGAGGTCTGCTTCACCACCGGCATGACCGGCTACCAGGAGACTCTGACCGACCCGTCCTTCGCCGGCCAGATCATCACCTTCACCTTCCCTCATATCGGCAACGTCGGAACCAACGCCGAGGACATCGAGGCGACGACCCCCTTCGCGCGCGGCCTTGTGGTCAGGGACGACCCGACCCCGCCCTCGAACTGGCGCGCGGCGCGGTCTTTGCCCGAATGGTGCGCCGCCCACGGCCTTGCCGGGCATCGCGGGAGTCGACACCCGCGCGCTGACCCGCCGCATCCGCCTGGGCGGGGCGCCCAACGGCGTGCTTGCCTTCCCCGCCGACGGACGCTTCGACCTCGCTGCCCTCGCCGACCAAGCGCGCGCCTGGCCCGGCCTCGAAGGGATGGACCTTGCCCTCGAGGTGACGACGCGCCAGCGCTACGGCTGGGACGAGACGCTGTGGGCGTGGCCCTCGGGCTACGGGCGGCAGGTGTCGCCGCGCTTTCACGTCGTCGCCATCGACTACGGGGCGAAGCGCAACATCCTGCGCAGCCTCGCTTCCGCCGGCTGCCGCGTCACCGTGTTGCCGGCGACGGCTACCGCCGAGGAGGTGTTCGCTCTCGCCCCCGACGGTGTCTTCCTCTCCAACGGGCCGGGAGACCCGGCAGCGACCGCCGCCTATGCCGTGCCGACCATCCGCGCCGTGCTGGAGCGGCGGATCCCGCTCTTCGGCATCTGCCTCGGCCACCAGCTCCTGGCGCTCGCGCTCGGGGGAAAGACGCGGAAGCTGCATCAGGGCCATCGCGGGGCCAACCATCCGGTGAAGGAGCTCGCCACCGGCAGGGTCGAGATCACCTCGCAGAACCACGGCTTCGCGGTCCTTCCCGAGACCTTGCCCGAGACCGTGCGCGTCACGCACGTCTCGCTGTTCGACGGCACCAACGAGGGCCTCGCCTGCGAAGACCGCCCCGCCTTCTCCGTGCAGTATCACCCGGAAGCGAGCCCCGGGCCGTCGGACGCGCGTCACCTGTTCGACCGTTTCGTGGCCATGATGGAGCGCGCGAGGAGCCCGTGAACCGCCCCTTCGACCTGAGCGGCACCGTCGCTCTCGTCACCGGGGGCAACGGCGGCATCGGCCTTGCCATCGCCCGCGCCTTGCACGCGGCCGGAGCGGCGGTGATGATCGCGGGGCGGAACGAAGCGAAGAACGCCGCCGCGCTTGCCGGCTTCGTCGATCGCGCCGCGGCCGTGGTCGCCGACGTCACCGACGAGGCCGCCGTCGCCCGGATGGTCGAGGAGACCCGCAACCGCTTCGGCCGCCTCGACATCCTGGTGCTGAACGCCGGCATCAACATCCGCAAGCCCGCGCACGAGATGAGCTTCGCCGAGTGGCGGGCGGTCCTCGCCGCCGATCTCGACAGCGCCTTCCTCTGTGCCAAGGCCGCGTATCCGCTGCTCAAGGCCTCCGGGCGCGGGCGGGTGATCGCGATCGGCTCCATGCTGTCTCTCTTCGGGGCGGCCTTCGCCCCGGCCTATGGCGCGGCCAAGGGCGGCATCGTCCAGTTCGCGAAGTCCCTCGCCGTCGCCTGGGCAGCGGACGGCATCACGGCCAACGCGATCCTGCCCGGCTGGATCGACACCGACCTCACCCGGACGGCGCGCGAGCAGGTCCCGGGGCTGCACGCGCAGGTGCTGGCGCGCACGCCGGCGGGCCGTTGGGGCACGCCGGACGACTTGGGCGGCATCGCCGTCTTCCTCGCCTCGCGCGAGGCGGGCTTCGTCACCGGCACCGCGATCCCCGTGGACGGCGGCTACGCAGCGGCGATCTGACCGGTTGCTTTCTCGCATCGTTCCGTACGGACATCGTCATGCCGAAGCGAACCGACATCGAGAGCATCCTGATCATCGGCGCCGGGCCCATCGTCATCGGCCAGGCCTGCGAGTTCGACTATTCCGGCGCGCAGGCCTGCAAGGCGCTGAAGGGCGAGGGCTATCGCGTCATCCTGGTCAACTCCAACCCGGCCACCATCATGACCGACCCGGGGCTTGCGGATGCGACCTACATCGAACCCATCACCCCCGAGATGGTGGAGAAGATCATCGCGCGCGAACGCCCCGATGCGCTCCTTCCCACCATGGGCGGGCAGACCGCGCTGAACACGGCGATGCGGCTTGCCGACCTCGGCGTGCTCGACCGCTACGGCGTCGAGCTGATCGGTGCGAGGCGGGAGGCGATCGAGAAGGCCGAGGACCGCCAGAAGTTCCGCGACGCGATGACGCGGATCGGCATCGAAACCCCGAGAAGCGCGATCGCGCACAGCCTCGCCGAGGCGAAGGAGGCGCTCAAGCTGGTCGGCCTTCCGGCCGTCATCCGCCCCTCCTTCACCCTGGGCGGGACGGGCGGCGGGATCGCCTACAACATGGAGGAGTTCGAGGCGATCACGTCGGGAGGGCTGGACGCCTCGCCCACGCACGAGGTGCTGATCGAGGAGAGCGTGCTCGGTTGGAAGGAGTTCGAGATGGAGGTCGTGCGCGACCGCGCCGACAACTGCATCATCGTCTGCTCGATCGAGAACCTCGACCCGATGGGGATCCATACGGGCGATTCGATCACGATCGCACCGGCGCTGACGCTGACCGACAAGGAGTACCAGCGGATGCGCGATGCCGCGATCGCCTGCCTGCGCGAGATCGGGGTCGACACGGGCGGCTCGAACGTGCAGTTCGCCATCGACCCCGCCTCAGGGCGCATGGTGATCATCGAGATGAACCCGCGCGTCTCGCGCTCCTCCGCACTCGCCTCGAAGGCAACCGGGTTTCCGATCGCCAAGGT
Organism: Acetobacteraceae bacterium; assembly: GCA_033582875.1. Classification (GTDB taxonomy): domain Bacteria; phylum Pseudomonadota; class Alphaproteobacteria; order Acetobacterales; family Acetobacteraceae; genus Elioraea. The sequence continues at coordinate 171,621 of JAVQZW010000002.1, read as the reverse complement.
CGCGGCCAAGCTCGCGGTCGGCTACACCCTCGATGAGCTTGCCAACGACATCACCCGAGTCACGCCTGCGTCCTTCGAACCGACCATCGACTACGTGGTGGTCAAGATGCCGCGCTTCACCTTCGAGAAGTTCCCCGGCACGCCGAGGCTTCTCACCACCAGTATGAAGTCGGTCGGCGAGGCGATGGCGATCGGCCGGACCTTCGCCGAGGCGATCCAGAAGGGACTGCGCAGCCTGGAGACCGGGCTTGCCGGCTTCGACGAGGTGGAGGAGCTCGCCGGGGCGGAGAAGGGGGAAATCCTCGCCGCGCTCTCCACGCCGACGCCGGACCGCATCCTCGCCGTCGCCCAGGCCTTCCGCGAAGGACTTTCGGTCGAGGAGGTTCACCAGGCGACGCGCTACGACCCTTGGTTCCTGCGCCAGATCGAGCACATCGTGCAGACCGAGGCGATGGTGCGGGCCGCCGGCCTGCCGCGCGAGGCCGATGCGCTCCGTCGCCTCAAGGCGATGGGCTTCTCCGACCGCCGCCTCGCCCACCTCACTGGCATGAAGGAGGGCGAGGTCGCACGGCTGCGCGAAAGGCTCGGCGTGCGCCCGGTGTTCAAGCGCATCGATACCTGTGCGGCCGAGTTCGAGAGCCTCACCCCCTACATGTACTCGACCTACGAGGGAACCACGCTCGCTTTGCCCGAATGCGAGGCCGATCCCTCCGATCGCACCAAGGTGGTGATCCTCGGCGGCGGACCGAACCGGATCGGCCAGGGCATCGAGTTCGACTATTGCTGCGTGCATGCGGCCTATGCGCTGAAGGAGGCCGGGTTCGAGACCATCATGGTCAACTGCAACCCGGAGACGGTCTCGACCGATCCCGACACCTCCGACCGTCTCTACTTCGAACCGCTCACCGCCGAGGACGTGATCGCGATCATCCGCCGCGAGGCGGAGCGAGGCACGCTGCTCGGCTGCATCGTGCAATATGGCGGGCAGACGCCGCTCAGGCTCTCCGCCGCCCTCGCCGCGGCCGGCATCCCGCTCCTCGGCACCTCTGCGGAAGCGATCGACATCGCCGAGGACCGCGAGACGCTTCCAGGAGCTCCTGAGGCGCCTCGGCCTGCGCCAGCCCGACAACGGCACCGCGCGTTCGGCCGAGGAGGCGGAAGCGGTGGCCGAGCGCATCGGCTACCCCGTCGTCATTCGCCCCTCCTATGTGCTGGGCGGGCGGGCGATGGAGATCGTGCACGACCGTGCCGCTCTCGGCCGCTACATCCGCGAAGCCGTTCGCGTTTCCGGCGACAACCCGGTGCTGATCGACCGCTACCTGAACGACGCGATCGAGGTCGATGTGGATTGCATCGCCGACGGCGAGACCGTCTACGTCGCCGGCGTGATGGAGCACATCGAGGAGGCGGGGATCCACTCAGGCGACTCCGCCTGTTCGCTGCCGCCCTATTCGCTCTCCCCTGCCATCGTCGCCGAACTGCGGGCCGAGACCGAGGCTCTGGCCAAGGCTCTGAAGGTGGTGGGCCTGATGAACGTGCAGTACGCGATCCAAGACGGGGCGATCTACGTTCTCGAGGTCAATCCGCGTGCCTCGCGTACGGTCCCCTTTGTGGCCAAGGCGACGGGCGTGCCGGTGGCGAAGATCGGCGCCAAGGTGATGGCCGGCGCCAAGCTCGCCTCCTTCCGGCTCGACGACGAGGCGGTGAGCCGGCACGTGGCGGTGAAGGAGAGCGTGTTTCCCTTCGCGCGCTTCCCCAACGTCGATGTGCTGCTCGGGCCCGAGATGAAATCGACGGGCGAGGTGATGGGGCTGGATTCGAGTTTCGAGCGCGCCTTCGCCAAGAGCCAGATCGGTGCCGGCGTGCGGCTTCCGCTGGAAGGCACGGCCTTCATCAGCGTCAAGGACGGCGACAAGCCGGCGGCGGTGGCGCTGGCCCGCCGTCTCGTCGACATGGGCTTCCGGGTGGCGGCGACCCGCGGCACGGCGGCGGCGATCCGCGACGCGGGCCTCGAGGTCACGGTCGTGAACAAGGTGCTGGAGGGCCGCCCGCACTGCGTCGACGCGATCAAGTCGGGCGCGTTCCAGATCGTCATCAACACGACCTCGGGCGGGCGGAGCGTGTCCGACAGTTTCGACATCCGCCGCTCGGCTCTCACACACCAGGTGGCGCACTACACCACGCTCGCGGGGGCGCGGGCGGCGGTGCACGCGATCGCCGCGCTCAAGGCTGGCACCCTTGAAGTGGCTCCCCTTCAGTCGTATTTTCGCGGATCGTTCTAGGGCGAATGCGCGCCCCGCCGCGCGGCGGCGGAGGTGGCGTATTCGTTGCGCCGCCCGCCCGGACCCCGAACGGAGCGGGGCGGTGCGGAGCATCGGTCGTCACGCCAGGACACGAGGACGGAAAGGTTCCGCCGTGCAGAAATTTCCGATGACCGCGGAAGGGCTCGCGAAGCTCGAAGAGGAACTCCGCTACCTGAAGACCGTCGAGCGGCCGGCGGTGATCCGCGCCATCGCGGAGGCACGCTCGCATGGCGATTTGTCCGAGAACGCCGAGTATCACGCTGCGCGCGAACGCCAAAGCTTCATCGAGGGCAGGGTGGCGGAGCTCGAGGCGCGCATTGCCGCCGCCGAGGTGATCGACATCTCGAAGCTCTCCGGCGATACGGTTTCCTTCGGCGCGAAGGTGACGCTGCTCGACGAGGAGACGGAGGAGGAGAAGACCTGGCGCATCGTTGGTGCCGACGAGGCCGACATCAAGAAGGGCCTGATCAGCATCTCCTCGCCGCTTGCCCGCGCGCTTCTCGGCAAGAAGGTGGGCGACGTGGTCGAGGTGCCCACGCCGGGCGGGGCGAAAAGCTACGAGATCGTCTCGGTGGCCTTCGGCTGAGACGGCGACGGCGGCGACGGCGCCGCGGCCCCGGTCGCGCCAGGCGCGCGTGACGGCGCCGATCGTGCCTGCCGCGTCGCAGCCAGCGACGGCGACGCCGTCCGCCGACCCCGTCGCTCAGGCGGCGCGCCGCATCGCGGGAGGCGTTGCGCGCACGCCGACGGTCCTCGCGCCCGCCCTGGCCTGTCGCCTCGGCCTCTCCTCGCTCGCGCTCAAGCTGGAGACGCTGCAGCGCACGGGCAGCTTCAAGGAAAGGGGCGCGCTGAACCGCCTGCTCCTCCTTTCGGAAGAGGAACGTCGCCGCGGCGTCGTCACCCTCTCCGCCGGCAACCACGCGCAAGGGGTGGCCTACCATGCCGCCCGGCTCGGCATCCCTGCCACGGTGGTCATGCCGCGGCACACGCCGAACGCCAAGGTCGCCCGCACCCGCGCCCACGGCGCCGAGGTTCTGCTCATCGGCGAGACGCTGGTCGAGAGCGCGCAGGAGGTGCGCCGGCTCGTGGCCGAACGGGGGCTCGTGCTCGTCCATCCCTACGACGACGAGGCCGTGATCGCGGGCCAGGGCACGGCGACGGCGGAACTCCTCGAGGACGAGCCCGATCTCGACGTGCTCGTCGTCCCAATCGGCGGTGGTGGCCTGATCGCCGGTGCCGCCCTCGCCGCGCGCACCCGGCCGAAGCCGCCCCGTCTCGTCGGGGTCGAGGTCGAGGGCTGGGCGGCCTGCGCGCAGCGCCTCGCCGGGGAGCCGGTCTCCGTCGGGGGCGCGACGATCGCGGAGGGCATCGCCGTGCGCGACATCGGCGAGATCCCTTTCGCGATCATCCGCGCGCACGTCGAGCGCGTGCTCGTCGTGCCCGAGACCGCCATCGAGACGGCGATCGGATTGCTCATCGAGGAGGCGAAGCTGGTGGCGGAAGGGGCGGGTGCGGCCGGCATCGCCGCGCTCCTCACCCATGCCTCCGCCTTCGCCGGCTTGCGCGTCGGCACCATCCTGTGTGGCGGCAACCTCGATCCGCGCATCCTCGCCAACGTCCTGTTGCGCAACCTTGTGCGCGACGGGCGGCTGCTCCGTGTGGGCCTCGACATCGCGGACCGCCCCGGCGTGCTGGCCGACATCGCCGGCCGCATCGCGCGCGCGGGCGGCAACATCATCGAGGTCTCGCACCAGCGCCTGTTCGCCGCGCCCTCGGTGCGCGCGGCCGAACTCGACCTCTTGATCGAGGCGCGCGACAGCGCGCACGGGGCGGAGATACTGCAGGCCCTGGAGGGAGCGGCGCTGACGGTGCGGCGGCTCTGAACACCAGGATCGGCGGACGTCGCCCCCTTACTCCATGCACCAGCCGTGCGAGGCGATCAGGCTTTGCCCCGTGAGCGCGTTGTTGGGCCAGGCGGCGAAGAGGAGGGCGACCTCGGCGATGTCGGCGATGGTGGTGAACTCGCCATCGACGGTGTCCTTCAGCATGACCGTCCGTGCCACCTCATCCTCGCTCAAACCGTATTGCCTGGCGAGGTCGGGGATCTGCCGCTCGACGAGGGGCGTGCGCACGAACCCAGGGCAAATCACGTTTGCCGTCACCCCCTTCGGCCCGCCTTCCTTGGCGACGACCCGGGCGAGGCCGAGGAGCGCGTGCTTCGCCGCAACGTAGGGCGCCTTCAGGGGCGAGGCGAGCTTGGAGTGCACCGAACCCATGTAGATCACGCGTCCAAAACGGTGCGCGTACATCGAGGGCAGGCACGCCTTCGTGAGCAGGAAGGCGCCGTCGAGATGGATGGCGGTGAGCCGCCGCCACTCCGCGTACGAGAATTCCTCCACCGGCTTGACGATCTGGATGCCGGCGTTGCTGACCAGGATGTCCACCCTGCCCCAGGTGTGCAGCGTCCGCGTCACCCCGGCGTTGACCGCCTCCTCGTCGGCGACGTCCATCGCGACCGCCATCGCCTCGCCGCCCTGGGCGCGGATCGCCTCGACCACCGCGGCCGCCGCCTCGGCGTCGAGGTCGGCGACCGCGACCTTGGCGCCCTCAGCGGCGAAGCGTTCGGCAATGCCGCGACCGATGCCTGAGGCGGCGCCGGTGACGATCGCGGTCTTCCCCTGAAGCTTCACGGCGTGTCGGTCCCTTCCCGGTGGGCCTCGTTCAGTCGCGCGGGATCGGCACCCCGGCCGCGTCCTTCGCGGTGCGAATGGTCTGCAGGGTGGTGACGCGTGCCACGCTCGCCGCCGCCGTCAACCGCCGCGTCAGCTCGTTCTCGTGCGCGGTGTCGCGGGCGACGAGCTTGAGGAGGAAGTCACCCCCGCCGCGGATCATGTGGCATTCCCGCACCTCGGGCCACGCCCCGACCATCTGCTCGAACGCCTCCAGCACGGCCTGCTTCTGGCTCTCGAGCCCGACGATGGCGAAGAACATCACCTGCCAGCCGAGCAAGGCGGGATCGGTCTCGGCGTGGTAGCCGCGAATCACGCCCGCCTCCTCCAGGCGGCGGACGCGTCTGAGGCAGGGCGGGGCGGAAATGCCGACCCGGCGCGCGAGCTCGACATTGGTCATCCGTCCATCCTGCTGCAGTTCAGCGAGGATTTGCCGGTCGATCTGGTCGAGCACAGGGGCCTGATCGGGCCGCGTCTTGCGCATCGCGATGGTCCGTTCGTTCGCTGTCATCTTCGCGCAAGATTATTACAAGGAACGGGGCTGGCAAAGGCCGGCCACGCCGCTTCGCCTTGTCCGAGGTCGCGTCCAGGCAATATCCTGTCCGCGGAAGGACGAAGAATGAGCGAAACGATTGCGACGCCGGTGCTGATCATCGGCTCCGGCCCGGCTGGGTACACGGCTGCCATCTACGCCGCGCGCGCCGCCCTCCGTCCCGTCGTGGTCTCCGGGCTGCAGCCGGGCGGCCAGCTCACCATCACCACCGACGTCGAGAACTATCCAGGCTTCGCCGAACCGGTGCAGGGACCCTGGCTGATGGAGCAGATGCGCCTGCAGGCGGAGCATGTCGGAGCCCGCATCGTCGAGGACATCGTCGTCTCCCTCGACCTCTCGCGCCGCCCCTTCGCCGCCAAGGGCGACTCGGGACGGCTCTATCGCGGCGAGACGGTGATCCTCGCGACCGGGGCGGAAGCGCGCTGGCTCGGCATCCCCTCGGAGAAGAGGTTCCGCGGCTTCGGCGTCTCGGCGTGCGCGACCTGCGACGGCTTCTTCTTCCGGGGCAAGAGGGTGGCGGTGATCGGCGGCGGCAACTCGGCGGTGGAGGAGGCGCTGTTCCTGACCCACCACGCGGCGGAGGTGACCTTGGTCCACCGCCGCGACCGGTTGCGCGCGGAGAAGATCCTGCAGCAGCGGCTGTTCGCCAACCCCAAGATCTCGGTGATCTGGAACCATGTCGTGGACGAGATCCTCGGCACGGAGGATCCGCCCGGCGTGACGGGGCTCAGGCTACGCCACGTGAAAAGCGGCGAAAGTCGGGAGATCGGAGTCGACGGCGTGTTCGTCGCCATCGGCCACGTCCCCAACACGGGGCTTGTGCGCGGCCAGCTCGAGCTCGATGCGGAGGGATACGTGGTGACGGTTCCGGGCTCGACCCGCACCTCCATCCCCGGCGTGTTCGCTGCCGGCGACGTCCAGGACAAGGTGTTCCGCCAGGCGGTGACGGCCGCCGGAACGGGCTGCATGGCGGCTTTGGAGGCCGAGCGGTTTCTCGCCACCGCCCCCGCCGAGGCCGTTGCCGACGCCTGAGTTGGGGGCAGAGCGGGTCGGCCGTCGGTCGGGAACGTGGAGCGATGGCACGCGGCAGGGCAGCAAAACCAGGGAGGTAGAACGCCGCGATGATCGATTGGGACAAGCTTCGCGTGTTCCACGCAGTGGCGGAGGCCGGCAGCTTCACCCACGCCGGCGAAGCCCTGAACCTGTCGCAGTCGGCGGTGTCGCGGCAGATCTCGGCGCTCGAGGAGGCGCTGCAGGTGCCCCTGTTCCATCGCCATGCGCGCGGCCTGATCCTCACCGAACAGGGCGAGACGCTGAACCGCACGGTACGCGAGGTGTTCGCGAAGCTGGCGATGACCGAGGCCCTGCTCACCGAGAGCAAGGAGAAGCCGACCGGGCGGCTCAAGGTGACGACGACCGTCGCCTTCGGCTCGACCTGGCTTGCGCCCCGCATCAAGTCCTTCCTCGACCGCTACCCGGAGATCACCATGTCGGTGGTTCTGGACGACCAGGACCTCGATCTCGCCATGCGGGAGGCCGATGTGGCGATCCGCATGCACGCGCCGCGTCAGCCAGACCTGATCCAGCGCCACCTGATGACCATGGGCTGGGTCGTCGTCGCCTCGCCCGATTACCTGAAGGCAACCGGCGTTCCCGAGCGGGCGGAAGACCTCGACCGGCATCGCCTTCTCGTGTTCGGCGGGCATCACCCGCCGGTGCCGGACATCAACTGGCTGCTCGAGGCCGGTGCGCGTGGCGGGACGCCGCGCAAGCCGGTGCTGGAAATGAACTCCATCTTCGGGCTTCTGCTCGCGGTCAAAAGCGGGCTCGGCATCGCTGCCCTTCCCGACTACCTGGTCGAGCACGAGCAGGGGCTGGTCCGGCTGCTGCCCGATCTGAAGGCGCCGAAGGTCGAAGCGTATTTTGTCTACCCCGAAGAGTTGCGGAACTCGAAGCGGGTGGCCGTGTTCCGCGATTTTCTGCTCGCCGAACTCGCTGAACGGACGGCGGCCTGAGGCTTCGCTTGGCGCTGGTCGCAGACACGAGGGGTGGATGGCAGCCCCGATACCCGTATAGGTTGTGAACCTTACTATGCACCACCCGCATGCCCGTGTCCGGATTTTCGCGGTTCATCCGGTTGCCTTGGTTTGCTATCTTCGCAACATCGATGATACGCGCAGGCGGTTGGAGCACGGCCTTTCGTTAGTGCCTTTCAGTTTCGGCTCCGTGCCGAGCAGGTTCCGGCGCGGTTCTGCCGGAAGCTTGGGTCTTCGGACCCTTTTCGTCTCCCAGACGTGAAGCCTCCCTGTTGACTTGCCCCGCGCCCGCAAGGACGCGGGGCTCTTTTTTGCCCATGCGCCCTGCGGGAGGTTCCCAGGACGCAATCAATGCCGAAGCGGCATGTGGAGGGCCCAAGATCCGGCGGTCCCCCGCCGAAGACGCGCCCCAGTGAGGAAACCCGAAGAAGCCTCAACGTGCACGCGCTCCGGTGCGATCCGCCAACCGCGTCGCGGTTGCCTCCACCAAGCGCGCGAGACATGGAGGTTCGATCACGCCGCCGCTCTCATCTGCCAGGACGACCGGGCGCCCGATGCGATCGACCTGGTCCACGACCGCACCGATCGTGCGGGCGGCATGCGCATCATCTGCCCGGCTCTCGGGCTCTGGGGAGCGTAGGGCGACGCCGGCACCCGGTTCGGCGCGCTCGCGTCCCAGGACCTCGACACCGACCCCTTGGCTGGCGGGCCGATGCCGGCGACGCCCAGCCGAGCCTCGGAGGCTGTCAAGAAAGCGATGGCCGCCCTCCTGCCCCTCCTCAGCGCGTGATGGGTCCGCTGCACACCACGGCCTTCTCGTAACGGAACTCCACCGTTGCCGAGAGGTCGCGCAAGCATCGGGTCTCGCCCGTCCGTCGCCACCCGTGCTTCTCGTAGAAGCGGTGCGCGCGGGTGAAGCGCGTATCGGTCCAAAGGAGAAGGCTCGCTGCCCCGTGCGCGACCGCGTGACCTTCGGCGAGGTGCAAGAGGCGGGCTGCCAAGCCCGTACCGCGGTAAGGGGCAGCAACGTAGAGCCGGGAGAGTTCCCACACCCCTGCCTCGCCGGCAGCCGGCGCAATCGCGACCATGCCGACGACAGACGGTTGCCGCCTCTGCCGCCCACAAAGCCCCGCCCTTGGCAGCGACATGCGAGGCCGAGCGCGCGCAACTCGGGAACCTCGCCGTCCACATCGAGCACGCAGCCCGGATACTCGGCCCAGCACGCCCCGATCAGCGCGATGAAGCCTTCGGCATCGTCGTCCTGCCCGGCGCGGATCATGGCCGGGGCGGAGGGGGCCGCCGGGCGCTGCACGGAGGCTTCAAGCGATGGCAAGAAAGCGCGCTCCATCCGCTGTCACCTCAGCCGACAGCAGGATGGCTGATCAGCGGCCGGGAGAGGAAGAGCAGCAAAGCCCGCGCGGCCCACGGGTTCCCACCGCCCGCACTGAGCAGACCCGAGAAAACCACATGTCCTCGGCCGCTCGTAAGCGAACATGCTCTTCGTCGGGCTCGGACGCGATACCTTCGCCTCGCGCGGGCGCGACGACAGCCGCCCCTGCCGCGACCCGACGCCACAGCCCCACCGACCCCCGGCGCGACGGGCCTCACGAGAGGGCGGCGCAAAACGCCGCAATCCGCGCACAAGCCTCGCGCAGGCTGTCCTCGTCGGTGGCGTAGCTGATGCGGAGGTAGGGGCTCATGCCGTAGGCTGCACCGTGCACCACCGCGACATGCGCCTCCTCGAGCAGCGCCATCGCGACGTCGAGATCGGTCTCGAGCCGTCGCCCCGCCGGCGTGGTGCGTCCGATGAGCCCTGCGACGGAGGGGTAGACGTAGAACGCACCCTCCGGCCTGTGGCAGGCGATGCCGGGCGCCTCGTTCAGCATCGCGACGACGAGGTCACGGCGGCGACGATAGGTTTCGGCGTGTTGGCGAACGAGCTCCTGCGGTCCGTCGAGCGCAGCCGCCGCCGCGGCCTGCGCCACCGTGCAGACGCCCGAGGTGAGCTGGCCCTGCACGTTCACCATCGCCCTGATCAAGGCGCGCGGGCCGCCGCAGAACCCGACGCGCCAGCCGGTCATCGCGTAGGCCTTCGAGCAGCCGTTCACGGTGAGAACGCGCTCGCGCAAGTCGGGCGCCACCTGGGCGAGGGTGACGAATCGGAACCCGTCGTAGATCAGGTGCTCGTAGATGTCGTCCGAGAGCACCCAGAGGTCGGGATGGCGTCGGATCACCTCGGCGATCGCGCAGAGCTCCCCCTCGCCGAGTGCGGCCCCTGAGGGGTTGTTCGGGGAGTTCAGCACAACCCATTTGGTGCGCGGTGTGATCGCGGCCTCGAGGTCCTCCGCGCGCAGCCTGAAGCCGTTGTTCTGCGGGCAGGCGACGAAGCGCGGCACACCGCCAGCGAACTTGGCCTGGTCGGCGTAGGAGATCCAATACGGCGCGGGGATCACCACCTCGTCGCCAGCATCGAGCGTGGCGAGGAAGGCGTTGGCGATGATCTGCTTGCCCCCGTTCGCCACCATGATCTCGTCGAGGGCGTAGTCGAGCCCGTTGTCGCGGGCGAACTTGCGGCGGATCGCCTCCTTCAGCGCGGGCGTGCCGTCCTGGGGCGGGTAATGCGTGTCGCCTGCGCGGGCAGCCTGATGCGCGGCCTCGACGGCGTGCGGCGGCGTGTCGAAATCGGGCTCGCCGATGGCGAGGCTGATCACGCGATGCCCGGCCGCGCGCAGCGCCCGGGCGCGCACCGTCATCGTCACCGACGCCGAGACCGCAACGTCGGCGAGCCGCGCGGCGAGTGCGGGCACCACTCCCCTCCCTTGCGCTCCCGGTCAGTGCAGCCCCTCGCAGAACCGCTTGATCCGCGCGCACGCCTCGCGCAGCGCCTCCGTGGCCGTGGCGTAGGAGATCCGCATGTGGCCGGGCGCGACGAAGGCCGTACCGTGCACCGCCGCCACCCCTTCCTCCTCGAGCAAGGCGGTGACGAAGTCCTCGTCGGTCTCGATCCGGCGCCCGCCGGCGGAGGTCTTGCCGAGGCAGCCGTGGATGGAGGCGAAGACATAGAAGGCGCCCTCGGGCTTGCCGCAGACGATGCCAGGGCATTCGTTGAGAGCCGCGACGACGAGGTCGCGACGTTCCTGGTACACGGCCACCATCTCGGCGATGAAGTCCTGCGGGCCGGTGAGCGCCTCCACGGCCGCCGCCTGGCTGATCGAGGAGGTGTTGGAGGTCGATTGGCTCTGCAGCTTGTCCATCGCCTTGATCAGCGCCTTCGGACCGCCGCAGAAGCCGATGCGCCAGCCGGTCATGGCGTAGGCTTTGGAGCAGCCGTTCATCGTCAGCGTGCGCTCCTTCAGCCGCGGTTCGACCTGCACCACGGTGGCCGGCTTGAAGCCGTCGTAGGCGAGGTGTTCGTAGATGTCGTCGGTGAACACCCAGACATGCGGGTGGCGCAGGAGGACGTCGGTCAGCGGCTTCAAATCGTCGGCGGAATAGGCGGCGCCGGTGGGATTGCACGGGTTGTTGAGGATGAACCATTTCGTTCTCGGGGTGATCGCCGCCTCCAGATCCTCCGCGCGCAGCTTGAAACCGTTGTTCTGCGGGCAGGCGACGAACACGGGCGTGCCTTCGGCGAGGCTCACGATATCGGGGTAGGACACCCAGCAGGGGGTGGGGATGATCACCTCGTCGCCGGGATCGAGGGTGGCCAGCATGGCGTTGAAGATGACCTGCTTGCCTCCCGTCGAGACCATCACCTCGTCAGGCGCATACTCGATCCCGTTCTCGCGCCGGAACTTGGCGCACACCGCCTCGCGCAGCGCGCGCGTGCCCGAGACGTCGGTGTACTTGGTCTCGCCGCGCTCGATCGCCGCGATCGCCGCGCGCTTGACGTTCTGGGGCGTGTCGAAGTCGGGTTCGCCGGCGGAGAGGCTGATGATGTCGCGCCCCTCGGCGGCCAGCGCCCGCGCCTTCTGGCTGATGGCGATGGTCTGCGAGGGCGAGATGCGGTCGAGGCGGGCGGCGGTGAGCGACATGGCGGGCGTCCAGAGAGGCAGGATCGAGCCGCGGACGCTAACCCCCGCTCCGGGCCGAGGCAACCCGGCCCAGTTTCAAGGCCACGAGCAGGCCGAGGCTGACCACGGCGATGATGACGGTGGCAAGCGCGAAGAGTTCGGGCGTCAGACCAAGCCGCAACGCCGAGAAGACGACCATCGGCAGGGTCGAAGCGCCGGGGCCGGAGGTGAAGGACGCGATCACCAGATCGTCGAGCGACAGGGTGAAGGCGAGCAGCCAGCCGGAGGCCAGGGCCGGCGCGATCAGGGGCAGCGTGATGAGAAGGAACACCTGCCACGGGCGCGCGCCGAGATCGAGGGCCGCCTCCTCGAGGGAGCGGTCGAAGTCCGACAGGCGCGACTGCACGACCACCGCGACATAGGCCGCGGCGAAGGTGACGTGCGCGATGGTGACGGTGGTGACCCCGCGCTCGCTCGGCCAGCCGACGCTTTCGGCCAGCGCCACGAACAGCAGCAGCAAAGAGAGGCCGGTGATGACCTCCGGCATCACCAAGGGGGCGGCGACCATGGCGCCGAACAGGCCGCGCCCGCGGAACGCCCCGAAACGAGCGAGAGCGAAGCCCGCGGCCATGCCGATCACGGTCGCCCCCGTGGCGGCGACCGCCGCGATGCGCAAGGACAGGAGTGCCGCCTCGATCAGCCGCTCGTTGTGCCACAGCGCGACGTACCAGCGGAACGAAAAGCCCGACCAGACGGTGATCAGGCGGGAGTCGTTGAAGGAGAGGACAACGAGCAGCGCGATCGGGATGTAGAGGAAGGCGTAGCCCACGCCGAGGAAGAGGCCGAGGCGGCCGATGCTGCGGCTCATCGCGCCGCCTTGCCCTGGACGTGCTGGAACCAGGCGATCGGGATGACGAGCAGGAGCAGGAGCACGATCGCGAGCGCGGCCGCCATCGGCCAGTCCCGGTTCTGGAAGAATTCGGTCCACAGCACGCGCCCGATCAGCTGCGCGCCGGGCCCGCCGAGCAGTTCCGGGATGACGAACTCGCCGACGGCGGGGATGAACACCAGCATGAAGCCGGCGATGATGCCGGGCAAGGAAAGGGGCAGGGTGACGGTGAGGAAGGCGCGCCAGGGTCGTGCCCCGAGATCGGCCGCCGCCTCGAGGAGAACGGGGTCGAGCTTGGAGAGGTTGGCGTAGAGCGGCAGCACCATGAAGGGCAGGTAGCAGTAGACGATGCCGGCGTAGAGAGCGAAGTCGGTGTAGAGGAGCGGGATCGGCTGCGAGACGAGGCCGGCGGCAAGCAGGAGATTGTTGACGACCCCGTTGTCGGCGAGCAGCCCGATCCAGGCCATCACGCGCAACAGGAAGCTCGTCCAGAACGGCAGCACGACCAGCATCAGCAGCAGGTTGCGTCTGCGTTCCGGAGCGCGGGCGATCGCGTAGGCCATCGGGTAGCCGATCAGCAGGCAAAGCATGCCGGAGATCGCCGCCACGCGGAGCGAGCGCAGATAGGCCTCGAGATAGAACGGGTCAGAAACGAGCGTGGCGAGGTTGCCGAGGTTGAGCACGATCGTGAGCACGCCCTGATCCGTCCAGCGCAGCACGGGGGCGTAAGGCGGGATGCCCAAGGCCCCCTCGGAGAGGGCGATCTTGGCCACGATCAGGAAGGGGGCGAGGAAGAAGAGGCCGAGCCAGAGGAACGGCAAGGCAAGGACGAGGGTGCGGCCCGAGGGCAGGCGCAGCCTCATTCGGGCAACACCACGGTGGCGAAGGGCTCCCATTCCACCGCCACGCGATCGTCCCAGGTGATCGGCAGTTCGGTAAGCCGCGCGAGGTTCGGCCGGCTGACGCGGATCGACCGCCCCTCGCCCAAGTCGACGACGAACATGAAGAAGTCGCCGTAGTAGGCGATGTCGCGCACGGTGCCGACGAGCCGGTTGGTGCCCGGCAGTTCGCCTGCCTCGGCGCGGCGGATGCGCATCTTCTCGGGCCGCACGGCGACGAAGACGCGCGCGCCTGCCGGCTTGGGCGGGTCGGTGTCGCTCTCGAAGAAGGCGTCGAACTCGGTCGATTCGATCAACGCCCCGCTGGCGCCGGCGGTTTTGATGAGACCCTCGAACACGTTGGCCGTGCCGAGGAACTCGGCGACGAAGCGCGACTGCGGATACTCGTAGACCTCGGCCGGCGTGCCCACCTGCGCGAGGTAGCCGTGGTTCATCACCGCAAGCCTCGTTGCCATGGTCATCGCCTCCTCTTGGTCGTGCGTGACCATGACGAAGGTGATGCCCAGCTTCTCCTGGATGGTGACGAGCTCGAACTGGGTCTGCTCGCGCAGGTTCTTGTCGAGCGCGCCCAGGGGTTCGTCGAGCAGAAGGAGCTTCGGCTGCTTGACGAGGGAACGGGCGAGGGCGACGCGCTGGCGCTGGCCGCCGGAAAGCTCGTGCGGGCGGCGTTTTTCGAAGCCCCTGAGGCGCACAAGCTCGAGCATCGCCGCCACCCGGTCGCGGATCTCGCGCCTCGGCAGCCCGTCCATCCGCAAGCCGAAGGCGATGTTCTGCTCCACCGTCATGTGCGGGAAGAGCGCGTAGGACTGGAACATCATGTTGACGGGCCGCTCGTAAGGCGGCACGTCGGCCACGTCCTGGCCATCGAGCAGGATGCGCCCCGAATCGGGCCGCTCGAAGCCGGCGAGCATGCGCAGGAGCGTGGTCTTGCCCGACCCCGAGCCGCCGAGCAGGGCAAAGAGCTCGCCGCGATAGATGTCGAGCGAGACGTCATCCACCGCCACGGTCGCGCCGAAGCGCTTGGTGACGTTCAGGATGCGGACGTAGGGCTCGGCCTCAGGGTCCCGCCAGGGCTCCGCCGCGCCGGGGCGAGCGATGGTCGTCTGTTGCACCGTTCCCGTGCGCGATCGTTCAGCGGCCGGCCTTGAAGCGCGCCCACAGGCGCGACCGGGCGCGCTCCGCCGCCTGCGGCACCGCCGCGACGGTGAAGAAGCGGGCGAAATCCTCCGTCGCCGGGTAGACGTAGCGGTCGCGCTTCACCTCCTCCGCGATCATCGGGGCCGAGGCCGGGACCGCGTTCGGATATTTCACGGCGTTGGTGATCGCGGCCATCACGTCCGGCTGCAGGAGGAAGTCGATGAAGCGGTGCGCCGCCGCCGGGTTCGGCGCATCACGCGGGATCGCGAGCACGTCGAACCACAACTGGGCCCCCTCCTCCGGAGCGACGTAGCGAATCTCGACCCCCCGCCCGGCCTCGCGCGCGCGCGCCGCGGCCTGGATGGCATCGCCCGAGTAGGTGAGGGCGAGGCAGGCTTGGCCGGAGGCGAGGAGTTCGATCGCGCCGGCGGAGGCAAAGGTCCGGATATGGGGGCGGATCGCCATCAGGGTCTGCTCGACGCGGCGCAGGTCCGCCTCGGCGGTGGAGTTCACGTTCAGGCCGAGGAACCGGAGCACAGAGGGGATGACGTCGGTCTGACTGTCCATCATCACGATGCCGCAGCGCGCGAGCCTGCGCGCCACCGCCGGGTCGAACATGAGCCGCCAAGACCCGGTCGGGGCATCGTGGGCAAGCTCGAGCACCCGCCCCAGGTTGTAGGCGAGGCCGATCGTTCCCCAGAGGTAGATCGCGCCGTGGCGATTGCCGGGGTCGGAGGCCTCCAGCCGCTTCATCAGCTCCGTATCGAGGTTGCGCCAGTTCGGCACCCGCGCGCGGTCGATCGGCTGCAAGGCACCGGCCGCGATCAGGCGCGAGAAGGAGGGCTCGTTGGTCGGCACCACGATGTCGTAGCCGGACCGGCCGGCGAGCAGCTTCGCCTCCAGGGTTTCGAGACTGTCGAAGACGTCGTAGCGGATTTGGATTCCCGTTTCGCGGGTGAACCGTTCCAGCACTGCCAGATCGATGTAGTCCGTCCAGTTGAACACGTTCAGCGTCTGCGCCTGGGCGCGTGCCTCGGTGAGCGGGAGGAGACTGAGGAGGACGGCGGCAAGACCGCCGACCAGGCGACGGCGGCATGCGGCGGGCGCGGGTGTCATCGGAGGCTCTCCCTCGAAGGCGTGGCGATGCGACGGCATCGGCAGAACCGGACTTGGGGGTTCTCCTACCACGTTTGCGCGCGGCGACCATGACAAGACGGTTGCGCGCGGGGTCTCCGCGTCATGATTTTTTTCCTTGACGAGGACGAAACTCCTGGGCACTCTGCCGGCCGTCACGGGCGTGGTGCGTCCCCGCCACGCCCGGCATCCCCTCCTCCGCGCAACCTGCCGCCGGCCCCGCCCTCTCGGAGCGGGGCCGGTGCTGCCTTTTCGGGAACCTCGAGCCCATGGCGTTCGTGCCGGTGAACCTCGCCGTGCTGTCCTACGCGGCCGGCTTCACGCTCTGGACCTACTCCTCGGCCGAGGACACGGTCGGCACGGTCCTCGCCCCCGGCTACTTCGACCCCGCCAAGGCGCGGCTTCGCCGCGACGACGTGGTGCTGATCGCCGCGCGAGACGGCGGGGCGATCGCGTTCGTCTCCGCCGCAAGCCCTGCCGGCGTGTCTCTCGAACCCCTCGCCCAAGGCGGCGCGACCTCGCCCCCGGCCATTCCCGCCGGCGCGATCCTGGCCGAGAGCGGGATCGCCATCCTCGCCGAGGACGGTGCCTTCATCCTCGCCGACTGAGCCGCCGCGCCGCCCGCCGACCCCTCGACCATACGCAAGGAGCCCGACCGATGCCGTTCGAGATCCAGAGCCTCTCCGTGCTCGCCTACGCCAACGGGTTCACCCTATGGCACTACCGCAACGACACCGATACGCGCGCGCAACTCCTTGCTGCGGGGTACTTCAATCCGGCGGCCCACCTCGTGCGCCGCGGCGACATGATCCTCGCCCGCAGCGCGGACACCTTCTCCATCCTGCACGTCACCGCCCACACGGGGGCGACGGTGACGGTCGCGCCACTCGTCTGACCAAGGCGTCGAGGTCGGGGCTGGTGCTGCCGGAGAGGATTGAACTCTCGACCTCTCCCTTACCAAGGGAGTGCTCTACCACTGAGCTACGGCAGCACGGTGCGCCGGGCCCGTCCCGCCGCACGCGCGCCCCTTAGCGCAAAGCCCCCGCCCCCGTCGAGAGCGCCGCGGCGCCTCTCGCCCCCTCGCCACGCTCCCAACAGCGTATCGAAGAAGGATCAGCCTGCATGTCCGGTCAGAGGATCTCGCAGTTTCCGGCGGCCTCCTCCGCCCAGCCAGGCGACGAACTCGTCGCCAACCAATCCGGCACCACCCGCAAGGTGACCGTCGGCCAGCTCCGCGCTGGCCTCGCTCCGGCCTCGCACACGCATGGTGTCGCCGACATCGTCGGCCAGATCCCGCCCTCCCGCCTCGACCAGGCGGGAGCGACGACCGGCCAGGTGCTGAAGTGGAACGGCTCGGCCTGGGCGCCGGCGGCGGACGAGGCCGGCACGGGCGGCGGCTCCGTCGCCTGGAGCGCCATCACCGGCATCCCCGCCGCCATCGACGCGATCGACAACCTCACCCCGGCGGCCGACCGGATCGCCTACTACACCGGAGCGAACGCCGCCGCTCTCACCCCCCTCACCTCCTTCGCCCGCAGCTTGCTCGACGATACCGACGCCGCCCAGGCGCGGGCGACGATCGGCGCCGCGCCGTCTTCGCACACGCACGCTGTCGCCGACATCGTAGGCCAGATCCCGCCCTCCCGCCTCGACCAGGCGGGAGCGACGATCGGCCAGGTGCTGAAGTGGAACGGCTCGGCCTGGGCGCCGGCGGCGGATGAGACCGGCACGGGCGGCGGCTCCGTCGCCTGGAGCGCCATCACCGGCATCCCCGCCGCCATCGACGCGATCGACAACCTCACCCCGGCGGCCGACCGGATCGCCTACTACACCGGAGCGAACGCCGCCGCTCTCACCCCCCTCACCTCCTTCGCCCGCAGCTTGCTCGACGATACCGATGCCGCCCAGGCGCGGGCGACGATCGGCGCCGCCCCGGCCGCCCACAGCCACGCCGCGTCCGATGTCAGCGACTTCAATGCCGCCACCCGCGGCCAGGTAGAGGGGATGCTGGTCGCCGGCGCTAACATCTCGCTGTCCTACACGGGGACCGGCGCGACGCGACAAGCGACCATCGCCGCCGTTGCTTCCAGCGCAAGCTACGTATCGGTGACGGCGAACCGCGCGCTGACGGCAGCAGACAACGGGCGCGTGCTCGAAGGGGGGGCGTCTGACGTCACCCTCACCGTGCCCGCCGGGCTGGGCAAGGGGTTTTCCTGCCTGCTGCGTCGTGTCGCCGCCGGCAACCTGACGGCGACCGCGGGGACGGGCGTCACCTTCGCCCCTGCCGCGGGCCCGGTCGCGACCACCGCCCAGTGGGACGAGATCGCGATCGAGTGCGTGGCCGATTCGGGGACCGCGGCGACCTTCCTTGTCCGGCGGATCGGAGGCTGAGGCCCGCGTTTCCGCCCCGCTAGCGCTGACGCCAGGGAAGCCCCGCCCAGATCCAGCCGGCGACGGTTCGGCGGTGGCCCTGCGCGTCGGTCGGACCCTCGAAGCCGTCGGCAATGTTGTAGACATGCGGGTAGCCTGCCGCCCGCGCCGCCCGCGCCGCGGCGAGCGAGCGGGCCCCGGAGCGACAGAGGAAGTAGAGCCGGTGCTCCGGTCGCTAGTCCCGCGCGATGCAGCTCCTCGACGAAACCCGGGTTCACGGCCATCGAGGGATAGAGCTGCCAAGCGATCGGCAGCACGGGCTTGCCCGTCTCCGAGAGGTCGGGCATCCCGACGAAGGTCCACTCGGCGTCCGTCCGGACATCGATGAGCATCGCCTGCGGGTCCTCGTTCAGGGCTCGCCACGCCTCGACCGACGTCACCTCGGGGATGTCGCTCATCGTTCCCTCCTCCGGTGCGCGCCGCGTGGCGCGGCGCGGCCGAACGGGAGGATGGGGGCGATGGCGGGTTGGGTCGAGGGGCTCGCGGGCGCGATCGGGCGAACGCCCCTCATCAGGCTCCGCCGCGCCTCGGAGGCGACGGGCTGCACCATTCTCGGCAAGGCCGAGTTCATGAACCCGGGCGGTTCGGTGAAGGACCGCGCGGCACTCGCCATCATCATGGATGCCGAAGCGAAGGGCCAGCTTCGCCCGGGCGGCGTCATCGTCGAGGGGACTGCAGGCAATACGGGGATCGGCCTGACCCTGGTCGGCAACGCGCGCGGCTATCGATGCGTGATCGTGATGCCGCAGACGCAGAGCCGCGAGAAGATCGAGTTCCTGCGCATGATCGGGGCCGACCTCCGCCTCGTCCCGGCCGTCCCCTACCGGGACCCGGGGAACTACGTGCACGTCTCGCGCCGGCTTGCCGAGGAGCTCGCCGCCACGGAACCGCAGGGGGCGATCTGGGCCAACCAGTTCGACAACCTCGCCAACCGCGAGGGCCACCGTCTGACCACCGGCGCGGAAATCTGGGAGGAGACGGGCGGACGGATCGACGCCTTCACCTGCGCTTGCGGCACCGGCGGCACGCTGGCCGGTGTCGGGCTTGCGCTGAAGGAGCGCAACCCGAAGGTGCGCATCGTGCTCGCCGACCCGATGGGCAGTGCCCTCTATTCCTGGGTGAAGCACGGCACGCTCGACATCGAGGGCTCCTCCATCACGGAGGGGATCGGGCAGAGCCGGGTGCCCGGCAACCTCGTGGGGGCCCCCATCGACGACGCGATCCGGGTGACCGACGAGGAGGCGCTCGCTCAGGTGTTCGACTTGACCATCCACGAGGGGCTTTGTGTCGGTGGCTCCGCCGGGCTCAACGTGGCAGCCGCGATCCGGGTCGCGCGCGAACTCGGCTCCGGCCATACGGTGGTGACGATCCTCTGCGACGGGGGGGCGCGCTACCAGTCCAAGCTGTTCAACCCGGAATTCCTGCGCAGCAAGGGCCTACCCCCGCCGCCCTGGCTCGCGTGACCCGGCCAATCGCGCCGACCGATGCGATCGACGCTCAGGCTCAGCCAGCCCCACGGCGTCGAAGGGCGCGCCGCGGGAGCGGACATCCCCGTTTTTCCCATCGGCGCGCCCCCGCGCGGTGGGCGGCCCCGGCCGGAGGACACGGCTGCGTCAGTGCACCGGTTCGGGCAGGGCGCGGCGTCCCTGCGACGGCGCGGCTGTCAGCTTCGTCGCCTCGCTTCCGCTGTAGTGCCGGTTCATGGCATGCACCGCCGCGATCAGGTCGAACACCGCGTGCTGGACGCGGGCCGCAACGTGGTCCCGCCCCGCCTCCGGACGGGCAGTTTCCTCGCTGTCTGACGCGACGTCGCAGGAGAGGAATTCCACATACCAAGCGGCGAAGCGCTGGGCCGCAGCGAGCACCTGAATGACCACCGCGTCGCCCGAGATGGCGGCGGTCTCCTCTGCCTCCTCGCCCATCTCAGTCCCTCTCGTCCTGAGGGTGCCGGTCGATCCGGTCGATCACTCCCGGCTCCCGTCTCGCAGACTGACGTGTGTCGACCGTTGAATCGCGTGAGAATCTCGTCATCGGACGTGAAAAGTGCGCCTGCCGTGCGACATTCCGCCCGCGCTTCGCTCACGCTGGAGCAACGCAACCCAGTTCAGCTTCCGGCCGAGCCCGCTCGCCAATAGGTTGCATGCTGACGAGATCCTTCGCCTAGTACCCTCAAGGACAGACCATGACCGAGACCGCGAGACCTGCCCCTATCCTCACCTTCCACCGACTGATCGAATCCGCCCGACCGCCGATGCGGGCGGACCGCTCGGCGATCGGCACTCTGCCGACGCGCGCCTTCCGCTACTGCGAGGCGGTGTGCACGGCCTCCGCCTTCGGCTGGTACGTGTTCCCGCCGATCGGCATCACCCTGATCTGGGACGGATCGCAGGTGTTCTGGACCTACGACGGGGCCGAGCACGACGGCTGGATCCCGCTCAACGGCAGCGCCCAGTTCCCCTACTTCGCGCAAAGGTTCGACGAGGCAGCCCCGCCCTCGTGCCGGGGCTTCTCGCCACCCTTCGTCTCCGCCCTGAAGGAGCCCGGCGTGGTCCAGATCTGGTCCGGCCTGATCGCGCGCACAGCGCCGGGCTGGGGCCTTCTGGTGCGGGCCCCGGTCAACATGCCGCGCGGGCATTGGGATCTCTACGAGGGCATCATCGAGACCGACCGCTGGTTCGGCCCCCTCTTCTCCAACCTTCGCCTCACCAAGACCGACGTTCAGGTGCGGCTCGATCCGGAGTGGCCAATCTTCCAGGTGGTGCCTCTGCCCCGCACGCTCTACGGCAACGAGACGATGCAGTCGGTGACGACCACCCTGCGCCTTGCCGATCTCGGCCCCGAGGAGTGGGCTGCCTATGAGGAGACCGTGGTCAAGCCGTGCTCCGACCCGATGCGCGAACAGGGCGCCTACGCCCAGCGCACCCGCCGGCGGCGAAAGGGGGAAGCGCTTCACGCAGCGTCGGCGGAGGATGGGCCTGGAGTCTGAGCCGGCCCGGCGTGGAGCGGCGGGCCGTAGCGGCTTGCCGGCGCGTCACGCCGGATCGCCGCCGAAGCGGATCGCGCTGACGACGGAACGGGTCGCGGCCCCGCAGCGGATCTCGAAGACCGGCAGCCGACGCCGGCGGCCGTAGCAGGGTGATTCCCAACCGTCGGTCAGCGCGAGCGCGACCTCGCCATCGGCTCTGACCGTGACGACGCCCGTCGGTCCGACGACGCCGGCCCCTGTGCGGCGCCACAGGCCGGGAGACAGGTGCCACCGGATCACCGCGCCGGGCCGGTCGAGCTCGGTCGATCACCGTACACAGGCCGCCCCGCAGCACCACCGTCCGCACGTGGTCGCGGGCGCAGGCCCACATCCGCCAAGGCTCCACCGCGACCGATGCCCGGCGCGGCAGGGGAGCGAACAGCCAGCGCGAGAGGCGCGGCGGACGGTCTTCGCCTCCCCATTGCGCCGTGTTGTGGTGGCGGGTACCGGCGAGGTCGGTCGCGCCTCCATGGCGGGTTGTACAGCCAGGATCCCGCGTCGCGCAGCACCTCCTCGCCGGCATGGAGGAGCGAGAGGTGCATCACGTCGCCCTGCCCCGGGGCGAACCGCCCGCACGGCAGGCGAAGGAGAGCGATCGTGGGCCCTTGCCGTAGCCCCGCCGTGCCGCCGTCGCAGTCGAGCCAGACGCCGTCGGCCGGGGGCGCCGGGATGCCGAGGCCCGCCAGGGCAGCGAGAGCGTCGGCAGGCTCGCCGCGCCGAAGGCCGCCTCGGCCCGCACCAAGGTCGGCCGCGCATCGTCCGGATCGCTCCCCAAGACGTCGGCGAGAACAGTGCCATCGTCGTGTCCGAGCCTCGGCGTCCGGCCCGTGGCGACGTCGGTGAGGCGGGCGAGCCATCGTGTCATCGCCCGGCCGCACGTCGCTGCACCGCCTCGGGCAGCGGTCCGGCAAGCAGGCCGGCGATAGGCGATCGCATCGAGCGCCAGGCGGTGATAGCGCGTGGAGACTTGCGCAAAGCCCCCCTCCGCCGTGACGAGAGACGGCAGGTCGGAGGCGAGCAGCACGAGGCCCCGGTTGCGCAGGAGCGGCTCCCCGAGCCAGACGCCGGCCACGGCCAGGGCCGCGGCGCAAGACGATGCCGTGGTTGTTGGCCAGCGAACGTTCGTAAGCAAGGGTGGCGAGGATGCGATCGATGAGCAGCGCGGCCAAAGCCCGGCCCGCCGCCGTGGGGCCAGCCTCGAGGAGCCGCGCCGCGACGACGAGGTGCAGGAGCCGGATCGCCGCCTCCTGCGCGCTCGCCCACATCGCGCCGCGATAGGGCGGGCAGAGGCGAAGGAAAGTCGCGAGCTCGCGCTCGAGCCGCGCGATGCAGGAGGGATCGCCGAGCGTGCGTGCCAGCCACGCCAGCCGGGGCAGGGTCCCCCACCGCCCCGCCTCCCAAGCGAGGCGGACATCGCCGAAGGCATAGAGCTCCGCCTCCTGCCAGGGACGGGAATCGTCTGCCCGGACCGGAAGAACGGTCGGTCGCGGCGCGGCCGCGGCCGGACTGCCGGGGTGCGCGACCGAGGTGGCGGCGGTGGCAGACGGCCCGCAGGCGAGGAACGGTCCATCCGGCACCCCTGGGTCGGCGAGGCGAGCCCCAACACGGCCGAGGCGCGCCAAAGCCTCGTGGACAACCCTTCGCAGCAGCGCCCGCTGGCCGCGCCGCGCGACCGCCCGCACCGCGCGCACGGGCCCGACCTGGCGACACTCCGACAAAGTCCCAAATCGGCAAGCTCAAGGGGTTCTTGGCATATTCGCGCGTGCCATGTAAACGGAGTGCACGCCGAAGTTGCGTCGGCGCGGAGGAGCAGCGGCTCGGGACGATGACCGCCGGAGGGCAGCGGTGAGAACTCGCGACCGTGGGGCCTCTTCTTCTGTTCACGTGCGGTCTCGCGGCCGTTGCCGAGGGACAGGTCCCCGCAGTGCCGCTGTCGCCGCCGCCCTTGCCAGGAGGGGCACCCCTGACGCTGCAGCAGATGCAGCACATCCTGGACCTCGCCGGCGGAGCACACCGCCCTTCGGGCCCGCCGTCGACCGCGGCGCCGCCCCCTCCCCAGCCACCGACGACGCCGGCGGCAGCAGCGGATGAGCGCGAAAGTCCCGTCGAGGCGTTCTACGCCGAACGCCTGCCGCCGAGTCTGAGGCCGCTGCGCCAGTTCGGTTATGAAGCCCTCCTGTCGCTGCCCGTCGGCGGCCCACCGGCGGTGGCTGGGTTGCCTGACGATTACGTGCTCGGCCGCGATGACGAGGTGGTGGTCACACTGCGCGGCCGGGTCGCGCGCACCGTCGCGGTGCGGATCGACCGCGACGGCAGGCTGATCCTGCCGGATCTCGCCCCGATCGATGCCGCCGGCCGTACGCTGCTCGACCTCAGGCGCGACATCTCGGCCCGGATCGCGCGCGAACTGCCGGGCACGGAGGCCTTCGTCTCCGTGGGCGGGATCCGCCAGATCCAGGTCTTCGTCGGCGGCGAGGTGGTCCGCCCCGGTTTCCAGGCCCTGACCAGTCTTGCCTCTGTGCTCGACGCCCTTGCTGCCGCCGGCGGGGTCAAGCGCACGGGCTCCCTCCGCGCGATCCGGGTCGAAGGTCACGGCGGGACGCGCCTCGTTGACCTTTATGGCGTGCTGGCGGGGCGCGGCCCCGCACCCGATCTCGCGCTCAGGCCAGGGGATCGGATTGTCGTCCCGCCCCTCGGCCCGACCGTCGCCATCGCTGGCGAAGTTGGGCGCCCCGCCATCTACGAACTGCCGCCCGGGCTGCCCGTGATGCCGCTCGCCGAGGCCCTCGCCCTTGCCGGGGACACGTTGCGGCCGCAGGGGGTGAGGTTCCTCTTGCAGCAATTCGATGCCGCCGGCCGCTCCGCCTTCGCCGAGATCGGCCCTGACCGCAGCCTGCGCCGAGGCGACCTCGTGGTCGTGCTGCCGGCGCTCTCCGCCCTCGTCGGCCAGGTCAGGCTGTCGGGCCACGTTCTCCTTCCGCAAGTGCGTTCGCGGAGTGCGGCCGGAACGGTGCGGCGGCTGATCGGCGACCAGAGGCAGATCCGCCCCGACCCTTACCTCCGCTACGCCGCCGTGCTGCGGGTCGACCCGGCCACGAGGCTGCGGCGGATCGAGGCCTTCGACCTCGGCCAAGTGCTTGCCGGCCGCCACGACCTGCCGCTCGCCGACGAGGACGAGGTCGTGATCCTCAGCCGCGCCGACGTTGCCTGGCTGGCAGGCCCCGCCGTGCAGAAGGTGGTTCGCGGCGAGCCACCGGATCAGGATTGCCCCGCCCTCGCGCGCCTTGCGGTGCTGGTCGCCGGCGGGCCGGAACGCTTCACCCATGCCCGAGGGGTGGGGATGATCGAGAGCGGGCCGGGGGGCTGCCCGGAGGTGTTCCGCGACCATCCCGATCTCGCTGCCGCCGCTCTCGAAGCCGCCGTCCTGCTCCTCGGCGAGGTGCAGCGCCCCGGGCTCTATCCCGTCGCGCGCGAGGTCACGCTCGCCGACCTGCTCGCCGTGGCCGGCGGGGTGTCGGACACCGCCGACTTGCGCAACGTCGAGCTTAGCCGCGTGCTGACGGTGCCGGGCGCGACCGCGGCGCCGATCGAGCGCCTCGCCCTCGACATCAGCTCGCGCAACTTCGCCGCCGTGCGGGTCAATCCCCGCGACACCGTGCGCTTCGCGCGCCTGTTCATCGACCGCGACCTTGGCCCCGTGCGCCTCGCCGGCGAGTTCGTCCGCCCGGGGCTCTACGAGATCCGCCGCGGCGAGCGGCTCTCCGACCTGATCCAGCGCGCGGGCGGGCTCACTCGCGAGGCCTATCCCTACGGTGCCGTCTTCACCCGCGAAACGGTCCGGATCCGACAGCAGGAAGGGTTCGAGCGGGCGGCGCGCGATCTCGAGATGAACCTCCTGCAGGTGGCGGCCGGGCAAAGCCTGAGCGCACCGCCGGGCCGGAACGGCATCGACCTTGGCGATGCGATCCGGGCCGGCCGGGAACTCGCCGCGGCCCTGCGCGGCGCGCGCGCCGCCGGGCGGATGGTGATCGAGGCCAACCCGGTCGTCCTGGCTTCCCGACCCGACCTCGACATCCTGCTCGAGCCGGGCGACCTGCTGGTGGTGCCGAAGCGGCCGAACGACGTCTCGGTCGTCGGGGCCGTGCTCAACCCGGGCGCCTTGCAGTTCCGCTCCGGGCTCAGGGCGGCCGACTATGTCGAACTGGCCGGCGGCCCGCAGCGCTTCGCCGACCTCTCGCGCGCCTTCATCGTGCTGCCGAACGGCACCACCCGCCCCGCCGCGCTCGGCTCCTGGCGCTGGTCGCCCGGGCCGGAACCGATCCCGCCCGGATCGATGATCGTCGTCCCGCAGGACCCCTCGCCGTTCGAGACCTGGGGCTTCATCCGCGACCTCGGCCAGGTGCTGTCGCAGCTGACCATCAGCGCTGCCGCGTTGGCCGTGATCGCACGCGAACTGTCGACCCCGTGACGGCGGCGCGGTTGCGCGCGCCGCTCCTTGCAGCCGTTCTCGTTCTCTGCCTGCCCAAGGGGGCCGACGCCCTGGAGACCGGCACCTCCTGGGGCGGGGTGGGGATGGTCGAGATGCGCTCCGCCCGCATGCGCCCGGACGGCACGCTGGAGGTCGGGGTCTCCAACCGCCTGCAGCGCCGGAACTGGTTCGTCAACTTCCAGGCCTTCCCGTGGCTCGAGGCGACGTTCCGCTTCACCGAACGGCTGAACGCGACGACCGGCCGCGGCATCACCACCGACCGCTCCTTCGACGTCAAGATCAGGCTCGCCGAGGAGACGCGCTTCACGCCGGCGGTCGCGATCGGGCTGCAGGATTTCCTCGGCACCGGCATCTATGGCGGGGAATACGTGGTCGCCTCGAAACGGTTCGGCCCGCTCGACGTCTCGCTCGGCACCGGATGGGGGCGGCTCGGGACCGAAGCCGATCTCACCAACCCGTTCTGCCGTCTCGCGGATCGGCTCTGCATCCGGGAGACCAACATTGGCCAGGGCGGGGTGCCGCGCTTCGGCTCCTATTTCCGCGGCCGCGACGTCGCCCTGTTCGGCGGCGTGGCCTGGACGACGCCCATGCCCGCGCTGACCGCGATCGTCGAGGTGTCGGGCGATGCGTTGCGCGACGAACGGCGGCGCGGGCTCGGGCGAAGCGAGGCGCGGGTGAACGCCGGCCTGGTCTGGCGGCCGCTCGACGGACTGGAGGTGTCGGCAGGCTTCGTGCACGGGAAGGACGTGGTGCTGCGCGCCAGCCTGATCGCCGATCCGGCGGACCCGCCGCGCGTGCTGCCCGCGCCCCCTCTCCCGCCTCCGCCGCGGCCCGACCTCGCACCCGATTGGAAAAGCGCGCTGATCGCCCGGCTGCGCGCCGACGGGATGCCGCCGATGCGGCTCGGTGTCGTCGGCGCCGAACTCCATCTCGGGCTCGCCGCCTCGCGCCATCGCACGCTGGCGGCTGCGGCGGGCCGGGCGGCGCGGCTGGCTGCCGAGACCGCGCCGGAGGGGATCGAATGGGTGGTTGTCTCCCTCGCCCCCGGCGGAACGGAGATCGCGCGCATCGCGCTGCTCCGCGGCGAGGTGGCACGTGCGGCGACGGGGCTGTCCAGCGCGGAGGAAATCGCCGCCACCGCCACCCTGTCGCCTGCCCGCCCGTTGCCAGAGCCGCCGAGCGACGAGGTGGTTGCGGCGTTTCCGCGGCTGAGTTGGGTGCTCGAGCCCCGCGTCGTGCTCGCTCTGATGGATCCCTCCGACCCGCTGTCGGGCGAGTTGATGGCGGTCGGCGGCGGGCGCATCGCCTTCGGCCACGGGCTCTCGCTTGGCGGGGAGGTGGGCGCCGACCTCATCGGCAACCTGCGCGGGCGGCCGCGCCCGCCGGACACCAAGCTCGCCCCGGTGCGGACGGAGATCGGCTCCTACCTGGAAGCCACGCGCTTTCCCCTGCTGAGCCTGACCGCGGAGGGGATCTGGACCGTCGCGCCCGACCTCTTCGCCCGCGTCACCGCCGGCTTGCTCGAGATGATGTATGGCGGGGTGCAGGGCGAGATCCTTTGGCGGCCGGTGGACTCCCGCTTCGCCATCGGGGCGGACCTTGCGTGGGTGAGGCAGCGCGGCTTCGACCAGTCGTTCCGCTTCCGCGACTACGAGACGGTCACGGGGCACGTCTCGCTTTACGTCGACCTGCCCTACCGCGATCTCTACGCCGTCCTGCGCGCGGGGCGTTATCTGGCGCGGGATTGGGGAGCAACGCTGGAGCTCGGCCGGCGGTTCGACAACGGCGTGGAGATCGGGGGGTTCGCCACGCTCACGGATGCGGGGTTCGACAAGTTCGGCGAAGGGAGTTTCGACAAGGGAATTTACGTCCGCTTTCCGTTCGACGTGTTCGGCGGAGCGACGCCGTCGCGCGGGCAGGTGCTGATCCGCCCGCTGATCCGCGACGGCGGCCAGAGACTGGCGGTGGACAACCCGCTCTATGAGTTCACGCGCGAGGGTCGCCGCGAGGCGTTTCTGAGGGGGCTAGGCGGCTTGGTGCCGGGGCGCTGAGCGCGGCGGCCCGGACCGCGCCTGGACGGGTTGCGGCGAGCGCAACAGCCGCTGCGGGAGCGGGCGGCGGCTGGCCGGCTCGGGACCGCGGCCAACGCCCAGGCAACGGCGCGCAACCCGTCAGCCCGTCGGGTCGCGCTGCGGCGGAGACCGCTTCGCCGCCTGTGCCGCCTGTGCGCCTGCCCCGGCCCTGCGTTCGCCCCGCACCGCGCGCGGTCCCTCGGGCAGTCTCAAAAGGGAATGTCGTCGTCGAGATCGGTTCTGCCCTTGCCGCGAGGCGTCCCACCCACCTCGCGCCTGCCGGCGCAGGCTGGCGGGAGGCGCCGCGCGTATCCGCGCTCCTCCTCCTCGAGCGTAGGCCCCGCCCCTTCGCGACGGTCGAGCAGCACCATCTCCGCCCCGATCTCGACCGAGCAGCACCTCCGTCGTGTACCGCTCCTGCCCCGACTGGTCCGTCCACTTGCGGGTCTGCAGCTTGCCCTCGAGATAGACCTTGCTGCCCTTGCGCAGGTATTTCTCGGCCACCTCGGCAAGCCTGTCGTTCATGATCACCACCCGGTGCCACTCGGTGCGCTCCTGGCGCTCTCCGGTGGCCTTGTCCGACCACGTGTCGGAGGTCGCGACCGACAGGTTGACCACCTTCATCCCCGACTGCGTCGTGCGCACCTCCGGGTCGCGCCCGAGATTGCCGACCAGGATCACCTTGTTGACGCTTCCCGCCATCGCCTCCGCCCTCCGACTCCGGGGCGGACTTTAGGACGCCGCCCGCGCTTCGTCACACTCCCGCGTGCCGGGCCTCTCGCCCCTTGCCGCCGACGCCCCATCTGAGGCGCACTCGGCCACCCCGGACGGTGTGACGGTGCCCCCAATGAGCGACCTGATCCGCGTGCGCGGCGCGCGCGAACACAACCTGAAGAACATCGACGTCGACATCCCGCGCAACACGCTGACCGTCATCACGGGGCTTTCGGGGTCGGGCAAGTCCTCGCTCGCCTTCGACACCATCTACGCCGAGGGCCAGCGACGCTACGTCGAGAGCCTCTCGGCCTACGCCCGCCAGTTCCTCGAGCTGATGCAGAAGCCCGACGTCGACACGATCGAGGGCCTTTCCCCCGCCATCTCCATCGACCAGAAGACCACCTCGCGCAACCCGCGCTCCACCGTCGGCACGGTGACCGAGATTTACGACTACATGCGTCTGCTTTGGGCGCGCATCGGCGTGCCGCACTCGCCAGCCACCGGCCTGCCGATCGAGGCGCAGACGGTGAGCCAGATGGTGGACCGCATCCTCGCCATGCCCGAGGGGACGCGGCTTCTCCTGCTCGCCCCCGTCGTGCGCGGGCGCAAGGGCGAATACCGCAAGGACCTCGCCGAGCTGCAGAAGCGCGGCTTCACCCGGGTCAAGGTGGACGGGACGCTCCACGACATCGACTCCGTGCCGGCGCTCGACAAGAAGCGAAAGCACGACATCGAGGTGGTGGTGGACCGCATCGTCGTGCGCGGGGGCATCGCCGCCCGGCTCGCCGACAGTTTGGAGACCGCGCTTGCGCTCGCCGACGGCATCGCCTTCGCGGAGAACGCGGATACGGGGCGAACGCACGGTGTTCAGCGCCAAGTTCGCCTGCCCCGTGTCGGGCTTCACCATCGCCGAACTCGAACCCCGCCTCTTCTCGTTCAACAATCCTGTCGGCGCCTGCCCCGCCTGCGACGGGCTCGGCGTGACGCTGTTCTTCGACCCCGACCTCGTGGTGCCCGACGGCAGGAAGAGCCTCGCCGAGGGAGCGATCGCCCCGTGGGAGGGCGTGTCCTCGCCCTACTACCGCCAGACCCTCGAAGCGCTGGCGCGGCATTTGAAAATCTCCATGCGCACGCCGTGGCAGGACCTGCCGGAACGCGCGCGACGCGCCATCCTCTACGGCACCGGAGACGATCCGGTCACGATCCGTTACGAGGACGGACTACGGGCGTTCGAGACGAAGAAGCCCTTCGAGGGCGTGCTCGCCAATCTCGATCGGCGCTGGCGGGAGACCGACAGCGCCTGGGTGCGCGAAGAGCTCGCCCGCTACCAGGGCGAGGCGCCCTGCGAGGCCTGCGGCGGCCATCGCCTGAAGCCCGAGGCGCTGGCGGTGAAGATCGACGGGCGGCACATCGGCGAGATCTCGGCCCTTTCCATCCGCGAGGCCGATGCGTGGTTCCGCGCGCTGCCGGAGAAGCTTTCGGCCCAGAAGCGCGAGATCGCACGACGCATCCTGCGCGAGATCACGGACCGGCTCGGCTTCCTGATCGACGTCGGTGTCGACTACCTGACCCTCGCCCGGGGCTCCGCCACGCTGTCGGGAGGCGAGAGCCAGCGCATACGGCTTGCCTCGCAGATCGGCTCGGGGCTCACCGGCGTGCTCTACGTGCTGGACGAGCCCTCGATCGGGCTGCATCAGCGCGACAACGCCCGGCTGCTCGCCACGCTGAAGCGGCTGCGCGACCTCGGCAACACGGTGATCGTCGTCGAGCACGACGAGGACGCGATCCGTGCGGCGGACTGGCTGATCGACATGGGCCCAGGCGCCGGCCTGCACGGCGGCGAGGTCGTCGCCTCCGGCCCTCCCGAGCGGGTCTTCGCCCACCCGACCAGCCTGACCGGCGGCCTATCTCTCCGGACGCAAGCGGATTCCTGTCCCCGCCCGTCGCCGCCCCATCGATCGCAAGCGCGTCGCTGCGCGTCGTCGGCGCAAGCGGCAACAACCTGAAGAACCTCACCGTCGACTTCCCCTTGGGGCTGTTCGTCTGCGTCACCGGTGTGTCGGGCGGCGGCAAGTCCACTCTCGTGGTCGACACGCTCTACAAAGCCGTGGCGCGGCGGCTGATGGGCACGCGCGACCACCCTGCGCCGCACGAGCGCCTGGAGGGGCTCGAGCACCTCGACAAGGTGATCGACATCGACCAGTCGCCGATCGGGCGCACGCCGCGTTCCAATCCCGCGACCTACACCGGAGCCTTCACCCCGATCCGCGACTGGTTCGCGGAGTTGCCCGAGGCGCGCGCGCGCGGCTACGCAGCCGGCCGCTTCTCCTTCAACGTCAAGGGCGGGCGCTGCGAGGCGTGCCAGGGCGACGGCGTGATCAAGATCGAGATGCACTTCCTGCCCGACGTCTACGTCACCTGCGACGCCTGCAAGGGCAAACGCTACAACCGCGAAACGCTGGAGATCCGCTTCCGCGACCGCTCGATCGCGGACGTGCTGGAGATGACGGTGGAGGAGGCGCTGGAGTTCTTCTCCGCCGTGCCGGCCATCCGCGACAAGCTGCGCACCCTCAACGACGTCGGGCCTTGCTTACGTCAAGCTCGGCCAGCCGGCGACGACGCTCTCGGGCGGCGAGGCGCAGCGGGTGAAGCTCGCCAAGGAGCTGTCGCGACGGGCCACGGGCCGCACCCTCTACATCCTCGACGAGCCCACCACGGGGCTGCATTTCGAGGACGTCCGGCGCCTGCTCGAGGTGCTGCACGCCCTCGTCGACGCCGGCAACACCGTGGTGGTGATCGAGCATAACCTCGACGTCATCAAGACCGCCGACTGGGTGATCGATTTGGGTCCCGAAGGGGGAGAGGGGGGCGGGAACCTGGTCGCCGCCGGCACGCCGGAGGAGGTGGCGGCTACGCCGCAAAGCCACACCGGCCGCTTCCTCGCCCCAATCCTGGCGCGCGACCGGGCCCCGGTGCAGGGCGTGTCGTCCGGGCTAGGCCAGGGCGGCCGCACTGCGGCCACCGGCAGGAGGGGGCTGAGGCGCGTGCCGGAGCAGGTCTGAGCCGGCCCGACGTGCCGAAGGCTCTTGCCTTCCGACCTTCGATGGTTCGATACTCTCGACAACGTGAACCGACGCGTCGAAGGACGAACGGCGGGGGGAGGAGCGGAATGAGAGGGTCTTTGTGGGCGTTTGGTGCCGCGGTCGGCGCCGTCATCGCGGTGTCCACCGGGCTCGCGCAGTCGGACAATCCGGTCGAGGAGTATCGCCGGATGCTGGCCGATCCGTTCGCCAATCCTGGCTACTTGTTCGTTGACGAAGGTGAACGGCTCTGGACGGAGAAGCGCGGGCCGAAGAACGCCTCGCTTGAACAGTGCGATCTTGGGCTCGGGCCCGGCGTGCTGGAGGGGGCTTATGCGCAATTGCCGCGCTACTTCGCCGATGTCGACAAGGTGATGGATGCGGAGAGCCGCATCGTGCACTGCATGGTGACGCTTCAGGGCTTCGACGAAGCGGAGATCCGCCGCCGCGCCTTCTCGACGCGCGACCGCAAGTCGGAGCTCGAGGCTCTCGTCTCCTTCGTCGCCGAAAAGTCCGCGGGCCAGCGGTTCAGCATTCCGCTGACGCACCCCAAGGAGAAGGAAGCGTATGCGCTGGGTGAGGCGATCTTCTATCGCCGCGCCGGGCCGTTCGACTTCTCGTGCGCCACCTGCCACAGCAACGAGCAGGCACGTATCCGCCTGCAGGAGCTCGCCAACCTGCGCAAGAACCAGGAGGCGATCGGGGCGGTGGCGACCTGGCCCGCCTATCGCACCTCGCACGAGACCGTGCGCACCCTGCAGCACCGCATGTTCGACTGCTTCTGGCAGATGCGGATGCCGGACATGGGCCACGGCTCTGAGGTGTCGATCGCTCTCATCACCTTCCTGACGAAGAACGCTGAAGGCGGCGAGATCGTCGCCCCGGCCATCAAGCGCTGAGCGGAGGCAACCCCATGCGCCGAATTCTCCTCGCTGCCGCAGCCGCTCTCGCCTGCACCGCGTCGGCGATCGCTGCCGATCCGCCGCGCGACCTGCCGGCCATCAGCCAGGAGCGTTTGCTCGAGGCGATGAAGCGAAGCTTCAACTACGAGCGCCTCACGCCCGAACTGCGCGCACGCCTCGAGCAGGACGAGATGCAGCGGCTGTGCACGGAATACCGCAACGATCCGCCGGCCGAAGTCGCTGACCGGATCATGAAGGCCGCTCTCGA
Organism: Acetobacteraceae bacterium; assembly: GCA_033582875.1. Classification (GTDB taxonomy): domain Bacteria; phylum Pseudomonadota; class Alphaproteobacteria; order Acetobacterales; family Acetobacteraceae; genus Elioraea. Next base: position 138,945 of record JAVQZW010000002.1, on the reverse strand, counting down.
GTCCGTCGTCTTCCCCGCCGACGGCAAGTTCCTTGGCGACTGGCGGCGCGGCGAACGCCTCTCTCTCGATGGGCACGGCCTGCGCATGCGCGACGATCCGCGCCGCGGTGTGGGCGGGAACTGCTACGCCTGCCACCAGATGGCGCCGCAGGAACTGTCCTACGGCACGCTCGGTCCCTCTCTCCTGCAATACGGGAAGGTGCGCGACTTCGACCCCGAGGCCATCCGCGACGCCTACGTCAAGATCTACAATTCCAATGCCACCGTGGCGTGTTCCACGATGCCGCGCTACGGCGCGCAGAAGATCCTTTCGATCGAGGACATCACCCACATCCTCGCCTTCCTGTTCGACCGCGAATCGCCGGTGAACAAGGAATGAGGAACGGAGGCGAGAGCACTGGAGCCGGATCGCTGACCGTCTCCTCCGGGACCCCTGGGGCCGGCACAAGGCCCTCACCGAATTCGGCCGGCGATCGTCGCGGCAAGCGCCCGCAGGGCTGAGTCGAGCCCTGCGGCCGCGCGCGCCGGTTCGCGATCGAAGGCGACGTCGCGGTCGAACCGAGGCTCCTGCGGTCCGACGACATAGGTGAAGGTCGGTGGACGCGCGACGTTGATCGCCACCCGCTCCTCCGTCGTGAACGGAGGGTCGCGTCGCACGACGCGGATAGACGCCACTGCGAAGGGAACGAAGGGGCCCTCCGGCGTGACGGCGGCGAAGCCGTATTCCTCGAGCACGGGGTCGATCAGCGCGTCGGCTTCCCACGCCGGCAGCCGGAGCAGGAATTCGGTATCGAAGCGGGCCACCGGCACCACCACGGGGCGGATGCCGCTTCGCTCCAGGGCAGCGCCGAGGTGAGCAGCGAAACGGTCGCGCACGCGGAAACCCTGGATCGCCATCGCCTCGGCCAAGCGCCGCTCCCGTTCGCCCTGCAGGGCATAATCGACGAAGCGGCCCGGGATACCAAAGGGTACCGAAAGCGGCAGCATGGTCGGAGCCGACGGCGTGCGCGCCGCCGCAGGCGTCACGACAGCGACGCTTCGCATCGATAGGGCGTGCCTGCGGGGAGGCGCCGCGCAGGCAGCGAGCGCAAGCAAGGGGAAGAGCGCGCGTCGCGAGATCATCGCGCCGTGGAAGCGTAACCGGGGCGGTCGAGTCGCTTCGCTGACGGATTGTCCTCCTCTCCGCCCCTCCCTATTTCGGTCGCATGACCGACCCCGTCCATGTGATCGGCGCTGGCCTTGCCGGCAGCGAGGCGGCTTGGCAGATCGCGAATGCGGGCGTGCCCGTGATCATCCACGAGATGCGACCGCTTCGGATGACCGAAGCGCATCGCAGCGGGGGCTTTGCCGAACTCGTCTGCTCGAACTCCTTCCGCGCCGACGATCCGCTGCACAACGCCGTGGGCCTCCTGCACGAGGAGATGCGCCGTGCCGGCAGCCTCATCATGGCCGTAGCCGATGCGCACCGGCTGCCGGCGGGCGGGGCGCTTGCGGTCGATCGCGACGGATTTTCCGCCGAGGTCACCCGGCGCCTCTCCGGCCATCCGATGGTCAGCGTCGTGCGCGAGGAGGTTGCCGCCCTGCCTCCGGCCTCCTGGGGGCTCTGCATCGTCGCGACGGGTCCGCTCACCTCTACCGCCCTCGCCGAGGATATCCAGCGGGTCACCGCAGAGGACTCGCTCGCCTTCTTCGATGCGATCGCTCCGATCGTGCATCGCGACTCGATCGATCTGGCAACCGCCTGGTTCCAGTCGCGCTACGACAAGGGTGGGGGCAGGGACTACATCAATTGCCCGTTGGACCGCGCTCAGTACGAGGCCTTCGTCGCCGCCCTGCTCGCCGCGGAGAAGACCGAGTTCAAGGAGTGGGAGAGATCGACCCCCTATTTCGACGGCTGCCTGCCCATCGAGGTGATGGCGGAGCGCGGCCTTGATACCTTGCGCTTCGGTCCGATGAAGCCGGTGGGGCTCATCGACCCGCGCACCGGGCGCAGACCCTACGCGGTGGTCCAGCTCAGGCAAGACAATGCGCTCGGCACGTTGTGGAACATGGTCGGGTTCCAGACCAAGCTGAAATACGCGGAACAGGTGCGGGTGTTCCGGATGATTCCAGGGCTCGAGCGGGCCGAGTTCGCCCGCCTTGGCGGACTGCATCGCAACACCTTCATCAAATCCCCGCGCCTGCTGGACAGGCACCCTGCGCCTGAAGGCTCGCGCCGCACGTTCGGTTTGCCGGGCAGATCACGGGGGTGGAAGGGTACGTCGAGTCGGCAGCGATCGGGCTTTTGGCCGGGCGTTTCGCGATCGCCGACGCGCTCGGTCGGTCCCTCTCCCCGCCGCCCGCCACGACCGCGATGGGGGCCTTGCTGGCCCATATCACCGGCGGGGCGGAGGTGGAGACGTTCCAGCCGATGAACGTGAACTTCGGCCTCTTTCCGCCGCTCAACGAGAGGCTCAGCGGGCGGGACCGGAAACGCGCCTACTGCGAACGGGCGCTGGCGGCATGCGACGATTGGCTCGGACTGCCCCGCCGCCTGCCGACGCCGCGCGAGGCCGCCTGACGCGCACGAGGCGGCGGGCGAGGTGCCCGCCAGACGGCGCCCTCTGTCGGCCATGCTGTTGCGGTCGCCAGGGGTCGTTGACTGCGGCAAGGCTCGTCGCGCCTTGCCGACAGCGGTCCGGCGAGACCTTGCGTGGACCACAGCGCCCTCCACACTGAGCCGCTGCACGAGGTCGCTCAGGCGGCGCGACGCTCGTTGCCCCGCAGCCGGTCGATGAGAGCGGCGAGGATCGCACCGGTCTCCTCGGTTTGGATCAGCATGATGCCGAACCGGCCCTCGCCGGCATGCGCGACCCGACCGCGCACCGCCTTTGGCACACCTTCGATTTCCGCCTCAACCTCAAGTCCGGGCTTGAACCACGCGGGCAACGACGCCGCCTTGCCGCCGAGACCGAGGCTGCCGACGTCGACCGTCCTCGCGTCCAGGGTCCCGTCTGGACAGCTGAGGCGAACCGCGAGGTCGCAGGCGAAGCGCTCGAAACGCCGCAGATCGGTATCCAGGTCGAGTGCGCCGATGAAGGTCCGCACTTCACGCTCGATGGCATCCGTCTGATCGGAAAGCATCAACGCTGTGCGATGCACCTCATCGGCAGCGCCCGTGGCGTGGTCCGCCTCGCCGGCGAGAGCCGAATTGCCTTGGGCGACCTCCGTTGTGCGGCTGGCAAGGCGGCCGACAATCTCGGTGATTTCACCGGTTGCGAGCGCCTGCTGATCGACTGCCCGTGCGATGGCGCTCGCAACGTCGTCGATCCGCTGCACGGTCGCGAGAATACCGCGAACTCCGGCCACCGCCTCCGCCGTCGCCGCCTTCACGGCCTCGATCCGATCCGCGATTTCGGCCGTGCCCCGCGCCGTCTGGGCCGCCAGCGTCTTCACCTCCTGGGCGACGACCGCGAAGCCCTTGCCCGCCTCGCCGGCGCGGGCGGCTTCAATGGTCGCGTTCAGGGCGAGAAGGTTGGTCTTGGCGGCGATGTCGTCGATCACTCTGACCACGCCGCCGATCTCGCCCGCGGTGCGGGAGAGACTGTCGACCAGACGATCCACCTCCCCGGCACGCGCCACGGCATCGCGCGTGGTCTGCGCGGTCGTCTCGGCTTGGCGTCTGACCTCCCTTGCCGAACTGGCGAGCTGTTCGGTCGCGGCGGCGACCCCATGGAGATCCGCCGCCGCCTCCTCGGCCTGCGCCCGCGACTGGCCGGCGCGGGCCTGCACGGAGCCGGCGATCTCCCGCATGCGCTCGGCGACCCCGAGCATGCGGCGCGAGGCCTCGCCCAGTTCCTCCAGCACGCCACCGATCGAGCCGCCGAAGCTTCGCATCGCCATCACCATCTCGCGCTGGGCCCGTTCGCGCTTGGCCCTCTCCTCGGCGGCGCGTTCCTCCTGGGCACGCTTCTCCCGAAGCGCATCGCGGAACGAATCGAGGGCGCGGGCGAGCACGCCGATTTCGTCTCCGCGTCCAACGCCGCTCACGCTGACGTCGAAGTTCCCGCCCTTGATCCGTTCCGTCGCGTCAGCCAGGGCGCGCACCGGGCGAGAGAGGCTGCGGCCCATCCACAGGGCGAGCAGCACGGCGACGAGGAGCAGCGCGACGGAAGTCCCCAACAGGATCATCCGCGCACGGTCCCGGGCGGAGACGATGCCGCTCGCTTCCCGTTCAAGGACGACAAGGGCGATCGGGCGACCAGAGAAGTCGCGCAGGGGAACGAAGCCGCGGATGACGGGAGGGCTCGTCGCCGTCTCGAGTTCGCCCGTCGCCACTCCTGCCGCGAGCAGCGAGTTCGAAGCGGGCTGGTGCGAGGCCACCGAACTCGGGCTTGGTGGATGCAATGAGCCTCGGCCCCTCACGCGTCGCCGCGGTCACAGCCACGTCGGCACCGAGGCGTTGGCCGATCTCCTCGACAAAGCTGCGGCCGATGGAGAGACCGATCTCCACCGTGCCGTGGTGCTGGCCGCCGGCCGCGATTGGCACCACGCCGCGGATCCCGATCCCCGCCACACCGCCCTCGAGCCCCAACACAGGGCGGCGGTCGCGGTTCGCCGCGACCACGGTCGCTCGAAAGCTCGACAGGTCGTCGCCGTAACGCGCGGGTTGATGGACCCTCAGGAACGAGATCGCGGGAGGTGCGTGGAACTGGAACTGATCGACCGCGATCCCGCGCGCCTTCAATCCCTCGTGGATCGGCGCCGTGAGGGCGAGGAGCCTCGCCCGGTCCCCGCCGATGAAGGCCTCGGCGACCATCGGCATCGCCGCAATGGCCGAGGCAAGCGAGGCAGCCTGCTCGGCTTCGCCCTGCACAATCGCGCCGACCGCCCCGTCGATCGCCGCGATCTCCCGCTCAAGCAGCACCTCGCCGAGACGGCGCTGTGCCAGCTCGGCGACCAGGACGAGGGCAACGGCGACCCCGCCTGTCACCCCGACGAGGGCCAAACCGATGGTCTGGCCAAGGGAACGGAACCGAAGACCCACCACGACACCTCCCGCCCCGGAAACCTCGACGAGCATTATTCGACGGCTCGGTTAAGCCGGCGTAAGCGTCGGCCCTCGGCCCCAGGTGTATCGGGAGCGCCGCATTCGCATGGAACAGGGCCTCCCCTCGTCCAGAGGTCGGCCACCATCAACGTCTTGTGGGCCGGAAGGGGGTTGGCCTACTGTCCCTGGCATGCTTTGGAACGGATCATGAACGACCTCTTCAACCGCCCCGACGCCAGGGATGACGGGTACACGGCGCAGGACATCGAGGTCCTCGAAGGCCTCGAACCGGTGCGCCGCCGCCCCGGCATGTATATCGGCGGCACCGACGAGACCGCACTGCACCACCTGTTCGCCGAGATCCTCGACAACGCCATGGACGAGGCGGTGGCCGGACATGCGAGCGTGATCGAGGTGACGCTCGAGGCGGCGAACCGGGTCGCGGTGCGCGACAACGGGCGGGGGATTCCGGTCGACCCTCATCCGAAGTTCCCAGACCGTTCCGCCCTCGAGGTGATCTTCACCACCCTCCATTCGGGCGGCAAGTTCGGCGGCAAGGCCTACGCGACGTCGGGCGGCCTGCACGGGGTCGGCGCCTCGGTGGTCAATGCCCTTTCGGAACGTCTGGAGGTCGAGGTGGCGCGGGACCGCAGGCTTTGGGCCATGCGCTTCGCCAAGGGTAGGCCCCTCGGCCGGCTGGAGGATCGCGGCGCTGCCCCCAACCGCCGCGGCACGCTGGTGCGCTTCACGCCCGACCCCACGATCTTCGGCGGCGCCCGCTTCCGCCCCGCACGCCTGTTCCGCATGTGCCGCAGCAAGGCCTACCTTTTCCGCGGCGTGGAGATCCGCTGGCGCTGCGACCCCGCCCTTCTCGCCTCGAACGACGCCACGCCGGCGGAGGCGGTGCTGCACTTCCCGGGCGGCCTCGTCGATTTCCTCGCCTCTGCCACCGAGGGAGCGGAGATCCTCACCCCTCGACCCTTCGCCGGCGAGGCGCCGCTCGAGGGCGGCGGCCGGGTCGAGTGGGCCGTCACTTGGCTGCTCTCCGGGGAGGGGTTCGTCAACACCTACTGCAATACCGTTCCGACCCCGCAAGGGGGAACGCACGAAGCCGGGTTTCGCGCCGCCCTGGTGAAGGGGCTGCGCGCCTACGGCGAGCTCACCAACACCCGCCGCGCGGCGCAGATCCAGGCCGAGGACGTGATGGGCGGAGCGGCCGCCATCCTTTCGGTGTTCATCCGCGACCCGCTGTTCCAGGGCCAGACGAAGGAGAGGCTCGCAACGGCGGAAGCCGCGCGCTGGGTCGAGGCGGCGGTGCGCGATCGTTTCGACCACTGGCTGACGGCCGATCCGGAAGAGGCAGCCAACCTGCTTGGCCTTCGCCCTCGCCCGTGCCGAGGAGCGGCTCGCGCGCAAGGAAAGCGCGACCACGGCGCGCAAGAGCGCCACGCGCCGGCTTCGCCTTCCCGGCAAGCTTGCCGACTGCACGCGCGAGGACCGCGAGGGCACCGAACTCTTCATCGTCGAGGGCGACAGCGCCGGGGGGTCGGCCAAGCAGGCGCGCGACCGCGAGACCCAGGCCGTGCTGCCCTTGCGCGGCAAGATCCTCAACGTGGCCTCAGCCTCAGCCGACAAGCTGAAGTCGAACCAGGAGCTCAAAGACCTCATCGAGGCGCTCGGCTGCGGCTCCGGGGCGCAGGCCAACGTCGATCGTCTCCGCTACGGCCGCGTCATCATCATGACGGACGCCGACGTCGACGGCGCCCATATCGCCGCCCTGCTGATGACGTTCTTCTGGCGCGAGCTTCCCGAACTCGTCCGCCGCGGCAGGCTCTTCCTTGCCCAGCCGCCGCTCTATCGGCTGGTCGGCGCCGGCCGCACGGCCTATGCCCGCGACGATGCCGATCTCGAGCGGGTGCGCGCGACCTTCAAGCCCGGCACGCGGATCGAGGTCAGCCGCTTCAAGGGTCTCGGCGAGATGCCGCCCGCCGTGCTGCGCGAAACGACGATGGACCCCGCGAAGCGCACCCTGCTCCGCATCGTCATGCCACCGGAGGCTTTCGCGCGAACCCGCGACATCGTCGAAGCCCTGATGGGACGGCGCCCCGAACTGCGCTTCGCCTTCATCCAACAGAACGCGCGGACGGTCGATGCCGAGGCGGTCGACGTGTGAACGCGCTCAGCCGCCTGCCGCTCGCCGCGCCGCGTAGAGGGCGAGGCGTCGGGCGAGCGCCGGTGGCTGGGGCGACGGCGCAAGCGAGGCAAGGCGAGCTGGCGGCAGCCTCTCGGCGTAGTGGCAGGCGACGCGATGGCCCGGCGAGACCTCGCGCAACTCCGGCCTCTCCTCGCGGCATCGGTCGCGCGCGTGCGGACAGCGAGAGCGGAAGGCGCATCCTGCAGGAACATCGAAAGGGCTCGGCGGATCGCCGCTGAGCAAGGGTGCGGTGCGCCGCCGCCGCGGATCGGGCAGAGGGATCGCAGCGAGCAGGGCTTGGGTGTAGGGATGGCACGGCGCGTGGTAGAGTGCGCGCTTCGGCGCGAATTCCACGATCCGTCCGAGGTACATCACCGCCATGCGGTCGGCGACGTGGCGAACGACGGCGAGATCGTGCGCGATGAAGAGATAGGCGAGCCCGAGCCGCTGCTGCAGGTCGGCGAGCAGATTGAGCACCTGCGCCTGGATCGAGACGTCGAGCGCCGAGACGGGTTCGTCCAACACCACGAGTTTCGGGTCGAGCGCGAGCGCGCGGGCGATGCCGATGCGCTGCCTCTGCCCGCCCGAGAACTGATGCGGAAACCGCTCGGCGTGATAGGGCGCAAGCCCGACCAGGCGGAGCAGTTCGGCAACCCGCGCCCGGCGGAAGGCCGCATCGCCGAGACCGTGCACCTCCATCGGCTCTTCGATGATGCGGCCGACCGTCATGCGCGGGTTGAGCGAGGCGAAGGGGTCCTGGAACACCGGCTGCATCGCTCGCCGGAGCGGACGGAGCGCCGCAGGAGAGAGACGGGCGATGTCGCGGCCCTGGAACAGGATGGACCCGTCGGCTCGGCTCGAGCAGGCGCAGCACGAGGCGCGCCGTCGTGCTCTTGCCGCAACCGGACTCCCCGACGAGCGCCAAAGTCTCGCCTTCGCTCAGCTCGAACGACACGCCATCGACGGCGCGCACCGTTCCCGTCCGCCTCGCCAGCACCACCCCGCGCGAAACGGTGAAGTGCTTGGCGAGGTCGCGCACGGCGAGGAGCGGCCCGCTCACGCCGCCATGGCCTCGAGAGGAGCGCGGAAGCAGGCTGCCTCGTGCCGCTCGCCGAAGCGCCGCAGGGACGGGACCTCGACGGTGCAACGACGGTCGGCGAAGACACAACGCGGGTGGAAGCGGCAGCCGGGCGGCAAGGCAAAGGGCGGAGGGACGCTGCCTTCGATCGCAAGCAACCGTTCTCCCTCCCGATCGAGCCGGGGAAGCGAGCCGAACAGGCCAAGCGTGTAGGGATGCTGGGCGTCGGAGAAGATGGCCTCGGCCGGGCCGCGTTCGACCACGCGGCCCGCATACATCACCGCGACCTCGTCCGCCATCTCCGCCACGACGCCGAGATCGTGCGTGATCAGCAGGATGGCCATGCCCGTCTCCGCCTGCAGCTCGCGCAACAGGTCGAGGATCTGCGCCTGGATGGTGACGTCGAGGGCGGTCGTCGGCTCGTCCGCGATCAGGAGCTTCGGTCGGCAGGCGAGCGCCATCGCGATCATCACGCGCTGCCGCATCCCCCCCGAAAGGCGATGGGGATAGTCCTCCGCGCGCCGCTTCGGGTCCGGGATCCGCACGCGGGCCAGGGCATCGATCGCGATCTCGCGCGCCTCGCGGCGGGAGACGGCGCGATGCGCGAGCACCGCCTCCTCGATCTGGAAGCCCACGCTGTGCACCGGATTGAGGCTCGTCATCGGCTCCTGGAAGATCATCGCGATCTCGGCGCCGCGGATGGCGCGCATCTCGACGTCCGACAAGGCTGTGAGGTCGCGGCCGCAGAGGCGGATCGTACCGCCTGCGATGCGGCCGGGCCGGGGAACAAGGCGAAGGATGGAGAGCGCAAGCACGCTCTTGCCGCAGCCCGACTCGCCCACGATGCAGAGCGTGCGGCCACCATCGATTGCGAGCGACACGCCGTCGACGGCCGGAAACTCGCCGAAGCCCGTGCGGAACACCGTGCGCAGATCGACGATTTCCAAAAGCGCTGCGTCAGGCATGGGGCAGCACTGGGGGAGCGAGCTCGTCGATGCTGCGCCGCGCCCGGTCACGCTCGGGCACGCGCGCCAGCATGCGTGCCTGTGCCGCCTCCAGCTCAGCCGCCGCCGCCTCGAGGTCGATGGTCAGCACACGCCCCTGGCGCACGATCTCCTCGCCATCGACGAACACCGAGCGCACCGCCCGTTCGGCGGCCGAATAGACCAGGCTGCGCAGCGGGTCGCGCGCGGGACGCATCGCCGGATGGCGAAGATCGACGAGGACGAGGTCGGCGCGGCAGCCCGGCGCCAGGCGGCCGATGTCGTCTGCGTCCGAGCGCCTCGGCCCCTCGCCACCGTCGCCGCATGGAACACATCGGCGGTGGAGAGCGTGCGCGGCGTTTCCGCCACCAGCCGCGCCGCGTAGGCGGCGTGCCGCATCTCCTCCAGCATGTTGTGGGGATAGGTGTCGGTCCCGAGACCAAGCCGCACGCCCGCGCGGCGGTAGCGGCCGAAGTCGCGCAGCGCGATGCCACGGCGCAGGAAGACGGTGGGGCAGTGCGCGACCGTCGTCCCGGCCTCGGCGAGCAGCGAAAGGTCGCGGTCCGTCCACCAACGCGTGCGCGGATGGTCGTCGAGGAAGATGCCGTGGCCGATGATGCTGCGGCCCGAGAGCACGCCGAGTTGGGCGAGCCATTGGACGGGCGTGACACCGTGGCGGCGCGTGATTTCGTGGAACTCGACCACGCTCTGCGCGGCATGGATCTGCCAGGCAAGGCCGCGCCGTTCGGCTTCGGCGAAGCTGTCGCGGATCAGGCCGCGGCGTGCAGGTGTCGATCTGCGCCGGCGCCACCATGCCGGAGAGCCGCCCCGACGGATGTTGCCAGTGCCCGGTCGATCACGGCGAGAGCGAGTCGGCCAGCGCCCGCTCACCGGCCGCCTCGTCCCACTCGTACTCGACGAGATGGCCGTTGCGGGTGAACCAGCGGGCGGAGCGCACCATGGGTGCGACGACCGCCCGCAGCCCGCTTTCGGCGAGGAGGTCGAGCCAGCCGTCGTAGGCGACGGAGAGATCGACCACCGTCGTCACACCGGAGAGCGCGAGTTCGGCAAGAGCGACGCGCGCCGCGGCCTTCGCCCCCGCCTCGTCGATCACGAGCGCGGGGAGATACTCGTAGAGGGTCGAGTGGTAGAGCGCCGGGGCTGCCGATTTCGTCCGTGATCCCCTTGTTCTTCGGCTCGGACGAGGGGTGACTGTGGATGTTGACGAGGCCGGGCATCACCATCAGCCCGGCCCCGTCGATCACGCGATCGGCCGGCCCGGCGTAGTCGCGGCCGACGTGGCGGAGGGCGCCATCCGCGAACGCGACGTCGCCGCCCGTCAGGTACACGTGGCGCTTCGCCCGCTCATCCCAGGCGACGATCACCTCGGCGTTGCGGATGAGCGTCGTTGCGCCGCCATTCCGTTCCGGCATTGCGCTCGCTCCCCTCAGCGGGTGAGCCTGAGGTCGAGGCCGCGATAGAGCGCCGAGCCGTAGACCCCATGCGGGCGCGCACCCGCCACCCGGGACCCCGAGGCGAGCCAGAGCTGACTGTGCGCGATCGGAAACCACACATCGGCTTCGATGAGCTGGCGCTGCACGTTGGCCACCGCCGTCTGCCGCACGGCGGCATCGAGGGCCGAGCGCGCCTCACGCAGCCAGGCGTCGGTTTGCGGGTCTTTCCAGTTCATCCGGTTCGGCGTGGGGGCTGCTTCGCTGCGGAAGTAGAGGTTCAGCGCGTCGGTTGCCGAGACGTAAGGATAGCTCATGAAGAAGGCGTCGAACTCCTGAGTCGCAAGCCGGCCCCAGGCGACGGTCGCGTCGAACAGCTGCACGCGCATCTCGATCCCGACCCGACGGAGATCCGCCTGCATCGCCTCCGCCATCTGGCGATTGACCTGGGTCGTGATGCCGTAAAGGAGGAAGGAGGCGCGCTGGCCGTCCTTGACGCGGATCCCGTCAGGCCCCGGGCGCCAGCCGGCCTCGTCGAGGATGCGGCGCGCCTCGGCTCGGGTTGTGCGCAGGCACGCGCGCACGAGGATCCGGGTCGTGGCCCGGCGCTGCCGGGTGGATCAGGCCTCGCATCGGGTCGGCGGCGCCGAAGAACACCGCGCGCACCATCGCGTCGCGATCAACCGCGAGGTTGATCGCGCGGCGGATGGCCGGATCGTTCACCACCGGCTTGTCGATCTTGAAGCCCATGAAGAAGTCGACGAAGTAGTTCGGCTGCTGGGCCAGCGTGATGCCCGGCGTACGGCGCAGCGTCTCCAGAGCGAAGTTCGGGATGTATTGGGTGATGTCGCCCTGGCCGGTGATCAGGGCAGCCACGCGCGTGTTCGGGTCCGGAATGATGCGCCAGATCACGCGCTCGATCTGCGGCCGCGGGTTTTGGTAGATCGGCGGGCCCCAGGCGTAGGTGGGGTGACGCTGCAGGACGAGCTCCTGCCGCGGCGTCCACGACACCCAGCAGTAGGGCCCTGTGCCGTTGAAGCCTTGGGTGCCGAAGTTGTCGCCGAGCCGCTCCACCGTGTGCCGGTCAACCACGCCGGCGAAGAAGAGCGTCAGCTGGAACAGGAGTTCCGCATAGGGCTCGGTGAGCTCGTACTCGACCGTGTAGTCATCCTTGGCCCTGATCTCCTTCACCGGGCCGGCGCGCCAACGGACCGGCCCGCGGATGGCGGGGTCGATCCAGCGGTTGAGCGAGTAGACGACGTCGTGCGCCGTCATCTTCCGCCCGTCGCAGAACGTCACGTCCTCCCGCAGGCGGAAGGTGTAGAGCGTGCCGTCCTCGCTCACCGTCCACGAGGTTGCAAGTCCCGGGCGGATCGTCTTCTGGTCCCAGTCCATGCTGACCAGGGTGTCGGTCATCATGAAGATGACCTCGCCGGCGGCGAAGGCGACCGCGCGGTGCGGGTCGTACCGGTCGGCGTCGATCTCGCGCAGGATCACCAGCGTGTCGCGCGGTGCCGTCTGCGCGGCGCGCCTCCGCAAGGCCCGAGACCCACCATGGCCGACTGCGGCGAGAAACAGGCGTCGTGTCGTCGGTCGCATCGTCGTCTCCCCTTCGTTGGTCAAACGCGAAGCCGCGGGTCGAGCGCGTCGCGCAGCGCGTCGCCCAGGATGTTGAACGCCAGCACCACGAGGAAGATGATCACGCTCGGCACCACCGAAATGTGCGGGGCGAAGAAGAGGAAGTTCCGCCCCTCCGCCGCCATCGCGCCGAGCTCCGCCGTGGGCGGCTGTGCACCGAGGCCGAGGAAGGAGAGGGCAGACCCGAGCAGGATCACCTGGCCGAAGCGCAGCGTGGCGAAGACGAAGATCGCGCTTGCCGCATTCGGCGCCACATGCCGCCAGATCAGCCGCGCATCGCTCATGCCGATGGCGCGCGCGGCCTCGATGTAGTCCTGCTTCATCACCACGAGAGCAGCACCGCGCACGATGCGCGCCATCAGCGGGACGGTGGCGATTGCGAGCGCGGTCACCACCGCCACCACGCCGGGCCCGAAGATCGCAGCGAGCGCAAGCCCGAACAGGATTGCGGGGAAGGACAGAAGCATGTCCATCAGCCGCATCAACAGGCCATCGAGACGGGGATAGAAGGCTGCGAGGAAGCCGATCGAGGATGCCCCGCTGCGCCGCCGATCGCGACCGACACGAGGCCGATCAGCAGGGTGAGGCGCAAGCCATACAGGCATCGCACGACGAGATCGCGCCCCTGCGCATCGGTGCCGAACCAGTACGCGCCGCCGGGCGGGCGAAGGGTCGCCGCGAGGTTCGTCTCGTACGGGTCGGCCCAGGCGAGGAGCGGGGCGAAGAGGGCCGCGGCGAAGAAAAACGAGACGAGAGCGGCGGCGAAGGCGGCGCTTGGGTCGGCCAGCACGCGACGCAGCAGGCCCGGGCCGCGCGGCGCGGCGTCCGGCACGGCAGTGGACATTCCCTGCAGGCCCGCCGTCATGCCGCCCGCACCCGCGGATCCAGCACGGCGTAGAGCACGTCCACGACCAGGTTGATCACGATGAAGCCGAGGCTGAGAACGATGATGGTGCCCTGCGCCATCGGGAAGTCGGAGGAGAGGATGGCACCGACCGCGAGGCGACCGACCCCGGGCCAGGAGAAGATCGTCTCCGTCACCACCGCACCGCCGAGCAGGAAGCCGACCTGAAGGCCGATCAGCGTGACGACGGGGATCAACGCGTTGCGCAGGGCGTGACGCAGCACGACGAGGCGCTCGGCCAAGCCCTTGGCCCGCGCGGTGCGCACGTGGTCGGCCGAAAGCACGTCGAGCACGGCGGTGCGCGTCATCCGCGCCACGGGACCGACGAAGACGCCGCCCAAAGTGAGCGCGGGGAGAGCGATCGCGCGCAGCCCCTCGACTGTCCAGAGCGGACCGGCCCGCCCAGTGAAGGGCAGGAGCTGCCACTTGAAGCCGACGAACCAGATCAGAAGGAGCCCGAGGAAGAACACCGGCACCGACACGCCGGCGACGGAGAAGGCTATGATGGCGCGATCGAAGAGCGATCCGCGGCGGTAGGCGGCCAGCGTGCCAAGCGCGAGGCCGAGCGGGATCGACCACACCAAGGAGGCAAGCATCAGCTCGAGGGTCGGCGGGATGGTCGCGGCGAGCTCCTGCGCCACAGGGACATTGTTGATGATGGAGACGCCGAGATCGCCCTGCGCCAGCCGCCAAAGGTAGCGCAGGAACTGCTCCCAGAGCGGACGGTCGAGGCCGAGGTCGGAGCGGATGGCGGCGATCGTCTCGGCAGTCGCCATCGGCCCCGCGCGCACGGTGGCGGGATCGGTCGGCACCACCTGCAACAGCACGAAACCGATCAGCAACACGCCGAACATCACCGGGACGGCAGTGGCAAGGCGTCGGACGATATGGCCGAGCATGGCGCAGGTCAGGCGGCGGCCGCGGCGATTTCGCCGTGCCGGTCGAACAGCACCTTCCCGTCGCGCAGCGTCAGATCGACGCGCGCCGCAAGGATCTCCTCGGGATCGCATGCGAAGAGGTTGCGGTCGACGACCGCGATGTCGGCCCGCATGCCTGGAGCAAGGGTGCCCCGTTCGGTCTCGGCGAACTGCGTGAAGGCGCCGGCACGGGTGTAGGCGTGCAAAGCTTCGGCGAGGGTGATCCGCTGGTCCTCTCCGACGACTGTGCCGCGACAGGTGCGCCTGGTCAGCATCGCATGCAGGTTGACGAAGGGGTTGACGGTGGAGACGGGAGCGTCCGAACTGGCCGAGGGATCGGCACCCTCATCGATCCAGCTCCGCATCGGATACGAGGCCTCGGCGCGCGCGCGACCCAGATTGGCGACGTAGAGGTCCCCGAACTCATGGATGAAGACCGGCTGGGGGACGGGTATGATGCCGCGGGCCAGCATGCGCCGCCGTTGACCTTCGGTGACGAAGCCGCAATGCTCGATGCGGTGGCGCCGGCCCGCAACCGGATGCTCGGGCGAATCGGCCGCCTCCATCCCGCTCAGCACCTGCTCGATGGCCGCATCGCCGATCGCGTGGATGGCGAGCTGCCAGCCGCGGCGGTGGTAGTGGTCGAGGAGCGCGTGAAGCGTTTCGGTCGAAAAACAGAGGAGACCGCGCCCGCCACCTCCGCTCGCAAGGTAGGGCTCGGAGAAGGCCGCCGTCAGCCCCCCCGCCGAGCCGTCAGCGAACACCTTAACCCCGCCCCAGCGCAGCAAAGGGCCTCCGGACATCGGCCGAAGTCCTGCGTCCCAGGCCGTGTCCGCGATGCCTTCCGGGTTGCCGGCCAGCACCTGCCACAAGCGCAGCGACAGCGCGCCCTCCCGCTCGGCACGACGATAGGCGTCGATCTCAGCAAGCCCTGCCGTCGATCCGACGTTCATGTCGCTCGCGGCGGTGAAGCCGAAACGGGCCAAGTCTCGGCAGGCAGCGCCGATTGCCTCCACCATGGCGCCCTCGTCGGGTGGCGGCACATGGTCCAGCACCAGCCGCATCGCCCGTTCCTGGAACAGGCCGTTCAGCGTCCCGCCCTCGCGCCCGATCGCACCTCCTTCCGGATCGGGAGTGTCGGCGGTGATGCCGGCGCGGTGCAACGCTGCGCTGTTGGCAACCAGCATGTGGCCGCAAGCACGCTTGATCACAACCGGATGGTGGGGAACGGCGCGGTCGAGGTCCGCAGCAGTCGGATGGCGCGCGATGTCAAGCGCGCCTTGATCGTAGCCACGGCCGAGGATCCACGCGCCGGGCCGCGCTCGCGAGGCAGCGGCGGCTAGGCGGCGAAGGAGCTCGTCGAGTGTTCGCACGCCGTTGTCCGGACGCAGGTTCACCTGGGCAAGTCCAAGGCCGTAGGGAAGAAGGTGCATATGGGCCTCGACCAAGCCCGGCACGGCAAGACGACCGGAAAGATCGAGCCGGCGCGTTCCAGGACGAAGAACCGCTTCGAGGTCCGCGACCGTGCCTGCAGCGATGATACGCCCATCAGCGACAGCGACGGCGTCGACGAACCCCTCGCCTTTGCCGCACCAGATTGGCCCGCCCGAGATGACGAGCTCCGCGAACGCCCCTGTGCTCATGTCTTCGCCGTCACCCGCACCGCGCACCGCTCCCCGCAGGCAAAAGCCGCGCTCCGCCCACGGTTTCGCCGCACGACGACGACTGCCTCCGACGTAACTGTGGGCGGCGACGAAAACAGGCGTCAAGCAGGGTCAGCAGCGCCTCGGGTCGCGATCGGCCGCCGCCGCCCGCCGAACGTGCACGATGCATCGCGCGCTGCCCGCATCGGCCTTGCCGCGTTGCTCGTGGGCCCGGGGCTGGATCGTTTGGCCTGCACGCCGAGCCGGCCGGCCATGGCGGCGGACCGTGGTCCACTGCGGCGGAAGCGACGTCCCTCGGGGCCGCGGATCTGCTCGGCGATCGCGGCGCAGCCTTCCTGGCACGCCCCGCCGCGGCGCTCGGTCCCCTGCCGTTGAGACCGCCCTCGTCCTTCTTCCGCGATGCTCAGTCGCGGGGAAGCTCCGATCAGGCGATCTCGCGCAGAAGCTTGCGGCGCAGGGCGGAGACGAAATCGCCTCTCCCCTCCGCGACCTCGACGAAGGCCCCGGGCCCGCCGATCACCTCGCGGGCGTAATGGTCGACGAGCCCCCGTGCCGCCGGCCGCAGCACGATCGCCAGCGCGTTGATCACGTAGCCCTCGCGCACGGCGGCGTCGCGCGCGCGGGCAGCCGGCGTCAGGCTGCGCATGTCGGGCCCGTCGCCTGCCACGTCGATCACGCCGCGCGTCGCCTCGAACGGGCAGTCCCGCAGCAACTCCGTCGCCCGCACGATGGCGTCGCCGATCGCGTTCCAGGATTGGGGCGAACGCGGCGCGTCCAGAACCGCCCGCCCAAAGCGCGCTGCATCGGCTGCCCCGCCGAGCTTTGTCCAGGGCACGACCACCCTTGCGGCGCCAGGGGAGCCCCACTCCAGATAGGCGACGGCCGATCGTCCGATCGGCTGCGAGGCGATGGCCGCGAGCACGCGCGCATCGCTGACGGCATCGGCGATCCCCTCCTTCTGCAGGCGGAACTCGTCGTCGTCGATCGAGCCAGAGGCGTCGGTCGCGAGCACGAGAGCGACATCGACCGGCTCGCGGCTCCAGGCGCGGCTTGCGGCGCAGCCGACAGCCGCAATGAGAAGGGACCGTCGCCGCATCGCCACCTCATCCGCGTCCGACGAAGGGCATTTTCGTCGCCATGATCGTCATGAACAGGATGTTCGCCTCCAAGCGGCAGGCTCGCCATGTGCACGATCGCCGCCCCGACCTGCGCGACATCCATGCGCGGTTCGGGAGCGATCCGTCCGTCGGCCTGGCGCACCCCCTGGGCCATCCGTTCCGTCATCGGTGTCGCCGCATTGCCGATGTCGATCTGACCGCAGGCGATGTCGTAGGCCCGGCCGTCGAGAGCCAGCGACTTGGTCAGGCCCGTGATCGCGTGCTTGGTCGCCGTGTACGGGGCGCTGAGAGGCCTGGGAGCATGCGCGCTGATCGAGCCGTTGTTGATGATCCGGCCCCCGCGCGGCTCCTGCTCCTTCATCAGGCGGAACGCGGCGCGCGCGCAGAGGAAGGCGCCGGTGAGATTGACCGCGACGACGGCGTTCCACTGCGCAAGCGACAGATCCTCGAGAGGAACCGCAGGAGCATTCGTCCCTGCGTTGTTAAAGAGGAGATCAAGGCGGCCGAAGACCCGGCGCGTCTCGGCAAACAACGCGTCGACCGAGGTCTCGTCGGCGACGTCAGCCGGCACGACGAGAAGGCGCGCCCCGGCTGGAGCGAGCGCGGCGGTTTCCTCGAGCGCCTCTCGTCTCCGACCCGCAAGCACCACGGCCCAGCCCGCCTCCGCCAGCGCGAGCGCCGCCGCCCGCCCGATCCCGGAGCCGGCCCCCGTCACCATGGCGATCCCGCGCACGCGCGTCTCCCTCTTCCGCTGTCCCTCGTCTGCGAGTGCAGCACGAGGCGGCCGCCGGCGCCAGACCAACTGAGCGACGACACCCCGCCTCGAGCCAGGCGGCACGCCGCCGAAGGCATCGCTCAGACCGCAGGCCGAGCCATCTCGCCGCCCGCTCTTGCGGGCCCGCGGACGCGCAACCCTCCCGGCAGGCGCAGCCGTGCCGATCCAGTTGGGGTGTCTCCCGCCCCTATCCTCGCCTCTCCTCCGAACGCGGACACCGCCGCTGCGCGTCGACCGCACGCCGCTGCGGCGTCAGCGCTTCATGTTCAGGGTCTCGAGCAGCATCTCGTCGGAGGCGGAGACGACGCGCGTGTTCGCCGAGTAGGCGCGTTGCGCGACGATGAGCCGCGTGAACTCCTGCGCGATGTCGACGTTCGACCGCTCGATCGCGGCGACGACCAGGGTTCCGGTGCCCTGCGTGCCCGCGTTGTGCGGATTGGCGGGACCCGAGTCCCGCGTCGGCGCGAAAGCCTGGCCGTCAAGCCGCTCGAGCCGGTTTGGGTCGCTGAACCTGAACACCGGCACGCGGTAGATGGTGCGACGCTGCCCGTTGTCGTAGTTGACGATGACGTCGCCCGACTCGGCGATCGTGACGGAGGAGAACGCTCCCGGCGGAACCCCGTTCTGTTCGATCGCACGCACCTCGTACTCCGTGCCGGCGAACTGCGTCAGGCCCGCCGTCTCGTCGTAGCGCCCGAAGTTGAAGACGATCTGCTGCGGACCCGAGCCGTAGTTGAAGGTCACCGTCGCAGTGGCGGGCGAACCGGCCGTACTCGGGGTGCCGATCGCGGTGACAACTCCGGTGTTGTTCTGAATGCCCGCTCCACCAGGAACGAGCGTGCCCGGCGTGTTCGGCAGGATGCCGAAGGTGAAATCGAGCGTGCCGTCCACCGTGCCGTCGCTGTCCATATCGAAGGAGGCGGTCCAGGTGTTCGTTCCGGTGTGCGTCCAGGTGATCGTCGCCGTCTGCAGGTTGCCGAGCGGGTCGTAGATGCCGACGGTAGACGTGAACGAGCTGCCCGGGGCGGGTGCGATCGGCGCGTTTCCGGGAAGGTTGGCGGAGAGGTCGATCTGCGAGGTCGCAACCGGCGCACCGATCATCTGCGTCACGCGGACCGGTTCGATCACCGCCTGGTTCGGCTGAAGCGTGTTCTGGTCAACCGGCCAGCCGAGCAGGAAATAGTCGGCTCCGTTCACAAGATAGCCGTTGCGATCGAGAGCGAAATCCCCGGCGCGCGTGTAGAACCGGCGCGTGTCGAAGATCGGCAGGTTGGTGTTGGTGTCGACGGTGATTGCCTGGGTGACGCCGAAGAATCCTGCCCCCGAGATCGCAAGCGACGTGTTGCTCGAGACCTGCTCGATCGCGCCCTGGACATCGTGGCGGAAGGCGGGGCGCGCGACGACGCTGCCCGGCTCGTGGATGCGCGTCGAGCTGTTGGTGACGAAACTGACGAAATTCGTATCGACCCGCTTGAAGCCGATCGTCTGGCTGTTGGCGATATTGTCCGAGGCGTGGCCAAGCGCGCGCGACTGCGCGGTGAGACCGCCGATCGCCGTGGTCATCGCACCGAAGATGGACATGTGGTCGATCCTCCTTCCTTACGCCCGCCGTTTCCTTGCATGATCGGTGCCGACGCTTGTTCGCCGCCAACCCGCAAGCAACGACTGCGTTCCGCGTCGCCGTGACGACGCGCACCGGGCCGGAATTGCCGCCCGGAACAATCTGCCGCGGCGCCGGGAGAACCCCGCGAGCCGCCACGCCGCCCCTGCGAAATTCGTCTCCTGCGGGGGTCGGACGGCCTAGCGAACCGATGCCAGCAGGGCATCCCACATCGCCTGCACCGTCGACAGCACGCGGGCGTTGGCGAGATAGGCGTTCTGCAACTCCACCAGCAAAGCCATCTCGCGGTCGACGGAGATGCCGACGGCATCGGCAAGACGATCCCGGGCGACGTCCCGGCTCACGCGTGCTTGCTCCTCGGCCCGAGCCGCGCTGTCGTGCACCAGCGCATGACGCGCGACGACGAGGCCGGCGTAGTCGAGCAGCGTCGTGCCGGCGGTAACCGAGAGCGGGCTCGTCGAGCTGTTCGAGCGGATTCGGCGACGGGCCGAGCCCGTCGGTGCGAAAAACCGGGTTGTGCGCAAGCGGAGGCGGCCCGGGATCCAGCGTCGCACCGAGGGCGTGGTCCAGCACGCGCCGGATCAGCGTGTCGAAGGCCGCCGGCCCGCCCGCGGGGTTGGGCGTGAACGGAGCGCCCGATGGCCCTGGCGATGCGTTGGGGCTCCCGCCCGGAAAGGCAGGCGGCGTTCCGCCAGGGATCGTGTGCGTGCCGTCGCGGACGTAGCGCGGTTCGGCGCGGATCGCCGGGTAGACCACGATCTCCCGCGCGAAGCCGACGTAGCCCTGCTGGTCGGTGAGGTTCTCGAGCGGGATCGTGCCGTCGGCCCGAGAGAACAGCCTCAGTCCCTGCTGGTCGAACCGGCGAGCAAGCTTCTGGGCGAATTCGTCGAGCTCGGCCTGCATCAGGGGCAGGGTCTCGTCGCGCAACTCCATCGCCGCGCCCGCGCGACCGCCTAGGTGCGTTCGGTCGAGTTCGAAGGTGGTGCCGTTGCCGAGATTGACCTCGAGCCTCAGCGCGTTGCCCGGCGTGTAGAAGCTCGAGGCGTCGATGGTCGCCGCCTGGATGGAGAGAGCATCGGGTTCGGTCGGCAACACCATCCCGTTGCGGGTGACCATCAGGACCATCCCGCTCGCTTGCTGGATCGGGCGCAGGCCGAACAGGTCGGCAAGCGCCGCGACGGTCCGATCGCGCGCGTCTTCGAGTTCGCCCGACGGCTGGTTTCGATGGCGCAGCTCGACAATGCGCGTGTTCAACCGCCCGAGCTCGGCGAGCGCCTCGTTGCCGCGCCTGACCGCATCGCGCAGGGCATCGTGCGCGTCTTGACGCGCCTTCTGGATCGCTGCGCTCAGCGCATTGAGATGACGGGCGAGATCGACCGCCGCGTCCACCACGGCGGCCTGGCCGATGGCCGAGGACGGATCTGCCTGAAGTGCCACGAAGGCGTCGCGAACACGCCCGGTGAGCCCGGCCAGCGAGGCGCCGTCCTCCGGCCGCCCGGCGAGGGAGTCGACCGGGGCGAGAATGGCGGCGCGCAGGTCCGCAGCGGCGAAGTCTGCCGAGGCGGCGAGGAACAAACGCCGCAGCATGGGATCGTCGGCACGGACCACGGCGCCGACGCCGACCCCGATCCCAATGCCGTCCGCCACGGCGCTGGTCAGACGGACGCGCTTTTGCGTCGCCCCGGCCTGATCGGCCGTCGCGATGTTTTGGGATGCGACCGCCAGTTGGCGGTTGATCGCGGCGAGCCCTGATGTGGCGACGGTCAGGGCATGGGTCAGAGACATCCGGGGGTGCCCTTCCTTGTCGTCAGTCGCTGCCGCCGCCGTGCGATGCCGACCGCCCCGCGTCCCCCGTCCCTAGCCCAGGAAGCGCGCGAGCGTCAGTTCGCGCAGCGAGGCGATGATGCGGAACGACGCCTCGAGCTGGCTCTGGAGAAGGGACCGGCGGATCGAGAGTTCGCCGAGGTCGGCGTCCTCGGCATCGCCGATCTGCTTCTCGAAGACGATGCGGAGGTCTTCATGGCGCGAACGCGTCGCCTCCAGCAGCTTTTGGGTTTCGCCAAGCGCTCCCGCCTCCGCGGCCAAGGCTGCCTTCGCACTCGCAAGGCCGGCGCGGACCGACTCCAGGACTTCCCGGAAGTCGTCGGGTGCCGCTGTTCGCTGGGCCTCGTTGACATTTGCCAGAATGGTCAGACCCCGAATGAGGTCCCGCACCGCAGATCCTGTAGTCGGCGGGTCGGAGACAGCTGCCCCATTCGCATTCGCCTTGATGCCCCACGCGACCTCGAAGCCGATGTCGACGCGGACGGAGAGCCGCGCCTCGGTCAGCCCGGGCGGCGCAGAGAGATAGGAAGAGAAGGGGGTGACTCCGGAGGCGTTGGAGGAGGCAAGCGAGAACGTGGTGGCGATCACCGTCGCCGCATTGCCCGGAGCAAGTGAGCCGAGCGCAGCCTGGATCCCTGAGTACAGTCCTGAAGCGGAGATTGCGGCGGGAACGGGAGGCTCCTGCGTGCGACGCCCGTTGAAGAGGTAGTCCCCGTCGACTGCGGTGTTGAGAAGGGTACGAACCTCCTCGAGCAGCGTGTTGGCCTCGTCGTTCAGTACGGCGAGCGGAGGGGGAAAGACCCCGAACTGCTGGATCACCCGCTCAATCCCTTCGCCTGCGATCGCCCCGAGACGGTTCAAGGACCGTCTGCATCACCGTCAGCCGGCTTTCCGTCTGGACGATCGCGCGCTGCAACGAGCTCGATCTCTCCGAGCGCGGCCCGGCCGTCGATCGAGGCCTGGTGCCGCCGCGCCGAGCCCGCCGAAGCTCTGCGCGACCTTGCCTGAACCGATCTGGCGATGGACAAGGTCGAGCCGTGTCTGGGTGGCGAAGACCTGATCGGTCAGGCGCGCGAAACTTGCCCAGGACGAAATCGCCTCCATCGGTCCTTCCTCCATGCGGCCGATCGATCGCCCCCGGCGTGGAGGGGGGCGGCGGAACCAAGACCGCCCGTCCGCTCATGCAGGGAATGGGCCAAGCGAGACGCTTGATTGGCCGCGCTGATTGTCCACGCTGCGGAAGCGCGGTCGGCGCGGAAGCGCCGGCAGGATTTGCCTGGGTATCACTCGGCAAGTCCTGCCCAGCCTAGCGCGACCTCTGCCGCGCCGGACGCCTTCTCTCCTGTCGCAGCGCGTTCCTGTTGTTGGCACGCCGCGTGCTGCCCGCCAGACGCCCGGGCGGCGAAAGGCCTTCGTTAACTTTCGGCCGCTACCCTCCCGGGTTGAGGGGCTTCCCTCCCCGCGGCCGTCGCGCGGGATTTGTTTCGGCGGCGCTCTCGTCCGGCGTGCCTGCAAAACGCGGGTTGGGCGGTGCGATGCAACGGCATGGAGGACGAAAATGTCGCTCAACTCGGTGAATACCAACATCGGCGCGATGGTCGCGCTGCAGACGCTCGAACCGCACCAACGAGGCTCTGGCCGCTTCGCAGAAGCGCGTGTCGACCGGTTTCCGCGTGGCAGACGCGAAGGACGACGGAGCGGTCTTCGCCATCGCCCAGGCGGTGCGGGCCGACGTCGCGGCGCTCACCTCGGTCAACGAGCAGCTCGGCGGCACGAAGGGCCTGCTCGAGACGACGATGTCGGCCCTGCGCAACATCTCCGACACCATGACGAAGATGAAGGAGGTGCTGGTCAAGCTCGCCGACGGTAATGTGACCGGAGCAACACGACAGCAATATTCGACAGCAATACAACGATCTTCGAGCAAATATTGAAGGCTTCATCAATGATGCCGTGCTACAACGGCAAAAGCCTTTTGTTGGGAACAGGAACATTTACATCACAATATATCGCAACTTTGCAAGTCATTCGCAATGAGATTGGGACCCAGTATACGATCAACGGGTTCAATGCCAGCTCAGAATATTTTCGCCTCCATCGTGCAGTCGGAACAACCACTATTACTGTTGGCGATGCCGTTGGCGCCCTCAGCGCGAGGTTCCGCCTTCTCGAATGCGTTTCGAGCGGTGGGTACGACAACTGAACTTGTTCAGTTCGGCCTTCCGCTACGTCGACAACCAGATCCGCTTCAACAAGGACAAGATCGACGCGATCGAGGCCGGGCTTGGCGCTCTGATCGACGCCGATCTCGCCAAGGAGTTGGCGCGGCTGCAGGCCCTGCAGATCCGCCAGCAGCTCGGCACGCAGGCGCTCGGCATCGCCAACCAGGCGCCGCAGATCCTGCTCGGGTTGTTCCGCTGACGGATGGGCTTTCAGCGGCGCCAAAACGGCGCCGCGCCTAGCAGGGCAACACGCCGATGTCCGGTCTGGTCCTCAAGTTCAAGGCGGGTGAGGCGCTGATCATCAACGGTGCCGCGATTCGGTTCCGCACCCGAGCCGTGATCGACCTGCCCAGCCGAGCCGACATCCTCTACGGCAAGCAGATCCTGAATCCCGATCAGGCGACCACGCCGGCGCGCCGGCTCTATGCCGCGCTTCAGTCCGCCTACGTCACGTCGTCCGAAGAACGCGCCCGCCACCTCGCCTTGGCCATCGCCTTCGCGCGCGACCTCGCCGAGGCGACGACCTCGCCCACCCTTCGCTCAGTCCTTGTCGAGATCGAGCGCGACGCGCTCGCCGGCCGGTTCTATGCCGCCCTTAAGGCCTGTCGCCTCGTCATCTCGCACGAGGATGCCGTTTTCGGCCTCGCCTCGAAGCCGCTTGCTCACGTTCCACACTCCGGGAGCCCAACATGACGCCCGCAATCGACCGGTACCGGCAAAGCACGCAAGTCGACCATCCCGTCCTGGCCGAATCGAGGCTCTTTGCGTCGATCGCATCCAAGCTCGACCAGGCGAGCGCCTTGCCCTCCACGTCTGTGCGGCGGCTGCGGGCGCTGGCCGATGCGCGCCGTCTCTGGCTGCACACCGCAACGCTGTGCAGCGATCCCGCCAACCGGCTGCCGCGGGAGTTGCGGGCGCAGATCATCTCCGTCGCACTCGCCGTGCTGCGGGAAATCGATTCCGAGGCGCCTGATGTCGCGACCATCGGCGAGATCACCCGTGCCGTCAGCGAAGGCCTAGCCGATGCAGCCCGCTGCGCCATGGGCACGCCAACCGAGCCGCTCACCGTCGCAAACGGCCTTTGAACAGAGGGCGACGAACGTGCTGAGCCCCCTCGGAGAAATGCTTCAGTCTCCGCTACCCGCCGCAGCGCCCAATCCGGTGCTGGCCCTGCGGGAAGCGGAGCGGAGCCTGCCGAGGGCGCTTGCCGCCATCAGGCAGGAGCCCGCCACGGCCAGGGCATTCCTCGGCTTCGAGCGTGCGCTTGCCCGTGCCGACTTCGCCGCAGGCCCTGCTCGACGACCGAGACGCCCGCGCCTTCCTCGCCAAGGCGCTCGGCGTTCCGGACGCGGCCGAGACGCCGGCGCTCTTTACGCGCGCCATGCTGTCGGATCCGCGAGATCCCAATTCTCTCGTCTCACGCCTGCCGGATCGGCGGCTCCGCGCCGCCGCAGCCACACTCGACCTCGCCATGAAGGGATTAGCCGTGGTGCGTGATCCGGCAGTGATCCGGCGTCTCAAGGACGGTTGGGTCCGATCTACCCATTTCGAGCGGTTACGAAGCCGCGACCCTGCGATCGTCGACGCGCTGGTGTTCAAGGAACAGGCCGCATCGGCATCAGGCAGCGTCTACGCCGTCCTCGGCAATCCGGTGGTCAGGCGTGTGGTGACGACCGCCCTTGGCCTTCCTCTCGAGCTTGCCGTGCAACCGGTCGAGGCCCAGGGCCGCGCCGTCAGCCAGCGCCTCGATGTCTCAAAGCTCGCGGACCCTCGTTTCGTCGAGCGTTTTGCTGAACGCTTCCTGGTTCGTGCCTGGAGCACGTCGCCCGATGGCGCCGCTGGTCCGGCCGTCGGGCCAGCTCTCGCGATCGCACCTGCGTTCGCCTTTCCCATCACGGTTTGACCGTTCCCCATGCGCCCCAAGGAGGAAAATCCTCATGCAGACTGCAGCGATCACCGACGAGCCGGCGGTCAACAAACCAGCCTGGTTCGTCACCGCCGCCAAGGCCGCCTACGACCGGGGTGACGCGCTTGCCGCGCGCCGCCTCCTTCGCCCCCTTGTCGAGCGCGGGGAGGCGGCGCCGGACGTCCTCTCCCTCTTTGCCGATGCCTCGATGAGCGCGGGCGAGATTGCAGGCCTCGCCGATCTGCTCGACCGCGCCATCACTTCCCTTGGCGAATCTGAAGCGCGCGTCGTGCTCCGCCTGAAACAGGCTCAGGCCCTCATGGCTGAACGGCGCGACCGGGAAGCTCTGGCCGCTGCCGCGGAAGCCGCCGAGGGCGCGCCTCGCGACCCGGAGACGGTCGAGGTGTTCGGCCATGCGCTGCTGCGCAACGGGCGAACCGACGAGGCCTTGCTCATGTTCAGGGAGGCTATCGAACGATCCGGACGAGTGACTTTTCGTTGCGCTATGGGGATGCTCCAAGCGCTGGAGAGAGGCGGAAACCACGAGGCGGCCATCGAATTCGGTGATGCCATAAAGACGCAGTTTCCCGGGCAGGCGATGATCGACGTCGCCCTCGCCCGCATTGAACGTCGTCTCGGGCGATTCGAGGACGCCGAGAAGCGCCTGCTTCAGCTGCCGTTGGCGCTTCGCAACACGGTGGAGGTGCTCGTCGCCTTGGCGGAGACTGCCCTTCTCTTGCATCGGGACGAGGAGGCAAAGCTCTGGTTCGAGAAGGCGTACCGGCTGAACCCCGATGATCCGTTCCTGCGCCACGTCACGGGGACGGAACAGACCGCGCGGGCCAGCGACGACTATGTGCGCGGCCTCTTCGACTCCTACGCCGGTCATTTCGAGCAGAGCCTGATCGGTCTCGGCTATCGGGTGCCAGGTCTCATCCTGCGCGCCTTAGAACGGCACGAGCCGGATCTCTCCTCTGGGAAGCCGATCGCTGATGTCCTCGATCTGGGCTGCGGAACCGGACTGGTCGGGGTGGTGCTGCACGATCGCCTCGGCGGTCGTCTCAAGGGGGTTGATCTCTCTCCCGGGATGATTGCGCGCGCCCGAGAAAAGGGCGTCTACACCGAACTCGAGGTTTCTGAACTCACACACTACCTCGAGAACGAAACGGCCTCGTGGCGCACGGTGATCGCCGCTGATGTCTTCTGCTACTTTGGCGACCTTGAGCCGCCGATCCGCCGTATTCGCGAGATCCTTGAGCCAAACGGGCTCTTCATCTTCTCAGTCGAGCGCCTCTCTGCGCCGGATGGGTGGGTGAAGCAAGCGACCGGCCGCTACGCGCACTCGGTGTCGTACATCACGAAGGGCACTGGCTGATTGGCACACTCTCGAATTCACCGAGACACCGCTCCGCTACGACCGTGGTCAGCCAGTCGACGGCCTCTTCGTCGTCGCCCGCAGGCCATGAACGCTTTGCCGCCTCATCTCCTCTGTCCTTCGGCACAGCGGGAGGAGTTGCGCCGACTGCTCGCTGCGGAGCGATGGTCGGAGCTCGAGACCCTCGCACATTCCTGGCTGGCTCAGACGGCCGATGCGGATGCCGCCGCCGCTCTTGCCTATGCTCTGGTGGCGCTGAGACGGCTGGACGAGGCAAGCGACAGCATTGACCGGTGGCTTAATCACTTCCCGGACGAGCCGCGTCTGTTGGCCCTGCGGTCCGAGGTCTGTCTCCAGCAGGGTCGCAGCTCAGAGGCTCTGCGCGACGCCGAGCGGGCGGTCCTGCTGGCGCCCGAGGAAGGGGCCGTTTGGGTGGCTCTTGGAGAGGCCTGCGATGCTTTTGGCGAGACACTGCGGGCCGAGGAGGCGTTCCTGGAAGCCTTAACCTGCGGGGCGCAGCCCGCTGCGGTTTTCCGTACCATCGCCTTTGCCAAGCGCAAGCACCGAATCAGCGCCCTCATCGACGCCCTACGCACGGTTGAACGCCTTCGCCCTCTCTTTCCTGCGGAGGCGTGTTGCCTGGGTCTGCTGCTTTCCGAGGCAGGCGACGCGAACTCTGCCGCCTCCGCGCTGCGGTATGCTGTAGGGATCTGCCACGACCTGCCGCCCTCGCTCCTGGCTTCAGCGGCCGATGTGCATGCGGCGGCAGGTAATCGCGAGGAGGCGTTAGAGCTCTATTCCAAGGCGTCCAGCCTGCGTCCTGAAGACCTAGACCTAGCCTTCAAGAAGGTCATTCTGCTGCGGGACCTCGACCGAAGCACCGATGCCCTGCAAGAGCTTGACCGCCTGCTTCCGTCCATTCCGGCAAATCGCGCAGCATCAGCCTACGCGACGAAGGCGTATCTTCATTCTCGTCAAGGTGAACATCGCGAGGCTCTCAACGCTCTCAAAATGTTCGATGCTGCGCCCGGTGAAAAGAGCTTCGCGGAACTCGCGATGGTCATCAACCTGGAAGCCTACGCATCCGGCGACGCCGGCAGGTTGCTGACACGCGCAACTGCCGTCGGCCGGGCAGCAGCGCGTCTTCCCCGTTGTCCCTTGCTGCTTCGTCGCGAGAATGGCCGCAACGCCAGTCGCCTGCGTATCGGCATTCTGTCGAATGGCTTTGGCCGACACCCAGTAGGATGGCTGACCCTGCCCGCATTCGAGGCATTAGACCGCTCTCGCATCGAGCTCATCTGCTTCTCGACCTACGAACGGCGGAGCGATCCCCTTGCCAACCGCTTTCGACTTACCTCCGACGAGTATGTCGTGTTGCAAGGCAAGAGCGTGGCTGAAGCGACGAATGATATCCTTCGTCGGAGCGTAGACGTGCTGATCGATCTCCAGGGCTACAGTGCACACTCCATGCCCGAACTCATCGTGCGCAAGCCTGCTCCGATTGTTGTCAAGTGGGTTGGCATGCAGGCCTACACCTACGGTTTGGAGGCGATCGATGCGATGATCGCCGATGATCTGGAGGTGCCACCGCACCTCGAAAAATTCTACACCGAAAGAATCGTCCGACTTGACGGCTCCTACGTTTGCTATCTTCCCCCTGAGGAACCCCCGCCGCTAGGAGCCCTCCCATTTGATCGAAATGGCTTCATCACATTTGGCTTCTTCAACAACCTTCAAAAAATGACCGATGACTGGTTGGCGGCTACCCATAAGATCATGACCGCAACTCCACGCTCACGCCTTCTCGTCAAAACGCGAGGCCTCAGCCATAGCGGCGCGCGCGAACGGTTCAAACGCCGCCTTGCGGAGCAAGGAATCGACCTCAACCGTGTCACCTTGGCTGACAAGACCTCGCATGACCAGCATCTTATCGCGATCGGCGAGGTCGATATCGCGCTCGATTCCTTCCCCTACACGGGTGGATTGACCACACTCGAGTGCGCCTTGATGGGCGTGCCTGTGGTCTCGGTGTATGGAACGTCCTTCGCCTCGCGGCATAGCCTCTCGCACCTGTCGCGGCTGGGTCTGTCCGACCTTTGCGTTCCGGATGTCTCGAATTTCGTATCGCGCGCAGTCGCCTTGGCGGCAGACGTGCCGCGGCTGCGTCGCCTTCGCGGCGAGTTGCGGAGCCGGCTGATGGGCTCCAGCGGCCTATGCGACGGGCGAAGGGTCGCACGAAGCCTTGAATCTGCCCTGCATCAGCTGAGATCGTCGGTACACGACCCGAGGCCGCAGATGGTTTGCGAGCCTATCACTCAAGTCACGCTGACTGCTCCCGCAGACGTGATTCACCGAGCTGTGGCCATACGAAAAGAGGTGCTCCGAAATCACCCGGACGTGTTTGATCCGACATTCTGCATTAGCGAAGGTTCTCTGCGTATCCTCGTCGCCTTGCTGGCTAAGGCTCGGCCACTAAAAGTGCTCGAGCTTGGTTCCGGGCTGTCGACCCTGGTGATTGGTAGCCTGCGGGAGGTGCTTGGCGTTTCCACGCTCGTGTCGGTCGATCATTGGGAGACTTGGCAGCGGAAGGTTGCCACCTTGTTCCACGAACAGCTTTCCGTCGAGTTCGTGAATTTGCCGCTGGCACGGACCTCTGTCGGCGGCCTGTCCGGTGTCTTTTACGACGGGATAGTTGAAAGATGCTCAAAGCATGCGCCCTTTGATGCCGTGATCATCGATGGTCCCCCGGAACTCGGCGATACAGGCAACTGTAACCGGGCGATGGCTAGCTCCATGTTTCGCCACCTTCTCAGGCCCGGGACCATGATCGTCCTTGATGATGCGCTACGGGAAACCGAACAACAGGCTGCAACCGTCTGGCTGAACGAAGGTTTCGTGGCCTCGTGGCGCATTGTCGATTGTGACCGGGCGGTCGGTTACGGCTACGTGACGAACGTGTAGGCACAACAAGATGCCCGACTTGGATCCGAGGAAGGGGTGCTCTCCTCTCTCTCCTCTCCGCTAATCCGCATCACGCTTCGCTCCGCTGCGCAAGCTGGCTACCTCCGGAGACGCCTGATTAGGCGACTTGAATGGTGTTTGGCTTTCGGCTCAGCAAGGCGCGGCTAGCAGGGGATGGGCTTTGCCCAAGGCGAGATTTTGGCACACAGGATCGGCGGCCTGCGCGCTCGGTCAAGAGTGAGCCGCGCGTCGTATCTGCCAGCATCGTCACCTTCTGGCTGTTCCGCGCCGATCCAACGCGGAGCTGGGCATGCGCGAATGCGGTAAGAGACAGCGCTCGGCTTTCAACTTGGTGCAGAGGGTCCACATGCCGGCGCTGCAGGCCTGCACCGGCCGTCGATGGAGCAAACGGAAGACCTCTTGGCCGACCGTATCACCTCTATGTGGCTCTGCAGCCGTGGCCCAGTCCAGCGGTGCTCTACTCCAACACGGTGGACGATTTCCGCAAGACGCTCATCGCCGCCGAACCCGATGAAGCCATTCACGGCGGCGGGTGATCCGCCCCTATCTAGCCAGCTCGTGAACGTAACCGTGGCGAGGGCCGCCCGACAGCGGACCACTGGGGAGAAGACGGCGCACATCACAGCAGGCGAGTAAGGCCGTGCAGATCTGGCTGGACAACTCAACCCCCGCGCGCCTGAAGGACCGGGGTGAGCGCTGGACGGCAACGTTCAGCAAGGCCAAGACCGAACTCTGACGGCGAGGCGCAGATCGCACCGAAGGCAACGCCTGCCCGCCGGTATCTTGCGGGGCCAAACGTCGGCTGCACGTCGCAGTTTTCAATCGATCGCCGGCACAATTTGGTCCGCGTGCGCGAACGACAGACGCAGCGCCCCCTCAAGGACGCGGCTGCGCGAGCGGCTGATCGATCCGACCAACTCCGCCACCGGTGTCTAGGCCGAAGACCGAGGATTTCCCACAAGTCGCACCATCGCTCGATGGAGAACGACCGATATCTCGCAACGTCAGCAGGGTCAGTCGCGTCCATCACGCACGCCGGGAGGCCGCGTGATAGGGCGCCAACCATGGGCGGGCGAACGGCTCCAATTCAGGACAGGCGCAAGCCTGTGGAGCGCCCGTCAGCCTCCAGGACGACCGCCATCGGGCTCAATAATCCGCACTATACGCCTGGCCGAACCAACAGCACAATCACCCTCCTCAATCTCTCCTGGAACTTGAAGCAATGGCGCTAGCTCGACAGGCAAGGTGCGCCCACCTGATGCGGGCGCGAGCAAAACCGTCATCGCAAGTCAGAACCCGCCAACTAAGCTGCCCCTTCATCATCGCCGCACGCGCTGCGCCACTGAGAGCTGTCGACAACACTAAACGCAGCACGGTACCTGGAGACGCTCGCTAAAGACTAGAACAGAGCCCCACTGCATCCCACGCCAAGAGGCATGGCCCCTTAAATCTTCGGTCCTGAACACGCCAATCCCACGATCATTGAGGACAGTGGTGTCGCTCTTGCTGACCATTCCGAAGGATGGTTGTTTCCCTCCTTCCGCAAGACGCGCCCAGAAAAGGACCGCTGAGCCTCGAAATCTAAAGCGGGGCGACCCACCAGCGCACAATGATGGACCGGCCACGGCTTCGACTACGTCGGCTTTGGGCATCGAGGACGAACTCGGGATGAGCGGTCAACCATACCCGCCGGCCGAGAATCCTTCGTACGACCGTACGACCGTATCGACGGCACAAATACCATCGACGAACGTCACCTAGAGCCAAGACCCCCGAATTCGCGTGTGCCCTCACCAGTTGGCGAGCCCCTCAGCGGCGCAAAGCTGCTAGCATGTTCGAACCTTTTTGCTGCTCACGCCGGCCTCGCGGCAGCACATCCGCCTAACTTTGCCCTGTCCCAAAGTGCCACGCATGGGGATGCGTGCTGCGCGCTTTGCGGCTTCATCATCAAGGGCGGCCGTCCCCAGTGTGATGCCCTCGCTAAATACGGCCCCGACAGACCCCGGACGAACCCCTTCATCCGCTCGGCTGGCCTCGGCATTTTCACTCGGCTCTTCATGGCGCTGGCGGGAAAAAGCAGTCGATCCGAATTGGCTGCTGATTCAGGGCGCGCATCTTACGGCGAAACGACGTGCGGCAACCTCCGCATACAGAGGATACCCGATCGCCGCATCCGCCGCCCTGAGCCTAACCTGCGCCCCCAGCTTCGTGCCAACTCCAACAGCCACGGATGGCCCGTCGCACACGCTTTTCTGCAGGGCGAAGAGACGACGTGACCAACACCCACGTGCTTGCCCTCCTTCTCCCGCCTCTGTCCGAACCGATTGCCCGCCTCGGCTACGGAACCCGAAGGTCGCCCGATGGCCATGCCAACCCGTTCTACAGCACGCTTGCTCACCGCGGCATCGCCGCTTTCATGCCCTCCGAGAAGAACAGCACGCTCCCACTCCTCTGGATCACAACGCTCCAGCTCCGGTGCCACCGCTTCGAGATTCACTTTTCCCGCCTCAATGACCGGCTCCATGTCGAAATCCTCCAAGATCGATGACACGCTGTCTCCTTCGGTGCCTTCATGACCGCCATCCTCATGACCGCATGCCGCAGCGCGCCAGCGTGAGTTTCGCCGATCATAAGGATTTCCGTATGAGATCCCGCACCGTGTCGGCGGCGGGGCAGCGACTGCCGATCCATCGACGGGCCCAGCACATCCATGATCGGCCTCCCTCGCCTGGTCTCTTTGCTGGATGCACCCCAACGCGGGCCTGCTTCCTCCCGCATCGCCCACGTCGTTCTGCTTCGCATCAAGGCGTATCTCTGCGAACAACCAGCGGCAGGCCTCGCCCACGCTGCGTACGCAGAAAGGTTTGGGGAGCACGCGCCGCAGCTGAATCTGAAGCATGAAATCCCGCAGCGACTTGGCGGCCCCAGCGTGGGCGCGGCGCGTTGAAGGTTACCCTGGGATGGCTTTGCAGAACCCGTCGGATCAGCTCCATCGCGTCTCTGCCCTACCGATTGTCGGTGAAAGTCTTAGTGTGTTCGGCCAATCGTCGACTGTCACTCGGCGCGGGTGCGCGGGAAGACTTGTCAACTCCGCTGCGGCAAACGACGCCAAACCTTGTGTCTAAGCTCGATCGTTTGACGAAGTCCGCCGCGCTTCCGCTGCAGAGCCTTGATCTGATGCTGTTCCTGCCGCGTCGGTTCGGTCCGACCGCGGTAATCCCTCTCGGCCTTGTCGAATCAGTTGTCGCAGCGTCACTGCCGCGGCGGCGGCCCTTCCCGCATGCTAGCCGATCGCCAGCCCCGACGCGTTGTGGTCATCGGCACGTTAAAACGCTGATGATCCTTCGACCGACCGAACGTGAAGGTGGTCGCAGGGCGACACCTTAGCCCCTGTCCTCGCTCCGCCTCCTCATGGTCCGGCCCTGCGGAACCCAAAAGCTTTTTTCAATGGCAAGCCGACACCTTGACACACCGCGGCCGCGAAGGCCGCCGGCCCCTTCCGTTATGCCCGTCCGACTGCAATCTCCGTCACTCTCGGGCCCACCGAACCATCTCAATCATGGATGGATCGAAAGGAAAACGCTCAGGCGCCCGACGGGCCATACCAGGCGACGACGTCGATCCCTCGTCCACTCCCGCTCCCGTATCGGAAAACATCGGGTGTTCGTCTGCCTTCCTCACCATGGTGCGTCGTGCGCTTGACGACCTCGAGACTCTCCATCGACACCCTCTCCGCCCGAAGCGATCGAGGTCTCTCCGGCGCCATCGGGAAGGTGGCGGTCCCGGGCGACTTGATGTTCACCTCCGCTCAGCACTTCTTTGTCCGTTGCTCCGAACTGCTGGCGATCCCATCCCCCATGATCGCTACACGCAAGGAGCTGCTGGCCGACCTCATCCGCGCGCGCGATGCACTCAACGCGGCTGCTTTCCCGGCTTCCGGGGAATGTTTCGTTTGACCGCCTTCTATTGCGGCGGCCGCCATGTCGTGGCGAAAGGTGCTGATGCCGAGCTCTTCGGTGCGGAGGCGCGCGGCATGATGACGATGAAGTTGACGATGCGCGTCATCGCCGGGCTTGCCCTGTTCGTTCTCGCCTACACCATCCTCTTCTCCACGGCCGCCATGAACGGCCGCACCCTCGTGCTGGACTACCGAACCATCCGCAGCGAACGCGATGCCGCGACCAGCACGCTGCTGCGTGTCGATGTGCCGATCCTCGCCGAAGTGTTTCCGAACGTTTCAGTCGATGGGCGTGTCCGCAGATGGCGCATCCACCCTCGCATGGGTCGGCTCGACATTGATTGGCAAACAGGGACAGACCTCCCGCGCGTCCGCGCCTACCGCGATCCAGGCCAGGTCGCGCTGTGCGAAACCCTAGACGACGCCTCCGTCGCCTTCCGCATCAACGAGGCGCAGAGACGAGAGTGGAACCGTTGAGTCGACACCCTGTTCCTCGGTTTTCGGCCCCGCGTCAAAGGGGACATCAAGATCCCTGCCCAGGATCCTACGGAAGCAGTCGGCGTGAGCCAACGCTGCGGTCGCTGAACGGATCGACGGCCTCGCCGCCCTGCTCCTGCCGCTCTAACGGCTTCGTCGGCGCCGCGGCCTTCGTCTTCCGCCGCCTGATGCAGAAGGTCCAAGCGGCAGAACTCAATCCGACGGAAATACGCCAGACGGTGGTCCGTCTTGCTCTCGGCA
Source organism: Acetobacteraceae bacterium (assembly GCA_033582875.1). Lineage (GTDB taxonomy): Bacteria > Pseudomonadota > Alphaproteobacteria > Acetobacterales > Acetobacteraceae > Elioraea. The sequence continues at coordinate 104,568 of JAVQZW010000002.1, read as the reverse complement.
CCATCCTCGGCGGCGTCATCGGCCCTTTCTTCGGCCCAGAAGGCATGCAGCTCGCGGGAGAGATGCTGCCGGTGCGAGCCCTCGGCCTCTCCGCGTTGGCCCTCCTCGCCTGCTGTTCGGTGGAGCTCGTCTTCACCTTCTTCGACTTCGTCATCCGCGCTCCTGTTCGCTTCGCTGAAGCCGCAGGCGCCTTGCGGAAACCGTGACGGCCGGCCTATCCGCTCAGTTCGCCCGCCAGCGGCACCAGCCGTATCCGACGCCCCGAGGCCGTCAGCGCAACCTTGCCGGCCTTCAGCGCCAGCGCGGCCTCGCCGAACACCGCGCGACGCCAGCCGTGCAGGCACGGCAAGTCGGCATCCTCCTCGACGGCGAGCCGCTCCAAGTCATCGGCCGAGGCGACCAGGCGCTGCGCCACGTCATGCTCTTCGCACTTGGCGGCGAGAAGGACCTTCAGGAGGGCAACGAGCGCCGGGGAAGCCCGCGCGCCGTTGCGCCTCTCCTCCACCTCGGGCAGGGCATCCTCCGGCAACGCCTTCGCCTGCGCGATGGCCGCAAGCAGTGCCGCGCCCGATTTCCCTTCCGCGAGCGACCGCGGAAATCCCCGCGCCCGCAACAAGCCCGCGACGTCCGTCGGGCCCTGCGCGGCGATCTCCAGCACCGTCTCGTCCTTCACCACGCGCTGGCGAGGAATGTTCAGCCGCTGCGCCTCGCGCTCGCGCCAGGCGGCCACCGCCCGCAGCACGGCAAGGAACCGCCGGTTCGTGCTGCGCGGTTTCAGCCGCTGCCACGCCTCGTCGGGATCGATGCGGTAGGTCGCAGGGTCGGAAAGCGCCGCCATCTCCTCGGCCACCCAGGCGAGCCGACCCGTTCGCTCGAGCCGCGCGCGGAGCTTGAGGTAGGCGCGCCGCAGATGCGTCACGTCCGCCGCCGCATAGGCGATCTGCTGCGGCGTGAGCGGTCTCGCCGACCAATCCGAGAAACGGAACGCCTTGTCGATCGACACCCCCGTCAGCGCCGCCACCAGCGCGTCGTAGCCGACTTGGTCGCCGAATCCGGCCACCATCGCGGCAACCTGCGTGTCGAACAGGGGTCGCGGAAGCCGGCCCGTGCGCAGGTGGAAAATCTCGAGGTCCTGCCGGGCGGCATGGAACACCTTGGTGACCCGCGTATTGTCGAACAGCGCGTAGAGGGGAGAGAGGTCGAGCCCAGGTGCGAGCGCGTCGATCACCGCCACCTCCTCGGGGCCAGCGATCTGCACCACACAGAGCTCCGGCCAGTAGGTGCGTTCGCGCATGAACTCCGTGTCGACGGTGACGAACTCGGCAGACGCAAGACGGCCGCAGAGCGCGGCGAGATCATCAGTGGCTTCGATCAGGAGGGGAGCGGGAAGGGCCGGGCCGGTGCGCTCGCTCATGGACGGGGCGCTTCTACACCCCTGCCGCAGCCCGACCAAGCGGGCGACTTGACTTCATACGGCCCTGCCGTTTCCCTCCCACCCCCGCGTCCAGCCACGATCACGCCATGCACCCCTACCGCACGCACACCTGCGGCGCGCTTCGCGCCGAACATGCCGGCCAGACCGTCCGGCTTTCCGGCTGGGTGCACCGCAAGCGCGACCACGGCGGCGTCCTGTTCATCGACCTGCGCGATCATTACGGCATCACCCAGGTGGTGATCGACGCGCACTCGCCCCTTCTTGCGGAGGCCGAACGCCTCCGCCCGGAGAGCGTCATCACCGTGACCGGGACGGTGGTGCGGCGCACCGCAGACACGGTGAACCAGAAGATCCCGACCGGCGAGATCGAACTGCGCGCCGAGGCGATCACGGTGCTGTCGGCTGCCGAGGTGCTGCCGATCCAGGTCGCCGGCGATGCCGAGTTCCCCGAGGAGCTCCGCCTGCGATACCGCTTCCTCGACCTCAGGCGCGAACGCCAGCACCGGAACATGGTTCTGCGGTCGCAGGTGATCGCCTCCATTCGCCGGCGGATGATCGAGGCCGGTTTCATCGAGTTCCAGACGCCGATCCTGACCGCCTCGAGCCCTGAGGGGGCGCGCGACTTCCTCGTGCCTTCGCGATTGCATCCGGGCAAATTCTACGCCCTCCCCCAAGCGCCGCAGCAGTTCAAGCAGCTCTGCATGGTGGCGGGCTTCGACCGCTACTTCCAGATCGCGCCGTGCTTCCGCGACGAGGACGCGCGGGCAGACCGTTCGCCCGGCGAATTCTACCAGCTCGATTTCGAGATGAGTTTCGTCACCCAGGAGGACGTGTTCGCCGCGATCGAACCGGTTCTCGCCGGAGTGTTCGAGGAGTTCGGCCAAGGCCGCAGCGTCACCTCTCCGCCCTTTCCGCGCATCGCCTACGACGAGGCGTTGCTCGCCTACGGAACCGACAAGCCCGATCTGCGCATCCCGCTTCGGATCGCCGACGTGACCGAGGCCTTCGCGGGCGGCGGTTTCGGCCTGTTCGCACGCGCGATCGAGAAGGGCGCAGTGGTGCGCGCCATTCCTGCTCCCGGTGCGGGCGCGAGACCGCGAAGCTTCTTCGACCGGCTGAACGACTGGGCGAAGGCAGAGGGAGCGAGCGGCCTCGGCTACATCGTCTTCGAGGCCGGCGAGGCGAAGGGACCGATCGCGAAGAACCTCGAGCCCGGCCGGTCGGAGACGATCCGGCGGCGCTTCGACCTCGGCGATGGCGATGCGGTGTTCTTCGTCTGCGCCCCCGCGAAGGAAGCCGGGGCCTTCGCCGGCAAGGTGCGGCTCCGTCTCGGCGCCGAACTCGACCTTGTCGAGAAGAACGCGTTCCGGTTCTGCTGGATCACGGATTTTCCGATGTACGAGCGGAACGAGGTCACCGGGGCGATCGAGTTCAGCCACAACCCCTTCTCGATGCCGCAGGGCGGCCTCGAAGCCCTGAACACCCAGGACCCCCTGACGATCAAGGCCTATCAGTACGACATCGTGTGCAACGGGGTGGAACTCTCCTCGGGCGCGATCCGCAATCACGACCCGGAGATCATGCTGCGCGCGTTCGAGATCGCGGGTTATGGTCGGGAGGAGGTGGAAGCGCGTTTCGGCGGCATGCTGAATGCGTTCCGCTACGGCGCCCCGCCGCACGGCGGCTCAGCACCGGGGATCGATCGCATCGTCATGCTGCTGGCCGACGAGCCCAACATCCGCGAGGTGATCCTGTTCCCCATGAACCAGCAGGCCGAGGACCTGATGATGGGAGCCCCCGCCCCGGTGCCGCCCGAGCGTCTCAAGGAGCTGCACATCAAGCTCGACCTGCCGCCGCCGAAGCCGCGCTGAGAGGCGGCGGCGCGACGGCTCGCTGGCGCGCTTCAGCCCGCGCGGCCGGATCGCTTCTCGGCGTACATGGCGCGGTCGGCAATCGCGAGCAGGGCCTCGGGCTCCTCCTCGCCGGTGAACGGCGCGAGGCCGACCGAGAGGCCAAGCTGGATCGCCTCGCCTTGCCACGCGAACGGGGTGCGGCGCACGGCCGCAGCGAGACGTGCCGCGAGCGCAAGCCCCTGTTCGGCATCGACTCGGGCCATCACCACAGCGAACTCGTCGCCGCCGATGCGGGCGACCGTATCGGTCGCACGCACGCTGTCGCGGATCGCACGCGCGGTGGCAAGGATCGCTGCGTCACCGGCGGCGTGGCCCAGGCGGTCGTTGATCGCCTTCAGTCCGTCCATGTCGCAGAACATCAGCACGCCCGGCTCACGGTGTCGGGCTGCTTCGGCCAGCCGCTCGGCGAGCCGGCGGGCAAGCCCGCGCCGATTGAGCAGGCCCGTCAGCGGGTCGGCCTCGGCGAGACGTTCAAGTTCGCGAATGCGCGCCGCCTGAAGCCGCAGCACTTCGCTTGCGCGCTGCGCGATCCGTTCCGCACGCTTGAGCAGCATGCGGCACGGGTCGCCGTCGGGCAGGGCGGCGGCCGACTCGGCGAAGAGCGCGGCGAAGGGGTCGGGCCGATCCGCGGAGAAGGGAGCGGTGGTGGCGACATCGAGCGGCATGGTCGTCCTCACATGTCGGTCACGGCGGGCGCGTCGGCTACGCGCAATCCCCGTGCCAACCCGACGCACGGCCGATCGGACGAAAAAACCCCGAGGGTTGCTTTCGACCCCGGCAAATCCTGCCGGACCCGGACCGGCCCGTTGGGCAGAAGCGACCCGGCGTGCGCGCAAGGCATGGGCAGCCTTCCGCTTCTCGCCTAGTCTCCATCCGGCGCATTGAGCGAGAGTCCCATGCACCCATTCCGATCCTTGCTTGCCCTGGGCGCGATCGCGGTCATCCTCTTGCCGGCGGGGTCAGGCGAGGCGGTGTCGCTTGCCTCGCACCGGGCAGGCTATCGCCTCGCCCTCGACACGGCGCGTCCGAACCCGGACGTCGAGAGCGCGGCCGGGGCCATGCTGTACGAGGTTGTGGACCGCTGCGAGGGCTGGACGGTCGAACAGCGCTTCACCCTGCAGGTCGTCTCGCGCAGCGGCCAGGCCTACGAGATGGCCTCTGACTATGTGACCTGGGAGGAAAAGGACGGCACGCGCTTTCGCTTCCGCCTCCGCCAAGCCACGGACGGCGCGGTGGTGCAGACGCTGATCGGCGAGGCCCGCATCGATCCGGCGACCGGCGCGGCGGAGGCCCGCTATACCGCGCCCGACCAGCAGACGATCGCCCTGCCGCGCGGTACGATGTTCCCGATGCAGCACACGCTCCGCCTGCTCGAGGCGGCGGAACGCGGTGCGCGGGTGTTCCCGGCACCGATCTTCGACGGCACCGAAGAGGACGGGGCGCGCGATACCAACACCGTGATCTTCGCGCGGCTGGCTCCCGATGCCTCCCATCCGCAGCCCGCACTGCGGCCGTTGCCGTCGTTCCGGGTCCGCATCGCCTTCTTCGACCCTCAGGGCACTGGCCAACCGGAATACGAGATCGGGATCCGCTACTTCGCGAACGGGGTGGCGGACGACCTGCGCATGGACTTCGGCGAGTTCGCCGTGCGCGGAGAGCTCGTCGAGTACGAGGAGCTGGCGGGCGGCTGCAACTGAGGCGCGGCCTTCACATCTCGCGTCCGCGCCGCACCGCGTCCGGCCCGAACCGTGCCCTCAACCGCGCGATCGCTTCCGCCCGCGCCTTGCGCCGGGCCCGCTCCGGGTCGGCGAGATCGGGCGGATCGGCCTCCGCGGCCGAGGCGAGCGGCTCCGCCCCGAGCCCGAGCAGCCGATAGCGCCCCCCGGCCGCTTCGCGCGCAAGGAGGGGGCGGGCCGCCTCGAACAGGACCTCGGCAAGCTGGGTCGGAGACGCAAGACGAGCGTGGCGGCTGCGCGAGACGAAGCGATCCGTCTTCAGCTTCAGGACGACCCCGGCCGCCGCGAAACCCTTCGCCACCAGCCGCGCGGCAAGGGCCTCGGCCAAACACCACAACGCCTTTTCGAGCGAAGCAAGGCCCGAAAGGTCGCGCGCGAAGGTCGTTTCGGTCGAGATCGATTTCGGCTTCCGATCCGGCACGATGGGGCGATCGTCCTCGCCGCGGGCGAGCCGGACCAGGGCGGGCGCCCGGCAGCCAAGCCTGGCGACGGCCTCCTCGGCCGACAATGCGGCAAGCGCGCCGAGCGTGGGGAAGCCGGCCGCAGCGAGGCGGATCGACGCCTTCGGACCAATGCCTGGCAGAGCGGAGACCGGCAGGGGGGCGAGCACGGCTCGCGCCTCGGCGGAGCCGATGACCGAGAACCCGCGCGGCTTCTCGCGCTCGGCCGCAAGCTTGGCGAGCAGCCGGTTGGGGGCGAGCCCGATCGAAACGGTAAGACCGAGCTCGTCCTCGACCGAGCGGGCGAAGCGCGCCAAGGCAACCGCCGGCGGGGCACGGTGCACCGCTTCGGTTCCGGAGAGATCAAGCACCGCCTCGTCGATCGAGAGGGGCTCAACCAGCGGCGTCAGCGCAAGCATGCGTTCGCGCAGGTCCCGACCGACCGCGGCATAGGTCGCGAAATCCGGGCGGATCACCACCGCATCGGGGCAGAGCCGGAGCGCCTTGAAGATCGGCATGGCGGACCGCACGCCGAAGCGGCGTGCGACGTAGCAGGCGGCGGTGACCACGCCGCGCCGCCCTGCCCCGACGATCACCGGGCGTTCGGCAAGGTCGGGGCGGCGACGCTTCTCGACTGCGGCGTAGAACGCGTCGGCGTCGATATGCGCGATCGCGAGCCGGAACAGCTCGGGGTGCGAGGCGATCGCGGCCGATCCGCAACCGGAACAGCGCTGGACGCCGACATCGTCGCCGAAACAGGCGCAGCTGCGGCAGAGCCAGGGCACGACCCCTCCCCGCCCCGGCCGCTCAGCCCTCGCCCGGCCCCCAAAGCCAGGCCGCCCCGCGCACGCCGGAGGAATCCCCGTGCCGCGCCTTCAGGATCGGGGTGGTGACGACGTCCGAGAACACATACGGCCGCAGCAGGCGCGGCACTGCCTCGTAGAGATGGTCCATGTTGGAGAGGCCGCCGCCGAGCACGATCGCATCGGGGTCGATCAGGTCGATCACCACCGCAAGCCCCCGCGCGAGCCTGTCGGCATGCCGGGCGAGGGCGGAGCGGGCGGCTTCCTCGCCAGCCGCCGCGCGCGCAGGGATGGAGGAGGCATCGCGTGCCGACGGCCCGTCGCAATCCTGGGCCAGCCCCGTGCCGCTGATCCAGGTCTCGAGGCAGCCATGCCGGCCGCACCAGCAGCGCCGGCCCGGCGTCTCGCTCGCGGAGGGCCAGGGCAGCGGCGTGTGCCCCCACTCGCCGGCAATGGCATGCGGGCCGGTCAGCACGCGTCCGTCCACCACCACGCCGCCGCCGCAGCCCGTGCCCAGGATGACGCCGAAGACGACGCGCGCCCCGGCGGCTGCCCCGTCCGTCGCCTCGGAAAGAGCGAAGCAGTTGGCGTCGTTGGCGATCCGCACCGGACGACCGAGGGCCTCGGCAAGGTCGCGGTCGAACGGACGGCCGTTGAGGAAGGTGGAGTTCGCTCCCTTCACCAAGCCCGTCGCCGGGCTGAGACAGCCCGGCATCCCGATCCCGACGCTGCCGCGTGCGCCGGTCTCGCGGTCGGCGGCCGCGACGAGTTCGGCGATCAGGCGCACCACGCCGTCGTAGTCCGCCGGTGTCGCGGTCCGGCGGCGGAACCGTTCCGCTCCCTTCTCGTCGAGGGCGATGATTTCCGTCTTGGTCCCGCCGAGATCGATCCCGAGCCGGATCATCCGGCCACCGCCGAGACCGGTTCGCCGCGCAGCCGGGCACGGAGGGCGAATTTCTGGATCTTGCCGGTCGCCGTCTTCGGCAAAGGCCCGAAGGTGACGTGCTTGGGCACCTTGAAGGGCGCGAGCCGCTGGCGACAGAAGGCGATGATCTCCTCGACGGTGATCTCGTCCGCGCACTCGGGCTTGGGCGCGATGAAGGCGTGCGGAACCTCGCCCCAGAAGGGGTCCGGGTGCGCGACGACCGCTGCCTCCATCACCTTCGGATGCGCATAGAGCACCTCCTCCACCTCCAGGCTCGAGATGTTCTCGCCGCCCGAGATCACGATGTCCTTCGCGCGATCCTTCACCTCGACATAACCGTCCGGGTGCATCACGCCGAGATCGCCGGTGCGGAACCAGCCGCGGTCGAACACGGCCGCATTGGCCTTCGGGTTGCGCAAGTAGCCTTTCATGATGGTGTTGCCGCGGATGGCGATCTCGCCGATCGTCGCGCCGTCCGCCGGCACGGGCTCGGCGCCGTCGCGGGCGAGCACCGCGACCTCCTCGAGCGTCGGCAGCCCGACACCTTGGCGCGCGAGGAAGGCCGCGCGTTCGGCAAGCGGCTTCGCCTCGAGCCCCGGCTGCCAGGCGTTCATCAGGCTGGGCCCGTAGCATTCGGTCAGCCCATAGAGGTGCACGACGTCGAAGCCCATCGACTCCATCGCCGCGATCACCGGCGACGGCGGAGCCGCCCCGCCCGTGGCCACCGTCACGCGGCCCGGGAAGCTCCGGCGGGCGGCGGGCGGCGCGTTGATCAGCATGGTCAGCACGACGGGAGCGGCGCAGAGATGCGTCACCCCATGATCCGCGATCAGCGCGAAGACGCGCCCAGGCTCCACCTTGCGCAGGCAGACATGCACCCCGCCCTGCAGCGTCACCGCCCAGGTGTAGGTCCAGCCGTTGCAGTGGAACATCGGCAAGGTCCAGAGATAGACGCTGCGCGGCGACAGGCCGAGGGCGAGCGCATTGCCGCACGCATTGAGGTAAGCGCCACGATGGTGAACCACCACACCCTTGGGGTCGCCCGTGGTGCCGGACGTGTAGGACAGGCTGATTGCGTCCCACTCGTCTGCCGGAGGGGCGACGGGGAAGGCCGGGTCGCCCGAGGCGAGGAGGGACTCGTAAGGTATGGCGTCGATCTCCGCCCCACCGGGGCCTTCCGGGTCGTCGATCACGACGACGGAAGGCCGCGGCTCGAGCCCCTCGAGGGCGCGGGAGGCCGCCGCGGCATATTCGCGATCGACCAGCAGCACCTTCGCCCCGCAATGCCCGAGGATGAACCTGATCGTTGCCGGATCGAGCCGGATGTTGATCGGACAGAGCACGGCGTTGGCCATCGGCACGCCGTAATGCGCCTCCAGCATCTCCGGCACGTTCGGCATCAGAGCCGCAACCACGTCGGCCCTGCCGATGCCGAGGCGTCGCAGCGCCGAGGCAAGGCGGCGCGAACGCGCGAGAAGCTCAGCATAGGTGAGCTGCCTTGCCCCGTGCAGCACGGCTGGGCGCGCTCCCCACACATGCGCCGCCCGCCTGAGGAACGAGACCGGGCTGAGGGGGACGAAGTTCGCCGCATGTTTCGGCAGGTCGTCTTCCATGGCGTCATCCTCCCGCGAGCGTCTTCGGTGCGCTCGTCTCGCATCTGAGGCGCGCGAGGTCGGCCAGCAGCCCGGCCACCGTGTCGTGCCGTTCGCATCCCGGGTCGGCCGCGCCCGATCGGATCAAGGCGCAGAGAGCCCGCCACGGCTCTTCGCCCTCTCCGACGACCGCAGCGGCCCGCGCCTCGAGCCCGGCGAGGCGGACGCCCTCAACATCGAGCATCCGCTTCGCGATGCCAAGCGCGTTCGCCACCATGCGCGCCGCCAGCCGATGGGTCTCCGGCAAGGCAGGAAGGAGCTCGTCGAGAACGGTTGCCCGCGCGATCTCGATCAGCTCCGCGGCGTCGGGGCGTTCCAGGATCTGGGTCATGCCACGGCCTCCCCGGTCCGCTCCCGCGCTGCGACGTCGCGGACAATATGCCACTCGAGCTCGGGCACGATGTGCGGCGTGAGGGCGAGTTCCAGCGAGGGTTCGCGGCCTGAGAGGTGGCGCTCACCTTGCGCGAGCGCGATCGTCGCCCAGCGGAGATGGGCCGCGAGTTCCCACCAGGCGACGCGGGTCGGATCGGGCGGATCGCCACCACCTTCGACGTAGCCGGCGTAGAGGCCCGTGCGCGGCCCAACACCGCCGGCCTCCATGGCGAGGTTGCCGAAGCGCCAGCAGCGGGCGCAGAGCCAGCCGAGATCGGCGTGCGGGTCGCCCCAGGCGGCGAACTCCCAATCGAGCACCGCAGCAAGCCCCCGTTCCGTCCAGAGAATGTTTCCTGTGCGGAAGTCGTTGTGGCAGAGCACCGCCGGAACAGGGGGCGGGGCCGTTCGTCGGAGATGGCGCAGGCCCCACTCCAGGATCGGGTGCGGTGCCGCGGCGTCCAGCGCCCGCTCCTGGGCTTCGCAAAAGGCGTGGCACGGGTCGCCGGGCGGTTCGCCGAGAAAGGCGAGGTCCTCCCGCGGCGGGCGAATGCGGTGGATCCGCGCGAGCTCGCGCCCCATCGCGCGCGCCGCCCTCTCGCGCCCCCCACCCACATCATCCCACTTCACCACCCGGTGCGCGGAGGCAATACCCTCGACGCGACGCATGACGAGGAACGGCGCGCCGATCACCCCCGCATCGTCGCAGGCGAAGAGCGGCTCGGGAACGGAAACGCCCGCCGCATGGGCGGCGCGCAGGAGAGCGAACTCCTGGGTCCGCCCGTGCGAAACCTCCAGGGTGGCGGGGTTGTCCGTGCGCAGGACCCAACGCTCCTCCGCCCCATCGTCACGGCGTACCACGAGCCCCCAGTTCTGCTGGATCGCCCCACCCGAAAGCCGCTCGGCGGAGAGGATGGCAAGGCTCTCCTCGCCCGCCGCCCGCGCGAGCCAAGTCCGCAGGCGCTCTCGGCACCCCTCATGCACCGCGGCGCGCTCCCCAGGCGAAGAACTCCCTGCCCTCGCGGCGCAGGAAGCCTGCGAGCACCATGCGATGCACCTCGGAGGCGCCGTCGACCAACCGCGCCTGGCGGGCGTAGCGGTAGATCCATTCCACTGGCGTGTCCTTCGAGTAGCCCTTGGCGCCGAGAAGCTGCAAGGCCGTATCCGCCGCGCGGTGCAGCGCGTCGGCCACCACCACCTTGGCCATCGAGATCTCCTTGCGCGCGAAGCTCCCCTGATCGAGCGCCCAGGCCGCACGCATGACGAGCAGCCGGCCGATCTCGATCTCCATCGCCGCCTGGGCGAGCATGCCCTGAACGCTCTCGCGATCGATCAGCATCATGCCGAACGAGCGGCGCCGCGCCACATGGTCGGTCGCGATCTCGAGCGAGCGCCGGGCGAGGCCGAGCCAGCGCATGCAGTGGGTGAGGCGCGCAGTGCCGAGGCGGATCTGCGTCACCTTCAGCCCATCACCCACCCCGAGGAGGCGCTGCGAGTCGGGGATCAGCAGCCCGTCGAAGGCGAGTTCGCAGTGGCCGCCGTGCTCTTCCGGTCCCATGATCGGGATACGCCGCACGATCGACCATCCTGGGCTGTCGGCATCGAACAGGAAGGCGGTAAGCCCCTTGCGCTCGTCATCCGAGGTGCGGGCGACGAGGATGAAGATCTTGGCGTTGCCCGCGCCGGTGATGAACCACTTGCGACCGGTGATTCGCCATGAAGTCTCCGACCCGGTCGGCGCGGGTGTAGGTGAGGGACGGGTCGGAGCCGCAGCCGTCCGGTTCCGTCATGGCGAAGGCCGATTGCGCGCGCCCGTCGATGATCGGCTGCAGCCACCGCTCCTTCATCTCTTCCGGCAGGATGCGCTCGAGGAGGAGCATGTTGCCGTCGTCCGGCGCGGCGGCGTTGAAGACGACGGGACCGAAGATCGAGCGGTTCATCTCCTCGTAGGCGACCGCCATGCCGACGCGCGAGAGCCCCCCGCCGCCGCGCGCCTTGGGCATCGCCAGGGCCCAAAGCCCCTCTCGCTTGGCCTCCTCGCGCAATCGCGCAAGCACGTCGGGGGCGATGTTCTCGTGCGCATCGTAGGAGGCTGGGTCGGCCTCGAGGGGGATGAGCCGTTCGTCGACGAAGCGGGCAATGCGCGCGCGCAGGTCCTCGAGTTCGGGCGGCAGGGCGAAGTCCATCGGTCCTCCCCGTGCGGCGGTTCCGCCGCCATCCTCGGTTGAGGTGCCACGGGGAAAGAGTGGCGGCAATACGCCGGGCCTTGCCGTGCAGGGCTACGCTGCGCACCATGGCGGCATGGTGGAAACGACTCTCGACCTCAAGGGCCTCACCTGCCCGCTCCCCGTGCTTCGCGCCAACAAGGCGCTGCGGGCGCTCCCCGAGGGCGCACGGCTTCGCGTGCTGGCCACGGATCCGGCATCGGTTGCGGATTTCCGCAACTACTGCGAAACAACCGGGCACGCGCTCGTCGCAGTGAGCGAGGCCCAGGGGGTCTTTTCCTTCGTTATCCAGAAGTGCGGGCCGCGAGGCGACGGCGCGGGATGACGGTCGCCTTGTTCACGCATCCGGCCTGTCTCGACCACGACACGGGCCCCGGCCATCCGGAGCGGCCGGATCGGATCCGCGCGATCGAACGTGCGCTGGAGGCGGAGGAGTTCGCCTCCCTGGCCCGGGAGCAGGCGCCGCGCGCCACGGTCGAGCAGCTCGCGCGTGCCCACAGCCCCCGCTACGTCGAGGCGATCCTCTCCATCGCCCCGCCGATCGGCGAGCGCGTGATGCTGGATGGCGACACGGTGATGAGTGCCGGTTCGCGCGAGGCGGCGCTGCGCTCCGCCGGCGCCGCGGTGGCCGCGGTCGATGCGGTGATGGAAGGATGGGCGCGGGCGGCGTTCTGCGCCACGCGCCCACCCGGCCACCACGCGGAGGCCGCACGCCCGATGGGATTCTGCCTCTTCTGCAACGCAGCAGTGGCCGCCCGCCATGCGCGCGCGCGCTGGGGCGTGGAGCGCATCGCCGTGCTCGACTTCGACGTTCACCACGGCAACGGAACGCAGGCGATCCTCGAGGACGACGGCAACTGCTTCTACGCTTCAAGCCACGAGATGCCGCTCTTTCCCGGCACCGGCCACCCCGACGAACGGGGGGTTGCTGACAACGTGCGCAACGTGCCGCTCGCGCCCTTGACGGGCGGGCCCGAGTTCCGCGCCGCCTGGGGGGATGCCATCATTCCGGCAGTGCGGGCGTGGCGGCCCGATCTTATCATCCTCTCCGCCGGGTTCGATGCGCACGAGCGTGACCCGCTGGCCACGCTTCAGGTCCGCACGGCCGACTTCTCCTGGCTCAGCCGTGCGCTGGTCGAGCTCGCCGACGAGGTGTGCGGCGGACGCGTCGTCTCGCTTCTCGAAGGCGGCTACGATCTCGTGGCGCTCGCGGAATGTTCTGCCGCGCATGTGCGGGCGCTGATGCGGGCCTGAACGCCGTCGCCGGCTTTGCCCAATCGTTTGGTCGCGACCCGGCGCCGCGGCCCTTAGAGCCAGCCCTTGCGGCGAAAGTAGAGCACCGGCAGCACCGCCGAGATGACCATCAGCACCAGGGCGAAGGGATAGCCGATCCCCCACTCCAGTTCGGGCATGAACTGGAAGTTCATGCCGTAGATGGAGGCGATCAGGGTGGGCGGCATCAGGGCCACCGCGACGACGGAGAAGGTCTTGATCACCGCCGTCTGCTCGATGTTGATCAGGCCGAGCACGGCATCAAGCAGGAAAGTCGCCTTCTCGTTGAGGAAGTGGGCGTGCTCCTGCAGCCCGCGCACGTCGCGCGCGAGGGTCTTGATGCGGGGCTTGTTCTCCTTGCGGATCGCCGTCTCCTTCTCGGCGGCGATGAAGGCCAGGATGCGCGAGAGGCCGACCAAGGTGTCCGAGGCGCGTGCCGTCGTCTCCCCCACTTGGCCGAGAGCGATGAGGGCGTCCTTCAAGGCGGCATCCTTGGCGGAGGCGGTCTCGCGGCTTTTCGCGAGCTTGAAGGCGGCATGGCTTCGGCGGTCCATCTCCGCTCCCACGCGCTCGAGGATGTCCGCCAGCCGGTCGACCACGTGCTCGAACAGCCCGAGCATCACCCCGTCGGAGGTGGCGAGCATCGCCGGATTCTTCTGCGCCCGCGCGGCGAACATGCCGAAAGCCTTCGGCGTGGCGTGGCGGACGGTGACGAGAGTCTGGGCCGTCAACACAAAGGTGATCGCCGCCGAGCCGAGCTCCCCCGTCTCGGAGCCGTACATGAAGGGGGCGGTGAGGAAGAGCACGTCGCCCTCGCGATAGAGCCTCGAGGAGGCTTCGATCTCCTGCTGCTCCTCTCGCGTCGGCAACTCCGCCCCGATCAGCCGTTCGACCAGGCGCTCCTCCGCTTCCGTCGGCTGCAGGAGATCGATCCAGACGGGGAGGGTGGCCGGCGGGGGCGGCTGGTCGGGCAAGGCGGCCGGGACGTAGGCGAGAGCGGGCAGGGCCTCGCCGACGATCAGCTGGCCGGCTTCGATGCGATAGGTGGTGATCATCCGGGCGCCCCGATCATCCCTTGCTTGCTGCCTTCTAGCGAAGCGCCCCGCTGTGGCGGAAGCCGAAAGCGTGCTCAGACGTAGCCCAGAAGCCGCGCGCCGAGACCAACGATGGCGAGCACGATGGCGAGATCGATCGCGATCGCAAGCAAGAGCACGACGACGGAGAGGATGAAGAGACGCCGGTCGGCCTCGATCAGGGCAACCGACATGACGATGATGGCAAGCGCCGGGGCAGGGTTGCCGAAGGGGATCGGGAGCGCGAGCAGGGTGGCATTGATGGCGAGCAGGATGGCGGCGACGATCTCGACCGTCCGGTTCGGCAGCGGCAGCGTGCCGGGCCGGACGCGCGCCTCGAGCCGGGCGAGCCACGGCTTGGCGCGGACCAGCACCGCCTCGAGAGCGGCGCGCGGCACGCTGCGCTCGCGGATCACCTTCGGCAGGACCGGCTGCGGGTAGCCGGCGAGCATCATGAGCGCGAGCAGGATGATGGGCGTGCCCAGCACACCGGAGAGCCCAGGAATCGGCGCCGGCATGAGGTTGGGCAGAGCGAGAACGAGCATCAACAGGCCGTAGCCGCGATCGCCAAGCGCGGTCAGCAGGTCGCCGATCGTGATCCGCTCGGCAGGCCACGCCCGGCAGAGATCGAGCAGGAGGTCGGAGGCGCGCTTGCGCTCGCGGTGAGCCGTGCCAGGAGGGTCTGGGCTCCGCATCGCTTGCTCGCGCCACTCCATCGATCAGGCGGCGACCCTGCCAGCGCGGCGGGGGCGAGGCAACCGATCGAGTTCAGGCGAGGGCGCGAGCGCCGCGGGCGCGCTGTAAAAGGAAGAGGGCCAGCCCGAGGCCCACGCCGATCGCATCGCTCAGGCCCTCCGGGATGATGCAGAGCACGGCCGCCGCGGCGCAGACGGCACGCAGCGGCATGGCAAGGCGCCCCGCAAGCCAGCCTTCGCTGGCGCAGGCCAGCAGCACGACACCGATCAGCGCGGTGGCGAGCGCCTGCGCGACGCCGAGGAGCGGGCCTTGCGCCAGAAGGGCCGGGTTCAGATAGAACATGTACGGAACGATGAAGGTCGCCATGCCGAATTTCAGCGCGGTGAGGCTCGTGCCCCAGAGGCTGCCGCGGGCGAGACCGGCCGCAGCAAAGGAGGCGAGCGCAACAGGCGGCGTGATCGCCGAGAGCACCGCGTAGTAGAAGATGAACATGTGGGCGACCAGCGGCTCGACACCCATCCGGATCAGCCCCGGCGCGACGACCGCGGCGGCGATCGCATAGGCCGCCGTCGTCGGCACCCCCATGCCGAGGATGAGGGCAACGACGGCGGCAAAGCTGAGCGCGAGCACCGGGACGGAGCCGCCAAGCTCCAGAAGAATTGTGGCGAAGCGCCCGCCAATGCCGGTGAGCCCGATCACCCCCGCGACGATGCCGGCGGTGGCGCAGACCGAGATGAGTTGCAGCGTCTCGCGCGCCCCGCCCCAGAGCGCTTCGCAAATCGCCTGCCAGAGCTGCACGGTGCTGCCCCCGAGCGCGGCGAGGACGCCTTCGCGCTGCACGAAGAGGCGATGCGCAAGGAACGTTCCGGCCATGATAATGACGGCGGCGGCGATGCCGAGGCCTGCAGCCCGGAACGGCGAAAACCCGGAGAGCAGGGTCACGACCAGGATGGCGAGCGGGGCGAACAGATAGGCCCTGAGCAGGAGCGAGCTCGCGCGCGGCAGTTCGGCGCGCGGCAGCCCCCGCAGTCCCGTCTTCAGCGCATGCAGGTCGGCATGCGCGAAGCAGGCCACATAGTAGAGCAGTGCCGGGATGATGCCGGCGATCAGGATCTCCGTGTAGCGAACACCCAGGATCTCGGCCATGATGAAGGCGCCGGCCCCCATCACCGGCGGCGCAAGCTGTCCGCCGGTGGACGCTGTCGCCTCGACCGCGCCCGCCGTGTCGGGATCATAGCCCGCTCGTTTCATCATAGGAATGGTAAAGGTGCCGGAGGCGACGACGTTGGCGACGGAGGAGCCCGACACCGTCCCGAACAGCGAACTCGCCACCACCGCCACTTTGGCCGGACCGCCCCGTGCCCAGCCGACCAGCGCCATGGCGAGATCGTTGAAGAAGTCCCCGGCCCGCGAGGTCTGCAGGAAGGCGGCGAAGGTGACGAACATGATGATGAAGGTCGCCGAGACCGAGGTGGTGATGCCGAAGATGCCCTCAGTGCCAACGAGGAAGTTCACCGCCTCGCGCCACGGCACGCCGCGATGGTAGAGCGCCCCTGGCAGCCAGGGACCGGCGAAGATATACGCGATGAAAACGAGCGCGATGATCGGCATCGCGACCCCTGCCGTCCTGCGCGCGAACTCGAGCAGGATGAGGAGGGCAGCAAGCCCGACCGCGGTGTCGCGCCAATTCGGCCCCATGAAGGAGCGCAGCTCGATGCCGTCGGCGTCGAGAACGAAGTGTGCGACGACGGCGCAGGAGGCGGCGATCAGCAGCCAGTCATACCATGGGATGCGGCCTGGTCGGGCCCGCTTGTGCGCCGCGAACAGGCCGAAGCCGAGCACGGCGCCTAGAAAAACGTGGATGGGACGACCAATCGTCGGGTCGATCGGGGAGACAAGCAGCACCCAGAGGTGGAAGACAACAAAGGCAATACCGAACCAGCGGAAGCCGGAGGCCATGGCGCCCTTGAGGCGCCGGCGGAGGGACGGGCCCTCGAGATCGAGGATGCGGGTCGCCTCGTCGCGCTCCTGAGCCGTGGGCTGCACGGTGCGTCTCCCCTCCTGCGCCAAGCAATCCAACAGGCAAGGCGTCCCGGTGCCGCCTCGCGGCGCCGTGAGCGAGAAGACTAGGCCAAAGGGGAGACCCTGCGGAAGGCTGGGGCAGAGCGGGGCAAGGATCGCTGACCGGCCCGCCTGTCTGGCCGGCGCCTCCCGTCCTGGGGAACGTCAGCTGCGCGGGGCCGAGGACGAAGCGGGTTCCGCCGACCGCGACGCCGTCTGGGTGTCGGGACCGGGGAGCGTGCCCGACGGCTTGGCCTGTGCTTCGGCCGTCGCTGTCTCCTCCTTCTCGTCTTTCAGGTTTTGCCGGAAGGACTTGATGCCCTTGGCCAAGTCTCCCATCAGCCCGCTGATCTTGCCGCTGCCGAACAGCAGCAGGATGACCAGCAGGACGACGAGCCAGTGCCAGATGCTGAAGCTACCCATCGCGTGTTTGTCCGTCCCGAAGGTGATGGCGGCAACCGGGACAGACCCGGCCCAGCCGCTTATGTGGGGCGCACACTATCCGAAGCGAAGGGGGCCGCGAAGGGGGACGCTGGCGGTTTGGCGGGTCCGTGCAGTTGTCGGCCGCAGGTGATCCTCTTGCCGGGCCGCGCAGCCGCTGCGATTGTCCCGCACCGGGGAGGGATGGCCGAGTGGTCTAAGGCGCGCGCCTGGAGAGCGCGTACACGGGCGACCGTGTCGTGGGTTCGAATCCCACTCCCTCCGCCAGAGCCAGCCTGCAAGTGTTTCACGCAAAGCGAAAAAAGCGTTGCCAAACGCGCCTGATCCGATCCTCTATCTTCGCCGTCGCTGTTCCCACGACCTTTTCGGACAGAACGGAACGGGGCAAAGCATCGCTGCCTACTCCGGGAGCCTCCGGCGACGACTGCGCATCGGATGTTGTGTTCCTTTGCTTGAGGAATGCGTTCTTGATACGCAACGATTTGAGCGTTGACATCGGCCGCCTGCACCCGACGCCAGGGTCATCTGAACCGCAGGATAGGCAAAACAACCCGGGTTTCCTGCCATTCGACCGACCTGAGACGCTGCAAGCCGGCGATCGCCCTGCTGAGCTGCAGCCCGGAGAGACGACCTCGATCCGGCGGGTATCGGACGGCGTGCGCGGCCCGAAGGTTTGCTGTCGGCGTCCCCTGTCCTGCGCAGGGTCGAACTCCCTAAGGTGACGACTTGCTGATGCCCCATGGCGGCTTGAGAAAGCCGACGTTCTGGCACACGCGAGGGGCGTTACCGGTCCAACCGGCACCACCGATCAATGGTCGAGGCGAACTTGGCAAAGGGGATCCCGCCATGCGCCGTCAGCAAGCCGATGGTCCTTCGCATCAGTCCCATCGCGCCGTGCTCGGAGGCGAAGCCATGCTTCCCACGCGCGCGAGCCGCTGACCCGTTTCCATGATGGCCTATGGGCCGTCCGCCGGCTTGCTTCGACGAATACGGGGTCGCGTCATTCAGGCCGTTCGGAAGCCGCCCGGCGTCCGGCGATCACGAGGTCGTGTGGTCTCCGGGCGACCGCTGGCGTTCGGCCAGCCATCGGGGGCCGAGGTGTTCGCATCGATCGCCCCCGCGCGCGGTCACGCCCGCAGCGGCCCGGCGGTTCGGTACCGAGTGCGGGCAGTTTACGCCATCCCAAGCCACAACCGGCCGACTGTTCCCTCCCTCGGTGCATCCTTGCGTCTGGGGGAGGACCCGGGCGAGCTGCCCAGGAGGCTGCAAACGGTCAACAGCTTGGCCAAGACCGCGGCCCGCTCGCATGCCACGCCGCACCGCGTGATCGGCTCGGGCCCGGGCAGGCAGCGTGGACGACGACCACGAACTCCTTGCTTGTTGCGCCCGGGTCGTCGCGCAGCTTCGGCACTCTGTCCGCCCCGACCGTGAACGTGACGGGATCCCGCGAAGGCGCGATGACCCACCAGTACGCGAACTCTGGCGTTCTCCGGATCCGGGGCGTGAGTTGCGACGAGAGCTGCCGTCCGGCGGCGCAGCTCGAAACCCTCCGCTTCGGCGGCGATGGCTCGCAGGGCCGTGCCGGACGGCAGCCGCGGCTGATCCTCAGGCACGGCGCGCGGTTCGGAATGCTGAACCCTTCCTGACCCGTGCTGACGCTGACGATCGACACCACGCTGTCGTTTGCGTCATGGCCATGCAAAAAGGGGCAGGTCGGTGGACGAAAACACGGGTCGCGTTCCTCCCGGTTCGTCGGCGCACATGGGGTTTGTCCCCGGCAACGGCCGCGTCATTCCAGAACTGTGGCAACGCTCACGCCGGTCACGACCGCCTCAGGAACAGGGTGGGCTGACGTCCTGTGCGCAGCAAACCCCGGGTGGATACCGTTTGGCCTAGGATTGCGGTCCCTCGCCGGCGGCCCCGGCTTCAGCGATGCTCCGATCGACCGTCCTTGAGGTCATTGGCAACGGTCGGATCCTGGCGACAAAGGATCCGCGCAGCACGCTGCGAACGGTCGCGAACGGTCCCTCGTACGATGCTGGGGGCGATGGATGGTCCGGCATCGTATCGGTCCGCAGGCGAAAAATGGGCAACGAATTGCGGAACGCAGTCGGCCGCCGGCATAGCGCTGAGCTGCGGTCCGGGCGTAGCTCCCCGACGCTTGAATGCTGGAGATTGCTGCGAGGCGTCTGGGAGGACATCGTGCTTGGCCAGGAAACCATCCGCGCTGTCCTTCTCTCGCCTGCCGCGCTGGGAAGAGGAGCGCTCCCTTCGCGCCCCGCTTACTCCGAAGGAGATCGACCTCCGCGCCCGCAACCACCACGAGCCGTGCGTGAAGGGGTGAGAGCAGTCGCGCATGGAGAACGATCTCCGCCGCGTTCAACCGTTCGTGGCAGAGCGGCTTCCGGAGCGCCGCTTTCGCCCTGCCGGGTCGATCCACCGGCACCGTGACGCTGCCGCGGAGGGCGCAGCGGGTCATCCCCCGCGCGAGGCACGTGCGCGGTTCACTGCCCGACCGACGGCCCCTGCTTCGGAGGGATGAGAGCGGCAGCCGCTCGGCGGGCACGGCAGAGAGACGGGGCCGCCCGGGACCGACAATGCGCAAGTTTGGGGTGGGGCAGCGGCCCGGGGCGAGCCTCACTTCCCGCCCTTCGCCGGACGCGGCTCACTCCGAAGCCTGTTCCCCACCGACCGGAACCTTCCGCGGCATGATGGCGATGTCCTGCACAATTGCCTTCACCCGATAGCCGCCGCGCATCAAGGCGTCGATGTCCTGCAGCACGCGTTGAAGCCGTGCCTCCGACATGATCACGTAGATCAGCACATTGCTGTCAACACCAAGCATGCCGGAGCGAAGCCCCGTCGTGCCGGCGCCCGTGCAGGGCACGAGGGTGTAGCCGCCGATCTCGCGCCGCTTCAGCGTATCGATGAGCAGGCGCTGCAGCTCGACCGGGGCGATCAGGGTCAGGAGTTTCTTGTTCTCGAGGGGGCGCATCGCCGGCTCCTTGCACGTCGGCCGCAGGAGAGTTCCGAGGGCTCCGCCGTCGTCGGCTCCTCTGCCTTCGCCGACGCGGCAGGCTTCGTCAACTCCACATCAGCTCCGAAATGGCGTGGTAGAGGGGGATCCCCGCGATGATGTTGAAGGGAAAGGTCAGGCCGAGCGCCATGGTCAAGTAGATCCCGGGCCTCGCTTCCGGCACCGCGTAGCGCAGCACGGCAGGGACCACGATGTAGGAGGCGGAGGCGGAAAGGGCAGCGAGCAGCACGGCATCGCCCTGCACAAGGGAGAGGGCGCGCGCGAGCAGCAGCGCGAGCGAGCCGTACACCATCGGCGCGATCAGAGCGAACGCGGTGAGCACATGCTCGAGCCGGAACTCCTTCTCGCCGAACTGCCGCCCGACGAGCAGCCCCATCTCCAGGAGGAAGAACGCGAGCATGCCCTTGAAGAGGTCGGTGAACATGGGCTTCATCAGCGCTGCGCCCTCGTGACCGACGACAAGCCCGACCAGCAGGCTCGCGATCAGCATCAGCTGCCCCCCGTCGGTGAACGCCTCGTGCAGGACGTGCCGGATCGAGGGAACCGCCGCGACGGGAGGCAAGGCTTCGCCGTTTTCGTCGGTCCGACCGTTCGGCCTCAGACTTGCCGCGCAAGTAGCTCACCAGCATCACCGCCATAAGGATCGCCGGCGATTCCATCAGCACCATCGCCACCGCCATGTGGCCGCCGAAGGCGAGCCCGCTCTTGGTCAGGAATTGCTGCGCCGCAATGAACGTGACGGCGCTCACCGACCCGTAGGTTCCGGCGATGGCAGCGGCGTTGAACGGGTCGACGACCTTGCGCAGCACGAGGAAGGTGAGGATCGGCACCAGGAAGGCCATGACGACGGCGGCCAGGATCGCCAGCGCCCCCGATACCGAAATGCCTTCCGCCGCCATGGTCGACCCGCCCTTCAGGCCGAGCGAGACGAGCAGGTAGAGGCTCAGGAACTTCGTCACCGCCTGCGGCACTTCGAGGTTGGAGCGCACGAGGCCGGCGAACACGCCGACCACGAAGAACAGGATCGCGGGATCGAGCAGGTTCCGCGCAGCCGCCTCGAGCATCGCTTCCTCCTCTCAGGCCGTCGCGTGCTGCGAGTCGCCGTTCCTAAGCCCGCCGGGGATCGATCGTCCCCGTGGTGCGAGATCGGCGAAGGCGGCCCAAATCCCGATCGGCCGCCCCGTCACGGTCGCCATCGCGCTGCCGCCAGGGTCGCGCAGGAAGGCCGGACAGGGAGGAGCCGAGGCGAGCAAACCCGGCGCCTGTTCCGGAGACGCATCGATCAGCAGCGCATCCGCCCCCGCGGCTGAAGCCGCCGCCACGTCGGCGGAAGAGGCGCAGATGGCGAAGCGAAGGAACGGCGCCCGGACAGTCGGCCCCGGCAGACGATCGGGCGGATCCGCCGCACCCGCCGCCCCGGCCTGGATCGCCGCCTGCAGATCGCCGCGCACCAGCACCACGCCACCCATGCCGCGCACCTGCCCAACGAGACGGCGCGTCAGCATGCGACGCGGTGCCGGCGCCAGCTCCGGCTCGTCGACCAGCACGGCAGCTTGCCCCGTGGCGGCCACATGGGACGCGATCGCGATGGCTGCCTCCATCGCGCGCGGACCAACCCGGGTGCTGAGCACCACCCGCGGCAGCCCGAGCACGGCCATCACGCGCAGGTTCGAGGGCAGGATCGGCCCGACCTCGGGTGCGCGGGGATCGACCCAGGCGACGCGCTGGCCTTCCCGTCCCTGGGCCGTGCCGCGCCAGGCTGTAACGAGGAAAAGGTGCAGACGAATGCGGCGCGTCGCGAAGAGGTGCTCGTGCACCGCGAATGGGACGACCGCGAGCGCCTCCAGGCCGACCTCCTCGCGGAGTTCGCGTACCGCCGCCTGCGCGGGCGTCTCGCCGTCCTCGATCTTGCCGCCCGGCAGTTCCCAGAACCCGGGCGAGAGCTGGAACGCCTGCCGCTCGGCCAGCAAGACACGGCCGGCGCGATCGCGCACGATGGCGACTCCGGCTTCGATCAGAGGGCGCGGCCAGCGTGTGGACATGGACGGCTCTGCCACTTGGTGACCTGCGCGCGCGACCGCCCCGCGCGGCTAGTCTGGCCAGACCTCCGGCCCGATCGCGGCACCACCGCTTCCCCCTCGCGCGGGGAGCGGCGACGAGTGGCTGCCGCCGGTTCCCGCCTCCGCCGCACCGACCAACGGCTTGTCGTCCTGCCGCTGCCTTGCGGCCGGACGGAGGCGGGGGGTGGCGCCGTCCCCTTCTTCGCGACCTCTCTCACGACGGGCCGCCCTCCATCAGCTCCGTCACCTCGCGGGCGAAGCGCGCCGCCTCTGCGGCTGCCTCCTTGCCTTGGCCTTCGAGGTGGATGGTGACGTTGACGTGACGCGAGGCGAAGTTCAGGTCGGGGTAGCGCCCCGTCCGCTCCGAGAGCTTCGCCAGCCGATCGAGGAAGGCCGAGGTGGCCGCGTAATTCGGGAACTCGAACCGCCGAAACAGGCTGCCGCCCCTACCGATCACCGACCAGCCTTCCGGGATCTCAGTCACCGTCCGCCCCGCAGCTCGGTCGCCATGCCGGGGCCCGTCAGGACACCGGCGGCTGGGCGTCCGCGACGGGCGACTTCGGCAGGATCTGCTCGACCTCGGCGTGCGGGCGGGCGATGATGTGCGCCGCCGCCAAGCCGTCGCCGACGCGCTCGCAGGCGTCCGCCCCGGCGCGCACCGCCGCGTTCACCGCGCCGGTCTCGCCGCGCACCATCACCGTCACGTACCCGCCGCCGACGAACTGACGGCAGATCAGGCGAACCTCGGACGCCTTCGTCATCGCGTCCGCCGCCTCGATCGCAGGAACAAGGCCGCGCGTCTCGATCATCCCGAGCGCGATGCCCATCTTCTCGCTGGCCACGTCGTTTCCTCCTCGTGCGCAAGGATCGCTACGCCGCGCACGCTCACAGCGACGGCGCGGTCGGCAGGATCTGCTCGACCTCGGCGTGCGGGCGGGCGATGATGTGCGCCGCCGCCAAGCCGTCGCCGACGCGCTCGCAGGCGTCCGCCCCGGCGCGCACCGCCGCGTTCACCGCGCCGGTCTCGCCGCGCACCATCACCGTCACGTACCCGCCGCCGACGAACTGACGGCAGATCAGGCGAACCTCGGACGCCTTCGTCATCGCGTCCGCCGCCTCGATCGCAGGAACAAGGCCGCGCGTCTCGATCATCCCGAGCGCGATGCCCATCTTCTCGCTGGCCATGGGTTGTTCTCCTCTCCGAGCCTAGGTCTAGGGGTTGGTCCTCAGGGTAACTGATGGTCCGCCGGCGTAGCGTTCCGCCGTCAGCGCCACTTCTCCTCGCTCCAGTTGTCGATGATCCCGCCGATCGTGAGATCGGTGGTCACCGCCGGGTTGCCGGTCGCGATCCGGGCGGCCGAGTAGCCGATGGTGATCACGAAGTCGCCGACCTTCGCCCCCACCGGATCGACCGCGACGTCGAGATTGCCCTTCGCATCCTCCACCACGCGCAGCTTGCGGGCGTGCAGACCCCACACGCGCTTGGTGGTGACGAGGTCGCGCACCACGCGCTGGATCATCATGTCGCGACCCTCGTCGTCGGGCTTGCCGCCTTGGGCTGGCTTTCGTCCCAGTAGTCGATGATGCCGACGATGGTGAGGTCGGAGGGGTAGTCCTTGTGGCCGGCGGCGTCCTTCGCCGCCGACGACCCGACCGCGATCACCCAGTCGCCTTCCTTGCAGCCGACCGGATCGACCGCGACTTGACGGCCTCCCCCCCTCTCGCGCACGACCAGCAGTCGCCGGTTCTCGAGCTGCGAGATGCGCGCGGTCGCCACCAGCGTGCCTTCGACCTGGAAGATCTTCATGCCCGATGACCTCCGCATCCGCAGGGGCCGCGCCCGGCCCCGCTTGCCGAACTTTCACGAACGAAACGAAGCGCTCCCCCCGTGGTCGGGCGGACGGCGGCGACTGGGTGCACGCGCGGACCATTCCCTGGCGGGAACATCCGCTCCACCGCCGCGCGCATGCGCAGGGCTGCTGCCTCGGCATCCTGCTCATCGCCAGGAACGTCGGGGTCGAAACCCCTGACGACCAGCACAGGCACCGCCAGACCCTCGGCGGCGAGACGCTGGCCGAGGATCCGCACGCCGACGGCGAGGTCGCCCGCCCGCTCCTCGACCGACTGGCCCTGGGCCTGAAAGGCGAGGTTGCGCAGCTGAACGTCGTCCATGGGATCGCCGAACACGATCAGCCGTTCGTCATGCCCCGCATCCGGATAGCCCTCGCCGTACAGGGCACGCACCGCGGCGACCTGGGCGACATTGTTCTTCAGAAGGTAGCCGCAGAACCAGCGCATCCCCTCGGTCGCCGGATCGTCCGCCGCAACGCCCATGCAGGCGGCGACCTCCTGGCGGATGTGCTCCTTCGCCTCCTCGCGGCCCATGCCGGCGGTCGCATCATGAAGGTAACGGGCGCAGACGAACCGGTCGATCGCCATCCGCCCCGAGGCGTCCGGCACGTGGACGCGAAGCGAATCCGTGTCGGTGTCGTGACCGGCGAGCAGGATCGCGACCATCCCGCCGTCTCCGTACCGACGCGAGATTGCCGTCGCAAAGGCCTCAAGACGATCGAGCAGCATGCCGGCGGCCTTGCGGTCGTCGCTGCCATGGGCTGCGCAGCCCTCGTGTGACGGGTCGCGCGACGAGAAGTGGTACACGCCCATCTTCAGGAACCGGGCGCCAGGGGAAGCACCGACGCCGTTGCGCAGCCGTCGAAGCTCGGACCGTTCCCAAGCCGAAACCGCCTCGGCGACAGGGAACAGCGCCCCGGCATAGGAGCGCCGTTCGGCGACGATCGACCGCGGCACGCGCAGCACGTGGTCGAGCAGGCCCGCCATCCGTCCGTCCGCGCAGGTGGTGATGTCGACGGCATGGAAGCCGAAGCGTCGCATCACGACCTCGGCCGGCTCACCGTCCAGCATCGACGAACGCTCCCCGGCTTCGGCGACGAGCCGCGCGAACACGCCGATGACGAGCTCCGCCTGGCGCGCGACCCAGTCGACGGGACGCTTCCAGTCGCCGGCGAGGGGGCCGAGCGCACTCACATCGCCCACGGCCGAGAGCGCCGCCCGAGCTTCGGCATCGGAGCTGTACCCGCCCGTCGCCACGCGCTCGATGGCGGGGCCGACCTCGGCGAAGGCGGCGCGAATACGCTCGCTGCGCGCCGCGAGCGCGGCGGAGAGCTGCGGTTCGGCCAGCGGATGGGCGCTGCCAAGCGTCGTCCCGCCGGCGCCAGGGATCGGCCACCGATGCGATCGCCGACGGCGCGCCCGGCGCGGCCCAGGGCTGCCAGTCGAATGACCAGCGCGGGCTGGCGCGTCGTGCGGTGCGCATCATCGCTCGCCCAACCTTCGCCCCGCCGTCAA
Organism: Acetobacteraceae bacterium; assembly: GCA_033582875.1. Lineage (GTDB taxonomy): Bacteria > Pseudomonadota > Alphaproteobacteria > Acetobacterales > Acetobacteraceae > Elioraea. The sequence continues at coordinate 79,064 of JAVQZW010000002.1, read as the reverse complement.
CCCTGCGCCCCGCCGGACAGCGTGACGATCGCCGCCGACTTCGGCGTCCATCCGATGACGCCCGTCACCAGCCGACGCGGTTCCTTGTGCGGGCTCTCGCGCTTGAACGTGCGCGCGCCGGCGAAGCCGTGCGGGTCGCCTTGCGCGACCGTCGGGTTGCGCACGGTGGCGAAATAGCCTTCGGTGCCGGTCACGCGCGGGTGTTCGTCCCAGGCCGAACCCGTAATCCGGTGGCCGGACACGCTGCCGTGCCCGGTGATCCTCTGGTGCCCGACCTTGTCCTTCGCGCCCGGCTCCTTGCGCGACCAGCGGTCGACGAAGCCGAACTCGACATTGCCGGTCAGCTTGCCTTCTCCGACGGCGAAGGAGCCGGTGATGCGGGGTCCCGGCCGTGGCGCCTCGCGGCGTTCAAGATGCGCCTCGCGGGCCGGCGTGCGGATGGAGAACGAGGATGCAGCGCGCGCGACCGGATCAAGCTCTGCCTTCGCCTCGTCCGTCTCCTCACGCCAGTACGGCGTGCCGGTGACGGAACGATCCGCCCCCCGTTCGGTTCCCGTCACCCGCTCCCCCTCGTGCATCGGAACGTCCCCGGTCACCCTGGCGCGCGCAGGACGCGGCAGGCGCTCCTCCTGGGCCGAGGCGACGTCAGCCTCGCAAAACCCGTAGGTGGTGTTCGGGCCGAGATAGGGCGTGCCGGTCACGACACGGCACTCGCCGGGCTCGTCACCGGTGACCTGATCCATGTGCTCGACGATGTCGGTCCCCGTGACGCGCTGGCCGCCCCAGGTCTGGATCTCATGCACCTTGCGCCCTGTCACCGGGTCGCGGCGCGCCGCCGCTCCGCCTGCCATCGGGTGCAGCGCGCGCGAGGGCCCGCTGCAGGCCTCCATGCGGCGCGCAGGCGTCAGATACTGCGTCCCGGTCAGCGTCCGGCAGGCGCCAGGCTCGTCTCCCGTCACGTTCACGCTGCGTCCGACGGCAGTGCCGGTGATGGGCGCTCCGCCTTCCGTCACCTCGACCGCCTGCTGCCGCGTCCGTTCGCGCGAACCGACATGGCGGATCGAGCGGCCGAGATTTGTTCCGAAGACGGAATGCCCGTGCGGGTTCGCCTGGCGCTGGAACTGCGCCGACACCGGAATGTAGCTCATCGGCCTGGGGGAAAGATCGTCCTCCAGGGTCTGGTCGGCCTCGCCGGTGATGCGACGCGTCGCGCTCGCCTCGTCTCCGGTGATGCGCACACGGGACCGGACCATGGTGCCGGAGACGACCAGCCCACCAGGCGTGCGCGCATGCCCCACTTTCGGCGCCGGCGGCAGGAAGGCGCCCTCGCCCTGGCCGATGAACGGGGTGCCCGAGATCGGCTTGTCGCGCCCCGCCTCGGTGCCTGTCACCTGACGCCCCACGCCCTCGGAATAGCCGGTGACCGTCACGCCCGAGGCGGTGCGGCTTTCCACCACCTTGGGCGGAAAGGGGATCGATCCTTGACGCTTCGGGCGCTCGATCGTCGCCGCCGCACCGCCGAGTGCGGCGCGGCCATGGCGGCTCAGCGCGGCGCGGCGGGCGACGGCGAGTTCGCGGCCGGTGAGCGCCGGCACCTCCGGAAACGTGACGGCCCCGACCGACACCGCCGCTGCGCCGGGGGCCGGCGCCTGCTGGGATTGAGCCTCGGCACGCGGCGCGGCTGCGGCCTGCAGCGCCGCCTTGCCTTGGGAGAGCAAGCGGCGGCGCGCCACGGCGAGCTCCCGCCCCACGAGGTTCAGCCCAAGGGAGGGCACGCCGCTTGTCGCCGGGGTGGGCGGAGTCTGAGCTGCAGGCGCCGGTGTCTCCGTTTCCACGAACGATGCCGGCGGCGGAGGTGCCACAGGAGAAGGCGGCGGCACGTACAGCCCGCGCAGCGCGAGGCGGAAGCCCGCGCCGGGGCGATCCTTCGGCGGGGGCAGCGCAGCCTTGCCCTGCGACAGCTGCCGGCGCCGCAGCACCGCCGCAGCGCGCCCCGTCGGTACAGATGCCGCCTCGACGCTCATGCCCGAGCGCGCCTTTCGCCCAGTCCGTTCCGGATCAGTGTCATTCCGCCCGTCCGCTCACCGCCCGCCCGCGCGATAGACGACGAAGGCAAGACCCTGCGACTGCGCGAAGTTGTCGTAGCCGATCAGGCGCACGTGGTGGCCGGGATTGGCACGGTGGCAGGCCTCGAGCTCGCTCATCACCAGCTCCACGGACTGCGTGCCGAAGAAGGGCAGCTTCCAAAGATACCAGTAGTTGGAGAAGGACTTCTCCGGCTCGGTGTGCTCGATCGCCGGATTCCAGCCGCGCGCGATGATGTAGGCGACCTGTTTCGCGACCTTCTCCGGCGTCATCTGCGGCAGATAGGAGAAGGTCTCGGTGCGACGGCGCGTCGGCGGATAGGCCATCATCTCGGGCATGGGTGCGCCTCCTCGGTCAGGGCTGAAGTTCGGGTCGCTGTCGTCGCAGGCGGCGTACGTTCAGTGCTTGGCCATGTCGAGCTTGTCGACGACGTCGAACTCGAACTTGATCTCCTTCCAGACCTCCATCGCGATCGCGAGCTCGGGCGAGTGCTTGGCCGCCTCGGTGAGGATCTCCCGCCCCTCGCGCTCGAGGGGCCGACCCTGGTTGCGCGCCTCGATGCAGGCCTCAAGAGCGACCCGGTTGGCGTGCGCTCCGGCGGCGTTGCCCCAAGGGTGTCCGAGCGTGCCGCCGCCGAACTGCAGCACCGAGTCGTCGCCGAAGATCGTGACCAGCGCCGGCATGTGCCAGACATGAATGCCGCCCGAGGCGACCGGGAACATCCCCGGCATCGAGCCCCAATCCTGGTCGAAGAAGATGCCGCGCCGGCGGTTCTCCTGCACGAACGGCTCGCGCATGATGTCGACCCAGCCGAGCGTCGCTTCGCGGTCGCCTTCGAGCTTGCCGACGACCGTTCCGGAGTGGAGATGGTCGCCACCCGAAAGGCGCAGGCACTTGGCAAGCACGCGGAAATGGATGCCGTGCATCGGGTTGCGGTCGATCACCGCGTGCATGGCGCGGTGGATGTGCAAGCAGCATGCCGTTCTCGCGGCACCAGTTGGCGAGCCCGGTGTTCGCGGTGAAGCCCGCGGTGAGGAAGTCGTGCATGATGATGGGCGCGCCGAGCTGCTTGGCGAACTCCGCCCGCTTGTACATCTCCTCAGGCGTAGGCGCGGTGACGTTGAGGTAGTGGCCCTTGCGCTCGCCGGTCTCGGCCTCGGCCTTCTTCACCGCCTCCATGACGAACTCGAAGCGGTGCTGCCAGCGCATGAAAGGCTGGCTGTTGATGTTCTCGTCGTCCTTGGTGAAGTCGAGCCCGCCCCGCAGCGCCTCGTAGACCGCGCGGCCGTAGTTCTTCGCCGACAGCCCGAGCTTCGGCTTGATCGTGCAGCCGAGCAGCGGACGGCCATACTTGTTCAGCCGGTCGCGCTCGACCTGGATGCCGTTGGGCGGGCCGCCGCAGGTCTTCACGTAGGCGAGCGGGAAGCGGACGTCCTCGAGGCGAAGGCTGCGCACCGCCTTGAAGCCGAACACGTTGCCCACGAGGGAGGTGAGCACGTTGACCACCGAACCTTCCTCGAACAGGTCGAGCGGATAGGCGACGAAGGCGTAGAACGCGTTCGGGTCGCCCGGCACCGGCTCGATGCGGTAGGCCCGACCCTTGTAGTACTCGAGATCGGTCAGGAGGTCCGTCCAGACCGTCGTCCAGGTGCCGGTCGAGCTCTCGGCGGCCACCGCCGCCGCCGCCTCCTCGCGCGGCACGCCGGGTTGCGCCACCACCTTGAAGACCGCGAGCAGGTCGGTGTCGAGCGGCACGTAATCGGGGGTCCAATACGTCTTGGCGTAGTCCTTGACCCCCGCCTGGTAGGTCTTCGCAGCCACCGGTCGTTCCTCCCGATCCACAACACAAGGCGCCCACGGCATCGTAACCACCGTGGCAAGGGCAGGCTTACGCCCAGTCCCGAGATAACGTCCAATCAGCGCTGCTTGCCCAACCATCACGGGACCTTATGATCGCGCCATGGCGCTCGAACTCCGCCAACTGCAGATCATCGAAGCGATTGCGCGGCTCGGTTCGGTGACTCGCGCGGCCGAAGAGCTCGGCCTGACACAGCCTGCCGTCTCGATGCAGCTGAAGCAGATCGAGCAGCGGATCGGCCTGCCGCTGCTCAGGCGTCGCGGCCGGCTTTACGAACCGACCGAAGCCGGCGAGGAGATCGTGCGTTCTGCCCGGCAGGTGGCGCAGACCTTGGCCGACCTCGACGACGCCCTGCACCGGCTGCGCGGCCTCGAGCGCGGACACCTCCGCCTCGGGGTTGTTTCGACAGCAAACTATTTCCTGCCAAGCTACCTCGTCGCCTTCCGCCGCCGCCATCCGGGGATCACGGTCACCCTGCATGTCGCCAACCGCGACCAGGTGGTCCAGGCGCTGGAGGACAATCTCGTCGAGATCGCGATCATCGGCCGCCCGCCCGATTCGACGGAGCTGTTCGCCTCGCGGTTCATGGACAACCCGCTGGTGGTCATCGCGCCGCCCGACCACCCGCTGGCCTGCGAGGCGGCGGCCGGGCGCGAGCCGATCTCGCTCGACTGTCTCGCCCGCCAGCCCTTCGTCATGCGCGAGCCGGGCTCGGGCACTCGCGCCGCCTTCGAGCGCGTGCTCGCGGCCTCGGGCGTGCGGGTGCAACAGGCCTGCGTGCTCGCCTCCAATGAGGCGGTGAAACAGGCCGTACAGGCGGGGCTGGGCCTTGCGGTGATCTCGGCCCAGACGGTGGAGACCGAGCTGCAGCTCGGCCGTCTCGTCACCCTGAACGTGCAGGGCTTCCCGATCCTCAGGCAGTGGTTCGTCGTGCATCGCGCGCAGCGCCAGCTCTCGCCCGGCGCGCGCGCCTTCCGCGACCTGCTGCGCGAACTCCGCGCGCCCTCCCTGGGCTCGCGCCCCCGCGCGCGGTCGGTGGTTGCTGCCGGCTGAGAGGATCCTTCGCCTCGGGCGGATCCGCCCTTCCGGTGTATGCTCGCATCATGGCCGATCGACGAGTCCCGTCGCCGCGGCCGGCACGAAGCCTTTCCAGCCGCCTCCTGTGGTTGACCGTCGGCGTCGTGCTGGTCGCCCAGGTGCTGATCCTCGGGCCCTCGCTCGGCCGCGCCCATCTCGATTGGCTGGCCAACCGTGTAGCCGCCTCGCATCTGGCCGCGCTTGCCCTCGAGGCCGCCCCCGACCAGACGGTGGACGAGGCGCTCGAGGAGGATCTGCTCCGCCTTGCCGGTGTCGAGGTGGTGAGCCTCAGGCGGCAGGATCAGCGCGTGCTGGCCTTGGCCCGCCCACTCGATGGGCCGGTGACGGGGACGATCGATCTCGCCGCGACGAGCGTCGTGCGCGCCGCCTTTTCCGCCTTTTCCATCCTCACCTCAGCCGAAGACCGGCTGATCCGGGTGATCGGCCCATCGCCGAAGCAGCCCGAGGTTCGGGTCGACGTCGTACTGCGCGCTGCCCCGCTGCGGCAGGATCTCGAGCGCGCACTCGCCACCCTGGTGGTCGAAGCGCTGGCGATCTCGGCCTCGGCCGGGGTGTTGATGTTCGTGGTCCTGGATTGGCTTCTGGTCCGTCCGATGCGCCGGCTGACGCGCGCGATCGTCGCCTTCCGGCTCGATCCCGAGGGCGCGCCGCCGCCGCAGCCGCGCCGTTTCGCCAAGGACGAGATCGGAGTCGCGATGCGCGAGCTCGCCGCGATGCAGGACGAGCTGCGGCGCGCGCTGTGGCAGAAGTCGCGGCTCGCCGCGCTCGGGGCCGCAGTGACGCGGATCAACCACGACCTGCGCGGCATCCTCGCGACCGCGCTCCTGGTCTCCGACCGTCTGACCGGCTCGGCCGACCCCAAGGTGCGCGAGGTCGCTCCCACCCTGCTCGCTGCGATCGACCGCGCCGTCGCCCTCTGCCGGCAAACCCTGGCCTATGCGCGCGAAGGTCCGCCGCTGCTCGATCGTCGCCCCACGCGCCTCGTTTCCGTCGTGGCGGAGGCGGCGACCACGGCCGCGCCCGGTGAAGCCTGGCGCATCGACAACCGGGTTCCCCCCAGTCTCGAGGTCCAGGCCGACCGCGAGCAGCTCTTCCGCGTGTTCCTGAACCTGTTCCGCAATGCGCTCGAAGCCGGCGCGCGACGGATTCGTGTCGAGGCACGGGAGACGCCGAAGACGCTGGAGCTCCTCGTCAGCGACGACGGGCCGGGCTTGCCCGAGCGCGTCCGCGCCAACCTGTTCAGCCCCTTCGTTTCCGGCAAGCAGGGCGGTTCGGGGCTCGGCCTTGCCATCGCCCGCGACATCATGCGCGCGCATGGCGGCGACGTCGCGCTCGACCGCACGGGCCCAGAGGGAACGGTGTTCGTGCTCTCCTTCCCCCGGGAGGCGGAAGAGGACGAGATGCCCATCGCCGTCGCGCGCCGCCAAGCGTGAGGGGTGCGGCGCTAACGGCCTTGGGCCAGGATGCCGTCTGCCCAGGCTTCGAGATCGCGCGCCTTCGCGCCGAGGCCGCGCACGCCGCGGGCGAGGTCGTCGAGCCGGCCTGAGAGGCCGCCGAGGCCGCGATCGAGCCGCGCCGTCGCCGCGCCGAGGTCGACGAGTGCCGCCTGCAGCCCGGCCACTGCCGTGCGCTGTTCCGCCAGCGCCGCCTCGAGCAGGGCGAGCGCCCGCGCCATCCGCTCGCGCGCCGCAGCCTGCTCCCCCAGGTGCTGACCCCGCCGAGGGAACGGGATCACCACGGCACTCGGTCCTTCCGGCATCGGCTCTCACTCCCCCTCAGCGTTCGACTGGTTAATGAGACGTTAATCGCGAGCCGAGAGCAATCCCCGCATCCGTATGAACGGACCGGTGCGACCGATCAGGCGAACAGGCTTGTCCAGACCGCCGACATCGCGACCACGGCGACAAGCGTGAGCCCGCGCCGCAGCCAAAGGTAGCCGAGGGGAACGAGGCCCTGCCGGCCGGCGATCTCCTCTGCCGCCCAGACGGCGAGGAAGGCGGCGATCAGCACGGCAAGCCCGATCGCGTCCGGCACGAGCAGCGCCGCCCAGCCGATCAGCGCCGGAACCACGCCGAACGCGAGGCGGCGCCCTGTCGCCCAGGCTTCCGCCGCGGCCGCGCGCAGGGCCAAGCCCCAGTGGACCGCACCAAGGAAGGACAGGATCGCGGCAGCGTAGGAGACGTGGACGCCGAGGGCGAAGCCGCCCCACCCTTCGGGGCCCAAGAGCACGACCCCGGCGGTGGCCAGGAACGGGGTCAACCCGGCAACGCCGAGCCAAAGCGCGGCGGACGGCAGGGACGACGTCATCGCATCACCTCCACGACGGCGCGATCCGACACGGCTCCTGCCCGTGAGGCAAGGCGGCGCGGCGCCTTGGGGCCTCGCGACGGCAGCGACGAAGGCCCCGGCTTCGGTTGATCGCCCAGCCGGCTCGCGCTGCGGGTTTGACGCAGGGCAAGGATGGCCCCATAGCCCGGGCCTAGCGTGCTGCGGGAAAGCACGTGGCCCGAAGTAAGCGGCTCCAGCCCGCGAGCGTGGATTGACGACTGGAAAGCCGGCGGCGGATCCTGGCCGGGGCGAGGAGGGACGACCGGAGGTGGCAGGCGAGACGACCGCAGTGTCGCGCGATGGGGGCGTGACGAGACGATCCTTGCTCGCCCTGATCGCTGCCGGCGGGTCGGCTTGCGCCTCGCCCAGCGGGGCAGCCGCAGCCAAAGACCCCGCGCCGCTTCGGCTCGGCGCGATGGCGCCCGGCACCGTCAGTCACACCGCTGCCTCGGCCATCGCGGAACTGCTCACCCGCCACGCCGGGTTGGAAACACGGGTACTGCCCAACGCCGGCGAGGCAGTGCTGGTCGGCCTGCTCGGCTCCGGGCGGCTCGACCTCGCGGTCGCCAATGCCTTGGAAGCCGAGGCAGCGCGCAGCGCGGCGGCAGACGGCAAGGTCGAGCCCCGCGTCCTCGCCCGCCTCTTTCCCCTGCGTGCCGGCCTCTACGTCCGGGCCGACCAGGCGATCACCCGCCTCGCCGATCTCGCCGGCAAACGGGTCACCGCCGGGTTCTCCGCGAGCCCCGCGATCGCCCGGCTGCTGGACGCCCTGCTCGCTGCCGGGGGCATCACGCGCGCCGACATCCGCCCCGTCGCGGTGACCGATCCGGTCGCCGGTGCAGCTCGTTTCCTCGAGGGCCGGGCAGACGCCTTCTTCTTCGCCATCGGTGCCGCCAAAGTCATCGAGGTCGATGCCATCACGCGGCTTAGGCTGCTGCCGGTGCCCGACGATCCCGAGGCCTTGGGGCGGCTCGCCCGGGTCGCCCCTGAAGCCTACCTCGAACGGCTCCACCCGCGCCCCGGCCTCATCGGGTTCGCCCAGCCCATTTCGGCCATTGCCTTCGACAACCTCCTGATCGCCCGCGGCGACCTCGATGAGGACGTGGCGCGGCGTGTCTTCGCCGCGTTGCAGGCGGGGCGGGAGATTCTGGCCGCCCGGCACCCGGCCTTCCGCGAACTTCACCCGGCGATGCTCACCCGTCCGCGCACGTCGCTCGCCCTCCATCCGGCCATCGCCGCGCTGTCGCCGTGACGGCACGACGGCCCGCCTCGCCGGCCGGCGCGGCTCTCCTCGTCCTCATCGCCGCCGCGAGCCTCGATCTGCCGGCCCGCCTCGGCCTCGCCCTCGCCACCGAGCCGATGCTCGCGGTTGCGCTCGCCGCATCGACCCTCGTCCTCGCCATCCCTGCCCGAACGGAGGGCAGAAGGCCGCTCGCCGTGCGGCTGGCTTTGGTCGGTGCTGCCGCGGTCCTCGCCCTGCCCGCTGCCGTCCTGCCGTCGGCCGCGGTGCTGCTTGCCGCGACTCCCGATTGGACGGTCGCCGTGGCGGCGGCGACTCTCGCCGCGCTTGGCCTCGCGGTGCGGGCCGCCTTCGGACACGTGTTGCCCGCCGCTGCTCTCCTGCTCGCCCTCTTCGTCGCCTACCTGGCTCCCCGCTTGCCGCCCGATTGGCGCCTCGCCGAAGTCGATGCGGCCCGGCTTGTCGTGTTTCTTGTCTTCGATGGCAATGCGCTGTTCGGCCGGCTGCTCGACCTCGCCCTGCACACGATTGCCCCGTTCGTCCTCCTTGGCGTGGCACTGAAGGATTTGGGCGGCCTCGACGGGCTGGTCGTGTCGGTCGCCACCGGCATGGGCTCGGCTCCCGGCGGTGCGGCGAAGGCCGCCATTCTCGCGTCCGCCACCTTCGGCACCCTCTCCGGCAGTGCGGTGGCCAACGTCGCGACCGCGGGCTCCGTCACCATTCCGGCCATGATCCGCTCCGGGCACGCTCCCGAGGAAGCCGCCGGGATCGAGGCTGCGGCATCGACCGGGGGGCAGCTGATGCCGCCGATGCTCGGCGCCACCGCCTTCCTCATCGCCGACACGCTCGGCATCCCCTACGCCCGGGTCGCTGCGGCCTCGGTCGTCCCGGCCCTGCTCTACTTCGGCGCTCTCTTCCTCGCAGTCGACCTGCTGGCACGACGCCGCGTCGCGACCGCGGCAGCAGCGGCAGTGCCGCGCGGCCCGCGGCAAGCCCGAGGGCGCCTCGTGCGCAGGCGAGGCGTTGGGCGCGATCAGCGCCGTGGCGCTGCTCCTGTGGCTGCTCTTCGGCACGGCGACGGCGCCCGGAGAGGCAGCTCTGGCCGCCACCGTGCCCGTCATTGTCGGCGCGATCCTTGCCCGACCGCGGCGGGCCCGGCTCCGCTTGGCGCGCTTCGCCTCCGAGGCCGCCGCCGCCCTCGCCGGAGTGATCCTGCTTGCTGCCGGCTCGGCCGTTCTGCTCGGCCTGCTTGCCGTGAACGGCCTCGGCTCTCTGCTCTCGCTCCGCTTGGCCGCTCTGGCCCAACACGGGGCATATGCGCTTCTCCTCGCCTCCGCCGGGCTCGCCCTGCTGCTCGGTCTCGGCCTCCCCACGCTCGGCGTCTATGTCCTGATGGCGGGAATCGCTGCCCCGGCCCTGATCGAGTCCGGCGTGTCGCCGCTCGCTGCCCACCTGTTTCTCACCTGGTTCGGGGTGCTGGCGATGATCACTCCGCCGGTCGCCCTCGCCACCTACGCGGCCGCGGCGATCGCCGGCTGTTCCGCCTGGCGGGCGGCGGTCGCCACCCTTCCGCTCTGGCCTGGTCTCGTCCTCCTGCCCTTCGCCTTCGCGCTCGCCCCCGCTCTGCTCGAGCCGGCGGCACCGTTCGCCCTGCTCGCCGCGCTCGGCCCCACCCTCGTCGCCCTCGTTCTGGTCACCGCCGGAACGATCGGCCGCGCGTCGCGGCTTCTCGCGGCGGGCGAGCGCCTCGTTGCGGTGGCAGCGGGTCTCGCGGCCCTTGCCGCCCTCGCGCCGGGACTGCCGACCCTGCTGGCGACCGGCCTGATCGCCACCGGGCTGCTCTGTGCCGCGTGGCTCTTCCATCCACGCCGGAGCGGGGCCTACCCCCATCCCGATGTCGCCCGGAGATCCGCATGACCCGACCCCAGACGCAGAGCCGGCGGCCCACCCCCGCGGCAGGGGCGATCGCCGTTCCCCCGTCGGCCATCCCCTCGCCGCTCGCCGTCTGGTTCTACGCCGCCCGCGTGCGCACCCTGCCGGCGTCCGTCGCGCCCGTGGTGATGGGCATCGCTCTCGCCGCAGGCGACGGCCTGGCGCACGCCGCCTCGGCTCTCGCCGCGCTCCTGGGCGCGCTGCTGATCCAGATCGGCACCAATTTCGCCAACGACTATTCCGACTTCGCGAACGGCGTGGACCATGCCGCTGCGGGCGGGCGACGTCGCGTGCTGCCCGAGGGGCTGGTCACGCCGCGGCAGATGCTGGCGGCGACCGTCCTCAGTTTCGGTCTCGCGGTGCTGATCGGCCTCTTCCTCGTCGCGCGGGGGGGCTGGCCGATCGCCATCGTCGGCCTCGCCTCGATCCTTGCCGGCGTGCTCTACACGGGCGGGCCTGCACCTTACGGCTACCGAGGGCTCGGCGAGGTGTTCGTGCTGATCTTCTTCGGCCCCGTCGCGGTGGCCGGAACCTACTACGTCCAGGCGCTCGCCATCGACTGGCGGCCGATCGTCGCCGGGCTCGGGCCGGGGTTCATTTCGGTGGCGATCCTCGCCGTCAACAACCTGCGCGACATCGACAACGATCGCGCCCGCGGCAAGCGCACGCTCGCGGTCATGTTTGGGCGCGGCTTCGCCCGCGGCGAAATCGTCGCAGCCGCTGGCCTCGCCGCCGCGCTCCCGGCCGTCTTCGTGCTCGCCGGTGCCGCGAGCCCGGCCCTGTTCGCCGCCTCCCTCGTGCTGCCGGCGGCGCTGCCCACCTTGCGCCTCGTGCTCACGCGCGAAGACGAAGCCACGCTCGATGCCTGCGTGGGGCGCACCGGCAAGCTCCTGGTGCTCTATGCCGGGCTGTTCTCGCTCGGCTGGCTGCTCTGACGCCCTTGGCGCGCTCAGGGCAGGCGGCGCGCGGCCAGGGAGAGCCGGGGGCCGGGCCCGCTTGCGGGCTGCGCCGCGCGGACACGGGCGGCGGCCCATTCGGCTTCGAGGCGCTCGGCGCGGCGGCAGATCTCGCGTGTCAGCATGCGGAAGAGGAAAAGGTGCGCAGGCTCCATCGCCCGCCAGTACAGCACGCCCGCAAGCCCCTTCGGCCGCCAATACGCCGTGGCGGACACCACGGTGGTGTCACCCTCGCGGGCGATGACGAACTCGAGCACACCGCGGCCCGGCGCCTTCATTCCGAACAGCAGCGCAAGCCGGCGCGGCGCATCGGCGACCAGGACGGTCCAGGAGTCGATGCGGTCGCCCGGCCGCAAGGTTCCGCCCTCCGGCCGGCGCCGCACCAGCCCTTCCCCGCCGATGAGGGCATCCATCGCCTCGCGGACCGTCCACAGCGCGTTCAGCGTGAAATAGCGGTTCTCGCCACCGATGGAGGACACCACCCTCCAGACCGTCTCGGGTCGCGCCCGCGTGCGCGCCTCGCCGCTCGCCCGATAGGGGTAGCCGAGATGTTCGTCCGCCGTCGCCATCCGCTTCCTCTGGGCCAAGCCGCTCTTCCGCCGTCCGGACTTTGCCTGCAGGCTCAGCCTCGAGAGACTAGGGGGAGCGGATCCTGACAGGGCTGATCTGGATCAATCCCCCGTCGGCGCGGAGGATCGGTTGGCAGGGCTGCGCGCCATCGCCGTGACCGGCGGCACGGGCTTCATCGGCGAACGGCTGATCACCGCGTGCCGCGACAAGGGGATCGAGGTACGGCTGCTGACGCGCAGCCCCGCGCGCGGCCGCGCACTCTATCCGCCGCGCGCCTTTCCGCACGTGCGCGTTGAGGCCTGGACGCCAAGCGGTGCCGGTCCGTGGGTGTCGGCCCTGGCGGGGGTCGATGCCGTGGTTCATCTCGCCGGCTCGCCGATCGCCGGTCGCTGGACCCCGGCCTTCAAACGCGAGATCCTGCAAAGCCGCGAGCAAGGCACGCGCACCATCGTCGAAGCGGTCGGCCGCGCCGACCCTCGCCCTCGCGTCTTCGTCTCGGCCTCCGCCTGCCGCTTCTACGGCCCCGACGCGGACGCCGTGTTCAGCGACGCCGAAGACCATCCGCCGGGCAAGGACTACCTCGCGCAGGTCTGCGTGGCGTGGGAACGCGAGGCAGCGCGGGCCGAAAGCTTGGGCGTGCGGAGGGTCACCCTTCGCTTCTCGATCGCGCTCGGCATGACGCGGCGTTTCCGTGAGGTGCTGGAGAAGCTCCGGCCGTTTCTGGGCGGGCGGATCGGTTCGGGTCGGCAATGGGCGTCCTGGGTGCACCGCGACGATGCGGTGGCTGCGATCCTGCGGGCGCTGGAGGACCCGGCCATGCGCGGGACCTACAACGTGACTTCCCCTCATCCCGTACGCATGGACGAGGCGACAGCGGCGTTCGGCGAGGCGGCGGGCTCGCGCTTCCGGCTTCCTGTGCCGTCCTTCGTGCTGGAGGGGCTGCTCGGCGACGGCGCGACCATCCTGCTCGACGGCCAGCGCGTGATCCCCGCGCGCCTCACCGCAGCCGGGTTCGCCTTCCGCTTCCCCGAGATCAAGGCCGCCGTGCGCGACGTGCTGGCGGGCTGAGGAGGCTTGATCGTCTCAGCGGTTTCGTTCCGCCTCACGGACGATGGCGGCAGTGAGGCTTGCGAGGACGAGGCGGTGGAACGGTGCGAGAACGTACCAGTAGAGCAGGCCCCAGAACCCGCGCGGGTGCCAATGGATGGTGGCGGCGACGAGACGACGCCCGCCCTCGTCCAAGATCGCGAACTCGAAGCCCCCCGCCCCGGGCGCGCGCAGAGTGGAAAGCAGGACGAGCGAGGTGGGCGGGACCACGCCATGCACGCGCCAGACGTCGAAGCGCTCGCCGGGCCGGAACGGCCCCGCTTCGCGCGGCGGCGCGACCTCGCCGCCCGCCAGACGTTCGATCGCGCGCCTGATCGACCAGAGCGGCCGGAGCGCGAGCGAACCCCCTTGGCGGGTGCCGAAACGCTCGAGCGACCGCCAGAGCGCCTTGGCCGGGGCCAGACTTGCGCGCGCGTGGCGCATCGACACCCCGTAATAGGCGACCTCATGGCGCATGCCCCTCAGATCGAACGCCCCCTCGCGCCAGCGGCCCTCGGAGAGGCGTTCGCGTTCGCGCGCGAAAGCCCGGCGCACCGCCTCGTCGAAGCCGATGCGCGCGGGGGCTACGGCCTCCAGCCGCGGATCCTTGTTGGCGATGAGGTCGTGCTTCAGGCCGGTGATCAAGGCGCGCGCGATCGACGCCGGAGTCGAGGTGACGAGCCCAATCCAGTAGGCCGAGAGTTCGGGCGTGAGCAGCGGCACGCGGATGATCAGCGGGCGGCGTTTGCCGAGCGCGTCTGCCAGCCTCAGCATCATCTCCTCGTAGGAGAGGCGATCGGGCCCCGCGGTTTCGATCACCGCGCCGCCGACCCCCTCGAGGGTCGCGAGCGCCTCGAGCTGCGTGAGCAGGTCGTCGAGCGCAATCGGCGGCGAGAGCGAGCGCACCCAGCGGGGGGTCAGCATGACGGGAAGGTTGGCGACGAGGTCGCGCATGACCTCGAACGCGGCCGACCCAGGCCCGATGATGATGCCGGCGCGGATCTCCACGACGTCCGGATGGTTTCGGCGCAGGATCACTCCGGTCTCGACACGGGAGGCGAGATGGACGGTGTCGACATCGCCCGGCGCGAGGCCGCCGAGATAGACGATCCTCCGCACCCCGGCCGCGCGCGCCGAGGCCGCGAAGGTTTCCGCCGCGGTCCGATCGATGTCCGGGAAGCGCTTCCCCGCCGTCATCGAGTGCACGAGGTAATAGGCGACGTCGACGCCCGAGAGAGCGGGCGCGAGCGAGGCACGGTCGGTCGCGTCGCCGCGCAGGATCTCCACGCCCACCCACCCCTCTGCCTCGGCGCGGCGCACGTTGCGGGCAAGCACGCGCACCCGAAAACCGCGCTCCACAAGATGCGGCACGAGGTGGCGGCCGACGAAGCCCGAACCGCCGACAACGAGCACCGTACCCCTTCCCGGCGCACGTCTCGCCGCCGATGTCGTCGTCTCAGCGAGCGTTGTCATGACCGGCCGCCGGCCCTCCCCGCTCCCCACGGCGAGGTTGGGAGAGCAGGGAAGCGACGCAAGGGGCCGTTCAACGACGATCGCGGGTGTAATCCAGGGCACAGAACGCCCCGCCCTGGAAGCGTTCGGCCACCGGGTCGTCGCTCACCCGGGCCGCGAGCGCGGGAGCGAAGGCATCGGCGCTGTCCTGCGGTTCCCACCCGATCGCGGCGCGGTCGTCACGGCGCCAGAACGAGCGCGCATTGGCCGAAGCACCCCAGATCGTCGCCACGCCGGTCCGTTCGGCAAGCGCGGCACGCATCACGAGGCGCGCGAGGTCGGCGTACGAAAGCCAGGTTGCGAGCATGCGCGCATCGCGCGGCTCCGGGAAGCAGGAGCCGATGCGCAGCAGCACGCTCTCCACGCCATGCTTGTCGAAGTAGAGCCGCGCCAGCAGCTCGCCGTAGGCCTTGCTCAGGCCGTAGTAGCCGTCCGGACGGTAGGCGCAGTCGGCATCAAGCGCTGTGAGCCGCTCGTGAAAGCCGATCACATGGTTCGAGGAGGCGAACACGACTCGGGCCCGCTCCCGCCGCGCCGCCTCGTAAACGTGATACAGCCCGCGGATGTTCGGGCCGACCAGCTCCTCGAAGGGCCGCTCGACCGACACGCCCCCGAAATGGAGAATGGTGCCCGCGCCCTCGCACAGGCGGAGGATGGCCACCCCGTCCTCGAGGTCAGCCGCGACGAAGCGCGCCTGCGGCGGCAGCGGATCGGGGAACGGCACGATGTCCGTGAGCACGAGGCGCCACCCTGCCGCGCCGAGGCGGCGGACGAGCTCGCGCCCAAGCGCGCCCGAGGCACCGGTGAGCACGACGGGGCGGGAGGGTATGTCCATCGCGGCCGTCCTCAGTCGGCGAAGCGCGCAATCGGCACGCCCGGCACCTCCACGCGCATGGCAAAGAGAGCGCCCGACAGGGGATGCGCGCCCACCATCTCTGCGCCAAGCGTCGTGCGCAGCGTGGTCCAGACGAGGGTGCGCAGATCCTCTCCGGCGAAGCACGGCATCGTGGGCCCCGGCACCGGAAAGGGCTGCGAGGACAAGAGCGTGCCGTCCGGCAGGAAACGGTTGATCCGCCCGAGCCGCACGCCGGCCGACCAGTAGACCCCGGCAGCGTCGAAGGCGGCTCCATCCGGCCTGCCGTGCGCGGCGGGGTCCAAAGACGCGATCCGTCGGCGGTTGCTCGCTTTGCCGGTCGCCGGGTCGAAGTCCCAGGCGTCGATCCAGCCTTCGCCGCTGTCGGAGTGCAGCATGGTGCGCCCGTCCGGCGTCCAGGCGAGCCCGTTGGAGGTCAACAGCCCCTCCGCGACCTGCTCCCAGCCGCCGTCGGCACAGATGCGGAACAGGCAACCGACCGCTCCGCGCGGAGAACGTTCGTCCATCGAGCCGACCCAGAACGCGCCGTCGGGCCCGACCTTGCCGTCGTTGAGACGCGCATAGGGCGGGACGGGTGTCGGGCGGCAGAGCGGTTCGGCGCGGCGACGGCGCCAGTCGTAGAGCACGACCTCGTCGCGCAGCGCAACGATCCAGCGGCCCGAGCGGCAGAGGCCGAGACTGCCGACTTCGGCGGGAAAGTACCACGCATCCAGATGCTCGCCTTCGAGCGAGAACGCATGGATCACACTCGCCCAGATGTCGGCGACGAGGAGGCGGCCATGCTCCGCGTCCCAGACGGGACTTTCGCCGAGGCAAAGGCGGATGCCGGGCGTCAGCATCGTGATCGCTGTTCCATCGTCTTCCATGCGAGCCTCGCCCATCGTCAGACGGCGCCCAACACGGCTCGCGGCAGGGCGAGCGACAGCGGCGGCCAGTAGGTGACGAGAAGCAACGCCACGAGGATCGCCGCCCAGAAGGGCCAGATCGAGCCCATCACCTCCTCCATGCGGACGCGTCCGATCGCGCAACCGACGAAGAGCACCGACCCGACAGGCGGCGTGGTAAGGCCGAGTCCGAGATTCATCATCATCACCATGCCGAACTGGACGGGATCGACCCCGATCGCCTGCGCGACCGGCAGGAAGATCGGTGTGCAGATCAGGATCAGTGCGGCCATGTCCATGATCGTGCCGAGAGCGAGCAGGGCGAGGTTGATCAGAGCAAGCAGCAAGACGGGATCGCGCGAGACGGCGAGCATGGCGGTCGCCAACCGCTCCGGCACGCGGTGAAGCGCCAAGAGATAGGCGAAGGCGGACGCCGAGCCGACCAAGAGCAACACGACCGAGGTGGTCCGCACGGCAGAGCCGACCGCGCGCGCGAAGCCTTCGCGGTCGAGCTCGCGATAGACCAGGGCGGTGGCGAATACGGCCCAGGCCGCGCCCACCGCCGCGCTCTCGGTGACCGTGAACACGCCGCCCAGGACGCCGCCGAGGATGATGAGCGCCGTGGTCAGACCAGGAGCCGCGTCGGCAGCGGCGCGGAGGAGAACGCCAAGTCCCGGGAACGGTTCGCCCGCATAGCCGCGACGAACGCCGATCCACCAGGCAACGAGGGCGAGAAGGAGGCACATCAGCACGCCCGGCCCCACGCCGGCCAGGAACAGGGCGGAGACCGAAACCCCACCGCCGGCCGCCAGCGAATAGAGGATCATGTTGTGCGACGGCGGGATCAGCACGCCGGCGATCGACGAGGTGACCGTGACGTTCACCGCATAGTCGACGCCGTAGCCCTTCTCGCGCATCGCCGGGATGAGGATCGAGCCCAGGGCCGAGGTGTCGGCGACAGCAGAGCCGGAGATGCCGCCGAACAGCATCGAGGCGAGCACGTTCACAATGCCGAGCCCTCCGCGCACCGGGCCGACGGCCGCCGAGGCGAGCGCGATCAGGCGCCGCGCGATCCCGCCGTGCAGCATGATCTCGCCCGCGAAGATGAAGAACGGGATGGCGAGCAGGGAGAACACCGTCATCCCCGACGTCATCTGCTGGAACGCGACGGCGAGCGGCAGTCCTTCCCACCAAAAGCCGGCCGCAGCCGCAAGCGCGAGCGCGAACGAGACCGGCACGCCGGCCGCGAGCGCGAGCGCGAAGGCGCCGAACAGGACGACGAGCCCCATGGCGCGTCACCCTGCTGCGGCGATCGGGGGGAGGCCGACGAGGCGGCGGGCCAAAGCCTCGGCCGAGAAGAGACAGGTGAGCACGCCCGCGATCGCGACGGGCGCAAACTGCCAGCCCTGGCTCCAGCCGAGAAGGGGGATGCGGAACGGGCGGTAGGTCTCGATCAACACCCAGCCCCAGACAGCCATGAGGACCCCTAGCCCGAACAGGGCGAGGTCGACCGCAGAGGCGACCGCGCCCCGCAGGCGGGGCGGCAGCGAGGACGGGCCGAGTTCGACGGCCATGTGGAAGCGCTCGCGCACGCCGACCGCCGCCACGGGCAGCACCACCCAGAGGATGGCGAGCTGCGCAGCGCGCTCCACCCACGTTGGCGTGTCGTTGAGGACGTAGCGACCGAACACCATCCAGCTCAGGGCAATGACGAGCACGACGAGGAGCAGCCCCGCGGCGGCGACGATCATCCGACCAAAGGCGTCGAACAGCCGCCGCAACGCTTCGAGGGAAGAAGCCAAGCTATCGGCCCGCGCGCCGCGTGGCCGGCTCACGGTGTGGCGCGGATCTGCTCCAGGAGCGCCCGCAGGGCGGGCGTGCCAGCGTATTTCGCGTAGAGCGGTTCCATCAGCCGTGCGAAGGGCGTGCGATCCTCGATCTCGGTGACCACGACGCCGGCGGCCACCACCTTCTCGCGCGACGCGCGCTCGCGCTCCGCCCAGAGCCGGCGCTGCAGCTCGGCAGCCTCGCGCGCGGTCAAGCGCAGGATCTCGCGATCCTGAGCCGACAGGCGGTCCCAGCGAAGGCGATTCACGACCACGATCTCCGGCACGTTCGAGTGCTCCGTGGTCGAGTAGAACCGCGCATGCTCGAAATGGCGCTGGGCCTCGTAGGACGGCCAGTTATTCTCCGCCCCGTCCACCACGCCGGTCTGCAGCGCGGTGTACAACTCGCCGAAGGGAAGCGGCACAGGGTTGGCGCCAAGCGCGCGCATCAGGTCGATGAACAGGTCGGAGGTCTGGACGCGGATCTTCAGCCCCCGCATGTCCTCCGGCGTGCGCACCGGACGGATTCGGGTGTAGACGCTGCGCGCTCCCGAATCGAACCAAGCGAGGACAACCATGTTCAGCTTGGCCTCGATCTCGCGCGCAACAGCGGCGCCCGCTGGCCCGTCCAGCACACGGTGCAGGTGGCCGACGTCGCGGAAGACGAACGGGAGGGTGAAGACCTGAGTCTCGGGTACCAGGTTGTTGAGTGGGGTCAGGTTGAAGTTGGCGACATCGATCGCGCCGAGCCGGAGCTGCTGGATCGCCTCGTCCTGCTGGCCGAGCTGTGCAGAGTGGAACATGCGAATGCGGATCCTGCCCTGGCTCCGCTCGGCGGCGAGTTCCGCCCAGCGATCGAGGGCCACGGTGTTGGGATAGCCTGCACCGTGGGTGTTCCAGCCGCGCCATTCCTGGGCGGCGGCCGGAATGGCGTAGAGTGCGACGATCGCAGCAAGCCCGACCAGCCTTCGCGTCATTTCTGATCCTCCCTCTCACGCCTGCTCGTTCTGGGGACGCAGCGGATGCGGTTCGAAGCCTGCCACTGCGCACGGAGCAGCGCAACGGGGCAGCGCGCGGGCCAGGCCGAGGACGGACGTCAGAAACGGCAAAGGGTCCCGCTTCCGAAGGGTGGCCATCGCCGGTGAGACGGGCTAGGCTTTCGCCGGCTCGACCATGGCCTCGCTGCTCCTCTTCGAAAACGGCCGTCTCCTCGATGGGACGCGCGATCATGCAACCGACGGCCACCTGCTCGTCGAAGGCGAGCGCATCCGCGAGGTGTCTGATCGACCGATCGCCACCGCGGCGGCGGTTCGGCTCGACCTGCGCGGTCGGACGCTGATGCCCGGTCTGATCGACTGCCATGTCCACGTCGTCGCAAGCCTGGTCGATCTCGGCCGCAACGCCCTCCTCCCGGATGCCTTGGTCGCCCACCGCGCGGCCCGGATCATGGAAGGAATGCTGCGGCGGGGCTTCACCACGGTGCGCGACGTCGGCGGCGCGACCGAGGGCCTGCGACTTGCTCTGGACGAGGGACTGTTCGAGGGCCCTCGCCTTGTGATCTGCGGCAAGGCGCTGTCGCAGACCGGGGGCCATTGCGACTTCCGCGGCCGTCACGACGCCCGCGACGGCACGTTCTACGCCAACCGGCTCGGCTCAATCGGTCGACTGGTCGATGGCGTGGATGCGGTTCGCCGCGCCTGCCGCGAGGAGATCAAGGCAGGAGCCGATTTCATCAAGGTGATGGCGAACGGGGGTGTCGCCTCGCCGACCGACCCGATCGACTTCCTTGGCTTCTCCCGCGCGGAGCTCGAGGCCGCGGTGGAGGAGGCGGCGATGGCAAGGACCTATGTCGCCGCACATCTCTACACCGACGAGGCGATCCGCCGCGCGGTCGCTTGCGGCGTGCGCAGCCTCGAACACTGCAACCTGATCACTCCGGAAACGGCGCGCCTCGCCGGCGAACGGGGTGCCTTCGCCGTGCCGACCCTGATCACCTACGAAGCCCTCGCCCGGGATGGTGCGCGCCTCGGGCTGCCGCCGGAGTCGGTCGCCAAGATCGACGCCGTGCGTCGCGCCGGCCTTGCTTCGCTTCAGGTGATGCACGAGGCCGGGCTCACCATGGCCTTCGGCACCGATCTGCTCGGCCCTCTGCACGACCGGCAAGGCGAGGAGTTCCTCCTCCGCCGGGACGTTCTGCCGGCGATCGAGGTCATCCGCAGCGCCACGGTCCATGCGGCCCGGCTTCTGCGGCGCGAAGGCGAGATCGGCTGCCTCGCTCCGGGCGCCTATGCCGACCTCATCGTCGTCGACGGCGACCCGCTCGCCGACCTCGCACTGCTCGCCCATGGCGAGCGGCACATCAGCCTCGTCGTCAAGGGTGGGCGGATCATTCGCAACAATCTCAACGGCTGAGGGAGATGCCCATGACCTACACCCGCCGCACTGTGGTCGGCGCGAGCCTCGCCACTCTCGCCGCGCCGACCGCTGCTCAAGGCGCAGACGGAGACCTTCCGCATCGGCGCGCTCAACCCGATTACCGGGGCGGGTTCGCCCTATGGGTCGGGAATGCAACGCATGATCCTGGCCGCCGTCGAAGAGATCAACTCGGCCGGCGGCGTGCTGGGACGACGCATGGAGGTGTTCGCCGAGGACTCGCAGACCAACCCCCAGGCGGCGGTGCTGGCGGCGAAGAAGTTGCTCGAGGTGAACCGAGTGCGGGCTATCCTGGGCACATGGTCCTCGGGGGTGTCGCTCGCCGTCATCCCGCTCACCAACGAGGCGAACGCCATCCTGATGAACACCTCCGGCGCGCCCGCCCTCTCCGTGCCGCCGGCGAACGCGAAGGGGCTTTCGTTCCGCTTCCAGGCGACGAACGACCGCTTCGGGCGAGCCTTCGCCGAAATCGCGCAGAGGGAAGGCTTCCGCCGCCCCGCCACCATGGCGTTCAACAACGCCTCCGGCATCGGCAACACGGAAGGGTTCCGCCGCGCTTGGGCGGCGAAAGGCTTCGCCAACGGCGAGCACGTCATCTACGAGCCGAACCAGCCGTCGTATCGGGCGGAGCTCCTGCGCGTGCTCGCAACCCGGCCGGACGTGATCGTCATGGGGTCGTTCCTGCCCGACACGACCATCATCCTGCGCGAGTGGTATCAGATGGGCGTGCCGGTACGCTGGATCATTCCGGCCTGGGCCGCCAACCCGCAGCTCGTGCAGGCGCTCGGCCCGGCGGTGACGGAAGGGATCATCGCCGTCGACACGGTGTCGAACGAGGGAAGTCCGGCGTTCGCGCGCTACGACGCCGCCTATCGCCGCGCGATGAACCAGCCGGGCACGGCGAACGTGTATGCGGCGATGGCATGGGACATGGCCGTCACGCTCGCGCTCGCCATTGAGCGCGCGAGGTCGTTCGACACCTTCGCCATCCGGGATGCGATCCGACTTGTCGCCAATCCGCCGGGCGAGGCGGTTTCCTCCTTCGCCGAGGGCAAGGCGAGGCTGGCGGCGGGGCAGGAGATCGACTATCAGGGCGCGTCCTCGGTGCTCGATTTCGACGAGTTCGGAGACGTGACCCCGGACTTCGGCGTCTTCCGCATTGAGCGCGGCGAGATCAACCGCAAGTACGTGGTGAAGATCTGAGGGCGAAGGACGAAACGTCGTGTTCGGCGCGCTGGCGGTCGCCGGCATCGTGCATGGGCTGATCATCGGACTTACGGCTCTGGCCGTCACGATGGCCTTCGGTATCGCGCGGTTTCCCAACGCCGCGGCGGGAGACACGATGACGGCCGGCGCCTATGCGGCGGTCAGCGTTCACGCCGCCACGGGCTCTCTGGTCAGCGCGACGGCGGCGGCCGTTGCTGCCTCAGCCGCGGTCTCGCTCGCGGGCTATCTCCTGATCTTCCGTCGCCTCGCGGGTCGGTCGCTCGCCGCCCATCTCGTCGCTGCGATCGGTTTTGCTTTCATCATCCGGGCGGTCCTCGGCCTGATGTTCGGCCATCAGCAGCGGGTGTTTTTCCTCCCGCTCGGCTGGCCGATCGAGATTCTCGGGCTGCGGGTTCCACCGCTCGATCTCGCCCTCGTCGTGGTCGCGGCCATCTCCCTGGGGTTCGTCTTTGCTCTGCTGCACGGCACCGCCATTGGGCGGGAGATGCGCGCCGTCGCAGATGATCCGGACCTCGCGCGCGCCTTCGGGATCAGTCCGGATCGAATCATGATCGCGTTATGGCTTGTCGCCGGCGCGGCGTGTGGCGTTGCCGGCATGATGTTGGGGGTGAAGACGGTGGTGACGCCCGAGATGGGTTGGGATGCCTTGCTCTCCGCCTTCGCCGCGGCAATCCTCGGCGGTATCGGTTCCGCCCCGGGTGCAGTGGGTGCTGGATTGGTGTTGGGGCTCGCCCAGGAACTGTCCTCCCCGTTCGTCGGCTTCACCTACAAGATTGCGCTTGCCTTCATCGTCCTGCTCGCCGTGCTGCTGTTCCGCCCCCGCGGGCTGTTCGGGCAACGCGACGCCGTGCGCTGATGGAAGCCTATCTTCTTGCGATCAGCGTCATCGCGGCGATCTACGTTCTGCTCACGCTAGGGCTCACCATCCAGTACGGCCTGACGGGTCTGATCAATTTCGGCCATGTCGGCTTCTTCGCGATCGGCGCCTACACCTCCGCCCTCCTTTCCCTCGCCGCCGTTCCAATCCCGCTCTCGCTTGCCGCTGCCGCCCTCCTTGCGGCGCTCGCAGCCTGGCCGATCGGGCTCCTCGCGCTCAGGTTAAGGGAGGATTATTTCGCAGTCGTCACTCTCGGCTTCGGCGAGACCGTTCGCCTCGTCATCACCTCTGAACGGTGGCTGACCAACGGCGTGCAAGGGATTCCCGGCATTCCCCGTCTGTTCGCTGCCGAGCTCGCAACCGTCGGCACGACGCTCACCTTGCTCGTGCTCGCGGCCTGCTGCCTTGCCGCTGCCCTCGTGATGCGACGCATCGCACGCTCGCCGTTCGGACGGATCATCGAGGCCATCCGAGACAACGAGGATGCGGTGCGTGCCCTGGGCAAGGACCCGTCTGGGTTCAAGACGCGCGTGCTGGCACTCGGATCCGCCCTCGCAGGACTTGCCGGCGGCTTCTATGCCCACGTCATCACCTACATCTCGCCCGATCAATTCATCGCCCTCGTCACCTTCTATGCCTGGATAGCAATGATCATGGGCGGGGTCGGCAGGATTTCCGGCGCCGTCCTAGGCGCGCTCCTGCTGATGGCCTTCCTCGAGGGCACCCGTTTCGTCCGCGATCTGTTTCCCGGGCTTGTCTCCGAGGTCGAGATGGCGAGTGTAAGGCTCGGTGCAGTTGGGCTCGCCCTCGTCTTGTTCACGCTCTTCCGCCCGCAGGGCCTCGTCGGTGACTACACGCGGCGATGAGCCTGATCGTGCGCGAGGTGAGCAAGGCATTCGGAGGTTTCCGCGTGCTCGACCGCGTCTCCTTCGCGATGGGGGGCGCTGACCTGCTCGGCGTCATCGGACCGAACGGCGCTGGCAAGTCGACCTTGTTCTCCGTTCTCTCCGGCTTCATCACTGCCGATAGCGGAGCGATATCTCTGGCCGGGCGGAGCATCAACGGGCTCGCGCCGCACGAACGCGCCCGCCTTGGCCTCGTGCGTACCTTCCAGGTCCCGCGCGAATTCCACCACTTGACGGTGCGCGAGAATCTGATGGCCGCAGCGCCGCACCAGCCGGGCGAGCGGCTGCTGCCGCTCTTCATCGCGCCGGCACGGGTGCGCGCGCGGGAACGGGAGGTCCGCGATCGCGCCGACTCGCTGATCGCTTTTTTGCGTCTCGAGGCGGTGGCAGACCTTCCGGCCGGGCGACTGTCGGGAGGCCAAAAGAAGCTTCTCGAGCTCGGTCGCGCGTTGATGGCCGAGCCGCGGCTTATTTTGCTCGACGAGCCGTTCGCCGGCGTGAATGCCGTCCTTGCCGCCGAGATCGCGGCTCGTATTGCCGAGCTCAACGCGAGCGGCACTGGCTTTCTCATCATCGAACACGATCTCGGCTCGCTCGCCCGGCTGGTTCCGCGCCTCCTCGTGATGGACCGCGGACGGATCATCGCCGAAGGGGAACCGCGCGCCGTGCTCGCCGATCCCTTGGTCCGCGACGCCTATCTCGGGGGCTCCGCCCCATGAGTCTGCTCCGCATTGTCGACCTCTGGGGCGGATACGGCGAGACGGACATCCTGCGCGGCGTCGAACTCGATCTGGAAGAGGGCGAGATCCTGACCGTGGCCGGCACCAACGGAGCGGGAAAATCGACGCTCGCCAAGGCTGTGATGGGGCTGCTGCCGCGAATGTCCGGCCGCATCATATATGACGGACGTGACCTCGTTCCGCTGCCGGCCGAAGCGCGGCTCGCTTGCGGCATTGCCTACGTGCCCCAAGTGCGCAACGTCTTTCCCTCCCTCACCGTGCGCGAGAACTTGCTCGCCATGCGCGGCGTTGCCGATGCGAGGCGACGCCTGGACGAGATCCTGTCCCTTTTTCCGGCGCTGGCCGAGCGTATTTCTTTTCGGGCAGGCCGACTTTCGGGAGGCGAACGTCAGCAGCTCGCGATGGCCCGGGCACTGATGGCGAGGCCGCGACTGGTGATTCTCGACGAACCGACGGCGGCTCTCGCGCCCGCTCTGGTCGGCGAAACCTTCTCGCGGATCGCCGCCCTGCCGCCGCTCGGCGTGACGGTGCTGATGGTCGAGCAGCGTGCGCGGCCCGCCCTCGCCATCTCGGCCCGGGGCTGCATCCTCGATCAGGGCCGCGTCGCTCTGCTCGACCGCGCCGAGGCGCTGCTCGCCGATGCGCGCGCCGCCGCGCTTTACCTGGGCAACGCGTCAGCCTGAACGGCCCGCCTGGCCAACCGAGGCTTCCGCTTGAGGGTCGTCCAATCTCCGCCAGCATGCGACGGCGCGGTTGCGCCCGTAGGGAGCCAGCGCGGGCGCCTCGCTCCGACACCGGTCGAAGGCATAGGCGCAGCGCGGATGAAACA
Source organism: Acetobacteraceae bacterium (assembly GCA_033582875.1). Lineage (GTDB taxonomy): Bacteria > Pseudomonadota > Alphaproteobacteria > Acetobacterales > Acetobacteraceae > Elioraea. Next base: position 53,804 of record JAVQZW010000002.1, on the reverse strand, counting down.
CGCATCCCGCCGGTCGTGCGAGCGGGTCTGGCACTTCGCCAACGAGAGCGATCCGCCGACGGGTATAGCGCAGCCGCGGGTCCGGCTCCGGCACGGCCGAGAGCAAAACCTCCGTATAGGGATGGGCCGGGGCGCGGAACAGCTCCTCCGCCGGCGCGACTTCGACGACCTCGCCGCAGTACATGACGGCGACCCGATCGCAGAACGCGCGCACCACACCGAGATCATGCCCGATGAAGAGGATCGTGAGCCCCATCTCCTCGCGCAGGTCCTGCAGAAGATTGAGGATCTGCGCCCGCACCGAGACATCGAGGGCGCTCACAGCCTCGTCGGCGACCACGATCCGGGGCCGCAGGATCAAGGCGCGCGCGATGCCGATGCGCTGTCGCTGCCCGCCGGAAAAAGCGTGTGGATAGCGCCTCATGGCATCCGGCCGCAGCCCGACACGCTCGAGCATCGCGGCAACGCGAGCTTCGAGAAATCCTCTGTCATCGCTCTCGCCGTGCACACGCAGCGGTTCGGCAAGGATGTCGAACACTGTCATCCGCGGATTGAGGGAACCGAAAGGATCCTGGAAAATAAGCCGGATCTCCCGCGCCAGTTCGGCCTGCGCCGCACGGTCGCGACGGGAGATATCAAGCATGGCGCCGCCGCCTCGCGGGCGTAGAAAGATCTTGCCGGAGGTCGGCGGATGGACGCCGACGATGCAGCGCCCGAGTGTGGTCTTCCCACACCCTGAACTCGCCGACGATGCCGAGCGCCTCGCCGGTGTAGACGTCGAGCGTGACGCTGTTGACCGCCCTTAGCAGCAGAGGGCGCGACAGCCAGCCGCGGCGGACTGGAAAGCTCATCGTCACCTCGCGCAAGGCGAGGATCGGTTCGACGCTCATGGCGCCGCAAGCGCAGCGCGGTGACAGCGCACGCCGCGCTCGGCATCTGCGCTCCTGGTCTCCTCGGGATCGAGGCGGTCACAAAGCCCTGCCACAGCCGCCGAACAGCGCGGATGGAACACGCAGCCCGCGGGAAGGTCGGCGAGCGATGGCACCGTCCCTTCGATGGCCGGCAGCCGGCGCAATCGTCCGCCTCGCAGCGAGGGGACCGACCGCAGCAGGGCCTGCGTATACGGATGCCGGGCTGCTTCGAACAGCTCGAAAACCGGGGCACGCTCAACGATACGCCCCAGATACATCACGGCGACCTCGTCGGCGATCTGAGCCACCACCCCAAGGTCGTGTGTGATGAAGAGGAGAGCCATGCCGAGCTCCTGCACGAGCTCGATGAGCAGGTCGAGCACTTGTGCCTGCGTGGTGACGTCAAGGGCGGTGGTCGGTTCATCTGCGATGAGAAGCTTGGGCGAACAGGCGAGGGCGATCGCGATCATCGCCCGCTGACGCATCCCTCCCGAAAGCTGGAAGGAGTAAGCGGAAAGACGGCTTCTGGGATTCGGGATGGCGACGCGGGCGAGCAGCTCGATCGCGCGCTCCTCCGCCTGTCGGCGCGACAGTCCGAGATGAAGGCGCATCGGCTCCGTAAGCTGCTCGCCGATGGTGTGCACCGGGCTCAACGCGCTCATCGGCTCCTGGAAGATCATCGCCATGCCCGGACCGCGCAGCCGGCGGATCGCCGAACCGCGAGGATCAAGACCGGCGATGTCCAAGGGTGCCACTCGGCCGTCGGGCCGCCAGAGGATCCGGCCCGCCGTCACGCGACCTGCCGGCTCGACCAGTCGCATCATCGCGCGCGCGGTCACGCTCTTGCCGCAGCCTGATTCGCCGACGAGGCAGAGCACGCGGCCAGGCTTGATCGAGAGATCGACGCCGCGGACCGCTTCATAGGGACCGAAAGCGACGCGCAGGCCTTCCACGCGCAGAATCGAGTCGGCCGGCTGCGAGGTATCCGTCTCGTCAGACATCGTACGGGTCAGCCGCGTCGCGCAGTCCGTCGCCGAGGAAATTCAGGCACAGCACCGCAAGCACCACGGCACCGCCAGGGAAGAACAGCCACGGCGCAGCCGCGACCGAGCGGATGTTCTGTGCCTCCTGCAGAAGCACGCCCCAGCTGACGAGCGGCGGCTGAAGCCCGAGCCCGAGGAAGGAGAGTGCGGTCTCGGCAAGGATCATCGCCGGAATGGCAAGCGTGGCCGTGGCGATGACGTGGCTGGTGACCTGGGGCACCATGTGGCGCACCACCACGCGCACAGGGTGCATCCCTTCGATGCGGGCAGCGAGCACGAAATCCTCGCCCCTCAGCGCAAGGAAGCGCCCGCGCACCACACGTGCAAGTTCGATCCAGCCGATCAGCGACAGAAGAACAGTGATTGCGAAATAGACCGTGAGCGCGTCCCACTCGCGGGGCAGCGCCGCAGCAAGCCCGAGCCAGAGCGGGATCGTTGGCAGGGAGCGGAGAACCTCGGTCAGACGCTGCACAGCCGAATCGAGGATCCCGCCGACGTAGCCCGCAGCGCCCCCGATCGCGATGCCGAGCACGAGGCTGAGCGCCACCCCGATCAATCCGACGGACAGCGAGATGCGCGCCCCGTGGATGGTGCGCGACAGCACGTCGCGGCCCAGGCGATCGGCGCCCATGAGGTAGAAAGGTTCGCTTTCATCGCAGGGGCCGAGCAGGCGATGTTCAAGCGGGATGACTCCCCACATCCGATACGGTTCGACACGCGGCAGAAGACAGACGTCGATGGGACGCGAGGGGTCGGGAACGAAATGGCGTCGCAGGGCGACCGGATCGATCTCCACCCGATAACCGTCGACATGCGGACGAAAGGACGTCTCGCCGGTGGCAGGGTCGGTCCAGAAAAGCCCAAGGGGCTGCGGCGGTGCGTAGGTGTAGCGCCCCATGGTGCGGTCAGGCGGGTTCGGCGCGAGGAACTCGGCAAAGGCGGCAACAGCGTAGAGACCGAGCACGATCCACAGCGAGGCGAAGGCGACACGGTGGCGCCGAAAGCGCAACCAGAACAGGCGCCAGCCGGAGGCGGTGGCAAGCCGCTCGTCGGTCGACGATAGAGGAGGGAAAGGAACCGCGACGGACACGGGACTTAACGATGTCGAACGCGCGGATCGACCGCCGCGAGCAGCATGTCGGAGATCGCTGTGCCGATGACGGCGAGCACCCCCATGAGCAAGACGAAGGCGCCGGCAAGGTAAGTGTCCTGCGACATCAAGGCGCGCAGCAGAAGAGGGCCTGAGGTCGGCAGGCTCATCACCACACCGACGACGACCGAGGAGGAGATGAGTGTCGGAAGAAGAAGGCCGATCGAGCTGACAAGCGGATTGAGCGCCACCCGTACGGGGTATTTCCATACCAGTCGCCCTTCCGGCAGGCCGCGCGCGCGCGCCGCAACGACGTAAGGCTTGTTCAGTTCATCAAGCAGATTGGCGCGCAATACGCGGATGAGGTGCGCCATGCCAGCGGTGGCAAGCACGAGTACGGGCGCCCAGAGATGACCCAGAAAGTCGGCCAAGCGAGCGGCGTCCCACGGCGCGTCGATGAAGCGGTCGTCGTTCAAGCCAGACAGGGCTTTTCCGGTCAGCCGAAACGAGACATACATGAGCCCAAGGGCCAGCAGGAAGTTCGGCACGGCAAGGCCGAGGAAGCCGAAGAGCGTCGCGGCATAGTCGCCGAAGGTGTAGCGGCGGACGGCGGAATAGACCCCGATTGGCAGAGCGACGCACCACATCACGATCAGGGCGGAAAGTTCGACGACCATCGACATGCCGACCCGACCCCAGATGAGGTCCGAGACAGGCTGCCGCCATTCAAAACTCTGACCGAAGTCGCCGTGTCGCAGGATGGCGTAGATCCAGGCGAAGTAGCGGTCGAGGACTCCCCCATCGAGGCCATAGGTCGCACGCAAGCCGGCGATTTCCTCCTCCGTCATCACCACGCCGTTGGCCTGCATGGCGGCGACATAGGCGGTGGCGAAGTCGCCGGGCGGAAGTTCGATCACCGCGAAGGCGATCAGCGAGATGGCAACCAAGGTGGCAGCCATCGCACCGACCCGGCGGAAGAGGAACAGAGCCACGCGATCTAGGCGAGGAAGAATTGCGAGGTCTGCACGGGGCCGGGATGCGGCCAGGACCAGGATCCCGGCATCGACGCCGGAACGTTGCGGAAATTATTCCGGACGATGCCATAGCCGTTGGGGGGCAAGACGATCCCGATGGCGTAGAGCTGGTCGGAGGCGATTCGGATGATCTCCTTCATCCTCTCCGCCTGAACCGCGGGATCGGCCGAGCGGATCATCTCGTCGTAGAGCGCAAGCTGACGCTTGACGTGCTCGGGCGGCTCCATCGCGTCCGGATGGGTCGGACTCTGCACCCAGCGGAACCACGCGATGCCGAAAGCCGACCACCACGAGGAAGGCAGGAAGTGATCCGGCTGCAGCGCTTCGCCGAGCCCCGCCGAGCCTTCCCAAATGAGGGCGTCGAACTCGTTGCGGTTTCGCCTTTCCTCCATCAGCGTGCGATCGATGGTGGCGACGCGAAGCTCGACGCCGACTTGTCGCCAGTCGCGCTGGATCATCTCTGCTGCATCGCCCCATTCGGGTCGAACCGCCGGTATGACCATCACTTCGATGCTGAAGCGGCGCCCGTCCGGCAAGGAACGGAACCCCTGGCGGTCGCGGTTGCGCAGCCCCGCTTCGTCGAGCAGCCGATTGGCAAGCGCGCGGTCGAATGCCGTGTGCGCCTCGCCCACGCCCGGCTGATAGAGCGGGGATTCGGGGCGGGAGCCGAGGCCCCACGGCCTACCCTGGCCGACGAACACCGCGTCAATGATCTCGCGTCGATTGATGGCATGGCTCAGGGCACGGCGGACCTCGCGGTTGCCCAGAACCGCGCGCATCACCGGGTCGCGGTGGGTCTGGTTCAACATCAACGCGACGGCGTTGTACAGGTCGGGAACGACTTCGAAGAACCGATAGCCGCCACGGTCGCGGTTGTCGTGGAACACCGCGCGGTTGGCAAGGGTTGCGATGTGGCGATCTTGCATGTCGATCTCGCCTGCCATCGCCCTCAGCGTCAGATCCTCGACGCTGTCGCTTATGCGAAACGAAACGCGATCAAGATAAGGGAGCTGATTGCCTGCCGGGTCGACCTTCCAATAGTAGGGGTTGCGGCGGAAGTTCAGGACCTGGGTTGCACCCGTATACGGTGCCTCCGGCACCCAGGCATTCAACGTGGGTATCCCGGGTTGCCAGCGCTGCGCGGTGAACACTTGGCCACAGCGGGCCTGAAACAGCGCGACCCAGTTGCGGTAGTTCCCCTCGCGCACGAGCTGTTCGACGTTGGCGTTGGTTGCCGGGTGGAACTCAGCGCAGTAGGCGCGCTGATACATGGTCAGTTCCGTGCCCCGCCCGGTGGCGAGGTGCTGCAGGAGAAGGCCGTGTGGAGCGCGAAAAACGAGCCGCACCGTGTGCGCATCTAGGACCTCGGCCCGCGGGCCAGCGCCCCCGGAACGAATCCAGGTCGGCGCCCCGCCGGGCCAATCGGGATGGTTGAAAAGGTCGTTGACGACGAAGGCGATGTCTTCCGCGGTAAACAGCCTGCCGTCCGACCACCTGACGCCGCGGCGGAGGCGGAAGGTGTAAACGCGCGCCTCGTCGCTCACCTCCCACGAGGTCGCAAGGTGCGGTACCACCGTCCGCCAGGCTCGATCCCAAGCAACCAGCGGCTCGTAGCCCAACATGCGGATGAGCCCGATGGTGTCGCCGCCGCCGCGCAAGCCTGCCCGCCACGTGCCGCCATAGCGGCCGATCCTCTCCACCGGTTCGACGACCAGCGGCTCTTCAGGCAGGCGCTCGGCAAGCGGTGGCAGGCGGCCAGCAGCGACCTCCGCAGCGAGCAGAGGCGACTCGCGGGCTGAAACCTTGCGGGGGATGGACGGTATGGCGAGCGCGGCCGCAGCGCCGCCCAAGACGGCGCGTCGTCCGAAACCTTTTTCGTTGATGCCTGGCATCGTTCCCTCCCTGCAGCGGCCTCGGGGCGGTGCCGCGCGACCGGCCCTTTCGCACCCTCTCATAGCCGATTATGTTACCGTGAACAAGCCGTGTCGTCCCGGTAGGAAGAAGGCTTTGCGCGCGATGCTCCGCGTCCGTTCGGTCGAAGTGTTCGACATCGATTTCAACCACTTGCCAAGGCCGCACAACTTCATCGTCGTTCGCGTGAACACCGAGGACGGGCCGTCCGGGATCGGCGAGGCGGCCATGATCTACGGCGACGGCGCGAAAGCGGCGGCGGCGCAAATCCGCCATCTGGCGGCGAAGTATGTGATCGGTTGGCCGGTCGAACAGACGAGCGCGCTGTGGACCAAAATACTCCGCGAGAGCTTCTGGGGGCCAGGCGGCGGGCCGGCGCACTGGGGGGCGGTTGCAGCCCTCGATCAGGCGTTGTGGGATATCAAAGGCAAGCTCGCCGGCCGTCCTGTCTGGGCCCTTCTTGGCGGTGGGCTACGCACGGAGATCGAGCTCTACGTCAACGGCTGGTATGGCCATGCCGTCACGCCAGAGGAGTTCGCCGAACGCGCGGCACGCGTGGTTGCCGATGGCTACCGCGCGCTGAAGTTCGACCCCTACCGGATGACGGCGGACGGCCGCTTCGCCTTCCCGCCTGCCCAGATCGACGAGGACTTCGCACGGCTCGGTCTTGCGCGCGTGGCTGCCGTACGCCGCGCCGTAGGACCCGACGTCAAACTGATGCTCGACCTCCACGGCATGCTCAGCGTGACCAACGCCATCCGGCTGGGCAGGCGCTTCGCCGAATACGACCTCTATTTCTTCGAAGACCCGGTGGAGACGCTTTCCGCGCCGTGGTTCCGCGAGATAAGAGATGCCGTGCCCCTCCCGCTGGCAGGCGGAGACCGCCTCTATACGCGCTACGAGGTGCGGCCGTTTCTGGAGCCGCGTTCACTCGACATCCTGCAGTGCGACATCGGCCTCTCCGGCGGCTTCACCGAGATGATGCGGATCGCAGCGCTGGCCGAAACGTACGGGGTTGATCTCGCTCCGCACAACTGCGCAGGCCCCATCAACACCGCTGCCTCGCTGCAGTTTGTCGCCTCCGTGCCGAACATCCTGATCCAGGAGTGGTTCCCCTACTGGCGCGACGACCGCTATGAGATCCTGTGCGAGCCGCTGGAACGACGGCCGCACGCCCCGCGCATCGCCATTCCCGACCGCCCTGGCCTCGGCGTAGAGCTCAACGAGGAGTTCGTCCGCCGCTACCCCTGCACAGTGATCGATCGCGCCGGGTGGCGCACCGTCGCCTGATGCTCTCCCCCGAGGGTCAGGGTCGCCCCCGGTTTGTGCTGTCGCGCGCGATCAGCATGATGCCGAGGTCACGCACCTGGCCGCGGATGTCTTCCCCGCTCAGGGCGCGGGCGATCAAAGCGGCAGCCTCGCGCCCCATCTCCTCAAGCGGCGCCGCGATGGTGCTGAGCGAAGGGACAAGCTCCGCTGCCAGCGGATGGTCGCCGAAGCCGAGAATGGCGACCTCCGCCGGCACCGCAACTCCGCGCCTCCCAGCCTCCAGCACGGCGCCGATCGCCAGAGTGTCGCTGACGAAGAAGAGTGCGTCAGGGCGCTCCGCCGGCGACGTTTCCCAGAGCTTCGCAAATGCCGCGCGCCCGATCCGCAAAGCATTGCCGTCGGCGAGCTCCAGATGGCGGGCGGGCGGCAGCCCAAGGCGCTCCGCTTCGGCAAGGAAGCCCGCGATCCGCTTGCGATTGCGCGGCGTCGAGCGGCCGAGCACGACGGCGCGCCGGGCGCCGATCGCAGCGAAGTGGCGGGCGGCGATCGCCCCGACAGCCACGTTGTCGAAGCCCACGCAAGCGCGGATCGGCCGCGCCGTCAGGTCCCAGGTCTCAACCACCGGCAGGCGGCTTCGCGCGAGCAGGCGCACCACCTCGGGGTCGTGATCCGTCCCCATCAGCACAACCGCCGCCGCGCGCCGAGCGATGAAGCCACGCACGAGGCTCGCCTCGCGCGCGGCTGAGAACTCCGCATCGCCGAGCATCACCTGCAGGCCAAGCGGCTCCAGCCCGCGCACCAGCCCCTCCACGGTGGCGGCGAAAAACACGTTCTGGATCGAGGACACCACCATGCCGACGAAACTCGAGGAGCCACGGACCAGATCGCGCGCAGCGAGATTGGGCACGTAGCCAAGCTTCTCGATCGCCTCCTGCACGCGACGGCGCGTGGGCTCAGCCACCGACTCCGGCCGGCTGATCACGCGCGACACCGTCATGTGGGAGACACCGGCCTGCGCGGCGATGTCGCGCAGCCCGAGAAACGCTGCCTTCCCGGCCCCTCTCTTGCCCATCCCCTTCGCCTTGCAGGGAGCCCCCGTCAGGTCGCCTGTGGCCGCCCCGCATGCTGATGCGGCACGACCGCGGCGCCCCGCAAGCCCAAGGCCGTCATCGGCTGCCCCCGGCCCTCCCGTCGATGGCCTTCCCGTGCCGGCGAAGACGCCGAATTGGCAAGAGAAGTGGGCAAGGGCATGACCGCGGCCGCTCGGCAAAGGACGGAACGGCGTTTGCTCGCCTGTTGCGGCGGCGCCCGGTCGAGGCCCATCGTGCGCGGCGCCGAGCCTTCGGAGGAGCCATGGAGCCGTATCTTTGGGAATGGGGCAGCGCGGTCCTGCGCTGGCTGCATATCGTGGCCGGAATGGCGTGGATCGGGGCGAGCTTCTTCTTCATGCACCTCGACGCGCTCCTGAGGCGGCGGCCTGACTTGCCGGAAGGCGTGCTCGGCTCGTCGTGGCAGGTGCACGGCGGAGGATTTTACGAAATGCGCAAATGGACCGTCGCGCCTCCGCAACTGCCGCCCGAACTTGTCTGGCACAAATGGCAGGCCTACTGGACTTGGATCTCCGGCGCCTTGCTGCTCGCCTGGATCTACTATGCTCAGGCCGAACTCTACTTGATCGACCCTGCCGTGCTGGACATACCGCCTGCGGTCGCCGCGGGGATCGGCGTCGCCGGGCTTGTCTTGGGCTGGGTCGTCTACGACGCGCTGTGCCGATCGCGGCTGAAGGACAACGACGCGGCGCTGCTTGCGCTCCTCTTTCTCTTCGTCGTCTGCCTGTCGGCGGTGTTCGCGCACGTCTTCTCGGGCCGGGCCGCGATGCTGCACACGGGCGCGGTGCTGGGCACGGTGATGGCCGGCAATGTGTTCTTCGTCATCATTCCCAACCAGCGCATCATCGTCGCCGATCTCAAGGCGGGACGAGCGCCCGACCCCGCCCTCGGCAGGGCGGGCAAGCAGCGGAGTATGCACAACAACTACATCACGCTGCCCGTCGTCTTCATGATGATCGCGAACTCATTATCCGCTCGCGTGGAGCACGCCGTGGATCATCCCCCTGATGGTCGCGCTGGTCACCGTTGCCGGCGCGCTCGTTCGCGTCTTCTACAACCTCCGCCACGAGGGGCGGCGCTCGCCGTGGTGGACCTGGGGCGCGGCGGGGGCGGCGATGGCGGCGGCGATCGCGGTCTCCATCGTCGCGGCGCCGGGGCCTGACGGCAGTTCCGTGCCGCGCGTCGAACCGTCGCGCCCGGTGCCGGCTGAGGTGGCGGAGATCGTGCTCACCCGCTGTTCGATGTGCCACAGGGCCGAACCGGTCTGGGCCGGGATCACGGTTGCGCCGAAGGGGGTGAAGCTCGATAGCGACGACGCGATCGCGCGCCAAGCGGAGGCAATCCGTCTGCACGCCGTGCTGACGCGGTCGATGCCGCCGAACAACCTGACGGGGATGACGGATGCGGAACGGCGGGTGCTCGCCGCCTGGCTTTCTCCGCGCTGAGCCGCCGAAAAACGTTCTCCTTCAGCCCCAGAGCGCTGGCATGGGCGGATGGACGAGACCGCCTTCGTAGCGGAGACCGTGGTCGCGGTCGCGCGCGAGCCACAGCGGGCCGTCGAGATCGACGAAGGCAGCACCTTGGGCGACGAGATGCGCCGGCGCCATGGCGAGCGATGAGCCGACCATGCATCCCACCATGATGCGAAAACCGAGCCGTTCGGCATTCGCCTTCAGCCGCAACGCCTCCGTCAGACCCCCCGTCTTGTCGAGCTTGATGTTGACGACGCTGTAGAGCCCGACCAGCCGGGCGAGGGTTGCCGTGTCGTGCACGAACTCGTCGGCTCCGACAGGCACACCGAAGTCACGCCCCCGCAACACCTCGTCCCCCTCCGCCGGCAGGGGCTGTTCGAGCAGTTCCACCCGCGCGTCGGCCAGCGTCGGCGCGAGACGGTCGAGCGAGTCGATGGTCAGCGACTCGTTCGCATCGACAATGAGCCGTGCCTCGGGCGCGGCGGCGCGAACGGAGGCGATGCGTTCGGCATCCTGGCCGTCGCCCGTCAGCTTGAGCTTCAGCAGCGGCATCCTCGCCGCCGCTGCGGCCTTCGCCATCGCTTCCGGCGTATCGACCGCGAGGGTGAAGGCTGTCACCAGCGGTTCGGGTGGCGCAAGCCCGGCAAGCTCCCACGCGCGTCTGCCGGTTCGTTTTGCCTCCAGGTCCCACAGCGCGCAATCAACCGCATTGCGCGCCGCTCCGGGCCGCATCGCATGTGCAAGCCCTTCTCGGCGAAGACCGCCGGCGATCGCCGGCCCGATCGCCGCGATCGCCGCGACCACGTCATCCACTGTCTCGCCGTAGCGCGCATACGGCACGCATTCGCCGCGGCCGATCAGCCCCTCCTCCTCGATCTCGCAGACAACGACGCGCGCCTCGGTGCGCGCGCCGCGGCTGATCCGGAAGGTGCGGGCGAGCGGAAAGACCTCCTCCCGGACGGACAGGTGCGCGACCATCGTGCGGTGCACGCTCAGAGCGCTCGCAGGACGTCGACGATGGCCGCACAGCCGGTGCGCGCCGGGTCGATGGTCGGCAGGCCGAACCGTTCGGCCGTACGCGCAATCTCCGCCATCGCCTCCCCTTCCGCCATGTGCTGCGTGTTGAGGCTGATGCCGACGACGCGCGCGTCCGGATTGGTCACGCGCGCGGCGGCGAGATGCGCCTCCATCGTCTCCGCGATCCCCGGCACGGGGCGAGACCCGAGCCCGCGCATGCTGCGCCGGGTCGGGTCGTGCACCAGCACCATCGCATCCGGCTGCGCGCCCATCACCAGCCCGACCGTGACTCCCGCGTAAGAGGGGTGCAGCACGCTCGCCTGACCTTCGATCACGTCCCAATGGTCGGGGTCGTTGGGGGGGCAGAGCACCTCCACCGCCCCCGCGATGAAATCGGCCACCACCGCATCGAGCGGCACGCCCGCGCCAGCGATCAGGATGCCCGTCTGGCCGGTGGCGCGGAACGTCGCCTTCATCCCGGCGGCGACCATCGCGCGATGCAGCGCGAGTGCCGTGAACATCTTGCCGATCGAGCAGTCGGTGCCGATGGTCAGCACCCGCTTGCCGGACCGTCGTTCTCCGGTGCCGACGGGGAAGCTTCCCCGAGGGTGCCGCACGTCGTGGATCGATCGTCCGAGGCGCCGGGCCGCCTCGGCCACCACCGGGATGTCCGCCACACGGTCATGCAGGCCCGAGGCGATGTCCAGGCCGAGATCAAGCGCGCGCAGGAGAAGGGGCACCCACGACGGATCGATTCGTCCGCCGCGCGTCGTGGTGCCGATGAGGAACGTCTTCGCCCCGCGTGCGGCCGCCTCCTCGAGGGAGAGGTCTGGAAGACCGGCATCGGCCTTGCAACCGGGCAGGCGCATCTGCCCCACGCACGCCTCGGGGCGCCACTGCGCCACGCCAACGCCGGTCTTGCCGGCGAGCTGGTCGTGCGCCGCGCCGAGGAAGACGAGATAGGGGATGGGGATGGAAAGCCCGTCGGCGTCGGTCATGCGGCGCACGCTAAAGACCTGCCCTGCTGCCAGTCGAGACTGGACGGGCGGCCCGCTGCGGGCCACGCTTGCCTGATGGCAGTCAACGACCGCGCGCGGGCGATCGAGGCCGCGCTCTCCCGCTTCGACCAGGGCGAGTTCCGGGCACGCCTCGCTGAACTCGTCGCCATCCGCTCCACGAGCCAGGAACCCTCGCACGGCGCCGAGCTTGACCGCTACCTGCGGGAGGGGGTTGCGCCGTGGCTCTCGGCGATGGGATTTGCGGTGGCGATCCACGCCAATCCGGCACTCGGGCTCGGGCCGATCCTGGTTGCGCACCGCCACGAGGGCGACGGGCTGCCGCGGGTGCTGTTCTACGGTCACGGCGATACGGTGCGCGGCCTCGACGAGCAGTGGTCGGCCGGTCTTTCGCCGTGGCGTCTGACCGAGCGGAACGGACTCTGGTACGGTCGCGGAACGGCAGACAACAAGGGCCAGCACGCGCTCGGGCTCGCCGCGCTCGAGGCGGTGATCGAAGCCCGGCGCGGCCGGCTCGGCTTCAACCTCACGGCGCTGATCGAGACCGCCGAAGAGCGCGGGTCGGGCGGGCTACGCGACTTCGTCGCCTCCCATCGCGAGGCTCTTGCCGCCGATGTTCTCATCGGCTCCGACGGGCCGCGCGTGAGCCCGGACGAGCCCACCATCGCCTGCGGGTCGCGCGGCAGTTTCCACTTCGATCTCGTCATCCGCCGCCGCGCTGGGGGCGTTCACTCGGGGCACTGGGGCGGGATCGCGCGCGACCCGGCAGTCGAACTCGCGCATGTGCTGGTGTCGATCTGCGATCGCAACGGCCGCATCCTGGTGCGCGACTGGCTTCCGCGCGCGATCCCGCCGGCGGTGACGGCAGCGCTTGTCGGCTGCCCGGTCGACGGCGGCGACGAGGCGGCAGCGATCGACCCCGAGTGGGGCGAGCCGGGGCTGACGCCGGCGGAGAAGATCTACGCTTGGACCGGCTTCATCGTGCTTGCCATGGTCGCAGGCCAGCCCGACGCGCCGTTGAACGCTCTCGCCCCCGAGGCACGCGCGCACTGCCAGCTGCGCCACACGGTGGATGTCGATCCCGCCCGGTTCGTCCCGTCGCTGCGGGCGCATCTCGATGCCGCGGGGTTCCGGGATGTCGCGATCGAGAATGCCGGCGTGCGGATGGCGGCGAGCCGCACCGACCCCGCCCACCCTTGGGTCCGTTTCGCTGCCGCAAGTCTTGCCGCAACGCTCGGACGCCCGCCGCGGATCCTGCCCAATGCGTCGGGTGGGCTGCCCGGCGACGTATTCGTCGAGGAACTCGGCACCCCGCTCGTCTGGATCCCGCACAGCTACAACGGCTGCCGGCAGCACGGACCGGACGAGCACGCCGACCCGCGTCTTCTGCGCGAAGGGATGGCGGCGATGGCGGGGCTGTGGTGGGACATCGGCGAGGGCGGTACGCCCCGCGCCGCCTGAGCGCGCCCGCGGCAAGGCTGCATCGCGCCCGGGCGCGGAGCAGAAGCGCCGAATGAGTCTGATCCTGCAAGCCTCGCCGCTCATCGCCATCGCCGTCTGCGCGCTGGCCGGCATCGATCCGCTGCGCGCCGCGGTGGTCGCGCTCGCGCTCGCCGTGCCGGCGGCGGCCGTTTCCGTCGCTTGGCGCGACCTTCCCGGCGCTCCTCGTCGTCGAGGTTGCGCGCGGCGCGTGGCTTGCAGCCACCCCGATCGCCATCACGCTGGCGGGGCTGCTGTTCCACGCCACCGTCTCGGCCCGCGCCGGTCCTGGCCGAGGCGAGAGCGCGCGCACGCACGCGGCACTGTTCGATGCCTGCCTGCTGCGCGGGCCCTTCTTCGAAACGATCACCGGCTTCTCGGTCGGGGTCGTGTTCGCTCTGGGCGACCTTCGCGCGCTCGGCGTGAGCGGTTCGCTGGCCGGTGCGCTGTCGCTGTTCTCGCAGGTTCTCATCCCCTGGGGCGGGCTTGGCCCGGGCACCGCCGTTGGCGCTGCCCTCGCCGGCGTCGATCCTGCCCGTCTCGGCGCCGTCAACGCCTGGCTCAGCGCGGTATGGCTGATCCTCCTTTTGCCGCCGCTGTGGCGCCTCGCATGCCTCGCCGGCCTGCCCGCTTCGCCCCGCGACAAGGCAGCGGGCCTGACCACCCTCCTCGCCCTCGGTGCCTTGCTCATCGTGGCGAGCCGTTTCGTCGGGGTCGAAGCGGCCGGGCTGCTTGCCCTCGGCCCGGTCCTCGCCTGCAGGCTCTGGAACAGCGTCGGGAGGGTGCGCGCTTGGCGCATGGCGCTGCCCTACCTGCTCCTGAGCGGCCTCCTCATCGGCACCCGCCTCCTCCGTCCCGTCGAGTGGATCCTCGTCAGCCTGCTCTCGTTCCGGCCGTGGGACGATTTGCCGGCTCTCGCTCCCCTCCACCACCCGGCGGGCCTCGTTCTCGTCGTCACGCTTCCGTTTCTCGTCAGCCTCTCCGCTCGGCGCGCGATCGTGCTCACTGCGCTTCGTCGTGCGGTGCGACCGAGCCTTCTGTTCCTCGCCTACGGAGCCTTGGCGCGCCTGGTCGGCGGTTCGGGGGCCGCCAGGGCGGTCGCCCGCGCCGTTTCCGCCCAGGCAGACCTCCTGCTGCCGTTCTTGGTGCCGCTGTTCGGCGCGGCAGGGGGCTTCTTTACCGGTACGAACGTGGGGTCTAACGCCCTGCTGATGCCGATCCAGGCCGAGCTCGCCGGCTCGCTCGGCCTGCCCTTGGTGGTTGTGGCGGCGGTGCAGAACTTCGCCGGGTCGGCCTTTTGCCTGGTCGCGCCGATGCGGCTCGGTGCGACGGCGGCACTCGCCGGCGAGGGAGCCGAGCCGGCCGCGATCGGACGCCTCATCGGCCCGGCGGCGGGGCTTGCTCTCGCTGTCGCCGCCGCGGCAGTTGTCGCAGCGCGCCACCTTCCGGCCGCTTGAGGGGCTTGCCCGCGTTGCCGGACTTGGTTCGTTTCCCTATCTTCGCCATGGTCTACCGGGCGCGCTGCGCCACAACCAGGGAGGACGCGAACCGATGGTCCCGACACGACGCCTCTTGCTCGGCGCGCTCGCCGCCGCCGCTCTCGCCGCGCCGGCCTCGGCGCAGACGACCGTCACCATCACCCATGCCCTGCCGCTCGACAGCCACTACGGCGCAGGCAGCCAGGCCTTCAAGGAAGCGGTGGAACGCCTCACCCAGGGGCGCTTTCGGGTCAACATCCAGCGCAACGACAACGAGCGCGAGGCGATCGAGGCCACCCAGATCGGCACGCAGGAGTTCACGATCACCTCGACGGGGCCGGTGGGCAATTTCGTGCGCGAGGTGCTCGTGCTCGACATCCCGTTCCTGTTCCGCGACTACGAACATGCGCGCGGCGTGCTTGATGGCCCGATCGGTCAGGAGCTGCTCACGAGGTTCCCCCCGCGCGGCTTGATCGGCGTGGCCTGGATGGAGAACGGCTTCCGCAACCTCACCAATTCCCGCCGCGAGGTCGCGACCCCGGCCGACGTGCAGGGTCTGAAGATCCGCACCATGGAGAACCAGGTGCACATGCGCGCCTTCCAGACCCTCGGGGCGCTGCCGACGCCGATGGCATTCAGCGAACTCGTGCCGGCGTTGCAACAAGGAACGGTGGACGGGCAGGAGAACCCGATCCCCGTGATCGTCGCCAACAACCTCAACCAGGTGCAGCGCTTCCTCTCGCTCACCCGTCACGTCTACTCGCCGGCGGTGCTGATCGCCAACCCGGCGTTCTGGAATCGGCTGAATGCCCAAGACCGTGCGGCCTTCCAGGAGGCGGCGAAGGCGGCGGTGAAAGCCAATCGCGACCGGGTGACGGCGGACGAACAGCGTGGTGTCGCGCTCCTGCGCGAGCGCGGCATGACCGTTCGCACCGAGGTCGACACGGCCGCGTTCCAGGCGGCGCTTGCGCCGGCCTTCGAGCACTTCAACCGCCAGTTCGATGCCGCTCTCATCCAGCGCATCCGCGACTGGAAGCCCGGCAGCTGATGCGCGGGCTTGGCCGCAGCCTCCTGCTGCTTGACCGGGTAACCACGCAGGCGGCGCTCGTCGCCGCCTGCGCTGCGCTTGCTCGTCGCCTTCCTCGCCGGCGCTTGGCAGGTGTTCACCCGCTTCGTGCTGCAGGAGCCCTCCCCGTGGTCAGAGGCCCTCGTCCGCCAGGCGCTGATCTGGATGGTGCTGCTCGGGCTCGCCGGCGCGATCCGGGAGGGGGCGCTCGTCGCCATCGACATCGCCCGCGCCTCTGCCCGCGGCTGGCTGAAGCGCGTGATCGAACTCGTCATCCTCGCTGCCATCCTCGCGCTTTTCGGCGTCCTGTTCTGGTTTGGCTGGGCAATGGCGGAACGTGTGCGCTTCCAGTCGATCGCCGGGCTCGAGGTGTCGATCGCCTGGGGTTATGCCGCCATTCCGGTCGGCGCCGTGTTCGCCATCGTTGCCGCCGTCGCGGCGTTGATCGACCCGCGGCCCGACGAGGCCGCCGGAGCGGCCTGATCGTTCTCAAACCGGAAGGAAAACGGAACGATGGCCGGCACGATGCTTGCGATCATGCTCGTGCTGTTCGCTCTCTCCGTGCCCGTGGCGGTCGCGATCGGGCTCGCCGCCGTGGCGGGCATCGAGCTTTACACCCGCTTCCCGCTGATCGTCGCCGCCCAGCAGATCTACGTCGCGCTCGATCGCTTCCCGCTCGCTGCCATCCCGTTCTTCATCCTTGCCGGCAACCTGATGGAGACGGGCGGCATCTCACGCCGCCTCATCGCCTTCGCGCGCGCGCTCGTCGGCGGGGTCCAGGGAGGCCTCGCGGTCACCACCGTGCTGACCTGCATGATCTTCGCCGCGATCTCCGGCTCCTCCGTCGCCACCACCTTCGCGATCGGCGCGATCATGATCCCCGCGCTGAAGCGGCTCGGCTATCCGGCAGGGTTCGCCGCGTCGCTCCAGGCCTCCTCGGCCGAACTCGGCGTCGTCATCCCGCCCTCGATCCCGATGATCCTCTATGGGGTCGCGACCCAGACCTCGATCCCGGAGCTCTTCATCGCGGGGTTCGGGCCGGGCTTCCTCATCGCCGCCGTGCTGTCCCTGCTCGTGCTCGTCTGGTGCCGGGCGAACGGGTGGGGCAAGGCCGACGGCGAGGGGCGCGCGGGAGTGCGGCAGGCAGGACGCGAAGCGTTCTTCGCCCTGCTCATGCCCGTGATCGTCCTCGGCGGGATCTATGGCGGCATCACGACACCGACGGAAGCCTCCGTCATTGCCGTCGCCTACGCGCTCGTCGTCGGGATCCTGATCCACGGCGAGCTCCGCCTCGGCGATCTCTACGGCGTCTTCCGCCGCTCCGTCATCACCTCCAGCGTGATCATGTTCATCATCGCCACGGCCGGGCTGTTCTCCTGGCTGCTGAACCGCCAGCGCGTGCCCGACGTGATGGCGGAGTGGCTGGTCGAGACCTTCGGCTCGCCCGCTCTCTACCTGTTCGGGGTCAACGCCTTCCTGTTCGTGGTCGGCATGTTCGTCGAGACCTCGGCCTCGATCATCGTGCTTGGCCCGATCCTGGCGCCGGCCGCAATCCGGTTCGGAATCGATCCGGTGCATTTCGGCATCATCATGGTGGTCAACCTCGCCCTCGGCATGGTCACGCCCCCCTTCGGCGTCAACCTGTTCGCCGCCGCCCAGGTGGCGGAGACAGGAATCGACCGCATGATGCGCTACCTGCCGGCCTTCATCCTCGCAGTGCTCGCCTGTCTCGGCGTCGTCACCTACGTGCCGGCTTTGAGCCTCGGCCTGCGGGACCTGGTCTATCGCTGAGGCGAACCGATCCGCTCGCCGATCAAACCCTCGGGGCGCACGAGGAGGATGACCTGCAGCGCAAGTCCGATGAGGAAGAGGCGGATGTAGGCCGCGCGCGTCGCTGCCTCGCCCGGCAGTTGCCCCGCAAGCCAGTCGGTTGCCGCCCACACGCCCCAGACCGCGAAGGCGCCTGCGACGGCACCCCAGTTGTTGCCCGACCCACCGGCAATCAGCATCACCCAGACGAGGAAGGTGACGGTGACGGGCTCGAGCGCATCGGGCCCGATGAACTTGAAGAACGCGGTCATCATCGCCCCCCCGAGACCCATGAACGCGGCGCCGAGCAGGAAGGCGTGCAAGCGCAAGTCGCGCGGGGTTCTTGCCCGCCGCCTTGGCCGCCTCCTCGTCGTCGCGCACCGCGCGCAGCGCCCGCCCGAACGGGCTCTTCGCGGTCGCCTGCGCGGCCGCAAACAGGATGCGCGAGGATGCCGCCGACGAGAAGCAGGAAGGCAACCTGGCCCATGGGTGTGCCGAGCGACTCCAAGGGGCGAGGGATCGCGGTGACGCCGAGCGGCCCCCCCGTCAGCCAGTCCTCGTTGCGGGCGATGAGGCGGACGATCTCGGCGATGCCGATGGTGGCGATGGCGAGGTAATCGGTGCGCAGGCGAAGCGCGATCGCCCCGATGGGAAGGGCGAGCAAAGCGGCGGTGGCGGCGGCCGCGGGCCAAGCCAGCCACCACGGCACACCGAAGCCGCCGACATGCGTCGGCGACGGGGCGGCGGTGAGAAGGGCGGCCGTGTAGGCTCCGACGGCGACGAAACCGAGGCCGCCGAAGTTCATCAGCCCCGTCAGCCCCCATTGCAGGTTGAGCCCGAGCGCAAGCACGGCGTAGATGCCGGCCAGCGTGCCGAGTGTGGCCGCGTAGAGAAGCGCCTGCTCCATCGCTCAGATCATGCCCCGAAACAGCCCCTGCGGACGCAGCAGCAAGGTCGCGATCAGCACGACGAACGCCACCGCCGACTTGTAGGTGGGCTGAAGGACGGGCGCGCCGTCGAGAAGCGGATAGGTCGCGCACTCCTCGACAAGGCCGAGGATCAGCCCGCCCAACGCCGCCCCCCACGGCCGTCCGATCCCGCCCAGGATGGCTGCGGCAAAGGAGGCGAGCAGGACGTTGAACCCCATCACCGGCTGCAACTGCGTGTCGAGTCCGAGGAAAACGCCGGCGACCGCGACCAGCACGGCGGCGATCATCCAGGTGAGGCGGATCACCGCCTCCGTCGCCACGCCGGTGATGCGGGCGAGATCGGGGTCGTCCGACATCGCGCGCATCGCCCGCCCCGCCCGCGTGCGCGAAAGGATCACGTGCAGGATGAGCGCGCAGAGCGTCGCCCCCAGGATGATCCAGACGTGGCGCGACTGGATCCTGATCCCCGCGAAGACAAGGGGCGGAACGATCGGGCGGGGGAACGTCACCGGCGTGGGGCCGAAGAAGAGGTAGATCAGGGCGCGCAGCATGAGCGCCACCCCGAAGGAGGAGATCAAGAGCACCGCGGGCAGGCTCCGGCGCAGCCGCGCGTAGAACAGCGCGTCGGCGACGAGGGCGGCGGGGATAGTGGCTGCGGCGGCGAAAGGGATCGACGCCCAGACGCTGATCCCGAGCCCCGTCGAGGCGGCGAGAGCGACATAGGCGCCGAGCGCCATCAGGTCGCCATGCGCGAAATGGGCGAAGCGCATCACGCCGTAGACGAGCGACAGCCCGGTGGCGGAGAGCGCGTAGATCGCACCCAGCACCAGCCCCGGGATGAGATAGAAGTTGACGAATCCGAGCATCAGGCAGTTCCGGGGTGAGCGGCCGCCCGAATGCCCAGCAAGCGCCGACCCCCGCGATGCAGGGCGCGTGTCATCTCACCCCCCGAGGAAGAGCCGGCCGATGTCGGGGTCGGCGAGGAGGGCGGGGCCGGGGGCGGTTGCGCGGTTCCGTCCCATCGCCAGCACCACGCCGCGATCGGCAATCGCCAGTGCGGGGCGCGCGTTCTGCTCCACCATCAGCACCCCGATCCCTGCCCGGGCGATCTCCTGCACGCGGGAGAAGATGACGCTGCAGAACTTCGGGCTGAGCCCCGCCGTCGGCTCGTCGAGCATGATCAGGCGGGGTTCGAGCATCAGGGCGCGCGCGATCGCCACCATCTGCCTCTGCCCGCCCGAGAGTTTCCCAGCCGGTTGTCCGAGCTTCGCGGCGAGGTCGGGGAACAGCGCAAGGGCGCGCTCCTTGCCCGCGCGGAACTTCTCCGGCCGCGCATAGGCTCCCATGGCGAGGTTCTCCTCGACGGTAAGCGAGGGGAAGACGTTGCGCTCCTGCGGCACGTAGGCGAGGCCGCGCAGAACCATGCTTTCGGCCGGCGCATTCGCGATCTCCTCGCCCGCAAGCCGCACCGACCCCGCACGGAGGCGGACAAGGCCGGCCACCGCCTTCATCAAGGTGGATTTGCCCGCGCCGTTGGCGCCGACGATGACGACGATCTCCCCCGCATCGGCGTCGAGATCGACACCGTTCAGGATGTCGGTCTCGCCGTAGCCGCCGACGACGCCACGGACTTCCAGAAGCGCCATCAGTGCAGGTCGAAGGTCATGCCGAGATAGGCCTCGGCGACCTGCGGGTCGGCGCGCACCTCGCCCATCGACCCGGAGGCGATGACCCGGCCCTCCGCCAGGCAATAGACGCGCGTGCAGAGGTCGGCGACGAGGTCGAGGTCGTGCTCGATGACGAGGAAGGTGATCTCCTCCTCGCGGTTCAGCGCGGCGATCGCCTCGGCGATCTCGCGCAGGAGCGTGCGGTTCACGCCGGCGGCCGGTTCGTCGAGCAGGATCACCGTCGCCCCGCTCATCAGCGCGCGGCCGAGTTCGACCAGCTTCTTCTGCCCGCCGGAGAGTGCGGTTGCCGGCGCCTCGGCGTGGCGCGCGAGGTTGAGACGCTGCAACACGGCCATCGCCCGTGCGCGCAGAGCCTCCTCCTCCCGCCGGATGCGCCGGCGGGCGATCCACGGCGCGGGCAGACGCTCGCCGAACTGGTCGGGTGCCGCGACCATCAGGTTCTCCACCACCGTCATGCGGGCGAAGAGGCGCGGGATCTGGAAGGTGCGCGCGAGCCCCCGTTCATGCAGGCGCCAGGGCGGTTCGCCCGTGACATCCTCCCCACGCAGGCGGATTGTTCCGGCATCGGGTTGAAGGAAGCCTGCGATGATCGAAAAGAGGGTGGACTTGCCCGCGCCGTTCGGTCCGATCAGGCCGGTGATCGAGCCCTCGGCGACCTCGAGGGAGACGGAGTCGAGGGCGACGAAGCCGCCGAAGCGCTTCGTCACCCCCGAAACGGAGAGTGCGGGCGGCTCTGCCCGCGCGGTCAAGAGGCGACGGTCTCGACGGTCACGATGCGGCCTTCGCGCACCGCCCAGACCTCGATCTTGCCTTCGGCGTCGCCCGTCTCGTTGAAGTTCACGGGGCCCGAGGCGCCCTCGTAGTCGATCGCGCGGCCGGCGGCGATGAGCTCGCGTGCCTTGCGCCATTCGCCGGGGCCGACGACCTCACCGGGCGGGTTCGCCACTTCCCGCAGATTGGCACGGATCGCCGCGCGATCGACGCGCCCCGCCTTCTGGATGGCGAGAGCGGCGACATAGACCGCGTCATAGGCCTGCCCGACGAAGGCCGCGTTCGGATCGAGGTTCGGATGCATCCGGCGGAACGCCTGCTCGTAGGCCGCGCGACGCTCGGGTGTCGCGGCGGAGCCCGGAGCGGTGCCGAAGGTGCCCTCCAGCGCCTGCGCGCCCACGGCCTGGATCACCGACGGGTCGCGCATGCCGTCGGTGAGGATGAAGCGGTTGAAGAACGCGTTCTCGACCGCGTTGCGCAGGATGGTGATGCCGCCCGAACCCGGATAGCCGATCACCACCAGAGCCTGCGGGTTGCCTCGCCCGGCGAGCGTCTGCAGTTCGGCGCGATACGATGGGCGATCGGCCTCGAAGTTCTGCGTCGCGGTGATGGTCCCGCCGTGGCGCTCGTAGCCGCGCTGGAAGGCCCCCGCAAGGCCGCGGCCGTAGTCGTTGTTGATCGCGATCACCGCCACGCGGTCGATCCCGCGCGCCTTGGTGATGCGGCCGAGCACCGCACCTTGAAGCCCATCCGGCACAGCGGTGCGGAAGACGGTGTCGTTGTCGTTGAGATCGCTCACGGCGGGCGCGGTGGCGGAGGGCGAGATGATGGGCACGCCGGCCGGGATGGTGACGGCATTCGCCACCGCGATGGTGATGCCCGACGCCATCGGCCCGATGATCACCGGCACATTGTCTGCCTGTACGAGCCGCGTCGCCACCTGCACCCCGACCTGCGGGTTGGTCTGGTCATCCGCCTCGACCAGGGTCAGGCGCTGGCCGTCGAGCACCCCGCCTTGCGCGTTGATCTCCTCGATCGCGAGCTGGATCCCCGCGCGGATGGGGGGAACGAAGGCAGCAAGCCCGCCCGAGGCGGAGAGGATGGCGCCGATCCGGATCTGTCCGGCCTGGGCGCGGACGGTGAACGCGGGCAGGGTGGCCGCAGCGGCCGTGGCGGCGAGCAGGCCGCGGCGCGAGAGGGCAAACTGGGTCATGATCGTCTCCCCATGAACCTCGCCAGCCCTAGAATGGCCGGCCGTTGCGCTGACATAGGAGCAGGGTTCGCAACAATCAAACCGCGGCCCGACGGCGGCGCGTGCCTCCGCCCGGAAGGAGGCCGAGCGCCGAGAGCACCTCGGGGATGCGGTCTCGCACCTGAAAGAAGCCGCGCGAGGCGTGCGGCCAGATCGTCCCGTCCCAGTCGCGGCGAAGGCGGATGAGGGGGAGCCCCTCGGCCCGAAGAAGGACCACGAGACGGTCGAGCCGGGCGGCGACGGGGCCGACGGGGGCGTGCGCCGTCACCACCGCCCCTGCGCCGGTTCCCTTCGCCCAGGCGATCACCGAGTCGAAGCAGTCGAGCCGTTCCGCCGGAGCGGAGAAGGCATCCCCCGCACGCGACAGCCCGTCCGCCAGCGCGGCCTCGGCAAAGGCGCGCACTGCTCCGCCGACCGGCAAAGGGCTGCGGTCCTCTGTCGCCAGCGCGCCGGCGATGGCGACCACGCGGGCTGTGCCGAGCGGCAGGCTTTCGGGATTCAGGTCCTCCTCCGTCAGCAGGAGGGCGACGGTGCCGGCCGGCGGAGCTTCGGCCAGCGGCAGCGGCACGGGCGGAGGCGGTGGTGCATCCTCGACGAGGGGGGAGGCGTGCTCGTCGAGTTCGCCGGTCGGATCGAAGCGGCCCTGCGTGTAGGTGCGGATGTTGGAAGCGCGGGCGAGGTAGTGCTTGCCGCGCGTGTGCAGGCCCGCCACCCAGCGCCAGGAAAGGGTGTTCGAGGCCGGGTCGCCGTCGAGGAAATGGCGGTACGTGAAATCCGCCCCGAGTTCCCACGGCAGGCGAAGGGTGAAGATCCAGATCGAGGCGAACCACATCCTGGTGTGGTTGTGCAGGTAGCCGGTTTCGACGAGTTCGCGCACCCAGGAATCGAAGCAGGCGATGCCCGTGCGGCCGGACACGGCATCCTCATAGGCGCGCCGCAGCCCGCCTTCGCTGCGGAGCCGGCCCTCCCAGGCGGCTAGGCGCGCTTGATACGTGCGCCAGACCGACGGGCGCTGTTCGAGCCAGCCCTTCCAGTAGGTGCGCCAGAACACCTCCTGGACGAACTTGTCGCAGGCCGAGGGCGCATGGTGGGCGAGCGCCGTTGCGACCAGTTCCTGCTCCAAAACGAGCCGATGACGGACATGGGCGGAGAGAAGCGAGATGTTGCCCCGCTCTTGGGGCCCGAAGTCGTGGTTCCGCGTCGCGGCATAGGCGCGCCCCATGCGCGGAGCAAAGGCAGCGAGCCTGGCCAGCCCCGCCGCGCGCGTGGGTTCGGGAAAGCCCTCCTGTCTCATGCCGCCGACATGGCGGGCCTTCACGCGCCCGCAAGCCTCAGGCGGGCAAGGCGAGGAACGGCTCCACCGCGCGCAGGAACGCCTCGGGCGCCTCGGCCTGCACCCAGTGGCCTGCACCAGGGACGGTGACGAAGACCGCCCGCGGAAAAAGGGCGAGCGTGGCCTCGAAGTGGTCGGGGCGGACGTACCCGCTCCGTTCACCGCGCACCACAAGCACCGGGCCGTCGAAGCGGGCGTGTCGGGGAAACTCGGGAAAGGACGCGATCAGCGGCATGGCCTCTTCGATCGCCGCGAGGTTCGGCTTCCAGCGCGGCGCACCACCGTCGTCGAAGACAAGGTTCTGCAGGAGAAAGGCGCGCTCAGCGGCATCCGGGACCGTGGCGGACAGAAGCGCATCGGCCTCAACCCGGCGCATCCCCGGCCGAAGCGGCAGCGCGCGCAAGCCCGAGGCGTAAGCACCCGAGGTTGTGCGATAAGCGACGGGCGCAATGTCCACGACGACGAGCCGGTCGACCACGGCGGGCCGGGTCAGCGCGAGCACCATCGCCACCTTCCCGCCCATGGAATGGCCGAGCACCGCCGCCCGCCCGGCGGCCAGCTCCTCGATCAGCCCCGCCACGTCGTCAGCCATGGCGGCGTAGTCCATGTGCGCCTCGTGCGGGCTGTCGCCGTGATTGCGCAGGTCGGCGGCGATCACCCGTCGCCCCCCCGCGGCGAGGCGACGCGCGATCGAGCCCCAATTGCGGGCCGAGCCGAACAGCCCGTGCAGGACGACAACGGGCGGCCCCTCGCCGCTCTCAATCGTGTGAAGCCGAACGCGCGTCACGAGCGGAAAACTTCATCTCGCTGCAACACACTGCCTCCCACATCCTTGCCTGCGCCGCCCAACTGACCGCGGCGGCAAACCACTTGAGGGAGAGACCATGCTTCGTCGTTCGATGCTCCTCGCGGGGCTTGCGGGCGCATTCGCGTTCGCCTCAGCCCCCGACGTGATGGCGCAGCAGGCCCAGCCGGGCAACCAGGGCGGCAGCGTCATCTTCTTCCACCCCGACGGGTTCGGCGTGAACCACTGGGGCTTCGTGCGGATGATGACGGTCGGCCCCGATGGGCGGCTGAACTGGGACCGGCTGCCCGCGATCGCGGTCTACACGGGCCACATGAAGGACGCGCTCACCGGCACGAGCCACGGCGGGGCGACGGTGCACGCCTACGGGGTCAAGGTGCAGGCCGACAGCTTCGGCCAGGACGGCAACCAGCGCATCCGCTCCCTCTCCGGCTTCGAGGGCTCGATCGCGCATGAAGCGATGCGCCGGGGCAAGGCTGTGGGCCTCGTCCAGTCGGGCGCCGCCTACGAGCCGGGCACGGCAGCCTTCGTCGCCTCCACCGAGCGTCGGGCCAACCTCGCCGAGATCACCCGGCTCGTGGTCGAGAGCGGGGTCGACGTGCACCTCGCGGGTGGCGAGCGCTGGTATCTGCCGCGCGGCGTGCAGGGCCGCTTCGGCGAAGGGGCGCGCGAGGACGGGCGCAACCTGATCGAGGAGCTTCGCCAGAGGGGCTACCACATCGTCTTCACCCGCGACGAGCTGAAGGCGGTGCCCGACAGCGTGACCAAGCTCTGGGGCATCTTCGCCCACGACCACACCTTCAACGATCGCACGGAGGAGGAACTGGCCCAGCGCAACCTGCCCCTTTACGTGGAGACCGCGCCCACCATCGCCGAGATGAGCGCGGCCGCGCTGCGCATCCTGGCGCGCAACCCGAACGGCTTCCTGCTCGTCTCCGAGGAGGAGGGAACGGACAACTTCGGCAACCGCAACAACGCGCGGGGAGCGCTCGAAGCCGGGCGCCGCGCCGACGAGGCGATCGGGCTCTTCATCGAGTTCGTGCGCAACAACCCCAACACCCTGATGCTGACCACCGCCGACAGCGACGCGGGCGGGCTTCAGGTGGTGGGGCCCCGTCGCGGCCACGAGCAGATCGCGGAGGGGCGGAACCTTCCCGAGCGTGACCGCAACGGCGCGCCCTATGACGGGCAGAACGGCACCGGCACGCAGGCTTGGCTCTCCGCCCCCGACCGCAACGGCAACCGCCATGCCTTCGCCGTCACCTGGGCGGCGTGGGATGACGTCTCCGGCGGCATCCTGGTGCGCGGCATCGGCGCGGGCTCCGAGCACATCACCGGAACGATGGACAACACGGACATCTACCGCGTGATGTACCGCCAGCTCTTCGGGCAGGTGATCAACTGAGAGAAACAGGGAAGGGGGGCCAACCGATCGGCCCCCCTTTTCAACCACCGTCAGAGGTAGTGTTCGGCAAGAGGGCGGAACCCGTTGAAGGACTGCGCGGCATAGGTGGTGGTGTAGGCGCCGGCGGAGAGGAACTCGACCCGATCGCCTGCGCAAAGGCTGAGGGGAAGGCGATAGGGGGAACGCTCGTAGAGAACGTCCGCCCCATCGCAGGTGGGCCCAGCGATCGCCACCGGTCCGACCGCTTCCCCGTCGCGGCTGGTGCGCAGGGGATAGCGGATCAACTCCCCCTCGGTCTCGGCCAGGCCGCCGAAGCGGCCGATGTCGAGATAGACCCAGCGGAGCGGGTCGTCCTTGGCCTTGCGGCTGACCAGCACGACCTCGGATGACACCACGCCGGCATCGCCGACGATGAACCGGCCGGGCTCGACGATCATGTCTGGGATCGCGTTGCCGAAGGCCTTCGTCATCGCGCGCATGATCGCGTGCGCGAAATGATCGAATTCCCGGAACGTCCTCCGTGTAGCGCACGGGGAACCCGCCGCCGAGGTTGACCATGCGCACGTTGACCCCACGCTCGGTGAGGTCGGTGAACAGCATGCCGACTTTGGCGATCGCCGCCTCGTAGGCCACCGCATCGCGCTGCTGGCTGCCGACGTGGAACGAGAGGCCGTAGGGGTCGAGCCCCAACTCGCCCGCCCGCAGCATCAGCTCCCGCGCCATCTCCACGGAACAGCCGAACTTTCGGCCGAGCGGCCAGTCCGCCCCGTCGTTCTCGACCAGGATGCGGCAATAGACGCGCGAGCCGGGGGCGGAGCGCGCAAGCTTCCCGAGCTCCTCCTCCGAGTCGAAAGCGTACAGGCGCACGCCGGCGGCGAAGGCGCGCGCGATCGCGGGCTCCTTCTTCACCGTGTTGCCGAAGCTGATCGCCTCAGGCGACGCACCCACGGAGAGGATCGCCTCGATCTCCTCCCAGGAGGCAGCGTCGAAGGCGGAGCCCAAGGCGACGAGGCGCTGAAGGATCGGCCGGGCGGGGTTCGCCTTCACCGCGTAGTAGATCCGGGCGAGCGGCAGGGCCGCGGCGAGCGCGCGGTAGTTCTGCTCGACCCGGTCGAGGTCAAGAACGAGGCAAGGCGTCGCAGGACGAACCTCCTCGAGGAAGCGAGCGATCTTCGGGGTCATCGCACGGGCCCTCCCCTTCACTCCAGCGGGGCGGCCTTTCCAGGCGACGCGCCCCAGGTTGACGGAACGGTCGAACGAACCAGCAACCCCGGTCGGCGTGCGGTTTCGGAGCCCTTCCTTTCGCCGCATCACCGGGCCCGGTTAGTGGCCAGAACGCTTGACGTCGTTGCGTAAACCCCGAGGGGCCAGAGGCACGTGCGTTGCTGCGTCTGCGCCCGATATACGCGCAGTGCGTTCACAATGGAAGAAAAATCCGCCCCGCGCCCAGCGCATCGCGGCAATGACGGCGGTGCCCCCTTGCCGCGCGCAGGCGCGTGCCGCGTCGAGTCGCTGCGCGCTCAGATGAGGCCCGCGAGCGGGCTGGAGGGGTCGGCGTAGAGCTTGCGCGGCATCCGCCCGGCAAGGTAGGCGAGCCGCCCGGCCTCCACCGCGGCCTTCATCGCCCGCGCCATGCGCACCGGGTCCCGCGCATGCGCGATGGCGCTGTTCATCAGCACCGCATCGCAGCCGAGCTCCATCGCGATCGCGGCATCTGAGGCCGTGCCCACCCCGGCATCGACCAGCACGGGAACCTTGGCCTGCTCCACGATCAGACGGATCGTCACCCGGTTCTGGATCCCGAGCCCCGACCCGATCGGGGCGCCGAGCGGCATGATGGCGACCGCGCCCTGCTCCTCCAGCCGCTTCGCCGCGACCGGGTCGTCCACGCAGTAGACCATCACCTTGAAGCCCTCGCGCACCAGGGCATCGAGCGCGCGGTGGGTCTCCTGCATGTCGGGATAGAGGGTGGGAGGGGGCCCGAGCACCTCGAGTTTGACCAAGTCCCAGCCTCCCGCCTCCCGCGCGAGCCGCAGCGTGCGCACCGCCTCCTCGGCGGTGTGGCAGCCGGCGGTGTTGGGGAGATAGGTGTAGCGCGAGGGGGAGACGAAGTCCTGCAGCATCGGCGCGGAGGGGTCGGAGAGATTCACCCGCCGAACCGCCACAGTGACGATTTCCGCCCCCGAGGCCTCGATCGCGGCCGCGGTCTCGGCAAGATCCCTGTATCGGCCGGTGCCGACGATGAGCCGGGAGCGGAATGTCCGCCCCGCGACCTCCCAGGTGTCCTCGACGGCCTCCGGCGAAGCGACATCGCCGCCGCCGATGAAATGCACGATCTCGATCCGATCGCCATCCGCAAGCGTCGTCGTCTCGTAGGCCGAGCGCGGAACGATCTCCAGGTTTCGCTCCACCGCCACCTTGCGACGATCAATTCCCAGGGCGGCGAGCAGGCTGGCGACGGTTGCCGGTGCGACGACCTGGCGGGTTTCCCCGTTGACGGTGAGGCTGAGGGTGGCGGCGGCGGTGGTCGTGGTCATGATCGCGCGATATGGGGTGCGCGGGCGACGGCAAGGAGGGCTTCCGTCACGCTCCGGCGGGCGGAGGCTCGGGAGCGATGATCTTGACCCGCGCGATCCGGCGCCCCCGGACGTCGGAGGCGATCAGGCGGTAACCCGCCACCGCCACCGGCTCCCCGCGCCGCGGTAGGCCCTTGGCGGCGGCCATGAGAAGGCCTGCCACCGTCATCGCCTCCTCCTCCGGCAAGGCCCAGTCGAGCTCGCGGTTGAGGTCGCGCACGCGAGTCTCGCCAGGCACCTCGATCTCGCCCGCTCCCTTCACCGCGTCAGCGAGGATCGTCTCGCCCGCTTCCGTGATCTCGCCGACCACCACTTCCATCACATCGTGCAGGGTGACGAGCCCCTCGATCTGCCCGTACTCGTCGACCACCAGCGCAAGGTGACGCCGCGAGCGTCGAAAGAGCTGCAACTGGTCGAGAAGCGGGCGGGTTTCCGGCGCCAGAGGGGCGGGCTCGGCAAGCCGGCCGAGATCGAGCCGCGACGGGTCGCCGCCCACCGCGTGCAGGGCGCGCAGGGCGGCCCTGGTGTCGATCAGCCCGACCAGCTCCCGCCCCCCCTCTCGCCACAGGGGAAGCACGCCGTGACGGGTGGCAAGCAGACGGCGGACCAATTCGGCAGGCGGCTGATCGGCGTCCAGCGCCTCAATTCGGCTGCGATGCGTCATCACGTCAGCCACCGTCAGGTCGTCGAGCGCCAGCACGCCGCGCAGCATCCGCCGCTCCTCGACCGCCGCCGCTTCGTCGGTGCCCTCCCCGTGCAGCGCAATCGCGCCCATCAGCTCCTCCTCGCTCTGCGCCCGTTCGCCGCCGACCCGGACCCCGCCCAAGGCGAGAAGCGAGCGCACGGCTGCGTTCACCGCCGCCGCCGGAGGGCCGAACACGCGCAAGGCGGCGACGAGCATGGGGGTGGCGGCGAGAGCGGCGCGCTCGGGATGCGAGATCGCCCAGGTCTTCGGCAGCACCTCCGACAGAATGACGAGGATGAGGGTCATCGCCACCGAGGCGTAGGCCACCCCCTGGTCGCCGAACCACGCGATGAGAAGCCCCGCCGCAAGCGCGGTGGCGGTGGTGTTGACCAGGTTGTTGCCGAGAAGGAGGGCAGCGAGCAGGCGGTCCTTGCGTTCGCGGAGGGCGGCCAGCCGACCGGCGCGAGCGTCGCCGGCGCGGGCGCGACGGGTGATGAAGGCGCGGGAGGCGCCGGTGAAGGCCGTCTCGGCGCCCGAGAATAGAGCCGACAGGACGAGCAGGGCGGCGATCGCGGCGAGCGTGGCGACGTCGAGGGGCGACATGCCCTATCCCTAGACCGAGTGGCGGTGCGGCCGCGAGCGCGCCTCGCGCGTTGTCGGCCCCAGCCCCCCGTGCTAAGCGGCGCCACCCCGAAACAGACTGCCGGACCCTGCCGCCGTGGCCGAGCCTCTGGTCGCCGTGCTGAACGGCCCGAACCTCAACCTTCTCGGCGTGCGCGAGCCCGCCCTCTACGGCCGGGCCACGCTGGCCGACGTCGAGGCGCTCTGCCGCGACCGCGCGGCAAGGCTCGGGCTCGCGATCGAGTTCCGGCAATCCAACCACGAGGGCGTGCTGATCGACTTGGTCCAGGCCTGCCGCGGCCGGGCGCAGGGCATCATTATCAACCCGGGCGGGCTCACCCACACCTCGGTCGCCTTGCTCGATGCCCTGATCGCGTCGGAACTGCCGGTGATCGAGGTCCATCTCTCCAACATCCACCGCCGCGAGCCCTTCCGCGAACGCAGTCTCACCGCAAAGGCCGCCGCCGGGGTCATCGCTGGGTTCGGTGCCGCGGGGTACGGGCTCGCGCTTGAGGCGATGGCGGGACTGATCGCGCCGGCCGCGACCGCGACGGTGGCGGCATGAGCCGGATCGCCATCGACGAGGACACCATCCGACGCCTCGCCGCCCTGCTCGAGGAGACCGGGCTCTCCGAAATCGAGATCGCCGAGGGCGAATCGCGACTTCGCGTGGCGCGGGCGACGGCGCAGACCGTGGCGGTCCCTTCCCCTGCGCCTGTGCCGCCGACGCCCGCCCCGACGTCGACCGCGACCGCCGCCGACCTCGCGCCCGACGCCTCCCATCCCGGCGCGGTGCTGTCGCCGATGGTGGGCGTGGCCTATCTTTCGCCCGAACCGGGCGCCCCGCCCTTCGTCAAGGTCGGCGACTCGGTGGCGCAGGGTCAGACGCTCCTGCTCATCGAAGCGATGAAGACCTTCAACCAGATCAAGGCGCCCCGGGCGGGGGTCGTGCGACGGATTCTGGTGGAAAGCGGCGCGCCGGTGGAATACGGCGACGTCCTGATGATCATCGAGTGACGTCAGGGCCTCGCCCCGGTGAGGGCGAGGGCGTGTCCGAGGATGGCGAGAGGCGGAGCATGTTCCGCAAGGTGCTGATCGCGAACCGGGGCGAGATCGCGCTGCGGATCCATCGCGCGTGCCAGGAGATGGGCATCCGCACGGTGGCAGTTCACTCCACGGCCGACGCCGCCGCCATGCATGTCCGGCTTGCCGACGAGAGCGTGTGCATCGGGCCGCCTCCGGCCAAGGAGAGCTACCTCAATATCCCCGCCATCCTGTCCGCCGCCTCGATCACCGGGGCGGATGCGATCCATCCGGGCTACGGCTTCCTCGTCCGAGAACGCCGAGTTCGCCGCCATCGTCGAGGCGCACGGCATCGCCTTCATCGGCCCCTCCGCCGCCCATATCCGCATGATGGGCGACAAGATCGAAGCCAAGCGGACCATGGCGCGGCTTGGCGTGCCGCTCGTCCCGGGCTCGGAGGGGCCGGTCGAGAGCCTCGCCGAGGCGGAGGCGATCGCGCGGCGGATCGGCTACCCCGTTCTGTTCAAGGCGGCGGCGGGCGGAGGCGGGCGCGGGATGAAGGTCGCCCGCAGTGCAGCCGAACTCGCCGAGGCTTTCGCCCTCGCCCGCGCCGAAGCCAAGGCCGCTTTCGGCAACGACGCGGTGTATCTCGAGAAGTTCCTCGACCGGCCCCGCCACATCGAGCTGCAGGTGCTGGCCGACCATCACGGCAACGTCGTGCATTTCGGCGAGCGCGACTGCTCGCTGCAGCGGCGGCACCAGAAGCTGGTCGAGGAGGCCGGCAGCCCGGCGCTCGCGCCCGGCGAGCGCGACCGCTTGGGCCGCATCGTCACCGAGGCCCTGCGCGAGATCGGCTACCGCAACGCCGGCACGCTCGAGTTCCTCTGGCAGGACGGCCAGTTCGCGTTCATCGAGATGAATACCCGCCTGCAGGTCGAGCACCCGGTGACGGAGATGGTCTGCGGGGTCGATCTCGTGCGCGAGCAGATCCGCATCGCCGCCGGCGCCCCCCTCGGGTACGGGCAGGATGACATCCGCTTCCACGGACACGCCATCGAGTGCCGGATCACCGCCGAGGACCCGGACACCTTCGCACCGACGCCGGGGCGCGTGACCACCTACCACCCGCCGGGGGGCTTGGGCGTGCGCGTCGATTCCGCCCTCTACTCCGGCTGCACGGTGCCGCCTTACTACGACAGCCTGGTGGCGAAGTTGATCGTGCACGGCCCGGATCGCGCGACCGCGCTCGCGCGGCTGAGGCGGGCGCTCGCGGAGTTCGTCATCGACGGCATCGCGACCACGCTCCCCCTGCACCGGCGGATCGTCGAGGACCCGAAGTTCGTCGCCGGCGACTACACCATCCATTGGCTGGAGCGGTTCGTGCGCGAGAACGCGGCACCGCTCGCGGCATGACACGGCACGGGGCAGGCCTCACCGAGATCACGCCCGAGCTTGTCCTGCGCGCCTATCGCGCCGGGCTCTTTCCGATGGCGGAACGCCGCGACGGCGACCGTCTCTATTGGCTCGACCCGGAACTGCGCGGAATCCTCCCGCTCGACCGCTTCCACCTGCCGCGCCGGCTCGCCCGCACCGTGCTCGGCGGCGCGTTCGAAGTGCGCTGCGACACCGCCTTCGCCGAGGTCATCCGCGGCTGCGCCGCGCCTGCGCCCGACCGGCCCGAGACCTGGATCAACGCCGAGATCGAGCGGCTGTTCAACGCCCTCCACGGCATGGGCTACGCGCATTCGGTGGAGTGCTGGCACGAGGGGCGCCTGGTCGGCGGGCTTTACGGTGTTGCGCTGGGAGGCGCGTTCTTCGGCGAGAGCATGTTCTCGGCGAGGCGCGACGCCTCGAAGGTCGCTCTCGTGCACCTCGTCGCGCGACTCCGGCTTGGGGGCTTCCGGCTGCTCGACACCCAATTCGTGACGGACCACCTCGCACGCTTCGGCGCGATCGAGATCCCCCGCAGCGAGTATCGCCGCCTGCTCGCCGCCGCCCTCGCCGCGCCGGCGCAGTTCGTCGCCGCCCCACCACCGGAACAGTTGCGGGCGGAGATCGAACGGTTGCGCGGCCGCGGGTAGGCCGCGGGCTTCAGCGGCAGGCGAGCACGCGGAGATCGTAGACCGCATGTTCGAGCATGTTCACCGCCGGGGCGGAGGCGAAGATCCACCCGGCGAAGACGGGTTCCGGCCCGAGTCGGCGGTCCACGACCCGGAGCCAAGCCGCCGCATCCGGCTGTTCGTCGGGCGGGCGTCGATGACAGGCCTCGACCACGATCTCGAGGGTCCCGAAGCCGACGCGCTCGCCCCGTCTCGCCTCCAGGACGGTGGTGCGGGCGGTCACTTTGTCCAAAGCCTGCAGGACCGCGATCTCGGAGGCGATCCAGCGGCCCTGGGCGTGCACGGCGGTGGCGGCAACCAGGGCAACGAGCGCAAGGACGACGCCCCTCATCTTCCGCCACCGGGCGGGCGCAGCGTGGCAATGAGCGCAGCGAGTTCGCGCCGCATCACATCCGGGTCGACCCCCATCAGCACCGCATCCTCGAAGGCGTCACGCACCACCTGGGTCACCTCGGCCCAATTCTCCTCCAGCACCTTCAGCTTCTCGCGGCAGGCGATCGGCTCCCCGTCGCGGCCGCGCCAGCGCGCCTCCGTCTCCGCCATCGTTCAGCCCCCGGGGCGCGCCGCCGGCGGCCCACTCGCGCCCTCGCGCGCGCCCTGCGCCTCCCGCCCGACCGCCGACACGAGGTCGGTGACCGAGAAGATGAAGCGGCCGAGCAGCGCCTCCAGGCTGACCGCGGACTGTGTCGCCTCGATCACCGCGCCGGGGGCGAGCATGCGATCGGAGCCCCCGGGTACGAGCGCGATGTAGCGCCCCCCCAAAAGACTCTCGGACGTGATCTCGGCCGAGGTGTCGACGGGCAGGCGCACCGCCGGGTCGATCCGCATCGTGACCACGGCGAGGAAGGTTTCCGGATCGAGCCTTTGCGCCACCACCGAGCCGACCTTCACGCCGGAAACCTTCACGTCGGCGCCGGGGCCGATGCCGTCGATGCGGTCGAAC
Source organism: Acetobacteraceae bacterium (assembly GCA_033582875.1). Classification (GTDB taxonomy): domain Bacteria; phylum Pseudomonadota; class Alphaproteobacteria; order Acetobacterales; family Acetobacteraceae; genus Elioraea. Next base: position 19,949 of record JAVQZW010000002.1, on the reverse strand, counting down.
TTTGCGACCAGATCGTAGCCCGGGCCGAGCGAACGCCCGGTGTGGGTGACGGCGTAGACCAAGAACACACCCGCCACCGCGAGAACGACGGCACCGGCGACGACCTCCGCCACGCTCCGCCGCGTCATCGCCGATGCTCCTCCTCGAGGTCCGGCGTCCACGCCTCGTAGTCTCCGGTCGCGCGCGGGCGCCGCCCGCCGGCGAGCTCATGGCCGGGCGGCCGATAGGCCGCGGGCGTGCCCGTGAGGTTGGGCACGTGCTCCTTCTGCCAGGGGTAGAGCTTCACCTCGGGCAGAGGTGCCTCCGTCGTGTAGTGCAGCCAAGCGTGCCACTCGGGCGGAACCTTGGTCGCCTCGACCTCGCCCGCATAGATCACCCAGCGCCGCTTGCGCGCGCCCGCAGGAGCGGATCGCTCCTCGTAGTACGTGTTGCCGAAGCGGTCGCGACCGACCTTACGGCCGCGGAACAGTGTGAACAGGCGTGTGCCGATCGTCGTCATGGTCGCGGCGGAGGCGGTTCGAGCCTGCATGGGCAGCGCTTGTCGCATGCGCAGGCTGCAAGCGTCCAGGGTCGCCGTTCACCAGAATCTAGTGGTTATGTCTCACGGACTCCCACAAGATACGCTTTCCCCAAGGCATGACGGCGGAGTATCGTCCGAGCGGAAGGCCGAACGTCTCATGGCCAGCACCACGACGTGTCCCGCTTGCCGAGCCTTGGAGCGGCTATGCCCCGCTCACCCGCCGCGTGGGCGAACGGACGATTGCACTCACCGGCGCGTACGACGAGGGGGCGGTCGACATCCTTCGCTGCCCTTTCCCCGCACGCCTCCCTCGCTGCGGCGATGGAGCCGCTGCTGCGGGAGTGGCAGCGTCTTGGTCTGGCTTCCGGGATCTTCGCCGGCCCCGACGAGGCCCAGAGCTGGGCCGCCGGACTGCGTCACCAGATGGCCTGTGCGGCGGGCCTGCCGGCGGAAGCGCTTTGGCACGGGCCGAGGGGGCGGGACCGGTCCTGGGTTCTGAAGCTCTCCGCCTTCATCGCGGCGGATGGCGCAGTCGCTGAGGACGCCCTGCGGCGCGCGGCGGCAAGCGCCGTCTTCGCCCTCGACATCGCCGGCCCCCAGCCCCCGGCCCGAATCGCCACCGTGGTCGCAGCGGATCTTGCCGGCGCGCTGATGGCGGCGGGCATTCCCTACGCGTGGCCGGAGGGCCGCGCGACGTCCGCCGCCCTGCTTGCGCTTTTGCTCGGTGGGGCGACGGAGGCCTCTGCCGCGCTCGCCCTCCGCCTCGGGCCGTGTCCGGCCTGGAGCGGGGTTCGTTCCGCCGTGCTGCGCGCCCTCGAGGCTGCGGCCGCAGCCCTGCCGCCGGGCGCCGAGCCGAGCCTCGAGCGGGCCGCCCGCGCGGCCCTGGAGCGCGGCTTCGCGGCTGCACGCCGCTCGGGGCTCAGGGTGCTCGGCTTGGTCGCCTTCCGGCCGCCGGGCCCGGTCGAGAGCCTGCTCGGGGCCGCGAGCGCGGGTGGCGCGCCCGTCTCCTCGCTGCTCCGCTTCGACGACGACGCCTCCGGTCGCCCCCGCCGGCGCCTGATCGCGCAGGCCCGACGCTTGATCGCCGCCCAGGGTCTCAGCCCAGAGCAGGAGTTGGAGGTGGTGGCGCACATTGCGGGTCGGGGCACGTTTTCAGGCGCGCCGAGGGCAGCGCTCGACCGACTGGTCGCTCTCGGCATCCTGCCGGAGCGCGTCGAGCCCCACCTTGCCGGAGCGGTCTCGCTGGCCCACGCCGTCGCCCTCTCCTGTCCCGGGATCGCGCTGCCGGGCGGCGATGTTCTCCTTGCGGCTCTCGAACGATACGCGATCGGCACCGGGTCGGCCGATGAGGCGCCCTTCCTCGCCCCGCGCGTTCGCGCCGCCCTTGCCGAGGGAGCCGACGACGCGGCCCGCGCCGCGATGGAGCGGAGCCTTGCCCCGTTCCTCCGCCTCGGGCTCGCGGCTGCGCGCGAGGCCGCCGGGCGTCGCCGTCCGCGCGCCGCCGTCGGCTGAGCGCCTCCGCCCTCTCGACACGAGCCGGTGCGCGCGTAGAGTGCCGCCTGCCGAGAGGGGGGGAGATAGCGCGCGATGGCGGGACGGATCGGAACGCGGCTCGCTCAGCTCGGCATCGTCTTGCCGGAACCCGCCGCGCCGGTCGCCAACTACGTCCCCTTCGCCGTGGCGGGCACGCTCCTCGTCGTCTCCGGCCAGTTGCCGATGCGCGACGGCCGGGTCGCGGTCACCGGCAAGCTCGGCGGGGCCGTGACCATCGAGCAGGCGCGCGAGGCCTGCCGGCTTGCCTTTCTCAACGTGCTTGCCCAGGCCAAGGCGGCCTGCGGTGGTGATCTCGACCGCGTCGCGCGCGTCATCCGCCTGGGCGGCTTCATCGCCTGCACGCCGGATTTCACCCAGCATGCCTTGGCGATGAACGGGGCGTCGGATCTCTGTGTCGCGGTGTTCGGCGAGGCAGGGCGGCACGCCCGCACGACGATCGGCGTGGCCTCGCTGCCGGGGGACGCCACAGCCGAGGTCGAGGCGATGTTCCTGCTCGCTTAGGCCCTGCCGCAGACGCGCTTCAGCCGCCCAGCATGGTGGACGGCAGCCAGGTGACGAGGCCTGGAAACACCGTCACCAGCGCGACCGCAAGGCACATGAGGACGAAGAAGGGGGCGGTTGCGGCGGCGATGCGGAAGATGTTCTCGCCCGTCAGCCCCTGCAGGACGAAGAGGTTGAATCCGACGGGCGGCGTGATCTGCGCCATCTCCACCACCAGCACGACGAAGATGCCGAACCACAGAAGGTCGAAGCCCGCGGCCTGAATGACGGGAAGCGCCACCGAGACGGTGAGCACGATCATCGAGATGCCGTCGATGAAGCAGCCGAGCACGATGTAGAGCAGCGTCAGCACGGCGATGACGACGTAAGGGTGGAAACCCTGGGCGCCGACCCAGGCCGCCATCGCGGCAGGAATGCGCGAATACGCCATCGCCTGGGTGAGGAAGGCCGCGCCGGCGAGGATGAAGTTGATCATGCAGGAGAGCCGCACCGCCCCCATGAGCGACCCGACGAAACTGGCGCGGGTCAGGGTTCCGGACCATGCGGAGAGAACGAGCGCGCCGAGGACCCCTGTCACTGCGGCTTCGGTGGCGGTCGCAAGCCCGCCGTAGATCGACCCGATCACGGCGAGGATGAGGAGCAGCACAGGGATGAGGCTTGCGGAGGCGCGAAGTTTCTCGGCCCAGGTCGTGTGCGGGTCGCGCGGCGGCGTGCGCGAAGGGTTGAGCAGCGACCAGAGCGCGATGTAGCCCGAAAACAGCGCAATCAGCAGAAGCCCCGGGATCACGCCGGCGATGAACAGCCGAACGATCGAGACCTCAGCCGCGACCCCGTACACGATCATGACGATGGAGGGCGGAATGAGAAGACCCAGGGTGCCGGAACCGGCAAGGCTGCCGATCGCCATCGGGCGGTGGTAGCCGCGCGAGAGCAGCGCGGGCAGGCTCATCTTGCCGATGGTCGCGCAGGTCGCAGCCGAGGATCCGGACACGGCGGCGAAGATGCCGCAGCCGAAGACGTTGACGTGCATCAGCCGCCCCGGCAGGCGCTGCACCCAAGGGGCGAGGCCGCGGAACATGTCCTCGGCAAGCCGCGTGCGGAACAGGATCTCGCCCATCCAGATGAACAGCGGCAGGGCGGCCAGCGTCCAGGACGCCATCGCCTGCCACACCGCCGTGCCCATCACCTTCTCGACGGGAAACTCGTTGAATTGCGGAAACACGGCCGGCAGAACGACGATGCCGACGACGCCGGTCAGCATCAGCGCCGCCCCGATCCAAACACCAAGGGCGAGGATGGCGAAGAGCGCGGCGATGAGGACGATTGCGCCGTCGATCAGGTGGGCGTCCACCTCAGAGTTCCTCGGCCGCGCGCTCTGCGGCGCCGCGCCCGGCCGCACGTCGATAGGAGGGCTCTCCCCCGGTCGCCGCGACGACGAGATCGTCGGTCAGAGCGAGAGCGAACAGCGCGCTGCCGAGGACGAGCGGGATCTGCGGGATCCAGATCGGCACCGCCAGCATCCCCTGCGCGACCTCGTCGAACGTCCAGGAGTCGATCAGCGTATCGAGGCAGGAGAAGGCGAAGAGGAGGGCGATCGCGGACGCGATGGTCAGCACGACCAACTCGAGAGCGTGACGAGCGCCGCCGGAAAATCGGCCGATGACGATGTCGACGCGGATATGTGCACCGTGGCGGAAGGTGTAGGCGAGCGGCAAGGTGGCGGAGGCTGCGACGGTGTAGGCGGTGAGATCGTCGGAACCCGGCAGGTGGAACCCGACTTGCCGGCCGACGATCTGCACCAGGACGAGGGCGCCGATGGCGACGATCGCCGCCGCGCCGGCGACACCTCCCGCGAGGTAGAGCGCGTCGAGCGCCCGCCTCAGCCCCTGCACGCGCGACGCGCAATCAGACGCGGGCGATCGCGGCGCGATAGGCCTCGATCAGTTTCCGCCCGTCCTCGCCGGCCTTGGCGAGCCATTCGTTGGTCATCGTCTCCCCGATCTGCGCAAGTTCGCGCATCAGCCGCTCCGGCGGGGGGTCGGCGACGATCATGCCGCGCCGGACGAGCTCCTCCTGCCGCGTCCTCTCCTGCTCCTGGGCGAGCTCCCAGCCGCGCTGCTCCGCCCGCTCGGCTGCGTCGCGAATCAGCCTCTGCAGGTCAGCCGGCAGCTGCTGCAGCGCGCGCGTCGAGCAGAACACCGCGTTCTTCGTGCGGGTGAAGCCGACGGGCGTGAAGTGCTTCACGAAATCCCAGGCCTGCACGTCCACTCCGGTCGCCGCCGAGGTCACCATCGCGTTGACCACGCCGGTGGCGAAGGCCTGCGGCACCTCGGGCACCTGCACGGTCGTCGGAGTGGCGCCGACCAGCTGGGCGAAGCGTTGGGTGGCCGCATTGAAGGTGCGGAAGCGCGTGCCGCGCAGCGTCTCGATCGAGGTGACGGGCACGTTGGTGTAGAAGCCGGACTGCGGCCACGGCACCATGTAAAGCAAGGTGAGGCCCTGGCGCTCGAAGCGCGACTGGACGTAGGGTCGTTGCAGTCCGGCCAGCACCCGCGCCTGGGTGAAGTTCGTCACCAGCATCGGGATGCCGTCGACCTCGAACATCGGGTCTTCGTTGGCGTAGGCCGAGAGCAGGATCTCGCCCATCTGCGCCTGCCCCGTCTGCACGCCGCGCTTGATCTCCGGCATGCGCAGGAGCGAGGCGTTGGTATGCAGGGTGATGGCGAGCCGCCCGCCCGAGCCGTCCTCGATCTCCTTCACGAAGGAGCGGATGTTGACGGTGTGGAAGTTGCCGTCCGGATAGGGAGTTGCCATCTGCCAACGCCGCGTCTGGGCGATGGTTGGCGCGGCGGCAAACGACGAGGCGGCGACGGCGGCCGGCAGGGCGGCGCGCAGGAAGGAGCGGCGGTCCATGTCACGTCTCCCGAGTGCAAACCCCTCTCGGACGATGACAGCCATTTCGCAGCTTGGGCGCAAGGGCCTTGTCGCCCCGGCGCCGGCATCCCCTCCGTTCAGCGGCGCCGCGCCTCCTCGCGATCGAAGTGCAGGCGCACCAGCTTGAACAGATAGAGAACGAAGGAGACGAACAGGATCAAGCCGGCGACATAGAAGGCGTCGTCCTTCGCCGCTGCCATCATGACGAGGCCGATGAGGGCGACGAGCGCGCCGATCAGGCCGAAGACGATCGTTTGCGGGGTCATGGCTGGTCCTCCTTGCGGGACGAGGAAGGGGGAGAGGGAGGGCGACGCGGCGGTTCGTCGTCGAACAGGATCCGACGCGCCGCCGCGTCGAGATCCTCGAACTGGCCGGACCGCAACGCCCAGAGAAACAGCGCGAGCGCACCGAGGCCGAGGATCAGCGAGAGGGGGATGAGCAGCATCAGCGCGTCCATCCCGCTCCCCGCTCCAGGCGCAGCGCGTTGAGGATCACCGTGAGCGACGAGGCCGCCATCGCCACCGCAGCGAGCAGCGGCGTGACCATGCCCCGCAACCGCGACGCGGCACCGCGAAGAGGTTGTAGACGAGGCTGATCGCGATGTTTTGGCGCATGGCGCCCTGCGCGCGGCGGGCCGTCCGCAGCGTCTCGGCGACGAGGCCGAGCGCCTTGCCCTGCACCACGACGTCGGCCGCCGCCTGCGCGACGTCGGAGCCCGAGGCGAAGGCGATCGAGGCATGCGCGGCGGCGAGCGCCGGCGCATCGTTCAGCCCGTCGCCCACCATCAGCACCCGCCGCCCTTCCCTGCGCAACGCCTCGAGCCGGGCGATCTTCCCCTGCGGCGAGGCTTCTGCGGTCCAGCGCGCGATGCCGAGGGCCCTCGCCGCTTCGGCCACGGCCGCCGTCCGGTCGCCGGAGAGGAGTTCGACCGCGAGGCCGCGGCCGGTGAGGAGCCGGATCGTTTCCGCTGCGTCGGCGCGCAGCGCATCGGCGAAGGCGAAACGGATGGGGTCGCGGCCGGGGCGCGCGAACCAAAGCTCCATCCCTTCCCCGCCCGCCGTTCCGACGAACGGGGCAGAGCCGAGGCGGATCCGGCCCTCGGGGGTCACCAGCTCGAGCCCCTGCCCCGGATGCTCGACCACGCCCTCGGCCGGTGCGACAGGGGGCGCGGCAGCGGCCAGGGCACGCGCGAGCGGATGCCGCGAGGACATCGCAAGCCGTGCCGCCTCGCGCAGGTCGTCATCCGACCACACCCCGGGCAGGAGCACGGGTTTTCCTTCCGTCAGCGTTCCGGTCTTGTCGAACACCACGGTGTCGATCTCGGCCAAGCGCTCGAACGCCGTCCCTGAAGTCACCAGCACGCCCCGTCGCACGAGCCGCCCCGCAGCGACCACCTGGACCACGGGAACGGCGATCCCGAGGGCACAGGGACAGGTGATGATCAGCACCGCGACGGCGTAGACGAGGGCCTGCTGCCAAGCGACACCAAGTGCACCCCACCATAGGAGAAAGGTCGCGAGTGCGAGCAGGTGCACCGTCGGCGTGTAGAGGCGTGAGACCCGATCGGCCAGCGACACGAAGCGCGAGCGCGACTGTTCGGCGCGTTCCATGAGCCGCACGATGGCGGCGAGCAGCGTGCCCTCGCCCGACGAGGTGGCGCGCACCACCAGAGCGGCGTCACGGTTCAGCGTGCCGGCATGCACGCGATCCCCCGGACGCACAGGGCGCGGCAGGCTTTCTCCGGTAAGCAGGCTTTCATCCACCGAAGACGTGCCGGCGAGCACCACACCGTCCACGCCGACACGCTCGCCCGCAGCGACCAGAACACGCTCGCCGGACTTCACCTCCTCGGGCAGGCGCGGCTGCGCAGTGCCATCCTCGCCGAGGACGCCGACCGGGGCGCGATTGAGGGCCGCAAGGCGGGCGACCGCCTCGCGCGCGCGGCCGCGCGCACTGCGATCGAGATAGCGCCCGACGAGAAGCAGGAACAGGAGGGTGACGGCGGAGTCGAAGTAGGCGTACGGGCCGCCGCGGATCGGTCTCAGACAGGCTCATCGCGGCGGTGAGCAGCACGGCGAGGCTGATCGGCACGTCGAGATTGGCCCGTCCGCGCACGAGCGCGGCCAGGGCCGAGCGGTAGAACGGGAGCCCGGCGACCGCGATCGCAGGCAGGCCGATCAGCGCCGCGAGCCAGTGCATCAGCGCGCGCGTGGCCTCGCCCATGTCGCCGTCGCTGTGGCCGACCCAGACCGCGACCGAGACGAGCATCACGTTCATCGACGCGAAGGCGGCGATGCCCATCGCGCGCAGAAGACGCTTCGCCTCGGCATCCTCGGCAGCCGCGAGGCAGGAGGCGTCCCAGGGCGCGGCGGCGAAGCCGAGCCGAGCCAAGCGCTCCGCAAACGCGTTCGCCCGCTCGGCTGTCCCCCGCCAGCGTATGGTGAGGCGGCGGGTCGCAAGCGAGAGCCGCGCCCAGGTGACGTCAGGCTCGCGCGCCAGCACCTGTTCGATCAGCCAGACGCAGGCGGCACAGGACACGCCGCCGACCAGAAGGTCGAGCGACCACCCGGACGGACCGTCGGGACGGGCGCGGGCGGCGAGGTCATGCCGCGGGGCGGCGAGATCGGGCCGCGGCGCAGCGGCTTCAAGCCGTTCGTAGAAGCGATCGAGCCCGAGGCCGGTGATCAGGGCGTGCGCGCCCTCGCAACCGGCGCAGCAGAAGCGCTCGCCGTTCGGGCAAGGCGCGCCGCAATGCAGGCAGGCGGTACTGCCGGCGAAGGCGGCAGGCTTCGTGGCCCCCAGCGCGGTCACGGCACGATGATCCGCTCGCGCACCTCGACTGGCCCGACCTCGCCGCGGCGCGCCGCCAAGCGCAGCTCCCACTGCCCGCGCTTCGGCAGGTCGAGTTCGGCGACATAGCGGCCGCGCGCGCTTTCGACCAACGCGAAGGGAAGAGGGTCGGGACGTTCGAGGGGACGAAGCGCGATCGCCTCGAACTCGAGACGATCGAGCGGCGCGCCGGCAGAGTCCCGGGCATAGACGACGAGCGTGCCGCGCTGCTTTGCGCCCGGGCGGAAGGCGATTTCGAACCGCCAGCCGATCGCGCGCTGCCGTTCGGCTTCCGCCAGCACTTGGTTGTAGAGGCGCCCGCGCTCGTAGGCGCGATCGACCGTGGTGCCGGTGAAGGTGGACAGCGCAAGCCAGACGAAGACCGCGTTGACCGCGAACACCACCCCCATGAAGGCGACGAACGCCCAGGGGATCCAGCGGCTGCGGCGGGGGTCGCCCTCGCTCATGCGCTCAGCGCCTGGGCGCGAGGAACACGCTCTCCGTCCGCGTCGCCTCGCGCCCCGAGGCATCGACGAGGCGGAAGGTCACGGTCGTGCTTTCGGGCAGGGCGGCGCCGGCCGGCGCGGTGACGTAGACGCGATGCGACTCGACGCCGTCCGGCCTTGCCGCCAGCGGAATGGTGGGACCCGCCACATCCTCGGCGCCGATCGCGGCGAGCGTCGCACCGGCAAGCCCGTCGAGGTGCAGCGTGAAGACACGCGCCTCGTGCGTCTTGTTCACGATCTTCAGCGTGTAGGCGTTGCGCACCGCGCCGTCCGACAGCACGACGTAGACCGGGGCGCGGTCGCGCAGGACGGAGAGTTCGGTCACGCTGCGGGTGGCGACTGCCAGCAGCATCGCAGCGCCGACAAGGCTGAGCACGCCCGCGTAGATCATCGTGCGCGGCCGGATGATCTTCATCCGCTGATGTGCGGCTTCCGCCACCGGAATGCGCGCTGGACCCGGCGGGGTGTTCGCCACCGCGCGCTCGCAGGCCTGCGTGTTGGCGAGCGTGTCGAGTGCGATCAGGCCCCGCGGCCGACCGATCTTGTCCATCACCGCGTTGCAGGCGTCGATGCAGAGCCCGCAGCCGATGCATTCGAGCTGCTGGCCGTCGCGGATGTCGATCCCCGTCGGGCAGACATGGACGCACTGGCGGCAATCGATGCAGTCGCCTCTGCCCTCCCAGGGCTCGCCCTGTTTGTGCTTGCCGCGCGGTTCGCCGCGCCAGGCGCGGTAGGTGACGATCAGCGACTGTTCGTCCAGCATCGCCGCCTGGAAGCGCGGCCAAGGGCACATGTAGGTGCACACCTGTTCGCGCGCCCACCCCGCGAGAGTGTAGGTCGTGAAGGTGAGGAGGCCGACGAAGGTATAGGTCCAGGCGCCGGCTTCTCCTGTGAAGATGTCGCGCACAGCGGTTGGGGCATCCTGCACGTAGAGGACGAAGGAGCCGCCGGTGAGGAAGGCGATCAGCAGCCAGATCGCGTGCTTCGCGACCTTCTTGCGCCAATACGCAGCGTCGCGCGCGCCCTGGTCGAGCTTCATCCGCGCGTTGCGGTCACCCTCGATCCGGCGCTCGATCCACATGAAGAGGTCTGTCCACACCGTTTGCGGGCAGGCGTAGCCGCACCAGACGCGCCCGAACAGCGAGGAGACGAGGAACAGGCCGATGGCGGAGAGGATGAGCAGGCCGGTGACGAGGTAGATCTCCTGCGGCCAGATCTCGATCGGGCCGAGGTAGAAACGGCGTCCGGCGAAGTCGAGCAGGATCAGCTGATCCGGCGCACCCTCGCCGCGCGGCCAGCGAAGCCAAGGCAGGATGTAGTAGACGGCGAGCGCGAAGACCAAAAACGCGTACTTCGCGGTGCGGAACGTTCCGCGCACGCGCGCCGGATAGACCTTGACACGGTTGGCGTAGAGCCGCGCCGGCGGCGTCGGGCTCGCCGCGGGTTCCGCAAGGTCGATCTTCCGGTCCACCCGCATCCGCCGTACCCTGCGTTCCTACTCGCCGCCGCCCAGCGTGTGCACGTAGACCGCGAGCATGCGGATGATCGCCTCATCGAGCCGCCCCTGCCAGGGCGGCATCACGCCCATGCGCGGGTTTGCGATCTGCGCGACGATCTGCTCCTTCGTCCCGCCATACAGCCAAATGGCGTCATTCAGCGCCGGGCCGCCGACCGCGCGCACACCCTCGCCCCTCTCGCCATGGCAGGCGACACAGTTCTCGGCGTAGGTCGTTTCGCCGCGCTTCGCGGCCTCGGCGTTCGTGCTTCGGCCCGAGAAGGAGAGAACGTACTCCGCCACGTCCTCGATCTCGCGCCGGCTGAGGGTCTGCGCATACGCGGGCATCTGGCTCTGGCGGGCCTCGTCATCTACCCCGTTGCGGATGCCGTGCCGGATGGTGAAGGCGATCTCCTCCAACGTGCCGCCCCAGATCCAGTCGTCATCGACGAGCGCGGGGAAGCCGCCCGGCCGGCCTTCCCCGCCCGAGCCATGGCATGGTGCGCAGTTGTCGGCGAAAGCTTGGCGCGCCCCGGCTCTCGCGAATTGGAGGAGGACGGGATCGCGCCGGATGTCCTCGAGATCGGTCGAGCGGATCCGCTCGAACATCGGCGCCCGCGCCTCCGCCACGCGCCTCATCTCCTGCGCGATGTCCTCACGCTTGGTCCACCCCAGCACGCCGCCGAAGTGGCCGGTCAGCCCTGGGAACGATGGGAAGAGCAACGCCCAGACCGCCGACCAGATCACGGTAGCGTAGAGGAGGTAGAGCCACCATTTCGGCAGCGGCGTGTTCAGCTCCTTGATGCCGTCCCATTCGTGCCCCGTGGTCAGCTTGCCGGTGAGCGCGTCCTTCTCGATCTTGGTGGGCACGGAATGCTCCTTTCCGTCACTTGTCGTCGTCGAGCGGGATCCTGCCCTGACTGTTCCAGCCTCTCCTTGTTGGACGGCCAGAACGCCCAGGCGACGATGCCGACGAACAAAGCCATGAACCACACGACCCACAGCTGACGCAGCGTTTCGTAGTGCCCGGCCAGCCACTCGAGCATCGCGCGCGTCCCTACTGCCGGAGCTGCTGCGGCGTCACCTCGGCGAAATTCACCAGGGTGCCGAGCATCTGCAGGTAGGCGATAAGCGCGTCCATCTCGGTCACCACCCGGGCGTTGCGATCGAAATCGCCGACAACCGCCTTCGGATAGCGCGCGAGCAGGCCAGAGGTGTCCGCATCCGGGTTCGCCTGCGCGATCAGGTCGGCGCGCGCGTGGGCGATCATCTCGTCCGTGTACGGCACGCCGAGGCGCTGCAGCGCGCGCATGTGCTTCTCGATGTCATCGAACTTCAGCGGACGGACGAGGAAGCCGTAGGATGGCATGATGCTCTCGGGCACCACGCTTCGGGGATCGATCAGGTGCTGGTAGTGCCACTCGTTGGAGTACTTGCCGCCGACCCGCGCGAGGTCGGGCCCCGTGCGCTTCGAGCCCCACTGGAAGGGCCGGTCGTACATGCTTTCGGCGGCGAGGCTGAAATGCCCGTAGCGCTCGAGCTCGTCGCGGAAGGGCCGCACCATCTGGCTGTGGCAGACGTAGCAGCCCTCCCGGATGTAGATGTTGCGGCCCGCGAGCTCGAGCGGCGAATAGGGCCGAACGCCCTCGACCCGTTCGATGGTCGTCTCGATGGTGAACAGCGGAACGATCTGGACCAGCCCGCCGATCGAGACGGTGATCAGGGTCAGCACGGCGAGAAGGATGACGTTCTTCTCGATCGTCTCGTGCCGGATCATCGTGCGCCCTCCCTCACTCGGCGGCCTGCGGGCGCCAGACCGGCGCAGGAGCCGGCAAAGGTTCCGTCTCCGTCACGGTCTTGTAGAGGTTGTAGACCATGATCAGCGCGCCGGTGACGTAGAGCACCCCGCCCAAGGCGCGGATCACGTAGTAGGGGTGCAGGGCGGCGACCGTCTCGATGAAGCTGTACTGCAGGAAGCCGAGCTCGTCGTAGGCGCGCCACATCAGCCCCTGCATGATGCCTGAGACCCACATCGCCGTGATGTAGAAGACGATGCCCAAGGTGGCGATCCAGAAGTGCCAGGCGACCAGGCGCTGGCTGTAGAGCTCGCGCTTTCCCCACAGGACGGGCACCAGGTAATAGAGCGCGCCAAAGGTGATGAAGCCGACCCAGCCCATCGCCCCCGAGTGGACGTGGCCGACGGTCCAGTCCGTGTAGTGGCTGAGCGCGTTCACGGCCTTGATGCTCATCACCGGGCCTTCGAAGGTGCTCATGCCGTAGAAGGCGACGGCAGTGACGGAGAAGCGAAGCCCCGGATCGGTGCGCAGTTTGTCCCATGCACCGGAGAGCGTCATGATGCCGTTGATCATCCCGCCCCAGGACGGCATCCACAGCATCACGCTGAAGATCATGCCGAGCGTCTGGGCCCAGTCGGGCAGGGCCGTGTAGTGCAGGTGGTGCGGACCGGCCCAGATGTAGAGGAAAATGAGGCTCCAGAAGTGGACGATGCTGAGCCGGTACGAGTAGACGGGACGTTCCGCGCGCTTCGGGATGAAGTAGTACATCATCCCGAGGAACCCCGCGGTGAGGAAGAAGCCGACCGCGTTGTGGCCGTACCACCACTGGATCATCGCATCCTGCACGCCGGCCGAAAGCTGATACGACTTCGCCGAGCCCCAGTCGATCGGCAGCACGAGATTGTTGCCGATGTGCAGCATCGCGATGGTGATGATGAAGGCGAGGTAGAACCAGTTCGCAACGTAGATGTGCGGCTCCTCGCGCTTCATGATCGTGCCGACGAAGACGACGAGATAGACGACCCAGACGAAGGTGAGGAACAGGTCGACATACCACTCGGGCTCGGCATACTCCTTGCCCTGCGTGACGCCGGTGACGTAGCCCAGTGCCGCCAGCACGATGAAGGTCTGATAGCCCCAGAACAGGAACCACCCCGCCTCCTCTCCGCCGAACAGCCGGGCACGGCAGGTGCGCTGCACGACGTAGAGCGAGGTGCCGAGCAGGGCATTGCCGCCGAACGCGAAGATGACTGCCGAGGTGTGGACGGGGCGGAGACGTCCGAACGTCGTCCACTCGAGATCGAGGTTCAAAACCGGGAAAGCCAATTGCCAGGCGATGATCGTCCCCATGAGAAAGCCGACCACGCCCCAGAACACGGTGGCGACGACGAAGGCGCGAACGACGTCTTCGACATACTCCGGTTGTGCCCGTGCGACCGGAGCCGTGCCAGCCGAACCCGCGAGACTCTCCCCCATGCGTTCCTCTCATCCCGAAGCGGGCGCCGGCACCGGCCCGGCGCTACCTTCACAATCCCGAAAGCAACGTGTAGCGGCATTGACGTGCGTCAAGGTCGACGGGCGCCGATCGGCATGAGATCCTGGCTGTCCGACGGACGAGCGGTGGCGCGGCCACGAACGGCTCCGACGCCTCAAGCGGGGAAACAGCGATGGCTCAGGTGGACAGCGGGGCAGTCCCGGTTTTCTACGGAGAGAGCCCGAAGGTTCGGCGGGTGGCCGTTGACCGGCCCTGGGCGTGGCTCAGCGCCGGCTGGCGGGACATGATGGCGGCTCCCGGCGTCAGCCTGACCTACGGGCTCATCATCCTGGCCGTCACCTATCTTCTCCTTCTCGTGCTGTGGCAGTTCGAGTCGTTCTGGCTCGTGCTGCCGATGACGGCGGGCTTCTTCTTCCTCGCTCCCCTCCTCGCGGCCGGGCTCTATGAAACCAGCCGCAGGCTCGAGGCGGGAGAGCCCGTGTCGCTCGCCGCCGCCTTCGCCGGCTTCAAGCGCAACGCGACCCAACTGTCTTACATCGGGGTTCTGCTCGGCCTCTTCCACCTTGGCTGGATCCGCATCGCCCTCCTGATCTTCGCCCTCTTCTTCGGCATCGGCTTTACGCCGACTTGGGAAACGATCGTCGCCAAGCTCACCGCTGCCTCCGCCATTCCCTTCTGGGCCGTCGGCACCGCAGTGGGTGCCGTGTTCGCCGCGCTTGTGTTCGCGATCAGCGCTGTCTCGATCCCCATGCTGCTCGACCGGGACACCAACATGTTCGTTGCGGTGGCGACCAGTTTCACCGCGGTGCGGGTGAACTGGCCCGCCATGACGCTGTGGGCGGGGATCATTGTTGCCTTCACCCTGTTCGGCATCATTCCGGGCTTCCTCGGCCTCGCGGTCACGATGCCGCTGATCGGCCACGCCACGTGGCACGCCTACAAGGACGTTGTTGACTAGGGGCCTCAGATACTGCTCGCCGCGCGAACGGCGAGCGCGGCAAGAACAGCCGCGTTGACGAGGAGAAGGGGTGCAGCAAGGGCACGCGCGGCGGGCTGAAAGCGGCGGCCGAAGAAGGCGCCGGCAAGTCCAATGCCGAGCAGCATCGGCACCGTGCCCAGAGCGAAGGCCGCCATGGCGATCGCGCCGCCGAGGGCACTCGCGGACGCGGCGGCCGCGGCAAGCGCGCCGTAAAGCAGGCCGCAGGGCAGGAAGCCGAGCACGACGCCGAGCAGGAAGCGGCGCGACCCCCTCGGATCGGCGAGCAAGGGCGACGCGAGGCGCACCACACGGCCGGCGAGACCGGAGGGTATCGCAGGGAGAAGCGCGGCGACTTGCACCAACGCCTGCGCGACCATCAGCAGCGCGCCGACCAGAAGCAAAACGACGAGGATCGGCCGAAAGCCCGCCGCGTGCACAATGGTGCCGGAAAGGAAGCCTGCCATGGCACCCAGGGCGGTGTAGGTCACCATCCGGCCAAGGTGATAGGGCAGGAGCGCCCCGGCCTCGAGGCGCGAGAGGGTCGGGCAGGCAGCGAAGCGGGCGGTGACTTGGGCAGCAACAAAGGGCCCGCACATGCCCACGCAGTGTGTGGCGCTGCCGACCAGCCCGGCGAGCAGCAGCGCGCCGGCCAGTGCGAGCGTGCCTTTGGTGCCCAGCGCAGTCAGGTCGTGCAGGCAGTTGGCAAGATTGTCCATACCCGGAAACGTAGCGCGGTGCCTCGGCCGCGCCAGCCCGGCCTCAGCGCCCGCGGCCTCAGCCCGCACCTTGAACGAAAGCGCGCAGCCCTTCGGCCTCCTCCGTAACCTCCTCGATCTTCCGCTTCACCACGTCTCCGATGGAGATGAGCCCGACGAGCTGCCCCTGTTCCAGCACCGGCAAGTGGCGGAAGCGCCGCTCCGTCATCACAGCGAGCACGGAGTCGAGGGTGTCGGACGGTGAGGCGAAGACGACGTCTCGCGTCATCAGGGCGCTGACGGGAAGCGCGAGCGCGGCCGCGCCGTGCTCGGCGATGCCGCGCACGATGTCGCGCTCCGACAGGATACCCGAAATCCCGCCGTCCTCGTTGCGCACAAGCACCGAGCCGATCCGTCGCGCACTCAGGATCTTCGCTGCCTCCTGGATCTGCGTCGTCACCGGGACCGAAACCACCTCGGATCCCTTCTCCTTCAGGATCGTTTCGACCAGCATCGTTTCCTCCCATGAGCGTTCCGGGCTCTGCCGGCCCGTGCCAAGCGAGTCTACGCGAGACCACCGAACCGAGGCCACCGTCACCGCCAGCACGCTCGCCGCGCCCGCCGTCGCCGCTGCCCAGGCCACCATCACCTGCTGTGTGACGTCGTTCTGAGGCCCCCACGCCTCGTCCGCTCGACGGAAGCCGGCAGCGCGCGCGACCTGATCCGCCGCAACAAGGCGACGTCGGGCGAACGTCTGCGGATACAGTTCTTCCGCGCCGGCGCGCTCATTACGGCTGCGGAAGGCTTCGCTGCGGTGAGCCAAGGCCTGTCGAGGTGCAAATACGCCAACGCCTACTTCTGGACAAGCCACAGCCTCGCCGCCAGGTACTTCACCGCCCTGCCCTCTAGGCTCAACTTCCAGCGCCTCAATGGCTGGATGTACGACGGCGGCGGGCTCGCCCACTGGCGCGAGGTCTACGACCGGTTCGACCTCGTCCCGTTCCTCTCCACCAACACTGGCGTGCAAATCATCGGTCGCTTCCGCCGCCCGATCGAGACTGTGGAGGATCTTCGCGGCCTGAAGGTGAGCCTTTCTGGCCTCGCCGGCAGGGTCTACCAGGCGCTCGTGGTAGATACGCTGCTCCTACCGGCGAGCGAGATCTTCCCGGCGCTGGAGCGGAGCGTGATCAATGCCGCTGAGTTCGTCGGCCCCTATCTCGACTGCCAGCTCGGCCTGCACCGGATGGCTAAGTTTTACGAGACGCCCGGCTGGCACGAGACCGCGACCGAACTCGCGATCAAGACGGCAGCCTGGAACCGCCTGCCGAACGACCTCAAGGCGATCGTCGAGAACGCCTGCGCCGCCTGCAAGGTGCTCAGCAAAGCCTGGTGCCAGAAGATCAAAGCTGAGGCGATCGAGCATCCGGTTCGCAACCACGGCGTCATCGCCTGGCATCTTCGGGGTCCGATGATCGACCATCTCCGTGAGGCGACGACGACGGTTCTTGCTCAGGCGGTGGGACGCGACTGCGTGACCCGTCGCGTGCACGAAAGCGACCTCGCCTACACGGCGCAGTTCGATGCTTGGCCGGAACAGAGTGAGGCGCCGTACCATACCGAGATCCGCCCGGTCCGCGCTTGAGGAGCCGGCGGACGATGCAGCGTGCGGCCGATGTGATCGATCACGCCATCGATGCGATCGGCCGCGTCGCCGCCTGGGCAACCTCGCCCTCGTGCTGATGATGGCGGGCAATGTGCTGCTGCGCTATGGAGTTCGCAACCGGCACCGTGTGGACGCAGGATCGCGAATGGCACCTGATGAGCACGATCGCGCTGATCGGCATGTCTTTCTCGCTCCTGCGCGTCGAGCGCCTCCGCGTGAATGTTCTCTTTGCACGGTTTGGCCCCCGAATTCAGGCTGCGATTGATCTCCTCGCCGCCGCTCCATTGATCGCGATCGCGCTCTTCGTCGTCGAGCTCTCCTGGGCCTATGTTGCACAGTCCCGGCAGGTGAACGAAGGCAGCGCGAACCCGGGCGGTCCCCATACCGTCTGGCGGTGAAGGCGCTGATCTCGATCGGCTTCGCGCTGCTCGCTCTCCAGACCGTCTCCACTCTCCTGCGCGCCGCCATCCGTCTCCGCACTGCCGAAGGAGACCGTGCAGGCGACAACGCCCGTCACTCCGATGACGCCGTCATGCTGATCGGCGCGCAGGTGTTCGCTCTCGCCTTCCGCGGCCTGCAGGGCGAGGCGCTGGTGCATGACCTGCTCGCCTTTCTGCCGGGCGGTGTTGCGGCCGACATCTGGTTCTTGATGGCGCTCGTCTTCGTGCTCGGGATCTTCCTCGCGCGGATCGAGATCACCTACATCGCCGTGCCGCCGTTCCTGCCGGTCTTCGCCAATGCCGGGGTGGATCCGGTCGTGGCTCGCCACCCTGATCTGCGTCAGCCTGCAGACAGCATTCCTGACTCCGCCCTTCGCCTGGGCGTTGCTCTTCCTGCGTAGCGTCGCACCGAAGGAGGTCTCGACGAGCGCCATCTACCCGCGGTGCGGTGCCGTTCGTTCTGCTGCAGATTGGCGGCGTGGTCGCCGTCTATCTGTTCCCCGGCTCTTGCGACGTGGCTTCCGGCGGCGATCGGCTGGTGAGACGTCAGAGCAGCGAAGGGGCCGAAGGGTCGCCCCATTGTGCCGTCGCCGGGTCGAGCGGCGAAATCCCTGCCTGCGTCAGTCGCTCCGCGATCGCATCGAATTCGGCAGGCGTCCGGGTCAGGTCTTCCGGGTCGCCGCGCGGCACCAGGATCACCGTCTCGTAGCGTGCCCGCGTCAACAGCACCCGGTACGTATTGAGGATATAGGGCTCGTAGTCGCCCGCAGCATGCCAGCGCGTGCCGGCGAACCGGCGTGCCCGCCAACCCAATCGATCGGGCAGAAGGTCGTTGCCCCAAACCAGCCCCACAACGTCAAGCTCCAGTCCCTGGCAGGCGTATTCGGTGGCGCAGAGTTCCAAGGCGTCGGAGGCGCGCACATCGGGCCACCGCTCCAGGAACCAAGGCACGATGGCATCGCCGATAACCTCGAGACCGAAACCATCGGCGCGAAGCCTTTTCGCCGTCGAGGAGCGCACGAGGCCAGCGCGACGGTTCCCGCGCGCGAGCCCACGTACGGCGGCGCGAAAGGCGGCTGGATCGCGGGCTGAGATAGAAAGGGAGCGGCACTGCTGCCTTGGCAATCTCCCGTGCCTCGTTGATTTGCCCGCCAAGCAGCGCCTCCACCCAGCGCGGCTGCAGCGATATCGCGCACGGAACGGACCGAAATGTCGAGATGGAGAGCAGGATCGAGCGACAGCCAAGGCTGCCGACCATCAGCAAGGCGCTGGCGCGGATCGGGCGCGCTGAGCACACAAGGCGCGGCCACGGCCTGCCAAGCGCCGCTGGCCGCGATCGCGCGGCCCCACTCGGCAAGGCCCGCTTCGCCCGTGTTGATCTCCTGCCCGCTGCCAATCAGCGCGACGATCACCCTCCAGTCCGCCGCGCGGGTCATGATCTCCAGCATGTGCGCCGCCTCGCTCATGGTCAGCCGGCCAGGGCGGCGTTGCGTTCCTCTGCGGGCCTTCGCTTCGTCCCATGCCCGCTGCGCCTCATCGAACACGACGATGCGCTCGGGGGGAACGCGCTCCGGATGGGTTGCATGGTCCTCCAGGAAGCGGTGTACATTCTGCAGGGTGGCCCGGACACGGCGCAGCGCCTCGCCTTTAGGGACGCCTCGCGCCACCGCATCGCGGGCAAGGGCCGCCCGCAACACCGCAATCAACGGGGCGTTGCCGGAGAGGAAAGCGGCTCCCTCGTCGCGCGCCCGCGCGAACACGGCGTTCAGCCCGCAAAGCGTCTTGCCGGAACCCGGAATGCCTGTGACGAAGACGACGAAGCGGGATCGGCTGCGCTTCGCCGCCTCGATGATCCGATCGATTGCCGCCGCCGTGCGGGTCAGGTTCGCCGCATCCGCCCTTGTATGCGAGATCTCGGCCACGCCATGCGTGGCGTAGAGCAGGGTCGCCGCTTCGATGATGGTCGGCACCGGGCGATAAGGCGCAGCGAGCCAGGCGTCACCGTCGAGCGGGCACCTTCGGCGTACGGGATCCCAGCGGAGGATCTCTTGGATGAGCAGCGCCGAGCTCGGTCGTACCTGGTCGCGAGCGGCTGAGCGACGTCGGGCCACCGACAACGGACCTTCGGTCGGGGCCTAGGCGAAATCCTCGCCCGCAACGAGGATCGGGATGATCGGATGCGCCTGGCTTCTGGCATGAAAGTCGCGCAGGTCGAGAGCGTAGTCCTCCACCTGCCGCAACGCCGCCGCATCGATTGCGCGCCCCTTGAACTCCAGAACCAGGATCACGCGATCCGTCAACACCACGGCATCGATCCGTTTCTCAAGCCGTGCGAGGTCGTATTCGAGCGCGATCGTCCACCCTTCGCCTCCATTCGCTTCCACCGCCTCTTGCAGCGCGGCAATCGCGCGCGCCCAGGCCTCGTTCTGCTCCACGCTCGCGCTTAGGCCGCGATCGGCTTGCGCAGCGGCAAGTCGACCAAGGGTATCCTCCACGTCCCGCGCGAGAAGCTCGGCACCTGTGCAGGCGAACCAGGCCCTCA
>JAVQZW010000001.1:0-559854 GCA_033582875.1 Acetobacteraceae bacterium | reverse complement strand
CGCCTCGTCCCGGCCAGGTAGCGAGCAGGACGGAGCCCAACATGAAGAGAAGCCCCACACCATGCGTCATCGTGAAACGTTCACCGAGCACCACCACGCCAAGCACCGCCGCCGTCGCCGGCAGAAAGGCGGTGAACACCCCGGCAACAGAAGCGGGCGCGCGACGCAGGCCCCCGTACCAGAGGAGAAGGCAAAGCACGCTCGCAGTCAGGCTATGGAAGAGGAGCAGCACGAGGATGCTGAGGCGAAACGACCCGTCGCCAAGCCAGGGCAGATGAGAGAAGCGCGAAAGGCGTCAGTTGCAGGAACGAGAACAGCTGCATCCAGAACGACGCCGTCAGCACGCCGACGCGCCCGGCAATCCGCTTGGCGAGCAGCACGTAGACCGCCTCGCCGACCACGCCCGCGAAGACGAGGGCGTTGCCCAGAAGAGAGCCCTCGCCCTCGGCTCCCGCGCGGACGGCATTCACCGCCCCCATGCCGGTGACGGCAAGACCCACCGCCGCCCAGCCGCGACGCCCGAGCCGTTCGCCGAGCCAGAGCGCAGAGCCGATCGCGACCACCGCAGGCAAGGTCGCGAGCACGAGACCGCCCTCCAGGGCCGACGTCAAGCGCAGCCCGGCGAGCAGCCCCGCGTTGTAGAGCGCTGTGCCGAATGCGGCCTGCCAAAACAGGTTGCGCAGGATCGTTCTCGCCGGCAGGGAAAGCAGGGCGATCCATCAGCCGCATCAACGGCCACAGCACGACGGTGGCGAGCAGGCAGCGCAGGCAGGCGATGAGCGGGATCGGCAGCGCCTGGGCGAGCAGTTTCGCCACCGGCACATTGGCGCCGACGAGCGCCATCGACGAGGCGAGCATCGCGTAGGCGGCAAGCATGACGGGCGAGCCTCGCCCCGCCTGGGCGTGGCTTCAACCCTCCCGAGGCTCCTCGCGGAAGGGGCTCTGTTCCTCGGCAATGCGCGCGATCGTCTCGCGCACCGCCGGCCGTTCGCGGGCGAGGAATCGCGCCACCGCCTCGCGCAACCCCTCATGCGCGATCCAGTGCGCGGAGAAGGTCGGCACCGGAAGGTAGCCACGGCTCACCTTGTGCTCGCCTTGCGCGCCGGCCTCGACGCGGGCGAGCCCATGAGCGATCGCGAACTCGATCGCCTGGTAGTAGCAGAGCTCGAAGTGCAGGAACGGAACCTCGCGCGCCGCACCCCAGCTCCGCCCGAACAGGGCGTCGCGCCCGACGAGGTTCAGGGCCCCCGCCACCGGCGTGCCGTCCTCCTCCTCGGCCCACATCAGCACCACGCGCTCGCCGAGTCGTTCGCCCAGCATCGGCCAGAAGCGCCGCGTCAGGTAGGCTTGGCCCCAGCGCTTGTCGACCGTCGAAAGGTAGAAGGCGTGGAAGGCCTCCCAGTGCCGGGAGGTGATCTCGCGCCCGCGCAGCGGCCGGATGCGGAGCGCGGACCGCGCGCGCTCGCGCTCCTTGCGCACCTGCTTACGCTTGCGCGAGGCGAGGCGGCCGAGGAAGTCGTCGAAGCTGCCGTAGCCCTCGTTGCGCCAATGGAACTGCAGCCCGAGCCGCGGCAGGAACCCCGCGCCCTCCAGCAGAGCTTGCTCGTCCTCGGTGCAGAACGTGACGTGGACGGAAGAAAGGCGGAGGTCGGCGCAAGCGCGGGCCAGCGCGGCCCCAAGCGTCGCCTTCAGCGAGGGGTCGCGCGCAAGAAGCCTGGGCCCGGGCACGGGGCTGAAGGGCACCGCCGCCTGCAGCTTCGGATAGTAGCGGCCGCCGGCGCGTTCGAGCGCATCGGCCCAAGCATGGTCGAACACGTACTCGCCCCAGGAGTGCGCCTTGGCGTAGAGCGGCGCGACCGCGACCACACCCCCGCCTTCGTCGCGCAGCACGGCGTGGCGGGGCAGCCAGCCCGTGCGCGGCGTTGCCGAACCGGAGTCCTCCAGGGCGGAGAGGAAGGCGTGGCTGACGAAGGGATTGTCGTCTCCGGCGCAGGCGTCCCAGTCGGAGGTCGCGACGTCGGCGATGCGCTCGACGAGGTCGAGCGAAAGGGTCGGCGCGCGGTCGGGCATCGGCTGAGAGATGGTGCTGCCCCGCCCCCGCCCAACCCCTCACTCCTCTCCCCCTCGGGACGTCGGCTCAGTCCCCCTCCGGCCGTCGCACCAGGATCTCGCGCTTGCCGACGTGGTTGGGTGGGCCGACCACGCCCTCCTTCTCCATCCGCTCGATCAGGCGTGCCGCGCGGTTGTAGCCGATCTGCAGATGGCGCTGCACGAAGGAGGTGGAGGCCTTGCCCTCGCGCACGACGAGGGCGACCGCCTGGTCGTAGAGGCTCGCCTCGTCGCCGTCCTCGGCCAAGGCCCCGCCGAGGCCCGAGAGCGGCGCCTCGCCGCCGGCAGCACCGATCGATCCATCCGTCTCCGTCACGTCGTCGAGGTAATCCGGCTCGCCGAGGCTGCGCAGGTGCTCGACCACGCTCTCCACCTCGCGGTCGGAGACGAAGGGGCCATGGACGCGCAGGATGCGGTCGCCCCCCGCCATGTACAGCATGTCGCCCTGGCCCAGGAGCTGTTCCGCCCCCTGTTCGCCGAGGATGGTGCGGGAGTCGACCTTGCTGACGACGCGGAACGAGATCCTGGTCGGGAAGTTCGCCTTGATCACGCCGGTGATGACGTCGACGGAGGGCCGTTGCGTGGCCATGATGATGTGGATCCCGGCCGCGCGCGCCATCTGGGCAAGGCGCTGCACCGCGGCCTCGATTTCCTTGCCGGCGACGATCATCAGGTCGGCCATCTCGTCGACCACGACGACGATGAAGGGCAGCTTGTCGCCGCCGATCGGCTGCTCCTCGAAGGTGGGGCGGCCCGTTTCGGGGTCGTAGCCGGTCTGCACGCGGCGGGTGAGCGTCTCGCCCTTCGCCTTCGCCTCGGCGATGCGCGCGTTGAAGCCCGCGATGTTGCGCACCCCGAGCTGGCTCATCAGCCGATAGCGCCGCTCCATCTCGCGCACCGCCCATTTCAGCGCGCCCACGGCCTTGGCTGGCTCGGTCACCACCGGCGCAAGGAGGTGCGGGATGCGGTCGTAGACGGAAAGCTCGAGCATCTTCGGGTCGATCATGATGAAGCGGCACTCCTCGGGGGGGTGCCGCATCAGGATCGAGAGAATCATGGTGTTGATGGCAACCGACTTGCCCGACCCGGTGGTGCCGGCGATCAGGAGGTGCGGCATGGCGGCGAGATCGACGATGACGGGTGCACCGCCGATGTCCTTGCCCAGAGCGAGATCGAGCCGGCCCTTCGAGCGTGCCCAGTCCTCGGAACCCAGAAGTTCGGAGAGCCACACCGTCTCGCGCCGCGCGTTCGGCAGTTCGATGCCGATCGCGTTCCGCCCCGGCACGACGGCCACACGCACCGAGAGCGCGCTCATCGAGCGCGCGATGTCGTCGGCGAGCCCGATCACGCGGCTCGACTTCGTGCCCGGAGCGGGTTCGAGCTCGTAGAGCGTGACGACGGGGCCGGGGCGGATGGCGACGATGCGGCCCTGCACGCCGAAATCGGCGAGCACGCCCTCGAGCAGACGGGCGTTCGCCTCCAGGGCCTCCGCCGAAGGCCGGCCCGGTCGATTGGCCGGCGGAGCGGCGAGCAGGGTGAGCGGAGGCGGCACCCAGCCCCCGGCCAGCGGCAGGGCGCCCTGGCCGGCCGAAACGTTGCGCTTCGGCTCCACGGGCGTCTCCACCCGGCGCGCGGGCCGCGGCGGGGGCATCGGCGCAGCGATGATGGGGGATGGCGCGGCGGGCGAGGCCGTCGCCGAGGAGGCGACCGGTGCCTCGCCGGGGCTCGGCGGATCGGGCTCCGGCGGCACGACGCGCGGTTCGACGCGGCGCCGCGCCGCCCGGCTGGCGACGATCGCTGCACGCGTGCGCGCCACCCCTGCCCCAAATCCGACCGCCAGCCGTCCCACGGCACGACCGGCGGCGACACCTCCTCGCACCACGGCGCGCACGGCACGGAACCACTCGCCGGGAGTGAGCCCGATCGCCACGGCGGCGAACAGGGCGGCGCAACCGAACAGGCCGAAGCCGGCGAACAGCCGGCCGACCAGCCCAAGAAGCAGACTTTCCCGCGGCGAGAACGCGGTCGGCGACCACGACCCCGGCCACGCCGCCAACGCCGGCGGGAGCCATTTCCTCCGCCTCGAGCGGAAGGAGAGAGAGGGTCGCGGCGACAAGCGGCAGGGCGACCAGCAGGCAGGCCAGCCGAACCAACGGCGCGCCGACCGCCCCGCGCGCAATCAGGCCGAAGCCCCAGCCCAAGGGGGCCGCGACGATGAGCCAAGCAGCAAGGCCGAAGCCTTGCAGGGCGAGGTCGGCGAGGATGGCGCCGGCCGGCCCGGCGAGGTTGGCGACCGGCCCCGCCGTCGCGGTGTTCAGCGACGGATCGGCGGGGTGGTAGGTGGCAAGCGCAGCCCCCAGCGTGACCCCGACCAGGGCGGAGGCAGACTCCAGCGAGGTCCGCCGCGCGGCGCCGGAGGAGGTCGGCGACGGCGGGCGGCACGAGGCGGGAGGACCGGGCAGCGTCAGGCGTGTTCATGCGGCGCGCGAAAGATAACGCAAAACCATCTGACTCGGCACGCGGTTTCGCGGCCGACTCCGCGCCGCCGCCTCGCCCCCCTGCGGGGCCGGCGGTCAGAGATGCAAGGGCTTGCCCGAAACCGCGAGAGCCGCCTCCTTCACCGCCTCGTTCAGCGACGGATGCGCATGCGAGGTGAGGGCGACGTCCTCCGCCGAGGCACCGAACTCCACCGCCAGCGCGAGCTCGGCGATCAGGGTGCCCGCCTGCGGCCCGATGATGTGCGCGCCCAGGATGCGGTCGGTGGCGGCGTCGGCAAGGATCTTGACGAACCCCTCCGTCTCGCCCATCGCGCGGGCGCGCCCGTTGGCGCTGAAGGGGAACTTGCCGACGCGATACGCCGTCCCGCGCGCCTTCAGCTCCTCCTCGGTCGCGCCGACGGCGGCGACCTCCGGGGCGGTGTAGACCACGCCCGGGATCGCGTCGTAGTTCACGTGGCTATGCCGCCCGGCCAAGCGGTCGGCCAGCGCCACGCCTTCCTCCTCCGCCTTGTGCGCGAGCATCGGGCCCGCGATGACATCGCCGATCGCCCAAATTCCGGGAACCGAGGTGGCGTAGCCGTCCGTCGTGCGGATCCGGCCCCGTTCGTCGCGCGCCACACCGACCGCCTCCAGGCCGAGTCCAGCCGTGTAGGGACGGCGGCCGATCGCCACCAGAACCACGTCGGCGTGCAACTCCTCCGCCTGCCCACCCGCCGCAGGTTCAAGCGTCAGCGTCACCCCGTCGTTGCCCTTCCGCGCTCCGACCACCTTGGTGCCGAGCCGGAACGCGATCCCCTGCTTGGCGAGAATCCTCTGGAAGGTCTTCGCCACCTCGCCGTCCATCGTCGGCACGATGCGGTCGAGCACCTCGATCACCGTCACCTTCGCCCCGAGCCGTCGCCAGACCGATCCGAGTTCGAGCCCGATATAGCCGCCGCCGATCACGGCGAGGTGCCCGGGAACCCGCTCGAGCGACAGAGCCCCGGTGGAAGAGACGATCATCCGCTCGTCCACCTCCACGCCCGGAAGGGGCGTGCTTTCCGAGCCGGTGGCGATCACGACGTGCCGCGCGGTGTGCACCGCCCCGTTCACCACCACCCGGCCGGGCGCCTCGATGCGCGCCTCGCCGGCGATGCGCGCGACCTTGTTCTTGCGGAACAGGAACTCGATGCCCTGGACGTTGGCCGCGACCACCTCGTCTTTCCGCGCGATCATGCGATGAAGATCGAGCCCGACCTCGCCGCCGATCACCACGCCGTGGTCCCCAAGGTGCGCTTGCGCCTCGGCATACTTCTCCGAGCTCGTCAAAAGCGCCTTGGAGGGAATGCAGCCGATGTTGAGGCAGGTGCCGCCGAGGGTGGGACGCTTTTCCACGCAGGCCACCCGCAGCCCCGCCTGGGCGCAGCGGATCGCGCAGACATAGCCGCCGGGCCCTGCGCCGATGACGATGACGTCATACTCCGGTTGGGACATGCCCCCCACCTCCGCGGATCGCCCGGCACCTTAGCCGCGCGCCCGAGGTCGCGGAATGCCCGCTCGCGGCCGGCGATTGGTTCGGGGGAACGTGGTCCGGCTGGTCGGAGCGAGAGGATTCGAACCTCCGGCCCCTGCGTCCCGAACACAGTGCTCTACCAGGCTGAGCTACGCTCCGGCCGCCGGACGCGACCCCTGCGTATAGGCCCGCGAGGCCGAGCGGGCAAGACGGCGGCTCAGCCCCCCACGGCAGCGACGCCGGGCGCTGCGCGCAGCCCAGCGAGCAACGGCAGCACCTCGTCCGGCCCCTCGGCGAGAGCGAAGAGGGAGCGTGCCGAAGCCTCGGCGAATCCGGCCGCGATCGCCGCCTCGATCGCGGCGACGAGAGGGCGCGCGCTGCCGGCGACGTCGCACAGCACGATCGGCTTGTCGTGCAGGCCGAGCTGGCGCCAGGTCAGGATCTCGATCGTCTCGTCGAGCGTGCCCAAGCCCCCCGGCAGCATGACGAAGGCGTCCGCCTCCGCCGCCATCCACGCCTTGCGGATGTGCATGGCGTTGATTTCGAGCTCCCTCTCGCCGTCCGGTGCGGGGGCGCGTGCGCCGTTCGGGTTGGGCTGCGAGGCATGAGGTGAGGGGTCGCCGTTCGCGGTGCGGATCCTGAGGGGGGCGACCATCCGCATGTCGGCCACCCCCTCGTGCGCGACTTCGCGTTCGGCGAGGAAACGGGGGATCACGCCCGTCACCTGCCCGCCGGCGGCAAGGCAGGCATCGGCGATCCGGCCCATCAGGCCAATGCGGCCGCCGCCGTAGACGAGGCGCACGCCGGCCTCGCCGAACAGCCGCCCCAGACGATCGGCCGCCGCGACGAAGCGCGGGTCGTTGCCGAGGCGCGAGCCGCAGAACACGGCGACGGCGCGAAGGTGGGACGGCGTCATGCGCACACTCCATGCCTGAAACGCGATGAACCGGGCACTAACGCGGCGGCGGGAGCGTGTCACCGCCGCGCTTGGAGGCGGCGCACAGGATTGTGAGCAGGGGAACGAGCCAGGTGTTGGCAGTCTTCTCGCCGCCGGCGGATCCAGCCGGCTCCTTGATCGGGAAAGCACGACACCGATGACGTTTCTGCGCGCCACCGCCCTCGCGGCCGTCCTCGCCCTGCCGCCTGCCCTCGCCGCGGCACAGTCCGGCGTGATCGCCGAACGCCAGGCGGGCTTCCGGCTCCTGCGCGACCGGATGGAGGCGATCCAGACCATCGTGCAGATGCGCGACCCGAACAGCGAAGCGGTTCCCCATGCCCGCGCCATCGCCGAGCACGCACCGAAGATCAAGACGCTCTTCCCGCCCGGAAGCGACGGGCAGGGAAGCCGCGCGCTGCCCGCGATCTGGACCGACCGCGCCGGCTTCGAGCGCGTGGCCGACGCCTTCACGCAACGCGCCGAGGCGCTGCTCGCCGCCGCCCAAGGCACCGACCAGAGGGCGCTCGCCCAGGCCTTCGAGGCCACCGGGCAGGCCTGCGGTGCCTGCCACCGTCCCTACCGCCAGCCGCAGCGCTGAGCCGTCAGAGCACCTGCCGCGTCACCACCGCCCAGACGGCGCCGGCCGCGACCGCGAACGCCGCGATCGCGGCCCAAGGCGAGGCGAGGCGCGGCGCAGGCACGGAACCGGGAAGGCGCTTCCGCCCCGTGACCATCGGCGTGATGAGGTCGCGACCGAGGGCGAGACGATAGAGAAGCACCGCCGCGACATGCACGACGACAAGAACAAGAAGCGCATCCGAGATCCGGTAGTGCCAGGTCGTCAGCCGGTCTGACCACGCCTTGCCGACCAGCGGAAACAGAGGCCCTCGGAACAGGATGTCGTCGTTGGCGAACAGCCCCGTCGCCCCTTGCGCGAGAACGAGGAGGAGGAGGGCGAGGACGGCCCAGCCGCCGAGCGCGTTGTGCGTGGCCTCGCGATCGGGCTCGCGGCGCACGAGGCCGCGCAGGTGGTCGATGACCGCGCCGGGGCCGCGGAGGAAGCGGGCGAAGCGCGCGCTCTCGCTGCCGAGGACGCCCCACAGCAGGCGGAACAAGACGAGCGCAAGCGCGGCGTAGCCGAACCAGGCGTGCAGGCGCATCTCGTGCAGCTTGACCGTGACGAAGGAGCCGACGAGACAGATCGCCAGCGCCCAGTGGAACAGACGGGTCGGGAGATCCCACACCGTCCGGTCCACCGTTGCGTCCGCTTCGCCGCGCATCGTTCCCCTCGTTTTACCATCGGCCCTCGGCGACCATACCGGCCGCGGCTGTTCGGCGTGAGCGCACGGCTTCGCGAGGAACGGAAGGCCGGACGGTGAGTGCCTCCGTCCTGGCCGATCTCGCCCGCCCGGCGCTGGCGTCGTTCGCGGTCAGCCTGATCGCGGCAGCGCTGCTCGGTCGGATCGCTCCGAGGGCCGCTTGGCTTGCCGTTCCCGCGGGTCTGCTGGTCGGGCTGATCGACTTGGTCGGCGTGCGCCTGGTCACGCCGCGCCTGTTGCCGGAGCGGCTGCCGTGGCTGGTCGCCGCCTCGGCCGCAGTTGCTCCGTTCCTGGCAGACCGGGGTCATGCCGGATGGGTCGCGTCAGGTTTGGCTGCCCTGGTCGGGGCGTGGTGGCTCGTCGGCGCCCCGCGCACCGCCCCCGATCTCGAGCGGGTGGCGGCCTCGGCTCCAGCCGTGGCCCTGTTGATCCTGGCCGCTCTCGCCCCGTGGTCGGTGCGATCATCCCGCCGGGAGCTAAGCTCGCTCGCCTTGGCGGCGGTCGCTGCCGCCGCCCTGCTCGCCCTGGCCGGGGCGGCGCCGCTGTTTTCCGCCCTCGCGCTTGTCGCCGCAGGGGCAGCGATCGGGGCAGTCCTTGCCCCAGGGGCGCCGTCTCCCCCCGCCGCGGCCGCTGTGCCCCTTGCCGCCGCGCTCGCCGGCACGGCTGCCGTGGCTTGGCTTGCAGAACCGTCTCTCGCCGTGTCGGCTGCCGCGGCACTTCCCGTTGTTCTCCACGGTGCGCTGGGCGCGCGACGGTGAACAAGGCTCGCATTGCAGGACGGTGTCACAGCACCTACACCTAAAGCGGCGCGACTGAACAACCGAGGCGAGGTGGGGCCATGCGACCGGTCGTGGTCGGTCTCGTCTGCCTTCTCGCCGCTGCCGGCGGATTGTGGTGGGTGGCAGGCGAACGAGGCCTCTGGTCGTCGGAACAACGTGCGGGTTCGCCTCGATCGGCGACGGGAGAGTTGCGCCCGCATGCGGAGGGGCCTGCCGCGCAGGCCCCAGCGCTCCAAGCTATGGCGCCGACAAGCCAAGCACCGGCACCTGCCGCCTCCGCTCCGCCGACGCCGGCGGGGCCGGTCCGTCCGTCGTTCGACATCGTCCGGGTCAGCGCGCGCGGCGAGGCGGTGATGGCCGGGCGAGCCTCGCCGCATGCCGAGGTGGTGATCCTCGACGGCGGCCACGAGATGGGTCGGGTGCGGGCAGACGATCGCGGCGAGTGGGTGTTCGTGCCGGCAGGGCCGATGCCGCCGGGCGGTCGCGAGCTGAGCCTGCGCGCCCGCGCGCCGGACGGCAGCATCAGCGAGTCGGCGTCAACCCTCGTGCTGGTCGTGCCCGAGCGCGACCGCGACGTGGCTGGCAGAAGCTTGCCGGCGGAGACCCCGCCATCGCCGCCGATCGCGCTTCTTGCCCCGCGCGACGCCGGCGGCGAGTTGCGCATCCTGCAGGCCCCGCCGGCCGACCCCCCTCCACCGGTCAGGGCCAGCGAACCCGTGGCCTCGGCCGCCGCTCAGCCGGACATCGCCGGCGCCGCCGCCGGGGCGCGGGATCCGGCCGTCGCGACCGTCTCGCCGGCTCGCCCACCGCCGACGCCGCCGGGCGAGGCGCCAGCAGCCGCTTCCGCTCGCAGCCCTGTTCTCCCGCCCGCCGCACCGGGCCAGGCTGCGGTGACCGTGGAGGCGGTGGACTACGGGGAAGCCGGCGATGTCCGCTTCTCGGGGCGCGCCGCGCCCGGCGCACCCGTCCGGCTCTATCTCGACCGGACGCATCTCGGCGACACACGGGCCGACGAGTCCGGCCGATGGGTCTTCGCCCCTTCCGCCGTGCCGATCGAACCGGGCAGGGTGGCGTCGTTGCGGGCCGATCAGCTCGCCGCCGACGGCAAGGTCACGGCACGGGCCGAGGTGCCCTTCCAGCGCGCCGACCTTCCCCCGGAGGGATTGCGCGAGGGGATGGTGATCGTGCAGCCTGGCCAGAGCCTCTGGCGGATCGCGCGCGCGACCTACGGCCGAGGCATCCGCTACACCGTCATCTACGAGGCAAATCGCGACCAGATCCGCAATCCGAACCTGATCTACCCCGGACAGGTGTTCGTGGTGCCGCGCCCGGAAGGCTGAGCGGGCGCATGGGACGACGTCGCTGCGACGCGGCCCGAGGCGAGCCGTAGCCGCGGCAGGCCGGGGATGGCCTGGCGGCGACCCTCTCCTGCGCAGGCGAAACCGCCAACGGGGACGGCAAAGCGGCGCGGGTCGAGACCGCCGACAACTCACGCACAGGCCGGGGGCAGATCAGCTTGCACGGGCTGCGGCCCGGATCCAGCCGCGAGCCATGAGGTTCAGGCGCTCGGCCGCCCTGCGACCGAGTCTCCGCTCGGGCCCGCCTCGCGCGCATCGTCCAGCCCTCCGCCCTGCCGTCCGGCGCAGATCGGGCGGTTTCTGTCGCTCGTCCGCCTCCGCCGGGTCGTCACCGCCGGGCCGTGCCTTGGTCTGCGCCGAAGGCCAGCCTCCCCTCTGCGCCGATAGGCCCGCCTCCTCTCCCTCTCCGCCCCGGGCACCCGCCGTCGCTCCCGACCCGGCTCACTCCGCCGGAACCGCCCCCTCCTCCTCGAGAACCTCCAGATAGGGCTCGGACGAGCAAAACGAAGCGGGTGGCGGCGGCGACCAGGCGGCTTGCGGTCGTTGCCTCGAGAAGTCTCTTGCCACTCGAGACGGAGCTCGTGCGCAGGCGAAAGCACGGCCGAGAGCTTCGCCTCACCGCCGGCACGCAGGGCGAAGACCGCCGCCAAGGCCGACCGGCGTCGGCCCGCCTCCTCGGCCGTGTAGGGGACACGGGCCGCACGGATGCTGAAACGGAGGCGGCGCTCGGGCCCGAGTTCGGCCTGCACGCGCCGGCCGCGCCAAGCGAAGGCGAAGCGTACCGGCCCCGAGGCGCCGGAGGGGGAGAGGGCGCCGTCAAGCCCCACCTCGAACGGGCCGAGGCGCCCGAGGACAGGGCTGCTGAACGGCGCTGCGGCCGGCGGGGCGGCAGAGGAAGAGACGACGGCGGTCATGGCCGGCGGATGATCGAAGGGAACGGGTAAAGCTTTGCTGAACGGGAAGGGCCGGGTCTCGCATCGCCTTCGGTTCCGTGTCAGCAGTGTCATCGAAGCGACACGCAACGGACACATGAGCCTTCGCGACACCGCCGCCCTGGTGCTGGCCCGCCCGCACCGCGCCGGGCTTCCCTTCATCGTCGCCCCGGCCGTCGCCGGCCTGGCCCTCGGCTTGGTGTGGCAGGGGTTCGTTTGGCTGGGCGCCGCGGCTGCGGCGTTCTCCGCCTTCTTCTTCCGCGATCCCGACCGGGCCGTGCCGCAGCGGCCGGGACCTGATCCTAGCGCACCGGCCGACGGGCGGGTCGTCTCGATCGCACCGGCCGCCCCGCCGGCCGAACTCGGCCTCGGCCCCGCCCCCAGGACGCGTGTCGCCACCTTCCTTTCGGTGCTCGACGTGCACGTGAACCGCGCGCCGGCGGCGGGGCGCATCCGCCGCATCGCCTATCGCCCGGGCGCCTTCGCTCAACGCCGCGCTCGACAAGGCGTCCGAGCAGAACGAACGCAACGCGATCGCGCTGGAGCTTGAGGACGGGCGCACGCTTGCCGTGGTGCAGATCGCCGGGCTGATCGCGCGCCGCATCGTCTGCGAGGTCCGCGACGGGCAGGCCCTGCGCGCAGGCGAGCGCATCGGGCTGATCCGCTTCGGGTCGCGGGTCGATCTCTATCTGCCGGAGGGGGTTGCCCCTCTCGTTGCGGTAGGCCAACGGATGGTCGCAGGCGAGACGGTGGTCGCCGACCTCACTCTCGACCGAGCCGGCCCGCGACCGCGGAGATGATCTGACATGCGCCCTCCGCTCTCCCCGGCGATGGAACGCTGGCGTGCGCGGATGCGCCGGCGGTCGCGCCCGCGCTTCCAGGGCCTCTCCTTCAACCGCCTGATCCCGAACCTGATGACGCTGGTCGGGCTCTGCGCTGGGCTCACCGCGATCCGCTTCGCGCTCCTCGAGCGGTGGGACGCGGCGGCCGCGGCGATCGTGGTCGCCGGCGTGATCGACGGGCTGGATGGCCGCATCGCCCGGCTGCTCAAGGCGACGACACGCTTCGGAGCGGAGTTCGACAGCCTCGCCGACTTCCTCTGTTTCGGGGTCGCACCGGCCCTCGTGCTCTATCTGTGGACGCTCGAGGCCTGGGGCGGGCTGGGCTGGGCGCCGTGCCTGATGTTCGCGGTGTGTGCGGCACTCAGGCTCGCGCGCTTCAACGCCGCCATCGATGGCGCGCCGAAGCCGGCCTACGCCTACAACTTCTTCGTCGGCGTGCCGGCGCCGGCAGGCGCCGGGCTCGCCCTCTTCCCGCTGTTCCTCTGGCTGCAGGCCGAAGTCTCCGGCCTCGCGCCGCTGGCCGAAGTCGCGCGCCACCCGGCTTTCGCCGGCGCGCTGCTGCTCGCGGTCGCCGCGCTGATGGTCAGCACCTTGCCGACCTGGAGCTTCAAGAACTTCAAGGTGCCGAACGCGTACGTGCTGCCGCTCCTGCTCGGCGCGGGGCTGGCGGTGGCGCTGCTGGTCAGCGAGCCCTGGGCGACCTTCGCGCTGATCGGGCTCCTCTACGTCGTTTCGCTTCCGTTCGGGCTCCGCAGCTATCGGCGCCTGCGCGCCGAGGCCGAGGCGCTGGCGGCCGCCCAGGAACCCGCGCCGATCGAGGAACGGCGGACGGCCTGAGCCGCGCTGCGCCCGCGCACCGGGCTACTCGGCCGCCTTTGCGGCGGCGACGGCTGGAGAGGCCCCCGACGCTGCGTCACCACCACGCCCGCGGCCTTGAGCGCGGCGATCTCGCCGGCGGAGAACCCGTGCGCGGCGAGCACGCCCTCGCCGTGTTCGCCGAACCGCGGCGGGGCGGTGCGCGCCCCGCCCGGCGTGCGGGAGAACTTGATCGGCGTGTCCAGCGCCCGGTACCAGCCGATCTCGGCCACCATCCTGCGCGCGGCGGTGTGCGGGGCGGCCACCACCTCGTCAACGTAGAGCACGGGCCCGGCGGGAAGGCCGGCGGCCAGCAGGCGCGCGCAGAGCGCATGCCCGTCCTCGTCGGCAACGATCTCCTGCACGATGGCCGAGAGGGACTCGCGATGGGCGAGGCGGTCTGCATTGGTGGCGAAGCGCGGGTCCTCGGCGAGTTCGGGCCGGCCGAGCAGGTCGCACATGCTTGCGGAAAGTGGCGTCGTTGCCGGTGCCGATGAAGATCTCGCAGGTGCGGGTGCGGAACTTGTCGTAGGGCGCGAGATTGGGGTGCGGGTTGCCGGTGGCGACGGGGCGACGCCCCGAAAGCAGGTAGTTCGCCGCGTGGGGATGAAGCAGCGCCATGCCGCAGTCGTAGAGCGTCATGTCGAGGAACTGCCCTTCCCCGCTGCGGTTGCGCTCGTAGAGCGCCATCAGGATCGCGATGGCGGAATAAAGCCCGGTGCCGAGATCGACCATCGGGGTGGCGAGTCGAACGGGCCCCGTTTCGGGCGTGCCGTTGATGCTCATCAGCCCCGCCATCGCCTGGATGATGGCGTCGTAGCCCGGATAGCCGCCCAAGGGGCCGTCTGCGCCGAAGCCGGAGATGCGGCAGTGGATGAGGCGGGGGAAGCGCGCCTTCAGCGCCTCGTAGCCGAGACCCCATTGCTCCATCGTTCCGGGCTTGAAATTCTCGACGAGCACGTCCGCCGCCTCGAGCAGCCGCAGCAGCACCGCCCGCCCCTCCTCGCGCGCGAGATCAAGCCCCAAGGAGACCTTGTTGCGGTTGACCCCGAGGAAATAGGAGGCGTCACGCGTGCCGTCTCCGTGGTCATGGAAGGGAGGGCCCCAATCGCGCGTCTCGTCGCCCTGGGGCGGTTCGACCTTGATCACCTCGGCGCCATGGTCGGCGAGGATCATCGTGCAGTATGGCCCGCCGAGCACGCGGCTGAGATCGATCACCTTCAGGCCCGAGAGCGCACCCGGCATGGCGGTCCTCCCTTGCTCGCGCCGTCCGTGACGGCGTCGTTCCGTTGCGATGGCGGCGCGACGTCAGCCGAGATGGCGGGCGAGGAACTCGGCCGTCCGCCCGTTGGCGATCGCCGCCGCCCGCCCGTCCCAGTGCTGGCCATTGACGCGCGCGAAGGCGTGATCAACGTCCGCATACACGTGCGCCGCGATGTGCGGGTTCGGCAGCACGGCGGCGAGCACCGCCCCTTGCGCCTCCTTCGGCACGAAGCGGTCCTTCTCCGCGATGTGCATCAAGAGCGGCCGCTTCAGTGCGCGGAGTTCGGCGGCAAGCCCCTCGAGCCCCACCCCGTAGTACGAGACGTTGGCATCGGCATCGGAGCGGATCGCCATCAGCGCCGCCATCCGCCCGCCGAGGCAGAACCCCATGGTGGCGACCTTGCCGTTCGCCCCCTCGAGGCGGCGCGCCGTGGCCACCGCGGCCTTCAGGTCCTCAACCCCCTTGTCCTGATCGAAGGCCTTGAAAAGGGAGAAGGCCTTGTCCCACTCGGCCTGGGTGCGGTCGGTGATGTCCACACGCGGTTCGATGCGCCAGAAGAGGTCCGGGCACAGGGCGATGAACCCCCAGTCGGCGAGCGAGTCGGTGATCGCGCGCATGCCGGCGTTCACGCCGAAGATCTCCTGGATGACGACCACCGCACCCGCCGGCGTCGTCTTCGGGCGGGCGAGGTAGGCGAAAAACTCGCCCGAACCGTCGGTTGCCTTGATGGTGATCTCGGCCATGGCGTGTCCCCTCCTCGAAAGCGGGGCGACCATACAGGCGGGCGGGCAGGGCGACCAGGAGGGCCCGGCCTGCGGTAGGATCGGGCCGTGCGAGTGCTGCGTGCCATCCTCGTCGCCCTTGCCGCGGCCGCGCCTTCGGCCGAAGCCGCGCGGCTCGACCCCGCGCTCGCCGCCCAGGGCTGGCGGGTGCAGCCGATCGAGGGGCGTGTGGCTCCCCTCTCCGTCATCGCCGAGGGCGAGACGGCGATCCGCCTCGAGGCGGAACGCGAGGCCGGCGGGGTGGGGATCGTGTTCCTGCCGGTGCGGGTGCCGGTCCATCCGGCGCTTTGTCTCACCTGGCGGTGGCGGATCGAGAGCGGGGATGAGGGGGCGGGGCTCGTCGTCCGCGTGGGGTTCGAGCCGGACGGCGAGCGGATGAGCCTCGTTCAGCGCTACGCACTCGGCTTCGCCCGCGCGCTGAGCCCCGCGCGGCCGGTGCCGGGCTTCGCGCTCGCCTATCGCTGGGGCGGAGAGGCAGGAGAGCCTGCCTGGCACCCGACACCCTTGCTGCTCGTGCTGGAGCGGTCGCGCTGGCTGCGCCGCAGTTCGACGCCGGGCGGGGGGTGGGCGGAGGAGACGGTGCGGCTCGCCCAGGAGTTCCGCGCCGCCTACGGCATCGCGCCGACCGCCTACGTCACCGAGATTTCGCTCGGTGCCGCAGGCGGCCCCGGCTTCGCCGCACGCATCGATCAGCTCGCCTTCCGCCGCTGCTGAGCGGGGTTCGCCGAACTGTCACCCAAGCGGGCGCGGAATGGTCTAGGAGGACGGCGCACGTCATTCGCGGGGAGCGCCATGGACGACCCGAGGGATCGCGACACGACCTCCTGGCTCGAGGCCGAGCTTGAGGACGATTTCGACGAGGAGCTCGAGCAGGAGATCGACGACCGGCGCATCCCCGCGGAGCTGCGCGCGCTGCTCGCCAAGCGCCCGAAGAGCACGCTCGATCGACGCTTCTACTTCCGCGAGCTCCTCCGCCTGCAGGGCGAGCTGATCAAGGTGCAGGACTGGGTGGTGCACCATCGGAAGAAGATCGTGGTGATCTTCGAGGGTCGGGACGCAGCCGGCAAGGGCGGCGTGATCAAGCGCATCACCCAGCGGCTCAACCCGCGCGTCTGCCGCGTGGTGGCGCTGCCGGCGCCGACCGAACGCGAGAAGACCCAGTGGTACTTCCAGCGCTACGTCGCCCATCTGCCGGCGGGGGGCGAGATCGTGCTGTTCGACCGCTCGTGGTACAACCGCGCCGGGGTGGAGCGGGTGATGGGCTTCGCCACCGAGGACGAGGTCGAGCGCTTCTTCCAGGACGTGCCGGAGTTCGAGCGGATGCTGGTGCGTTCGGGCATCCAGCTCGTGAAGTATTGGCTCTCCATCACCGACGAGGAGCAGCAGCTCCGCTTCCTGATGCGCATCCACGACCCGCTGAAGCAGTGGAAGCTGTCGCCGATGGATTTGCAGTCGCGCGTGCGGTGGGAGCAGTACACCAAGGCGAAGGAGGAGATGTTCGACCGCACGAACATCCCCGAGGCGCCGTGGTACATCGTCGAGGGCAACGACAAGAAGCGGGCAAGGCTCAACTGCATCGCGCATCTGTTGAGCCTGATCCCGTACGAGGAGGTGCCGCACGAGCCGATCACGCTGCCCGAGCGGGTGTATGACCCGAATTACGAGCGCCGCACCTTGCCGGCGGAACTCTACGTGCCGGATCGGTATGCGGGGAGTGCGCCGTCTGCCGGATGACCCCACCTGTCCATGGCCGTAGCGTCAGCGAACGCTCGAGGTGTTCGCTGAAACGGCGAAGCGCCTGCCGACATGGACCCGACGCAGGGTGCCGCTGCATTTGGTGACGCGGGCGCGGTGATTGTGCGGCGTCGGACCGGGAGCGTCATCGATCGTCCGCGGTTTTGCGTGTGTATGGACTCGACGCCGAACGTCGCCGGCCCATGGTGTCGTCATCCGCGAAGATGAGGGAATGGCGCAACCGGCCTTAGGTTGGCCCCGCGCGTGACGGTTCCTGGACGAGACCCCGAACCTGCATGACGACGGCTCGCGCCGGGTCTTGCCCCGGTCTTCAGGCAGCCGGCGACATCGCACGTCAGGCTCGGCCGCAAGCGCGGCAGGACAAGAAAGCGGCTCGCTTGGAGGGAGCACGAGGCGTGGGGGCGGGATCGGGCCGGACTCCGATCCCCTCACCCCATGTTCACCATGATCGTCTTCTTGTGCATGAAGTGCTCGAGCATCGCCTCGAGCGACGCCTCCTTGCCCAGCCCCGAGCTCTTCACCCCGCCATACGAGATGTTCGCCTGAACCACCAGGTTCTGGTTCACCTGCACGATCCCTGCCTCCAGCGCATGCGCCATCCTCAGGCCCACGCGCAAATCGTTCGTCCACACGCTGGCCGACAGGCCGTAGTCGGACGCATTCGCCTCCTCCAGCACCGCCTCCCAGTCGCGGAACGGAAAAAGACAGGTCACGGGGCCGAAGATCTCCTCGCGCACCAGCCGGCTCTCGCGCGTCAGCCCCGTGAAGATGTGCGGCTGGATGAACAGCCCCTTCTTCAACGCAGGATCCTCCGGCAGGCGGGAACAGATCCGCGCCTTCGCCCCCGGTGTGGCCAGCCCCTCCGCAATGTAGCTCCCGCACCTTCTCGAACTGGGCGGGGCTGATGATCGTTCCGATGTCGGTGCGTTCGTCCAGGGGGTCGCCCATCACCATCGCATCCACCTTCGCCGCCAAGGCGTCCGCGAAGGCGTCGAAGATCCGCTCGTGCACATAGATGCGCGACGCCGCGGTGCAGCTCTGCCCCTGGCGGGTGAAGCGCATCGAGGTGATCGCGCCGGCCACTGCCTTCTCAAGCGCGCAGTCGTCGAACACGATCATCGGCGACTTGCCGCCGAGCTCCAGGGTGACGGGAATGATCTTCCGCCCGCACCTCTCCGCGATGATCCGCCCCACCTCGACCGAGCCGGTGAAGGTCACCTTGCGCACCTTCGGATGCTCAACGAGCGGGCCTCCGCACTCCGGCCCGAAGCCGGAGAGGATGTTGAACAGGCCGGGCGGCAGCACGCGATTGAGGAGCTCGCAGACGCGCAGGACGGCGAGCGGCGCCTCCTCGGCCGACTTCACCACCACGGCGTTGCCCGCCACCAGCGCCGGCGCCACCTTCAGCGCCATCAGCAGCATCGGAACGTTCCAGGGAATGATCGCGCCGACCACGCCGAGCGGCTCGCGCACGGTGAAGGAGAGCACATCGGGGTGGAAGGGGACGGTCTCGCCCTTGAGTTCGCTGCCTAAGCCCCCGTAGAAGGCGAAGATGTCGGCGACCACGTTCGCCTCCACCCTGCTTTCCGTGCGCAGCGCCTTGCCGGTCTCGAGCGCGATCAGCCGCCCCAGCTCCTCCACGTGATCGGCCAGCACCCGCGCGCACTCCGCCACCAGCGCGCCGCGCTTGCGCGCCGGCACCTTCGCCCAGTCCTTCTGCGCCGCGGCGGCCGCCTCGACCGCCGCCGCCACATCCGCCGCGTCACCTTGCGCCGCGCGTCCGATCTCCTCGCCTGTCGCCGGGTTCACCACGGCGAAGGTCCTGCCCGAGGCAGGCGCGACGAAGCGGCCGCCGATGAAGTGATGCCCCGACAGCGCGCGGGCGAGCGCCTTCTCGTCGAGGGTAGGCGCCACGGGCGTGCGGCCTGGCGTGACGGTATCGGGCATCGGACTTGTCCTCCCTGCGCGCGGAGCCCATAAGCGGGCGCACGATGCACCCGGGCCGACCCCCCGGGCAAGCCAACCGGACCAGCCCATGCCGCTTCCGCCCAACGCCGCCCCTTCCGGCCCTCTCGCGGGGCTCCGCGTGTTCGACCTCACGCGCGTCCTCGCGGGCCCCACCGCGACCCAGATGCTGGGCGATCTCGGCGCCGAGGTGATCAAGATCGAACACCCCACGCGCGGCGACGACACGCGCGGCTTCGCCCCACCCTATCTGCGCAAGCCCTCGGGCGAAGCCGTCCTCCGAATCCGCCTACTTCGCCGGGGTGAACCGCAACAAGCTCTCCGTCACCCTCGACATCGCCCGCCCCGAGGGCCAGGCGATCGCCCGGCGGCTGATCGGGCTCTCCGACATCCTGGTCGAGAACTTCAAGCCCGGCGGGCTCGCCAAATACCGGCTCGACTACGCCTCGCTGAAGGACGAGTTCCCCGGCCTGATCTACTGCTCGATCACCGGCTTCGGGCAGACGGGCCCCTACGCGCCGCGCCCCGGCTACGACGCGCTGATCCAGGCGATGGGCGGGGTGATGAGCCTGACGGGAGAGCCGGAGGGGCTGCCGCAGAAGGTCGGCATCCCGATCGCCGACATCTTCGCCGGCCTCTACGGCACCATCGGCATCCTCGCCGCCCTTCGCCACCGCGAACGCACCGGGGAGGGCCAGCACATCGACATCGGCATGCTCGACACCCACGTCGCCTGGCTCGCCAACCAGGGCATGAACTACCTCGCGACGGGAGAGAACCCGCCCCGCTTGGGCAACCAGCACCCCAACATCGTGCCCTACCAGGTGTTCGCCACCGCCGACGGGGCGATCATGCTGTCGATCGGCAACGATCCGACCTTCGAACGGTTTTGCCGCGCCTTCGGGCTCGAGCATCTGCTCGCCGACGAACGCTTCGCCACCAACGCCAAGCGTGTCGAGAACCGCGCCCTCGTCACCGACACGCTGACGCCCGTGCTGAAGTCGAAGACCACCGCCGAGTGGATCGCCGCCCTCGAGGCGCTCTCCATCGCCTGCGGGCCGATCAACCGCCTGTCGGATGTCTTCGCCGACCCGCACGTGCAGGCGCGCGGCATGGTGATCAGCATGCAGCACGAGGGGGTCGGCGGCCCGATCCCCCTCATCGCCAACCCGGTGAAGCTCTCCGCCACGCCGCCCGACTATCGGATCGCGCCTCCGACCTTGGGCGCGCACACGGAGCTCGTGCTGCGCGATCTGCTCGGGATGAGCGAGGCGGAGATCGCCGCACTCCGCGCCAAGGGCGTGGTGTGAAGCAAGGCGCGCTGCGCTGGCTGTCGCCGGCGGGGTTCTTCCGCCTCGTCTGGACGGCGTGGGGCCCGGCCGAGAGCGACGGCCCCGCCCGTGGTGTGCGTGCATGGGCTTCTGCGCACGGGGCGGGACTTCGACGGGCTCGCCGCGGCCCTCGCCGCGCGCGGGCGGCGCGTGCTCTGTCCCGACATGCCCGGGCCGCGGCGCCTCCGACCGGCTGCCCGCGCCGTCTCTGTACCGAAACGACGTCTACGCCGCCGCCTCTGCCCACCTGCTCGCCTGCCTCGGCGAAGGCCCGGTCGACTGGGTCGGCACCTCGATGGGCGGCATCATCGGCATGATCCTCGCCGCGCAGCCGAACACGCCGATCCGGCGCCTCGTGCTGAACGACATCGGCGCCCTGATCCCCGGCGCGGCGATCGCGCGCATCGCGGCCTATGCGCAGGCCTTTCCCACGGTGGCGGATCTCGCCGAGGCGGAGGCCGACGATCCGCCGTCTCTACGCGCCGTTCGGCGCCCTGCCGGACGCGGTGTGGCGGCATCTGGCCCAGACAAGTTTCGTCGCGACGGCCGAAGGCTTGCGCCCGCATTTCGACCCCGCCATCGCCCGGGCCTTGGCGGGAACGGAAGCGACGGATGTCGATCTCTCCGCCGCTCTGGTCCGCCGTGCGCGCCGAGACCCTCATCCTGCGCGGCGAGCACTCCGACGTCCTGCCCGCCGAGGTCGCCGCCACGCATGGCCGAGGCGCCGCACGCGAGGCTCGTCACCATCCCGGGCTGCGGCCATGCCCCCGCCTTGTGGGATCCGAGCGCGAGATCTCTCTCGTCGCCCGAGTTTCTCGACCGATGGACATGCACGCATGATCACGCCCGCTTGGTGCCGGCTGATGGCGGCCTACAATGCGGAGATGAACCGGCGTATCTATCGCGCTGCCGCGCAGTTGAGCGACGCGGAACGCACGCGCGATCGCGGCGCTTTCTTCGGCTCCATCCACGCCACGCTCAACCACATCCTGTGGGGCGATCGCGTCTGGATGCATCGCCTCGCCGAAGGCTGGGACCGCCCGCGCGGCGGGCTCCCGGCGAGCACGTCGCTTGTACGGTTCGTTCGACGACCTCCGCCTCGCGCGCGAAGAGGCCGATGCGCGGATCGAGGCCTGGGCGGCGGGCCTGACCGAGGCATGGCTCGCCGAGGAGCTCGTCTGGGTCTCCGGCGCCACGCAGCGGGAGTGGCGCCGGCCGAAATGGATCCTCGTCACGCACCTGTTCAACCACGCCACGCATCACCGCGGCCAGGTGCATGCGATGCTGACCGCCGCC
The DNA here is from genome assembly GCA_033582875.1 of Acetobacteraceae bacterium. Taxonomy (GTDB): domain Bacteria; phylum Pseudomonadota; class Alphaproteobacteria; order Acetobacterales; family Acetobacteraceae; genus Elioraea. Next base: position 538,340 of record JAVQZW010000001.1, on the reverse strand, counting down.
GGCGTGCGCCCCGAGGACACGGACCTGCCGTTCATCCTCGATCTCGCCGCACTCGGCCTCGACTGAGACCGAGCCCGTGGGTCGACCCTGCGCAGGCGGCAAGGGGGCGAGGCCGCGTTCGACCTCGCCCCCTGCCCCTCAGCGGCGGTCGCCCCTGCGAGCCTCGAGCCAGCGCTCCTTGTAGACGTTGCCCTCGGCATCGAGGTGCAGCTCGACCCGCTCGCCGCGGGGATTGCGCGCCGTCACCTCGATATGGCGCGGCTTGCGCTCGAACGTGCCGATCTCCGTGTAGCCGGCCTGTGCGAGCCGATCGCTCAGACGACGCACCTCGCGCGGTGTGAGGCTCGCCGCCTCGGCGCGCGCGCCTGGGCCGCGCTCCTCGGCCCTCCGTTCCGGCTTCGGCGCTGCGCGATCCGCCCGAGGCGGAGGCCCGCGATCGATGGTCACACTGGTGCCGTCCTCGCGCGTCACGACGCGGGCGTGGAAGCCGTTCTCATGGGGCTCTCCGGCAACCGTGATCCGCTCGCCCGGCGCAAGCCGTAGCGAGGAGTGGTGCGGCGGGCCGAGATCGACCAAGGTGCGCCCCGACTGATCCTGCAGGATCACGCGGTTGCCGAACACCTCGGTGACGGTGCCCTGGATCGTGATGCCGCGCGAGTTGAGAGAAGCGATCGGCACTTGCGCCACCGCGGGACCGGCGAGCAGAGTCGCAGCAACGGCGGCGAGGAGAGTTTTGCGTGTCGTCATCGTCTGACCTCCTTTCGTTGGATGATGACGCGCCCTTCGTAGCCAAGCGGGGCTGAACGGAGCATCGGCGTCGCCGTTCAGCTTCCGTTCAGGATCATTCGCCCTAGGTTAGGGACATGCTGCGCCGACGCCTTCTCCTCTTCCTGCCGGTCGCGCTCTTCGCCCCCCATGCTGCGGCGGAGATCATCCCGCTCGCCCGCGCCTTCGCGATCGCCGAGGAACGCTACCGCGGCCGCGCTCTCGACGGGACGATCGCGCGCGGGCGCCGGCATGAACCGGATCTCGTCTACGTCATCACCTTCCGGACCGACCGCGGCGACATCCTGCGGATCCGGCTTGACGCCGAAACGGGCGACCTCCTCGAGGTCACCGGGCGCGGCCAGACGGAGGCGCTCAGACGATGAGGGCGCTCGTCGTCGAGGACGATCCCGTGATTGCGGACGGCGTGGCGCAGGCCCTCGCGAAGGCCGGCATCGTCGTTGAGCATGCCTCCGACGGCGAGGAGGCGGAGCATCTCGGCGCCACAGAACCCTACGATGTCGCGGTGCTCGATCTCGGCCTGCCCGGCCGCGACGGGATCGCCGTCCTCGAGACGTGGCGCAAGCAAGGGGCGACGTTTCCGGTGCTGATCCTCACCGCCCGCGACCGCTGGGCCGACAAGCTCGCCGGCTTCCGTGCCGGGGCCGACGATTACGTGATCAAACCGTTCCGGCTCGAAGAGGTCGTGCTGCGCGTCCAGGCTCTCGTGCGCCGCGCCGCCGGACACGCCCATGCCGTCATCACCGCTGGCCCGCTCGCCTACGACACGCAGCTCGGCACCGTCACCCTGGAGGGGATGCCGCTCAAGCTCACGGCCATGGAGCACCGCGTGCTCGCCTACCTGATCCATCGCGCGGGCCGCGTCGTCAGCCGCACCGAGCTCGCCGAGCACGTCTACGACGGCGACACGGACCGCGACTTCAACGCCCTCGAGGTCATCATCGGTCGGCTGCGGCGCAAGATCGGAGCGGATGCGATCGAGACCGAACGGGGGCGCGGCTACCGCCTCAAGAGATGATCGCGCTCCTTGGCCGGAGCTTGCGCCTCCGGCTCGCTCTCGTCGCTGTTTTTTCCGTCGCCGCCGTGCTCGGCGCGAGCGGGGTTTGGCTCGACCGCAAGCTCGGGTCGGTCGTGGCGGAGGCTTTCGACCGTCGTCTCGAGACCATGCTGATCGCGCTCGCAAACGCCCTCGACACAGACGATGAGACCGGCGCGGTTGCGGTGGCGAACCGCTTGCCGGATCCTCGCTTCGAGGCCGCGCTTTCCGGCTGGTATTGGGAGGTGGAGGACGAGGGGACGGTCATCGCGGCAAGCCGCAGCGACGGCGCCGCCCGGGCCACCTCGCCCGGGCACGGATCGCCGGAGCCGGCTACGGCGAGCGGACGCCTGCGCGGAGCGTGCTCGAGGACCTGCTCGCCGTGATGCGGCGCATCCATCCGCGGGCGACCTTCGTCCTCGAGGGGCCGGAGGCGCATGTCGCCGTCGAGAAGGCCGACCTCGAGGAGATGCTGGGCGCGCTGCTCGACAACGCTGGCAAATGGGCGACGCGGTCGGTTTGCACGAAGATCGTTCCGTCGGCACGACAGGTGACCATCGCGATCGAGGACGACGGCCCCGGGCTCGAGGACGTCGAGGCCGCGCGGGCGCGCGGCGTCAGCCTCGATCGCCGGCGCGCCGGTTCCGGACTCGGGCTGGCCATCGTCGACGAGATCGCTGCCCTATACGGCGCGACCCTCCGGCTCGGCCGCAGCGCCGCCGGCGGGCTGGCCGCGGAACTCGATCTGCCCGCCGCATGAGCCTTCCCCTGCCCCCCTTCCGGCCGCGCCCGCCGTGGCTGACGGGCGATCTGCAGACCGTGCGCAATACGCTCTTGCGCGACGCGCCCGACCCTGGGCCCCTGGGCGCGGCTCTGGCTTGAGCTCCCGGACGGCGACGCGCTCGCCGCCGCCCTGCACGAGGGCCCGGCTGACCGCCCGCTCGTCGTGCTCATCCACGGCCTCTGCGGCTGCGAGGACAGCCAGTACATGCGCCGCTCGGCCGCCTTCTGGCGGGCGCGCGGGCACGGCGTGCTGCGGCTCAACCTGCGCGGCTCGGCCCCCTCCCGGCCGCGGTCGCGGCGGCAATACCACGCCGGGGCGGGGGACGACATCCTGCACGCCTTGGCCGGGCTCGATTCCCCGTACGATCCGTTCCGGGATCGTCCTGATCGGGTTCTCGCTCGGCGGTACGCAACTGCTCAACGCCCTCGCCCGCCCCGAAGCGCGCGACCTCCCCCTCCGTGCCGCCGCCACGGTCTGCGCGCCCGTGCTGCTCGCCCCTGTCGCGCGCCGCGTGATGGCGCGGCGGAACGCGCTCTACCACGCCTGGCTTCTCGCCCTGATGAAGCGGGAGGCGGAGGCGCTCGCCGCCCACATCCCGCCCGACCTGGCTCGCCGCCGCCCGCGCCGCGCGCACCGTCTATGGCTTTCGACGACGGCTACGTCGCCCCGATGGCCGGCTTCGCCGGAGCCGACGACTACTACGAACGCTGCGGCCTGCCGCCGCGGCTCGCCGACATCGCCACGCCGACCCTCTGCCTCACCGCCGCGGACGACCCCTGGGTGCCTGCGGACACCTATCGCGCCATCTCCTGGCGGATGAACCCGCGCGTTCGTCCGCTCGTCGCGCCGGGCGGCGGGCATGTCGGCTTCCACGAACTCCGTGCGCGACGGCACCTGGGCGGATCGCGCGATCGCCGCCTTTGTTCAGGACACCCTTGCCGACAGCACAGCCGCGATCGCGGCGTAGCCACGTTCGTCGCGTCCGTCCTCGATCGCCCACACGACCTTCAGCACCGTGATCGCGAAGGCCCAGGCCGCGAGCCGCGCGCGGTCGGCGGCGAGGCGTTCGGCGAGAAGGCCGAGGCGACGGTCGAGCAGGCGCGCGAAATGATCGAGGCGGGACAGGAACGACACCGGCTCGCACAGGGCGGAGGCGGGATCGAACAGCGGATCGCCCGTCGCGCCGATCGGGTCGATCGCCCGCCAGGAGGGGCCATCGGCGAGGATGTTGCCGTGCTGCAGGTCGCCATGCAGCAGGGCTGGGCGCCGGCGCCGAGGCGACGAGATCGCGCCACAGCCCGAGTGCCTGATCGCGCAGGCGCGCCTCGAGCAGCGGGTCGCGGCAGGCGGCGATGGCGCGCCACCAGCCCTGCGCGTCGGCGAGCAACGCGCCCTCGGGCGACGGCCGACGCAGGGCGAGCGACACCTCGGCCACCGCCACCGTCGCCTCGTCGTCGCGCCCTGCCAGGCAGAGGACGGCGAGCGGCGTGCCGGGTGCCAGGCGTTCGAGGAGGAGCGCGCCGCGGTCGGGGTCGGCGCGCAGCAGACGCACGGCACCGCGCCCCGCCCACGCGGCGAGGGCCGCCGCCTGCGCCGCCACCCCCTGGCCCGGCTTTTCCAGTTTCAGCACGGCGGGCGCACCGTCTTGCGCGAGCGACACCGCCCGCACCAGCCCCTGCGTCGCGCAGCCCAAAGCTGGGCCGAGTGTGAGCCCCCAGTCGCGCGCGATCGCCTCCGCCCGCCCCGGCAACGCCGCCCGCCACTCTTGCGGGCCCGGGCGCGAGCGTGGAGGCTCGCCGTCGCTTCACGGAGGCCCCTCGATGACGAAACGGATCGGCACCCGCGCCGAGTACCGCTGGTTCCTCGCGATCCCCACGCGCTGGATGGACAACGACGCCTTCGGCCACGTCAACAACGTGGTCTACTACTCGTGGTTCGACACCGCGGTCGCCCGTTTCCTGATGGAGACGGGTGCCCTGCAGCCGCTCGCCTCGGAGATCGTCGGCTACGTGGTCGAGACGCAGTGCCGCTACTTCGCCCCCGTCGCCTTCCCCGAGACGGTGACGGCGGGCCTGCGCGTCGCGCGCATCGGCAACTCCTCCGTGCGTTACGAGATCGGTATCTTCCGGCAGCAGGACGACAGCGCCGCCGCCGAGGGCCACTTCATCCACGCCTATGTGATGAGGGCGACGAAGCCGTCCGACCCCGGTACCGGAGGCCATGCGCGCCGTGCTCGCGCGCTACCTCGGCGAGACCGGCTAGAGGAGCCCCGAGCGCGGCAAGTTCGCGCCGCATCTCGGCCGGCATCGCCGCCGAAAGCCTGCCTGCGACCTCGGCCAAGCCGCGCGGCCGGTCGCGCGGGGCCTCGCCGGGCTCGAGATAGCGCCAGCCCTGGAACGGCCTCACCGCGCGCGGCTCGACCAGCACGAGGTCGGCGTCGAGCTCCAGCGCGCAGCAGGCCGAGCCGTCGTCCCACACGTCGGGGCGGATCGCGACCACGCGCTGGCGCACCTGCACGAAGCCGCCGATCACCCAGTAGATCGACCCGCCCGCGGCGATCTCCTCGGCCCGTTTCGGCATCACGCGGGTCTGGTGGCGAAGGGGCGGGTCGGTCCGCGCGCGCAGCTCTTGGCGGGCCGCGAGTTCTTCGACCGAGGCGACTCCGACCGCGAGCTTGATCAGGTGCAGCATGCCGCCGAATGTGCGCGGCGTCGGCGGTCCGGCAAGGGGGTCGCGTCGGCCTCGGCCGCGGCCTGGGAAGGGGGCAAGGTCTCGGCCTCAACCCGGCCGGGCGCACCCTGCGGTTGCGCCGCGCCGGCGGGCCCGGCCGCCAGCCAAGCCCCCAGCATCGCCGCCCACAACGAGGTCATCCGCCGTCCCTGCATGAGCCGCATGCCTCGCGGCGGGATCGATGGCGAAGTCGCGGCGCCGCTGGGGATGATCCGGCGCACAGCCCGTGACATCGCCGTGACCGGAGCAGGCCCCCGGGCTGTGCGGCGTCAGCGCCTCGTGCCATCTCTCGCCCATGCGCGCCGTGTTCCGCTGGAGCCGCCGGCTGGCCGGTCGGCCTCGTCGGCCTCGTCCGTGATGCTCGCCGCCGGCCATCGTCGCCGCCTTCCGGCTCACCCTGCCGCCTGAGCGCAACGAGGTCGCGATCCCAGGCCTTGCGTCCCCCGTCGAGATCACGCTTGACCCCCACGGCATTCCCTGGATCCGCGCCGCTTCGGCGGAGGACGCCTTCGCCGCCCTCGGTTACGTGCACGCGCGCGATCGGCTGTTCCAGATGGAGCTGATGCGCCGCGGCGGTGCCGGGCGATTGGCCGAAGTGATCGGGCCGATGGGGCTCAGGCTCGACCGCTTCTCCCGTCTCCTCGGACTCGAGGCGAAGGCGGAGGCCGATCTGGCCGGCCTGCCGGAGGACACGCGCGCCGCCCTTGCGGCCTATGCGCGCGGGGTGAACGCCTGGATCGCCGAGCGCGGCATCGCCGCCGCGCCGGAATTCCTCCTGCTCGGCATCCGCCCCGAGCCCTGGCGGGAGACGGACTCGCTCCTTTGGGGCAAGGTGATGGGGTTGTTGCTGACCGGGAACATGCGCACCGAGCTTGCGCGGCTCGCGCTCTCCACGCGGCTGCCGCGCGAGCGCATCGACGAGCTCTGGCCGCGCGACACCTCGCCCGGCTCGCCCGTCGCCTCCGCTCCCATCCCCGCCATCGCCCCTGATCACGTCGCCCGCGTGCTCGCCGCCCTGCCGGTGTTCGGCGAGGACGCGCCGCACCCGTCCTCGGCCTCGAACATCTGGGCGGTGGACGGGAGGCGCACGGTCAGCGGCAAGCCGCTGCTCGCCAACGACCCGCACCTCGCGCTGGTCGCGCCGGGGCCCGTTCCATCTCGCGCGGGTCGAGGCACCCGGGCTCACACTCGTCGGCGGCTTCGCGCCCGGCGTGCCGTTCCTCCTGCTCGGCCACAACGGCCACATCGCCTGGGGCTTCACCACCACCCACTCCGACACGCAGGACGTCTTCGTCGAACGCCTGGTGGACGAGGAGCACTATCTTGCGCCGGACGGGCCGAGGCCGTTCCGCGTGCGCGAGGAACGGATCCGCGTCCGTTTCGGCGACGACGTGATCCTGCGGGTGCGCGAGACGCGCAACGGGCCGGTGATCTCCGATCTCGACCCCAACCCGGGCACGCCTCGTCGGCCACGTCCTCGCCGTGCGCATGGCGCTTCTCGAGCCGGGCGACGCCTCGGCCGCCGCCATCCACCGCCTGAATGCCGCGCGGAACCTTGAGGAGGCGGAATCGGCCCTGCGTCTGATCGCCGCCCCGCAGCAGAACATCGTGGTCGCCGACCGGACGGGGCGGATCGGCATGTTCCTCCCCGCCAGGATTCCCCTCCGGCGCGCGGGCGACGGCTCGTTCCCCGTGCCCGGCTGGGACGGCAGCCACGACTGGCTGGGCTTCGCGCCCTACGAGGCGTTGCCGCGTTTCCTCGACCCCCCCTCGGGGCGGCTCGTCAACGCCAACAACCGCGTGGTGCCGGACGACTTTCCCGTCTGGCTGACGCGCGACTGGTGGGGCGACTTCCGCTTCCGCCGCATCGTCGAGCGTCTCGATGCACACCCTGGCCCCCTCGATGCCGCGGCGATGGCGTCGATCCAGACCGACATCGTCTCTGCCGCCGCGCGCGAGCTCCTCCCCCTGATGCTGCGCGCCGAGCCGCGCTCTGCCCTCGCGCGCGAGGCGCATGGCCTCCTTTCCGCCTGGGACGGGGCGATGCGGGCCGACCGGCCCGAGCCCCTGCTCTACCACGCTTGGCGCGCGGCCTTCGGGCGGCTGGTGGCGGAACGCGCCCTCGGCGCCGAGGCCGAGGCGTTCCGCGAGACCTCCGCCGAGTTCCAGCTCTTCGTGCTGTCGGCGCGGCGACGCACTGGTGCGGGGCGGGCGAGGACCCCTGCCGCGCCTCTGCTTGGCGGAGGCGCTCGAAGCAGGCGGTCGGGTCGCTTGCGCGAACGGTTCGGTACCAGCGACCGATCGCGGCGACTGGCGCTGGGGCGAGGCGCATGTCCGCCGGGTTCGCGCCACCCGCTGCTTCGCTTCGTGCCGGGCCTCGGCCCGCGCTTCGGGGCGCGCATGGAAACGCCCGGCGACGGCGAGACCGTGCTGCGGGCCGGCTTCCGCGGGGCGGGTCGGGCGGCGTTCGAGACCATCCATGGCCCCGTCTTCCGCGCCGTCTACGACCTCGCCGATCTCGACCGGTCCCTGTTCGTGATCGCGCCCGGACAATCAGGCCATCCGGCGAGCCCCCGCTTTCGCGACCTCGCGCCTCTCTGGCTTGCGGGCGGCACGCTGACCATCCCGCCGGAGCCGCCCGCGGTCGCCGGCCGGCTTCGTCTCGTCCCCGACCCGGGGCGACGGTGACCCGCGGCTCGATTGACCGCCGCCGCCCCCTTCCGCTTCACTGTCGGGTCGTCGGACCTCGGGCGCGATGCTGCAGAAATCCTTCCGTCGGCCGCAGTTCTACTACACGACGGCCGCTCTTCCCTGCCCCTATCTGCCGGGGCGGAGCGAGCGCAAGATCGTGACGGAACTCACCGGCGCGGATGCCGAGGCTTTGCACGACCGGCTGTCGCGGGCGGGCTTCCGGCGCAGCCACAACATCGCCTACGCCCCGGTCTGCCCCGGCTGCCGCGCCTGCATCCCGATCCGGATCGACGCCCGCGCCTTCCGGCCCTCCCGCACGCAGCGCCGGATCGTGGCGATGAACGCCGACCTCGAGGGCTTCGAGGTCCCGCCCCGCGCCACGGCCGAGCAGTTCGCCCTGTTTCAGCGCTATCAGGCGGCGCGGCATGGCGACGGCGACATGGCGGCGATGGGCTTTTACGACTACCGCGCGATGGTCGAGGACACGCCGATCCAGACCCTGATCGTCGAGGCGCGCGACCCCGCCGACACGCTTGTTGCCGCCTGCCTCACCGATCGCGTCTCCGACGGGCTGTCGGCGGTCTATTCCTTCTTCGACCCGGCGCTGGCCAAGCGCTCGCTCGGCACGTGGCTCATTTTGTGGCTCGTGCGCCGCGCCGTCGCCCTCGACCTGCCTTACGTCTATCTCGGCTACTGGGTGCCCGAAAGCCGGAAGATGGCCTACAAGGTGAGATTCCGACCCTCCGAGATCCTCTGGGGCGGGGTGTGGAGGCGACTGACGGAGCAGGAGGCGGCGAGCGGGATTTCTCCCGCCGCGGGTCACGGTGAGCGCGGGCTGAGCGGCCGGGGGCGGGCCGGGCTCAGCCGAACCGCCCCGAGGAGGGGAAGCCGCGCCAGACGAGCCGTCCCGCTTGGGCGCGCGTGCCGAGCCAGTCGCGCAACTCGGCCTCCCCTCTCACGCTGGTGCGGTTCTCGCCGAGGCGAACCGAGAGCCCCTCGGCCAGCCGGAACGCCTTGGCGTCGGCCAGCCCGCCGTCCTTGAACTTCTGCAAGGTCACCCCCCGGCCCTTGGCCAGCCGCGGCACCTGGTCGAGCGGGAAGATCAGGAGCTTGCGGTTCTCGCCGATGGTCGCGACGTGGTCCGCCCCGGGCGGGACGGGGGTGGCGACGGCGAGCTCCTCGCCCTCGTCGAGCAGGAGCACCTGTTTGCCCGACCGGGTCGCCGCCACCGCTTCCTCGGCGGACGACGACGAAGCCTCGCCCGGCGGCGGAGGCGAGGAGCCAGGCCTCGCCCTCGCGGAACACGGCGAGCGAGACGAGATCGGCCTCGTTCGGCAGGTCGATCAGCAGGCGGATGGGCGTGCCGTCGCCTCGCCCGCCCGGCAGTTTCTCGACCGGAATGGTGTAGCCGCGGCCGTTGGTGGCGAAGGCGAGCAGACGATCCGTGGTCTCGGCAGGGAGGAGGAAGCGGAGCCGGTCGCCTTCCTTGAAGCGCAACGAGGCCGGGTCGATCGCGTGTCCCTTCAGGGCGCGCGCCCAGCCCTTCTCGCTGACGACGACGGTGACGGGCTCGCGAACGGTCAGCGCCTCGGCCACCGCCTCGGCCGCGGCGGCGGGGGCCTGGGCGAAGCGCGTGCGGCGGTCGCCGAGCGGCCCCGATCCCGAAGCGGGCCTTGATCTCGGCGAGTTCGGCCGCGATCTCGCGCCAGCGTTCCGGCTCCGACTCGAGCAGCGCCTTCAGCCGCTTCCGTTCCGCCGCCACGCGCTTGTGCTCGCGGCGGATCTCCATCTCCTCGAGCTTGCGCAACGCGCGCAGCCGCATGTTCAGGATCGCCTCGGCCTGCGCGTCGGTGAGCGAGAAGGCGCGCATGAGCGCGGGCTTCGGTTCGTCCTCCGCGCGCAGGATCCGGATCACCTCGTCGAGGTTGAGATAGACGGCGAGGTAGCCCTCCAGCACCTCCAGGCGCTTCTCGGCGGCGGCGAGCCGGTGGCGCGTGCGGCGCAGCAGCACCTCGTGGCGGTGGTCGAGGAAGGCGCGCAGCACCTCCTTGAGCGACATCACCCGGGGCGTGCGCTCGGCATCGAGCACGTTCATGTTGAGGGGGATGCGCGTCTCGAGCGCGGTGGTGCGGAACAGGCTCTCCATCAGCAGGGCGGGATTGATCGTCTTCGATTTCGGTTCGAGAACGATCCGCACACGGTCCGTGCTCTCGTCGCGCAGGTCGGCGAGCAGGGGCAGCTTCTTCTGCTCCAGCGCCTCGGCGATGTCGGCGATCAGCTTCGACTTCTGCACGAGCCAAGGGATCTCGGTGACGACGATCCGCCAGGTGCCGTACTTGCCTTGCTCCATCTCCCAGGCCGCGCGCAGGCGGAAGCTGCCGCGCCCCGTCTCGTAGGCGGCGGCGATCGTTTCGGGTTCTTCGACGATCACCCCTCCGGTCGGGAAATCCGGCCCCTTGATGAAGCGGAGGAGGTCGACGGTCGAGGCGTCGGGATGCGCGATGAGGTGGATCGCCGCCTCGCACACCTCGCCCGCGTTGTGCGGCGGGATCGCGGTCGCCATGCCCACCGCGATCCCTTGCGCGCCGTTGGCGAGCAGGTTGGGAAACGCGGCGGGGAGCACGACCGGTTCGCGCTCCTCGCCGTCGTAGGTGGGGCGGAAATCGACGGCATCCTCCGCGATGCCATCGAGGAGGGCGGCGCCGACCGCGGTGAGCCGCGCCTCGGTGTAGCGCATGGCGGCGGCGTTGTCGCCGTCGATGTTGCCGAAGTTGCCCTGGCCCTCGATGAGCGGGTAGCGCTGCGCGAAGTCCTGGGCAAGGCGAACGAGGGCCTCGTAGACGGCGGCGTCGCCATGGGGGTGGAACTTGCCGATCACGTCGCCGACCACCCGGGCGCATTTCTTGAAGCCCGCCCCGGGGTCGAGGCGAAGCTCGTGCATCGCCCATAAGAGCCGCCGGTGCACGGGCTTCAGCCCGTCGCGCACATCCGGCAAGGACCGGCTCATGATGGTGGAGAGCGCGTAGGCGAGGTAGCGCTCCGACAAGCGCGTCGGCGAGCGGGACGTCGCGGACGGCGGAGAGGTCGTTCGGCATCGGGCAACTCGTGCGGTCTCTGCTCGTCCCCCTCTAGGCGTGGGCGGGGGGAGGCGCAAACGAGAGGAGCGGACGGGGCGACGGTTGCAACGCGCTCACGGCAGGGCGGGCGGCGGCCCGGGTTGTGCCCAAGAGGGCGGAGGGGAACCATGACCGCGCCATGCCGCCTCGCCGGGCCTCCGGCCTTCTCTCCCTCGCGCGCACCCTCGCGAGCCGCAACGGACGGATCTTCTACGCGAGCTCGCTCGTCGCCTGGACCGGGCTGTGGGCGCAGCGCGTGGCGGTCGGCTGGCTCGCGTGGGACCTTGCGGGCTCGCCGTTCTGGCTTTCCGTCGTCGTCTTCGCCGACCTCTTTCCCTCCATCCTCGTCGCCCCCATCGCCGGTGCGGTTGCCGACCGCACCGACCGCGTGCGGCTGACCATGGCAAGCCAGGCCGTCTCGGCGGTCCAGGCCTTCACCCTCGCCGCCCTGGTGCTGACGGGGGCCATCTCGCTGCCGCTGCTCATCGCGCTCGAGAGCGTGGTCGGCATCGCCAATGCCTTCACCCAGCCCGCCCGGCAGACGCTGATCCCGGCGATCGTGCCGCGCGAGGACTTGCCCGGCGCGGTGGCGTTGAACGCGCTCACCTTCAACGTCGCCCGCTTCGCCGGTCCGGCGATCGCGGGCGCTCTGATCGTCTGGGCGGGGGTGGTGCCGCCGATCCTGCTCAACGGTGTTGCTTACGTGCTGGCCGCGGCCGCGCTGCCTTTGCTTGCCGTCGCGCCCGGCGAGCGGGTCGGCCATGCCCCGACGCGGTCGCTGCGATCGGAGACCCTCGAGGGCTTCCGCTATGCCGCCGCCCACCCTGGGCTCGGGCCGATTCTCCTGTTCGCTGCGCTGATGGGCGTCTTCGCCCGGCCGTTCCTCGAACTCCTGCCCGCCTTCGCCGATTCGGTGTTCGGACGCGGCGCGGAGGGCCTTGCCATCCTGGCGTCTGCGACCGGAGCGGGAGCCCTGGTCTCGGGGGTCGTGCTCGCCGCGCGGGGCGGCGTGCGAGGCTTGACCGGGCTTGGGATCGCTGCGGGGCTGGCGATGGCTCTGGGGGGGATCGTGTTCGTCGCGACCGACCTGTTCGCGGTCGGCGTCGCCGGGGCGGCGGCGGCGGCGGCGGCGCAGATCGTGCACGGTGTGGCGATCCAGACCCTCGTGCAGGGCGCGGCCGCGGGCGCGATGCGGGGGAGGATCCTGGCGCTCTGGGGGATCATCATTCGCGCCTGCCCCGCAGTGGGCGCGCTCGGGCTCGGCGCTCTTGCGGAACGCGTCGGCCTTCGATGGGCGGTGATCGCGGGCTTCGCTCGCCTGCCTTCCGGTCTGGTGGTGGGCGGTGGGGCGGAAGACGCGGATCGCGGCGGAGATGGAGCGTGGCGTCGCGCCGCGGGATGGCGACAGCGGCGGCGCGAGGCCGCGGATGAGCGGCCCGCTCGCTTGACCTCGAGGCGGGGAGTGGCGACCTTGCGCACGCCCATGGTCACGCGTCGTCTCGGTCTTGCCGCCGCCTTCGCCTGCTTCGCCGCCGGGCCGGCGGCGGCCCTCCGCCTCGAGGAGGCGGATGCGGAGACGGCGGCGGAGCTTGTCGCGTTCTGCGAGCGCTCCTCGCTTCATGAGGCCTTGCGCGCGGAACTCGACGCTGTGCGCGCGGGCAGGCCCGTGCCGCAGGACCTCGATGAGGCGGTACGGCGACTGGCCGTCTGCCCCTGGTGTGGCTGCCGCCTCGCGCGCCTCCCCGACCCGGCGCCCTGACGGGTTGGCGTCCTGCCGCCGGCTGGGCTACCGGGCAGCGGTGCCGGCCAATCTGAGGCCGGCGGACCTCGAGAGGAGAGCGCGATGGGCCGTATCGACCGGGTCAACCCAGGCAAGATCTATTCCGATGCCGTGGACTACCACGGCTTCGTCTTCCTGCGCGGGATCACCGCCCGCGACACGTCAGGCGACGTGAGGGCGCAGACGCGGGACATTCTGGAGCAGATCGACACGCTTCTGGAGGCGCGCGGAACGGACAGGACAAGACTCCTCTCCGCACAGATCTGGTTGAAGGACATCAAGGATCGTGACGCGATGAACGAGATCTGGACGGCCTGGGTGCCGCCCGGTCTCGCCCCGGCGCGGGCCTGCGTGGAAGCGAAGCTCGCCTCACCAGATATGCTGGTCGAGATCATGGTCGTCGCCTGCAAGTAGAGCTGAGCCCAGTCGGCAGCAGGTTCGGGCCGGCCCCGCGGCGCCCCGCGGCGGGGCCGTCTTGCCTCGAATCGCGGGCGTGCGGGCCAGCGGAAGAAACACAACGAAACCGAACGTGATAGGACCGCATACCTAAAACGCGCGGCTGTCCACAGCCGAAAGCCAGAGAAGTTTGCGGCAATACGGTGGCAGGCAGGATCCGCGGTTGCCTCTCCGGTTCCCGACCGGTTTCACCCTCGCTCGGTCATGAACGGGAAGAGGAGCAGCTATGCGCGTCCATCGTCGCGGCCCGCGAATCGCCTTGGCCACCGCCATGGTTCTCGCCCTGTCGGTTCCCGCCCTCCCGGGTCTCGGCGAACCCTTCCAGCCCGCCCGCGGCGCGAAGTCCCTCCCCCGCGTCTCTCGTCCAGTGCGTCCCGTTCGCTCGCCACCTGTCGGGAATCGACATCATGGGGGACGCGCGCACCTGGTGGGCTCAAGCCGAAGGTCGCTACGCCCGCGGCAGCCGCCCCGAGGTCGGGTCGGTCCTGGTCTTTCGCCCCGTCCGGCCAGATGCGGCTCGGCCACGTCTCGGTGGTGAGCGGGATCGTGTCGTCGCGCGAGATCCTGGTCGATCACGCCAACTGGCCGGGACCGGGCGTGCCGAAGGGGCGGATCGCGCGCGGGGTCTCCGTCATCGACGTCTCGCCCGGCAACGACTGGACGGCCGTGCGCGTCGAGGTGCATGGCCGCGGCTCCGACTACGGTCGAACTTACGCGACCTGGGGGTTCATCTACCCCCGCGACCCGGAGGGCCGCGCCATCGCCGACCGGCAGCCCCTCCCCGAGCGGGTGGAGCGCGCCACCCAGCGCGCGGCGGCGGCCGCCGCCCGCGCCCCGGCCTATGTCGGCCGCCTGGGCGGCGCGCTCGACGAGAGCCGCATCCTCGAACTGGCCGAAGCCTCCGATCGGCCTGCGCGCGCGGCAAGCCAAGGCTCTTTCGCCACGGCTGAGGCCAGCGCGCGCCGCGACTTCGGGGACGAAGCCGCGATCTGGGGCGCGCCCTACCGGTCTTTGCGCTGAGGGGTTGGGATCTCTCCGGCCCCGAAGGCCTGCGCCAGCGCGGAGGCGACAGCGGCCCGGGCCGGTCCGAACCGCGCCGGGTCCGCCGCGAGCAGAACGCGCAGCGTCCGTTCGTCCTCTCGCCACAGCATCCACTGGGCGAGGAGAAGCGGGCGGCCGGCGTGATCCTCGCCCACGCCCTCCACGAGCACACCCGAGCCGGCATCCGAGCCGAGCGCGTGCGTGACCGCCGTGCCGCGGCAAACGAGGTCTGGCAAGGCGCGCAACGCGGCCTCGGCCAGGGCCGTCCGGCGTGGCGCCGCGACCCGCACAGGACCGTTGGAAAGGACGACCGAGACCCGCACCACGTCGGCGCGGCCGTCGACGGACGTTCCAGCCGGCATCCAGGCAAGCGGCACGGCGGCGAGAAGGCTCCGCCGGTCCAGAGCGGCCCGCGGGGCGGCAACCGCAGCCGATGGCGCACTCAGTGAATCCGCCCCGAGCGGAACGCGAATGCGGGTCGCCGGGTCGGCTCCTCTCCCACCGGGCCCGCTTGGTGCAGGATCATGCGCCACACGCCGTCCTCCAGCCGGAAGCCGTTGACACAGGCAAGAAGCGCCCCCTCGACCCGCTCGTGGCAGACGACGAGAGCGAAGTCGCCGTGCAGAAGCGCCTCGGGGTCCTCGCACTCGAGCTGCGGCGCCTCCGGATTGGCCAGGATGGCGGCGAAGGAGGCCAGGATCTCCTCGCGCGTGGTCAGCGGGTTCCAGCCGGGATGGACACACACGACCGGCGCCTCTCCCGACCAGAGCCGGTCCATCGCCGCCGCGTCGCGCGTGTTGAACGCCTCGTAGAAGGCTTGGTTGGCGCCGAGCACGGCATCGGCGGCGAGCGCTGCGGGTGGAACCCCGGGGCGACGGGTGGTCATGCCCTGCTCGACCCCCCGCTCAACCCGCACCCCCACCTGGGCGACCTCGTCACCGCCTCCGCTCCCCGTCTGACCCTCGCGCCGCGTTGTAGCAACCGCCAAGTGCAGCGCACCACTGCCGCGGTCAGAACCGGCCGTCGTTGACGAGCACCAGACGCCCGACCACCGCCCCCGCCTTGAGCCGCGCAAGGGCCGCATTGGCCTCCCCGATCGGAGTCGTCGCGACCGGGATCGGCGGCAGCTTGCCGCCCTGGGCCAAGGCGACGACCTCGCGGAGCTCCTTCGGGTTGCCGACATAGCTGCCGCGGACCGTCAGCGCCCGGGTCGCCATGATCGGCAAGGGCAGCGGCAGATCTCCGCCATAGAGCCCGACGATCACGAGGGTTCCGCCCTTGCGCAGGGCGGCGAAGCCGGCGCGGGCGGTGGCTCCGGCGCCGACGAGGTCGATCACCGCCTCCACGGGGCCCCCGCACGTTGCGGTGATGCGGCCCGCCACCTCCTCCGGGCTCCCCACGCCGTCAACGACGTCGCTCGCCCCGGCGGCAGCCGCCGCCTCGCGCTTGCGGGGATCGAGGTCGACCACGACGATGCGGCGGTGGCCCAGCGCCTTCAGCACGGCGATCGCGTTCAGCCCAAGACCGCCCGCGCCGAACACCACCACGGGCTCCTCCGCCGGCAGCGGCATCACCTTGCGGATCGCCGAATAGACGGTGAGCCCCGAGCAGGCGTAGGTCGCCGCCAAGGCCGGGTCGAGCCCGTCGATGGGAACGAGGTGGCGCGGTTCGGGCACCAGGATGTGCGTGGCGTAGCCGCCATGGCGATAGACGCCGAGCGAGCGGGGAGAGAGGCACATGTTGTCCTCCTCCGCCCGGCAGCGCGCGCAGGTTCCGCAGCCGACCCACGGAAAGACGAGCCGGACGTCGCCGACCTTGAGGCCTGAGCCCGCCGCCTCCGGGCCCATCGCCACCACCCGCCCGACCACCTCGTGGCCCATGGCGAGGGGAAGGGTCACGCCGCGATCCTTCAGGGTCAGGACCTTGCCGCCGCCGAGATCGTAATACCCCTCCCAGATGTGCAGGTCGGAGTGACAGACCCCGCAATGCGTGACCTCGAGCAGGACCTCGCTGCCGCGCGGCTCGGGGGTCGGCAGGTCAAGCGGCACCAGCGGCTTGCCGTTCTCCACCACCGCCATCGCGCGCATGCTCTTCCTCCCCGCGTCCCTCTCCGGTTGCGCGATCCGACCGTGCGGCCGGCGGCGGGTCAAGCCCGCCTTCCCGGCTGACGTCGGCGCGTGGCATGGTGCGGCGCACATGAAGGACCACCCGCTCCGCGTCGCAATCAACGACGAGCTGCATGCGCGCCCGCATCTGCGCCTGACCGCGCCGGCGGTGCTGTCCCACGTCGTGCTGATGGCGCGGGAGACCGACGCCGAGCGCGACCGGCGCGAGTTCGCCGACTTGTGCCGGGAGCATGGCGCGACCCCGCCGCCGGACGGGGCCCGCCACCATGTGGTCGCCCTGCTCGGCCGGCTGGTGAAGTGGGAACGCCACGGCGAGTTCCGCTCCATCACGGTGCTGGCCGACGCCGCAGCCGATCTCGACCCCGCCGAGTGGTCGGCCCTGATCCCTCCGTTCACGCGCTGGCTCGACCAGATCGGCGGCGAGCGCCTGACCGCGGTGCACCTGAAGATCCTGCCCGGGGTCGCCACCGCCCCGCCGCATGATGCCTTCGTCGGCGAGGTGGTCGGCTCGACCGTGGGCGACGGCGACGGCGTGGTGTTCGCCGACTTCCGCATCCGCGAGGACGGCTTCACCCGGATACTGCTCTATGCGCATCGCCTCACCCCCGGCCGCCTCGGACGGATGGCGCAGCGCCTGCTCGAGATCGAGACGTACCGGATGGCGGCGCTGCTTGGCCTGCCGCCCGCCCGCGAGGCGACGCCGAAGCTGAGCGCGTTTCGAACGGCGCCTCGATGCGATCGTGAGCGCAACCAGCGCCTCGGCCGAAGACGAGGCGCTGCTGCTCGACCGCCTCACCGCGCTTGCCGCCGAGGCCGAGGCGCTCGCCGCCGCGAACCGCTTCCGCTTCGCCGCCACCGAGGCCTACGGCGCGCTGGTCGCGAACCGAATCCAGGAGCTGCATGAGGGCCGGGTGGAGGGGCTGCAGATGCTCGGCACCTTCCTCGAACGCCGCTTCCAGCCGGGGCTTCGCACCTGTGCGGCGGTGGCACGGCGCGAACGGATCCTGCTCGATGGGCTGAACCGGGCGGCCGGCATGCTGCGCACCCGGGTCGAGGTGCGGCTCGCCGCCCAGAACCGCGATCTCCTCCGCGCGATGGACCGGCGCGCGCGGCTGCAGCTCAGGCTCTCTCAGGCGGTCGAGGGGCTCTCCATCTTCGCCATCACCTACTACGCCGTATCGCTTCTGAAACTCGCCGTGGAGGGCCTGCCAGGAATGCGCCTTCTGCCCGAGCACATGGACGAGGTGCTGGTCGCCCTCGCCGTGCCGTTGATCGGCGGTGCGGTGTGGCTGAACGTCCGTCGCCTGCGCACCAAGCTGCGCGGCGCGGAACCTGACTGACCGCCCCAGCCCTGCGGCAGGGCAGCATTTCCGCCCGCTTCCCCCTCTCCGGCACGGACGCGAGGCGGATGGGCGCGACCACTGGGGCAGCGGCATCAGACGCTGAGCGCGCAGCCGGCGAAGGCCTCGAGGTCCGGCGCAACGACGGGGAGGAGATCGTCCGCATCAGCGGTCAGCTGCCGCGCCTCTGTCCCCTCCGCCATCGCCACGAGCGCGCGGTCGACAGCGGCAGCGCGGCCCGCGTGGCGTCGGAGGGAACGACGACGAGAGCGTGACCCCGGGCCCGACCGCCCTCTCCTCGAAAATCGCACGCCAGCCCCGGTCACCCTGGCGTGCTCCAGCCGCGCCGGCCGCCGTGCGCGCGTGCAGGCAGAGAAGCCCGTACGCTCAGGGCGGACGGCATGGCTCGCCCGCCCGTCCTCCTGCACCGCCTCGAGCGATGAGGCGTGCAGACATCGAGGCTCGGCCGGATGGATTTCTGGCAACACGCAGGCCTTTTGCGCGAAAACCTTGCGCCAGCTGGCCGCGAGCGCCAGCGGATTGGGCGAAACCCGCAGGAGGCACCTGCTACAGTCCCACCCGGATCAACCGGGAGGACAGCATGGGCCCCTATCCGCACGACGCGCCGCCCGCCACCATTTCGGACGAGAACCCGATGGGCACGGACGGGTTCGAGTTCGTCGAATACGCCTCGACCGAACCCGAACGGCTCGAAGCCCTGTTCGCCACGCTCGGCTTCCGGCCCGTGGCGCGGCACCGGTCGAAGAAGGTGACCCTTTGGCGACAAGGCGACGTCAACTTCGTCGTCAACGCCGAACCCCAGGGTTTCGCGCGCCGCTTCGCCGAGGCGCACGGGCCGTGCGCCTGCGCGATGGCCTTCCGCGTGGTCGATGCCGCGCATGCCTTTCGCCGGGCGCTCGCCTTGGGCGCGAAACCCTCCGAGACCCGGGTGGGGCCGATGGAGCTGAACATCCCCGCCATCGAGGGGATCGGGGGCAGTCAGCTCTATTTCGTCGACCGCTACGGCGCGCGAGGCTCGATCTGGGACGTCGACTTCGTCTGGGAGGGCGAACGCGACCCGAAGCCCGAGGGTGTGGGCCTCTTCTACATCGACCACCTCACCCACAACGTGCATCGCGGCAACATGGACGTCTGGGCCGAGTGGTACCGGCGCCTGTTCAACTTCCGTGAGATCCGTTTCTTCGCGATCGAAGGCAAGCTGACAGGTCTCTTCTCCCGCGCCATGGTGAGCCCCTGCGGGCGCATCCGCATCCCGATCAACGAGAGCGCGGATGAGAAGAGCCAGATCG
The DNA here is from genome assembly GCA_033582875.1 of Acetobacteraceae bacterium. GTDB lineage: Bacteria > Pseudomonadota > Alphaproteobacteria > Acetobacterales > Acetobacteraceae > Elioraea. The sequence continues at coordinate 519,144 of JAVQZW010000001.1, read as the reverse complement.
AGGAGTTCCTGCGGGAATATCGCGGCGAGGGGATCCAGCACGTGGCCTTGGGCGCACGCGACATCTTCAGCGCGGTGGAACGGTTGCGCGAGCGGGGCCTCGCCTTCATGCCCTCTCCCCCGGACACCTACTACGAGAAGGTCGATGCCCGCGTGCCCGGCCACGGAGTCGATGTCGAACGGCTGCGGCGGCTCGGCATCCTGATCGACGGCGAGGGTGTGGTCGGCGGTGGGCAGACCAAGGTGCTGCTGCAGATCTTCACCACCACCGTGATCGGCCCGATCTTCTTCGAGATCATCGAACGCCGCGGCGACGAGGGCTTCGGCGAGGGCAATTTCCGCGCGCTCTTCGAATCGATCGAGGAGGACCAGATCCGTCGCGGGGTGCTCAGGCCCGAGGCGGCGTGATGCGCGCCTCGCCGAGGCGGAGGCGAGGTCGCGGCAGGCGGGCGGCGAGAGAGGACGAAACGGTTCGGTACAGGAACGGGATCGGCCGGCGGTGCCTCAAACCCCTGATCGCCGCGTCCCTCGCGCCGCGTCGCCCTCAGGCCGCCTTGAGGCGTCCGGCGAAGGCCTGGCGGAACTTCGCGACCTTCGGCGCGATCACCGCCCGGCAGTAGCCGGCCGCCGGATTCCGCTCGAAGTAGCGCTGGTGATAGGGCTCCGCCGGCCAGAAGCGATCGAGCCGGACGACCTCGGTCACGATCGGATCGGGCCAGACGCGCCGCGCCTCGAACTCCGCGATCACCGCGCGCGCGACCCGCTCCTGCTCCTCGTCCTCGGCGAGGACGATGGAACGGTACTGCGGGCCGACATCGGCGCCCTGGCGGTCCTTCGTCGTCGGGTCGTGCACCTGGAGGAAGATCGCACAGAGATCGGCAAAGGAGATCGTATCGGGGTCGAACGTCACCCGCACCACCTCGGCATGTCCCGTCGCGCCGCGGCAGACCTCCTCGTAGGTCGGGTTCGGCACGTGCCCGCCGGCGTAGCCGCAGGCCGCATCGCTCACGCCCTTGAGGTCGCGGAAGATCGGCTCGAGGCACCAGAAGCACCCGCCGCCGAACGTCGCCCTCGCCGTCATCATCCTCTCCTTCGGCTGCGCCCCCGATGTGGCGCGCGGGCGAGGCGGCGGCAAGCCGCCCGCTCAGGGCGAGGGGCCGAAACCTGCCACGGTCCAGCGGATCGGCTCGGCCCCGACCTGCACCCAGCCCTGCACGGGGCGGTTGATGTCGACGATCAGCACGAGTGCCCCGGACCACATCGCGACCAGCACGGAGGAGAGGACGAACTGGCGCCGTTCGGAGAGGGCGAAATGGAAGCCCATGGCGGCGACGGTGAGGATCGAGGACCACAGGAGCAGGCGCAGGATGTGGCGCGGCACGCGCGTCGCGACGTGGCGAGCGGACGTCGGTGGCGCGGTCGAACACGTCGTTGGCCGCGGCGACCAGGGCGCCGGCGATGGCATCGGGCCGCTCCTCCGCAACCCGGGTCACCGCGGCCCAGACCGCGTCCTGCAGCGGCTGCGCGGCCTCGGAGAGGCGCGACACATCTTCGGGGCGGCGGGCGCCCTCGATCGCGGCAATACGCTGCTCCGCATAGGCCCTGAACCCGCGCCGCAACTCGGCCGCCTGCTCCCCGGCGCAAGCCCGGCGCCGAGCCACGCGGTGCCGACCGCGTTGGCCTCGGCGAGCACGGCATCGCGATCGTTGCGAGCCTGCGCCGAAATCGACTTCGGCTCAATCCGCCTGCAGCCGAGCGAGCGCAGCGAGTTCCGCGAGCGAGGAGACGGTGTAGTCGGGCACGACATGGACGGGCGGGGTCGCGCCGTGGCCGGTGCGGCCGGCGCGGCGGTTCACCCAGCAGCAGCGGATGCCGAGGCGGCGGGCGGGCGCGATGTCGTGGAACATGGATTGGGCGACGTGCAGCCAGCGGTCGGGCCCGATGCCGCGGCCGGCGAGGATGGCGCACGCCGCCTCGAAATGCGCCGGCGCCGGCTTGTACGAGCCGACCCGCTCGGCGGTGACGGTGAAATCGGGCGCGGTGCCGATGGCGGCGATCGAACGCGCAAGCGAGGCGTCGTCGACGTTGGAGAGGATGCCCACCACGAACCGGCCGTGGAACTGCGCCATCGCGGCGGCGGTGTCGGCAAAGGGCGGCCAGTCGCCGACCGAGGCGGCGAAGGCCTTGGCCGCCTCAGGTGTCGCGGCGAAGTCCCAAGCCGATCGCAGATCGCAAGGAAGGTGCGCTCGAGGATGACGAGGATAAAGGCGCGGAGGGGTCACGTTCCTGTTCACGATGTTCGAGATCGGCGAACGCCTCGAGGATCTGCGCCTCCGACCAGTCGTGCCCTTGCGCGCGGGCGAGCGGCGCGACGAAGCCGGCGATGCCCGTCTCCCAGTCGATCAGCGTGCCGTAGCAGTCGAAGGTGAGGGCGGCGTAGCGATGGAGGTCGAGCATGTGGGCTGTCCCCGTGGCGACGGCCGAGTGTAGCCGATCGACACGGGGGTGACCGCGGGGCGGCCCGGCTGCCCGGAACCGCCCCGCGGGGGCTGGGGCCCCGACCTACGGCCTGTAGGTCTGGGCCAGCGCCAGCACCGCCGGAACCATGCCCGCCAGTGCCACCGCTGCCCCGATGATCGCTTGCTGGACCATCGTTCTGCTCTCCCTCTGGAGTGTCTCCTTCCGGAGTCGCGGCCCCATGCCGCCTCAGTGCGCAAGCGCAAGCGCCTGCTGCAAAGTTGTCCGCGCCTCGGCGAGCCGCGCCTCATGGGCGGGGCGGCGCAGCCGTGCTGCCATGCCATCCGTCTCATCCACACCGCGCGAGGGGACCGGGGTGGCATTCTGTCGCGTCAGGTCCTCGAGCATGATGATCGCTGCCATCGCGCTGTCGCGCGCGCCGCGGGCGAGGCTGCGCGCCTCGTCGTCCGTGATCAGCCGGCCGCTGCGCGCGGCCGCGCTCCAGGCGAGCGCGAGCCGTGCGCGCGTCACCTGGATCATGGCGGCGACGCTGCGGATGATGTCGTCTCGCCGACCGGCGAACAGGGGGGCGAAGCAGGCGTCGAGATCGATCGCGGCCAGCCGCACCGCCTCGGCATGCTCCGCCGCCCCCGTCCGCCCTGCTGCGGCGGCGGCCTGGAGAAGGCGGGCGCGGAGGTTCAGCAGCGTGAAGGCGATCCGCCGTGCCGCCGGATCGCCTTCGTTGCGGCAGCGGGCAGCGAAGTCCCAGGGTTCGGGCGCGCCGGCCTCCCGGGCGAGATCGACCGCGGTCGAGAGAAGTCGCCGCATCATCTCCGCCTTCTGCGGCTGGGCGCTGTCCTGCTCGGCGAGCACGCTCGCCTCGATCACCGCGCGCAGGGAGAACCACAGCAGCAGGGGCCGGTGGCGTGACAGCTCCGGCCTCCGGACCAGCGCGTCACGGATCCGATCGACATGGGCGAGCAACTCGTCCACTGCCGTCGCGTGCGACCCGATCGCGCCGTAGAGGTAGGCGAGCACGATCACGAGATACGGGTTCAGCTCATCGAGCTGATCGAGAGGGATGTGTCCGTCCGCTGCCGCGTGATGATGGAGCAGGGGATCGTGCTCGGCCGAGGTCCGCTCGCGGCAGGGCTTCGGTCCGTCATCGTAGTGCCACATCAGCGTCCGGCTGCGCCGCGCAGCGAGGCGCCACGCGGCCTCGCCGGCGAGCACCCGCGCCGCCGAGTCGAGATCGAGCACGGCGTGGATCGGCAGTCTGCCCTCGGCCTGGAAGCCCCAGATCCGTTGCAATTCCAGAACGAGGGGCCGGACATCGATGAGGAACAGCCGGTAGTCCCGCATGGCGCGGACGTATGCCTCGACGCACTCGAGCATCGGATCGAGCCGGCTCATCAGCTCGAGCGTGACCTTCGGCTGGTCCTGCTCAGGGTCGGACGCCCCGCGGTTGCGCTGCGACGGCGGCGGAGGAACGCGCGCGCGAACCACCAGGAAGGATGGCGGCCGCTTCGAAGTCGCGCTGGATCGCCCGGGTGGTCGTGAAGTCCCGCGCGAAGCGAGATGTACTGCGCGATGTCGATGCCGGAGCGGATTTCTGCCGCTGTCGCCTTGCGGAACTGACCGCGTTCTGGATCTGCGCAGACACGGCCGGCTGCAGCGTCAGCTTGGCGAGGCTCGCGATCTCCACCGACCCGATCCGATCTTTGTTGGCCGAGAGCCACGGCAAGCCAATCGCCACCAGGACCAGCCCGGCGAGGATCAGGGTAAGCCGTTCGGTAAGGAGCTTCTCCGTCGGTGTCTCGATCCTGTCGTAAATCCGAAGCCAGGCGGCGAGCGCGATCCCGAACAGGTTGCCCAGCAGGATCAGCGCCGCGTTCTCGGTCAGCAGGGCGCGTGCCGTGGCGAGCGCGACGGCGTGGCTTTCGGCCGTAAGCTGGGAGCCACCCCAGCGGGCGGACAGCGCCACGCCGAAGGGCAACACGACGAGGATCAGGGTGCCAAGCGCGACGGCGAGGCCACGGACGGCGAGCGCTGCCGGGCCCCGACGGTCCGGCGCCACCAGGAAAGCGGCGGCAGTGGCGATGGCTGACGCGACGAACCAGAGGATCACGGCAACCTCCCAGATCCGAAAGGGAGGATGCGCGCGATCAGCCTACCAGGGTGTGCGCTCCGTCACAGCGGCGAAACCATGCGGAGAGCGTTGCTACTGCGGCTCGCTGGTTCCCGACCCGGAGCCCGGTTCGACGAACTGGCGGCTGTCGATCAGCACCGTGACGGTCTTGTTCTTCCGACAATTGGTCATGCAGACCTCGTCCGGCGTATCCGGCCGCTCCTCGAAGATGAAGCCGTCGCGGTTCGGCATGCGCACTGCGGCGAGAGTCTTTGCGTCCATCACCGCATCCTCCGGGATCAGTTCGTTGAGATAGAGGACATAGGCGGTGATCGCGTAGTATTCGTCGTTGGTCAGGCTCTGCGGGGCGGCGTAGGGCATGGCGCGGCGGATGTAGTCGAACACCGTGGGCGCCGCCTGCCAGTAGCTGCCGACGGTGCGCTTCGGCGCGTCCGTGTTCAGCGATCCTCTGCCGCCCATCAGAGCAGGCCAGCGGTCGATCCCCTCGCCGAAGTCGCCGTGGCAGGAGGCGCAGTGGGCAAGATAGAGTTCCTCTCCCTCCTTCACCGACCCGCGCCCCGGCGGGAGGTTCGACCCGTCGGGGCGGATCGCGATGTCCCACCCCGCGATCTGCTCAGGTGTGGCGTCCGCGCCGAGGCCGAGCGGCTTCGGCAGGGGCGGCAGGCCGGCCGGCTGCGGCCAAGGCTGCTCCCAGGTGTTGCCGCCCGGCGGCGGGACGAATGGCTTGAACTGCTCGAGGCCGCGCGAGAACGGCACCGCGGCGACCTGCTGAGCGGGCGTCGCGGCCGGCTGGGCCTGCTGCGCCGGCTGGGCCGGACGCGGCTGCTGCTGCGTCTGCTGGCGCTGCTGGGCGAGGGCGAATTGATCCGCTACCGTTACGGAAGCCGCGACCGCAATCAGGGCGGCGCCGAGAAGAAGGGTCTGGCGCATCGGCTCTTTCTCCTCAGGCGTCGATCTGCACGTTGACCACCGTGCCGTCCTTCTCGACCAGCCAGGTGTGAATGCGGTTGTTGTGGTAGATGCTCTCCACGCCGCGCGCGTTGCGCAGGGCGTGGATGGAGGGCTGCACGCGCCCGGTCTCATCGATGGCGCGCGACTGCAAATAGAACGGCCCCGTCCCTTCCCGCCACTCCCAGGCGAAGCGGAAGCGGGTGAGAGCCTTGGAAAGGATCGGTTCCTGCAGCTCTGCCGTCCGCCATGTGTCGCCGCCATCGACCGAAACGTCGACGCGCGCGATCTTGCCCAAGCCCGACCAGGCAAGGCCCTTGATCTCGACGAAGCCCGACTTCCCGTGCAGGGGCTTTTCGGGGCAGGGGTAGGTGATGACGGAGTTCACCTCGTTGATGAAGGTGAATTGCCGTGCCTTGCCGGAGGGCAGGAGATCCGTGTAGGTGCGGGTTTCCGAGCGGTGGTACCAGGGCCGGTCGCCCACCTCGAGGCGGCGGATCCACTTGATCCAGACGTTTCCTTCGTAGCCGGGAACGACGAGCCGCACGGGATAGCCCTGCTGCGGGCGCAGCATCTCGCCATTCTGGCCCCAGGCAAGGATGCAGTCGTCCAGCAGCTTGGCGATGGGCAGGCTGCGCGAGAGGTGAGACGCATCCCCTCCTTCCGCCAGCACCCACGAGGCGTTCGGCTTCAACCCGGTCTCGGCGAAGACGTGCTTGAGCGGCACGCCCGTCCACTCGCAGCACATCAGCATCCCGTGCGTGTACTGAACGCCCGACATCTGTGCGCCGCGCCACTCCATGCCGCCGTTGGCCGGGCACTCGAGGAAGTGGATGCGGCTGACCGTCGGCATCCGCATCAGGTCTTGCAGAGTGAAAATCTTGGGCCGATCGACCAGGCCGTGCACCATCAGCCGCCAGTCGTTCGGATCGACGTCCGGGTAGCCGCCGTGGTGACGTTCGAAGCAGAGGCCGTTGGGGGTGATGATGCCGTGGAGGTCGGCAAGCGGGGTGAACGAGACGGAGCCGATGCGATCCGCCGTCAGCCACGGCACGTAGCGCCGCACGACATGCGCCTCATGGCGCGAGGGGTTGCCGTACGGCTCCTCGATCACGCCGAGCCCGAGGGAGCGGCCCCATTCGGGCAGGTTCGGCGGCAGGTTCTCCGGATTGCCCCCGCTCCTGTTGCCGGCGGCAACGGCGCGACCGCCGGTGAGCGCTGTCGCCGCCGCCGCGGCAAGCCCGGCCCCGGCGCGCAGAACGCCACGCCGTGACGAGGTCGAATCGTTCCGCTCCATCTCACTCCCCATCCTTCGCTCCTCAACTCAAGCCGAACATCTGCCGGGTCAGCGCCTCGTACCAACCATCGGCGTAGTCGGCCTCCAGCCGGCGGAACTCGCGACGTCGCTCAGGCGTCATCGTCGCGTTGCGTGGGCTGATGCCGCCCGAGTTCGGCACCTCGACGAACCGGTCGCCCTCGGCGCGGAACACGCCGACGATGGAGATGCCGTAGTCGGTGCCGACATGGCTGTAGCAGGTGTTGAAATAGACCGGATCGGGCGGCGTCTCGCCCGCGATGCAAGGCGACGGCCGCCGCCACCGCCTGTTTCGCGTGCGTGGAGGCGACGAAGCCCGACTTCGGCATCGGGGCCGCGATCGACGCATCGCCGATGACGTGGATCCCCGGCACGAGCGCGCTCTCGAAGGTCTGCGGCTTGACCGGGCACCAGCCGGTCTGGTTCGCAAGCCCGGTGTCGCGCGCGATGCGGCCGGCCATCTGCGGCGGGATCACGTTGGCGACGTCCGCCTTCACCGTCTCGCCGAACTCGGTGCGCAGCGTCATCGCCTGAGGGTCGACGCGCACCACCCGCCCGTCGTTCGAGGCGCCCCGCCACTCGATCATGCCGGGGTAGAGTTCCTCCCAAGCCTCTTGGAACAACGGCTGCTTGGAGAAGCCGTTCTTCGCGTCAAGCGCGAGGATCTTGGCGCGCGGCTTCGCCTGCTTGAGGTAGTGCGCGACCATGCTGATCCGCTCGTAGGGCCCGGGCGGGCAGCGGAACGGATTGTCCGGGATCGCCATCACGAACACCCCGCCATCCGGCATGGCGCGCAACTGGCGTTCGAGAACGGTGATCGGCTGCAGATAAGGCGCCCAGCCGTGCGGCATGCGCTCGGCGGCGGCCTCGTCGTAGCCCTCGATCGCGCCCCAACGGAGGTCGATGCCAGGGCTCATGATCAGGCGGTCGTAGGCAACGGGCCCGCCGTTGCGAAGCCGAACCGTCTTCGCCGAAGGATCCACCGCCACCGCCTCGTCGTGCACCACGCGCACGCCACGCCGAGCAAGGCCGTCGTAGGTGAAGGTGATGTCCTCGATCTTGCGCATGCCCCCGAGCACGAGGTTGCCATAGGGGCAGGTGGTGAAGGTGCGGGTGCGCTCGATCAGCGTGACCTCGACGTCGGGGAACGCATCGCGGGCGAAACGCGCCGCCGAGGCGCCGCCGAAGCCGCCACCGATGACGACGAGGCGCATGCGCGCCTGGGCGGAGACGCGCGGCGCGGCAAGCGCGACCGGCAGCGCGGCCGCGGAACCCAAAAGCGTGCGGCGCGTGAGCGTGTTGTTCATCGCTTCCTCCCCCTCACTGCGGCTTCGCCCAGCGGATCGCCATCAGCGCGAACTCCTCGTCGGTGTAGCCGCGCGCGATCCGGTTCATCACGGTCGGGTTGTTCTGGTTGTCGCGGAACGCCTTCATGGCGGCGACGAACTCGGCCCGGGTCATCGTCTGCGCGATCTTTGGAATGCCGTGCCCACCGCTGCCGTCGCCACCATGGCAGCCGACGCAGCCGCCGGTCACGAGTGCGACCCGTGTCTGGTCGTTGGCGTCGCGCCTGGCCATGCGGCCAGGAGCCGCGGCCGCCACCATCGCGGCAATACTGCACACCTGCTCGCAACAGACGTGCTGGGCATGGGTTTCCTCCCCGTCGTTGGTTTGGCGCACTATAGTGATTGTGATCGGCAGCGTCCAGAGGTATCTTCGCATGACACGAAGATGCAGCGTCCGACAGCGGTCCGATCGTCCGGGGACACGCCAGCCGTCTCCTCCACGAGAACAGGACGGATGCACCTCCCCCTGAGAGCCATCGCCGCCACGGGAGTCGTGGCCGCGTCCCTCGTGGAAGCGCACGGCGACCTGGCCGACGGGCAGCTCGTGCTCACCGAGGCCAGGACCTGCCACGGCATTGCGGCGGGGGGCGCACGGGCATCGCCCCGGATCGTCGCGGCAGCGTCAGAGGCGAGGCGGGAAAGGGCGAGGGGTTGCCCCCTTCCGCCGGCAGACAGGACCTGTCCGTTCGCCGCTTCATCCGGAGCGAGGAGAACCCGGGTAAGACCCGCGCCAACCCGAAACCCGTCGTGCCGGGCCGACCGACGGCCTTCGCAGGCTGGCCCAACCTGCAGCGGGTCAAGGACGTGATCTCCTTCCTCGAGCGCAACGGTCCTGGCGGATGACCGCGATGCGGCGGCGCCATCTCCTCGCCGGGCTCGTCGGCGTCGCGGCGTGTCCGTCCCGGGCCGAAGGCGGCGCCGCCCTCGTGATGCTCGAGCGTCACGACTGCCCGTACTGCCGGCGCTGGCTGCGCGAGGTCGGCCCTGCCTGGCAGGCCTCCGACCTCGGCCGCCGCGCTCCCCTCCGTCGCGTCGACATCGGCCGCGGTCCCCTGCCCCCCGATCTCGCCTTCCTTCGTGCTGCGGTCTTCACGCCCACCTTCGTCCTGGTGAAGGATGGGCGGGAGATCGGTCGCATCGTCGGCTACCAGGGCGAGGCGCTGTTCTGGCAGGCGGCCGAGGCCCTGGTCGGGAAACTGGACGAACCAACGGAGGAAGCACGGCAATGAGGATGACCCTTCTGGCGACGGCGGCGCTCACCGCGGCGTTGGCGGGCGGCGAAGCGCGGGCGGCCGCCGACGACTTCACCACCTTCCGGGTGATGACGCCCGAACTCGCGCTCGATCTCGCCCTCGCCGCGCTGAAGGAGTGCCGCAACCGCGGCTATCAGGTCGCGGTGGCGGTGACGGATCGGTTCGGTCTCGTGCAGGTGGTGCTGCGCGACCGGCTCGCCGGCCAGCACACGCCAGACACCGCGATCGGCAAGGCGCGCACGGCCGTGAGCTTCCGCTCCGACACCCTCACCCTGGCCGAGGTGACGGAAGCGGGCCAGCTCAACTCGGGCATCCGCCATCTGCCGGGCTTCGTCTTCCTCGGCGGGGGCGTCCCCGTCGAAGCCGGCGGCATGATTGTCGGCGGCATCGGCATCTCCGGCGCGCCCGGCGGGGGCGAGGACGACGCCTGCGCCAAGGCTGGCATCGCCGCGGTCGAGGACCGCCTGCAGATGTGAGGTGCGAGGCAGGAGTGCGCCGAAGGCGCTACGGCTTGAGGTGCACCCAGCCGGCGAGCATTTTCTCGACGATCTCCGGCAGGCCGGCCTTCACCACCTCGACCCCTTCCAGCAGGTCGTCATGGGGGCGGCCCATGCTCTCGAGCGTGTTGCCGCAGGCGATGAAGGCGATGTCGTAGGCGCGCAGCGAGGCGACGCGCTCCGCCACTTGGCTGTCGCCCTTCAGCACGTGGCGAACGCCCGGCCCGTAGAGCACGATCGCCAGTTCCACGCGGTCCGTGCCGTAGAACTCCTGGATGTTGATGACGTTGGAGAAGACGGCGTTGGCCCGCGCGGGGTCGGCTTCGGCGAGCGAGACGACGATGCGACGCGGCGCGTCCACGCTCGGCTTGGGGTCGGCAAGTTCGGTCGCGCGCTCGCGGGAAGCGGTCGCGGGAGATGCGACCAGCAGGGCGAGGGCGAGCAACACTGCGCGCTTCATGGCCATCCTCTCCTATCCGTGTCGGCGGCGGATTGATCCGCGCCGTCTGCCTTGCCATCATTCAGGGTGAAAGACAAAAGGAGGGGTCGATGCCCAACACCCGCCGCAGCCTGCTTGCAGCACCGCTCGTCGCTGGCGCCGGCCTCCTTGCTCCCGGCCTCCTGCGTCCGGAACCGGTGCGGACGGATCACGGCTGGACCCAGTCCTGGTTCCTCGACACCTTCCTGCGCCTGCCCGAGGACCTCGCCGAGGCACGCGCCAACGGCAAGCGCTTCGCCGTCGTGTTCGACCAGAGGGGCTGCCCCTACTGCGTGGAGATGCACACCAAGCACCTGGTCGACCCCGAGATCGCCGCCTATGTGCGCGAGCGTTTCGCCCTGGTGCAGCTCGACCTGCACGGTTCGCGCGAGGTCCAGGACTTTGACGGTTCGACCATGGAGGAGAAAGCGCTCGCACGGCGCTGGCGGGTGCGTTTCACCCCCACCATCGTCTTCTTCCCCGATAGCGAGGCGCTGCCGCAACGGCCCGGGCACGAGATCGAGGTCGCACGCATGCACGGCCTTCTCAAGCCCGACCAGTTCCTCGGCCTCTTCCGCTACGTCGCCGAAAAGGCCTATGCCGACGGCACGACGTTCTCCGCTTGGTGGTCGCGCCAGGCGCGCGGCTGAACGGCACAGAGCCGCCGCGGGTGGCCCTGCGGGCGGCCGGGGCGCGGGGGCAGCGACCGGCCGCCATCGCGGCTCAGCCGAGGCGGGAGAAGACCGGGAAGGTCTCGAGCAGCCAGTTCCCGATCACGCCGAAGGTGCCGGTCATGATCATCACGCCGGTGACGATGAGAAGCCCGCCGACCGTGAGCTCGACCGCCCGGAAGTGGCCGCCGCATGCGTTGCACGAAGCCGAGGAACCGCGTCGCGAAGAGGGCGGCGAGCAGGAACGGCACGCCGATGCCGGCGGCATAGACCGCGAGCAGAGAGGCGCCGTAGCCGATCGACTGCGACGAGGCGGCAAGGGTGAGGATCCCGGCGAGAATGGGCCCGACACACGGGGTCCAGCCGAAGGCGAAGGCAAGCCCGACGACATAGGCGCCGATGGGGCCCGTCGGCTTGCGTTCGACCGCGAACCGCTTCTCGCGATAGAGGAACGCAAGCCGGAAGAGGCCGGCGAAGTGCAGCCCGAAGACGATGAGGACCACGCCGGCGACCAGGGCGAACGTCTCCATGTGCTCGGCAAGCAGCCGCGAGATCGCGGTCGCCGACGCGCCGAGGGCGACGAACACCGTCGCGAACCCGAGCACGAAGAAGAAGGCCGCCGCAACGACCCTGAGCCGGTCGGCCTGTACCACCGTCCCTCGCGCCCCGGCCTGCAGCGTCACGCCGCCGATGAAGCCCAAGTAAGGGATGATCAGCGGCAGCACGCACGGCGAGAGGAAGGAGAGGATTCCCGCGACCAGGGCCGTGCCGTGGCCGATGTCCATCGCGGCGCCTCTAGGCCTGACGGCGTCGACGCCGCAGCCGCGGCCGGTGCGGCGCGACGCCGATCATCGGCATCGCTCGACGCCTCCGCGCCCGCATCGCTGCGCTCTCGAAGCGAGATCGGGCGCTGCGCGTCACCCGCGCGCAAGCCGAATCGCGGTGTTGGGCTTGGGCGCGACCGTGCCGAGCCGCGCGATGTGACGCTCCACCACCTCCCAGATCGGCGGGCCTTGCGTGCCCTCGTTCACCGAGGCCCAGCCGGCGAGCACGTAGCGCTTGGACGCCTCGAGCGGTTCGTTCTTGCGCAGGAGCACGAGGTCGGTGATGCGCTGGCCGGCGGGGCGGTCGACCTGGATGGTGAAGCCCAGGCCCCCCACCCGCACCATGTCGCCGCCCTGCTGGTAGTAGGGGTCCGGGTTGAACAGGTTGTCGCAGACGTCCTCGAGGATCTCCTTCACCTGGGCGCCCGTGAACTCGAGGCGCCAGGCGTTCGGATAGGTCATCGCCGTCTGCTCGTAGATGTCCTCCATGGTGATCGGGCTGCCGGGCAGCAGCGAGGGCCCCCAGCGGAAGCCCGGGGAGAGCGCGATCTCGGCATCACGCTCGGCGAGCAGCGCGTCGCAGATCAGGTCGTCCCAGGTGCCGTTCGTGTTGCCGCGGCGATAGAGCGTGGTCTCGGTGCGGCCGACCACGCGCCTCAGCATCGCCTCATGCGGCCCGCGCAGCCGCGCGATGGCGGCCGCCATCTCGGCATCGGGGCGGATCGCATTGGCGAACACCGGGATCAGGGCGTGCCGGTACGCCACCACCTTGCCGCCCCGCACCTCGAGGTCGAGCCGGCCCAGGAACTTGCCGTGCGCTCCGGCGGCGATCAGCAGCGTGTCGCCCACCTTGATCGGCTCAGGCGTGCAGTCATGCGTGTGCCCGACGAGGATGACGTCGATCCCCCGCACGCGCGAGGCGAGCTTGCGGTCGACCGCGAAGCCGTTGTGCGAAAGCAGCACCACCACCTCGGCCCCCTCCGCGCGCGCCTCCTCGACGCGCTTGGCGAGCTTCTCCTCCTGGATGCCGAAGCTCCACTCGGGGATCATCCAGCGCGGGTTGGCGATCGGCGTGTAGGGGAAGGCCTGGCCGATCACCGCCACCTTCACCCCGCCGCGCTCGAACATCTTGGCGGGGGTGAAGACGTCCTCGTTCCATTCCGTATCCTGAACGTTGTGGGCGAGGAACGCGCAGCCCGCGGCCTCGGTCTGCTCGACCAGTTCCTTCACGCGCGCAGCACCGTAGGTGAACTCCCAGTGCGCGGTCATCGCCTCGGGCTTGAGCAGGCCCATCAGCTCGACCATCGCGCCGCCGTTGGTGGCCAACGCGACGTAGCCGCCGTGCCAGGTGTCCCCCCCATCCAGCAGCAGGGTGCGATCGGGTCGCTCCGCCCTGATCGCCTTGACGAGCGTGGCGATGCGATCGAGCCCGCCCATGGGGCCGAAGCGGCGGGCAAGCGTCTCGAAGTCCTCGTGGCTCACCGCATGCGCCATCGCGGTCCCGGCGGGCACGCGGAAATGCTCGCGCAGCGCCGCCCCCACGAGGAAGGGCGGGCGTCCGCGGCCTTCGCCCACGCCCTCGTTCACCGAGGCCTCGCGGAAATGCATCGGCAGCATCTGCCCGTGCAGGTCTGTCACGTGCAGGATCGTCACCTGCCCGAGCGGGTCGAAGCGCAGCAGGTCGGCCTCGGTCAGCGTCCCTTGCGCGGCGGCGCGCATGGCGGAAGGGCCGAGGGCGGCCAGAGCCCCCGCTCCGGCCAACAGGTCGCGACGCGTGATCATGCTCGTCGTCCTACGCGGCGATGCTGCTCGGGGACGCGGCCGGGCCGCGGCACGAGTCGTTCGGCTTCCACGGCCGCCCGTCGGTCAGGGCACGGGCGGCCGCGAGGTCGGACAAGGGCGGGGTCAGCCGACCCTGAGTTCGGACCGGGAGGTGGCGCGGGTGCCCGCGTCGTTGATCCAGGTGAACTCGAAGGTGCCGGACTTCTCCGCCTTGAAGGCGAAGGCGATGTACGGGTTGGCCGAGATCGCCGGATGGAGGTCCATCCGGAACACCTCCTGTCCGTCGAAGGTCGCGATGAAGGTCTTGATGATGTCGCGCGGCACGAGGTTGCCCGAGGAGTCGCGGCGCTGGCCGGTCTCCATCGGATGCGAGATCAGGGTGCGGATCTCGATGACGTCTCCCGCCTTCACGCCGGAGGGAAGGCGCACGCGCGGCTGTCCAATCGGTGCCGACATGGTGATCTCCTCGTCTCTTCCGTGCTTTCGCTCAGCCGCCGCAGCCGCCGATGGTGACCTTGACCTCCTGGCGGCCGACGAAGACCGACCCGTCGCTCATCTCGGCGACGGCGACCACGTCCTGCGTCTGGCCGAGGCGGATCCGGGTCGAAACCTCGGCGCGGCCCATAGCGGGGGTGAGATGGAACGACGCCACATCGGGCGTCGGATTGCGGTCGGCGAACACATGCACCGCCTTCACGTGGTCCGCAGCCGACATCGGGCTTTCCACCACCACCGTCAGCGGAATGGTGTTGCCGTTCTCGGCGATGGGCGGCAGGCGCAGGGTGACGCGCCCTTCGTTCAGCTTCCGATCGCCGATCAGCTTCTTGATCGCCGCCTCGGTCGCCGGCTGCAACGACGCAGACGCGGGCTTCGGCGACATCGTGATGGCGACGACCGCACCGGCCGTTCCCAACAGAGCCGTGCGCCGGCTCAAGGCCACAGTTCTTTCCATCGAGGCGTGCTCTCCTCTCCCCAGCCCTTGCGGGCATTCGACAACCGACGCGGGGAACCCGCGACCGGACGGCTGCATCGAGGGGTGGCCGAAACCCAGCCTCGCCTTCGCCCCGGTCCGTTCCTCCCGGATCGTTATCTTCACAAGATTGAACATGCTTCCTTCGGCTCTGGCAAGCGTTTCTTGCTTTAGCCGTCAGGCGAAGCCCCAGGCGAAGGTGAGCTCGTGGCGGTTGTGGCTGAGGTGCCTGAGCCAAGCCCCCGGAATTGCAGCGAAGGCCTCCGCCGCCGCGTGGTCCGTCCGGCCCTGGAACTTCACCGTGCAGAGGATGCGGCGCGCCGCCCCGGCCGCAATCCACGCCCGAACCAGGCGAAGAAGGCGCACCGGATAGGCGACAACGTCGCTGAACAGCCAATCGACCGGCCCCTCCCCGTCGCGCCAGCGCTACGGGGTCGAGCCCGAACGCGCTCTCGCGGCGGACGGTCACGTTCGGCAGCGCGGCCACGCGCGGCTCGAGGGGGGCCTTGTCGACCGCGATCACCCGCGCGCCGAGTTGGGCGAGCGCCCAGCTCCAGCCGCCCGGCGATGCGCCGAGATCAAGACAGAGCTCGCCCGCCTGCGGCCAGCTGCGCAGCAACGCCAAGGCCTCCCACAGCTTGAGGTAGGCGCGCGAGGGCGGCCCTTCCCGGTCCTCGACAAACCGCGCCTCACCGTTCGGAAACGGCGAGGTGCAGTCAGGCGAGGCCAGCATCAGGTCGGGCGCGAGCAGGGTGAAGGAGCCGAGCGGCGTCCGTGGCGGGGCGGCGGGAAAGACGAGAGGACGGGCCGACACATGCGGCAGCCGCTCGGCGATCAGCATCGTCCGGCGGTGATGGACGGGGGCGTAAGGCCACCAGTTGCGCTGGACCGCGCGCAACCGCGCTGCCGCATCGCTGATCGAGGCGATCGGGACCATGCGCGGGTCGCGCCAGACGTTGAGCGCCCAGGCGCTGGCCAAAGCGGGCTCGGGGCTCAGCGCGAGCCGCCCATGCCAAGCGGCGACCGAAGCCCCGCGGCGCGCCAGCTCCTCCGCGAGCTGGGCCTCGTAGCCCTCGGCGGCAAGGTAGGCGGAGCGGATCGTGCCGGCCTTCACCTCGGGGCAAGGAATGCAGCGTAGAAAGGGACGAGCCAGCCGCCGCCCAGCGCCATTCCGCCCAAGGGCGCGAACGGCCCGGGGGAGAGGGCGAGGGTGGCGCGTCGCAGCACGGCGCCGCAGAACAGGACGAGGCCGAGGATGAGGAGGAACGCGACCAGCGCGCGCAGACGGTCGGGCAGCCGGTCGGCGAGCGCCGCGGTTCCGACCAGCGCCACGCCCTGCCAGCGGAGCCTGCTCGGCGCACTGTCCTCCAGGACGACCACCAGGACGAGCAACGCCCGGTCAAGACGGAGGGGAAGGGCGTGCGCGGGCGGGACAGCAAGCACAACGGCAGCAGCGCCGGCACAGGCGCCGGCGCCGAGGGCGATGCGCGTCATGGCTGCGACCGTCGCGGGCCGGGAGACGCCGTGCAAGCCGTTGTCGGCCGGTCGGCATTCGGCTTCGTCCCGCCGATGAGCACGCGCCGGCCCTCGCCCTCAGCCCCCCCGGCCGAGACATGGGCTCTTGCGTTCGCCGCCGCTCTGCTGCGCGACCCTGCCGGCCGCTACCTCGTGCAGGTGCGCGACCAAGCGCCGGGCATCCTTCACCCTGGCGCCTACGGCCTGTTCGGCGGGGGGATCGAGGAGGGAGAGGAGGCCGAAGAGGCGATCCGGCGGGAACTTTTGGAAGAGATCGGTTGGGTCCCGGACGACCTCAGGTTCTGGGGCACATTGTGGATCCCGGCCCGCTACCCGGGCGCGCCCATGCGCTCGGCCCGGGTGGAAGCCTTCGAGGGCTCGATCACCCGCGACCGGGTCGCGCTGCTGCGCCAGACGGAAGGGGCGGGGCGCGCTCTGATCCCTCCGCGCACCTTGCTCCTCGAAGCCAACGTCGCCCCCGTGGCGCGGCTTGCCATCGGTCTGCACGCCCAAGGCGCGATCTGCCGTCGGCGGCAGCGAACCGGCCTCGGAGCACTGGACCGCCTGACTGCAGGCGGGGGCTCGTCCGGTCAGCGCCGGCGGAACAGTCGGAGCAGGGCGGCGAAAAGCCCCCCTCGCAGCCGGGGCTGGTCAGCGAAGGCGGCGGGGCCCCGCGTCGCCGCGTGCGGGCGGGCGGCGGGCGGCGGGAGGGCGGAGGCGACGGAGTAGGCGCGCACGTCCCCCGCCGCAATCAGCCGCCGTTCGAAGGCGACGACGCGATCCACCGGCTCGGGCAGCGCGCCCCGCTCCAGCGCGTTCGCCTGCGCGGCCGCCCCGCCGAAGTCGCCCGCCCGGCGCAGGATGTCGACAATCCGAACCTGCTGTTCGAGGTCGGGCGGAGGGCCCTGGCGGAAGAGCGCAACCGCAGTCAGACGCCATTCGCGGGCAAGGTCGGGGCGGCGCACGTCGTCCGCCACCCAGGCGGCCTGAAGCGTCGCTTCAGCGGCGGCATGCAGCTGCTCCGGTCTCCTCCAGGATCATCGCCCGGCAGAGGAAGCGCCGGGCAAGCGCCGGGTAGGCCGTCTCGGCCAGGAGCGACCGATAGGGCCCGCTCCAGACCACCGCCTTCTCCGCCTCGCTCGCCCGATCCAGCCGCGGGGCGACGTATCCGCAGCCCGGACAAGCCTGCAGCCAGAAGGCCATCGTGCTGCGCACGGCATCCCGAGGACGCAAGTCGAGGTCGGGCGGGCCGGCCGGCCCCGCCCCCTTCACCAGGCGCTGCCGGCTCTCGCGGCCGCAAACCGCGCAGGCGACGGACGTCTCCACCACACTCGGCATCGCCCGCAAAGCCTAGCGCGCCGGCGGGCTTGGGTGAAGCGCGGGCGCGTTCACGCCGCGACCAGCTTGATCCACATCCCGGGCCGGAGCTCCTCGTCCGCGCCGAGCCCGTTCATGACACGCAGGCGCTGGTCGGGCTGCGGCAGGGGCAGGGTGCGGGCGAGCGAGGCCACCGACTCGCCGGCCCGCACCTGGTGGGCGCGGAGCTTGCAGCGGGCGGACCGCCGCCGCCTCCTCGCGGCTGATGCGGCGGAAGGAGGCGAGCATGGCGGTGAAACCCGGCTTCGAAGGCGTCCAGCCGATCCGCCCGCGCGGCGAGCTGGAAGCGCCAGTAGCGCCCGGGGGCGAACTTGGCGGCGACGAGCAGGAGATCGATCGTGCCCTCCCGCGTGGCAGAGCCGCCCGCGCGCCGAGGCCGCCGGCCAGCCGCCGACCTCCAGCGTGGAGACGCCGCCGAGCCGCACGCCCTGCGCCCACACACGGCTCAGGTATTGGTCGGGAGCGAAGGTCGCCTCGGATCCGGGCGGCGTCGAACACGATCTGCGCGCCCTCGCGGTGGGTCGCCGAGACCGCGGTCTTGCCGTTCACCACCCGGATAGCCCTCCGGGAAGTCGAGGCGGATCTGCAGGGCTGGGTGGAGAAAGGTCCGGCCGCGCACCACGCCCTTCCGTCGACGTCGTCCCCCCAGATCAGGCCGTCGAGCCGGCGGACATGCTCCTCGCGCCCGACCTTGCCGCCGCGCATCGCCGCCGGCCTGGGCGATCGCCGCCCGCACCCGGTCGGTGGTGCGCGGGTGGGTGGAGAGCCAGGAGAACTGGTCCTCGCCCGGCCGCCGCCCCGTCGCCGCGGCGTCGAGCCGGTCCCAGGCGTTCATCCGGTCGAGGAACGAGGCCATCGCTTCCGTGGTGTAGCCCGCCTGCGCGCAAGAGCCGCACCCCGTAGGTGTCGGCTTCGAACTCCTGCTCGCGCGAATAGGCCGCAAGCCAGAATTGCCCGGCGAGGCTCGCGATCTGCCCCGCCCCGCGCACGCCCAGGAAGACCTGACCGAGGATCTCCGCCGCCACCCCCCCGATCTGCGCCCCCACCTGACGGTCGTAGCGCTGGGCAGCGTGGCGGTGGATGACGTGCCCGATCTCGTGCCCGATCACCGCGGCGAGTTCCGCCTCGTCGGCGCAAAGGCTCATGAGCGCGCGGGTGACGTAGATGTAGCCGCCCGGAACCGCGAAGGCATTGATCACCGTGGTGTTGAGCAGCGTGAAGGTCCAAGCGGTCGTTCGGCCGGTCCGACAGTGCGGCAAGCCGCTGTGCCGAGCTCGCGCACATAGGCCGCCTGCGCGCCCTCCATCGCGCCGCCGAACTGGGCGAGGATCTTCGGGTGCTCCTGCGCACCCAGACCGGGCCTCGGCCTCGCGGGAAAGGAAGATCTGGGCGGCCGACGGTCGGGCAAGCCCAAGCGCCGGAGCGGCGAGCAGGAGCAGGGAGCGGCGGTCCGATCATGACCCCTCACTCTAGGGCGACCTTTGCCGCCCGCGCCGCCCGCGGCGCGTGGCCTGCCGTTCAGAACAGCGAGAACCAGCGCGCAGGCTCGGTGGCAGGGCGCGCCGGCGTGTCCGCTACCGCCTGCTGCGGGACCAAAGGGGCGGGGTTCGGTCCAGCAATCCACTTGGCCGAGGGAGCGGGTGCAGAACGGCGCCGCCGCCGATGCGTTCCACGCGTCCGGCAGTATTCGCCGCGGCGTTCGAGGTGAAGCACCGAACAGTCCTCCCCCGTGATGAGCGAGTACATGGCATCGACCGGGCCCCTTTGCAGCACGACGAAGGACCCGGCGACCGCACCTGCAGCGACGAGCGGGGCAGGCGTTCCCTGGATGGTGGTTCCGCAAGCGACAAGCGGCAGGGCGAGGAGAGCGAGCAGGACGCGCAGCATCGTGGGCGCGAGGAGAGCACAGTGGGGTTTCCCGAGGGTTGACGAGGCCATGGGCCGGGCGAGGATCGCGGCCATGACCGAGCCCCTCTCGCCCGCTCCCTAGGCCCCTCAGCCGCGCCGAGGCCGAGCGGCTTCTCGACGCCGCTTCGGCGGCCCTCGCACTTCCGGTGCCCGACCCCTGCCGCCCGGGCGCGGTCGAGGCGCTCTTGCGCCTCTCCGAGGCCGCCGCCCTTGTTCTCGCGTTCCCCCTTGCTCGAGCGCGACGAGCCCGCGCCCGTCTTCCGCCCGTGACCGCCGACGCCCTGCTCGATCGCGACGCCGCGGCGATCGCCGAGGCCGTGCGTGCGCGGACCGTCCCGGCAGTCGCGGTGGCGGAAGCGGCGCTCGCGCGCATCGCGGCGCGCAACCCGGCCATCAACGCCTTCACCGAGGTCACCGCCGACCGCGCCCTCGCCGAAGCCCGCGCGGTCGATCAGGCGATCGTCCGCGGCGAGGACCCCGGGCCCCTGGCCGGGGTGCCCTTCGCGGTGAAGAACCTGTTCGACATCCGCGGCCTTGCCACCCGTGCCGGCAGCCGCATCGGGCGCGCGAGCCCGCCCGCCGCACAAGACGCCACCGCCATCCGACGCCTGCGCGCCGCCGGGGCGGTGCTGGTTGGAGCCCTGAACATGGGCGAATACGCCTACGACTTCACCGGCGAGAACGCGCATGACGGACCGGCGCGCAACCCGCACGACCCCGCGCGCATGGCGGGCGGCTCTTCGGGCGGCTCAGGGGCGGCGGTGGCGGCGCGGCTCGTCCCGCTCGCCCTCGGTTCGGACACCAACGGCTCGATCCGCGTGCCGGCCGCCTTCTGCGGCGTGTTCGGGCTGAAGCCCACCTTCGGGCGGCTGTCGCGCGCCGGCACCGTGCCGTTCGTGGCCAGCCTCGACCACATCGGGCCGCTTGCGCGCAGCGTGCGCGACCTCGCTCTCGCCTACGACGCGATGCAGGGCTGGGACGCCGAAGACCCGGCCTGCCGGCGGAAGGCGGCCGAACTGGTCACGGATCGTCTCGGCCTCGGCGCCCAGGGCTTGCGCATCGCGTGCCTCGGCCCGGCGCTTCCGGCGACGGGGCGACGGCTGAGCCGGTCGCCGCAATGGCGGCTTGCGCGCGCAGCGCTCGGAGTCACCCGCACCGTCGACGCTGCCGGAGATCCCGCGCGCCCGCGCCGCCGCCCAGATCATCACCGCGGCGGAGGCCGGGGCGCTTCATCTCGATCGGCTCCGCACGCGCGCGCTGGACTACGACCCCGCGACGCGCGACCGCTTCCTCGCCGGCGCGCTCCTTCCCGCCGCGTGGCTTCTCGCCGCACAGCGCTTCCGCCGCTGGTTCTTCGAGCGCGTGATGGAAACATTCCGAGACGTTGACGTTTTGCTCGCACCGGCCACGCCCTTTCCCGCGCCTCCCCTGGGAGCGGCAGGCGCAATCCGGCTCGGCGACCGCGAGGTTCCGCTGCGCGCCGCGATCGGCCTGTTCACCGCGCCCTTCTCCCTCGTCGGCCTGCCTGTGGTGTGCGCACCAGCGGGGCGGTCGGCGGAAGGGCTGCCCTTGGGCGTGCAGATCGTCGCCGCGCCGTGGCGGGAGGAGCATGCGCTCCGTGTCGCGTCTGCCCTCGAGGCGACGGGGGTCGCGCGCTGCCCGGCCCTGCCTGGCTGAGGCGCTCAGGAACAGCGCGCGCGCCGGCCAAGCCCAGCCGCATACCAGCCGCGGGTGCGGCGGAAGATCGCGACCAAGGACAGCATCACCGGCACCTCCACCAGCACGCCGACCACGGTGGCAAGGGCCGCGCCCGAAGAGAGCCCGAAGAGGCTGATCGCGGTGGCGACCGCAAGTTCGAAGAAGTTCGACGCGCCGATCAGAGCCGAGGGCGTGCCGACCTCGTGCGGTTCGCCGAGCAGGCGATTGGCGAGATAGCCCACCAGGGCGGTGAGATAGCCCTGCAGCACGATCGGCACCGCAAGGAGGGCGATGATCAGCGGCTCGGCGAGAATGCGGTCGCCCTGGAAGGCGAAGAGGAGGACGATGGTGGCGAGCAGCGCGACGACGGAAAGCGGGTTGAGCACGGCGAGCGTGGCGGCGAAGCGGCCCGAGGCGATCAGGCGCCGCCGCCAGAGTTGGGCGACGACCAGCGGCACGACGATGTAGAGCACGACGGAGAGCAGAAGCGTCTGCCACGGCACCACGACTGCGGAGAGCCCCAGGAGCACGCCGACGATGGGCGCGAAGGCGACCACCATGATCACGTCGTTCAGCGCGACCTGGCTCAGCGTGAAGTTCGGCTCGCCGTCGGCGAGGTTGGACCAGACGAACACCATCGCCGTGCAGGGCGCGGCGGCGAGCAGGATCAGCCCCGCGATGTAGGAGGCGATCTGGTCCTCGGGCAGCAGGGGAGCGAACAGCGAGCCGACGAACAGCCAGGCAAGCCCTGCCATCAGGAACGGCTTGAACGCCCAGTTCACGGCGAGCGTCACGCCGATGCCGCGCCAGTGCCGACCCACTGCGGCGAGCGCGCCGAGATCGACCTTGAGCAGCATCGGCACGATCATCGCCCACACGAGCACCGCCACCGGAATGTTCACCTGGGCGACCTCCGCCGCCGCGAGCGCCCGCACGAGGCCCGGGGCGAAGGTGCCGATCGCGATGCCGGCCGCCATGCACAGAGCGACCCACAGCGTCAGGTAACGCTCGACCAACCCGAGCGCGGGCGGCGGGGTAAGCGCGGGCGTGTCCCTCATTCCGCCGGCACCGCGGCGGGGGCAGCCTCGCGGGGAAGCAGCAGGGAGACGGCGAAGCAGAGGGCGAGCATGACCGCCGCGCCGACGAGGCAGGCCTCGATCCCGCCCGCCTGGTAGAGAAGCCCCGAGAGCAGCGTGCCGAGAAGGCGCCCGGTCGCGTTGGCGGCATAGTAGAACCCGACATCCTCCGCCACCTTCTCCGAACCCGCATAGGCGACGATCAGGTAGGAGTGGACGGAGGAGTTGACCGCAAAGACGACGCCGAACAGCGCAAGGCCGAGGACGACGATGGGCACGGCCTGCGCGGGCATGGCGGCGAGGCCGGCGAGGATGGCGGCCGGCACGAGCGCGAGCACCCCGGCCCACAGCCGCGCCGCCGGCACCTCGGCGGAGAGCCCGTCGGGCGATCGCGCCACGACGCGATAGGCAAACCCCTGCACGATGCCGTAGCCGATCGTCCACAGCGCGAGGAAGCCGCCCACCTCGGCGAAGCCCCAGCCCGCGGCGTAGAGGAAGACCGGCAGGCCGACCACGAACCACACGTCGCGCGCGCCGAAGAGCACGATGCGCGCGGCGGCGAGCAGGTTGATCGCGCGCGTCTTGGCGAAGAGTTCGCGCATGCGCGAGGCCTTCTTCGCCTTGCCGAACATCCGCGGCAGGGACAGCGCGACCGCGATGAAGACGAGGGCGAGCAGCCCCGCCATCAGCCACAGCGCGTGCACGAAGCCGAGAGCGGAAAGAAGGAGGCCGCCCAGGAAGAACCCCACCCCCTTCAGAGCGTTCTTCGACCCCGTGAGCCAAGCGACGTAGCGGAACAGCGTGCCTGAGTCGCCCTCGGGGGTGACCAGCTTGATCGCGCTTTTCGCGCTCGTCTTCGTCAGGTCCTTCGCCACCCCGGCGAGACCCTGGGCGAGCACCACGTAGGTGACGGACCAGAACCGCGACCAGGCGGGGTCGAGCGCCGAAAGCATCATCAGGGCCGACACCTGCAGCGCAAGACCCGCGGAGAGCGTCACGTTGACCCCGAAGCGCGCCGCCGCCCAGCCGCCGAAGAGGTTGGTCGCCATCCCGGCGACCTCGTAGAGCAGGAACAGGAAGGCGAGTTCGAAGGGCGTGTAGCCCAAGGTGAAGAAGTGGAGCAGCACGAGCATGCGCAGCGCGCCGTCGGTGAGCGTGAAGCCCCAGTAGGCGGCGACCACCGACGCATAGGCGCGGTGCTGGCTCATCGTCTCCTCCTCCGCTCGCACGCGGGCCGTGCGCCGATCGCTGCGCTTCCGCCGCTCATCCGCCGCCTCGCCGCGTGCGCCCGTTCACGTCCGCTCGGCGACGATGTTGACGAGATCGACCATGCGGCAGGCATAGCCCATCTCGTTGTCGTACCAGGCGTAGACCTTCACCATGGTGCCGTCGGTCACCATCGTCGAGGGCGCATCGACGATCGCGCTGCGGCTGTCCGAACGGAAGTCGGCGGAGACGAGGGGGCGATGCTCGATGCCGAGGATGCCGGCAAGCGCGCCCTTCTCGGCCTCGGCGAACAGCGCGTTCACCTCCTCCTCCGTCGTGGGTCGGGCGAGTTCGAACACCGCATCGGTCAGCGAGGCGTTCAGCACCGGGGCGCGCACGGCGTGCCCGTTCAGCTTGCCGTTCAGTTCGGGGTAGATGATGCCGATCGCCGTCGCCGAACCCGTGGTGGTCGGAGCAAGGCTGATCATGGCGGAGCGGGCGCGGCGCAGGTCGCGGTGCGGGGCATCGACCACGACGTTGGTGTTGGTCGGGTCGTGGATGGTGGTGATCTGACCGTGGCGGATGCCGATCGCCTCGTGCAGCACCTTCACCAGGGGCGCGAGGCAGTTGGTGGTGCAGGAGGCGGCGGTGAGGATCGCCTGGCTGCCGTCGTAGAGATGATCGTTCACGCCGACGACGATGTTCAACGCCGCGCCGTCCTTCACCGGCGCGGCGACGATGACGCGCTTGGCGCCCTGTTCGAGATGCGCCTCGAGATCGTCACGGGTGAGGAACTTCCCCGTGCACTCGAGCACGAGATCCACGCCGAGCTCGCCCCAGGGAATGTCGCGCGGATGCGCGTGGGCGGAGAAGCCGATGCGGCGGTTGCCGATGACGATCGCGTCCTTTTCCGCCGCGATCGGGGTTCGCCAGCGGCCGTGGATGGAGTCGAATTCGAGGAGGTGCGCGGTCGCCTCCGGCCCCCCCTTCAGTTCGTTGACGTGCACGAGGTCGAGGCGGTTGTTCGCGCGCGGATCACCCGCCACGCGCTCCACGCCGCCGAGCCCCGCCCGCGCAGCCAGGCGCCCGATCCGGCCCATGCCGTTGATGCCGACGCGCATCAATCCCCCTCACTCACGCCGCGGTCTGGGCGGCAGGCTGGCCTGCGTCCGGGGTGCGCGGCATCCGGCCGATCTCGTCGAGCCGCTTCTGCAGCGCGAGCCGGTCGAGGCTCTTCATGGGCAGGCTCACGAAGATGCTGATGCGGTTGAACAGCATGCGATACACGTCGGCGATGAACTGGCCGCGCTGGGCGGCATTGCCCTCGAACTTGGCCGGGTCCGGGACGCCCCAGTGCGCGGTGATGGGCTGGCCCGGCCAGGCGGGGCATGTCTCGCCCGCCGCGTCGTCGCAGACGGTGAAGACGAAGTCGAGCTCCGGCGCGTCCGGGCGGGCGAATTCGTCCCACGATTTCGAGCGCAGGCCGTCGATCGGGTAGTTGAGCCGCTTCAAAAGGTCGAGGGTCTGGGGATCCACCTCGCCCTTCGGATGGCTTCCGGCCGAGAAGGCCCGGAAGCGGCCTTGGCCCTCGCGGTTGAGGATCGCCTCGGCCATGATGGAGCGGTTCGAGTTGCCTGTGCAAAGGAAGAGAACGTTGAACGGGCGGTGCGGGGAAGGCTCGGTCTCGGCCATCGGGTCGTGCTCCTGGCGTTCGGTGGCGGCGAAGCCCTCGCCGCAGAGTTCGGGCCGCCCGCCGCAGCAGGTTTCGGTCAGGAAGGCGGCCAGGGCCCGAAGTTCCGCGAGTTCGAGCGCGTAGAGGATGTTGCGCCCCGCGCGGGCGGCGCGGATCAGCCGGGCGGCTTCGAGTTCGCGGAAATGGAAGGAGAGGCTTGAGGGCGGAACCCCGAGCTCCGCCGCGATTGCGCCGGCCGGCAGCCCCGAAGGCGCGTGCGCGGCAAGGAGCCGCACCAGCGCCACCCGGGTCGGATGGGCGAGGGCTGCAAGCCGCGCGGCGACCGCTCTTTCTTCCATAGTTCAACGATAGTCGAACAATCCCGCCGCCGCAAGGCAGGGGACGCCAGTCCTGCCATCAAGCCGCCGCGCGCGCAGCCTCCGACAGACGCACGATCTGGCCCGATCGCGTCTCCGACGGCAGGCAGAGCGGGACGATCGCGGGGGCGACGTCCTCCGGCCTGGGCAGACGGGCCGGATCCTCGCCCGGAAAGGCGGCGGCGCGCAGCCGAGTGGCGACCGGGCCGGGGTCGACCAGGTTCACCTTCACCGGCGTGATCGCAAGCTCCGCCGCCCACGCGCGCACCATGTGCTCGAGAGCGGCCTTCGACGCCCCGTATGGCCCCCAGTAGGCACGCGGCGCGGCGCCGACGGAATCCGTCAGGAACACCGCCCGCCCGGCATCCGAAGCGCGCAGAAGGGGCTCGGTGGTGCGCATCAGCCGCCAGTTCGCCGTCACGTTCACCGCCCAGAGCTCGCTCCACTCAGGATCGGGCAGGTGGGTGAGCGGGCCGAGCCGACCGAGCACCGCCGCCGCGCCCACCAGCACGTCGAGCCGGCCGAAGCGGGCGGCGAGGTTCGGTCCGATCAGGTCGATCCCCTCGCCCTCCCGCAGATCCAGCGCGAGCAGGGTGGCGGAGCGGCCCGCCGCGGCGCGGATCAGGTCGTCGGTCTCCTCGAGCGCGCCTTGCGTGCGCGCGAGAGCGACGACCTGCGCGCCGGCGCGTGCCAGCGCGACCGCCACCGCCCGGCCAAGGCCGCGTCCTGCCCCGGTGACGAGCGCGACCCGGCCGGCGAGCGGCCCTTCGCCAGCCTTGCCGGACGGCCCGGCACTCACGGCCGTTCCGCCAGAAGCGAGAGCTGGCGGTCGTTCGCCTGGTCGGCCTGGTCGGTCAGCGGGATCGGATAGTCGCCGGTGAAGCACGCGTCGCAGAAGCCGGGACGCTTGGGATCGCGGCCCGCGCCCGAGACCGCGCGATAGAGCCCGTCGATGGAGATGAAGGCGAGGCTGTCGGCGCCGATGATCCGCGCCATGGCGGCGACGTCGTGGCGGGCGGCGAGCAGTTCCTCGCGCTCGGGCGTGTCGATGCCGTAGAAGCAGGAATGCGTGGTGGGCGGCGAGGAGACGCGCATGTGCACCTCGCGCGCCCCGGCGGCACGGACCATCTCGACGATCTTGCGCGAGGTGGTGCCGCGCACGATCGAGTCGTCCACCAGCACGACCCGCCTGCCCTCGATGAGCGCGCGGTTCGCGCTGTGCTTCAGCTTGACGCCCAAGTGGCGGATCTGGTCGGTCGGCTCGATGAAGGTGCGGCCGACATAGTGGTTGCGGATGATGCCGAACTCGAACGGCAGTCCCGCCTCCTGCGCGAAGCCCATGGCGGCCGGCACGCCGGAGTCGGGCACCGGGACCACGATGTCGGCCGCCACGGGGGCTTCGCGCGCGAGCTCCGCCCCGATCCGCTTGCGCACCTGATAGACAGGCGTGCCTTCGACGATCGAGTCGGGGCGGGCGAAGTAGATGTGCTCGAAGATGCAGAAGCGGCGCGCCTGCTTCGCCCAGGGCTTGATCGAGCGGATGCCGGCCTGCTCGACCACGACGATCTCGCCCGGCTCGACGTCGCGCACGAACTGGGCGCCGACGATGTCAAGGGCGCAGGTCTCGGAGGCGAGCACCCAGGCCCCCTCCTTCTGCGGCAGGCGGCCGAGGATGAGCGGGCGCACGCCGAAGGGGTCGCGCGCGCCGATCATCGAACTCGTTGGTCAGAGCGACCAGGGAATATGCGCCCTGCACCTGCTTCAGCGCATCGATCAGCCGGTCGACCACCGTGCCGTAGAGGCTGATCGCGATGAGGTGGACGAACACCTCGGAGTCGAGTGGTGGATTGGAACAGGCAGCCGCGCCGCACGAGCGCGCGGCGCAGCGCGTGCGCGTTGGTCAGGTTGCCGTTGTGGCCGACCGCAAGCCCCCCGAACTCGAAATCGGCATAGAGCGGCTGCACGTTGCGCAGAACGGTATCACCGGTGGTGGCGTAGCGCACATGGCCGATCGCGGCCCGCCCCGGCAGCCGCGCCATCACCCGGGCGTCGGAAAAGATGTCGCCGACCAGCCCCAGCGCCTTGTGGCTGTGGAAATGGACCCCGTCGAAGGAGACGATGCCGGCGGCCTCCTGGCCGCGATGCTGCAAAGCGTGCAGGCCGAGCGCCGTCAACGCGGCGGCATCCGCCGCGTTCCACACCCCGAACACCCCGCACTCCTCGCGCAGATGGTCCTCGTCGCCCCCCACCACGCTGTCCCCCTTGCGACCCATCGGCCACCGCCCGTGCCGGCTTCGCCCTACCCGGCCGCTCAATGCGCCCGCCCGCCCTGGCGGGCTGGCGCAGTCTGGACAGGGGGCGGCAGAGGCAACAGACCCTCCGGCAACTGGCGCACGATCCAGCGCCCCCCGGCGTCCAGGGCGGGGAGCGTGCGGGCCTGCGTCGCCCAGTCCGGCCAGCGGTCGGGTGGTGCAAGCCACGCCGCCGCAATATAGGCGAAACAGAGGATCACCGCACCCCGCACGAGCCCGAACGCAAGGCCGAGGGTGCGGTCGAGCGCGCCGAGGCGGCTTCCCTGCACGAGATCCCCCAACGACCCGGCAACGAGCGACAGCACGATCAGCGCGACGAGGAAGATCGCCCCTCCGGCGAGAGCGTTGGCGACGAGCCCGGGCTCGATCAGGCCGCCGAGGCCCACGAGCTGGGGCGCAAGCAGCGGGTAGCCGAACAGCCCGGCCGCCGCCGCGCCGATCCAGGCGCCGATGGCGAGGATCTCGCGCACGAAGCCGCGTAGCAGCGCAAGGAGGCCCGAAAGGCCGAGCACGAGCAGGACGACGACGTCGAACCAGGGCATGGAGGGGGGATACGGCAGGGCGGCGCGGGGGGAAAGCGCGGCGTTTCCGGCGCGGGGCCGCCCTGGCGTCCCCTCCCGGCTTGGTGCGGCCCCCTCAGGAGCTGCGCCGGGCGGGCCGCGCCTCCCCCTCCCCGGCCGTCGGCTGCCCGGAAGCGAGGAGGGAAGAGACGAGATCCGCCACATGGCCGACTTCGCGCAGCCTGAGCCCCGCGGGCACCGCGACCGCCCTGCCCCGGCCGGCCACCCGCTTGGGCAAACAGGCTGTGGTGAACCCGAGCTTGGCGGCCTCCTTCAGCCGCGCCTCGACCTGCGCCACCATGCGCACCTCGCCGGACAGCCCGACCTCGCCGAAAAACACGCAATCGGCCTCGGTCGGGCGATCGGCCAGGGCCGAGACCAGCGCCGCCGCCACGGCGAGATCGGCCGCCGGTTCGCTCACCTTCAGTCCCCCCGCAACGTTGAGGAACACGTCGCGATCCGCGAAGGACACGCCGCAGCGCGCCTCGAGCACGGCGAGGATGAGCGCAAGCCGCCCCGCCTCCCAACCCACGACGGCGCGCCGGGCCGGGCCTTCGCCGCCGCGGCGCGAGGCCAGCGCCTGGATCTCGACGAGCACCGGGCGCGTGCCCTCCACGCCAGCGAACACCGCCGAGCCCGAGACGTTTCCCCGCCGTTCGGCAAGGAACAGGGCGGAGGGGTTGGGCACCTCGGCAAGCCCCCGCGCCGTCATCTCGAACACGCCGATCTCGTCGGTCGCCCCGAAGCGGTTCTTCACCCCGCGCAGGATGCGAAAGGCGTGACCGCGGTCGCCCTCCAGATAGAGGACCGCATCGACCAGGTGCTCGACCACGCGCGGCCCGGCGAGCGCCCCCTCCTTCGTCACGTGCCCGACCAGGACGAGGGCGAAGCCCCGGGCCTTCGCCGCACGCACGAGCTCCGCCGCGCAGGCGCGCACCTGGGCCACCGTCCCCGGCGCGGGGCCGGCCTCCTCCAGCCACACCGTCTGGATCGAGTCGACGACGGCGAAATCGGGACGGGGATCGGCCTCCAAGGTGGCGAGCAGGTCCCTGAGCGCCGAGACCGAAGCGAGGGAAACGGGAGCCTCCGCCAGACCCAGCCGTGCGGCGCGAAGCCGGATCTGGTCGACGGATTCCTCCCCGGAGAGGTAGAGCACCCGGGGCCCGGCCCGGGCCACCGCAGCCGCCGCCTGCAGAAGCAGGGTGGACTTTCCGATGCCCGGATCGCCCCCGACCAGGACGGCGGAGCCCGGCACGAACCCGCCGCCCAACACGCGGTCGAGCTCGGCAATCCGCGAAGCAAGCCGCGGCGGGGCAGCGCTCGCGCCCGCCAGCCCGACGAGCGGCACGGGCCGACCGCTGACCGCCGCCGCCCCGCTCCCAAGCGGTCCAGGGCGCGGCGCGAGCTCCTCGGTCAGCGTGTTCCAGGCCCCGCAGGCGCTGCACTGCCCGGTCCATTTGGGAAAGCTCGCCCCGCAGGCGGTGCAGGTGAAGCGGGTGGCAGGTTTCGGCATCGCGGCGCGAGGCCTACGCGCGGCCGAGGCCGCCTGTCGAGGCCCTCCCGGCCCCACCGCCGCCTGTGCGACAGTTTCGCTGATGCCCGACTCCGCCCCACCCCACCTCGACTCCCGCGAAGAGGCCTGGGCCCGGCTCGCTGCCCGCGCCGCCGACCCCGCCGCACGCAGCGTGCGGGGAAAGCTCGGCCACGACCCGAACCGCTTCGGCCGGCTCTCCGCCTGCGGTGCCGGCTTGGTCCTCGACCTCTCGCGCACGGCCCTGGACGAGGCGCTGCTGGCCGACCTGCTTGCGCTCGCCGCCGAGGCCGATCTCCTCGGCGCGCTCAAGCGGCAGATGCGCGGCGCGATGGTGAACGCGACCGAACGCCGTGCCGCCCTGCACACCGCCCTGCGCGCTCCCGACGGGGCGGGGATCAGGGCCGAGACCGCGGAGGGCTGGCAGGACGCCTCGGCGCTGGTCGAGGCCGAACGCAGCCGGCTGCGCGCCTTCGTTCTGGGCGTGCACGACGGGACCATCGCCACCGCCTCCGGCGTGCCCTTCGCCTCGGTGCTGAACCTCGGCATCGGCGGGTCGGACCTCGGCCCGGCGATGGCGACGGAGGCGCTCGCCGCCCTGCCCCCGCGCTTGGCCGCGCGGTTCGTCGGCAACGTCGACGGCCACGGGCTTGCCGCTGCGCTTGCCGGGCTCGATGCCGCCCGTACCCTGGTGCTGGTCGCCTCCAAGTCCTTCACCACCCAGGAGACGATGGCGAACGCCCGCGTCGTGCGGGCTTGGCTCGCCGCCGCCCTCGGCGAGGAGGGGGCCGCCCGCCACCTCGCTGCGCTGACCGCCAACCCCGCCGCGGCGGAGGCCTTCGGCATCGACCGCGAGCGGATCTTCGCCTTCGGCGCCTGGGTCGGGGGCCGGTATTCGCTTTGGTCCACGATCGGTGCCTCGATCGCTCTCGCCCGCGGCTGGGACGCCTTCGCCGGGCTGCTCGCCGGGGCGCATGCGATGGATTGCCACGCCGTCACCGCCCCGCCGCGGCGCAACCTGCCGCTGCTTCTGGCGCTGACCCACACGTGGCACGCCACCTTCTGCGGCCACCGCGCCTACGCCTGCCTTCCTTACGACTCCCGCCTCGCCCGCCTGCCGGCCTGGCTGCAGCAGCTCGAGATGGAGTCGAACGGCAAGCGGGTGGATGAGGCGGGACGTCCCGTGCCCTACCCGACGGCGCCGGTGGTGTTCGGCGAGCCCGGAACGAACGCCCAGCACTCGTTCCTGCAACTGCTGCACCAAGGCACGGACATCGTCCCCGCCGACATCGATCCTGGTCGCCCGCCCCGACCACGAGCTTCAGCCGAGAACCACCGCATCCTGCTCGCCAACGCCCTCGCGCAAGGGGCGGCGCTGGCGCTTGGGCGAAGCGAGGCGGAGGCGCGGGCGGCGGCCGAGGCCGGGGGCGAGGACGCGGGCCTTGCGCCGCACCGCAGCTTGCCGGGCGACCGCCCCTCGATCTTCCTCCACCTGCCGCGTCTCGACCCTTTCCATCTCGGCGCGCTGCTCGCGCTCTATGAGCACAAGGTCGCGCTGCAGGCGGCTCTGTGGCGGATCGACGCCTTCGACCAGTGGGGGGTGGAGCTCGGCAAGCGGCTTGCGGGGCCGCTCGAGCGCGCTTTGGCCACCGGCGACACTGCGGGGCTCGACCCGGCCTCGGCCGGCGCGGTTCGGCTTCTCGCCCGCTTCGGCTGATGGGCGCGATCCGGCTCCTTCCTCCGGCGGTCGCCGACCGCATCGCCGCGGGCGAGGTGGTGGAACGCCCCGCCTCGGTGGTGAAGGAGCTCGTCGAGAACGCGCTCGATGCCGGGGCGCGGCGGATCAGCATTGAGCTCGAGGGCGGGGGAATCGAGCGGATCGCGGTGGAGGACGACGGTGTCGGCATCGCGGCGGAGGACCTGCCGCTCGCCGTCGAACGCCACGCCACCTCGAAGCTTGCGGACGAACGGCTGGTCGAGATCGCCACCTTGGGCTTCCGCGGCGAGGCGCTTCCCGCGATCGGGGCCGTCGCTCGGCTTCGCCTCGTCTCGCGTCCGCGCGGCGCGCCCGAGGGGGCGGAGATCACGGTCGAGGCCGGAGCGAAGGGACCGGTGCGCCCGGCGGCGGCAGGCTTCGGCACGCGGGTCGTGGTGCGCGACCTCTTCTTCTGCGCCCCCGCCCGGCTGAAGTTCCTCAAGAGCCCGCGCGCGGAGACCGACGTCGCTCTCGTCGCGATCAGACGCCTCGCCCTCGTCCATCCCGAGGTGGCGTTCCGAGTCGCGGTGGACGGGCGCGAGGTCGTGTCGCTTCCCGCCGGGGAAGCGTTCCGCCGCCTGAGCGACCTGCTGGGGGAGGAGATGGCGCGCCACGCCATCCCGCTCGCCGCCGAACGGGGCGCGCTGCGCCTTGCCGGCTGGGTGGGGCCCCCGAGCCTGACCCGGGCCACCCAGTCCGACCAGCACCTGGCGGTGAACCGACGTCCGGTGACGGACCGGCTGCTGCGCACCGCGCTGCGCGTCGCCTACGGCGATGCGATCGCGGTCGGGCGCCATCCGGTGGCGGTGCTCGCGCTCGCTGTCCCGCCCGAGGCGGTGGACGTCAACGTCCATCCGGCCAAGGCCGAGGTGCGCTTCCGCGACGCGGACGCGGTGCGGGGGTTCGTCATTTCGGCGGTGCGCGAGGCGCTGGCTGGGGCGCGGACCGCGGTTCCCGTCCCGGCCCGCCCGCCTGTCGTGCGGTTCTCCGCCCCGCGCGCCGCGCCCGCGCTGGCCGAGGCGCCTCTCCCCCTCGCCGGACCGCCCTTCGCACGTCCCGCCCCTGAGCCGCTGCCCGCGGCGGCCGATCACCCGCTCGGGGCGGCGCGGGCGCAGCTCCTTGCGACCTACATCCTCGCCGAGACGGCGGACGGGGCGGTGATCCTGGTCGACCAGCACGCCGCCGCCGAGCGCATACGCCATGAGGCGCTCAAGCGGGCGCTGGCCTCGGGCGGGGTGGCGAAGCAGGCTCTGCTCGTGCCGGCGGTGGTCGAACTCTCGCCCGCCGCCGCCGAGGCGGTGCTGGCGCGGGCGGAGGCGCTCGAGCGGCTCGGGCTCGTCGTCGAACCCTTCGGCGGCGCGGTTCTGGTGCGGGCGTTGCCTGCCCCCCTCTCGGGCTGCGATGCCGAGGCCTTGCTGCGCGATCTCGCCGAGGAGCTGATGGAGAGCCGGGGAGAGCCGGGCGATCGAGCAGCGTCTCGACGCGGTGCTGGCAAGGATGGCCTGTCACGGCTCGATCCGCGCCGGGCGACGCCTCTCGGAGGCCGAGATGAACGCGCTTCTGCGCGCACTTGAAGCGACGCCGAACGCAGGGCACCTGCAGCCACGGGCGCCCGACCTGGATACGCCTCGAGGCGGCGGATCTGGAACGCCTGTTCGGCCGACGCTGACGCGGAGGTTTCGCGTGTGGTCCGCCGGCCGCGCTGGTTACGGTGGCCCGCGCTCACCGCGAGGAGAGGGTTGGATGGGGTTCGGCGCGTCGGTTCGACGCGTGCTGCCCGAGAATCACGCCCATGTCCGGGGCCGGGCGGGGCGGGCCGAGTTCCGGTGGTTCCTGCTGTTTCAGCTGATCGCCGGCGCCTTCGCTGGCATCATCGACGGGATGCTCGGCGTGGGCCTGCTCCAACTTCTCCTTACCCTCGCCCTCATTCTCCCCACCGCCGCGCTGGCGGTGCGCTGCCTGCACGATGCCGACACGTCCGGCTGGTGGGCGCTGTTGCTTCTCATTCCGCTCGTCGGGCTGATCGCGATGGTCGTCATCGGGCTGCGGCCCGGCACGGCGGAGCGCGAACCGGTTCGGCCCCCCGCCGCGCCCGATGCCGGCCGCCTAAGCCGGGCCGCGCTCACCCGACCGCCGCCAGGATCTCCTGCCGGGTCGCCTCGATCGTCTCCGGCGCCGGCACCCAGCCGTTCTCCTTCGACAGCGACGGATCGAGGCAGAGCGTGTCGTCGAACTCGTTGATGGCGTCGATCTCGGTGCCCATGGCGACGTTGGTCTGACGCTCGACGACGAACTCGACCACCACGGGAACCTGGTGTTCGGCGGCGAGACGCTCGGCCTCGGCCAGCGCGCCGCGGATCGCGTTCGGGCTTTCCACCCGGATCGCCTTGCAGCCCAAGCCTTGCGCCACCGCGACGTGATCGACCCCGTAGCCGGTCGGGCCCGAGCCGTCCTTCATGTTGATGTTCTCGAAGGCGAGGCTCACCTCGAAGTCCATCTTGAAGTTTCGTTGCGCCTGCCGAATGAGACCCAGGTAGGCGTTGTTCAGCACCACATGGACGTACGGGAGCTTGTGCTGCGCACCGACCGCGAGCTCCTCGATCATGAACTGGAAGTCGTAGTCGCCGGAAAGCCCGACGATGCGGCGATCCGGGTCGGCCGCGCGCACCCCGAGCGCAGCGGGCAGGGTCCAGCCCAAGGGCCCGGCCTGGCCGCAGTTGATCCAGTGGCGCGGGCGGAACACCTTGAGGAACTGCGCGCCCTGGATCTGGCCGTTGCCGATGGTGGTCACGTAAGTCGTGTCGTCTCCGAAATGCTCCACCATCTCCTGGAACACGCGCTGCGGCTTGAGCGGCACGTCGTCGTAATGGCTCCGACGCTGCATCACCCGCTTGCGGTGCAGGCACTCCGCCGCCCAGGCCGAACGGTCGGGCAGCCGTCCCGCGCGCTTGCGTTCCTCCGCCACCGCGACGAACAGGGCGAGCGCGGCCTTCGCGTCTGAGACGATGCCGAGGTCGGGGCAGAAGACGCGGCCGATCTGGGTCGGTTCGATATCGACATGGATGAAGCGCCGGCCCTTCGTGTAGACCTCGATCGAGCCGGTGTGGCGGTTGGCCCAGCGGTTGCCGATGCCGAGCACCATGTCGGAGCGGAGGAAGGTCGCATTCCCGTAGCGGTGCGAGGTCTGCAGCCCGACCATGCCGGCCATCAGCGGGTGATCGTCGGGGATCGACCCCCACCCCATCAGGGTGGGAATGACCGGGATGCCGGTGATTTCGGCGAAGCGAACGAGCAGGTCGGAGGCGTCGGCGTTGATGATGCCGCCCCCCGCCACGATCAGCGGCCGTTCGCCCTGTTCGAGCAGGTCCATCGCCGCCTCGATCTGGCGGCGCGTCGCGGCGGGCTTGTAGACGGGAAGAGGCTCGTAGGTCGCGATGTCGAACTCGATCTCGCCCAATTGCACATCGAGCGGCAGGTCGATCAGCACCGGACCTGGGCGGCCCGAGCGCATCAGGTGGAACGCCTGCTGCAGGGCGCGCGGCACGAGGGCGGGTTCGCGCACCGTCACCGCCCACTTCGTCACCGGCTTGGCGATCGATTCGATGTCGACCGCCTGGAAGTCCTCCTTGTGCAGCTTGGCGCGCGGGGCTTGGCCGGTGATGCAGAGGATGGGCAGGGAGTCGGCCTGCGCGGTGTAGAGGCCGGTGATCATGTCGGTGCCCGCGGGGCCGGAGGTGCCGATGCAGAGCCCGATCTTGCCCGGCTTGGCGCGGGTGTAGCCGTCCGCCATGTGCGAGGCGCCCTCGACGTGGCGGGCGAGGATGTGGCGGATCGTTCCCCGCGCGCGCAGGGCGGAGTAAAGCGGGTTGATCGCCGCCCCCGGCACGCCGAAGGCGCACGAGATCCCTTCGCGTTCCAGCACCAGAACGGCGGCATCGACAGCGCGCATCTTGGGCATCGGACGGTCTCCTCTCCCACTTTCTGTTCGCCGCCTCCTTCATGCCGCAGGCGACGCCCGGGATCAATTTTTTCGGAACAGTTTTTCAGATAGGTGGGAAAGGGCGATGAACCTCTGTTTGTTCAACGGATTGCACTTTTCCGCGCCGACTGCCCATCGGGCCCTGGAAACATTTTCCGCTTCACGACCCCGCGCGCCGGTGGCACAAGCCCTGTCCATGACGGTGCAGAAACGCCCGCGCGGACGCCCCCGTCTCGCCGCCACTCCTGCGGAGGCCCCTCTGGCGACCCTGGATCGGGCCGTGGCCTTGCTGAGGCTGCTCGCCGATCGCCCCGGGCTCAGCCTCACCGCGGCGGCCGAAGCGGCAGGGCTTCCCCCCTCCTCCACCCACCGCATCCTGACCACGCTGCAGCGCCACGGTCTCGTCGAGTTCGAGGAGCCCGCGCAGACCTGGCATATCGGGGCGGAAGCCTTCCGCATCGGCACCGCCTTCCTCGCCCGGCGCAAGGTGGCCGACCGCGCCCGGCCCGTCCTGCACGCCCTGGTGGCGGCAACCGGCGAGACGGCCAACCTCGCCCTGCCTGAGCCGGACGCCGTGCTGTTCGTCGCCCAAGCCGAGACGCACGCCCCGATCCGCGCCTTCTTCCGCCCGGGCACGAGGAGCCCCTACCACGCCTCCGGCGCAGGCAAGGCGATCCTCGCCGCGCTCGACGACGAGACGCTCAGGCGGCGCCTCGCGACCCTCAGGCTCGACCGTTTCACCGACCGCACGCTCGCCGACCGCACTGGGCTCATCCGCGACCTCCTCAAGACGCGCGCGCGCGGCTTCGCCATCGACGACGAGGAGCGTTTCGAGGGCATGCGCTGTGTCGCCGCCGCCATCCGCGACGAGACCGGAGCGCCCGTCGCCGCCCTTTCCATATCCGGGCCCACCGTGCGCCTGACCAAGGCGCGCGTGCTCGCCCTCGGCCCCGAGGTGGCGCGCGCGGCGGAAGACGTCACCCGTGCCATCGGCGGCATGCTGGGCGATCAGAAATAGGCGATCGCGCGGCCCGCACGCCGCCGCCCCCAGCCAGGCGAGAGCCGAAACCGACAGCCGACAGGCGCAGCAGAGACCGAGGCTCGCCGCGCGAGGCCACAAGGCGGTGGAAAACCGCGACATTGGTGAGCGCGAGCATAATCAGCCCGGCCTTGGCCCAGGCCGCCGGGTTCGCGGCCAGCGCCGTCGCATCCGCCGCCAGCAGCACCGGACCGGAGACCAGCGAGCAGAAGAAAGCCCAGGCGAGCGAGCGGCAGCAGGAGCCCGGCCGCAGCGCCGAGAGGGATGGCCCGGCCGAAGCCCCAGCACGCGCAGGTCGAAGGCGAGGATGGCGCCGACCAGCAGCCCGACGCCGAGCACGTGCAGGACGGAGGCGAGAGGGTAGAGAAGCGGATCCTCGCGGGCGAAGCGGCCGAAGGCAGAGGTTTCGAGCGCGACGGCCCAGCCGGGCCCGATGCCCGCCTCCCCCTGCCCGTCCACCCTCGGCTCAGCGCAGCTGCGTGGTGCGCTCGCCGACCCTGATCCACTCCGCGCGCAGTTCGTCCGCCCGCTCGCGGTGCGGGTAGCCCATGACCGTCACGCTCGCACCGACGACAAGCCCGGCCTCGGTAAGGCCGCGGTTGGTCATGCGGAAGGGCGGCGCGAGCACGACTTCCCAGGTCTTACCCGGGGTAGCGAGCCAGAGTGTGGCATGCGGGTTGGCGAAGGCGATGCGCTCGATCGTGCCGGTGAGCGTCTGCGGGTTCTGCGCGTCGTAGGCGCCCCAGCCGTGATGGGCGGCGGCGGGCAGGCCGACGCCGGCGGTGAGCAAGGCGGCGAGCAGCATGCGACGACCGGTCATGGCGACCTCCCTGGTCCTTCCTCGAGCCTCGCCCATCGCCGCGGCCGGGAAAACCCATCCGCACACGGATGTGACGCGGCCGCCGCGCCCTCAGGCGAGCGGGACGAACCGCAAGGCGGAGCGGATGGCGCGCCGGGTGCCGGCGAGGTCCTCCGTCCGATCCAAGGCGAAGGCGGCGAGCCCGGCGAGGAAGGTCTTGGTCAATCCGACCTCCTCCACCATCCGCGCCACCCCGCCGCGATCCAGCCGCGCCGCCTCGCGCACCCAGTGGATCAGGCGCGAGAGGTTGAACACCATCGGCACCCAGGTGTGCGGGTGCGACGGCCACGCCTTCACCGCCAGCATCTCGAGCGTCACCTTGCGCCGCTCG
Source organism: Acetobacteraceae bacterium (assembly GCA_033582875.1). Taxonomy (GTDB): domain Bacteria; phylum Pseudomonadota; class Alphaproteobacteria; order Acetobacterales; family Acetobacteraceae; genus Elioraea. The sequence continues at coordinate 481,259 of JAVQZW010000001.1, read as the reverse complement.
GCCGCCGCCTGGAACCAGCGCATCAGCACCGTCTCCGCCCGCTCCTTGGCGGGGGCGAGAACGAACTCGGCCGGGTTCTCAGGGGGCGCGAGCATGCGGGAGAGGAGGCGCGTGAAGTAAGCATCCGCGATCGCATCCGCATCGCGGAAACGCGCGAGCAGGTCGGGCAGGGTGATGCCGACTTCGCCCGCCACGTCGTGCAGGCGGAGATTGTGCCAGCCTGCGAAGGCGGCGCGGTCGAGCGCGGCGTCCAGGATCCGTTCGGCGAGCGCGTCCATGCCCGGCATATCGGCGCGCCGACGCGGCGGTGCAACGGCGCTGGCGCAACGCCCGCCGCAGTGTCATGCCCTGGCCATGGACCCGACCCTCGCCGCTTTGCTGGACGACACGTGGCGTGGCCTCGTGCGCGCCGCCGCCGACCGCCGCCACCCCTGGCGCACGCCCGTGCTCGCCACGGTCGCGGCGGACGGCGCGCCGAACGCCCGCACCGTCGTGCTGCGCGCCGTCGACCCCATCACGCGCAGGCTTCGCCTGCACACCGACCGCCGCAGCGCAGAAGGCTCGCCGAGATCGCGCGCGAGCCGCGCCTCGCCCTCGTGTTCTGGGATCCGCGCGCGCGGGTGCAGCTCCGCCTGCGCGGCCGCGCCGAGGTCCTGCAGCGACGGGCCCTGAGCATGCCCGCGCCTGGGCCGCGACCCCGCCCGCCGCGCGGCGGGACTACGCCACGCGCGAGCCCCCGGGCACGCCCATCCCCTCGCCGCGGGACGTCGCGCGAGACGACGGCGAGGCCAATTTCGCCGTCATCCTGGTCACGGCGATGACGATCGACCGCCTTGCCCTTGCCGCCGAAGGCCACTTGCGCGCAGGGTTCGCGTGGGAGGGCGACGAGCCGCGCGCGTGCTGGCTCGTGCCGTGACGCAAACGCGGAGTGGCTCGACGTGGAAAAGCGAACCCAGATCAACCTCTGGTACGTTCTCGCCGCGATCTTCGCCTATCTGTTCATCACCGACCTCTTGCAGGCCTCGCGGCAGACCGAGACCCTTCCCTACTCGGACTTCCGCAAGCTGGTCGCCGAGGGGCGGATCGCCGAGGCCCGCGTGGGGCAGACGACGATCACCGGCCGCTTCCGCGAGCCGATCGACGGGCGGCAGTTCTTCGTCACCCAGCGCGTGGACGAGGATCTCGCCGAGGAGCTGCTGAAGGGCGGGGTCACCTTCACCGGCTCGGTGCCCAACACCTTCCTCAGCAACATCCTCTCCTGGACCGTCCCCGCCCTCGTCTTCTTCGGCCTCTGGTGGTTCGTCGTCCGCCGCTTCGCCGACAAGGCGGGCTTCGGCGGGCTGATGTCGGTCGGCAAGTCCAAAGCCAAGGTCTACGTGGAGAAGAACACGGGCGTGACCTTCGCCGACGTCGCCGGCTGCGACGAAGCCAAAGCCGAGCTCGAGGAGATCGTCGCCTTCCTCAAGGACCCCGAGACCTACGGCCAGTTGGGCGCGCGCCCGCCGAAGGGCGTGCTCCTGGTCGGGCCGCCGGGAACGGGCAAGACGCTTCTTGCGCGCGCGGTGGCGGGCGAGGCGGGCGTGCCGTTCTTCTCCATCTCGGGCTCCGAGTTCGTCGAGATGTTCGTCGGTGTGGGTGCCGCCCGCGTGCGCGACCTGTTCGAGCAGGCGCGCCAGGCGGCCCCCTGCATCATCTTCATCGACGAACTCGACGCGCTCGGGCGCGCCCGCACCGCAGGCCCGATCTCGGGCGGCTACGACGAGAAGGAGCAGACGCTGAACCAGCTGCTCGTCGAGCTCGACGGCTTCGACCCCTCGGTCGGCATCATCGTGCTCGCCGCCACCAACCGCCCCGAGATCCTCGACCCCGCGCTGACCCGGGCGGGGCGCTTCGACCGCCAGGTGACGATCGACCGGCCCGACAAGAAAGGCCGGCGCGACATCCTCGCCGTGCATGTGCGCAAGGTGAAGCTCGCGCCGGACGTCGATCTGGACGCGCTCGCCGGCCTCACCCCCGGCTTCACCGGGGCCGATCTCGCCAACCTCGTCAACGAGGCCGCACTCGCCGCCACACGCGCGAGGCGCACGGCGGTGACGATGGAGGACTTCACGGTCGCGATCGAGCGCATCGTCGCCGGCATCGAACGGCGCTCGCGGCTGATGAACGAGGACGAGCGCCGCCGGGTCGCTTACCACGAGCTCGGCCACGCCCTCGTCGCGCTCGCGATCCCGGGGATGGACCCCGTGCACAAGGTGAGCATCATCCCGCGCGGGGTGGGCGCTCTCGGCTACACGCTGCAGCGGCCGACGGAGGATCGCTTCCTCCTCACCGAACGCGACCTGAAGGGCCGCATGGCCGTGCTGCTCGGCGGGCGGGCGGCGGAGGACCTCGTCTTCGGCGAGATCTCCACCGGGGCGCAGGACGACCTGATGCGCGCGACCGAGATCGCGCGCGGCATGGTCACCCGCTACGGGATGACGGAGACGCCTCGGCGAGGTCGCCTACGAGACGGAGACGAGCCGCTTCCTTGGTCTGCCCGATCGAGGGGGGCGGGCGTCGCTTCTCGGAGGAGACGGCGCGCGAGATCGACCTCGCGGTGAAAGACCTCGTCCGCGAGGCGCACGAGCGGGCGAAGGCGATCCTCGCAGAGCGGCGGGCGGAGCTCGATCGGCTCGCGGCCGAACTCCTCAAGCGCGAGACGCTGGGGCCGGAGGATCTGCCGAAACCGGCGCAGGCACGCAACGACACCGCCGTTTCATCCGCCGCGTAGGCGACCTGCGCGAGAGGCTGCGCATGGAATCGCACCTGCCGCCCGTCTTCTATGGTCTGTCGACGGAGGGCCCCTGCGAGCCCGATACGCTCGCGCGCGCGCTCGAGCTTCTCGCCGCGGCTGGCTGCACCGCGGCCGAGCTCTCGCTGCAGAACGGCTTCACGGTGTGCGGCGGGCGGGTGAACGCGCGCGAGGTGGAGGGAATCGGCCGCGTGCTCGCCCGCTTTCCCCTCCGCTACACCGCGCACGGGCCTCTGGGCCTGAACCTGATGGATGCCGATCACCACGACCTCCACCTCGCGGTGGCGCGCGCCTTCATCGAGGTCGCGGCGTCGCTCGGCGCGTCCGTTCTGGTGATCCACGGGGGCGTGTGGCCGAAGGGCCTGCCCCTGCCTGAGGTCGAGCGTCGCCGCGCCCTGGAGGTTGACGGCCCTGAAACGGCTCGGCGACGAGGCGGGGAGCCGAGGCGTCACGCTGGCGGTGGAGAACCTGCCGCCGCTGTCTTCGATCCCCGAGACCCACGATGCGTGGGGACTGGCGGAGCAGGTCGCGCGCGTCGCCCACCCTCACGTCGGTGCGACTCTCGATCTCGGCCATGCCGCGATGATGGCGCGCACCCGCCAGCAGGACCTCGCGGCGAGCGTGCGGGCGCTCGCGCCCTTCGTCGTTCATCTTCACCTGCAGGACCAGTTCGGCCGGCCGGACGGACTCCGCGCGCCGGGCCACGGCGAGGCCCTCGCCTTCGGCATTGGCGACCTCCATGCCCCGCCCGGCTGGGGCGACGTTCCGCTCGCGGATCTTCTCGCCCTCGTGCCGCTTGCGGCCTGGCACTGCCCTCATCTACGAGCTCGCGCCGAAGTTCCGCCGCTTCATCCCAGCAGACCGTGGCGGTGCTCCGGGACTTGGCGCACCGCCAGGTGGCCATCGCTCAGCCCGCCTGAGCCCTGGCCTCCTCGGCGAGCGCGCGGATGCGGCGGATCATCGCCGCCACCCCGTTGCCGCGGTTGGCCGAGAGGTTGCCGATCAGGTCCAGCTCGACCAGGAAGCGCGGATCGACGGCGAGGATCTCCTCCGGGCTCCGTCCCGAGTAGACGCGCAGGAGCAAGGCGACGAGGCCCTGCACGATCGCCGCGTCGGAGGCCCCCGCGAGCCAAAGCCGCCCATCGGCACGGCGCGGCTCGAGCCAGACCTGGCTCTGGCAACCCTCCACGCGGCGTGCTGGATCCTTCCACGCGTCGGGAAAGGGCGGCAGGGCCCGCCCCCAGTCGATCACCTGCTCGTAGCGGTCCATCCAGTCGTCGAAGAGGGCGAGCTCCTCGCGGATGGCGGCGATCGCCTCGGCTGGGGTCGGCTCGGTCGGGCTGACGAAGGGCGGCTCGATCATCGAGGGCGAGATGGCCTCGCCCTCGCGCGGCTCAATGGCCATCGAGCCCGCCATCGACGGCGAGCACCGCCCCCGAGATGAAGGACGCCTCGTCGGAGGCGAGGAAGAGGGCGGCGTTGGCCACGTCGTCCGGGCTTCCCGGGCGGCGCCACGGCGTGCGGGCGGCGGCGTGCTCCGCCGCCTTCACCGCCTCGGGCTCGTTCGGGCGGCCGACCATGATCGTTCCGGGATCGATGACATTGCACACGATTCCCTCCGGCCCGTGATCGCGCGCGATGCGTCGGGCAAGCTCGTGCACCGCCGCCTTCGCCGCGGCGAAGGCGGCCGAGCCGGGCGCCGCCACGCTGACGGTCGGGCAGCCCACGGCGAGGATCCGCCCGCGCACGCCGTCCTCGCCCTCCGCCTGCCCGCTCATCTGCTTCACCGCCGCGCGGCTGGCGAGAAACACGCCGGTGACGGCGAGCGCGAGCGTGCGCTCCCACGTCTCCAGCGTGGTTTCCGTGATCCGCCCGCCCCAGCCGATGGCGGCGGTGGTGACCAGCACGTCGAGTCCGGCCGAAACGATGCACGGCGCAGGCGACCGCCGCCTCGGTGTCGGTCTCGGAGGCGAGGTCGGTGCTTGCGGAAGATCGCCGCCCTGCCCCTCGCGGTCGAGGATCGACGCTGCGTCGGCTCGCCTCCCTCGGCCGGATGGTCGGCTCTGGTCGGCGATCACGACAATCGCGCCCTCGCGGGCGAAGCGCAGCGCGATGGCGCGCCCGATCCCCGACGCCCCTCCCGTCACCAGCGCGACCTTGCCGAGCAGCCGATCCGCCATGCGCCCCCCTTGGACGGAGCTTGAAGCCCACTCGTTTCCCCCGCATCTAGCAGGCATGGAGGCCGATTGCGACGCCCCGCGGATCGTGCCCGATCCGACCGACCCGCGGCTGACGCGCCGGGTGCGCGGCATCGACCACACCGGGGCCGAGGTCGAGGCTTCGGTGACGGTCGAGAAACCGCTGACCCTGTTCCTCAACGGGACCGAGATCGTCACCATGATGACGATCGGCGACTACCCCGAATATCTCGCCCTCGGCTACCTGCTGAACCAGAACATGCTGCGCCCGGACGACGAGGTGACGGCGGTCGAGCACGACCCGGAGCTCGACGTCGTCGTCGTGCGCACCGCCCGCACCACCGACTACCAGGAGAAGCTCAGGAAGAAGACCCTGACCTCCGGCTGTGCGCAGGGCACCGCCTTCGGCGACCTGATGGAGCGGTTCGAGAGCATACGCCTGCCCGAGGCGACCTTGCGCACCTCCTGGCTCTATCGCCTCACCCACGCCATCAACACCATGCCGAGCCTCTATCTCGAGGCGGGGGCGATTCATGGCTGCGTGCTCTGCCGCCAGGATCAGCCGCTCGTCTACATGGAGGACGTCGGGCGGCACAACGCGGTCGACAAGATCGCGGGCTACATGTATCGCCACCGCATCGATCCGGCCGACAAGATCTTCTACACCACGGGCCGCCTGACGTCCGAGATGGTGATCAAGACGGTGCAGATGGGCATTCCGATCCTGGTCAGCCGCTCCGGCTTCACCGCCTGGGGGGTGGAGCTCGCGCGGCAGGCCGGGCTCACGCTGATCGGCCGCGCCCGCGGCAAGCGTTTCCTCGCGCTCTCCGGCGAGCATCGCATCGTCTTCGACCTCGACCCGTCGTATGTCGAGGAGGAGAGCGCGAAGTTCCGGCGCAAGGGTGCGCGCGACGACGACTGAGCCGGCGGCGGACAGGGCTGCGCGGCAGGGAGGGACGACGGTGCAGCCGGCAGAGGGGGCGGTTCCGCGCGCGCTTGGCCACCCGCCGACCTTGGGCGTCTTGCTTGCCGGCGGCCAGGGCCGGCGCATGGGCGGGGTGGACAAGGGGCTTCTTCGCATCGGGGAGGAAACGATCCTGGCCCGGATCGTTGCCCGTCTCGCGCCGTCCTGCGCCGGCTTGATCGTCAACGCCAACGGCGAACCGTCGCGCTTCGCCGCCCTCGGCTTGCCCGTGGTGCCCGATCCGGTCGAAGGATACGCCGGTCCGCTCGCCGGCGTCCTCGCCGCGCTGGAATGGGCGTCCGAGCGGCGGCCCGATCTCGCTTGGGTCGTCACCGTCTCCACCGACAGCCCGTTCCTGCCGCGCGACCTCGTGCCACGCCTGCACGCGGCGCGCGCGGCCGCTGGAACGCCGTTGGCCTGCGCCGCCTCCGGCGGGCGGATGCATCCGCCGATCGGGCTCTGGCCCATCAGCCTTCGCGCCGACCTCCGTCGCGCCCTGACCGAGGAGGGGGAGCGCAAGATCGACCGCTGGACGGCGCGGCACGGCGTGGCGGTGGCGGAGTGGCCGACCGACCCGCTTGACCCCTTCTTCAACGTCAACACGCCGGAGGACGCCGCGATCGCACAATCGCTGGCAGTGCGGTTCCCGCAGGCCTGAGCGCCGGTGTTCCGCGCAGCGGCTTGCCTCCCGCGAGAGAGATGGCAAGACTCTCGGCGGGAGAGGCAAAACAGCCGGTGCACGCGCCATGAAGTCGTTCCTGCTTGCCGTCCTCACTGCGGTCGTGATCGCGATCGGCTCGGCTTACGTGTTGGACACGCGATTCCAGCAATACGTCGATGCCGCCTTCTCGACGTCCGCGGTGCGCCTCTGAGCGCTAGAGGATCTCGCTCCAGGGAATGAAGGCGACGGTCTCGCCGGGAGCGAGATCGGTCCGCGTCTCGGCGAGCTCGACGAGCCCGTCTGTGCGGGTGAGCGAGGAGATCAGGCCAGCCCCTTCGCGCGGATAGTTGCGCGCTTCCAAGATCCCGTCCGCCGCGGGGGCGAGGCTCGCCCGCACGTACTCGCGCCGGCCGGCCTTCTTGCGGTAGCGGAACGCCGCGCGCACCGGGAAGCGCAGCGGCGGCCTGGGCACGGCACCGGCGAGCAGCAGCGCGACCGGCTTGGCGACGTGGACGAAGGTGACGACCACCGCCGCCGGATTCCCAGGCAGCCCAACGAAGACAGCGCGACCGATGCGGCCCAGAGCGACGGGGCGGCCCGGCTTGATGGCAAGACGCCAGACGTCGAGCCGCCCGGCAGCCTCCACCGCAGCCCTGACGTGATCCTCCTCGCCCGTCGAGACGCCGCCCGAGGTGAGGATGAGGTCGTGCGTCTCGCCAGCCTCGGCGAGCGCCCGCACCACCGCCTCACGCCGGTCGGGCAGGATGCCGAGGTCGCTCACCGCGAAGCCGAGGCGGGCGAGGGCAGCCTGCAGGGTGAAGCGGTTGCTGTCGAACACCCGCTGCGGCGCGAGCGCCGTGCCGGGTTCGGCAAGCTCGTCGCCGGTCGAGAACACCGCAACGCGCAGCCGTGTGCGCACCGGCAGGGCGGCGAAGCCGAGCGCGGCCGCCATGCCGACATCCTGTGGGCGAAGGACGGTCCCGCGCGCGAGCGCCAGCGTCCCCTTCGCCACGTCCTCGCCGGCGGCCCGCGCGTTCGCCCCCCGCTTCAGACCCGGCGGCAGGCGCACCCGCCCCTCGGCGAGCAGCCTCGGCATCCTCCTGCATCATCACCGTGTCCGCGCCCTCGGGCATCGGCGCGCCGGTGAAGATGCGGATCGCCTCGCCAGGACGGATCGGGCGCCCAAGCGCACCGCCGGCGGGCACTCGTCCTCCCACCGGGAGAGCCGTGTCGCGATCGGGCAAAAGGTCGGCGTGGCGCACCGCGTAGCCGTCCACCGCTGAATTCGCGAACGGCGGAAGGTCGATCGGCGCGATCAGGTCCTCGGCGAGGATCCGCCCGACCGCCTCGCGAAGCGGAACGGTCTCGACACCTGTGACGGGAACGAGACGGTCGCGCAACGCCGCCAGCGCGGCATCCACCGACATCAGGGCGCCGCCGAAGGCGAAACAGTCGTCCGAGAGCTGCGCCACCGCCTCAGCCGACCGCGCGCGCCCGCCCCCCAAGCCCCGCCGAGCGGATGACGAAGTCGGCGATCGCGTCCACGTCGTCGAGCGCAAGCACGGGCCGGTCGCAGCCCGGAACAGGGCCATCCGAGGCGACCGCGCGGATCATCGCATCCTCGGGAAAGAGCGGCGGCTTGCCGGTCGCCGCACGCCAGACCTCGAGCTTGGGATGCGGGTTGCGCTTGAAACCCTCGACGAGGACGAGATCGACAGGGGACAGCCGCGCCACAAGGTCGCCGAGGCTCGGTTCCGGCGCGCCGCGCAACTCATGCATCAGCGCCCAGCGATTGGCGGAGGAAACGAGCACCTCGGTCGCGCCGGCGCGTCGGTGTTCGTAGCTGTCCTTGCCGGGCTGGTCGACGTCGAAGGCGTGGTGGGCGTGCTTGATCGTCGAGACGCTGACGCCCCGCGCGATCAGGGCGGGGATCAGGCGGACGAGCAGCGTCGTCTTGCCGGAGCCCGACCAGCCGGTGATGCCGAAGATCGTCATCTGCCCACAACGTGGCCGGCAGGGATGGCCCCGCCGGCCCGCGCCAAGGTGAAGCGTTCGGACGGGTGAGGGTCAGTCGGCGCCCGCGCCCTTGGCACCCGCCGGAAGCGAGGCCTTGCGCGTGGGGTTCATCACCTCGTCCACCCAGAGGCTGTGGTGCTCCTTCGCCCAGTTGAGGTCGACCTTGCCCGAGCCCATGGCGGAGAAGGCGCCCTCCATGCCGAGCGTGCCGATGTAGATGTGGGCGAGGATGAGCGCGATCATCACGAAGCCCACGATGCCGTGGATCTGCGTCGCGAGCTGCATCCCGTACACGTCGGTGGCGATGAACTGGAACGGGAACATCTTGATGAAGCCCGTCACGGCGATCGCGCCGCCGCCGATCACGGTGGTCCAGAACACGAGCTTCTGCCCGGCATTGAACTTCTTCGCCGGCGGGTGCGCGTGGCCGACCAAGCCGCCGCCCTTGGCGAGCCACTGGAGGTCGGTCGCATCCGGAAGGTTTCGATGCACCCACAGCAGCAGGATCAGCACCACGCCCAGGGTGAACGGGGAAGCCGAGGAAGTTGTGCGCGACCTTGGCCCATTCGGACCAGGCGGTGAACGCCTCCGGCCCGATCAGCGGCAGCAACGACATGCCGGCCGTAGCTGATGTTGAGCCCGGTGATGGCGAGCACGATGAAGGTGGAGGCGGTGAGCCAGTGCGCAAACCGCTCGATGCCGTCGAAACGTTGGATGTAGCGTCCCGAGGGCCCGGCGGCGATGCGGACGCGGCCGCGCACGAGATAGAACACCGTGATCACGGCAAGCATGCCGAGGATGGCGACGGCCCCCACCCATTTCATGGTCGATCGCCAGGCTTCCTGGAACTCGCGCCCGTGCGGCTGGATCAGCGTCGCGGCCTTCGGGTCGGGGATCGACACCCGCCCGACGATCTCGCCGTGGCGCCCCTGCGGTTGCGTCTGCAGGTAGCGGAACAGGAGCTCCTCCTGCGCCGCAGCCGGAGAGGCCGGCGCGCCCTGAGCGAGGGCGGAAGAGGTGGAGGCAGGGGCGGCGAGGGTCGCCAAGCCGAGGCTGAGAACGATCGCCGCCGTCAAGGAACGGAGCCGTCGTGTGAACCCGTTCATGCGGTCATTCCTCCCGCGTCAGACGCAAGCGGCGGAAGCCGGAGCTTCCGCCGCGCCGTCGGGCCGATCAGCCCGAAACCATATCTTTGTAGGCGGTGCGCCAGCCCCAGGCGCCGGAGCCGTAGCCGCGCGTGGTCACGCGCTCGGCGTAGATCTGGGCGATGATCTCGCCGTCTCCGGCCAGCAGCGCCTTGGTCGAGCACATCTCGGCGCAGATCGGCAGCTTGCCCTCGGCAAGCCGGTTCGAGCCGTACTTCGCGTACTCGGCCGGGGTGTTGTCCGCCTCCGGCCCGCCCGCGCAGTAGGTGCACTTGTCCATCTTGCCGCGGCTGCCGAAGTTGCCGAGGCGCGGGTATTGCGGCGCGCCGAACGGGCAGGCGTAGAAGCAGTAGCCGCAGCCGATGCAGAGGTCCTTCGAGTGCAGCACCACGCCGTCGGCGGTGGTGTAGAAGCAGTCCACCGGGCACACCGCGGCGCAGGGCGCATCCGTGCAGTGCATGCACGCCATGGAGATCGACCGTTCGCCCGGCTTGCCGTCGTTGATGGTGACGACGCGCCGGCGGTTGATGCCCCACGGCACCTCGTGCTCGTTCTTGCAAGCCGTGACGCAGGCGTTGCACTCGATGCAGCGATCCGCGTCGCAGAGGAACTTCATGCGGGCCATTGTCGCAACTCCTCCCTGAGCCCCGTCACGCCGCGCGGATCTGGCACAGCGTGCACTTCGTCTCCTGCATCGAGGTGACAGGATCGAAGCCGTAGGTGGTCACGGTGTTCACGCTCTCGCCGAGCACGATCGGGTCGGTGCCGGCGGGATACTTGCGCCGCTGGTCCTCGGTCATGAACCAGCCGGCGAAGTGGAACGGCATGAACGCGACCCCGCGCCCCACCCGCTCCGTCACCAGCGCCTTCACCCGCACCGCCTTGCCGCGCGGCATCTCGGGGCCGGTGACCAGCACCCACTGCCCGTCGCGGATGCCGCGCTCCGCCGCATCGCGCGGGGTTGATCTCGACGAACATGTCCTGCTGGAGTTCGGCCAGCCACTTGTTCGACCGCGTCTCCTCGCCGCCACCCTCGTATTCGACGAGGCGGCCCGAGGTGAGCACGATCGGGAAGTCGCGGTGCACGTTGTTGCGCACGGCGGCCTCCTGCACCGTCTTGCCGTAGTTGATCACGCGGTGCGCCATGAAGTTGTCGCGCGTGGGGTACTTGCGCGACGAGGTCGGGCCGCGGAGAGTAGATCGGCTCGCGGTGCACCGGGATCGGGTCGGGCAGGTTCCAGGTGTGGGCGCGCGCCTTGGCGTTGCCGAAGGGCGAGCAGCCGTGCTCGAGCGCGACCCGGATGATGCCGCCCGAGAGATCGGTCGCCCAGGAGACGCGATCGACGTTGTTGCCGCCGATCCGCTCGATCACCGCGAGCTCCTGCGGCGTGAGGTCCTTGTCCCAGCCGAGGCGCTTCAGCAGCGCCATGGTGAACTCTGGGTAGCCGTCCTGGATCTCCGACCCCTTGGAGTAGGAGCCCTCGGCCAAGAGCGTCACCCCGTTGCGCTCCACGCCGAAGCGGGCACGGAACGTTCCGCCGCCGTCCTTCACGTGCTTGCTGGTGTCGTAGAGGATGTGCGTGCCCGGATGGCGCAGCTCCGGCGTGCCCCAGCACGGCCAGGGCAGGCCGTAGTAGTCGCCGCGCACCTCGGCCGGCGCATCCGGCCCGGCGCGCAGCGTGACCAGGTCGAAGTGACGCTGGTTGCGCATGTGCGCCTTCAGCCGCTCGGGCGAGATGCCGGAGTAGCCCGTGCTCCACGCCCCGCGGTTGATCTCGCGCAGCACGCTTTCGGGCTCGGGCACGCGGCCGCGAACCGTGATGTTCTTGAACATCTCGTTCGCGAACCCGAGCTTCTCGGCAAGCCGGTAGATGACCTCGTAGTCGGTGCGGCTCTCGAAGATCGGCTCGACGATCTTCTCGCCCCACTGCACCGAGCGGTTGGAGGCGGTGCGGCTGCCGTCGCACTCGAACTGGGTGCAGATCGGCAGGAGGTAGGTGTTTTCCTTGCGGTTGTGCAGCACCGCGAAGGTCGTCGGGTGCGGGTCGGCGACCACGAGCAGGTCGAGCTTCTCAAGCCCCGCCACCGCCTCGGGCATGCGCACCACGGTGTTGCCGCCGTGGCCGAAGACGATCATGCCGCGATAGTTCGGCTGGCCCTCCGCCAGTTGGCGGGTGCCGTCCTTCACCGGCTCGAGCAAGGTGGCGTCGAAGTAGCGGGTGGTGGTGATGCCGGGCATCTCCATCATCCGCTTGCGCGTGGCGTCGTCGGCACCGGGGGGCCCGAAACGGCCCTTCATCCACTCGTAGTCGACCTCCCACACGCGGCACCAGTGCCGCCAAGCGCCCTCATCGAGGCCGTAGTAGGCGGGCAGCGTGGTCGTATCGAGGCCGAAATCGGTGGCTCCCTGCACGTTGCAGTGACCGCGGAAGATGTTCGCCCCGTTGCCCGCACCACCCACGTTGCCGGTGGCGAGCAGGAGTGCACACGCGGCGCGCACGTTGGCCGTGCCCACCGTGTGCTGGGTCATGCCCATGCACCAGATCAGGGTCGCCGGCTTCTCCTTCGCGAACTTCTCCGCCACCCGCCGCAGCTGAGCGCCCGGCACGCCGGACACCCGCTCCACCTCCTCCGGGTTCCACTTGGCGACCTCCTTGCGGACGTCCTCCATGCCGTACACGCGCTGGCGGATGAATTCCTTGTCCTCCCAGCCGTTCTCGAAGATGTGCCAGAGGATGCCCCAAAGCACCGGGATGTCGGTTCCGGGCCGCATCCGCACATATTCGGTGGCGTGCGCCGCCGTGCGGGTGAAGCGCGGGTCGATGACGATCAGGTTGGCGCGGTTCTTCTCCTTGCCCTGCAGCACGTGCTGCAGGCTGACGGGGTGCGCCTCCGCCGGATTGCCGCCCATGATGATCATGGTCTTGGCGTTGCGGATGTCGTTGTAGGAGTTGGTCTGCGCCCCGTAGCCCCAGGTGTTCGCCACGCCCGCCACCGTGGTCGAGTGGCAGATGCGCGCCTGGTGGTCGACGTTGTTGGTGCCCCAGAACGCGGCGAGCTTGCGGAAGAGATAGGCGCCCTCGTTGGAGAACTTGGCCGAGCCGAGGAAGAAGACGGCATCGGGCCCCGCCTCGTTGCGGATCTTCAGGAGCCTGTCGCCGATCTCGTCGATCGCCTGCGCCCAGGAGATCCGCTTCCACTGCCCGCCTTCGAGCTTCATCGGGTACTTCAGGCGGCGATCGCCATGCACGAGCTCGCGCACCGCCGCCCCCTTGGCGCAGTGCGTGCCGCGGTTGATCGGGCTCTCCCAGGAGGGTTCCTGCCCGACCCACACGCCGTTCTGCACCTCGGCCGTCACCGTGCAGCCGACCGAGCAGTGCGTGCAGATGTTCTTCTTGATCTCGACCCGCACGCCGGGCTGCATCGGCCCGGCCTCGGCCTTCCTCACCGTGCCGGCGCTGAGCGCGCCGAGGGCGGCGAGGCCGCCGGCGGCCACCCCCGAACGCCGCAGGAAGGCGCGACGATCGAGCACTCCGGACGAGAGGGCGGCGACCGAGGCGGCAAGCCCGCCGCGCGTGGCCTGAGCGTCACTCCGCTTGATCAACATCTTCACTGTCCTCCCCGGTCTTGTCCCGCGCTCAGCGCTCGTAGCGGTTCGTGCGGTAGAACGCCTGCACGTGCGGCGAATTCGCCTGGTAGCGCGCGCGCCGCTTCTCCTCGCGGCTCTCCCGCGCCTCCGCCGGGGCCGCGCCACCGAAGGGAGCCGCCACGGCAGCCGCACCTGCAACTCCAAGCCCGCGCAGGAACCGACGCCGCGCCTCACCCTTCTCTCTCGTCTCGCTCATCGCTCTCTCCCACCTCTCCTGTCTTCCCCGACCTCCTGGGTCAGACATTCGTTCGTCCACCATCCGACGCCGTTTGCCGGCGCAGTTCGATCCAGCTTAAGCCGGAAGCGCGAGCGCCTCCGTCTCGATCGCCACGAACCGCCCTCCAAGCGTTCCGACCGCCCGATAGAAGCGCGCCGCCTTCGCCCCTTCGAGATCGGCGAAGAACCGCTCCGCCCAAGGCCGAAGATGACGCTCGAAGAAGCGGCCGTCCTCTCCCGCCGGCGCGGGGAAGGTGCCGTCGATCAGCCCGGCCATCACCTCGCAGAGCGTGGCGATATGGTCCTCCGGCTCCGCCACCCCCTCCGCGCGCGCAACACCGAGCCGGGCAAGATCGCCGCGCAGCCGCGCAAGCGGCCTCTCGTGCAGGAACCCCGTCAGGTAGTAGCTCGCATAGGGCAGCAATTCGCCACGCCCGACGCCAATGAACAGGTCGAAGAACTCGCGCTCGACCGCCTCCGGTGTCGCCGAAGTCGGCCGCCCCGGCAAGGCCGGCGAGCGCCGAGCCGATCGTCGTCCCATCGTCGGCGAGCCCAGAAAGGCGGGCCAGCAGATCCTGTCCCGGCGGACGCGCCAAAAGCGCGGCGAGCAGCCGATACAGACGCGCTCGCCCGAGATCGGCGTCATCCGCCGCGCCACGCCCGATTGGCAACCCAACTCCCACGTGTTGGTTCCCGTTACCCTGGAGGTGCGGGCGCTCCCTCCCGCGCTCCTTGAGCGGCACTGTAGGCAAAGGGACAACGCCTTGCCAAGAGGCCTTGCTCGCGGCTGCGTGATCGCACTGCAGCAATAAGCCGACGAGACGGGCTCAGGCTCGTTCACACAGGCAGGGCGCCGCCGTGGCGGCGGCGCGTCGCGGCAGGGGACGGAGCAGGACCGGCAGGCTCGGGCTGCGGCGATTGCGGGAGCAGCCGCGCTCCCTTCCGCCGCGCTCTCCGGCGCCGGCCGGGAGAGCGTGGCAACAGGCGGTTCCGGGTCGGACGGCAGACGAACGGGGTCGGGGATCGGTGGCGGTCTCCTCCACCGCGGCGACGGAGGAAGACTCGCTCGCCGTCCCGCTCGGCCGGCGGAAGGTGGCGAGGGAGAGAACATCCGCTCGACCAGGGCCCGGATCGCCGGCGTCTCGCCGACCTGATCGACGAAGTCGGGCACGCCTCCGGGCGTGTTCCAATCCCAGGCATAGTCGGCGGGGCCGATGAAGTCCCGGATGGTCGGATCAAGCGACCAGGCGCGGCGAAGCGCGGCGTTGCGCAAGGCGGCCGGAACCCCCTTGCGGAAGAAGACGGAGAGGTCGGTCTCGAGGGTGATCTCCTCGATCTTCGGCAGGGACTCGAGGTCGACCGGTTCCTCCTCGGCGGCGCCGGCGTCCGCTGCGGGCGCCGCCTCGGGCTCAGGCGACGGCGGCCCGACCTCAGGCTCGGCCGCGACGGGACGTCCTTCACGCGCCGCACGCTTGCGGCGCGACCAGCGGGCGAGGAACCCCTCCGCCCGGCCCGTCTCCGCGTCCGCCTCCCTCTCCTCAGCCATCCTCGTCCACGACCCTGGGGCGGGCCGCCAGCGCCTCGGGGTCGGCACGGTCGCGCTTGCGCTTGACGAACACCCGCTCGCGGTGATGGGCGGAGACGAAGGCCTCCAGGGTTTCGCGGATCGGCCCGGGCATCGGCACCGGCTCGATGATGTCGGAAGACCCCACGCTGATCAGGCTCTCCGCCTCGCTTGCATCGGCGATGACGCGGTGCAGTTCCACCCCCGGCTCATCGAGGCTCTGGCGCAGCACCACCCACAGCACCGGACGCCCGCTGTCGAGATTGGCCTTGTAGCCAGGCGTGTCGGCGGCGGCGAGTTCGAGCTCCGTCTGCCCCGCGATATAGGCGGTGACGTTGCCTTCGCGGCGCAGCACCGTCCAGGGCGCAGCGACGGTCGCAGCGGGCAGCACGGCCACCGGAACCCAAACGTGATCGACCCAAGGGCTGCGCGCTGCCCTCTTCTCCACCACGACCGAGACGGGAAGGCGAAGCAACCGGTCCATCTCAGGCGGCCCGCGCCCCGCGCGCGGCGAAGGGAAGGTTCTCAAGCAGGTTCTGCGGCTTCATCCGCACCCGCCGTGCGACATCCATGGCCAGGGCAAGATAGACGGGACGAGACCCGACCTGCGGCAGGACAAGGCGCGTGTCTCTGAAGCGGAGCGCGTAGAGGGCGGCGATGCGCCCGAGCGCCTCGGGCTCCACACCCTCGCCGCGCCACAACCGCCCGATGATGGCGGAGGCCTCGGCATCCAACCCGACGTACCAGACCCAGGCGTCGTCGTGGATGGTCTGCAGCGGCTCGACCGCGACCTCCGCCCCCGTCATGTGCGCGACCCACAGCGCGATCACGCGGCCCAAGGCCGCTTGGCCCTCGCGGCCGAAGGTGAGGTCGAGCACGAAGTCGTGCCGGTCGGAGCGGTCCCAGTATTGCGCGGCGTTGCCTTCGTTCAGCACGTCGAGCTCGATCACGGGCCTTGCTCCGGCCTCGGCGAGAAGCGAGCCGAGCACGCCGAAACCCCCGCCCCCCTTCGCCGCGCTCTCCACCACCTCCTCGTCGGCGAGCAGCAGGTTGCCGCCCTCCATCGAGGCGCGCTGGGGGCGGAAGAAGAGCTCAGCCGCGCGCAGCATGAACGCGTCCTCGCAGCCATCCAGCACGTTGCGCAGGATGAGCTGGACGAGCTGGGCAAGGAACATCGGCGGGGTCGCCGACAAGTCGCGCGCGAAGAGCGCGGCGTAGGCCGCCTCCACCGTCGGGTGGGCGAGCAGGTGGTCGCGGAAGGCAAGCCAGACAGTCCAGTTCTCGCGCGCGTCCGGATCGGCGAGAGCGGCGATCTCGCTCTCGGCGACCGGGCGGCGAGGGTCGGCGAGCAGGGCGGCGTGCAGGGCGCGCTCGGCGTCGCAGGCCTCGGCGGGGGGGACGAGTTCGGGGCGGGCGAGCCAGGCGGCAAGAAGCCCATCCGTCACCGCCACCCCGCCCGTGGCGTGGCGTTCGGCGAGGTGATGGCCGGAGGCGAGCCAGAAGTCGCGGCTCATGTCCCACCCCCCGTCCGCATCAGGCTGACGAGATCGACCGGTTCGGCGGCCACCTCCTCCCCGTCCTCGCGGATCACGCCGATCACGGGCAGCGCCTGTGGCGCGCCGCGCGGGCGGAGCGTGCGGAAGCGTTCGCGGATCCGCCCGCCCTCCTCCGCCGTGCGGGCGAGAGCGATCAGCGTGCCCGGAGCATGGCCTGCGCACAGGCTCTCGGCGTGCGCGATCTCCTCCTCGGCCGCCGCCTGCGCCGAAGCGTCGTCGGGCGCGCCGCAGCGGTCGCGGATCAGCCGCGCCAGAGACGACACCGCCGCCGCCCGCTCCTCCGCCGTCGCCGATCCGACGGTGACCAGGGTCGACCAGCCGAAGCTCTCGACTCCGAGGAACCCGGCGCGGAAGGCTTGGCGCGCCTTCCCGGAGAGGGTGTCGAGGTCGGCGTCCCAAAAGAGGAAGGTGCCGACGACGGCGATCTCGCCCGGGTTCGCGGCCGCCTCGAAGATCAGCGTGTCGGAAGGGTCAAGGCGGATGGTGCGCAGGATCGCGCGCGGCGCTCCGGTCATTCGTCGACCCCCGCCGCAGCAAGCCAGGAGGGGGAGGCAGCCGCAGCGGCGAGGCTCAGCCGCGCGTCGCGCCCCGTCTCGTCGCGCAGGATGAGATCCCCCGTGGCAGGGTCGATCCCCCGTTTCGCCGCCTGCGGTGTCGCGAGCCTTGCAAGGTAGGCCTCGGCGACGGGGCGGGGCCCCCGCTCCTGCCACTCGTGCAGCCACGCCATCAGGTGCCGGGCGTAGGACTCGACGAGGCGCCCGACCTCCACCGGTTCGAAGCCCTGCTCGATGAGCGAAGTAAGGTCGGGGCACGACCCCGGCTCCACCCCCTCGTCGAAGGCGACGCGCAGCCCGGCATGGACAACGAGCCAAGCCGGTGTCTCGGCCTCCTCCGCCTCGGCCCAGGCGAGCCTGACCCCTCCCGCTGCCGCGCCGTCGATCTCGATCCGGTCGGGCCAGGCGAAGGCGAGCGGCGTCTCGGGGGGCGCGTGCACGGCGAGCATGTCGGCGAGCGCGACCATGCCGGCATGCAGCGCCAGCCGCGCGGCGCCAAGCGGGCGGTCGGGCTCGAGCACCACCGCGACGTCGAAGCGCCGGTAGGAGCGCGACCAGACAAGGGTTCCCGCGCCGGCCCGGGCCGCGATCGCGCAAGCATGGGCGAAGGCGTCGCCCCCCTCGCGCAGCGCCACCTCGCGGTAAAGAGGCGGCAGGTCGAGCGGCGGCGTCAGGATCTCCGTCCCCATCGCTCCCTGTCCCCTGTCAACGACCCGACATATATGCGGCGCGAAGTGCGTTTCACAGGCGCGGGAGGACGCGGGGATGGCGGACGGGACGCAAGGCGCTGCCCGATCAGAGCGGACGGTCTTCGTCTGCTCCTGCGAAGGCACGATGCCGCTCGATGAGCGCGCGCTGGCCAAGGGCTGCCGTGGGGCTCGCCTGCAGACCGCCCGCCAGCTCTGCCGTGCGGAACTGCCGCGGCTGACCGCCGCCCTCGCCCAAGGGGAGGTGCTGGTCGGCTGCGTGCAGGAGCGCGCCGTGTTTGCCGACGCCGCGGCCGAGGCCAAGGCCGCCCACCCGGTCGAGACCGTCTGGCTGCGCGAGACGGCCGGCTGGTCGGCCGAGGCCGATCGGGCCGGGCCGAAAATGGCGGCTCTGATCGCCGCCGCCCAGGTGCCGATGCCGCCCGACCCCGATCGTCTCCTACCGCTCGGAGGGGGTCGCGCTCGTCTACGGGCGGGACGAACGCGCCATCGAGGCGGCAAGGCGGCTTGCGTCGAAGCTCAACCTCACCGTGCTGCTCGCCGAGCCCCGCGACGTGGCCCCGCCGCGCGCGACCGAGTTTCCCGTGGTCAAGGGGCGAATCGTGCGCGCCTCGGGGCACTTGGGCGCCTTCGAGCTTGTGGTCGACGACTACGCCGCCCCCTCCCCCTCCTCGCGCGCGAGCCTCGTCTTCGGCCCCGCGCGCGACGGGGCGAAGAGCCGGGCGGACCTCATCCTTGATCTCTCCGGCCTCCCTCCGCTCTTTTCGGCCCCGCACAAGCGCCCGGGCTACCTGAGGGCCGACCCGAACGACCCGGTTGCGGTCGAACGCGCGCTGTTCGAGGCTGCCGACCTCGTCGGCACCTTCGACAAGCCCCGCTTCGTTGCCTTCACCGAGGCGCTCTGCGCCCATTCGCGCTCGCGCAAAACGGGGTGCACGCGCTGCCTCGACCTCTGCCCCGTCGGCGCGATCCGCCCGAACGGGGATCACGTCGCGATCGATCCGATGATCTGCGCGGGCTGCGGCGCCTGCACCGTCGTCTGCCCGACGGGAGCGGCGTCCTACGCCCTTCCGCCCGCCGAGGCCTTGCTGAGGCGTCTGCGCGCGCTTCTCCTCACCTATCGCGAGGCGGGAGGCGAGCGGCCGGTGCTGCTGATCCACGAGGGCGAGCACGGCGAGCCCTTGATCGAGGCCCTCGCGCGGTTCGGCGATGGGCTTCCCGCGCGCGTGCTGCCGTTCGCGCTGAACGAGGTGACCGCGCTCGGGCTGGAGACGGTGGCCGCCGCCTTCGCCTACGGGGCGGCCGAGCTTCGCGTGCTGTTGCCCGCGCGGGCCCGCAACGACCGCGAGGCGCTCGACCGCGTCGCTGGCCCTCGCCGAGGCCGTGCTGCGCGCCTGGGGCTTCGGCGAGGGGCGGGTGGGCACCATCGAGGCCTCCGACCCCGACACGCTCGCCGCCGCTCTCGCTTCCCTGCCCCGCCGGGACGGGGTCGCCGCCCCGCGCAGCTTCGCGCCGATGGGCGACAAGCGGAGCCTTGCCCAAATCAGCCTGCGGGAGCTCGCCAAGGCCGCCCCGGCCCCCGTGGACATCGTGCCTCTGCCGGAAAAGGCCCCCTTCGGCACGCTCGCGGTGGACACGGAGGGCTGCACGCTCTGCCTCTCCTGTGTCGCCGCCTGCCCCACGGGAGCGCTGCGCGACAACCCCGACCGCCCTCAGCTCTCCTTCGTCGAGGATGCCTGCGTGCAATGCGGGCTGTGCGCCGCGACCTGCCCCGAGAAGGTGATCACCCTCGTGCCCGCGCCTCAATGTCGGGCCGGACGTCGCCACCCCGCGGGTGATCAAGGAGGAGGAGCCCTTCGCCTGCATCCGCTGCGGCAAGCCCTTCGGCGTGAAGTCGTCGATCGAGCGGGTGGTGGCGAAGCTTTCGGCGAGTCACTGGATGTACAAGGGCAACGCCGCGAACGTCGATCTGATGCGGATGTGCGACACCTGCCGGATCGTGGCGGTGACCGAGGCGTCGGGGCTCGACCCCTACGCCGGCCCGCCGCGGCCGAAGATTCTGACCGGAGACGACGTCTGAGGAGCCGACACGTGCCCCGACTCCCGCGCCGCCCCCTCCTCGCGGCAGCCCTTCTTGCCCCGGCATCCGCGCTTGCCCTTCCGCCGGCCGGCGGGACCATCACCCTGGTCGTCGGCGCCTCGCCCGGCGGCACCACCGACACGCTGGCGCGCGAGATCGCGCCCGTGATGGCGGAACGGCTGGGTCGCACGGTGGTGGTGGAGAACCGCGCCGGCGCGGGCGGCAACATCGCCGCTCAGGCGGTTGCCCGCGCCCGCCCGGACGGCTCCACCTTGCTTGTCGCCTTCACCTCGCACACGCTGAACACGGTCCTGCAGAAGTCGCTGCCCTACCGCCCGCTCGAGGACTTCACCCCGATCACGCTGCTTGCCCGTCTCGGCACCTCCGTCCTGGTGGTCCGACCCGGGCTTGCCGAACGCGACCTCGCCTCCTTCCTCGCCGCCGCCCGGGCCGATCCGGCCAAGTTCTCCTTCGCCATCGGCGGGCTCGGCTCCTCGCTGCACATGCAGACGGTGCTGGTGCGCGCGCGGCTCGGGCTCGCCGGCCCCGAGGCGGTGTTCCGCGGCACCGCCCCGGCGCTGGCCGACGTGGCGGGGGATCGGGTGGATGCGATGTTCGCTCCCCTGGACGTCGCGCGACCGCTGATCGACGGCGGGCGGGTGCGGCCGATCGCGGTCACGGGCGGCACGCGTTCGCGGCCTCTGGCCGGACGTGCCGGCGCTCGAGGAGCAGGTGCCGGGCCTTCCTCCCGTCGCCGCCTGGTTCGGCCTTCTGGGGCCTGCCGGGATGCCGGCCGCGACCGTGGCCGCCCTTTACGACGCCGCGCGGGCCGCTCTCGACAACGACCGGCTGCGCGCACGCCTCGCTGAGGCGGGCGGCGAGGTCGGCGGCATCGACCCTTCGGCCTTCCGGGCGTTTCTCGAGCGCGACCTCGCGCTTTGGGCGGAGATCGCGCGGCTCGGCAACATCACGCCGGAGTAGACGGATCGCCACCGGCTGGCACAAGTCTTGCGAGAACATACCCGGCGGTTGATTGACCCGGCGCGGATGGCGGCCCTACATCAGGCGCGATGTCCGCCCAAGCCCAGCGCGTCCCGGCCGTCGCCCGAGACGGCGAGGCGAAGCCCGCCGACCTCGACACCGCCCGCCGCGTGCTGCGCACCGAAGCGCTCGCGCTCGAGCGAGCTCGCGCGGTCGCTCGATGGCCGCTTCGTCGCCGCCCTCGACCTCCTGGAGGCGGTGAAGGGGCGGATCATCGTCTCCGGCATCGGCAAGTCGGGGCATGTGGCGCGCAAGATCGCCGCCACCCTCGCCTCGACCGGGAAGCCCCGCCCAGTTCGTCCATCCGGCGGAGGCGAGCCATGGCGATCTCGGCATGGTCACGCCGGCCGACGCCGTGCTCGCCCTCTCCAACTCGGGCGAGACGAGCGAACTGACCGACCTTGTCTCGCACACCCGTCGCTTCGCGATTCCGCTCGTCGCCGTCACCTCCCGGGGCGAGAGCACGCTGGCCCGGCACGCCGATCTCGCGCTCATTTTGCCCGAGGCGCCGGAGGCCTGTCCGCTCGGGCTCGCGCCGACCACCTCGACCACGCTGATGCTGGCCTTGGGCGATGCGCTCGCGGTCGCGCTCCTGGCCCGCAAGGGCTTCGGGGCGGAGGATTTCCGTGTCCTGCACCCTGGTGGGCGGCTTGGCCGGCGCCTTTTGCGCGTGCGGGACCTGATGCACGCGGGTGACGAGGTACCGCTCGCCGCCCAAAGCGTGCGCATGGACGAGGCGATCGTGCGGATGACCGCTCACCGCTTCGGCTGCCTCGGACTGACGGACGAGCGGGGAAGGCTGGTCGGCATCATCACCGACGGCGACCTGCGCCGGCACATGAGCCCCGATCTGTTGTCGCGCACGGCGGCCGAGGTGATGACCCGGACCCCGCGCACCATCGGTCCCCAGGCCCTGGCGGCGGAAGCGCTGCGCGAGATGAACGAGCGCCGCATCACCGCTTTGTTCGTGGTCGAGCACGACCGGCCGGTCGGCATCCTGCACGTGCACGACCTGCTGCGCGCCGGGGTGGCATGAGCATCGCCGTGACCGGGCCGACCCGTCCCACCCCCGCCCCGACGCGGCGCGGGCGGGTCCCCTCGCTCCGGGCCAGGACGGTGGTGCCCGACGCTGGCGCCATCGCCCGCCGCCGCTTGGTGGTTGGGGTGCTCAAGCGCGCCCTGCCGCTCGCCGCCCTCGCCGCCCTCGCCCTGACCCTCGCTTGGCCGCAGATCACCGGCAGCGAGGACCGCATGCGCGTGGCCTACCGCAAACCGACGGAGGCCTTGCCGGACAGCGCGCGGGTGCTGGACGCCCGATATACGGGCCGAGACGAGCGCGACCGCCCCTTCACCTTGACCGCCGAGCGGGCGGAACAGGCGGAGGGGTCCAGCATCGTCGCGCTTGTCGCACCGCGGGGCGACGTGACGCTGGAGAACGGGGCCTGGGTCGCCCTCATGGCGCTGGCTGGCCGGTTCGACCGGACCACGCGCAGGCTTGACCTCGCGGGCGACGTCGTCCTTCACCACGACGCGGGCTACGAGGTGCGGACGGAAAGGGCGCGGATCGACCTTGCCGCGGGCCGCGCCGAGGGCGATGCGCCCGTGGCCGTGCAGGGCCCGGCGGGCAGCCTGGACGCCCCTGGGTTTCGGCTGGAGGAGAAGGGCGCGCTGGTGATCTTCCCCGGCCCGGCGCGGATGCTGCTCCGCATGGCGGAGGGCGGGCCGTGACCCGCAGCGCCCTCGCCCTTCTGTGCGCTTCTCCTCGCCCCCGGCACGGCGGCGCAGGATCTCGGCTTGGCGGGCCAGGGACCGGTGGAGGTGCTGGCGGACCAGGCGATCGAGTGGCGGCGAGACGACCAGGTGGTGATCGCTCGCGGCAATGCGCGCGCCACGCGGGACGGAACGACGGTGTTCGCCGACCGCCTGCTTGCCCGCTACCGCCCTCGTGCTGCGGCCGGGGCGCGCCCGGCGGACGGCTCCCCCTTCGGCGGCACCTCCGAGGTTTGGCGCCTGGAAGCCGAGGGCAACGTGCGCATCGTCGCCGGCAACGACCGCGCGCAAGGCGACCGCGCCATCTACGACCTCGACCGCCGCGTGCTGGTGCTGACGGGGCGGTCGCTGGCGCTGACCAACGGGACCGACACGGTGACCGCCCGCGACTCACTCGAATACTGGTCGGCGAACCGGATGGCGGTGGCGCGGGGCCAAGCCGTGGTGGCCTCGCCGGAGCGCCGCCTCGAGGCCGACACCATCGCCGCTTGGTTCGCCGACCAGGCGACCGCGGCGGCCGAGACCGCGCGCGGCGCTGCCGTTCCTGCCGCGAGGCGGCTGGAGCGCGCCGAGGCCTGGGGCGAGGTGCGCATCATCACCGCCGCGGAGGTCGTACGCGGCGACCGTGGCGTCTACCTGCCGGCCGAGGGGGTGGCGCGGCTCTATGGCGCGGTCCGCATCACGCGCGGGCAAAACCAGCTCAACGGCGCGGTGGCTGAGGTGAACCTGCGCACCGGCGTCTCGCGGCTCCTGCCCGCGCCCGGCGGGCGTGTGGCCGGCATGCTGGTGCCCGAGGAACGCCGCCCCCCTGCCCCTGCCCTGGAGGGACGGCCGTGAACGCCCCGCCCCCCGGGCCCGACTGCGCGCCCCCTTCCGCTGAGCGTCGTTCCCGGCAGCGCCGGCTTGGTCGCGCGCAATCTCGGCAAGCGCTTCAAGAAGCGGCCCGTGGTGCGGAACGTGTCGCTCGCCGTGCGCCGCGGCGAGGCGGTGGGGCTTCTGGGGCCGAACGGGGCCGGCAAGACCACCTGCTTTTATCTCATCATCGGCCTTGTCCGCCCGGACGAGGGCACGATCCTGCTCGACGGGGCGGACATCACGCACCTGCCCATGTACCGGCGCGCGCGGCTTGGGCTCGGCTACCTGCCGCAGGAAGCCTCGATCTTCCGCGGCCTGTCCGTCGAGGACAACATCCGCGCCACGCTCGAAGTGGTCGAGCCGGACCGCGACCGGCGCGAGGCGATCCTGGAGGATTTGCTCGCCGAGTTCTCAATCACCCACCTGCGGCGCACGCCGGCGATCGCGCTCTCGGGCGGCGAACGCCGCCGGGTGGAGATCGCTCGGGCCTTGGCCACTCACCCATCCTTCATTCTTCTCGACGAACCTCTGGCCGGAATCGACCCGATCGCGGTCGGCGAGATCCGCGATCTGGTCGCTCACCTGAAGGACCGCGAGATCGGCGTGCTGATCACCGACCATAACGTCCGCGAAACGCTCTCCATCATCGACCGCGCCTACATCCTGCACGACGGGCAGGTGCTGATGGAGGGCGCGCCGGAGGACATCGTCGCCCACGACGGGGTGCGCCGGGTCTATCTCGGCGACCGCTTCCGGCTCTGAGGCGACGGGGCAAGGGGAAGGGCGATGGCGCTCGCGCCCAGGCTCGATCTCCGCCTCGGCCAGACGCTGGTGATGACGCCGCAGCTTCGGCAGGCGATCCAGCTTCTCCAGTACTCCAACCTCGAGGTGCAGGCCTGGGTCGAGCAGGAGCTCGAGCGCAACCCGCTGCTTGAGCGCGACGAGAGCCCGCCCCTGGACGGCAGCTCCATCCCCGCCGCGCCGGAGCCCGAACCGCTGCCGCCGCTCGGCGAACCCGGGCTGGAGGCGATCACGGCGGGCGAAGGCCCCCCGCTCGATGCCGATTTCGGCAATGTCTACGACGCCGGCACCACGGCCGACGGGGCCTATGCTCCGTCCGGCGGGGTGCCGGGCCGCGGCGGGCGGACCGACTTCGCGGACGGACGAGCGCGACATCGGCGACCTGGCGCCCCAGCGCCGGTCGCTGCGCGAGCATCTCGCCGAACAGCTGCGCCTCACCTTCGACGACGCCACCGATCGCCTCATCGGCGCCTGCCTGATCGCCGGGCTCGACGCTGCCGGCCGTCTCGTGCTGGACCTCGACGGGCTCGCCGCCCGGCTCGCCTGCCCGCGCGAGCGGATCGAGGCGGTGCTCGCGCGCATGCAGCGCTTCGACCCGCCGGGCGTGTTCGCCCGCTCCTTGCGCGAGTGCCTCGAAATCCAGCTCCGCGAGCTGAACCGCTACGACCCGGCGATGGCGGCCCTCCTTGACCATCTCGACCTGCTCGCCAAGCGCGACCTCAAGCGCCTGCGCGAGGTCTGCGGCGTGGATGCGGAGGATCTCGCCGGGATGATCGCCGAACTCAGGCGGCTCGACCCCAAGCCGGGTGCCGGGTTCGACCCGGAGCCCCTCGCCACCGTCGTGCCCGACGTCCTGATGCGCGCCGCGGAAGACGGCGGGTGGATCGTCGAGCTCAATCCCGAGACCCTGCCGCGGGTGATCGCCAACGGGGCCTACCACGCCAAGGTGCTGGGGGCAGCGCGCAGCAAGGAGGAGCGCGCCTTCATCGCCGAGCACTGGGCGAACGCGACTTGGCTGGTGAAGAGCCTCGCCCAGCGCGCGGCCACCATCCTGAAGGTGGCGGCCGAGATCGTGCGCCGCCAGGACGCCTTCTTCCGCCACGGCATCACCCACCTCAAGCCCCTGATCCTGCGCGACATCGCGCAAGCCGTCGATCTGCACGAGTTGACCGTCAGCCGGGTGACGGCCAACAAATACATCGCCACCCCCCGCGGTGTCCTGGAGATGAAGTTCTTCTTCTCGAACGCCGTCGGCGGCGCGGGCGGCGAGGCGCATTCGGCGGAGGCCGTGAAGGCGCGCATCAAGGCGCTGATCGCCGCCGAGGATCCCGACAACGTCCTTTCCGACGACGCCATCGTCGCCGTCCTGCGCCGGGAGGGAGTGGACATCGCGCGGCGCACGGTGGCGAAATACCGCGAGGGGCTCGGCATTCCCTCCTCCGTGCAGCGGCGGCGGGAGAAGGCCGTCCCGGCCTGAGCATCCCCCGGCCTCGCCCTCGCTTTCCGCAGGGGGCCGACCAGAAGGAAGGACGAACGGACGCCATGAAGATCACCGTCTCGGGCAAGCAGGTGGACGTGGGCGAAGCGCTCTCGACCTACGTCTCGCGCGAGCTCAACGCGATCGCGGCGAAGTATTTCGACCACGCGCTCGAGGCCCATGTCGTGTTCTCGCGGGCCCGCAGCTTTTTCATGTGCGACATCACCATGCACGCCGGGCGCAACCTGATCCTGCGCGGCGAGGGCGAGGCGCAGGACGCGCACGCGGCCTTCGACGCCGCGGCCGAGCATCTCGCGAAACGGCTCCGTCGCTATCGACGCAAGGTGAACGACCACGCGCGCGATCTCGCCAACCGCGAACGCCCCGAGAAGGCGCGCCAGTTCGTGCTGTCGCCCGAACCCGTCTCCGAGCTCGTCTCCGCGGGCGAGGCGGAAACCCTCGACATGAACGGCGACCACGCGACCGTCGTGGCCGAAATGCCGGCCGAGATCGAGACCCTGACTGTCGGAGAGGCGGTGATGCGCCTCGATCTCGCGCATGCGCCGGTGCTGATGTTCCGCGACCGCAAGACCGGTTGCCTTTCGGTGGTCTACCGGCGCGACGACGGCAATATCGGCTGGATCGACGCCTCCGCCGCCAAGGGCTGAGGGGGGGGGCCTCCGGTCTTCGCCGGCAGGAGCGAGGCGGGCGGGCATCGAGGCCGGCGCGACCCGGCCTCGCCGCACGGGCCTCGGCAAGATCGCGACCGCAAGACCCCGCCGCGACTGACCCTTCGCCACCGCCACGCCGCGATCAGGCCCTGTCGCGGGACAGCGGCACAGGCGGCAGGGCAGGGTGCGGGCGCAGCGCGCGAGCATGCTGCGGGCGGCGGCCGGGTCGCTGGTCGGCGGGATGTGTGCGCCGCTGGCCGCCGGGCGTGTGCGGGAGGGCGTCCTGTCCGGCCTGCGCGGCGGACAGCCTCCGGCGCAGGCGAACCATGCGTGCGCCCTGGGTTGCGCCCGGCACCGTTTCCCGCCAATGGTGCGCGCTCGCCTCAAACCCCCGGAGACCAAGCCGCATGAAGGAGATCGCGTTCGCCTCGGCGACGAAGCTTGCCGCCCTGATCCGGCAGAAGAAGATCGGCTCCCTCGAGCTTCTCGAGCTCTACCTGAAGCGGATCGAGGCCTTCAATCCGGGGCTGAACGCGATCGTCGCGCTCGACGTCGAACGCGCCCGCAAGGACGCCGCGCTGATGGACCGCCGGCTCGCCCGCGGCGACATCGCGGGGCCGCTGCACGGCGTGCCGATGACGGTGAAGGAGTCCTTCGATGTCGAGGGCCTTCCCACCACCTGGGGCGACCCCGCGCAGGCGGACAACATCGCGAAGGAGGACGCGCTGGCGGTAGCGCGCCTGCGCGCCGCGGGGGCGGTGGTGTTCGGCAAGACCAACGTGCCGCTGATGCTGGCCGATTGGCAGTCCTACAACGCGGTTTACGGGCAGACGAACAACCCCTGGGATCATGCGCGCTCGCCGGGCGGCTCCTCGGGCGGTTCGGCGGCGGCGCTGGCGGCGGGGCTCACGGGGCTCGAGCTCGGCTCCGACATCGGCGCCTCCATCCGCAACCCCGCGCACTACTGCGGGGTGTACGGGCACAAGCCGACTTGGGGCATCTGCTCGCCGCGCGGGCACGGCCTGGGCACACTCGGCGAAACCGACATGTCGGTGATCGGGCCGCTCGCCCGCGGCGGGGCCGACCTGATGACCGCGCTCGACGTCATCGCCGGTCCGGACGAGATCGACTCCGCCGGCTGGAAGGTGAGCCTGCCCAAGCCCCGCTTGCCGGGGATCAAGGGGCTCAAGGTCGCGATCATGTCCGACTGCCCGGTCGCCCCGGTGGACGAGGAGTACGCGAAGAAAATCGAGGCGCTCGCGCGCACCTTCAAGAAGGAGGGCGCGAAGGTTGATCTCGCTGCCCGGCCCGAGGTCGACTGGGCCGAGCTCTGGCGCACCTACATCCTGCTCCTGCGCGCTGCGACCTCGATGCGGCTGAGCGACGAGCAGGCCGCGTTCTGGGCGGAGGAAGCCCGCAAGTTCGGCGAGGCGAGCGACGACTACGTCGCGCTGATGGCCCGCGGCAACACGCTGCCGCATCGGCTGTGGCTTCGGCTGAACGAGACGCGGCTGAAGATCCGCCGTGCCTTCGCCGCCTTCTTCCGCGAGTGGGACGTTCTCCTCTGCCCCGTCGCCGCCACCGCGGCCGTGCCGCACGACCAGGAGGGCCAGCGTCACGAGCGCACCATCCTGGTCAACGGCCAGCCGCAGCCGGTGACGACCCAGCTCTTCTGGGCCGGCATCGCCACCCTCGCCTATCTGCCGGCGACGGTGGCGCCGATCGGGGCGATGAAAGGCGGGCTTGCCCATCGGCGTGCAGATCATCGCGGGGCCGTATCAGGACCGCCAAGCCATCCATCTCGCGACCCTCATGGAGAAGGCCGTGCGCGGCTTCCGCGCCCCTCCGGCCTACGAGGGCGACGCTCCGCCCCAGCCTTCCCAGGCGAAGGAGGCGGAGGAGGTGAAGGAGGAGGCGAAGGAGGCGGCCTGAGCGCCGCTCGTCTCCGGCTTCCCTTCGCGCTGTCGTGCCGCTACGGCTGGCTCCGGCCGGCCCCTCTCCCCTAGGAGCGGTCCCTGCGGCTGCCGTCCTAGACCTCGCTCCCCCCGCCAAGGCCACCGAGGCGAAGAACGGCCATCAGCCCAAGCCCGCCGGGCCCGGGGCCGAGGTCGAGACGCCCGCCGTGCACCTGCGCCACCGCCTCGACGAGGGCGAGCCCGAGCCCGAACCCGGGGGCGGATCGACAAGCTTCGGCGCGGAAGAAACGCTCGGTCGCCCGGGCCCGCAGCTCCTCGGGCATGCCCGGCCCGCTGTCCGTCACCGACACCTCGGCCCAAGGCTCGGCGACCGAGACGGCGAGCCGCACCAAGCCGCCCTGGGGGGTGAACTTGATCGCGTTGTCGAGCAGGTTGGCCACCGCCTGGGCGACCAAGTCCCGATCGCCGACCAGGACAAGCGAGGGCGGAACGGCGGTCTGCAACCGGATCGCCTTCCCCTCGGCGAGCGGCTCGTAGAGCGCGGCGACATCCTCCACCGTCGCCGCGAGGTCGAAGGGGGCGAAGGCGGACCGACGTGCCCCCGCCTCGATCTCGGCGATGCGCAAGAGGGCCTGGAACAGCCCGATCACCCGATCGAGCTCCTCGATGCCGCGCTCGATCCCAGCCTTCAGGTCCTCCGCCTCCCGCGCGCCGCGCAGCACCTCCTCGAGCCCGGCCCGGGTGCGGGCGATCGGCGTGCGCAAATCGTGCGCGATCGCGTTCGACACCTGCCGCACCCCCTCCATCAGCCCGGCGATGCGGTCGAGCATGGCGTTGAAGCTCTGTGCGAGGCGGTCGAACTCGTCGTCGTTGCCGGAGAGCGGCACGCGGCGCCCAAGCTCGCCCTGGCCGATCGCGGCGGCGGTGGCGAGCAGGGGGGCGGTCCGACGGGCCAGCACCTGAGCGACCAGCACCCCGCCCGAGGCCGCCAGCACCACCGCAAGGACCAGGCCGTAAAACACCGCATCGGCAACCAGGGCCTGCAACTGCCGCCGCGCCCCGACGTCGCGGCCGGCAAGAACGCGCGCCCCGTCGGCGAAGGCCAGTCCCCGCAGCCGCACCGTCGTTTCCACCCCGTCGCGGATCAGGCGGCCCTCGCCGACTTCGGCGTCCGGTGCAAGGAAGGCCGGCCACGCCTCGAGGTTGCCGGCCCGCTTCGCGCCCCGCGGGTCCAGCAGGAGGAAGAGGGACTCGTTGTCCACGTCGTCGGCGAGCCGGCTCTCGATCGCGCCCGCCACCGCGGCGAGCCCGCCCGCGCGGTGATGGGCGGCGAACTCGGCGATGTCGGCCCGCAGGCCGCGCTCCACCTGGCGGTCGAGATAGCCCGCCGTGTTCCACCAGAGCACGGCGACCAGCGTGCCGGCGGACAGCGCCATCAGAGCCGCATGCAAGGCGGCAATCCGGAAGCCGATGGAGCGCACGATCCGCCACGGCGCCTCGCCCGCCGGCCTCTCGTCGCGCACGCGCTCCGTGCTCACCCCTCCGCCCGCAGCATGTACCCCGCGTTGCGCACGGTGTGGATCAAGGGGTAGGCAAAGCCGCGGTCCACCTTCTGGCGCAGGCGCGAGACATGCACGTCGATCACGTTCGTCTGCGGGTCGAAGTGATAGTCCCAGACCGCCTCGAGCAGCATGGTCCGCGTCACCACCTGCCCGGCATGGCGAAGCAGGACCTCGAGCAGGCGGAACTCGCGCGGCTTGAGCTCGATCACCTGCCCCGCGCGGCGCACGGTGCGCGCGAGCAGATCCATCTCGAGATCGCCCGCCGCCAGCCGTGTCACGGGCGCCTCGCCGCGCGACCGCCGGCCCAGCGCCTCGAGGCGCGCGAGCAGTTCGGCGAAGGCGAAGGGCTTGGTCAGGTAGTCGTCGCCCCCGGCCTTGAGCCCGCGCACACGCTCATCCACCTGCGCGAGGGCCGAGAGGAAGAGCACCGGGACGCGGCAGCCCGTCGCGCGCAGGGTCTCGACAAGGCGCACCCCGTCCATGCCTCCCGGCAGCATGCGATCCAGGACGATCACGTCGTAGGACTCGGACGCGGCGAGGAAGAGCCCGTCGCGGGCATTGTCCGCCGAATCGACGACGTGGCCCGACTCGCGCAGGCCTTTGGCGACGAAGCGGGTGACCTCGGGATCGTCCTCGACGAGCAGGATTCGCATCACACGCGGCCTCCGCGGCCGGCGCCGAAGTATAACGCCGGCGGCACGGCGGCCGAAGGCCATCGCCCCCATTCCCATGGCGCAAGAAAGGGCCTTTCGGTAGTCTCCCGCCACAACGAGCGAACACCGAGGAGGGCGTGATCATGCGCGAGGGGAGCGGGAACGGAGCAGGCCCAAGCCTCGCGGAAGCTTGGCTCGCCTTGGGCCTGCACATGGTGGAGAGCCGCATCAGGCTGTTCGGCGACCTCGCGGGCTGCGCCTCGCCGCTGCAGGCGGGGGAGGTGTTCACGCGCTGGCTGGCCGAGCGGATCGAGGAGTTCGGCGCTGACCAGTCCCGCGTGATGGAGGCGTGGTTGCGCTCGCTCGCGCGGGCAGGCGGGATGGTGACGATGCGGGCCGAGGCGGGCATGGCGCGCGGCGTCGGCACCGGAGCCAAGGGGGAGGAGCCGGAGCGACACGCCAGGCTCGCCGGCTGAGGCGGCGCAGCCCGCCGCGAAGGGGCGGTCTGCCGCCGGCCCGGCTTCCGGACGGCCGCGAACGCGCCTAGCGTGGCGGCCTCATTCCGAGGCCGGACGGTGCCCCTTCCGCTCGCGCTGACCGCCACCCTGGCGATGCTGGTCCAACAGACCTTCGCCACCTACACGCGCGGCGTGGTGCCTGTGCTGGCTCCCGCCATCGGGCCCGAGCTCGGCATCGACTCCTCGCACGCCGGAACCTACGCCGCGCTGGCTTCTGCGGCAGCGATGGCGGGGTCGGTTGCGGTCGCCGCCCCGCTCCGACGCTGGGGCGGGTTCCGCGTCGCCCAGGCCGCGCTGGCCCTCGCCGGGCTCGGCCTCGCGATCGGCGCGCCCGGAGGGGCAAGCGCGGTCGCCGCCGGCGCCGTCCTGGTCGGCGTCGGCTCCGTCGTCTCCACCCCCGCCTCCTCGCATGTGCTCGCGCGCGTGGTGCCCGCCCCTTGACCAGCCGCTGTACTTCTCGATCAAGCAGACGGGCGTGCCGCTCGGGGCGGCGCTGACGGGGCTTCTCGCCCCCCTGTTCGCGGAGGTTGCCGGCTGGCGCGGCGCCCTTCTCCTCTCCGGCGCGCTGTGCGTCGCCCTCGCCGTCGCCTTGCAGCCCTGGCGGGCGCGCTGCGACGCCGACCGCGACCCCTCCGCCCCTCTGCGCATCGCCGCCTTCGGCGAGACCCTGCGCATGGTCTGGGCGCCCGCTCTCGCCCCCATCACCGCGATGGCGGTGGTCTATGTCGGGCTGCAGATCGTGCACATGACCTTCGCCGTCGTTTACCTCGTCGAGGTGCAGGGGCGGAGCCTCGCTGCGGCGGGCGCCCTGTTCAGCCTCGCGACCCTCGTCGCCATCCCGGGGCGAATCTTCTGGGGCTGGCTCGGTGGGCGGATCGTGCCGACCCGGGTGGTGCTGGCGGGGATCGGCATCGGCACCGCAGCGGCGTTCGGCGCTCTTGCCGCACTGCCGCGGGGGGCGGGCGAAGGCGCGATCCTCGCCGCCCTGCTCCTCGGTTCGGCCACCGTGATGGCCTTCCATGGGCTGATGCTGGCCGAGGTGGCACGGCTTGCGCCTTCCGGCCGGGCCGGAGCGGCGACGGGGGGCGTGCTGTTCTTCGTCCAGATCGGGCAGATCCTGCTGCCCGCCCTGTTCGGCCTGTCCGCCTCCACCCTCGGCTACCGGCCGTCCTGGGCGGCCTTTGCCTTGCCCGCGCTCATCATGTCCGGCTGGCTTGCCTCGCGCCGGGGCTGAGCGGGAGGGAGGGGTCCTCCGGCCAAGCGTGCTTGGGGTAGCGGCCGCGCATCGCCTTGCGCACCTCGGCCCAGCCGCCACGCCAGAACGCGGCGAGATCGCCCGTCACCGCGATCGGCCGCCCGGCGGGGGAGAGAAGCTCCACCTGCAGGGGGATCCGTCCGCCGGCCAGTGGCGGCAGAGTGGTCAGCCCGAACAGTGCCTGGGCACGGGCGGAGAGGGTGGGCGGGCAGCGGGTGTAGTCGATCACGCCCCGCCCGCCGCCCGGCAGGAGGACATGGGTTGGCAGGGCGCGGTCGAGTTCTGCCGCTCTCTCGTGGCCGAGGGCGGCGCGCAGCACCGCTGCGAGATCAAGGCGGGAGAGGTCCTCAAGCGATGCGAGGCCGGCGAGGAAGGGGGCGAGCCAATCCTCCAGCGTGGCGAGCAGCGCCTCGTCGGAGAGGTCCGGCCAGGCGGGATCGAGCCCCCGCATCAGGGCGGCGCGCGCCTGGAGGTTGCGCGCCGCGTCGGTCCAGGGCAGGCAGCCGAGGCCCCGCGCCCGCACCCCGGCACAGAGGCCGCGCGCGACGAGCGCCGGGTCGGGGCAGGGGAGCGGGCTCTCCTCGAGCACGAGCGCGCCGAAGCTGCGCCGCCGGCGCGCCCGCACGGCGCCGGCGGACTCGTCCCAGGCCACGGCCTCCTCAGTGAGGATTTCGGCGCCAAAGAGCCGCTCGAGCTCCTCGCGCGCGAGGGGGGCGGCGAGCCGGATCCGCGCCTCGCGGCCCGAGAGGTCGAGGGCGGCGACGGCGAGAAAGGGTTCGCCGGCAAGCGGGTCGGTGGGCGGAAGCCGCGCGCCGCGCCCAGAGGCGAGGAGGAAGGCGCCGCGTTCGCCGCGCGCCATCGCCACCCGATCGGGGAAGGCGCGGGCGATGAGTGCTCCCGCCCGATCGGGCGACCCCCCGCCTTCGCGCAGGCCTAAGCGCCGACGGTGCAGGGCGGCCGCCCGTGCGGCGGGCCCGGACAGCCGGCCCAGGCGAAGGCGGATGTCGGCGGGCGGCACCTCGCCCGGCCCCGCACGCAGGGCATCGCGCTCCTCGAGCAGGGCGGCGAGGTCGCAGGCGAGAGCCGCCTCCTCCCCTTCCGCTTCCACCAGCATGGCGGCGAGTCTCGGATGGGTGCCGAGGCGAACCATGCGCCGGCCCTTGTCGGTGATCCTGCCGGCCTCATCGAGCGCGCCGAGGCGACGGAGCAGGTCGCGGGCGGCGGCGTAGGCCCCTTCGGGCGGAGGGTCGAGAAAGGCGAGCGACATCGGCTCTGCCCCCCAGGCGGCGAGGTCAAGCGCGAGGGGAGCGAGGTCGGCCTCCAGGATCTCGGGCCGATCCCGCGCCGCCAAGCCGCGATGCAGCGCCTCCGTCCAGAGGCGAAAGCATACGCCTGGAGCGAGCCGCCCAGCCCGCCCCGCCCGCTGGTCGGCGGAGGCGCGGGAGATGCGCACGGTCGCAAGCCGGGTGAGACCAGTCCCCGGGTCGAAGCGCGGCGCGCGACGGAAGCCGCCGTCCACCACCACCCGCACGCCCTCGACGGTGAGCGAGGTCTCGGCAATGGCGGTCGCGAGGATCACCTTGCGCCGGCCCGCCGCATCGGGGCGAAGGGCGAGGTCTTGCGCCTGCGGCGAGAGGTCGCCGTGCAGCGGGCGGACGACGGCGCCGAGCGAGGCATCCTCGGCGAGCAGGGCCTCGACGCGCCGGATCTCCGCCATGCCGGGGAGGAAGACGAGCACGTCGCCGCCGGTCGTGGCCAAGGCCCGGCGGATCGCGTCGGCCGCCGCCTCCGGCAGCTCGCGCGGGTCGGCGAGGTCGCGCGCGGCATGGAGGATCTCCACGGGGAAAGCCCGGCCCGCGCTTTCCACCACCGGGGCGTCGAGCAGGCGTGCGAAGGCCGCCGCATCCAGCGTGGCCGACATCGCGACCAGGCGAAGATCCGGTCGCAGGGCAGCCTGCACCTCGCGCGCAAGCGCAAGCGCGAGATCGGCATCGAGCGAGCGTTCATGCACCTCGTCGAACAGGATCGCGGCGACCCCTTCCAGTCCCGGGTCGGCGTGCAGGCGGCGCACCAACAGGCCCTCGGTGAGGACCTCGATCTCGGTCGCCTCCGACACCACGCGCTCAAGCCTGGTGGCGAGGCCGACCCTGCGGCCGAGCGGCTCGCCGAGCAGTTCGGCGAGGCGTCGCGCGGCGGCGCGGGCGGCCAGCCGGCGCGGCTCCAGCACGAGGATTTTCCGCCCCGCCCGCCATGGCGCGTCGAGGAGGGCGAGCGGCACGAGCGTGGTCTTGCCTGCCCCAGGCGGGGCGACGAGCACGGCATTGCCGCGGCCGAGTGCGGCCGCGAGAGCCGGCAGCGCCTCCCCAACCGGCAGGTCGGCAACCCGATCGGGCAGCATGCCGCGCGCCTAGCAAAGCGGGCGAGGCGCGAACAGGCCACGCCTAGCGGGAGTCGGGAGTGTTGCGAAGGCGGTGCAGGAAGGCGATCTCGGGCGCGGTCTCGGGCAGGCCATCCGGCAGCACGACGAAGAAGCGCCGGCGCAGCACCGCGCCCGAGAACTTTACCGGGACAAGGCTGCCGGCGGCGATCTCGTCTCGCACCGCGCAGGCGAGCACGACCGAGACGCCGAGCCCGGCGGCGACCGCGCGCTTGACCCCGTCCGTCGAGCCCATCACGCGCGCCGGCGGCGGCAGGGGCGCACCCTGCAGGGCCTCGGCGAGAAGCCGCGCCGTGCCGGTGCCCGGCTCGCCGCCGATCAGCGGCTCGGCGAGGAACTCGGCAAGCGGCACCGCGTCGCGCCCGGCGAAGCGATGCCCCGGCGGCACGATCCCGATCAGCGGCTCCTCGCGCCAAGGAAAGGCTTCGAAGCCCGGACGGTCGTCCCACCACTCGAGAACCGCGAGATCGACCTCGCCGCACTCGAGCCGCTCGACGGTCTCCGGGTTGGTGCCGAGGCGAAGCTCGACGCCGGGGCCGATCAGCTTGGGCAGAAGGTAGATACCGGGGTTGGTGGCCGCGCCGACGACGAGGCTTCGCCCGGCGAACACCGTCTCGGCGCGCCGCGCCGCCTCGAGCGCGCGGCGGGCGCGGGCGAGGAAGGCGGCGCCGGCCGCCGTCGGGACGCAGCCCCGGCGATGCCGATCCAACAGCAGCACCCCGAGGCTTTGCTCGAGACGCCGAACCTTCTGCGTCACCGCGGGTTGGGAGACGCCGAGCCTGCGCGCCGCGGCGTGGAACCCGCCCGTTTCGACCACGGCGACGAAGGCGGCGACGGCGTCGAGATCGAGCATCACGAGGGTGTGATCAGCCCCGGCATCGGCCGGCCGGCGAAATGGGCGGCGAGGGCCTCGACGGCCTCCCTCTCGATCGCGCGCCGGACGGAGACGACCGCCGAGCCGAGGTGCGGGGTGAAGACCGTCGCCGGGTGGCGCAGGAGCCGTTCCGGGATGGCGCGCGGGCGGTCGGGCAAGGCCCAGTCCTCGAAGGCGAAGACATCGGCCGCGTAACCGCCGAGGCGGCCCGCCTCCAGCGCCTCGGCCACCGCCTCCTCGTCGACGAGCGATCCCCGCGCGACGTTGACGAGAAGCGCGCCTGGCTTGGTGTGCGTGAGCGCGTCGCGGCCGATCAGGCCGCGGGTGGACCCGGTGAGGGGGAGGGCGAGGATCAGCGCGTCCGCCTCGGCGAGCAGCTGAGCGAAGCTCAGCGCCGTCACGCCGGGCGGCGGCGCCGCGGCGGGGTCGTGGCCGACCAAGCGGCAGCCGAAGGGGGCGAGCCGCTCCGCGATCGCGCGCCCGACCCGGCCAAGGCCGAGGATGCCGACCGTCGCGCCGTCGATCCCCCATCCGTAGAGGATAGGGCGCCAGCCGAAGAAGCGCCCCTCCCGCACCATCCGATCGCCTTCGAGCAGGTTGCGCCCGAGCGCGATCAGCAGGCCCACCGCGAGTTCCGCCGTGGGCGCGGTGAGCAGGTCGGGCACGACGGAGACGGCGATCCCGCGCGCCTTTGCGGCGGCAAGGTCGATGTTGTTGGCGCCCTTCAGCGCGCAGGCGATGGCCTCAAGCCGCGGGCAGGCGGCGAGGAAGGCCTCGTCGATGTGGTCGGTCATGAAAGCGATCAGCCCCTCCGCCTCGGCGGCGCGCCGCCGCAGCTCCGCCTCCGGCCAGGGGTCGGGGCCGTCGTTGATGTCGGCCTCGGCGAAGCGGGCGAGCAGGGCGCGGGTTTCGGGGAACACGCGGTTGGTCACCACGATCCGGGGGCGGCGCGGTGTCATGGCAATTTCATGCGTAAGCCGGCGGGCTTGGGCTATGGGAGGGACAAGGCTTGGTTATCGATAGGCGAGTTTGATGCAGAAAGGCAATCGCGCCGCGATGGCTGCGCCGGGCGCGACACCGCTTGGCCACGACGTCGCCCTCGGCCTGATCGACGCCTCCGTCACCTATCGGGGCGGGGTGAAGGCCATGCTGCCGGTGTCCATCGGTTTCACGGCGGGAGCCTTCACCGTCCTTCTCGGCCCCTCAGGCGCGGGCAAGTCCACCATGCTGCGCAGCCTCAACGGGCTTGTGGCGCTGAGCGAGGGGTCGGTGTGGTCGCGCGAAGGGGGCGTGGTGCAGGGAGGGGCGGCGTGGCGGGCGCATCGGCGCCGCTGCGGGATGGTGTTCCAGCAGCACCAGTTGATCGGCCGTCTCTCCGCCCTCGCCAACGTGCTCATGGGCCGGCTCGGCCATCACGGCAGCCTGCGCACCCTGTGGCCCTTCACCCGGGCGGAGAAGCGGCTCGCGCTCGAGGCTCTCGAGCGCGTCGGCCTGCTCGAGCACGCCCTGCGCCGGGTGGATCAGCTCTCGGGCGGGCAGCAGCAGCGGGTCGGCATCGCGCGGGCGCTCGCGCAGACGCCCTCCGTCATCCTCGCCGACGAGCCGGTCGCCTCGCTCGATCCGGCGACGGCGGAGCGCGTGCTCGGCCTGTTGCACCGCATCTGCCGCGAGGACGGGCTCACCGCCGTCGTCTCCCTCCATCAGGTCGATTTCGCGCGCCGCTTCGCCGACCGCATCGTCGGCATCGCCGGCGGCCGGATCGTGTTCGACGGCCGCCCCGAAGCGCTCGACGACGAAGCGGTGGGCAGGATCTACGGGACGGTTCCCGCCGCGCTTTCGCTCACCCCGCAGGAAGACCTGGAAGTCGCATGACCCTCCGCCGCACCCTCATCCTCGCCGCCCTGTCTTTCGCCGCCGCCTCGGCGGCCTCCGCCCAGGAGGCCGACCCGCGGCGGCTGCGCATCGCGCTTCTGCCCGACGAGAACGCGGCGACCATCATCCAGAACGCCCAGCCGCTGCGCCGCCATCTCGAACGGACGCTGGAACGCGACGTTGAGATCGTGGTCACGACCGACTACTCCTCGATGATCGAGGCGATGCGCTTCGGCCGCATCCACATCGGCTACTTCGGCGGTTTCTCCTACATTCTCGCGAAGTCGCGCGCCCCGCAGATCGAACCCTTCGCGGTCGGCATCGAACGCGGTTCGCCGACCTACCGCTCGATCCTCATCGCCTCCGCCGCCGGGCCGGTGCAGAGCCTGGAGGACGTCCGCGGCCGGCCGTTCGCCTTCGGCGACCCGGCCTCGACCTCATCCCATCTCGTGCCGCGCGCCTTCCTGCAGACCCGCGTCGGGCTGGTCGGCGACCGCGACTACCGCGTGGTCCATCTCGGCACGCATGACGGGGTGGCGCGCGCAGTCCAGGCAGGCCAAGTGCCGGCGGGGGCGCTGTCGGAGGCGATCTTCCGCAACCTGGTCGCGCGTGGGACGGTGGAGGAGGCGAAGGTGCGCGTGCTCGCCTTCTCCGATCCGATTCCGAACTACCCTCTGGTGATGCAGGGCAACCTTGCCGCGCCGCTCAAGGGGGCGATCCGGCAGGTGTTCCTCGAGCTGAAGGATCCTGAGCTCCTGAAGAGCTTCCGGGTCGAGGGATTCGCGCCGGTCGACGACAGCGCCTACGACGTGCTGCGCGAAACCGCCCGCATCCTCAACCTGGATCTCGCGCGCCAATGACCTCCGCAGACGCGATCCTTGCCGCCGAAGGCCGGGCGCTCCTTCAGCGGCGGCTGCTGGTGGCGGGCGTCGTCCTGATCTGCCTTGCTTCGCTCGCGGTGACCGGGTTCTTCGACCCGGTCCGCTTCCAGGAGGGCGGGCCGGCGCTTGCGCAGCTCTTCGCCGAGATGGTGCCGCCTGACTTCACGCGCTGGCGCAACTGGATCCGCCCGCTTGCGGACACGCTGGCGATGTCGATCGCCGGCACCGCGCTGGCGGTGGTCATTTCGCTGCCGCTCGCCCTGTTCGCCGCCCCGAACACGACGCCCAACATGGTCGCGTATCAGGCGGCGCGCACCCTGCTAGCCTTCTTCCGCTCGGTGCCCGAACTCATCATGGGCATCATCTTCGTCGCCGCCGTCGGCTTCGGCGCCCTGCCGGGCGTGCTCGCTCTCGCGCTTCATTCCGTCGGCATGGTGGGGAAGTTCTATGCCGAGGCCATCGAGCACGTCGATCCCAAGCCGCTCGAGGCGGCGCGCGCGGCGGGCGCGACCGGCTTGCAGGTGATCACCCATGCCGTGCTGCCGCAGGTGCTGCCGCAGCTCGCCGACATCACCATCTACCGTTGGGAGTACCATTTCCGCGCCTCGACGGTGCTCGGCATCGTCGGTGCGGGCGGGATCGGCTTCGAGCTGATCGCCGCCCTGAGGCTCCTCAAGTATGCCGAGGTCTCGGCCATCCTGCTCACGATCCTCGCCTGCGTCGTGGTGGTGGACGCGACGGGTGCGGCTCTGCGCAAGCGTCTGAAGTAGACGATCGGCCGGGTCGCGGCGTCGAGCCACAGCCGTCACCGCGGCCGAAGCTCCTCTCGCGCGAACCGCCTCGCGACATCGGCCGGAAGGCTGGGGAGGGTCGTCGAAGGGAGGGAGCCCGATGCTCCTTTCGGCAGCCTCGCCCCGCTCGGGAGCCTCGGGCCTTACGGAGGCCTCGCCCCGTTCGGGAAGCTCGGGCCTCTCGCGGACCTCGGACCTCTCGCGAGCCAACCGGCATCCGTATTTCGCCAGAAGTCTGGCTCGGGCCTCTCGTGAACCTCGGACCTCTCGCGAGGCTCGGGCCTTTCCGGAGGCTGGGGGGGGAGGTGTTTGGAGCGGGTAGCGGGAATCGAACCCGCGCATCCAGCTTGGGAAGCTGGCAGGCTACCATTACATCATACCCGCCCGCGCAGCAGCCTTCTGTATAGGCGGCGGAGCGAGCGCGGGCAAGACGGGGCGGGGCCTCGCTTGATTTCCGCCCCGCCTCGCCACAAGCCTCCGCCACCATGGCCGATGATCCTGCCGCCTCCGCACCGCACCTTCGCCCCTCGACCCTTGCCGTGCGCGGCGGGCTCGCGCGCAGCGCATGGATGGAGACAGCCGAGGCCCTCTTCCTGACCTCGGGCTTCGTCTACGACACGGCGGCGGAAGCGGAAGCCACCTTCCTTGGCGAACGCGCGCGGTTCCAGTACAGCCGCTTCGGCAACCCCACCGTGGCGATGTTCGAGGCCCGGCTCGCCGCCCTCGAGGGGGCGGAGGCCTGCCGCGCCACCGCGACCGGCATGGCGGCCGTCGCCTCCGCCCTGCTTGCGCATCTGAAGGCCGGAGACCGGGTGGTTGCGTCGCGCGCTCTGTTCGGCTCCTGCCATTGGATCGTCTCGACCTTGCTTCCGAAATTCGGCATCGAAACGGTCTTCGTGGACGGGACGGATGCCGCGCAGTGGCGGGAGGCGCTCGCCAAGCCCGCCCAGGCGGTGTTTCTCGAGACACCTTCCAACCCCTGCCTCGAGGTGATCGACCTTCGGCTGGTCGCCGACCTCGCGCACCGCGCGGGCGCGCTCGTGATGGTGGACAACGTGTTCGCCACGCCGCTCCTGCAGCGCCCGCTCGAGTTCGGTGCGGACGTGGTGATCTATTCGGCGACGAAACACATCGACGGGCAGGGCCGTTGCCTCGGCGGCGCGGTGCTCGGACCCCGCGCCTGGATCGAGGAGACGCTGCAGCCCTTCCTGCGCAACACCGGTCCTGCGCTCTCTCCGTTCAACGCCTGGGTGCTCCTCAAGGGGCTGGAGACCCTCCCCGTGCGCCTTCCCGCCATGCAGGCCTCGGCCGCGGCGATCGCCGATTTCCTGGCCACCCGGCCGGAGGTCGCAGCGCGTCCTCTATCCCGCGAGGCGCGCGGACCATCCGCAGCACGACGCTCGCCATGCGCCAGATGGCCGGCGGCGGGACCATCGTCAGTTTCGACCTCGCCGGCGGCAAGCAGGCGGCCTTTCGGTTCCTCGACTTCGCTGCGGCTGATCGACATCAGCAACAACCTCGGCGACGCGAAGAGCCTCGCCACGCACCCGGCGACGACCACGCACCAGAGGATCGGCCCCGTCGAGCGCGCGCGGCTCGGCATCGGCGACGGCTTGGTGCGCCTCTCCATCGGGCTCGAGGACGTGCGCGACCTGATCGAGGACGTCGCGCAGGCGCTGGATGCGGCGCGCGCCGCGGCGGCGGCGGAGTGAGGCCGCCGTGGCCGGGCCGTCCTACACCGTGAAGTGACGCGCGGCATCCGCGTCACCGTGCCGCCCCGAGTATCTGCCCGACCAGTCCGAGCCTTCGGAGGGCCGCTGGGTCTGGGCCTATCACGTGACGATCGCCAACGAAGGGGAGGAGACGGTGCAGCTGCTCCGCCGCACCTGGATCATCACGGACTCGCAAGGACGCACCCAGCGCGTGCACGGGCCCGGCGTGGTCGGCGAACAGCCCGTCCTCGCCCCGGGCGAGGCCTTCCGCTACACCTCCGGCACGCCGCTCGCCACCCCTTCGGGCTTCATGCGCGGCTTCTACCACATGGTGGTGCGCGAGACGGGCGAGGCCTTCGACGTCGTGATCCCGCCCTTCGCGCTCGACGTGACGGAGCGGCCCGCACGGCTGAACTGACGCGCGCGCTCAGGGCAGACGCAGCAGGAGCCGCACGAGCCGCCGGGTCGCGGGCGAGAAGAGACGCGGCGCCAAGAAGCCGCCCGCCGCCCGCTTCACGCCCTCCGCGTAGGTCGGATACGGCAGCACGAGATCGGCGAGGGTGGCGAGCGGCACGCGGCGGCGGATCGCGAGCGCAAGGAGGCCGATCATCTCGCCCGCGTGCGGGGCAAGCACGCTCGCACCCAGCACGCGCCCGCGCGGAGTGGCGATGATCTTGACGAGGCCGTGCCGCACGCCGTCGGTCGCCGCACGGTCGGTCTCGGCGATCGGCCAGCGCAGGATGGCGAGATCGGCGATCCCGCGCGCCCGCGCCTCGGCCTCGGTGAGGCCCACGGTGGCGAGTTCGGGGTCGGTGTAGAGGCAGCGGGGGATCGTTTCGTCAGCAACCCGAGCGGGCAGGCGGAACAGCGCGCGCCGCAGGATCACGCCGGCATGGTGGGAGGCGGCGTGGGTGAAGCGCTGCGGCCCCACACCCGCGATGTCGGCGATGTCGCCGGCGGCGAAGACGCGACGGTTGGAGACGCTGCGCAAGCCGCGATCGA
The DNA here is from genome assembly GCA_033582875.1 of Acetobacteraceae bacterium. Classification (GTDB taxonomy): domain Bacteria; phylum Pseudomonadota; class Alphaproteobacteria; order Acetobacterales; family Acetobacteraceae; genus Elioraea. The sequence continues at coordinate 439,070 of JAVQZW010000001.1, read as the reverse complement.
CCCGGATACCGTGCGGCGTCGTTTCGACGCCGGCACGCTCAAGCGCGAGCGCCTCGAGGTTCGGCACCCGCCCGGTGGCGAGCAGGAGGTGCGAGCCGACGAGACGTTCCTCCCTCCCCCCGCCCGCCGCAAGGACCATCGCGACGCCCGCCCCCTCGGGCTCGACGCGCAGCGGCCGCACGTCCTCGCGCACCACGACCCCCTCCTGGCGAAGCGCGAGCAGCAGCCCGGCGACGAGTTCCGAATCCTCGCGCGCGAGCGCCCGCCCCGCCTCCAGCACCGTCACCCGCGCGCCGAGCCGGGCGAAGGCCTGCGCCATCTCGAGCCCCATCGCGCCGGCGCCGAGCACGATCAGGTGCCGAGGGATCGCATCGAGCGACCAGAGCGTTTCGTCGGTGAGGAAAGCCACCTGATCCAGCCCGGGGATCGGTGGGATCGCCGGGCGGGTGCCGGCGGCGATGACGATCCGCCGCGCCGCAATCGTCTCCTGCCCGACCGCGACGCGATCCCGCCCCGCGAAGCGCGCCTCGCCCGAGACGACGCGCGCGCCGAGTGCCCGGTAGCGATGGGCGGAGTCGTTGGGCGCGATCTCGGCGACGGCGCGACGCACCGCGGCCATCACGGCGGCAAGGTCGATCGCGCCGTCCGTTCTGAGACCGAACCGACCCACCTCCCGCGCCATCGCCACACGGCGTGCAACCGCGAGCAGGGCCTTGGAGGGGACGCAGCCTGCGTTCAGGCACTCCCCTCCCATGGCGGCGCGCTCGATCAGGACCACGCGCGCGCCGAGCTGCGCCGCCCCGGCGGCGACCGAGAGCCCGGCCGCGCCGGCGCCGATGACGACGAGATCGGCCTCAGCCATCGCGCGGCCTGCGGCGGGCCGCCACGTGCCGCCAGACGACGGGGAGCAAAGCAAGCACGCCGAGACCAAGGAGCGGCAGCAGCACGGCGGGCGAGAGCGCGAGATCGAGGTCGGGCCGTCCCGCCGGCGGCGAGCACCTCGCCCGCCGCAGCACCAAGGCCCGCGTAGACGAAGGCAGCAGGCGTTATGCCGAGGACGGTCGCCGCCGCGTAAGGGGCAAGCCGCATGCCGAGCGAGCGCCGGGGCGATGTTCACCAGCCAGAACGGAAAGAGCGGGACGAGGCGCAGGAAGAGAAGGTAGAAGGCGCCGTCGCGCGCAAGCCCGGGCCGCATCCGCTCGACGAGGCGGAAGGCGCGCCGCGCCAGAAGCGGGGCGAAGGCGGCGCGCACGGCGAGGAAGATCGCGATCGCGCCGGTCGAGGCCCCGAGGACCGACAGCCCTGTGCCCAACCACAGGCCGAACAGGAGGCCCCCCGCCACGGTGAAGAGAGCTGCTCACCGGCAGCGAGGCGGCGACTGCCGCCGCGTAAGCCGCGACGAAGACGGCGCCCGCAGCCACGGGCGCGTCCGGCCACGGCGGCGCGCAGTTCCGCGTGCCGCGCGGCCAGGGTGTCGGGCGTGAGGCGCTCATGCGCTCCGCTGAGCACCACACCAAGGGCGAGCGCCGCCCCGAAGGCGAGGAGGGTCCAGCGCAGGCGAAGCGACCCCCGTGTCGCGGCGCGCCGGCCCTGCGTCCGTCATCCCCGGCGATCCTGCCCAGCCTGCCGCGGCGTTGACCCCCCAACCACCCTGCGGCTATAGCCGCCGCGAACGGAGAGCGGCGGCGAGGACACGCAAGCGGCGCGCCGCGGCATCGTGTCTTCCGCTCTGGCCTGGAATGGAGTGTTCGTCGTGACCAAGCGCACCTATCAGCCGAGCAAGCTCGTCCGCAAGCGCCGGCACGGCTTCCGCGCGCGCATGAGCACGGTGGGCGGGCGCAAGGTGCTGGCCGCGCGCCGTGCCAAGGGGCGCAAGCGCCTCTCCGCCTGACCCCCCTGCCGCCGGCCGGCCCTCGCGCCCCGGGCGGATGACACGCCGCGCGGAGTTCCTGGCGGTGGCGGCGAAAGGACGGAAGGCGTCGATGCCCGGTCTCGTGCTGCAGGGGCTGAAGGTCGAGGGACGGGCGACAACCCGTCTCGGCTTCACCTGCTCGCGCAAAGTGGGCAGTGCGGTTGCGCGCAACCGGGCGCGGCGGAGGCTGCGCGCGGCGGCCGATGCCGTGCTTCGCCCCGGCCCCGGCGGCTGGGACTTCGTGCTGATCGGCCGCACCGCCACGCTCGATCGGCCCTTCGCGCTTCTGGTCGAGGACCTGCGCGCTGGCCCTCGCACGGATCGGCGCGGCATGAGCCCGCTCGCCCATCTGCTGCGCGGCGGCATCACCGCCTATCAGTGGACCATCCGCCCAGTGATCGGCGCCCACTGCCGTTTCGTCCCTTCCTGTTCCGACTACGCGAAGGAGGCGATCGCCACCCACGGCGCGGTGAAGGGGGCGGGACTTGCCGCTTGGCGGATCCTGCGCTGCAACCCCTGGTGCGCGGGCGGGCACGACCCGGTGCCGCCGCGACGCTGCGACAGCCCCTGAAGGCGCGGACGAGATGGTCGACCAGAAGCGGCTGATCCTCGCGATCAGCATCTCCATCGTCATCCTGTTCCTGTTCGAGATCTTCTGGAACCAGCCGATCCGCGAGGCCGAGCGCGCCCGCCAGGCCGAGCTAGAGGAGATCGCGCGCATCGAGGCGGAGCGCAACGCCGCCCTCGCGCCGGGCGGTCCCTCGCTCGCCTCCCCCGCCCCCGGCATGGCGCCGGCGGCGATCGCCCCGCCCTCCGTGCCGGCGTCGCTGCGCGTGCGGATCGAGACCCCGGAGATCGAAGGGTCGATCAACCTCGCCGGCGCCGTGATCGACGATGTCTCGCTGCGCCGCTTCGGCGTCACCCCCGACCCGACCTCCGACCGGGTGCGCCTGTTCACCCCGCGCGGCACCCCCGAGGCCTACTTCGCCCAGTTCGGCTGGGCGGCGGTGGCAGGCGACGTGGTCGTCCCCAGCGCGGATACGATCTGGCAGACCTCCGCCTCCGTGCTCACCCCCGGCCGGCCGATCACCCTCTCCTGGGACAACGGCCAGGGCCAAAGGTTCGAGATCATCCTCGCCATCGACGACCACTTCCTGTTCACGGTCGAACAACGCGTGATCAACAGCGCCGCCGGCACGGTGGCGGTGAACCCATGGGCACGGGTGCGGCGCGAATACACGCCGCAGACGGGGGGGTTCTTCATCTCCCACGAGGGGCTCGCCGGGGTGTTCGACGGCAGGCTCACCGAGCAGACCTACGAAAACGCCCGCGATGAGGCGCAGAAGCGGGGCGGCATCTCCTTCCAGCGCGATGGGCGCGGGGGCTGGGCCGGCTTCACCGACAAGTACTGGCTCGCCGCGCTGATCCCCGACCAGACCCAGACCACCACCTTCACCTGGCGCGTGATCACGGACGGGGCGCAGCCGCGCTACCAGATCGACTTCCTCGCCGGCGACAAGGTGATCGGGCCGGGGCTTTCCACCGCCTCACGCAACTACCTGTTTGCGGGGGCGAAGGAAGTGGCGGTGATCGATCGCGTCGCCGCCCAGCTCAACGTCCCGGGGTTCGACAAGGCGATCGACTGGGGCTGGTTCTACTTCCTCACCCGCCCGTTCTTCGCCGCCCTGCACTGGCTGCACGAGCTGACGGGGAACTACGGGGTGGCGATCCTGATCTTCACCCTGTTCCTGAAGATCCTGTTCTTCCCGCTCGCCAACCGCTCCTACAAGCAGATGAGCAAGATGAAGCTCCTCGCGCCCCAGATGCAGGAGCTGAAGGAGCGGTACAAGGACGACCCCACCAGGATGCAGCAGGAGATGATGGCGCTCTATCGGCGCGAGAAGGTGAACCCCGTCTCGGGGTGCCTGCCCATCCTCCTGCAGATCCCGGTCTTCTTCGCCCTCTACAAGGTGCTGTTCGTCACCATCGAGATGCGGCACGCGCCGTTCTTCGGCTGGATCCGGGACCTCTCCGCCCCCGACCCGACCAACGTCTTCAACCTCTTCGGCCTCATCCCCTTCGACCCGACCGTCATCCCCATCATCGGGCCGTTCCTGCACCTCGGCATCTGGCCCCTGTTCATGGGGCTGACGATGTATCTGCAGCAGAAGCTGAACCCGGCACCGCCCGATCCGATCCAGCAGAAGGTGTTCATGCTGATGCCCTTCATCTTCACCTTCATGCTGGCCTCGTTCCCGGCGGGGCTCGTCATCTACTGGTCGTGGAACAACATCCTCTCCATCGCCCAGCAATGGCTGATCATGCGGCGCGTGGCTGCCCAGGCGCCGCAGCCGGCGAAACCGTGATCGCTCTCCCTGGGAGTCTCGCGGAGGCGAAGGACGAGGCGGAGCGGGCGGCGTTGATCGAGGCGGGCCGTCTGTTGTTCGCCGAGGAGGCCCGGTTCGTCGCCGCCGCCCGCAGCCTCGACCAGCTCCCCCCGCCCGGCCTGCCCGAGGTCGCCTTCGCCGGCCGCTCCAATGTCGGCAAGTCCTCGCTGCTGAACGCGCTGACGGGACGGCGGGGGCTTGCCCGCGTCTCGGCCACGCCGGGGCGGACGCGCGAGCTCGTCTTCTTCGACCTCGGCGCGCGCCTGTGGCTTGTCGACATGCCAGGCTACGGCTACGCCGAGGTGGCGAAGTCGGTGCGCGAGGCCTGGGAGGGCATGATCTTCGCCTACCTGCGCGGCCGCGCGAGCCTCCGCCGGGTGGTGCTGCTGATCGACTCCCGGGTGGGGTTCAAGCCGGCGGACGAGGCGGCGATGCGCGTGCTCGACGAGGCGGCGGTCGCCTACCAGATCACCTTGACCAAGGCCGACAAGGTGAAGCCCCTCGTGCTGGCGGCCATGCGGGGCCGGGCCGAGGCGGTGGCGCGAGCCCACACCGCTGCCCATCCGCTCGTGCTCGCCACCAGCGCCGAGACCGGGGCGGGGCTTGCCGACCTCCGCGCGGAGATCGCATCCCTCGCGCGCGCTTGACCCGACCCCGCGCGGCGCCTAAGGCGCGCGGTATTGCGGCGGAGGGGGCGATGGCGGAAAGACGCGGCGCGGCGCGCGACCAGGGGCGCGAACATACCGGCGAGGAGAGGGCGCGGATCCTCTCCGAGGCCCTGCCGTTCCTGCTGCGCTACGACAACGCCACCGTCGTCATCAAGTACGGCGGCCACGCCATGGGCGACGACGAGCTCGCCGTCACCTTCGGCCGCGACGTCGCGTGGCTGCAGCTCTCCGGCCTCTACCCGGTGGTCGTGCACGGCGGTGGCCCGCAGATCAACGCGATGCTGGAACGGCTCGACATCAAATCGACCTTCGTGGACGGGCTGCGGGTGACCGACGAGAAGATGGTCGAGGTGGTGGAGATGGTGCTCGCCGGCACCGTCAACTCGCAGGTCGCCGCCCTGATCAACCGCGCGGGCGTGATGGCGGTCGGCATCTCCGGCAAGGATGCGGGGCTGATCCGCGCCCGCAAGCTCACGCGCACCAAGCGCGACCCGGGATCGAACATCGAGCGGGTGCTCGATCTCGGCTTCGTCGGCGAACCGGAGGCGATCGACACCCGGGTCCTGGAGGCCCTGCGCGGGGCGGAGATCGTGCCGGTGATCGCGCCCGTGGGCCTCGGCCCCGACGGCAAGACCTACAACATCAACGCCGACACGGCGGCCGGCGCGATCGCGGGCGCGCTCAAGGCCAAGCGCCTCCTGATGCTCACCGACGTGCCGGGCGTGCTGGACAAGGACAACAGGCTCATCCCGGAGCTGACCGCCGCGGAGGCCGAACGGCTGATCGCCGACGGCACCATCTCGGGAGGGATGATCCCGAAGGTCGAGCACTGCCTCGCCGCCGTCCGCGCAGGCGCGGAGGCGGCGGTGATCGTGGACGGGCGGGTGCCGCACGCGATCCTGCTCGAGCTCTTCACCGAACAAGGCGCGGGCACGCTGATCCGGCTGTGAAACGGCTCGCGCCCGGACCGATCTCGGCCCGGGCGCGGTCCTTGCCGCACGACGGAAGAGGGGCGGGCGACCCCCGCCCCGCTCTCCCGCTCAGGCGATGCGCTCGCCGTGCAGGGCGGTGTCGAGCCCCTCCACCTCCTCCTCCTCGCTCACCCGCAGGCCGACGATCAGGTCGACCAGCTTGAGGATGATGAAGGAGACGATGGCGCAGTAGACGATGGTGACTCCCGCGCCGTAGGCCTGGATCAGCATCTGGCCGACGCCGCCCGCGGTGCCGCCGATCGCCTCGACCGCGAACAGGCCGGTGAGGATCGCACCGACGATGCCGGCAACACCGTGCACCCCGAACACGTCGAGGCTGTCGTCGTACTTCAGCATCCTCTTCAGTTCGGTCGAGGCCCACCAGGAGAGAAGCCCCGCCGCTGCGCCGATGATCAGGGCGCCGACCGGAGCGACGTAGCCCGCCGCCGGGGTGATGCCGACGAGGCCGGCCACCGCGCCGGAGACGGCACCCAACACCGAGGGCTTCCCCTTCACCGCCCACTCGGCGAACATCCAGGCGAGCACGCCGGCGGCGGTGGCGATCTGCGTGACCACCATCGCCATCGCGGCGCGCCCGTCGGCGGCCACCGCCGAACCGGCGTTGAAGCCGAACCAGCCGACCCAGAGCAGCGAGGCGCCGATGACGGAAAGGGTGAGGTTGTGCGGCGCCATGTTCTCCGTCCCGTAGCCCTTGCGCTTGCCGATGACGAGGCAGGCGACGAGGCCCGCAACACCGGCATTGATGTGCACCACCGTGCCGCCGGCGTAGTCGAGCACGCCGTCCTCGCTCATGAAGCCGCCTCCCCACACCCAGTGCGCGACCGGGCTGTAGACGAGGAGCGACCACAGCGCGAGGAACAGCAGAAGCGCCGAGAACTTCATGCGATCCGCCACCGCCCCCGTGATCAGCGCAGCGGTGATGATCGCGAAGGTCATCTGGAACACCATGAACAGGGGTTCCGTGATCGTGCTCTCCGGCTTCGGCTTGTCCCACACCTCGGCCAGGCCCGACAGGAACAGGCGCCCGAGGTCGCCGATGAAGGCCCCGTCGCCGGAGAAGGCCAAGCTGTAGCCCGCCACCATCCAGACGACGGTGATGAGCGCGCAGGCGGCGAAGGACTGCATCATGGTGGCGAGAACGTTCTTCTTGCGCACCATGCCGCCGTAGAACAGCGCCACGCCCGGGACGGTCATCATCAAGACGAGCGCGGTGGAGACGAGCATCCACGCCATGTCGCCGTGGTCGATCTTCGCCTCCTCGCCGTTGGCGAACGCGGGGCCCGCCAACGTGAGGATCGCCGCCGCGAGGCCGAAGCCAAGCGCGTGCGGCGGACGGAACCGTTTCGTCATCGATCTCTGCTCCCGGATTGCCTGGTCAGAGTGCTGCGGCGTCGGTCTCGCCGGTGCGGATGCGGATCGCGCGGCCGACGTCGAGGACGAAGATCTTGCCGTCGCCGATCTTGCCGGTATGGGCCGAGCGCGCGATCGCCTCGCACACCGCGTCCACCATCGCGTCCTCGACCACGATCTCGATCTTCACCTTGGGCAGGAAGTTCACGTGGTACTCCGCCCCGCGGTAGATCTCGGTCTGCCCCTTCTGCCGACCGAAACCTTTCACTTCGGAAACCGTCAGCCCCTGCACGCCGAGCGGAGTGAGGGCCTCGCGCACGTCGTCGAGCTTGAACGGCTTGATGATCGCCATGATGAGTTTCATCGCCTGTCCATCTCCGCCGGTTGTTCGGCGCCCGTCGCAATCCAAGAGCCGTGCCAGAGGCGGAGGAGGTCGGACGCGCGGCGGTCAGGTGCGGGCCGACGGAGGGCAGCGCCCCGCCTCCTGCTCAAAAACTAGGCAAAGGCGCGGACGCGGCCTGATGTCCTGCCCTCTGCCCCGACGCACCCTGCATGCCCGCCAGCCTCACCGCCGATGTCGCCGTGCTCGGCGCAGGCCCCGTCGGCGCCACCCACCCCTGCCTGCCGCCGAGGCGCGAGCGGCCACGGCGGTGCTCGACCGCGCCGCCCGGCCGCCGATGGAACTCCCCGCGTTCGACGGGCGCGCCCACGCCGTCGCCCGCACCTCGCGTCATGTGCGGGCGGAGACCGGGGTCTGGCCCCGGCTCGGCGCCGCGCCATGCCCCATCGCCCGCATCCGGGCAGCCGACGGGAGGCCGGGCGAGCACGTCTCCCCCTCACGCTCACGTTCGACGGCGGCGAGGCCGAGGTCGTGCCTTCGGCTGGATGGTCGAGGCCACGCCGCCTGCGCATCGCCCGCAACGCCGACCTTCCGCGCATCCCGGGGCTTGCCGTGTTCGCTCCCGCCCGGGCGAAGGTGGTGCGCCGGGACAAGACGGCGGTCCTCCTCGCGCTCGATGACGCTTCGACGAGGGCGGCACGGCGTCTCGTCGCAGCCGAGGGGCAGGAGAGCGCGACGCGCGAGGCGGCCGGCATCTTGGTGGCGTGCTGGGACTACCGCCCAAACGCCATCGTCTGCACGGGCCGTCACGACCGGCCGCACGGACGGGCCGCGATCGAGCACGTCCTTCTGGGCGGGGCCTTCGCCCTCCGGCCCCTCCTTGGAGACGGCGGCGACGGGCGGACCTCCGCCATGGTGTGGACCGAGCGACGGACGCAGGCCGGTCGCGTGCGGCAGGGGCCGCGCGAACGCTTCGCGCGCGAACGCGCTCGCCGCTTCGGCGACACCTGGGGCGCGGTGACGCCGGTCGGCCTGCGCTGGCGCTCCCGGCCCGGCGCCCTGCTCGCCCACCGCTCCGATTCCACCCCGCTCGCCTTGATCGGCGATGCGGCGGCGCAGCATCCACCCGATCGCCGGCCAGGGCGCAAGCTCGGTCGCCGCGACGCGCCCGCCCTCGGCCGCCTCGTGGTCGGCGCGGTGCGGGCGGGGCGGGATCCGGGTGCCGCTAGCCTGCTCGCCGCCTGGCGGGCCGAGCGGGCGAGAGGGAAACCAGCTCATGCGCGCCGCCACCGACGCGCTGGATCGCCTCTTCTCCGTCGCGCGCCGATCCGACTGGCGCGCGACCTCGGCCTTGCCGCGGTGGCTCGCTGGCCGGGGCAGAAGCGCGTGTTCATCCGCACGGCGATGGGATTCCCTTGGGCGTGGTTCGGGCGGCCTTACGGCAGGTCTGCCATCAGTGCGCCCCAGCGTTGACGTTTCTGCGTGCCCTGATGTTGGTCCCTTGGTCGCGAAGGCCGCCGATGCGCCTGCTCCCCCTCTCCCTCGTCGCCCTCGCCCTTGCCAGCCCGGCATCGGCCGACCCCTGGTGGGGTCGGCACGGCAAGCACCATCGGGGCTGGGGGCCGCCTCCCGTGGTGGTGATCCCCGGCTACGGCCCCCCGCCTCCTGTCATCGTCGTCCCGCCGCGACGGCCACCCCCCGTGGTGATCCTCCCGCCCGGCGCCTACGCCTATCCCGGCTTCCGCTCCTACCCCGCCTACCCCGCCTTCCCCGCGGTCCCGTACGGACACTTCTCCTTCGGCCTGACCGTGCCCTTCGGACGCTGACCGCTCGCCCTCGGCATGGCATGGTCGCTGCCCATGCCGGTCACGCCCGCGGATTTCCTCGCCGAACTCGACGCCTGGGGCATCGCGCACGAGACGATCTGGCACGAGCCGGTGTTCTCGGTGGCGGAGACGAAGGCTCTCGGGCTCGCCGAACGCCTGCCCGGAGCGCACGTGAAGAACCTGTTCCTGAAGGACAAGGCAGGCGCCTTCTGGCTCGTCACCATGCTCGAACACCGCAACGTGTCGGTGAACGCTCTCGCCCGCGCACTCGCCGCCCCGCGCATGAGCTTCGCCTCCGCCGAGGAGCTGCGCGCGACCCTGGGGGTGGAGCCTGGGGCGGTCACCCCCTTCGCTCTCGTCAACGAGACGGCGCGCGGCGTGTCCTTCGTGCTCGACTCCGCCCTGCTTGACGGCCGCTTCGCGCGGATCAGCGCCCACCCGCTGACCAACCGGGCGACGACGGCGATCTCGACCGAAGGCTTCCGCGCCTTCCTTGCCCGGATCGGCCGCGTACCGCGCCTCGTCGATCTCGACTCGCTCGACCGCGGCCGCCTGACCCCGGCTGGGGGTTGTTCGCGCGCCCCCGCACCTCATGTTATCGAGGCGCGCCGGGGCACGCCCCGACCTTCAACCGACGGCGCGCGGAAGGCGGCATGGACATCATCTTCGACCCGAAAGGCCAGGCGAGCCCGCGCAATGGCGGCGCGGCGGCCGATGTGATCAAGGACTTCGACCGAGGCCACCTTCGTCGCCGACGTGATCCAGGCGAGCCGCGAGGTGCCCGTCATCGTCGACTTCTTCGCCACCTGGTGCGGGCCCTGCAAGCAGCTCACCCCGGTGCTCGAGCGCGTGGTGCGCTCCGCCGGCGGCAAGGTGCGCCTCGTCAAGGTGGACATCGACCGCAACCAGCGCCTCGCCGCGCAGCTCCGCATCCAATCCGTGCCCACGGTCTATGCCTTCTACCAGGGGCAGCCGGTGGACGGGTTTCAGGGCGCGCTGCCGGAAAGCCAAGTCAAGGCCTGGGTCGAGCGGCTGGTGCAGCTCGCCGGCGGGGCGATGCCGGCCGAGGAGCTGATCGCGGCGGCGAAGGAAGCGGCCGCGCGCGGCGCGCACGACGAGGCGGCGGAGATGCTGCGGGCCCTGCTTGCGGAACAGCCGCAGAACGCAGAGGCGATCGGCCTCCTCGGCCGCGCGCTGATCGCCCAGGGCAGGCTGGAGGAGGCGCGCGCCCTCGTCGCCAACCTCCCCTCCAATGTCGAGGCGCATGCCGAGATCCAGGGCGTGAAGGCGGCGTTGGAACTCGCCGAACAGGGCCGCGAGGCGCAGGCGAAGCTCACCGACCTGCAGGCACGGCTCGCGCGCAACGCCGACGACCACCAGGCGCGCTTCGACTATGCGATCGCGCTCAATGCGCTGGGCAAGCGCGAGGAGGCGGCGGAGCAGCTCCTGCAGATCATCCGGCGCGACCGCACGTGGAACGACGAGGCGGCGCGGCTGCAGCTGCTCAAGTTCTTCGAGGCCTGGGGGCTCTCCGATGAGGTGACGGTGGCGGCGCGGCGACGCCTGTCGTCGCTTCTGTTCAGTTGAGCGCGATCCCGCTGATGGCCGCCTCCGCCTGGCACCCGGCCTACGAGGACCTGCCGGGCGAGATCGCGGTTTTCCCCCTCACGGGCGCGCTTCTGTTGCCGCAGGGGCGGCTGCCGCTCAACATTTTCGAGCCGCGCTATCTGGCCATGACCCTCGACGCCTTGGCGGAGGGGCGCATGTTCGGCATGGTGCAGCCGAACCCCGCGGAGCCGCCGGGCGAGACCGGTCCCGCGCTCTATCGCGTGGGCTGCCTCGGGCGTATCTCCTCCTTCAGCGAAACCGAGGACGGGCGGCTCCTGATCACCCTCACCGGGATCATCCGCTTCGAGATCATCGCCGAACTCCCGATGCGTCGCGGCTACCGGCGCGTGCGCGTCGACTACTCCGCCTTCGCCGAGGATCTCGACCTCGCCCAGCGTCCCGAACTCGATCGCGCCCGGCTCGAGCGGGGCTTGCGCGCCTTCTTCCGCGCGCGGGGGATCGAGGCCAACTGGCAGGCGGTGCGCGAGATGTCGAACGCCGCCCTCGTCACCACGCTGTCCATGGTCTGTCCGTTCGAGCCGTGCGAGAAGCAGGCCCTGCTCGAGGCACCGACGGTCGACGATCGCGCCGATCTGCTGCTCACGCTGATCGAGATCGGCGCGCATGACGCCTCCGAGGGGGGGCCGCGCTCGCCGCTGTCCTGAGGCCGCGCGATGGGCGACGAGATCGATCCGCGCCTGCTCGAGATCCTGGTCTGCCCGCTGACCAAGGGGCCGCTGCGCTATGATCGCGAACGGAACGAACTGGTCAGCGAACGGGCGGGGCTTGCCTACCCAATCCGTGACGGGGTTCCGATCATGCTGCCTGAGGAAGCGCGCCCGCTGGAGACGCCGGCGCCCTTGCCGAAGGGCCTCGGCGACCCGGCCTCCGAGGCGTGATGCCGAAGCCGCTCGAACTCCGCGTCTCGAAGGCCGAGCGCACGCTCACCGTCAGCTTCGACGACGGCGCTCGGTTCGTCCTGCCGGCGGAATATCTCCGGGTGGAAAGCCCCTCGGCCGAGGTGCAGGGCCACGCCCCCGGCCAGAAGGTGCTTGTTTGGGGCAAGGCCGAGGTCGGCATCCTGAAGGTGGAGCCGGTCGGCAACTACGCCGTCCGCATCGTGTTCGACGATCTGCACGACACGGGAATCTACTCCTGGGACTATCTCTACGAGCTCGGGCGCGACCAGGAGTTCGCGCTGGGCGCGCTACCTCGCCGAACTGGAGACGGCCGGCAAGTCGCGCCACCCGCGCAAGGTCTACCGCGCCGCCGACCCCTCGGCCTGAGCCGCGCGGATCGCCCGCCACACGCGCTCGGGCGTGGCGGGCATGTCGAGACGTCGTCGACGCCGACGGGGCGCAGGGCGTCGAGCACCGCGTTCATCACCGCCGGCAGGGAGCCCGCGCAGCCCGCCTCGCCGCAGCCCTTCGCGCCGAGCCGGTTCGTGCGCGCCGGCACCGGATGGTACGCGACGCCGACCGGCGGCACGTCCGCCGCGCGCGGCAGCGCGTAGTCCATGAAGCTGCCCGACACGAGCTGGCCCGCCGCAGTCGTACACCACCCGCTCGAACAGCGCCTGACCGATGCCTTGCGCCACGCCGCCCTGCACCTGGCCCGCCACGATCAGCGGGTTCACCACCGTGCCGAAGTCGTTGACGCGAGACGTACGACACCACTTCGACCACGCCGGTCGCGGGGTCGATCTCGACCTCCGCCACGTGGCAGCCGTTCGGGTAGGCCGAGGGAGCGGAGTTCGAACACGTGATCGACATCGAGCGTGGCGGGCACGCCCTCGCCGGCAAGACGCCCGTCGCGCAGCATGGCGGCGAGATCGAGCAAGGAGACGGAACGATCCGTACCGACAACGCTGAAGCGGCCTTCGCGCGAAGGCGATGTCGGCCTCCGCCGCCTCGAACAGGTGCGCGGCTGCCCGCCTGCCGCGCGCGATGACGATCTCCGCCGCCTCGACGAGCGCCGACCCTGAGGCCATCAACGACTTCGAGCCCCCCGTGCCGCCGCCCGCGATCAGGGCGTCCGAGTCGCCCTGCAGCAGGCGGATCCGCTCCGGCGGCACGCCGAGCGCCTCGGCCAGAACCTGGGCGAAGCTCGTGCGATGGCCCTGCCCGTAGTCGAGCGTGCCGGTGACGATGGTGACGCCGCCGTCGGCGTCGAAACGGATACCTCCCATCTCCTTCGCCGGCGGCGCGGTGCATTCGAGATATTGCCCGATGCCCCGCCCCCGGAGCCTCCCGCGCCGTGCGGCCTCCGCCCGGCGGTCCGGGAAACCCTCCCAGTCGGCAGCGGCCAGCGCCCGGTCGAGGATGCGAGCGAAATCCCCGCTGTCGTAGACCGTTCCGGCCGCCGTCCGATGCGGGAACGCATCGGCCGGCGATGTGGTTGCGGCGCCTGAGGTCCACCGCGTCAATGCCCATCACCCGGGCCGCCTCCTCGATCAATCGCTCCATGAAGTAGTTGCCTTCGGGCCGCCCCGCGCCGCGATAGGCCGAGACGGGCGAGGTGTTGGTCACGACGCACCTCGTCGCCACCTCGATCAGGGGTGTCGCGTAGACGGATTGCACGTTCTTGACGAAGTTGAGCGTGCCCATCAGCGGCGCGACCGTGCCGAGATAGGCGCCCATGTTGGCGAAGGCCGTCAGGCGCACGGCGAGGAAGCGTCCCTCCGCATCCAGCGCGAGCTCGGCCACCACCTCATGGTCCCGCCCGTGCTGGTCGGAGACGAAGCTTCCCGTCCGCTCGTCCGTCCACTTCACCGGCCGACCCGTGAGCTTCGCCGCATGCAGCAGCGCGACATACTCCGGGTAGGCGGAAGCCTTCATGCCGAACGAGCCGCCCACGTGCCCGGTCAGCACGCGCACACGCTCGCGCGGCACGCGGAGCAGATCGTCCGCCAACTGGTTGCGCAAGCCCCACACCCCTTGCGAGCCGACATGGAGGACGAAGCGTTCCCCACGGGCGTCGTATTCGGCGACCGCAGCGCGCGGCTCCATCGCGCAGACGACGACGCGGTTGTTGCGCAGAGGCAGGCGCACGACGTGGGCTGCTTCGGCGAAGGCGGCCGCGACGGCATCGCGATCGCCGTGAGTGGTAGTCGAGCACCACGTTGTCCGGATGGCTCTCGTACAGGGCACGGGCGCGCCGGGTGCGGCGGCGGCCGAGGCCTCGGTCACCGCCGGCAGCGGCTCGATGTCGACGCAGCACCGCCTCCGCCGCGTCGCGCGCCGCCGCCCGCGGCTTTCGGCGACGACGCAGACGACCGGATCGCCGACGAACCGGACCTTGTCGGTGGCGAGCGGGGGGCGCTCCGGCCCGCGCATCGGCGAGCCGTCCTTGTTGGTGAAGGCCATCGTGCAGCGCAGCGTGCCGTAGCCGGCCGCGACGAGATCCGCACCCGTGATGATCGCGACCACGCCGGGCATCGCCGCCGCCGCCCCGGCGTCGATGGCGCGGATCACGCCGTGCGCGTGCGGGCTGCGCACGAACTGGGCGAAGAGCTGGCCGGGCAGGGCGACGTCGTCCGTGTAGCGGCCCCGGCCGGTCAGCAGCGGCGGGTCCTCGAGCCGAGGCAAGGGCAGGCCGATGAAGGCGCCGGCCGTGCCGGCCTCGGGCAACGGGCTGTCAGGCATCGCTCACCCCGTGCGGTGGTTCGCTCAAGCAAGACGAGACATGCGGTCGAACGACAATCTTGGCCAGGGTGACGCTCAGCCCCCGGCGCGAAAGGCGTCCGCGATGCGGCGCAGCGTGCCGTCGCGCCCCACCACCATCACGTCGAAGCGGACGTCCTCGCCGAACCAGGCGGGCTCCTCCGCCATCAGGGCCTCGGTTGCGGCGACCAGCCGCGCGCGCTGGCGGGGCGACAGGGAGAACGCGGCCTCGGCCGCTCGCGCCCGCGCCTTGACCTCGACGATGACGGTGAGACCGCCGCGGCGCGCGACGAGATCGATCTCGCCCACGGCCGTGCGTCGGCGCCGCGCGAGCACGGTGAAACCCTCCGCCTCGAGGGCGACGGCGCAGCGCTCCTCCGCCGCGCGCCCGTATCGTTCCGCTCCAGCACCGCGGCCTGGCCGCCGGGGCATCGCCGGCGCACCGCTACTCCGCCGCCGGTCGAAGCTCGGGCGGCAGCACGGTGGCGGCGATCGAACCGTCCAGCGCCTCGTACTCCGCAAGCCGGATCGCGGCGTAGAGTTCGGCGCGGGTCTGCATGCGGTCGAGCATGGCCGTGGTGCCGCCGTCGCGGCGGATCGTGGCGTAGAGCTCGGCCACCGCCTTCGCCGCCACGCGCAGGCTGGAGGCAGGCCAGATGATCATGCGGTAGCCGAGGCGCCTCGAACTCGGCCGCCGACATGTAGGGCGTGCGGCCGAATTCCGTCATGTTGGCGAGCAGAGGCGCCTTGATCGCCTCGGCGAAGCGGGCGAACTCCTCGCGGCTGGTCAACGCCTCGGGGAAGATCGCATCCGCCCCAGCCTCGAGATAGAGCTTCGCGCGCGCCACCGCCGCCTCGAAGCCCTCGACGGCGGCGGCGTCGGTACGGGCGATGACGAAGAGGTGGCGGGCGGCTCGTTTCGCAGCCGCCACCTTCGCCGCCATCTCGGCAGGCTCGACCAGCTTCTTCCCGTTGAGGTGGCCGCACTTCTTCGGCAGTTCCTGGTCCTCGATGTGCACGGCGGCCGCGCCGGCCTCCTCGAAGGCACGCACCATGTGCATCGCGTTCAGCACGCCACCGTAGCCGGTGTCGCCGTCGACCAGGACAGGCAGCCCCGAGGCGCGCACGACGGTGCGGATGAAGAAGCAGACCTCGTCCACGGTGAGGATTCCCAAGTCGGGCAGGCCCATCGAGGCGCTCATCGCCGCCCCCGACAGGTAGAGCGCCTCGAACCCAGCCTCGCGCGCGAGGATGGCGGCAAGCCCGTTGTGCGCCCCCGGCATCTGCAGGATGCCTCCGCGCGCGAGCAGGGCGCGGAAGCGCACTCCGGCGGGTTCGGTCGGCAGCGTGGCGGCGTCGAGATAAGGCATGGCGGCGTTTCCTTCGACTCGGTGCAAGCCTAACCGCGCGCGCTTCAGCAGACAAAGCCCCGCCGGGCGCGCCGTCGCGCTTGCGGCTCAGCGGTAGAAGATGACGGTGAGGAGACCGAAACAGGGCAGCAGGAACACCGCCGCCCAGCCGCAATAGCCGAAGAAAGAGGGCATCTTCACCCCTTGCTCCTCGGCAATCGCGCGCACCATGAAGTTGGGTGCGTTGCCGATGTAGGAGTTCGCCCCCATGAACACGGCCCCGGCCGAGATCGCGCCGAGAACCTTGGCGAGAGGGCCCATCAGCACCTGCGGATCGCCCCCCGCCAGATTGAAGAAGATGAGGTAGGTCGGCGCGTTGTCGAGGAAGGAGGAGAGCGCGCCGGTTAGCCAGAAATACATCGTCGGGTTGGGCGTCCCGTCGGGGTTGCTGGTGAGCGCGACAAGCCACGCAAGCGCCCCCTCATGGCCCGCACGCAGGATGGCGATCGCCGGGATGATGGTGACGAAGATGGCGGCGAACACCTTCGCCACCTCGATCATGGCGCCCCAGGTGAAGCCGTTCGCGTTGCGCACCAGAACGGGCGTGGCCCAGATCGAGTAGGCGGCGATCGCGAGCAGGAGGAAATCCCCGACCACGACCTCGATCGCGATCTCCTGCTTGAGGAACGTCACCGCGCCCGGGTGCCACACGCCCTCCATCAACACGACGAGCACGACCAGCATCAGGAGCGGGATGTTCACCCCGCCCTGGATCCTGAGCGGCTCCACAGGACCCCCGCGTTCGCGGATTTCGTCCGCCTCGCGGCGGAAGTAGCGCGCATCCATGGTGTGGTAGGCGAGCAAAAGCAGCGCCGCGAGCAGGACCATCGGCGCGAAGAGGTGTTCGGTCGGCCAGAAGAAGTCGACACCTTTGAGAAAGCCGAGGAACAGGGGCGGGTCGCCGAGCGGGGTGAGCGCGCCGCCGATGTTCGAGACCAGGAAGATGAAAAAGATCATCGTGTGCGCGCGGTGTTTGCGCTCGCGGTTGGCGCGCAAGACGGGACGGACGAGCAGCATCGACGCCCCGGTGGTGCCGGTGAACGAGGCGATCGCGGTACCGATCGCGAGCAGGGCCGTGTTGGTTCCGGGCGTGCCGCGCAGCGTGCCTGCGACATGGATGCCGCCGGCCACCGTGAACAGAGCGAACAGCAGGATGATGAAGGGGATGTACTCGAGCAGGGCGGTGTGCAGGAGAAGGTCGAGAACCGCATCGAATCCGAAGCGCCACGCCGCCGGAACGAGAAAGGCAAGCGCCCACACCAGCATGACGAGGCCGTAGACCCGGTGCCACAGGTGGGGTGCGACGAGCGGAATGATCGCGATCGACAGCAGCACGCCGGCGAAAGGCAGCACCCACCACAGCGAGAGGGTGCGGGCGTCGATCGCGCTCTCCGCCGCTGCGCGGCCGGAGAGCAGAGGCCGACGAGGACGACGAGGGCGAGCCGCGACCACAGCAGGCGCACGGAGACGGGGAAGCAGAGGCATCGCGACGGACGAGGACGTTTCGTTGACGGGCCGGCACCCTAGCGCGCCGGTGATTGGCGGCAAGGGCGGGCCTGCCTTGCCGGTCCTTCCCCTCAGGGCTATAGGCCTTTCCTCCCACTCCCGCAGCGAGGTTCACCCATGGAAATGACGGGCGAGCGGCGCATTCCCGCGCCGCGGGACAAGGTCTGGCAGGCCCTGAACGACCCTGCCGTGCTGAAGGACAGCCTTCCAGGTTGCGAATTCATCGAAGCTGCGGGCGACAACCAGTACAATGCACGCTTGGCGCTGAAGATCGGGCCGTTGTACGCGCGTTTCTCCGGCACGGTCACCCTCTCCGACATCGATCCCGCCGAACGGCTACACGCTCACCGGCGAGGGCCAGGGCGGCGTCGCCGGCTTCGCCAAGGGCACGGCCCGGGTGCGGCTCGCCGAGGACGGCCCCGACGCCACCGTCCTCACCTATCGACGTGAACGCCCAGGTCGGCGGCAAGATCGCCCAGCTCGGCGCGCGTCTGATCGACAGCACGGCGAAGTCCCTGAGCGATCAGTTCTTCACCCGCTTCGCCAACCGCGTCGCCCCGCCCCCGCCCGCGCCCGAAGAGGCGACGCCCGCGGCAGCCGAAGCGCCCGCCAAGGGCCTCGCCGGCATCGACTGGAAGGCGGAACTCGCCGCCCAGCCGCTCTGGGTGAAGATCTCGATCGCGGTCTGGGTGCTGATCGTGCTGATGATGGTGCTGTGAGCGATCCGGCGGCCGGACCATCCCGGCAAACGCCACCGGATGGCCGCCGCTTGCCTTTGCCCGCCTGGGTCGCCCTCGTCATCCTGCTGACGGCGCTGTTCCTCGCACTCGGCCGCGCGCTCGGCTAGAGGACGCGCATGGACGGAACGACCTCCCTCCCCTCCGGAGTCGACGAGACGATCGCCCTCCTCGCGCGCGGCGACTATGTGGCCGACCGCGCCCTCGGCACCGCCGTGCACCTCGCTTTGGCCATGCAGCGGCCGCTCTTCCTCGAGGGCGAGGCGGGCGTGGGCAAGACCGAGATCGCCAAGGTGCTGGCGCGCACGCTCGGCCGGCGCCTCGTTCGCCTGCAGTGCTACGATGGCCTCGACCTCGCCTCCGCCCTTTACGACTGGAACTACACGCGCCAGCTGCTGGAGATCCGGCTCGCCGAAGCGGCCGGCGAACGCGACAAGGACCGGCTTGCGCGCGGCATCTTCGACCGCCGCTTCCTGATCGAACGGCCGCTCCTGCAGGCGATCAGCCCGGAAGGCGGCCCGGCGGTGCTGCTGATCGACGAACTCGACCGCGCGGACGAACCCTTCGAGGCCTTCCTGCTCGAGCTGCTCGCCGACTGGCAGGTGACCATCCCGGAGCTCGGCACCATCCGCGCCGCCGAGCCGCCGGTGGTGATCATCACCTCCAACCGCACGCGCGAGATCCATGACGCGCTGCGCCGGCGCTGTCTGTATCACTGGGTCGATTTCCCGGACGCCGCGCGCGAGCGTGCCATCCTGGCGCTGAAGGCGCCGCAAGCCGGCGAACGACTCGCGCAGCAGGTGGTCGCCTTCGTGCAGCGGCTGCGAAAGATGGACCTGTTCAAGATGCCCGGCGTGGCCGAGACGATCGACTGGTGCGCCGCACTCGCCCATCTGGATGCGACCGAGCTCGACCCCGCGCGCGTCGACGAGACGCTCGGCGTGCTGCTGAAGTACCAGGACGACATCGCGCGCATCCGCGGCGAGCAGGCGGCGGCCCTGGTGGCGGAAGCGCGCGCGCAGTAACGACGGCGGCGCGGGCCCCGGAGGGCGGCGGGATGATCGCGGCTGGAGAACGGTCAGGACGCATCCCCCTCAACGTCATGCACTTCGCGCGGCTGCTGCGCCGCGCCGGGCTCCCCGTCGGTCCGGGCCAGATCCTCGATGCGACCGAGGCACTGAGCCACATCGACCTCGCACGGCGGGCCGATGTGCACGCGGCGTTGCGCGCCGTGCTGGCGGTCAGGCGCGAGCAGTGGGAGGTGTTCGACGCCGCCTTCGCCCTGTTCTGGCGCAACCCCGATCGCGACGTCGCCGAGGCGATGATGGCCGCCCTCGAGGGGCTGCGCCGCCCGGCCGAGCCGACGCCGCCGAAGGTGGGGTCGCGCCGGGCGGCGGAGGCCTTCGCCGAAACGACGACGGCGGCGGAGCGATCGCGCGCCTGCGCGCGAGGAGAGGCGGATCGACGCCTTCCTCGCCGTGTCGGATCAGGAACGGCTGCGCCGGATGGACTTCGAGGCGATGGGCGAGGCCGAGATCCGCGCCGCGCGGGAGGCGATCCGCCGCCTTCGCCTTCCGCTCGAGGCCATCCCCTCGCGCCGCTTCCGCCCCGATCCCGCAAGGGCCGCGGGCCGATCTGCGCGCCACGTTGCGCAAATCCCTCCGCGAGGGCGGCGCGCTGGTCGAGATCGCGCGACGGGAACGGCGCTCCCGCATCCCCCCACTCGTCGCGCTGTGCGACATCTCCGGCAGCATGGGCCGCTACGCGCCGATGCTGCTCCATTTCCTGCACGCGGTCGCCTCGACGCGCACCCGCACGCACGTCTTCCTGTTCGGCACGCGGCTCACCAACATCACCCGCGCGCTTCGCCACCGCGACCCGGAGGCGGCCTTCGCCATGGTCGCGGCCCTGGTGCCCGGACTGGTCGGGCGGCACGCGGATCGGCGAGGCGATCGCGCGCTTCAACCGCGACTGGGCACGGCGCGTGCTCGGCCAGGGCGCGGTGGTGCTGCTGATCACCGACGGGCTCGACCGCGAGGGGGGCACGGGGCTCGCCGAGGCGATGGACCGGCTGCACCGCTCCTGCCGGCGTCTGATCTGGCTCAACCCCCTGCTCCGCTTCGAGGGCTTCGAACCCCGCGCGGCGGGGATCCGCGCCATCCTGCCGCACGTGGACGACTTCCGGCCCGGCGCACAATATCGAGAGCATCGAGGCGCTGGTGCGGATCCTCTCCGCACCGGCCGGTCCGCGGAGGAAGGCGGCATGACGGAGGAAACGGAGGACGTGCTCGCCATCGCCGGTCGCTGGGTGGCGGAAGGCGAGACGGTGGCGCTCGCCACCGTGGTCGAGACCTGGGGCTCCTCGCCGCGCCCGCCCGGCTCGCGGCTTGCCGTCACCGCCTCGGGCCGGCTCGCGGGCTCCGTCTCGGGCGGCTGCATCGAAGGTGCGGTGGCGGAAGCCGCGCGCGCGGTGATGGCGAGCGGGCGGCCGCAACTGTTGTCGTTTGGCGTCAGCAACGAACGCGCCTGGGAGGTGGGGCTCGCCTGCGGCGGCACCGTCACCGTGTTCGTCGAGAAGCTCGCATGAGGCGCGCGCTGTTCGACGCGCTGCAGGCGGCACGGGCGCGCGAAGCGGCCGGTCGTGCGTTGGTCACGCGGCTCGCGGACGGCGCTCAGGCCCTGATCGACGAGGCGGGAGCCGAGGGCGATGCCGTCCCCGAGGCGGTCGTTGCGGCGGCGCGACAGGCCTTGCGCGACGACGCAGCGCGCGTGGCCGAGCACGCGGGCGAGCGCTGGTTCCTCCATCCGCACCTCCCGCCCCTTCGCCTGATCATCGTCGGCGCGGTGCACATCGCGCAGGGCCTCGCCGCGATGGCGCCGCTGCCGCGGCTTCGCGGTGACGGTGATCGACCCGAGGCGTTTCTTCGCCACCGCGGAACGATTCCCCGCCGTCACGCTCGACGACCGCTGGCCGGACGAGGCGATGGCCGCCCTCGCGCCTCGACCGCCGCTGCCGCCGTCGGTCACGCTCACCCACGACCCGAAGCTCGACGACCCGGCGCTGGATGCGGCACTGCGCACGGAGGCCTTCTACATCGGGGCACTCGGCTCCCGCCGCACCCATGCCGCGCGGCTCTGGCGCGCCTCGCGGCGCTCGGGCACTGCGCCCGAGGCGCTGGCGCGGATCCGCGGCCCCGTGGGCCTTGCCCATCGAGGCGGTCACCGCACCCGGAAATCGCGCTGGCGATCCTCGCCGAGATCGTCGCGGTGCGTCGCGGTGCGGCCCTCGTCGCGCGCGCACCGGCCGAGGCGGCGGCGTGATCTTCGGCGAGGTCGCGACCGACCAAGCCGTGGGCGCGATCCTCGCCCACGGCCTGCGCGTGGGGGGGCGCGTGCTGAAGAAGGGGCGCGTGCTGAGCGCGGACGACGTCGACGCCCTCCGCGCCGCCGGCATCGCGCGCGTCGTCTGCGCGCGGCTTGAGGCGGGCGAGGTCGGCGAGGACGAGGCGGCCGACCGCATCGCCCTGTGCCTGTCTCGGCGCGGGGCTGTCGCGCAGCCGGGCCGCCACCGGCCGCGTCAACCTGCACGCGACCGTGCGGGGCCTGTTTCGGGTCGATCGCGCCCGCGTCGATGCGCTGAACGCGATCGACGAGGCGATCACCCTCGCCACACTGCCGGACGACACCGCGGTCGAGGCGGGCGAGATGGTGGCGACGGTGAAGATCATCCCCTTCGCGGTCGCTGCCTTCCGTGCTCGCGCGGGCCGAGGCCGCGGCGCGCGGCGCGGGGTCGATGCTCGCCGCTGCATCCGTTCCGCCCCCGTCCCGTCGGCCTCGTGCTGACCCGGCTGCCGGGGCTGAAGGAGAGCGTGCTCGAGGGGACGGTCGCGGCCACCCGGGCGCGCCTCGACACCCTCGGCGCCACGCTTCTTCCGATCCGGAATATTGCGACGCATGAGGCGGATGCGGTCGCTGCGCGCGCTCGCGCGTCTCGCGCCAGCGCGGCGCGCGCATCCTGCTCGTCGCCGGGCGCTTCGGCGGTGGTCGATCGCCGCGACGTCTGTCCCGCCGCCATCGTGCGTGCGGGCGGGCGACATCCTGCACTTCGGCATGCCGGTCGATCCCGGCAACCTGCTGCTCTTGGGCCGCATCGGCGACATCCCGGCCGTCGTGCTGCCGGGCTGCGCGCGCAGCCCCAAGCGCAACGGCGTCGATTGGGTGCTCGAGCGGCTGATGGCAGACCTGCCGATCGCGGGGCGCGACATCATGGCGCTCGGGGTGGGGGGCTTGCTCGAAGGAGACCCCGCTCCGCCCGCTGCCGCGCGCACGCGCGACGCGAGGCCGCGGCCGAGGCGCTCCGCGCCCCGCGCGTCGCCGCCATCGTGCTCGCCGCCGGCCGCTCCTCGCGCTTCGGAGGCGGCGAACAAGCTCCTCGTCCGCGGAGCCCGACGGGCGGGCGATGATCGCGCGCACGGTGGACAACGTGCTCGCCTCGCGCGCCCGCCCCGTCGTCGTCGTCACCGGCCACGCGGCGGCAGAGGTGGCCGAAGCCCTCGCCTGGGCGCGACGTCATCCTCGTCGCACAACCCGGACCACGCTTCGGGTCTGGCGAGCTCGATCCGGGCGGGGATCGATGCGGCTCGGCGAAGCAGATCGGATGGCGCGCTGATCGTGCTCGGCGACATGCCGCTCGTCCGCTCCCGCGGTGTTCGATCGGCTGATCGATGCCTTCGACCGCGGGACGCGGGCGGCGAGATCGTGGTGCCCGCCCATCGGGGCGTGCGCGGCAACCCGGTGCTGTTCGGCGCGCGTTTCTTTCCAGCCCTGCGCGCACTTGCGGGCGATGTCGGCGCGCGCAGCTCTGGTTGCCGAACACGCCGCCGCACGGTGCACGAGGTCGCCGTCGAGGATGACGGCGTCCTGCGCGACTTCGACACGCCGGACGCCCTCGCCGCCGCACCGGATCTGGCCGGCGCCTGAGCCGGGTCTCGCCCCGCGTCCCCCCCTGTCGCCGCCCTCAGCCCGCGCGGCCGCGGAAGCCCTGCGCGACCAGGTAGGTCTCGGCACTCTCCTTGCGCGAGGCGGGCGGCTTGGCGTGCCGCACGGAGGCGAAGGCGCGCTTCAGGGGCTCGAGCACCTCGCGCTCGGCCCCGCCCTGGAAGACCTTGCAGACGAAGGCCCCGCCCGGCGCGAGATGGGCGAGCGCGGCTTCGGCGGCGGCTTCGGCGAGCGCGACGATGCGCAGGTGGTCGGTCGCCGCGTGGCCCGTCGTGTTCGGCGCCATGTCGGACAGCACGAGATCGGGCGGCCCGCCGAGTTCGGCGATCGCCCGCGCCAGCACCGCCGGGTCGGTGAGGTCGCCGCGGATCAGCACCGCGCCCGGGAATCGGGTCGATCGGCAGGAGGTCCACCCCGACCACACGGCCGGTCGGCCCGACCTTGGCGAGCGCGACCTGGGTCCAGCCCCCCGGGGCGGCGCCGAGGTCGAGCACCCGCAGACCGGGGCGCAACAGGCGGAAGCGCCGCATCGAGCTCGATGCAGCTTGAAGGCGGCGCGCGAGCGGTAAGCCCTGCGCCTTGGCCGCCCGCACGTAGGGATCGTTGAGCTGGCGGGTGAGCCAGCGGGTCGAGGAGGGGTCGCGACGTCGGCTCTTGCGCAGACCGACCGTCAGCCCCCGACCGCCGGGCGGGGGCGCGCTCATGCCGGACGAGGGGGGGCGAAGCGTCGGCCGGCGGAAGGGGCGAAGGGGCGGCGGTCGCGGTCGGCCCGCATCAGTCGGATCAGCACCCCCTCGCGCAGGCCGCGGTCGGCGACGGTGACCCGCGGTGCGGGCCAGAGCCGCCGGATGGCGGAGAGCACCGCGCAGCCGGGCAGCACGAACTCGATGCGCCCGGGCCCGACGCAAGGGTGGGCGAGCAGCCCCGGCTTGCCCAAGTCCAACAGGGCTTCGAGCGCCGCATCCGCCTCCTCCCCGGTCAGGGTGCGGCCGTCGATCAGCGACCGGGCGTAGCGCTCGAGCCCCAGCGCGACCCCGGCGACCGTGGTGACGGTGCCGGAGGTGCCGATCAGCCGCACGCCGCCGCGCGCGATCTCGTCGGCGATGCGGTGGATGTCGTCGAAGGGGCGGAAGGCCTCCACCGCCTCCTCGACCATCGCCTCGAACCCCTCCGCGGTCGAAGGCGCGTTCGCCCCAACGCTCGGCGAGCGTGACGACGCCCAAGCGGGATCGAGGCATAGCCTATCACCTCGGACGGCGAGCTTCGCCCGGGCGGCGGGCGCGGATCCAGGCAAGTTCCGTCGAGCCGCCGCCGATGTCGAACAGGAGCGCGCGGGGCTCGGGACCCGCCAGCAGGGAAGCACAGGATTCCACCGCGAGCTCGGCCTCCTCGCGGGGCCCGATGACCTCGAAGCCGATCCCGGTCTCGGCGCGGACGCGTTCGAGGAAGCGGGGGCCATTCTCGGCCTTGCGGCAAGCCTCGGTCGCGATCGCGCGCAGCCGCCGCACGCGGTGGCGGGCCACTTTCTCGGCGCAGACGGCAAGCGCCTCCAGCGTGCGCTCCATCGCGGCCTCGCACAGCCGGCCCGAGGCGGCGAGCCCCTCGCCGAGCCGCACCATGCGGGAGAAGCTGTCCACCACCCGGAAGCCGCGCCCCGCCGGCGCGGCGATCATCAGCCGGCAGTTGTTGGTGCCGAGGTCGAGCGCGGCGTAGAGCGGCGGGCCGGCTCCGGGCCGCAGCGACGGGGGGGCCGACATGGCGATCGGCGTCTGCACAATGTCACTAGGATGACGCCTGCAGTCGGGCCCGCGGCAAGGCAGTTTGCCGCGTCCGCCGCGGTCGCGGCTTCAGCCGCCCGCCCCCTCCAACGCCCGCCGTACGCGGTGCAGCAGCTCGGCCCGCGCGCGATCGTCCCCCGCCTCATCGAGCCGGCGACGGAGTTCCATCAGGAGACGCGCCCGCTCGTTGTGCCAGTCGAACCGCGCATGCGCCGCCTCCGGCGCAAGACGCGGCGCGGCGCCGACGCGGCTCGGGCGCGCCGTCCGCCGGCAGGGCGTAGACGGCATCGAGTTCGGGCAGGAAGAGAGGCGGTGTCGGTCCTCGTCCCGTACCAGGGCGGCGAAGGAGTCGCGCGCCTCCGCCTCGCCGTGCACGAGGAAGATGCCCCGCCCCACCCGCCCCCTGCGCCTCGAGCCAGGCGAGCAGGCCCCGACGGTCGGCATGCCCCGAGTAGAGGTCGAGCGAGCGGATCCGCGCGCGGACGACGACCTCGGTGCCCATGATGGAGACCCGCTCGGCGCCGTCGAGCAGCAGCCTGCCCAGCGTGCCCGGCGCCTGGTAGCCGACGAACAACACGGTCGCCTCGGGGCGCCAGAGATTGTTCAAGAGATGGTGGCGGATGCGCCCGGCCTCCGCCATGCCGGAGGCGGAGAGGATGATCATGCCGCCGGTGACGCGGTTCAGCGCCTTGCTCTCCTCGACCGAGCGGGTGATGCGGATGTTGGGCCCCGAGAGGAAGGTCTCGGCCGGTTCCGTCGCCTCGGGGAGATCCTTCAGGTGGCGGCGGAAGCAGGCGGTCGCCTCGGCGGCGAGCGGGCTGTCGATGACGATCGGAACAGGGCGGCAGGCGCGATCGTTCGACCAGCAGATCGAGGTCGTGCAGGAGTTCCTGCGTGCGTTCGACGGCGAAGGCCGGGATGAGCGAGGTTGCCGCCGGCCGCGAGCGCGTCGAGCACCTCGGCGCGCAGCCGCTCGCGCCGCTCCTCCGGTGTGGGGTCCTCCCGCTCGCGGTCGCCGTAGGTCGTTTCCAGCACGAGCCAGTCGGGGTCGTACGGGGCCTCGGCGTTCGGAGACGAAGGACTTCGCACCGGGTCCGATGTCGCCTGAGACGAGCAGCCGCCCGCCGCCGGGCAGGACGAGCTCGATCGAGGCGGAACCGAGCATGTGGCCGGCGTTGCAGAAGCGGGCGCGCGATCCCGCCCGGCAGGTCGGTCGGGGAGTCGTAGGCCACCGCGCGGAACAGGCCGAGCGCAGGCCTCGGCCTCGCGCGCGGTGTAGATCGGCCGCACCGGGGGCCGGCCGCGTTCGGCATGGCGGCGGTTCAGCCGCTCGACCTCGGCCTCCTGGATCGAGCCGCAGTCGGGCAGCATGAATCGGCAGAGATCGCAGGTGGC
The DNA here is from genome assembly GCA_033582875.1 of Acetobacteraceae bacterium. Classification (GTDB taxonomy): domain Bacteria; phylum Pseudomonadota; class Alphaproteobacteria; order Acetobacterales; family Acetobacteraceae; genus Elioraea. The sequence continues at coordinate 412,502 of JAVQZW010000001.1, read as the reverse complement.
TTCGGTCGCGAAGACCGGCCCGCGGAAGCCCTCGACGAAGAGACGGGGGATGAGCCCCGCGTGGTCGATGTGGGCATGGGTGAGAAGGACGGCGGCAAGCCGGCGGGGGTCGAAGGGGAAGGGTCGCCAGTTGAGCTCCTTCAGCGTCTTGTTGCCCTGGAACAGGCCGCAGTCGATGAGCACCTCTCCGTTCCGGGCGACCGCACAGTGCAGGCAGGAGCCTGTGACCATCCCCGCCGCACCGTGGAAGGCGAGGGTGGCGCTCACGCGGCCGGCGGACCGAGCGAGACGACAAGGAGGCGGAGGGATGGAGGCGTGGCAGATCGCCGGACTGATCGCGTCTGATCGGGGCGGCCATCCTCGTTTGGCCCGGCGTGCGGTCGCGGCTGGCGGCGGGCGAGCCGATGCTGCGCTGGGCAGCGATCTGGGCCATCGCCCTGCTCGGCGTGATGCTGGCGTATGAGATCCTGCGATCCCTCGGCCTTGACCTCACGCCGAGCGGGCGTTTCGGGCGCTGAGGGGAGGGACGGCTCAGCTGACGCGCGGTGCGCTGTCCGAGGAGGCCTTGCCCTTCTTCTGCGGCTTCGGCCGCCGGAGCGGCCGCCGTCGGGGTCGGGGCGGGGGCGGGAGTAGCGGCGGTCGCCGCGGCCTGCGGCGGCTTGTCGTCGGAAAGGAGCTTCCACCCCATCATGGAGGAGAACGGATGCGGGTTGTCCGACAGGAGCTTCCAGCCCATCATCGACGAGAACGGGTGGGGGTTGCTGGAGAGGAGCCTCCAGCCCATCGCGGAGGAGAACGGGGTCGGGTCGCTGGTCAGGTAGCGCCAGCCGAAACGGTCGGAGAACATCCATCCCTCCTTCGTCAGGGTTGACCAACCGGTGAGCGCCTCGAACGGGTGCTTCGCCCAGAACCATCCCGACCCCGTCGCGGCGGCGGCAGCGGACGCGGCGGGAGCGACGGCCGTGCTGGGCTTCGGCAGGCCGGACTCGATGGGGCCTTCGCCGTCGAGGATCATGCGGGCGCGCAGCGCGCCGCCGAACAGCGTGCGCACGACGGCGAGGGCCGCGCCTTCGTTCACCCGTTCGGCGTAGTGGCGCGCCTCGTCGCGGGGGATCCCGACCGCCGCGATCGCCTCCGTCAGGCTGTCCACGGTGTCCGCCCCGCCGGTGCGGGCGAACAGGTGGATGTCGGCGTATCCCAGTTTGCGCAGGGCCTCGGCCGCCTTCTCCGCCTTGTCGCGCGTCGCGTAGAGCCGGCAAATCGTCTCGGACATCGGGGTCTCCTAGGGCCGGGTCGGATCCAGTGCCGCGCGCGTCCGCGCCGGGGCTTGGGCGCTTCGCCGCATCGTCGCCTCGACGAGGAGCGGCAGCATCACGACCAAGGTGGCGGCAAGCAGGACGCACTCGAGCATGAAAACCATGGCATATCCCGCCGCCGGGCCGAAAGCGCCGCGGAAGGCGCCCGTGAGCACGGCGAGGTCGCGCAACAAGCCCCCGAGTGCCACGCCGATGCCGGCGGCGGTCGCCTGCACTGCCCCCCAGGCGCCAAGGGCGAGCCCATGCTGCTCCTCGGGTGCGAGGTTGATGGTGGCGGTGAGCGTGCCGTGGCCGAACAGGCCGGCGCCAAAGCCGATCGCGACCACGGCGGCGACGAAGAGTTCGGGCCGGGCAAGCGGGGCGGCGGCGAGCACGGCGAGGAAGCCCGCGATGCCGACGATCGCGCCCCCCGCGCTCATCCGGATTGGATCCGCCCCGCGCGAAAGCACGCGGGAGGCAAGGGCGAACCCGATCAGCGTACCGGCGGCGAGAGAGGCGGTGAGCTGGGTGGTGGCGGAAACCGACATGCCGAGAACCTGCCCCCCATAGGGCTCGAGCAGCACGTCCTGCATGCCGAAGGCGCCTGTCCCGAGGCCGATCGCGACCAAGCGTCGCACCGCACCCGCATCGCGGGTGTAAAGGCCCCAGGCCTCGAGGAAGGTCGGATCGTTCGACGGCGCATCAGGGTCGATGCCGCGCCGGCGCGGCTCCTGCTTCCACAGCGCCACCCCGTTCAGCACGATGGTGAGCACGGCCGCGGTCTGGATCACCTGAACGAGGCGGCCCGGGGTGAACTCGGCGAGCGCGACGGCGAAGCCGAAGGCGGAGCCGATCATGCCGATCAGCAGCATGACGTACATCAGCCCGACCATGTTCGGCCGCTGCTCCGGCTTGCAGAGGTCGGTGGCGAGGGCAAGCCCGATGGTCTGCGTGGTGTGGATGCCGGCGCCGACGAGCAGGAAGGCGATCGCCGCCGAGACCTGGCCCACCCAGGCGGGGACGCGGTCGGCTTGGCCCTCTCCGGCGAGCACGAGAAGGGCGAAGGGCATCACGGCCAAGCCGCCGAACTGCAGCATGGTGCCGCGGTAGAGGAAGGGCACGCGGCGCCAGCCCAAGACGGAGCGGTGGACGTCGGAGCGGTAGCCGATCAGGGCGCGGAAGGGGGCGAAGAGCACCGGCAGAGCGATCATCACCGACACGATCGAGGCCGCCACGCCGAGCTCGACGATCATCACCCGGTTCAGTGTGCCGACGAGCAGCACGAGGCACATTCCGACCGCGACCTGAACCAGGGAGAGGCGCAGAAGGCGGGGGAGCGGGAGTTCCGGGGTGGCGACGTCGGCGAAGGGCAGAAAGCGGGGTCCGGCGTTGAGCCAGATGCGCATCAGGCGCTTGCTGATCGCGTTCATGGCCGTGGTCCTCCGCGCGGGTCGGCTCCGCCGGTGGTGGTCCGGCCTCGCGCGGCCGGGATGTGGTCTCTCTCGGACGGCGTCCGGCGGGCGGAGCGGAGCGTGGCTCCGTCCGCCCGACGGGTCCGCTACTGGGTGGCGGGCGCCTGCACCGTGAGGGCAGAGACGGCGGTTCCGCCCGCCTTCGGGCTGATGGTGACGAGGAAGGCGGTCGCCCCGTCGAGCCCCTGCACCGGCATCACGTTCACGGTGTAGGGCGCGTCGGCTGGAAGTTGGGCGACGGCCTGAGCCGGCTGCACCACCTCGGCCCGCTGCGCCCGCGCCTTGCTGCCTTGCCAGTAGTCAGCCATCCACGTGGTGTTGGTCAGCACCGAGGCATGCACAAGAAGCGCAATCGTCGCAACACCGCCCAGGAAGAGGGGCAGGCCAACGCTCGGGTTGACCACGCACCAGATGCGTCCGTTGTTCATCGCGCGTGCTCCTTTACTTCAGCCAGGGCGAGTAGATGAACGCCAGGAAGTGAGCGAACAGCGCGATCGCGAAGAAGACGCGCGAGCCGTCGATCACGTATTTGTGCAGCGCCTCCGACTCCCGAATGGTCAGGCCCGTCGGCCAGACCCTGTTCGGGTCGTTGAGTGGATCGTTTTCCATCCGTTTTCTTCTCCTTCCTCAGTGACCGAACCCCGAAGCCGGTGCGCCACCCGCGCCATGTTTCCTCCGCCCCACGTGTGGCGACCGCATTCGCCGACCTGCACGACGGACCAGCGCCTGCGCTACCGTTGCAGTGCCGTTCCAGATTGCCCCGCCGACAGGCCGGCGTCTGTCAAGCGAACCTGACAGCGCGTGTGTCATAGCGCCTTGACAAACGGGAGTCAATTCGGAACGACAGCCGCCGCCCGGGTCGCGGCACCGGGAAAACGGGGCTCAGCGCGGCGACGCCGTCCCGGCCGCAACCCGCGCCAGGCACTCCCGGTACAGCCGGTCGCGACTGAGCCAATCGAGGTCGCGCGCCCGCTCGACCGCCGAGGCGGTCTCGCCGATGCGACCCGCGAGTTCGTCCATCCGCCCTTCGTTGACGCGCATCCGGTTTGCCATCGCCCGCTCGGCCTCGGCCCGGCAGGCGCGGTCGATCTCCGGCGGCAGCCCCGCCGGGCCCGCCGGCCGAGGGGTCGGACCGGCACAACCCGCCGCCAGGAGGAGGACCGCGGCAAAGGCGCGAACGGACCCGCTCACGGCTGGGCTCCGATCAGACGCACGGCGAGTTCCGCCTTCAGCGCGGCGGCATCGAAGCGGCCGTCGCGGCCGAGAGGGGCGGTGGCGACCAGCCCGAGCAGCGCCGGGTGCACCTCGGTGCCCTCGACCGAAACTTCGAACAGCCCGCGCGCCCAGGGTGCCGAGGCGAGCAGGTCGATCAGCCCGAGAAGACGCAGGCACACGGCGAGCCCGTAGACCGTGTCGAGGCCGAAGCCATGGTCGACCGCCGCCGCCCAGCAGCGGGCGTCAGGGTCGGCGATGACCAGATCCGTCGCCTCTCCCCCGCGCCGGCGGAAAGAGAGCGCCCGGGCCTCGCCCCAGGCTTCCGCCTCGGCGGCGGCGCGCGCCGCCTGCCAGGCGGCGAGCAGGTCGGGCGGCGAGACCGCCGGCAAAGCCTCCGGGCCCAGCGGCACCACGTGAAGGAGCCCGCCATGGCGGGCGGCGAAGGTGCGGACACGCACGGTCATCTGAGGAGGATGACGCGGCTTGCGCGCGCGCGCCACCGGCGCGACCGCAAACCCCCGTGCGCCGGCGGCGGGCTGCCGCCTCCGGAACGGGGGAGGCCGGAACGGACGAAGGGCCGGCCGGGGAGCTCCCGACCGGCCCTTGCACCGCGGCAGCGAAGAGGCTCAGACCCGCGCCGGCACGGCTTCGGCCTTGGCCTTCTCCTCCGCCCGCTCGGCTGGCGGCAGCACGCCGTCCGCATTGTCGCCGAGCTCGGTCCGCCACGGGCGCCAGCGCTCCATCGCGTAGAGCGCAACGATCAGCACGGCGGCGAAGCCGAGCGCGAGCGGCCAGAACGGAAGCCCGAGCAGGCCGTGCAGGGTCAGCTTGCCCGGCGATCCGGTGAGCAGGATCGGGCGCAGGGTCGGCTCGAGATAGGCGAAGGTCAGCGCGCCGCCGAGCCCGCCCACCAGCGTGATGACGGCATCCCGGTAGCCCGCGCCGACTTGGCAGAGGATGGTGCCCGGGCAGCCGCCGGCGAGCGTGATCCCGACGCCGGCGAGGAAACCGCCCAGGAGCTGCGCGCCGTACAGCGTCGCCTTGGGGTCGAGCTTCGGGATGATCCCCGTCAGCTGACCAAGGGCGAGCACAACGAGCCCCGAGGCGACCGCGGAGAGGAAGATGCGCAGCATGATGAAGTTGCGCATCTGCATCTGGCCGACGATGACGCCGGGCTCGAACACGCGGCTCTTCTCGAGCAGGACGCCGAAGACGACGCCCATGACGAGGCCAAGCCCGATGGCGGCGATGATGCTCATGGTGGTCTCTCCCTAGGCGAGGGCTCAGCGGACAGGCTTGAGCAGCATGGCGGTGGCGATGCCGCCCGCGAACATCGCACCCACCGCGATGAAGCCGGAGACAGCGAGCTGGGCGATGCCGGAGATGCCGTGGCCTGAGGTGCAGCCGTCGGCGAGCCGGGCGCCGAACAGCAGGATGAAGCCGCCGAGGAAGGCAAGCGCGAAGCGCGCCGCCGTGCTCCTCGTCCCCAAGGCGCGCGCCCAGACCGGTGACGGGGCGGAGCGGCGGGTCCCGGACAGTGTTGCGGAGATGAACGCACCGATGGCGATGCCGCAGACAAGCGCGACCTGCCACCAGTTCTTCGCCCCGTCCAGATACTTGCTGGCGTAGGACAGCGCCCGGATCCCGGGATCGACGAACTCGGCCAAAGAGGCCGACACGGTGACATACGAGGACGAGGCACCGAGCGCGGTGCCCAGGAAGATGAACGCCGGCACCTGCAGCAGCCCGATCAGCGCGCCGGCGAGATACGGCGACCAAGCCTTCTTCTTCAGCCCGAGCATGTGGTTTTCCCTCCTTGCCCCTTGCGCCAGGGGGCCGGCGCGGGGCAACCTTGTGCTGGCGCATACGTATTCCTTCGCAACTTCGAAGGCAAGAAGTTTCGGGCGTCGGACAGGGCCGGGAAACCCGAGGAAGGACCAGGATGGACGTCTCGATGCTGGATGCCGCGGCGCTCGACGAGCGGGCCGAAGCCGCCGCGGAACTCCTCAAGTCGCTTGCCAACCCCGTTCGGCTCAAGATCCTCTGCGCCCTGGTCGACGGCGAACGGTCGGTCGGCGCGCTCGCCGAGGCGATCGGCGTGCGCGAGACGGTGGTCAGCCAGCACCTGATGCGGCTGCGCGCCGAGGGCCTGGTGCGGAACCGGCGCGAACGGACGACCGTCTACTACACGCTGAACGACGGTCCGGCCCTCGGGATCATGCGCGCGCTTTACGAATCCTTCTGTCCGCGACCGGCCGCCGCGGCAGCCGACTAAGCTCGTCCCCTCGCGCCCTCGGCCGCCCTCACAGCGGGCGGCGGATCGCCCGCTGCAGCTCGCCGATCACGCCGCGGCGGAACGCCAGCACGCAGACGACGAAAATCACCCCCTGGATCACCGTCACCCACGCCCCGAACTGCGCAAGTTCCGCCTGCAGGGTGACGATGATCAGCGCCCCCACCACGGGGCCGAACATGGTCCCGATGCCGCCCAACAGCGTCATCAGCACCGCCTCCCCGCTCATCGGCCAGTTGACGTCCGTGAGTGTTGCGATCTGGAAGACGATCGCCTTCGTCCCTCCCGCAACACCGGCGAGCGCGGCCGACAGCACGAAGGCGAGGAGCTTGTAGTCGTCGCTGCGGTAGCCGAGCGAGATCGCGCGCGGTTCGTTGTCGCGAATCGCCTTCAGCACCTGGCCGAACGGGCTGTGCACGACCCGGTAGAGGAAGAGGAAGCCGGCGAGGAAGACCGCCGCCACCACCCAGTAGAGGGTGAAGTCCGGGACGAGGTCGATCAGGCCGAACAGCGCCCCGCGCGGCACCGCCTGGATGCCGTCCTCTCCCCCGGTGAAGGGCGCCTGCACGCAGAAGAAGTAGACCATCTGGGCCAGCGCCAGCGTGATCATCGCGAAATAGATGCCCTGGCGGCGGATGGCGAGGTAGCCGAAGGCCGCCCCAAGGCCGGTCGCCGTCAACGCGCCGGCGAGGATCGCGAGTTCGGGCGTGAAGCCCCAAACCTTCGCGGCGTGGGCAGAGAGATACGACCCCATGCCGAAGTAGGCCGCATGGCCGAAGCTGAGCAGGCCGGCGTAGCCGAGCAGAAGGTTGAAGGCGCAGGCGTAGAGAGCAAAGCACAGCACCTTCATCACGTAGACGGGGAAGAGGAAGAAGGGTGCCGCGCCGACGAAGCAAGCGAGGAGGGCGAACGCGACGGCCTGCGAACGCGGCATCGTCTCAGGCCCGCCCGAACAGCCCGGTGGGGCGCACCAGCAGCACGATCGCCATGATCACGAACACCACGGTCGCCGAGGCCTCGGGGTAGTAGACCCGGGTGAAGCCTTCGATCACGCCGAGGATGTAGCCGGTCACGATCGAGCCCAGGATCGAGCCCATGCCGCCGATCACCACCACGGCGAAGACGATGATGATGAAGTTCGCCCCCATCGCCGGGTTCACGCTGTACACCGGTGCGGCGAGCACCCCGGCGAAGGCGGCAAGCGCCACGCCGGCACCGTAGGTCGCCGTCATCATCAGCGGCACGTTGATGCCGAAGGCCTGCACGAGCCTGGGGTTCTCCACCGCCGCGCGCAGATAGGAGCCGAGCTTCGTCTTTTCGATCGCGAACCAGGTGCCGAGGCAGACGATCAGCGAGACGACGACGATCCAGAACCGGTAGGCCGGCATCAGCATGTAGCCGAGATCGACCGGGGGAACGCGAAAGGCCTCCGGCACGCGGTAGGGCAGGCCGGAGGAGCCGAAGGCGTTGCGAACGAGCCCCTCGATGATGAGCGCAAGCCCGAAGGTCAGCAGCAGCCCGTAGAGGTGGTCGAGCTTGTAGAGGCGCGCGATCATGGTGCGCTCGATTGCGACGCCGATGAGCCCGACGATGAGTGGCGCGAGCACGAGCGCGCCCCAGTAGCCGATTCCCGCCCAGTTCAGCAGCATCCAGGCGACGAAGGCGCCGAGCATGAACTGGGCGCCGTGCGCGAAGTTCACCACGTTCAGCATGCCGAAGATGACGGCAAGCCCGAGCGAGAGGATGGCGTAGAAGGCGCCGTTGACGAGGCCGAGCGTGCCTTGCTGCAGGAACGGTTCGAGATCGTACCAGAGATCGCTCATGCGCGGCTCGAACGCTGCCGGAACGGCCGGAACTCGCGGGGAGGAGCAAGGGCGGAGGCGGCAGGCGCCGCCTCCGCCACGCGCGTCAGGTGCGCACCAACGGGCAGCCGCCCTCGGCGAGCGGCCGGAAGGCCTGATCGGCCGGGATGGTCTGCAGGAGCTTGTAGTAGTCCCACGGGTAGCGGGATTCCTGCGGCGACTTCACCTCGAACAGGTAGGCGGGATGGATCTTGCGGCCGTCCTGCCCGGATCGTTCCCTTGCCGAAGCAGATGTCGTCGGTTTCCATCGCCTTCATCCGCTCGACCACCGCCGCGCCGGAGGCCTTCGCGGCCTGCACCCCCATCGCCTCCACCGCCTTCAGGTAGTGCAGCACGGCGGAGTAGCATCCGGCGTGCACCATCGAGGGGCGGACGTCGTTCGGCATCCGCCCGAGCCGGCGGGTGAACTCGCGGGTGTTGTCGTTGAGGTCCCAGTAGAACGTGGCGGTGAGCACGAGGCCCTGGGCGGTCTGCAGCCCGAGCGCGTGCACGTCGGTGATGAAGACGAGCAGGCCGGCAAGCTTCTGCCCGCGCCGGGTGATGCCGAACTCGGCCGCCTGCTTGATCGAGTTGATGGTGTCTCCGCCCGCGTTGGCGAGGCCGATCACCTGCGCGCGGCTCCGCTGCGCCTGGACGAGGAAGGACGAGAAGTCGGTGGTGCCCGGGAACGGCGTGCGCACCGAGCCGAGGATCTCGCCGCCCGCGGCGCGGACGAAGTTCGACACGTCGCGTTCGAGCGCGTGGCCGAAGGCGTAGTCTGCGGTGATGAAGAACCAGGTCCGCCCGCCGGCCGCCACCATCGCACCGCCGGTGCCGCGGGCGAGCATCCAGGTGTCGTAGGTCCAGTGGATGGTGTTCGGCGAGCAGGCCGAGCCGGTGAGGTCGGAGGTCGCCGCACCGGAGACGAGCAGGACCTTGTTGCGCTCGCGGCACAGCGTGTTCACCGCCAGCGCCACCGACGAGGTGGGCACGTCGACGATGACGTCGAAGCCGTCGCGATCCAGCCACTGCCGCACCACCGTCGAGCCGACATCGGGCTTGTTCTGGTGGTCGGCCTCGGCGACCTCGACGTTGACGCCGCGCGTGGTGATGCCGCTCTCCTGCACGGCGAGCCGCACGGCCTGGGTCGAGCCGGGCCCCGTCAGGTCGCGATAAAGGCCCGACTGGTCGTTCAGCACCCCGATCCGGATGGTGTTGGCGGCCTGCGCGCGGGCGTGGCGCAGCGGTGTCACCAGCGGCAAGCGCGCCGGCGGCGGTGCCGGCGAGCAGTGTGCGGCGCTTGAGCATCGGTCCTCGGACTCCCTCTCCCGGTTCGGCCGCCTCACACGCCGAGATAGGCGTGCAGGCGGTCCATGCTGGCCTCGAGACGGGCGGCCGGGATCATGTCCACGATCCGCCCGTTCTCCATGACATAATGCCGATCGGCGAGCCTCTGCGCGAAGCGGAAATTCTGCTCGACCAGCAGCACCGTGAGCCCGGCCTCCTTCAGCGCCCGGATGGTGCGGCCGATCTGCTGGATGATCACCGGCGCGAGCCCCTCGGTCGGTTCGTCGAGGAGAAGGAGCTTGGCCCCGGTGCGCATGATGCGCGCGATCGCGAGCATCTGCTGCTCCCCGCCCGAGAGCTTGGTGCCCTGGCTGCCGAGCCTTTCGCGCAGGTTGGGAAACAGGGCATAGATCCGGTCGAGCTCCACCCCGCCCGGCGCGATCATCGGGGGCAGGAGGAGGTTCTCCTTCACGGTGAGCGAGGCGAAGATGCCCCTCTCTTCCGGGCACCAGGCGATGCCGAGCCGAGCGATCCGGTCGGGGGCGAGCGTGATCGTCTCCGTGCCGTTGAACCGCACCGAGCCCTTTCTCTGCTCGATCACGCCCATGATCGCCTTGATGGTCGTGCTCTTGCCCGCCCCGTTTCGGCCGAGCAGCGTGACCACCTCGCCGTCGGCGACGTCGAGATCGACCCCGTGCAGGACGTGGCTCTCGCCGTACCAGGCCTCGAGGCCGCGCACCTGAAGCATCGTTGCCTCACCCCTCCTCGCTGCCGATGTAGGCCGCCTTGACCTCGGGGTTGGTGCTGATCGCGGCGTAATCGCCTTCCGCCAGCACCTGGCCGCGCGTCAGCACCGTGATGGTGTCGGAGAGCCCCGCCACCACCTTCAGGTTGTGCTCGACGAGAAGAATGGTGCGCCCTGCGCGCACGCGCCGGATGAGCTCGACCACGCGGTCGACATCCTCGTGCGTCATGCCGGCGGTCGGCTCGTCGAGCAGCATCACTTTCGGCTCCAGCGCCAGCGTGGTGGCGATCTCGAGCGCGCGCTTGCGCCCGTAGGGCAGCAGCCCCGCCGGCACCTTCTCGTAGCCTTCGAGTCCGACATCGGCGAGCAGGGCGCGGGCGCGCTCCTCGTAGCGGGAGAGCAACGATTCCGACCGCCAGAAGTCGTACGAGCCGCCGCGCGCGCGCTGCAGTGCGACGCGCACGTTCTCGAGCGCGGTGAGGTGGGGAAAGACCGCAGAGATCTGGAAGCTGCGCACGAGGCCGAGGCGGGCCACCTCGGCGGGCTTCATGGCGGTGATGTCGCGGCCCTCGTAGCGGATGACGCCCCGTGTGGGCTGCAGGAACTTGGTGAGCAGGTTGAAGCAGGTGGTCTTGCCGGCGCCGTTCGGCCCGATGATGGCGTGCACCGCGCCGCGCCGCACCCGGAGCGAGACGTCCTTGACCGCGACGAAGCCGCGGAACTCCTTCGTCAACCCTTCCGTTTCCAGAACGATCTCGCCGCCCAAGGCCGGTCCCCTCCCCTGGCGCGGCACGGTGCCAGGGCGAAGGCGAGGGCGCAAGCGGCACGGCGGCCGGGGGGCGCTCGGCCGTCCGCCGCCCACGGAGAGGATGAGGGCCGCCGCGCGTCGGATGCGCGTTCAGGACCGCCAGTTCCACTTTGCAGGACGCCTTCGGCCACGAACGCGCCCGTTTGCTGCCAGCCGTGCGTGCGCTTCGGGCACGGAAGCGAGCAGGTGAGGGCCGCGTTAACTCTTCCTTCATTGCGATCGGTCAACGCTTGGCGCGTCGCTTCAGAAGGGGGCCCTCCTCCATGCGGCGCGCACTGTCCGCCCTTCTCCTGCTCCTCGCCGCCGGCTGCGCGTCCCTGCCGGGCCGGGAGGCCGCCAACACCCCAGCGGAAGGTGTGGTGCGCGACTCCTACGCCGCTGTGGTGATCGGCGCGCCTCCTCTCTTCGGCGGGCTCGGCTCCTCGGTCGCGATCGACGATCGGCATGTGATCACCAACGCGCACGTGCTGCGGGTCGCCGGGCTGACGGTGAACGAGGCGACGCTGGTTCGCGACGACGGCGCCCGCGCCCCGGCCCGGCTGGTCGCGCGCAGCCCGCGCATGGATCTCGCCGTGCTGCGCATGCCGGAGGGCTTCCTCGCCCCGGCGCGCTTCGGCCCCCGAACGCCCGACCGTCACGAACCCGTTTGGGCAGCGGGCACCACCGCGCTCGGCCCCGGCCTTGCCCTCGGCAAGGTGATCGCGCGCGAGACCGAGCTCGCCGGGTTCGGCGAAGGTTTCACCGCCCGCCTCGGCGCCCTGATGGGCTACTCCGGGGGCCCGGTGGTCGGGCGGGATGGACGCGTGCTCGGCCTGACCACAGCTCTCGTCAACCCCGGTGCCGCCCCCGTGCTCGCAGCGCTGACGGGGACCGACCTGCAGGGGCTGCTCGCCAAGGACGGACGAGACATCTTCGTGCTCGGCATCGGGCCGGCCCTGGCGGAAGCGCGACGGCTGATCGCCGAATCGGACGGTCCGCGACCGGCCCTGATCTCGCTTCGGCCAGACTTGCTCGGCGTGCCGGGGCGAGTCCGGCTGCGGGAGCGTCCAGGACTCAAACCTGATGTCGAGTCTGCCCTGGCGCACGCTCAGGCGGAAGGGCCAGCCCGCGGCTCAGCGAACGGCTGGCTCCGCTGTCGCCGAGGCGAGACTGCTCCTGACGCCGTCGCGAAAGTGGGGGTCCGCTGGGAAAGGGGGTTGGCGGGCCGGCCGCCGTAGGCACATCCTTGGCCGTCTACGCACACGCGCTGCCGCGGGAGAGGGAGCATGAAATTCGGCCTCAGCCAACCCATGCGCCGGGTCGAGGACCCGAGACTTCTGCGTGGCTCCGGGCTTTATGCCGACGATCTCGCTTTGCCGGGCCAGACCTACGGTGTCGTCGTGCGCAGCCCGCACGCCAACGCGCGCATCCGCGCGATCGACACCGCCGCCGCGAAGGCGGTGGCCGGCGTGCTTGCCGTGTTCACCGGCGCCGATCTTGCCGCTGCCGGACTGGGGCCGGTGCCCTGCGCCATCCCGCTGAGGAACCGGGACGGCACGCCGCGAGCCGACACGCCGCGCCCCGCTCTCGCCGTCGATCGTGTCCGCCACGTCGGCGACCCGGTGGCGTTCGTCGTCGCCGAAACGCCCAAGGCGGCGAAGGACGGGGCCGAGGCCGTGCTGGTCGACTACGAACCGCTGCCGGCGGTGACCGACCTTGCCGCGGCAAACCAGCCGGGAGCCCCACTCGTGTGGGACACCATTCCGGGCAATGTCTGTTTCGACTGGGAAATCGGCGACCGGGCCGAGACCGACCGCCTCTTCGCCGAGGCCGCGCATGTCACCCGGCTGACCGTCGTCAACAACCGCGTCGTCGTCGCCTCCATGGAGGGCCGGGTGGCGATCGGCGAATATGACGCCACGACGGAACGCTTCACCCTGCACGCCAACACGCAAGGGGCGTGGCTCGTCAAGCGCCTGCTCGCGGAAGACGTGTTCCACCTGCCGCAGGAGCGGTTCCGGGTCGTCACCAACGACGTCGGCGGCGGCTTCGGCATGAAGCTCTTCGTTTACCCCGAACACGTCATGGTGCTGTTCGCCGCCCGCGCCCTGGGGCGTCCCGTGAAGTGGACCTCGGACCGGACGGAAGCCTTCCTGTCCGACACGCACGGGCGCGACAACATCACGCTCGGCGAACTCGCCCTCGACTCCGAGGGCAGGTTCCTCGCCCTGCGCACCCGAACCCTCGCCAACATGGGGGCCTATCTTTCCGACCTTTGCCCCGTTCATCCCCACGGGTGCCGGCACCAAGGTGCTCGCCTCCGTGTACGGCTTCCGCGCCGTCTACGCCAACGTGCTCGGCATCCTCACCAACACCACGCCGGTGGACGCGTACCGCGGCGCGGGCCGGCCCGAGGCGAACTACGTGATCGAGCGACTGATCGACCAAGCGGCGCGCGAACTGGGCATCGACCGCGTCGAGCTGCGCCGGCGCAACATGGTTCCCCCGTCCGCCATGCCCTGGCGCACGCCGGTGGGGGCGACCTATGACAGCGGCGATTTCGGCAAGGTGCTGGACGCGGCGTTGGCTCGCGCCGACTGGGCGGGCTTCCCGCAGCGCCGGCAGGAGGCGGCGCGGCGCGGCCGCAAGCGCGGCATCGGGCTTGCCTACTACCTCGAGGCGACCGGCGGGGCGCCGTCGGAACGGGCCGAGATCCGCTTCAACGACGACGGCACCGTCGATGTGCTCGTCGGAACCCAGTCCACCGGCCAAGGCCACGAGACGGCCTACGTCATGCTCACCGCGAACGAGCTCGGCATCCCGCCTGAAAGGATCCGCGTCGTGCAGGGCGATTCGGACCTGATCCCGACCGGCGGCGGCACGGGCGGGGCGCGCAGCCTGTACTCGGAGGGCCAAGCGATCCTCGCCACCACCGCGGCCGTGATCGAGAAAGGCAAGCAGGCGGCGGCGGAGGTGCTGGAGGTCGCGCCGGCCGACATCGCTTTCGAGCAGGGAACCTTCTCCGTCGTCGGCACCGACCGCCGTATCGGAATCCTCGAGCTTGCTGCCGCCCAGCGCGCGCGCGCCGCGGCCGGCCAGCCCGCCACGCTGCTCGAATTCGGCGGAGGTCGCCGAGATCAAGGCGCACACCTTCCCCAACGGCTGCCACGTCGCCGAGGTCGAGATCGACCCCGCGACCGGAGAGGTCGACGTCGTGCGCTACACGGTCTGCGACGACATGGGCCACGTGCTCAACCCGTTGATCGTGCGCGGGCAGGTGCACGGCGGCGTCGCCCAAGGCATCGGCCAAGCGGTGCTCGAACGCACGGTCTACGACCCCGAAAGCGGGCAGCTCGTCTCAGCCTCGTTCCTGGACTACGGCATTCCGCGAGCCGACGACCTGCCCGACATCGACGTCGACCTGATCGAGATCCCGTGCGCGACCAACCCGCTCGGCGTCAAGGGCGCAGGCGAGGCCGGGGCGGTCGGCAGCCCGCCCGCGGTGATCAACGCGGTGGTCGACGCGCTCGCCGATGAGGGCGTGACCCACATCGACATGCCGGTCACGCCCGAGCGCGTCTGGCGCGCGATCAGCGAAGCGAAGGCGGCCTAGCCACGGCCAGCGCGGCAGCGGACGGGCAGGCGGCGTGCGCCCGGACGGCAGACCAAAACCTTGCCCGCGCTCGCGGCCGGGCGAAGCCGGGGTTGTCCGCTGCGCGGAAAGGGGGCGGACCTCCTCGTGTCGCGAGGCGACGGGCCGTCGCGCTCGCCTAGGCGACGCTCCCGCCCCTGACACGTCGCGCCTGCGGGCTGGCTTGAGCGCTTCAGGCCAGAAGGCGTCCAGGGCCGCCACCGGACCGACCGCGGCACGCCTCCAGCCGCGTCCCCTCAGCCCGGACCACCCGCCGTCGCCCCTGGCCTCAGGCCGAGGATGTGGGCGATCGCATAAACCACATCGGCGCGGTTCAACGTATAGAAGTGGAACTCGTCCACTCCTGCCGCCTGCAGCCGGCGCACCTGTTCCGCCGCCACCACCGCAGCGACGAGCTTGCGCGTCTCCGGATCCTCCTCCAGCCCCTCGTAAAGCCGCGCGAGCCACGTGGGCACCGAGGCGCCGCAGATCGCGCTGAACCGCACCACCTGGGCGAAGTTGGTCACCGGCAGGATCCCCGGCACGATCGGCACCGTGATGCCGGCGGCGAGGCAGCGGTCGAGAAAGCGGAAGAAGAGGTCGGTGTCGAAGAAGTACTGGGTGATGGCGCGGGTCGCTCCGGCGTCGATCTTGCGCTTGAGATTGTCGAGATCGGCCTCCGGGCTCACAGCCTGAGGGTGCGTCTCCGGATAGGCAGCGACCGAGATCTCGAACGGCGCGATCCGCCTCAGCCCAGCTACGAGATCGGCGGCGAAGGCGTAGCCGTCGGGATGCGGGACATAGCCGGTCTGTCCGGCCGGCGGGTCCCCGCGAAGGGCCACAATGTGCCGCACGCCCGTCTCCCAATAGCTGCGCGCAATCCCGTCGATCTCCGCCCGCGAGGCGCCGACGCAGGTGAGGTGCGCCGCCGGGATCAGGCTCGTCTCGGCGAGGATTCGGGCGACGGTGGCGTGGGTTCGCTCCCGCGTCGACCCGCCCGCCCCGTAGGTGACGGAGACGAAGCGCGGACCGAGGGGTTCGAGCCGGCGGATCGCCGCCCAAAGCTGGGCTTCGAGCTCCGGCGTCTTCGGCGGGAAGAACTCGAAGCTGAGCTTGGGCACCGGCAAGGAGGGATCACCGAGGGCGAGCCCCGCCGCGCGGGGCCCCGCCGTCCAGCGCGCCAGCACCGAGGTGGGATCGAACGGTCGCATCGCCCTCTCCTTCACCGCCTGGGGGCGGTCCGCCGCCTTCGACCGGCTGCGCCCCGCCCAGACATGCCTCCGCCGCACGGTCCGGCAAGCGCCGGACCGGCCGCGACCACCGTCACGCGCCGGCGGGATGCGCGATCGGCGGCACCTCGTCGGTCATGTCGGCCAACACTTCGGCGACGTGGCGCACCTTGACCGCGTGGCCGAGCCGGGAAAGACGCCCCGCCATGTTGAACAGACAGCCGAGGTCGCCGGCAAGCAGCGTGTCGGCTCCGGTGGCGAGGATGTTCTCCACCTTGTCGGAGACCATGCGCAGCGAGATGTCGCGATACTTGACGCAGAACGTCCCGCCGAAGCCACAGCACACTTCCGCGTCGGTCATCTCGCGCAGGCTCAGTCCGTTGACAGAGGCGAGGAGCCGGCGCGGCTGCGCCTTCACGCCCAGCTCGCGCAGGCCCGAACAGGAGTCGTGGTAGGTGACAGTGCCGTCGTAGCGGGCGGAGACCTCGCTCACCCCCATCACATCGACGAGGAAGGAGACGAGCTCGTAGGTCCGGGCCGCCAGCCGTTCGGCGCGGGCGCGCCATTCGGGCTCGTCGGCGAAGGCCTCCGCATAGTGGCGCGCGATCATCCCGCCGCAGGAGCCGGACGGGACGACCACATGGTCGAAAGCCTCGAACTGGGAAATGACGCGGCGCGCGAGGTCCTTCGCCGTCGCCCGGTCGCCCGCGTTGTAGGCGGGCTGGCCGCAGCAGGTCTGCGGCAGCGGAACCTCGACCCGGCAGCCCGCCCGCTCGAGCAGCCGGATCGCGGCGAACCCGACCGAAGGCCGAAACAGATCGACGAGGCAGGTGACGAACAACCCGACCCTCGGCCCGTCCTCTGCCATCCTCCCCCCGTCGCCTTCAGCCGCCGACCGAGCTGGCCGGCAACAGCAGCCACCATGTGCCGCGCTCGTTCATCCGCCCCGCCGCGTCAGCGGCCTGTTCCCCCCAGCCCCAGAAGAGGTCGCCGCGCACCGGGCCGCGGATCGCCCCGCCGGTGTCCTGAGCGAGGACGACGCGGCGCAGCGGCCCCCCGTGCCCGGGGTGGCGGGTCGAGAGCCAGATTGGGATGCCCAAGGGGATGTGCTGCGGATCGACCGCGATCGACCGACCGGGGGTGAGCGGCGCGCCGAACGTCCCCGGCGGCCCCTCGTTCGGATCGAGGCCGCGCACCTCACGGAAGAAGACGTAGGACGGGTTCCGCCGCATCACCGCCCGTGCTTCCGCGGGGTTCGCGCGCAGCCACGCCTTGATCGACTGCATGCTGACCTGCTCGAGCGTCATCGCGCCGCGCTCGACGAGGATGCGCCCGATCGGCACGTACGGGTGGCCGTTCTGCCCGGCGAAGCCCACGCGCATCAGTCCCCCCTCGGCAAGCCGCACCCGGCCCGCGCCCTGGACGTGAAGGAAGAACGCCTCGATCGGATCGTCCAGCCAGACGAGTTCGAGCCGCCGCCCATCGAGCAAGCCCTGTTCGATCTCCTCCCGCGAGGGATAGGGCACGAGACGGCCTTCGACGACGCGGCCCGCCGTGCGTCGCCCAGCAAGGTCCGGGGCGAAATCGCCGAGATCGACGGCGACGAGGTCGGGAGGGCGGCGCAGGAGCGGCACCTGGGAAGGGCTGCGCCGGATCCGGCTGCCGGTGAGTTCCGGCTCGAAATAGCCGGTGAAGAGGCCGAACGGGTCGGGCGGCTGGGGGGTGACGTTCTGCGCCAGCCACGGCCGGAAGTTGCGCTCGAAGAAGGAGCGCGCCGCGGCGTGGTCCCCGTTGGGCAGCCGCGCCGCCTCGGCACAGAGAGGCAACCAGTCGCCAACCCGGCCGGCGCGGGCGGAGGCCGCCTCTCCCCCACCCATCGGGCGGTCGGGCGGCAGTGCGCGCAGCCGCGCGCAGGTCTCGGCCAGGGCCGGCAGCGCCTCCGCGTGACGGTCCTCGCTCCACCCGGGCAAGTCGGCGAAGCGCGCCGGCTGCAGGCCGAGCCGAGCGGGCGGCGGTTCGGGAACCGGCACCGGAACGCCGATACAGCCGCCGACCAGGATCAGGGCGGCCGCACCGATCATGGCGCAAAGGCCCCTCGCGGCGCGGCGAATGGCCAAGCCCCCCTTGGCCCACCCCGAAGAACGCAACACCGTCACTCGGAGCGTGTGCCGACCAGGTGCCAGACGGGGTCGGGCGAGGTGAGGTCGCGGGCGAAGGACCAGATGTCGACCAGTTCGGTCACCGCCTCGCTGCCGGCGACGATCGAGCCGTCAGCCGCATAGGTCGCGCTGATCTGATCGGAGACGAAGCGCACGCCAAGCGTGGCCAAGGTGCCGCGCAGGTCGGCCTCGATGATCGCCATCTCGCGGATGGCGACGATCTCCGTGCGCTGCCGTTCGCGCGCCTGCTCGCGGGCGGCGATGGCGGCCTCGAAGCCGGCATAGACGTCGGGCGCAAGCAGCCCGCGCAGCGTGTCCCGATCGCCGCGCGCGAAGGCCTCGACGATCATGCGGAAAGCACCCTCCGCACCCTGCAGGAAGGCGATGGGGTCGAAGGAGGGGTCGACGGCCCTGATCCGGGCCAGGGTGCGACCGACCGGCGAGGCCGGGTCCGGCAGACTGCGCGCTGCCCCGCCGGGCAAGGCGGGCGGCGTGACGGTCTCCTCGGCCCGGGTCTCGATGGTGCGGGCAGCCGCCTCCCCCGCCCCGGTCGGCTCAAGCGGCTGGGGGGGCCGCTCGAACCCCGTGCGCCGGCCGAGGATGCTGCGCAGCCTCAGCACCAGGAAGGCGGCCACCATCCCGAACAGGATCAGGTCAATCGGGAAGCCGCCGCTCATCGATCACCGCAGTCCCGCATGCCCCCCACATAAGGGAGGGGAGGAGCCGGCACAAGCGCACGAGGATGCGCTGCGGCGCTTGCCGCCGCTGCCCGGCGATGGGTAAGGCCCGAGGCATGATCCTGCTCCGCCACGGCCAGTCCGCGTTCAACGCCGCCTTCACCGCGACCCGCACCGATCCCGGCATCCCCGACCCGGGGCTGACCGAGCTCGGCCGCGACCAGGCGCGTGCGGCGGCCGAAGCGCTGAAGGGGGAGCGGCTCGCGAGGATCATCGCCAGCCCCTACACCCGGGCGCTGGAGACGGCAGCGATCGTCGCCGCCACCCTCGGCCTGCCGGTCACGGTGAACCCGCTGGTGCGCGAACGCTGCGCCTTTTCCTGCGACATCGGCACCCCCGCTTCGGAGCTCGCGCGGCGCTGGCCCGATCTCGACTTCGACCACTTGGAGGAGATCTGGTGGCCGGCGATCCCCGAAAGCGAGGCCGAGATCGCGGCCCGCGCCGCGCTTTTCCGCGCCGAGATGGCGGCCCTGCGCGACTGGTCGGACACCCTCGTCGTCTCGCACTGGGGCTTCATCCTCGCCCTCACCGGCGAGCGGACGGCGAACGGGCAATGGCTGCGCTGCGATCCCACCGCCCCCGCCCCGGCGCCCGCGCCCTGGCCGATCGGCTGAGCCCCGTCGTCACGGCCCGGCGTAGGTCACGGAGAGTTCACCAACCGCCTCGATCCGTCCCTCCAGCCGGTCGCCGGGGCGGACGGGGCCAACACCCGCCGGCGTGCCGGTCATGACCACGTCGCCCGGCGCGAGTTCGACGAGGCGCGAGAGATGGGCGATCGTTTCGGCGACCGACCAGATCTGCTGGGCAAGATCGCCCGCCTGCCGGATCTCGCCGTTGACCGCGAGCACGATCGCGCCGCGTGCCGGATGGCCGATGCGGCTTGCCGGCGCGATCGCCGACATCGGCGCGGAGCGGTCGAAGGCCTTGCCGATTTCCCAGGGCCGGGACAGCCGCTTGGCTTCCGCCTGGCGGTCGCGCCGCGTCATGTCGAGCCCGACGGCGTAGCCGAACACGTGCTCAAGGGCGCGGGCGGGATCGATCGCGACACCTCCTTTCCCGATCGCGACCACGAGCTCGATCTCGTGGTGGAGTTCCTCCGTCGCCATCGGGAAGGGGATGGTGGCGCCGGAAGCGACGATCGCATCTGCGGGCTTGGCGAAGAAAAACGGCGGCTCGCGGTCCGGGTCGTGCCCCATCTCGCGCGCGTGCTCGGCGTAGTTCCGCCCCACGCACCAGATGCGGCGGACCGGAAAAAGGAGATCGGTGCCGAACACGGGCAGCGCCGGCTGGGGCGGAGGATCGAAGAGATAGGCCAAGGGCAGCTCTCCCTGTCTGTCGTCGGGGCCAAGGGGGTGGACCGCCCAAGCCGGGCCGTCAACCGTCGCGCGCTTGCCGCTCCGCGCCGGGGCGTGCTAGCGCGCCCTCCGAGCGGAGACGAGGACTGACCCTGATGAGCCAGACGGGAGGCAACGGCGCGGGCGCAGCCCCGCAGGCGGGAGGCGCGCCGGGGCTCGCCATCAACATCCAGTACGTGAAGGACCTCTCCTTCGAGGTGCCGGGCGGGCCCGAGATCTTCACCCAGCTCAAGGTCCAGCCCGAGGTCGGCATCCATCTCGACGTGAATGCCCGCCAGATCGCCGCCCAGACCTTCGAGGTCGTGCTGTCCATCCGGGCCGAGGCGCGCAACCAGGGCCAGACGGCGTTCATCGCCGAGCTCGACTACGCCGGCGTGTTCACGCTGAACAACATTCCCCCCGAACTCGTCGAGCCCGTTCTGCTCGCTGAGGCGCCGCGGCTTCTCTTCCCCTTCGCCCGCAACATCGTGGCGGACGTGACGCGGGAGGGCGGGTTCCCGCCGGTGATGCTGCAGCCGATCGACTTCCTCGCGCTGTGGCAGTCGCGCCGCGCCCAATCCCAGGCGGGCGCGCCGCCGGCGGCAGCGAATGCCTGACGCCCGCGCGCGGGCCTAGCCCCCGCCGCGGCGGACGGCGAACAGCGCAAGCGCGCCGATGCCGCCCGCCGCGCCCAACAGGAGCCCGCGATAGCCGACGACCGGCAGGACGAAGTCCCGGCGAGCCCGGCGCCGATCGCCTGGCCGACGAAGAGGGAGAAGGCGAAGGCGGCCATCCCTGTCGACCGCGCCTCGGGCATCATCTCCGAGCCCCGCGCCTGCAGCACGCCGTGGAAGCAGACGAGGGACAGCCCGCCGAGGAAGCTCAGAGCCGGCGACGATCGGGCACGGCGGGCATGAAGCGCGATCCCCGCCGAGCCAGACCACCATCCCTGCCCCGCCGAAGACAAGCAGCCCGCGCTCGCCGAAGCGGCGCACGAACTGGGCCGCAGCAAGCGTGTACAGCAGCGCGCCGAGCCCCGCCGCGCCGAGCACGCAGACCGCGCGAGGGAGAACGACATGCGGTACCCCTCGACCAGGAAAGCGCCGACGAAGGGAGGCGCGGCGAAGGCGAGCGCGCCTTCGACACCCACCATGAGCAGCAGCCTGCCGGGCCGAGGCGCGGGCGAGGAGGGCCTGGTAGCGCGCAAGCGCGCCGACGCTGCTCGCCGTGCCGCCCGGGCCGAGCCCGGCGGCGGCGCGGCCGAGCGGGACCGCGGCCGCAAGCGCGGCTGCCCCCAGCAGGCCGAACACGGCGCGCCACCCGACGAAGTCCCCCGCCGCCCCAGACCCCGGCGCGGTGACGAGGTTCGACAGCACCATCCCGGTCATGAAGCGGCCCAAGGTGGCTTGGCGGGTCGCGTAGGTGGTGGAGTCGCCGATGAAGGCGATCGCCACCGGGATCAGTCCGCCGGCGAAACACCCGGCGAGCCCCCGCAGCGCGACGAGGAGCGCAAGGGTGGGGGCGAAGGCCGAGGCAGCCGAGGCAGCGCCGTAGAGCGCCATGCAGATCGCGATCAGGCGGAGCTTGCCGATCCGATCGCCGATCGGCCCGAGCACCGGCTGGGCAAGCCCGTAGACCAGGGTGAAGGCGGCGACCACCGGAGCGGCCGACGCCACCGAGACGCCGAAATCCCGCCCGATCAGCGCCAGCAGCGGGTCGGCGACCCGCATGCCGGCACCGGAGAGGAAGCCGGTGAGGATGAGGATCGCCAGGGGAAGCGGCCGCGCGGCCGGCGGGGAAGGCACGTGGAGGAGCATCGCGCGGGGCGGCGGCGGGCGAAAAGCCGCCCGCGCGCGATCGTGACACGGCGGGTCGTGGGCCGCGGCGGCAACTGTCACGGAACTGTCGTTGATCCGGCCGCGGGCGGGCGCAAGCGTGCGTCGTCCGGTCACCTGAGAGACGTCCCATGCGCCGACTGTTTCCGCTCGCCGCAGCCATCGCGCTCGCCGCCGGCACGGCCGCAGCCGAGGTGCGCCTCACCGTGCTTTCTCCGTCGGTGCCGCTGAGCCTCGGCTCCTTCGCCTTCGAGGGCGGCAAGACCCTCGCCTTGACGATCGGCATCGGCAGTGCCGCGTTCCGAGGCATCACCGATCCGCCGAACGTGGTGTGGACGCTGTCCGACCGCGGGCCGAACATCGCCTGTTCGGACGCCGAGCGGGTCACCGGCCTGCCGCGCGAGCGCATTTGCGCGGAGGCGCGCAACGGCCGGATTTACCCGGTCCCGCACTACGCCCCCTCGATCTATCGTCTGGTTCTCGACCCCGAGCGCGGCCTGTTCCACGTCACCGACGCGATCGCGCTGAAGACCCTGGATGGGCGCCCGATCGACGGCCTGCTCAACCCGCTCAGCGTGGCAACGACGGAAACCCCGCTGGATGGGCGCGGGCGGCGTCTGGCGCAGAACGCCTCCGCGATCGACGCCGAGGGGCTTGTTCGTCTTTCCGACGGAACGTTCTGGATCGGCGAGGAGAACGGCCCCTCCATCCTGCACGTCGCGTCGGACGGGCGCATCCTTCTGCGCATCGTCCCCGAAGGCACGGGCAAGGACTACGCGGGGGCGGGATATCCGGTGCTCGAGCGTCTGCCCGCCATCCTCGCCAAGCGGCAGACCAACCGCGGCATCGAGAGCATGGCGGTCAGCCCCGACGAGCGCTTCCTCTACTTCATGCTGCAGAACCCGCTCGCCAACCCCGACGTCGCCGCCTACCAGCAGGCGAAGAACACCCGCATCCTCAAGTTCGACCGCCTCGCCCTGTCCGTTGTCGGCCAATACGTCTACCGGCTCGACGATCCCCAGACCTTCCGCAAGGATCCCTCCAACCGCCAGTCCGACCCGCGCGTCTCCGAACTCACCGCCCTCGGGACCGACCGCCTGCTCGTGCTCGAGCGCACGGAGGCCACCACCAAGCTCTACGAGATCGCGCTTGCGGGAGCGACCGACATCCTGGGCACGACGTGGGACGATCCGGCGACCCGGCCCACGCTCGAGCAGACGAACGAGCTCGGGGGAACGGGAATCGTTCCTGTTTCGAAGCGTCTTGTCTTCGATTCGGCCGACCATCCGGAGGTGCCGGGCAAGATCGAGGGGGTTGCCGTGCTGCCGGGCGGGGCGCTCTTCATCATCAACGACGACGATTTCGGCATCACCGGCGAACGCACGGTGGGGCTGCTCGTCCGCGGTCTCGACCTCAGGGTT
Organism: Acetobacteraceae bacterium; assembly: GCA_033582875.1. Lineage (GTDB taxonomy): Bacteria > Pseudomonadota > Alphaproteobacteria > Acetobacterales > Acetobacteraceae > Elioraea. The sequence goes on along the minus strand of JAVQZW010000001.1, from coordinate 389,221 downwards.
GGAGACTGACGCGCCGCTCCGCCGAGACGGGTGGCGCGGCGGCGTTCAGGCGGCGTCGGCGTGGTGGGCCGGGCGGGCGCGGCGTTCGCGCCGGCTCTCCGTGCGCAGCTGCCCGCAGGCGGCGAGGATGTCGCGCCCGCGCGGCAGCCGGATCGGGCTTGCGTAGCCCGCATCCATCACGATGGCGGCGAAGCGCCGCACCGCCTCGGGGGTCGAGGTCTCGAAGCCCGACCCAGGCCACGGGTTGAACGGGATCAGGTTTACCTTTGCGGGGATGCCGCGGATGAGGCGGACGAGCTCGCGCGCATCCGCCTCCGAATCGTTCACCCCCTTCAGCATCACGTACTCGAAGGTGATCCGCCGGGCGTTGGAGGCGCCGGGGTAGCGGCGGCAGGCGGCGAGCAGCTCCTCGAGCGGGTATTTGCGGTTCAACGGCACCAGTCGGTCGCGCAGCTCGTTCGTCACCGCGTGCAGGGAGACGGCGAGGTTGACCCCCAGTTCGCGTCCGCATCGATCCATCATCGGCACGACCCCGGAGGTGGAGAGGGTGATGCGACGGCGCGACAGCGCGATGCCTTCCGCGTCCATCACGATCGTCATCGCGCGGGCGACGTTCTCGTAGTTGAACAGGGGCTCGCCCATGCCCATCAGCACGATGTTGGAGAGCAGCCGCGGCACTTCCCCCTTCGGCGAGGGCCACTCGCCGTAGGCATCGCGGGCGGCCATGAACTGGCCGACGATCTCGGCCGGGCCAAGGTTGCGCACCAAGGGCTGGGTGCCGGTGTGGCAGAAGCGGCAGGTGAGCGTGCAGCCGACCTGCGAGGAGAGGCAGACCGCGCCGCGCGGTTCGTCGGGGTCGGGGATGTAGACGGTCTCCGCCTCGTTGCCGTCGCGGAAGCGGAACAGCCACTTCCGCGTGCCGTCGCGCGAGAGCTGTTCGGTCTTCGTCTCGGGGCGGGAGATGACGCAGGTCTCCGCCAGCCGCGCGCGCATCGGCTTGGCGATGGTGGTCATGCGCTCGAAGTCGGTCTCGCCCTGATGGTAGATCCAATGCCACAGTTGCTTGGCGCGCAGCTTCGCCTCGCGCTCGTCGGCACAGAGAGGGGTGAGGGCGCGGGCAAGTTCGCTCCGCGTCAGCCCGACGAGATCGAGCCGCCCGTCCGGCAGGACGGGCGAAGGCGGGGCGAAGGGCGCGCGCTTCGCTTCGATGCGCGCATCCGGCTCGACCGGCCGGACCGGCTCCCCTCCCAGGGCGCGAACAGCGGCCTCGCTCATTTGCAGGCGTCCGAGATCGCCTGGTAGGCCGCCGAGAACCCCAGCAGACTGAAGGTGTCGGTCACCGTGCCGCCGCGCGGGCCCGGACCCTGGAGGCGGAGCGTGCGGCCGCGGCGGAAGGCGGCCACCGCCGCCTCGCGGTCGCGCGCGAAGGCGGCATCGCCTGCGGTGAAGAAGGCGAGGGTGACGTTGCCTCCGCCCGCCTCGACCACGCCCGAAGGCTCGGCGTTCTGCGGATAGCTGTATCCCGCCCGCACCGCCACCTGGTCGCGCGAGCCCGGCCGATGCGTCACCATCAGCACCACCTCGCCGCGCCCCTGCACGGCAGGAGAGGAGGTCGTCGCCCGGGTGAAGGCATAGCAGACGCGGCGGCCCTGTTCGGTGAAGGTCGCCGCCTCCCAGTTCTGGAAGCGGCCAATCGCGGTCGGCCCCGCAGCCTGGGCCGGCGGTTGCGCGGGCTGCGGCGCCGGGCGCTGTTGGGCGTGGGCGGCGGCCGGCACGGCGGCCAGCAGGGCGGCGAGAACGGCAAGGGCGAGGCGGTTCATGCCGCGCGATATACGGGCGCCGCCCCCTCCCCTCAAGGAACGCCGCCGCCTCGGCCCTCGCCCTCCTCCTCAGCGAGTAGGGCCGGCGTGCCGCGGCGGAAGCGGGGCCGCCCGTGGCGGTGCGGGGCGGGCGCCTCGGGCACGGCGGTGGGCGAGACGGGGCGGGGCGCGAAGCGCCCCAGGGCCATCAGCCGGTCATACATCACGATGGCGCCGGCGACCGCGAGGTTGAGCGCGAAGCGCGTCGGGATGCGCACGAGATGGTCGCAGCGCGCCCGCATCGCAGGGCTGAGCGACCCTCGCTCCGGGCCGAACACGTAGGCGGCTTGCAGGGGGTGGTGGAAGGAGGGCAGCGGGATCGCGTCCTCGGTGAGTTCCACCCCCACCAGCCGGCAAAGCCGCGGCAGGACGAGCGAGGCCGGATCGGGCCAACGGTAGAAGGGGACGTGGCGGGTGGCGTCCGAGGTGTCGGTGGCGCGGGTCGCCGCCACCCCGGGCGAGTCGCCGACGGCGAACAGGAAGGCCGCGCCGAAGGCATGGGCGGTGCGCATCAGGGCCCCGGCGTTGCCGGGCTTGCTCACCCCCTCCATGCCGATGGCGAACCAGCCGCGCGGCCTTTCCTCCATGCGAGCCTCCCGCCTTGCCCAACCCGCCATCGCCTCCTCCTACTTCGGCCCGGGCGGGGGCGGGAGACGAGGGTGACCGGCGAGGTGGCGTGGATCGTCGTATTCGGGTTCCCTGTCCGGCCGGACGGGCGGCCCACGCCCACCCTCTTGCGGCGGATCGCGGCGGCGGTGGTGGCGGCGCGACGCCACCCCGAGGCGCGCCTGCTCGTCTCAGGCGGCCCTTCGCGGGGCGGTCCGGCCGAGGCGGAGGCGATGCGCGCGGCCTTGCTGCGGCGGGGTGTGGCGGCTGGGCGGATCGTCGCTGATCGAGGGGCACGCGACACCCTGGACACGGTGCGGGCGGCAGCGCGGCTCATCCCCCGGGGGGCCTCGGTGTTGGCGGTGACCAGCCGCTACCACCTGCCGCGCTGCGTGGTTCTTCTTCGCCTTGCAGGACTCGCCGCAATGGGGGTCGGCGCGGGGCCGTCGCGGCGGGAGCCCCTTGCCAGCCGGCTCTATTGGCCGCTGCGCGAGCCTGCGGCTTTCGGCTGGGACGTCGCGGTCGCCGCGTGGCTGCGCGTCAGCGGCGGGTTCGGGACGGACAGATCGTTCGGCGAGCGAACCGGCTGGAACGGAGAGTGAACGCACGTCCCTCGCGGCGGCGCGGCAAAACTTGCACGAACAACCGCCTTGCCCGAGTTGCGCGAACGAATCGCGACTGTTTTGCCTCCGGAAATGTCAACGACATCTTGTGGCAAGAATGATCGCGGACCACAAGCCTGTTCGCGCCATGTCCACGCCCCGGGCCCGTTGAGGCTCAGAAGTCGCTGCAGCGGCCCTTGCGCTCCCAATCCCCGTAGCGGGTGGGCTCCGGCCCCGACGGTCCGCCGATCTCGCGCGGCTTGCGGGGGCCGGCCGCAGCGGCCTCGGCCTTCGGCCGGCGGCTTCGCGCTCTGCGGTTCGGCAGGCGGGTTGGCGCAGGTTTCCGTCTTCCGTTCGCTCATGGCCCCCATCTGCGATGCTTTTCCGTTGGCGCCAAGGGGCGCGCCACCCCCTATATGGGGGGCACGTCACGATCCGGGGTCACGCCATGTCCGGCTACGCCAAGACCGCCATCCTGCTCGCCGCGCTGACCGCGCTGTTCATGGGGGTGGGATTCGCCATCGGCGGCGAACAGGGGATGCTGTTCGCGCTGCTCTTCGCCGGCGGCATGAACCTCTTCGCCTGGTGGAACAGCGACCGGATGGTGCTGAGCATGGCGGGGGCGCGACCCATTGGCCCGCAGGACGCGCCGCGCCTGTACGCCCTCACCCAGGCGCTGGCGCAGCGCGCCGGGCCTGCCGATGCCCGCGCTCTACGTGATCGACGAGGACCAGCCGAACGCCTTCGCCACCGGGCGCGACCCCGCCAACGCCGCGGTCGCGGTGAACACCGGCTTGCTTCGCCACCTCTCGGAGGAGGAGGTGGCGGGCGTGATCGCGCACGAACTCGCCCACATCAAGAACCGCGACACGCTGATCATGACCGTCACCGCCACCCTCGCCGGCGCGATCGGCCTCCTCGCCCAGTTCGCCTTCCTCTTCCGCGGCGGCGACAACCGCAACAACCCTTTGGGCGCGATCGGCGTGATCCTGATGCTGATCCTCGCTCCGCTCGCGGCGATGATCGTGCAGATGGCGATCAGCCGCTCGCGCGAATACGAGGCCGATCGGGTGGGAGCGGAGATCGCGGGATCCCCGCGCGGGCTCGCCAACGCGCTCCTCCGCCTTGAGGACCTCGCGCGCCGGATCGAGAACCGCCACGCGGAGGCGAACCCGGCGCTTGCCCACCTCTTCATCGTCAACCCGCTCTCGGGGGCGCGGCTGGACAACCTTTTCTCCACCCATCCCAGCACCGAGAACCGGGTACGGGCGCTGCTCGCGCTCGAGCAGCGGATGGGTGGCGGAAGAGGGTGGACCGCGCCGTCGCCGGCCGCGCCCGCCCCGCCGCGTCGGCCGGGAGGCTCGGTGCCGCCTTCCGGCTGGCGGTGAGAGCCCGGGCCCCGCGTCCTCGCAGGCGCCTGTGCGGCTGGCGATCCCCAGCCCTGTTCCCGTCGGGGTTGCCGCCTCGCCCGGGCACTGTGCAGGGTGCGGCTGATCCGCAGCGAACCGAACGCGACGCCGATGTAGACGCCTGCTGCCTTCCGCCTCGACGAGATCGCGGACTGTCACCGCGCGATGCGCGAGGCCCGCCTTGCCACCCTGGTCACCGCGACGGCGGAGGGCTCGTCGCCACCCACCTGCCGCGCTTCCTTGCAGCCGAGGAAGGGCCGCTCGGCACGCTCTACGGTCATCGCGCGCGCCGACCCGCAGGCACGGCTCCCGCCGACCGGCGAGGCGCTGGCGATCTTCCTCCGCCCCGACGCCTACGTGAGCCCCTCCTTCTACCCCTCGAAGCGCGAGCATGGCCGCGTCGTGCCGACCTGGAACTCCGTCGCCGTGCATGCCTACGGACCGGCCGAGGTCTTCGACGAGCCGGCCCGGCTGCGGGATGTCGTGGCGCGGCTGACGGAGCTGCACGAACAGGACCGCCCGGAGCCGTGGTCGATCGACGATGCGCCGGACGAGCTCATCCGCGCCCAACTCACGGGAATCGTCGGCTTCGGCTGCCGGTCGCACGCCTCGCGGGCAAGCGGAAGATGAGCCAGAACCGGCCGGAGGCCGACCGGCGCGGCGTCGCCGCCGGGCTAGCGGCAAGCGCACGCGCCGAGGAGCGCTTGGCCGCGCGCCTGATCCCGCTGTGAGCACGACCGGCTCGCCGGCCTAGTCGGCGGCGGCGCGCGCCTCCCCTCGCGCTCGATCAGCGCGCGCAGCATCCGCCGCATGATCACGCCCGGCTTGTCGGAGGGCATGTTCATCTCGCGCCCGGTCTGATCGAGCGGCACGTCCGGGTCGGTCGACTCCAGGATTTCGCGGTCCTCCGCCGTGACCTGGCGGTCGAAGGCGATCACCTTTTCCGCCGGCGCGTCCGCCTCGGTGTCGTTGCGGTAGACCCACTGGCAGATCTGGCTGGTGCGATCGTCGATCGGGGTGGCGGCGGTGACGATGGAGTGGATCAGCCCGTTCGGGTAGCGGATGCGCAGCTTGCGCAGGAACGGCATCCACCAGCGCGCCGTCATGTGCCGCACCGTCCGCTCCTCCGCCATGCGGAGGAGTTCCTTCTGCGTCGGGCGGGTTCACCACCGGCACCTCGGAGCGGAAGACGAAGCCGTCGGCGAACTCCTCCACCTCCGACTTGGCGGGCTCGGGGTGGCCGGCATGTCGCCGAAGGAGGCGCGGTGGACGAAGGCGAAGTGCGCGTTGTCGAAGGAGTTCTCCATCACGCGCAGCCCCGAGGTGGCCCAGGGTTCGTAGAACTCGTCGATGCGGCGGAAGCCTTCGGCCTCCTCCTCGAAGTCGGGGATCGGGAACAGCGGCTCGGCGAGCGCGCCCCAGACGTAGCCGTAGCGTTCGGCGCAAGGAAACGAGGCCACGCGCATGTTGGTCCGCCCCTGCTTGTCCACCGGGCGCTGGGGCACGCGCACCACCGTGCCGTCGCGGTCGAACTCCCAGCCGTGATAGCCGCAGGCGAGCACGCCGTTGTGCGTAGAAGCCCTTGGAGAGCTTGGCCGTGCGGTGGCAGCAGCGGTCCTCGAGCAGCGAGGGGCGGCCCTCGCCGTCGCATCCACACCACGAGGTCGCGCCCGAGGAGGCGGAACGGCTTCGGCCCGTCCGCGAGGTGAGAGACCGGGATCAGCGGGTACCAGAAGCGGGCGAGGATCGGGGTCTCGGTCGGGCGCATGATGCGGTCTTCAGTCCTGGAACGGCGTTGCGGTCCGCGCGTAGCAAACGCCGATGCCTCGTCAGCGCGCGTAGAGGCCGAGCGAGACGAACTGTCCGCGCGAGAGGTTGAAGCCGTCGATCGCGCGCCACCGCGCGCGGCTGGAAGCCGAGCCGCTCCGCCTCGGCGCGGAAGGCGTCTTCGTTGCGATCGCGCACCAGCGCCAGCCCGCGCGCGCGTTCGGCGAGGTGCCGCGCCGCCTCCTCGCCCGCTGCGCAACAGACGCACGTCGGTGCCGAGGAGGAACACGAGCGAGGGCTCGTGGAAGCCGACGGCGGCGAAGGGGCGCTCGGAGGCCGGCGGCCGTCCTCCCTCCGCCCCCCAATGCGCCGCCGCCGCCTCGGCGATGCGGGGCGAGAGCCAGATGCCCCGCGCCTGGGGGATCACCCCCTGCAAGATCGCGCCATAGACCACGACGGAACCGACGAGCCCCGCCGAGATCGCCCGCCTGGTGTCGGGCGCACGCACCCCGTGCCAGAGGATCCAGCCTGCGGCGGCCAGCGCGGGCGGAAGCCCCCACGGGATCCCTCCCGCCACCACCGGAAGTGCGACAGCGAGCGCAGCAAGCCCGATCGGCACGAGAAGCCAGAGCCCGAACGACACGCGCGCCAGCCAGCGCGGCGGCGGCTTGGCCGACGCATCGAGCAGCCAGCGCGCGGCGAGCAGGAGCAGGGCGGGGAAGGTGACGGAGACGTAGTGCGGGAGCTTGGTCGGCAGGAGTTCGAACACCGATCCAGGTGGGCAGGATCCAGGCGAGCAGAACCCGTGTCGCGGGCTCTCCCCGCCCGGCCCAGACGGCGGGAATGGCGCGCAGCACGGCGAGCGAGGCAGGGAACAGGGTGACGGCCGCAAGCAGCGAGGTGATAACCGGGCGGCCCGCCGTGCTGTTCGTCCGCCCCCACCACCTTCTGGCCGAGATCGCCGCGGATCGCCTCGAGGAAGAAGGCGCCGTCGGTGGCGACCCAGATCGCCACCGCCCAAGGCAGCACGACGGCGAGCGCGAGCGGCACGCCCCACGCAGGGCGCAGCGCGCCGACCCACGGTGACGGACGCCTCGCGAGACGGTCGCCCGCCCACACCGCGACCGCGGCGAGCCCCGCCACCATCGGCGCGACCGGCCCCTTCAGCAAGGCCCCCGCGCCGAGGGCAAGCCAGAACCCCGCCGCCGCCCCGGGGCCGAAGCGTTCGGGTGCGACCACCGCTCGCCCGAACAGCCCCATCATCACCGCCACGGTGCCCAACAGCGCAGCATCCGTCTTCGCGATGTGCATCTCGACGGTGACGACGAGGCACGCAGGGAGGAGAAGGGCGGCGATGAGCGCGGCCTCCCGCCCAACCAAGGCGCGGCCGAGCCAGAACGTCGCCAGGGCCGCAACCAGCCCGCCTAGGGCCGAAGGCAAGCGGTAAGGCCAGATGTCCGACCGCTCCGCCACGCCGACCGCCTCCGCGGCCGAAACGGCCGCCGCCTGCGCCCAGTGGATCCCGACGGGCTTCTTGTTCCTCGCCACGTCGCCGAAGCGGATTTCGACGAAGTCTCCGGTCTCCAGCATCTGCTTCGTCGCCTGGGCGAAGCGGGACTTCGTCGCGGTCCGACGGTGGGATCGCGAACAGGCCCGGGGTGGCGAACAGCGCCCAGACGAGGACGATGGCCAGGATCGGCCGCCGCGTCGCGGCGAGGCGGGCAAGGAGGTCGGCGCCGGCCGGCGGGGCGTGGGTCATGGCGGGCTTGGGCGGCGCGGCGCGGCCGAAGTCAAGCCCGGCGGCTTGACACAAGCCGCCTGGGGGAGAGGAAGGGCCGATGCCGCACCCCTCCCAGTCCGCACGCCCTGCCCCGGCGGGAACAGCCCCCCGGGCGGCGGCGATCGCCCTGCTCGAGGCCGTGCTCGGCCGGCGGCGGGCCCTCGAGGAGGCGCTCGACGGCCTGCCCCCGCTCGATCCGCGCGACCGCGCCTTCGCCCACTTGCTCGCGGCTACGGTGCTGCGGCGCCTTGGCACCCTCGATGCCGTGCTGGAGCCTTTTCTGCGCCGCCCCCCGCCGGACGCCGTTCGCCACGCGCTGCGGCTCGGCGCGGCCCAGCTCCTCCTGCTCGGAACCGCCCCGCATGCCGCCGTCTCCGCCACCGTCGCCGCGGTGCGCGGCTTGCCGAAGGGCAGGGCCTTCGCCGGGCTCGCCAACGCCGTGCTGCGGCGGGTCGCGGCCGAAGGTGCGAACGCTCTCGCTGGGCTCGATTCCCCGCGTCTCGACACCCCCGATTGGCTTTGGCGCGCTTGGCATGCGGCCTACGGGCCCGCCACCGCGCGGGCGATCGCCGAGGCCCATGCCCGCGAGGCCCCGCTCGACCTCACCCTCAGGCCCGGCTTCGACCCTGGGGCGTGGGCGGAGCGGCTTGGGGCCGAGGTGCTGCCGACCGCATCGCTCCGCCTCCGATCGCCCGACCGGCCGGTCCCCGCCCTGCCCGGCTACGAGGAGGGCGCGTGGTGGGTGCAGGACGCTGCCGCCGCCCTGCCCTCCCGCCTGCTCCGCCCTGCCCCAGGCGAGCGGGTCGCGGACCTCTGCGCCGCTCCCGGCGGCAAGACGGCCCAGCTCGCCGCCGCCGGGGCAGCCGTCACCGCCGTCGACTCCTCGCCCGAGCGCGTGCGGCGGCTCGCTGAAAATCTTGCCCGCTTGCGCCTTTCCGCCGACCTCGTCATCTCGGAGGCGGAGGCTTACACTCCGCCCGCCCCGTTCGATGCCGTGCTGCTGGACGCCCCCTGCACGGCGACAGGAACGATCCGCCGCCACCCCGACATCCCGCACCTGAAGCGCCCGCGCGACCTCGCTTCCCTGGTCGAGTCGCAGAAGCGGCTCTTGTCCGCCGCAGCCCGCCTCCTCAGGCCCGGCGGGCGCCTCGTCTACGCCGTCTGCAGCCTGCAGCGAGAGGAGGGCGAGGAAGTCGTCGCCGAGGCCCCCGCGCTCGGCCTCGTGCCGGACCCCATCTGTCCCGAGGAGGTGCCCGGCCTCGCCGAGGCGGTCACCCCCGCGGGGCACCTGCGCACCCTGCCCTGTCACTGGGCGGAGCGCGGCGGGCTCGATGGGTTTTTCGTCGCCCGTTTCGTCCGCCGCTGAGGGATCAGGGCGGTGGCAGGGCGAGGTTCTCCGGCGGCAGGCTTCCTTCGGTCGCGACATGCTTCGCCGCCCACTCGGCTCCGCGCGCCAGGGCCTTGTCGATGTCGCCTGTCCGGAGCAACCCCTCCGTGAGCCCGGCAGCGAACACGTCGCCTGCGCCGGTGGTGTCGACCACCTGGGCGGCGACGGCCGGCACCCGGTGACGCGATCCGTCGATACCGAAGGCTTCGGCGCCGTTCGCCCCCCGCGTGACCACCACCCACTCGAGGGCGGCGCCGCACAAGGTTCGGCCAAGGGTGAGAGGGTCGTCGCGCTCCCGCCCCTCGAGGTCATGTTCGGAGGCGATCAGCACCCGCGCGGCAAGCGGCGCCCGGCCGTGGCGGGCAAGCACGGCGACGGTGAGCGCCCCCTTGGCCCAGTGCGCCGCGACGATCTTCGGCACGATCGGGGCATGCAGCTTGGTCAGCACCGCGTCGTAGTCCCCGCCCAGCAGGCCCGCGCCTTCGAGTTCGGTCGCCCGGTAGCCGCCGACAGCGATGATGGTGCGCTCGCCCGAAGGGTCGATCAGCACCAGGACGCGGGTGGTCGGCCCCGGTTTCGTCTCGATGGCCGACACATCGATCCCGCGCGCCGCCAGAACCTCGCGCAGCATCGCCCCGTGAGCGTCGTCCCCGACCACGCCGGCCACCGTGACCCGGCAGCCCGCCTGGGCAAGCGCCGCCGCGGCGATGGCCGCGCCTCCGCCCGGGCGCAGGCCGAGGCTCGCCCCGACCACGCCTTCACCCGCTTGAAGCGGGCTCTCGAGCCGGATCGCTTCGTCCAGATTGATCCCCCCGACGCAGAGGATGCGCGAAGGTCTCGCCCTAGATGACCGAGAGCGGACGCTTTCGCGCAGGCGGCGGAAAGGCCCGGTCGAGCGTGCCATGGTCCTCCTCCGTGAGCGCGAGGGCGAGTGCCTTCGCGTTCTCGCGCACGTGGTCGGGCTCGACCGCCTTCGGAATGGCGATCACGGACGGGTGGCGGATCGCCCAGGCGAGCGCAACCTGGGCCGGGCTCGCGCCGTGCCGCTCCGCCACGGCGCGCAAGGCCGGATGCCGCAGGAGCTTTCCCCCCTGGCCGAGGGGCGAATAGGCCATCACCGGCACGCCGCGCGCCACGCACCAGGGCAGGAGGTCGAACTCGATGCCGCGCTCCTCCGGATTGTAGAGCACTTGGTTGGCCGCGCAGGCGGAACCGCCCGGGATGCGCCAAAGCTCCTCCATGTCGTCGACATCGAAGTTGCTCACCCCCCAGCGCGCGATCAGCCCGTCCTCGCGCAGGGCCTCGAAGCCCTCGACCACCTCGGCGAGCGGCACCCCGCCGCGCCAATGGAGGAGATAGAGGTCGATGCGGTCGATGCCGAGGCGCCCGAGGCTGCGCTCGCAGGCCCGCCGCAGCTCGCCCTTGCCGGCGTTGTGGGGATAAACCTTGGAGACGACGAAGACCTGCGCGCGGCAATCGCGGATCGCCTCGCCGACCACCTCCTCCGCCCCGCCCTCGCCGTACATCTCGGCGGTGTCGATCAGGGTCAGGCCCCGTTCGATGCCAAGGCGGAGGGCGGCGACTTCGCGGGCGCGGGCACGCCTCTCCTCGCCCATGCGCCAAGTACCCTGGCCCAGGGCGGGCACAGCCGCACCGTCGGGGAACCGCACCGTGCGCATCGCCGTTGCCTCCGCCGCGCCAGAGTGGCGCAAGCCTGAGGCGAGGCCAAGGCCGGCGGGATCGGCTCCGTCAGGCGGGCGGGGGTTCGGAGGAAGCCTCGGCCGGGGGCGGCGGTGCGGCGGATCCAGGGGAGTGGTCGGAGCGTGTCCCCTCGGCCTGCCGCACCGCCTTCCAGGCGAGGACCGCAAGCGCCCCGATCAGCGCACCTGCCGCGAGATGCGCGGCACCGCTCACTGCGAGTTTGAGGATCATCGCCCGGCCCCGCGCATCCGCTCCGCACAGCGGGCAAGGCAGCGCTCACCGCACAAGGACATCGCTGCCGCGCCGAGCACGATGCCAAAAAGCGTGGCCTTGATCGCCACCGTCCAGGAGAGAAGGACCATGTTCGCCTCCATGCGCGCTGGCCCAGAGATGAGGGCCCGCGCGGCGCACGCCAGGGGCAGCATCCATGACGGTGCGGAGACAGGCAGGCGAGCCCCGCTTGCATCATCGTCCCGGCTCGCCGAGGGTGGCACGCGATCGCTGTCGGAGGAGTCCTGATGCGCGCTTTCGGCCTTGCCCTGATGGTCGCCTTGGCCGCCGATGCCGTGTCCGCCCAGGCGCCGACGGTCGCGCCGAGCCTTTCTGAGCGCACCATCGGCTCCTGGGTGCTCGCTTGCGCCGCCGATCCGATGACGGATCGTGGGGAGTGCCTCCTGCGCCATCGGCTATGGATCCTGCCGCCGGCCGAGGGGCAGGGCGGGATCGCCCTCGAGATCGTGCTGCGGGAGGACAAGGCGCTACCGGCGGTGACGGCGCGGCGGCTGTCCATCGCCGACACCAAGCGCGCCGCTCTCGCTCTCGGGGCTTCGGCCGATCTTCGTGTGGGGGCGGAGCGGATGGCGGAGGCGCCCTGCGCGCTCGAGGGGCGCGATGCGGTGTGCGTGCCCGAGCGGCGAGGCAGCTGAGCGGCTTGCCGCCGCGCTGCCCGAGGCGAACCGTGTGCTGGTCCGCCTGCGTACGGCGGCGACGGCCGCCGCAGGCGGGGGGAGATCTACGCGCTCGATCTCGAAGCCACGCGCGAGGCGATCGCCGCCCTGCGCGAGCATGCCGCACGCCAGCCGCCGCGCGAGGCGCAGCCCCCTGCGCGCGGCCTCCTCGAGCAGCTGGAGCGTCTCCTGCGCGGGGGCTGACCGGCCGGGCTTGGACCGCGCGTCTCAGACGTCGAGGTTCGCCACCTTCAGCGCGTTCTCGACGATGAACTCGCGGCGGGGCTCGACCACGTCGCCCATCAGGGTGGCGAACACCTCGGCCGCCTCCTCGGCCGCCCCGATCCTGACCTGAAGCAGGCTGCGGTTGGCGGGATCGAGGGTGGTTTGCCAGAGCTGGTCAGGGTTCATCTCGCCCAGGCCCTTGAAGCGCTGGATGGCGAGCCCCTTGCGGCCGGTCTCCAGCACGGCGTCGACGAAGGAGGCCGGGCCGCAGACGCGACGGTCGGACCCGCCCGCACGCCAGACGGCGGGCGCCGACCAGAGCGCGGCAAGCGCCTCGGCGTCGGCGGAAAGGCGACGGGAATCGGCGCTCTTCAGCAAGGCCTGGTCGAGCCGGTGGCGTTCGGCAACCCCGCGCAGAGTGCGCGCGACGACGATCGCTCCCTCCTCGACGCTTCCCTTCCAGCCGCGATCCGTTTCGCGCTCGAGCGAATCGAGCCGTGCGGCGAGGCGGGCCGCGGCTTCGGCCGCCCGCGCGGGATCGTCGGCCAGCGCGGGCGCGAGCGCGCCGACCACCGCCGCCTGCTCGATCAGCGCGACCGGCGCGGCGGCGGCAAGACGCAGGATCAGGCCGCGCTGCCCCCGCGCCCGCTGCACGCTCGGCGGCGAGCCGCTCGCCCGACAGCGTGTCGCCGGAGGCGAGCAGAAGCGAACCCTGCTCCAGCGCGCGCTCGAAGAGATAGGCCTCGAGCGCGCGGTCGTCCTTCAGGTAGCGCTCCTCGTTGCCCCGCTTGGCGCGATAGAGCGGCGGTTGCGCGATGAACAGGTGCCCGCGCTCGATCAGCTCCGGCATCTGGCGGAAGAAGAAGGTGAGCAGCAGGGTGCGGATGTGCGACCCGTCGACGTCCGCGTCGGTCATGATGACGATGCGGTGGTAGCGGAGTTTCGCGATGTCGAACCCGCCCTCCTCGGGCGGCGCCCGCCCGATGCCGGTGCCGAGCGCGGTGACGAGGGTGCCGATCTCGGCCGACGAGAGCATCTTGTCGAAGCGCGCCCGCTCCACGTTCAGGATCTTGCCGCGCAGCGGCAGGATCGCCTGGAAGGCGCGGTCGCGCGCCTGCTTCGCCGACCCCCCCGCACTGTCGCCCTCGACGATGAAGAGTTCGGACTTCGCCGGGTCGCGCTCCTGGCAGTCGGCGAGCTTGCCCGGCAGGGAAGCGACATCGAGCACGCCCTTCCGCCGCGTCAGTTCGCGCGCCTTGCGGGCGGCTTCGCGCGCGGCGGCCGCTTCCGCCATCCTGCCGACGATGCGCCTCGTCTCCGCCGGATGCGTCTCGAACCAGTGCGCGAGGTTCTCGGCGACGATCGCCTGCACCGCCGGCTGCACCTCGGAGGAGACCAGCTTGTCCTTGGTCTGCGAAGAGAATTTCGGATCCGGCACCTTGACCGAGAGCACGCAGGTGAGGCCCTCGCGCATGTCCTCGGCCTCGATCGCCACCCTCTCCTTCCTCGGCAGCACCTCGGGAGCGACTTTGTTGACCGTGCGCGTCAGCGCAGCCCGGAACCCGGCGAGGTGGGTGCCGCCGTCGCGCTGGGGGATGTTGTTGGTGAAGCAGAGCATCGTCTCGGTGTAGCCGTCGTTCCAGGCGAGCGCACACTCGACGACGATGCCGTCCTTCTCGCCCCGGAAGCAGATCGGCGGATCGAACAGCGGCTTGTGGGCGCGGTCCGAGCCAGTTGAGGAAGGCGACGAGCCCGCCTTCGTAACGATACTCGTGGCGAACGGGTGGCACGTGGCGCGCATCCGTGAGCGCGATCGCCACGCCGGAGTTGAGGAAGGCGAGTTCGCGCAGGCGCCGCTCGAGCCGGGCGAAGTCGAACTCGATGTTGGAGAACACCGAGGCCGAGGGCAGGAAGGTCACACGGGTGCCGGTGCGGTCCGGCGGCACGGCGGGGCCGACCACGGCGAGCGGAGCGACCGGCTCGCCGCCGTCCTCGAAGCGGATGAAGTGCTCCTTGCCGTCGCGCCAGACCCGCACCTCGAGCCAATCGGACAGCGCGGTGACAACGGACACGCCGACACCGTGCAGCCCGCCCGAGACCTTGTAGGAGTTCTGGTCGAACTTCCCTCCCGCATGCAGCGTGGTCATCACCACCTCGACCGCGCTGACCCCCTCCTCGGGATGGATGTCGGTCGGGATGCCGCGCCCGTCGTCCTCGACGGTGACGGAGCCGTCGCCGTTCAGTGTCACCTCGACCCGGGTGGCGTAGCCGGCGAGCGCCTCGTCGATCGCATTGTCGACGACCTCGAACACCATGTGGTGGAGGCCCGAGCCGTCGTCGGTGTCGCCGATGTACATGCCGGGCCGCTTGCGCACGGCATCGAGGCCGCGCAGGACGCGGATGGAGGCGGCGGAATAGTCTCCCGCGGGCGTGGGATCGATCGCCCGGGCCGGTTCGCTCATCGCGCGGGAATCCTCGCTCGGCTGCCTGTCAGGGAGGACGTCGCCTTATAGCGCGGCACGCCGCCTTTGGGCAGGGCCGAACGGCATGGCGGTAACCCGCCCGGCCTCCACCGCGAAGGCCTCGGCGCGTCCCGCGAGAGGGGCGAAGGGCGCCGCCTCGGTGCCGGTGAGAAGAACCTGCGATGGAAGCCTCGCGAGTGTCTCGAAGAGGGCTTCGCGGCGCAGCGGGTCGAGATGGGCGGCGACCTCGTCGAGGAGCAGGATCGGCCCGAAGCCGCGCGCCTCGGCGACCAGCACCGCATGGGCGAGGACGACGGAGACTAGGAGCGCCTTCTGCTCGCCGGTCGAACAGAGCTGTGCCGGCATTCCCGTCTCGACCTGGGTGAGGCAGAGGTCGGCGCGATGCGGGCCCGATCGCGTCGTCGCCATCTCGGCGTCGCACTGAACGGTCCTCGGCAAGCCGCTTCCGCAGGGCCTCTTCCACGACGAGGGCGGGATCGTGATCGAGCGCCTCCGCCCAGGGGCAGGCGCAGGCGAGCTGAGGGCGCGGAAAGTCGCCCGCCAAGCCCCGGGCCAGGGTGCGGTTCAGCGCTGCGATCAGGGCGCGCCGCGCCGCCGCCACCGCCACCCCGTGCCGCGCGAGCGCGTCCTCGAGCCCGGCGAGCCAAGCCGGGGTCGGCCCTTCCGGCGGCGAGGAGGCGGTTTCGTTCGGCAAGCGCCCGTCTCGTAGGCCGCAAGGTCGCGCGCGTGCTGGGGTTCCAGCGCCCAGACCAGGCGGTCGAGGAAGCGACGCCGCTCCGCCGCCCCCTCCTGGAGCAGCCCCCCCAACTGCGGCGTGAGCCAGAGCCATCGCCACCCGGGCCGCGACCTCGGCCTGGCTCTTCGCCGGGGTCCCGTCGAGCAGGAAGGCGCGGCGCGCGGGCTCCCCATCCGCCATGCCGGTGCCGAGGTCGAGCGGGCCCGAAGGGGTGGCGAAGCGGCCCGCCACCGCCCAGGCGCCGCCGGCAGCGCCGCCCAGGTCGCGCCGCGCGAGGTCGGCCAGACGCGCGCCGCGCAAGCCGCGCCCGGGGGCAAGCAGGCTCACCGCCTCGAGCAGGTTCGTCTTGCCCGCCCCGTTCGGCCCGACGAACAGGGCCACGGGTGCGTTCAGGTGCAGGGTCGAGGGCCTCGTAGGAGCGGAAGCGCGCAAGCGTGAGCCGCTCCAGCCGGAACGAGGCGATCCATGGCGCGCTTCGCGGCAGGGCGCAGCGGCCCCGCTCACACCCGCATCGGCATCAGCACGTAGAGGGCCGAGGCGTCGCCTTCGGCGCGGATGAGGGTGGGCGCGGTGTGGTCGTGAAAGGCGAACTCGACCCGGCCCGCATCGCCGATCGTTTCGGTAATGTCGCGAAGATAGCGGGCCTGGAAGCCGATCTCGATCGGACTCGAAGTCGTATTCGAGACGGTCCTTCTCGATCTCCTCCTCCGTCCGGCCCGTCTCCGGGCTCGCCGCCGAGAGGGTGAGCCCGTCGCGGGCGATCGCCAGCTTGACGGGGCGCGACCGCTCGGTCGAGATCGCGGCCACGCGGTCCACCGCCTCCGCGAAGTCCTTCTTCGCGATCCTCAGGCGCTTGTCGTTGTCGCGCGGGATCACCCGCTCGTAGTCCGGGAAGGTACCGTCGATCAGCTTGCTCGTCAGCGTCACCGTGCCGAAGGCGAAACGGATGCGGGTCTCGGAGAGGGAGATCTCCACGCTCTCCTGCGCGGGGAGTTCCTCGATCAGCTTGCGCAGCTCGAGCACCGTCTTGCGCGGCACGATCACCCCCGGCATGCCCTCCGCCCCGTCGGGCAGCGGCTCCTCGACGCGGGCGAGACGATGGCCGTCCGTCGCCACCGCGCGCAGCACCTTCACCCCGTCCGAGACCGTCGTGTGCAGGTAGATGCCGTTGAGGTAGTAGCGCGTCTCCTCTGTGGAGATCGCGAACTTGGTCTTGTCGATCAGCTCGCGCAGCGTGCCGGCCTTCAGCTGGAACCGATGCGGCAGCTGGCCGTCCTGCAGCGAGGGGAAGTCCTCGACGGGAAGCACGTTGAGCGAGGTGGCGAAGCGCCCGCAGCGGAGGCCGAGCGGCGCATCCCCGCCCGGATGATCGAGCTCGACTTGGGCCCCTTCCGGCAGGCGGCGGACGATGTCATACAGCGTGGCGGCCGGCGCGGTCGCCGCCCCGTTCTCGCGCACCTCCGCCGGCACCCGTTCGACCGCGGAAAGTTCCATGTCGGTGGCGGCGAGCGTGAGCGCGCCGTCCTTGGCGCGGATCAGCACGTTGGCGAGGATGGGGATGGTGTTGCGCCGTTCGACGACGTTCTGCACGTGCGCGAGCGCCTTCAGAGAGCGTGGCGCGATCGACCGTGATCTTCATGGCCACTCCAGTGGTGGGGCGAACCAAGTCCCGCCCCCGGGAATCGGGCCGCGGACTATAGCAACGGCGCAACAGGGGGTTAAGCCAGCGCCCTCCTGGCGCGGACGTGATGGAGAGCCATCGAGCACCGCCCTCGCCTTCCGCCTGTGCAGGACCCAGGTCGAAAGCATGAGGCAGCCTCGGGTCCGCTCACTGACCGCCCTCGTTGCCGCCGCAGCCCTCTGCTTGCCGGCGCACGCGCAACCGGCCAATCGCGGCGCCGCCCCCGCCGTCGGCAGCGCCGCCGAACCGGGCTTCCTCGGCCCCGGCTGGCGCGTCTCGCTCGGGGCCGGCGCGCTCCTGCGACCCGACTACCCGGGGTCGAGCGACTACGACGTCACCCCCATCCCCTTCCTCGAAGCCGTGTGGAACGACCGCGTCTTCGCCACCACCCGGCAGGGGGCAGAGCTCGGCGTCTTCCTCACCCGCGATCGGGCGTTCCGCAGCGGCATCGCGCTCGACTACGCCTTCGGGCGCGATCAGGACGACAACGCGCGGCTGAAGGGCCTCGGCGACATCGACGGCACGGTGCGCGGCCGCCTTTTCGCCTCCTCCGGCATCGGCCCCTTCACCCTCTCCGCCTTTCTCGCCCAGGACCTCGCCGACAACGGCCACGGCCTCACCGTCGGCGCCGATCTCGAATACCGCCTTCCGGCTCAGCCCGCGCCTATCCGTGTTCGCCGGGCCCGGGCGTGACCTGGGCCGATGAGACGCACATGCAGACGTTCTTCGGCGTGAGCCAAGGCCCAGGCCGCGCGCTCGGCCGCCAGGACTTCCCCGCTACCACGCCGGGGCGGGAGCTGCGCGACGTGCGCTTCACCCTCGGCGCCCTCGCCCTCATCACCGACAGCCTCTTCCTCCAGCCCCGCCTCGTCCTCTCGCAGCTCGTCGGCGACGCCGCCGACTCCCCGCTCACCACCAGCGAGACCCAGGTGACGGCGTTCCTGATCGGCGGCATCCGCTTCTGAGCCCCGCCGTGGCGGCGCGGAGGTTCAGAGCGAGACGATCATCCGCCACGAGAGCCGCTTCTTCACCTCGGCGCGCGGCAACTGCACGACGATTTTCCGCCCGTCGTCGGAGGAGAGGACGACGGTGACATGGTCGGGATCGTCGGTCGAGACGTCGAGATGCTCGAAGCGATGCGTCTCGGTCTTGCGCCCGAGCGCCAGGGTCACCGTGGTGACCAGCCCCTCACCCGCCTCGCCTTCCGCCTTGTGTCGCGTCACGCGTCTCCCCGCTTCCTTCGCCTCCGGCATGAAGGCTACCGTCGCGCCGGCCGCGCGAGCAATGCGCCCCGCGGCCCCAGGAGCCGAAAGAGCGACCGATGCCGCCCTTCGCCGTCTTCCTCGCGGGTCTTGCCACCGGAGCCGGGCTTGCCTTGCTTGCCCCGGTGCTCGCGCCTGAGGCCACGCGCAACGTGCGCCCCGTGCTGCGGGCGGGGCTGAAGCTCGCCATTGCTGCCGGCGGGGCGCTCCGGGTTGCGGCGGCCGAAGCGGTGGAGACGCTGGAGGACCTCTATGCCGAGGCCGAAGCCGAACTGGCGGCTGAGGCCGCGGAAGCGACGGCGGCAGCGCCGGCGGCGGCGACGGCGGCGGCGACGGCGGCGGCGACGGCAGCGAAGAGCCGGCCCGGTGCGAAGCGCGGAGCCAAGCCCCGTGGCGCGCGCGCGGCCTGAGCCTCCATCCGCCCGGATCACCTCCCTCGCCTCGGGGCGGGTGCGGCTGAACCTCGGCGCCGCCGGGCGCGACCCCGCCCGCGCCACCGCCCTCGCGCGTGACTCCCTTCTCTTGCCCGGTGTCGTGTCGGCGGTGGCGAACCCGCTGACGGGAAGCCTTCTGCTCCGCTTCCGCGGGGAGGCGGAGACGGTGTTCACCGCCGCCGCCCGGCGGGGCCTGTTTCGCGTCTGTCCCCATACGGCGGCCCCGTCTTCGCCCGCTCGCGCCGCCCCCGTTGCGGCGGCTGCCCTGGCGCTGCTCGCCGTGTTCCAGGCGCTGCGCGGCGCCGTGCTCCCTCCTGCCGTCACGCTCCTGTGGTATGCGGCGAGCATCGGCCGAGACGATGGGGAGGCTGCCGGCGACTGATCGCGCAGGCTTAGCGAAGCGCCGCCGCCTCGGCGACACTCTCCCACGGCACCGCGAGGTCCTCGCGTCCCATCTGGCCGTAGACGGCGAGCGGGCGGAAGAACCCCTTCTCCTCGTCCGCCGCGTGCGCCCGCGCACGCAAGGCGAAGCGACGCTCGATCGCGGCCGGGCGGAAAGTCGAAAGCAGGCGCGCAGGCGGCGGGCGATCTCCGCCTCGTCGATCCGTGCGGTGCCGAAACACTCCACCCCGATGCTGAGCGGGCTGCGCGTGCCCGATGACGTAGCCGAGATGCACCTCGCAGCGCCGCGCGAGCCCGGCGGCGACCACGCATTTCGCCGCGTGCCGGGCGGCGTAGGCGGCCACCCGATCGATGCGCGAGGGGTCCTTGCCGGAGAGGGCGGCGCCCGATTGACGCGCCGCCTCGCCATAGGTGTCGATGCCGTTTTTCCGCCCCGTCAGCCCCGCATGCCGGGCCGGGCCGCCGATGGCGAACGGCCCGCCCGCGTTGACGTGGATCTCCGTCCGCGGGTCGAGGTGGGGCTCGACCTCGGCGAGGGCGGGTTCGATCACCGCCTCGCGCAGCGCGCGTTCCATCGCCCGTTGCGGCGGCGTTCCCTCCAGCGTGGCGACGGTGAGCGAGACGGTGGCGAGTTCAGCCGGCCGCCCACCACGATAGACCACGCCCGCCTGCGTCTTGCCGTCCGGGCCGAGCCAGGGGAGGTCGCGGCGCGCCGCATCGAGGGCGCGCGCGAGACGGTGCGCGAGCACGATCGGGCTCGGCATCAGCGACGGGCGTCTCGTCGGTCGCATAGCCAAAGACGTTCGCCTGCTCCGTCGCCGCCCAGGCCGCGATCTCGTCCTCGTCGTCGAGCGCCTCCGGGTGCGGGGCCGCGATCGGCCGGCGGCAGTTCGGAGACCGCGGTGAGAATGGAGCAGGTGCGGGCGTCGAAGCCCTCGCCGACATAGCCCGCCTCCGCGATCACCCGCCGCGCGAGCCCCGGCAGATCGACCACCGCTTCGGCGGCGAAACGGGCGGCGATGAAGACGATCCCCGTCGCCACCGCGCATTCGACGACGGCGCGCGCGCGCGCATCCTGGCGCAGGAAGGCGTCGATCGCCGCGTCCGAGATGCGGTCGCAGAGCTTGTCCGGATGCCCGGGCGTGACCGATTCCGAGATCAGGATGGTGCCGTCACGCATCGGGGGTGCGCTCCTGGCGCGCGCGGAGGATGGCGTCGATGGTCGCGTTGATCAGGGTGGGCGCGGCGGCCGTGGCTGCGATCGCCGAGCGAGCCCTGCCGGCGACAGGGGAGCCGAGGCCGAGGAGGGCGCGCTTAGCGGCGGCACCGCCTGGGCTGCCGCCTGCAGCGCAAAACAGAGCCCCAAGGCGCCGAGCAGTTTCGGATTGCGGCCGATGCGCGGATCGAACGGACCATGGAGTCTCCGAACCGGCAGAGGAGCGCGTGCAGGAGCTGGGCCGCCGTGAGGCCGTGGAAGGCGACGCCCGGCGGCGCGGTCGAGCGCGGCGGCGAGTGCCGCCGCACCGATCACCGCCCCTTCGCGCAGGGTGCGGCGGAAATCCTCCGCGCGAGAGGATCGGCGCGCGCGCATCATGCGGCGGAACGTCCAGCACGTCGGCCTCCGCCGGCTCGAGCCCCGAGCGCGAGTGCGGGCAGGGGGTCGGAGACGAGGTTGAGCCAAAGGAGCTGGATCGGGGTCAGCGGCTCGGGCAGACCCGGCAAGCGCCGCACCCAGCATGATGATCGCCTCGGAGGCGTTCGTGCCGACCAGGTAGCGCAGCACCTTGCGGATGTTGGCGTAGGTCGCGCGGCCGAGCCGGATCGCCTCGAGGATGCCCGCGAGCTCGTCGTCGGCAAGCACGATCGCCGGCCACCTCGCGCGCGACATCCGTCCCCGCCCCGCCCATGGCGATGCCGATCTCGGCCGCGCGCAAGGCCGGCCCGTCGTTGATGCCGTCGCCGGTCATCGCCACGATCTGCCCCGCCGCCTGCAGCGCACGCACGATCTCGAGCTTGTTCGCGGGCGAGACGCGGGCGAACACGTCGGCCTGCGGGGCGAGGGCCGCGAGCGTGTCGGGCGGGAGGTCGCGGAGCGCACCCGCCTCCAGCACGCGCACCTCGCCCGCGCGCGAAAGCCCCAGTCGTTTCGCGATCGCATAGGCGGTCGCGCTCTGGTCGCCGGTGATCATCACGGTTCTGATGCCGGCGCGATGCAGGCGGCGGACCAGATCCTCCGCGCCCTCGCGCAACGGGTCGGCAAGCCCCGCCAAACCCAGCCAGACGAGCCCGCGCTCGTCGCGGGGATCCCCGCCCGCTCCTCGCGCGACGCCGAGCACGCGCAAGGCCTCGCCCGCCATCCGGTCGTTGGCGGCGAGGATGGCGCGACGCGCCTCGGCGGTCATCGCCACCGCGCCGCGCGCGGTCAGGCGATGCGTGCAGCGCGCGAGCACCTCAAGCGGGTCGCCCTTGACGGCGAGCAGCGTGGTTCCGTCCGGCAGGCGGTGCAGCGTGCTCATCCGCTTGCGCCCCTCCGCGCGCGGAGCGACCGCGAGACGGGGGAAGCGGGCGGCCAGGTCGGCAAGCCGTCCGCCGAGCGCGAGGTGGCCGCGCACGAGCGCGGTCTCCGTCGGGCTGCCGATCAACGCGCCCTCGCGCTCTTCGACGTCGCTGCAGAGGGCGGCGGTCTCGAACAGCACGCGCGCGAGATCCTCTTCGGTCTCGGACAGGTCGGCGAGCGGGACGAAGCGGCCGTCGAGATGCAGCGCGACGCAGTCCATGCGGTTCGCGGTCAGCGTGCCGGTCTTGTCGAGCGCGATCACCTGCACCGCCCCCAGCGTCTCCACGGCGTCGAGACGGCGGACGAGGATGCGTCGCCGCTTCATCTCCTGGATCCCCAAGGCGAGGGTGGTGGTGGCGACGGCCGGCAGGCCCTCCGGCACGGCGGCGACCGCGAGGCTGATGGCGCTGCGCAGGATCTGCGCCCAGGGCTGGCCGCGGGCGAGGCCGATCGCGGCGACGAGACCGCAGATCGCGCCGTTGATCAGCACGAGCTCGCGCCCGACTTCGCCCAGCTGCCGTTCGATCGGGGTCTTGGGCGGACGGACGGTGCCGAGCAGGGCCTGCACGCGGCCGATCTCCGTCGCCGCCCCGGTCGCCACCACCACCGCCTCGCCCGAACCGCCAGTCACCGCGGTGCCGCGAAAGACCATGGTGACGCGGTCGGCGAGCGGGACGTCGAGAGGGATCGCGGCATCGGCGTCCTTGTGCACGGGCAGGCTTTCGCCGGTCAGCGCGCTCTCGTTCACGGTCAGCTCGTGCGCGGCGACGAGCCGGGCGTCGGCAGGAACGAGCACGCCCGGTTCGAGCAGGATCATGTCGCCGGGAACGAGGGACGCGACCGGCGCCAACACGCGCCGCCCGGCACGGCGCACGGGCACAAGCGCAGGCGCAGCGTCGGCAAGCCCGCGGATCGTCGCCTCGGCATTCCGTTCCGTTGCCGTTGCGATTCCCGCGTTGAGCAGCACCACCGCGCCGATGGCCGCCGCATCCGCCACCCCGCCGGTGGCGAGCGAAATGGCCGCTGAGGCGCCGAGCAGCGCGACGGGAACGGAGGCGAGCTGGTCGAGGAAGATGGCGAGGGTCGATCGCGGTTCGGCGCGCGGCAGCTCGTTCGGGCCGAAGCGGGCGAGGCGATCGGCGGCCTCGGTCGGCGAAAGCCCGCGGGGGGGATCGACTTGGAGGACGGACAGGACGGATGCCGCCGGCATCGCATGCCAGCCGTGCGCGGCGAGGTCGTCCCAAGCCTCCGCGGCGGCGGCGGAAAGGGAGCGCGGGCGTCGGGGGTCGCCCAGCGCGCGGCCGAGAACGACGCGCAGCGTGCGCGGCGCGACCGCGGGCGCGGCCCGGACGAGCACGCTGCCGGTGACCGGGCTGGCGCGGGCGGAAAGAACGCCGGGCAGGCCGGCCAGCGCCGCCTCGGCGCGGCGCGCAGCAGCCGGGTCGCGCCGAAGCCGCTCGTCGCGCAACCGGTAGCGCCCGGGCAGGGCGTGGATCAGCGTCGGGTCCGGACGGGCCACGGCGATGTCCTCTGCCGGGGGCAAACGCGTCGCGCAATCCCCGTTCAGGTCATGAGAAGTCGCGCCAGAGCGAGATAGAGCGCGATGGTCAGGACGTATTGGAAGACCGTCGCCAAAGGCCCTGAGCCGTAAGCAGGATCAAGTCCGATGCGCTGGAACGCCCAGGGCAGCGAGAAACCGACCGCCGTGGCAACCGTGCCGGCAACGGCGAGGGCAAGCGCGACGGTGGCGGCCAGACGGGCGTCGCCGAACCAGACGAGCACGCCGGCGAAGGCGCAGAGGGCGAGGGCCACGCCGAGCACCGCTCCGGTGAGGACTTCACCGATGAGCAGGGAGCCGGTCGGGCCATCGGAGAAGGACAGGCCGCGCACGGCGACCGCCTCAGCCTGCGTGCCGATCGCATCCGACAGATACACGAGGGCCGGGACAAAGAATGCCAGCGCAATGTTGCCCGCCAGCATCGCTTCCGCGTCTGCCATCAGCGCCGTCGCCGCGACCGAGCCGGCGAGCCCGACCAGCAGCCAGGGCAGCCGGAACAAGGCGCGGCGGTGCGGTGCCGCAGTCAGCGCCTCCTTGGCCGCCTCGCTTCGGCCAAGAATGCCGACCATCAGGTGCAGGTCCTCGAGATGCTCGTCGCGCAGGATGGCCATCAGCGCCTCGGGGGTCAGCGCGCCGAGGAAGGCCCCGGCATGATCGATGACGGCCAGGGCCGGGGTGCGGGTGCGGATCGCGAGCGAGGCGGCCTCCTCGCAGGGGAGGGTCGCCGGGACGACAGGCCAATCAGCCCGCGCCAGGCCCTCGATCGCCGCCTCGCCCTCGGCGCCGAGCAGGACAGTGAGCGGGACCGCGCCCAGGAAGCGCCGTGCGGGACCGAGAACGAACACCGGATCGACGGCGGCGAAGCGATCGGCAGCGAGACGGGCACGGACGACGGCGGCGGTTTCGCCTGCCGTGGCCGTCAGCACGGCGGCGTCGAGGTAGCTGGCGAGGCTGCGGGAGGGGGCGGAGACGTCAGTTGCGCGGCTGGCAGGGGGCATGCCGGCACGATGGCACGACGGCGACCCGTGGTGCAGTCCTTGGCGACGGACCGCATTGCGACGCGGAGGCGGCATGCGAGAGAGGATCGTCGATGCCTGGGCTGAGCCCTGTCCTCTCTGCGGCCGCGGTCGCGCTCCCGGCTGCGGCTGCCTACCAGGCGGCATCGGCAACCTCTCCCTGCAGAAGCGAGCGGATCGGGATCTGGTTCGATGGCGAAAGCGCACAGCTTCGGCCCGGCGGCGAGCAGGTGGCGCTTGCCTTCGCCCTTGCCCGGCTCAGGTTTCGCGTCGACGGAACCGGGGCATCGGATGCGGTCGTCCGGAGGTAACGTGGCAGGGTCGCATCCGTGCGCGTCGCGGGCAAGACACTCCCTGAATGAAGCCGCGTCTCGGACGCCGAGCCTTGCGCAAGCGCGCACAGGGCAACGACCCGTTGTGGGCAGCGGAGGTCGACGGCACCCTGCCTCGGCTCATGCGCGCGGGGACGGACGTGGTAGAGCGGCCGATGCGAACAGGGGTCGCGACGGTCGGCGCGCGCAACGACCTTGCGAGCTACGGGCAGTGGGCGGAAGGTGACGTTGACGCTCGCAGCCGATCTCTGCCCCGAAATCCTGGCGGACGTGACGTTACGGGAACGGGAATAGCTTATGGTTGACAGGGCGACGGGAGGAGAAGGCTGCGCTGGCACCGCCGAGGGACGCCTGGTTGGCAGGCTCGACGGATCGCGGCCATCGCCGCTGAAGCCGCATCGGGGCGGCATCCCGTGACCATAGGGTTCAGCCCTGATCGGCGCGTCAGCGGCCACGGCCCGTGCAACGTGGTCATGCGAGCCTGGCGCATAGCGAGAAGGGGGGCTGCGCTCCGGCCCCATCGCGTCGACCACGGAAGCTGTCCGACGAGACTGCCATGCGGCAGGAACAGGCACTGCACGCCATTTCCGGTGGCGCGGCGCGCCATCACGTCGGCGGGCCAAGCGAGCTTAACAATGAGGTTCTTAGAGACGCATCCTCAGCGCAAACGGGCAATATCGTTTGCCTATGCGGACAGCGCTCGCAATCGCTGCGGCGTCTTCTTTCGGGGAGCCGGCCGCTGGGCCCGGGGCGTATCCTGCTCGGTTTCGCTGGTCTCCGTCGACCTTGCGCCCGGGGCGCGCTTGCGCCTAAGTCCGGCGGACGATCTGCCTTGGGAGAGAAGGGTGTGAATGTCGACCCGGAACTTTAGGTATCGCCGCGCGCGGACGCGCCTCCCACCGCAGCGCTCCCGCCACAGCCGGAAGGCCCGGTGGTTCTCGCCGGTGACGCTTGCTTGGAGGCCGTCCGGGCCGTTCTGCCGCGGGGCATCCAAGTGGTCTTGCTGCAGGAATGGGCTGCGCAGGCGCGGCGATGCTTCGCCGCCGCGCCCGGCGAACCGCTTGGCGAAGGGATGCTCGCTGCCGCAGAGGTGATCGCGGTCGTCGTCGGCGAAGATACCTCCTCTGATGCCGTCGCTCTCGTGCAGCGGTGCGATTTGTCGGTTCCGGTCGTTCGGCTCGCGCCCTCTGACGGTGGCGCTCCGGTTGCCTTTCTCGCCTCGGTAGCGGAGCGCCTCGCGGCGCTGCTCGCGCGGGCAAGACTGTTGGCCTCGTCCGCCAAGCGCTCGCTCGGGCTGTTGCGTCGCGACTACGACCGGCTCCAGGGAAGCTTCGCCGAGGTGGAGGAGTTCCTCTATACGCTTGGTGGCCCAAAACTCTCACTTTGCGTGGAGTATCCACCGACGGCGGAAACGATCGTCCTATCGTCCGGCCCGCCGAAGGCTGCGGCCGAGACGTCTGGCATTGTCATCCGTTTGCCCACGTACGCCTCTGGTCTCATCGCAGCCGAGGTGTGGGTGCGGGAAATCCACGGCCGAGGGAGCCTCAAAGTGGCTGTGGAGGATCTCGCGGGCACGGTGCTGGCCGAGGGCAAAGTCGAAGTCGACGGGGCAAGGCAACGGGCCTCACTCCTCATTCCTTTTCGGCGGTCTGCCACTCGCTTGTTTCGGGACTGCCGCCTCCGCCTGAGAGCCGTCGCATCCGGCGGAGACGGCCTCAAGGTCAGCATGGCGTTGAGTTCTCCGCATCCGCAGCCCGCGTTTTGCGCCTCGGTCGACGCGGGCCGCGTCTTGGCTGCGCCGCTTGCCCTTCGTGTCTGGCGCGGCCTGCCGGACACGACCCCGCCGCCTGCGCTGCAGCCACCATCCACGGGCAGCGCATTCTTCCGTCCGGGACAACTCGCTCGTCCGAGACTGCTCGTCTGCGACGATCCACACATTGGGTTTGAAGTCTGCTCTTATTGGCAGAAGGAGGATGCGATCCTGGTCCATCCGCCCGCCCGCGGCATGACGATCGTTTTGGTGCCGGGCGTGACCGCTCCCTTCGGCAAGGTCAGTCGGGTCGCCGCGCTTGCGCACAACGCGCATCGCGAGGGGCCGCCGCTCCGCTTCGCCCTCGCTGCCGTACCGGGGGGGTTCGGCGACAGGGTCAACGCCCGCGCCCTGTTGACGAATTGGATCTCGCTGCCCCCGCTGGCCTGGGGCGAGGTGCACGCGGTCCTGGAGCGGCCTCTCCTAGCGGAATTCGACCTCATCCTTGGCACCATCACTGCGCAGGGCGAGGTCAATCATTGGGCGTGGGGCCTCTTCCGCGGCTTCATGGTCTTCCCATGAGGGCACTATGACCCACAGCGGCCAGCGGCCGAGGATCGGAATCGTCGTTCCCTGCTACAAGCAGCCGCTCCTCGCCGACGAGGCGTTGGCCTCCATCTTCG
The DNA here is from genome assembly GCA_033582875.1 of Acetobacteraceae bacterium. Lineage (GTDB taxonomy): Bacteria > Pseudomonadota > Alphaproteobacteria > Acetobacterales > Acetobacteraceae > Elioraea. The sequence continues at coordinate 362,044 of JAVQZW010000001.1, read as the reverse complement.
AACAATCCGGATGTGCGCCACCGGTAGTGGCGGCGGTGAATGACGGCTGCCCGATGGCGGAGACCGAGGACGGGCTACGGGCCTAGCCCGAAGCCTTTGGCGGCCGGCTGCACGTTCTGCGGCGCTGGAACGGCGGGCTGAGTGCAGCACGCAACACTGGGGCGCGCTTGCTGCTCTCGCACTACCCCTCACTCGAGGCGCTGTTCTTCCTCGACGCCGACAATCTGCTCGAAGCGGGGGCGCTTGCGGTTTTCGAGCGCATACTCGACGAGAAGCCCGAGCCAGACTGGTTCTATCCGCAGTTCGACATGTTTGGGCTGCGGTACAATGCCACGAATTGCGGCACTTACTCCCTCCTCCTCCACTCGTACGACAACATGTGCGAGGCGGGCAGTCTGGTGCGTCGGCGCGTCTTCGAAGCAGGCGTGTGGTTCGACGAGTTGATGCGGCTCGGCTACGAGGACTGGGACTTTTGGCTCTCTGCCGCGAAGCTGGGGTTCCGCGGCGAGCCGATCGAAGAGCCCGTCTTCCTCTATCGGAAGCGGCCTGAGAGCATGTTGAGTGGTTCGCACCGCTTCGACGCGGAGATCCGCAGTTTTCTCCACCGCAAGCACGCGTGGCTTTACAATCCGAAGACAGTGCTCGCGCTCGAGGAGAGGGAGGCGCCGCGCTATCGCATTTTGTTCGATGACGGAACTATTATGGCGACGACCGACCCGCTTGGGCCAGGCCGCGCGATGGCGGCGGAGGAGTTCATCCGCGAGGTCTGGGCTTGGATCGCCTCCAACGGCGAGACGGGGGCGGGGTCGGTCTGGGTCGCGTCCACTCGGGCCGCCTGGCAGTCGCTGGCGGCGCACGGCCTGTTGCGGTTCGCGCTCTGGGACCTCGAAAGGCGATTGTGGGGGGTCAATGTCTCGACTTGCATTTTGGGCATCGGCGACCAGGACGGCTTTGCGCTCGACGATGCGGCGGGCTTGACCGCGCCGCATCTCCGCGCGGGTCTCGCGGCCATGGACGCGGACCTGGTCGACGCAGTGTTGCGCGACCAAAGTGATGCGTGGATCAAGGGCGTGGTGGAGGCGAACCCGCCGCAGACCTTCTCACATCGGACACTGAGGCTGCCGAGATCCTCGCCGGCCTTCAGCGCAGGAGGTGGAGCGGTCGGAATTCTCCTGTCGACGGTGCTTGAGGCGAGAAGGCATGCAGCCGCGCGAAGCGCTCTGCGAACGGGACGGTGGCGTACTCGTTGCTTTCCGTCCGCTTCGCGCATGGCGGACGTAGCACGAGCGGCGGCTAGAACCGGCGTGTTGTACCCGCGCACATATGAGAGCGATCGCCCTTCCGTCTGCTTCGTGCTCAGCATCGCGGAATTTGGCGGCGTGGAAACCGTTGCCGCCAACGTGGCGTTGGCTCTTCGCGAACGGGGCTTTGGGACGGCGCTCTGCGTCGTCGGCAACAGGCCGATCCACCTGCCGCCGGAATTGCTCGCCGGGTTCGACGAACTCCTCTGGTATGCGGAACAAGCTCGTTGTGGTGCCGAACGCTCCTGGCTACCCGATGACGGAGACTGAACGGCAGGCAGTGCTGGCACAGCGCCGCAGCCGGGCGAATGACGGCCCTCTCCGAGCGCTCTTCCTGGGGCGCTTCGACCGCCAGAAGGGGCTCGACCGCTTGGTGCAGATCATCGAGCGGCTCCGGGCGGATGGCGTTCCCGTTGTCTGGCGCGTGGTGGGCACGGCCATCGTCGACGGGTGCGAGGCAGACCTTCGACGGCTCGCTGAGCTTGTGACTATCGAACGCCCCGTTTACAGGCCGCAAGAACGCACAGCCTTGTATGAGTGGGCAGACATTATCGTGCTGCCGTCCCGCTACGAGGGGCTACCGCTGACAATCCTTGAGGCGCAACGCTGTGGCGTAGTGCCGATTGCTCCCCGCTCTGGCGCGATCGAAGAGGCAATCACGCATGAGATCACAGGCATTTTGTTCGACCAAGAACATTGCGTGGAGCGAATCTCACAGTCGATTGCAAAGCTCCATAAAAATCGACAAGAGCTCGATCGTTTATCAATGAATGCTGCCAAAAATACTAAGAGTTGGAATTTTTCGACACAACCACTCGCCACCATGCTTTATAGCATGCTTCAAAATAAGACCAGCACTATCAAGACCCGTGCGATCCAACATCAGCAGGCAGCCAATTTTCACTGAGCCCAGACCTCGAGAAAAACACCTTATACTCGTCACTGTACGCCTCCCAAACTTGTTGGCTAAGAACTGGATCTTCCTTAAGACTTTGAGCAGAGCATGTTGCGTATGTCATATAGCGATTTCCCAAGCACCTGGTATCAAATAAAAAGTCGTCACCCCCCGCAGAATAGAGTCGACTCAACATACGGCGAAGGAAATGTGAGACTTCCTCAATTCGAACTAGAAATATCGTTTGCACAATATCAATCGGAATTTGTTTTATCTGCTCTCTCCAGTGAGCATCTAAGTTGCGAAATTTCTTATCTCTCCACAGCAGCTCAATAAAAAATTCGATCGGAACTAATTCCTGAAGTGGTATGCAGGCGTCAGCAATAACCCCCAAATACGACGCTACTTTGCTACCTGCGACGTCATCCCAATGCATTTTGTTGTAGTATGCTGAAACGATACGCTCAAAGGGATCTCTAAAGGTTCAAAACTTTAAAACTCGTGGATCGCTCAACAGTTCAACGAACGCTTCATATCCAATCTGCCACGGCGCCAAAGTCTTGATCATTTGACGGGAGTGAATTTCTTCTAATGTCAGTCCAAATTTATCTGCCACTTTTTGCTCGCATTCAAAAACAGACGCCAAATGAAGAGTACCCAGTACAGTCGAGCAAGCGCTTTTTGGATTGGTAAAATAGATAACTCTGCGCGATGGCAAAATATGAATAAAGTAATTAAGCTCCTCCTCATCCCCATAGAAACAAATCAACTGCCGCATTAGATTAGCATAATCCATCACTGTCACCCTGACTCATCACCTCTTGCACTGCGTCTAGGACGGCCTTCGTTCTCAAATTTGGATGAATCGATCCAATCACATCTCTGTACGCAGAAGCATCCAAAACAGGCTCCAGAACGACTTCACAGCTTCCTGGAAAGCTTCGAACAAAAATCCTTGTAATAGGCCCAAAAAGTTCCAAAACGGACCAAGCTTGCTCTTTTGTTCCACACTTTAACGTCAGAGTCGGACACTGGAAGCAAGTTAAAACCGTGAAGCCCTTGGTAGCCAGCATTCGCCGCTTCATTAACGAAATGGCGCAGCACCACCCTTCTCCCGCATCCCGTAACAGCAAGACACTGCTAAAATCCCAAAAATGGGATCAAAGGAATGATCTAACGTATTCCGAATATGCACAACTTAAAATGGAACATCGCTCGAACTTTTCTCAAGAAACATTAGGTCAAGTGCTTCAACGATACCGAACTCTGTCCAGACGCGAGGTATGATACCTTTCGTCCTCAGACACCGACGCAAGATATCGGCCAAGGGATCGACCGCCCGGACGCGGACTAAGGAACTGCTAAGCCGACAGCCCAAAATCGTCAAAGGACCGGCACCAACATCAAGAACATTCAAACCATCCGAGCGTAAAGGAACATTTGAAGTTCCTAGCAGCGACACGTCGAAAGGACGGTCTGGGTCCTGTCTTTCACGAAACTCATCTTGCCAGCACGCTCCATCATGCTCAACTCCAATGTCTCCAGAAGCGAATTTCCTCTGAAAAACCCTCGAAGCCAAGGATCCAGCGGCTTATGCAGCAAAGGAAGATTTGCCTCGGAAAAAACTCTGATCACTTGACTAATTAGATCCCTAATGCTTCTATCGTATCGATGTGTAGCATCTAGAGACAGATAGTTCGCCTGCCTGTTGCGCGGATTTTGCGCCTACGTCTTCACGAACGAATTCTTTGCGCGCAAGCTTGCCTCATATGGAAGAGAAAACGAAACGCGTTTCCGTAGCGCTATATCACACCAGACGATCATACCATGTCAGAGTTTTCGGCGACGCGGCAGATTTGGATGCTCAGCATCGGCAATGATCTTCAAGCACTGGTTCAAGCCCTATTGTGGCATCTCGCTTCCAAACCGCTAACCCCCACTTCAAGCCCTCGGGCATGGTTCGATCATCCTCGTGTTCCGTGTGCCCCCTCGGCCGCTGTAGAGACGAACTCATTCGTCTCGTTCCACAGGTCGCGCAGATCAGCCACCCCGCAATCGCGCACACACTCCCCTAGACGATGGAAGGAGGTATTGTCCAGCCACGGTGAGCGTCTTTCCTCTTCAGGATTGTTAGATTTCCTCTTCAGGATTGTTTAGAAAGGTCAGGTGGCAACGCAGGTTAACGTGCACGCGGTCAAAATGCCCTTCGTTTGTTTCGGCGCCAAGGCGATCCTCTACTTGCACGTGCCCAAGACAGGCGGCGGAACCATCGAGGCGTGGCTGCGCACGCTCGGGCCACTCCATTTTCACACCGTAGGCCTTCCCGCGGCTCTCCGCTGCACGCCGCAGCACCTGCGCATGTGCGATTTCCGCGAACTGTTCGGCGACGGCTTCTTTCACCATGTGTTCATGACCGTGCGCAACCCCTACACGCGTATTGTGTCAGAATATCGTATGCGCGCCGTCCTCGCCAGTCAGGGCTTCTGGCAGGCGTGGCCGACGTTCTCCCAGTGGCTAGAAACTCATCTCGACCTCGCCGCGAAGGACCCGTTCATCCTCGACAACCATCTACGGCCGCAGTGGCATTTCCTCGGCTCAGGTGTCGAGGTGATGAAGTTCGAGATGGGGCTTCCCGCCATCGTCGCCCGTATGGCTAACGTGATCGGCGTCGAACCACCATCAACCCTCCCTCACGTCCATCGCACCGCCGATCAAGGGCCGGAGGTGCGCTTCGACCGGGTGGACCGCCTGCGCGTGCGGGAGTTCTACGCGCGCGACTTCGAGGAATTCGGCTACGACCCAGACGACCCAGCCGGAACGCTCGACGTCTGACCTTCTCCCTCCTAACACTTCTCAGCCCCTGAGGTGGCAGGCGACGAGGTGCCCGGGGCGGGCTTCGCGCAAGGAGGGGACTTCCGCCGCGCAGATCTCCTTCTTCGCGATCGGACAGCGGGTGTGGAAGGCGCAGCCCGAAGGAGGACGAAGCGGCGAGGGCGGATCTCCCTCCAGCCGGATACGGGTGCGTTTCAGGGTCGGGTCGGGGATCGGCACCGCGGAGAGAAGCGCCTCGGTGTAGGGGTGAAGCGGGGCCGAGTACAGATCGTGCGACGAGGCGATCTCGACGATCCGCCCAAGATACATCACCGCCACCCGGTGGCTGACGTGCTCCACGACCGAAAGGTCGTGCGCGATGAAGAGATAGGAGAGTCCGAACTTCTCCTGCAGGTCCTCGAGCAGGTTCACCACCTGGGCCTGGATCGAGACGTCGAGGGCGGAGACGGGCTCGTCGCAGACGATCAGCTTCGGCGAGACCGCGAGCGCACGCGCGATCCCGATCCGCTGCCGCTGTCCGCCGGAGAACTCGTGCGGGAAGCGGCGCATGTGATCGGCACGCAAGCCCACCGTTTCGAGCAGCTCCGCCACGCGGTCTTCGCGCTCGCGCGCCGACTTCGCAAGGCCGTGGATGATCAGCGCCTCGCCGATGATCGCGCCCACCGTCATGCGCGGATTGAGCGAGGCGAAGGGGTCCTGGAAGATGATCTGCATGTCGCGCCTGAGCGCCGTCAGTTCGCGCCGATCGAGCGCGGTGACATTCCTGCCCTCGAACCAGACCGTGCCGGAGGTCGGTTCGATCAGCCGCAGGATCAGTCTGCCGGTGGTCGATTTGCCGCAGCCCGATTCGCCGACGAGGCCGAGCGTCTCGCCCCGCCCGAGAGCGAACGACACGCCCGCCACCGCGTGCACCTCGTCGATGGTCCGGCGCAGGATGCCGCCCTTGACCGGGAACCGCTTCACCAGGTTCTCGACGCGCAGAAGCGGCTCGGCGCCGCTGCGCGCCTCCGGCACCGGCAGGGTTTCGCTCACCGCGCTCACAGAATGCAGGCCACCTTGTGGCCCGGTTCGACCTCGCGCAGCGCCGGTTCGGCGGCGCGGCAGGCCTCCGTCGCGAAGCGGCAGCGCGGCGCGAAGCGACAGCCGGGGGGAGGCGAAAGCAGGGACGGCACCGTGCCGGGAATCGCCTCGAGCCGCGCCTTGCCCGCGCCGGCGCGATCGAGGCGCGGGATCGAGCGGATCAGCCCCTGCGTGTAGGGGTGACGCGGGTTGGCGAAGAGCGCCCCGACTGGCGCCTCCTCGACCACCTTTCCGGCGTACATCACCACCACGCGCTGCGCGACTTCCGCCACCACCCCCATGGCGTGCGTGATCAGCATCACCGCCATGCCGAACCGCTCCTTCATCTCGGCGATCAGGTCGAGGATTTGCGCCTGGATGGTCACGTCGAGCGCGGTGGTCGGCTCGTCCGCGATGAGGAGCTTGGGGTTGCAGGCGAGCGCCATCGCGATCATCACGCGCTGGCGCATGCCGCCCGAAAACTGGTGCGGGTAGTCGTGCACGCGGCGTTGCGGGTTCGGAATGTGCACCAGCCGCAGCATTTCTATCGCGCGATCGAGTGCGGCGCGCCGCGACAGGCCCTCGTGCAGGCGCAGCACCTCCGCGATCTGCTCGCCCACCGTGAACACCGGGTTGAGCGAGGTCATGGGCTCTTGGAACACGATGCCGATCTCGCGCGCGCGGATCTTGCGCATCGCCTCCGGCTCCAGCGGCACGAGGTCGCGCCCGCGCCAGAGGATCCGCCCGGAGACGATCCTTCCCGGCGGCATGGCGACGAGCTTGAGGACCGTCATCGCGGTGACGGTCTTGCCGCAGCCGGATTCGCCGACGACGGAGACCGTCTCGCCGGCGTCAATACGGATGTCGACCCCGTCGACGGCGCGCACCCAGCCGTCGTCGGTGCGAAAGTGCACCGCGAGCCCCTGGACGTCGAGGAGCGGCCCGGCGCCGGCCACGGCGGGGGCCTCGGCCGCGGCGGGCGCCACGGCGATCAGACCACCCTCCGCGGGTCGAGCGCGTCGCGCAGCCCGTCGCCGACGAAGTTGATCGTCAGCACGGTGAGGAAGATGGCAAGCCCGGGAAACAGCGCCCAGTGTGGCGCGTAGTCGAGCTGGTCCTTGGCGTCGTAGAGGAGCCGGCCCCAGGTCGGCACGTCGGGCGGGAAGCCGAGGCCGAGGAAGGAGAGGGTGGATTCCGCGATGATCGCGGCGGCGATGTCGATGGTGGCGGCGACGATCACCGGGCCAAGCGCGTTGGGCAGGATGTGGCGCACGACAAGCCGCGGCGTGGAGGCGCCGAGCGCCCGCGCGGCCTCGACGAACTCCTTCTCGCGTAAGGAGAAGAACTGCGCACGAACAAGGCGTGCGACGGGCATCCAGCGGAAGCCGCCGATCACCGCGACGATCAGGATGAAAATCCCCATCTCCGGTCCGACCAGCGCGCGCAGCGGCTCGCGGAAGAGATAGATCACCAGCAGAGAGAAGCGGCAGTTCGGGCAGCGACAGGAACAGGTCCGTCACCCACATCAGGGCGGCATCGACCGCGCCCGAGGCGATGCCCGCCACCGCGCCCACGGTGGTGCCGATGAGCACCGCGACCAGCATGGCGGCGAAGCCGACCGACAGCGAGATCCGCCCGCCGTAGAGCATGCGGGCGAGCAGGTCCTGGCCGAGATCGTCCGTCCCCAAGCGGATGGTTCCAGGACGGGCCCTGAAGCCGGGCACGGAAGTCGATCTCGTCGATCGGCACCGTCCACATCGAACGGGTCCGAACAGCACGGCGAGGATGATCACGGCGAGGATCACCGCCGAGACGACGGCGAGGCGGTGCTTGCGGAAGCGACGCCAGGCCTCCGTCCAGGGCGAGACGCGCGGCCGCTGCGCCATCCGCCGCCGCCCACGAACGGGCGCGGCGTCAGCGGTAGCTGATGCGGGGGTCGAGCCAGCCATAGAGGATGTCGGCAACCAGGTTGAAGAACACGACGAGGCAGGCGAAGACGAACGTCACCGCCATGATCACCGGCGTGTCGTTGGCGAGGATGGCGCTGATCAGCAGCGACCCGATCCCCGGCACGCGGAAGATCTGCTCGGTGACGATCGCGCCGCCGAACACGATCGGCATCTGCAGTGCGACCAGCGTGACGACGGGGATCATCGCGTTGCGCACCACGTGCTTGGTGATCACCACGCGCTCGGGCAGGCCCTTGGCGCGGGCGGTGGTGACGTAATCGAGCCGGATCACGTCGAGCACGGCGGAGCGGACGAAGCGCGTCCAGGCCGCCCCCTGGAAGAGCCCCAAGCACCATCACCGGCATGATGGTCTGCTTCACGTGCTCCCAGAGCCAGGCAAACCCGGTCGCCTCGATCCGGGTCCGGTACACGAAGGGGAGCCAATCGAGGTAGATCGAGAACAACAGGATGAAGAGGAGCCCGGTGAAGAAGGTCGGCAGGCGAGAAGCCCACGAAGGCGAGCGTGTTCGCGATCTTGTCGAACAGGGAGTAGGGCCGGGTGGCGGCGAGGATCCCCACCGGCAGCGCGATCGCGAGGGCGACGACCTGCGAGCTGCCGATGACGATCAGCGTGGTCGGCAGGCGCTGCAGGATCAGCTGGTCGACGTCGACGCGCGAGACGAAGGAGAAACCCCACTCACCGCGCAGCATCGCAGTGAGCCAGGCGATGTAGCGGACGTGGATCGGGTCATCGAGACCGAGCGAGGCGCGAAGCTGCAGCCGCACCTCGGGCGGCACGGCCGGGTTGGTGGCCAGTTCCTCGAACGGATCGCCCGGCGCCAGCGCGAGCACGGTGAACAGGATGACGCTGATCCCGAGCAAGGAGGGGATCGCGAGCAGCAGCCGGCGGATGAGATACTGCGTCACGCGGGTCGAAGGATCGGGAACGAAACGGCTCGGGCCGGCCTGCCGCGAGGCCGGCCCGACGCGGCGAGGATCAGGTCTCGCGGTACCAGTCGGAAAGAAGCCAGAGCGTGATGTCCCAGCCCGACAGCACGGGGCGGAGGTTCAGCGCGCTCCCCGAGACCAGCGGGCCGCTGCACCACCGGGATGACGTGATTTGAGCTGACGATCAGGTCGTTCATGCGGATGAACATCGCCGCCCGCTTGATCGGGTCGAGCTCCTGCTCGGCCTCGCGATAAACGCGGTCATATTCTTCGTTTCGCCAGCGCACGATGTTGCGGCCCGACCAGTTGTTCGCCTTCTGCGCGATCTCCCAGGAGACGAACTGGTTCATGAACCGGCCCGGATCGGCCTGCGGCATGGTCGTCGTGTACATCTGCATGTCGGCATAGAACTTGCCGTAGGTGTCCGGGTTGGCGACGTCGGAGGAGAAGAACACGGAGGCGACGACCGACTTGATCTCGATCTCGATGCCGGCCCGGCGCGCCGCCTGCTGGTAGATCTGCTGCGTGCGCTGGCGCGGCGCGTTGACCGAGGTCTGGAACACGAAGCGGAGCCGCGTGCCGTCCTTCTGGCGGATGCCGTCGCGCCCGCGCGCCCAGCCGGCCTGGTCGAGGATCTGGTTGGCCCGGTCGACGTTGAATTCCATCCGCATGTTGGGGGAGCGGAAGCGCGGTGGCGCGTTGAGGAAATTGGGCGTCGCCGGCCCGGTGCGGCCGTAGATGAACTCCTGGATCGACTGGCGGTCGAGCAGCAGCGCCATCGCCTGGCGTACCGCGGGGTCGCGGAACGCCGGGTGCTGGGTGGAGATGTGCGAGCGTTCGCCGTCCACCTCGCGGTTGGGGTCGGTGGCGTTGAGCTGGATGTGCTCGATGTTGCCGCCTTCGACGATGTTGACGCGGCCGCGCCCCGCCGCCTCAAGGCGGCGCAGCGTCTCGTCGTCCACCTGCAGGTTCCAGGCGAAGTCGAAGTCGCCGGTCTGCAGCACCGCCCGCGCGGCCGACACGGCGTCGCCTCCACCCTTGATCTCGAGCTGGTCGAAGAAGGGGCGATTCGGCAGATGGTAGTTCGGGTTGGCCTCGGCGCGCACCGTGTCGCCCGGCGTGAAGGAGACGAAACGATAAGGGCCTGTGCCGACGGGGCGCAGGTTGGTCGGCGCGTCGCGCGAATTGGCCCCGGCGAAGTCCTTGAACAGGTGGCGCGGGATCAGCTGGCCGGTGGCGGCGACGAAGGCGTCCGCCCAGAACGGGGTCGGCCGCTCGAACTCCACGCGAACCGTGTAGTCGTCCACCTTCACCACATTGATGTCGCGATAGGAGCCGGAGGTGACGGCGGCGACAGCCGGGTTGCGCGCGTACTCCCAGTTGAACACCACGTCGTCGGCGCTGAACTCCTGCCCGTCGTGCCACTTCACGCCGCGCTTCAGCTTCCAGGTGACGGAGCGGCCGTCTTCGGCCAACCCCTTGTTGTCGATCGAGGGGATCTCGGCGGCGAGGATCGGGTGCAGCGTGCCGTCCGCCGCCCAGCCGGCCAGCGGTTCGTAGAAGACGCGCGAGGCGTCCTGGTCCTTCGTGCCCGTCGCGAAGTGCGGGTTCAAAAGCGTCGGCGCCTGCCAGTAGAGGATCTTCAGCTGGCCCCCTCCACGCCGGGTCGGGCGGTAGGGCGGCACGCTCTGCGCCGCCGCGGGCGAGACGCCGTAGAGGGCGAGAAGCTGGGTGCACATCGGCGCAGTGAAGCCGACCGCCGCCATGCGGCGGATGAAGCCGCGGCGCGACAGCGTGCCGCGGCGCACGCGCCCGATCAGCTCGCGAAGCTGGTCTTCCGTCATCGCTCTCGTCTCCCGATCCCGAAGCGAGGCGGCGCGCGCCACCTCAAGCCATCATTTCTTGCAATGCTAGCCGAGAGCGCATCGCCCGGCACGCCCTTTTTTGCCATCGGGTCATGCCGAGCCCACGCCGAGTTCGCGTTCCACCACCGACACCCAGTAGGCCACACCGAGCGGGATCGTCTCGTCGTTGAAGTCGAACTCGGGCGTATGAAGGCCAGGGGAGGTGCCGTCCGGCCCCGCGCCGCCGCCGATGAACATGAAGTTGCCCGGCCGGGCCTCGAGCATGAGGGCGAAGTCCTCCGCCCCGGTGACAGGGGCGATCGCGCTGTCCACCGCCTCTTCGCCGACGATGGCCGCTGCCGCGTCGAGCGCGAGCCGGGTCTGGTCCGGGTGGTTCACGGTCGCCGGCGTGCCGCGGCGCCACTCGACCTCGGCCCGCGCCCCGTATAGCGCGGCAAGGCCATGCGCGACCTCGCCCACGCGGCGCTCCAGCAGGTCGCGCACGGCGGGCGAGAAGCTGCGTGCCGTTCCCGTCAGCACGAGTTCGGCCGGCATCACGTTCGGCGCCTCGAGCACGCCGCCCGCGATGGCGCCGACGGACAGCACGGCGGGCTCGACGGGCGGCACGTTTCGGCCGACGATCTCCTGCAGCCCGAGCACGAAATGGGCCTGCACGACAGTCAGGTCGACCGCGCGGTGCGGCGTGGAGCCGCCATGGCCGCCGGTGCCGAGAAAGCGGACGCGGAAACGGTCGGCGGCGGCGAGTGCCGGGCCGGGGCGAGTGGCAAAGCGCCCGGCGGGAAGGTCGGGCCGGGTGTGCAGGCCGTAGACGGCTTCGCAAGGAAAGCGGTCGAAGAGCCCGTCCGCAAGCATGGCCCGCGCCCCGCCCAAGCCCTCCTCGGCAGGCTGGAAGATCACGTGGACCGTGCCGGCGAAGTCGCGGTGTTCGGCAAGCCAACGCGCCGCGCCCAGCAACATGGCGGTGTGCCCGTCATGGCCGCAGGCGTGCATCACGCCTGGCCGGGTCGAGGCCCAGGGCTTGCCGGTCGCCTCCTGGATGGGCAGAGCGTCCATGTCGGCGCGCAGGCCGATGGCGCGGTTGCCCGGCCGGCGGCCTTCGATGGTGCCGACCACGCCGAACCGTCCGACACCCTCCGTCACCCGGATCCCCAAGTCGCGCAGGTAGCGCGCGACCAGGGCGGAGGTGCGCTCCTCGGTCATGCCGAGTTCGGGGTGCGCGTGGATGTCGCGCCGGATCGCGATCAGTTCGTCGGCGTAGGCGCCGACACGCTCGACAACCGGATGGGTCATGCCCGGGTTCCTCTCTCTCAGCCTGCTGCGAGCCTGCCGGGGACCATGGCGGCAATCGCGCCAACTCACGCGTCCGATGAGCGATCGCGACCGCGCTGGGCCAGACAGTCCTCGACCGCGGCCAGGAGATCGGCGCGCTCGAACGGTTTGGCGAGGGTTCGGGTGGCACCGAGCTGGCGCGCCATGCGCAGGTAGTCGGCCCCGACCCCAGCGGCCGCGGCGCGCTCGGGCGGGAAACCGCCGCTGATCACCAGCACCGGCAGGCCGGGGTGGCGTCGCCTGGCCGCGGTCAGGACCTCGATCCCCTCCACCTCGGGCATCAGAAGGTCGGTGATGACGAGGTCGATCTCGGCCTGCTCGATCCTGGCCAGCGCCTCGCCGCCATGGGCCGCATCGATCACGACGTGGCCCGCCCCTTCCAGCACGCGTCGGATCGCGGTGCGTACCAGCGCGTCGTCCTCGATCAGCAGAATTAGGGCCACGGGGCCCCTGCCCCGAGGCCTCCGCCGTCACACCCCACGGCCGCCCCCATCCAAAGAGTCGCATCGAGTGTGACAGAAACAGACGTATGTCGGCAACCCGGCGGCTGGCCCCGCCGGGCGCCGGAAGAAGATCTTAACGGGCGGCGTAGGCGTCCCGGCCGGTCCGCGCCGGGGCGGCGGCGTCAGCCTCTTCCGCCGGCGCCTTGGCGATCCCGAGCACGCCGAGCAGGGCGTAGACGCCGAGGGTCGCGCCGATGAAGCCGGCAACGAAGATGCCGGCGGCCAGCAGCCAGTCGATCGGCCCGCCGAGATCGACGAAGCGGCTGTTGGTCACCGCCATCATGATCACGAGCGCGGCCACGCCGCCCGCCAGCCCGGCGAGCTCCGACCAGACGAGGCGGCGCGAGGCGATTCCCGCCCTCGCGCACCAAGACCCAGACGAAGGCCAGGGTGGCGACGATCGCGCCGGCGATGATCACCCAGAGCCAGGGTCCGAGCATCTCCTGGAAGACGGCCCAGAAGACGACAGGGTCGAGTTCCTTCATGGTTTCCTCCCGTTTCGGTCAGGCACGCCCGCGCAGCATGGCGAGGTAGGTCGGCTTCAGCGCGATCTCCTTCATCACCCAGGAGATCCAGAGCTCCTCGAGGGGCGCGATGATGCCCGGGAAGGACGGCGTGAGATTGTCGTTGTAGTCGAACTCAACCAGCATCGCGCGACCGATGCGGGTGATGAGCGGGCACGACGTGTAGCCGTTGTAGCTCTCGGACGAGCGGGTGCCCGCGATGTCGGCAACAAGGTGATCGACCGCGACGGGCACCTGCCACTTCACCGAGGCCGCCGTCTTGCCTTTCGGAACGCCGGCGACGTCGCCGACCGCGAACACCTCCGGGAAGCGCTTGTGGCGCAGGGTGTGGCGATCGACATCGACCCAGCCTTCGGCCGCCCAGGGCCCGGTCTGCCACGGCAGGGGGGAGATGCGCACCACATCGGGGGCCTTCATCGGGGGGACGACGTTGATGAAGTCGTAGCCCACCTCCTTCAGCCCGTCCGGCGTGCGGAAGGTGGCGATGCGGCGGTCGAGGTCGAGCCGGGTCAGGGTGTGCTGGTAGTGCACCTTGACGTCACGATCACCGAACAGCAGGCGCACCTTCTCGTGCACGATCGGCACGCTGAACAGCACCCGGCCCGGCGCAAAGTAACTGAGCTCGGCCTTCGCGCGGTTGCCGCGGCGGCGCAGCACGTCGTCGGTGATGAAGGTGTACTTCAGCGGCGCGCCCGCGCATTTCATCTCGGTGGCGGGGCGGAGGAACAGGCCCACGCCCCCCTTGTCGGCAAAGGCGCTCATCGCGGCCCAGGTCGCCGCCGCCGCCTGCGGCCCGGCGTAGACCGAGCCCATGCCGTTCGCGCCGATGCGGCGCACATCCATGCCCTCGATCGCGCCGTAGTCCAGTTCGAGCCCCGTGGCGACGATCAGGAAGTCGTAGGCGAGGCGGCGGCCCGTGTCGGTCACCACCGCCTTCGCCACCGGGTCGATCTCGGCCGCCCGCTCCTCGATCCAGCGCACCGGCTCGGAAAGGTATTCAGCGGTCGTGCTGACGACGTAGGAGGGCGGCCTCAGCCCGGCCGCGACCAGGGTGAAGCCCGGCTGATAGAGATGCTCGCGGCGCCGGTCGAGCACCGTGATCTCGGCCCCTTCGAGGCGGTCGGCGAGGCGGTTGGCGGCGGCAAGCCCGGCGGCACCAGCACCGACGATGACGATCTTGGCTTTCGTCCGCACCGCGGCGGCACGCGCTTTCGGCAGCGCCGCCGGAACGAGGCCCGCGGCCACGGCGGCGGCGATCAGGCCGCGCCTCCCGAGGGCGGCGAGCTTGGAATCGATGGGCATTCCTCCCTCCCCTTGGTGGTCTGGCGGATTGATCAGCCCTCGGGCGCGAGCAGGGCGCCGGAGGCGGCGAGCTTGGCCGTGCGCGCGAAGACGAGGCCGACGATCAGGGTGGCGAGCGCGAGCAGGCCCCACAGCACGGGTGCTTGCCACGCGGCGGGATAGGCATGGGCGGCGGCCAGGGCCGCGACCGTGAAGGCAGCGACCGGGAAGGTCCAGGCCCAGGCCGACAGCGCGAAGGGGGCGCGCACGAGGTCGCGGGCGAGGAGCGCGATCACCAGGGCGACGAAGGCGGCGAAGCCGAAGACGGCGAGCGGAACGGGGCCGAAACCGCCGCTGAGCTGCGCCAGGGCGAGCGCCCCCACGGCGGGCGGGGCGAGCAGGATGACGATGGTCGGCCGCAGCTTGGGCGGCAGCGGCGCTCCGGTCATCAGCCGCAGGAACAGGAGCGGCTGCAGGAACAGCCACAGGCTGGCCCCCAGCCCGAGCATCAGAAGCGAGGCGGTCTCGAAGCCCAACTTCACCCCGAACACGGGCGCGAGGATGTTGCCGACCAGCGGGATCAGCAGCGGCGGGGTCAGGGCGGCCGGCTCGCGCGGCGCGGCGAGGAGGTCGCGCACCGTCCAGGCGGCGACGGCGACGTGGCCGACCACGGCGACGATCCACACCGCGCGGGCAAGCCCAGCCGCCTGCGGGAGCAGAGCGGCCGAGGCGATCATCAGCCCGATCGTCACCGCGCCAGCAAACGAGGACCGGACCGGGTGCTTCAGGTCAGCGACCAGAGCCTCCGGGTAGCGGACGGCGCGCAGGATGTGCAGGGCGAAGATGACAACCCAGAGCAGGACCGACAGACCGAGCAGCACCTCGCCGATCGCGGCGGGCGCGCCAAGCACGTGCGCCGCCTCTCGCCACGCAAGGCCAAGGCCGCCCACGCCCATCGGCGCGGCGAACAGCGGCAGCGGCAGATGGGCGAGGCCGGCCGCGTGCGCGGCAGACGGCACGGAGGCCTGCGGCACGCCCGGGCCCGGCATGGAGACGCTCGCCATCGGCCTGTCCTTGGTGTTCCTTCCTGCCTCAGGTAAACTCCTCTACCTTCGCATATACGAAGGTTTTGCTGATGGCAAGGTTTTCGCCGCTCCGGCCGATCCCGCGATCCTCGGGGAAGACCCGGCGCTCTGCCTTGATCCAGCGCAACAGTCGGGAAAGGGGACGCAGCAAGCCGGCGCGCGCAACCGCCTCGGGTGAGGGCACGTGTTCGGCTTGTGCTCCGTGTCGGGTCGCGACGCCGAAAGGGGCGGCCGAGCTGGTGGGCGCGGTAGGGATTGAACCTACGACCCCTGCCGTGTGAAGGCAGTGCTCTCCCGCTGAGCTACACGCCCGACCCGCTCCGCTCATAGGGCTGTGCCGGGTTGAGCGTCAAGCCGAGGGCGCTTGCATGCCAAAGCGCGCCTTCCCACTCTCGACACATGCGCTTGGCACTGGCTGCCGCCGCCGTCCTGCTTGCCGCTGGGCCGGTCTCGGCCGCGGTCGAGGCCCAGTACACGGCGCGCGTCGGCGGCTTCCGCGTGATGACCATCGACGTCGCCGCCGAGCTGCGCGACGACGGCTACCGCGTGCGGGCCCGCGCCCGGTCCTCGGGCCTGGCTGTGCTGAGCACGCGGTTTGACCAGACCGCGACCGCGGAGGGGCGCTTCACCCCGGCGGGGCTTCGGCCCGTGCTGTTCCGCGCCGAAGGCGAGTGGCAGGGGGAGCGCCGGCTGGTCGAGATCGTGCTGACGGATCGGACCCCGCGCATCCGCCTCGAGCCCTTGGAAGTGCCGGAGCGCGAGCCCGTTCCGGCGAACTTGGCCCAGGGCGGGATCGATACCTTGACCGCGCTCGTCTCCATCGCCCGCTCCGTCGCCGCCCGCGGCGAGGCGGGCTGCGCGATGGAGTTGACCATCTTCGACGGACGGCGTCTGAAGCGGATCGCGCTCGCTCCCGCCGGCACTGGGCCCGTGCCTGATCGGCCCGGCGCAGAGGCGGTGCGTTGCCGCCTCGAAGGGCGCCAGATCGCGGGCTTCTGGCGCGACTGGGACCGGGCCGAGGCCGAGAAGCCGCAGTTCGGCTCGGTCTGGATCGCGCCCCCCTACGCCGGCGCGCCGGCGATGCCGATCCGGCTCGAGATGGGCATCGACTGGCTCGGCACCCTCGTCGTCTCCCTCACCCGCGCCGCGCCCGGCCGCCACCCAACACGCGGCGCGATGACGCGATCGCGTCTTGCCGGCGCAAGCGAGGCGCGCGACAGCTCATGGATGAGCCCCCTCGGTCCCGCTCTCGCCCTCGCCTTGCTCCTGTTCGGGCTTTCGGCTCCAACCCGGGCCAATGAGGCGGTGTTCGCCTCCTACACCGTCTACTTCTCGGGCTTCCGCGTGGTGGAGCTCGACGCCTCGCTCGCCCTCGCCGCCGACCGCTACCGGGCATTGGCGCGGCTGCGCACGGCGGGGCTTCTCGCCGCCTTCGTGCGCGGCGAGCAGGTCTCGGAGGTGGAGGGGAGGGTGACGCCGGCGACTGCGCTCGGTCTCTCCCCCGACCGCTACGCGCTGGAGGGGCGTTGGCGCGACCGGGTGCGACGGGTCGCGCTGCGCTGGCATGGGACCACCCCCGAGGTGCTCGCCCTCGTCCCCGCCAACGAGGAGGAACGCGAGCCGGTGCCGCCCGAGCTGCAGCGCGGCACGGTGGACACGATGTCGGCCCTCGTGGCGCTGATCGCCCGCGTCTCGGCGAGCGGGCGCTGCGACGGCGCGGCCGGCAGTGTTCGACGGGCGGAGGCGCAGCGACTTCACCGCCGCCACCGAGGGCGAGGAGACGCTCGCCCCGCATCGCTGGGGGCTCTACGCCGGCCCGGCGCTGAAGTGCCGCTTCGAGGGCCGTCAGGTCGCCGGCTTCTGGCGCGAGGCGGACCCCGCTCAGGCCCGCGAGCCGCGGACGGGCGCGGCGTGGCTCGCCCGGCCCGCCCCGGACCTGCCGGTGATCCCGGTGCGGATCGACGCCGAGACGAACTGGGGCACCATCCACGTGCACCTGACCAGGGTGGGGCGCGGCGAGGTGGCGCTGCCTCGGCGCGAGAGCCGGAACTGAACGGACCGCACGCGAAGCAGGCGCGAGGCCGTTTTCGCGACGATGCGATGACGTTTTGACAATCGCGCCCCGCGCGCGGCACAACCCGCCGCCGTGGCCGACAGCCCCTCCCTTGCCGTCATCCTCGCTGCCGGTCTCGGCACGCGGATGCGTTCGTGCCTGCCGAAGCCGCTCCACCCGCTGGCCGGGCGGCCGATGGTCGCGCACGTCTTGGACGCGGCCCGTGCCGCCGGCTTCGCCGAGGCGGCGGTGGTGATCGGGCCCGAACCGGCCTTCGCGGCCATGCGCGACGCGGTCGCCCCCGCGCGTTGCTTCGTCCAGGAGGAGCGGCTCGGCACGGCGCACGCCGTTCTCGCTGCCGCCCCCGCCCTCGAGGCGACCGCGGGCGAGGCGATGATCCTCTACGGCGATGTGCCGCTCGTTCGCCCGGCGACCATGCTGGCGCTGGCCGCAGCGCCGGCGCGAGGCGGGCGCCGACCTCGCCCTTCTCTCCTTCCGCCCCGCCGACCCGGCGCAGTATGGCCGGGTGGTGCTCGACGAGGCGGGGTTCGTCTCCCGCATCGTCGAGTGGCGCGATGCGACGGCGGAGGAGCGCGCGATCGGGCTCTGCAATGCCGGCCTCTTTTGCGCGCCGGCGGCGGATCTGTTGCGCTGGTTGCGCCGGGTCGACAACGCCAACGCCAAGGGCGAGTACTACCTCACCGACATCGTCGCGATCGCGCGGGCGGAAGGCGCGCGGGTGGTGGCGGCGGAGGCGGCGGAGGACGAGGTGGCGGGGGTGAACTCGCGGGCCGAACTCGCCGCCGCCGAAGCCATCCTGCAGGCCCGGCTGCGCGCACGCGCGATGGAGGGGGGTGCGACCCTGATCGCTCCCGAAACGGTCTTCCTCGCCTGGGACACCGCTCTCGCGCCCGACACCGTCGTCCACCCGCACGTCGTGTTCGGTCCAGGCGTGACGGTGGAGGAAGGGGCCGTGATCCGCTCCTTCTCGCACCTCGAGGGCTGCGTGGTGCGCGCAGGCGCGCTGATCGGCCCCTTCGCCCGCCTCCGCCCCGGCGCCGAGGTCGGTCCCCGCGCCCATGTCGGCAACTTCGTCGAACTGAAGAACACCCAGCTCGGGGCGGGTGCGAAGGCGAACCACCTCGCCTATCTCGGCGACGCCACCGTCGGCGAAGGGGCGAACATCGGCGCCGGCACCATCACCTGCAACTTCGATGGCATCGCGAAGCACCGCACCGCCATCGGCGCCCGCGCCTTCGTCGGCTCCAACGCCACCCTGGTCGCGCCGCTCACCCTGGGCGAGGGGTCGTTCATCGCCGCCGGCTCCACCATCACCGAGGACGTGGCGGCGGAGGCGATGGCCTTCGGCCGCGCCCGCCAGGTGGCGAAGCCGGGCCGGGCGGCGCGTTTCCTCAAGCCGCGCAAGGAGCAGGGCTGATGTGCGGCATCGTCGGCGTGGTCGGGCGTGGCGAGGCCGCGCCGCTCCTGCTCGAAGCGCTGAAGCGGCTGGAATACCGCGGCTACGACAGCGCCGGCATCGCCACCCTGGTCAACGGCGGGATCGCGCGGCGGCGGGCGGAGGGCAAGCTCGCGCGGCTGGCGGAACGTCTCGCCGCCGAGCCGCTTTCCGGTACGACGGGCATCGGCCACACGCGCTGGGCGACCCACGGGCGGCCCTCGGAAGCGAACGCGCACCCGATTGCGACCTCACGGGTTGCGGTGGTGCACAACGGCATCATCGAGAACCACGCCGAACTGCGCGCCGAACTCGAGGCCGAGGGCGCGATCTTCGAATCGGAGACCGACACCGAGACGGTGGTGCGCCTGCTTGATCGCGCGCTCGCCCGCGGGGCCTCGCCCGAGCAGGCGATGGCGGCCACGCTGCCGCGCCTTGTTGGCGCCTTTGCCCTGGCCGTCCTGTTCGCCGGACGGAACGATCTGATCATGGCCGCGCGCCGCGGCTCCCCGCTCGCCATCGGCTTCGGCGACGGCGAGATGTATGTCGGTTCCGATGCGCTGGCGCTTGCGCCGCTCACCGAGCGGATCTGCTACCTGGAGGAGGGCGACTGGGCGGTGGTGCGCGGCGACGGGGCGGCCATCTTCGACGCCGCCAACCGCCCGGTCGAACGCCCGATCAGGCGCACCGCGATCTCGGGCGCGATGGTGGGCAAGGGCAACTACCGCCATTTCATGGAAAAGGAGATCCATGAGCAGCCGGCCGTCATCGGCGACACGCTGAAGAGCTACCTCGACCCGGCGTCGCGCCGCATCACCCTGCCCGACCTCGGGGTCGATCTCGGCGCCGTCTCGCGGGTCGCCATCGTCGCCTGCGGCACCTCCTTCTACGCGGGCCAGGTGGCGCGGGATTGGTTCGAGCAGGTCGCACGCCTGCCCGCCTCGGCCGACATCGCCTCCGAGTTCCGCTACCGCGAGCCGGTGCTCGACCCCGCGGGGCTCGTGCTCGGCATCAGCCAATCGGGCGAGACGGTCGATACGCTGGCCGCGCTGCGCTGGGCGAAGGCGCAGGGCCAGCGCGTGCTCGCCGTCGTCAACGTGCGCGAGAGCGCGATGGCGCGCGAGGCCGACGCCGCCCTCCTCACCCTCGCCGGGCCGGAGATCGGTGTCGCCTCGACCAAGGCCTTCACCACCCAGCTCGCCGC
Organism: Acetobacteraceae bacterium; assembly: GCA_033582875.1. Classification (GTDB taxonomy): domain Bacteria; phylum Pseudomonadota; class Alphaproteobacteria; order Acetobacterales; family Acetobacteraceae; genus Elioraea. The sequence goes on along the minus strand of JAVQZW010000001.1, from coordinate 341,760 downwards.
CCTCGCCTGCCTCGTCATCGCCGCCGGCGAGGCGCGCGGCGCACTCTCGCGCGATGCGGGCAGCGCGCTCGCTCAGGCGCTGATCGAGGTGCCGAGCCAGACGGCGGAGGCGCTCGAGCTCGAACGCCGCGTCGCCGCCATCGCCGAGGACGTGGCGGAGGCGCGCGACGTGCTCTATCTCGGGCGCGGCACGGCCTGGACCATCGCCATGGAAGGCGCGCTCAAGCTGAAGGAGATCAGCTACATCCACGCCGAAGGCTATCCGGCGGGCGAGATGAAGCACGGGCCCATCGCGCTGATCGACGAGCACGTGCCGGTGATCGTGCTCGCGCCTCCTGGCCCCCTGTTCGAGAAGACCGCCTCCAACGTGCAGGAGGTGCATGCGCGCGGCGGCCGCGTCATCCTCGTCTCCGACCGCGCGGGCTGCGAACGCCTCGCCCCCCTCTGCGCGCACACCGTGCCGATGCCCGCGACCCACCCCCTCACCGCGCCGATCGTCTACGCGGTCCCGGTGCAGCTCCTCGCCTATCATGTCGCGGTGCTGAAAGGGACGGACGTCGATCAGCCGCGCAACCTGGCGAAGAGCGTGACGGTGGAGTGAGGCGGATGCTGGGGCGGCGCGCGCTTCTCGCGGGGGTCGCCGGCGCGATCGCGGCGGCGGGTTCGGCTGCCGCGCGCGAGTGGCGCGTGCTGCCGGACGGCTGCGTCACCGCGGACGGCACGTGGCTCGCCTACAACGTGTTCCTGCCGCCGGGGTTCGATCCCGCGGGCGGGCCCTATCCCTTGCTCGTGCTGCTGCATGGGGCGGGGGCGGATGAGCAGTTCTGGGCCGGCAAGATCCGGCTGTGGCGCGCGGTGGAGCGCGGCATTGCCGAGGGGCGGGTGGCGGCCCCGATTGCGGTGATGCCGGGCGCGCGCGACACGTGGTGGGTGGACAGCCCGATGGCGCTGGCGGAGAGCTGGGTGGTGCGCGACCTGCTCGCCGACGTGGCGCTGAAGTTTCCGGTGACGCGCGTCGCGGGAGGGGCGGGCGATCGCCGGGTACTCGGCGGGCGGCTTCGGGGCGCTCCGCATCGCGCTCCGCCGGCCCGATCTCTTCGCCCGCGCGGCTCTGTGGGCGCCGGCCTGCTACGCCGACCTTCCCCCCGCCCTCTCCGGGGCCCGCCGCAGCGCGGCCTTCCGCGGCGCGGACGGGGCGTTCGATGAGGCGGCGTGGCGGGCGGTGGCTTGGCCGCGCGCCTTCGCGGCCTACGCGCGCACAGCCCGCTGAGAGTTCCCTTCTTTCTCGCCACCGGCGATGCCGACCCCCTGGGCATCGCTGCAGGAGACGCTGCGGCTCGCCGAGGTCGCTCGAGGCGCGTCCAGCCCGGAGCAGGTGATCCTTCGCGTCTAGTCGACACCGGGCACACGATGCGGGTGTGGGAGGAGACGGCCGACGAGGCCTTGGCCTTCCTTCTGCCGGCACCGTCGCGGCCGGAGGCTCGGCCGCGGTGGGGATGAGTCGGGGAGCGTCCTCGGCAAAGTCCCCACTCCCCGATACGGTTTCGTAAGCCTTTTCGGCCAGGCTTCCGCAAGCAACGAACACGGTGCTGAGGAGGCGTTGGCCATGTCATTTCTTTCGAATCTTCGCATAACCGGAAAGTTCGCTGTGCTAGCGGGCGGGCTCGGGGTGGCGATCGTCGCCCTGGGCGGGACAGGGCTCTGGGCTGTCTCGGCCTTGAAAGAAGACGTCCGGATGGTCGCGCGTGAGGGCGAGGCGGCCCTGCTCGCCGCGCGCACGGGCGCCATCATGACCCACATCCGTCGGCTCGAGCTGCGGGTCTCGGCCGATCGTTCCGTCAATCTCGACGCTATCCGGCGGGAGATCGACGGCTATCTCGCGGACTACCGCCGTAGCGTGGAGAGGCTGCGCGCCATCTCCGGGCCTGAAACCGCCGCGATCCTCAATCGTCTTCCTTCTGCCGTCGAGACGTTCCTCGCCGGCGTCTCCAACACGCTTCGCCGCCGTCAGTCGCGACGAGCCCGACCTGAACGCCGTCGTGATGGCGAACCTGCAGCCCTACGTTGCGGTGATGCGACTGACCGACGAGCTCGACAAGGCGGCCGTCGGCCGCCATGCAGCGTTCGGTCGCCGATGCTGAGCAGGACGCAAAGACGAAGGAGATGACAACACGTTTCGGTCGTGTTGCTCTCGCTGCTGCTGGCTGCCGTCGCCGTGTGGCTGATCGGCGCGCGCGGCATCGCCCGGCCGATCTCCGAGTCCGTCACCCGGCTGCGCGCCCTCGCCGACGGCGACACCGCCGCCCCCATCCCGGGCCTTGGACGAAGGGACGAGATCGGCGACCTCGCCAAGGCGATGGAAACCTTCCGCGACGCCCTGATCCGCCAGCGCGAGGCGGAGGCGCGCGAACGCGCCGAGGCCGAGGCCAAGGCCGCCCGCGCCGCCCGCCTGAGCGACGCCACACGCCGCTTCGAGGCCGAAACCGGAACGGTGGTGAAGGCCGTCGCCTCCGCCGCCACCGAGCTCGAAGCCACCGCCTCCGGCCTCGCCGCCGGGGCGGAGGAGACCTCGCGCCAGGCCACCGCCGTCGCCGCCGCGGCCGAACAGGCCTCGGCCAATGTGCAGACGGTCGCCGCCGCCGCCGAGGAACTCGCCGCCTCCATCCGCGAGATCAGCCGCCAAGTGACGGAGAGCACGCGCATGGCGCAGGAAGCGGTGAGCGAGGCCGCGCGCACCAACGCCACCGTCGAATCGCTCTCCGCCGCCGCGCAGAAAATCGGCGACGTGGTGCGCCTGATCAACGACATCGCAGGCCAGACCAACCTGCTCGCGCTGAACGCCACCATCGAGGCGGCGCGCGCGGGCGACGCCGGCAAGGGCTTCGCCGTCGTCGCCTCCGAGGTGAAGAACCTCGCCTCCCAGACCGCCAAGGCCACGGACGAGATCGCGGCCCAGATCGACTCCGTGCAGGCCGAGGTGGCGAAGGTGGTGGAGGCGATCCGCGCCATCGGCGGCACCATCGAACGCATCAGCGCGGTCTCCGCCTCCATCGCCGCCGCGGTGGAGGAGCAGGGCGCGGCGACCGCCGAGATCGCGCGCAACGTGCAACAGGCGGCGCAGGGCACCGGCGTGGTCTCCGCCAACATCGGCTCCGTGCAGCAGGTGGCGCAAAACGCCGGAGCGGATGCCGCCCAGGTGCAGAAGGCGGCCGAGGAACTCAGCCGCAACGCCGAGGAGCTGCGACGCCAGGTCGAAGCCTTCCTCGCCGAGGTGAAGGCGGCCTAAGTCGCCCGAGCGTCGCGGCCGCGGCGAAGCGGGCCGGCCCGACCGGGTCGGCCCGCGCCCCTTTCCACCCCCTCGGCCCGGGTCTAGGCTCCGCCCCGCCCAAACCACGGGAGGACGCCGATGCTGAACCCGACCGCGCCGCTGCCGCTGAAGGACCCCTCGCTGTTCCGCCAGGCCTGCCTCGTCGACGGCAAGTGGGTCGAGGCCGCCTCCGGCAAGACGCTCGCCGTGCGCAACCCGGCCACGGGCGAGGTGCTCGGCACCGTTCCCGCCTTCGGCGCGACGGAGACGCGCGCCGCCATCGAGGCCGCCCATCGCGCTTTCCCCGCCTGGCGGGCGCTGACGGCGAAGGAGCGCGCCGCCAGCCTCCGCCGCCTCTTCGACCTGATGCTTGCCAACGCCGACGACCTCGCCCTGATCATGACCTCGGAGCAGGGCAAGCCGCTCGCCGAGGCGAAGGGCGAGGTGCTGTACGCCGCCGCCTTCGTCGAATGGTTCGCCGAGGAGGGCAAGCGCGCCTACGGCGAGATGATCCCGACCAACGCCAAGGGCCGGCGCATCCTGGTGATGAAGGAACCCGTCGGCGTGTTCGCCGCCATCACGCCGTGGAACTTCCCAGCCGCGATGATCACCCGCAAATGCGCCCCCGGCCTTGCGGTGGGCTGCACCGGCGTGGTTCGCCCTGCCTCGCAGACACCCTTCACCGCGCTCGCCATCGGCGTGCTCGCGGAACGCGCCGGCCTCCCTCCCGGCGTTCTCAACATCGTCACCGGCCCCTCGGGCGAGGTGGGGGCGGAACTCACGGCAAGCCCGCTCGTGCGCAAGGTGTCCTTCACCGGCTCGACCGAGGTGGGCAAGGTGATCCTCGCCCAATGCGCCGCCACCGTGAAGCGCGTGAGCATGGAGCTCGGCGGCAACGCGCCGTTCATCGTGTTCGACGACGCCGATCTCGACGCGGCGGTGGCCGGGGCGCTCGCCTCCAAGTACCGCAACACCGGGCAGACCTGCGTCTGCGCCAACCGCATCCTGGTGCAGGAGGGGGTCTACGACGCCTTCGCGCAGAAATTCGCCGACGCTGCGCGGGCGATGAAGGTGGGCCCGGGGGTCGAGCCCGGCGTGGTGCAGGGGCCCCTCATCAACGAGGAGGCGGTGCGCAAGGTGGAGGAGCACATCGCCGACGCCGTCGCGCGTGGCGCCCGCGTGCTCGCGGGCGGCAAGCGTCATCCGCTCGGCGGAACGTTCTTCGAGCCGACCGTGCTCGCCGACGTGCCGCCCTCGGCGCGCATCTTCCGTGAGGAGACCTTCGGCCCCGTCGCCCCTTTGTTCAAGTTCGCGACCGAGGAGGAGGCAATCAGGCTCGCCAACGACACGCCTTACGGGCTCGCCGCGTATTTCTACGCCCGCGACGTCGGCCGCATCATGCGGGTGGCGGAGGCGCTGGAGTACGGCATCATCGGGGTCAACGAGGGCATCATCTCGACCGAGGTCGCTCCTTTCGGCGGCTACAAGGAGAGCGGGCTCGGCCGCGAGGGCGCGCATCACGGCCTCGAGGAGTATCTCGAGGTGAAGTACGTCGCCTTGGGCGGCATCGGCGCCTGACGCCGGCCGGTCGCGGCGGCGCTGGGATCGCGGCGGGAAGGAGAACCGGCGAGGCGGGGGTGGATTTCGACCTCTTCGTCATCGGCGGCGGCTCAGCCGGGGTGCGCTGCGCGCGCATCAGCGCGGGCCATGGCGCGCGCGTCGCCATCGCCGAGGCGCGCCACTGGGGCGGCACCTGCGTCAATGTCGGCTGCGTGCCGAAGAAGATCATGGTGCAGGCGGCCGAATATCGCGGCGCCTTCGCCGACGCTCGCGCCTTCGGCTGGGAGGTGACGGTCTCGGGCCACGACTGGGCGGCGTTGAAGGCGCGCCGCGACGCCGAGGTGGCACGGCTCTCGGGGCTGTATCGCAGCATGCTGGAGGGGGCCGGTGTTGCCCTGTTCGAGGGTCGTGCCGCGCTCGTCGATGCGCATACGGTGGAGGTCGCCGGAAGGCGCGTCACCGCCCGCTTCATCGTCATCGCCACGGGGGGCGAGCCCGTCCGCCCGACCATTCCGGGAGCGGAGCATTGCCTGCTGTCCGACGACCTCTTCGCGTTGGCCGACAAGCCGAGGCGGGTGGTCGTGCTGGGCGGAGGCTACATCGCCTGCGAATTCGCCGCCCTGCTGAACGGGCTCGGGGCGGAGGTGCACCAGCTCTATCGCGGGCCCTTGTTCCTGCGCGGCTTCGATCGCGACATCCGCGAGGCGCTGGCCGAGGAGATGCGCGCTGAGGGGATCGATCTCCGCTTCGATGCCGATGCGGAGCGGATCGAAAGGACGCGGGGCGGGTTTCTGGTCGTCTCCTCGGACGGGCGCACGATCGAAGCCGACGCCGTGTTCGCCACCATCGGTCGTCGCCCCAACGTCGCTTCCCTCGGGCTGGACCGCGTGGGCATCCGCACGGATGCGAAGGGCGCGATCGTTGTGGACGAGGCGATGCGCACCTCTGTTCCCTCCATCTACGCGCTCGGCGACGTCACCGACCGTCTCAACCTCACCCCCGTCGCCACCGCGCAGGGCCACGCGCTCGCGGATACGCTGTTCGGCGGGCGCCCGCGTCGGGTGAGCCTGGAGAACGTGCCCACTGCCGTCTTCACCATCCCGCCGATCGGCACGGTGGGGCTGACCGAGGAGGAGGCGGCGAAGCGGGGGCCGGTCGATGTCTTCCTCGCCCGCTTCCGCCCCCTCCGCCACACCATCACCGGCCGGCAGCGGCGCACCCTGATGAAGCTCGTCGTCGAGCGCGCATCCGGGCGCGTGCTCGGCGCCCACATGCTGGGCGAGGATGCGCCGGAGATCATCCAGGGCATCGCCATCGCCCTCGTCATGGGCGCGACGAAGGCCGATTTCGACCGCACGATCGGCGTTCATCCGACCGCGGCGGAGGAGTTCGTCACCATGCGCACCCGCCGGCCCGACCCGCTGGCCGAGGCGGCGGATTAGGGCCGCGCCGCTGCGCGGTGGCGTTCGGCCTCCGGCTGTGGTTAATGTCGGCGCGCAACGTGTGACTGTTTTGAGGACAACGCCATGTCAGCGCCTTGGAGCCCGGAATCCTGGCGAACGAAGCCGGTGGCGCAGATGCCGCATTACCCTGACGAGGCGGCGCTCGCCGCCGTGCTGGAGCGCATCCGGCGCTACCCCCCCTCGTCTTCGCCGGCGAAGCCCGGCGGCTGAAGTCGGCCCTCGCCGCCGCTGCCGAAGGGCGCGCCTTCGTCCTTCAGGGGGGAGATTGCGCCGAGGCCTTCGCCGACCTCACCGCCAACGTCATCCGCGACAGTTTCCGCGTGCTTCTGCAGATGGCGGTGGTGCTCACCTACGGCGGGCAGGTGCCGGTGGTGAAGATCGGCCGCATGGCGGGCCAGTTCGCCAAGCCGCGCAGCGCGGAGACCGAAACGATCGACGGCGTGACCCTCCCGGTCTACCGTGGCGACAATATCAACGGTGCCGAGTTCACGGCCGAGGCCCGCACGCCCGACCCCGCGCGGATGGAGCGCGGCTACTTCCACGCCGCCTCCACCCTGAACCTGCTGCGCGCCTTCGCGCAAGGAGGCTATGCCGACCTGCACGAGGTGCATCGCTGGAACCTCGGTTTCGTCGAACGGAGCCCCGCGGCCGAACGCTACCGCGACCTCGCCGATCGGCTCGACCAGACCCTCGCCTTCATGGCGGCCTGCGGCCTCACCTCCGACACGACGCCGCAGATCCGCGAGACCGACTTCTACGTCTCGCACGAGGCGCTGCTTCTGCCCTTCGAGCAGGCGATGACGCGCATCGATTCCACCTCCGGCGACTGGTACTGCACCTCCGCCCACCTGCTTGTGGATCGGCGAACGGACGCGCCAGCCCGACCACGCGCATGTCGAGTTCCTGCGCGGGGTGAAGAACCCGATCGGCATCAAGTGCGGGCCCTCCATGCAGCCGGATGACGTGTTGCGGCTTGCTCGACATCCTCAACCCGCAGAACGAAGCCGGGCCGCATCACCCTGATCTCCCGCATGGGAGCTGAGGCGATCGCGACGCGGCTGCCGCCGCTCGTGCGCGCGGTCGCGCGCGAAGGGCGCAAGGTGGTGTGGCTCACCGACCCGATGCACGGCAACACGGTGAAGGCGGCGAACGGATACAAGACGCGCCGCTTCGAGGCGATCCTCAGCGAAGTCAGGAGCTTCTTCGACGTGCACGACGCGGAAGGAACCTGGCCCGCCGGGGTGCATGTCGAGATGACCGGGCAGGACGTGACGGAGTGCCTTGGCGGCTCGCGCCCCGTCACCGAAGCCTCGCTCGCCGCCCGCTACCACACCTTCTGCGACCCCCGGCTGAACGCGGAACAGGCGCTCGAGCTCGCCTTCCTGGTGGCGGACGAGCTGCGCAGCCGCCGCCGGGCGGACCGCTCGCGGCGTGTCGCCGCGCAATAGGGCGCGGGCGACCGTGCGCGCCGTCACGACCCCGGCGGCGGAAGAGATTCCCCGCCACACGGACTCCTACTTCACGCGCACCCGCCGCATCGTCGAGCGGTTCGGCGACTGCACCGTCACCTACGCGGTGTTCATGCGCCGCCCCGTCCTCTCGGCCCCGCGCATCGCCATCGAGTGGCTGCGCGCGGTGCGTGGTGATGCCGTCAGCGTCGAGGTGATGCATCGCCGAAGGCGCGGTCGTCGGGGCGGGCGATCCCATCCTCTACGTCAGCGGCTCCTTCGCCGAGTTGGCCGAGCTGGAAACCATCCTGCTGCAGAAGCTCGGCCCCACCTGTGTGGCCGCCTGGAACGCCTGGGCGATGTGCCTGGAGCTGCCGCATGTCCCGTTCCTGGCGATGGATGCGCGCCACTGCGCCGGCACCGAGATGGCGGAGATGATGGCCTATGCGGCCTCGGTGGGCTCGCGCGCGGCCCAGGCGCAAGGGGCAAAGGGCTTCATCGGCAACGCGAACGATGCGACCGCGCACTGGTTCGGCGCCAATCGCGGGCGGGGCACCATGCCGCACGCGCTGATCGGCTACGCCGGCTCCACCGTGCGCGCGGCCGAGATGTTCAGGGAGACGTTTCCGGAGGAGGATTTGACCGTGCTCGTCGATTATTTCGGCAAGGAAGTCACGGACGCGATCGCCGTCGCGCGCCGCTTCCCGGACCTCGCGGCGGAGGGTCGCCTCGCCGTGCGGCTCGATACCCATGGCGGGCGCTACATGGAGGGGCTCGATCCGCCCTCCTCCTACGCGGTGCTCGAACGCCACGCGCCGCACGCGATCAGGCGGTACCGCTCGGAGACCGAGCTCAAGTGGCTGGTCGGCACCGGCGTCTCGGCGGCCGCGATCTGGCGCATGCGCGAAGCACTGGACGAGGCGGGCTTCCCGCGCGTGCGCATCGTCGGCTCCTCGGGCTTCTCGGTGGAGAAGTGCCGGGTGATGGCCGACGCCAAGGCCCCGCTCGACCTCGTCGGCACCGGTTCGTTCCTGCCCGAGATCTGGAGCGAGACCTACGCCACCGCCGACATCATCGCCTATGACGGCGTCGCCCGCGTCAAGGTCGGGCGAGAGTTCCTGTTTCGGAAGAACGGCTCGCGGCTTCCGTGATCCGCGCGCTGTTTGCTCCGGCGGCGGACGAGGACGCGGAGCGTCGACTCGGCTTCGCCTTGGCCGCCGGCGTGCTGGTCATCTGGACCGGCTTCATCCTGGCCAGCCGCGCCGGAGCCAAGGGGGCGCTGACGTCATGGGACATGGCGGCGCTGCGCTTCGGTGTCTCCTTCGTCGCCCTGCTTCCGGCGGCGATCGCAGGTGCGCTTCAGGGGGTGCCGATCCAGCGCATCGCGGCACTGGCCGCGACCGCGGGCTACGGCTTCGCCCTCCTCGCCTATGCGGCGTTCGAACTCGCGCCTGCCGCGCATGGAGCGGTCCTGCTGCCGGGGGCACTTCCCTTCGTCACCGCGCTCCTCGCCTTCCTCTGGCTCGGCGAACCGATCTCGAAGCGTAGGAGGGGCTCGCTCGCCCTGATCGCCATCGGGATCGTTCTGCTCGCGGGGCTCGGGTTTTTCGACTGCGCCCGGTGCCTGGCGCGGCGACATCCTGTTCTTCCTTGCCACCTCGTCCTGGGCCGTGTTCACCGTTCAGGTGCGACGATGGGGGGTCAACGCCCTGCAGGCGACGACCTCGATCGCCATCGGCTGCGCGCCGCTTTATCTCCCGCTCTGGTGGTTCGCCCTCCCCTCCAACATCCACCTCGCGCCCTGGAGCGAGATCCTGTTCCAAGGCGTCTATCAGGGCCTGCTGGCGATGGCCTTCGCCTCGCTGATCTACAACCGCGCGCTGATCGCACTCGGCCCCGTCCGCCTCTCCCTCTTCACCTCGGTGGTTCCGGCCCTGGCGGCGGTCGCGGCATGGCCGATCCTCGGCGAGCCGCTCGGCTGGAGCGGGGCGCTCGGCGTGCTCCTCGGTCACCGCCGGCATGGTCCTCGGCGTGCGCAGCGGTCGCGTTGACGCCACCCTGCCCCGCCCCTAGCGTCGCGGCCCATGGCGGAACGGCTTAGGCTGGCGCTCGCCCAGCTCGACCCTCATCTCGGTGCGATCACGGCGAATGGCGACAAGATCCTCGCCGCCCGCGCGCGCGCCGCCGCTGAAGGCGCCGATCTCGTTCTGACGCCGGAACTGTCGATCGCCGGTTACCCGCCCGACGATCTCGTGCTGAAGCCCGCCTTCCTCGACGCCTGCCGCGCGGAGGTGGAGCGGCTCGCCGCCGTCACCGGCGATGGGGGCCCCGGGCTTGTCGTCGGCGCGCCCTGGCGGGAAGGCGACACGCTCTACAACGCCGCCCTCGTGCTCGACGGCGGTCGCATCCTCGCCATGCGCGCCAAGCACGAACTGCCGAACTACGGCGTGTTCGACGACAAGCGGCACTTCGTCGCCGGCCCCGCCCCGGGCCCCGTCTCCTTCCGCGGCTTCCGCCTCGGACTGATGATCTGCGAGGACTGGTGGCTGCCCGACGTGTGCGAGACCCTTTGCGAGAGCGGAGCGGAGCTTCTCGTCTCCATCAACGCCTCGCCCTACGAGGCCGGCAAGCAGGATCGTCGCCTCTCGCTCGCCGTCGGGCGCGTGGTCGAGAACGGCCTCGGCTTCGTCTTCCTCAACCAGGTCGGCGGGCAGGACGAGCTCGTCTTCGACGGCGCCTCCTTCGTGCTCGATCCGGATCGCTCCCTGCGCGTGCGGCTGCGCGCGCTGGAGGAGGATTTCGCGGTCGCCGGAGTGGTGCCGCGAAGATGACCGCCTGGTCTGCACGACGTCGCACATCGCGCCCGAGGAGGGGCGCGAGGAGAGCATCTGGCGGGCGATGATGCTGGGGCTCGCCGATTACGTGGCGAAGAACGGCTTTCCCGGCGTCGTGCTCGGGCTCTCGGGCGGCATCGACAGCGCCGTCACCGCCGCGGTCGCGGTCGATGCGCTGGGGGCGGAGCGGGTGCGTGCCGTCATGCTGCCCTCCCCCTACACCTCGCGCGAGAGCCTGGAGGATGCCGAGGCCTGCGCACGCGCTTTGGGGGTCCGCTACGACGTGATCCCGATCAGCGAGGCGATGGACACGTTCCACCGCATCCTCGCTCCCGTGTTCGGCAACCGCCCGCCGGACATCACGGAGGAGAACATCCAGTCCCGCACCCGGGGCCTGATCCTGATGGCGCTTTCGAACAAGTTCGGCGACATGCTCCTGACCACCGGCAACAAGAGCGAGATGTCGGTCGGCTACGCCACCCTCTACGGCGACATGTGCGGCGGCTTCTCCGTGCTCAAGGACGTCTACAAGACCACCGTCTTCGCGCTTGCCCGTTTCCGTAACGAAACCTTGCCGCGCGGGGCGACGGGCCCCGCCGGCCCCGTCATTCCCGAGCGCGTCCTCGTCAAGCCGCCTTCGGCCGAACTGAAGCCGGATCAGACCGACCAGGACACGCTGCCGCCCTACGACGTGCTCGATCCGATCCTGGAGGGGCTGGTCGAGGGCGACCAGTCCGTCGACGCCCTGGTGGCACGGGGGCACGACCGCGCGACGGTGCTGCAGGTGTGGCGCATGCTCGATCGCGCCGAATACAAGCGCCGTCAGGCCCCGCCAGGGGTGAAGATCACCCCGCGCGCCTTCGGCCGCGACCGGCGCTATCCGATCACCAACGGCTTCACCGCGCTGGTGCGATGATGGAGTCCCTCTTCGCCCCGGCCGGGGGCTGGGTGGTGCGCATCGTCGACCTTTCCGGGGCAAACGAGGGCGAGGTCGAGGAGGTGCGCGGCTTCGCCACGCTGATGCACGCCAACGCCTTCGCGCGCGCCTATGTGCGCGACAGCGTGGAGCGCTGCCGCCTGCCGGGGGCGAGCCCGCGCGACGTCGCGGCCGCCTGGCATGCCTTCGGCGAGGATGCCGAGGTGGTCGATGCCGGCGACCTCGCCTGGTCCTCCGCCGCCGAACTCGCCTTCTTCGCCGCCAACCCTGCCCCGCCCGGCAGCGAGGAGCGCGACTGGCGCAGGCCTCGATCCGCGCCGCTTCGCCGCGGCGGATGACTGATCCTCCTCGCGCGTGCGCGTCCGTTTCGCCCCCTCGCCCACCGGCTTGCTGCACGTCGGCAACGCCCGCATCGCGCTCATCAACTGGCTGTTCGCGCGCAAGGCGGGCGGATCGTTCCTGCTCCGGCTCGACGACACCGACACGGCACGCTCACGCCCCGAGTACGCCGCCGCCATCGAGGAGGATCTGCGCTGGCTCGGGCTGGATTGGGACGAGGGCCCCATTCGCCAGAGCGACCGGCTCGCGCGCTACGCGGAGGCGGCCGAGGCGCTGAAGGCCGCAGGGCGGCTCTACCCGTGCTGGGAGAGCGAGGAGGAGCTCGCCGCGAAGCGCAGGCAGCGCCGTCGCCCGCGGCCTCGCCCCAATCTACGACCGTGCGGCGCTCGCGCTGACCGAGGAGCAGCGCGCCCGCGCGCTCGCCTCCGGCAAGGCACCGTACTGGCGGTTTCGCCTCTCCGACGGCGAGGTGGCGTGGGACGATCTCGTCCTCGGCCGGCGCGCGGTGAAACTTCCCACCATCTCCGATCCCGTTCTCGTGCGTGCCGACGGCAGCCCCCTCTACATCTTCGCCTCCGCCGTCGACGATCTCGACCTCGGCGTCACCCACATCATCCGCGGCGAGGATCACGTCACCAACACCGGCGTGCAGCTCGACCTCCTCGCCGCTCTCGGCGGCGATATCGGCGCGCCATCCGCTTCGCCCACCTGCCGCTTCTGGTCGATGCGGCGGGCGAGCCGCTGTCCAAGCGCCTCGGTTCGCTCTCCTTGCGCGCGCTGCGCGCCGACGGCGTGATGGCGGAGGCCCTCGCCGGCTACCTCGCCCGCCTCGGCACGCCCGACGAGGCCGTTCCCGGCCTGCCGCGTGACCTCGTGGCCGGCTTCGACCTCGCCCGCTTCGGCCGTAGCCCGCCCCGCTTCGACATCCGCCAGCTCCTCGCCCTCAACCGCCGCGTCCTGCAGGCGACGCCGTTCGCGGCCGTGCAGGATCGCTTGCCGGACGGGGCGACCGAGGCCTTCTGGCACGCCGTGCGCGGCAATCTCGACCTCCTGTCCGAGGCGCGCGGGTGGTGGGAGGTGGTCGCCGGCCGCATCGTGCCACCCCCCCTGCTCGAGGAGGCCCAAGTCCTGCGCGCCGCCCTCGACACCCTGCCGCCCGAGCCCTGGGACGAGACCACCGCGAAGGCCTGGGCGGCGAAGCTGGCGGAGGCGACGGGACGGCGTGGCCGTGCCCTGTGGCGCCCGTTGCGCCTTGCGCTGACCGGCGAGGAGCACGGGCCCGACATGGCCGCTCTGCTCCCCCTCATCGGCCGTGCCCGCGCTGCCGAACGGCTGCGTCTCGCCGCCGGCGTTTGACGGAACCCCCGGCGCGTCGCATATCGCGCCCGCCATGCCGGACCTCGTGCTGCACAACACGGCGACGCGGCGCAAGGAGCCGTTCCGCCCGCTCGACCCCGCGCACGTTCGGCTCTACGTCTGCGGGCCCACCGTCTACGACCGCGCGCATATCGGCAATGCGCGCCCGGTCGTCGTGTTCGACGTGCTGGTGCGGCTGCTCAGGCGGCTGTTTCCCCGCGTCACCTACGTGCGCAACATCACCGACGTCGACGACAAGATCATGGCCGCCGCGCGCGACCGCGGTGAGACGATCGAACAGGTGACCGAGCGTACCACGCGCTGGTTCCACGAGGACATGGCCGCCCTCGGCGCGCTGCCGCCCGACGTCGAACCGCGCGCGACCGAAACCATCGCCGAGATGATCGCGCTGATCGAGCGCCTGATCGCCTCCGGCCACGCCTACGAGGCGGAGGGCCACGTGCTGTTCCACGTGCCGTCCTTCCCCCGTTATGGCGCGCTGTCGAACCGTTCTCCGGAGGAAATGGAGGCCGGCGCGCGGGTCGAGGTCGCCCCCTACAAGCGGTCCCCGTACGACTTCGTGCTGTGGAAGCCCTCGACGGCGGATCAGCCCGGCTGGGCGAGCCCCTGGGGCCGCGGCCGCCCCGGCTGGCACATCGAGTGCAGCGCGATGTCCTGGCGCCACCTCGGCCCCGACTTCGACATCCACGGCGGCGGCCTCGACCTGATCTTCCCCCACCACGAGAACGAGATCGCGCAGTCGCTCTGCGCCTTTCCGGGCTCGGGCTTCGCGCGGGTCTGGGTCCACAACGGCATGCTGCTCGTCAACGGCGAGAAGATGTCGAAGTCGCTCGGCAACATCGTCACCGTGGCCGAGATCCTCGCCCGTGGCGACTGGGCCGGCGAGGCGTTCCGCCTGCTGCTGCTCAAGACGCATTACCGCATGCCGCTCGATTACACCGAGGCAGGGCTTGCGGAGGCGCGGCGGGAGCTCGACCGCTTCTACCGTGCCCTCGAGCATGTGGGCGAACCGGCCGCCGCGTCCGACGTTCCGCACGCCGTGCTCGCCGCCTTGCTCGACGACCTGAACACGCCGGCCGCGCTTGCCGCCATGCACGGCCTCGCCGACCGCGCGCTGGCCGGCGAGCGCGAGGCGGGAGCAGGGCTGCGCGCCGCCGCCGACCTGATGGGCCTTCTGCCGCGCACGGCGGCCGCCTGGTTCCGCGGCGGCATCGACAGTGCCGAGATCGAGGCGGCGATCGCCCGCCGCCTCGCCGCCCGCCGCGCGCGCGACTTCGCCACCGCCGACGCGATCCGCGCCGAGCTTGCCGCGAAAGGCATCGTGCTCGAGGACACGCCGGTGGGCACCACCTGGAGACGCGCGTCATGACGACGAGGATCCACCTCTATGACTGCACGCTGCGCGACGGGCAGCAGATGCAGGGCGTGGACTGGGGGGTGGCGGACAAGATCGCGATCGCGCGCGCGCTCGATGCCTTCGGCATCGACACGATCGAGGGCGGCTGGCCGGGCGCCAATCCGATCGACGATGCCTTCTTCGCCTCGCCCCCGCCCCTGCGCCACGCCCGGCTTGCCGCCTTCGGCATGACGCGGCGGGCGGGCCGTTCCGCCGCCAACGACCCCGGCCTCGCCGCCGTGTTCGCCGCCCGCACGCCCGTCGTCACCCTCGTCGGCAAGACCTGGGACTACCACGCCGAGGTCGCGCTCGGCGTGACGCTCGACGAGAACCTCGCGATGATCGGCGAGAGTGTCGCGGAAGCGAAGCGCCGCGCGACGACGGTGATGTTCGACGCCGAACATTTCTTCGACGGCTTCAAGCGCAACCGCGACTATGCGCTCGCGGCGATCCGCGCCGCGGACGAGGCGGGGGCGGATTGGATCGTGCTCTGCGACACCAACGGCGGCACCCTGCCGCACGAGGTGGAGGAGATCGTGCAGGAGGTGACCAGCCTCGTCCCCGGCGAGCGTCTCGGCTTCCACGGCCACGACGACACCGGCAACGGTGTGGCGAACAGCCTCGCCGCCGTGCGCGCCGGCTGCCGCATGGTGCAGGGCACGATCAACGGCATCGGCGAACGCTGCGGCAATGCCAACCTCGTCTCCATCATCCCCACGCTGATGCTGAAGATGGGCTTTGCGACGGGGGTGAGCGAGGAGCAGCTCCGGGGCCTGACCAGGCTCTCGCGGCTGATCGACGAGCGGCTCAACCGCGCGCCGGCGCGCGGTGCGCCTTACGTCGGCGAGTCGGCCTTCGCGCACAAAGGGGGCCTGCATGTCTCGGCGGTGGCGCGCGATCCCGCCACCTACGAGCACATCGCGCCCGAACGGGTGGGCAATCACCGCGTCATCGTCGTCTCCGACCAGGCGGGACGGTCCAACATCCTCGCCCGCCTGCGCGAGGCAGGGATCGAGGTCGACCCGGACGATGCGCGGGTGAAGCGCATCCTCGACGAGGTGAAGGCGCGTGAGTTCGCGGGCTACGCCTATGACGGCGCGGAGGCCTCGTTCGAACTCCTCGCCCGACGCGTGCTGGGCACCGTGCCGGAGTATTTCCGCCTCGAATCGTTCCGCACGCTTGTGGAACGCCGGCATGAGAGCGAGGAGCCCCTCTCCGAGGCCACCCTCAAGCTCATCGTCAAGGGCGAGCGGGTGCTGACGGTGGCGGAAGGGAACGGACCCGTGAACGCGCTCGATGCCGCGCTGCGCAAGGCGCTCGAACCGCACTACCCGGAGGTGCGGGGGCTCAGGCTGGTCGACTACAAGGTGCGCATCCTCACCCCCGACCAGGCGACCGCCGCCACCACGCGGGTGATGATCGAGTCGGAAGGGCCCGATCAGGCGCGCTGGAGCACGGTCGGCGTGTCGGGCAACGTCATCGAGGCCTCGTTCGGCGCGCTCGCCGATGCGGTGACGTATCTCTTGCTGCGCGAGGGGGTTGCGGTCTGAGCCCGGGGGCGGGGCCCCGCTCCCTCACCGCCGCCTTGACGATCCTCTCCTGGGGGATAGGATAACCCCATGAAACACGACCCGCAGGCGGGCGGCATCCGCCACGCCAGCCACGGCGACATCGTCAAACGTCTGCGCCGCGCCGAAGGCCACCTGCGCGCGGTGGTCGGCATGATCGAGGCGGGCCGCCCGTGCCTCGAACTCGCCCAGCAGCTGCATGCGATCGAACGCGCCATCGGCAACGCCAAACGCGAGCTGATCCAGGACCACATCGACCACTGCCTCGACCGCGCCATCGAGGAGGGCCAGGCAGAGGCGGCGCTCGCCGAGTTCCGCGCGCTGACGAAGTTCCTCTGAGGAAGGAGCGAGGGGAGCGCGCGCGATGGACGATGGCATCCTCTCGGCCCTCGCGGCGGGCGGTACCGCACCCTGGCTGTGGCTGCCGGCCGCCTTCGCGCTCGGCGCCCTGCACGCCCTCGAGCCGGGGCATGCGAAGTCGATGATGGCGGGCTTCGTCATCGCCACGCGCGGCACGCCGGCGCAAGGCGTGGTGCTCGGTCTCTCCGCCGCGGTGGCGCATTCGCTGGTCGTCTGGGGGCTGGTGCTCGCCGCCTTCGCGGTCGGGCTCGATCGCGTGCCGCCGACATGGCTGCCCTGGCTGTCGCTTGCCGGCGGGGTCGTGGTGCTCGCGGTCGCCGCCTGGTTGGCGCGGGGCCTGGTGCGCGACCGGGGGCATCACCACGACCACCACCACGCCGCCGGGCACGATCATCGTCGACGACCATGGGCACGACGACGCGCCTCACCATTCCCCCCCACCGGCGGCGCAGCGCGTCGGCTGGCGGACGGTGATCGCGACCGGTTTCGGCGGCGGTCTCGCGCCCTGTCCGGGCGCACTCGTGGTGCTCGCCCTCGCCCTGCAGGCCGGGGCGGCTGCGCTCGGCGTGGCCATGGTCGCGGCCTTCTCGCTCGGCCTCGGCGTGGTCCTGAGCGGGGCGGCGCTCGCCGCCGCCCTCTCGCTTCGCCTCGCCTCTCCCGTCAGGACCGGATCCCGGTTCACCCGGCTCGCCGCGTTTCTCCCCTGGGCTTCGGTCGCGGTGATGGCGGCGGCGGGCTTCTACACCCTCTGCCGCGCGGGGGCCGCGCTCGCTCAAGGCGGCTGAGCGTCGGCGGATCCTCCCCTCTTCCGTGGCCCGAGAGCGGCGGTATCCGCTGCCGCGTGCGGAAGCCGCACGCTTCCGGCCCAGGAAAGGGAGACGACCATGCGCAGGACGATCCTCACCCTCGCCCTCGGCGCGGTGCTCGGCGGCACCGTGGCCCTCGCTCAGCACGCTCCCCATCACGGCCACGGCCCGGCACCGGCCGCCGAGCCGGAAAGCACCCGCGCCTTCCGCGCCGCGAACGAGCGCATGCACCGCGCGATGGACATCCGCTTCAGCGGCGATGCCGACATCGACTTCCTGCGCGGCATGATCCCGCACCACGAGGGGGCGGTGGACATGGCCCGCATCGTGCTGCGCCATGGCCGCGACCCTGAGGTGCGCAAGCTGGCCGAGGAGATCATCCGCACCCAGGAGGCGGAGATCGCGCAGATGCGCGCCATGCTGCGGCGCCTGGGCGGATAGGCCCGCCGCAGCCCGGCGGCGACTTGCCAGGCCTCCATCCCGCGCCTAATCCGCAGTGCGTGGAGGAGGAGCCGCGCAGCAAGGTCGGCGGGCCCGTCGGCGAGAACACGCCCGTCGTGGTGCTCGTTCGCCCCCAGCTCGCCGAGAACATCGGGGCGGTGGCGCGGGCGATGGCGAATGGGGGCTTGTTCCATCTTCGCCTCGTGACCCCGCGCGAGGACCCGCTTGCCGAACGCGCCCGGCGCACCGCCTGCGGGGCGGACGCGATCCTCGAGGCGGCGACCAGGCACGCGACGGTGGCCGAGGCGGTGGCCGACCTGCACCGCGTGTTCGCCACCTGCCCTCGCCCGCGGCACGTCATCATCACCACCGTCACCGCCCGCGCCGCCGCCGGCATGCTGCGCGATATCGCCGCGCGGGGGCTGCGCGCGGGGATCCTGTTCGGCCCGGAGCGCAACGGCCTCACCGCCGACGACCTCGCACATGCCGACACGCTTGTGCAGGTGCCCCTCAACCCTGCCTTCAACTCGATGAACCTGG
Organism: Acetobacteraceae bacterium; assembly: GCA_033582875.1. Classification (GTDB taxonomy): domain Bacteria; phylum Pseudomonadota; class Alphaproteobacteria; order Acetobacterales; family Acetobacteraceae; genus Elioraea. The sequence goes on along the minus strand of JAVQZW010000001.1, from coordinate 323,384 downwards.
CGCAGGCGGTGATGGTGCTCGCCTACGAGTGGTGGATGGCGGGCGATGCCACGCCGCCGGCCCGGCTGGTGACCAACGAAACGCGCGTGGCGACCAAGGGCGAACTCGAGAATTTCCTGCGCCACCTGACGATCGAGCTCGACGCCTGCGGCTTCCTGCGCAACCGGGAGAAGCGCCCCACCATGGTGCGCAACATCCGCCACTTCTTCCAGCGCGCGGAGGTGACGGAGCAGGAGCTGCGCACGCTGCACGGCGTGGTGACGGAACTGGCGCGCGGGCGGCGCGTGCGCGGTCGGATCGAGCCTGGGATGGAGGTCGAGCCCGACGAGGCGGTCTGAGCCCGCGGGCCCCCTCCCGCACGCGCGCTCAGCAGGGCCCTGACGGCAACTGTCGGGCGAGACGTCGGGCAAGCAGGAGACCGAGGACGCCGCCAAGTGGCGCCCCCGGCAAAGCGAGCAGCCAGCCGATGGGCGCTCCTTGCGCGATCAGGCCCATGCCGATCCCGAGGGTGAACCCGCCCACGAGGCTGCCCACCACGCCCGCCGAGAGGCCGAGGATCAGCACGTCGCTCCGCGTCACCATGCCCCGCCGATAAGGGGCGGGTGCAGGGTTTGACAAGCCGGCCGCAACCGCGTATCGCCGCGGCCCTTCCCGGGAACGCGAACGGGAGTTCCGCCCCCGCCGGCGCGGGGGCCTACCGGGACATCCACGGCCCGCCCTGGCGGCGGCCCGACAAGAAGGGACGGAGCTGATGACGAAGCGCCTTGCGAGCAAGTACAAGGTGAACCGACGCCTTGGCGTCAACCTCTGGGGGCGGCCGAAGAGCCCCATCAACAAGCGCGACTACGGGCCGGGCCAGCACGGTCAGCGCCGCAAGAAGCCGACCGACTACGGGCTGCAGTTGATGGCCAAGCAGCGGCTGAAGATGTACTACGGCAACATCGGCGAGCGTCAGTTCCGCCGCTATTACGAGGAGGCGGTGCGTCGGAAGGGCGACACCTCGGAGAACCTGATCGAACTCCTCGAGCGCCGGCTCGACACGGTGGTGTACCGGATGAAGTTCGCCATCACCCCCTTCGCCGCGCGCCAGCTCGTCAGTCACGGCCACGTGCTGGTCAACGGCAAGCGGGTGACCATTCCCTCCTTCCTCGTCCGCGACGGGGACCAGATCGAGTTGAAGGAGAAGGCGAAGCAGTTCGCCTCCGTGCTCGACGCGGCGCAGTCGGCGGAACGCGACGTGCCCGACTATGTGGAGGTCGATCACCGCGCCATGCGGGGGCGTTTCCTGCGTGCGCCGAAACTCACCGACGTGCCCTACCCGGTGCAGATGGAGCCCGCCCAGGTGATCGAGTTCTACTCGCGCTGACGCGAAAGCGCCGGCCCGGCGGCGGGCAGAGCCGGTCCGGCGCACGACTTTTCCGCCGGGGCGGCACGCCAGGCGGTCGAGCACACTATTCCCGCAGGGCGCTCAGACGCCGCTGCCGCCGAGCGAGCGCCGAAGCTGCGCAGTCAACTTGCTCAAGGCGGTTCGCGGTAAGCCTCTGCCGAGCCGGTCAAATCTTATGACCGGCACGCCGCTTCGTTCGGTTCGCCGGCAGATGTCGGCAACGAAATCGGCTTGGGCCTCGTATGCCTGACGAACGTGTGCCCGCTGGCTCACCAGCCAAGCCTCGTCCAGGATTGGGTCGCTGTAATGGCGCGGCGCGGCGTTGGCCGCCGGGCTCAAGGCGCCCGCGACGAGAACAATCACCGCGTTGCGATCGCCAGTGAACCGTTCGAGCGCCGCCTGAGCCTGGCCAGCGATGAAAACGAAGCCGCTCGCGCGGTCCGGCGGCGCGGCCGCCAGCACCTCGTAGAGGAACGCGTTCGGGAAACTGCGCGGCGATAGCCGTCTGGTCGCTCGTGAAGGGTCCGAAACAATCCGCCCCCCCTGCGAAGCCGATGCGGTCCTTGTTGAACAGGTCGCGATGGCAAAGCAGCCCCGGTTCCCCATTCAGCGCATCGGCCAGATCGCGCAGGACCTCCGCCTGCGCCTCCGCCCCTGCGAGAACGAAGTAAGGACGAGTGTTGTCGCGAAGCTCACCCCACCACGGGTCGCGGCGCCACCCGAGCGTGCGCCGGCCCGGCAGCCCGTGGCGGAACAGCAGTCGCGCCCGCTCGTAGTCCGGCAGGCGCTTGCCGTAACCATCCCCCGGCGGATCGACCGCCTGCCGCCCGTCAAACACCTCATCGAGTGTCGCACGCAGGTGTTCCGCATACGGCGAAAGCTTGCGTGCGAAAAAGAAGGGCTGGGCAAGGACGAACGCCTCCTGGCCGTCGTGCAGCACCACGGGCACGCCGTAGTCGGTGAACTCGTAGTACGTCAGCAAGCGATTGGCGATGCTGTCCGACACCGCATGCGCCACCGACTGGATGGCGAGCTCGTCTGGCACCCAAGTGGTGCGGAAGAAGCGGGCCAGGGCAGGCTCGCGCAGCCGCGCCGCGACCGCGCGGGCGGTCGCGCGACGGAGGCACCACCACTGGCTGCCCAGACACGGCACCAGGCCGGCCGGAAAGCGTCGCCGCAGCCCGAGCTGTTCCTGCAGCCGCATCGACCAGCGGAACAGCCGCCTCTGCCGACGCACGTGGAAATAGTGACGGTACCAGTAGCGCTCGTGCAGGAGCCAGGTGTCGTTCCACCGGGCGACGTGCATCGGCACGCATTCGATGAAGTCCTGTCCCGGCCGGTCGGCGAGGAAACGCCGCAGCATGGCGAGCGGGCGGGTCGGATAATCCGCACCCGAAAGGAGATAAAGATGGGTCGTCGCCGCGTCTACCCGCTCCTCCGCCGCCTCGATCAGCCGCAACGTCGCCTCGACCAAACTCCAGTCTCCCCAGGCGCAGCGCACGCGGTTGTCGATCACCGTGACCGGCCCGGGCCCGCTCCGTTCCGCCTCGGCACGGAAGGCGGCAAAGGCCTCCGCTGGCACCTTGGCGTCGACATGGACGAAGGCGGCGTCGCCCTCGCTGACGAGGCGGCGCAGCAGACGCTGCACGAGATCGAGACGCTCATGCGCGAGGACGAGGAAGGCGAGCCGGGGCGATTCCGCGGCGCGAGACATCATCAGAACCACTGGCCGCGCGTCATCAGCCCTGCGCGTTCCAGCGCAGAGACGTCGTCGAGCGGCACCGTGGTTGGCCCCGGCGCGAACGGTGCCGTCCCTGCCAACACGGTGTGGCCGAAGCGGCGCAGCAGCGCGCCAACCGGAGAGACGTGCTCCACAGCGTGCATCGTGTTCATCATCCGATAGGGCCAGACCGCGAGGATGCCCCCCGCAAACGCATCCGCCCGGGCGCGACGGAGAAAGAGGTTGCGGCGCCAGCGGAACAACGCCGTGCGATTCAGCACCGGCGCGCGCGCCGGGTCGTGCCGGAACGGTCCGCGTAGCCAGGGCCCGCCCTGCACCAGCGCCATCCCCTGCCGCTCCCAGAACGACTGCACATAGCCCGCGCGGTCGAAGCCCTGGCCGGGCTGCAGGATTCCCCCGCCCGGCTCGACCCCTTCCCCTTCGATCAGATCCACCGTCACCGCCTGCAGGTGACGACGCCGCTCCATCTCGAGGAAGGCGACGAGCTCCGGCACTCGCCGCTTCGGCCAGAACGGATGGACGAAGAACTCGTTCGGGGCGACAACTAGGCACCAGCGATCGCGCAGCCACCGACGTGCCGAGGCATTCAGGGCATCAAGCGGACGCGCGCCGCGACGCTGAAGCCGCCCGGCGTCGTAACGCACGACTGATACCGTCGGTTCCCGCGCGATGGCATCGTCGAGCACCACGTCGGAGGAGACGACGAGCAGGGCATGCCGGACCAGGCTCCGGCGGTGATGCTCCAGCATCGCGCCGAGGCAAGGCGGCGGGTCGGTCTCGATGAGGCAGAGGAGGACGACCTCGGCGGTGGCAGGAACCGGCCGCGTGGGCTTCGACAGGAGGGGAAGCAGCCTGAGCTCCTTGATGCGTCGTGCGATGATCACGACGTCGGTTTGCACGGCCATCGAAGAGAGGATCAGCGCCGGGGATCGACTGCGGGCGAGACGTTAGCGGCGTCGTGCCTGGGCAACAAGCCGCGGCAGCGAAGCGGCGCGGCGCAGCGCTCAAGGCTTGCCAAAGCCCGCAGAGCGGAGTGCGCTGCCGCCCATGCGTTTGGCGCTGCTGCTCGATCTCTCCCGCTTGGTCCTGCGCGCCTCCCGGCCTGCGCCGACGGGAATCGACCGCGTCGAGTTCGCGTACGCGCGGTACCTTCGCGCTGGCCACGGCGGCGCGCGCAGCGTGCTCTGGCGCGGCGGCCGACACGTGCTCCTGCCCGATGACGGGGTTGCCGCCTTCCTCGATGCCCTCGAGGCGGCCTGGCGCGACGGGCGGTCCGACCGTGCCGAGCGCGCCGCCCGGCGCCTCAGGCGGTGGGCCCTGTTCGCAACCGAAGCGGACCTCCTGCGGACCATCGGCCGCAGCGGCGCGATCTACCTCAACGTGTCGCACCACCATCTCGATCGGACCGAGGCATTCGGACGGCTCGCCGCGGCGGGGGCGAAGATCGTCGTGCTGATCCACGACCTCATCCCGCTCACCCATCCCGAATATGCCCGGCCAGGCGAAGACCAGCGCCATCGCGCGCGTCTGGAGACAGTGGTGCGCCATGCCGCTGCGGTGATCGCGAATTCCGCAGCGACAGCGACCGCCCTCGCCGGCCCGCTTGCCGCCCGCGGCGCGACAATCCCTGTGGCCGCCGCCCCCCTCGGAATCGACGAGCCCTTGCCTGTCCCGCCCGCGCCGACCAAGGCACCGACCTTCCTCTGCCTTGGCACCATCGAGCCGCGCAAGAACCATCTCCTGCTGCTCCATCTTTGGCGTCGCTTCACTGAACAGGGCGGGGCGGTGCCGCACCTCGTGCTGGCCGGCGCGCGGGGCTGGGAATGCGAGGCGGTGGTCGATCTTCTCGACCGCTGTGTCGCGCTCCGTCCGCACGTGACCGAGGCCGGAGCGGTTGACGAGCGAGGCCGCTCCGCCCTCATCCGCAGCGCCCGGGCGTTGCTCCTGCCCTCCTTCGCCGAGGGATACGGGCTGCCGGTCGGCGAGGCGCTTGCTGCCGGCCTGCCGGCGATCGTCTCCGACCTGCCGGCGCTGCGCGAGGTGGGAGGCGATGTTCCCGAGTATCTCGATCCGCTGGACGCTGCCGCCTGGGCGCGCGCCATCCGCGACTACGCCGCGGACCCTTCGCCGCGGCGCGAGGCCCAGCTCGCACGGCTCGCCGGTTGGCGACGGCCGACGTGGCGGGAGCATTTCCGGATCGTCGACCAGCTCATCGCACAGGTCGCTGGGGGCGGCTGATCACGGCCGCGACCGGTCTTCGCCTCGGGCCATGGCACGAAAAGACGGGAGCCTCGTCTGGCGTGTGATTCACGCATACGTGCGAAATCGGCGCAGAATGCCGGCCGGCTGCCGCCGAGGGGCGTCCGTTTGCGGCCCCGAACGCTGGCACGAACCGTGCACAAGGGAGGGAGCGGCGCGAGCTCCGCCGGCTGGAGCCCGCGCCGGCGACGAGGCGGTCAAACAGGACGGGAGACGATCATGCTTCGACGCCGCCAGGTTTTCGCCGCGGTAGCCGCCGCAACCCTCGCCCCTGCCGTCGCCGGCGCGCAGGCCCGAACGCGCGACGTGCGCGTCGGCTTCAGCCAGGACGCGCTCACCCTCGATCCCGCGAACCACCGCAACCGCGAAACCCAGACCATCATCCGCAACATCCACGACGGGCTGCTCACGCGCGACCCGGACATGCGCATCGTGCCGGAGATCGCCGAATCCTGGCGCGCGATCGACGCCAAGACTTACGAGTTCCGCCTCCGCGCGAACATCCGTTTCCATTCGGGCGACGTGCTCACCGCCGAGGACGTCGCCTTCACCTTCAACCGGCTCGTGAGGGACGGCGCGATGGGCGGCCAGACCGAGCCCGCGCAAGGGCCTGCTCGGTCCGATGCAGGAGGCGGTGGTGGTGGATGAGCGCACCGTGCGCCTCATCCTCGGCGAACCCTGGCCGATCCTGCCTGCCATGCTGCCGTTCCAGGAGGTGGTCAACCGCCGGCACGTCGCCCGCGTCGGACAGGAAGGCATGCAGACTCGTCCCGACGGCTGCGGCCCCTTCCGCCTGGTCGAATGGCGTCGCGGCGAGGCGATCATCCTCGAACGCTTCGATGGCTACTACGGCGGCTCGCCCGACATCCCGCCCGTCGGCCCCGCCCTGGTCGATCGCGTGATCTTCCGCATCCTGCCCGAGAACGCCGCGCGCGTGGCCGCGCTGCTTGCGGGCGAAGTCGACATCATCAACGAACTGCCGCCCTCCGCCATGCGCCAGGTCGAGGCCAGTCCGAACGCCCTCGTCGCCAAGGTCAACGGCACGCGCACCTTCTTCGTGGCGCTGAACAACGCCAAGGCCCCGTTCAGCGACGTGCGGGTCCGCCGCGCCCTCAATCACGCGCTCGACAAGCAGGCGATCATCGCGCGCATCCTCAACAACACCGCGACCCCGCTGCGCGGCGTGATGAGCCCCGATGCGTTCGGCTTCAACCCCGACCTTCCCGAGTACCGCCACGACCTTGCGCGCGCGCGTGCCCTCCTCGCTGAGGCCGGCGTCGCGGAAGGCACCGAACTCGTGCTCGACACCACCGCCGCGCTGAAGGAAGTCGCCGAGGCGATCGCCGCCCTGCTGTCCCGCACGGGGCTTCGCGTGCGTGCGCAGGTCTGGGAGGGCGCGGTTCTGACCCCGATGTGGCAGGATCCGGCGAGACGCCGCGACCGCGACATGCTGCTCACCTCCTGGGGCAACGCCTCGCTCGACCCCTCCGACATCATGGTGCCGACCCTGCGCACGGGCGGGCGCGGCAACACGGCCGGCTTCTCCAACGCCGAAGTCGACGCCCTGCTCGATGCGGCCGAGACCGAACTCGACCAGGCCAAGCGCGCCGCCATGTATCGCCGCGCCCAAGCCATCGTCGCCGATCAGGCGCCGTGGATCTTCCTGTGGCTGCCGCAGGACATCTACGGCGTCTCGAAGCGCATCGCCGGCTGGCGACCGCAGGCGGATTCGCGCATCAACCTCCATCGCGTGCGCATCGTGACCTGAGCGAGCGACGGTTGCGGCACGCTTGCCCGGTGGCGGCGTTTCGATGTTCCGCCAGCGCGCCGAGATGAGCCTCCTCCGGCCATCGGCACCGTCGCGCGCGCCGTGACCGCGACCCGTCTGGTCGAACGCCTGGCCCAGCTCGTCCCTGTGCTGTTCGGGGTGAGCCTGATCGTCTTCCTGATGATCACGCTCACCCCGGGCGACCCGGTGGAGATCATGCTCGCCGACCAGCGCGCCACCGCCGGAGCAGGCTGCCGCCCTGCGGCGCGACTTGGGGCTCGATCGGCCCGCTTGCCGAACGCTTTCTCGTCTTTCTCGGCAACGCCGCTCAGAGGCGACTTTGGCATCTCCTTCTTCCACCGCCGCCCCGTGTGGGACGTGATCGCGGAGCGCCTGCCTGCCACGATCGAACTCACTCTGGTCGCTCTCCTGGTCGCGATCGCCATCGCCATCCCGCTTGGGCGTGATCGCCGCCGTGAAGCGCGACACCTGGCTCGATCGTGCCCTCTCCGCCGCCTCCCTGTTCGGCGTGTCTTTGCCTGGCTTCTGGTTCGGCATCCTGCTCATCCTGCTGTTCGCGGTCGAACTCCGTCTCCTTCCCGTCGGGGGGCGGGTCGGGTTCGGCTTCGATGTTCCGCGCGACGACGGGCTTTTTGCTCATCGACACGCTGCTCGCGCGCGACCTCGCGGCGTTCCGCAACGTGCTCGCGCACCTGCTCGCTGCCTGCCATCACCCTCGGCCTGCCGACCGCCGCGCTTCTTGCCCGGGTGGTGCGCTCCTCGATGGCCGAGGTGCTGGCCTCCGACTACGTGCTGTTCGCGGAAGCCAAGGGCCTGCCGCGCCGGCGCGTGCTCCTCCTGCACGCGCTGAAGAACGCGCTGATCCCCGCCGTCACCGTCACCGCGATCGAAACGGGCCAGCTTCTCGGGGGCAACATGATCGTCGAGACCGTGTTCGGCTGGCCTGGGCTTGGGGCGCCTCGTCGTCGAAAGCATCTTCGCGCGCAACTACCCGCTCGTGCAGGCGGCGGTTCTGCTCTACGCCGTCACCTACGTGACGCTGAATTTCGCCGCCGATCTCCTCTACACCGCGCTCAACCCGAAGGTGCGGCTGTGAGCGCGCCTGCGACCGCGGCCGCGCAGCCGGATCTCCGCCCCGTCTCCCCCCTCGGGCTTGGCCTTTCGCGCTTCGCCGCCAATCGCACAGCGCTTGCCTCGGCCAGCGTGATTTTGGCCTTCGTCGTCCTCGCCGTCGCCGCACCGCTGGTCGCGCCGCACGATCCGGCGGAGGCCGATCTCTTCCGCCGCCTGCAGCCGCCGGCTTGGGCGGAGGGGGGAAATTGGTCCTTCCCCTTGGGCTGCGACGGTCTTGGCCGCGACATCACCTCGCGGCTGATTTGGGGCGCGCGGATCTCGCTCTTCGTTGCCCTGATGGTCATCGGTCTTGCCGCCGTGATCGGCACGCTGGCCGGCCTCGCCGCCGGCTATTTCCGGGGCTGGATCGACACGCTCGTCTCCCGACTCGTCGATACGCTCTTGGGCTTTCCCTATCTCGTCTTCGCCATCGGGCTGATGGCCATGATGGGGCCGGGCCTGCACAACATCGTGCTGGCGTTGGTCTACAAGGAGTGGGTGTTCACCTGCCGCGTGGTGCGCGGCGAGACGCTGGCCGCCCGCGAGCAGGACTATGTCGAGGCGGCGCGCGCGCTCGGCTGCGGGCCGGCGCACATCATGCTGCGCGAGATCCTGCCCAACGTCCTCTCACCCGTTCTCGTCGTCGCCACCTTCCGCATGGCCTACGTCATCATCATGGAGGCTTCGCTCTCCTTCCTCGGTCTCGGCGTGCAGCCGCCGACGCCGTCCTGGGGCGCGATGGTGGCGGACGGGCGCGATTTCCTGGTCGAGGCGTGGTGGGTCTCCACCATCCCAGGTCTCGCCATCCTCGCCTTGGTGCTTTCCATCAACCTCGCGAGCCAGGGCCTGCGCGACGCCTTCGACCCAAGGCTGCATCCGTCATGACGGGGGCGGAACCCTTGCTCGCCGTGCGCGGTCTGCGCACGGTCTTTCCCACCCGCCGCGGCTTGCTCGCCGCTTGCGACGGGGTCGATCTGAAGCTCGCGGCGGGCGAGGCGCTCGGCGTCGTCGGCGAATCGGGGTCGGGCAAGAGCGTGACCTTCCTTTCGGTGCTCGGCCTCATTCGCCCGCCTGGGCGCATCGAGTTGGGCGAGATCCTGTTCGAGGGGCGCGACCTTCTGCGCCTTTCCGCCGAGGAGCGTCGCCGCCTGCGCGGCCGTGCCCTGGCGCTTGCCATGCAGGACAGCCTCTCCGCGCTCAACCCCGCTCTCACCGTCGGCACCCAGATCGCGGAGACGATCCTCGCCCACGGCCTTGCCCGCAGCCGGGGCGAGGCGCGCGATCGCGCCGTCGACCTTCTCCGCCGCGTCGGCATTCCCTCTCCCGAACGGCGGCTTGCCGACTATCCGCATCAGTTCTCGGGCGGGATGCGCCAGCGCGCGATGATCGCGATCGCGCTCGCCGCCGAACCGAGGCTGCTCGTCGCCGACGAACCGACCACCGCCCTCGACGTCACCATCCGTGCCCAGGTGCTCGACCTGATCGACCGTCTTCGCCGCGAGAGGGGGCTCGCGGTGGCGCTGATCACCCACGATCTCGGCGTGGTGGCGGAACGATGCGACCGCGTCATGGTCATGTACGCCGGGCAGGTGGTTGAGGAGGGCCCCACGGCCGATGTCATCGCCCGTCCGCGCCACCCCTATACGCGCGGGCTGCTTGCCTCGCTGCCGTCGCTCGACGATCCCGACCGGCCGATCGACTCCATTCCCGGCCAGGTGCCCGATCTCACGCGGCTCGATGCGGGCTGCCGCTTCCGCAACCGCTGCCCGCTCGCGGTCGAACACTGCGCCCGCCCGGTCGATCTCCGCCCCTTGTCGCCCGATCGCCGTTCCCGCTGCCTCCGCGCCGAGGAGGTGGCGTGACCGCGCTCGTCGAGGCGGTCGGCCTCGCCAAGATCTACCCGCTCCGGCGCAGCATCGGCCAGCGGCTCACCCGCCGCCCCGCCCCGACCGTGCGCGCGGTCGCCGGCGTCGATCTCGCCATTGGGCGCGGGGAGACCTTGGGCCTGATCGGCGAATCGGGCTGCGGCAAGTCGACCCTCGGGCGGCTCCTCCTCCGCCTACACGAGCCGTCGGGCGGGCACGATCCGCTTCGACGGCGTGGATATCACGCACGTGCCGGAACGTGATCTCCGCCCGCTTAGCGCCCGCGCATGCAGATCATCTTCCAGGACCCCTATTCGTCGTTGAACCCGCGCCGCACCGTGCGCGAGATCCTCGCCCTGCCGCTTGCGCTTGCACGCGGGGATGAGGGGGCCAGCCGCGGAGGCGCGCATTCTCGCCATGCTGGAGCGAGTCGGTCTCGCACGTGCGCATCTCGACCGCTACCCGCACCAGTTCTCGGGCGGCCAGAGACAGCGGATCGGCATCGCCCGCGCGCTGATCCTCGGGCCGGAGTTCGTGGTCTGCGACGAGCCCGTCTCGGCCCTCGACGTCTCGGTACAGGCGCAGGTGCTCGGGCTATCTGCGCGACCTGCGCGCCGAGATGGGTCTCACCATGCTCTTCATCAGCCACGACCTCGCCGTGGTCGCGCATCTCGCGCAGCGCGATCGCGGTGATGTATCTCGGGCGCATCGTCGAAGAGGGCCCGCGCGAGGCGGTCGATCAGACGGCCGGCGCACCCTTACACGCGCGCGCTGCTCGCCGCCGTGCCGCGGCTCGATCGCCCGGGAGCAGGCCGGCGCCGCGTCACCTCGGCGGCGACCTTCCCTCGCCGCTCGCCCCACCGCCGGGCTGCGCCTTCCACCCGCGCTGCCCCGAGGCCGGCCCGAGATGCGCGCGCGAGACACCCTCCCTCCTCGCCGTGCACGGGGTCGAACGCGCATCGCGCGGCCTGCCACCTGCTCGGCGGAGGGGTGTGCGATGAGCCAGGTGGTCGTCCTCCTCGAGGGCGATCCTTACAGCGCGCGGTCTTGCCCAGGCGCGCGCCTGTCCGGAGATGGCGGAGGCGGTGCGGCGCGCCGATCCGCAGTCCGGCCTGCCGGAACGCGCCGCGCGAGACGCCCTGCCGCGCGCGACGTTCCTCGCCGCGCCAGCGCGCGCTGGACCGAGCGGCACGCGCCGGAAGCGATGGCCGAGGTCGCGCGGCATCGCCGACGGGTTTCGGGCTCGACGCCGCGATGATGTGTTCGCCTTCCTGCACGCCACACATCCTCGCCGATCTCGCCGCCGCCGCCGGCGGCGGCGGACGGCTGCTCCGCCTTCGCCCGCAGCGGCGTGCTGGCGAAGAACCGCGATGTCCGCCCCGATCTCGCGCCGCTGCAGCGCCTGTTCCTCCTCCGCGATCCGGCCTGGGGCAAACGGAGCGTGCTCGCGCTCGGTTCGCTCGGCGCGCCCGGGCGCCTGGTCGTCGGGGATGAACAGCGACGGGCTCGCGGTCGCCGACACGCAGATCCCCACCGCCGACCACGGCCCCGGGATGCTGCGCTACCTCCTGATGAACCGCCTGCTCGCCACGTGTTCGCGCGTGAACGGAGGCGCTCGCCGCGATCGCCGCGCTGCCGCAGGCCGGGCGGCGGGGCGCTGGTGATCGCCGACGCGACCGGAGCCGTGGCCGCGGTGGAACTCCGCCACCGCCGCGTGGATGTCGAACGGGCCGCGTGGGTCGCGCGCACCAACCACTACACCGCGGCGGCCGACCGCTTGCCCCCCGTGCCGCACTCCCGGCGCCCGGCTCGCCGTGCTGCGCGCCCTCCTCGCCGCTGGCACGCCGCCCGAGGCCATCCTCGCCCACCGGGGGCCGGGCGAGCCTCTCTGCCGGCCTGCCGGCGATGCCGCGCCGACCATCATCGGGCGCGATCTGGGAGACGCGCGCGCCTGCCGCCCGCATCGCCTTCGGCCCTCCTGCGCGCCGTGCCGTGGCGCGGCTTCCGCTTCCTCGATGGGGAATGGCGCGAAACGCACGCCTGAGCGTAGAGTCCGCGCCGGAGGCCTCGGGACCGGCGCCCATGCCCTATGCCGAGCTGATCGGCGAACACGAGAGCATCAAAGCCGTGCGTGCGCTGATCGCGCGCATCGCGCAGAGCCCGGTCCGCCAAGTCCTGCTCTACGGCGAGACGGGCACCGGCAAGGGCCTGGTCGCCCGCCTCATCCACCGGCTTTCGCCGCGCGCGGCCCGCCCCTTCGTCGACGTCAACTGCGCCGCGATCCCGGCGACGTTGATGGAGAGCGAGCTCTTCGGCCACGAACGCGGCGCCTTCACCGGCGCGCAAGGCGCCAAGCCGGGGCTGATCGAGGCCGCGCAGGGCGGCACGCTCTTCCTCGACGAGATCCGCGAGATGGATCTGCAGCTGCAGGCCAAGCTGCTCACCCTGCTCGACACGCACGAATTCCGCCGCCTCGGCGCGATCAAGTCGACCCGGGTCGATGTGCGCTTCATCGCCTCCACCAACCGCATCCTCCTTTCCGAAGTGAAGGCCGGGCGTTTCCGCGACGACCTCTACTGGCGTCTGCAGGTGGTGGCGGTGAACATCCCGCCCTTGCGGGAGCGCGGCGACGACGTGCTGCTGCTCGCCGAGGCGTTCCTGCGCGAACACGCCGCCCGGGTCGGACGCACCATCAGGGGGCTCGAGCCGCGCGTGGCCGAGATCTTCCGCTTCTATTCCTGGCCCGGCAATGTGCGCGAACTCGAGAACCTGATCGAGCGCATCGCCATCCTCGAGCGCGAGGAGGTGGTGTTGGTGAAGCACCTGCCCGATCGGATCCTGCGCGAGGTCGAGGGCCGCGCGCCGCCCGGCGCACCTGCCGCCGATGGCCTCGCAGGCGCCCTCGGCCGCGGCTTCCATGAGGCGACGGCGGATTTCCAGCGCGCGCTGATCGCCGAGGCCTTGAAGCGCGCCGGCGGCAAGCACGGCCGGGCAGCGCGCCTGTTGCGCCTCTCGCGCCATGCGCTGCGCCACCAAATGCTGAAGCTCGGCCTCACGACCGCGCAGGCCGCCGACTGAGCCCTGGCACGACACGTGCAGGGCACGGGGTCACACGCACGCCGACCGCGCCGGTCGCCGCGTGAGGGAGCCGCCCATGGACGCCGTCACCATCCTTTGCCCTACCGGGCATCTCGGCTTCACGCCGTTCGAGAAGGCCTCCTTCCTCGCCGGTTGCGACCACGCACCGGATTTCATCGTCGCCGATTCCGGCTCCTGCGACATCGGGCCCTATCCCCTGGGTGCCGACTTGCAGGCCTCGCCGCCCGCCTGGCAGAGGCACGACCTGGAGGCGATGCTGCTCGCCGCCCGGCGGCTCGGCGTGCCGATGATCGTCGGTTCCGCCTCCGATACGGGAACCGACCGCGGGGTCGAGCAGTTCGCCGCCCTAATCCGGGACATCGCCGCCGAACACGGCCTCGCCCCCTTCCGTCTCGCCACCATCAAGTCGGAGCAGACGCGCGAGTTCCTGCTCGATCGGCTGGCGTCGGGCACGCCGATCAAGGGCCTCGATGGTCGGCGCGATGCCGACGAAGCGTTGCTTGCGCGCACGGATCGGATCGTCGCCGTGATGGATGCCGAGCCGATCCGCGAGGCCTTGCGGCAGGGAGCGGACGTGGTGATCGCCGGCCGGGCTTCCGACTGCGCCCTCTTCGCCGCACCGTTGCTGAACGCCGGGCTTTCGCCGGCCACCGCCTACTACGCCGGCAAGCTGATGGAGTGCGCCTCGTTCTGCTGCGAACCCTTCATGGGCAAGGAATCGATCCTCGGGCGGATCGCGGAGGACGACATCCGCATCACCGCCCTGCACCCGGGGCAGCGTTGCACGCCCGCCTCGCTCGCCGGCCACGCGATGTATGAGCGGCGCAATCCGTTCTACGAACACGTCGTCTCCGGCACACGTCGACATGCGCGCATTGCCGCTACGATGTCGGTGGATGACACGCACGGCCCGGGCCTCGGGCGCGCGCGTTCATCCCAGCCGTCACCCCGATGGTGAAGCTCGAAGGTGCCGGCAAGGTCGGCGAACGGCGGCTCGCCGTGGTCGGCATCCGCGACCCCTATGTGATCGAGAACATCGACGCCGCCATCGCCTGGGCGAGGGCGCGGCTTGCCGAACGCTTCGGCGCGCCGGCTGAGGCCGGCTGGTCGGTGCACTATCACCTGTTCGGCCGCAACGGCGTGATGGGCGAGCTCGAACCGAAGCCCGCCTTCCCATCCGCACGAGCTCGGCATCGTGGTCGAGACGGTGTGCCGCGATGGCGGCGAAGGCGGAGGAGATCTGCGCGCTCGCCGCGCGCAACTTGTTCTATGCCCGGCTGCCCGAGGTGAAGGGCACGGCCGGGGCGGCGGCGCTGATGGCGGACGAGATCCTTCATCGGCAAGCCCGGTTACGAATGGACGCTCAACCACGTGACTGCCGGTGCGCGACGCCTGCGAACTGTTCCGCACCGAATTCCATCTCGTCGACGGACGCGCGCGGAGGGCCGCGTGAGATGCTGCGCAACCGCACCACGCTGCGCGACCTCGCCTCCACCATCCGCAGCAAGAACGCCGGGGTCGATCACATCACCTTCGACGTGATCTTCAAGGACCGGGCTGCCTTCGAGCGGGTGCGCGAGGCGGGCGTGCTCAGCTCCGGAGCGCGTGGCCGCGCTCTACCGCATCACCCCGCGACCGCCTCACCGACTTCGTCGTCTTCGAGCCAGGCGAACGCCATCAAGTTCACCATTCGCCGCGCGCGCGCCTCCGGGCAGCCCGGGCGAGTCCGACGTCTTCGGCTCGCAGCACTACGCGCCGCTGTTCGAGATCGAGGTGCCCTGACCGGCTCTCCCGAGGTGGCTGCACGCAAAGGTTGCAGGCGCCACCCCGCCCGCGGCATCGTTCGCGCATCGGCGTCACGGGGCGGAAGAGCAGGCGTGACGAGGCGGCGCGACTTGGCCGAAGCGCAAGCGGTGGTCTGGTCGAGGCTGGCGCGACAGGTCGCACGCCTGACGCGAGCGAGGCGCCCGCCGGGGCATCTCGGCCATCGCGCCCGTCTGCGTCGCCCGCTTCCTCAAGGGCGGGGCGGAGGCGGTCGCCGACTACGAACTGCTGGAACTCCTCCTGTTCGCCATCCCTCGTCTCGATACCAAGCCGCTCGCCAAGGCGCTGATCGCCCGTTTCGGGTCCTTCGCCGGCGTGCTCGCCGCGCCCGCCCGAGGCGCTTGCGCGCCGTGCCGGGGGTCGGCGATGCGGTGGTGGTCGCGCTGAAGGTGGCGCAGGCCGCGGCCCTGAAGCTCGCGGCCGCCGAGGTGCGGGAGGCGCCGGTGCTGAACGCCTGGGACAAGCTTCATCGCTTACCTGCACGCGGCGCTCGCGCGCGAGCCGGTCGAGCACGTGCGCGTGCTGTATCTCGATGCGAAGAACCGGCTGAAGGCGGACGAGGCGCATGGCCGCGGCACGGTGAACCACACGCCGCTCTATCCGCGCGAGATCGTCCGCCGCGCGCTCGAACTGCAGGCCACCGCGCTTGATCCTGGTGCACAACCACCCCTCCGGCGACCCGACCCCCTCGCGCGCCGACATCGAACTCACGCGAGAGGTTCGCGAGGCTGCCGCCCTTTTCGGCATCGCGCTGCACGACCACGTCATCGTCGGCAACGGCCGGGTCGCCTCGTTCCGTCAGCTCGGCCTGCTCTGAGCGGTCGCACCCGTCGAGCCGCGCGGCTCTTGCAACCTTTGCGTGTTCGATGGCACATCACCACACCCACGCTATGGTCTGTGAGGGCGCGGCATGGGGCTGCTGCGACGGCTGTTCGGCAAGGACGCGGCGGGGCATCGTTTCCCCGAGCCGCCCGCCCCGCGGCCACGGGGTTTCGCCGAAGCCCCGGCCGGCCTGGCCGCACCGTCGGACGGCACCGCTTCTCCTGCCCCTTCGCCCGAAGCCGCTTGGCCGCGGGCGCCAGCCGAGGTGCAGTTCCCCTCCACCGGGCCGCACGGGCACCGCGCGCGGCTGCGCGACAAGCTTCTCAGCCGTGGTGCGGACGCGCTCGCCGACTACGAGCTTCTCGAGATGCTCCTGTTCTTCGCGATGCCGAAGGGCGACACCAAGCCGCTCGCCAAGGCGCTGATCAACCGCTTCGGCAGCTTCGCCGAGGTGCTCGCGGCCCCCACCAAGGTGCTGCTCGAGACACGCGGGCTCGGGCCGCACAGCGTCGCCGCGCTCAAGCTCGTGCAGGCCGCCGCGATCAGGCTCGCCCGCGCCCAGGCGGCCGAGAAGCCGCTTCTGTCCAACTGGACGCAGCTGATCGACTACCTCACCGCCGCCTGCGCCCGCGAGCCGGTCGAACAGTTCCGCATCCTGTTCCTCGATCCGAAAAACCGACTGATCGCCGACGAGGTGCAGGGCCGCGGCACGGTCAACCACACCCCCGTCTACCCACGGGAGGTGGTGAAGCGCGCCCTCGAACTGCACGCCACCGCCCTGATCCTCGTGCACAACCACCCCTCGGGCGACCCCACCCCCTCGCGCGCCGACATCGCGATGACGCAGGAGATCAAGGAGGCCGCAGGCTTGCTCGGCATCGTGGTGCATGACCACGTCATCGTCGGCCGCGCGGGCTGGACCTCGCTGCGGCAAAAGGGGCTCCTCTAGCCGCCCTCCTGCGCCCCTGTTCGAGCGCCTCGAGGCGGGCGAGCAGACGCAGAAGCCCCGCCCGCAGAGCCCGTTCCTCGGCTGCCGGACAAGCCGCGTGAGCACCTCGCGCTCCGTCTCCGAGCGCCAGCGGAACGATCCGCTCGTAGACCGTTCGTCCCGCGCGGGGTGAAGGAAATCAAGCGCGAGCCGCCCGTCCGTCGGATGCGGCGACCGCCGCACCAGCCCCTTAGCCTCCAGCGAAGCGAGCGCGCGGCTGACCTTCACCTTGTCCATCGCGGTCAGGGTCGCGATCTCGGATGCGCTGACCCGCCCAGCGCTTCCGATCACCGCGAGGCAGCGCCATTCCGGGATCGTGATCCCGAACGCCTTCTGATAGCGTCGCGCAACAAGCCCGCTCACCCGGTTCGCCGCCACGGAGAGGAGATAGGGCAGAAAGCCTTGGAGCCGGAACCCGGCCCGCCCTTCGGCGGCGGACGGCTCGTCCGACCCTGCCGCGAGGCGGCTGCTTGACTTTGGTTTCATGTGAAACGATATCGCTTGGGCCGAATGCTAAGGCAAGCCTGCCACGCCCAGACGGGGAGGGGTCGACGATGAAGCACTACATCCGTTTCCCAAGGCTCGAGGGCCAGACGTCGCGCCAAGCGCATGCCGACCTGCCGCCCGGCACCTACGAGCGCGAGCTCGGCAAGGAGGGCTTCTTCGGCCCCGCCACCCACATGTACCACCGCCACCCGCCGACCGGCTGGATGTCGTGGGAGGGGCCGCTCCGTCCGCGCGCCTTCGACCTCAACCGGATCAACGCCGAACACCCCTCGCCCTTCGACGCGCCGGACATCCTGTTCAACCAGCACGTGCGCCTGCGCTTCTGGCGCGCGCCCGATGGCGATGGACCATCTCGCGCGGAACGCTGACGGCGACGAGCTCATCTTCGTCCATCGCGGCGCCGGCCACCTGTTCTGCGACTACGGCCACATGACGTTCCGCGAGGGCGACTACATCGTGCTGCCCGCGCTCGACCATGTGGCGCCTCGAGTGCACCGAGCCCACCACCTGCCTGCTGATCGAAGCGACCGGCTCGACCTACATGCTGCCCGAGAAGGGCATGCTCGGCCACCACGCGATCTTCGACCCGGCGGTGCTGGAGACGCCGGCGATCGACGACGCCTTCCGCGCCCAGCAGCACGAGAACACGACCCGGGTGGTGATCAAGCGCCGAAACGCGATCTCCGTCTGCACCTACCCCTTCAACCCGCTTGATGCCGTCGGCTGGCACGGCGACCTCGCGCCGGTGAAGCTGAACGTGGATCAGATCCGCCCGCTTGTCTCGCACCGCTACCACCTGCCGCCGTCGGCGCACACCACCTTCGTCGCCAACCGTTTCGTCATCTGCACCTTCACGCCGCGCCCGTTCGAGACCGACCCGGGGGCGCTGAAGGTGCCCTTCTTCCACAACAACGACGACTACGACGAGGTGCTGTTCTACCACGCCGGCGACTTCTTCTCGCGCGACAACATCCGGGCCGGGATGATGACGCTGCACCCCTGCGGCTTCACGCATGGGCCGCATCCGAAGGCGCTGGAGCGCGCCTTCGTCCAGCCCAAGCCGGCAACCGACGAGTATGCGGTGATGCTCGACACCCGCGACGCGCTGGAGATCGGCGAAGCGGCCTTCGCCTGCGAGTGGCCCGACTACGCGGACAGCTGGAAGGTCAAACGCGCCGCCGAGTGAGCCAGAGAGCTCGGTCGGGCAGCGGAAACGGGGGCGATGCGATGAGGAGCGGAGGGCGTAGCGGCGCCTGCCGCGCGGGTTGCGAAGCCGATCGGAAACCCGGTTGCCGATGAAGCTTGCTTCCTTGCGCGAAGGCGGCCGCGACGGCCGGCTCCTCCTGGTCAGCCGTGACCTCGCGCGGGCCGAGCGCGCCGCCACGGCGGCCACACTTGCAGGCCGTGCTGGACGACTGGGCACGGCTCGGCCCCGCCCTCGCGGCGGAATGGACCGCCTTCGAGACGGACTCCGTCGCGCGGCTTTCCCTTCGATCCTGCCGCCTGCGCCTCGCCGCTGCCGCGCGCCTATCAATGGGCAGACGGGTCCGCCTACCTCAATCACGTCGCGCTCGTTCGGCGCGCGCGCGGTGCGGAGATGCCACCGTCCTTTCACGACGACCCGCTGATGTATCAGGGCGGGTCGGACGGGTTCCTCGGCCCCCGCGACGACATCCCGCTCGGCGACGAGGCCTGGGGGCTCGATTTCGAGGGCGAGGTGGCGGTGGTGCTCGGCGACGTGCCGATGGGAGCGGACGAAGCGACAGCGCGCTCTGCGATCCGCCTCGTCCTGCTCGTCAACGACGTCTCGCTGCGCAACCTCATCCCCGGCGAACTCGCCAAGGGCTTCGGCTTCTTCCAATCGAAGCCCGCTTCCGCCTTCTCGCCGGTCGCGGTCACCCCCGATGAGCTTGGTGCGGCTTGGGATGGCGATCGTTTGCACGGGGCGCTCCTCTGTTCCGTAAACGGAACGCTCTTCGGCCGCCCCGACGCGGGGCGCGACATGCAGTTCGGCTTTCCCCGTCTGATCGCGCACGCGGCGCGCACGCGCGCGCTCGGCGCCGGCACCATTCTCGGCGGGGGAACCGTCTCCAACCGGCACGAGGACCTCGCACGCGCCTGGGTCGATCGCGGTGGGGTGGGTTTCGCCTGCATCGCCGAGGCGCGCACCATCGAGACGATCCTGCATGGCGCGCCGCGCACGCCTTTCCTGCGCGCGGGCGACCGGGTTCGGATCGAGATGAAGGATCAGGACGGTCGTTCCATCTTCGGCGCGATCGATCAGCGCGTGGCGGTCGCGGCCACCCAGCGCAAGGCAGCGTGACGATGAGCAAGGCCTTCGCCTCCACCGCCGACCTCGCGGAGAAGCGCGTGAGTTTCGACGAGATCGGGCCAGGGCTCTACGCCTACACGGCGGAGGGCGACCCGAACTCGGGTGTGGTCGTCGGCGAGGACTCCGTGCTCGTCATCGACGCCCAGGCCACCCCTGCTCATGGCGGCAGGACGTGATCGCCCGCATCCGCGCCGTAACCGACAAGCCGATCCGCCATCTCGTGCTGACCCACTACCACGCGGTGCGCGTGCTCGGTGCGGCGGCCTACCGGGCGGACGCCATCCTCGCCTCGGACGCAACGCGCGCCCTGATCGCCGAGCGCGGGGCGGAGGACATGGCTTCCGAGATCGCGTCGCTTTCCCCCGCCTCTTTCGCGGCCGCGACACCATCCCTGGCCTCACCTGGCCGACGATGACCTTCGCGCGGGAGATGACGCTGTGGCTCGGCAGCCGGGAGGTGCGGATCATCCACATCGGCCGCGCGCACACCGCCGGCGACACCGTGGTGTGGCTGCCGAAGGAGCGCGTGCTGTTCGCCGGCGACACGGTCGAGTTCGGGGCCACACCCTATTGCGGGGATGCGCATTTCCGCGACTGGCCTGCGACCCTCGCCGCGATCCGCGCGCTCGGCCCCGAGGCGCTGGTGCCTGGCCGGGGGCGGGCGCTCACCACGGGCTCGGATTCGCGCCTTGCCATCGAAGGGACGGAGGCCTTCGTCACCCGTCTCTTCGCGCTCGTGCGCGCCTACGCCGAGCGGGGTGCGTCGCTGAAGGAGACCTACGACGCGGCCATGCGGTGCGCTGCGGCCCGATTTCGGGCAGTGGGTCATCTTCGAGCACTGCATGCCGTTCAACGTCTCGCGCGCCTACGACGAGGCGATCGGGATCGACCGCCCGCGCGTCTGGACGGCCGAGCGCGACCTCGCGCTGTGGCGCGCGCTGGAAGGCGAGACCACAGCGAAGACCGCCGAGGTGCACGGCTGAAGACCGGGCGGCTCAGGGGGCAGGAACGGAGGAAACGCAACGCGATGCCGACGACCTACACCAACCCCCGTTTCCCGTTCCGACGCCCGCCCGAACTCGACGGCAAGGGCGGATCTGCCCGTGTCGTCATCGTCGGTGCAGGTCTCGTCGGCCTCACCCTCGCCCTCGATCTCGCCCGCCACGGCATCGCCTCCGTCGTCGTCGACGACGACGACACGGTCAGCTTCGGCAGCCGCGCGATCTGCTTCGCCAAGAGAAGCCTCGAGATCTACGACCGGCTCGGGCTTGGCCACAAGCTGCTCGAGAAGGGCATCACCTGGAAGGTCGGCAAGGTCTTCTTCGGCTCCTCGCTCGCCTACGCCTTCGACCTGTTGCCTGAGGACGGGCACCGCATGCCTGCCTTCGTCAACCTGCAGCAGTATTATCTTGAAGAGTGGCTGGTCGAGGCGTGCGCGGAGACGGGGCTTGTGGACCTCCGCTGGAAGTCGCGTGTCGTCTCGGTCGATCCCCGGGCCGACGGCGTTCGTCTCGGCGTCGAAACCCCGGAGGGCGCCTATGTGCTGGAGGCGGAATGGCTCGCCGCCTGCGACGGCGCGCGCTCCACGGTGCGGGAGGCCTTGGGCCTTCCCTTCGTCGGCCAAGTGTTCCGCGACCGCTTTCTGATCGCGGACGTCGTGCTCAAAAGCGACGTGCCGTTCCCGACCGAGCGCTGGTTCTGGTTCGATCCGCCCTTCCATCCCGGCCAGTCCGTGCTGCTGCACAAGCAGCCGGACGGCGTGTGGCGCATCGATTTCCAGCTCGGCTGGGAGGCGGATCCGGAGGAGGAGAAGCGACCCGAGCGCGTGGTGCCGCGAATTCGTGCGATGCTGGGGCCGAACGTCGCCTTCGAGCTCGAATGGGTCAGCGTCTACACCTTCCGCTGCCGGCGTCTCGAACGCTTCCGCCACGGACGGATCTTCTTCGTCGGCAACTCCGCACACCAGGTGAGCCCCTTCGGCGCGCGCGGCGGCAACGGCGGCATCCAGGACGCCGACAATCTCGCCTGGAAACTCGCCGCGGTTCTGAAGGGAACAGCTTCGGATGCCCTGCTCGACAGCTACGATGCCGAGCGCATCCCCGCCGCGGACGAGAACATCCTGCACTCGACGCGCGCCACCGACTTCATCACGCCGAAGACGGAGGCCGCGCGCGCCTATCGCGACGCGGTGCTGCTGCTCGCGCGCGAGCATGCCTTCGCCCGACGGATGGTGAACTCGGGCCGGCTGTCGCTGCCGCACACTTACGCCGCAAGCCCCCTGTCCACGCCGGATTCGGAGGCCTGGGAGGGCGGGCCCGCCCCTGGCGCGCCGTGCGTCGATGCACCGCTGGAGGGCGGGTTCCTGCTCAATCGTCTGGGCAACGAGCCGGTCCTGCTCCGCTTCGGAGGTGGCGCCTGCCCTGTCCTGCCTGGCGTGCGCCTCGTCACGGTGCCCGCGGAGGGAACCGCGGCGGAACGCTACGCCGCCCCCTCCGGCGCGGCCTATCTCGTGCGACCCGACCAGCATGTCGCCGCCCGCTTCCAGACACCGACCACGGATCGGATCGCTGCCGCCCTCTCCCGCCTGTGGGGAGCAGGCGATGCCGCCGCTGCCCGGGAAGCTGCCTGACCATGCTCGACACCTCGCCGAATCTGCCCGACCCAGACGCTGTGTTCGCCACGCTCGTGCGCGCGCACCGCGACCTCTCGCCGGAGGAGTCGCGGCGGCTCGATGCGGCGCTCGTGCTGCTGTTCGCCAACCACATCGGGGATCTGTCGGTTCTGGAGGAGGCGATCCGAGAGGCCCGCCGTGCCGTGCGGGTGCCGACCGGAACCAGGGAGGACGAGGGCACGCCGCCGTGACCCTCACCCTGCACGCCTATTGGCGCTCCTCCGCCTCGTACCGCGTGCGCATCGCGCTCAACCTGAAGGGGCTCTCCTACGCCATCGTTCCGGTCAACCTGCTGCACGAGGGTGGCGCGCATCGCCGGGCGGAGTATCTGGCCCGCAACCCCCAGGGCCTCGTGCCCACTCTCGAGGTGGACGGCGTGCCGCTGACCCAGTCGCTCGCCATCCTCGAGTGGCTGGAGGAGGAGCATCCCTTGCCGCCGCTGCTGCCACGCGATCCCGTGCTGCGTGCGCAGGTCAGGAGTTTCGCGCTGGCCATCGCCTGCGAGGTCTCGCCCCTCTCCAACCTGATGGTGCGGGACTATCTCGGCCGCGTGCTCGGGCTCGATCAGACCGCGCAGCAGGCGTGGCACGTCCACTGGATCACGCGCGGGCTTTCGGCCTGCGAGGCGATGATCGCAGGCGGGACCGGCCCGTTCTGCTTCGGCGAGAGGCCGACGATCGCGGACTGCGTGCTCGTCCCGCAGCTCTACAACGCCCGTCGTTTCGGCGTCGATGTTGGGGCCTTCGGCGCTCTCCGGCGCGCCGAAGCCGCCATGCTTGCCCTGCCCGCCGTGCAGCGCGCGGCCCCGGAGGCCCAGCCCGACGCCGCGTGAGGCGCGGGCGAGAGCCACAGTCAGCCGAGCACGCGGCGCAGGTCCGCCTCCAGGTCGGCCAGGGCGAGTGCGAGGGCCTGCGACAGGGCGGGGGCGAGCACCTCGGGCGCAAGCGTCGGGATAGGCACGCGGCGATCGTAGTCGCCGCGCGCGAGGATGCGCGGCGGGTCACGCTCGAGGCCGAGCAGCAGCGTCTGCAGGTGGACGCGCGCCGACGGAGCGCGCGGGTCCGTCCCGTCGCCGAAGAGAGCGATCAGCCGCGTCTCAAGCGCGAGGTCCGCCCGACTGCGGCTGCCCGGATCGAGCACGGCCGCAAACAGGCCGGACTCGCCAAGCCAACGCCGCATCGCATCATGCACCATGTCGGCCGGCGGGGCGAAGAACTCGTTCCAGAAGTCCGCATTCTGCACGTTGCCGGGCAGCCGGGTCACCAGGCCGCGGCCCTCCGCGCCGGGCGCCGCCGTGACCGCGCGCAGAAGTAAGACGCGGGGTCGGCCAGACGGTGACGAGCCAGTCGGCCGTTTCGCCTCAAGAACGTAAAGCCGCTTTTCGGGATAGGGCCTGGACAGCGGGTTGGCGCAGGCGGAGGCGGCAAGCCCTGCGGCGAGGAGCGTGCGGCGCTTCATCGCGTGCTTCCCGGGAGGGGGGCTGCCGCCCCCGGCGGGGGCTCGCCGAACAGGATCTGACTCGGATAGCGCCGGGCCTGCTCGGTGAGGACGCGGAGGTTGTCGGCGGCAAGGCGAAGGTCGCGCAGCGCTGGGCCCAGATCGCGATCGGCCTCGCCGACCAGCGCCTCCACCCGGCGGATGGTCTGCTCCGTCGCCGCCAGCGTGGCCGGCAGCCGCGCGAGCGCCGTGCGCAGCTCCGCGCTCGCCGCCGCGGTGTTGGCGAGGATGCCGCGCAGCTCCCGCGATTCCGCGATCTCGCGCAGGCCCCGTGCCGTCCGTTCCGCCTCCGTTGCCGCCGCCTCCAGCCTCGGCCCGATGCCTTCGCTCTGCCGACGCAACGAGGAGAGGAGATCCCCACCCTCGACCAGGAGCCGATAGGCTTCACCCACCGTCACGCTCTCCGTCACGGCATCGACCAGCATAGCGATCCGCTCGACCAGCCCCGGCAGGTCCACCTCGTTCAGCCGAGCCATCAGCTGCTCGGCCGCGCTCTGGAATTGCGCGAGGGTGGACGGTACGGCGGGAATGACCGGGTACCGGGTTTGCCACGGCGGAATGAGCGGGGGGAAGCGCGCAGGGTCGAGGAAATCCATCTCGAGGTAGAGGATGCCGGTGATGCCTTGGCTCGCCATTCTCAGGCGAAGCCCGCCATCGACCAGGGCACGGAACTGCTCGAGGCTCGTCTCGATCACCTTGTCGCGGAAGAGCTCGAACCGGACGACGACCAGCCGCGCCGCCTCCGACCGGGGAATGCCGCCCCGGAGCGCCTCCGGATAGACCGCGGCGGCGATCGCGATCTCGCGCACCGTGCCGATGGCCACGCCGCGGAAGCGCACCTGCGCACCGGTGTCGAGCCCCTGCACGCTCTCGGCGAAATAGGTCTCGAACACGAAGCCCCGGCGGCGGAACGTGTCGGCACCGATCCAGACGACCAGGGCGAGGAGGGCGGCAAGGCCCGAGAGGATCGCCAGACCGACGCGGAAATAGAGCCCCCGCT
The DNA here is from genome assembly GCA_033582875.1 of Acetobacteraceae bacterium. Taxonomy (GTDB): domain Bacteria; phylum Pseudomonadota; class Alphaproteobacteria; order Acetobacterales; family Acetobacteraceae; genus Elioraea. The sequence continues at coordinate 298,491 of JAVQZW010000001.1, read as the reverse complement.
CCTCCATGCACCATTCCTCCCAACGCCTATGCCGGCATCTCCGTGCGCTGGAAGAAGGCGCGGACGACGGGATGCGCGCTTTCCTCCTTCAGCCGCCGCGGATCGCCCTCCGCGATGATCCCCTTCGCCTGCTTGTCCAGCATGATGACGCGGTCCGCAACGGCCATGATCGAGGCAAGCTCGTGGGTGACGATCACGAAGGTGGTGCCGAGATCCCGCGCCAGCGAAACGATCAGGGCGTCGAGCCCCGCCGAGGTGATCGGATCGAGCCCCGCAGAGGGCTCGTCGAGAAAGACGAGCGGAGGGTCGAGCGCCATCGCCCGTGCGATCGCCGCGCGCTTGATCATGCCCCCAGAGAGCTGCGCAGGCATTCGCCCTGCCGCGTCGGCAAGGCCCACCTGCCCAAGCTTGATCCTCGCCACGCGCTCGATCGCCTCGCGCGGCAGTCTGGTGAAGGTGACGAGCGGCAGCATCACGTTCTCGAGCACGCTCATCGAGCCGAACAGGGCCCCCTGCTGGAACATCACGCCGAAGCGGCGCAACAGCCGCCGGCGTGCCTCGCCCGACAGCGCATGGATGTCCTCGCCGAGGATAAGGATCTGTCCCGCGCTCGGGCGCCGCAATCCGATCATCAGCTTCAGGAGGGTCGATTTGCCGCAGCCGGAGCCGCCGAGGATGACGAACACCTCGCCGCGGCGGACGTCGAAACTCACGTTCTCGAACACCGTGTTGGCACCGAACCGCATCGCCACCCCGCGCACTTCGGCGGCGAGATCGGGCGCGGAGGAGGAAGACGCCTCGCTCACCATCCCATCACGTAGAAGAACACCGCGAAGCCGCCGTCGAGCAGGATGATCGCGATGATGCCGCCCACCACCGCCGCGGTCGCGCTCTCGCCGACCGCGCGGGGCCCGACCCCGGTCGCCATGCCGCGCGCGCAGCCGATGCCAGCCACCACGGCACCGAACACCATGCCCTTGAGGAGACCGCCGAAGACGTCGGCCGGCGCGCTCCATGTCACCACCTGGGCAGACAACGCGGCGAAGGGGAAGCCGAGCGACGTCATCACCGTCACCATGCCGGCGAGCGCGGTGAGGTTCATCGCCACGATCAGCACGGGCACCATCGCCACCGCCGCGATCAACCGCGGAACGACGAGGAAACGGAACGGATCAAGGCCCATCACGGTGAGCGCGTCGATCTCCTCGTTCACCTTCATCGTGCCGATCTCGGCGGCGAAGGCCGAGCCCGACCGCGCGGCGAGGATGACCGAGGAGAGCAAAGGGCCGAGCTCGCGGAAGACCGAGACCGAAACGAGGCTCGCGACGTAGATCTCGGCGCCGAACTGGCGCATCGGCAGGGCGGACTGGAAGGAGAGGATCAGCCCGAACAGGAAACCGATCAGCGCGACCAGCGGCAGGGCGCGGTTGCCGATCTCCTCAGCCTGGCGGACGGTCTCGCGGAGACGCAGCGTCCCCGGCTTGAGCAGGATGGAGGCGACCGCGGCTGCCGCGCGGCCGAGGAACGCAAGCCCATCGCGCCAACGCGCAGCGCGCTTGACTGCCGCCGCTCCGACCGCGACGGCAAGGCTCTCAGGCGGTTCGAGGGCAGGCAGTGGGCGCTGCGCGGCGACATCGCGACCGCGCTCGACGAGACGCAGGATCTCGCCGCTTGCCCCATCGAGCCGTACCTGTCGCCCGGCGCGTTCCTCGAGGGCGAGGATCAGCGCGACCCCGGCGGTGTCGATCGCGCGCGTTCCCCTCAGGTCGAGGACCAGCTCGGCCCCAGGCTGAACGCGCGGAAGGATCGTGCTCCACAGCGCCGGCACCGTCGCGCCATCCAGTCGCTCAGGGAGCGTGATCGCCGCGGCAGCCGTGCCGCTCATCGCCGAGGTCCGCTCGCGAGACGGGCCGAGCGCGCCGCAAGCAGCCGGGCGGCGATGAGGAGCAGGGTCGAAGCCGCGATCAAGACGGTCGCCGCAGCGAGGATGGTGAGCTCGATCGTGTCCTTGAGTCCCGCGAACATCTGCCGCGGCAGGGTGCGCTGCTCCGGCCCGCCGAGGAACAGCACAACGACCGTCTCATCGAGCGAGGTGGCGAAGGCGAACACTGCCCCCGACACGACCCCCGGCAGAAGCAGCGGCAGCATCACGCGGCGGAACGCCGCCACCGGTCCGGCACCGCAGGCAGCGGCCGCACGCAGCAGGGTGCGGTCGAAACCGCTCAGGGTGGCGAGCACGGTCACGACGACGAAGGGTGCGCCCAGTGCGGCGTGCGCGAGGATCAGGCCCCAGTGGCTCGCGGCAAGGCCGATCGGTGCGAAGGCGAACGTGAGCGCCACGGCCGTGATGATCACCGGCACGATCATCGGCGACAGGATCAGGCCGAACAGGACGGGACGGCCCGGCAGCGGCGCGAGCCAGAGCCCGATTGCGGCGAGCGTGCCGAGCGCGGTCGCGATCGCGGTCGACGCGGTCCCGATGAGAAGCGTGTTGAGCGCCGCGAGGCGCCAGAACGGGCTCTGCCACAACGCCTCGTACCAGCGGAACGACAGGCCGGGCGGCGGGAACTCCAGAAACGACGCGGAGGAGAAGGAGAGCGGGACGACGACGAGGAGCGGCGCGACCAGGAACAGCGCGGTCGCACCGGCGAAGAGGGCCCAGAGGAGGCGGCCGATCCCGCTCATGCGGCGCGGATCTGGGTCAGACCGAGGAAGCGGCCGAAGAGGGCGAGGATGAGCAGGGTGCCGGCCAGCAGCAGGAGGGAGAGTGCCGCCGCCAGTCCCCAGTTCACCGTCTGCGTGGCGTAGAAGCCGATGAAGTAGGGCAACATCTGGTCGGCCCCGCCGCCGATCAGCGCCGGGGTGACGTAGAAGCCGATCGCCTGGATGAACACCATCAGCGCGCCCGCTCCGACTCCGGGCAAGGTCTGCGGCAGCCACACGCGCGCCACTTGCGCCAAGGGCCCGGCGCCGAGGCTTGCCGCCGCACGCAGCTGCGCGCGCGGGATCTGCCGCATCACCGCATAAAGCGGCAGCACCATGAAAGGCAGCAGGATGTGCACCATGGCGATGAGCACCGCCGTGCGGGTGAACAGCATCTGCACCGGCTCGACCACCACCCCGAGCGCGACGAACCCCTGATTGATGATGCCCTCGCGGGCGAGCAGGACCATCCACGCCGCCGTGCGCACGATGAGCGAGGTCCAAAACGGCAAGAGGACGGCGAACAGCAAAAGCCCCACGAGGCGGGGTGGGGCGAAGACGAGGGCGGCGGCGAGCGGATAGCCAAGAACAAGGCAGAGGACGGTGACGAGCAGGCCGATCCACACGGTGCGAAGCGCCACCGTGCGGAACAGACGCTGTTCTTCTCCTACCTCAGTGATCGTTCCGTCGGCCGTGCGGCGGAGATCGAGCGCGGCAAGCAGGTGCGTGTCGGTCGGGGTCGATCCCGCGCGTCGGAACGCGCCCCAGGTCTCGATCTCGCCCCAGGCCGGGTCGGCAGCGAGGATCGCCTCCCGGGCCGGTCCCTCCACCCCGCGCGCCAGACGACGCGCCGTGGCGAACACGACCGTGCGCAGGCCCGGCGTGTCGCTGTTCAGCCGGCCCGCGGCGGCGTTCAACGTGCCGGCAGCGCGCGCGGCGATGAGATCCTCGGCCAGCGCGGCAAAGGCGTCATCGCCCGGCAGGGTGCGCCCGTCCCAGGCGGCCAGGGCGGCCAGGGTGCGCGGGAAGGCTCGGGGAACCTCCGTGTCGCTCACCCCCCGCCAGAGCATCGTCGTGATCGGGGCGACGAAGGCCACCGCGACGAAGAGCACGAGGGGGGCGAGGAGCAGCGCCGCCCCGAGCCGGGCCCGTGCGCGCACCGCCACCGCTCGCCCCGCTCTCGGGCCCTCAGCGCGCGAGCCAGGCGTTGAACCGTTGCGACAGGCGATCGAGATGGTCCATCCAGAACGCGTCGTCGATCATCAGCGAGACGTTGAGGTTCTCGGGGTTGGAGGGGCTCACCGCGAGGAGGTCGGGCGGAAGTCCCTCGTTCGCACCGCGCGCCGTCCCCCCGTAAGGGATGAGCGGAAGCAAAGACGCCTGCCGGCGCGGATCCTTGACGAAATCGAGAAAGCGGTACGCGGCGTCGCAATTCGGCGAGCCTTTCATGATCACCCAGGAATCGATGGTGAACAGCGAGTCGCGCCACTGGATGCCGAAGTTGCGGCCCTCGGCGCGATTGGCGTTGGTGATGCGGCCGTTGTAGGCGGTGGTCATCACCACCTCGCCTGCGCCCAGCATCTGCGGTGGCTGCGCGCCGGCCTGCCACCACACGATGTGCGGCTTGATGGTGTCGAGCTTGCGGAAGGCGCGCTCGACCCCGGCTTCCGTGCGCAGCGTGGCGTAGACCTGATCCCGCGGCACCCCGTCGGCCAAGAGCGCGATCTCGAGGGTGAGCTTGACGCCGCGGCGCAGGCCGCGCTTGCCGGGAATGCGCTGCACGTCGAAGAAGTCGGCCCAGGTCGGTGTCGCCGGCAGCCGGTTGCGGTCCCAAGCAAGCACGACGTTGTAGAGGATCGCGCCAACCCCGCACTCGTGCACCGCCTGCGGGATGTAGTGCTCGCGTCCGCCGATCCGGGCCCAGTCGATCTTCTCGAACAGCCCCTCGTCGCAGCCGAGCAGGAGTTCCTCGCTCTCGACCTGCACGAGGTCCCAGGTCTGGTTGCCCGCTTGTGCGCGGGTGCGCAGCACGCCGATGCCGCCGTCCCACGTATCCTCGACGATGCGGATGCCCGTCGCCTGGGTGAAGGGCTGGAAATAGACTTGGCGCTGGGCGTCCTGGTAGGCGCCACCCCAGGAGACGATGGTGAGGTCGCGCGCTGCGCCAGCGGAGGAGATGAAGGCGGCGCAGGCGGCAGCGGCGAGGGCCAGGCTTCGACGCTTCATGCTGGAGCTCCTGTTGTTCGGCCACGTTTGCGGCCAAGAGAGGCTAGCGCCGAACGCGCATGATCGGAACTGCCCGGCGCGGCCCGGGCCTCTCAGGCGCAATCGTCCGCACCCGGCAGGACGACCGGCGAGTCGGCCGCGAAAGCGATCGCGTGTTCGGCCGACCAGGCGAGCGCCACCCGCGCTCCCGGTTTCAGCCGCGGATCGACGGCGAAGGCGGGGCGCTTGACCGTCACGATCGTGCCGTCGGCGAGATGGACGCGGACTCGCACGTGATCGCCGAGGAACACCGTCTCGGCCACGGTGGCGGCCAGCGCATCCGCACCGAGATCCTCGGCCTCGGCCTGCGCCAGCGCGATGCGCTCGGGACGGACGGAGAGAAGGACGCGCTTCGCCGAGGGTGGCACCCCGACCGCTTCCGCCTGCACCACCGCGCCGCCGGCGAGACGAACGGCGAGCCTGCCCTCTTCGTCGCGACCGACGACCTCTCCGACAAGCCGGTTGTTCTCGCCGATGAAGCCGGCAACGAAAGGATCGCGCGGGCGGTCGTAGAGCTCCTGCGGCGGCCCGATCTGACGGATCCGCCCCTCGTGGAAGACGGCGATGCGGTCGGACAACGCCAGCGCCTCCTCCTGGTCGTGCGTGACATAGACCACGGTGACTCCGAGTTCGCGATGCAGGCGGCGGATTTCCGCCTGGAGTTCCGCGCGGAGCTGCTTGTCGAGCGCGCCGAGCGGCTCGTCCATCAGCACGAGCTTCGGCTCGAACACGAGCGCGCGCGCGAGAGCGACGCGCTGCTGCTGCCCGCCTGAAAGCTGGCTGGGGCGGCGTTCGCCGAAGCCCTCGAGCCGGACCATGGCGAGCGCTTTCGCCACGCGCTCGGCGATCTCCGCCCGCGGACGGCCGCGGACGGCGAGGGGGAAGGCGATGTTTTGCGCCACGGTGAGGTGAGGAAACAGCGCGTAGGATTGGAACACGACGCCGATGTTGCGCCTGTGCGCCGGCACGCCGACGATGTCGCGGCCTTCGAGCAGGATGCGCCCGCGGTCGGGCGCCTCGAAGCCCGCGAGCATCATCAGCGTCGTGGTCTTGCCCGACCCGGACGGCCCCAGCAGGGTGAGGAACTCGCCGCGCCCGACCTCGAAGCTGAGATCGGGGATGACGAGGGTGGCTCGGTCGTACGATTTCGCGACGCGATCGAAACGGACGAGGGGGTCGGTCATGGCGGGCTTCGACCCTGCCAGGAGCAAGGGCGGGCCGCAACCGCCGCGCCGTGGCTCCCTCTTCCTCGGCGCCGGCCCGGCTCAGGCCGCCCTCTGGCTTGCTTCGTTGGTGCCGAAGTCGATCGGGCAGGCGCCGCTGTCGCAGGCGACATGCTCGAGACCGACCGCCTCCGGCGCGGAGGCCGCGGCGATGGCGGCGGCGATCATCTCGTATTGCGCCTTCGTCACCGGCTCCTCAGGCTGGTATTCGTAGGCGGTCGTGTCGGCCTGCGGCATCACGGAGCAGGCGCGCACGGTGGGCTGCAGCGCGAGCACGGCCGCCCGGAATGCCTCGAACGACACCTGCTTCGGATTGTATTTCAGCGTGTAGGAGACCTGGTTGCCGGTGTCGGGCTCGAGCGGGCGCCCCTCCTCGTCGACGCCGCGGATCCAATACTTCTCGAGCAATTGCAGGTAGCGGTACTGCTCCTCGGGTGTCGCTTCGCCGGCGGTGACGATCTTGTCGGCGAGCCCGAGCTCGTCGGCGAGACGCACGATCTCGGGCTTGGTGGGGAACCCCACCACGGTGGTGCCGCGATAGGTGACCAGTTTCTTCACGGGGTAGCCCTTGGCGCGGTACTCGCGCACGAGCGGGTCGTCGTTGCGGAACTGGACCCAGCGCAGGTACTCGCGCATCGACGGCAGGTGCGCGCCTTCGGTAAGGCCGAACAGCTTGCTCGTGGTGCCGGCGGGCTTGATCGTCGTATCCGTGTGCGGAACGGTCATGCCGAGAGCGGTTGCATAGCGCCGGGCCTCGTCGCGCACCGCGCGCTTGAAGCGCGCGAGCAGCATCCAGAAGGGCTTCGACTCTCTCCTCGTCGATCAGGTCGCGGAAGCCGAAGCCGAAGCGCTTCAGCGCCCATTCGTGCAGGCCGGTGATGCCGACCCCGATGCGGTTGGTGCGCTCGGTTTCGGGCCGATAGAGGCAGTCCATGCGGTTGACCCGGATCAGCGCGCGGGCGCAAGCGCGGAAGGCCGCCTCGGCGTCGTCGTCGTCGGCTGCGTGGTAGGGCACGACGTCCCCGATCACGCAATAGCCCCCGAGCATGAACAGGCTGATCTCGCCGCAGGGGTTGGTGATCTGGGTGTAGCGCGAGGCGCGCGCGCGCCGCACGAGGTCGGCGAGGAGAGGGTTGGTCTCGGCGTCGGGCTGGTATTTCGCGCTGCCGACGAAGAGCCTGCCCGCCGTCATAGGCCTCGAGGCCCGAGTCGTTGGCGACCAGCTTGTCCTGGTTGATGAAGCCGGGCTCTCCGGTCTGGTCCTCGTAGGCCGCGCGCACGGCGGTCTCGAACACGGCGTGCGCATGCTCCCAATCCGACTTCGGTCGCTGCATCCCAGGCGGGGTCGGGTTCGGGGCGGCGGACATGGCTCCAGAACTCGGCATCGACCGTGATCGAGTTGTTCGAGGACCACAGGAAGCCGCCGCGCTTGACCGAGATGAACCCGAGGACGGAACGATCCCGCCACGTCTTGGTGCTCATGCGGGCCGAACGGCGCGCGCCTCCGACCAGGACGCACTCGGCGAGGTAGTGGTCGACGAACAGGGTGGCGCGCCAGGGCTCCATGCCCGAGCCGCGCACCATGGCCACACGCGAAAGCGCCTGCATGAAGGGACCCGGGCCGGAGGCGGGGCGCCCCTGCATGCCCGCAATCGGCGCGCCCTTCGGACGGACGCGGGAGAAGTCGACCAGCACGACGTCGTCGCGTCGGCCTTCGAAGGCGAGGCGTTCGATCACCTCCACCGCCTTCGCCCAGCCCTCGCGCAAATCCGCCACCTCGTGCACGAGGATGCGGCCGTGCGTGGCGTAGAGGTGTTCGGCGTCGCGGCGGGTGAGGAAGCCACCGATCAGGCCCGACTGAACATCGGGGTGGCTCCAGTCGATGACAGGGACGACGATCGGCATGTCGCGCGCCCAATCGACCGCCATCATCGCAGTCGTCGTAGGCGCGCCCCACGCCCGAACCGTTCAGGAGCAGAAGGTAGAGCAGGAAGGAGGTCGCCGCCGTCGAGCAGTTGGTGAAGACCTCCATGTTGCGGGAAGGCTGAGAGGCGTCGCCGTGCTGCAGGTGCCGCCCCGAGAGGAGCACGCTCGCCTGCCGCAAGTGGTGGCGCAGCGTGGTGCGCTCGGCCTCGCGCCACTCGGGGCGCGGCTCGAGCAGCGCGTTGCCGAGAGCGACCCGCTCGGCCACGTCCGCCCAGGTTTCGGTGTCGATCCGGCCCACCGCTTCGATCCACCCCCAGACGCGGGTCTCGTCGCCGCGCTCGACCTGAAAGACACCCTCGTAGGCCCAGCCCTCGCGGCGGGCCCAAGCCGCGAGCTGAGCGTCGAGCGCCGTCGAATCGTCGCGCGGCCAGGTCGAAGGCGACCCGGCGTGGTGCTGCGAACCGGCGGACGATGCGGCGGTTGATCGTGCGATCGGCCACCGCCTGCCCCATGCCCGGCGCGTAGGTGCGGGCAGGCGTCTCGCCCCAAGGCAAGAGAGGCTGGGCGTTCGAGACGGGCGGGATCGGCATCACGGTCATCGGGCTGGCTCGACGGCTCGGTTGGCGACCGGGGACGATAGCAAGCGGGCCAGCGCGTCACGCCAGGGGGTCACTCTGCATCTTGGGGCCTTGTGTGGCCAAGCCACCACATTTGGTAGGTTTGCACCTGGAGCACCGGGACATTGTCCGACCACGGCGCGGTTGCTAGGCGGGAGGCGAAAGCCTCGGGGAGAGAGCGCATGAGCGACGCCACCCTTGCCGAACCGACCGTGCTTGCCGAGGTCTCGGGCGGCATCGGGCGCCTCGTCCTCAATCGACCGAAGGCGCTGAATGCGCTCGACCTCGGCATGATCCGCGCCTTGAGCGAGGCGCTCGAGGCCTGGCGCGCAGACCCCGCCGTCCGGCTCGTCACCATCGAGGGCGCCGGAGGTCGGGCCTTCTGCGCGGGCGGGGATGTGCGCGCGATCCGCGACAACGTCCTGCGCGGCGACGCCGCCGCCTCGGAGGCCTTCTTCGCTTCCGAATACCGCCTCAACCGGATGATCGCGGAATACCCGAAGCCCTATGTCGCTCTGATCGACGGCATCTCGATGGGCGGGGGAATGGGGCTTTCCATCCACGGCTCGCACCGCGTGGTGACGGAGCATGCGGTGATGGCGATGCCGGAGACGGCGATCGCCCTCTTCCCCGACATCGGCGCCTCCTACTTCCTGCCGCGCCTGCCGGGCCGGCTCGGCCTGTATCTTGCGCTGACGGGGGCGCGCATCTCGCCGGGCGATGCTCTCTACGCCGGCCTCGCCACCCACTACGTCCCGCGTGCCGCGCTGGAATCGCTCAGGGCCGGGCTCGCCCGCTCAGGCATCGCCGCGATCGAGGCCCATGCACATCCCCCGCCCGAAATCCTTGCTTGCGCAGGAGCGCGCGGCGATCGACGAGTGTTTCGCTCCCGACACGGTTCCGGCGATCCTGGCACGGCTCGAGGCGCGCGGCGACGCTTGGGCGAAAGCGGTGCTCGAAACCCTTGCGCGCATGTCGCCGACCAGCCTCTGCGTCACGGCGGAACTGCTGAGACGGGGAGCGTCCATGACGCTCGCCGAGTGCCTCGAGATGGAACTGAAGCTCACGCGCAAGGTGATCGTGCACCCCGATTTCGCCGAAGGCGTGCGCGCGCAGGTGGTGGACAAGACCCGCGACCCGAAGTGGCGCCCCGCCACCGTGGCTGAGGTCGACCCCGCCGCCATCCGCGCCATGTTCGACTGACGCCTCAACGACCGAGCACGACCAGCACCACCCCGGCGACGACCAGGGCGAAGCCGACGCTCTCCGCGCCTCGTGATGCGTTCGCGCAGGTAAAGCCGACCGAAGGCCAGGGTGAACAGCATCTCCACCTGTCCAAGCGCGCGCACGAGGGCGACGGGGCCGAGTGCGAAGGCCGAGAACCAGCAGGCGGAGCCGAAGGCCGAAAGCAAGCCAACCGGTGCGGCCCGCCGCCAGGCAGCGATCGCGAGGCGAAGCTGGGCGGGCTCGGCACGCGCGAGCCAACCCGCCATCACTGCGCCTCTGCAGAACCGTGGCGACGGCAAGCGTCGCGAGGGCGTCGAGAACCCGGTCGGGGCCGCCGAGCGACAGGGTGGCCGCCTTGAACAGCACGGCGGCGACCGCGAAGCCCCCGCCGGCGGCAAGCCCCCACAGGGCCGCCGGCTGCCCGGCTTGACGGACCAGCGACGGCAGCGAGCCGGCCCCGCCCGCGGAAGAGAGCACCAGCACGCCAAGCAGGCTGATCGCAACGCCGCTCGCGGCGAGCGCCGACACGGTCTCGCCGAGCAGCAGCCAAGCCAGGAGCGCGCCCTGCACGGCTTCGGTCTTGGCGTAGGCCGTACCCACGGCGTAGCCGCGCGCGGCGAAGGCACGCATGAGCGCCGAGGTGGCAAGGATCTGCGCCACCCCGCCCGCGGCAGCGGACGCAAGGAACTCCCCCTGCAGCGGGGCAGGCGCGCCCCCGGTCACGGCACTCCAGCCGGCGAGCAGGAGGGCGGCGACAGGGGCGCCATAGAGGAAGCGCACGAAGGCCGCACCGTCCGGAGAAAGCGCACCGCGCAGCGCCTGCTGCAGCGCGGTGCGCCAAGCCTGGAACAGCGCGGCGGCGACGGTGAAGCCGATCCAGGCATCGCTCACCATGTCTCCCCCCGCGCCGGTCGCCGCGCCGCGGTTGTGATGCGACCAAGAACCCTGGCAGCGTGGTGCGGATGCCCCTCCGCGCCCGCCGACCCGTGGACGATCTCGCCCGCTTCGCCCTGCTCGACGCCGCCGCTCTCGGCGTGGCGGCGATCCTCCTCGCCGTGGTGAGGCTCCGCTTCGGCGACGGCCGCGACGCCGTCGATCCGGCCGGGGTCTGGACGGTCCTCGTCCTCACCCTGGCCGCCCTCGGCGGGTCCGTGCTGATCGCCTTCTCGCATCGCGCCTGGCTCGCCGTCCTGCTCTGCCTCGCTTCGGGGCTGGTGCTCGTCAGCGGCGCCTCCGCCTTGCTCACCCTTCTGCTGCCGAAGACCTACGCGGCGCTAGGCCCTGCCGCGATGGCCTTCATGCTCGTCCTCCTCGGCTCGATCGGCGCGGTCCCCCTCGGCCTGCTGCTGCGGGCCCTCGTCTAGCGCCCTGCCCCGCCGTCACCGCCCCGCCCGGCGCGCGATTGCGCAGCGACCTCCTCCCCTGCCACCGTCGCTTCGATCCCGTTTCGCGCCACGCGCTCGATGGAAGACCTCGTCCTCTTCGCCCTCGTGAATGTCCCCGCCATCGCCGGCTTGGCCCTCTACCTCGCCGTCCTGCGTCTGTGGCTCGGCGACGGGCCGGCGGCGATTACGCCGGCCAGCGCCGGCACGGTCTTCGTCCTCACCCTCGCCGCCATCCTCTCGGCGCCTCTGATCGGCGTCGCACGCAGCGCAGACATGGGTATCGTGCTGGCGATCGCCTGCGCGATGGTGCAGGTCATCGGCGGGGCCATCCTGCTCGAGACCCTCTTGCCGACAACCCTCCGTGCGACCCAACCGCCGGGCGTCATTCTCGTGTTTCCGATCCTCGCTTCGATCGGTGCGATTCCGTTCGGACTTTTCCTGCGCATCATCCTCTGAGCGCTGCCGGGTTGCGACGCGCCGCGAGGCCCGCTGGGCGCTCGGAGGAGAACGCGAGCTGAGCTGGCATCGCACGCGAAGCGGCCTTCGCCGCGATCGTCGAAATCAGGCGAGTTGGGCGACGTCGGCGAGAACGGACCAGAGCGGTTTGTCGCCGGAATGATCCGCGCCCGGGCCAAGGGGGACGAGGAAGAGCGTGGGTTTTCGCGCCTGCGCGCCCAATCCCGAACGCGGCCGGCACCCTCGACGTCGAACCAGAGGCGGGCTGTCGCGGACAGCGGCGGACATGGCATGGCCTCGGGGCTTGGCGCTGGGCTCGATCGGGGGAAGGCCGGCCGCGCGGGGCGCCGGTTGAAAGGGAGTGTCGATCCGAAGCCGGTTCAAGAGCCGTCCGTTTCCATCGCGAGAAGGAGCGACGTCCGGCTCAGGCAAGCGCCTCCATCGCCGCCGCCACCCCGCCGCGACCGTGCGGCACGCCGAGGTCGCGCAAGCACAGCTCCACCGCCGGCGAGCGTGCCGAGGACCATCGGCTCGTTGAGATCGCCCATGTGGCCGATGCGGAACACCCGTCCCGAGAGTGGGCCGAGGCCGCCGCCGAGCGAGACGTTGTAGCGGGAGGCGGCATGGGCGCGCAGCGCCTCGGCGTCGTAGCCTTCGGGCATCAGCACGGCGGTGACGCTGTCGGAGTGGCGGGCGGGGTCGGTGCAGTAGAGGCAAGGGCCGTCGTTGGCCGCCCAGGCGCGCACGGCGGCGCGCACCGCGGAGGCGAGCCGGGCGTGGCGGGCATAGAGGGCATCGAGCCCCTCCGCCTCGATCAGGGCGAGGGCCTCGGCGAGGCCGTGGAACATCTGGGTCGGGATCGTGCCGACGAAGGACCGGTGCGGGCGCGTCAGCATGATCGACCAGTCCATGTAAAAGCGCGGCAGGCGGGCCTCGCGATGGGCGGCGAGCGCCCTCGGGCTCACGGCGCAGAAGGCAAGCCCCGTCGGCAGCATCAGCCCCTTCTGCGAGCCGCCGACCACAACATCGACCCCCCAATCGTCCATCCGGACGGGAAGGGAGCCCAAGGAGGAGATGGTGTCGGCGAGCAGGAGGGCGGGGTGGCGGGCCGAGTCGATGGCGGAGCGGATCTCGGCGAGCGGCAAGGTCACGCCGGTCGAGGTCTCATTGTGCACCGCACAGACGGCCTTGATGCGGTGCGCGGTGTCGGCGCGGAGTGCGGCGGCGACGGCGGCAGGATCCACACCGCGGCGGCGATCAGCGGGGACGGTCTCCACTGAAAGGCCGAAGCGGCGGGCCATCTCGGTCCAGGAGTCGGAGAAGTAGCCGGACTCCAGCATCAGCAGGCGGTCGCCGGGGCTGAACAGGTTGACCAACGAGGCTTCCCAGGCACCGTGGCCGGAGGCGGTCATGAAGAACACTTCCGCCGTGGTGCTGCCGAGGATGGGGAGAAGCCGCGCCCGGCAGTCGAGCACGAGGCGGACGAAGGCCGGCTCCATGAAGTCCTGCGAGGGGCGGTCGATCGCACGCAGGATGCTGTCGGGGATGTTGGTCGGCCCGGGATTGGCGAAGAACTGGCGGCCGACGGGGCGAGGCATCGGAAACTCCGGCTGGGGCGTGTCTGCCGCGAGGCTTCGCCGACCCGGGGCGCCGACGCAAGGGAGGCGCGGGGCTCTGCGCCGGCGGTTTACCGACGGGGCAAGGCTCTGCTATTCCTGGTTGCATGAGGCGCTCGTCGCTCGCGCTTTGTCTGCTTTTCGCCGTGCCTGCGGTGGCGTGGGCGCAGCCTCTGTCGCCGTCTGCTCCTGTCGGGCTGCATCGCGTCATCATCCCGCCCGCCGACACGCCGGCAGCGATGGGGCAGGGGTTGACCAGGATCCCGCCCGCCGCTCCTCCCGGGAATCGCGCTGGCGGGCCGATCGGGGCCCGGGCCGGGTCGGCCGTCGGCGATCGCAAGGCGGCTCTGCCGCCGCCTCCACCGAAGGAGGAAGTGGCTTTCGCTCCTCTCGCCGTCGGTGCTGGCGCAGCAGCCTCCGGGCTGGCGGCCGGCGGGCTTGCGTTCGTCCCCGTGCTCGGCGTCTTCGGCGTGGTCGGTGTCGGCGCCGCGGCCATGGCGGCGGGCGGAGGCGGAGGCGGCGGGCCGGTCTCGACCGTCAGCACACGCTGACAGCACCACCCGACGCGGCACCGCGCGGAGGAGGTCACGATCGGCGGAACGGCGGAGGGGCGGGAGCTCGGCAGCAGGACTTTGCCGGGGCACGAGGGACCCCTCAGTTGCCGCCGCGACGGTCGCGCTCGATCGCCCGCCAGCGCGCCACCGCGCGATTGTGCTCCTCGAGCGTGCGGGAGAAGACGTGCCCGCCCGTCCCGTCGGCGACGAAATAGAGCGCGTCGGTCTCCGCCGGCCGGACGGCGGCGAGGAGGCTCGCCCTGCCCGGCGCGGCAATCGGGGTCGGCGGCAGGCCACGGTTGCGGTAGGTGTTGTGCGGGTGGTCGGTCTCGAGGTCGGCCCGGGTGAGCGGGCGATCGAGCACGCCCAAGCCCCCGGAGACAGCGTAGATCACCGTCGGGTCCGACTGCAGCGGCATGCTGCGGCGCAGGCGGTTGACGAAAACCCCCGCCACCTTGGCCCGCTCCTCCGCCACCGCCGTCTCGCGCTCGATGATGGAGGCGAGGATCAGCGCCTCGCGGGGTGAGGCGAGCGGCAGGTTTTCCGCCCGCTGCGCCCAGGCCTCGGCCAGCGCCCGATCCATCGCGGCCCGCATGCGGCGGAGGAGGGAGTCGCGTGTGTCACCCCAGGAATAGGCCCAAGTCTCCGGCAGGAGCGAGCCTTCGGGCGGAACCTCGCTGACTGTCCCGGTCAGCCCCTCGGCGCGGTCGAGCAAGGCGAGGATCTGCGCCACCGTCAGCCCCTCGGGAATGGTGAGCCGCCGCTGGACCGGCGGCGCGGTGCGCAGGATGTCGAGCACGGCCCCGAGCGAGACCCGGGCCGGAAACGCATATTCCCCCGCCCGGAGCGGCCCCGCCGCGTCCGTCAGCCGGGCCGCGGGAACGAAGGCCGCCGCCCGAAGAGCGTCGAGAATGCCCGCTTCGCGCAGCCGCTCGGCGATAGCAGCCGGACTGGCACCGCGCGGGATGACGACGGCCCGCTCCTCGGCGAGCGGGCCGGGCGCACGGTAGAGGTGGAGGCCCGCGCGCCACGCCGCGACGCCGGCCGCGGCGATGAGAACCGTCGCCGCCGCGAGCCCGAGCAGGGCCCGCACCCTACGTCCGCCCCGCCGGACCGGGGCTTGGTCCATCGCTCAGGCCGCCTTCCGGAACAGGATCGAGGCGTTGGTTCCGCCGAAGCCGAAGCTGTTCGAGAGGGCGACGTTGATCCGGCGGCTTTGCGCCTCGTGCGGCACGCGGTCGATCACGCTCGGCTGGGAGGGCTCGTCGAGATTGAGCGTCGGCGGCGCGACGTTGTCGCGCACGGCCAGGATGGAGAACACCGCTTCAATGGCGCCGGCCGCCCCCAGGAGGTGGCCGATCGCCGACTTGGTCGAACTCATGGCGAGCTTGCGCGCCGCATCCCCGAACAGACGCTCCACCGCCTGCAGTTCGAGATCATCCCCCAAGGGGGTCGAGGTGCCGTGGGCGTTGATGTAGTCGACGTCCTCGGGGTTCAGGCCGGCGTTGCGCAGCGCCGCCCTCATCGCCCGAAGCGCGCCCTCGTGGCCCTCGGCGGGAGCGGTGATGTGGTAGGCATCGCCGGACAGCCCATAGCCTGCGAACTCGGCGTAGATCTTCGCGCCGCGCCGTTTCGCATGCTCGTACTCCTCGAGCACCACCACCGCCGCCCCCTCGCCCATCACGAACCCGTCGCGGTCCTTGTCCCAGGGCCGCGAAGCCCGGGTCGGCTCATCGTTGAACTTGGTGGAAAGCGCGCGCGAGGCGCAGAACCCGGCGATCCCGAGCGGACAGACGGCCGCCTCCGACCCGCCCGCCACCATCACGTCGGCGTCGCCCAACTGGATCAGCCGCGCGGCGTCGCCGATCGCATGCACGCCGGTGGCGCAGGCGGTGACCACCGCGTGGTTCGGCCCCTTGAAGCCGAACTTGATGGAGACGTGGCCGGAAGCGAGGTTGATCAGGGCGGAGGGGATGAAGAACGGGGAGAGGCGCCTGATCTTGCCTTCCAGCACCTGCTGCGAGCCCTCGAAGATGGTCTGCAGCCCGCCGATGCCGGAGCCGATCATCACCCCCGTGGCGCAACGGCCCTCCTCGTCCTCGGGCATCCAGCCGGAAATCCTCGACCGCCTCGGTGGCCGCAACAAGCGCGAGCTGGATGAAGCGGTCCATCTTCCGCTGGTCCTTGGGCGGGATCCACTCGTTGAGGTCGAGCTTGCCGTCCGCCTTCGAGCCCGGCGGAACCTGGCCTGCGATCTTCGCCGGCAGCTCCGTCACGTCGAAGTTCTGGATGGCGCGGATGCCCAATTCGCCCGCGATCAGCCGCTTCCAGACCTGCTCGGCGCCGATGCCAAGCGGGGTCACGGCGCCCAGACCCGTGACGACGACGCGACGCATCCGCCCTCCGTTCCGACTTCGCTTGCGGAAGCCCGCCGGCTTCAGGCGGCCTTCTGCTTGACGATGTAGTCGATCGCGTCCTTCACCGTGGTGATCTTCTCGGCCGCATCGTCCGGGATCTCGATCCCGAACTTCTCCTCGAAGGCCATGACGAGCTCGACGGTGTCCAGGCTGTCGGCCCCGAGATCGTCGATGAAGGAGGCGTTCTCCGTCACCTTCGACTCCTCGACGCCGAGCTGCTCGACGACGATCTCCTTCACCTGCTTGGTGATTTCGGCCGTATCGGTCATTGCCCTGTCGCTCGCTCCTCGGGGTGGTCCGTCCTGGGATGCGCCGGCTCGACGCGCCCGGGGCGGCCTCGACCACCCCCAGAGCCCCCCGACGCCGGCCATGCTCCCGGAAACCGCGGGCGCATAGCACCCTTCGCCGGGCTTGGCCAGAAGCAGGATGACGCTTCCGTTGCGCTCACGGCATGGCCATCCCGCCGTTGACGTGGAGCACAGCCCCCGTGATCCAGCCCGCCTCGTCCGAGGCGAGATAGACCGCCGCTGCCGCCACGTCCTCGGGGCGGCCGAGCCGGCCGAGCGGGATCCGCGAGGCGAACGCCGCCCGCTGCTCGTCGCTCAAGGCAGCCGTCATCGGGGTGGCGATGAAACCCGGCGCGATCACGTTCACGGTGATGCCGCGGGCCGCCACCTCCTGGGCGAGCGCCTTGCTCAGGCCCACGAGGCCGGCCTTCGCCGCCGCGTAGTTTGCCTGGCCCGGATTGCCTGTCGTCCCGACGATGGACCCGATGGAGATGATCCGCCCGGCGCGTCGCTTCATCATCCCCTTCAGCGCGGCGCGGCAGAGGCGGAACGGAGCGGAGAGGTCCACGGCGAGAACCCTCTCCCAGTCCTCGTCCTTCATCCTGAGGGCAAGCAAATCGCGGGTAAGCCCGGCGTTGTTGACCAGGATGTCGAGCCGGCCCATCGCGCCTTCCGCCGCAGCGACGAGGGCCTCGGCGGCCGCAGGGTCGGCGAGGTCGGCAGGCAGCACATGGGCGCGGCAGCCGAGCTCCCCCGCCAGCGCCTCGAGCGCCTCGCGCCGGGTCCCCGACAGACCGACCACCGCGCCTTGCGCGTGGAAGGCGCGCGCGATCGCCCCACCGATGCCGCCCGAGGCCCCGGTGATCAGCGCCGTCTTGCCGTCCAGCCGGAACATGGGCCTCCCCCTAGACGGTCTTGAGGAAGGCCTCGATCTCGGCCGGCGTGCCGACGGAGAGGGCGGCGAGATCGGGGTCGATACGCTTGACGAGGCCCGACAGCACCTTGCCCGCACCGAGCTCGACCACCGTGTCCACTCCCGCCGTCTTCATGGCGACGATGCTCTCCCGCCAGCGCACCGTCCCGGTCACCTGGCGGACGAGGAGGTCGCGGATCTCCTCCGGGTCGTCGGTCGGCGTGGCGGTGACGTTGGGCACGAGGGGAACGACGGGCCGTCTCGGCGGGGTCAGTGCCAGAGCGTCGGCCATCTCTTTCGCTGCCGGCGCCATCAGCGCGCAGTGGAAGGGGGCGGAGACCGCGAGCGGGATGGCGCGCTTGATGCCGCGCGCCTTCGCCGCCGCGATTGCCCTCTCGACCGCCGAGGCGGCACCGCTGATCACCACCTGGCCGCCGCCGTTGTCGTTGGCCACCTCGACCACCTCTCCTGCCGCCGCCTCGGCGCATACCGCCCGCGCCTCCTCGGCCTCGATGCCGAGGAGTGCCGCCATCGCGCCCTCGCCCGGCGCAACGGCCCGCTGCATCGCCTCGCCGCGCCGGCGGAGAAGCCGTGCCGCCTCGAACACGCTGAAGGAGTCGGCGGCGGCCAGAGCCGAGTATTCCCCAAGCGAGTGGCCGGCCACCAGCACACAGCCCTCCGCCACGGTCAGTCCCCCCTCGCGGGCCAGCACCCGCACCACGGCAAGGCTCACCGCCATCAGCGCGGGCTGAGCATTGGCGGTCAGCGTCAACTCCTCCGGCGGGCCCTCGAACATCAGCCGAGACAGCCTCTGCTTCAGTGCCTCGTCCACCTCCTCGAAGGTCTCGCGGGCGACGGCGAAGGCGGCGGCGAGGTCCTTGCCCATGCCCACGGTCTGGCTGCCCTGGCCGGGGAAGACGAAGGCGCGCACGGGCATCGGGGTCGGCAACTCCTCGGCTGCGGGAGAACGCGGGCAGGCGCTGCTAGGCGGGCGACACGGGACTGTCAAGAAAGCGCGACGAGCCAGGACTCGGCCGCGCTTGCAAGCCGGGGTGCGATGGGTATAACCGCCCGCGTTCCCTGCCGGCCGCGCGGCACGCGGCCGGCTATGTCCTGTTTGGCGCACGGGAACGGCCCGTCGCCCGGGGACTGAGACAAGCCGGAGGGACCGAAGCATGCCGTATTACGAATGCGTGTTCATCGCACGCAGCGATGTCACGCCGCAGCAGGTCGAGGCCCTGGCCGAACAGATGGCCGAGGTGATCGCGCAGGGCGGCGGCAGGGTGAGCAAGCGCGAGTACTGGGGCCTGCGCACGCTCGCCTACAAGATCAAGAAGAACCGCAAGGGCCACTACATGCTGCTCAACATCGACGCGCCTTGGCCCGCGGTTGCCGAGATGGAGCGCCAGCTTCGCCTGAACGAGGACGTGC
Organism: Acetobacteraceae bacterium; assembly: GCA_033582875.1. Lineage (GTDB taxonomy): Bacteria > Pseudomonadota > Alphaproteobacteria > Acetobacterales > Acetobacteraceae > Elioraea. The sequence goes on along the minus strand of JAVQZW010000001.1, from coordinate 279,471 downwards.
TGCGCTTCCTCACCGTCCGGGTCGAGTCGCTTGACGAGGGGCCGTCGGCGGCGATCGCCCGTCCCTCGCGCGAGGATCGGGCGGACCGGCTCGACCGTCCGGCCCGCAGCGCCGACCGCGCGCCGCGGGCGCCGCGGGGCGAGCGCGGGCTTCTGGCCGAGATGGTGGAGTGAGCGATGAGCGAGACCGAGACGATCCTGCCCGCTTCGCGTCGCGTCGCCGTCGGCGCGCGCCGGCCCTTCTACCGTCGCCGCAAGTCCTGCCCGTTTTCGGGGCCGAACGCGCCGGCCATCGACTACAAGGACGTCAAGCTCCTCTCCCGCTACATCAGCGAGCGCGGCAAGATCGTGCCCTCGCGCATCAGCGCTGTTTCGGCGAAGAAGCAGCGCGAGCTCGCCACTGCGATCAAGCGGGCCCGTTTTCTCGCTCTCCTGCCCTACGTCATCAACACCTGAGCGGGGGCGGACGGTCGGGACTGATGCTGGCGGGAGCGGGGCGTGCTCAACCTGCGCACGACGGCGGTCCTTGCCGCGGGGCTTCTCTCCGCGCTCGCCGCCCTCGCCGCGCTGCGCGGCCTGCCGCTCGGCTCGGTCGCCTTCTGGTTCTCGGCCGTCCCGCTCTTTGCCGCGGGCTTCGCCTTCGGCACGCCGGCCGTCGCGCAAGCGACGGCGGTCGGTGCGCTGGTCACGCTGATCTCGGGCGGCGTGCCGGGGTCGCTGGTGTGGCTGCTGTTGTTCGCCCTGCCCGCGAGCCTGATGCTGCATGCGGCACTGCCCCGCACCGCCGGCGCTCCGCTCGCCCTCGCTTGGCCCTTTGCTCTTCTCGCGCTGTGGCCGGCGGGGCTGCTGGTCGCGGCGGAGGTCGCCCTGGCAGGCCAGCCCGGGGGGCTGTCGGGCGTATTGCACAACGCGGTGCTGCAGGCGCTCCAGCGGATGGGCCCGGTGCCGCAGATCGACATCGGCGAACTCGCGGCGATGATCGTACGCATCAAGCCGTTGGCCTTCGCGCTTTGGTTCGCTCTCGTGATGACGACGAACGCCGCGATCGCGCAGCGCCTCGTCGCCGCGCGTGGGCTGATGACGGCCGCGCCGGCGCGCTGGGCGATGGCGGCTCTGCCGCGCTGGTACTGGCCGCTTGCGCTTGCCGCCGCGGCCGCCTCGCTCCTCGTGCCGGGGGAGGCGGGCTTCGCGGTGCGGGGGCTTGCGATGATGCTCGCGGTGCCCCTCGTGCTGCAGGGGCTTGCGGTGCTGCATGTCATCAGCCTCGGCCGGCCGGCGCGCCCGGTGCTCCTCGCCGGGGTCTATGTCGGGCTCGTTCTCTTCTTCGCACCGGCCGCCCTTGCTCTCGCCGGCTTGGGGGTGGCGGAGCACTTCCTCGATCTGCGCGGCCGCCGGCCGCCGCCTGGAACTGGGCTTAGGCCCCCGGAGGACTGAAATGGACGTCATTCTGCTGCAGCGCGTCGAGAAGCTCGGCCAGATGGGCGACGTGGTGAAGGTCAAGCCCGGCTACGCGCGCAACTATCTCCTGCCGCAGAAGAAGGCCGTGCGGGCGACGAAGGAGAACTTGGCCCGTTTCGAGGCCGAGCGCGCCCAGCTCGAGGCGCAGAACCTCAAGCGCCGCGAGGAGGCGGAGCGTGTGGCTGAGCGCGTGGCCGGACTCGCCGTCGTCCTGCTGCGCCAAGCGGGCGAAAGCGGCCAGCTCTATGGGTCGGTCACCGCACGCGACATCGCCGATGCCTCAACCCAAGCCGGCCTCACCATCACCCGCCAGCAGGTGATGCTGGACCGCCCGATCAAGGCGCTCGGGCTCCACCAGGTGCGCGTCGTGCTGCACCCGGAAGTGGTGATCTCGGTCACCGTGAACGTGGCGCGCAGCCTGGAGGAGGCGGAGAAGCAGGCGCGCGGCGAGAAGATCACCGCGCCGGCGGCGGAGGAACGGCCCGAGCTTGATCGGTTGTTGGAGAGGCCCGCGCCCATTCCCGGTACCGGCGAACAGCCGGACATCTGAGCCGCCGCGCACGCTCCTCTTCCCTCGCCGCGCGTCGCCCCGGTAGTGTCTGACCGGCGCGTCGGGGAAAGGCGGCGACGCCGGCTCGCGGCCCCTCCGCCTCCCCCCGAGCAGGCGCCGGGGGAGGTGGGCATGATGATCGAACGCGTGCTGCGCGACGTCGTCACCGCGGGCCGGCTCGACCTGATCTGGCCGGACGGCAGCCGCAGCGCGTTCCAGGGTGCCGCCCCCGGACCCGCCGTCCGTGTCCGCGTTCGCGACGCCGCCGCGATGCGCCGCATCGCGCTCAATCCGGGCTTGCGCTTCGGCGAGGCCTGGATGGACGGTGCCTTCGAGGTCGAGGGGGGCTCGATCTACGACCTGCTTGATCTTCTGATGCTGAACCGCGCCCGCGGCGCCCGCTCTCCGCTCATCGTCTGGCTGGATCGGGTCGGTCTTTGGTTCCGCCGCCTGCAGCAGCACAATCCGGTATGGCGGGCGAAGCGCAACGCCGCCCACCACTACGACCTCTCGGGGCGCCTTTATTCCCTCTTCCTTGATCGCGACCGCCAGTATTCGTGCGCCTATTTCCGCACCGGGGAGGAGACGCTGGAGGAGGCGCAGGCGGCGAAGAAGCGCCATATCGCGGCGAAACTGGTGCTGCACCGGCCGGGGCTTCGCGTGCTCGACATCGGCTCAGGCTGGGGCGGGCTTGCCCTGACGCTGGCGGCGGAATACGGCGCCGACGTCACCGGCATCACGCTGTCCGAGGAGCAGTACCGCGAAGCCAACGCCCGTGCCGAAGCCGCCGGGCTTTCCGATCGCGTGCGCTTCCTGCTGCAGGATTATCGCGAGGTGAGCGGAACTTTCGACCGGATCGTCTCCGTCGGCATGTTCGAGCACGTGGGCGTGCCGCACTACCGGGCGTTCTTCCGCATGGTCGCGCGCTCGCTCGCGCCCGACGGGGTGGCCTTGATCCACGCGATCGGCCGTCCCGAAGGCCCCGGCATCACCAACGCCTGGCTGCGCAAGTACATCTTCCCGGGCGGCTACTCGCCTGCGCTGTCCGAGGTGCTGCCGCCGATCGAACGCTCGGGCCTCCTCTTGACCGACCTCGAGATCCTCCGTCTGCACTACGCCTACACCCTCAAGCACTGGCGCGAGCGCTTCCTGCGCAACCGCGACGCCATCGCAGCCCTCTACGACGAGCGCTTCTGCCGCATGTGGGAGTTCTACCTCGCCGCCTGCGAACTCGCGTTCCGCCATCAATCGCACTTCGTCTGGCAGGCGCAACTCGCGCACCGCCAGGACGCGGTGCCGCTGACACGCGACTACATCACGCATGCCGACGAGGCGACAGAACGTCGTCTCGACGTGTCCCCGGTATCCACAGGCGCATGAGCCCCATCCCCTCTCGCGAGGGCGTAGGGGCGCGGTAAGCTGCTCGCCCTGGTCCAGGGGACCGACTCCGGATGCCGACGTCCATCGCGCCGCCGCGCCCGCGCGACCTTGCCGACGATCCCGTCGCTGCGCTGAGGCTGCGCACGCCGCCGCAGAACCTCGAGGCGGAACAGGCCCTGCTCGGCGCGCTGCTGGTCAACAACAAGGCCTACGAGCGCGTCGCGGACTTCCTCGCCGCGCACCATTTCGCCGACCCGGTGCACGCGCGGATCTTCGAGGCGATCCTGCGCCGCATCGAGCGCGGCCAGCTCGCGGATGCGGTGACCCTGAAGGCCGATCTCGAGCACGACGGCCTGCTTGAGGAGGTCGGCGGCACCGCCTACCTCGCCCAGCTTGTCGCCGCGACGGTCGGCGTGATCAACGCGGGCGACTACGGGCGCGCGATCCACGACGCCTATCTCCGCCGCCAGCTGATCGACATCGGCGAGGAGATCGTCAACCGCGCCTTCGGCGATGCGGAGGGTCTCGACGCTGCGGCCCAGATCGAGGCCGCCGAACAGGCGCTGTTCCGGATCGCGACCGAAGGTTCCGCCGATCGCAGTTTCGTCCCCTTCGATGTCGCGCTCTCGCGCGCCATCGACGCCGCCGAGCGCGCCTTCCGCTCGCCGGGGGGCGTGTCGGGCCTCGCCACCGGCTTTCGCGACCTCGACCAGAAGATGGGCGGGCTGCACGCCTCCGACCTCGTCATCCTCGCCGGCCGGCCGGGCATGGGCAAGACCGCCTTCGCCACCTGCCTCGCCTTCAACGCCGCACGCAGCCTCGCCGAGGAAGCCGCCCGGACCGGCGCGAAACGTGCGCCGGCGGTCGCCATCTTCTCGCTCGAGATGAGCGCGGAGCAGCTCGCCATCCGGCTTCTCGCCGAGCAGGCCCGCGTCAGCTCCGACCGGATCCGCCGCGGCGACGTGCGGGCGGAGGACTTCGACCGCTTCGTGGCGGCCTCGCGCCGCATCGCCGCCCTGCCGATCCAGATCGACGACACGCCGGCGCTGTCCATCTCCGCGTTGCGCACGCGCTGCCGGCGCCTCAAGCGCACGCAGGGCTTGGGCCTCGTCGTCGTCGACTACCTGCAGCTGCTGCGTCCCGCGCCCGGGTCACGCCCCGAAAACCGCGTGCTCGAGATCAGCCAGATCACGCAGGGGCTGAAGGCGATCGCCAAGGAGCTCGACGTGCCTGTGCTCGCCCTCTCCCAGCTCTCGCGCGCGGTGGAGAACCGCGAGGACAAGCGGCCCCAGCTCGCCGACCTGCGCGAGTCGGGCACCATCGAGCAGGACGCCGACGTGGTCATGTTCCTTTATCGTGACGAATACTACCTCGCGGCGCGCGAGCCGAAGCTGATGAGCTTCGACAACCAGGCCAAGTTCGAGGAGGCGCACGCCAAATGGCTTTCCGACATGGAGCGGGTGCATAACGTCGCCGAGCTCATCCTCGCCAAGCAGCGCCACGGGCCGACCGGCAAGATCGAGCTGTTCTTCGAGGCCGAGTTCACCCGCTTCGCCGACCTCGATCGCCGGCACGGTGGCTACGAATCCGACTGACGCGACCGCCGCCTCGCGCCTGATCGTCGATCTCGACGCGGTGGCCGCGAATTGGCGTCACGCGAACGCCCTCGCTGCGCCGGGGCGTGCTGCGGCGGTCGTCAAGGCCAATGCCTACGGGCTCGGCGCCGTGCCCGTTGTGCGGCGGCTGTTGCGCGAGGGGGTGCGCGAACTCTTCGTCGCGCGCTTCGAGGAGGCGCTCGCGCTGCGCCCCGAGGTGCCGGGCGACATCATGCTCGCCGTCCTCGACGGCCTTGGCCCCGGCGAGGATCGCGAGGCGGCGGCTTTTGGGTTGGTTCCGGTCTTGAACGATCTCGGCGCGATCGAGCGCTGGAGCGCCCTTGCGCGCGCGCGTGGGGAACGGCTGGCGGCGATCCTCCATCTCGACACCGGGATGAATCGGCTCGGGCTCGGGGCGCGCGAGGTCGAGCGTCTGGCGCAGGATCCGACCCGCCTCGACGCGATCGATCTTCGCTTCGTGATGACGCACTTCGTCGCGAGCGAATGCCCGGAGGAGGGGATCAACGGCGTCCAGCTCCGCCTCTTCCACGAGCGTCGTGCGCGGTTGCCTCCCGCTCCGACCTCGATCGCCAATTCCTCGGGCCTCTTTCTCGGCCCCACTGCGGCCTCCGACCTCGCCCGGCCCGGTGCGGCTCTGTACGGTCTCAACCCGACCCCGGGCCGGCCGAACCCGATGCGTCCCGTCGTCACCGTGGAGGCCCGCATCCTGCAGCTGCGCGAGATCGAGGCGGGCGAGGCGGTCGGCTACAACGCGACGTGGCGCGCCCGACGCCCGACCCGGATCGCCACCGTTGCCGCGGGCTACGCCGACGGCTATCACCGCAGCCTCTCCAATCGCGGCGTGGGCTCGCTTGCCGGGCGGCGCGCGCCGATCGTGGGCCGGGTTTCCATGGACCTGATCACCCTCGACGTGACCGACATTCCCGAGGCGCTGCCCGGCGCCATGGTCCGGCTGATCGGGCCGGAGATCCCCCCCGACGAGGTCGCCGAGGCCGCGGGAACGAACGGCTACGAGATCCTGACCGCGCTCGGGGCGGCGCGGCACCAGCGGATCTACCTCGGCGCCGCGTGAACCGGCTGCTTGACCTTCTCGCCGCGATCGGCCGCGGCGCCTTCGGCCTGCTCTCGGCCGCGGGTTCGGTCGCGGTGTTCGCCGCGATCGCGCTGAGCCACGTCGTGCGCCCGCCCTTCTACCCTCGCCTGCTCGCGCGGCAGATGGTGGAGATCGGCTACTTCTCCCTCCCCGTGGTGGCGCTGACCGCGATCTTCTCAGGGATGGTGCTCGCGCTGCAATCGTATACCGGCTTTGCGCGCTTCTCGGCGGAAGGCGCGGTCGCCACCGTCGTCGTGCTCTCGATCACGCGCGAACTGGGCCCGGTGCTGGCGGGCCTGATGGTCGCCGGCCGCATCGGTGCGGCCATCGCGGCCGAACTCGGCACGATGCGCGTGACCGACCAGATCGACGCGCTGACCACCCTGTCGACCAATCCCATCAAATACCTGGTCGTGCCGCGCCTCGTCGCGGCGACAATCGTGCTGCCGCTTCTCGTCATCGTCGCCGACATCCTCGGCGTGCTCGGCGGCTTCGTCGTCGGCGTGGCGAAGCTCGAGTTCAACCCCGCCACCTACATGCAGCGCACCTGGGAGTTCCTCGAGGTGCAGGACGTCGTCTCCGGCCTCGTCAAGGCGGCGGTGTTCGGCTTCGTCATCGCGCTGATGGGCTGCTTCCACGGCTATCACTCGCGCGGGGGCGCGCAGGGCGTGGGAGCGGCGACCACCAACGCCGTCGTCTCCGCCTCGATCCTCATCCTCACCTTCAACTACGTGATCACTGAACTTTTCTTCGCGCGATGAGCGAGCCGCCGCCGAAGATCCGCATCCGCGGCCTGCGCAAGGCGTTCGGCGCCAAGGTCGTGCTCGATTCGCTCGACCTCGACGTGCCGGCCGGCAAGGGGTTCGTCGTCATCGGAGGCTCCGGGTCGGGCAAGTCGGTGCTGATCAAGTGCATCCTCGGCCTGATCGAGCCCGATGCGGGAACGATCGAGATCGATGGGCGGAACGTCCTCGCCATGCGCCGTTCCGAACGCGAGGCGATCAACGCGCGCATCGGCATGCTGTTCCAGCAGGGCGCGCTGTTCGACAGCCTGCCCGTGTGGGAGAATGTGGCATTCGGGCTGCTGGCGCGGAAGATGATGCGCCGGGCCGAGGCCAAGCCGCGCGCGGTCGAGATCCTCGCCCAGGTCGGGCTCGGGCCTGATGTCGCGGACCTCTACCCCTCGGAACTGTCGGGCGGGCATGCAGAAGCGGGTGGCGCTCGCGCGCGCCATCGCCGTCCCGGCCCGACCTCATCTTCTTCGACGAACCGACCACGGGGCTTGATCCGATCATGGGCGCGATCATCGATTCCTTGATCGTGGAGCAGGTGGAACGGCTGGGCGCCACCGCCTTCTCCATCACCCACGACATGGCGTCAGCCCAGCGGATCGGCGACGAGATCGCGATGATCCACAAGGGCAGGATCATCTGGCAGGGACCGGCCGAACGCATCTACGCGAGCGGCAATCCTTACGTCGACCAGTTCGTGCGCGGGCGAAGCGAAGGCCCGATCACCATGGAGGTGCGCCTCTGAGACGCGCCGTTTCGGCCTTCAGGTGACGGTCTCGAGTTCCTGCTCCGTCAAGCTTCCCGGCACGATGACGAGCGGCGTGCGCAGGAGGCGGTTGTAGCGCCCGGTGAGCGCGGTGATGAGCGGCCCTGGGCCCTCCGAGGAGGTGGAGGAGGCGAGCACCAGCACGCTGATCGCCGGTTCCTCCGCAAGCAGCTTGAGAAGCTCGTCGCGGGGGTCGCCCTCGCGCACGTAGAGGATCGGGACCGTGCCTGCGATCCGGTTCACCTCGGCGGCGAGGCCCTGCAAGAGCTGCTCCGCCTCGGCCCGCCGCTCCTCGCGCATCATTTCGGCCACGCCTGCCCATTCGGTCTGCCCCGGCGGCTCGGTCACGCGCAGAAGGGCGACACGGCCGCCGCCGCGCGCCGCAGCGAGCGCCGCGTAGCGCAGCGCGACGGCCCGTTCCGGACTGTCGTCGACCACGGCGAGGAACAACCTCTCCCGCCGCGCCGCCGCCTGCCGCTCCCGCCCGTTTTCCTCGCTCATCGTGCCGTCAGCCTACACGCGTTCAGGCGCGTCGGAACACCACGCTGCCGGCCCAGCCGACCACGGCAGCGGCGATCACGGCGGCGAAGCCGTAAAGCCAGGGATGGGCGTTCGCGAACCGCCAGATCTCGGCGGATGTGCCGACGCGGCGGACAGCGAAGGTGAGGTCGCGCGAGGCCACGACCCGGCCGCCCTGGACGCCGAGAACGTCCACCAGATAAAGGCCGGGGGGCACGGTCGGCGGCAGAACGATTCGGGTTGCGAACAGACGCTCCCCCGTCACCCTGACCCCCTCATCCTCCTGGCGATACAAGCCCCGTTGCAGCTTGAGCTCGATCAGCGCGCGGCGGAAGCCGTCCCCGACATCCAGCTCGCTCGGTCGCAGGGGAAGCAGGTCGAGGCCGAGGCGAAGGCGCCGACGTTCGGCCTCCGGCAGGAGTTCGGCGAGCGGGCGCGTCGAAGCAAGGGCATAGTAGGCGGGCGCGTTGTCGAACCGGGCCGAGGCGCCGTTCATCCAGATGCCGGCGATCCGCGTGCGCTGGCGGACCACCACCGGCATCTGCGGGCCCCGCACGGCGACGATCACGTCGGCCGGGATCGAAGTCCTTCGCCCCGTAGACGATCACCTCCGCCCCCGTGAAGCGGGTGCTGACGGCGATCTCCCGCTGCGACAGTTCGGCGACCAGGGCCTGCGCCGACGGCGCGGCGAGCAGGAGGCCGACCACGACGAGAAGAAGCCGCCTCATCTCAGCGGCTCCAGCACGAACTTCGCCTCCGGCGTGCGGACGAGCGTGTAGCCGAGGCCAAGCGCAACCGCGACAACGAACAAGCCCAAGAGCCCCCGCATCTCCTCGCCGCGCAGGCGCGATCCCATCGCCGCGCCGAACTGGGCCCCGGCCACCGCCCCAATCATGAGCAGGAGCGAAAGGATGATGTCCACGGACTGCGTGCTGACGGACTGCAGCACGGTCACCGCCGCAGTGACGAACACGACCTGGAAAAGCGAGGTGCCGATGACCACGCCCGTCGGCATCCCGAGGAGGTAGATCATGGCCGGCACGAGGATGAAGCCGCCCCCCACCCCCATGATGGCGGAGAGGAACCCGATGCCGAAGCCGATGACCACCGGCGGGACGACGCTGATGTAGAGCCTGCTCTTGCGGAAGCGCATCTTCACCGGCAGGCCATGCATCCAGAAGTGCTCGTGCAGCCGGCGGGGGACCTTGCGCCGACGCCTGAGCCAAGCGCGCACGCTCTCGGCCGCCATCAGCACGCCGACGATGCCGAGCACGACGACGTAGAAGACAGCGACCACGAGGTCGAGCTGGCCCGCACGGCGGACGAGGGCGAAGACCTGCACGCCGAGGGCGGAGCCCGCGAGCCCTCCAAGCGTCAACACCGTGCCCATCTTGCCGTCCACGTTGCCGCGCTGCCAATGCGCGATCAGCCCCGAGATGGAGGCGCCCATCGTTTGATTCGCCGAGGTCGCAACCGCAACAGCGGAGGGCACCCCGATGAAGATGAGAAGCGGCGTCATCAGAAACCCGCCGCCGATCCCGAACAGGCCGGAGAGCAGGCCGACAGCGAGACCGATGGCGACGATCGAGAGACCGTCGACCGACATCTCGGCGATGGGAAGATAAATCTCCATCGACCCCGACCCGTGCCCGGCGCCGGCCCCGCGCGGCCGCCGCCTCTCACAACACCCTAATCAGGGCAACACCAAGGAGAGGTTGACGCCGATCGCAGCCTTGCGATGCATCCGCTGCACGCCTGCCGAACGCGGGCGCGACGGCCCAAGCTCAGACCCGGACGAAGCCGACCGTCTCCTCCACCTCGGCCAGAGTCGGGGCCGCGAGCGCCGCCGCCCGCTCCGCCCCGCGCCTGAGCACCTTCTCGATCGCGCCTGGGTCCGCCAACAGGCGGCGCATCTCGGCCGCGATCGGGCTCAACGTGGCGACCAGGAGGTCGGTCAGCGCCGCCTTGAAGGCGGAGAAGGGCTTGCCGCCATGCTCGGCGAGCACCGCGCCATGGTGCAGGTCGGCGAGTGCGGCGTAGATGCCGACCAAGTTGCGCGCCTCCGGCCGCCCCGCGAGCCCCGCCTCCTCGTGCGGCAGGGGCTCGGGGTCGGTCTTGGCGCGGCGGATCTTCAGCGCGATCGCATCCGCATCATCGGTGAGGTTGATCCGCGACTGGTCGGAAGCATCCGACTTGCTCATCTTCTTCGTCCCGTCGCGCAAGGACATCACACGCGCGGCAGGCCCGAGGATCAGCGGCTCGATCTCGGGGAAGACCCGGCGGCCGTAGTCGTGGTTGAACTTCTGCGCGATGTCGTTGGCAAGCTCGAGGTGCTGCTTCTGGTCCTCGCCCACCGGCACCCGGGTCGCCTTGTAGAGCAGGATGTCGGCCGCCATCAGGTTCGGGTAGGCGTAGAGGCCAACCGAGGCGTTCTCGCGGTCCTTGCCTGCCTTCTCCTTGAACTGCGTCATGCGGTTGAGCCAGCCGATGCGGGCGACACAGTTGAAGATCCAAGCAAGCTGGGCGTGAGCGGGCACGGCGGACTGGTGGAAGACGATGTGCTTCTCCGCGTCGATGCCGCAGGCGATGAGGGCGGCGGCCACTTCCAGGGTGGCGCGTCGCAGCTCGGACGGCTCCTGCCAGACCGTGATCGCGTGCAGGTCGACCACACAGAAGAGGCATTCGTGGTCGTGCTGCAGGCGGACCCAATTGCGGATCGCGCCGAGATAGTTGCCGAGATGGAGATGTCCCGTGGGCTGCACGCCGGAGAAGATCCGCGGCAGGGGCTTCGCGTGGCTCATTGCGTCGGTGGTCCGTCCTGGTGGAGGGGATGGCGGCGCCGCCTGATCGGGCGCACGGGGCGCCCGGTCAAGCCCTCGGGCGGCGGATCTGCCCCAGCACCTCGCGCGGGTCGGCCACGCGCAGCGCGAGGGCGGTAAGGGCAAACACCCCGATCCCGAGCCCGATCAGCCCGGCGAGCGCCGCCCAGCGCAGGCCTCGCGCCGCGAAGAGACCGGCGAGCAGCCTCGTCTCGGCCGCCCACACAACGACCCCCGTCGCGGCTGAGGCGAGGAGAAGGCGGAGGACGAAGCGAACGAGCCGACGGTCGGGGATGAACTGGCCGCGGCGGCCGAGCCGGAGCGCGAGCAGTGCGGCATTGGCCCAGGCCGAGGCGACGGTCGCGAGCGCGATGCCGACATGGCCGAGGGGACCGATCAGCGCGAGGTTGAGAGCGACGTTCAGCACCACGCTGATCGCCGCCACCTCGACCGGGCTGCGCGTGTCGCCGCGGGCGAAGAAGCCCGGGGCGAGCACCTTGACGAGCACATAGGCCGGAAGCCCCGTCGCATAGGCGGCGAGTGCGGCTGCCGTCGCAGCGACGTCGGCATCGCCGAAGGCGCCGCGCCCGAACAACACGGCGATGATCGGCGAGGCCGCGACCGCAAGTCCGACCGCCGCCGGCACGGTGAGCAGCAGGGCGAGTTCGATCGCGCGGTTGAGCGTGGCGAGCGCGGCCGCTGCCTCGCCCGCCCGCACCTCGCGCGACAGCCTGGGCAGCACCGCTGTCCCCACCGCCGTGCCGATCACGCCGAGCGGCAACTGGTTCACGCGGTCGGCGTAGTAGAGGAAGGCGATCGCCCCCGCCGGCAGGAAGGAGGCGATGATCACGTCGACCATCAGGTTGATCTGGGTGACGCCCGCGCCGATGGCGCCCGGCCCCATGCGGCGGAGCAACAGACGCACCTCGGGCGTGAGCCGCGGGGCGGGCAAGCCGAGCGGCATGCCGGCGCGATCGAGCGCGACCGCGAGAGCGAGAAGCTGCAGCACGCCTGCCGCAGCCACTCCCCAGGCAAGACCGTGCGCGACGGAGCCGCCCGTGCCTTGCGCGATCACCACGCCCCCGATCAGCGCGACGTTGAACAGCATCGGCGCGGCGGCGGCAGCGGCGAACCGGTCGAGCCCGTTCAGCACCCCCGACATCGCGGCGACGAGGCAGACAAGGAGAAGATAGGGGAAGGTGATCCGCGTCAGTTCGACGGCGAGCGGAAAGCGCTCGGGGTCGTCGAGGAACCCCGGGGCGAGCAGCATCATCGCCTGCGGCATGCCGAGGATCGCGAGCACGGTGAGCAGGCTTAGGGCAACGAGGAGGACGGAGAGCGCGCCTTCCGCCACCCGCCGCGCCGCCTCCCGCCCCTCGGCGGCGAGCGTGCCGGCAAACAGGGGAACGAAGGCCGCGGCGAAGGCGCCCTCGCCGAACAGGCGGCGGAAGAAGTTGGGCAGCTTGAGGGCGACGAAGAAGGCGTCCGCCGCCGGGCCCGCGCCGAGGGCGGCGGCGACCAGAATGTCGCGCACGAAGCCGAGGAGGCGCGAGGCGGCGGTCCAGCCGCCGACGGTGACGACGGCGCGAAGCATGCAGGCGGGCGGCGTCCGATGCGACTTAGGCGGCGCTGCGCTCCGCGGCCTCCGCCGGCTCCCGGGCAGGCGGCTCGAGGGCGGCGAGCAGGGCTTCCTTCAGCTGGGCGAGCTTGCGTTCGTTCTCGATCTTCAGCCCGAACACGTCCTTGACGTAGAACACATCCACCGCGCGCACGCCGAAGGTGGTGACGTGGGCGGAGGCGATCTGCAGCCCCTGTTCGCTCATCGCGGCGGTGATGTCGTGCAACAGCCCCGGCCGGTCGCGCCCGTTCACCTCGACCACGGTGTGCGTGGCCGAGGCGTGGTTGTCGATCACCACGCGCGGGGGCACGAAGATCGCGCGCGTGCGCGGCGAGGGCGGACGCGCCTTGCGGATCTCCTCGGCCAGCCGCAACCGCCCCGACAGCGCCTGCTCGATCAGCACGCTCATCCGGGCGAGCCGGTGCGGGGAGTCGAAGGGCCCGCCCGAGACGTCCTGGATCCAGAACGTGTCGAGCGCCATGCCGTCGATCATGGTGTGGATCCGCGCATCGACGATCGAGGCTCCGGCGAGGGCGAGAGCCCCCGCGATCTTGCTGAACAGGCCGGGATGGTCGGCGGTGTGGACCGTGACCTCGGTGACGCCGCGATCGGGAAGCACGGAGGTGGTGACGGTCAGCCGCGAGCCGGAGGCTTCCGCCTCGCGGATGAGGCGGGCGTGGCGCACGTGCGTCGCGGGGTCGAAGCCGAGCCAGTAGGCCGGGTAGCCGAGCGAAAGGAAGCGGCGGCGATCCTCTTCCGACCAGCCTTCGGCGGCGAGCGCGGCGTCCGCCGCCTCGCGCGCCTTGGCCACGCGCAGATCGCGTTCCGGCACGTTGAGCCCGCCGGCCAGAACCTCGGCCACCCGCCAGTAGATCTCGCGCAGGAGCGTAGCCTTCCAGTTGTTCCACACCTTGGGCGAGACGGCGCGGATGTCGGCAACCGTCAGCGCGAGCAACAGGCGAAGCCGTTCCGGGCTCTGCACCAGTTCGGCGAGGTCGAGGATCGTCTTGGGGTCGTCGATGTCGCGGCGGAAGGCGGTCTGGCTCAGCACGAGGTGATGCAGCACGAGCCAGGAGGCGGTTTCCGTCTCCTCGGCGCTGAGCCCGAGCCTCGGCCCGAGGTCCTGCGCGATCTGCGCCCCGAGCTCGGAATGGTCCCCGCCGCGACCCTTGGCGATGTCGTGCAGCAGCGTGGCGACGTAGAGCGCGCGCCGCGATTGCACCTGCCCGATCACGGCCGTCGCCACCGGAGCGATGGCGGCAAGCTCGCCGCGCTCGAGCTGGTTCAGCACGCGCACCGCTTCCACCGTGTGCTCGTCGACGGTGAAGATGTGATAGCTGTCGAACTGCATCTGGCCCACGATCCGCCGCCAGTCGGGGATGAAGGCGCCGAGCAGCCCCGTCAGGTTCATGGTTGCGAGCCAGGTCGCGCCGTCGGCCTTCGGCGAGCAGAGCAGATCGAGGAAGAGCGCGTTCGCTTGCGGGTCCTGGCGCAAGGCGGCAGCCCGGCGCGCGTGCTGCACCATGCCGCGCAGCGCGAGGGGATGGATCTCCCGCCCCCAGTCGCGCGCCTCGCGCAGGATCCGGAACAGGAGCAGCGGTTCGGTCGCGAAGCTCCGGCCCTCGGCAAGGGTGATCTTGCCTTCCTCCAGAGCGAAGCCCTGGGCGGCGAGGGCGGGGGGGGTTTCGTGCCGCACCGCCGGCGGACCGAGCGCAATGCGCGCCACCACCGGCTCGATGGTCAAGGTCAGGCGGCCGACCTCGCGCACGGTGAGGAAGTAGTGCTTCATGAAGCGCTCCACCCCCTGCTGGGCACCGTGCCGCGTGTAGCCCATCGCCGCGCCGATCACCGGCTGCAGGTCGAAGGTGAGGCGCTCTTCGGCCCGGCCCGTGGCGTAATGGAGGTGGAAGCGGACCGCCCAGAGGAAGTTTGCCGCCCGACGCCAGACCCGGACCTCCTCCTCGGTCATCAGCGGACCGCAGGGCAAGTTCGGGTCGGCCGCGTCCTCGAAGCGCGCGATGCCGGAAGTGTGCCGCATCATCCAGAACAGGGTCTGCAGGTCGCGCAGGCCGCCCTTGCCGTCCTTCACGTTCGGCTCGAGCAGGAAGGCGGAATCCCCGTAGCGGCGGTGGCGGTCGGCCCGTTCGGCGCGCTTGGCGGCGAAGAACGTCGCGGCCCCGGCGCGCGCGCAATCCGCCCGGAAGCGTTCGGCGAAGGCGTCGAACACGGCGCGATCACCGGCGAGGAAGCGCGCATCGAGCAAGGAGGTGCGCACGGTCTGGTCGTTGCGCGCCTGGGAGATGCACTCGTCCACCGACCGCGTGGCGTGGCCGACTTTCAGCCCGAGATCCCACAGGAAGTAGAGCATGAACTCGACCACCTGTTCGTTGCGGGGAGTCTCCTTCCACGGCGTGACGAACAGGAGGTCGAGGTCGGAGAAGGGCGCGAGCACGCCGCGGCCGAAGCCCCCCGTCGCGGCGACCGCGAGCGCTTCGCCCGCGGAGACGATGCCGGGCGGAAAGACGCGCTCGTTCACCCAGTCGTGCAGGGTGCGGACGAGCTCATCCATGCGAGCCGCGAGCAGCCTCGCCGCGTCGAGACCGCGCAAGCCCGCCTCGAAGCGGGCCTTGGTGTCGGCCTGGATGCGGCCGAGGGCGCGGCGGAACAGGGCAAGCGCCCGCTCCCGCGGCACCCCCGAATCGCTCGCCGGCAGGGCGTCAAGCTCGGCGCGCAGGGCGGCGATCGCACCGCTGCCCGAAGGCTCGGCCACGTCAGCAGCGACAGCAAGACCGCCCACGCTTTGGTCCATGAACCACTCTAGACTGATTTCGCGATCGCGAAGAAGAGGGGCGGGGACCGGCTCACCCGGCGAGCGCCTTCAACCGGACGAGAAGCGCGTGCGCCTCGCGGGGGCTCAGGGCGTCGGGGTCGGTCGCGGCGAGGATGCGGCGGATCTCGTCGGGCTGGCCCCCGGCCGGTGAGAGGCGTGCGGCGAACAAGGGCAGCTCCTCGGCGAGCGGCGCGAGGCCCCGTGCCCGTTCCTCGAGCGCAGCGAGGACCGTCTCGGCCCGCGCCACCACCGCGCGGGGAACCCCGGCCAGCCTTGCGACGTGCAACCCATAGGAGCGGTCGGCCGAGCCTTCTTCCACCTCGTAGAGGAACACGACCTCACCACGCCATTCCTTCACGCGCAGGCGGGCGAGCCTGAGTTCCGGCAGGCGCGGGGCAAGCGCGGTCAGTTCGTGGAAGTGGGTGGCGAACAGGGCGCGGCAGCGCAGCCGGTCATGGATCGCCTCCAGCACCGCCCAGGCGAGCGCCAGCCCGTCCCAGGTGGCCGTGCCGCGGCCCAGCTCGTCGAGGATGACGAGGGAACGAGGGGTCGCCTGGTTCAGGATGGCCGCGGTCTCCACCATCTCGACCATGAAGGTGGAGCGGCCACGGGCAAGCTCGTCGGCCGCGCCGACGCGCGAGAAGAGGCGGTCGACGAGGCCGATCCGCGCCCGGGCCGCCGGCACGAAGAGTCCGGCCTGGGCAAGCACGGCGATCAGCGCAGCCTGGCGCAGGAAAGTCGACTTGCCGGCCATGTTCGGCCCGGTGACGAGCCAGACGCGCGACCCCGGCGAGAGGTCGACGCCGTTGGCGACGAAGCTGCCGCCGGCCTTGCGCACCGCCCTCTCCACCACCGGGTGGCGGCCGGACTCGACGACGAACCGCGTGTCCTCGGTGATCTCGGGCCGCACCCAGGCGTCGCGTTCCGCAAGCTCCGCCGTGGCGGAGGCGACATCGAGCGCGGCCAGCGCCTCGGCGCAAGCGGCGATGCCTTCGGCCTCCCCGCGCACGGCGGCGGCGAGCTCAGCGAGGAGGGCGGCCTCGCGCGCCTCGGCCTCGGCGGCGGCCTCGACGATTCGGCGGTCGAGCGCGGCGAGGTCGGCGGTGACGAAGCGCATCGTGCCGGCCATGGTCTGCCGGTGCGCAAGGCCGGCGAGCGCTGGCGGAGGGCTGTCGCGCAGGCGCAGCCCCGCCGCCTCAGGGACTTCGAAGAAGTAGCCGAGCTGGGCGGTGTGGCGGACCTTCAGCGAGGCGAGGCCCGTGGCGGCGCGGAGTTCGCCCTCCATGGCGGCGATGACGCGACGGGAATCGTCGCGCAGGGCCCGCGCCCGATCCAGCCCGGGGTCGAAGCCGGAGGCGATCGCTCCCCCTTCGCCGGGGCGAGCGGGGGGGCGGGGGACGAGGGCACGGGCGAGACGTTCGGCGAGAGCGGGAGCGGGGTCGAGAGCGGCTTCGGCGGACGCAAGCAGGGGCGGACGCGGCAGGGCGGAGCCGGCGAGCGCGGCGGCGACCGCGCGGGCGGCGGCAAGCCCGTCGCGGATCGCGGCGAGATCGGCCGGAGAGCCGCGGCCGAGACCGATGCGGCCCAAGGCGCGCGCGAGGTCGGGACACCCCTTCAGCGCCGCCCGCACCGCCCTTCGCGCGCGCGCCTCAGCAAGGAAAAAGGAGGCGGCGTCAAGGCGCGCCTCGATCGCTTGCCGCAGCGTGGAGGGGGCGGCGAGCCGGGCGGCGAGAAGCCTTGCCCCGAAGGCGGTCACCGTGCGGTTGACCGCGTCAAAGAGGCTGTCGGGAGCGGAGGGGTCGAGGCCGAGACTGCGCCGCGTTGCCGGGTCGATCGCCATCGTTGTGCCCTCCGCCTCGCGGGCGAGCGGGGCAAGTCTCGGCAACGATCCGCCTTGGGTCATGCGCACGTAGTCGACCAGCGCGCCGGCAACCGCGAGCTCGTCGGCGGAGAAGTCGCCCATCGCCTCGAGGGTCGCCACGCCATAGGCCGCCAGCAGCGTGCGCTGCCCGGCCTCGGGGCGGAACCGCGCCGCAGGCAAGGCGACGGCGCGGTCGCGCCAGTCAGCGAGCAGCGGATCGGCAAGCAGGGCATCCGGCAGCAGAAGCTCGGCGGGATCGCGCGCGGCGACGGCAGCGGCAAGCGCTGGCCCTGCGGCCGAGCGGACGCCAAACACCCCGGTGGAGATGTCGAGCCAGGCGAGAGCGAAGCCGTTGGTGGCGGCGAGCCAGTTCGGCCGCCCCCCCTCCAGCATCGTCTCCTCGGTCACGGTGCCGGGTGTCACGATGCGCACCACGGCCCGCGGCAGCGGCCCCTTCACCTTGGCGCGCTTCGCCTCCTCGGGCGTCATGGTCTGCTCGACGATGGCGACCCGGAAGCCCTTGCGGATCAGCCGCGCGAGGTAGGGCTCGTGGTTGACGACCGGAACGCCGCACATCGGGATGGGGCGCCCGGCGTGCTCGCCGCGCGCTGGTCAGCGCGATGTCGAGGGCGGCGGCCGCCCTCTCGGCGTCCTCGAAAAAGAGCTCGTAGAAGTCGCCCATGCGGAAGAAGAGGAGCGCGTCGGGATGGTCGGCCTTGGCGGCGAACCACTGCGCGAGCATCGGGCTGGGCGGGGCGGACATGGCCGGCGGCAAGGTAGCCGCGCGGCGGGGCCCGCCCAAGCCGCGAACGGGCTCAGACGATCGGCTTGGCGGTGACGGTGTCGGGGAGAGCGAGCAGCAGCGCCACGCCGCCGTCGAAGGCCTTCAGGGTCTTCAGCGCCTGGCGCGGCAGCTTGATCTTGCGGGCGAGGCACTCGCGGATCAGCACGGCGGCGAGCTCCGTCGCCTCGACCACGCTCTGCCGCGGCTTGGCCCCCGGCAGGTGGACCTCGATCCGGAGCTGGACAGGCTCGCGGGAGGCGATGGCGACCGCACCGACCTGGCCGGCGGGCGGCAGGGTGGGGGGGCTGACGACGGCAAGGTGGTTGTTCAGAGCGCAGCGCAGGGAATCGAGGTCGAAGCGGATTTCGCGATACTCGGTGATCGGCATCGGCCCTCCTCGGCGACGGCGGGCCGGGGCCTAGCACAACGCCGGTTGACGGGGGGTTACGCAGAGATGGGCGTCACCGCCGGGCGGAGACCCAGGCGGCAGCCAACAGCACAAGACCGAGCACCACCTTCAGGGCCGAAGAGGGCGCGAAGGCCGCCAGCGCCGCTCCCGCCGCCGCCCCCGCGATGCTGCCCGCGCCCATCGGCACGCCGATGTCCCGCACATCCTCGCGTGCCGGCAGACGCCCCGCCAGCCGGTAGCGCAGGAGGGCGGCAGAGACGACGAGGAGCGACACGGCGAGGCTCCCGCTGCCGGCCGGCTTGACCTCGAGCCCATGCACGAACACCAGGGTGGGGATCAGCAGTTCGCCCCCTGCGACGCCGAGCAGGGTGGCGATGAGGCCGATGGCCGCGCCGAGCCCCACCCCTGTCAGGGCGCGGCGGAAGCCGTCGGCGGGCAGGACGTCCAGCCTCACCTCGGTACCGACCACCCCCTCGACGACGAGCAGAAGGCCGAGCGCGACGAGGAGGACGAGGATCGCGCGGTGCAGGTTCCGGTCCGACAGCCGCGCAACAAGCCCGGCCCCGACCACGGCGGCGACCAGCCCCCCGCCGGCGATCGCCGCAAGGTCGGCGACGTGCGGGGCGAGCGGAGAGAGACTCAGGCTGCCGGCACGGAAAAGGAAGGAGGCGGCGAGCGTGATCAGGCTGATCACGCTGTTGAGCGGAACAAGCACGCCCGGCGACAGAGCGAACCGCCGAAGCAGGACGGGGATCCGGAACTCGCCGCCGCCAAGCCCGATCAGCCCGCCGAGGACGCCGACCGGGATGCCCCAGGCGGCCGCTTCGAGGCGTCGCCTCATGCGCCTGGGCGGGTGACGGCGACCGACTTGACCAGGGCGACGACAGGTCGGCCGGGGGCGAGGCCGAGGCGCGCGACGGCGTCCTCCATCACCTGGGCGCGCAGGATCGCCCGCCCGACGGCGATGGCGACGTCGGCCACCGCCCCCGGCCGCGGCGCGATCTCGACCACCGTTCCGTGCAGGGCGTTGTGCACGGAGAGCCCCTCGGGCACGCGGGCGGCGAGGATCACGTCCCGAGAGGGAATGCGCACGCGCAGCCGCTGGCCTGGCGCCGCGTCGAGAAGCGGGGCGAAAAGCCGCCCGGCGGGGGTGTCGAGCACGGTCAGGCGCCGCTCCTCAAGCACCTCGCGCACGGTTGCGCTCAAAACCGTGCCCGCTTCTGCCGCCGCAGCGATGACGGGCAGGTCGGCGCGAGCCGAGATCTCGCCCACTTCGCCTGCGGCGACGATCCGGCCCCGCTCCAGCACGAGCACGCGGTCGGCAAGCCGGGCCACCTCCTCGAAGTCGTGCGTCACCAGCACGATCGGGCAGGCGAGGCGGGAGCGGATCGCCTCGATCTCGCCATAAAGCGACACCCGCACCGCGCGATCGAGCGCGGCGAAAGGCTCGTCGAGCAGCAGCACCGCGGGGTCGCGGGCAAGCGCCCGCGCCACGGCCACGCGCTGCTTCTGCCCGCCCGAGAGCTCCGCCGGGCGGCGGCTCTCGAGGCCGCTGAGGCGGACGAGGGACAGCAGTTCGCGCGCCCGCCGCTTGCGCTCGGCCTTCGGCAGGTGGTGGAGGGCGGCAGCGACGTTGCCAAGCGCCGTGAGGTGAGGGAAGAGCGCGTAGTCCTGGAACACGAGCCCCACCCGGCGGCGATGCGGCGGGACGAAGGTGCCTGTTGCGGTGTCACACCAGACGGCGCCGCCGCAGGTGACGCGCGCGGAAGAAGGCCGCCACAGGCCGGCGATGGTGCGCAGCACCGTCGTCTTGCCCGACCCCGAGGGGCCGAAGAGCGCGGTCACCTCGCCCGCGCACACGGAGAAAGCGAGGTCGAGCGGGATCGGGGCTTCGCTGCGCGCGGCGACGGTGACGACGGCGGCCTCCCGAGAGCCAGCCGGCTGCGGCCGGTCCAGGACGAGCCCGTCAGCCACGGCGACGTCCGATCCGGCGCGAGAGCGTGTTGGTGATCCCGAGCGCGGCGACGGAGATGCCGAGCAGGGTCAGCGCCATCACGTTGGCGGAACGGTCATCGAAGGCCTGCACGCGGTCGTAGATCGCGATCGCGATCGTCTTCGTCTCGCCGGGGATCGAGCCGCCCACCATCAGCACCACGCCGAACTCGCCCATGGTGTGGGCGAAGGTGAGCACGAAGGCGGTGACGATGCCCGGCCAAGCCAGCGGCAGTTCGATGCGCAGGAACACCTGCCACGGCGACAGCCCGGACACCGCCCCGGCTTCCCGCACGGCCGGCTCGATGCCTTCGAAGGCACGCTGGATCGGCTGGAACGAGAACGGAACGTTGACCAGGATCGAAGCGAGGACAAGGCCCTCGAAGGAGAAGGCGAGCAGCTGCCCGGTCAGCGCCGCGAAGGCCTGGCCGAGCGGGGAATGCCGCCCGAAGGCCTGCAGCAGGTAGAAGCCGACCACGGTGGGCGGAAGCAGGAGCGGCAGAGCGATCAGGGCCTCGACGAAGCCCTTGCCGCGGAACTCCCGCAACGCCAAGGCGCGGCCCGCCCACAGGGCGATCGGCGCCAGCCCGAAGACGGTCGCCGCCGCGAGCCGGAGGCTGAGCAGGAGGGCTTCCCAATCCATCGGTCGCCAGCTGCGCCTGCGCCCGCAACGACTGCCGCGACGCTCACTCGCCCGGCAACACGAAGCCGTGCCGCGCCAGCACCGCGCGCGCCTGGCTCTCCGTCATGAAGCGGTAGAACCGTTCCGCCACCGGCCCTGCGTTGCGCAACAGGACCATGCGCTGCCGAAGCGGCTCGTGCCACTCCTCAGGGATCAGGCCGAAGCGGCCGCGCTCCGCCATCTGCGGCGCGACCGCGAGCGAATAGGCGATGATGCCGCCCTGGCTGTTGCCGGTGGCGGCGAATTGCGCCGCCTGCGCAACATTCTCGCCGAACACGAGGGCGGGGCGGATCGCCTCCCACAACCCCTGACGCTGCAGCGCCTGCATCGCCGCACGCCCGTAGGGAGCGTGCTCGGGGCTGGCAATCGCGAGGCGTCTGAGGCGGCCGGCGGCGATCGCCGCGCGGAGGCCGGAAAGCGACCCGTCCGGCGCAAGCTCCGACCAAGGCGGCACGAACAGGACGATGCGGCCGATGGCATAGAGCGCGCCGCGGTCGCGCGTCAGCCCTCGCTCGGCGAGATGGAAAACGAAGCCCTCATCGGCCGAAAGGAACATCTGGTAAGGCGCCCCCTGCTCGATCTGGCGGGCGAGGTTCCCCGACGAACCCAGGGAGAGGCGCACCCGGCCGAGGCCGTCGGCCTCGAAGCGCCGCACGATCTCCTCCAGCGCAAACTTCAGGTCAGCCGCCGCGGCGATGACGGGGGCCTCGGCCTGGGCCAAGCCGGTGCTGGGCAGAGCGAGAACAGCGAGCGCCAACGCAACGCGCCGCCCCAGACGGATCACGACGACGGGCCTCCCGCTGGTGAGGACGCCGGAATATCTTTCCCGTCGGCGAGATTTGGCAAGCCCGACCCTCGCGTTGGAATGCGCCCATGAGCTCCGCCCTGCCGCCCCCGATCCGTCCGTTCCGCCGACCTGGAGTTGGGCAGGGACGTCGCCGTCGGCCCCGGCAAGGCAGACCTGCTGCAGGCGATCGCCCGTCTGGCGCGCCCCGCCCCCGCCCGCCCATAATCCCCGTTCGCGACGGGGAGGACCTGATGGACGGCAGCATCGACGGCGGCGGGCGGACCACGCGCATCACGGCGGAGGAGGCGCTGCAGCTGCACGCCATGGGGCGTCCCGGCAAGCTCGAGATCCGCCTCACCAAGCCGCTGACCACGGCGCGCGACCTCTCGCTCGCCTACTCGCCGGGTGTCGCCGAGCCCTGCAAGCACATCGCGCGCAGCCCCTCCCTCGCCTACGACTACACGGCGAAGGGCAACATGGTCGCGGTCGTCTCCAACGGCACCGCGGTGCTGGGCCTGGGCAATCTCGGCGCGCTCGCCGCCAAGCCGGTGATGGAAGGCAAGGCGGTGCTGTTCAAGCGCTTCGCCGATGTCGACGCGATCGACCTCTGCATCGACACCGAGGACGTCGATGCCTTCGTCAACGCCGTGCGCTACCTCGGCCCCTCCTTCGGCGGCATCAACCTCGAGGACATCAAGGCGCCCGAGTGTTTCGTCATCGAAAGCCGGCTTAGGGAGCTGATGGACATCCCCGTCTTCCACGACGACCAGCACGGCACCGCGATCGTCGCCGCCGCCGGGCTGATCAACGCCGCGCATCTGACGGGACGCGACCTTGGGGACATGACCCTCGTCATCAACGGCGCGGGAGCCGCCGGGGTGGCGTGCGCCGAACTCGTCAAGGCGATGGGCATGCGGCCGGAGCGCGTCATCCTCTGCGACACCAAGGGCGTGATCTTTCGCGGTCGCACCGAGGGGATGAACCAGTGGAAGTCGGCGCATGCGGTGGAGACCAAGGCGCGCACGCTCGCCGAAGCCCTCGAAGGCGCGGACGCGTTCTTCGGCCTCTCCCAGGCCGGGGCGGTGACGCGCGAGATGGTCGCCTCGATGGCGTCGAAGCCCATCATCTTCGCCATGGCCAACCCGGACCCGGAGATCACGCCGGAGGAGGTGCGGGCGGTGCGGCCCGACGCCATCGTCGCCACCGGCCGCTCCGACTATCCGAACCAGGTCAACAATGTCCTCGGCTTCCCCTACATCTTCCGGGGCGCGCTCGACGTCCGCGCCTCCACCATCAACGAGGCGATGAAGATCGCGGCCGCGAAGGCGCTCGCCGCCCTCGCCCGCGAGGACGTGCCCGACGAACTGGACGCCGCCTCCGCCGCCGGCGGCGCGCGGCTCAAGTACGGGCCCGACTACATCCTGCCGCTGCCCTTCGACCCGCGCCTGATCTCGCGCGTGCCGCCGGCGGTGGCCAAGGCGGCGATGGACACCGGGGTGGCGCGGCGCCCGATCGCCGACTTGCGCCGCTACGCGCGCGACCTCGCCGCCAAGCTCGACCCCACCGGGGCGGCGCTGGACGCCATCCTGGAAGCGGTGCGCGCCAACCCCCGTCGCGTGGTGTTCGCCGAAGGCGAGGAGGAACGCACGATCCGAGCGGCGCTGGCGTTCCGCAACGCGGGCTACGGCACGCCCATCCTGATCGGGCGCGAGGACCGCGTGCTCGACACCCTCGCCGCGCTCGGGGTCGACGGCTCCGACGGGATGGAGATCCACAACGCGCGCCTCTCCGGGTCGAACCGCCGCTACGCCGAGTTCCTCTACGCGCGCCTGCAGCGTCGGGGCTTCCTGTTCCGCGACTGCCAGCGCCTGGTGAACCAGGACCGCAACGTGTTCGCCGCCTGCATGGTGGCGCTGGGCGACGCCGACGCGATGGTGACGGGTCTGTCGCGGTCCTACTCCGTGAGCCTCGAGGGCGTGCGGCTCGTGCTCGACCCCGAACCCGGCCATCTCCTGCTCGGCATCTCCATCCTGCTCACGAGCCAAGGCACGGTGTTCGTCGCCGACACCGCCATGCACGAGCGTCCCGACGCGCGGGAGCTCGCCGCCATCGCCAAGGCGACGGCGGCGGCGGCACGACGCATGGGGCACGAGCCGCGCGTCGCCTTCCTCTCCTTCTCCACCTTCGGCGACCCCAAGGGATCGATCCCGGAATCGATCCGCGAGGCGGTCGCCTTGCTCGATGCGCGCAAGCCCGATTTCGCCTACGACGGCGAGATGAGCGCCGATGTCGCGCTCGACCCCAGCCTGCAGGCGCTCTATCCGTTCTGCCGCCTCGGCGGGCCCGCCAACGTGCTGATCATGCCGGGGCTGCACGCCGCCCACATCCTGACCAAGGCGCTGCCGAGGCTGTCCTCGGCCACCGTCATCGGCCCGATCCTGCAGGGCTTCGCCAAGCCGGTGCAGATCGTGCCGATCGATTCGCCCGCCTCGACGATCGTGCTGATGGCCGGCTTCGCCGCCTACCAAAGCCTCGCACGCTGAATGCCCGACCGAGCCGCCGCGCCGGAGGAGGCGCGCCTCAAGCGAAGCCTTCGCGACACGTGGCGCGCGCTCACCCTGTACGAGAAGTTCGAGCAGGCCGTCATCCTGGTGCTGACGGCGGTGATCGCGGTGATCATCGTCTCCGCGCTGTGGAACCTGATCCTGCGCGTTGCCCTCTCCCTCGTCCTCGCCGACGTGTTCGATCCCACCGATCCGGTGGTGTTCCAAACCATCTTCGGCGCCATCTTCACCGTCATCATCGCGCTCGAGTTCAAGCGCTCGATCCTGGTGGTGGCGGAACGTCGCTTCGGCATCGTGCAGGTGCGGGCGGTGATCCTGATCGCCATGCTCGCCATCGTGCGCAAGCTGATCATCCTCGACCTCTCCAACACCGAACCCTGGCTCGTGCTCGCGCTCGCTGCCGCCATCCTCGCCCTCGGCGCCGTCTATTGGCTCGTGCGCGAACAGGACCGGCGCGACCGCGAAGCGGGGCTCGCCGAGTGACGGCCCGTTCCGAACTCTGACCACGCGCGATGAAGCTCGTCCTCCTCGGCACCGGTTGCCCGCAGGTCGACCCCCGGCGCATGGGCCCTGCGCAGCTCGTGCTCGCCGCCGGACGAAAGCTCCTGTTCGATTGCGGCTCAGGCGTGACGCAGCGCCTCGTGCAGGCGGGAGCGAAGGGGGCGGAGATCGACGCCCTCTTCCTCACCCACCTGCACAGCGACCACGTCGATCGACTTCCACCAGCTTCTCGTCTCGTCCTGGCACCAGGGGCGGGATCGGCCCTGGAAGGTGTTCGGCCCGCCCGGCACCATCGCCTTCGTCGAGCGGTCGGCCGCGCTGTGGAAGGAGGAGCTCGAGCGGCGGATCGCGCACGAGCGCCGCGCCTCAACCGCCGGGCTCGAGGTCGAGGTCAAGGAGTTCGCCGATCAGCAGACGCTGCGCGGCGGCGGCGTCACCGTCACCGCGATCAAGGTGAACCACGACCCTTGGCCGGAGGCTTACGGCTTCGTCGTCGAGGAGAACGGCCAGCGTCTCGTCCTGTCCGGCGACACCACCGTCTGGCCGCCGCTCGATCGAGGCGGCGCGCGGCGCCGATTGCCTGGTGCACGAGGTGTTCATCCGCCGCGACCTCAAGCCCGAGGGACAGCGAAGCGAGGAGACGATCGCGGCGATCGCCTCCTACCACACGCTCTCGGGCGAGGTCGGCGCGGTGGCGGCGGAAGCCGATGTCGGCCTGCTCATCCTCACCCACTTCGTGCCCACGCGCTTCGACGCCGAGGCGCTCATCGCCGAGGTGCGCGCGACATGGTCCGGCCCTCTGGTGCTGGGGGAGGACCTGATGCGCTACGATCTCGCCTCGCGCACGCTGGAAGCAGGCAGCGCGATGGTCGCGCTGCCGCGCTGAACGGGCGTGGCGTGGTCACCCGACGCGCGCCCCCGCCGCGGCCTGGCCCCTGCCGGCTCTGCCCCGTCCGCCCGCTCGCCCTGTTCCGCCCCGTCAGCGAAGCGGAGCTCGACGCGATCGCCACGGCGCGCACCACCGTGCGCCTGTTGCGCGCGGGCGAGGCGGTGCTGCGGCGCGGCGAGGGGGCGGACGTCGTGCTCACCCTGTTCGCCGGCTGGGCCTTCGCCTACCGCGTGCTGCCGGACGGGCGTCGCCAGATCGGCGAGATCTTCCTGCCCGGCGACCTGATCGGCGCGCGCGGGGCGGCGTCGGATCCGGTGGAGGCGGTGACGGATGCGAGCGTGTGCGTGCTCTCCCGCGCGCGGCTGCGCGCCATGCTGGACGCCCACCCCGCCCTCGCCGTTTCGTTCGCACAGCTTGTCGCGCGCGCCAACGCGCTGCTTGCCGAACGCCTGGCCTCGCTCGGTCGACGCGATGCCGCCCAGCGCGTAGGCGCGCTGATGCTGGAGCTCGCCGCGCGGCAAAACGCAGGCCGGCCGCCGAAGGACGAGGATGTGGCGATGCCGTTGCGCCAGGCCCAGCTCGGCGACGCCCTCGGGCTTTCCGCCGAGCATGTCAACCGCGCGCTTGCTTCCCTTCGCCGCGACCGGCTGCTGACGTTGCGCGCGCGCACGCTTCGTCTGCACGACCCCGACCGTCTCGCCCGCCTCTGTGGTTGGGACCCGGCCTACCTCGCCGACCCGCCCGCGCTGTAAGCCCGAGGTGCGGAGCAGGCGAGGCGCGAGCGTGCGATGCCGGCGGAGCGGTCGCGTGAGGCTTCGGCGGTGATGCCCGGCTCCCTTGCCGTGGTGCTGGCGGCGCTGCTGCCCGTGGTGCTGATCATCGCGCTCGGCTGGGCGCTGCGTCGGGGTGGCGCGCTCGCCGAGCCGTTCTGGTCGGGGGCGGAGCGGCTCTGCTACGTCGTGCTTCTGCCGGCCTTCCTCGCCCACGGCCTGGGCACGGCCGATCTCGGCGCGGTGCCGCTTGGCCGGCTTGCCGTCTCCATCATCGGGCCCATCCTCGCCGTCTCCGCGCTTCTGGTGGCGATCCGACCCGCGCCTCGGCCTGGGCGGGGCAGCGTTCACCTCCGTCTTCCAGGGATCGATCCGGTTCAACAACTACCTCGGCCTCGCCTTCGCCACCGCGCTCCTCGGCGCACCGGGCGCTGGGCTCGCCGCGGTGGCGAACGGGCTGATCGTGCCGACGGTGAACGTGCTCTCGGTGCTCGTCTTCGCCGCCTACGGCACGGCGCGCCCGACGGTCTTTGGCACGCTGAAGGCGCTCGCGACCAACCCGCTCATCCTCGGCACGGCCGTCGGAGCCTTGTGGCAAGCGACGGCGGCACCGGTGCCGGGCGTGATCGCGGCGGCCTTGCGCATCGTGGGGCAGGCCGCGCTCCCCTTGGGCCTCCTCTGCGTCGGGCGCTGGCTTCAGCCCGCGCGTTCTCGGCGCCGAGCCGCGCGCCATCCTGGTCGCTTGCCTGATGAAGTTCGTCGCCCTGCCGGCGCTGACGGCGGCCGCTTGCTTCGCGTTCGGAGTCGCGGGGTCTCCTCGGCTGGTCGCGGTCCTCTTCGCCGCTCTGCCGACCGCGACCTCAGCCTACATCCTCGCCCGCCAGCTCGGCGGAGATGCGCCCCTGATGAGCGCGATCACCACCCTGCAGACCCTCGCCTCGCTCGCCTCCCTGCCGGTCACGCTCTCGCTCGTGCTCGCCGCACAAGGCTGACGTCAGAGCAGGGCGAGGTCGTCGCGATGGATCATCTCCTCCCGCCCCTCGAAGCCGAGGATGGCGGCGATCTCGCGCGAATGCCGGCCCATGATGCGGCGTGCGTCCTCGGCGGCGTAGTTGGCCAGGCCCCGTGCGATCGGGGAACGATCCGGCCCCGCCACGATCACGCAGTCGCCCCGCGCGAAGGCGCCTTCGACCGCGCGCACGCCGGCCGGCAGGAGCGACCGGCCCGCGCGAAGCGCGCGCACCGCCCCCTCGTCGACCACGATCGTGCCCTGGGGGGCGAGGCTGCCCGCGATCCAGGTCTTCCACGCGCTGCGCGGGGCGGCGGTGGCGTGGAACAGGGTGCGGCGGGCACGTCCCGCCATCACGTCGGCGAGCGCGTGCAGCCCACGGCCGTTCGCGATCACCATCCGGCAGCCGGCACCCGTCGCGATCCGCGCCGCGGCGAGCTTGGTCACCATCCCCCCCGTGCTGATCCCCGGCACGGCGTCGCCCGCCATCGCCTCGATCTCGGGCGTGATCGCCGCCACGTCCGGGATGTGTTCCGCCGCCGGATCCTTGCGCGGATCCGCCGAATAGAGCCCGTCGATGTCGGAGAGCAGCACGAGAAGGTCGGCCGCGACCATCTCGGCCACGCGCGCGGCAAGACGGTCGTTGTCGCCGAAGCGGATCTCGGCGGTCGCCACCGTGTCGTTCTCGTTGATCACCGGCACGGCCCCGTAGGCGAGCAGTGTCTCCAGCGTCGCCCGGGCGTTGAGGTAGCGCCGCCGTTCCTCCGAATCGTCCAGGGTGAGCAGCACCTGGGCGGCGGGAAGACCGTGCGGGGCGAGCGCCTCCTCCCAGGCGCGGGCGAGCGCGATCTGCCCCGCTGCTGCCGCCGCCTGCTTCTCCTCGAGCCGCATGCGCGCCTTCGGCGGCAGGCCCGGCAGGCGCATGCGCCCGAGCGCGATCGCCCCCGAGGAGACGACCACCACCTCGACCCCTGCCCGTCGCAGGCCGGCGACGTCCTCGGCGAGGGCGGCAAGCCAGTCGGCGCGCGGCGCGGCCGTCGCCTCGTCGACCAGGAGGGCGGAACCCACCTTCACCACCAAGCGCTTCGCCGAAAGGGGCGTCATGCCGCCTCCTCGCGCGCCTCGGCGATGACGGCGGCGAGCGCGCGCACGATCTCGCGCACGCCTTCGCCCGTCGCGGCCGAACAGACGAACACCGGCTTGCCCGCCGCCTTCGCGAGCGCGGCGCGGCGGGAGGCGAGAGCGCGGGGCTCCACCGCATCCGCCTTGTTCAGCGCGACCAGCTCCGGCTTATCCGCAAGGCCTGCGCCGTAGGCCGCGAGTTCCTCCCGCACCGTGCGGTAGGCCTTGGACGGGCTTGCGAGCGTGCCGTCGACGAGATGAAGGAGCACCCGGCAACGTTCGATGTGGCCGAGGAAGCGATCGCCGAGGCCCGCGCCCTCGTGCGCGCCCTCGATCAGGCCCGGGATGTCGGCAAGCACGAACTCGCTGTCATCGACCCGCACCACGCCGAGATTGGGGTGCAGCGTGGTGAAGGGATAGTCGGCGATCTTCGGCCGCGCCGCCGTGACGGCGGCAAGGAAGGTGGATTTGCCGGCATTCGGCAGGCCCACGAGGCCCGCATCCGCGATCAGCTTCAGCCTCAGCCACACCCAGCGCTCCTCGCCCGGCTCGCCCGGATCCGCACGGCGCGGGGCGCGGTTGGTCGAGGACTTGTAGTGCGCGTTGCCGAAGCCGCCGCGCCCGCCGCGAGCGAGCACCACGCGGGCGCCCGGCCGGTCCAAGTCGGCGATCAGCGTCGCGCGGTCCTCGGCCAGGATCTCGGTGCCGACGGGAACCTTCAGCACGAGGTCGTTGCCGTTGCGTCCCGTCATCTCCTTGCCCTTGCCGTCCTCGCCGCGTTCGGCGCGGAAGTGCTGGGCATAGCGGTAGTCGATCAGGGTGTTCAGGTTGGGCACGGCCTCGACGATCACGTCGCCGCCCTTGCCGCCGTCCCCGCCCCAGGGGCCGCCGAACTCGATGAACTTCTCGCGGCGGAAGGCGACGCAGCCGTTGCCGCCGTCTCCGGCCTTCACCCAGATCTTCGCCTGGTCGAGGAACTTCATCGCGGCTGCCAAAGGAAAGGGGGCCGCGCGGGCCCCCTTCGCTCGATCACGGAGGGTTTCGCGTTGGGCCCGCGCGCCTCACTCCGCGGCCTGGGCAGGCGGCGGGACGGGGACGACGGAGACGTGCACGCGGTCCCTCCGCCTTGCGCTCGAACACCACGCGGCCGTCGATGAGCGCGAACAGCGTGTGGTCGCGCCCCACACCGACGTTGCGGCCGGGCTTCATCTTGGTGCCGCGCTGACGGACGAGGATGTTGCCTGCGCGAACGATCTCGCCGCCGAAACGCTTCACGCCGAGCCGGCGGCCAACCGAGTCGCGGCCGTTGCGGGAGGAGCCGCCTGCCTTCTTGTGCGCCATGGTTCAGATCCTCCGGGGCGTCAGGCGGTGATGTCGCCGATGCGCAGGATGGTGATGGGCTGGCGATGTCCGCGCAGGCGCCGGCTGTTCTTCCGCCGCCGCTTCTTGAAGACGAGGATCTTCTCGTCCTTGCGGTTCTCGAGCACGGTGGCGGAGACTGCGGCCCCCGGCACCGTGGGCGCGCCAATGGTGACACCCTGGTCGGTGCCGACCATCAGCACGTCGGTGAAGGTGACGGTCTGACCCGGTTCGGCGTCGAGGCGGTCCATCTTGACCACCGAGCCGGGGCGGACGCGGAGCTGTTTGCCCGAGGCGCGGATGACGGCGTACATCGGTCTCGTCCTTCGGAAACGCTTCGCGCGGAGTTATCCTGCGCCCACCACGGTTCGCTCGCGGGGCCAGGGGGCGGCGCGAGGCCCCGCTCCATGGCAAAACCGCGGCCGCGGGTCAAGCGCGCGCCGCGCCGGGCCGGGTCGCGTTTGTGAGGCGGTCAGAGGAGGCCGAAGGCGAGCGACCACGCCCACGCCAAGGCGGCAAGCGGCGCGAACGCAGCGGACAAGGCGACGAACAGCCCGAGAGCGGCCGCCAGCCCGGCGATGCGCAGCGCGGCGAGCGCGACCGCTTGAACCAGCGCAGCGAGATCAAGTCCCGACGCCATCGCTCCCCTCCCGTATTCTGGCAACGCGATTGCGCTTGCTCCGCGCCCGACCCTCGCGCCGACCATCGCCCCTGGCCACCGGCCGGCCCTAACCCCGCCCCTCGAAGAACGACGCCACCTTGGCGAAGAAGCCCTCGGACTCGGGGCTCGAGGCCTTCTCCGCCTTCTCCGCCTCGCGCTCGAACTCGCGCAGCAGCTCCTGCTGACGCTTGGTCAGGTTGACGGGTGTTTCCACCGCGACCTGGATGAACATGTCGCCACGTGCGGCGGTGCGCACCATGCTCATGCCCTTGCCGCGCAGCCGGAACTGATCGCCCGTCTGCGTGCCGGCGGGGATGGTCACCTTGGCCCGCCCGCCGTCGATGGTGGGGACCTCGATCGTGCCCCCGAGCGCCGCCGTGGTCATGCGCAGCGGCACGCGGCAGTAGATGTTCGCCCCCTCGCGCTGGAAGATCGGGTGGGGCTTGATGGAGACGTCGACGTAAAGGTCGCCGGCAGGCGCGCCGCGGAACCCCGCCTCGCCCGCGCCGGCGATGCGAAGCCGCATCCCGTCCTCCACCCCGGCCGGGATGTCGACCGAGAGCGTGCGGTCGCGTTGCACCCGGCCCGCGCCGTGGCAGACCCGACAGGGGTCGCGCACAGTCTTGCCTGCCCCGCCGCAGGTCGGGCAGGTGCGCTCGATCAGGAAGAACCCCTGCTGGGCGCGGATCTTGCCCGCGCCGCCGCAGGTCGGGCAGACGACGGGCGCCTGCCCGCCCTCCGAACCGGTGCCCTTGCAGGCCTCGCAGACGACGGAGGAGGGCACGCGCAGCGAGGCCTTCTTGCCCGCGAACGCCTCCTCGAGCGTGATCTCGACCTGGGCGCGAAGGTCGGCCCCGCGCCCCGCCGTCGCGCCGCCGCGGCGCGAGCCCCCCATGAACTCGCTGAACATCTCGTCGAAGATGTCCGCGAAGGAGCCCGCGCCGGCGAAGCCGCCCGAGAAGCCGCCCCGCGCGCCCGCCGCGGCGGTGGGGTCGAAGGCGGCATGGCCGTAGCGGTCGTAGGCCGCGCGCTTCTCGGGGTCCTTCAGCACGTCGTAGGCCTCGTTCACCTCCTTGAACTTGGCCTCGGCCGACTTGTCGCCCGGATTGCGGTCCGGGTGGTACTGCATCGCGAGCTTGCGGTAGGCCTTCTTGATCTCCTCCGCGCTCGCGTCGCGCGCCACCCCGAGCACGGCGTAGTAGTCGCGTTTCGCCATGGTCAGGCCGCGATCCTAGCCGGAGACCCGCAGGATGCGGGGCAGCAAGGCGACCTCGCCCCTCCGCACCCTGCAACGGTTGCGTCCGTCACGCCGACTTCTTCTTCTTCTCGTCCACGTCCTCGAAGTCGGCGTCCACCACCTTCTCGCCCGAGGCGGAGGCGCCGCCTGAGCCCCCCGCACCGCTGCCGGGCGTGCTCTGCGCCTGGCGATAGAGGAGTTCGCCGAGCTTCATCGAGGCCTGGGCGAGCGCGTCCGTCTTCGCCTTGATGGCGGAAAGGTCGTCGCCGTCCTTGACGGCGCGCAGATCGGCCATCGCGCGCTCGACCGCCTCCTTCTCCGGGGCGGAGCCGAGCTTCTCGGCGTTCTCCTTGAGAGTCTTCTCGGTCTGGTAGAGGAGCGCGTCCGCCTGGTTGCGCGCCTCGACCAGTTCGCGCTTGCGGCGGTCGGCCTCGGCGTTCGCCTCCGCCTCCTTGATCATGCGCTGGATCTCGGCCTCGGTCAGCCCGCCCGAAGGCTGGATGCGGATCTGCTGCTCCTTGCCGGTGGCCTTGTCCTTCGCCGAGACGGAGACGATGCCGTTGGCGTCGATGTCGAAGGTGACCTCGATCTGCGGCACGCCGCGCGGCGCGGGCGGGATGCCGACCAGGTCGAACTGGCCGAGCAGCTTGTTGTCCGCCGCCATCTCGCGCTCGCCCTGGTAGACCTTGATCGTGACCGCCGTCTGGTTGTCGTCGGCGGTGGAGAAGATCTGGCTCTTGCGCGTCGGGATGGTGGTGTTGCGCTCGATCAGCCGGGTGAACACGCCACCCAGCGTCTCGATGCCCAAGGAGAGGGGGGTGACGTCGAGGAGGAGAACATCCTTCACCTCGCCCTTCAGCACCGCACCCTGGATCGCCGCACCGACCGCGACCACCTCGTCGGGGTTGACGTTGCGCGCGGGGTCCTTGCCGAAGAAGCGCTTCACCGTCTCGATGATCTTCGGCATGCGGGTCATGCCGCCGACGAGGATGACCTCATCGACCTCACCGGCGGTGATGCCGGCATCCTTCAGCGCCTGACGGCAGGGCTCGAGGGTCTTCTCGATCAGATCATCGACGAGGGCCTCG
Organism: Acetobacteraceae bacterium; assembly: GCA_033582875.1. Lineage (GTDB taxonomy): Bacteria > Pseudomonadota > Alphaproteobacteria > Acetobacterales > Acetobacteraceae > Elioraea. Next base: position 246,317 of record JAVQZW010000001.1, on the reverse strand, counting down.
AGCTTGGCGCGCGTCAGCTTCATCACGAGGTGCTTCGGCCCCGTGGCGTCGGCGGTGATGAAGGGGAGGTTGATCTCCGTCTCCATCGCCGAGGAGAGCTCGATCTTCGCCTTCTCGGCCGCCTCCTTCAGCCGCTGCAGGGCGAGCTTGTCGTTGCGCAGGTCGATGCCCTGGTCGCGCTTGAACTCGTCGGCGAGCCAGTCGATGATCCGCTTGTCGAAGTCCTCGCCGCCGAGGAAGGTGTCGCCGTTCGTCGCCTTCACCTCGAACACGCCATCCCCGATCTCGAGGATGGAGATGTCGAAGGTGCCGCCGCCGAGGTCGTAGACGGCGATGGTGCCGGACTTCTTCTTGTCGAGGCCGTAAGCGAGCGCGGCGGCGGTCGGTTCGTTGATGATGCGCAGCACCTCGAGGCCCGCGATGCGGCCCGCGTCCTTCGTCGCCTGGCGCTGGGCGTCGTTGAAATAGGCGGGCACCGTGATCACGGCCTGCGTCACCTTCGTGCCGAGATAGGCCTCGGCCGTCTCCTTCATCTTCATCAGCACGAAGGCGGAGATCTGCGAGGGCGAGTAGCGCTCGCCGCGCGCCTCCACCCAGGCGTCGCCGTTGTCGGCGCGGATGATCTTGTAGGGCACCATCCCGATGTCCTTCTGGACCACCGGGTCGTCGTAGCGGCGGCCGATCAGGCGCTTGACCGCGAAGAAGGTGTTGGTCGGGTTGGTCACCGCCTGGCGCTTCGCCGCCTGGCCGACGAGACGCTCGCCGCTGTCGGTGAAGGCGACCATGGAGGGGGTGGTGCGCATGCCTTCCGCGTTCTCGATGACGCGGACGTCCTTGCCCTCCATCACCGCGACACAGGAGTTGGTGGTGCCGAGGTCGATGCCGATGACTTTGCTCATTGCGGAGCTGCTCCCTTGCGGCGGCTCCGGCCGGCCCCTGCCGGGCACCGGAGCGGAGCCCCAAACCATGGGCCGCGCCCCATGCGCGGCCCGACCATTCCGCCATGTATTCAGCCCCTGCCGAGGGCACAAGGGCGCGCCACCGCAAGCTCACCCCCGCTCCAGCGAGCGGACGACGTGTTCGGCGAGCCGGGCGGCGGGGCGCGAGAGCGGTTCGGCGGTAAGCAGGGCGATTTCCGTCTCCCGCAGGTCAGGAGCGCCGTCTTCGGGGCCGAGCACGACGAGATCGGGCGGCACCATGCCGCGCGGCAGGACGGTGAGCCCAAGCCCCGCACGCACGGCGGCCTGCGTGCCGGCAAGCGAGGTTGAGGTGTAGGCGACCCGCCACGCTCTCCCCGCGGCCTGGAGCGCCTCCATGGCCCGGCGACGATAGACGCAAGGGTGCGGCGAGACGACGAGCGGAAGCGCGCCGTCGGCCGCGAACCAATCCTCGCGCAGGGCCGCCCAGACGAGCGCTTCCCGCCACACGCGCACCCCCCCACCCGGCCCCCCGGGCTCGCGCTTGATCAGGACGAGGTCGAACTCGCCGGCGCGGAAACGCTCGAGGAGGTTCAAGGTCAGATCGGTCGTCACCGAAAGCGCGGTGCGCGGATGGGTGGCGGCGAAGCGCGCAAGCACCCCGGCGAGATGGGTGGTCGCGAAGTCTTCGGGCGTGCCGAGCCGCACCACGCCCTCCATCTCGGCCTCGCCCAGCCGCGCCCGCGCCTCGTCGGACAGCGCCAGGATTCGCCGCGCATAGCCGAGCAGCACCTCGCCCGCGGGGGTGAGGCTGAGGCGACGCGGCCCGCGCTCGAACAAAGCCTGGCCGAGCTCCGTCTCCAGCCGCTTGAGCCTCAGGCTCACCGTCGGCTGGGCGAGGCCGAGGCGGCTTGCGCCGCGGGTCAGGCTCCCGGTCTCCGCCACAGCGACGAAGCTGAGCAGGAGAGCGGTATCGAGGGGGGCGAGGTCCGGGTGGTCGGCGCGATCCATTGCGATCCGCAATAGCACACTCGGCCAACCCGAGGGTTCCGCAAAGTCGGCCCGACGTGTCAGAGCGGCTGTCACAGTGTCCGACCCGGGAGCCCGCCGATGACCGTCCAGACCCTCTCCCACCTCCTTCCGCCCGAAGCCGTCGATGCCGTGCCTCTCACCGTGGCCCGCGGCGACGGCATCGGGCCGGAGATCATGGACGCGACCCTGGCCGTGCTGGAGGCGGCCGGGGCGAGGCTTGCCATCGAGGAGATCGCGATCGGCGAGCGCCTCTATCACGCCGGATACACCTCGGGCCTTTCGCCCGAGGCCTGGGCCTCGATCCGGCGCACGCGCCTCCTCCTCAAGGGGCCGATCACCACGCCGCAGGGCAAAGGCGTGAAGTCGCTGAACGTCACCCTGCGCAAGGCGCTCGGGCTGTTCGCCAATGTGCGCCCCGTCCGCGCCTACGCACCCTTCGTTCCCACCGCCCACCCCGACATCGACCTCGTCATCGTGCGCGAGAACGAGGAGGACCTCTACGCCGGCATCGAGCACCGCCAGACCCAGGACGTGGTGCAGTGCCTGAAGCTGATCTCCCGCCCGGGCACCGAACGGGTGATCCGCTACGCCTTCGCTCTCGCGGCCGCGACGGGGCGGCGCAAGGTCACCTGCATCACGAAGGACAACATCATGAAGATGACCGATGGCCTGTTCCATCGGGTGTTCGACGAGGTCGCGGCCGAGTATCCCAACATCGCGACCGAGCACATGATCATCGACATCGGGGCCGCACGCCTCGCCACCCGGCCCGAGCGCTTCGACGTCGTGGTCTGCCCCAACCTCTACGGTGACATCGTCAGCGACATCGCGGCCGAGGTGGCGGGCAGCGTGGGCTTGGCCCCCTCGGCGAACATCGGCGAGGCGGCGGCGATGTTCGAGGCGGTGCACGGCTCCGCCCCCGACATCGCCGGGCAGGACCTCGCCAACCCCTCGGGGCTCCTGCTCGCCGCCGTCGAGCTGCTGCGCCATGTCGGGCAGGGCGAGGTGGCGCGCCGGATCGCCGATGCCTGGGCCGCGACCCTCGAGGACGGCGTGCACACCGCCGACATCGCCGGGCCACAAACCCGGCAAAGGGTCGGAACCCGCGCCTTCGCCGAAGCGGTGATCGCGCGGCTCGGCTCGGTGCCGAAGCGTCTCCCTCCGGCCCGCCCGTCCGGCGCACGGGTCCCCGTCCCGGCGGCCTCGCCGCGCACCCCGGAGCCGAAGACGCTGGTCGGGATCGACGTCTTCGTCGAATGGACGGGCACGCCGGAGGCGCTCGCCTCCCATCTGCGCGCCTGCCCCGATGCCGGGCTCGCGCTGAAGGTGATCACCAACCGCGGGGTCAAGGTCTGGCCCGATGGTCTGCCGGAGACCTTCTGCACCGACCACTGGCGCTGCCGCTTCGAGGCCCCGCCGGGCAAGCCGACCAACCCGATGATGCTGGTGCACCTGCTGCACGGCCTCGTGCGCGCCGGCGTGCCGGTGATCAAGACCGAGCATCTCTACGCCTTCGACGGCGCGCCGGGCTATTCGCTCGCGCAGGGGCAGTGACAGGTTCGGCGGCCGACAGGGGGGTCCGGCCGCCGCTCACCACCCCGCCACCGCTTCGCAGACGCCTAGCGTCAAACCTTCCTTAATCTGACGCTGCGATCCTCGTTCCGGCTTCCGCACGTCGGAGCGAGAACGCATGACGCCTCTGTGCCGCGCAGGCGACGCTGCGCGTTCCGGGGCCTTGCCCCTGAGCTTCACGGCCCCGCTTCCCGGCGACGCTCTGTTTGCCCATCAATGGCACCTCAGCCACGCCACGGCGGGGATCAATCTCCGCAGCGTCTGGACCGAGGTGAGCGGTCGCGGTGTGCGCGTCGCCGTGGTCGATGACGGCTTCGACTACCGCCACCCCGATCTCGCCCAGCGGTACGACACGGCCCTCGATCGGGATTGGCGGGACAACGACGCCGACGCTCTGAACTCCGACGGCGATCGCCACGGCACCGCGGTCGCCGGGGTCATTGCGGCTGCCCTCGACGGGCAGGGAGCGGTCGGCGTGGCGCATGGCGCGACTCTGGCGGGGCTCCGCGTCGGCTTCGGATTCGCCGGATCGCTGGCGCAATATGCCCATGCGCTCGCCGATGGGGCGCGGTTCGACGTGGTGAACTGCTCCTGGGGTTTCCGCGACTTCTTCGCCGACAACTTCCTCTATCCCTTCTTCTCCACGCTCGGCGCCGCCCTCGCACACGGCACAGCGACAGGGCGCGGCGGGCTCGGCACCGTCTACGTCTTCGCCGCCGGCAACGCGCGCGCGGTGGGCGACGACGTCAATCACCACAACCTGCAAAACGCCATCTACACCATCGCTGTCGCAGCGACGGACTCCGCGGGCCGGCACACCAGCTTCTCCACCCCCGGCGCGGCACTCCTGGTCTCCGCTCCGGGTCAGGCCATCACCACCACCGACCTTCCCGGCTCCGCCGGCTACGGGTCCGGCGACTGGGCAACGGTGCAAGGCACCTCCTTCGCCGCTCCGATCGTCTCCGGCGTGGTGGCGCTGATGCTGGAAGCCAACCGAGGGCTCGGCTGGCGCGACGTGCAGGAGATCCTCGCCCACTCGGCCCGGCCGACCGACACCGCCAACCCGTCCTGGTTCACCAACCGGGCGGACGGCTGGAACGGCGGCGGGCTCCGCTTCTCCAACGACTACGGCTTCGGCCTCGTCGATGCGCATGCGGCGGTGCGCCTCGCTGAGACGTGGTTCCTGGGCGGCGGCGTCGCGGCAACCTCGGCCAACAAGCTGGTGCGGCAGGCGGAGGCGGTGCCGCGCATCGCGATCCCCGACAACGCGCCGGGCGGCGTTGCCTCGACGGTCGCCCTCGATGGTCGGCTGAAGATCGACCGGGTCGAGGTCTTGATTGACATCCGCCACGCCGCGGTGGGTGATCTTGTCGTCAGCTTGGTCTCGCCCGCGGGCACGGAAAGCGTCCTGATCAACCGGCCCGGGTCAGGCGCATTCATCACCGACCTTCGCTTCACCCTCACCTCCAACGCGTTCTGGGGCGAAAGTGCGGGCGGGCGTCTGGACCCTCAAGGTCGCCGACCTCAGAGCGGGCAGCGTCGGCACCCTCGTCTCCTGGCGGCTCACCGTGCACGGCGATGCCGACGACGGAGCGGACCGCTCCGTGTTCACCGACGCCTTCGCCTCGCTTGCCGCCGCCGATCCAGCACGCGCCGTGCTTGCTGACCGTGACGGTGGGATGGACACGCTCAACGCCGCTGCGGTCACCTCGGCCGTCAGGATCGACCTGGATCGCGGCGGAACCATCGCGGGCCGCGGGTTCAGCATCGCCACGCCGGGCGCGTTCGAGAACGCAGTCGGCGGCGACGGCGACGACGCGCTGACCGGCAACGCGCTGGCCAACCTCCTGTGGGGAGGCCGCGGCAACGATGTCCTTGACGGCGGAGCGGGCGACGACTCGCTGAAAGGCGGGGCCGGAAACGACACCCTGATCGGCGGCGCGGGCCGCGACACCGCCTTCTACGACGGGCTTTGGACAGGCTTCACCTTCGCCTGGCAGGCGGACTGGCTTCTGCTGTTCGACCGCGCCGGGCGCGAGGGAAACGACCGCCTCTTCGGGGTCGAGCGGCTGATCTTCGCCGACACCACGGTGTGGGTGACGGATCTTCTCCCCCCGCCGCCCGTGGCGCCCGCGCCCCCTCCGCCGGCGAACGCGCGGGCGCGGGTGTTCGTAAGCCAGTCCAACTCCGTCCCGCCTGCCGAGTCGAGCTGGGCCGAGCTCACCAAGGGCCCAGGGCTCTACACCCGGGCCGACTTCGGGCTTCCGGGACTGCCCGTCTCGACGTCGGCGGAACTCCAATTCGACGGTGAAGCGACCGCGTTCACGGTGCTGTCGGCGCGCGACACGCTGCGCGCCGCCCGCGTCCTCGACGAGGATGGCGGCGACGTGCGCATCGCGAACCTCCGCTTCGTCGAGGTCGGGCTGGGCGGAAGCCGCAGCGACCGGGTCGAGGTGCACGACGCCAAGCGCGGCCGGGTCACAACCGGGGACGGCGACAACGTGATCCTGATCCGAGCCTCCTTCCGGGACACGAACCTGCACGCCGCGAACAATCAGTTCGTGATCGACGCGGGGGCCGGGAACGACACGATCGAGGTCACCGGCTGGCGGGGGGTGACCAATGCGCTGATCGACGCCGGCGCTGGGAACGACCGCGTGCGCGGCACGACGAGCGGGGACACCATCCGCGGCGGGACCGGAAACGACCTGCTCTGGGGCGGCGGCGGGCGCGACAGCTTCGTGTTCCGCCAGGGCGACGGGCAGGACGCGATCATGGACTTCAACGCTGCCGCCGACGACCGGATCCGCTTCGAGGGCGTGGCACGCAGCACCGTCTCGTGGTCGGCCGCGGTGGACGGTGTCATGGTTCGCTATGGAACGATGGGTGACACGATCCTCCTTGCAGGCGTGCCGTTCGCCGCCCTGGATTGGACCGACTTTTCCTTTGTCTGACGCTCAGGCCGCGCGCAGCCGAGGAGCGGGCCGATCCTTGACCGCCCGCCCAAGCCCGGGCAGGCCCCTGCTCCGCTGAGCCCTCCCTTCCGGTCGATCGGCCTCCCAGGCCTCTTGGGGCGCTCGCTTCCCGCGGATCGCCGACCGCCGGAGACAGTCCAGCAGACGGGCAATTGCGCGGGGGCGCCGCCTGGTTCCCGCCGCACCGCCGGCTCCGACCGCGACGAGATCACGATCGCCTTCCGCCAGCCCTCGCAGCCGCCGCGAGGACCCGCAGGCCGTCTTCGGCGACGACCGCAGCGGGGGGCTTGGGGGAAGGAACCGCCGGGCGCCGCAAGGCCGGGCACCGAGGCGCAAGCCACCATCGTGCTTTCCCCGAAGGTCTCCGCAGAACGGTCCACGCCCGCGCGTCGACGGTCGCCATCGACGACCCTCCGGACAGAGCATGGCCGCCCTTCCGCTCGGGCGTGCGGCGCGACTGCGCTCGGCGGAGACGCCGATCACACCGTCGCGTCGATCGACCCCCCCGGCGGCGCCGCCGGTTCCGCCGGGGCGGCGGCCTGAGCTGGCCCGCCTGTGCTCACCACCACCATCGCCGGCTTGAGCAGACGGCCGTTCAACGTCCAAACCGGGGTCCAGGCCTGCGCCACGTGGCCCGCCGGCACGGTCGGCGACGGGGCTTCGGCCATCGCCTGATGGAGTTCGGGGTCGAACTTCGCCCCGGCGGCGTCCTGACGCTGCACCCCATGCCGCTCCAGGGTGGCGAGGAACATGCGCGCCGTCGCCGCCACCCCCTCACGGAGCTTGGCAACGACCTCGGCCTCGCCCTCGGCGGGCGGAGGCAAGGCGGCGAGGGCGCGATCGAGGGTCTCGGCGACCTCGACAAGGTCGCGAGCGAACCTCTGGACGGCGAAGTTGCGCGCGTCCTCGACGTCGCGCTTGGCCCGGGCGCGCACGTTCTGGGTCTCGGCCTCGGCGCGCAGCCAGCGGTCCTTCATCTCGGCGAGTTCGGCCTCAAGCGCGCGGATCCGCTCCGCGGCTTGCGCCATGAGCGCCTCGGCGCCGACGGCGGGTTCGGCAGCCGTGCCATTCTCGGCCGGAGCGGTCTCGGCCGGAGGGGTCTCGGCCGGGGCGGCCTCGGCCGTCGCCTCGGCAGCGGGCTTCGGGGTCTCGGTCTGCATGCCTCTCACCTATAAGGCTGTCGCAGGCAGGGGGAAGGGCGATCAGCCGAGCAGGCGGCCGATCACCTTCGCCGTGTAGTCGACGGCCGGGATGATCCGGCCGTAGTTGATCCGCGTGGGGCCGATGACGCCGATCGCGCCAACCACCCGCTCGCGCGCGTTGCGATAGGGAGCGACGATCATGCTCACGCCGGCGGCCTCGAACAGCCGGTTCTCCGAGCCGATGAAGATCTGCACGCCCTCCGAGGCCTGCGCAAGCTCGAGAAGCTTGAGCAGGGTCTCCTTCGCCTCCAGCCGCTCGAACAAGGTCCGGATCGCCTCGAGCTGGGCCAGTGCGGTGACGTCGGCGAGCAGGCGCGCATGGCCACGCACGATGAGCGCGCCGCCCGAGGGCCCTCCCGACCAGGTGGCGAGACCGGTCTCGACGACCTTGGAGGCGAGCGCATCGAGCTCCGTGCGCGCCTGCCTGATCTCCTCTTCGATGGCGCGCCGCGCCTCCTCCAGCGTGCGCCCGGCAATCCGGGCGTTCACATAGTTGGTGGCCTGGGTGAGGGCGGAGGGCGGAAGCCCGGGCGGCGCCTCGATAATCCGGTTCTCGACCGATCCGTCCTCGCCGACGAGGACGACCAGGACGCGCCCCGGCCCGAGGGCGACGAACTCGACGTGGCGAAGCGGCGCATCTGCTTTCGGCGCCAGAACGAGCCCGGCAGCCTGCGAAAGGCCGGCGAGCAGGGCGGAGGCCTCCTCCAGCACCTCCTCGATGGAGCGGCCGCGCGCCGCGCAGCGCGCGGCGATCGCTTCCTCCTCCTCGGGGGTGAGCGAGCCGCGCTCGAGAAGCCCGTCGACGAAAAGACGAAGCCCGCGATCGGTGGGCAGCCGCCCGGCCGAGGTGTGCGGGGCGTAGATCAGCCCGGCGTCCTCGAGATCGGCCATCACGTTGCGGATGGTGGCCGGGGAGAGCGCGAGCGGCAGGCGGCGGGAGAGGGTCCGGCTGCCGACGGGCTCGCCGGTCTCGACATAGGCCTCGACGATCTCGCGCAGGATCAGGGCGGAGCGCGCCGGCAGCCCGGCACGCGACGCCTCCTCGCGGCGGCTCGCGCGGTCGGCGGCGCGGGCGGGAAGAGGGCCGTCGTTGCTCATGGCTCGATCCGTCGTCCCCGGAACAACCTATGAACGCCTCGACCGCCGGTCAACGCGCCCGGCCCCCCTCGCCGGCGCGAGGCGGCGTCGCTATCGTCCGCGCCTCGCCAAGCCGCCGCGGAGTTGCCATGCGTCCTTCGGGCCGTGCGCCCCACGCCCTTCGCCCCGTCTCGCTGCAGCTCAACCCGATCCGCCACGCCGAGGGCTCGTGTTTCGTCAAGTTCGGCCACACCCACGTGCTGTGCACCGCGTCGGTCGAAGCCAAGGTGCCGCCCTTCCTGCGCAACACCGGGCAGGGCTGGGTGACGGCAGAGTACGGCATGCTGCCGCGCGCGACCCACACGCGCACCGAACGCGAGGCGTCGCGCGGCAAACAGTCGGGCCGGACGCAGGAGATCCAGCGGCTGATCGGGCGCGCGCTGCGTGCCGCGATCGACCTCTCCGCTCTCGGCGAGACGACGATCACCCTCGATTGCGACGTCATCCAGGCGGACGGGGGGACGCGCACCGCCGCCATCACCGGCGCGTGGGTCGCGCTCGCCGCCGCCTGCCGGCGCCTGGTCGAGGCCCGCGTGCTGGGCGCCTCGCCCATTCGCACCCAGGTCGCGGCGGTCTCCTGCGGTCTCTATCGCGGCACGCCGGTGCTCGATCTCGACTACGCCGAGGATTCGGAGGCCGAGGCGGACGCCAATTTCGTGCTGACGGCGGAAGGAGGCCTCGTTGAGGTGCAGGCGACGGCCGAGAAGCGTCCGTTCCGGGGCGAGGAGCTGGAGGCGCTGCTTGCCCTCGCACGGGAAGGCTGCAACGCCCTGTTCGTCGCGCAGCGGGAGGCGCTCGGTGGCAGCGCCTGAACGGCGGCGGCTTGCCCCTGGCGACCGGCTCGTCATCGCCACGCACAACGCGGGCAAGTTGCGCGAGCTTGCGGGCCTTCTCGCCCCCTTTGGCCTCGCTCTGGCCTCAGCCGGTGCGCTCGGGCTGTCTGAGCCTCGGGAGGTGGGCGCCACCTTCGCGGAGAACGCAAGCCTCAAGGCCTTGGCCGCCGCACGCGCTTCGGGGCTTCCGGCTCTCGCCGACGATTCCGGGATCGGCTTTTCCGCGCTCGGAGGCGCGCCCGGGGTGCACACCGCCGATTGGGCGGTTTTGCCGGACGGGTCGCGCGACTTCGGGGTGGCGATGGCGCTCGCCCGCGCCCGTCTCGGCGAGCCCGAGGATCGTCGCGCGTGGTTCACCTGCTGCCTCGCGCTCGCCTGGCCGGACGGTGCGGTGGAAACCTTCGAGGGGCGGGTGGATGGCACATGGGTCTGGCCCCCGCGCGGCAACCGGGGCTTCGGCTTCGACCCGATGTTCGTCCCCGCGGGCGAGCGCGAGACGTTCGGCGAGATGGAGCCCGGGCGGAAAGACGCGATCAGCCACCGCGCGCGGGCCTTCGCCCTCCTCGCCGCCCGGCTCGAGGGCAGCGGGTGAGGGGCAAGGAAAGGATCCGGTTTGGCCGGCCCGTCGGTCACAGGGCCGAGATGACGCTTCTTTGACGGCAGCGACCGCCGCAAGGCTGATATGCTCTGTGTGCGAAACGACGAGCGAGGTGGGCCATGGCTGTGTCACGGCGCGGTCTTGTGGCGGGAGTGTCGGCGGTCTCAGCGCTTCAGGCGCTTCCGCGGCGAGCCCGGGCTTCCGAAAAGATCCCGGTCGATGTCGCGCTCGTGCTGGCGGTCGACGTCTCGCGCTCCATCGACGAGGACGAAGCGAGGCTCCAGCGCCAGGGCTACCGCAACGCGATGGTCGATCCCCGCGTGGTGAACGCGATTCGCTCGGGCACGATCGGCGCGATCGGCTTGGCGTATGTCGAGTGGGCATCGGCCGACTACCAGCGCCTGGTGATCCCTTGGACGAAGATCGACGGCATGGACAGCGCCCAGGCCTGGGCAGCGGCGCTCGATGCGGCGCCGCGGGTGTCGATGAACTGGACGTCGATCTCAGGCGCGATCGAGTTCTCCATGCGGGTGCTCGAGGACGCGCCGTTCGAACCCACGCGCAAGGTGATCGACATTTCGGGCGATGGAGTGAACAACTCCGGGGCCCCCGTGACGCTTCTGCGGGACCTCGCGGTGGATGCGGGGATTACCATAAACGGGCTACCGATCCTGAACGACCGCAGCCCGTTCGGCCGGCCGCACAACATGACGCTCGATCAATATTTCGTCGAGTTCGTGATCGGCGGCCCCGGCGCCTTCGTGATCCCGGCCGACGACTTCGAGGCCTTCCAGGGTGCGGTGCTCCGCAAGCTGATCCGGGAGATTTCCGCGGTGGAGGGGCCGACGAGGTTTGGCTGATCGCGAAGGCCGGCAACGACCGGATCATCCTGTTTCGTGACAGGTGTTCGTCTCGAAACCGGTGAAGGGCTGTAACGTCAGCCGCAGGGCGGCCGCAGGTGGACAGCCGCGGCGCGGCCGCAAAGGGGAGAGGGGAGCTTTGTTTTGTTGCGGCCGAAACGCTCGCCGACGGGCGCCGCGCGTGGTAGGCGGCGCGGCAGGGTCGGAACGGGAGCGTCATGGCGAAGGACTGCGTAAGTGTCGGAGGCATCCAGATCGCGATCGACCCTCGGGTCATGTCTCCGAGAATGCTGGAGGTGATCCGCTCTGGGGACTACGAGAGGCCGGAGGCGTACCTGCTGCCATCGATCCTTCAGCCCGGAGAGCGGGTCGTCGAGTTGGGTGCTGGAGTTGGTTACATCTCCGCCCTCTGCGCGCGGCACACGGGCGTTGAGTCGGTTGCCGTTTACGAGGCGAATCCGCACCTCATCCCCCTCATCAAGAGAACGCACGCGCTGAACGGCGTGCGGTGTTCGGTGGAGAATGCTGTGGTCGTCAGCGGTGAAAGCGGCGGTACGCGGACTTTCTACCTGCGGGACGATTTCTGGGCGTCGTCGCTTTCGCCTGGTCCTTACGGCTATCGCGAGACGGTGGAGGTACCTGTTGTGGGCCTATCGGATGTGCTCGCCAGGCATCGTCCGACGATGCTGATCATCGACATCGAGGGGGGCGAGGTTGAACTGTGCCGAGACGTTGCCCTACCGGGCGTCAAAAAAGTCTTTATCGAAGTTCATCAAAATATTATTGGCCGAAACGGAATGAAAAGCATCTTTCAATTTTTTCTTGAGCGTGACTTTCATTATGACCAATGGCACTCGAGTCACGGAGTGATCCTTTTCAGTCACGTAGATCGCTGAACAAACGAGACCATCAAATTGCCACCTTAGTAGAAAACGTAAAATGCATCGAGTCTAAAATTGGGAATTTCATCTGCCTCTCTGTCAAACCGAGGCCAATATGTGACCAATAGGGAATTCAGCCTGCCAGAAGGACAGGCGAGATTTTTCCCTTAGCTTTAAAAAGGAACCTCTCTGTTACGTGTGTCAGTCAGGAATTTTCTGCCAAGAAGATGGAATACGATCCCGGAAACGCTCTTTTGCCCAGCGATAGGTGTCGCAATACAAGGAGATGGCAGTTTCCCACATTTCTCGTGTGGGTTTTTCCTGGTCTGGTGGCGCCCCGTGTTCGATTTCATGATAGTTTCCCCTGATAAACGGGATCCCAAGGAATTCGCAAATTCGGCCAATACCCTCATCGGAAAAAATCTCATGCATAAACATGATTAGGAGCTTTGTTCTCGAAAATACCTCTTCAACTGTTGGAATTGTTACCTCGTATCGACCATACAGGAGATCGATATCTGATTTCAGAAGTTCCTCAAACTGTTGAGCGAGCGGTACATGACGCCGCCGCGACTGCATGCGCGCTGCGGAAAGCAAGCGTGAAGCCGGATCTCGAAGTAGCACGATCGCTTTCGACTCGGGAAATAGCCTCTGCATCTGTTGAAGAACCGATTTCGGAAGAAGAATGTAGGATGGGGTAAATTCTCCATAAGCTCGATGATGCGATCTTAAACGCTTGATGAAAAACTTCGGATAATCTTCCGGTCCTTTCATTTGAAGCCGCTCATTCAATTCTTGGGCCATCCATCGGAGCCAGGGCTTATCAGAATCAGAAAAATCAGCAATATTTTTTCGAAACACCCACTCAACCCATTGGAACGCTTGTGGATTCCACCAATAGTTAAAGGCATGAAGCTCTTTCGCGAAAGGTATGAACACGTCGGGACGCCTTCGCAGGTATCGAGCAAGCCAACTCGTTCCTGCTTTCTGAGTTCCCAATCCCCAAACAAAAACAGGAGCTTGCACGATCTTCGTCGTCCTAGTATAACCTAATTGTAGCAGAATATATCCACTTTCGTCAGGATTTTCGCCCTAAATCTAAACACCTCACACACTCAGAATTTTGTCGATCACACTGACCGGCATTCTAAGCTTGCAAAAATCATGAACGATCTGCTGGCTCCTGCGTCTAGCATTGTCGCAATCTGCACCATTAACAGAGCAGGATGCTTACCGCGCACCCTCGCCGCCGTCCGCCTTCTCCGGCCGCCGCCGAGCCACATCCTTGTCGTCGCCGGACCATGCACAGACCACACCGACGAGGTTCTGGCCAGAGCGCGCTCTTACGTTTCGGTCCTCCGATGCCCAGAGCCCAACCTCGCCCTCGCCAGAAACTTGGCGCTCGAAGCCGCAGCAACCCCCATCCTTGCCTTCCTCGACGACGACGCCGTACCGGAACCCGACTGGCTCTGGCACCTCCTCCGCGCCTTCGCAGACGAAAGCGTCGCCGCAGCCGGCGGCCCGATCCGCGACCGCTCGGGCATCGCTTGGCAATCCCGACGCCTCGCCGTCGACGGCCTGGGCCGACGCCGACCGCTTGACGACAGCCAGCCCCTGAAGCCAGACGAAACCCTATCGCTCACCGGCGCCGGCTTCGCTGTCCGACGCGAGGCCGCCCTCGCCGTCGGCGGCTTCGATCACGCCTACACCTACTACTTGGAAGAGACCGACCTCCAGCGACGCCTAGCTCGAGCGGGCTGGCGGCTGGCCTTCGTGCCAGAAGCCGAGGTTCACCACGAATTCGCCGCCTCCGCCCTGCGCACCGACGACCGGATCCCCCGCGACCTTCGCCCCCTCGGACGAAGCCTCGCCTACTTCATCTCTCGGCACGCCCCGCCTGGACCGGATCGCGAGGATGCCATCCGCCGACGCTTGGAGGAGGACTTTCGTGAGCGCCAATCCCGACTCGATCGCCTCGTCGCCCGCGGTCGGCTCGATGCCGATACTGCCGCCCGCCTACTCGCAGGCTTACGCGACGGGCATGCCGAAGGCCTCGCCCTCGCCGCCCGATCGCCGCCATCGCGACCCGTCCTGCGCCGCGTCCCTCTGATCGCCGAAGCGACGTCAACGCACGATCCCCCGCCAGAGCCGCGGCGGATCGCGATCGTCTTGCCGGTCCCGTCCGAGGTCACCGCAGCGACGGCGGAGGCCTTGCGGCTTCCCCGCCGTCTGGCCGAGCGCGGCCACCAGGTCACGCTCATCTCGGGGCGAGCGAAGCGCCCCTCGGTGCGTTTTCGCCGGGGGCTTTGGCGGCACCGCCTGGGGCCGGCCAAGTTGCGCGACCGCGCTCTGGGACCACGCCGGGCCCCGCGCGCCTTCCTGGCAGATGCCCTGGCGGAACTCCTGCGCGTGCAGCCCCATCGCGACGCACAGCTTCTTGTCGTGCTCGACCGTCTTCCCGGCCGAATGGTGCTCTTGCCGCTCGGTGCGCAGTGGGCGACCGCCGGTCACCAGACCCTGGCTGGCCACGTTCTCGCCGCGCTCCAAGACCCCCGCCGAACCGGCGAAGGGGCCATCTCCGTCGCCCAGGCGCCCAACGCTGACGAGGCGGTGGCGAAGATCCTCGCCGCACTCGCCGATCAGTCGGCCCTCCTTCCCTTGCCTCCCTTTTCGACCGCGGCTATCGGCAGGCGGTGATGTCGGGGCAGCCTGCCTCGGCCCGACCGACACAGCGACACGCCTGCCGCCTACGATGGGCATGAACCACCTCGACCGTCTCGAAGCGGAATCCATCGCCATCTTGCGCGAGACGGCGGTTTGCTTCCGGAACCCTGTCCTCCTCTACTCGGTCGGCAAGGACAGCTCGGTCGTGCTGCATCTCGCGCGCAAGGCTTTCCATCCCGCCCCCCTGCCGTTCCCTGTGCTCCACGTCGACACCGGCTGGAAGTTCCGGGACATGATCCGCCACCGCGACGAGATCGCCGCCCGCTACGGGCTTGATCTCCGGGTGCACACCAACGAGGAGGCGGCGCGAGCCGGCATCACCCCCTTCACCGCGACCGCGGCAGTCTACAACCAGGCGATGAAGACGGAGGCGCTGAAACAAGCCCTCGCTCGCTGGGCGTTCGACGCTGCGATCGGCGGGGCTCGACGCGACGAGGAGAAGAGCCGCGCGAAAGAGCGCGTCTTCTCGCTCCGCACCCCCCAGGGCCGTTGGGAGCCGCGGCAGCAGCGCCCAGAGTTCTGGCATGCCTGGAACACGCATCTCGGCCCCGGGGAAACGATGCGCGTCTTCCCTCTCTCCGATTGGACCGAACGCGACGTCTGGGACTACATCTGGCGCGAGGCCATCCCCCTCGTACCGCTTTATTTCGCTCGCGAGCGGCCCGTCGTGCGGCGGCAAGGCACGTGGATCGTGGTCGACGACGACCGCTTCCCGCTCGCGCCCGGGGAAAGGCCTGAACTGCGCCGGGTGCGCTTCCGCTCCATCGGCTGCTACCCCTACACGGGCGCCGTCGAAAGCGACGCGACAACACTCGCCGACGTCATCCTCGAGATGCGCACCGCCAAGACGTCCGAACGCCAGGGTCGACTGATCGACCACGACGTGCCCGGCTCGATGGAGCGCAAGAAACAGGAGGGCTACTTCTGATGGCGCCGGACGCTCCAGCGCCCGACACCGCGGCCGCGGTCGATCGGGTGGCCCGCCTTGTCGACGCGGAGGCGGCGAAAAGCCAGCTCCGCCTCCTCACCTGCGGCTCCGTCGACGACGGAAAGTCGACCCTGCTCGGCCGCCTCCTCTACGACGCCGGCCTGATCTACGAGGACCAGGTCGCGACCCTGCTGGAAGAAAGCCGCGGTCGCGTACCCGAGGGCGAACTTGATTTCTCTCTGCTCCTCGATGGCCTGCTTGCCGAGCGCGAGCAGGGGATCACCATCGACGTCGCTTGGCGCTATGTCGCGACGCGACACGCGCAAGTTCATCATCGCCGACTGTCCCGGCCATGAGCAATACACCCGCAACATGGCGACGGGCGCGAGTCGGTCCGATGCCGCCGTGCTTCTCGTCGATGCGCGCAAGGGCCCGACCGCGCAGACCCGCCGTCACCTGTTCATCCTCGCGATGATGGGCGTGCGCCATGTGGCGGTGGCGGTGAACAAGATGGACCTCGTCGGCTACGACGAGGCGACGTTCCGCCGCGTTGCCGGCGAACTCGCGGCTTTTTCGCGCGACCTCGGCTTCGCCGATCTCCGCGCCGTTCCGGTGTCGGCGCTGAAGGGCGACAACGTGGTACGGCCTTCGTCTGCCATGCCGTGGTACGATGGAGTGCCGCTGCTCGCGTGGCTCGAGGAGATCGAACCCAGAGCGCGCGATGTTGACGGCCCCTTTCGGCTGCCCGTGCAGTGGGTCTGCCGGGCGGGCCAGGACTTCCGCGGCTTTGCCGGGCTCGTCGCGCGCGGCCGGGTGGCCGTCGGCGACCGCTTGGTCGTCGCCCGCTCCGGCCTTGCCGCCCATGTCGCCCGGATCGTGACTGGACATGGCGACCGCGATGCGGCGGAAGCGGGCTCTTCCGTCGTCATCGTGCTGGACCGCGAGCTTGACATCGCGCGCGGCGATCTCCTGTGCGGGGAGCCGTCGCCTTCGGTCGCCGACCAGTTCCAGGCGCACCTTCTGTGGACGGGATCCGCCCCGCTCGTCGCCGGGCGCCGCTACCTGCTGCGGCTTGGGACGGACGAGGTTCCGGCCTCGGTCACCACACTCAAGCACGCGATCGACGTCGAGACGGGAGCGAAAATCCCCGCGCGCTCCCTTGGCACCAACGGTCTTGCCGTGGCCAATCTCGCCACCGACCGGCCGGTCGCCTTCGACCCCTACGCCGAAAATCGCGACATGGGCGGCTTCGTCCTGATCGACCGCATGAGCCACGAGACGGTCGCAGCCGGCATGATCGACTTCGCGCTGCGGCGTGCGACCGCCATCTCCTGGCAGGTGTTCGACACCACCCCGCTGGCGCGCGCGGCGGCCATGGGGCAGACCCCCGCCATCCTCTGGTTCACCGGCCTCTCGGGGGCAGGCAAATCGACCATCGCCAACATCGTCGACCGCAAGCTGATGCAGGCGGGGCGGCACTCCTTCGTCCTCGACGGCGACAACATCCGCCATGGTCTGAACAAGGACCTCGGCTTCACCGAAGCCGACCGCGTCGAGAACATCCGCCGCGTGGCCGAGGTGGCCAGACTGATGGCGGATGCCGGGCTTATCGTGCTCGTCTGCTTGATCTCCCCTTTCGCGCGCGAACGGGCGCTTGCGCGGGAGATCGCCGGGCCGCACCGCTTCCTCGAGGTCTTCGTCGACGCCCCGCTGAGCGTTGCCGAGGCACGGGACCCGAAGGGCCTTTACGCCAAGGCCCGGGCCGGGACGTTGCGCAACTTCACCGGCATCGATGCTCCCTACGAGGCACCCACCACTCCCGATCTTCACCTCCGCTCCGACCGCGCATCCCCCGAGGCCCTGGCCGATGCGGTGCTGGCCAAGCTCGGCCTCGGTCAGTGAAGGAAGACGCCGCCCCCGTCTTTGTCCTCGGCGCCGCCCGCTCGGGCACGACGTGGCTCGCCAAGATCCTCGATTCCCACCCCGACGTCCTCTACCGTCACGAGCCCGACATCGACCGGCGACCCCCAGAAACTCTGCCGCCCGTGGTGGAGGCCGGAGACGTTCCCGCTCATCTCGCGCAAGCGGGGGCGTATTTTCGCAGCTTGCTCGAGGTCCGAACGCTCAAGTCGGTCGGCAGCCTGCCCGTCTTCGCGAAAAGCTGGGACCCGCCTCTTGGCCGGCTTATGCGCGCGGGGCTTGTCTATGCGATGAAGGCGGCAAGCCGGCTTCCCGGGCTCGCCCGCCCGCTGCGACGGGTCTCGCTTCCGGCCTTTGGCATACCGCCCCGAAAGGGACTGGTCCCCGTTGTCAAGACGGTCAGCCAACTCGGCCGCTCTGCCCTGCTCGTCGCGGCCCTGCCCGAGGCGCGGTTCGTGCTGCTCATCCGCCATCCGTGCGGCCAGGTCGATTCGCAGCTTCGTGGCCTCACCGCCGGCGCCTTCGAAGACCATGACTTCGATCCAGCACCTCCCTGCGGTGCGAGAGCCCAGGCGATATGGCGTCGATCCTGAAACGTTCCCTTCCCTCACGCTCGCCGAACGCCTCGCCTGGGGCTGGCGGATCAACAACACGCTTGCGCTCGAGGCACTGGGGCCCTGTTCCCGCGCGATGGTGCTCCGCTACGAGGATCTCTGCGCCGATCCCATGACGCACGCCCGTGCACTGCTCGACTTCTTGGGCCTCGCCTGGCACCGGAACGTCGAGCGCTTCCTGCGCGCCAGCACACGAGAGGACGGCTCCGACCGATACTTCTCGATCATGCGCAACAGCGCCGATGCACCCAATCGCTGGCGGACCTCCCTGCCCGAGGAGACGCAGCGCCAAGTGCTCGCCATTGCGGCAGGAAGTCGACCGGGCCTCCTCTTTGATCTCGCCTGACCGAGGGGCGCGGCCTCGTGGGAGAGGATCCGCATTCCCTTTCTCGCGAACTCCTTGCGCCGATCCCAAAACGTTTGAGGACGACCGGGGGCCCGGCAGAACCGAATTGCAGCACCGCGGAAGCGGACGTATTCATAAGATTTGTGACATAACCCAGGAGTTGTAATGTTTCCCTTGCCAGATCCCGGCTGCCCGCCCGCCGTGATTGCCGTCTTGAGGCGGAGACACCGAACCAGACGACCCGCGCCGCCGCGTTGCTGGACCCCGGCGGCATGATCCTTGCCGAACCGATCGCGATCATCGGGCTCGCCTGCCGCTTTCCCGGCGCCCCGGATCCGGACTCTTACTGGGCCCTGCTCAACTCGGGGAATGACGCGATCGGCCGGATCGGGCCCGATCGTTGGGCGATCGGCGCTTTCCTTCATCCCCGGCGAGGCGAACCGGGCTTTACGGACAGCTTCGCCGCCGGCGTGCTCGACGATGTTCGGTCATGGGATGCCGAGTTCTTCGGTCTCTCGCCGCGCGAAGCGAGCCAGATGGACCCGCAGCAGCTGCTGCTGCTCGAGCTTGCCTGGGAGGCGCTGGAGGATGCCGGCATTCCGCCCTCCCGGCTCGGCGGTAGCGAGACGGCGGTGTTTGTCGGCGCCTCGGCGCAGGACGCGACCCACGCCATGCTGGGCGACATGGCCGGTGTCGGTCCTCACGCGATGACCGGCACGGCGCTCTCCATCCTCGCCAATCGCCTGTCTTGGGCCTTCGACCTCAAGGGCGAGAGCCTGACGGTCGACACCGCCTGCTCCTCCTCCCTGGTCGCGCTCCATCAAGCCTGCGCCGCCCTCGCTTCCGGTCGGGCCGAGGCCGCCCTCGTCGGGGGAGTCAACCTCCTCCTCTCCCCGTTTCCCTTTATCGGCTTCGCCCGGGCCGGAATGATCTCGCCGACGGGACGCTGCCGTCCGTTCAGCGCGGAGGCGAACGGCTATGTTCGGTCGGAAGGCGCAGCGGTGCTTGTGCTGAAGCCCTTGGCGGCAGCACGCCGGGCGGGCGATCCGATCCGTGCTGTGATCCGAGCCACCGCCGCCAACGCGGACGGGCGGACGAACGGCCTCGCCCTGCCTGATCCCGCCGTCCAGGCTGCCCTGCTGCGCCGCATCTACAAAACGGACGGCATCCGTCCGGACTGGCTCGGCTACCTCGAGGCGCATGGCACCGGCACGCCGGTGGGCGATCCCGCCGAGGCCTCGGCGATCGGGTATGCCGTCGGGAGAGCACGGGCGGTACCCCTCCCCATCGGCTCGGCCAAGGGCCATGTCGGCCACCTCGAAGCGGCAGCGGGCATGGCCGGCCTCGTGAAGGCGGTGCTGGCGCTCGAGCACCGGCTCGTGCCGCCGACCCTCGGCGCCGAGACGCCGAATCCGGCCATCCCTTTCGCTGATCTCAATCTCCTGCCCTGCGCCGCCCCCGTTTCGCTCGCTGAGGAGGCTCTGATCGGCGTCTCCTCCTTCGGCTTCGGCGGGGCCAATGCGCATGCCACCCTCGGACCTTCGCCTGTCCGTCCGGCCGAACCGGAGCATGCAGGCGGCAACCTGCCTCTCGTCGTCTCCGCCCGCACGGAGGCCGCGCTGCGCGACCTGCTCAGGGCTTGGCGCGATCGGCTCGCGGCGGCGAGGGCTGAGACCTCTCGCGCCCCTTCTGCGCGCCGCGGCGCGCTGCCGCGAGCATCACCCCTTTCGCGCCGTCGTGCTCGGCGGCTCGGCGGCCGAGATGGAAGCCGCGATTGCGCGCCATCTCGAAGCCCCACCAGCCACCGGCGTCATCACCGGCCGCGCCTCCGCCCACTCGGGGGCGCTGGTCTTCGTCTTTGCCGGCAATGGGACGCAGTGGCCGGGGATGGGGCGCGAAGCGATGGAGTTCGGATCCTGCCTTCCAACGGGCCGTGGAGGCGGTGGACAGTCGGTTTCGCGCTCTTGCCGGCTGGTCGGTCGCACAGGCCTTGGCCGAGGGGGTGGCCGAGGATCGCCTCGCCCGGGCCGAGATCGCCCAGCCCCTCCTGTTCGCCCTTCAAATCGGCTTGGTTGCCGCGCTGGAAGAGCGCGGCATCGTGCCCGACGCCGTGCTCGGCCACTCGGTCGGGGAGGTCGCCGCCGCCTTCGTCTCCGGCGCCCTCACCCTCGACGACGCCGTGAGCGTGATCCACGCGCGCTCTTCGGCGCAGTCTGCGCTGCACGGGTGCGGACGGATGGCGGCGCTCGGCCTCTCTGAGGAGGAGGCGAGGGCTGCGTTGGCCGCGGCCGGGGCCGGCCTTGCCATCGCGGCGGTGAATGCGCCGCGCCATGTCACCGTCGCTGGCCCCGCCGAGGCACTCGCCGGACTGGCTCGGGTCGCCGAGGATCTCGGCTGGCTCCTGCGCGATCTCGGCCTGGAGTACGCCTATCACAGCGCAGCGATGGATCCGGCGCGCCAGGCGCTGCTTTCGGCTTTAGCAACCTTACGCCCGCGCCCAGGGGCGCGGCCGTTCGTCTCGTCCGTCACGGGCGGGGTGATGCCGGGCGAACACCTCGACGCGTGGTACTGGTGGCGGAACGTGCGCGAGCCGGTTCGCTTTGCCGAGGCGGTGCGGGCGGTCGCCGAGCGAGGGCTCAGGCTCGCCGTCGAAATCGGACCTCAGCCCGCGCTCCAGGCCTATTTGCGCGAGACGCTTCGCGCCGCCGGTGCCGACGCCGCCGTCACCTTCAGCCTCGCGCGCGGGCCGGGCCAAGCGACCCCTGAGGTCGCCGCTGCGCGCTGCCACGTCTTCGGCGCCGACCTCTCGCGCGCCCCCGCCTTCGCCGGGCCGGTTTCGCCGCGACGCCTGCCGCGCTACCCTTGGCAGCGGCGTCGGTATCGGCTGGAGGCGACGGCCGAAGCGATCCGCCTCACCGATCCCGTGTCGGACCATCCCCTGCTCGGCTGGCGCCGCGAGTCCGAACCCCGCGAGTGGCTGCGCGCGATCGACCTCGCGCTCGTGCCCGCCCTGGCCGATCACCGGATTGGCGGTGCAGTCCTCTTTCCCGCCGTGGGCTTCGTCGAACTCGCGCTCGCCGCGGCCCGCGCTGCCCTGCCCGAGGCAGGAGACCTCCTCGTTTCCGACCTGGACATCCGCCGCCCCCTCGTCCTCGATACCGGGCGCGTCAGGGTCCTGCGCATGCGGGTCTCGGCAGCCGAACGGACGGTCGAGATCGCGAGTCGCCAGCGCTTGGTCGAAGAACCGTGGACCATACATGCGGTGGCGCGGATCGGGCGCCTGCCTGCAGCCGCGCCCGAACGGCTTTCGCCGATGGGGACACGTTTCTCGTTGAGGCGGCAGCGCTTCTACGAGCGCGCCGCCCGGCTCGGGCTCGAGTACGGACCTGCCTTCCGCAGCGTGCGCGCCATCGCTCGCCTCGATGAGGCGACGCTCGATTGCCTGCTCGCCCCTCCCCCTCTTTTCGGCGGAGGCGACGACGAGGCGCTTCTGCTTCCCCCCGCCCTTCTGGACGGGGCCTTGCACGCGCTCGTCGCCGCCGGCGACAGCGCGGCGATGAAGCCTCCCGCATCCACCCTGCTGCCGGTCCGCTTCGGCCGTGTCCGGCTGGTGGGCGACGGGCGCTCGACGCGCCGGGCGAGGGTGCGCGTGACGGGCCGCGGCGAACGGACGCTGACAGCGGAGATCCGGCTCGCCGACGAAATGGGCCGGGTCGTCGCAGTTGTCGAGGGCTGCACCCTGCAGGCCGCGACCCTGCCCGGGCGAGTCCGGTCGCTCGCCTCTTCGGTTTGGCGTTTCGTCTCCGTCCCCTCGCTTGCCGGCGCCGACCGGGAGATCGCTCCGCCTGCCCTGGCCCAGGCGCTTGCCGCCCTGGAACCGCCTTCCGCCCCGCGCCGTCGCCATGGTGAAGCGGCGTTGCTGGTCGAAGCCTTCGTCCACGCCGCCGCCCATGCCACGCTTGCCCGCCTCTTCGCGGATCGCCCCTCGATTGTTCCCGACCTTCTCGTCCGGGAGGGCCGCCTTTCTCCTGCGGCCTTGCCGCTTCTTGAGCGGCTCTTGTTGTCTTTGGCCGAAATTGGCGCGGCGGAGGCCACCCCCGACGGCTGGCGTCTCGCCCCGGATGCCGGTTTCCCGCCGCCGCCGGAAATCTGGCGGTCTGCCCTCGTGCAGGCGCCCGACGTCGTTTCGGAACTCGCCGCCGCAGCGCGGGCGGCCGCCGACCTCGAACACGTCCTGCGCGCCGGTCTTCCGGGTCAGCCAGCCAGCCCTGCGATCCTCGAGCATCTGCGCGCCTCCGCCCCCCTGGTCGCCGCGCCGGCGGTGGCGGAAGCGGTGCGGGCGATTGGAGCCCTGCTGGCCGCCTGGCCGAAGGAGCGGCCGCTGCGCGTCCTCGAGGTTGGGGGCGGAGGGGGGCGCTTCTTCGCGCTGTGCAGCCGGTCGCCGAAGCTGCCGCCGTCCATCTCGCCTGGACGCTCACCGACCGCGATCCGGCAGCGGTACAGGCCGCGGCGAGACGGCTTGGAGCACGGCCCGGTTGGCGCTTCGCAGCCTTCGACCCGGCCACGGCGACGGCCGACGCTCTCGCCGGCCCCTTCGATTTGGTGGTGGGCACCGGCCTCGCCGCGCTGTCCGAGGTCGGCCCGGAGGCCCTGTCCGCCCTCGCCGCGCGGCTGGCGGAAGGTGGTGCGGCGCTGTTCTCCGTGCCTGCCCCTTCCCGGCTGGTCGATTTCGTCTTCGGCCGCGACCCCGCTTGGTGGACCGGTCCTGCCGAGCGTCTCGCCGGCGGAGCCGCTTATTGGCATCAGGTGCTTCCGCGTGCGGGTCTCGCCGAGGTCTCCGTGCTCGCCGGGATGGATGGCCCCGCACCGGGCGGGGTCCTTCTCGCCTTCGGCCGCCGGCTCGAGCCGCGCGAACCGGCAGCGCAGGCGCGACCCGTGCTGCTGCTCGCCGACCCCGAGACGCCGGCTGCCGCCCTCGCGTCCCGCCTCGCAGCCGATCTGGCGCGGGCCGGGCGACGCGTCGCCCTCAGCGCCCCGGGTGCCGACTGGACGGTCGAGGCAGGCAGCGAGGTCGTCCTTCTCCCCGAAACGGGCGACGTCGGGGATCCCGCCGCCATGGCAACCGCTCGCACCGCGCTCGCGCTGCAGGCGGCGAGACGAGCCCAGGCGGCTCAGGCGCGGCTATGGCTTGTCACGCGTGGCGCCGTGCAGCCGCAAGAGAGCGAGGGGCACAACCCGGCGGAGGCGGCGCTCTGGGGTTTCGGGCGCGTTGTTCGCAACGAGGTGCCGGCCTTGGAGGTCCGATTGGTCGATCTCGCGCCGCGGCTTGGGCCAAGCGCGCAGGCCCGGGCGATGGCGCAGGAACTCGCCACCCCGGACGACGAGATGGAGGTGGTGCGCACCGACCAGGGACGGCGGGTCTTGCGCCTCGTGCGGGAGGAAACGGCGGCAAACCCGGATGCGGACGGGGACAACCGCGTGCTCGCCGTCGCCCGCCCCGGCGTGCTCGAGACCCTGACATGGACCTCGCGGGCCCGTCGTCGGCCAGGGCGCGGCGAGGTCGAGATCGCCGTCGCTGCCGCTGGCCTCAACTTCCGCGATGTCATGTGGGCGCAGGGCCTGCTGCCCGAGGACCTGATCGCCGACGGATTTGCCGGCCCCACCCTCGGCATGGAATGCGCCGGAACGGTCACTGCGGTCGGCGCCGATGTCGCTGGCCTCAAGCCCGGCGACCGGGTGATGGCCTTTGCCCCCTCGGCCTTCGCCTCGCACGCCGTCACCCTTGCCGCCGCTTGCCTGCATCTGTCGCCAGGCCTGTCCTTCGCCGAGGCGGCGACGATGCCGGTCGCCTTCCTCACCGCGCTCTACGCGCTCGACGAGTGCGCGCGCCTCGCCGCGGGCGAAACCGTGCTGATCCACGGGGGTGCGGGGGGTGTGGGGCTCGCCGCGCTGCAGATCGCCAAGGCGCGCGGGGCGCGGGTCATTGCCACTGCCGGCTCGGAGGAGAAGCGCGCGCTGCTGCGTCTTTCGGGGGCCGATGCCGTGTTCGACAGCCGAGGCTTGGGCTTCGTCGACGGCGTGCGCGCAGCGACTGGCGGCGAAGGCGTGGACGTGGTCCTCAACAGCCTCGCCGGCGAGGCGCTCGAGGCGTCCCTCGCCCTGCTTCGCCCCTTCGGCCGCTTCGTCGAGCTCGGCAAGCGCGACTTCGCCCTGGGCACGCGGATGGCGCTGCGTCCTCTTGCCCGCAACGCTGCGTTTTTCGGAGTCGATCTCGATTCGGCCATGCGCGCCGATCCGGCCCGGGCCGCGAGGTTATTCGCGGAACTCGGCCGCTTGGCGTCCCGGGGCGCGATCCGACCGCTGCCCTATCGTTTCTTCCCCAGCCGCGAGGTGCGCGACGCCTTTCGCCTGATGCAGGGCTCGGGGCACATCGGGAAGATTGTGCTCGGCCCGCCTTCTCCCGCCCCGCGCCGGCGCGGTGCTTCCGCGCCGGTGATCCGCGAGGATCGGACCTACATCGTGACGGGCGGCCTCTCCGGGGTCGGGCTTGAGGTCGCGCGCTGGCTCGCGGCGTGCGGGGCGCGGCATTTGGCCCTTGTCTCCCGGCGCGGTGCGACGGCGGAGGCCGAACCCGTTCTCGCCGACCTCGCCCGTCGCGGGCGTCTCGGTCTCAGCCCATGCCTGCGACGTCGCCGACCGGGCGGCCCTGGAAGCGGTGCTCGCTTCGGTGCGCCGGCATCAGGCACCGATCGGCGGCGTGATCCACGCCGCCGCCGTGCTCTCTGATGCCACGCTGGCGCGGCTTTCGGCCGAAGACCTCGCCGCCGCATTGGCGCCCAAGCTCGGCGGGGCCTGGAACCTGCACCTGCTGACCCGCGACGACCCCCTCGACCTCTTCGTCCTTTTCTCCTCGGCGGCGACCGCGATCGGCAACCCCGGCCAAGCCGCCTATGTCGCCGCCAACCATGCGTTGGAAGCCCTCGCGAGGGCCCGCCGGGCCGAGGGCCTGCCAGCCCTCGCCATCGGCTGGGGGCCGATCGCGGGGGCGGGCATGCTCGCCCGCGCACCCGAGGTCGCAAAGCGGCTCGAGACGCATCTCGGCCTGCGCCCAATCCCCGTCCGGGAAGCGACCGCGGCCCTGCCCGACCTGCTTGCCTCACCCCATCCGGCGGTGCATGTCGCTGATCTCGAAGCGGCACAGGCGCGGGCGAGGCTCGCCATCCTCGCCTCTCCCACCTTCGCCGAGGCGCGCTTGCCGGACGACGGGGCGGATCGGGGCAGAGGAGGGCGAAGATCTGCGCCTTCGCCTCGCCGCCCTGCCCGAGGCGGAGGCGCGCGCCTTGCTCGAGGGGGCCCTCGCCGCCGAGGCCGCCAGGGTGCTCGGCCTCGCCGCGCAGGCGGTTGAACGCACCCGCCCCCTCGCCGACCTCGGCATGGACAGCCTGATGGCGGTCGAGTTCGGCCTCGCGGTGGAGAGCCGGCTCGGAGGCTCCTTGCCGGCGATCACAGTGGCGGGCGGGGTGACCATCGCCGACCTCGCCGCGCGGCTGCTGCCGGTGTTGCGCGGCGACGGCGTGGCCGGGCATGCGGTCGCGATCGCGGCTGTGGAACGGCCGGGCGCCGAGGCAGCGAAGCGGGGCATGCGGGCGGGCGAATGACCGCGCCTGACGGGGATCGCTTCGGCCTCTCGCCCGAGGAGCGGACGAGTCTGATCGAGCGGCTCGCCCGGCGGCGGACCGTCGAGAGGACGGCCGTAGAGCGGGGAACCGGGCGCGATTTCTCCACTCTTCCCCTTTCCCGCCAGCTCGCCGCCGCCCGCGATGCGGCCGAAAGCCTCGGCCTCGACAATCCGTATTTCCGCGAACACGAGGGACGGGCCGGCGCGCGCACCCGGATTGCCGGTCGGGAGGTGCTCAATTTCGCCTCGTACGACTATCTCGGCTTGAACGGCCACCCAGCGGTGGTGGCGGCGGCGAAGGAGGCGATCGACCGCTACGGCGTCTCCACCTCAGCCTCGCGTCTCGTCGCCGGCGAGCGTCCTGCCCACCGGGCGCTGGAGGAACGTCTCGCCGCCCTGCACGGGGCAGAGGCCGCCCTCGTCTTCGTTTCCGGCCACGCGACCACGGTATCGACGATTGCCACCCTCTGCGGGGCGCGCGACCTGATCCTGCACGATTCGCTGATCCACAACAGCGCGCTCCTCGGCGCGCAACTGTCGGGAGCGCGGCGGCTCGCCTTCCCGCACAACGACTGGGCGGCGCTCGATGACCTGTTGGCTCAGCACCGGCGCCGCCACGACCGCGCCCTCGTCGTTGTCGAAAGCCTCTACAGCATGGACGGGGACGTGCCCGACCTCGTGCGCTTCCGCGAGGTCACGCTCCGCCACGACGCTTGGCTGATGGTGGACGAGGCGCACGGCATCGGCGTGCTCGGTCCGGCAGGGCGCGGTATCGCGGCCTCGCTGGGCCGGGGCGCGGAGCTTGCCGACATCTGGATGGGGACGCTGTCGAAGACGCTCGCCGCCTGTGGCGGCTGGATCGCCGGGTCGCGCACGCTGATCGAGATCCTGCGCTACGGGGCGGGCGGTTTTGTCTACTCGGTGGGCCTGCCGCCGGTGCTCGCCGCCGCCGCCTCGGCCGCGATCGACGTGATGCTTGCCGAACCCGAGCGGGCGGAGCGGCTACGCGCGAATGGCGCGCGCTTCCTCGCGCAGGCGAAGGCACACGGGCTCGATACCGGAACTTCGGCCGGCTTGTCGGTCGTTCCGGTCATCACCCGCAGCTCGATCGACGCCGCCAAGGTTTCGGCGCGGCTCTTGGCGCGCGGCATCAACGTGCTGCCGATCCTCGCCCCTGCCGTGCCGGAGGAGGCGGCGCGCCTGCGGTTCTTCCTCACCGCCGCGCACACGGCGGCGGAGATCGACCGCGCGGTCGAGGAGACGGCTGCGGCGCTGGCCGAGGTGCGGCGCGATCATCGCGGGCTCGCCGCGCTCGCCGCCCGCTTCGGGCTCGGCGCGCTGTCGTAACGGCGGCAGCTGCGGTGCCGATCCGCATCCGCCCGGTGTCGTTGCGCGACGGGTTCGACCTCTTCCTGCGCGCGGGCCACGTCGCCGCAGGCCGCGCAGTCCACCCGCTGGTGCTGCCCGATCTCGAGCTTCGCCTGCAGTTCGACCCGCGCTGGAACCCGTATTCTGCGCGCGAACGCGATCCAGGCCTTCGTCGCGCTCAGCGGGGGCGATCCGGTCGGGCGGATCGTCGCAATCGAGGACCGCGCGCATCTGGCCAAGCATGACGACGGGGCGGCGCATTTCGGCTTCCTCGAGGCGATCGATGAGGTCGACGGTGTTTGCCGCGCTGATCGAGGCAGCCGCAGCCTGGGCGCAGGCGCGGGGGCTTCGCGCGCTGGCCGGCCCCTATGCCTTCTCCATCAATCACGAGGTCGGGCTTCTCGTCTCGGGTTTCGACAGCCCTTCCGCCGTACGCACCCCCTATCATCCGCCGTATTACGCGGGCCATCTTGCCGCGCTCGGTTTCCGACCGCTCAAGCATCTGGTCGAGCACCGCGCCCCCATCGCTCGCGCGCTCGCCTTCGCCGCCCGGGCGGAGGCCGCGCTCGCCCGCAGGCGTGGCGGGCAGCGGCTCGCGATACGGCCGATAAGGCGTCTCGGCTACCGCTCCGGCTGGCGCGCGATTCGCGCGGTCTACGACGATGCCTGGGCAGACAACTGGGGTTCGGTTCCGGTCTCGCCCGAGGAGGCGGCGGCAATCGCGCTGCTGATGCGTCCGCTCGCCCGGCCGGGCTGGCTCGCCCTCGCGACCCTCGACGATCGGCCGATCGGGGCGCTGGCCATGCTGCCCGACGTCAACCCTTGGCTTGCCGAGGCGGGGCCGCGCCCCGGGGCGGCGGGTTGGGTGCGGTTTGCGCGACGCATCCTGTTCGCGACGCCTCAGCGGGCGAGGATCGCGCTCATCGGCGTGGTCCGGTCGCAGCGCGACCGGCCGGCAGGAGCGCTGGCCGCCACGGCCCTGCTTGCCCATGCCGCGCGGACGGCCGAGCGGGCCGGGGTCGAAGAGATCGCGATCGGTTGGATGCTGGAGGACAACCGCCGCATCCTCGCGCTCGCCGAGGCACTGGGCGGGCGTGAAGCGCGGCGCTGGGCGGTGCTGGCGAAGCCGCTGTGATCGCCCCGCTCATGGGATCGCGCGGCGCGCTCTAGACAGCCGGCAGCCACAGCACGTCCTCGATCCGCGCCGCCCCCGTGGCCAGCATGACGAGGCGATCGAAGCCCAGCGCGATCCCCGAACACGCCGGCAGGCCGGCCTCCAACGCCGCAAGGAAGTCGTCATCTGGGACCCGGTCCTCGCCGGTCAGCCGCCCGCCGCTCCTCCCGCCACGCTGGCGAAGCGCGCCCGCTGTTCGTCGGCGTCCGTCAGTTCCTCATAGGCGTTGGCGAGTTCCACCCCGGCTGCGAACAGTTCGAAGCGCAACGCCACGCGCGGGTCGGACGGGTCGCAGTCGCGCCAGCGCGGCTTCCGAGGCCGGCCAGTGGGTGAGGAAGCACGGCATCGTCGCGCCCGATCGCGGGCTCGATGCGGCCGAGCAGGAGCCGGAAGAACACGTCCTGCCAGCGTGTCGGCCGGTCGCAGCGGTCTCTCCGGCCGCCGCCGCCAGCGCCGCCGCATCGCCCGCTGTGGCCAGCAGATCGACGCCGAGGCTGGCGGGCGAAGGCCTCCGCCATGGTCAGGCGCGCGAAGGGGCGGTCGGTCGGGACGACGAGCCCGCCCGCGGCTCAGGCCCTCAGGACAGACGGCGCGGATCAACGCCTCCGTCTCGTCCATCAACCCGGCAAGGTCGAGCCCCGGCCGATACCACTCGAGCAGGGTGAACTCGGGCTGATGCAGCGGCCCCGCCTCGCCGTTGCGGAACACCCGGGCGAACTGGAAGATCGGTCCCGCCCCGCCCGCCAGCAGCTTCTTCATGGCGAATTCCGGGCTGAACTGCAGGAACAGCGGACGTTCCTCCGCCGCCCAGCTTGGCGACGTAGCGGGTGGCGAATGGGTCGAGATTGGGCTCCATCCCCGGGCAGGGCTGCAGGATGGGCGTCTCGACCTCGGTGTAGCCCCGAGCGGTCAGGAAGGCCGTGATGTCCGCCCGCAGCCGCGCGCGCCGCGCGAGCAAGGGGCGTCGGGCGGCGAGCCGTGCGGCGGACCAGGGCGGCGAGAGGAGAGGTGACGAGGCGATCACGGAGGGCCGGGGCGGTGGCTCGTGCGCGCTGCGGCGGTATTAATGCAATCTTTACGTGTTGTGCTATCTACTCGCGGTTGTGTGCAGATGGGGGTTCGTATGCTGTCGCGGCGCTTCGGTCGCATTCTCCTGGGGTTGGGCCTGATCGGCGCGGCCGGCGCGGCTGGCCTGCCGCACCTGACGCACCGCATCTCGACGGCAGCGGTGGTGAACGCCGATCTTATCCGCCTGTCCGCTCCCCTCGCAGGGGTCGCCGATGCGGCTTTGCCCGGCCCGGGCAGCGTCCTTCCGGCCGGGGCTGAGCTGGCCCTCGTGCATCGCCTGGTGCCGGAGGAGCGTGAGCGGTTCCGCCTCGCCCAGGAATTGGAGAGCGTGCGGGCGCAGATTGCGCGGCTCGACGAGACGCTCGCCGTTCTCGCCGCGCACGAGCGGGAGGTCTCGGAACGCGGGCGCAGACTCGTAGCCGCCGCCGAGGAGGTTCTGCTTCGCGAGCGCGCTGAAGCGGTCGCCGCACGCGGTGCGGCCCGGGCCCGCGCCGCCCAGGCGGCAGCCGATCTTGCCCACGCGGAGGACATGCACCGTCGCGGCCTGTTCGCCGCGCCGCGCGTGGAGGCTGCGCGCGCCGCGCTGGCCGCCGCCCAGGCCGAGGAAGAGGCGCTGACAGCCCGGATCGAGCGGATCGAGGCGCAGGCCCGCGCCTTGTCCGCCGGCGTCCACCTGCGCGACGGCTACAACGATGTGCCCTACAGCGTGCAGCAGCGCGACCGCCTCCTGATCATGCGGGAGGCCGCGCTTGATCGCCTGGCCGAAGCGCAGGCGCGTGAGCGGGTCCTTGTCGCCGCCCTCGCCCTCGAGGAGGAGGCGGTCGGGCGCCGGAAACTCTTCACGCAGCGCATCGACGTCCCGATGCTCGTCTGGCAGCGCCATGTCGCTCCCGGCGCCCCCGTGGGAGCCGGCGAAGTGATGCTCGATCTCGTCCGCTGCGACCGCCTCTATGTCGAGGTCTCGCTTCCCGACCGCGCCTTCGCCTCGGTCGGCCCAGGGGAGACGGCACGCGTGCGCCTGCCCGGCGGTCTCGCCTTGGAGGGCGAGGTTGCCGCCTTGCGCGGCGCGGGGGCGCGGGCAAGCCGCGGCCTGACCGCCGCCGAACTGCCCGGCGAGCCCGGAGCACGGCTCAGCGTGCGGGTCAGCTTGCCGGCCAACGCGGCGGAACAGCTCGCCCATCCGTCGGACGGATCGTTCTGCGGCATCGGCCGCCTGGCGGAAGTCTCCTTCCCAGCGACGCGCGGCTGGAGTGCGGCCGAGATCGCGCTCGGGCTCTGGCGCCGCGGCAGCGATCTCCTCTCGAACCTGGCGAAGACCCTCTCCGCCACGGCAGCCGCAGAACCAGCCGCTGCGCCGTGATCCACGACGTCCCTCTTTCCGCCTTCGCCGCGCTCGCCCTCGTCTTCGGCGCCTTCCTCGCGCTCTCGGAATGGCGCAACGACCGCATCGCACGCCCCGTCATCGCCTTCGGCCTTGCGATCGTCGTCGTGCGCTACGTGGCATGGCGGGCGAGCGAAACCCTGGACGGGCCGGGGATCGAACTGCTCGACCGCGTATTCATCTTTGCCTTTTTTGCCGTCGAGCTGCTCGGCCTGTTCGATGGGATGGTGCTCGCGCTGATGATGGCGCGGCGGCGCGACAACTCGGCCGAGGCCGACCGTCACGAGGCGCGTCTGCGCAGGGCCGATCCCCGCGCCCTGCCGGCGGTCGATGTGCTGATCCCGACCTACAACGAGCCCCTCGAAGTGCTGGAACGCACGATCCTTTGCGCCCGAGCTCTCGATTGGCCGGATCTGCGCGTCTGGGTCTGCGACGACGGCCGCCGCGAGTGGCTCGCCCGCTACTGCCAAGAGAAGGGCGTGGGCTACCTGACGCGACCCGACAACAAGGGCGCGAAGGCCGGCAACATCAACGCCGCGCTCGCCCGCACCTCCGCTCCCTTCGTCCTCGTGCTGGATGCCGATTTCGCGCCCCGGCGCAACATGCTCTACCGCATGATGGGGTTCTTCGACGACCCCAAGGTCGGCATCGTCCAGGCCCCCCATGCCTTCTACAACCCCGATCCGATGCAGCAGAACCTCGCCCTGCATCGCGTCCTGCCGGACGAACAGCGGCTCTTCTTCGACGAGATCATGCCGTGCCGCGATGCCTGGGATGCCGCCTTCTGCTGCGGCTCGAACGGGATCCTGCGCCGTGCCGCGATCGAGGAGATCGGCGGTCGGCTCCCCGAGGGGTCGATCACCGAGGACATGCTGACCACGCTGGTGCTGCTGCGCCGCGGCTACGTCACCCGCTACCTGAACGAGAAGCTCGCTTTGGGGCTGGCGCCGGAGTCGACGGCCGCCTTCTTCGTGCAGCGCGCGCGCTGGGCGAGAGGGTCGCTGCAGATCCTCTACCTCAGGCACGGGCCGTTCGGACCGGGCCTGTCGTTCCTGCACCGGCTGTTCTTCCTGCCCACCCACTGGATCTCGGGCAGCCTCGTGCAGGCCTTCGCCCTGCTCGCTCCCCTCGTCTTCATGTTCACCGGCATCATTCCGATCGCGAACCTCACCCTGGTTGAGGTGATCGAGTACCAGCTGCCGACGGTCGCCGCCCTGCTCGCGGGCTTCGTGCGGCTCTCCCACGGCGTATTCCAGCCGCTGCCGGCGGTGGTGCTCGCCGCCTTCAGTTGCGTCCGCCTCCTTCCCGCCGTCCTCTGGACCTTCATCCGCCCCTTCGGCCACGCGTTCAAGGTAACGCCCAAGGGCAAGGACGCTCGGTCGGCGAACCGCGACGACTTGGTGCTCGGCGTGGCTGGGGTCATCCTGGTCGCCACCATCATCGGCCTCGCGCTGAATGCGACGGTGGAGACACGCGTGATCGACCGCAATGCGCTCATCCCCGTGGTCGCCGGCTGGGCGATGTACAACGCCGTCGTGCTTGTCCTCGTCGGCGTGATGGCGACGGGGCGGCCGCCCCAGCGCGCGGAGGAGCGGTTCGACATGGGCGGCGAGGCGGCGAAACTCAGCGTAGGCGACCGAACGATCCCGGTGTCGCTCGTCGACCTTTCGCTCGGCGGCGCCTTCGTCCGGCCTGATCAGCCGCTGCCAATCGATCTGCCACCGCGCGTGACGCTTGCCCTGCGGGACGTGCCCCCGCTCCAGGCCCGCCTCGTCGGTCGGCGCAACGGTGGTTTCGCCTTCGCCTTCACCGACGTTTCCGACCCGGCGCGCGAGGCACTGATCCTGCGCCTGTTGTCCGAACACCACCGACCTGCCCTCGGCCCGGAACAGCCGCCGGCGCATCGCCGCTGACACCTGCTCGTCCCGGATCTTCCTCCCGCCCGCCGCCGGCCAAGGCGGCCTAGGTTCGGAGGGCGTCCCTCGTCGGGAGGGGTGGGCGCCGGCACGTCCGTTGCGGGCATCGGTCTGGCGCGACCAGACGGCCCCTCGCTCGTCGCTCAGCGCCCTGCCCGCCGGAGCCGGTTCCACCTGAGCGAAACCGCACAGGCGATGCCTTGCACTTCCGCTTCACCTCCGCAGTCGATTTCGGCCGGGCGCGACCTGCCCTGAACCCTCGCGCCACGCTCGACGCCGACGGTTTCGCCCGCGCGCGCCCTGCGCGACGTGCCCTCCCTCCTCGCCGCAGGGCTTGCGCGAGCCGACGATGGGCCCGCCCTTCTCGAGGTCGCCGAGCGCTACGCCCTCGCTGTCACCCCCGCCGTGGCCGCCCTGATCGACCCCGCCGACCCGGCAGACCCGATCGCGGCGCAATACGTTCCCCACGTTGAGGAACTGGTCACGCTCCCCGACGAGGCCGCCGACCCGACGGGCGACGAGACCCACAGCCCCGTTCGCGGCATTGTTCATCGCTATCCCGACCGCGCCCTGCTGCTGCCCACCCTCGTCTGCGCCGTCTACTGCCGGTTCTGTTTCCGCCGCGACCGGGTGGGGCCGGAGGGCGGCACGCTGACCGGAGGCCGAACTCGACGCTGCGCTTGCCTACATCGCCGGCAAAGACGCGATACGCGAAGTGATCCTGACCGGCGGCGACCCCCTCGTCCTCTCGCCCCGGCGTCTTGCGCGACATCCTCCGCCGCCTCTCCGCCATTCCTCATCTTGAGACCGTTCGCGTGCACAGCCGCGTGCCCGTCGCCGATCCGGAGCGGATCACCGAGGAGGTCGTCGCCAAGCGCTCGCCGAAGGCCCGCCGCTCTGGCTTCTCGTGCACGTGAACCACGCGCGCGAACTTGCCCCATCCGCCCTTGCCGCCC
This sequence comes from Acetobacteraceae bacterium, assembly GCA_033582875.1. GTDB lineage: Bacteria > Pseudomonadota > Alphaproteobacteria > Acetobacterales > Acetobacteraceae > Elioraea. The sequence continues at coordinate 212,237 of JAVQZW010000001.1, read as the reverse complement.
TCGACCGGCTGCGCGCGCGCGGCATCCCGCTTCTTGCCCAGACCGTCCTGCTCCGCGGGGTCAACGATACGCCGGAGGCGCTCGAAGCCCTGTTCCGCGCCCTCATCCGCGCACGGGTCAAACCGCATTACCTGCATGTGCTCGACCCCGCCCCGGGCACGGCCCGGTTCCGCGTCCCGCTCGATCGCGCGCGCGCCCTGCACGCCGGGCTGCGTGGTCGGTTGCCCGGGCACGCCATTCCCAGCCTCGTGCTCGACATCCCAGGCGGCTTCGGCAAGGTGGAGGCGAACGCGCCGCGCCTCATGCCCTCCCCTGGCGGCGGCTTCGTCGCGATCGATCCGCAGGGCGCCCCCCACGCCCTGCCCCTGGGCGTTGCCGCAGCGCCGGAAAGCCGCTAACTCCGCCCCCGATCTCCGACAGCTCAGACGGATTGCCGTTCCGCCATGCCGAAGATGCAGGCCAACCAGATGCGCCCCGGCCACGTGATCGAGCACGAGGGCGAGCGCTGGACCATCCTCAAGAGCCAGATCAACACGCCCGGCAAGGGTGCGGCCGTGATCCAGGTCGAGATGCGCAACCTGCGCACCGGGGCGAAGAAGGACGAGCGCTGGCGCACGGTGGACACGGTCGAACGGCTGATCACGGAGGAAAAGGAGTACGACTACCTCTTCTCCACCGGCGACATGCTGACGCTGATGGACAAGGAGACCTTCGAGCAGATCGAGGTGCCGGCCGACCTGTGCGGCGAAGCCAAGCAGTTCCTGCAGGAGGGCATGACGCTCACCGTCGATCTCGTCGAAGGCGAGCCGGTCGCCGTGCACCTGCCGCCCACCGTGGTGCTCGAGGTCGCGCAGGCCGACCCGGTGGTGAAGGGGCAAACGGCCGCCTCCTCCTACAAGCCCGCCGTGCTGGCCAACGGCGTGCGCATCATGGTGCCGCCCTTCGTCGAGACCGGGGACAAGGTCGTCGTCCGCACCGAGGACGCGACCTACGTCGAGCGCGCCAAGGGCTGACCGCGCCTGCCGCTCCCCTCAGCCCTCCGACGGCGACCGTTCCGCTCCCCCTCGCCCCCCTGCCCGTGGCGCCCCCGCAGTTCTCGCCAGCCGTAAACACCATGGTGGCGGCGGCCCGCAAGGCCGCGCGCCGCCTCCTGCGCGACTTCGGCGAGGTCGAGCAGCTCCAGGTCTCGATCAAGGGCCCCTCGGACTTCGTCAGCCAAGCCGACCTCGCGGCGGAGGCAACCCTGAAGGCCGAACTCGCCAAGGGCCGCCCCGACCACGCCTTCCTGCTCGAGGAGGGCGGCACGCACGGGCCTGAGGGATGGAAGTTCCGCTGGATCGTCGACCCGCTCGACGGCACCACCAACTTCCTGCACGGCATCCCGCACTGGGCGATCTCGATCGCGCTGGAGCGGCGGCTGGCGAAGACGACCGAGATCGTCGCCGGGGTGATCTTCTCGCCGGCGCAGAACGAGCTGTTCGTCGCCGAGAAGGGGGTGGGAGCGTATCTGAACGACCGGCGGATCCGGGTCTCGGCCCGGCGCGAGATGTCGGAGGCGCTGTTCGCCACGGGGATCCCCTACGCCTCGCTGCCCACCAAACGCGCCTTCTCCGCCACCCTCGAACGCATCATGCCGGAGGTGGCCGGGGTGCGGCGCTTCGGCTCCGCCGCGCTCGACCTCGCCTGGGTCGCCGCCGGCCGCTACGAGGGCTTCTGGGAACTGGGGCTCAACCCCTGGGACATTGCGGCGGGAGTCCTGCTCGTGCGCGAGGCCGGCGGCTTCGTCACGGACGAGAGAGGGGGTGATCCGCTCGCCTCCGGCAATGTGGTGGCGGCGAACCCGCACCTGCATCCGCGGCTGCGCGAGATCGTGCTGGCGGGGCTCGAGGCTGCCGCCTAAGACACCAGGGCCGAACAGCGCGTCGTGGTGCGACCGCGTCGTGATCCGCTAAGGTCTCGCACCGCGATCGGCGGAAGACGGTCATCCTGCAACGCATGGCGTGGGTGGTTCGAGCCTCGGCGGGGGTGATGGTCGCGGCTGCGCTCGCTGCGGCGGCGGCCGCGCGCGACGGCCCCGTCCGGATCGATCGCTCGGTTTTGGACAGTCTCGGCCCACCGCCCTCGCGTGCCGCGAGCTCCTCGCCGGGGCTGCCGCGCGCGAGTGGCCTTCCGTCCGCCGCCGAAACCGTTTCGCCGACGCCGGAGACGAGGCCGCAGCCCCAGCGCCCGGCCCGCCGTTCCGGCGCAGCCCGCCGCCCCGCCGACGGCCGCCGCCGTCCCCGCTTCGCCCGCGCACCTGCCCCTGCCGCCCGAGGCGGTGGACCCGCCCCCCGTGGGCCGTGAAGCCGTCCCACCCCTGCCGCTGCCGCCGCCGCTTGGCCGAGCCGCCGCCACGCTTGGTCGCCGCGGTGCCGGCGGCAGCCATGCCGACCGCACCGAGCCCCGCGCCGGCACAACCGCCTGCGCCCGCCGCCGGCCAAGCGGCCGCGGCGCCCCCCCTGCCTGCCCCGCCTGTCGCGCCCCAGCCGGTCCGCCTCCTGCGCGCGCCGGGCACGCTCGCCCCCCTCCGCCTCCTCTTCGCCGGCGACAGCCAGGATCTCACCCCGGCGATGCGGGCCGACATCAAAGCGCTCGTCGCCGCCCTGCCGGAGGACGAGACCGTGCGCCTCACCATCAACGCCTACGCCGGAGGCGACCCGGCGACACCCCGTCCGATCGCACGCCGGCTTGTCGCTGTCCCGCGCGCTCGCCGTGCGCGTCCGCCCTGCTGGAGGAAGGCGTGCGCGCGACCCGGATCGACGTCCGCGCCCTCGGGCTTGCCGCCGGCGACGGCCCGCCCGACCGCGTCGACATCCTCATCGGAGGCTCCCGCTCGTGACGCGCCCCCGCCCGTTCCTGCTGCGCATGGCGGGGTTCCTCGCCGCCGTCGTCGCGCTCGCCGCCGTCCTGCACGCCCCGCTCATCGACGCCTTCGCCGCCAACCCCGCGCTGAATGCGCTGATCCTCGGCGTGCTCGCGCTCGGCATCGCCTACACGGTGCGCCAGGTGATCGCGCTCGATGCGGAGGTGGAATGGATCGAGACCTTCCGGCGCAACCGCCCGGGGCTTGCCGGGCTGCCAGCGCCGCGGCTGCTTGCGCCGATGGCGGCGATGCTCGCCGAGAAGCGCGAGCGCTTCACCCTCTCCGCGCTCGCCATGCGCAGCCTGCTGGACGGCATCCAGAGCCGGCTCGATGAGAGCCGAGAGCTCTCGCGCTACATGGTGGGCCTGCTCATCTTCCTCGGCCTTCTGGGCACGTTCTGGGGGCTCCTGCTCACCATCACCTCGATCGGCGAGGTGATCGCCGGGCATGAGCATCGGCACGGGCGACCTGCCCATGCTGTTCAACCAGCTCAAATCGGGGCTCGAGGCGCCGCTGAAGGGCATGGGCACCGCCTTCTCCACCTCGCTCTTCGGCCTCGGTGCGGCGCTCGTCCTCGGCTTCCTCGACCTCACCGCAGGCCAGGCACAGAACCGCTTCTTCAACGACCTCGAGGAGCTGCTGGCGACGCAGACGCGCCTTTCTTCCGGCGCGCTCGGCGCGGAGGGCGAGGGCGGGGCCTCGGTGCCGCTCTACGTGCAGGCGCTCCTGGAACAGACGGCGGAGAACCTCGAGAGCCTGCAGGCAATCCTCGCCCGCGGCGAGGAGGGGCGGATTGCCGCCAACCAGGCCGTCCTTTCGCTGACCGAACGGCTTGGCCAGCTCACCGACCAGATGCGCGCGTCGCAGCAGCTGCTCCTCAAGGTGGCGGAAGGGCAAAGCGAGCTTCGCCCCGTGCTCGCGCGGCTCGCGGAGGCGCAGTCGATGGGCGCGCTCGATGACGCAACACGCGCGCATATCCGCAACATCGAGGTCTATCTCGCCCGCCTGCTGGACGAGACGACCCAAGGGCGGGTGCAGAGCACGAACGAGATCCGAAGCGAGATCAAGCTGCTCGCCCGCACCATCGCGGCACTGGCCGAGGAGCAGCCGCGATGAGCCGGCGCATCCGCTGAGGCGGGGGGAGGGGCGCGATGGCGACGGTGCAGCCGAGGCGAAGCCGAGGGGGGTTCGAGCCGTGGCCGGGCTACGTGGATGCGCTGTCCACGCTGCTGATGGTCATCATCTTCGTCCTCCTTGTCTTCGTCCTCGCCCAGGCCTTCCTCTCCGCCGCCCTCTCGGGGCGTGACCAGGCGCTCGCTCGTCTCAACCGCCAGATCGCGGAACTGTCCGACATGCTGGCCCTGGAGCGCGGCACCTCCGAGGAACTCCGCGCCTCGGTTGCGCGGCTGTCCGCCGACCTGCGCGCGGCCTCCGCCGCCCGCGACACGCTGGCCCGCCGGCTGGAGGCGGCGTTGGCCGAACGCGACCGGGCGGGAAGCGAGCGTGATGCGCTCGCCCGCGAGCGCGACCGCCTCGCCGGCCTGCTGGCCGACGCACAGGGCCGCGCCGAGGTGGCGCTCAATCGCCTTGCACGCCTCGAGGCGCAGCTCGCCGAGGCGCTCACCCGGGCCGACCAGGCGCGGATCGAGGCCGACGCGCGGGCCCGTGCCGAGGCCGAGACCGCGCGCGCCCTCGCCGAAGCCCGCCGCGCGCTTGGAGGAGGAGCGGGCGGCACTCGCACGATTGCGCGAGGAGGCGGCGCGGCTCGATCGCGAGGTGCAGGTCGGGCGGGAGACGATCGCCGCGCGGCTGTCCGAACTCGCGCGCCTCAGCGCCGAAGTCCAGGCGCTTGCCGCCCTGCGCGATCGGCTGGAGGCGGAAGCCGCCCGCGCCGCCGCGCGTGCGGTGAGCGAGGAGGAGAGCCCGCCGCGCCGTCGAGGCGATGCTTGCCGAGGAACGACGCCTGGGCGAGACCGCGCGCGCCCAGGTCGCTCTGCTCAACCGCCAGATCGCCGAACTCCGCGCCCAGATCGCCCGCCTCGCCGCCGCCCTCGACGCCGCGGAGCGATCCGGGCCGCGACAAGGACGCGCAGATCGCCAACCTCAGCCAGCGCCTCAACCTCGCGCTTGCCGCGCGCGTCGAGGAGCTGCAGCGCTACCGCAGCGAATTCTACGGACGCATGCGCGAGGTGCTCGGCAACCGCGCCGACATCCAGGTGGTGGGCGATCGCTTCGTCCTGCCCTCGGAAATCCTGTTCCCGCCCGGTTCGGCCGAGCTCAACACGGAAGGGGCGGAGCAGATCCGCCGCATCGCCGGCGTGATCCGCGAGCTCGCGCGCGACATCCCCCCCGACATCCCCTGGATCCTGCGGGTCGACGGCCATGCCGACCGCACGCCGATCGCGCCGGGCGGCCGCTTCGCCTCGAACTGGGAACTCTCCGCCGCCCGCGCCATCACCGTCGTGCGCCTGCTCGCTCTCCTCGGCGTGCCGGAGAACCGGCTCGCCGCCACCGGCTTCGGCGAGTTCCAGCCGATCGACCCGCGCGATACGCCCGAGGCGCTCGCGCGCAACCGCCGCATCGAGTTCCGCCTGACCGACCGCTGAGGGACCGTCACGACGGGGAGGCGAGCGCCGCCTCCTCGATCGCGAGCGCGAGGGCAAGCGCGGCGCGGCCCGCCTCGCCGTCCACCAGCACGGGCGCCTCGGCGCGGACGGCGGCGACGAAGCCCGCGAGCTCGGCGGCGAGCGGATCCGCCTCCTGCCAGGATTCGCTTTCGACTGAATCGTTCCGTGTCCGCAGCATCCGGCGCGCGACGAGATCGACCACCACCGCGCCTTCGGCGTCGTACAGGCGCGCAACGCGCTCGACTGCAGGGGCGAGCCGCGAGGCGCTGAACTGCGCCACCCGGCCATCGGCGAATTCGACGCGCGCGACCGCCACATCGAGGCTGGCCGAGCGCACGGCCCGCCCCGACGCCGCGATGCGCACGGGTGCAGCACCCGCAAGCACGAGCGCGAGATCGATGTCGTGGATCATCAGGTCGAGCACGACCGAGACGTCGGTTCCGCGCGCGCGGTACGGCCCGTGGCGGAGGAACTCCATGGCGAAGGGGTCGCCGACGCACCGCCCGAGCAGGCCGTGCGCGGCGGAGAAGCGCTCCAGGTGTCCGACCTGCAGCACCACACCCGCCGCTTTCGCCGCCGCCACCAGCGCGTCCGCCTCCTCGAGCCGGGTGGCGAGCGGCTTCTCCATCAGCAGATGCCGACGCGCGCGCAGCACCCTCATGCCGAGCTCGTAGTGGGCGCGGGTGGAGGCGGCGACGATGACGGCTTCCGTCTCGGCCAACGCGTCGTCGAGCGAGCGGAACGCCCGCCCGCCCGCCTCCGCGGCGAGACGGGCGGCCTTGTCGGGGTCGCGGTCGACGATGCCGACCAGGGTCACGCGCGGATCGGCGGCGGCCTTCAACGCGTGGTAGCGGCCGAAGTGGCCGGCGCCGACGACGGCGAGACGCACAGGGGACGACATGCCGGAGAAGGCTCCACGGTTCGGATCGATCGCCGCCTTCATTCCGACACCTTGGCGTCCGATCCAAGGGGCGGCAGAGTAGGCGGATCGATACGGCACCGGGCCGGTCGGCCCGTCCGTGGGTGCCGCAACACGGGACAGGGGTTGGTTGGGGGACGTCGATGCACGGCATGGCGGCAACACTCGTCCGCAGCGACCGCGGCGAGCAGGCGGTGGTGTGGGTGCTCGGCGGAGCCTTCTTCGCCTCCGGCTTCGCCGCCCTCCTCTATCAGGTGATCTGGCAGCGCATGCTGGGGCTGTTCGCGGGCTCCGATGCGGTGACCGCCGCCCTCGTCGTCGGCGCCTTCCTCATGGGCCTCGGGCTCGGCTCGCTGGCGGCCGGGCTTGTCGCCGACCGGCTCGCCCCGCGCCGCGCCGCCGCCGCCTTCGCGTTGATCGAGCTCGGCATCGCGGGATTCGCGCTGCTCTCCCGTCCCTTCCTCTACGACCTCGTGGTGGAGGAGCTCGGACCGCTGATGACCAGCCGCTGGGAAGTGTTCGCGGTCTGCTTCGCCGGGCTTCTCGTGCCGACCTTCCTGATGGGCCTCTCTCTCCCGGTGCTCGCCAAGGCGGTGGTGGCGCGGATCGAGCAGGCGGCGAACCGGATCGGCCTGCTCTACGGGATCAACACGCTCGGCGCGGCCGCCGGCACGCTGGTCGGCGGGTTCCTGATCGTCGGCGAGATCGGCTTCGAGGGCTCGCTGCGCGCCGCCGCGGTGCTGAATGCGCTTGCCGCTGCCGCCGCCCTTCTCGTCCGCCCCTCGCTGTCGGCGCTTCGGCCCGCGCCGACGCCACGGGCCCGCAGCCAAGTCGCTGACGCCGGGCGCGGCGCGCTCAGCCTGCCCGCCTGGACGCTGCTCGTCTTCCTCTCGGGCTTCCTCATCGTCGCGCTCGAGATCCTCTGGGTGCGCGTGCTTGGCATCGCCGGCCAGGGCTCGGCCTACGCCTTCCCCCTCATCCTCGGCGTCTTCCTGCTCGCCGACGGGGCAGGGCTGCTCTACGGCGCACGCTGGGTGGCGCGCGTGGCCGATCCTCGCCGCGCCTTCATCCTGCTGCAGGGCTGGGCGGCCCTCGTCGCCGCCCTCACCCTGCTCGGGCTGTGGCTGATCTACCCGTGGCAGCCCTTCGCCGAGGCGATGGGCATGGATGCGGTCCGCGTGAACGCCGACTCCCTGCTGCTGCTCGCCGCGCTCGCCGTGGTCCTGGTCGGGCCCCCGGCCTTCCTGCTCGGCATGAGCTTTCCCCTCGTGCAGAAGGCCGTTCAGCGCGACCTCGCCTCGGTCGGTTTCCGGGTCGGCATGGTCCAGCTCGGCAACATCGTCGGCAACGCGGCCGGCTCGCTCGCGTGCGGTCTGGTCCTGCTGCACCTGCTCGGCACCGCAGGCACGACCGTCGCTCTCGTGTTGCTCGCCGGGCTGATGCTGGTCTGGTGGAGCTGGTTCGCCGCCGCGGAGGGCGGGCGCGAGCGGGTGGGGCTGGCGCTGGCCGCCGCTCTTGCCGCGCTCATCGCCGTCTTCCCGCGCAACGAGGCGTGGTGGAGCCGCATCCACGACGTCGACGAGGAGGGCGAGACCGGGCTCGTCGCCGAGGACCGCTCAGGCGTGGTGGTGCTGCGGCTGAAGGATGGCGAGGGGCCGATGTTCATCTCCGGCCACGCCCAAAGCCGGGTGCCGTTCCATCCGCACCACGTGTTTTTGGGCGCGATCGGCCCGGCCATCCACCCGATGCCGAAGGACGTGATGGTGATCGGGGTTGGTTCGGGCGGCACGCCCTACGCCGCCGGCTGGCGGCCCGAGACGCGCACCGTGCGCGCGATCGAACTCGTGCAGCCGGTCTACGAGGTCATCCGCGCCTATGCCGCTTTGCAGCCGAACAGCGCCTCGGCTTGGCTTGCCCGTGACGCACGCTTCGAGCTTGCGGTCGGCGACGGGCGGCGGGAAATCTTCGTTTCCGGCCGGCGCTGGGACGTGATCGAGGCCGACGCCATCCTGCCCTACACCTCGCACTCGGGCATGCTCTACTCCGTCGAGTTCCTGCGTCTGGTGCGGGACAGCCTGAACGAGGGGGGCCTGTTCGTGCAGTGGGCGCCGACCAAGCGCGTCGTGCAGTCCTTCGTCACCGTCTTCCCGCACGTCATCCTGCTTCGCCCGATCTCGGTTCTGATCGGATCGAACCTGCCGATCCCGTGGGACCCGGACGAGGTTCTGGCGAGGCTGAACAGCCCTGCCTTCCGCGCCTGGGCGGACCGCGCCCGCATCGACCCGCGCGCCTTCGCGCAGATGATCGCCGCCCAGGCGGTGGTCTGGGGCCCCGAGACGGTGCGCCGCGAGGGCGAGGTGAACACCGACCTCTTCCCCCGCGACGAATACTATCTCAACAATCCGGTGGAGTGGCCGCACGGCACCTGGCACTGAGGGCGCCTTCGGTCGCCGTCTTGGCCCGACCCGGCGGACGTGGTACCGCGGGGCAACGAAACGAGTTGGGGGGCGAAGGATGGCGGAGGCGGGTCGGTGCGCCCGGGACCGGCAGTGATGCGCCGGGTCGATCTGGCCGATGTGGTGGGCGGTCTCCTGCTCGTCGCCTTCGGCCTGTGGTTCGCCTCCTACGCCCTCGAGCACTACGCCTACGGCACGGCCCGCCGCATGGGCCCCGGCTATTTTCCGGCCTGGGTCGGCTTTCTCGTCGCCGGGCTGGGCGGTGTGATCGCGTTGCTCGGCCTCGTCCGTCCCGGCGATCCGATCTTCATCCGCTTCCGTCCGCTTCTCGCCGTCACCACGGCCACGGCCGCGTTCGCGCTGACGGTGGAACGGTTCGGTGTCGTTCCGGCGGTGGTGGTGCTCGTCTTCGTCGCCGCCCTCGGCGAGAGCCCTTTCCGCCTCGTCCGCACCGCCCTGCTCGCCCTTGGCCTCGCCGCGCTCGCCGTCATGCTCTTCGCCTGGGGCTTGGGGATCCCCTTCCAGCCCTTCCGGTGGAACCCGTGAGCGACCTCCTTGCCAATCTGGCGATGGGCTTCTCCGTCGCCTTCTCGCTCAAATCCCTCTTTTGGTGCTTCGTCGGCGTTTTCTTGGGCACCTTCATCGGCGTGCTGCCGGGGATCGGGCCGCTGGCCACCATTTCCATGCTGCTGCCGGTGACCTTCCATCTCGATGCGACGAGCGCGATCATCATGCTCGCCGGCATTTACTACGGGGCGAACTACGGCGGCTCTACCGCCTCCATCCTGCTCAACCTGCCCGGCACGCCCTCCTCCGCCGTCACCTGCCTTGACGGCTACCCGATGGCGAAGCAAGGACGCGCAGGCGTGGCGCTGATGGCGACGACGCTCGCCTCCTTCATCGGCTCCTCGATCGGCATCCTGCTCTTCACCGGCTTCGCGCCCGCTCTCGCCGAGGTCGGGCTGAAGTTCGGCCCGGCCGAGTATTTCGCCATGATGCTCTTGGGCCTCGTCGCCGCCTCCACCGTCGCCACGGGGGCGCCGATCAAGGGGGTGGCGATGGTCGTGGTCGGCGTCGCCCTCGGGCTCGTCGGCACCGACGTGCAGACCGGCCAGCAGCGCTTCACCTTCGGCCTGCTGCCGCTCGCCGACGGGATCGGTCTCGTCTCCCTGGCCATGGGACTGTTCGGCATCGCCGAGGTGATCAACTCCGTCGGCCGGGTGGCGCGGCAGGAGAGCACCTATCGCTCCAGCGTGCTGCCCTGGACGCGCGACTTCTGGCGCGCGATGGATCCGGGGCGCGAGGACTGGCGGCGCATTCCCGGCTCCTCGGTCCGGGGATCGGCCGTCGGTTCCTTCTTCGGCGCCCTCCCCGGCACGGGGCCCACCATCTCCGCCTTCCTCTCCTATGCGCTCGAAAAGAAGATCGCGCGCGATCCGAAACGGTTCGGCCACGGTGCGATCGAGGGGATCGCCTCGCCGGAGGCCGCCAACAACGCCGCCGCGCAGACGGCCTTCATCCCCACCCTCACCCTCGGCATCCCGGGCGACGTGGTGATGGCGCTGATGCTGGGCGCGCTCATCATCCAGGGGATCCAGCCCGGGCCGCGGCTCGTCGTCGAGCACCCGCAGCTCTTCTGGGGCCTCGCCGCATCGTTCTGGATCGGCAACGTGATGCTCGTGATCCTGAACCTGCCCCTGATCGGCATCTGGGTCGCGATCCTGCGCATCCCCTATTCGATCCTCTACCCCTCCATCCTCGTCTTCCTGGTGATCGGCGTCTATTCCGTGAACAACTCGGTGTTCGACGTCGTCACCTGCGTGCTGTTCGGGGTGATCGGCTATGCGATGAACCTGATGCGCTTCGAGCCCGCGCCCCTTCTCCTCGGTTTCGTGCTCGGGCCCCTGATGGAGGAGCATCTCAGGCGCGCCATGCTGCTCGCCCGCGGCGACCCGATGGTGTTCCTCCAGCGCCCGATCTCGGCGACCTTCGTCGCCATCACCGCCGCTCTCCTCCTGCTTGCGCTGTGGTCCAGCGTGAAGCCGAAGCGCGCGGAAGGGTTCTCGGCCCCGGTCTGAGCCGCAGGAAGCGGTGCACGCGCGGGGCCCTCGTCACGTTTCGTCACTTCGAGGCGGCAGGGGCTTGCGCTAGGCTTGCCGCATGAGCCGGCTCGCCGCCGTCGCCGCCATCCGCTTCGGGCTCGGCCCCCGGCCGGGGGAGTGTGCCGAGATCGCGCACGACCCCAAGGGCTGGGTGCTTGCCCAGCTCGAACGCGTGCCGCCTCCGCTGCCGGCGGTCGGGGCGTCGGTGCCCACGGCGGAGCAGGGCCTCGCGACCCTGCTCGAGACCCAGCGCAACCGCCCGCCTCCGGGGGCGCCAAATCCGCTCACCGTCGCCTACCAGGACAGCATGCTCGCGCTCTCCGCCCACTGGGCGACGACGGAGAGCCCGGTGATCGAACGGTTCGCGCTCCTGTGGTCGAATCATCTCACGGTCAGCCGGCGGGCCGCCTCGCTCGCCGCGCTGGTGGCGGATCATCACCTTCGCGCAATCCGCCCGCACGTGCTTGGGCCGTTCCACGAGCTGTTGCGCGCCGCGGTGCTGCATCCGGCGATGCTGCGCTACCTGGACAACCACGTCTCGGTGGGGCCCAACAGCGAAGCGGGCCTACGGCGCCGGCGCGGGCTGAACGAGAACCTCGCGCGTGAGGTGCTTGAGCTGCACACCGTGACGCCCGCCGCCGGCTACACCCAGGCCGACGTCACCCAGCTTGCCGCCGCGCTCACCGGCTGGGGCACGGGCGAGGCTGGAGAGTCGCCCGTCGTCTTCCGCCCGCGCGCCCACGAGCCGGGCGAGAAGACCATCCTTGGCCGGACCTTTCCCGAGGGCGCCGAGGGAACGCTCGCCGCCCTCGTCATGCTCGCCACCCACCCCGCCACCTTTCGCGCGCTCGCGCTGCGGCTTGCCCGCCACTACCTCGCCGACGATCCGCCGCCCGCTGTCGTCGCGGCGGTGGAACGGCGTCTTGCCGAAACCGAGGGGGATCTCGGCGCGGCGATGCGCGCCCTCGTCGCCCACCCGCTCGCCTGGGAAGCCCCGCTCGGCAAGCTTCGATCGCCGGCGGAGTTCGTCATCGCCTCCTTGCGCGCGACTGGCGACCCGCTTCCCCCGCCCGCACGCCTTGCCGCCTTCGGCGAACTCGGCCAGCCGCTGTTCACCGCGCCCTCGCCGAAGGGCTGGCCGGACGAGGCCGCCGCCTGGTCCGCCCCCGAGTTGATCCTGCGCCGAATCGACTGGGCCGCGAGGCTCGCCGCCCGACTGCCCGACCCGCCTGATCCGCGCGAACTGCTCGATGCCGTGCTCGGGCCGCTGGCCGATGCCGAGACCCGGGCCGCCGTGCGCGGCGCGCCTTCCGTGCGCGAGGGCGTGCTCCTCGTCCTCGCCTCGCCCGCCTTCCAGAGGAGATAGTGCGATGCTGCTCGGCCGCCGCGGCCTTCTCCTCGGTCTCACCGCGCTCGCCGCCGGGGCGCACCGGGTCGCCTTCGCCGCCGCACCCGGTGAGGCGCGGTTCGTCGTCGTCATCCTGCGCGGGGGCCTGGATGGGCTTGCCGCCGTGCAGCCTTACGCTGATCCGCTGCTCGCCGAACTCCGCGCCCCGCTCGCCCTGCCCGAACCCGGGGCTGAAGGGGCCTTGCTCGACCTCGGCGGGCGGTTCGGCCTCCACCCCGCTCTCGCCACGCTCGGCGCCTGGTACGCGGCTGGCGAGGCGGCGATTGTGCATGCGGTGGCCGGGCCGCACCGCACGCGGAGCCACTTCGACGCGCAGGACGCGCTCGAATCGGGAGCGGAACGGCGTCTCGAGGATGGGTGGCTCAACCGCGCCGTCGCCGCTCTGTGGCCGGCGGAGACCGGACCGGCAGACGGCCCCTCGCGCCGCGCCGTGGCCCTCAGCCAGGGCCTGCCGCTGCTGCTGCGCGGCCCCGCCCGGGCGGCAAGCGTGACCCCCCCGCGCCCGGTTCCGGTCTCGGCCGAGACCATGGAGCGGCTTGCGGCCCTTTATGCGCGAGACCCCCTCCTTGGCCCCGCCGTCGCCGAAGGCCGGATGGCGCGACGCTTCGCCGCCGAGGTGCTGACGGAAGCCGACCCCGAGCACGGGCCCGCGACCAACCGGGCGGCCGATCGCGAGGCCTTCGCCGCCCTCGCCCGCGCCGCCGGCCGCCTGCTTGCCGACCGCCAGGGCCCGCGCGTCGCCGCCCTCGAGCTCGGCGGCTTCGACACCCACGCCTTCCAGGCCGCGCGGCTGCGTGCGGCCCTCGCCACCCTCGATTCGGGGCTTGCCGCCCTGCGTCAGGGCCTCGGGTCGGCCTGGAGGCAGACCGCCGTCCTCGTCGTCTCCGAGTTCGGCCGCACCGTGCGCGTCAACGGCTCGAACGGCACCGACCACGGCACCGCCGGTGTGGCCTTCGTCGCCGGCGGGGCGATCCGCGGCGGGCGGGTGCTCGCCGATTGGCCCGGCCTCTCCCACGACTCCCTGCTGGAGGGGCGCGACCTTCGCCCGACCACGGACCTGCGTGCGGTGGCGAAGGCGCTGCTCGCAGGCCATCTCGGCCTTCCCGCCGCCGTTCTCGATTCGGCGGTGTTCCCGAACTCGGGCGCGGTGCGCCCCCTTGCCGGCCTCGTCTGACCGAGAGGCGGGGCGTCGACGTCCGAAGGCGCCTCGATGCGAGATTTGTGGTCGGATTGCTTGTCGGTTTCGGTCTTGCCCTGACCGTGGCTGCCCTTGCCCGGCGGATCGTCGGTCGCGACGGCGTTTTGTTCGGCTGGATCGTCACCGTGGAAGGCGCTGAGACTTGCAGCGATCCTTTCGTTTGGGTCTTGAGGCGAGAGATCGAATGTCCCCAAGGACGATCGAGGCTGTCCCGCGTCAGCCGAACAGCTTCGCCGCCACCTCGGCCACGCGCTTGCCCTGCAGACGCGCGACCGCGAGCTCCTGGGCAAGCGGCGCGCGTTCTCCCTTCGCCCCGGCGATCGTTCCGGCCCCGTACGGGCTGCCGCCGTGCACCACCGAGAGGTCCATCAGCTCGGACGCGGCGTAGCCCGGCGGGACGTAGATCATGCCGTGGTGCATCAGGGTGGGCAGGAGCGAGAGGATCGTGCTCTCGTTGCCTCCGCCCGTGCCGGTGGAGACGAAGATCGAGCCCACCTTGCCGTAGAGCTTGCCCTGCATCCAGAGCTGGCCGGTCTGGTCGAGGAAGTTGCGCAGCTGCGCGGCGGCGTTGCCGAAGCGGGTCGGCGTGCCGAACACGATGCCGTCGTAAGCCGGGAGCTCCTCCACCGTCGCGACCGCATGGGGCTGGTCCGTCTTGGCGCCGATCGCCTTCAGCGTCTCCTCCGGCATCAGCTCTGGCACCCGCCGGATCGCGACCTCGGCGCCTGCGGCGCGCGCGCCCTCAGCCACAGCCTCCGCCAACGTCTGCACATGGCCCCAGGTCGAGTAGTAGAGCACCAGGATCTTCGCCATCACTCCCTCCGGTTGCGCACGGCGGGGTTAGGCGACGGGGCGCACGGTGTCGAGCCCGCCTCCGATCACGATCCCCTGTAGGTCGTGTAGCCGAAGGGCGAGACGAGCAGGGGCACGTGGTAGTGGCCGCGATCGGCCCGCAGGTTGACCGCGACGGTGACGACATCGTGGAAGGGAGGGTCGTCGCCCAGGCCGTGGCTGCGGAAATAGGCGCCGACATGGAAGCGCAGTTCCCAGCGTCCGGGCGCGAAGGTGGCGGCGGTGAGCAGGGGAGCGTCGGTCCGCCCGTCCTCGTTCAGCGTCACCGCAGCGATGATCGCGCCGTCGCGCACGAGCTCCACCCGCATGCCTGCCGCCGGCTGGCCGCGCGCCGTGTCCAGCACATGGGTCGTCAAGCCCAGCCTCTTCCCGGCCATCGCTATCCTCTCCTCCGTTGGCAAGCGCGCGCACATGGTGCACGGTCCCCCCGCCCGGAGCGAGAGGGGGTCGAGCGATGGTTCAGGCAGCGATGGAGGCGGATGCCGCGCGGGCGGTCGAACGCGACCGGCTGTGGCGCCGCCTGATGGAGATGGGGCGGATCGGCGGCTTCACCACGGAGGACGGGCACGAGGGAGTCAACCGCCCCTGTCTTTCGCCCCTGGATCGCGAGGCACGGCGGCTCCTCATCGCTTGGGCGAAAGACGCCGGGCTGTCCGTCGCGATCGATCCGGCGGCGAACCTGTTTCTGCGCCTGGAGGGCAAGGACCCGTCCGCCGCTCCGGTGCTGACCGGGAGCCATATGGACACCCAGCCGCAGGGCGGGCGGTTCGACGGCATCTACGGCGTGCTCGCGGGCCTCGAGGCGGTGGAGGCGATCGCGGCCTCGGGCATTCGGCCGAAGCGGGCGATCGAGGTGGTGGCGTGGACGAACGAGGAAGGCGGGCGCTTCGCCCCCGGCTGCACCGGGTCGATGAGCTTCACCAAGGCCGAGCCGATGTCCAAGTTCGACGACATCCGCGACGCCGAGGGCATCCGCTACGCCGATGCGCTGGCGGAACAACTTGCCCTCGAATCCGACCTTCCCTCGCGGCCGCTCGGCTACGTCCCGCACGCCTATGTCGAGGCGCATATCGAACAGGGGCCGCGGCTCGAGGCGGAGGGCAAGGACATCGGGGTTGTGACGGGGATCCAGGGCTGCCGCTGGTTCACCGTCACCGTCGAGGGGCGCACCGACCACGCCGGCACCACGCCCTTGCGTCTGCGCAAGGACGCCGTGCAGGACGCGATCCGTGCCATCCAGGCGCTCAACGCCCTGATGCACGATCCCGACGACGTGCTCCGCTTCACGGTCGGATCGTTCCGCGTCAAGCCGGACACCTCGAACTCGGTCGCCCGCGAGGTGGTGTTCACCATCGACTTCCGCCACCCGGACGCGACGGTCCTGCGCGAGCGCGGCGATGCGGTGGCGGAGACGGTGGCGCGTGCGATGACCACCTGCACCGCGCGCGTGAACGAACGCTTCAACGCCGCCCCTGCCGATTTCGGCCCGCTCGTGCCGGATCTGGTCGAGCGGGCGGCGCGCGACTTGGGGCTTGCCGCCATCCGCATGCCCTCGGGCGCCTTCCACGACGCGCAGTTCCTCTCCCGGATCTGCCCCACGGGGATGATCTTCATCCCCTGCCGCGGCGGCGTCTCGCATCATCCTTCCGAATACGCGACGCCGGATGCCTGCGCGAACGGCGCACGGGTACTGGCCCGCACCCTGGTCGACCTCGCGGGAGGCTGAGCGGGTTCGGGTGCGGCGCATCCTGCTCATCGTTTCGGGCTCGGTCGCCGCCTACAAGGCGCTCGAGTTCGCCCGCCTCGCGCGCAAGGCCGGGTTCGCGGTCACGGGGCTGCTCACCGCCGGCGGCGCGCGCTTCGTCACGCCGCATGCGCTTGCCGCCATCACGGGCGGGCCCGTCTTCGGCGATCTCTGGTCGGCCGAGGAGGAGGCGCAGGCGGGGCATATCCGGCTCGCGCGCGACCACGACGCGATCGTCGTCGCCCCCGCCTCCGCCGATCTGCTCGCCAAGATGGCGGCCGGCCTTGCGGACGATCTCGCCACCACGGTCCTGCTCGCCACGACACGTCCGGTGCTGGTGGCGCCGGCCATGAACCCGACGATGTGGGCGAATCCTGCCACCCGGGCGAACGTCGAGACGTTGCGCCAGCGTGGCGTGGTGTTCGCAGGCCCGGAGGAGGGCGAGATGGCCGAACCCGAAAGCGGGGTCGGCCGCCTGATCGAGCCTCCCGCCCTTCTCGAGGCGGTGCGCGCGATGCTCGCCGACGGTCCCCTCGCCGGTCGTCACGCCCTCGTCACCTCGGGGCCCACCTTCGAGGCGATCGACCCCGTGCGCTTCCTCGGCAACCGCTCCTCTGGCCGTCAGGGCCATGCCATCGCCGCCGCGCTCGCCGCCCTCGGCGCGCGCGTCACGCTGGTCAGCGGCCCGGTGGCGATCCCCGATCCGCCGGGCGTGCGCGTCGTCCGGGTCGAGAGCGCGCGCGCGATGCTCGACGCTTGCATGGCCGCACTTCCGGCCGACGTCGCGGTCTGCGCGGCGGCGGTGGCGGATTGGCGACCCGCGACGGCAGCGGAAGCCGAAGATCAAGAAGGTGCCAGGATCACCGCCACCCGCGATCGCGCTCGCCGAGAACCCGGACATCCTCGCCACCCTCGCCGCCCTGCGAGAGAGGCGGCCGCGCCTCGTCGTCGGTTTCGCCGCCGAGACGGAGGATGTGGTGGCGAACGCGCAAGCGAAGCGCGCCCGCAAGGGCTGCGACTGGATCCTCGCCAATGACGTCTCCGCGGGCGTGTTCGGGGCGGAGGACAATGCGGTGACGCTGGTGACGGAGACGGGCGCCGAGCCCTGGCCGCGCATGGCGAAGGAGGAGGTGGCGCGGCGCCTCGCCGCCCGCATCGCGGAGGCCTTGCGATGACGCTGCGCGTCGCGATCCGTCGCCTGCCGCACGCCGAGGGCCTGCCGCTTCCGGCCTATGCGACAGACCAGGCCGCCGGGATGGATCTCCTCGCGGCGATCGCCGAGCCCGTCGTCCTCGCCCCTGGGGAGCGCGCGGTGATTCCCTCAGGCATCGCGATCGCGCTCCCGCCGGGCTACGAGGCGCAGGTGCGCGCGCGGTCGGGGCTCGCGCTCCGCCACGGCATCTGCATGGCGAACGGGGTCGGCACCATCGATGCCGACTACCGCGGCGAGATCGGTGTGCTGCTGCTCAACGCCGGGCGCGAGGCCTTCACCATCACGCGCGGCATGCGCATCGCCCAGCTCGTCGTCGCGCGGTTCGAGCGAATCGCCTGGGTGGAGAGCGAGTCGCTCGACGCGACGGCGCGCGGGGCGGGCGGCTTCGGCAGCACCGGAACCCATCCGTAACGCTACGGCACAGGCATCGAGCGGCGCCTTGCCCTCGGCGCGTCCGAGCAGCCCTGTCGCGAGGCGCGCCGGGAGAAGCCCCGCCATCCGGGCCGCAAGCCCGAGCCACCAGGGAAAGACGATACGACGCCGCCCGCGCGCGATCCCGCGCAGGATGATCGCCGCTGCCCGCTCGGCCGGCATCAGCCCAGGCATCGGGAAGCGGTTGGCCTCCGTCATCGGGGTCGCGACGTAGCCGGGACAGACGGAGGTGAGGAGGATGCCCTGCCGCGCCGCGGTCGCCGCCGTGGCCACGGTCCAGGTATCGACGAAGGCCTTGGAGGCGCAGTAGGTCGGCGCGCCGGGAGCGGGCACGAAGGCGGCGATGGAAGAGAGGACGGCGATCCGCCCGCGCACGCCATCCGGCCGCGGGTCCTGGTTCCGCATCAGCGCCATCGCGGGCAAGACCGTATTGATCACGCCCGCCACATTGGTTTCGATCATGGCACGGATTTGGCCGCCGCTTTCCGCCGTCCCGCCCGCCGTGCCGGCCGAGATGCCCGCGTTGGCGATGACGAGATCGAGCCGTCCGGCGCGCGCGAGCCAAGCCTCGACCGATCCCGCATCGCGGACGTCGAGCACGGTTTCGGTCGCCTCGCCGCCGCGCGCTCGCACCAATCGCGCCGTCTCGGCAAGCCGCCTCGCGTCGCGGCCGGAAAGATGCAGCACCGCACCGGGTGAAGCAAGCGCCACGGCAAGAGCCCGCCCGAGGCCGGAGGAGGCGCCGGTGATGGCCGTGCAGGCGAACTGCGTCATCGCTTCCCCCGCGGCAGCGCGGCCGCTACAACGCGCCACCCCATGAGCCTTCCCCCCACGCTCGCCTCGATGACCGGCTTCGCGCGCGACCGCGGCGCGCATGAGGGGGTGGAGTTCACCTGGGAGATCCGCTCGGTCAACGGGCGGGGGCTCGATCTGCGCTTCCGCCTGCCCTTAGGCCTCGACGGGCTCGAACCCGCCCTGCGCGAGGCGGCCGCGCGCACGCTGCGGCGTGGCTCCGTCACTGCCACGCTTGCGCTCTCCCGCACGCCTGAGGCGATTCGGCCGGTGCTGGACGAGGCAGCACTCGACTCCGTGCTCGCCCTGATCGAGCGGATCAGGCTGCGCCTGCGCACCACCGCCGCCGTCGCGCCGGAGGCGGTGCTTGCCCTGCCGGGCGTGCTGCGGGCGCCTCCGACGGAGGAGGACGAGGCGAAAACCGCTGCCCTGCACGCCGCCCTTCTGGCGTCCTTCCACCGCGCCCTCGAGGCCCTCCTCGCCGCGCGGCGGGCGGAAGGCGCGCGGCTCGGCAGCACGCTTGCCGCCATCCTCGACGAGATCGACGCCCTGACGGAACGGGCTGCCGCGGACGCTGCGGCCCAGCCGGAGGCGATCCGGGCGCGGCTTCTCGACACGGTGCGGTCCTTGCTTGCCGAAGCGCCCGCCCTGCCCGAGGAGCGTCTCGCCCAGGAGGTGACCTTGCTCGCCTCGCGCGCGGATGTGCGCGAGGAGATCGAGCGGTTGCGCGCCCATCTCGCCGCGGCCCGCGCCCTGCTCGCCGAAGGGGGCGCGATCGGGCGGCGGCTCGATTTCCTCGCCCAGGAATTCGCGCGCGAGGCGAACACCCTCTGCGCCAAGTCGGCCTCCACCACCCTCACCGCCACGGGCCTCGCGCTGAAGGCGGCGATCGAGCAGTTGCGCGAACAGGTGCAGAATGTCGAGTGAGATCGCCAGGCGGGGGATCCTGCTCGTGCTGTCCTCTCCGTCCGGCGGGGGCAAGACCTCGATCGGGCGGGCGCTTCGCGTCACCGACCCCAATCTCGGGCTTTCGGTCTCGCTCACCACGCGCCCCCCGCGCCAGGGCGAGGTGGACGGCAAGGACTATCATTTCGTCTCCGCCGCGCGCTTCGACGAAGCGGTGCGGAACGGCGAACTCATCGAGCACGCCGAGGTGTTCGGCGCGCGCTACGGCACGCCGCGCGCCCCCGTCGAGTCCGCCCTCGCCGCAGGACGCGACCTCCTCTTCGACATCGACTGGCAGGGCACGCGCCAGCTGCGCGCCGCCCTGCCCGGCGACGTCGTCTCGGTGTTCATCCTGCCGCCCTCGATGGCGGAGCTCGAGCGGCGGCTGCGCGCGCGCCGCGCCGACGACGAGGCGACGGTGCGGCGTCGCATGGGCAGGGCGGCGGCCGAGATCGCGCACTGGGACGAATACGACTACGTTGTCGTCAACCGCGACTTCGACCTCGCGGTCGCCTCGGTGCGTGCCATCCTGGCGGCGGAACGATTGCGAGCGGATCGCGCCAGACGGGTCTTGCTTCCTTCGTCTCCGCGCTTCTGGCATGAAGCCCTCTTGCGCGGGGAGGGAAAGCACGATGATCGACGCCAAGTCGCTGTTGGATCGGTTCCTCGGCGCCGGCACGGCCGAGCGCGCCGCCGGAGCGCTGGGAGCGGCGCATGAGCGCCTCGCCCAGGCGGGCGTGCCGGGCGGGCTCGCCGGGGCGGCGGCGGGAGCGGGACTGATCGCGCTGCTGCTCGGCGGCAAGGCGGGCAAGGTCGCGCGCTACGGCGGGGCGGCGGCGCTCGGCGCGCTGGCCTACCGGGCTTGGCAGAACTGGCAGCAGCAGAAGGCCGCCACGGCCCCGCCCGCGCTCTCGGCGGAAGGTTTCGCGCCCGAGCGCCTCACCGCAGCCGACGGGCAGCCCTTCGCGCTCGCCCTCATCCGCACCATGATCGCCGCCGCCAAGGCGGACGGGCACATCGACGCCGAAGAGAGCCGGCGCATCGTCGAGGCGATCGACAAGTCGGGCCTCGGCGCCGAGGAGAAGGCGTTCCTCTTCCGCGCCATGAACGATCCCGCCGACCCGGCCGCCCTCGCGCGGCTCGCCGCGACGCGCGAACAGGCGGCGGAGCTGTGGCTCGCCGCGCGTCTTGCCGCCGTGCCGGATCAGCCGGCGGAGCGTGCCTTCCTCGATGCGCTCGCCGATCGTCTCGGTCTCGAGCCGGGGCTGAAGGACGCCTTGGAAGCGCAGGCGCGGGGGGCGAGCTGAGGTTTTCCCGTCCCGATTTCGCCCTCGAACGCGCCTTCGGCGGCCGCGTCGCCGGCGTGGACGAGGCAGGGCGCGGCCCGCTCGCCGGGCCGGTCGTCGCGGCTGCCGTCTGTTTCCTCGACGAACCGGACGAAGCCCTTGCCCGGCTGATCGACGACAGCAAGAGGCTCGATCGCCCCGCACGCGAGCACGCCTACACTGCGCTACTGGCGGCACGGCGCAAAAGCCTCGTCGCGTTCGCGATCGCCGCCGCCTCGGCGGCCGAGATCGCACGGCTCAACGTGCTCGGCGCGACCATGCTTGCGATGCGCCGTGCGGTGACACGACTGCCGCTCACGCCCGACCTCGCGCTGGTGGATGGTACGACCGCCCCCGATCTCCCTTGCGCGGTGCGCTGCCTTCCGGGCGGGGACGGCGCGAGCGTCTCCATCGCCGCAGCCTCCATCCTCGCCAAGGTGACGCGCGATCGCGTCATGGCGCGGCTAGCCCGGCGTCATCCGGCCTACGGCTGGGAGCGGAACCAGGGCTATCCCACCGCGGAACATCGCACGGCCCTCGCCCGCTTCGGCGCCACGGCCCATCACCGGCGCGGCTTCGCACCCGTCGACAGGGCGCTCGGCCGGCATTGACGGCGAGTCGCCCCCTCTCCAGGATGCGCGGCTTCGCGAGGGGGATCATCGGAAGCGGAACGGTCGTCGATGGGCCGCCAGTTCGACTTGCCGCTCGATCGCGTGCAGAGAGGCGATTGCATCGCGGTGCTGCGCTCGCTGCCGCCCGCCTGCGTGCACGCCGTCTTCGCCGACCCGCCCTACAACCTGCAGCTCCGCAACGAACTGCGCCGCCCCGACGACAGCCTCGTCGACGGCGTGGACGAGGAGTGGGACCGCTTCCCCGACCTCGCCGCCTACGATGCCTTCACCCGCGCCTGGCTTGCCGAGTGCCGGCGCGTGATGCGGC
Source organism: Acetobacteraceae bacterium (assembly GCA_033582875.1). Classification (GTDB taxonomy): domain Bacteria; phylum Pseudomonadota; class Alphaproteobacteria; order Acetobacterales; family Acetobacteraceae; genus Elioraea. The sequence goes on along the minus strand of JAVQZW010000001.1, from coordinate 190,383 downwards.
GGGATGCGACGATCTGGGTCATCGGCACCTACCACAACATCTTCCGCATCGGCGCCATCCTGCAGGATCTCGGCTTCTGGATCCTCAACGACATCGTCTGGCGCAAGTCGAATCCGATGCCGAACTTCCGCGGCCGGCGTTTCACCAACGCGCACGAGACGCTGATCTGGGCGGCCTGGGACCGCGACTCCCGCTACCGCTTCAACTACGAGGCGATGAAGGCGCTGAACGACGACCTGCAGATGCGCAGCGACTGGACCATCCCGCTTTGCACCGGGGCGGAACGGCTGAAGGGCCCGGCCGGGAGGAAGCTCCATCCCACGCAGAAGCCCGAGGCGTTGCTCCATCGCATCATCCTCGCCTGCACCAACCCGGGCGACACGATCCTCGACCCCTTCTTCGGCACGGGCACCACCGGGGCGGTGGCGCGGCGGCTCAATCGCCGCTTCATCGGCATCGAGCGCGACGAGACCTACGCCGCCGCCGCCGAGGCGCGCATCGCCGCCGTCGAACCGGTGGCCGACGAGAGCCTCACCCTCTCGCCTTCGAAGCGCGACGCACCGCGCATTCCTTTCGGCGCCCTTCTGGAGGCGGGGCTTCTTCTGCCGGGCGACGTGCTGGTCAGCCGCTGCGGGCGACATCGCGCGGAAGTGTGCGCGGACGGAACGATCCGCACCCGCACCGCGCGGGGCTCCATCCACCGCATCGGCGCGCTCGTGGCCGAGATGCCGGCCTGCAACGGCTGGACCTACTGGCACTACGAGGAGGCGGGAAGCCTGCTGCCGATCGACGTGCTGCGCGAACGGCTTCGCCGCGCGGTCGAGGATCAGGCCGCGAAGCGCGGCCTGAACGAGGGAGAGGAACAGGGGAAGCCCGTCCTCGCCGCCCGTGAGCGGATCGACCGCGTTCTCCGGATGCGGCATCAGCCCGAGCACGCGCCGGTTCGGCGAGAGGATGCCGGCGATGTTGCGCGCCGCCCCGTTGCGCGCGGCCTCAGCCACCGCCTCGCCCCGTTCGTTCACATAGCGGAACGCCACCAGCCCCTCGCCCTCGAGCCGATCGAGCGTGTCGTCGTCGGCGACGTAGTTGCCGTCCCCGTGCGCCATCGGACAGCGGATGACCTGGCCCGGTCGATAGAGGGCGGTGAAGGGGGTGTCGGTGCGCTCGACGCGCAGCAGGCAGTCGGAGGCGAGGAAGCGCAAGGTGGCGTTGCGCACCAGCGCCCCGGGCAGCACCCCCGCCTCGCAGAGGATCTGGAACCCGTTGCAGACGCCGAGCACGAGCCCGCCGCGCGACGGCGTGGCGGGCGACGGCCTGCCATGATCGGGGAGCGGGCCGCGATGGCGCCGCAGCGCAGGTAGTCGCCGTAGGAGAAGCCGCCCGGCAGGACGACGAGATCGAGGCCCGCGGGCAGGTCGCTGTCGCGGTGCCACAGCCACGCGACCTCCGCGCCGGCGCGGGTAAGCGCGAGGGCCATATCGCGCTCGCGGTTGGTCCCCGGAAAGACGACGATGCCGGCCTTCATGCGAGCCACTCGAGCCTCAGCCAATGCATGGCGGCAAGCAGGGCAAGGGTGAGCAACACCGCGAGCGCGGCGGCGTCGAACCAGAGGCGGATGGCGCCGCGGGCGCGCGAAACGGGCCCCCGCGCGGCGGGCGCAGCGCGGCGGCGCGCGAGCGCCCAGGCGATCACGATGGTGAAGACGGCGAAGACGACCAGCGAGGCCTTGACCACGTCCTGCCCGCCTCAGCCGCCGTCCGCTCCGGCCACGCCGCGCCGCCCCGTCTCAGCCTGCGATCTCGACGCGGAAGGTTTCGATCACCGGATTGGCGAGCAGGCGGCGCGCCATCTCCTCCGCAGCGGCCTTGGCCTTCTCCGGGTCGGTCTCGGCGAGGTCGAGTTCGATCACCTTGCCTGCGCGCACCTCGCCGACGCCGGCGAAGCCCAGCGAGGCGAGGGCATGGCCGATCGCCTTGCCCTGGGGGTCGAGCACGCCCGATTTCGGCATCACCGTCACGCGCGCCTTCACGCCCCCTCCCTCCTCTCTCCATCCGCGGGCCGGGTCGCCCGCCTCACTGCATCGTCTCCGGGCCCTTGAGGTCGCGCGCCCCCGCCTCCGGCAGGATCCCCAATCGCCGCGCCACTTCCTGGTAGGCCTCCTCGACCCGCCCGAGGTCGCGGCGGAAGCGGTCCTTGTCGAGCTTCTCGCCGGTCTTGATGTCCCACAGACGGCAGGAGTCCGGCGAGATCTCGTCCGCCACCACGATGCGCATCTCGTCGTTCTCCCACAGCCGGCCGAACTCCAGCTTGAAGTCGACGAGACGGATCCCGACCCCGAGGAAGAGGCCGGTGAGGAAGTCGTTGACGCGCAGGGAGAGGGCCATGATGTCGTCGAGGTCTTGCACCGAGGCCCAGCCGAAGGCGGTGATGTGCTCCTCGGCCACCAGCGGGTCTCCGAGCGCATCGTTCTTGTAGTAGTACTCGACGATGGAGCGCGGCAGCGGCGTGCCCTCGGCGATGCCGAGCCGGGCGGAGAGCGAACCGGCGGCGACGTTCCGCACCACCACCTCGAGCGGGATGATCTCGACCTCGCGGATCAGTTGTTCGCGCATGTTCAGGCGGCGGACGAAGTGGGTCGGCACGCCGATCTCGTGCAGCCGGAGCATGATGAACTCGCTGATGCGGTTGTTCAGCACGCCCTTGCCGGTGATCACGCCCCTTTTCTGGGCGTTGAAGGCGGTCGCATCGTCCTTGAAGTACTGCACGAGGGTGCCCGGTTCCGGCCCCTCGAACAGGATCTTCGCCTTGCCTTCGTAGAGTTGTCTGCGCCTCGCCATGGGAACAGCCTCCGACACCCCCGGGTGGCCCGAGGCGGGCCGCGCGCGGCGGCCTCGATATAGCAACGGGGGGGCCGGCCTGCCACCGGAAGCCCCATCGGGTCTGACCCCTCCCGTGCGCGCGCCCGCGCCCTCTGCTAGAGGATGGGCCGGGACACGCCAGAGGCTGCCGGAGGGTCACGCCCGATGAGCGACGAGCTCTTCGCCGAACGCGAGAGAGGGTTCGAGGCCAAGTTCAAGCTCGACCAGGAGATGGAGTTCCGCGCCCAGGCGCGGCGGAACCGCCTGTTCGGGCTGTGGGTGGCGGGGATCCTCGGCAAGGCCGGGGAGGAGGCCGAGGCCTACGCCAAGACCGTGGTCGCGGCCGACCTGCAGAAGCCGGGCCACGACGACGTCCTGGAAAAGGTGATGCGCGACCTTGCCGAGGCGGGGAAGAGCCGCCCCGAGAGCGACCTCCGGGCCGAGTACGAGCGTCTGCTCGCGGTCGCCCGCCAGCAGATCGTCGAGGAGGCAGCGAAGGGCTGAGGTTGCGCCCGGCGCGGGCGGGCGACACGCGGCGCGTCGGGCGGCGGCATGGTCATCTTAGCCCCCGTCCGCATCGCCCGGCTGGTCCTCGGCGGGCTCGCCGAACACGCGGGCCAGGATCTCGTCGACGTGGGCGAGATGGGCGCGGGGGTCCATCGCCCGATCAAGGGCAGCGCGATCCAGTCTGCCCGCGACCTCGGGGTCCGACTCCAGGTTCTCGCGGAAGCTGCGCGCCGCCTCGGTGCCGAGGCTCATCCAGGTCGCCATCGCGTTGCGCTGCACGATCCGGTAGGCGTCCTCGCGGCTGACGCCTGCGCGGGTGAGGGCGAGCAACACCTCGCCCGAGTGGACGATGCCGCCCAGAGCCTCGAGATTGGCGGCCATCCGTTCGGGGTAGACGATCAAGGTCTCGATCATCCCCGCCAGGCGCTGCAGGGCGAAGTCGAGCGCGATGGTGGCATCGGGAGCGATCACCCTCTCGACCGAGGAGTGCGAGATGTCACGCTCGTGCCACAGCGCCACGTTCTCGAGGGCGGGGATGGCGTAGCCGCGCACGAGCCGCGCCAGCCCCGTGAGGTTCTCCGACAGCACGGGGTTGCGCTTGTGCGGCATGGCGGAGGAGCCCTTCTGCCCCGGGTGGAAATACTCCTCGGCCTCGCGCACCTCGCTCCGCTGCAGATGCCGGATCTCGACCGCAAGCCGCTCGATGCCCGAGGCGATGACGGCCAGCGTGGCGAAGAACATCGCGTGCCGATCGCGCGGGATGACCTGGGTCGAGACCGGCTCCACCGCGAGGCCGAGCGCCTTCGCCACGTGCGCCTCCACCACCGGCGGGACGTGGGCGAAGGTGCCGACGGCGCCGGAGATGGCGCAGGTGGCGACCTCCTCGGCGGCGCGGGCGAGCCGGCTGCGGTTGCGCGCGAACTCCGCCCAGTGCCCGGCGAGCTTCAGCCCGAAGGAGGTGGGCTCGGCGTGGATGCCGTGGCTTCGGCCGATGGTGGGCGTGTGGCGGTGTTCGAGCGCCCGCCGTTTCAGCGCAGCGAGCAGGCGCTCGAGCCCCGAATCGAGCAGACGCGCGGCATCGCGCAGCTGCACGGCGAGCGCGGTATCGAGCACGTCGGAGCTCGTCAGCCCCTGGTGCAGCCAGCGCGCCTCCTCGCCGATCCCCTCCCCGAGCCAGGTGAGGAAGGCGATCACGTCATGACGCACCTCGCGCTCGATCGCCTCGATCCGCGCGAGATCGGCATCCGTCATGGCAGCGACGCGCGGTGCCCCCCTCTCGCGGATCGCGCGCGCGGCCTCCGGCGGGATCTGGCCGATCTCCGCCTGCTTCTCGGCCACCAGCGCCTCGATCTCGAACCAGATCCGGAAGCGGTTGCGGGCGTCCCAGATCGCGGCCATCTCGGGACGGGAGTAGCGGGGGATCATGCGCTCCGGCCTCACACGGGAAGGCGCGCACGGATGACGTGGGGGGCCGCGCTTGACAAGCCCCGTAGCCGGGCCGTCGGATGCATCGCTTCCAGGGGGTCGTCCGTGCCATGGAATTCGGGCTGTCGCAGCTGTGGTCGCTGATCGCCGTCATCGGCATCGACATCGCTCTCGCCGGCGACAATGCCGTGGTGGTGGGAATGGCGGCGGCGGGGCTGCCGCCGGAACAGAGGCGGCGCGCCATCATGCTCGGCATCGGCGCGGCGGCGCTCCTGCGCATCCTCTTCGCCCTGATCACCACGCAGCTTCTGCGGATCACGGAAGTGTTGTTCGTCGGCGGCCTGCTCCTCCTTTGGGTGTGCTGGAAGATGTTCCGCGACCTGCGCGCCGGGCGCGAAGCCGAAAGCGAGCGGGCCGCCGAGGCGTTCGGGGCAGCACCGAAGTCCTTCGCCTCCGCGATGAGCACGATCGTGGTGGCCGACGTGTCGATGAGCCTGGACAACGTGCTGGCGGTGGCGGCGGCGGCGCGCGAGCACCCTTGGATCATGGCTTTCGGCCTCTTCCTTTCTGTCGTGCTGATGGGGGTGGCGGCCTCGTTCATCGCCAGGATGCTCGATCGGCACCGCTGGATCGGCTGGGCCGGGCTCGCGCTGATCCTCTATGTCGCTCTCCGCCTCATCTGGGACGGCTGGCCGGGGGTGGCGGTCCATGCGGGGCTTGCGCCTGATCCGACCGTGGTGACCGCGATCTTCGCCGCCTCGGTGCTCGCCTACGCTGCGGGGGATTTCCTGCTCCGCCGTCGCACCGTGCCGTGACGTCGGCGAGGCGGCCGTCCGGACGCTGGTCCGACGCGAAGGCCGCTGGCCCCAAACAATGGCAACCCCGACGAGGCGGGCACGGACCAGCGGAGGCGCTCCAGCGGAAGCCACCCGTCACCGGCCGAGGGGAGCGGGCGCAGGAGCCGATCGACGTGGTCGGCGGCAACGACGCGATGGGGCGCGATAGGCCAAGGAGCGGATCGTTTCGCCTGCCCGATGTCGGCTCCCGCGCACGGCAACCGGCGTGCCGGGCAGGACCCGTGCGGTGGTTCTCCGTCGCCCTGGTGATCAGGCACCTCGCCGGCGAGCCCGGCCGGGGCCGGGCGAAGCTTTGCCGGCTCGCTGGCAACCTCGTCGAGGCGGGTCAGCGGGCGACGGTGCTCCATCTGGGACGAGACGCACGGCCCTCCGGCCTTTTCCCTGTCCGGCGCGGTGGCGCAACCCGGTCTCCATCGCGGCCACACGATCGCACGGGCGCTTCTGACGGCGGCGCGGCACCTGCCGTACTGGCGCTTTCGGGGCAGGCTCGTGCGGCAGGCGACCAACCGCCCGTTTCGACCCGCGCTCGCCGGTGGGCGGCGGGCAAACCGGCCCGAGTGGCGGGTGAGCTTCATGCCGCCCGCCAACACGGTCAGCCTGCTCGCCGCGCGCGGCAGGGGCCTTCGCGACATCGCCTCGAACCGGACCGATCCGGCGTCGGACCACGCCCCGAACGGACTTTGGGATCGTTCACCCTGCGAGCGAACGCTTCGCCTGAACGCGCTGCGCGAGGCCGCTGCCGGCCACGTCCTGATGCCAACGGATCGCGCGCGTCGCCGACCGACGGCCGGTCACGGCGATGCCCGCCGCTTGACAGGGCTGCCTGGGCATGGCGCGGGAAGCGGCATGTCCGCCGACCCCGCTCGCGCCTGCGCCGCCGAAACTCCCCCGCCGCTCGCCCCCGACCGCGCGCCGGAACTCGCCGCCGCCTTCGGACTGAAACCCGATGAATACGCGCGCGTGCTCGCCATCCTCGGCCGCACGCCTTCGCTCACCGAGCTCGGCATCTTCGCGGTGATGTGGTCCGAACACTGTTCGTACAAGTCCTCCCGCGTCTGGCTCAGGGAACTCCCCACCCGGGCGCCCTGGGTGATCCACGGGCCCGGCGAGAACGCCGGCGTCATCGACATCGGCGAGGGGCTCGCCGCCGTGTTCAAGATGGAAAGCCACAATCACCCCTCCTTCATCGAGCCCTACCAGGGGGCGGCGACGGGGGTGGGGGGCATCCTGCGCGACGTCTTCACCATGGGCGCGCGGCCCATCGCCAACCTGAACGCGCTTCGCTTCGGCTCGCCTGACCATCCGCGCACGAAACGGATCGTGGACGGAGTGGTGCGGGGGATCGGCGATTACGGCAACTGCGTCGGCGTGCCCACCGTGGGCGGCGAGGTCAATTTCCACCCCGCCTACGACGGCAACCCGCTCGTCAACGCGATGACGGTGGGCATCGCGCGCGCCGACCGCATCTTCCTCTCCAAGGCGGCCGGGGTCGGCAACGCGGTCGTCTACGTCGGCTCGAAGACGGGACGCGACGGCATCCACGGCGCCACCATGGCCTCGGCCGAGTTCGGCGCAGACGAGGGGGATGAGAAGCGCCCCACCGTGCAGGTCGGCGACCCCTTCACCGAGAAGCTCCTGATCGAGGCCTGCCTCGAGCTGATGGAAACGGACGCCATCGTCGCGATTCAGGACATGGGAGCGGCGGGGCTCACCTCCTCCTCGGTGGAGATGGCGGGCAAGGGCGGGGTGGGGATCGAGCTCGACCTCGATGCCGTGCCGCAGCGCGAGGCCGGCATGACCGCCTACGAGATCATGCTCTCCGAAAGCCAGGAGCGGATGCTGATGATCCTCCGCCCTGGGGCGGAGGAGACGGCGCGGCGGATCTTCAGCAAATGGGAGCTTGATTTCGCCGTCATCGGGCGGCTGACCGACACCGGGCGCATCGTCGTGCGGCACCGCGGCCGGGTGGAGGCCGACATTCCGCTCGCCCCCCTCTCCGACCAAGCTCCTCTGTATCGCCGCCCGGTGGAGGAGACCCCGAAACAGGCCCCCCTCGACCCCCGCGCGCTGCCCGATCCGGTCGGGCTCGAAGCGGCGCTCCTCGCCCTGATGGGCTGCCCCGATCTCTGCTCGCGCGCCTGGGTCTGGGACCAGTACGAACTCGACCGTGGGGGGGCAGACCGTGAAGCGGCCCGGGGCGGCGGATGCGGCGGTGGTGCGCGTCTCCCCCTCCGGCCGGGCCTTGGCCCTCACCTGCGACTGCACGCCGCGCTACTGTGCGGCCGACCCGGAGGAGGGGGGCAAGCAGGCGGTGGCCGAGGCCTGGCGCAACCTCACCGCGGTCGGCGCCCGCCCGCTCGCGCTCACCGACAACATGAACTTCGGCAACCCGGAGCGGCCGCGCATCATGGGCCAGTTCGCCGCCGCCATCCGCGGCATGCGCGCGGCCTCGCTTGCCCTCGACTTCCCTGTCGTGTCGGGCAACGTGAGCTTCTACAACGAGACGGACGGCCGCGCCGTGCTGCCCACGCCGGCGATCGGCGGGGTGGGCCTGCTCGAGGATGCCGCAACCGCGGTGGGGATCGGCCTCGCGCCAGGCCTCGACCTGGTGCTGATCGGCGAGACGCGCGGCTGGCTTGGGCAATCGCTATGGCTGCGCGAGATCGTGGGCCGCGAGGAGGGGGCCCCGCCGCCGGTCGATCTTGAGGCGGAACGACGCAACGGCGACGTCGTGCGCGGGCTGATCGCGGCCGGGCGTGTGGCCGCCTGCCACGACGTCTCCGACGGCGGGCTTCTGGTTGCGCTCGCCGAGATGGCGCTCGCCGGCGGCGTCGGCGCCACCCTGCTGCCCGGGCCGGACGACCTTCCCCCGCACGCCTACTGGTTCGGCGAGGACCAGGCGCGGTATGTGCTCGCCGTCGCCGATGGGGCGGCTGTGGTGGCCGCCGCCCGCGCGGCCCAGGTCCCGGCCGCCCGCATCGGCCGCACCGGCGGGGCGGATTTGACACTGCCCGACGCCCTCTCCATATCGCTGGAACGGTTGCGCGAGGCGCACGAGTCCTGGTTCCCGCGCTGGATGGGCGAGCGGGCGTGAGACCCGTGGCGCGATGAGAGAAGACTCGGGCGTCTCGAGCGCCGGTGCAACGAACGGGGATGGCGCGATGCCGATGTCGGCGGCGGAGATCGAGGCGCTGATCAAGGCGGCCCTGCCGGACGCCCAGGTGACGGTGGAGGACCTGCGCGGCGACGGCGATCATTACGCGGCGACCGTGATCTCCCCCTCCTTCAAGGGCAAGACCCGGGTGCAGCAGCACCAGATGGTCTACGCCGCGCTGCAGGGCCGGATGGGGGGCGCCTTGCACGCGCTCGCGCTCCAGACCGCCGCCCCGCAGGAGTGAGCGGCGCGGGCGGGGCGCGCGGGCGGAAGAGGGGGCAGGGCCGGACGGGCGGAGAGCGGAACGAGACGGCAGGCGGATCAACCAACCGAGGCGGAAAGGCGCAAGCAGGATGTCCAACCCGGTCTTCGAGCGCATCCAGGCGGAGATCAGCGAGAACCCGGTGGTGCTCTACATGAAGGGCACGGCGATGTTCCCGCAGTGCGGCTTCTCGGCCCGGGTCGTGCAGATCCTCATGCACATGGGGGTGAAGTTCAAGGCGGTGAACGTGCTTGAGGATCCTTCGTTGCGCGAGGGGATCAAGCAGTTCACCAACTGGCCGACGATCCCGCAGCTCTATGTGAAGGGCGAGTTCGTCGGCGGCTGCGACATCGTGACGGAGATGTTCCAATCCGGCGAGCTTGCGCAGCTCTTCGCCGAGAAGGGCGTGGAGCACCGCCCGGTGACGGCCTGACGCACCCCAGAACGTCGGGGGGAAGTTCTGTCACCTGGCGTGGCGCACCGCCCCGTGACGGCCGGACGCACCCGTCTGCCGGTCGGCGAAGAAGGGCGGTCTTCGCAAGAGCCGCAGCTTCGGCGGTTCGAGCGCGCCGTGGTCGGGTGAGTGCGGGGCGGGGGGCGCCGCATCGCTTGCGCCCGACCGCGGCGCCATGACCCTGTGGGCGCGAGCGCGGGGGAACTTGCCGTCGCTTACCTCCGCCAGAAGCGCTCCACCGCGGCGAGAAGGGCGGCGCGGATCCCCGGCTCGAGCGCCGAATGCCCGGCATCCGGCACCATGGTCAGCCGCGCCGCCGGCCACGCCGCCGCCAACTCCGCCGCACTCTGGGGCGGGCAGATCATGTCGTAACGGCCCTGCACGATCTCGGCCGGGATCGCCGCAATCCGCCCCATTCCCGCGAGCAACCCCCCCTCGGGGAGGAACAGGCGATGGCGGAAGTAATGCGCCTCGATCCGCGCCAGCCCCAGCGCCGTGCGGTCCTCGGCGAAGGAGGCCACCGTCTCCGGCGAGGGAAGCAAGGTGGAACACGACCCCTCGTAGACGCTCCACGCCCGTGCGGCCGGCAGATGCACCTTGGGGTCGGGGTGGGTGAGCCGCTTCCAGTAGGCCTCCAGCAGATCGCCCCGCTCCTCCTCCGGGACCTGGCCGGCGAAAGCCGCCCAGGCTTCGGGGAAGAAACGCCTCAGCCCGTAGAGGAACCACGCCACCTCCTCGTCGCGCCCGAGGAAGATCCCCCGCAGCACGAAACCGAGCACGCGCTCGGGGTGAGCCTGGCCGTAGGCCAAGCCCAAGGTCGAGCCCCACGACCCGCCGAACACCAGCCATCGCTCGACCCCGAGCGTCACCCGCAGGCGCTCGATGTCGGCAATCAGGTGCTGCGTGTCGTTCGCGACCAGGGAACCGAGCGGGCGCGACCGCCCCGCCCCCCGCTGGTCGAAGATGACAACCCGGAAGCGTGCGGGGTCGAAGAAGCGGCGGTGCACCGCCCCCGCGCCCGCCCCGGGCCCGCCGTGCAGGAACAGAACGGGCAGTCCCGAGGGCGTGCCTACCTGCTCCCAATACATCGTGTGCCCGTGATCGAGCGGCAAATAACCGCTGTCGTAGGGCGCGATGTCGGGGTAGAGGTCGCTTCGCGGCATGGTCCCGGCACGCATCATGGACCGTCGGTCCGACCGTCCCTCGCCCGCGATTCCAGACCGGGGCGAGGGCGCGCTTCAAGCGGCTGGCCACACGACGCTCAGCGCCGCACCTCGTACATCGTTCGCCGCATCTTGCGCCGCCAGCGCGTGAGCCAAGCGGCGGCCCGCTCCTTTCCCTCGTCCATCTGGCGCGTGTAGCGGGGGAATTTCCGACGCAGCCACTCGATGGTGCGGCCCGCCCAGGCGTACTCGTCGCGCAGGATGTAGAGCCCGACGGCGAGGAACAGGAACCCCTGCAGGAAGGGCAGGAAGAGCCCGGCCACGCCCAACGCCAGGAAGCCCCAGCCGGCGAGGATCTTGCCCCGCCGCGCCCAGCGCGACGGCGGCTTGGGCGGGAGCATGCGGGGAATGACGAGGTATTCGCGGCGTCGCGCCATGGCGGCCGCCCTATGCCGCCTCGCCCGCGCCCCGGCAAGCCCGCGCCCTCAGGCGGGAGGCGGCTGCGAGCGGATGATGCGCTCGACGGGGTAGCCGCGCGCAGCCGCAAAGGCGAGCCACTCCTGCACCACCGGCTTCGGGCAAGGTGGGCGTGCGGGACAGCAGCCACAGGTAGTCGCGCGTCGGGCCGGAGACGAGCGCGATCCGGTAATCGGGGTCGAGCCGGATCACGTGATAGCCGCCCTCGAACGGCCAGCGGAAGGTGACCGCGAGGGAGGCGACGTCGCGGGGCCCGAGGAAGCGCGCCCGCCCCGTCACCGATCGCTCCGTCCCGTCCGGGCGCCACCCGCGGTTCGTCACCGCGATCGTGCCGTCCGGGTTCAGCGCATAGGTCGCGGTCGCCGCCACGTCGCCGCGCTGGAAGCGATGATCGAGCCGCGCGATCTCGTACCAGGTGCCGAGGTAGCGATCGGGGTCGAACCGCACGGGGGAGACACCCTCCGGCACCCCGGTGCAGGCGGCAAGCGCCAGGGCGAGCGCGGCCCCCACGATCGCCCGCCGCGACCACACCCTGCTGCGGTCCCGATCACTCGCCCTTCTCATCCGCATGCCGGACGCGACTCCGCAACGACCCTGCCGGCGTTACCGAAATTTCGTTTGCGCGACCACGGACGGGAGGGGCAGACGAGGAGGATTGAGGAACCGTCCGAGGGCTGGACCAAGCCGGGCAGAATGCTGAGCATCCGGATCATCCCTTGCCTCGACGTCAAGGACGGTCGCGTCGTCAAGGGAGTCGAACTTCGTCTCCCTGCGCGACGCGGGCGACCCCGTCGAACAGGCCCGTGCCTACGACGCGGCAGGGGCGGACGAGCTCGCCTTCCTGGACATCACGGCCTCCGTCGAGAACCGCGGCACCATCCTCGACGTCGTCTCCCGCACCGCCGAGTGCGTCTTCATGCCGCTCACCGTCGGCGGCGGCGTGCGCAGTGTCGCCGACGTGCGGGCGCTGCTCCTCGCCGGGGCCGACAAGGTCTCGATCAACTCCGCCGCCGTGGCCCGCCCCGAACTCATCGACGAGGCGGCCGGCAAATTCGGCAGCCAGTGCATCGTGGTCGCGATCGACGCCAAGCGCACCGCCCCAGACCGGTGGGAGGTGTTCGTGCATGGCGGCCGCACCGCGACGGGGCGCTGCGCCATCGCCTGGGCCGAGGAGGCGGCGCGGCGCGGCGCGGGCGAGATCCTCCTCACCTCGATGGACCGCGACGGAACCGGGCAGGGCTTCGACCTCGACCTCACCCGCCGCGTGGTCGAGGCGACCGGGCTCCCTGTGATCGCCTCGGGCGGCGCAGGCCAGCTCGAGCATTTCGTCTCGGCGGCGCGCAGCGGCGCGACGGGGATCCTCGCCGCGAGCGTGTTCCATTTCGGCACCTTCTCGATCGCGCAGGTGAAGCGCGCCCTCGCCGACGCCGGCCTTCCCGTCCGCCTGCCGACCCCCGAGCCCGCCTGACGCCATGGCCAAGCGCGACAAGGACCGTGAGAAGGACAAGCCGGCGAAGAAAGGCGGCGACCTCGTCGCTTCCCTCGCCCCCCTGCTCCCCCCACGTCTCCCGGACGCCGGCGTGCTCGATCGCCTCTACGCGACGGTCCTCTCGCGCAAAGGCGCCGACCCCGACAGCTCCCACTCGGCCAGGCTGCTCGCCCGCGGTACCGCCAAGGTGGCACAGAAGCTGGGCGAGGAGGCGGTGGAGACGGTGATCGAGGCGACCCGCGGAAACCGGGCGGGATTGATCGCGGAGAGTGCCGACCTTCTCTACCACCTCATCGTCGCTTGGGTGGACGCAGGCGTACGACCGGAGGAGATCTGGGCGGAGCTGGAGCGCCGCCAGGGCATCAGCGGGATCGCCGAGAAGGCGGCGCGCGCCCGCGCCCTCGCCCATCCGCCGCTGGCAAGGCGCCTGCCGAAGAGCGGCAAGCTGTGGTAGCCCTCGCCGCGCACGACGCGAGGACCACGATGGCAGTGACCGGCCTTCCGCCCTACGACGACAGCAACGTCTTCGCCCGCATCCTGCGCGGCGAAATCCCCTGCAAGAAGGTCCATGAGGACGAGTTCGCCCTCGCTTTCCACGACATCAACCCGCAATCGCCGGTGCACGTCCTGGTCATTCCGAAAGGGCGCTACGTCTCCATCGCTGACTTCTCCGCCAACGCCTCGGACGCGGAAGTGGCGGGGTTCTGGCGCGCGGTGGGGCGGGTGGCGAAGGCGTTGGGGCTTGAGGACTCAGGCTACCGGGTGCTGACCAACATGGGGCGGAACGCGCATCAGGAGGTGCCGCATTTCCATGTCCACATCTTCGGCGGTCGGCCGCTCGGGCGCATGCTGCCGAGGGAGCCGTGAGGCGGGCGGCGCTCGTCGCTGCGGCGCTGGTCGCCGCAGCTCTCGCCCTGGCCGTGCCAGCTGCGACGGCCCAGGAACCGCTGCGCGAGACGGTGCTGAAGCTCGCGGAGTCGGCAGAGCGGCGTGTCCGGGCCGATGAGCTGCACGCGAGCCTGCGCGTGCAGGCGCAAGGCAACTCCGTCTCCGCGGTGCAGCAGGCGGTCAATCGCGCCGCCCAGGCCGCGCTCGAGCGCGCCCGCGCCGTGCCCGGTGTTACGGTCGCCACCGGCGGCTACCACACTTGGCGCGAGGGCGACCGCCTGCAGACCTGGCGGGCGATGCAGGAACTCCGCCTTTCTGCCACCGACGGCGCCCCGGCCCTGCTGGACCTCGTCGGCGAGCTTCAGGCCCAAGGTCTCGCGCTCGCAGGCCTCACCTACCGCGTCTCGCGGGACCTCCAGCGCCGCGTCCGGGAGGACTTGGCGGCGGAGGCCCTGGCAGGGTTGCAGGCACGAGCGGAGCGACTGGGCGCTGTGCTCGGCCTCACCTTCGCCGGGTTCCGCGAGGTGCGGGTCGACCTTCCGACCCGCGAGGGGTTGCCGATGCCGCGCGCGACGGCGGCGATGCGTGCCGACGCAGCCCCGCCGCCGGCGGCGGAACCGGAGGAGGTTGTGCTCACCGCGACGGTCGAGGGCGAGGCGGTCCTCCTCCGGCGCTGAGACGGCGCGGCGGCGCAGGGCGGGGCGGCGCGCCTGCAACCATTGCGCGAAGACGATGGCGCTCACGCGAGTTTGGGGTTTGCAACGCCGTCGCCTTGGGCTATCAATCGCATGTCGGCGGCAATTGGACGCCGAGCTTCCGCGGGGGCGGTCTCCCCTGCCGCTGTCCGCGGCTTTCCGTACGGAAGAGAACGGCGCCCGGTTACCCCCCTAACCGGGCGCTTTTCCGTCCCCTGCCCCCTCTCCCAAGGGCGAGCCGACGCGATCTTGCCGATCAGTGCGCGGCCTCCCAGTTCGGCCCCACCCCGGTCTCGACCATGAGCGGCACGCGCAACTGCGCCGCCCCCTCCATCACCCGTTTCACCACAGCCGCAGCCCGCTCGGCCTCGGCCTCGGGCACCTCGAACAGCAGCTCGTCGTGCACCTGGAGCAGCAGCCGCGCTGACAACCCCGCGTCCGCGATCGCCCGCGGCAGCCGCACCATGGCGCGCTTGATCACGTCCGCCGCCCCGCCCTGCAGCGGCGCGTTGATCGCTTGGCGTTCGGCGAAGCCCCGCCGCCCGGCGTTCTTCTCGGCGATCCCCGGGATCCAGCAGCGCCGGCCGAAGGGCGTGGTGACGAAGCCCCTGAGGCGCGCCTCCTCCTTCATCCGTTCCATGTAGTCGCGGATCCCCGGATATCGTTTGAAATACGCATCGATGTAGGCCTTCGCCTCGCCGGGCGTGATGCCGAGCTGCGCGGCGAGGCCGAAGGCCGAGATGCCGTAGATGATGCCGAAGTTGATCGCCTTCGCCCGACGCCGAAGCAACGGGTCGAGCTTCTCCATCGGCACGCCGAACACCTCCGAGGCCGTCCGCGCGTGGATGTCCTCGCCGCGGGCGAAGGCCTCGCGCAGCGCCGGCACCTCGGCCACGTGCGCAAGCAGACGAAGTTCGATCTGGCTGTAGTCGGCGGAGAGCAGCACGTGGCCGGGCGCGGCGACGAAGGCGCGCCGGATTCGCCTGCCTTCCTCCGTGCGCACGGGGATGTTCTGCAGGTTCGGGTCGGTGGAGGAGAGGCGGCCCGTCGCCGCCCCGGTCATCGAGAAGCTGGTGTGCACGCGCCCCGTTGCGGGGTCGATCTGGTTCACCAGCGCATCGGCGTAGGTCGACTTGAGCTTGGCGAGCTGCCGCCACTCCAGCACCCTGGCAGGGAGCGGATGCTGGGCGGCGAGCTCCTCCAGCACGGCGGCGTCGGTCGCGAACTGCCCGGTCGCGGTCTTCGCCCGCCGCCCGCCCGGCGGTTCGAGCTTGAGGTCGTCGTAGAGCACGGCGGCGAGCTGCTGCGTCGAGCCGACGTTGAACGCCCGCCCCGCCAAGCGGTGGATCTCGGCCTCGAGGGAGGCGAGCCGGTCGGCGAACTCGGCCGAGACCCGGCGCAGCTCGCGGGCGTCCACCGTGATCCCCTCCCGTTCCATTGCCGCAATCACCGGGATGAGCCGCCGTTCGACGTGCTCGTAGAGGGAAAGCACCCGCTCGGTGCGCAGCCGCGGCTTGAGCATCAGCCACAGCCTCAGCGTGACGTCCGCGTCCTCCGCCGCGTAAGCCGTGGCGCGATCGATCGGCACCGCCGAGAAGGGGATCGCTCCCTTGCCCTTTCCCGCCACCTGTTCGTAGGTGATTGTTTCGTGGCCGAGATGGCGACGCGAAAGCTCGTCCATCCCGTGCTCCCAGCGCCCCGCATCCAGGCAGTAGCTGATCAGCATCGTGTCCTCGATCGGCGCCAAGCCGCACCCCGCCGTTCTCCGCGCGCGCCAGCACCGAGAGGTCGTATTTCGCGTTGTGCAGGATCTTCAGGACGGAGGCGTCCTCAAGCAGCGGACGCAGCACCCCAAGCGCGGCCTCGAAGGGAATCTGCGCCGGCGCACCACCCCCGAGATCGCCTCCGCCGTGGCGGAGCGGCACGTAGCAGGCGCGACCGGGCGCGAGCGCGAGCGACACCCCGACCAGCCGTGCGGCCTGCGCATCGAGACTGTCGGTCTCCGTGTCGAAGGCGAGGTAGCGCTGCCCGGTCGCCTCCGCCACCCAGGCCTCGAGGCGGGCGAGCTCCGTCACCGTCTCGTAGGGGCCGAACGGGGCGTCGGGCAGCCTCACCTCGGCCTTGGCCGGAACGGGCACGGTGATCGGCGCCTCGCCCTCGAGCTTCAGCCGCTGCAGCACGGAGCGGAAGTTCTGTTCGCGCAACCACGCCGCCAGCCTGGGGCGATCGGGCTCCCTCAGGGTCAGCGCCTCGAGCGGGACGGGCAGTGGGGCGTCCTCCGCCAGCGTCACCAGGCGCTTGGAAAGTCGCGCATCCTCGGCGTGCGCGAGCAGCGCCTCGCGCCGCTTGGGCTGCCTGATGCCCTCCGCTCTGGCGAGCAGCGTCTCGAGATCGCCGAACTCGCTGATGAGCTGGGCGGCGGTCTTCACCCCGATCCCAGGAACGCCGGGCACGTTGTCGGTCGCGTCTCCTGCCAGCGCCTGCACGTCCGCCACCTTCTCGGGAGGCACGCCGAAGCGCTCGATCACCTCCGCCTCGCCGATGGGCTTCTGCTTGATCGGGTCCCACATCTCCACCCCGGGCCTGCATCAGCTGCATCAGGTCCTTGTCCGAGGAGACGATGCGCACGTTCCCGCCCCGTTCGCGCTCGGCCCGGGCGTAGGCGGCGATCAGGTCGTCGGCCTCGTAGCCTTCCGCCTCGATCGCAGGCAGGTTGAACGCCTCGACCGCCTCGCGGATCAGGCCGAACTGCGGCACGAGGTCCTCGGGCGGGTCGGGGCGCTGCGCCTTGTAAGGCGGATAGATGTCGTTGCGGAACGTCTTGCGCGCGGCGTCGAACACCACCGCGATCTTGTCCGCCGTGTGCTCGGTGAGGAACTTCGCCAACATGTTGACGAAGCCGAAGACGGCGTTGACGGGGGTGCCGTCGGGCCGCGTCATCGGCGGCAAGCGCGTGGAAGGCACGGAAGATGTAGCCCGAGCCGTCGATCAGGATCAGGCCGAAATGCCGCCCCTCCCCGCCGGCACCAGGCGCCGACGCGGTCGATGAGGCCTCCGCCTGCCGCTGCTGCGCTGCCGCGCGCGCTCACGCCGCGCGGTCGCGATGATCGGCCGCGGCGCTTCTGCCCGCGAGCCGCCGTTCCGCCTCCGACCCCTGCAGCACGAAGGTCCGCGAACAGTAGGGGCAGACCACCATGCCATCGACCAGGGTGAGGAACACCCGCGGGTGGCCGAGCGCGCCGCCGCCGCCGTCGCAGGCGACGGTGGCCTCCGCCACGGCGATCACCTCGAAGGGCGCCGGCAGGTGCGGGTCGAGCGGCATGGGGGCTCCGTCCTTGTCGCCGAAGCGCACCGGGATGATACCCGGGGCCATGCGCGGATCAACGTTTGCGACAGTCGGCCGACGCGGGCTGCTCGCGGCCGGGCTGGCGGCGGCCGGCGGCTGCGCGCCGCGCGTCGTCCGGCCCGGACCGGCGGTCGCCGCGCCGCGCGACGAGGGCGACGCTTTCGTGATGGCGGACGGGGCGCGGCTGCCGATCTCCCTCTGGCCGGCGCGAGAACCCGCCCGCGGCGTCATCCTCGCCCTGCACGGCTTCACCGACTACCGCCGCGCCTTCGAGATCCCCGCCCCGCTGTTCACCGAAGCGGGCTGGACCGTGCTCGCCTACGACCAGAGGGGGTTCGGGGCGGCACCCCACCCGGGCCTCTGGCCCGGCCACGACACGCTCGCCGCCGATGCGACCGAGGCCGCCCGCCTCACCCGCGCCCGCTTCCCGCGGCTCCCCCTCGCCGTGCTCGGCGAGAGCATGGGTGCGGCGGTGCTCCTGCTCGCCGGGGCAGGCGAGACCGCGCCTCCCGCCGACGCCTATGTGCTCTCCGCCCCCGCCGTCTGGGGCGGCGAGGCGATGGGCGAGGTCGGCCGCACCGCGCTGCGGCTGCTCGCGCACCTTGTGCCGCAACTCGGCTTCGCCAACGCCTCGCCCTTCCACCGCCCGACCGACAACGAGGCGGCCCTTGCCGCGCTGGCGCGCGACCCGCTGGTTCTGCGACACATCCGCATCGATGCGCTGTGGGGCCTCGTGCAGGCGATGGACGCCGCCCTCGAGGCGTCGCGGATCCTTTCCGCCACCCGCGCACTCATCCTCTACGGCGGGCGCGACGACCTCGTGCCGCCGCGCGCCATCGACGGCGCTCGCCGCACGCCTGCCCGGCCTCGCCTCCGGGCGCCAGCGTCTCCTCCGCTATCCGGAGGGCCACCACCTGCTTCTGCGCGATACGATCCGATCCCGGGTGGTGGCCGACATCATCGCCTGGCTCGACGGCGACTTCGCTCGGCTTGGCAGGAAACGGCCGGACGTCCTAGACTCGTCAATGTCGCGCGCCGCGCGGCCAAGCCGCAACGCCAGGCACGGCACCCGCAGTGAATCGTCCGATGGGGTGCCCATGCGTCGTTCGACCGTTCCCGCCCTCTGTCTCGGCCTCGCCGTCGCCCTGCCCGCCTCCGCGCAGACGACGATCGAGAGCCTTGGCGCTCACCGTCTCGGGGTCGGCCGCGCTTGCTGACCGACTACACCTTCCGCGGCATCAGCCAGACCGACACCAAGCCCGCGCTGCAGGCCAGCGATCGACATCGAGCACGCGTCAGGGCTCTACGTCGCGGGGTTCGGGTCGAACGTCGATTTCGGCGATGCCAATCTCGAACTCGATGCGATGTTCGGCTACCGCTTTTCGCTCGCCGGCATCAAGTTCGACCTTGGCGGCATCTACTACGCCTATCCCTGGCGCGAACGCGGGCGGGCTCAACTACAACTTCTTCGAGGTGGCGGCGAAGGCGGCCTACGAGATCGGCCCCGCCACGCTGCGCGCCGCCTTCCACTGGTCGCCCGAGTTCCAGTTCGAGTCCGGCAACGGCTACTACGCGGAGGGCGGGGTGGACCTGAAGCTGCCCTTCGAGTTCACCCTTGGGGGCCGCTTCGGCTACCAGTGGATCGAGAAGAACAACCGCTTCGGGCTGAAGGACTTCGCCAACTGGTCGATCGTTCTCTCGCGGGAACTGTTCGGCTTCACCTTCGCCATCGGCTACTACGACACCAACATCCGCAAGCGCGACTGCCCGCAGGGTGTGGGGGGCTCGAACGTGTGCGAGGCGCGCGCCATCGCTTCGGTGAGCAAGGCGTTCTGAACGGCGGATCGGACCGGGCGAGGGCGGGCCGCTTGGCACGCCCGCCCGCCCTCGGCTATAGCGACCCTGCGGCGGACCCGTAGCTCAGTTGGATAGAGCGTTGCCCTCCGAAGGCAAAGGTCGTGCGTTCGAATCGCGCCGGGTCCGCCAGCCGCTGTTCCGCAGCAAGCGTTCGCCTCGCGCGCCGCCTCAGGGCCGGGCGAGGCGAAGGCGAATGGCGTACGCCGCAAGCCCGGTCCACTCCCGCAAAGCGAGCCAGCTCGTCCCCCAACGATCGGCGCTCGGGAGGAAGGCGGCGAGGTCCGTCCGCGGCGGCGCGATGCTGCGCACCGGCGCCGGCGTCGCGGGCAGGCCAGCCGCTCGGAAGGAGAGGAGCGCTCTCGGCATGTGCCAGCCATGAGTGACGACGTAGACGCTGCCTATTCCCTCTGCCCGTAAGATCGCCGCGCTGTTGCGCGCGTTCTCCCAGGTGTTGCGCGCCTCGTTGTCGAGCCAGCGCACGACGAGGCCGAAGTCAGTTTCGAAACGCTGCGCCATCTGCCCGGCAAGAGGCGGGGACGGCGGGGAAAGCGACAGCGTGCCGCCGCTGACGAGGATCGGCAGTCCGGTCTGCCGAGCAAGCGCCGCCGCCCCGGCCATGCGTTCAAGCGTCAGGGGGCCGACCGTCCACCCCTCGGCCAGCCTGACCTGCTCGGCGCCGAGAACGATGATCGTCTCCGGCGCCGCGCGCGGCCGAGCAAAGCGCGCCGCGATCGACTGCAAGGAGAATTCGAGCCACGTGGCTGCGAAGGGCGTGGCCAGCAGAAGTTGCAGCACGAGCAGGAGGGCCGCCCCCCCGGCCGCTGCGCGGCGACCCCGAGCGGCAAGCAGGCAGAGCGCGAGCGCGGCGACGGCAAGCCCGAGCGGTGGCAGGAGGAGGGCGCCGAGCGGGAAAGGGACGGACATGCGACCTCCGTCGCACGGCGCGCCGCGCCGCGTCCAGGGGCGGAAAGCGCAGCCACCCGAGCGGTGAGGGGCTGGATCGCCCTCCGCCGGCTCCGGCATGGTGCGGCGCCGCTCGCGATGGAGGAACCGATGCGCCTGTGTCTCGTCGTCCTGGTCGGCCTTCTCCTCGCTTCGGGGCAGGCGAGGTCAGCGACCTTGGAGGTCGGCCCCGGGAAGCGGTTCGCGCGTCCCTCCGAGGCGGCAGCCGTCGCCCGGCCAGGCGACCGGGTGGTGATCGCGCCGGGCCGGTACGTCGACTGCGCGGTCTGGCGCGCCGACCGTCTCGCCATCGTGGCCGCTGCGGAGGGGGAGGTGCTGATCACCGGCCCGATCTGCGGCAACAAGGGGCTGTTCGTCATCGCCGGCCGCGACGTCACGGTGGAGGGGATCACCTTCCAGGGGGCGGCCTTCGCCGGCGGCAATGCGGCCGGCATCCGGGCGGAGGGTGGCGACTTGACCATCCGGCGCTCCGCCTTCCTCGACAACCAGAACGGCATCCTGACCAAGGCCGACATGCGCGACCATCGCCTCGTCATCGAGGACAGCCGCTTCGTCGGCAACGGCGCGCTGATCCACGAGTGCGCGCACGGGCTCTATGCCGGGCACTGGCGCGAGGTGGTTGTTCGCCGCACCCGCTTCGAAGCCACCCGGGTCTGCCACCACCTCAAATCGCGGGCGGAACGGACGGTGATCGAGGAGAGCGCTTTCCTCGACACCCCCGGCAACCGTGCCTCCTACCTCATCGACATCCCGAACGGGGGCGATCTCGTCCTGCGCAACTCCACCCTGCGCAAGGGCCCCGATCACGGCAACCCGGAGGCGGCGGTTGTGCACGGCGCGGAAGGGCGCCGGCACGCCACACGGGAGATCGTGCTGGTCGGCAACCGTTTCGAGAACCTCCAGCCCCGTCCGACGGTCTTCTTCCGCCTCTACGGCGAGGGCGAGCCGGTGATGAAGGACAACCGGCTCGCGGGCCCGGTCACGCCGTTCCAGCGCCTGCAAAAACGTTGATCGCCTTTTGAGGCTTGCGCATCACGAAGACAGAGGTAAGCACCGCTAAATCCTCCGGGGTGTAGCAAGCGAACCGGGACGCCAGCGGAAGGGTAGCCAGGTCTGCCAGCGCTCGTGCATCCGGTTCACCGCGTTCCAGGACGACGTCGAACCCCGTGGCGCGGAACAGGCTGCGATAGTCCGAGTGGCGTAGACGATTTTGCCACGCCTGCCGGTTTAGCTGGGCAAGGCGCCAGAGCCAGGAATGTTCCTCAAAGGCGAGGAACCCGACGCGGCTGGCCGCGGGCACTCCGTGCTGCCAGTGATCTGAATTGTCGATGAGATGGCAGGCAAACCCGCCCGGGCGGAGGATGCGAAAGAAGGCGGCGAGGAAGGTACGCAGCTCGTCAATCGGCACGTGCTCGAAAACGGCTCGTGACAGGACGAGATCAACCAACTCCGCCGAGGTTGTTTCGGGAAGCCATGGCACGCGATACTCGAACTGGAACCTAGTGAGGCGGCCGGCGAGCTCGTCTTTCTCGATGCCTAAAGCCCTGGCGACCTCGTCGCCACGTTCCAACACACGACGCTTCGCAAGCGCAATCGTTTCTGTGTCCATCAGCCGCTCTACGTCGGTCAGCACCATCTCCCGCACGCCGGCAAGGTGGAACAGCAAGGGAATGAGCGGCAGCCAGCCGGTACCGAATTCGAGCAAGCGTGCGCCGCGCGGATCGAAACCGGCTTCGCGCAACGCCGCGATCATCTCCAGCCCCTGCGTGATGCACCAATGGGAGTTGGCCGGATTGTCGGAATACGGAAGCAGCCGCCGCTTCAACCTGCGCGCGGTAGCCTTGAAAGGCACAAGTTCCCGTAGCGCCATGGAGAGCGCCCGACGCCAAGTGAGGCTCATGCGTGCCATTCCCTAGAATTTAAGTGTGCGCGAAGAGCGGCAATCACCCGCCGCGCATTGCCGGCCCAGGTCAGGTCGCGCGCGATCACCTCCGCCCGCGCCGCCGCCCCAAGCCGCGCGCGCAACGCGGCATCACCGGCAAGCCGCGCGATCGCCTCCCACATCGCCGCGATCTCGCCTGGGGGAAACAGCAGCGCCGTGCGCCCATGCGCCACCAGTTCCCGGATGTTCGGCTGGTCGGGCGCAACAATGGCCCGCCCTGCCGCCATATACTCGACCAGCTTGAGCGGGCAGGCGTACGGGACCGCGGCTGGCTGCAAGGCGACGTCGAAGGAGGCGACGAGGCGGGGGACCTCCTCGCGCGACGCAAGCCCCGTGAAGCGCACGCGCTCCGCGATCCCCAACTCCGCCGCGAGGCGCTCGAGCCCCGGCCGGGCGGGGCCTTCGCCGACGACGACGAGCGCGAGCCTCTGGTGGCCCCGCCACGCCGCGATGCCGCGCAGCACGGCCTCCAGCCCGTGCCACTCGCGCACGAAGCCGACGAAGCCGAGCACGATCTCCTCGGCCTCGTCGCCCGATTGCCGCGCGGCGAGATCGTCCGGAAAAGCCTCGAGATCGATGCCGTTCGGCACCACGACGATGCGCTCGCCCGGCACGCCCGCTGCGCGGAGATGGCCGGCGAGGACCTCGGTGACGGGCAGGGCGAGGTCGGCGCGCCGCCAAACGAAGCGCTCGGCCCAGCGGGCGAGGCCGGGCCACGCAAGGCCGCCGAAACGGGCACGCTCCTCGGCCAAGGGCGCGTTCACCTCGAGCAGCAGGGGCAGGTAGCGGCGACGCGCCACCAGCGCGCCCGCGAGGTGGAACAGGTTGTAGCGTTCGTAGAGGGCGTCGAAGCGGCCGGCGCGGGCGGCCCGGTCGAGGCGGAGCGCAGCGGGGATGGCGTAGGCGAGTTCGGCGAGTTCGGCGAGAGCGCGCGGCAGGGCCCGGCGCAGTCGCGCCACCCAGCCCCCGTCGTCTCCGAAACGCGCCTCGGCATAGGCCGAGGGACCGACGACGACGACCTCGTGGCCCGCCTCGCGCAGGGCGGCGATCAGGCTTTCAAGATGCACCGCCTGCCCGTCGCGGGAGGCGATGCGGTGGGAGTAGAGGATCCTCATCGCAGCCTGCGAAGGCGCCGCAGCGCCGCCCCGGCAGCGTGACGAAGGAGGGCAGCGGCGCCGACCGGATGGCGAGGATCGGCGAGCAGAAAGCCGACGAGCGGCACGCGCTCGGGCGCCCAGAGCGCCTTGTAGGCATCGTCGCCGCGGCCGAAGTCGAGCACCCGCACGCGATCCTGCTCGATCAGGTGCCGCACCATCAGCGCGGTCAGCACCGTCCCCGGCGAGGCGGCACGGCGGGACTCGTCGTGGAAGAGTTTCGGCATCAAGGCTCGCCCGGCCTCGGGTTGGAGGAGCCAATATTGGGCGGCGAGCGGCGTGCCGTCGGCAGTCTCGCGCAGCACGCCGAGGCGAAGCAGGCCCGCCTCGGCGGCCGCGCGCATCAGCGCCGGGTCGAACTCGGGAAACGGCTCGGCGGGCTTCCAGGAGCGGGAGCGGACGGCGCGGAAGGCGTCGATCGCGCGCTCGAGCTCCTCTCCCGGCGCGGTGACGAGGTCAAAGCGCGTGGAACGCCGTGCCGCCTTCAGACGCCTGAGCACGGTGTTGCGCAGCACGGCGGGCCGCGCCGCGAGATAGCCCTCCCAGCCCGCGCTGGGGTCGCTCCGTGCCACCCATCGCCCGGTGTGGGCGAAGCGCGCGGCGACGACTCCACCTGCCCGCACACCGGCGAGAAACGGAGCAAGCCAGGAGGATTCGGCCTCGATGGTGTCGAGCCGGGCCGGCGGGCGGAGGCGGAGCGCGCCGGCGAGGGCGCGGCCGGCGTCGCGCCAGTCGGCCTCCGTCGCCTTCGGAGGGCCGAGCGGGCGCCACGCCTGGGTATAGGGGGTGGTGAGGGCGGAGAGCCGTCCGTCGCGGCGAAGCAAGGGGATCACGGCCGCACCGGCAGGGAGCCACACGGGCTCGTCGTGCGGGGACAGAGCGTGGAGAAGGGTGGTCTCGTACCACAGAGCGGAGGCCCAGAGGTCGCGCGCCACTGGGGCGGCAAGGCTCAGCACGCCGTCGGGAAGGGCAGGGAGGATGGCGGATCGGACGCCGAGGGTCGGACGCGTGATCGACGGCAAGGCGGCGGCGATGGGCGTTGTCTCTTCGGCTCGGTGTGGATGCACGCTTCGCTTGTGTCTACTTTCTTTACACGTCGCAAGATCGTTGCAGGCACGGCCACGAATTTCTCAAGACTTGAGCCATTGGCATCATTTTTGCGTGAGACAAAGCGGAGCCTTCAGACGGGCGGTCGCTGGGAAGGCTCGCACAACCGGGAGGAGTTCTCCATGCCGTCTCTCCGTCTTGCTCTCGTTGCCGCCACGGCTCTCGCCGCTGCGCCGGCCATCGCCTCGCCGTTTTCCATCAGCGGCTCGGTCGGCGGCGCTCCGACCGGAGTGGTGCGGGACAATTTCGACTGGATCCTGCCCCAGTTCGCGCCGCAATCCGGCACCGTTTCGGCTCTGTCGCCGCAATCCGGCATCACCGTGACGCTTGTGGGCGGCAGCTCGGCAACCGCCAACGACCGCGCCGGCGCCGTCACCGGTGCGGTGGTCGGGAAGTACGCCGCGCCGTTCCTTTCGGGAGGCAACGGCACCGGTTTCGGCAACGACAACGATCCGATCACCAAGCTGGCCCCGCCGGCCGGCAACCAGCCGAACGGGCCCGATGCGACCGTCTATCTCACCACCGGCTCCACCGGAGCCTCGCCGGGCACACAGGTCGAGATCCTGCTGCCCGGGACCGACCTCTACTTCTACTTCGGGCTTCTGTGGGGCTCGGTCGATGCCTACAACACCCTCGCCTTCTACAATGGCGCGACCCTGATCGGCTCGATCACCGGGAACGACGTCACAGCGAGCTCCGAACGGCGACCAGGGCGTGAACGGCACGCTCTACGTCAACATCACCTCCACGGTCGGCTTCAACCGCATCGTCGCCACCTCGAGCCAGTTCGCTTTCGAATTCGACAACATCGCCTTCAACCGCAGCAACCCCTTCGAGGTGCCCGAGCCCGCCTCGCTCGCCCTCCTCGGCGCGGGGCTCCTTGGCCTCGGCTTCGCTGCCCGACGCCGCAGCGGCTGAGCGCCGCGGCGCGGAACGGCTGGGTGCGCGTCGTTCGAGAGAGGGGCGGCTTCGCGGCAGACCCGCCCCGCCCATCGCATCCTTAGCCAAGGCTTGCTGCAGCGCAAAAGTGACGCTGTCCCGCACCGTTTCATTACATTTCCGTGACCACACTTCCCGACGCGGCGCCCGTCTTGGCATACTCTTGCAGTCGCATGGCGACAGGGGCAGGCGCATGATCGCAAACCCGACCCAGAGAGGGCCCGCCTTCGAGGAGGACGACCCCGCTCTGGAAACCTTGGGCTCTGAGCCCCGGCTCAGCGTGCCGGCCGCCATGGCCGCGATCGCCACGGTCTCCCTGATCGCCTGGGCAGCGATCGGCGTGGCGGTGAAGATCCTGTTCGGCTGATCCGGGCGAAGCGTCTCCGCGGCGACGCAAGCGAACAACAGGAGCGGGAGAAAATCCCTGCCGCCGACGGGCGGGGGGAGGAGTGGCGTCACGACCGCCGGGGCGCAGGCTTCGGCCGCATCGCCTGCAGGCCGCGCCGGGCAAAGGCCTCCGCCGACCCAGCTCGGCCGGCCGCCGTCCAGAGCGCACGCACGATGCCCACGTCCCTGACGACCCCGACCGCCAACCTTGGCCGCGTGCAGTGCCGCGGTCCGAGGCGTCGTTTCGCCCGGCGGCCAGGGCAGCGACATTCCGAGGGGAACGAGATCCACGCCGCAGAGGGTAAGCCCCGCCGACATCGGCACCACGCTCCGCGCCTTCAGCCCAGGAATGCCGAGCACGACGTCATGCAGCATGGCGCGACCCTCCTCGACGCGCGCATGGCCGGCAGAGGTGGCGACGCGCACCGGTGCTGCCCGCTCGCTCAGCGGCAACTCGCAGCACAGGCGTAGCGCGGCGCAGAGGCCGACCGCCGCCACGTCCGCGAAGCGGACAAGAAACATTCGTCACCATCTGCCCTTGGACGGGCGGAAAGACGTCTCCGAGCACGATCCAGTGCGAGAAGGTGAACAACTCACGCGAGGCGGCGAGCGACAGGCGCGGGCGGCACGGCCGCAGCCACTATTCGACGGCGGCGGTGACAAGCCTCTGCGACGGAAGGGCATCGATGAGCGTCGAAGAGTTGCGCAGGCGGAACGCCGCCGGCCAGGCGATCGCGAAGCCGCTCAGCCTCTCCGCGACCTCGCGCTGAGCGATCACGTCCGAACGGAACTCCCGCTCGAGATCAACCGGCGCGACATGGCTCAATTCTTCGAGGAAGGCGGTGCGCGCCATCATCCCCCTGCGGCGATGTGCGGTTCGCTCTCGAAGTCCCCCTGCAGGTCTGCGGTCAGACGCGGGAGAAGAGCGATCACGAGGTTGCGGATGAGCGCGACGGTGAAGACGGGGTTCGTCGTGCTCCCGCCTCGCCGCCGGCATGCGCGAGGGCGCGAGCCAAGCGCGGGGGGCCCTAGAGCGTCTGCTGCCTTGCGTGCAGGAGCGCGGCGGCGGCGACGCGGCCGAAGTCCTTGCGGCTCAACAGGCGGATCGGCAGCGTGCAGGTCAGGCCGATGCCGCGCAACGCCCGGCGCCGGTCCAGGCTCGAGGCTGAGGCACCGGCCATGCGGCGGGCTGGCCCCGCCCCGTCCGCCCGCGCCTCTTCGCCGTCATCGGCCGCATTGGTCGACTCGACGGTCTCTGCCGCGCCGACGCCGGCACGCCACGGGCCCAGCGGCTTCGCGGTCACGCCGTTGTCGCCGGTGTGGCGCTGCAAAGCGGGTGTCGAAAACCGTTGCGATCCGGCGGAGCCATGGTGCACCGGCGGTGCCCGCGTGCCGGCTTGCCGGGGGATCCGGGCCGTCGCGCGTGAGGTCGAGAGTGCCCCCTCCGCCAAGACCCTCAACGAGGGTTGACCCGGCAGCCTCGCCTTAGGTATAAAGTCCTAGCCTCGCCCGAGGTGTACGCTGGCGCACCGCCGCGAGGACCGTTCGTTTGAGGCCTCTCCCGAGATAATTCCACCTTCCGCTCACCACCACGGCTGCGGTCGCGCCGCGACGCCCCCCTCGCGGAGTCGTTCCGGTCGGCCGCGGTTGACGGCCGTTCGGCAGCCCGACAGGAGTTCCGGATGACGATCCTGGTCCCGACCTTGCCGCTCGTCCTCGCCCCCCGGCGCCGTTGGGGCAGCGGCGGCCCGTCGCGCTCCCTGACCATGAACCCGCCGGCAGGTCCGCTCTTGCCGGACCAGGCGATCACCGTCAGCGGCACCTACAGCGGCCCCGCCCTTGCCATCGTCGTCGTCTGGCTTCAGGGCGAGACTCCTGTCGGGCAACCGGTCTCTGCGCAGCTGGCCGGCGGGCTTTGGACCGCCGTGATCCACGCCCCGCTCCTGCCCGGAACTTACCGGCTGCGCGCCACGCTGGACGGCGTGGTGTCGGTGGACAGCGCCCCAGTCGCCGTCGTCTCGGCCAACCCCGACGTGGCTGCCGCCTTGGAGTTCACGGGCACCGGGCTGCCAGCGAACGTGATCGACATCTTCGGCCACGCCTTCCCCGCGGGCAGGATCGCCGACGGAGCGCCCGTGGTGCTGCGCCGGCGCGGCACCGATGATCTCCATCGCACGCAGATGACGGTGCTGCGGCGCTGGCCGGACAACTCCGTCATGACCGCGGTGTTCGCGGCGGAACTGCCCGCCCTCACCGCCGGCCAGACCGCAAGCTTCGACCTCGTTGCCGGTGTGGCCCATCCCGACCCGGGTCCAAACCTTTCGCTGTCCACGCTGCTCGCAGGCAGGAGCGCCGTGGTGCGAACCTGGGCTCCGGGCGATACCACGACTCCATTGTGGACGTTCGACGTGGTGCAAGCGGCGCTGGCCTCGACGGACCGCTGGCAGGAAGGCCCGCTCGCGGTCGAAACCCGCGTCGAAACACCCGTTCCGCCGACCGCGGTGCAGAACACCGCCGGGCAGACAGGCCAGATCGCCTCGGTGCGCCTGATCGTGGACGTGCTCGCGACCAAGGACGGCTTCCTCGAGCTGGACGTCTGCTTCTCGAACGACCGCGTGCTCCATGCGCAGGGCGGCATCGCACGCTTCGGCTACACCATCGAAATCGACGGGCAGATCGTCTACGACCAGCGCCCCGCAAGCGGCGCGGCTCGGGACTTGCTGCAATACTCGCAGTGGATCCGCCGTCGCGGGCGGCATCTGAACGGCACCCTGCTGACAGGCTGGGACAACAACGACCGCCCGTTCTTCAGGCCCGACTTCGACGTGCTCGTGGCGTCCGGGGTGCAGCTCAATCTTGACCGGTCGCTGCCGATCACGGGATGGGACGGGTGGCCTGTGTCGGTGCTGAACGCGGCGCAGTCTGGCAACCGGGTCAACGACCCGTACTGGCACTACTCGCTTGCGCGCGATGCGGGCACCGCAGGCGGAAGGCCGGAGATCGGTTATCGCACCGCCGCCTGCCTGCTCTGGATGCGGGACGGCCGGCCAGGTGCGCAGCAGCTGACGCATCGGGAGTTCGAGGCGTCTTCGACACGCCCGATGTATTACTACGACTGGGAGCTCGGGCGCTGGCTCAACCCGGTCGATTGGCCAAGGTTCAGCACCAACGGCAACGCTCCGACCGTCGTCGCCGGGCACGCCCCGCACCACGGCAACCGGACTGCCGACCAATCAGCGCCCGACGCACAACAACATCGACCACATCACGGTCGATCACGCACACCACGGCTCGTTCAACTTCACTCCCGCGCTCCTCTCCGGGCGCCGGCTTTGCTACGACGGGCTTGCAGCCCGCGCAGCCTGGGCACAAATCGACACCCAGGAACGATACGCCGGACTGCTCCCGGGCCAGTACAACGGTATCTGGGACCCGAACCGGAGCTGGCGAAACCAGAACATCACGCCCGACCATACGACCGGTCGCGGGTGGGCCGAAACGCCCTGGGCTCCGCAGGTACGGGATTGGGCGTGGCGCTTCCGCGACATCGTGGACGCAGCCGCCATCCTGCCCGACAACTATCCGAACAGGCTGATGTTCACGCGCAGCGTGGAAGCCTGGGTCGCATCGGTCTACGACATCAGAACCGAGGTGCAAAGCTACATCGGCACCCAGCTTGGCATGCCGATGCTGCATGCGACCGGCAACCACGTGCCGCAGTTCATGTACTCGTTCATCTTCTTCGGATTGTTCACGGCGGTGCGGCTTGGACTCGGCGGCCCGCACCTGCCGTGGGTGGTGCGGGAGTTCGGCAAGTTCCGTGCCGGAAGCATCCTGACGGAGGATTTCCCGTTCCAGCACATCGCCATGGGACGCGACGTCGTCTTGCGCGCCTCGAACGGCACCTGGGCAAGGACATGGAGCGAGGTGCGCGATCATTACACGCAGCAGGTATTCCAGCAGTGGCCCGGAGGGGACCTGACGCCGCCGGACTACTCGTCGAACACGGGCGAAGGGGACTGGCAGCGGAACGTGCTCGTCGGCCTGGCTCTGATGGCGCAATACGGGACCGACGACGAAACCAGGGCACAAGCGGCGGATGCCCTCGTGTTCCTGCGCTCGCAGCGCGCGCAAGGCGTCGGCAACCACCCGCGCTACCGGCCGGAGGACTTCTTCGGCAGCTTCTTCCAGCTCAACTCGGTCATCGCGGAGCGCTTCATCTGGCGGACGGACTCGGCACCGGTGATCCCCGCCGGACAAACCATGTCCGTCCTGCTCGATGCGCCACAAGGCGCTCTGGTCGGGCTGGTCCAAACCACCGGCCCCATCCCGCGCAACACCGGCCTCAGCGGGCGGATGCCGGAGGACGCCTTCGAGATCGTCTCGCAGCCTGCCGGCAACCCGTTCCGGATCACGCAAGGCGGTGCGATCCGCGTCGCCAACCCCGCCGCGCTTCAAGCCCTGCCTATGGGACCGGTTTCGGTGCAAGTCCGCTGTCGGACGGTGAACCAGTGGCGGATCGACAGCCCGGCGACCGAGTATATGAGCAACACCGCGACGATCACGGTCAACCTGACCGCCATCGCGCCGCTCATCGCCGATCCGGGGCAGGTGTTCCCGGTCGGCAACAACAGCGCCGTCGGGGCCGAGGTGGGCCAGCTGACCATCACCGGCACACAGCCGATCACGGTCACGCATCATCGCGGGCGACCCGAACAACCGCTTCGCGATCAGCAACACCGGGCGCATTACGGTTGCAGCCGACCTGTCCGAATGAACCGACCGGTGTGCGGGCGCTGACGGTGCGAGCAAGCAACGTGGCGGGGCAGTTCGACCGGACGATCCAGATCGAGCTGCAGGGCGTGGTCACCCCGCCGGTGTTCTCGCCATCGACGCAGAACCTGACGTGGAGCGAGGACGATCCGCCGAACACGAGCCGTACGCTGGCCATGACGGGTTCGCCCGCCAGCACGCTGACGATCACCTCGGGCAACTCGGCTGGCCGCTTCGCGGTGGCGGTACCGAACATCGTCCGCAACACGCAGCGCCTCAGCCGCCTCGACGGGTCGAGCTACACGCTCGGAGTGCAAGCCTCGAACGTCGCGGGTTCCGCCACCGGCACGGTGAACGTCACGGTTACGCCCGCGAGCTACGTGTACGGGGACTTCGGCAACGTCCCGGTGCTGTTCGCGGGTTCGGTGGCGCGCCGCTTGAGGCCGAGCTACCAAGGGCCGCTGGCACGGGTGTTCCGGACCAGCGATGGCACCGGCGCAGTTCCTGGATATCTTCCCGGATGCGCAGGGGGTGGCGGACTTCTCCGGGCTGGCCGCGTTCGCCCAAGGGCAGCAGTGCTACGTGGCGCTGTTCGACCAAACGCCGCATGAGCAAGGCTTGGCGCAGCCCGCTGCCCCACGGGCTATCCGCTGCTGACCGATGCCCAACGGCAACTTGCGGACGCTGAACGGCCGGGCGGTGATGAACTTCCAAGGCAGCTCCGGTGCGGCGCGGCATGCGCTATCCCAAGCCTCCGCACCCATGCCGGGCGTGATCTTGTCCGTTCTTCTGCATGCTGGTCACGGCGCGGCACGGAGACGGGCGTCGCTGGTCAGCCCTTGTAGACGGACGTGAACCAGAACCACTCTTGGTGGCAAACGACAGTCGTTCCAGCATCAGGACCGAGGGGGGCGCATCGACGAGCTTCGTACCTACGGGCACGCGCTTCCAGCGAAGTCCACGTTCTGGCAAAACCCGATCCCGCTCGAATACGCCGCGCGTTCTGTGGGCCTCCTCGCTCTCGGGAGTGACGAACGAGGCTCGTCCGGGCGTGGACGTCGGGTTCAACAGCATCACGAACGAACCAAACGCTGACGTTCGATCCGATTGCAGCGAACGCCCACCTGTTCCTTGGCGGTGCCGAGTGAATGGTTCTGCCAAACTCGTGCGGCAGGCGATGTGGCGGAGTTCCTCTTCCTCGGCGGTGCGGTGCCTCCGACGACGTGGAACACCATCATCGCCAACATGAATGCGTTCTACGGCGTCACCTGAGCCCGAGGCCCGACGGTCGGGCGAAGGCGGAGCGCCTCATCCGCGGTCTTGGAAGCACGTCAGCGCGGAAAGGCGGCAGCCGCGAAGTCGGCAGGGAGACTGGGGCTTGAGACCGAGCCACCCGAGCACGGCGGCGAGCCCCTCGGCGAGCGGCGTTGGAGGCGGCAGACCCAGTGTCGCCTCGGCGCGCGACGGATCGCCGAGTGAATGCCGGATCTCGCCCGCCCGCGACGGGCCGTGGCACACCGGCACGGAAGCGTCCGCCAGCGCGAGCAGCGTCGAAGCAAGACCCCTTACCGAGGTGGCCCTGCCGGAGCAGAGATTGAGGACCGGGGCCGATACGCTGGCTCGATCGAGCGCGGCGAGGATCCCGCGCACGACGTCGGCGACGAAGATGAAATCGCGCGTCTGCTTCCCGTCGCCGTGGATCAGGATCGGCTCGCCGCGCGCGATCCGCCCGCAGAACACCGAGATCACGCCCGAGTAGGGCGAGCGCGGATCCTGCCGCGGTCCATACACGTTGAAGAAGCGCAGGCCCATCGTGGGCACGCCATGCACCGCGCCCGCGACCCGGGCGTGCAGTTCGGATCCGAGCTTGTCGGCGCCGTAGGCCGAAAGCGGCCGGCAGGGTGCGTCCTCGTCGATCGGCAGCCGCGCCTGTTCGCCATACACCGCCGCCGACGAGGCGTAGACGACGGGCACGGGAATGCCGTCGGCGGCCGTGCGCGCGGCGTCGAACACCGCGATCGAACCGCCGAGGTTCACACGATGCGCCCCGAGCCAGTCCTCCGTGCAACGCTGCACCGAGGCGACCGCGGCGAGGTGGACGATCGCCGCCACACCGCGCGATGCCGCGCGAACGGTCTCGGCGCAGGCGACATCGCCGACCACGAGCTCGACCCCGGGCGGAAGGTTCTCGCGCCGCCCCGTCGAGAGGTCGTCCAGCACGCGCACGCGATCGCCGCGGGCGAGCAGAGCCTCGCACACATGCGAGCCGATGAAACCGGCCCCGCCGGTGACCAGGATCAGCGCCATCGTGGCCTCATGCGGCTTGCGGCATGGCATCGCCCCGCTTCAGCTCCTCGATCAGCGGCAGCGAGGCGCGGGCGAGCAGCTGGTTTTCGAAATCGATACGTTCCGAAGAAGTGGCCGAAGCGGACGCGCGCAAGGTCGATCGCGGGGGTGACGTTGGCGTAGTCCGGGAACGGCAGGAGAATCGGGTTTGGACTGTTAGCCACCGCAAAATTCGACGCCACCTGCTCGGTTCCCCACTCGCGCCAGCGCTTGGGCCCGACGAGTTCCTCCATCCGCTGATGGAACGTTTCGATTTCTCCGCGGTTGAAGCCACCGCGTGCGAAGCCCGTGAAGCTGGACGAGCCACGGATGTAGAGCAGCCGGTCGGCGCCCGGATAGCGGTCGAAAGCCGCCTGGGCGACGTCGATGATGTGGGTTTGCGGCCGGATGGATTGCTGGACCCAGGCCGCTGCCTCCGCCATCGTCTGCAGCGGCAGCGATTCGGAAAGCGTGAACGCACGGTTGGCCCGGATCGCCTCGTGAACTTCCGGAAGTTCGCCCAGCGCAAGCGTATCGCAATCCATCTGGACCACGTAATGCTCGCGCGCCAAGTCGAGGCAGGCGAGGAGCCTCTCCCAGGTGCCGCCGCGCTGGCAGCGGCCGACCGCGATCTCTGCGATCGGCGAGGAACTCGACCCCGCCGCCGAGGTGGCGGCGCAGCAGATCCGCCCCCCGGGGCGGCAGCGGGCGGTCGGGGATGACGACGAACCGCCCGTGGCCGATCCGCCGATAGAAGGTCTTCGCCGCCACCAGATACATGCGCAGGTCGCGCGGCACCGCGACCTGGCTCACGATGCGCAGGGGCGGAATCGACAATCTCGAGCGGCGGCGTCTCTTCTATTCCGGCGACCAGCCGCTGGTAGCGCCAATAGGCAAGGCGTCGTTTCACGCGGAACAGCACGACGATCCCTCTCGGCAGCCCTGCCGTGGTCGGTCTGGGGCTTCCCGCGATATCACAGCGAACTTCCTCCCGCCAGCGAAACGAGCGCGCCGCGCGGCCGGTCGGCGGGAAGCGGCGGCGCGGCGACGGTGATGAGGGCGGTGCGCAGCGACCCGTCGCGGTGGCGCGACAGCACGGTGAGCTGGGCCGGACGGATCTCCCGCTCTCCCTCAAGGCGCACGCCGAGGCGACCGTCGCGCGGCACGGCACCCGGCGGAAAGGCCTGGGCCAGTGTGAGCAGGATCCCAGGGGCCGAGGCGGCAGCGCGCAGGGCTACGGCGGCGACGTCGCCGGGGCCGCGGCGCGGCAGCGGTTCAGGCGGTGCCGGCCGCTGCGGCTGCGGCCGCGGCGGCGCCTGACGCTGCGGCGCCTGGGCCGCCGCCATGTCCGCCGCGCAGCCGGCAGGCGCGGTCAGCACGACCAGGGTGAAGTCGCGACGGGTGAGGCTCGGGGTCGTCACTGCTGGGCTCCGTGCACGCTCCGCCGAGCCGCCAGGATCCGCCGGAACAGGGCGAGCTGCCCGGCCGAGACCTCGTCCCAGCCGAAGCGTTCGGCATAGGCGCGGACCGCCCTCCGATCGGGCGGACGGTCGAGCAGACGGCTGATCGCCGCGGCGAGCGCGGCTTCGCTCGCCTCCTTCACCACCACGCCTGCCCCCTCCTCTCCGATCGCCTCGCGCGTTCCCCAGGCCTCGGTCGCAACCACCGGCGTGCCGCAGGCCATCGCCTCCAGGATCACGTTCGCCCAGCCCTCCCGTTCCGAGGCCAGAACCATCACGTCGGCGGCGCCGTAGAGCGCCGGAAGCTCCCCGTGCGGCACCGCGCCGAGAAAGCGCACGCGGTCGGCAACCCCGCGTCTGACGGCAAGCGCTTCGAGGCGGCCGCGCTCCGGCCCTTCGCCCGCGATCAGCAGCCGCGCGCCCGGCAGATGGGCGAGCGCGCCGATCGTCAGATGATGGCGCTTGCGCGGCACGAGGAGGCCGACGGAGAGGAGGGTCGGCCCGTCAAGTCCAAGCCTGCGACGGTCGGCGGATCGATCCGCAGGCGGACGGAACAGCTCGAGATCAACCCCGTTCCGCAACACCACGACCCGTTCCGGCGCCACCCCGAGGGAAACAAGCCCCTGCTTCAACGCCGCGCTGACGGCGATCAGTCCGTCGGCCTCGGCGAGGGCGCGGCGGATCATTCGTCCCGGCAGCCAGTAGAGCGGGAACTGGCTGGTGTCGGAACCGCGCGCCGTGAGCACCACGGGCAGGCCGACGCGACGGGCCACCAAAACTGCCGCCACGCCGTCGGGGAAAAGGTAGTGCGCATCGATCACGTCGAAGCTCTGCCCCTCGGCCCGAAGTCGCCGGTAAGCCGCGGCGAGCGCCCTGGCATAGGCGAAGGGGTTGGTCGCCATGCCGAGGCCCGGAACGGCCAAAAACCGGGGATGCAGGACGCGCAGGCCATGCCGGCGTTCCTCCTCCGGGATCGCGCCGCGGTCGGGCCCGCGGCCGGGAAAGTGCGGAACGGGGGCGACGACGATGGCCTCCGCCTCACCGCCGGCGACCAGATGCCTGAGCCTGTTCTCGACGAACACGCCATGATTGGGTTGCGCGGGATTGGGATAGAGGCTGCTGACGGTGAGGAGCCGGACCGGCCGGCCCCTCCCCGTCTCCCTCGGGTTCGATCCGGTCGAAGGGGAACCAGAACGTCCGCCGTCGCTCAGGGGGCAGCAGAACCCAGAGGCAGAGCCAGGCGACGGCGATGAGGGTGAGGCCGAAGAGGACGCTTTGCATGCTTCCTCCTGCGCTTCGCTGGGCAGGCTCATGGCGCGGCGCGCGTGCGCCAGGAGGTGGTCGGAAGCGACCGCGCGGCGGCGGGTCGCGCCGCGGGGGCGGGCGATGAGACGGCGGAGGTCGTCGTCGCCCGCCGCCAGCCCTCCGCTACCGCCCGACGCTCCGCGGCCGGCGCGGCGACAAGCTGGTGCGCTGCCGTCAACAGCGAAACGAGCGTCAGATAGCCGTCCCAGTATTGCAGGGAGAGGAAGGACCCGCCGGCAGCATAGGCGACGAGCGAGACCTGGCTCATCCGCCCCAGCGTCTCGACCCAGGCGTGGCGCGGGTTCGCCCGCCCCAGCCGGACAAGCCGCGCGGCGTAGAGGAACCCGGCGATGAGGATGCCAAGCCAGATCGCGAAGACGATGAAGCCGTGCTCGCCGAGCGTCTCGAACCAGATGCTGTGCGCGGCGCGAGCGAGAACCCCTGGAAGGTAGCGATCGACGATCCACTGCTCGTACATCGCCTGGAAGCCCCCGCCGGTCAGGGGCCGAGCCAGCGCGATCCTCGAGCGAGGCTTCCCAGATCCTCACCCGCCCCATGGCGGAGGCGTCGTCCTGGTAGTCGATGATGGAGCGCATCCGCTCCTCCCAGGACTCCGGCATGAAGGCGAGCACCGCCGCGCCCACAAGCCCGATGCTGAGTCCCGAGAGGATTTTGCCGCGGCTGCGCAGCCACAACACGAATCCCGCACAGACGAACGCGACAAGTGCGCCGCGCGATTGCGTGCCGATCGCGGCGAACAGCGTCAGCACCATCGCCGCGACGATGCCGAGCCTTACGATCGCGTGCTTGGATTGCAGCCGCAGGTGGTTCATCAGGGGAAGGACGAACAGCAGCGCCACCGCGAGGTGATTGCGGTCTGCGATCATCGTGTCGCGCGGGCCGAGCACGCGGTTGCCGCCGCCCGTCAGAAGCGTGAAGCCGCCGCCGCGCACCCCGTAGAAGCCGAGCGAGATCGCCATCATCCACAGCAGGGCGTGGATGCGGTCGGCGTCGGTCGCAAGCGCGCGCGTCAGCAGCACGCCGGCGATGATCTTCATCACCTTGTCCCAGCGGGCGAAGACGCGCTCCGGCGAGGAGATTGCGACCAGCGAAGTGAGGCTCACACCGATCGCGAAGAGCACCAGGAGCACGCTCACCGCATCGCGCGGCAGGCGCCTCGGCTCGCGCGCCATCAGGCAGCCGACCAGCGTGACGAGGAAGGTGATCATCGCCCAGGGGATGTCCGAGGCGAAGCCGTACATCATGCGGTGCGGGCTCATGAACGAGACCCACGACCACAGCAGCACGCCGACGAAGGGCTTGCCCGAGGCCGTCACCGCGAGCAGGGGCAGCACGATCGCGCTGAAGGCGATGCTGCGGAGCATCGGGCTGTTCCGTCTCCCTCCCGACCCCGCTCAGCGGGCAGCGGCGCGCAGCCGCGCGAGCAGGGCCTCGGCCTCGGCGCGTTCGGCGAAGCGGAGATCGGCGGCAACGATGGGCTCGAGAACGCGCATCGCTTCCTCGCGCGAACCAATCGCGGCAAGCCCCTGGGCGAAGCGGACGAAGATGCCCGGCTCGGCCTGAGGCCTCTGCGCCGCCCCGGCCGCCGCCTGGCGCAGGAACGGCATGGCGTCGGCGACGCGGCCGGTGCGGAAAAGGATCCAGCCCAAGGTGTCGGCCGTCTCCGGGGTCGGGGTGACGAAATAGGCGCGCTCGGCGAGGCGGAGCGCCTCGGCGAGCATCGCCCGCCCGGCCTCGGTCTCGCTGTCCGCCCGCGCCTGCATCAGCCAGGCCAGATTGTTGGCCGACACCCCGTCGTCGGGGCGGGCGGCGACCACCTTGCGCAGCCGCGTCTCCGCCGCGGCCGTCTCGCCCTGCAGAATCTCGATCTGCGAGAGGAGGGCGTGCACCCCGAGATCTTCGGGTTCCCGCTCGAGCCATGCCTTGAGCGCAGCCGCCGCGCGGTCGAGCCGGCCGGCCGCCTGCCATGCCCCCGCCTGGGCCTGAGCGAGCGCCGCCGAGGGGGAGGCCCGGTACCCCGCCTCATAGGCCGCCGCCGCCTCCTCGATCCGGTTGGCGGCCATCAGCAGGTTGCCCCGCAGGGCGAGGGAGGCCGGCCAGCCGTCCCGCTGCCGCGCCAGCGTGTCGGCGAGAGCCAGCGCGGCGTCGAGCCCGCGCGCGTCCCGCACCAGCTCGACGAGCCCCTGCTGCAGCAACCCGTCTGCCGGCTGCATGCGCAGGCCCTGCTGCAGCACGGCCTCCGCCGCGCCGATGTCGTTGCGGCGGGCAAGCAGGGTGGCGACCTGACGCCGGGCGATGGACGAGCGCGGCTCCTGGGCGAGGGCGGCGCGGGCCGCCGCCTCGGCCTCGGCCATCTGCCCGGCCTGGGCGCGCGCTTCGGCGAGCACGATCAGGTGCTGGGTGGTGCGCGCGCGGTCGCGCCAGACCGGGGAGTCGAGGATCTCAACCGCCTTCGCAGGCTGGCCCAGCCGCAGATAGGCGCTGGCGAGGGCAAGGGCGACCGCGCTCGAGGTCGGGTTCGCGGCGTAGGTCCGCTCCAGCAGAGCGAGTGCGGAGGCGCCGTTCGCCGCGCCGGACCCGGCCGCCGTGGCGATGCGGCGCAAGGCCTCGGCGTTCTCCGGGTCGCGCTCCAGCACCTCCCCGAGCAGGCGCTCGGTGCGCGCCGCGTCGTTCTCGATCGCGGCGATGCGGGCGAGCCCAAGCCGCGCGCGCACGCTGTCGGGCTGGGTGCGCAGGACGGCCTCGAAGCGCTCCTTCGCCCCGGCGAGGTCGAGCCGGATCAGGCGGATCGTCGCCTCGACGATCCCGGCGAGCTCGCCCTGGCGCGCCTCGGGGCCGAGACGATCGAGCTCGGCCCGCGCGGTGTCGAGATCGCCGAGCGCAAGCGCGGCCGAGGCCAGCACCTCGCGCGCGCCGCGCTGGTCCGGCGCGCGGGCGATCGCGGCGCGGGCCGCCTCCGCCGCGCCGGCGGCCTCGCCCACCGCGAGGCGGGCGACCGCGAGCCGGGTCAGGATGCCCGGATCGTCCGGCGCGAGTTCCGCCGCCCGTTCGAAGGCCTCGCGCGCCTCCGTCCGCCGGCGCATCTGGGCGTGGGCCCGACCGAGCATGTCGAAGGCCTCGGCGTCGGCCCGCCCGCGCTGCACGAGCCGCGCGAGCGTGCCGGCAGCCGCGTCCGGCGCGCCCCGCTCCATCTCGAGCGTGGCGAGCAGCTTCGCCCCGCGCGGATCGTCGGGCCGGCGGGCGACGTGGCGCTGCGCGGCATCCTCGGCCTGCGCCGTCTGGCCGAGCGCGCGCTTCACCGTGGCGAGCACGAGAAGCCCGTCCGGCAGGTTGACCAGGGTCTGGGAAGGGATCCTCTGCAGGGCCTGGTCGGCGCCCTGGAAGTCGCGCGCCTGCACCTTCAGCATGGCATCGAGCAGGAGCCCGACCGGCATGGCGGGGGCGAGCCGCAACGCCGCCGCGACGTCGCGGCGTGCGCCCTCGAAGTCGCCCGAGCGCATCAACACCTCGCCGCGGCGCAGCAGGGGCAGCGGGTCGCCCGGGGCGCGGGCGATGATGCGCCCGAAGGTCTCCGCCGCCGAGGCGAGGTCGCCGCGCTCGAACTGCAGCGCCGCCTTGCGGTTCAAGGCCTCGACATGGTCGGGATCGATGCCGAGGGCGGCATCGACCGCCGCTTCGAGGGCAGCGCGGTCGCCTTCGGCGGCGGCAACCGACGCCGAGGGCGAGGTGGGGCTCGACGAGGCGGGGGGCAAGACGCACCGCATTCGCCGCCTCGCTGCGCGCCTCCGTGCGGCGGTCGAGCGCAAGGAGGGCGATGGCGCGGAAGGCGGCGACGGTTCCGGCCACTTCGGCCGGGGCGCCTTCCGGGAGGGGGAAGTCGCGCAGGAGATCGTTGTGCCGGCGCTGCGCGAGATAGGCGCGGAGCAGCAGCAGCGTGCCCTCGCGGCGGTCGAGGCCGCGCTCGAGCGCCGCCCGCGCCTCCTTCTCCGCCGTATCGCCGTCGCCGAGGGCGAGCGAGATGCGGGCGAGGGCGGCGCGCAGCTGGGGGTCGTTCGGGTTGGCGCGCACCGCGTTGCGCCATTCGATCTGGGCGGCGCGCAGGTCGCCCCTCGCCTCCGCCGCGCGGGCCCGCTCCGGGTTGGCGGACGCCGGGGCGGCAAGCAGGGCCGTGCCGAGGGCGAGCACGGCGAGGCGAAGGGGGGCGCCGGAACGCTTGGTCATCGTCAGCTCTCCGTCAGGCGGCATCCAGGGGATCGGTGGCGTGGGGTTCGCCTTTCGGTACGGCGATCGCGTGCGTCTCGAGCAGCGTGTAGAGGGTCGGGCGGCTGATCCCGAGCAGTCGGGCGGCCTGGGTGAGGCTGCCTCCGGCGTGGGTGAGCGCCTTCTGGATCGTCTCGCGCTCCGCACGCAGCCGCGCCAGCCGAAGGTCGAAGCGCCCCTCGGCCGGCTCCTCGCGCGCCGCCGCGGGCGGCGCCTCGAGCTCGAGGTCCGCGGCCGAAACGAGCGGGCCCTCGCCCATCAGGGCAGCGCGGCGCACGCGGTTCTGCAACTCGCGCACGTTGCCGGGCCAGGGGTGGGCGAGCAGGGCGGCCTCGGCCGAGGGGTCGAAGCCGCGCAGGCGACGGCCGAACTCGCGCGCGTCGCGGGCGAGGAAGGCGCGGGCGAGGAGAAGCACGTCGCGGCCGCGGTCCCGCAAGGGCGGGATGCGCACGGTCACCGCGTTGAGGCGATAGAGCAGGTCGGCCCGGAAGCGGCCCTCCGCCGCCAGCTGCTCGAGCGGCTGGTTGGTCGCCGAGACGAGCCGCACATCGACCTTGATCGGCGTCCGCCCGCCGAGGCGCTCGATCGTCTGCTCCTCGAGGAAGCGCAGGAGCTTCGCCTGGAGAGCGAGCGGCAGGTCGCCGATCTCGTCGAGAAACAAGGTGCCTCCGTTCGCCTGCTCGAACTTGCCGACGACCTGGCGAATGGCGCCGGTGAAGGCGCCCTTCTCGTGGCCGAAGAGTTCGGCTTCGAGCAGGGTCTCCGGGATCGCGGCCGCGTTGATGGCGACGAAGGGTTTCTCCGCACGGGGTCCCATGTCGTGCAGGGCGCGCGCCAAGGCCTCCTTGCCGGTGCCCAACTCGCCGAGCAGCAGGACAGGGACCGCGACGGGGGCAAGACGCTCGACCTGGCGGCAGATCGCGAGCATGCGCTCGTCCGCCGTCAGGATGCCCTGGATCGGCGAGGCGCGCGGCGCGCTCGCCAGTCGCTGGTTCTCCTCCTCGAGTTCGCGCAGCCGAAGCGCGCGGTCGAGCACGATCCGCAGCACGCCGAGATCGGCCGGCTTCGGGCAGAAGTCGTAGGCGCCGAGCGCGATCGCGCGCAGCATGTTGGCGCGCTGGTCCTGGCCGGAGGAGACCACGATCGGCATCATCGGATTGAGCCTGCGCAGGGCTTCGAGGGCGGCGAAGCCTTCCGAGACCCCCTCGGCATCGGGCGGCAGGCCGAGGTCGAGGAGGACGACGTGGGGCTTTTCCCGACGTGCGGCGGCCTCCGCCTCGGCCCGGTCGCCGGCAAGCACGACGCGCCAAGCGGGAAAGCCCCATTTGTACTGGGTGGCGAGGCCTTCGTCGTCCTCGACCACCAGAAGCTTCGGTTTGCTCACGCCGCCTTCTCCTCCACCGGCGGTGCGGGCTCCCCGCCCTGCCGCGCCACAAGCGGCAGGGTCACGCGCATGGTCGTGCCCTGGCCTGGGGTGCTCAGCACCTCGAGCTCGCCGCCCGCCTCGCGCACGAGTTCGCGCGCCTGCCATGCCCCGATGCCGCTGCCGGCCGCCTTGCCGGCGGTCCCGAGTGGCCGGAACAGAACGTCGCGGATGAACTCTGCGCTCATCCCCGGGCCGCGATCGGTGATCTCGATCACGGCCGAGGCGCGCCCGCGGCGGAGCACCACCGCCACCGGCGCATCCGGGGGCGAGGCTTCGACCGCGTTGTCGATCAGGTGGGTCAGGGCGGCGTCGAAGGCCTCGGCCGCGATCGCGACCTCGAGCCCGGGTTCGGCGTCGAGCCGCACGCGCGGGCCATAGCGCCGGAGGAGGACGGCGAGGCGGCGGGCCGGGTCGAGGCGGGGCGCGCCGCCCTTGCCCGCCAGCGCCTCGTCCTGTGGGGCGCGCAGGCGAGCGATCAGGCTGTCGATCCGGTCGGCGGCGTGGCGCACGGTCGCGAGCATGTCGCGGCGGAACTCGGGATCCTCGAGATTCTCCTCGGCATTGGCGAGCACGAGGCGGAGCTGGCTCGCCACGGTCTTGACGTCGTGGGCGACGAAGGCGAAGCGCTTGGCGTAGTCGGCGAGGCGGCGGTTCTCGGCCAGCCGCTCGGCCGCCCGGCGTTCGGCGAGGAAGACCGCGACCTCGGAGCCGATCGCGCGCAAGAGGTCAAAGGTCTCGCCGTCGAGCGGGAAGGGGGCGCGCGGCGGAGCAAGGAGGACGAGGCCGATCATGCCGTCCCGCGGGTGCCTGAGCGGCACGGCGAGCCAGACCGGCCGCGGCACGTCCGCCGGCAGGTCGGTGCAGCCCCCATCGGTGCACTCCACGATCCACTCCCCGCCGCGCAGGGCGCGCGCGAACGCGCCGTCGCGGGGGATTTTG
Source organism: Acetobacteraceae bacterium (assembly GCA_033582875.1). Classification (GTDB taxonomy): domain Bacteria; phylum Pseudomonadota; class Alphaproteobacteria; order Acetobacterales; family Acetobacteraceae; genus Elioraea. Next base: position 147,950 of record JAVQZW010000001.1, on the reverse strand, counting down.
AGGGCGGGGCAATCCGGCAGGTTCCAAGAGACCTGCCAGCGCAGGAAGGGATCGGACCCGTCATCTGCCAGGAGAAGCACACCGGCCGGACTGTCCACGGCATCGGCCACGGCGCGCACCGCCCGCGGCAGCGGCTCCTCCGTCGTTCCGGCCGCCGAGAGGGTGGCGAGGACGCGCTGCCACTCGCGCCGATAGTCGTAGCGGGCGGTAAAGAAATGGTCGACGATGCGGCGGCGGATATGCGACCGGACGGTCTGCGACGACAGCGCCACCACGAGGCCGATCGCGGCGCAGCCGAGGAGGCTCGCCCGCGCCACCTCGCCCCAGGAGGCGCCGAGGTGCCGGGCAACCTCGCCGACGAGGCCGACCGCGACCAGGAACACTCCGCCGACGATCAGCGTGGCGGCGTGGAAGACCACCGTGCGCGACACCGGCAGAGCCCGCCGCACGCGTCGATCGCGCGCCGCAGCGACGGGAAGGATCGCCAAGGCGGCGGCGGCGATCACCGCGCGCGCCTCGAGCAGGGCGGGAAGGAACTCCCGCCGCAGCACGGCATCGACGACGACCACGAGATCGATCGCGGCAAGCCCGCCGAGCGCGATGCAAGGGAGCTTGACGTGCCATCGCCCGGCTTCGCTGAGGTTGCGGTAGAGGTTTTCGGCGGCGAGCACGATCAGGAGCGAAAGTGCGATGCGGCCGGCGACGCCCGGCGAGGCAAGCGAGGGCGAGGTGAACGGCGAGGGGGCAAGCCAAGCCGCAACGCCGCCGGCGGCAGCGAGCGCAAGGCCCCCGGCGGCGAAGCGGACGACGGGCCGCAGCGCGATCGCGCCCGCGTAGCGATGGTAGAGGGTGAGCAGGACGCCGAGCCAGACCAGGGACCGCAGCCCCTCCGCCACCCCTGGCCAACCGTGCAGAGGGTCGGCGGGGGCAAAGGCGACCGCCGCTGCCCACAGGCCGGTGGCGAGCGCCCCAAGGGCGAGCGCGACGCGGCACGCGGCCCCGACCGGCGGCCACGGCCAAGGCCGCCCAGAGGAGGCAGGCGGCGGCGGCGGCGAGATGAAGTCCGGCCGATACCATGCGCAGCGTCTCACCGTTCGGAGTGCCACGGCGGAGGTCAAACGGCCAACCGCCCGCCAGTCAACGGCGCCGACCCCTCGTCTGCGGCCGGTCGGCTGCTGCCTTGCCGCGACGGCCGTCCGGGGGCGCGAGCACCCGCCTTCGAGTTTCGTACTCCAAGTTGCGGCGGCGAAGCAATGATGAAAATCGCTTGCTTTGTATCACTTTTTGTCTGAGCCTGCGGGCAGGATCGGGGCGAGCGCCGGGCCAGCTCGCGAAAACCGCGCAAGTGTTTCTTTTTTTGGGAGAGAGGATCGTTCTGGCGCGCGATCGGAGGCTGTGATACCCATCACACGAGGCGGCCGGCGACCTCGTCCACCGCGCGTTCCGATCGCGCCGATGACGCGGGTCTGCCAGCGTGCCATAGGATCGCGGCGCCGTTGGCGGGTCCGCCCAAGGCGGTCGGCGCGGAAGGGCAGGCCTCCGAGGCGGGAAGGATTGGGTCGGGCCGGGGCTGATGGGCAGCGCGCCGCGGCTTCGCGTGAGGAGATGGGACGACACGAGGATGCAGACAGGCAGGAACCAAACTCCCCTACGGCGCCCGGGGCAGGACAAGGGGCGCGCCGCCCCCATGCGCGCCTTGGCCCCGAGGGGCCTCGGCTTGCTTGTCCTCGGCCTGCTCGCTGCCTGCGGCGGCTCAGGCGGGGTGCCGGTGCCGGCCGTCGATACGCGCCCGCAACTGCCGGCCTTCGACGCACCGGAATACGTGATCGGGCCCGGCGACACGCTGACGATCCAGGTCTATCGTCTGCCCGATCTCTCGGCCACCGTGCCGGTCCGGCCGGACGGGCGAATCTCCACCCCGCTTGTGCAGAACGTGGTCGCCGCCGGCCGCACGCCGAGCGAACTTGCGCGTGAGATCGAACGGGAACTGCGCCGGTTCGTGCGCGAACCGACCGTCACCGTGCTGGTCACCTCCTTCGTCGGCCCGCCGGCGCGGCAGGTTCGCGTCGTCGGCGAGGCCGCCCAGCCGCTCGCGGTGCCGTTCCGCGAGGGGATGAGCGTGCTCGACGTGATGATCCAGGCCGGAGGGCTGACCCGCTTCGCTGCCGGTAACCGAGCGGAAATCGTTCGGCGCGAAACTCCGGGCGGGCCCGCCCAGGTGATCCCGGTGCGGCTGGCCGACCTGTTGCGCGATGGCGACATGTCGCAGGACCTGCCGATGCGGCCCGGCGACACGCTGGTCATCCCGCAGAGCTGGTTCTGAGAGGAACGAGAGGGCCGTCGCCGGCCCGGCAGGGTGGGTGAAGGAGGGACTGGGCTTGGACCAGATCGGTCAGATCCTGCGGCGGATGGTCGCAGCCTCCTGGCGGCATCGCTGGAAGGCCCTCTTGGTCGCATGGCTGGTCTGCCTGGTCGGCTGGGCGGCGGTGCAGCGCATTCCCGACCAGTACCGCGCCAGCGCGCGCGTCTATGCCGACGTCGACTCCGTGCTTGGCGCCGTGCTGCGCAACCTCGCCGTCGAGGGCACGCCGCAGCGCGAAGTGGACCTGCTCATGCGCACCCTGCTCACCCGCCCCAATCTCGAGCGCATCATCGCGCGCACCGACCTCGACCTCAGGATCCGCACGGCGGAAGACCGCGAAGAACTGATCCGCAACCTCGGCACGACGATCAAGATCGCGAACGACCGCGGCCGAAGCTCGGTGTTCAGCATCGAATACGTCGACACCGACCCGCGCCTCGCCCGCGACGTGGTCCAAGCGGTGGTCACCCTGTTCATGGAGACCGCGACCGCGACCGACCGTCAGCAGCTCGACCAAGCGCGCGCCTTCGTCGAGGCCCAGATCCGCAACTATGAGGCGCAGCTGCGCGCCGTCGAGCAGAGGCGAATCGAGTTCCGCAACCGCTACTTCGACCTCTTGCCGGTCGAACAGGGCGGCATGAGCCGGCTCGACCAGTCGCGGGAGCGTCTGTCCACCCTGCGCGGCCAACTCGAAGACGCACGGCAGCGGCGTGCGCTGTTGCAGGCGCAGTTCGAGGAGATGAGCCGGGCGCCGGTGCGGGCGCGGGGAGGAGGCGGTGCGGATCCGCGCCTTGCCGCGGCCGAGCGCACCTTGCGCGAGCTTCTGCTGCGCTACACCGAGGAGCACCCGGACGTGGTCGCGACGCGGGCCATCATCGCACAGCTGCGCGGCCAGGGCGGCCGCGGCGGCGGCGGCGAGGGGTCGGCCTCGGCTGCGCCGACGCCTCCCGCCAACACGGTCGAGCAGCTGCGGCTTCGCATCGTCGAGCTCGACTCCGAGATCAGCTCCCTGCAACGGCAGATCGAGGAGACGGAAACCCGCGTCAACCGCCTCGAAACCCTGCTGCGCACCGTGCCCCAGGTGCAGAACGAATACGCCAACCTGAACCGAGACTACGATGTCCTGCAGCGCAACTACCAGGACCTGATCGCACGCCGCGAGGCTCTGCAGATCGCCGGGGCGGCGCGGCGGGAAGCGGAACGGGTCAGGCTCGAGGTGATCGAGCCTCCGGTCGTGCCGCTGAAGCCGGAAGCGCCGAACCGCCTGCTGCTGCTGGCCGGGGTGCTGGCGGCCGGGCTCGGTGCGGGGGCCGCGCTCGCCTTCGTGCTTGGCCAGTTCGACACCAGCTTCTACACCCTGCGCGACCTCCGGCAGCTGGGGCTGCCCGTGCTGGGGGCGGTTTCGGCGGCCGATCCGCCGCGCAACCGCTTGGCTGCGGCGGCCTTCGCCGTGCCCGTGCTGCTGCTCTTCGCCGCCTTCGGCGCGGTCGCTTTCGGTCTCGACGCGAACCGCCTGGCCGAGCGCGTGCCGGCCATGGTGAACAGGCTCCTCACATGAACGCCCCCCCTCTCCGTCCGGCCGGCCGTGGCCGGCAGCATCTGGTGGAACGCGCGGTCGCGGCGATGGGCATGTCGGGCGGCATGGGCGACTCCTCCGCTCCGCCGGCGGCACCACCCCATCCGACCTCGGCACCGCCGGCCGCCTCACCCCCTCCGGCCCGCTCGACCGAGGCTCCCGCACCGGAGCCCATCCCCCGCGAGGCCCTGACCGCGCTCGGACTCGTGGTCGGGTCGGCGCACGGGGCGCGCAATCGTCTGGCTGAGGAATACAGCGTCATCCAGCATGGCGTGCTGCGCACGGTGCGCGCCACGCCTTCGGTGGACGGCCGCTGCGGGCGGATCATCCTCGTCACCTCAGCCCGGCCGGCCGAAGGCAAGACCTTCACCTCGCTCAACCTCGCCGCCGCGCTCGTCCAGGGCTCGCAGCGCAGCGTGGTGCTGGTGGACTGCGACGGCAAGGCCGGTTCGCTGACCGACGGTCTTAGGCCTGCGCGACCGCCCAGGCCTGTCCTGTCTCGCCGCCGATCCGCAGAGCCGTGCCCTGCCGGCGTTGACGCCGACCGCGATCCCGCGGCTTCTCGTGCTCGGCTACGGTCGGACCGGCCGACCCGGCAGCCAGCCCGCCTCAGCCCTCGGTGCGGTCCTGCTCCGGCTCGCCAACGCCTATCCCGATCACCTGTTCGTTCTCGACACCCCTCCCTGTCTTGCCACCGCCGAAGCCTCGCTTCTGGCCCCGATTGCCGGCCAAGTGGTCATGGTCGTTCAAGCGCAGGCCACGGAGCGGGCGGAGGTGGAGGCCGCGCTCGACCTCGTCGATACCTGTCCGAACATCCAGCTTCTGCTCAACCGTTCGATCTTGCGCGGTCACGACAGCTTCGGCGCATATGGTTACGATGACTACCACGCGCCGACCTACGACCGCTCCTGACCGCGCCACGCCCTGCGAGCCCTGCGCCATGCCGCGACCACGACGACGGATCCCGCACGCCGCCGCGGGAGCCGCCGCGACGGCACTGCTGCTGGCCGCTTCCAGCCCGGCGCCGGCGCAGACCGAAGCGGACCCTCCTCCCGCCGCGCGTGCCGCGCCGCGGGCCAGCGGGGCCGCGCCGACGACCGATCCCGCCGTCGGACGGAGGCCGGGCGGCTTCGGCTTCCCCTTCACCACCCTCGAGCGTCCGACGGTCGCCCAGCCCGGCTGGTTCATCCAGCCGAGCCTCGCTCTCGCCCTCGGCTTCGACGACAACGTGCGCTTCACCGCACGAGATCGGCGTTCCTCCCTGTTTGCAACCGTCGCGCCCGGCATTCTGGTCCGCGGCGACACGCCGCGCCTCACCACCACCCTCAACTACGTCCCTCAGGCGACCTTCTATTTTTCCGAGAGCGAGGAGAACCGGCTGTCGCATGCCGGCGCGGGCCAGCTCCTCGCCACCGTGGTTCCCGACCGTCTCTTCCTCGACGCACGGGTGCTCGCCTCGACCAGCGACCTCTTCGGCGCCTTCGGCGGAGACACGCTCGGCGGGGCGCGGCGCAACCAGGTCCAGACTGTCACGGCCTCCGTCTCGCCCTATGTCGTGCAGCGGTTCGGCGGGCTCGCCTCGGCCCGGGCGGGCTATATCTTCAACGTCACCGACCAGTCCCGCCTGGACACCTCCCGCCCGGTGCTGATCGTGGATCCGGTGTTCGGCCCGATCCCGACGCGCAGCTTCTTGCCCTCGAGCTTCACCTCCCACACCGGCTACCTCACGGTGACCAGCGGCGAGGATTTCGGCCGACTTCTGCTTTCCGGCAGCGTCTTCGGCACGACCTTCGACGGCGACGGCATCTACGAGGGGGCGCAGCGTTGGGAGACCGTCTTCGGCGCGGGCTACGGGGTAACGCGCTGGCTCTTCGTGCTGGGAGAGATCGGCTACGAGAGCCTCAAGTACAACACCGTGCCGAAGACCGACATCGCCGGGCCGGTCTGGAGCGGGGGCGTGCGGCTCCGCCCCTCGGAGACCTCCGATCTCACCCTCCGCTACGGCCGTCGCGACGGCTACGACGCTTGGCAGGCGGAGGGGGCGACGAACCTGTTCGGCCCGCGCACGCGCCTGTTCGTCGCCTTCACCGACCGTCTGAGCAACTCCGCGCTGCGCGCAGCCGAACTTCTGAGCACAACCACGCTCGATCCGTTCGGCAATCCGATCTTTGCGACCACGGGCGCTCCCGTCTCGCCAGGGCTCGGCACGGATCTGCTCGGCTTCCAGGGCGGCCTGTTCCGCACCCGCACCGCCACCGCCTCGATCCAGCACACCCGCGAACGCGACGTGTTCGTGCTCAGCCTCACCCATGAGAACCGCCGCCCTTACGCAGCCGACCCGCGATCGGGTCCTCAGGTGCCGTCGGACGGGACCTCGGTTGGCCTCAGCTGGTCGCGACCGCTCGATGAGGTCACCAACCTCACCACCTTCGCCCGGGTCGGCGTGCGCAGCGTCGGCGAGGGCCGCCGCGGCGACAGCACCTTCTACGGCGCCGGCGCCGTGCTCAGCCACGCCTTCTCCCCGACCCTCTCCGGTGCGCTGAGTTACCGCCTCGATGTCCGCGACGACGAGGCAGCCGACGACCTCGTCTACCGCAACCTCGTGGTGGCGTCGGTGCGCAAGACCTTCTAGGGCAAGTCGGCGCGAGGGGCCCGGCCGATGTACATCGACTATTACGGCTTCACCGGCCACCCGTTCCTGATGACGCCGGACGCGCGCCTTTACTTCCCCTCTTCCGTGCACAGTCGGGCCCACGCCCATCTCGTCTACGGGCTTGCCCAGCGCGAGGGCTTCGTCGTCATCACCGGCGAGGTGGGCGCGGGCAAGACGACGCTGGTCGAGAAACTGTGCGCCGAACTCGATCCGTCGTCGTATCGGATCGCCCGCATCATGACCAGCCAGGTCTCGGGCGACGACCTGCTCCGTCTGGTGGCCGACGCCTTCGAGGTGCCGGCCGACGGCCCCAAGGCCACCCTGCTGCGCGGCATCATGGAGGCGCTGCGCACGGGAGAGCAGCTTGGGCGACGACACCTCCTCATTGTCGACGAGGCCCAGGCCTTGCCGCCCTCCGCGCTTGAGGAGCTGCGTATGCTCTCGAACGTGACGGAGAACGGTCGCGCGCTGTTGCAGACGATCCTGCTCGGCCAGCCGCAGCTCCGCCGCATCATCGCAAGCCCGGACCTCGACCAGCTCCGCCAGCGCGTGCTCGCCTCCTACCACCTCGGCGGCCTGTCGCGGGAGGAGACCGCGGCCTATGTCGAGCACCGCATGCGCGCGGTCGGCTGGGCGGGGCACCCGGCCTGGGGCGAAGGCGCGCTCGAAGAGGTGCATCGCCATACGGGCGGCATCCCGCGCCGGATCAACCGGCTCTGCGGCCGCGTCCTGCTCGGCGGCGCGCTCGAACAGGCCGACACCCTGACCGCGGACCTCGTCCGCCTCACCGCGCAGGAGCTGGAGGAGGACCTTTCGGCCGGGGCGGAAAACGCGCGCGCCCCGGTGCTCCGCGCCGAGGTCGCGAGCTCCTACCCCACCGCCACCCTCTACCAGGGCGGCGAGATGCAGCCTGGCTACGGCGCGATGGTGGCCGACCTTGCACGGCGCGTCGAGCTGCTCGAGATCCAGTCGGCGCGGCGCGAACGCGTCTTCAACCGGCTGATGGATCTGTTTTCCGCCCTCGACCTCCGCCGATGAGCCCCGCGGCGCGGCACGCGATCAGCGTCGACGTCGAGGACTGGTTCCAGGTCCAGGCCTTTGCCGCCGTCATCCCCCGCGCCGAGTGGGACCGCTTGCCGCGCCGCGTCGTCGCCAACACCGACCGCCTGCTCGACCTGTTCGCCGAGGCCGGGGTGCGCGGCACCTTCTTCGTCCTCGGCTGGGTGGCGGAGCGCCACCCCGACCTCGTGCGCCGGATCGCCGGCGCCGGGCATGAGGTGGCGAGCCACGGCTACGGCCACGAGCTCGTCCACGCGATCGGCCCGGAGCGATTCCGGGCCGACATCCGCCGCGCCAAGGCGGTGCTGGAGGATGTTGCCGGTGCAGCGGTGCACGGCTACCGCGCCCCCACCTTCTCCATCGGCCGGCAGACCGCGCCTTGGGCCCACGCCGTCCTGGCCGAGGAAGGCCACGCCTACTCCTCCTCGATCTACCCCGTCCGGCACGACCTCTACGGCGACCCCGACGCACCGCACGCTCCCTTCCGCCCGGACCCCTCCGGCGTGGTCGAGGTGCCGATGACGGTGGCCCGCCTCGCCGGGCGCGCCCTGCCCTGCTCGGGCGGCGGCTGGTTCCGCCTCCTTCCCTACCCCGCCTTCCGCGCCTTGCTTCGCCGCGCCAGCCTGAGGGGGCCGGCGATCTTCTATACCCACCCCTGGGAGATCGACCCTGGCCAACCGCGCGTCGCCGCTGCCCCCTTGCGGGCGCGGCTGCGCCACTACACCGGGCTTGCGCGCACCGAGAGCCGGCTGCGCCGCCTCCTGCGCGATTTCGCCTGGGACAGGCTCGACCGCGTCTTCGCCGACGCGATCGCCCCCGCAGCCTGAGCCGCACGCCGTGGCAAGACGTGAACGCAATGCGACACAGACGCTCGCACCGCCGCACAGGGTCGGCCGGGCGGGACGAACGATGCGATGAGCGAAACGGTCAACCCGCGCGAAATCCCGGCCCGCGTCTTTCGCGGAACCTTGTGGTTCCTCGCCTTCCGCCTCTTCAGCCGCTTCGTCGGTTTCCTCGCGCTTGCGGTCAAGGCGCGCGTGCTGACGCCGGACGATTTCGGCCTGATCGGCAGCATCGCCCTGGTCAGCGGCCTGGTTGGCATCCTTGGCGCGCATGGCGTGTTCGACCAGCTGGTCCGCCTGCCCGTCTTGAACCGGGAGGATCTCGACCGCGGTTGGACCCTGAACCTCCTTTTCTCCGCGGGCATCACGCTGCTGACCTTCCTGGCTGCCGAACCGGCAGCCGTCCTGCTCAACGAACCGCTGCTGGTCGATGCCCTGCGCGTCACCGCGATCCGCTCCGTCCTCGCCGCCCTCGGCTCGCCGGTCTGGCTGTGGTGGTCCCGGGAGATGCGCTTCGACCGCGCCGTTCAGTTCGGCATGGCCACACGCGTCATCGACGCGGTCTTGACCACGCTCGGCGCCGTGCTGTGGCGATCGTATTGGGGCATCATCTGGGGCGGTATCGCCGCGCTCGTCATCAGCACCGCGGTCAGCCACGCCATCCGCCCCTACCTGCCGCGGCTTCGGCTCGACCGGTCGGCATCCCTCTTGGCGTTCTCGCGGCTGGTCGCTCCTCCATGGGGTGACGAACTACTTCACGATGTCGGCCGACGAGCTTGTCGTGCGGCGCTATTCTGATCGCGAAACGTTCGGCTTCTACCACGTCAGTCGCGACCTCTCCCGCGTGTTCGTCACCGAGATGGTCTTTCCGGTCGCCGGCCCATTGCTCGCCGGCCTTGGCCGGATCCGCCACACGGGTGGGGGGTGGTTCGTCACCGCAACCGCGAAGGCGATCGGGGCCGCCTTGTTGGTCGCCTCCGCGGTGGGCTTCGGGCTGGCCGCCACCTCAGCCGAGGCGGTCGGGCTGACCCTCGGCGCCCGCTGGGGCGACGCCGTGCCGCTCTTGACCGTGATTGCGCTCGGCTCAGCCGCGCTCGTGGTTGCCGAACTCCACCGCAGCATCATGGTCGCCTTCGGCCGGGTCGAGGTTTCCGCCCTGCTTTGGCTCGCGCGCGCCATCGTGCAGGTCGGCGCCTGCGCGGCAGGCTTTCGGATGGGAGGGCCGATCGCGGTGGCCTGGGCCTTCAGCCTGACTTGTGCGCTCTTCCTTCTGTTCGACTATGCGGTGGTGTTCAGGGTCATCCGCGGTCCTATCACGACGATCCTCAGTCTGCTCGTCCGGCCGCTGCTCGCCGGCACGGCGATGTATGCCCTGCTCGTCCTCCTGCCGTGGCCCCCGAACGTACCCGTCGTCGCCCTCGCCGCCGGCAAAATTCTGCTCGGCGCCGCCTGCTACGGGATCGTGGTGGTTGCCGCGTGGCGCGCCGCGGGTCGGCCCGAGGGCGGCGAGACGGCGCTGTTTGATCAACTGCCATTTCGCCTGCGTGCGACCTTTTTCCGCGTGGTCGGCGAACCGGCGCAGCCGCGATCCCCTCCAACGGCCCGGCCATGAGCGTGCGCGTTCGCCCGCTCGATGAAGGCTCCGCCCCGGCCTGGGACCGCTTCGTCCGCGCATGTCCGGAGGCGACCTTCTTCCACCTCTCGGCTTGGGCGCGACGTGATCCGCGGCGTCTTCGGCCACCCCACCTTCTACGCTCTGGCCGAACAGGATGGGGCGATCGTCGGCGTGCTGCCGCTTGCGCGGATGAAGACGCTGCTGTTCGGCGACCTTCTCTCCTCCACCCCCTTCTGCGTCTATGGCGGCACCGTCGCTGCCACCGCCGAGGCCGCCGCCGCGCTCGAGGCCTACGCGCTCGACACCCAGAAGCGGCTCGGCGCGCCGGTGCTCGAGTTCCGCCGCATCGCCGTCGAGGATCCAGGCTGGGTCGGCCGCCCGCCCCTCTACTTCACTTTCCGCAAGCCCTTCAGCATCACCGGCGACGACGAGAAGGACATGGCGGCGAACATCCCGCGCAAGCAGCGCGCCGAAGTGCGCAAGGGGCTCAAGCGCGGGCTCGTTACGGTGACGAACCAGGATGCTGACGTGCTGCATCGCGTCTATGCCGAGTCCGTACGCAATCTCGGCTCGCCCGTGTTTCCCCGCCGCTACTTCCGCGCCCTGCTCGAGGCCTTCCCGGGCGAGGCGGACGTCACCACCGTCCTTTTCGAGGAACGTCCCGTCGCCTCGGTGCTGTCGTTCCATTTCCGGGACGAGGTCCTGCCCTATTACGGCGGCGGCACCTGGGCGGCGCGCTCGCTCTCCGCCTCCGAGGTGATGTACTGGGAGGTCATGCGGCGCGCCGGGCGCGAGCGGGGGGCGCGCCGGTTCGACTTCGGCCGTTCCAAGGCCGGAACGGGAGCCTTCCACTACAAGAAGAACTGGGGGTTCGTTCCCGAACAGCTGCACTACTGCTACCGCCTCGCCCCGGGCGCCGCCATCCCGGAGAACAACCCGAACAACCCGAAGTACCGGCTGTTCATCGCCGCCTGGAAGCGCCTGCCGCTGCCGCTTGCCAACCTGCTCGGGCCGCCGCTGGTGCGGGGCTTGGGCTGACGTCGTGCCGCCGCCGATCCCACGCCCCCGCGCGATTGACCGCGCCCCGGGCCCGCCGTTCAATGCCGCCGAAGAGGGCGCGCCGAACGCCGCCCACAACGAAGCCTTCGGGAGGATCGCCATGCGCCTTGTCGCCAGTCTGCTCGCCGCCGCCATCGCCGCCGCTCCCCTGGCCGCCGAGGCTCAAGCGCTCCGCTTCATGACAGGCCCGCAAGGCGGTGTGTGGGTGCCGCTCGGTGGGGCGCTGAAGAACATCTGGGAACAGGCGATTCCCGGCGTGTCCATCCAGCCCGTGCCGGGGGCCGGTGTGGCCAATGTGCGGGGCGTGGATGAGGGCCGCGCGCAGCTCGGCTTCGGCAACTCCATCAGCACGGTGGACGGGCTCGCCGGCCGCCCGCCTTTCCCCGCGCCCACACGCAAGGTGTGCAACCTTGCCACCCTCTACCCGCAGTATTTCCAAGCCGTGGTGCTGGCGGACTCGGGCATCAACCGCATCGAGGACTTCCGCGGCAAGACGATCGTCATCCAGCCGCGCGGCAACACCGCCGAGGTGATCACGCAGCAGATCCTGCAGGTGGCAGGCCTCACCTACAACGACATCCGCGCCTCCTTCCAGGCCTCCTACACCGATGCGGTGGGCCTGTTGCGTGATGGCAACGCGCACGGCTTCACCCTCGGCACCGCCATCCCGGCGAGCTCGGTGATGGATCTCGCTTCGGCGCGCGCCATCCGCCTGCTCGATCTCGCCGCCTACATCGACGGGTTGCGCAAGCTGAACCCCGGCTATGTCGGCGTGCCGATCCCGGCCAACACCTATCCCGGCCAGCGCGAGACCGTGACGGTGCCGGGCTACTTCACGCACCTGATCGCCGCCTGCGACCTGCCGGAGGCGATGGTCTATGCGATGGTCCGGGCGGCGGCGCAGAACGTCGAGGCGATGGCTGCCGTCTATGCCGGCATGCGGGGCCTCACCCCGAAGGAGATGGCGATGGACATCGGCGTGCCGTTCCATCCGGGGGCGGAACGGTTCTACCGCGAAGTCGGCGCGCTCGGCGGCTGACCCTCCGGCCTCGTTGTCGCGCGAAGGGCCGGACGTGACCTACGCCCGCGCCATCGGCTGGCTGACCGGCGGCATCGCCGCGGCGATGTCCGCCTACCATATCTGGACCACCGCCTTCGGCCCGCCGGAGGCGCTGTTCTTCCGCGGCACGCACCTGATCTTCGCCCTCGCCCTCGTCTTTCTCTCCAACCCCCTGCGCCGGCGGCCCACGCCCGGGCATCGAGGACTGGATCCTCGGGCTGCTGGCCGTCGCCTCGGTCGCGCACCTGTTCCTCACCTACGACCAGGTGGTGAACCGGATCATCTACATCGACGACCCCACCCCGGCCGACACGCTCTGGGGCTGGCTCTGTGTCGCGCTCGTGCTCGAGGCGACGCGGCGCGCCGTCGGCTGGGCGCTGCCGGCGACGGCGCTTGTCTTCCTCGTCCTCGGCGCGACGGTCCTCGAAGTCAGCCGCTGCCGATCCTGCTCGATCAGCTCTATCTCACCACCGAGGGCATCTTCGGCTCGACCTTGGGCGTGTCGGCGGGCTTCGTCGTCGTGTTCGTCCTGTTCGGCGCGTTCATGGAACGATCCGGGGTCGGGCGGCTGTTCATGGAGTTCTCGCTCGCGCTCACCGGTCGTTCCGTCGGCGGTCCGGCAAAGGTGGCGGTCGTGTCCTCCTCGCTGTTCGGGTCGGTGTCGGGGTCGGCGGTGGCGAACGTGATGGTGACCGGCCAGGTGACCATCCCGCTGATGATCCGAACCGGGTTCCGCCCTGCCTTCGCCGCCGCCGTCGAGGCCGTGGCCTCGACGGGAGGGCAGATCATGCCGCCGATCATGGGGGCGGCGGCCTTCGTCATGGCCGAGTTCCTGCAGGTGCAGTACCTGCAGGTGATCGCCTGGGCGCTCCTTCCCGCGATCCTGTTCTACGTCGCCGCCTTCGCCGCCGTGCATTTCGAGGCCCGCCGCAGCGGCCTTGTCCGGGCTTGCGCGCGAGGAGGTGCCGCGGCTTGCGCGCGTCGTCGCCGAACAGGGCCATCTCGCGATCCCGATCGCGATCGTGCTGGCGGGGCTCTTCCTCGGCTACTCCGCCCCCCTGTCCGCCCTCGCCGGCACGGCGGCATGTTTTCCCGTCGCGGCTTTGCGTCGCTCCTCGCGGGGAACGGTGACGCTCGGCAACGTCTGGCAGCGCGCTGATCGAGGGCGCGACGGGCTCGCTCGCGGTCGCCATGGCCTGCGCCTGCGCGGGCATCGTGATCGGCGTGATCACGCTGTCGGGTCTTGGGCATCGTCTTCACCCAGTACGTGCTGGCGGCGGCGCAGAACAGCCTCCTGCTCGCCCTCGTGCTGACCATGGTGGCGGGGATCATCCTCGGCATGGGCATGCCGACCACCCCGGCCTACATCGTCATGGTGTCGCTGCTCGTGCCCGCCCTGATCCGGCTCGGCGTCGTGGCACCGGCCGCGCACATGTTCGCCTTCTACTTCGCGATCCTCTCCGCCATCACGCCGCCGGTCGCGCTCGCCGTGTTCGCCGCCGCCGGGCTCGCGAAGATCGGAGCTCTGGGCCTCCGGGCCTCGCCGCGGTGCGGCTCGGGGCCGCCGGCTACATCGTGCCCTTCATGTTCGTGCACGCGCCCGAGCCCTGCTTGATGATCGGCGCGTGGTGGGAGGTGGCGCATGCCTTCGCCACCGCCTCCGATCGGCTGCGTCCTGCTCGCCGCCGGCCTGCACGGCTGGCTGATCGCGCGCGCGGGCTGGCTCGAGCGCGGGCTGATGGTCGCGGCGGCCGTCGCCCTCATCCAGCCCGGACTGGTGACGGATCTCCTCGGCGCCGGACTCGCCGGGGCCGCGATCCTCCTCCAGCTGACGGCAAGGCGACGCGCCGTGACGGCGCGCTAGCGCCCTCTGCCGTGCCGTTCAGGCGGCAAGGCGCTCCTCGATCGTCTCGAGTTCGGGCAGTTGCGCGATCGGCCCGATCGCGGCGAGGGTGGGGCGCGAGCGGAACAGCCGCCGGGCGAGGGCCGCGACATCCTCCGTCGTCACCGCCTCGATGCGCGCTACCGTCTCTTCGGTCGGGATCACCCGACCCCAGGTCAGGATCTGGTGCGCGAGCTGCTCGCAGCGCGCCGAGGTGCTTTCCAGCGCCATCAGCACCGACGCCTTCACCTGCGCCTTCGCCCGCTGAAGTTCCTCCGCGGTGACCGCGCGCTGCACGGCGGCGAGCTCGTCGATGACGACGGGCACGAGTTCCGCGAGCTCCCTCTCGCCCGTGCCGGCGTAGATGCCGAACAGTCCGACGTCGTCATGGGCCTGGGCGAAGGCGCTGATCGCGTAGACGAGCCCGCGCTTCTCCCGCACCTCCTGGAACAGCCGGCTCGACATCCCCCCGCCGAGCAAGGTCGCGAGCAGGAGCGAGGCGTAGTAGGCGGGATCGCAGAACGGCACGGAGGGAAAGCCGAGCACGAGGTGCACCTGGTCGAGAGCGTCCTCCTCACGCGCCTCGCCCCCCGTGTAGCGGGCCGGGAGGGCAGGCTCGGCCTCGCCCGCCGGCAGGTCGGTGAAGTGGCGGCGGACGAGTTCGAGGAACGCGTCGTGCTCGATCGCGCCGGCGGCGGCAACCACCATCCGTTCGGGAGCGTAATGGCGGCGGAGGAAGGCGATCAGCGCCTCGCGCGGCATCGCCCGGATGGTCTCCTCCGTTCCCAGCGTGGGCAGGCCCATCGGCTGGCCGGAGAACGCCGCCTCCTGGAAACGGTCGAAGACGAGATCATCGGGCGTGTCGTTGGCCTGGCCGATCTCCTGCAGGATCACGCCCCGTTCGCGTTCGAACTCCTCCGCGATCGAACGCCGAGTGCTGCAGGATGTCGGCGATGATGTCGGTGGCGAGCGCGGCGTCCTCCTTGAGCACCTTGGCGTAGTAGGCGGTGCGTTCGCGCGCGGTGTAGGCGTTGAGGTGCCCGCCCACGTTCTCGATCTCCTCCGCGATCTGCGCGGCGGTGCGGCGGCGCGTGCCCTTGAACGCCATGTGCTCGAGGAAGTGGGACACGCCGTTATGCTCCGCACACTCATGGCGCGTCCCGGCGGCGACATAGGCGCCGAGCGAAACGGTGGCCACACGCGGCATCGTCTCCGTCACCACGGTGAGGCCCGACGGAAGACGCGTGACACGGATGGCCGGGTCGTTGACGTCATGCGGCGTTCCTGAGTGCGTGCGCACGGACGCGAGATTGGACGACAGCGAGGTCGTTCGGCACGATCTCGTAGCGTTCCTGGCGCGTCATGAGATCGGCGAGATGAGGGCGGAAGGGACGGCCGTTCGCCCACCGCGCGCGCGACCGCCTCGGGGAACTTGGCCGGGTGCGCGGTGGCGGCGACCACGACCGGGATCGCACGATCCGCCGGGGCGCAGGCGCGCGCGGCGGCGAGCCCGATCGCCGTGTGCGGGTCGGCCAGGTATCCGCTCTCGCGGCGCGTGCGGGCGATCTCGGCCAGCGTCCCTTCGTCGTCGAGGGCGAAGCCGGCGAAGAGACGTGTGGCCTCGGCCCAGGCAGGCTCGGGGACCGGCATCCGGCCCGGTGGCGCGGAACGCCCGCATGGTCTCCGCCGTGCGCGCCGCGTCGCGGCCGAGAAGTTCGAACAGCAGGCGCTCGAAGTTCGACGACACCTGGATGTCCATCGACGGCGAGAGCGACGGCTGCGACGGGCGCGATCGACATGTCGTTGCGCAGGAAGAACCGCGCCAGGATGTCGTTGCGGTTGGTGCCGACGATCAGCCGCGCCACCGGCAGCCCCATGCGGGCGGCCGCCCAGGCGGCGAGCACGTTGCCGAAATTGCCCGTCGGCACCGCGAAGGCGACCGCGCGGTCGGGCGCGCCGAGCGCGAGCGCCGCCCAGGCGTAGTAGGGGACCTGCGCCGCCACGCGGGCGATGTTGATCGAGTTCACCGCCGAGAGACGGAGTTCGTCGCGGAAGGGGCGGTCGGCGAACATCGCCTTCACCAGATCCTGGCAGTCGTCGAAGGTGCCCTCCACCGCAAGGTTGGCGACGTTGGCGGCAGCGACGGTGGTCATCTGACGCCGCTGCACCTCGCTCACCCGCCCGTTGGGGTGGAGGATGACGATGGCGAGGTTGGCGCGGTCGCGGCAGGCCTCGATCGCGGCCGAGCCCGTGTCGCCCGAGGTGGCGCCGACGATGGTGATGCGCGCGCACCTCCGCTCGAGCACGCGCTCGAACAACAAGCCCAGGAGCTGCAGGGCGAAATCCTTGAAGGCGAGGGTGGGCCCGTGGAAGAGTTCGAGCACGAAACGGTGCGGCGCGACCTGGACGAGCGGAGCGACCGCCGGGTGAGCGAAGCGGGCGTAGGCCGCACGGCAGAGGCCGCGCAGCGCTTCGCGGTCGAAGGCGGGGGCGGCGAAGGGGGCGAGGAGTTCGGCGGCGAGATCGGGATAATCAAGCCCGCGCAGGCCGACGCCATTCGGCCGGCGAGAGCTCGGGCCAGGTTTCGGGCACGTAAAGGCCGCCATCGGCGGCGAGCCCGGCGAGCAGAGCCTCGTCGAAGGAGAGCGCGGGGGCTTCGCCGCGGGTCGAGACGTAGCGCATGGCGCGCGAGAGGTAGGGCCGGACGAGGTCAGGGGGAAGGTGCGGGCGCGTAGCGCGCGCGCAAATGGGCGATGAACACGGCAGGGTCGAGCGGGCGGCCGGTCGAGGCGGCGACGAGCTCGTCGAAGCCGAAGCGGGCGCCGTGCGCGTGCACGTTGTGCGGCGAGCCAGGCGACGAGGGGTGCGAGGTCGCCTTGCGCGAGCGCGGCGTCGAGGTCGGGGATCGCGGCGCGGGCGGCGGCCATCATCTGCGCGGCCGCCATCGCCCCCAGCGTGTAGGAGGGGAAATAGCCGAAGAGGCCGTCGTACCAGTGGATGTCCTGCAGCACGCCGCGGCGATCGTCCGGCACGGCGAGGCCCAGCAAGGCGCGGAAGCCGTCGTTCCACGCCGCCGGCAAGTCGGCCACCGACGAGTTCGCCCGCGATCAGCGCCCGCTCGAGACGCCAGCGCAGGATGACGTGCAGCGGGTAGGTGACTTCGTCGGCATCGACGCGGATGAAGCCCCTCCGCACGCGGCGCCAGAGCCGGGCCAGGTTGGCGGGCGCGTAAGCCTCGGCGGGGTGGCCGAACGCCTCGGCGAGACGCGGCCCGAGCCAGGCGAGGAAGGCGTCGGAGCGGCAGGCCTGCATCTCGACGATCAGGCTTTGGCTCTCGTGCGCCGCCATGCCGGCCGCCTCGCCGAGCGGCTGGTGCGCCCAGGCGCGCGGGAGGTTGCGCTCGTAGAGGGCGTGGCCGCACTCGTGCAGCACGCCGAGGATGGCCGGGGCGGGGTCGGACTCGTCGTAGCGGGTGGTGATGCGGGTGTCGGTCGGCGTGCCGCCGCAGAACGGGTGCGTGCTCTCGTCCAGCCGCGCGGTGGCGAAATCGAGCCCCGCGCGCTCGGCGAGCAGCCGGCAGAGGCGGCGCTGCGCATCCGGCCGGGAAAGGGCCGGGCAGCGGGCTGGGCGGCGGCGCCGCGGCCTCACGCGCCTCCGCCTCGGGAAGCAGGGTGAGGAGGTCGCGTTCCAGCGGCTCGAACAGCGCGGCCACCCGCGCGTCCGTCAGCCCCGGCTGAAAGCCATCCAGCAGAGCGTCGTAGGGGGCAAGGCCGGTGGCGGCGGAGAGTGCCGCGGCGGACTCGCGCGCGAGCCGGACCACCTCCTGCAGCAACGACGCCACGGCGGCGAAGTCGGACGCCGCGCGGGCATCGCGCCAGGCGGCCTCGCAGCGGGCGTTGGCGCGCGCCGCAGCCTCCACCAGGGCGGGGGGAAGGGCGGTGGCGCGGCGGTATTTGCGCCGCATCAGGGCGAGGTTGCGCCGGTCGAGCTCGGAGAGGGCCTCCGCTGAGGCTTCGGCCTCGGCGAGCTCCTCGCCGACCTCCGGCGCGGTGAGGATGGCGTGCGCGGTGGCGGCCAGGGCCGCCGTCTGCTCGGCGCGCGCCTGGGCCGAACCCCGCGGCATGGTCACCGAGGTGTCCCAGTGCAGGATCGACGCCGCCTCCTCCAGCAGCGCCAGGCGGCGGAATCGCGAGCGGAGACGCTCATAGGCCGCGACCGAGGGCGGAGCGGCGTTCATCCTCGGGCGCGCTCCTCGCGCAGGAGCTTGCGCGCCCAGGCCACCCAGAAGGCGACCAGGGCGACGGCAAGCCCGTACCAGGTGATCGCGTAGCCGAGGTGGTCGTTGCGCGGGGTGGCGGGGCGGCGCTGCGGGATCGGGGGGTCGCGATCGGCGCCGAGGGCGGCGATGGCGAAGGGGGTGGAGCGATCGAGCCCGACGGCGCGATTGATCGTCCTCCGGCTGGAAGGCCCAGAAGCGGCGGTCGGCCGGCTTATCGTCCGGGGTGAACCAGCCGCGCCGTTCGGGCAGCATCAGGAAGCCGACCACGGTGACCTCCCCCTCGGGCTTCGGCACCGCGAAGGGCGCCTCGTACGGCACCCAGCCACGCACGACCCAAACCGGGTCGCCCTCGCCCCGCTCCACCGGCGTAAACAGGTAGTGGCCGAGCCGGCGGTCCCGCTCATACACGCCGACCAGGACCGAAAGGTCGTGGCGAAACCGGCCGGTCACGGCGAAGCGGCGGAAGACGACGGCTCCGGGGTCCTCGAGCCGGGCGGGCAGCGGCTCGGGCGGCAGCGCCTCAGCCGCGCGGAGTTCGGCGATCCAGGCGTTCTTCCACGCCAGCCTCTGCACCTGCCAGGTGCCCAAGGCGAGCAGGATGGCAAGCGCGACCGCCGCGGCGACGGTCGGCCACAGCAAGCACGCGCCACGGCGGGACGAGGCAGGGAAGCGGTGGTCACGCCCTGCAGATAGGGCGGATTCACCCGCCCTGCATCTCGCGCCGGCGATGGCGGTACTGCAGCGCGATCAGGGCAGCCTTGGCCGGTCGCATGACGGCGAGGGCGAGCGGGATGGACAGGACAGGCCAAAGAACCGCGTGCAGCCAGAGCGGGGGCTCGAAGGCGAGCTCCACCCAGAGGGCGGCAACGACGATGACGACGCCGAGGACGAAAATCCCCGCCACCGCCGGTCCGTCGCCTGCGTCGTGCCCGCGCAGATCAAGCCCGCAGGAGGGGCAGGCGGGCGCGCACCGCGAGCACGCCGTCGAAGACCGAGGCCTTGCCGCAGGCAGGGACAGCGGCCGAGGAGCGCGGCACGAAGAAACGGCACGGGGGGCCGAGGCCCCCCGTCCGAGTCGTGCGCGTCGATCGGGCTCAATGAGGGGCGATCTCGCCGGCGCCCCACCAGTAGATGGAGACGAACAGGAACAGCCAGACCACATCGACGAAGTGCCAGTACCAGGCGGCCGCCTCGAAGCCGAAGTGGCGTTCGGGGGTGAAGTGGCCGGCGATGGCGCGCCCCAGGCAGACGGTCAGAAAGATGGTGCCGACGATGACATGGAAGCCGTGAAAGCCCGTGGCGAGGAAGAACACGGACGGATACACACCCTGGCGGAAGCCGAAGGGCGCCGACCAGTACTCGTAGGCCTGGATCGCGGTGAACAGGAGCCCCAAGGCGATGGTGAGCGCAAGTCCGACGATCAACCCGTTGCGGTCGCCCTTCAGAAGCGCGTGGTGCGCCCAGGTGACGGTGGTGCCGGAGAGGAGCAGGATCACCGTGTTGAGGAAGGGCAAGTGCCAGGGGTCGAAGGTCTTGATCCCTTGCGGCGGCCAGATCGCCTTCTCCGCCCCCGAGACGTGTTCGGGGAACAGCGCGAAGTGGAAATAGGCCCAGAAGAAGGCGACGAAGAACATCACCTCCGAGGCGATGAACAGCATCATGCCGTAGCGGAGGCCAAGCCGCACGACGGGCGTGTGCAAGCCGGGCGTGCGGCTCTCCTTCACCACATCGCGCCACCACAGCGCCATGGTGGCGAGCACGGCGACCAAGCCGAGCCAGAGGAACAGCGTGGTCTTGTTGTGCATGTATTCGATCGCGCCGAAGGCAAGCAGGCCGCCGGCGAAGGCTCCGACGATCGGCCAAGGCGAGGGCTCGACGAGGTGGTAGGGCTGCTTGATGCCCGAGGGCTCGACGGCGGGGGCGTGCGGATCGCTCATCGGGGACTGTCCTTGCGAGGGCGGAAGGGGGCGGTTGCGCTCATCGGATCAGGCGCCGCTCGCCGGGCGCGGGCGGAGCGGTGTTGGCGATGAAGCCGCCGACATGCGGCCCGGCGGAGGCGAGCGCGCCGGAGCGTTCGGCATCGTTGAGCGAGCGGAAGAAGGTGTAGCTCACCGTGATGACGCGCACATCCCGCGTGTTCGGATCCTCGAAGATCGCAGGATCGACCCAGAAGGCGAGCGGCATGTCCACCTCGCGCCCCGGCTCCAGCGTCTGTTCGGTGAAGCAGAAGCAGGCGATCTTGTTGAAGTAGCGCGCGGCTTTCTCGGGGGTGACGTTGTAGGTGGAAATCCCGGTGACGGGCCGGTCCGCCTCGTTGCGCGCGACGTAGAAGGCGAGCCCCTCCTCCGCCCCGTGCAGCGTGACGAAGCGCTGGGCCGGGCGGAAACGCCATGGCAGGTCGCCGTTCACGGAGGCGACGAACTCGACCCGGATGGTGCGGGCATCGCGCGCCTCCGGCACGGCGGCGTTGATCATCGGCGTGCCGCCGAAGCCCGTCACGCGGCAGAACCAGTCGTACAGCGGCACGGCGGCGTAGGACGCGCCGACCATGGTCGCGACGATGCCGGCGCAGATCAGCGCGACGGTGCGATTGCGCCCGGACGGGACCATTTCTGCGGATCTCCGACGTCGGCGAGACGGCTCGCGCTGAGGGCGAAGAACAGCGCGACGAGGCCGAACAGGACGAGGGCGAGGGCGCGGTTGCGCACGCGACGACGCCGCGCCAGCTCCTCGGACTGCGCGCGCGTGAGGCGGCCCACGACCTCGACCGCCTGCGGGTCGGCCTCGTTCGCGCGCGGCTGGATCGGGCGCGTCTCGCTCACGGGGCGAGCCATGCCACGCCTCCGAGCGCATGGTCCAGCGCCAGCGCGCCGAACAGGACGAACAGATAGGTGATGGAGAAACGGAAGCAGGCCCGCGCCGGGCGGTCGCCCGACAGGCTGCGGCCGGCATCGTCCTGCGCGTCGTGTCAGCACCGCCCAGGCATGGCGGAGGAACAGCGCGCCCAGAACGACGGCGGCGACGCCGTAGAGCAGGCCCGAAAAGCCGAGCCCGACGGGGGCGAGCGAGGCGAGCACAAGGAGCACGGTGTAGAGCGCGATCTGCCGCCGCGTCGCACGCGGCCCGGCGACAACGGGCAGCATCGGCACGCCGGCGCGCGCGTAGTCGGCATGCGCGAACAGGGCGAGCGACCAGAAATGCGGCGGCGTCCAGAGGAAGACGATGAGGAAGAGCACGAGCGGGGCGAGGTCGACCGACCCGGTCGCCGCCGCCCAGCCGATCAGAGGCGGAAAGGCGCCGGCGGCACCGCCGATGACGATGTTCTGCGCCGTCCGCCGCTTCAGCCCCATGGTGTAGACGACGACGTAGAAGACGATCGAGAAGGCGAGGATGGCGGCGGCAAGCCAGTTGGCGGCAAGCCCGATCAGAACGACGGAAAGAGTGGCGAGAGCGAGCCCGAACGCCGCCGCGTCCTCGGCAGCGATCCGGCCCGCCGGAATGGGGCGCGCTGCTGTGCGGCGCATCAGCGCGTCGATGTCGCGGTCGTACCACATGTTGAGAGCACCCGACGCGCCTGCGCCGAGGGCGATGGCAAGCAGCGCGATGGCACCGAGGACCGGGTGCATCGCCTCCGGCGCGATCGCGAGGCCCACCGCGCCGGTGTAGACGACGAGGAGGACGACCCGCGGCTTGAGCAAGAGCGAGCCAGTCGCGCGGCTCGCTGCCGGCGAGGTCGGACGCGAGCGCGCCCGCCCCGCCGTGCGCCGATGCCATCGCCTCCTCCCGCATCGCTCGCCTACCCGATCGTTCCGCCGCGCCTGGGACCGCGCGCCTCAGCGGATGCGCGGCAGTTCCTCGAAGGCGTGGAACGGCGGCGGCGAGGAGAGAGTCCACTCCAGCGTCGTCGCCCCTTCGCCCCAGTAGTTGCCGGCGCACCCTGCTCCTTGGTCGCGAAGAACAGCTTCCAGCAGATGACGAGGAACAGCACCGTCGAGGCTGCGGTGATGTAGGAGCCGATGGAGGAGACGAAGTTCCAGATCCAGAAGGCGTCCGGATAGTCGGGGTAGCGGCGCGGCATCCCCTGCAGCCCGAGGAAGTGCATCGGGAAGAAGGTCAGGTTGGCGCCGATGAAGGTGGTCCAGAAGTGAATGCGCGCGAGGCGGTCGTCGTACTGCCGGCCCGACATCTTGCCGATCCAGTAGTAGAAGCCGCAGAAGATCGCGAACACCGCGCCGAGCGACAGCACGTAGTGGAAGTGCGCCACCACGTAGTAGGTGTTGTGCAGAACGGTGTTCACGCCGGCGTTGGCGAGCACGATGCCCGTCACGCCGCCGATGGTGAACAGGAAGATGAAGCCCAAGGCCCAGAGCATCGGCACCTCGAAGCGGATCGACCCGCCCCACATCGTGGCGATCCAGGAGAAGATCTTGATGCCCGTCGGCACGGCGATGATCATCGTCGCCGCCATGAAGTAGGCGCGGGTGTCGACGTCGATGCCCGAGACGAACATGTGGTGCGCCCACACCACGAAGCCGACGACGCCGATCGCCACCATCGCGTAGGCCATGCCGAGGTAGCCGAACACCGGCTTGCGGCTGAAGGTGGAGACGACGTGGCTGATGATGCCGAAGGCCGGCAGGATCATGATGTAGACTTCGGGGTGGCCGAAGAACCAAAACAGGTGCTGGAACAGCACCGGATCACCACCGCCGGCGGGGTCGAAGAAGGCGGTGCCGAAGTTGCGGTCGGTGAGCAGCATGGTGATCGCCCCGCCGAGCACCGGCACGGCGAGCAGAAGCAGGAAGGCGGTCACCAGGATCGACCACACGAAGAGCGGCATCTTGTGCAGCGTCATGCCCGGCGCGCGCATGTTCAGGATGGTGGTGATGAAGTTGATCGCGCCGAGGATGGAGGAGGCGCCGGCCAGGTGCAGAGCGAAGATCGCCATGTCCATCGCCGGGCCGGACTGGAAGGTGGAGTGCGACAGGGGCGGATAGATCGTCCACCCCACCCCCGCACCCTGGCCGACGAAGGCCGAGCCAAGCAGGAGGAAGAACGAAGGAACGAGCAGCCAGAACGAGATGTTGTTCAGGCGCGGGAAACGCCATGTCGGGCGCGCCGATCATGATCGGCACGAACCAGTTGCCGAAGCCGCCGATCAGCGCCGGCATCACCACGAAGAAGACCATGATCAGGCCGTGCGCGGTGATGATCACGTTCCACTGCTGGCCGTCGGCGAAGTACTGCATCCCCGGCTCTTGCAGCTCGAGCCGCATCAGCACCGACATCGCGCCGCCCACCAGCGCGGCGACGACCGAGAAGATGAGGTAGAGGGTGCCGATGTCCTTGTGGTTGGTGCTGAACAGCCAGCGCGCCACGAAGCCGGGCGCGTGGTCGTGGTGGACTTCGGAGTGGGCGGTGGCCATCGGATCGGTCCTCGATCTTCGCTCTGACGGGTTCGGCTCTGACTTGGGCGGGGTGGCTCAGTTCGCGGCCGCGGCGTCGGCCGGCCGGGCGGCGACCCGGGTCGCGCCGTCGGCCCTGGCGAAGCGGCGGCGCGCCTCCGCCAGCCACGCGGTGAACTCGGCCTCCGGCACGGCGCGCACCACAATCGGCATGAAGGCGTGATTGACCCCGCAGATCTGGTTGCACTGGCCGTAATAGACACCGGGGCGGTCAACCCGCATCCAGGTTTCCAACACCCGGCCGGGGATGTTGTACTTCTGCACCCCGAGCGAGGGAATGAAAAACGAGTGGATGACGTCGCGGCTCGCGGTGAGGATGCGGATGTTCTTCCCCACCGGCACGACGAGCTCCTCGTCGACATCCAAAAGCCGCTTCTTGCCTTCCGCAACCGCCTGGTCGGCCGGGATCATGTAGGATTCGAACTTCAGCCCGTCGGCGTCGAGATACTCGTACTCCCAGGCCCACTGAAAGCCGGTGACCTTCACCGTCAGGTCGGGCTCGTGGGTGCGGTCCATGTAGTAGAGGAGGCGGAAGGAGGGGACCGCGATCACCACCAGGATCAGCACCGGGATCACCGTCCACGCAACCTCGAGCAGCGTGTTGTGCGAGGTGGTGGAGGGGGTTGGGTTGCGGTCGGCGCGGAAGCGCCACGCGACATAGGCGAGCAGGGCGAGCACGAACAGCGTGATCGCGGTGATGATGACGAGCAGAAGGTCGTGCAGGTCATGCACCCGCTCCTTCACCGGCGAGGCGGCCGCCTGCAGGCCGAGCCCGCCGGGCACGGGGGCGCCGAGTTCGCTCGCGACCGCCGCGCCGTCAACGGCGATCCCTCCCAATGCGGCGAGGGCCAGCCCCGCCGCAAGCCGCTTCATCACGCGCATCCACCCCACCTCGTGTCTCGGCGTCGACGGCCCGCCGTGCGGTCGGCGAAACCTGTTCGACGTCCGGATTCCTCGCGCGTCCGTGTGGTCCGGTCAAGGCTTCCCTTCGAAAACAGGAAGCCAAGCGGAAAAGCTGGGTCTTTCCGCCGGCTCCCCCTGCCCTACTCCGCCGCCTCCTCACGCGCGCCGCCGGCGGCGCGAGAACGGAACCCAGCCGCGCCAAGCGGCGGCGAAGCCCTCGGCGGGAGCACGCTCGGCCGTCTTGATCAGGCTGAGCACGATCGAGCCCCCGATGATGGAGGCGGTGACGAGAAGGGCGATCTCGACCGGCACCGCCTTGCCGCCTTCGATATAGTTGGCGAGCATCTTGGCCCCCACCAGCATCAGCACGATGGAGAGCCCGTACTTCAGGTAGTGGAAGCGGTGCACGATGCCGGCGAGCGCGAAGTACATCGCGCGCAGGCCAAGAATCGCGAACACGTTCGCCGTGTAGACGATGAAGGGGTCGGTGGTGACGGCGAAGATCGCGGGGATCGAGTTCGAGGGCGAACACGAGGTCGGTCGTCTCGATCAGGACGAGCACGAGGGCGAGCGGGGTGAGAAACAGCCTGCCGTCGCGGCGCACGAAGAAGCGGTCGCCCTCGTAGCCCTCGGTGACGCGGTAGCGGGCCTTGACCCATAGGAGGATGCGGTTGTTCTCGAGGTCGGGCTCCGCGTCGACGGCCTGCAGCATGTTCCAGCCCGACCAGATCAGGAACAGGCCGAAGGCGACCATGATCCACTGGAACTGCACGATGAGCGCGGTGCCGGCCAGGATCAGCGTGCCGCGCATGATCAGCGCGCCGAGGATGCCCCAGAACAGCACGCGATGCTGGTAGGCGAGCGGCACCTGGAAGTGCGTGAAGATCAGGACGAAGACGAAGATGTTGTCGACCGAGAGCGACCACTCGATCAGATAGCCGGTGAGGAACTCGATCCCCTTCTGCCAGCGTTCCTCCGCGGTCTCGCCGTAGAGGGCGAACACGCCGGCGCAGAAGACCATCGCCAGAGCGAAGAAGGCCGCCGAACGCAGAAGCGCCTCGCGCACCGGGATCGCCCGGTCCCGCCTGCGTCAGCACGCCGAGATCGAGCAGAAGCAAGCCCAGGATGAAGGCGTTGAAGAGAAGCCAGAACCACCACGGAGCCGACATCGGGCCTCCACCGCGCACCCGGGAAGCGGCAGGAGCGGTCGACCGGTCAGAGCCCGCCGACCGGGTCCGACATCGCGGCGCCGAAGACGCGGCCCCGGGTGGGTCGGCCGCGCCGGTCCCTCCGCCAGAGGGGCCCGGACCCGCCGCAGTGATTGCGGAAAGCGGGGGCGCGACGCAAGGGGTACGGAACGATCCGGCTTCGGCGGGCGGGGAAGACGCCGATGCCGCCTCGGCCTTGCCGGCAGGGCCCCTGCCTGCCTATAGCGGCCGCGGTTCACGGGTGCCTTGAAGGAGAGCGCGGTGGGCGTCACCGCAGCCGACCAGGGCCACGCCGCGCGCGCGGCGGGGCCGGCCGACATCGCGGAGGAGGCTGCCCACACCGACCGGGCGCTGGCCGCCGCCTTGCGCGCCGACCGTGATCGCCCTGCTCGGGCCCGGACCGGCCGGCCCGCGCGCGCCTCGCCCTCCGCCATGGCCGAGGCCGTCACCGTGCTCTGGACGCGGTTCCTCGCCTTCGACTCGGCCGACCCTCTCTGGCCCGATCGCGACCGGGTCGTCCTCGCCCTCGAGGACGGGCCGGCTCTGGCTCGCCGCCCTGCGACACCTGACCGGGGAGGGGCAGCTGCGGAGCGACGGCGGGACTTGTGGCAAGGCGGAGGCCATGGTCCGCACAGCGGGGCGTGGGCTCGCCAGCGCGGTGGGGCTCGCGCATGGCCGAGCGTCTCCTCGCCGCCCGCTTCGGGCGCTCGCTGGTCGACCATCGCACCTGGGTGGTCGCCTCGGCCGAAGAGGTGACGGCCGGAGCCGGCCATGAGGCGGCCTCTCTCGCCGGCGCCTTGCGGCTTGCCAAGCTGACGGTGCTCGCCGACGCAGCCGGGCGGCACGACGGGTCGGAGGGCGCCGAGGCCCTGCAGAAGCGTTTCGCCGCCTACGGCTGGGCGACGAAAGGGATCGAGGCGGATGATCCGCAACAGGTCGCGGCTGCTCTCGCCTACGCCGTGCGGTCGGCGCGACCGACACTGATCCTCTGCCGCACGGGAGGAGTCGGAGCGGAGGCGGCGGAAGGGACCGACGGAGGAGTCGGCGCTGGAGCCTTGCGGGCGTGGGCCGAGGCGGGGCGGCGCGGCGCGCGCGCCCGTCTCGCCTGGCGCCGGCGGCACCAGAGGAGCCCGCTGCGCGACGAGTTCGACCGGGTGATGGGGGGGCGCCTGCCAGAGACGTGGCGGGCCGGGCTCGACGGCTGGAGGGGACTGCGTCCCTCTGAGCGCGCCGCGACGGCGACCGCGCAGGCAAGCCGGCAGGCGCTGGCGACGCTCTCTGCCGCGATCCCGGAGCTGGTCGAGCTGTGCGCCGAGGAGGGCGGCGCCCCGCATGCGCCGCCGACCGATGCCGGCGCACCGCGGCCGTCGGGTCGCAGCGTCGCGACGGTCCGCGTCGGGGCGCGGCGCCTCGCCCTGGGCTCGGCGATGGAGGGGCTCGCCCTGCACGGCGGCGTCATCCCCGTCGCCGACACCGCACTCGCCTGCGCCGACGGCCTCCGCCCCGCCCTGCGCGAAGCCGCCCTCGGGCGACGTCGGGTGATCCTCGTCCTCAGTGAAGACCGCACGGCCGGGCCGTGACGGCGGGTCGGGACAGGGGTGCGGCGATCATCTCGCCGCCCTGCGCGCGATCCCGAACCTGTTCGTCTTCCGCCCGGCGGACGCGGTCGAACTGGCCGAGGCGTGGTCGCTCGCGCTCGCCCGCGACGACGGTCCTTCGCTGCTGGCGGTGAGCGAGGCGGCCGGTCCGTGTCTGCGCGCCAACCACACGGCGGAGAATCTTTCGGCACGGGGCGGTTATGTGCTGGTGGAGGCCGACGGCCCGCGGCAGGTCACGCTGATCGCCACCGGGCCGGAGGTCGCGGTGGCGGTCGCCGCCCGCGACCTGCTCGCCGGCCACGGCATCGCCGCTGCGGTTGTTTCGCTGCCGTGCTTCGAACTCTTCGCCCTGCAGGACGAGACCTGGCGCGCCCTCGTGCTGGGGGGGGCGTTGCGCGTCGGTATCGAAGCCGGCATTGCCCAAGGCTGGGAACGCTGGCTCGGCCTGTCGGGCCTCTTCCTCGGCCTCGAGACCGTCGGCCGCAGCGCCCCCGGCGAGGAGGCGGCAGCACGGCGTGGGGCTGACGCCTGAGGGGGTGGCGCAGGCCGTGCTTCGGCGTCTATCCTGAAACCTCTCAACCTTCGAAGCAAGCAAAGGAAGGGCGGACGTCATGGCGGTGAAGATCGCAATCAACGGGTTCGGCCGCATCGGCCGGCTGGTTCTGCGCGCGATGGTCGAAGCGGGCCGCGACGATCTCGAGTGCGTGCTGATCAACGACCTCGGCAGCGTGGAGGCCAATGCGCACCTGTTCCGTTACGACAGCGTGCATGGGCGGTTCCCCGGGCAGGTCGAGACCGGAGCCGACAGCATCACCATCCGCCATGGCAACCGCAGCTGGGGCCCGATCAGGGTGACCGCGATCAAGGATCCGGCGCAGCTGCCGCTCGCTGGGGTCGACGTGGCGATGGAGTGCACGGGCCTGTTCACGTCGAAGGAGAAGGCGCAAGCCCTTCTTTCCGCCGGCGCGCGCAAGGTGCTGGTGAGCGCACCTGCCGATGGCGCCGATGCGACCATCGTCTACGGCGTGAACCACGCCACGCTGACGAAGGAGATGACCGTCGTCTCCAACGGCTCCTGCACCACCAACTGTCTCGCCCCGCTGGTCAAGGTGCTGCACGACGCGTTCGGCGTGCGAGCGCGGCTACATGGTGACCATCCACGCCTATACGGGGGATCAGCGCACGGTGGACACGCTGCACCGCGACCTCCATCGCGCCCGCGCCGCCGCCGTGTCGCATGATCCCCACCACGACCGGGTGCGGCGAAGGCGATCGGTCTCGTCATCCCGGAACTGAAGGGCAAGCTGGACGGCACCGCGATCCGCGTGCCCACGCCGAACGTCTCGCTCGTCTCGCTCGATGCGATCGTGAAGCGTCCCGTGACGAAGGACGAGGTGAACGCGGCGATGAAGGCAGCCGCCGAAGGTCCGCTCAAGGGCATCCTCGACTACAACGACGGAGAAGCTCGTCAGCATCGACTTCAACCACTGCCCCGCCTCCTCGACCTTCGACGCCACCCAGACCGCGGTGATCGACGGCACGCTGGTGCGGGTGATGAGCTGGTACGACAACGAGTGGGGCTTCTCCAACCGCATGTGCGACACCGCCGCGCTGATGGGGAGGCTCTGAGATGGCGGCGTTCCGCACCCTCGATTCGCTCGATCCGCGCGGCAAACGGGTGTCTGCTGCGTGCCGACCTCAACGTGCCGATGCAGGAGGGGCGGGTGAGCGACCTCACCCGGCTCGAACGCCTCTCGCCCACCATCCGCGAGCTCGCGGAGAAGGGCGCCAAGGTGATCGTGCTCTCGCACTTCGACCGGCCGAAGGGCAAGCGCGTGGCCTCGATGTCGCTCCGCCCCGTGGCCGAGGCGCTGAGCCAGGTCCTCGGCCGCACCGTCGCCTTCGCCGAGGACTGCATCGGCGCGGCCAGCCGAACGGGCGGTCGCCGGCTTGCGCGAGGGCGACGTCCTCGTGCTCGAGAACACGCGCTTCCATGCCGGAGAGGAGGCGAACGATGCCGCGTTCGCCGACGCCTTGGCGCGGCTCGGCGACGTCTACGTCAACGACGCCTTCTCGGCGGCGCATCGCGCGCACGCCTCGACCGAGGCGCTGGCGCATCGTCTGCCGGCCTATGCCGGGCGGCTGATGCAGGCCGAGCTCGAGGCGCTGGAGAAGGCGCTGGGGTCGCCCACCCGTCCGGTGGCGGCGATCGTCGGCGGGGCCAAGGTCTCGACCAAGCTCGACCTCCTGGGCAACCTCGTCGGCAAGGTCGATGTGCTGATCATCGGCGGCGCAATGGCCAACACCTTCCTCGCCGCGCGCGGCCTCTCGGTGGGGAAGAGCCTGCAGGAGCCCGACCTGCACGCGACCGCGCGGGAGATCTCGGCGAAAGCGGAACAATCCGGCTGCGCGATCGCTGCTGCCCGTCGATGCGGTGGTGGCGCGCGAATTCAAGCCCAACCCGCCGACCGAGACGGTGACGGTCGATCGCGTGCCGGCGGATGCGATGATCCTCGACGTCGGCCCGCTGACCTGCACCGCCATCCTCGATCGCCTCGCCTCGTGCAAGACGCTGATCTGGAACGGACCGCTCGGCGCCTTCGAGACCCCGCCCTTCGATGCCGCCACGGTGCGCGTGGCCCATGGCGTCGCCGACTTGAGCGCGACGGGCTCCCTCCTCTCGGTCGCGGGCGGAGGCGACACGGTGGCCGCCCTCCGCCAGGCGGGGGTGACGGAGAAGCTCTCCTACGTCTCGGCGGCGGGCGGGGCCTTCCTCGAGTGGATGGAGGGCAAGACCTTGCCGGGGGTGGCCGCGCTCGCGGCGTGAAGGGGGAGCGCGGCCCCGGCTGCTTGAGCGCAGGCTCTTCGCGGGGTTTGACCGGGGGCCGGGGCTGGTTCCGCCTACGATTGTACGAGTTGCGCAACGACCCGCGTTAACGCATTGTTAACCTATGCGGGTTAGGACGCTGCGCATGGTCTCGCTCGCCTCCCTCGCCGCCGTCTCGCAGTCGGCCGCGGCCGCGCTGCAGGCCCAGGGCAGCCGTCCCGTCGCGGCCGCGGCGGCCTCGTCTGGGGGGGTGGAACGCGCCAAAGTCCAGCTCCCGGCCGCCCCCGCCCAACCCATCGCTCCGCTCGAGGGGGCGCCGCCAGGGCCCCTGCCGCGCGGGTCGCTGCTGAACCTGACGGTCTGACGGCGACGGCGACGCAGCCCGGCCTGCCCGCAGTCGACGCCGACGCGGCTCGGCCAGCCTGAACGCTGGCCGGCCCTGCGGTGGGACGATCTCCGCGTGCGCAGTGTCTCGCCCCGAACGCGAACGGTGCGTCCTTCGCCTGGACCGATCCGTCCCCCCTGGCCGCTGCGAGGGCATGACCGCCGGCTGTTCCGGACAGGCCCGGCTTTCCGACGGTCGGCCCGTCCCGGCGCTGCTGCGGGACCGGGCGCCGGAACAGCCAGCGCGCACGCGAGCCCGAGGTCGGGGGCGGCGTCGCCTGCGCCGCTCCCTTCGCGACAAGGCCGAGTCGGCGGTGCACGCTCGACGCGCCGCCGCCCCCTCGGCCAGCCCGCGACGATCGGCTGGCGAAGCAGGGTCCATCGCCGCCCGTCCGCCCGCAGGCGTCTCCTCGCGCTGGTCTGAGGCGTCGCTCCGACTCTTCCCCCTTGGCGAAACGATCGGCCCGGCCAATGGTGCAGACCATGTCCAGCCTCGCCGGCCCGCGCCTGCGCACCATTCCCCCGGGCGACCATCGCGAACGCCTGACCTGCCCGGACTGCGGCTTCATCGCCTACGAAAACCCGAAAGTCATCGTCGGCGCCGTCGCGACCGCCCCGGACGGTCGGATCCTGCTCTGCCGCCGCGCGATCGAACCGCGGCTCGGCTACTGGACCCTGCCCGCGGGCTTCATGGAGATGGGAGAAACCGCCGAGGAAGGCGCCGCCCGCGAGGCCCTGGAGGAGGCGAATGCGCGGCTTGCGATCGACGGGCTGATCGGCGTCTATTCCATCGCCCGCATCGGTCAGGTGCACCTCTACTACCGGGCCAGGCTGCTCGACCCCGACGCGATCCGCGCCGACGCCGGAATCGAGCGAGGTCGCGCTGGTCGCCTGGGACGACATCCCCTGGCGGCGACCTCGCCTTCCGTTCGGTCGCCTGGGCGCTGAAGGCTTGGCGGCGAGCGAAGCCCGGGAGCCGCTCAGCGGCGGCGTGCCGGAATGACGCCCTCCGCCGTTTGGCTCCTGCTCGCCGCGGCGTCGGGGGCCCTGCCTTTGCCGCCACCCTGGCCCTTGCCGTTGCCGCCGCCGGAACCGGCCCCGCTCCCCGCTCCGGGCATCGCAGATGCGCTCCGCCTGCCCGAGGAGGGCGGCAAGTGGACCCTCGCCCCCGGCCTGCACCTCGCGCCCGGTGCGCCCGAGGAGCCTCGCCGTCCCGGCGCAACGGACGGGCCCGCGACGCGCGACCCCAACCGGTCCTGGCGCGACCTCCTGCTGGACGCCACACCAGGGCTCACCCTTCAGGTGGAGTTCTGACCGGCCTCGTCCCGTCGCGCACGAAGCGGGCAGGTCGGTGCCGAACTCATCCGTGCAGGCGGAGCACTCGCCGGCCCACCCCCTGACCGCGGCGCAGAAAGGGCGGTCGGCCGAAGCCGCACCGCCCGATCCGATCCGCAACGGAGCGGGGTTCAGCACCCCCGCCCGCTGCCCGCTCAGCCGTGCAGGTCGAAGCGATCGAGCTCCATCACCTTGACCCACGCGGCGACGAAGTCACGCACGAACTTCTCGCGATTGTCGTCCTGCGCGTAGTGCTCGGCGAGCGCGCGCAGCTGCGAGTTGGCGCCGAAGATCAGATCGACCCTGGTCGCCGTCCACTTCTTCTCGCCGGTCTTGCGATCACGCCCCTCGAACAGCTCCCGCCCCTCGGTCAGCGGCACCCACTCGAGGCTCATGTCGCAGAGCGTGCGGAAGAAGTCGGTGGTCAGCACCCCCGGCCGGTCGGTGAACACGCCGTGCTTCGAGCCCCCGAAGGTGGCGCCGAGCGCCCGCATGCCCACCCACCAGCACCGTCATCTCCGGCGCGGTCAGGGTGAGCAGGTTCGCCTTGTCGAGCAGCAGATCCTCGACCGGCAGCACGGCGCTGCGCGCTGTAGTTGCGGAACCCGTCGGCGAGCGGCTCGAGCACGCGGAACGACTCAGCGTCGGTCTGATCCTCGCGCGCATCCGTCCGCCCCGGATGGAACGGCACCTCGACCGGGAAGCCCGCGTCGGCCGCCGCCTTCTCCACCGCCGCCGTGCCGGCGAGCACGATCAGGTCGGCAAGCGAGACCTTCTTGCCGCCCGAAGCGGAGGCGTCGAAGTCGCGCTTGATCGCCCTCGAGGGCGGCGAGCACCTTCGGCGAGCTCGGCCGGCTCGTTCGACTCCCAGTCCTTCTGCGGCGCGAGCCGGATGCGCGCCCCGTTCGCCCCGCCGCGCTTGTCCGAGTTGCGGAACGATGCGGCGGCGGACCATGCCGTGTAGGCAAGCCGGGAGAGGGGGATGCCCGCAGGCGAGGATCCTTCGCCTTCAGCGCCTTGATGTCGTCGGCGTCGATCAGCGGATGATCGACCGGCGGGAGGGGATCCTGCCAGATCAGGTCCTCGGCCGGCACGAGGGGGCCGAGGTAGCGCGACTTCGGCCCCATGTCGCGGTGCGTGAGCTTGAACCAGGCGCGCGCGAAGGCGTCGGCGAAGTCGTCGGGGTGCTTGTGGTAGTGCCGCGAAATGGGCTCGTAGATCGGGTCCATCCGCATCGCCATGTCGGCGGTGGTCATGATCGGCGGATGGCGCTTCGTGGGATCGTGCGCATCGGGCACCAGCGTGTGCGCGGCCGGGTCGGTCGGGCACCCACTGCCAAGCCCCGGCCGGCGACTTCACCGGCTTCCACTCGTAGCCGAACAGCATGTCGAAGTAGGAATTGTCCCACTTCGTCGGCGTCGGAGTCCACGCGCCCTCGATGCCCGAGGTGATGGTGTCGCCGCCCTTGCCGGTGCCGAAGGTGGATTTCCAACCGAGCCCCATCTGCTCGATCGGCGCCCCTTCCGGTTCGCGCCCGACGTGGTGCGCGGGGCCTGCGCCATGGCACTTGCCGAAGGTGTGGCCGCCCGCGGTCAGCGCCACCGTCTCCCAGTCGTTCATCGCCATCCGCGCGAAGGTCTCACGCACGTCGCGACCGGCGGCGACGGGGTCGGGCACCCCGTTCGGTCCCTCCGGGTTGACGTAGATGAGGCCCATCTGCACGGCGGCGAGCGGGTTGGCGAGCTCGCGGTCGCCCGAGTAGCGCGCATCACCGAGCCACGTCTCCTCGGTGCCCCAGAAGATCTCGTCCTCCGGCTCCCAGATGTCGACGCGGCCGCCGCCGAAGCCGAACGGCTTCAGCCCCATGTGCTCCAGCGCGCAGTTGCCGGCGAAGATGAAGAGGTCGGCCCAGGAGATCTTGTTGCCGTACTTCTGCTTGATCGGCCAGAGCAGACGGCGCGCCTTGTCGAGGTTCGCGTTGTCGGGCCAGGAGTTCTCCGGGGCGAAGCGTTGCGCGCCGGTCGAGGCGCCGCCGCGACCGTCACCGATGCGGTACGTTCCGGCCGCGTGCCAAGCCATGCGGATGAACAGCGGCCCGTAGTGGCCCCAGTCCGCCGGCCACCAGTCCTGCGAGGTGGTCATCACCTCGAAGATGTCGCGCTTCAGCGCCTCGAGGTCGAGCGTGGCGAACGCCTTGCGGTAGTCGAACTCACGCCCGTACGGGTTCACCTTCTCCGACTGCAGGGCGAGGATGCGCAGATTGAGCGACTCCGGCCACCAGTCGCGGTTCGAGCGCATGGACGGCCGGGTGCGGCTGCCGTGCGTGTGCATCACCGGGCACTTGCCCGTCGTCTGCGGCGCGATCGTTCCTTCCATCGGCTCCCTCCGTGCGTGGCGTGGCGAAGCGCCGACGTCATCCCGCCCCTGCGCTCCGCCTGACGACGTGGACCATAGCCTTGCCACGGTCGATGAATGGAAGCCATCAAAGGCTAAAAAGACGATAGAGACCTATCAATCGGAGCGGCCTGCGGTCCTCATGAGCGGATGAAGCTGACGACCGGATGAACCTGCGCGACCTCCGCTACCTGCTCGCCGTGATCGAGCACGGGCATTTCGGCCGCGCCGCCGAGGCCTGCGGGGTGAGCCAGCCCACGCTGTCGGTGCAGCTGCGCAAGCTCGAGGCCGAACTCGGCATCGCCCTGCTCGAGCGCGGGGCACGCGGCGTCGCCCCGACGGCGGCCTGCCTTCGGCTCCTGCCCCATGTGCGGGCGGCGGTGGCGGAAGCGGATGCGATCCAGGCCGTTGCGCGCAGCCTGCGCGACCCCCTGGCCGGCCCGATCCGCCTCGGCATCATTCCGACCCTCGCGCCCTATCTGCTGCCGCGCGTCCTTGCGGGTCTTGCGCGCGCGCCTGCCGCTGATGGAGATCGAGCCGTGGGAGGACCTGACCGACTCCTTGCTCGAACGTCTCGCCGCGCGCGAGCTCGATGCCTGCGTGATCGCAACCGAGCCGGACGAGCCGACGCTCGAGTCGCGGCGGCTGTTCGACGAGGCCTTCCTCGCCGCCCTGCCGCCTGCGCATCCGCTGGCCGCGCAGCGAAACGATCGCCGAGGAGGAGCTCGCCCGCGACATCCTGGTGCTGGCCGAGGGCCACTGCCTGCGCGACCAGGCCCTCGCCGTCTGCGGCGCCGCCTCCAGCCAGCCGATGCGCGCGGCGAGCCTGGCGCACGCTGATGCACCTCGTCGCCGCAGGCTACGGCACCACGCTGATCCCGGCTCTCGCGGCGGAGGCTGCGCGCGACATGGGGCTCGTCGTCCGGCCGCTGGCCACGCCAGCGTCGCGCACGCTGCGTCTCGTCTGGCGGGCGCGCTCGCCGCGCCGCGCTGCCGTCGAGGCCTTGGCGGCGGCGATCCCGGACCTCGTCGGCAGGACGTGAGCGGGCCGCGGCCGCGTCTGCGCATCGCTTGCAGAAACGCGCCGCCGCCCGACGCTCAGAGGTACAAGACAAGGCGCCCGACGGGGAGTCCATGGCGGGCGTACCCGGTCATTTGCCGCCAGTCGGGCATCATGCTGCCCACGGATTTCCCCTCAGGGCGAAGCGTCGCGCCCGCCCTCAGCCCCCGTCGCAACCGGCGGCGCCACGCCCTTGCCCGAGAACCGTGTCTTTCCGCGCGACGTCCGGTCAAGGAGTGCGACCGGGCGTCGGGGAAGCACACACCGGTCGGCACGGCCTTCCGATCGGTTCGGCCGCAGCCCGGTGGCACAGCATCCCGACGAGCGGTCCCCCTCGCGCCCCGTCGCGGCCCAAGCGGTGCGACCACGCGTTTCCGAGAAGCCGTGTCATTCGGTCGTGCATGGCCGGTCCGCAGCGTCGCGGCCAGCGCGTCCAGAAGTCAGGCGCCGGGCGGCAAGGAGCTCCGACGCGTGCTCGGCCAGGCGCGCCCGGTCAGGGCGGGGCGGAAGGAGCGCGACCATCGGGCGCCTGCAGGTCAGGGCGGGCGGAAGGAGCGCGACCATCGTTGTGCTGCCCTGCCGCGGGCGTCGGTGGCGCCCGAGGCCTCCTGCCGCATCGACGCGGTGGCGGTGCCGGGGGTGCGCCTGCGGGCCGGTTCGCCAGCGCGCGTCGGAAAATTTTACACCCCGCGTATCATGTTCCTGGACCGCAAGGAATTGCTGAGCAGGTCCAAGATTTTGGACATTCTGGCTCGCCGCTTGCTTGCCGATGTCCCGGGGAGGTCATCCCCTCGCCAACTGCCCCAACAGACAGGAGAGCAGCATGCTTCGACGCCTTCTGGTCGCCTCCGCCCTGCTCGCCGCGCCTGGTCTCGCCGCGCCGGGCGTGGCATCGACCATCGTCTTGTCGAACACCGCCGCGCCGGGCGATGCGTTTAGCAATTCCGGACCGACGAACCAGGGCCAAGCCATCGGAACGACGGGCTGGTACTACAACAACGTCCGCAACAGCGGCTCGGTCGGGATCAGCACCGCGCTGCCGCGCAACGGCAACGGCTCGGCCTTCTTCTCCTCGCCCTCGGGTGCGGCGAAGGCCGACATCGAGTTCCTGGCCAATGCGGTGAACGTCGGCGGCAACTTCTTCGCCGCCGGCTCGCTCGGCGCCTTCCAGGACCTGTCGAGCTTCGGCTACGAGTGGTACCGGGTCAGCGCCAGCACCAACCCCGCCGTGCAGCACCCGGCGCTGCGCGTGCTGCTCGACCTCGACGGCGATCCGCTCACGCCGACCGATCGGGCAGGGCTCGTGTTCGAGCGTGCCTACAACGGGCTCCCAACACCGACCGACCAGTGGGTGTCGGACACGG
Source organism: Acetobacteraceae bacterium (assembly GCA_033582875.1). Classification (GTDB taxonomy): domain Bacteria; phylum Pseudomonadota; class Alphaproteobacteria; order Acetobacterales; family Acetobacteraceae; genus Elioraea. The sequence goes on along the minus strand of JAVQZW010000001.1, from coordinate 111,025 downwards.
TGACGGGCACGACCAACCTCTGGTCCTTCGGCGCGCTCGGCTTCGCGACGGACCTCGACGGCAACGGCTACGGCTACGACGAGACCCTGAACGAGTGGAAGACTTTCCTCGCCGCCAACCACCCGAATGCGATCGTGGTTGGGTTCTCCGCCGGCGTCGGCTCGGGCTGGGTGGGCAGCTTCACCGGCGCGGTCGACAGCATCGGCTGGACCATCGCGGGACAGAGCTCGGCCTACAATTTCGAGGTTCGACCCGGAGAGACCCCGGTGCCCGAGCCCGCCACTCTCGCCCTGCTCGGTGCGGGGCTGCTCGGCCTCGGCCTCGCCCGCCGCACGCGGCTGACCCGGCGGTCTGGCGCCACGAGGCAGAAGGGCGGGCGCCCGTCCGGGCCCCGCCCTTTTCGCACCCTCACCGGCGGGCTAGATCACCTCCCGCGATGGCGGACCGGCTGGTGCGGTCGAGAAGACTCGAACTTCCACGGGGTTTCCCCCACAAGCACCTCAAGCTTGCGCGTCTACCAGTTCCGCCACGACCGCGCCGCCAGCCGAGGCGCGCGCATATAGCCCATGCCCCCCGGACCTCGCAACGGAGCGCTCCGGCGGGCCGTGCGACAAGCCGCCGACGCCCGGCCCGAGTGGCGGATCGACAACAGCCCCCGTCCCCTACGAGGAGGCGCTGGCCGCGATGGAGGCGCGCGTCGCCGCCATCCGCGCAGGGGCGGCGCGCGAGCTCGTCTGGCTGCTCGAACACCCGCCCCTCTACACCGCCGGCACCTCCGCCCGCCCGGAGGACCTGTTCAACCCGCGCGGGCTGCCGACTTTCCGAACCGGCCGCGGCGGACAATGGACCTGGCACGGCCCCGGCCAGCGCGTCGGCTACGTCCTGCTCGACCTCCGCGCGCGGGGGCTCGACGTGCGCTGCTTCGTCCGCGCGCTCGAGGCTTGGCTGATCGCCGCGCTCGACCGCCTCGGCGTGCGGGCGGAGAGGCGCGAGGGCAGGGTGGGGCTGTGGGTGCCCGATCGCCGGAACGGCCGCGAGGCGAAGATCGCCGCCATCGGCGTGCGCGTCACGCGCTGGGTCAGCTGGCACGGCTTTGCCCTGAACGTCGACCCCGACCTCTCCTTCTACGACGGCATCGTGCCCTGCGGGCTCAAGGATTACGGCGTGACCTCGCTCGCCGCCCAAGGCATCGTCGCCAGCCTCGCCGAGGTCGATTCCGCTTTGCTCGCCACCTTCGCCGAGGCCTTCGGCCACGCGACCTCGCCTGCGCCGGTTGACGCCCGTCGCCCCGATTGCTGCAGTGCCGCGCCCTTGCCGCGACGGAGACACCATGGCCATCCACCGCCTGCCTGCCACGCCGGAAACCGTGCACTGGGGCTACTTCGACGCCGCCCTTCCCCCGCGCCTGACCATCCGCTCGGGCGACACGGTCGAGGTCGAGTGCGTCTCCGGCCACCGCTCCGTCCTGCCCCCGCCCGGGTCGGGCTTCGCCATCCCCCCCGCCCTCGAGGCCATCAACGACCGCGTGGTGCCGGAACTCGGCGCGCACATCCTCACGGGGCCCATCGCCATCGACGGGGCGGAGCCGGGCGACATGCTGGAGGTGCGGATCGAGGAGATCACCCTCGGGGCGGATTGGGGCTTCTGCATGGTCCGCCCGCTCGCGGGCACGCTGCCCGAGGACTTCCCCACCTTCCGCGTGCTGCACATCCCGGTGGACCGCGCGCGCATGTCCTGCCGCATGCCCTGGGGAACGGAGCTCCCCCTCGCCCCCTTTTTCGGCGTGATGGGGGTCGCCCCGCCCCCGGTCTACGGCCGCATTCCCTCCAACCCGCCGCGCGAGCACGCCGGCAACCTCGACCTCAAGGAACTCGTGGCCGGCACCACCCTGTATCTTCCCGTCCACGTGGCGGGAGCGAAGTTCTCGGTCGGCGACGGGCACGGCGTGCAGGGCGACGGCGAGGTCTGCATCAACGCCCTCGAGATGTGCCTGAACGGGCGCCTGACCTTCATCCTGCACAAGAAGACCGGTGCCGCGCCCCTCCTGACCTTCCCCCGCGCCGAGACCCCCAGCCACTGGATCTCGATTGGGCTGAACGAAGACCTCGACCTCGCGATGAAGCAGGCGCTGCGCGAGATGATCGCCTTCATCTGCGCCCGCACCAACCTCTCGCCCCTCGACGCCTACCAGTTCTGTTCGCTCGCCGCGGATTTCCGCATCACGCAGACGGTGAACGGGGTGAAGGGGGTGCATGGGATGCTGCGCAAGGACCTGCTCTGAGCCGCCCGCCAGCTCCGCGGGCGGGGCCCACGGTTGTCCACAGTTTTTTCGGTCATGCGACCCACAAGCTGTTGTGGGCCCCGCCCAGCGATCTGCTACCGTATCTGGTAGAGGAAGGATGCGAGAGCGGGGAGAGCGTCTCGCATGGAGTGGACCGAGGAGCAGATCGAGACCCTGCGCCGGCTGTGGGCGGAGGGCCTCTCCACCGCCGAGATCGGCCGGCGCATGGGCATCTCCAAGAACGCGGTGGTCGGCAAGGCCCACCGCCTCCACCTGCCGGCCCGGCCCTCGCCGATCCGCCGCGGCGGCCGAGGGGCGCCAAGCCTGCCGCCCCGCGTCCGCAGCGCCGCGCCTTCCGCCCCGCGATGCCCCGGCCTTCGCCGCTGTTCGGCGCCGGCGAACCGCGCCCCGCTCCGGTCCAGGCCGCGACGGAGCCTCGCCGCCACCCTGCCCCGGTGGTGCCGATGCCGCGGGCGGAACCGTTGCGCACCGGCAACGCCACCTGCTGCTGGCCGATCGGCGACCCTGGCAGCCCCGGGTTCCGCTTCTGCGGTGCGCCGGCTCTGATCGGCAAGCCCTACTGCGCCGAACACGCCGCCATCGCCTATGTGCGGGTGAAGGACCGGCGCGAGGACGCCGCCTGAGGCTCGCCCAGGCCGGCCGGGGTGCGATCCGGCCACGACCCGCCGCTTCCGTGACGCGGCCGGATCGTCCGGCGGCCGGCATCGCCTTCCATTCCGCCGCCCTCGTCTCCTTCGTTGCCATGGACAGCGCGATCAAGACTGCCGTCCAGGCGCTGCCTGTCGTCGTCGTGCTGTGGGCGCGCTTCGCCTTCCACCTCGCCCTCGTCTCGGCAATCCTCCTTGCGCGCGGACGCCCCATCCCGCCGCGCACCCGCGCTGCCTGCGCTGCAGGCCGTCCGCTCGCTCTGCCTCGGGGCCGCCAACCTCACCTTCTCGGCCGCACTCATCCATGTCCCGCTCGCCGAAGCCACCGCCATCGGCTTCCTCTCGCCTCTGCTCACGACGCTGCTGGCCGCCCGCGTGCTCGGCGAGCGGGTGGGCTGGCGGCGCTGGAGCGGGCTTGCCGATCGGCTTCGCGGGCGTTCTCGTCATCCTTCGCCCCGGGCTCGGCGTCACCCACCCGGCGGCTGCGCTCGTCCTGCTCACCGCCGCCCTGTTCGCCGTCTACCAGGTGCTGACACGCCGTCTCGCCGGCGTCGACGACTCCGAGACCACGATCTTCCACACCGCCGTCGCCGCCCTGATCCTCTCCTCTCTCGCCGTGCCCTTCGCCTGGGCCACACCGACCGCGACGGAGTGGGCGATGCTCGCGCTGATCGGCGCGATCGGCGGCGGCGGGCATTTCCTCCTGATCGAGGCGTTCGCCCGCGCGCCCGCCTCGCTGCTTGCCCCGCTCGCCTACACGCAGATGGTCTGGGCGACGCTCGCGGGCTGGCTCCTGTTCGGGGAGTGGCCCGACCTTCCCGCCGTGCTCGGCGGGGTGATCGTCGCCGGGGGCGGGCTCTTCGTCATCTTCGCCGAACGCCGGTCGCGCAGCCCAGGATGACGGCGCCGCAGGCAGGAGGGAACGGCCCAGCAGCGTTTCCCGCCGACTTGTCTCGGCTCAACGGTTCGCGGTCTGGCCCTCGGACCGCGGTGCAGCACCCCTTTCCGCAAATCGCCGCTTGACGCGGGAAGGTCCCGCCGTGACCGCCCGCAGGGCGGCTCATGCCGTCCAGGAAGCCCGTCGTGAGTGATTCCGCAGGCGACGACGTCTACGCTCGGAGACGTGCCGCAGAGCCTGGCGAGGCCTCCATTCTCCCGCAGGGAGCATCCCGCCGCGAGACGGCGAACCAGCCCCGACACGGAAGAGGTGCGGCAGGCCTCCGCCCCCGGCGCCGTCTTCCCTGATTCGGCGTCGTCCGATGCGCTGGTACGGGCGCTCCCTGCAGGGGTCGGATCGGGCCCCGGTCGCAAGGGTTGGGGTCGCGATGGCCCACCTCCGCCGCCCAGCCCGGCGAGGGGGGTTCGGCACGACCGGGCTCGCGCGCCCTTGCCGCTGAGGGCTTCGAGGGGGAGCGGAAGCGGCAGCGGTTGACTCTTCGTGATCGGGGCGGAAACGGGCGAGACGGCGATGGACAGGCGAGAGGGCGATCCGTAACAGCCCTGTCACATGACCACGCTGTCGGATCGCTCCCCCTCCGCCCCTGCCGCTCCGCTCCGCCCGCTGGATGCGGCGGCGGTGCGCGCGGCTTATGCGCGCTGGGCCAAGGTCTACGACGCCGTCTTCGGCCTCGTCTCCTCCCCTGCCCGCCGGAGCGCCGTCGCCGCCGTCAATGCGCTGCCGGATGGGCGCGTGCTGGAGGTCGGCGTCGGCACCGGCCTGTCCCTTGCGCTCTACCGCCGAGGCTTGCGCATCACCGGCATCGACCTCAGCCCCGAGATGCTGGCGCGGGCCCGCGCCAAGGTCGCGTGCGGTCGTCTCGATCACGTCGAGGCCCTGCTCGAGATGGACGCCGAAGCGATGACCTTCGCCGACGGCTCCTTCGACGCCGCGGTCGCCATGTTCGTCGCCTCAGTCGTGCCCAACCCGCGCCGGATGCTGGCGGAGATGCGCCGCGTGGTGCGCCCGGGCGGAAAGCTCCTCTTCGTCAATCACTTCGCCGCCGAAGGCGGGCTTAGGCTCGCGATCGAGCGGGCGGCGGCGCCGTTCTCGCGCGCCCTCGGCTGGCACCCCGATTTCGCCCTCGATGCCTTGCTCAGCCCGAGCGAGCGCCGCGAGGCCGAGATCGCCCCCTGCCCGCCGGGGGGCCTCTTCACTCTCGTAAGCCTGCGCAACTGCTGAGCCGGGGAGGACGCGACGCGCCGGCCCCGTCACGCCGACGCCCCGGCGGCGCGGGCCGCGCGCGGCACCTCGGCGGCGATCTCCTCCGGGTTTCGGCGGACGGGGGGAAGGATGAAGCCCCAGGTGGGAAAGGCCGTCGCGCCGAGCCGGTCCGTCGGCGGGTGCCAGACGCGCACGAGCGTCCAGTCGTTGCGGGCCGAGACGTCGACGATCGGCTGGTTCTGGTGCACCTGCCCGCGCTCTGACCCTGCCCCCCAGTTGGCGTGGCTGGCCAGGATTTCCCTCGGGCCCCGTTCGCGCACCACCACCGCGAGATGCCCGTCGGGCAGACGGCGGGTGCTCCGGAACACCAGCACCGCGCCCGGAACCGGCCGGTTCGCCCGCGCATAGTGGCCCGCCGCCGCTTGCCACCAGGTGTGCGCATCGCCCGCAAGCCGCACGCCGGACAGTTCACGCGCGAAGGGCACGCAGGAGAGAGGAGCGGGCGGGGCGAAGGTCGCCGTCTCGTGCACGCGCGGGCCCCGCGCGCAGGCGGCGGCAAGGAGGGGGAGAATCAGCGCGGCGCGTCGGGCGAGCACGCGGGGAACGGAATCAGACCTCGCCGCGCCGAGGCAAGCCTCAGGCCGCCGGCAGCCGCACCACGAAGCGCGCGCCGATGACGCGCCCGGAGGGATCGCGCTGGTTCTCCGCCGAAATGGTCCCCCTGAGCGCCTCGACGATCTGGCGCGAAATCGAGAGCCCGAGCCCGGAATGGGTGCCGAAGCGCTCGCCCTTCGGCCGTTCCGAGTAGAAGCGCTCGAAGATCCGCTCGAGCTTGGCCTCCGGAATCCCCGGCCCCTCGTCCTCGACCGCGATCTCCACCCACGCCCCGTCGTGGCGGCCGATGAGGCGTATGGTGCCCCCCGGCGGGGAAAAGGAGACCGCGTTCGCGATCAGGTTGCGCAGCACCTGCACGAGCCGGCCCTCAACCCCGTTCACGACCAGGCCCTCGGCGGGCGCCTCCACCACGACGTGCGGATCCTCCGGCCCGCGCGTGGTCTCGTGGATGTCCGCGAGGGTCGCGAGGATCGGCGCGAGATCCACCCGCTCGAGCCCGGTACGGGAGAGTTCGGCATCGAGCCGCGAGGCCTCGGAGATGTCGCTGATCAGGCGGTCGAGCCGGCGCACGTCGTCGGCGATGACGGAGAGAAGCCGTTCGCGCCGGGCGGGGTCTTCGATTCGGCGGATCGTTTCGATCGCGCTGCGGATGGAGGTGAGCGGGTTCTTGATCTCGTGCGCGACGTCGGCGGCGAAGCGCTCGATCGCGTCCATGCGCGCCCACAACGCGCGCGCGCTTTCATCGAGCGCCACCGCGAGCCCGCCGATCTCGTCGCGCCGTTCCTTCAGCGCGGGCGGGACGGAACTGCGCCGCCCCCGCCCCTCGCGGATCCGCTCCGCCGCGCGCGCGAGCCGCACCAGCGGCCGCGCGATGGTGGTGGCGAGGTAGAAGGAGAGCGCGACGGTGAGCGCGAGCGCGAGCCCGAAGGTGGCGAGGATGGTCATGCGCACGTGAAAGAGCGCCTCGTCCACCGCGCGCGCCTCGCGGGTGACCAGCACGATGCCGATCGTCTCGCGCGCGCGGATCACCGGTTGCGTCACCGAAACAACCAAGCGTCCGTCCGCGGTGCGCCGCACGACGGCGGCCGTTCTCCCTTCCGCCGCCGGCGCGAGCAGCGGGTCGATCTCGGGGCTCCAGTCGGCCTCGTCCTCGATCGTCGGATAGGTGGTCGCGCGCGGCAGGACGCGCATCACGCGCTCATAGAGGGAGACGATGGCGGCGGCGAGAGGGCCCCGCGGCGGTGGCGGTGCGGGCAAGGGCTCCGTCGTCACCACTCCTCCGGGGCCGAAGATGACGCGCGAGTTGGCGATCAAGGTGCCGTCGGGCAGATAGAGGCGCGCCTGGGCGAGCGGCGTCGGCTCGACAAGCCGGCGAAGCAGGGGGCGAGCGAGATCGGGCGCGATGCGCGGGCTCTCCGGCCGCTCCAACGAGACGGCCGATTCTCCGATCGCGGCGGCGAAAACCTGCGCCTGGACGCGAAGCGCCGCGACCTCGGACTCGACAAGCCCGTCCTGGTAGGTGTCGAGATAGAGGAGCGCCGCGACGAGAAGCGCGAGCGGAAGCGCATTGACGAGCAGGATCCGCCGCAGGAGCGGCGAGCGCAGGAGCCGGTAGGCGCGGCCCCGCCACGGCGGTGCGGGGGCAGTGACGTCCGCCCGCGCCTCCGCCGCAGCCGCTGCCGTTCCCTCCGGCACAGCCCTCTCCCCGCCCCTGCCGGCGGGTCACTCCTCCTTGTAGCGGTAGCCGATGCCGTAGAGCGTCTCGATCTGCGAGAACTGCGGGTCGACGGCGCGGAATTTCTTGCGGATCCGCTTGATGTGGCTGTCGATGGTGCGGTCGTCGACGTAGATGTTCTCGCCGTAGGCGGCGTCGATCAGCTGGTCGCGGCTCTTCACGATGCCGGGCCGCGCGGCAAGCGCCTTCACCAGCAGGAACTCGGTCACGGTGAGCTGGACGGCAGCTCCTTTCCAGGTGCACAAGTGCCGGTTTTCGTCGAGCGCGAGCGACCCTCGCACCATCACGCCTCCGGCCGGCTGGCCCGAGCCCTCGCTCTTGGCGAGCTCGTTGCGCCGAAGCAGGGCGCGGATGCGCTCGATCACCAGCCGCTGGCTGAACGGCTTGGTGATGTAGTCGTCGGCGCCGAGCCTGAGCCCCATCAGCTCGTCCACCTCCTCGTCCTTGGAGGTGAGCAGGATCACCGGCAGCGAGGAGGTCTTGCGCAGCCGTTGCAGCAGTTCGAGCCCGTCCATGCGCGGCATCTTGATGTCGAGCACGGCGAGATCGACCGGCTTGGCGGTCAGCCCGTGCAGCGCGCTTTCGCCGTCGGTGTAGGTGCGGACCTGGAACCCTTCGGCCTCCAGGGTCATGGCGAGCGAGGTGAGGATGTTGCGGTCGTCGTCGACCAGGGCGATCGTCTGCGGCATGGCGGTTCCGTTCGCGCGCGCGAGCCGGGCACCCTGCCCCGTTGCCGGCCGGGCCCCGCGCCCCGACATCTTCGCCCATCTTGCGCGCGGGGTGAACGGATGAGCGAGGCGGCGGCGGACGCGACCACCACGGGGGCCGAGGGGCTCGACCCGGCTCTCGCCGCCCGGCGGCTCATCCGCCTCAGCCGCGAAGCGACCCTCGCCACCGTCACCGCTTCGGGCCAGCCCTTCGCCTCTCTCGTCACGCCCGCCCCGGCCCCTGATCTCTCGGTGCTCCTGTGGCTTTCCATGCTGTCGGGCCACACCCGCCACCTGATGAACGATCCGCGCTGTTCGCTCCTTTTCGTCGGGCCCGCGCGTGGGCCGAACCCGCAGAAGAGGGCACGGCTGACCGTCACCGGGCTCGCCTCGCGCGTCGAGGGCCCCGAGGCGGGCACGCTGAAGGCGCGCTGGCTTGCCCGCCACCCCTATGCGCGTCCCTACGCGGGATTCAACGACTTCGCGCTGTGGCGGATCACCCTGGAGGAGGGGCTCTGGGTGGGAGGCTTCGCCATGGCCCGTCGCGTCGCGGGCTCCGCACTGCGCCCCGATCCGGCGGCGGTGGCGGCGATCGCCGCGGCGGAGGCCGAGATCGTCGCGCATGTGAACGAGGACCATGCCGATGCGCTCGATGCGATCGCGCAAGGGGTGCTTCGGCGCAAGGGCGGCGGGTGGCGCCTCGCGGCGGTCGATGTCGACGGCTGCGACCTCGTGCGCGGGCGGGCGCGGGCGCGGCTCGACTTCGCCCATCCGGTGGCCGATGCCCAAGGTGTGCGGCGGGAGCTGATCCTCGCCGCCAAGGCAGGACGGGAGCGGCTGGCGGGAGCCCACACCGGAATGGCGCGGACCAGCGGGCGCGATTGACGCCCAGCGGAAGCGGCAGCAGAAGGCCGCCCCGATGCCAGCAACCCGCCCGCTGCTGCGCCGGCTCGTCGTCGCCGGGCTCGCTCTCGCGCTCCCGCTCGTCCTCCTCCTGCTCGCAGCCGAACTGGCGTTGCGCGCCCTGCCGGTGGCGAGCGGGATGCGGGCGCAGCCGGTGAACGAGGCAAGCCCCGTCTTCCGCTTCGCCCCCGATCGCGACTTCGTTTACTCCGTCGGCTGGAACTTCGCCCTCGTGCATCGCGGGCGGACCAACAACGAAGGCTTCGTCAGCGACATTCCCTACGACCGGGCGGACCGCCGCCCCCTCCTCGCCGTGGTGGGCAATTCCTACGTCGAGGCGGCGATGGTGCCCTGGGCCGAGACCCTGCAGGGGCGTCTGCACGCGGCTGCGCAACCGCATGCGAAAGTCTACTCGTTCGGCGCCGCCGGCTCGCCGCTCTCGCAGTATCTCGTCTTCGCCAGCCACGCCGCGCGCGCGTGGGGGGCGGAAGCGATCGTGATCCCGATCATCGGCAATGACTTCGACGAGAGCCTCGCCCGCTATTCGCCGGGCAGAGGTTTTCACCTCTTCGTCGAGACGGCAGGGGGGCTCGAGTTGCAGCGCTTCGACTGGCAGCCGAGTCCCGTGACCCAACTGGTCCGCCACTCCGCCCTGATCCGCTACGTGCACTTCAACCTCGGTGCGTCAGGCGTCATCAACAGGGTCCGCTGGCGCCTCGCCGGAGTGGATTTGCCGCGAGGCTTCGTCGGCAATGTCGCCGCCGAGGTCGAACCCGAACGCCTCGCCCTCTCCGAACGCGCGATCGACCGCTTTCTCGAACTCCTGCCCGAGATGACGGGCCTTTCTCCCAGCCGCGTGCTGTTCCTGCTCGACGGCCGTCGCCCCCACCTCTACGAGCCGCACACGCTCTCCGCCACGGACGATACGTATTTCGCCCGCATGCGGCGAAGCTTCGCCGCCAAGGCCGAAGCGAGAGGTTTCGGCGTGATCGACCTCGAACCCCTCTTCATGGCGGAACATTCGCGCAACGGAAGGCGTTTCGAGTTCGCGGTCGATGCGCATTGGAGCGGCGAGGGCCACCGCGTCGCTGCCGAGGCCGTGCTCGGCTCACCTTTGTGGCGAGAGTTCCTCGGCGCGGCTCAGAACTGACGCCGCATCGGGCCGGGCGGGGTGCGCCGCTCCTCCCAATAGCTCGCGCGCGCAGGGTCGAAGCGAAGCGCAAGAGGGCGCTTGCCGGCGAGCCTGAGGGCAAGCCCGATCGGGGTGACGACGAGGAAGAACACAAGCCCGAGCACCACGGGCGTGACGACGGCGGAGAGGGCAAGCCCGAAGCGAAGCCAGGCACGATTGGGCAGGGCAAGGGCGCGCGGGGCGGCGAGGGCGAGCGCGACGAGGAGCAGACCGAGGCCGCCCAACGGGCCGGAAATCCAGGACAGCCGCCCGGTCAGCGCCACGCCGACCGCCGCGATCAGGCAGAGGATCCCCCCCACGGTGAGACCGAAAGCCCGCTCCGAGGGCGGAACGATGTCCTCCTCGCGCGCGTAGTCCTCATGGAATGCGCCTTGGCGCTTCGCCATCGCTGCGTCCTCAGTCCGGAGCGAAGGCCGCCGCCCGGTCGTGCACCAGCCTCTCGTCCTGGTCAGGCTTACTGAGCCAGAAGGACCCGATCGCCAGGTGTTCGATGCCCGTGCCCATGAAGCAGGCGAAGGCGTCCTCGGGCGTGCAGACGATCGGCTCGCCGCGCACGTTGAAACTGGTGTTGACGAGGACGGGGCAGCCGGTGCGCGTCTCCCAGGCCCGCAGCAGGCGCGCGAACAGCGGGTTCGTTTCCTCGTCCACGGTCTGGATCCGGGCGGAATGGTCCACATGCGTCACGGCCGGGATCTCGGAGCGCACGACGTTCAGCTTGTCGATGCCGAAGAGCGCCTGCTCGGCCTCCGTCATCTCCCGCCGTCGCCGTGCGGCGACGGGGGCGACCAGCAGCATGTAGGGGCTGTCGGCGTCGAGCTCGAACCACTCGGCCACGCGCTCGCGCAGGACCGCCGGGGCGAAGGGACGGAAGCTCTCGCGGAACTTGATCCGGAGGTTCATCGTCTTCTGCATGTCCGGCCGACGCGGGTCGCCGAGGATGGAACGGGCGCCGAGCGCGCGGGGACCGAACTCCATCCGGCCCTGGAACCATCCGACCACGCGGCCTGCCTCGAGCGCCGCGACCACGCGCGCGATGAGCTCGCTTTCCGAGAGCCGCTCGAAGCGCGCCCCGGCGGCGGCGAGCCTGCGCGCGATCTCCTCGTCGTCGAAGGCCGGGCCGAGAAGCGCGCCCGCCATGCCGTCGCGCCCCGGGCTGACGCGCCGTTCCTTTCCCAGTTCGAGATGCCAGGCAGCCAGCGCCGCCCCCAGCGCCCCGCCGGCATCGCCCGCTGCGGGCTGGATCCAGATGCCGTCCCAGCCGCCCTCGCGCCAGACCTTGCCGTTGGCGACGCAGTTCAGCGCCACCCCTCCGGCAAGGCAGAGGTTGCGCGGCCCCTGTGCCGGGCGCAGCGCGCGGGCGAGCCTGCCCACCACCTCCTCGGTCACCGCCTGGATCGAGGCGGCGAGGTCCATCTCGCGCTGGGTGAGCCAGGTCTCCGGGGCGCGCGGGGGCCCGCCGAACAGGCGGTGGAAGCGCTCGTTCGTCATCGCGAGCCCCGTTGCGTAGTCGAAATAGTCGAGCGCGAGGCGGAACGTTCCGTCCGGCTTGAGGTCGATCAGATGATCGAGGATGGTCCGGGCGAAGCGCGGCTCGCCGTAGGGCGCGAGCCCCATCACCTTGTATTCGCCCGAGTTGACCTTGAAGCCGAGGTAGTAGGTGAAGGCCGAGTAGAGCAGGCCGAGCGAGTGCGGGAAATGGAGTTCGCGCTCGATGACGAGCCGGTTGCCCTCGCCGTGGCCCGCCGTCGTCGTCGCCCACTCGCCGACCCCATCCAGGGTCAGCACCACCGCGCGGTCGAAGGGCGAGGGGAAGAAGGCGGAAGCCGCGTGCGAGACATGATGTTCGGCGAAGAGAAGCCTCTCCTCCCAGGCCTTGCGCGACCGGCCCGGCCCGAGCCGGTTGAGCTCCTCGGCGAGGAGGCGTTTCTGGAACAACTTCTCGCGCAGCCACAGCGGCATGGCGCGTCGAAACGAGGCAAAGCCCCGCGGCGCGAAGGCGAGGTACGTCTCAAGCAACCGCTCGAACTTGAGGAAGGGCTTCTCGTAGAAGGCGACGAGGTCGATGTCCTCGGCGCGCAGCCCAGCGATCGCAAGGCAGGCGCGGATGGCGGCGGCTGGAAAACGCGCATCGTGCTTGACGCGGGTGAAGCGCTCCTCCTGCGCTGCGGCGAGGATCCGCCCGTCCTCGATCAGCGCCGCCGCGCTGTCGTGGTAGTAGGCGGAGAGGCCGAGGATGCGCAGGGTCCGGCCCTCCTCGTCCGGCCCATCAGAAGATGGTGTAGATGAAGGGCGCGACCGCTGAGCCCTTGGAGAGGACGATCAGGCCGCCGAACAGGGCAAGCACGAGCAGGATCGGCGCAAGCCAGAACTTCTTGCGCTCGCGCATGAACTCCCACAGTTCTGCCAACAGGCCCATCCCTCGCCCCCGCTGTTGTCCGCTAGCCCGAGCGCGCGGTTTCCGTCAATCGGCCCGGGCCGGCCTGCCCCGCCGGGCACGGCTGACCTGCGGAAGAGGGCGGGGGCCCGCCTTCCTTTGTCGGAAGGCGGAGGCGCCCTGCCTGCGCGGCCTCGACATCCCCGGCCTCGCCCCTGTCGCCTTCCGTCGCCGCAAACGCGCCCCCGCCCGCTCCGGTCCAAGGCGACGGTTGCCTGTGGCATGGCCCAGCCATCCCCTTCTGCTGCACCAGTGGTCGAGACTGGCCAGCGCAGGGACTGGTCTTCGAACACGACGTTCCTGTTCGGCAAGTGGAGCGACGCGCAAGGCCGCCTGGTGGGGGACGGTGAACAAGCCACGTCCGCGCGATCGCTTGGCCTTGCCCTGCGCCCGTGCGGCCGTCCTTCTCCCCGCGTGAGCGCGATCGACCCGATGGCTTGCGGCCCTGTCGGAGGCGCGCAGCCCGATACCCCTTGCGCCGACGGGATGTCGAAGCCAGCCTCGGCCGCAACCACGTCCGCCTCGAGGAGGAAACGATGACCACCCGCCGCACGCTGCTCGCAGCCTCGGCCGCGCTCGCCGCCCTGCCCCGCCCGGTCTTCGCCGACGCTTGGCCGACCGGGCCGATCCGCGCCGTGGTTCCCTTCGCGCCGGGCAGTGCGACCGACACCATCGCTCGGCTGTTCGCCGAGGCGATGCGCCCCTCCCTCGGCCAGCCGGTGGTGGTGGAGAACCGTCCCGGAGCGAACGGCTTGATCGCGGCGGAGCAGGTCGCCCGCGCCGCCCCCGACGGCAACACCATCCTGTTCGGAACGAACTCGACCCACGCCGCGGCGGATGCGCTCTTCAAGCGCGTGCCCTACGACATCGAGCGCGATTTCGTCGCCATCTCCACGCTGGCCACCGTGCCGCTCGTAGCCATCGTCAACGCCTCATCGCCCTACCGCACGCTTGCCGACTTCATCGCCGCGGCGAAGGCCCGCCCAGAGAGCCTCTCCTTCGGCACCGCCTCCTCCTCGCAGCTGGTCGCCGCGCGCACGCTCGCGCGGATGGCGGACATCCGGCTGCTCGAGGTGCCGTTCCGATCCTCGCCGCAGGTGGTGCAGGAGGTGATCGCGGGTCGGCTCGACCTGTTCGTCGCCGATGTGGCGGTCACGCTGCCGGCGATCCGCGGCGGCCAGGTGCGGGCCTTGGGGGTGACGACCAGAACACGCGTGCCGCAGCTTCCCGAGGTCGCACCGATCGCCGAGCAGGGGCTGCCCGACTATGACATCTTCGCGTGGTTCGTCCTCGTCGCCCCGGCCGGCGTGCCGAAGACGGTGATCGATCGCCTTGGGGCGGCCGTGCGGGCGGCGGCGAACGACGCCACGGTGCGCGATCGGCTGGAGAACACGCTCGGGATGACGCTGTTCCTCTCGACGCCCGAGGAGGCGGCGGCGTTCATCCGCTCCGAGCGCGCGCGGTGGACGGCGATGGTCAAGGCCGCCGGCATCGAGCCCGAGTGAGAAGCTCATCCGGCAGCGTCATGGCGAGCAGGGAGAACGCGAGGCTCTTGCCGTGCGGGTCGAGGGCAAGCGAGCGCGTGACCCCGCCCTCGAGAGCACCTTCGAGCACAAAAAGAAGTGCGGCGAGGTCGGGGAGTTCATACCGCCGCACCGGCCCGCGCACGGCCGGAGCGAGGAACTGCGGCCACGCGCTCCGCCGTCAGCCAGTCGGCGAGCAGCGGATAGTTGGCCGGATCGCGGCAGACGACGCCCAAGGTGGCGGTGTCGCCCTTGTCGCCCGACCGGGCGGTGGCAAGGTCGCGCAAGCTTGCCATCAGGCGGGTGGGACGAAGGAGACGGTCGGGCAGACGAGATCGCGGGGGATGAGGACGGAGGCGACCGCCAGCCCCTCGCGCGCCGACCACGACGCGCCACCTCCACCCGCCGGCCCGTTCAGCCACAGCGCCTCGATCTCGTGCCCGATCGCCCGCGCCGCCGGCGTGATCGGCCACCCGGGCGGCGAGGCGGGCGCGCACGTCGCGCACCGGCGGGTCGGGCGTCGACCACGGCACCGCGCAGAAGCACGAAGTCGACTCCGATGATGTCGGTCCGGAGATCGGAAACGGCGATGCCGCGCCGGCCCAGCCGCTCGCGCAGGACCTCGAGGGCGAGCCGGGCGCGCGCCACTGCGCCATCGCCGGCGTAGGAGATGCCGCCCTCCACCACCACGCCGTCGCGGTAGCCGACCATCACCTTCAGCGTCGGTGGCGGCGCCCGCCCCGTTCCCGCCCTCGACCCGCACTCGGTCGGGGCCGAGCTCGGTGAAGCGCACGGCGCGGAAATCGCGCCGTGGCGTCGGGCTGCAGGTAGGCGCCCGGATCGTGCAGTTCGTAGAGGAGCTGTTCGGTGCAGGTGAGGCGATCGAGCCGGCCTCCCGGTGCCCTCGGGCTTGCTCAGCGTGGCGTTGCCGTCGGCCTGGACGTCGGCGAAAGGCAGGCCGAGATCGGCGAGGCCCGGCACGTCCTTCACCCCCGGGTCGGCGAAATAGCCGCCCGTCAGTTGGCCCGCGCATTCGAGCAGGTGGCCGATCGAGGATGCCCGCGCCCGAGCCTGCTCCCAGTCGTCGGCTCGCCCAGCCGAAGTGATGCGATCGAGGGGCGCGAGGAACAGGGCCGGGTCGGCGACCCGGCCGGTGATGACGAGGCGGGCCCCGCCGGCCAGCGCCTGCACGATCGGCGCCGCGCCGAGATAGGCGTGGGCGGAAACGAGGGCCTCGCCGAGGTCGGAAGGGCGGCCCGGCCGATCCAGGAGGGGCGGGTCGAGGCGGCGGACCAGTCTCCGTCACCTCGTCGCCTTCGACGACCGCGATCGGCAGGTCGGGCGCGCCTGCCTCGGCGGCGAGCCGGCGGGCGAGCCGGCCGGCGGCGGCGGGGTTCGCCGCCCCCATATTGGTGATGAGGGCGGTCCCGGCGGCGAGGGCGGGCGGCAGCACGGCGCGCATCCGATCCTCGAACCAGGGGTCGAACCCGGCGTCCGGGTCGGCGAGCCGCGCGAGCACCGCCTGGGCGACGGTGCGCTCGGCGAGGCACTCGAACACCACCGCCTGGGGCCGCGCGCGCTCGATCAGGGTGACGGCTGGCATCGATGCGGTCGGCCGAGAACCCCGCCCCGCAGCCGATCCGGTAGGTCTCCGCCACCGCGCCCCCGCGCGCCGCTGCGCCGCCCTCAGATACCCTTTTCCTTGAACACCTCCTGCGCCACCTTGAACGCGTCGAGCGCGGCGGGCACGCCGCAATAGACGAAGGCCTGCAGGCAGACCTCCTTGATCTCCTCCTTCGTCACGCCGTTGGCGAGCGCGCCCGCGACGTGCAGCCTCAGTTCGTTGGGGCGGTTGAGCGCGATCAAGAACGCGAGGTTGAGGAAGGAGCGCGTCTTCCGGTCCAGCCCCGGCCGGTTCCAGATGATCCCCCAGCAATACTGCGTGGTGAACTCCTGGAAGGCCTGCATGAAGTCGTCGGCCTTGGCGAGCGACGTCTCCACGTAATCCGCCCCCAGCACCTCCTTGCGCACGGCAAGTCCGGCCTCGAAGAGCCTTTCGTTGAAGAACGGGTCCTGCGGCATCGCGCGTTCGCCTCCCTCTCCCTGCGACGGCGGGCGAGGATCGGCGCCGGGAGGCGGGCGGTCAATCGGGGCAGGGCGGACCTCGTGAACGAAACAAGACGGTGACGGAAGAGGAAAAACATCCTATAAGCGGGGGCGCCAGGCCGGAGCCGCCATGCCGCCCGCACGCCCTCCTCCCCGCTTTCGCCCTCGCCATCCTCCTCCCCCTCCCCGCCGCCGCGCAGCAGGTGATCGTCGGCGGCTCAGCTTCCGCCGCTGCCTCGTCGCACTTGGCCGACGCCGCGCTCATCCTCGGTGTTTCGCTGCTCGTCGCCCTGATCCTGTTCGGCCTCGTCGCGGTCTGGCTGCATCGCTCGCTGACCCGCTTGGCCGAGTGGTGCGGCGAGCCGATCCCCGGCGCCTCCGCTGGCGAAATCCAGGCTGCCCGGCTGAAGGCGTTCCTGGGACTGAAGTCCTTGCCCTTGGGTCTGCCCGAGGGCACGGTGCGCGCCGCGCTCGGCCTCGTCATCGTCACCCTCGGGCTTGCCGCCCTTCTGTTCCAGCGCGCCTTGGGGCTTGCCTCCACCGGCGAGGTGGCGGGGCTTCTGGGCACGGTGCTCGGCTTCTACTTCGGGGCGCGGAGCGCAGGCGGCGAACGCGAGCGGGAGGCGGAGGCGGCACGCGAAGCCGAAGCCAAGGCCGCCCGCGCCGAGGCGGCGGCCCAGGCGGCGACGCGCGAGGCCGAGGCCGCGAAGGCGCAGTCGGAGCGCGAAATCGCCGCCCATGATGCCGCGCGCGACGGGCTCTCCGTCGCCGTCCGGCTGGCCTCGGGCGTGAAGGCGGCGGCCGAGGCGATCGCCGCCGCCGACCCCTCCTCCCCCCTCGCCCGCGAGGCCGCGCGCGCCGCCGCGCTTGCCGACACGACCCTTGCCGCCGCCGAGGCCGTTCGCACGGGCGACCTCGCCGAGGCCGCCGCCCGCGCCGCCGGGCTTGCAGCCAGCCTTGCCCCAGCCAACCCGCTCGCTGCCCTCGCCGCCGACGTCGCCCGCGAGATCGCCCCCGCCCTCGCCCGCACCCCCGCCCTCGCCGCCGCCGTCGGCGGTCCGCTCGGGCTCGTCGGCGCGGTGCTCGCCGGCGGGGTGCAAGCGGTGCGGATCGGCGTCGAACACTACCGGCGCTGGGTCGCGCGCGTCCTCGACCGGCCCTACGGACTCGACCTCTTCCCCGAAGGGCTGGCGGATGCGCCGATGAGTCTCGCCGCCCTCGAGCGGTCGCCGATCTTCGCCCGCCTCTATCGCGACATCCTGGCCGCGCGCGACCTCGCTGCCGCCCGCGCCCTGATGGTCGCCGCCCTCGCGCCCGACGCGCCCGCTCGCCTCATCGCCGGCGATGGCGCGCTGCCGCCCCGCCCGCTCGGCAGGGAGGACGGATTCGCCAGCGTCCGCGAACTCGAGGAAGGGCTCGCGGAGTATCGCCGCGCCCTGCTCGACGGGCTGCTCGACGCCGCCGACCCCCGGCCCGTCTCCGTCCCCCTGCCCGACGGCATGCGCGCCGTCGCCCAGAGCCAGCTTCGCGCCGCCCTCGATGCCGCGCGTGAGGACCTCGGCGCAGCCGCCGCGCTCGATCGCCTCGCGCTTGCCGCCGGCCGCCTCGCCACCGCCGAGACCGCGCCTGACCTCGCCGACACCCTCGCCCGCGCCGCCCGGGAGATCCCCGCATGAGACGCGCCGTCCTGCTCGTCGCCGCCCTCGCCCTTTGTGCCTGTGCCGCGCGCGACCTCGACCGCCTGAAGGACCTCAACGCCCAAGGAGATCTGGAAGCCATCGCCGCCACGAGGCTCGAGTGCGCCGGGCCGGACGACCCGGTTTGCCTGCAGGCGCGCGAGATCGTCGCCAATGCCTGCCTCAGGCTCGGCACCGCCGCCCTGGCGCCTGGGTCGGGCCGGGCGGAAGAGGCGGCGGCGCGCTTCGACTGCGCGGTGGCGAACTATCGCGCCGCGCTCGGTGCTGCCCCGCGGCCCCTCGCCGAAGGCGACGCCGCCCGGCTTTACGCCGGCTACCTGCTCAGCCTGCGCGAACGGCGCGACCAGGCGCGCTCCGTCGGCGCGGCGGCCCCCCTCAACGCCGCCCTTGCCGCCGAGGCCGAGGCCGCGCGCCGCGCCGCAGCCTCCTCTGCCGTCGGCTTCTACTACGGCGCCTCCGCCGCCTTCGCCGAAGCGGCGCTCCGGCTCGGCCCACCCTGCCCTGCGCTTGCGCGAGCCTCCGACCTGCTGGCCCGCTCCCCCGCCCCCGATGCGCAGCTTGCCCCCGCCATG
Source organism: Acetobacteraceae bacterium (assembly GCA_033582875.1). GTDB lineage: Bacteria > Pseudomonadota > Alphaproteobacteria > Acetobacterales > Acetobacteraceae > Elioraea. The sequence goes on along the minus strand of JAVQZW010000001.1, from coordinate 92,431 downwards.
GCGGCGCTCGCCCGCGCGGTCGCGACCGAGCGGAGACGGCACGCATGCCCGGCCTGAGCACCCCCCGCTACGAACGGCCCCTGCGCCTGACCTTGCCCTACCTGCGCGGGGCGGACGTGCGGGCGGTCCAGGCGCGGCTGATCGCGCGCGACCCGGCCTTCGCGCGGCTCGTCGGCCCGGCGGACGGGCTGTTCGGTCCAGCCACCGAGCGGGCCGTGCGCGCCTTCCAGGCCCGCGAGTCGGGCCGGCTCGGGCTTGCCGTGGACGGCATCGTCGGGCCGCGCACCTGGGCCGCCCTCTTCGCCGAGCCCGATCGGTCCGCCCTCGACATCCGGCGCGCGGCAGATGAGACTGAGCGGGCCGTGCATCCGCTCGAGATCCTGCGCGCCGCCCTGCCGGATCTCACCCGCCCGCACCGGGTGTTCTCGGACAGTGTCGCCTGGATGCTGACGCCGGACGGGGTGGCGATCGACGGCGCGGCGCCGGTCGGAAGCGGCGGCGAACCGCGCACCGTGCGGGCGCTGCTCGCCCATCCGCGCATCGGACCCGCCTTGTGCGGCGTCTGCCGAGAGACGGGGGTCCCGATCGAGCTCGCGCTGGCCACGGTGGCGACCGAAAGCGCGGGCGGGCAGACGGAGCCTCGAGGCGGCGATCACGGCCCGGCGCGAGGAGCCCGGCTTCGTCTCCGACGAGGCAACACCCCATCGCGTCTCGGTCGGCCTGACCCAGACCCTCATCTCCACCGCGCGCGCCGTGCTCGGCGATCCGAGCGTGGATGCCGCCCGGCTTTGCGATCCCGAAACGAGCCTGCGGGCGGGGCTCGGCTACATCGCGCGCCAGGCCCCGCAGACCCGGCTTGATCCTCCCGTGGTCGCCTGCGCCTACAACGCGGGCGGCATCCACCATCAGCGCGGGGAGGCGAACCGCTGGAAGATGCGCCAGTACCCGCTCGGTACCGGCAAGCATGCCGACCGCTTCGTCGCCTTCTTCAACGACGCGCTCCGGGTGATCCGGACCGAACGGCCGATGCTGTCGGGAGCGCCGTCCTTCGCCGATTGGCTCTAGGCGCGATCCCGCGCGGGGCGCGCCATCAATGGGCGCCTCAGCAGTCGCGTCAACGGAATGCTCACGCATGTCGCGCACGATTAGCGGCGCAGGGCCCACGCCGTTCCCCGTCGTCTGTCCGGGCAGGCCGTGACGGCTAGGCCGACGAGGCGCGGTGCGCCCGACGCGGAGGGCGAGGAGGGACATGGAGGGAGCAGCTCAGCCGTCAGCCGCTGCAAGGGCGCGGCCAGGGGCGTGCCCGGCGTTTGCCGGAAGCACGGCGCAGCGAGGCCGTGCGGCGCTGCGCCATTGTCGGGAGTGCCGGCAATGAGCGGCCGCCCTGTCGTCGACATCAACCTATTCTTCCACAACGAGGCGCAACACCTCGAAGACGTCATCCGATCGATCCTCGATCAGACCTGGGATGCCTGGCGGCTGACGCTGATCGACGACGGCTCGTCCGACGAGTCCCGCGAGATCGCCGAACGTTGGGCTGGGCGCGATCGCCGCATCGGGCTCAAGCGGTTCCGCGCCAACCAAGGGATCGTATCCGGGTTTCGCGCGGCCTTCCTGCTTGGGGACGCAGATTTCGTCATGCCGAAGAGCGGCGATGATCTGATCGCCCCAACCTTCATCGAGGAAATCATGCGGGTGCTCGAGGACCCGCGGGTTGCGATGTGCCACGCAGGCGCCGTCGTTATCGACAGCAACGGGAACGTCACGGCCGAGGTTCCCGCCTCGACACGTCTCGCGACACCGACGGTGCACGGCCAAGGGCAACGTCCGCGACGGAAGCCCGTGACAGGGTGCTCGTGACAGGGTGTTCACAGCGGGGCGGGCCGGTCGTTTCGTCTGCTCGACGCCGTGCGTCTGCCGCCCAAGCGGGTCTTCTCCGCCGCGATCGCCAATCGCGCCAAGCGCATCGCGTTCCGTTCCGCGATGGCGCGGCACGGCGATCAGACGACACCGCTAAGCGAGGATCCTCCCCCCTTCAGACGGACGGCTTGGCCGAGGTCGCGGCGGAGGATTCCCGCGCAATCCCTGCGAGATTCACGGCGTCGCGTGGGTGATCGCGGTGCCGCACAACATCATCGGCCCGCGGCAAAAGTTCGACGACCCCTATCGCAACGTCGTCTCGATCATGGCCAACCTGATGCTTCAGGGCAGGCCGCCCATCATCTACGGCGACGGCGAACAAAAGCGATGCTTCTCCCACGTCGAAGACTGCCTGTCCTGCCTCGTCAGAATGGGGTTCGACAGCGCCTGCGCGCGGGAGATCATCGACATCGGCCCCGACGAGGAGTTCGTCACCATCCGCTACGTCGCGAAGGTGCTGAAAGCGCTGACCAACTTCGACGGCGAGCCGGTGCATCTGCCGCCGCGTCCGCAGGAGGTGCGCTTCGCCACCTGCTCGGCGGACAAGGCCCGCCGCCTGCTCGGCTACAGGACCACCGCAACGCTGCACGAGGGACTCGCTTCGGTGGTCGATCCTATCCGCAAGGTCGGGCCACGGCGCTTCCGCGACCATCTCGACCTCGAGATCAAGACCGCGCTGACGCCGAAGACCTGGTCGGAGCGCCTGTTCTGAACAAGCCCGGCGCGGCGTTGTCACGAGCGGCAACGCAGCGAGGCACGCCGACGTCAGGCGGCAAGCCCCTGCACGCCCTTCGTCGTCGAGTACTCGAAGTGCAGCGCTTGGCCGGGAAACACGAGGGGGTGGATGGCATGCGCGGCCACCGCCGCCTCGGCGAAGCCCTGCAGGATCAGCTTGAGCTTGCCCGGATAGGTCGCAACGTCGCCGATCGCGAACACGCCGGGCACGCTCGTTTCCGCGGTCGCTGGGTTGACCACCACATGGCCGCGCTCGAGCGCAACACCCCAGTCGGCGATCGGGCCGAGATCCATCGCAAGTCCGAAGAAGCAGAGGAGGACATCGGCCGGGATCGCGCGCACCTCGCCTTTGAGCGTGGCCACCTCGACCGCCTCCAACACTCCGCCCGCCCCCTTCAACGCATGGAGTTGGTAGGGCACGACGATCTCGATCCGGCCTTGCAGCGGCGAGCGCCTCCATGCGCGCCACGCTTTCGGGCGCGGCGCGGAATTTCGGCCGCCGATGCACGACATGAACGGACGCCGCGAGCTCGGCGAGCGAGAGCGCCCAATCCACCGCCGAATCGCCCCCTCCGGCGATGACGATGCGCTTGCCCCGGAAATCCTCCCGCCTCTGCACGGCGTAGAAGACGCTTCTGCCCTCGAAGGCCTCGAGCCCCTCGAGCGGCGGGCGGTTCGGCCCGAAGGCGCCCGCGCCGGCGGCGATGATCATCGCCCGGGCGAGGATCGTGTCGCCTGCCGAGGTCGCGATCGCGAGACGCCCATCGCCCTCGCGCGTGAACCCGGTCACCTGCCGGCCGAGGAGATAGTGCGGGCGGAACGGGGCGGCCTGCGTGATCAGCTTCTCGATCAGCCCCGCGCCGGTGATCGCCGGGTGGGCGGGGATGTCGTAGATCGGCTTCTCCGGGTAAAGCGCGATGCACTGCCCGCCGATGGCGTCCAGCGCATCGACGACGACCGAACGCATGCGCAGCATGCCGCATTCGAAAATGGCGAAGAGACCGACGGGCCCCGCCCCGACGATGCAGACGTCGGTCTCGATCCTCTCGGCCATCGCGCTCTCCTCGCCTCGGACCACGCCTAGATACCCCCCGGCCCCGGTCGCGCAAGCGCCAGCCGCCCCGCTACACTGGAGTCGAGTCGCGATGGTGCTCGAGCGCTCCCTTCTCCTGCCGGACGAGGCGGCGACGGCTCGGCTCGCCGCCCGCATCGCGCCCCTTGCCAAGCCGGGAGATGCGATCCTGCTCGCCGGGCCCTATGGCGCGGGCAAGACGGCTTTCGCCCGCGCCTTCTTGCGCGCGGCGAGCGCCGACCCCGACCTCGTCGTGCCCTCGCCCTCCTTCACCCTGGTGCAGACCTACGCCCTGCCGGGCGGCGTCGAGGCCTGGCACTACGATCTCTGGCGGATCGGGCATCCCGAGGAGATCATCGAGCTCGGCTGGGAGGAGGCGAGGGGCGGCATCGTTCTCGTCGAATGGCCGGAGCGGCTCGGACCGCTCATCCCCGCCGGGGCGCTGACCGTGACGCTGTCTCCCGTGCCCGCCCGCCCGCAGGCGCGCGAGGCGCGGCTCGCCGGCTGGCCGGACCGCCTGCCCGCCTTGGTCGAGCCGTGACCGTCGCGGAGTTCCTCGCCGCGCACGGTTTCGGGTCCGCACGCCGGGTCCCGCTCGCCGGCGACGCCTCCTTCCGCGTGTACGAGCGTCTTTCGGGTGGGCCGCGCCCGGCCCTGCTGATGGTCTGCCCGCCCGAACGGGAGGCGCTCGGCCCCTTCCTTCGCATCGCCGCCCTCCTGCGCGGCTACGGTCTCTCCGCGCCCCACGTCTTCGCCGCGGAGGAGGCGGCGGGCCTCGCCCTGGTCGAGGATTTCGGAGACGACACCTTCACCCGCCTGCTTGCCTCGGGGGAGGACGAAGTCCGCCTCTATCGCCTCGCTGCCGCCGCGCTTGCCGCCCTCCATCGCCGGCCCCCGCCCGAGGGGCTCGGCGCCTGGGGCGCGACGGAGATGACGGAGGCCGCCGCCGCCACCTTGCTCGACTGGTGGTGGCCGGCGGTGTTCGGCGGACCCACGCCGGGCGATCTCCGCCGCTCCTTCGCCGAGGCGGTGGCGGAAACGCTCGCACCCTTCGCCGAGGACGAGCCGGTTCTCGTCCATCGCGACTTCCACGTCGACAACCTGATCCTCCTGCCGCGGCCCGGCGTTGCCGCCTGTGGCCTGCTCGACTTCCAGGACGCCGCCGCCGGCCACCCCGCCTATGACGTGATGAGCCTGATCGAGGATGCGCGGCGCGACGTCTCGGCCGAGGCGCGGCGCGCCGCCCTCGCCCTCTACTTCGAGGAGGCGGCGGTGGCCGACCGCATGCGCTTCCTCGCCTCCCTCGCCGCCCACGCCGCCTTGCGCCACGTCCGGGTCGCCGCGCTCTGGACCAGGCTCGCCCGCCGTGACGGCAAGCCCGGCTACCTCCGTTTCGCTCCGCGCACGTGGCGCCTGCTCGAGCGCGCGCTCGCCAACCCCGCCTGCCGCCCCCTCGCCGCCTGGTTCGACCGCCACATTCCGCCTGCCCTCCGTCGATCCCCACAAGAGGCCGCGCGATGACGCCGCCCCGGGTCGCGATGGTGCTCGCCGCGGGCTTGGGGACGCGCATGCGCCCGCTGACCGACACCACGGCCAAGCCGCTCTTGCACGTCGCCGGCCGGTCTCTTGCTGCACCGGATCCTCGACCACCTCGCCGCGGCCGGCGTGGCGCGGGTGGTGGTGAACACGCACTGGCAGCGCGAGGCGGTGCTTTCTGCCCTTGCCGAACGGCGCGACCTCGAGATCGTGGAAAGCCACGAAGAGACCTTGCTCGATACCGGGGGCGCGGTGGTGAAGGCCCTGCCGCTGCTCGGCGAGGCCCCCTTCTACGTCGTCAACGGCGACGCCTTCTGGCTGGACGGGGCCCGTCCCGCCCTCCTCCGCCTCGCCGACGCCTTCGACCCCGACCGGCTCGACGCCGTGCTTCTCGTGCATCGCGCCGCCCTGCTGCCCGTCTACAGCCGGGCGCGGCGACTTCGCGGTCGATCCCGTGGGGTCGGGTGCGGCGGCCGCGCGAGAAGGAGATCGTGCCCTACCTCTATGCCGGGGTGCAGCTCGCCTCGCCGGCGCTGTTCGCCTCCGCCCCCTCGGGCCCCTTCTCCACCAACCTGCTGTGGGACCGGGCGATCGCGGCAGATCGCCTGCGCGCGGTGGTGCATGACGGGGTCTGGCTGCACCTCTCCACGCCTGAGGACATCGCAGGACGCCGAGGAGGCCCTCGCCGGACGGGTCTCCGCCTTCGCCTACGCCCGCTGATGCAGGCCGGCCTTTTCTCCGCACCCGCGCCCCGCGTCTTCGAGATCGCCGCTTGCCGCCCCTTCCTCGAGGATCTCGCCGCGGGGCTCCTCGCGCTTGCGGGCGAGGATCCGCTCGCGCTCGCCCGCGCCACCGTGCTCCTGCCCACGCGCCGCGCCGGACGCGCGCTCGCCGCCGCCCTGCTTCGCCTCTCGGGCAACCGCTCGGCGATCCTGCCGCGGATCCACCCGCTCGGCGAGCTGGCGGACGAGCCGCTGCTGCTCTCGGGCGCGCTCGACTCCCCCCGCCGATCAGCCCGCTCGCCCGCGTCGCCCTGCTCTCCCGCTTGGTCGCCAAGGCCGACCCCGACCTGCCCTTCGACCGCACCTGGCGGCTTGCCGTCGAGCTCGGCTCCTTGCTCGACGAGCTTGCGCTTGCTGAGGTGGAGCCCGGCCGGCTCGCCACGCTCGTGCCGGAGGAGCATGCGGCGCATTGGCAGAAGACCATGCGCTTCCTCGAGATCCTGACCGGCGCGTGGCCGCAGGTGCTGCGCGAACGGGGGCTTTCGGACCCGGCGGAGCGGCGCGTTCGGGCCCTGCGGGCGCAGGTTGCGGCCTGGGAGAGGGCCCCGCCCGCTGGCCCCGTGATCGCCGCCGGCCCCGCGTCCGCCTTTCCCGCCCTGGCCGACCTGCTCGCCGCCGTCAGTCGTCTGCCGCAGGGGGCGGTGGTGCTGCCCGCCATCGACCGCACGCTTCCCGCCGGCCTGTGGCAGGCCCTACCGGAGACCCACCCGCAGGCGGGGCTTGCCGCGTTGCTCGCCCGCCTCGGTGTCGCGCGCGAGTCGGTTCTGCCCTGGCCCGCCCGCGCGGCGACAGCGGATCGGCCCGACCGGGCAGGGCTGCTCGCCGCCGTCTTCGCCCCGCCCGCAGGGCTCGCCGCTTGGCGCGTGCGCGACCCCGAACGGTGGCGCCCCGCGCTCTCCGGCCTCGCGCGGCTGGAGGCCGCCGAGACCCACGAGGAGGCGGCCGTCGTCGCGCTCGCCCTGCGCCGTGCCCTCGAGACCCCGGGCCGCTCCGTCGCGGTGGTCACGCCCGATCGACAGCTCGCGCGACGGATCGCCGATGCCTGCGCCCGCCACGGCATCGCGGTGGACGACACCGGAGGCGAGCCGGCGAAGAACGCTCCCGCAGGCGTGTTCCTCCGCCTGCTCGCCCGCGCGGTGGCCGAGCAGCTCGCCCCCACCCCCTTGCTTGCGCTGCTCGAAGCACCCCTTCGCCGCCGCTGGGGACGATCCTGCGCACTTTCGCGCCGCGGCGCGCGCCCTCGAGGTGGCGGTTCTGCGCGGGCCGCGCCCGGCGCCGGCGCTGGAGGGGCTTGCAGCGGCGCTCGAGCGTGCCGGCGGCCCGGACGCCGAAGCCGGACGCGAGGCGCTCGAGCGCATCTCGCCCATCCTCGCCCCGCTTCTCGCCCTCGCCGCCCGGCCCGAGGCGCCGCTGCCGGAGCTGCTGGAGGCGCATCTCGCCGCCGCCGAGGCGCTCGCCGCCCGCCCTGACCGGCCCGGGCCGCTCGTGCTCTGGCAGGGCGAGGCGGGCGAAACCCTGGCCCGCCATCTCGCCGACCTCGCCGAGGCTGTGGCCGACCTGCCACCCGTCGCTCCCTCACGCTTCCCCGACCTGTTCGAGGCGATGCTGGAAGGCCCGGTGGTTCGCCTTGTCCGCACGGAGGACCCGCATCCGAGGGTGCAGATCCTCGGCACTCTGGAAGCGCGGCTGCAGGCCTTCGACACCCTGATCCTCGCCGGGCTGAACGAGGGCACTTGGCCGGCCGCCGAGGAGCCCGGGCCGTGGCTGTCGCGGCCGATGCGCCGCGCCTTGGGCCTTCCCTCGCCCGAACGCCGCATCGGCGACGCCGCCGCCGACGTCGCCTCGCTGATCGCCTCGGCGCGCGAGGTGCTGCTCACGCGCTCCCGCCGGGTCGAGGGCTCGCCCACGGTGCCGTCGCGCTGGCTGGTGCGGCTCGAGACCTTCCTGCGCGGCCAGTTCGGCGCCGAGGCCGAGAGCCTGCTTGCGCCTTCCGAGGACCTCGCGGCGATCGCGCACCGCCTCGACGACCCCGGCGCGCCCGTCCCCGCGGCGCGACCCGCCCCGCGTCCGCCGCGTGCGGCGCGACCGCGCCGGCTGTCGGTGACCGAGATCGCGGCCTGGATCGCCGAGCCCTACGCCATTTACGCCCGGCACGTGCTTGGGCTTCGCCCGCTCGACCCGCTCGACGCCGATGCCGAGGCGGCGGATTTCGGCGACATCGTGCACCGCGGCATCGCAGAGGTGCTGCGCGCGGTCGGCGCGACTTGGCCCGAGGACTCCGAAGCCCGGCTCCTCGCCGCCTTCGACCGCGCGCTTGCCGCCCGCGCCGTCCGCCCTGCTCTCGCCGCCTTGTGGCGGCCGAGGCTTGCCCGCATCGCTGCCTTCCTCGACGCCACGGAGCGCGCGCGACGCGCCGCCTTCCCCCTGCGGGCGGTGTTCGCCGAAGCGCGGGCCGAGCACGCGGTCCGCGGGCTGCCGGGCGGTCCGTTCACCCTGGTCGGCCGGGCGGACCGGATCGAGGTGCGCGAGGGCGGGCTCGCCATCCTCGACTACAAGACGGGGACCATGCCAAGCGACACATCGGTCGCGCGCGGAACGGAGCCGCAGCTCACCCTCGAGGCGGCTTTCGCCCGGCGCGGCGCCTTCCCGGGCGTGCCGCCCCTGCCCGCCGTGGAACTCGCCTACTGGAAGCTCTCCGGCGGCTCGGAGCCCGGGCAGATCAGGCGCGTGTGCGCGGAGACGGAGGCGGAGGCGGCGGAAGCCGCGTGGGCGGGGCTGATCCGCCGGCTGCACGCCTTCGACGACGAGGCAACCCCCTACCTCTCCCGCCCGCACCCGCGCCTGCCCTGGAAGCGGTCGGACTACGCCGTGCTCGCCCGGATCGACGAGTGGTCGGCTGGCGCCGGCGGAGGGGAGGGCTGAGCGATGGCGGTGCCGACCCCCGAGCAGCGCCGCGCCGCCGACCCGACGGCCTCGGCCTGGGTCGCGGCTTCGGCCGGGTCGGGCAAGACCCGGCTTCTCATCGACCGCGTGCTGCGCCTGATGCTCGCCGGCACCGAGCCTGGGCGCATCCTCTGCCTCACCTTCACCCGGGCGGCTGCGGCGGAGATGGCGAGCACGGCTCGCGCGCCGCCTCGGCGACTGGGCGACAGCCTCGGAGGAGGAGCTCGCGCGCGATCTCGCCGACCTCACCGGCGAGCCGCCCTCGACCGAGGCGATGCGCCGCGCCCGCGCCCTGTTCGCCGAGGTGCTGGACCTGCCGGGCGGGATGAAGATCGAGACCATCCATGCCTTCGCCCAAGGCGTGCTCAGGCGCTTTCCCATCGAGGCCCAGGTGCCGCCGCGCTTCGCTCTCATCGAGGAGGCGGAGGCGGCCGCGCTGCTCGCGGCTGCCCGGGAGGCCGCTCTCGCCACCGCCCCGCTGACCGAGACCGGGGCGCGGGCCGTGGACAAGCTCGCGTCGCTTGCCTCGCCGGAGCGGCTCGGAGAGGCGATCCGCGCCTTGCTTCCCGCCCGTGGCCGGCCGGGGCTCGCTCCGGTGGGCAGCCACCCCGAGGCGGTGGCGGCGGCGCAGCGCAGGGTGCTCGGGCTCGGCCGCGAGGACGATCCCGAGACGATCCTGCGCGAGGCCTGCCTGATCGACCCGGCGCGGGAGACGGGCCTCGTCCGCCTCGCCGCCGTCTGGACGGAGGCGGGCGGCGACAGGCCACGAGGAGCGGGCGCGCGAGCTGCGGCGAGTGGCTCGGCGCGCGACGAGGGCAGGCTCGAGCTTCGCCACCTGGCGCGCGCTGGCGGTCGTGTCTTCCTCACCGACAAGGGCGAGCCGCGTTCGCCGAGAAGACTGGTCGCGCCCGCCAAGGTGCGAGCAGCGCTGGCCGGACGGCCTACGAGGCGTTCCTGCGCCGAAGCCGAGCGCATCCAGCGCGGTGGAGGAGCGCCTCGCCGCCGCCGAACTCGCCGAGGCCTCCGCCGCCCTCGCCGCCCTCGCCGCGCCGGCCATCGCCGGCTTCGCCAGCGCCAAGGCGGCACGCGCCGGGCTCGACTACGACGACCTGATCGCCCGCACCCGCGCCCTCCTCGAAGCCGACGGCGCGGCCGCCTGGGTGCACTACAAGCTCGACCAGGGAGTCGATCACGTGCTGATCGACGAGGCACAGGACACCAACTCCGACCAGTGGGCGATCGTCGGCCGGCTCACCGAGGAGTTCTTCGTCGGCGAGGGCGCGCGGCCTCTGCCGCGCACGGTGTTCGCCGTCGGCGACGAGAAGCAGTCGATCTACGGCTTCCAGGGCGCGGAGCCGGCCGAGTTCGCGCGCTGGAAGGGGATTTTCGCGCGCAAGTGCGGCGAGGCCGGGCTGGCTTGGCGGGCGGAGAGCCTCACCCGCTCGTTCCGCTCCGTCCCCGCCGTGCTCGCTTTGGTCGATGCGGTGTTCGACGGTCCGGCCGGCGCCTCGCTCACCGCCGAAGGCGGGCCGGTCCGGCACGAGGCGGCGCGGCGCGACGCCGCGGGCTCCGCCGAGCTCTGGCCCGTCGTCTCGGGGGCGCGCGAGGAGCCGCCCGAGGACCCTTGGGCCGCGCTCGCCGACGCGGTAACGGAGCGCGACCCGGCGCGCGCCCTGGCCGAGGCGATCGCGGCGCGGATCCGCACCTGGATCGACGGCGGCGAGGTCCTGCCTGCCCGCGGCCGCCCGATCCGCCCCGGCGACGTGATGATTCTCGTCCGCACCCGCGACCGCTTCGTCGCCGAACTCGTCCGCGCGCTGAAGGCGCGAGGCGTGCCGGTCTCTGGCCTCGATCGCCTCAAGCTCACCGCAAGCTTGGCCGTGCAGGACCTGCTCGCCCTCTGCCGCGTGGCGCTGCTGCCGGAGGCGGACGAGCTCTCGCTCGCTGAGGTGCTGCGCGGGCCGTTCTGCGACGTCTCGGAGGAGAGCCTGTTCGCGCTTTGCCGCCACCCCGCGGACGTCGCCCGGCCCCGCCCTGGGCGGCTGTGGGACATGCTGCGGGCGCGGCGCGGCGAGCGGCCCGAGTGGCAGGCGGCGGCGGCGCTCATCGAGGCGGTGGCGAGGCGGGCTGACCTTCTCCGTCCCGCCGAACTCCTCGGCTTCATCCTGGCCGGCTACCCCTTCCCCCACCCGGACGGCGACGGCACGGTCAGCGGCCGCTGGCGGCTGCGACGCCGCCTCGGAGCGGACGCGATCGAGCCGGTGGAGGAGCTGCTCAACCAAGCCTTCGTCTACGAGCGGGCGGAGCCGCCGAGCCTGCAGGGCTTCCTCGCCTGGCTCGACCGCGCCGGGATCGAGGTCAAGCGCGAACAGGAGCAAGGATCCGACGCGGTGCGCGTGATGACGGTGCACGCCGCCAAGGGTCTGGAGGCGCCGATCGTCATCCTCCCCGACACCACGCGGGTGCCGAAGCTCGACGAGACTGTGGTCTGGGCGGAGGACCCGGTGCCGGGCAATCCGCCCGTGCCGCTCTGGGCGCCGCGCAAGGAGCTGCGCGAGCGCGTGGTCGAGGAGCGGCGCGCGGCGCTCGCGAAGCGGCAGGAGGCGGAATACCGGCGCCTCCTCTACGTCGCCCTGACCCGGGCCGAGGACCGGCTGATCGTCTGCGGCTGGTCGGCGAAGGATGCCGCATCGCTCGACCCGGGGTGCTGGTACCGGCTGGTCGAGGCCGGCTTCGCCCGCCTCGCCGCCGACGGGAGGGCCGAGCGGTTCCGCTTCGCGGCGGAGGACTTCGGGGTCGGCGAGGGGTTCGCCTGGTCGGGCGAGGGGTGGCGGATCGCCTCCGGCACACCCGTCGCGCCCTCGGTCGGGGCGGAGCGGGCCCGACCGGAGCCGACGTCCGTGCCGGACTGGGCGCGGAGGGCTCCGCCCGAGGAGCCGCGTGCGGCGCGCCCGATCCGCCCCTCGCGCGAGGACGGGGAGGAGCAGCCGGCGGCGCCCCCGGTGCAGCCGCACGACCGGGCAGGCCGCCGCTTCCGCCGCGGCAGCCTGATCCATAGCCTGCTGCAGCACCTGCCGGACGTGCCGGAAGGCGACCGCGCGCGTGCCGCCCGCCGCTTCCTTGCCGGGCTTGCGCCGGAGGAGGCCGAGGAGATCGTCCGCGAGACCCTCGCCGTCCTCTCCCACCCCGAGTTCGCCCCCCTCTTCGCCCCCGGCAGCCTTGCCGAGGTGCCGATCGTCGGGCTGGCCGGCGAGCGTCAGGTCAACGGGGTTGTGGACCGCCTTGCCGTGATCGCGGACCGCGTCCTCGTCGCCGACTTCAAGACCAATCGCCCGCCGCCCGAGCGGGTGGAGGACGTGCCCCCCCTTTATCTCCGCCAAATGAGCGCCTACTGCGCCGTGCTCGCTGCGCTGTTCCCCGGCCGGCGGATCGAGGGCGCGCTCGTGTGGACCTTCGGCCCCCGCCTGATGCCGATCCCCGCCGAGGTCCTTCACCGGTTCGCGCCCTGACCGCCCCTTGGACCGTCACGACAAGCCCGCGCTATGGTGAGTGCCAAGAAACCTTCCGGAGAAGCCGCCCGCATGAGCAGCTTGACCAAGTCCGTCACCGACGCCTCCTTCGAGACCGACGTGCTGAAGGCCCAGGGCCCGGTGCTCGTCGATTTCTGGGCGGAGTGGTGCGGCCCCTGCCGGATGATCGCGCCCGCGCTGGAGGAGATCGCGAAGGCCTACGAGGGCAAGCTGACGGTGGCGAAGGTGAACATCGACGAGAACCCGGTCACGCCGAACCGCTACTCCGTGCGCGGCATTCCCACACTGATGCTGTTCAAGGGTGGGCAGGCGGTGGCGACCAAAGTCGGGGCCGATTCCAAGAGCAACCTGATGGCCTGGGTGGACCAGCACCTCTGACCTCCGATCCGGGCGCGCGAGGCAGGGCTTTCCGCGCGCCGTCCGAGCGGCCACCCTTTCAGGTCGGGCCCCATCGTAGGACGTCCGCCATGCCCCGCCGCGCGCTCGCCCTCCTGATCGCTGCTCTCGCGGCCGCTCCCGCCTGGGCGCAACCGGCGGGGCCGGTCGCCAGCGAGCGGGCGACGTTCCGAGTGAGCGTCGTCGCCTCGGGCCTGGAGCACCCCTGGGGCCTCGCCTTCCTGCCGGACGGGCGGATGCTGGTCACGGAGCGCCCCGGGCGGGTCCGGCTCGTGTCGCGCGAGGGCGCGCTCTCGCCGCCGCTCGCCGGCGCGCCCGCCGTCTTCGCCCGCGGCCAGGGCGGGCTGCACGACGTGCTCCTGCACCGCGAGTTCGCGCGCACCGGGCTCGTCTATTTCTGCCATGCTGCGGAAGGGCCGGGCGGGGTCTCGACCGCGGTGAGCCGCGGGCGCCTGACGGAAGGAGGGATCGAGGGGGTCGCCACGATCTTCGCGGCGATGCCGCGCACGGGGGGCGTGCTCCATTTCGGCTGCCGCATGGTCTGGGACGGCGAGGGGTTTCTCCATCTCTCGCTCGGCGACCGGATGCGCCCGGAGCAGAGCCAGGACCTCGCCAGCCACAACGGCAAGACCCTGCGCCTGACGGAGGACGGCCGCCCGGCCCCCGGCAACCCCTTCGCCGACCGCCCCGGGGCGATGCCCGAGATCTGGACCCTGGGGCACCGCAACCTGCAGGCGATGACGGTCCACCCGGAGACGGGGCGGATCTGGGTGGTGGATCACGGGCCGCGCGGAGGCGACGAGGTGAACCTGCTGCAGGCGGGGGCCAACTACGGCTGGCCGCGCGCCACGCACGGCATCAACTACGACGGCTCCATCATCACGGAGCACCGCTCCCTCCCCGGCATGGTCGATCCGCTCTGGGTCTGGGTTCCACTGTCCATCGCGCCGTCGGGCGCGGCGTTCTACGCCGGCTCGTCCTTTCCCGGCTGGCGCGGCGACCTCCTGGTCGGCGGCCTGCGCGAACGCGCGCTGGTGCGTCTGCGCATGGAGGGGGGGCGGCCGGTGGCCGAGGAGCGGATCCCCTTGGGCGAGCGGATCCGCGACGTGCGGATGGGGCCGGACGGGCGCGTCTACCTGCTGACCGACAGCCCGCGCGGGGCGATCTGGCGTCTCGACCCGGCGTGAGGACGGCTCCGACCGCCGCGGCAACGCTCGCGCCGACCGCCCGGTCGTGTCGGCGACCGGCACGTCGACGATGGCAAGTCGGCGCTGACGACCAAGGCCCCTCGCCGCCCTGCCGCAAGCCCCCGACCGTCCAGGCGACGACGTCGCCCGCCGGCGGGAACACGGGAGGATGGCGAGGAAGGGCCCGGCGAGGGTGTGTCCGGCGAGAACGGGATCCGACATCGCGCGGCGTGGAGCCGCCCGCCGTCGCGGCACGGCCCGCGCCGCACCCGACGACGAGGTCGTGCCGCAACGAGGGCCTTGGCGAGCCACGGTCCGTTCGTGCCGGATGAGCGATGACGACAGACGGCGGCGAAGCCGACGAGACCGCCGCGACGAACCGGCACGCGGACCGGTTGCCTCCGCTCTCAGCCGTTTTCCGCCAGCACGCGGCCGGCGAGATACAGCGAGCCGCAGATCAGCACGCGGCCCGGACGATCCGCCTCGCGCACGATCGCGCGGATCGCATCCGCCACGCGCGGCCCCGGCCGCGCCCGGCCGTGCGAGGCGGCGACGATCGCCTCCGGGCTCTGCGCGGCGTGCTGGCCCGGTTCCGCCACCGCCCACAGGGTGGCAGCGTGCGGGGCAAGGGAGCCGAGAAAGGCCTCCGCGTGCTTGCCGGTCTTCATGCCGACCACGACGTGCCAGGGGGGGTCGGGGCTCGCCGCGAGATGGGCAGCAAGCGCCCGCCCCGCGCCCTCGTTGTGCCCGCCATCGAGCCAGAGCTCCCATCCCGCGGGCAGCAGATCGAGCAGGGGGCCCCTCGTGAGGCGCTGCAACCGCGCCGGCCACTCGGCGCGCGCGACGCCGCGCGCGATCGCCGCCTCGTCGATGCGACGGTCGGCGAGCGCGCGCAAGGCAGCAACCGCGATGCCCGCATTGTCGACCTGATGGGCGCCGGGCAGCGCAGGCGGGGGCAGGTCGAGGGCGCCTCCCTCGTCCTCGAACCGAAGCCGTCCGTCCGGCTTCTGAGCGATGATCCAGTCCCGCCCCCGCGCGCGAAGCGGGATGCCGACCTCGCTCGCCCGCGCGGCGATAACAGCGAAGGCCTCCGGGTGCTGATCCCCGGTCACCGCCACCGCGCCGGGCTTCAGGATGCCGGCCTTCTCGAAGGCGATCTTGGCCAGCGTGTCGCCGAGGAAGTCCATGTGGTCGAAGGAGATCGAGGTGATCGCGCAGACGCGCGGGGCGGGCACGACGTTGGTCGCGTCGAGCCGCCCGCCCAAGCCCACCTCGAGCACGAGGAGGTCGGCGGGCGTCTCGGCGAACAGAAGGAGCGCGGCGGCGGTTGTGATCTCGAAGATGGTGATCGGCTCGCCCGCGTTCGCCGCCTCGCAGCGTTCGAGCGCGGCGACGAGGGGGCCGTCCTCGACGAGGCGGCCGGCGAGCCGGATCCGCTCGTTGAACGAAACGAGATGCGGCGAGGTGTAGACGTGCACGGCAAGGCCGGCGGCTTCGGCGGCGGCGCGCAGGAAGGCGCAGGTCGAGCCCTTGCCGTTGGTGCCGGCGACGTGGATGACGGGCGGCAGGCGGCGTTCCGGGTGATCGAGGCGCGCAAGAAGGCGTTCGATCCGCCCAAGCGAGAGGTCGATCAGGCGCGGGTGCAGGCGCTCAAGACGCGCGAGCACCGGTTCCGGTCCGGGCACGGCGTGGCTCAGGCGATGGGGGCGGCGGGCGAAGGCAGCGGCAGCACGTCGGCGGCAGGCCGTTCGGCAGCACTCCTGCGCGGTTCGGTCAGCAGCCCGATCAGGCGCGAGAGGGTCGCCTTGAGTTCGCTCCGTTTCACCACGAGATCGACCATGCCGTGCTGGTGGAGATACTCGGCGCGCTGGAACCCGTCGGGCAGCTTCTCGCGCACGGTCTGTTCGATCACGCGCGCGCCGGCGAAGCCGATCAGCGCGCCCGGTTCGGCGATGTGCACGTCGCCCAGCATGGCGAAGGAGGCCGTCACGCCCCCGGTGGTGGGGTCGGTGAGCACCACGATGTAGGGAAGCCCCGCACGCTTGACCATGCGCACGGCGAGCACGGTGCGCGGCATCTGCATCAGGCTGATCGCGCCCTCCTGCATGCGCGCCCCGCCCGAGGCGGTGAACACGACGAGAGCCGCCTCCTGTAAGACGGCGAGCTGGGCGGCGGCGAGGATCGCCTCGCCCACCGCTGCCCCCATCGAGCCGCCCATGAAGTCGAAGGCGAACGCCCCCACCACCGCCTTCTCGCCCCCGATGGTGCCGTGCGCGACCAGGATCGCGTCCTCGAGCCCGGTCTCGGCGCGTGCGGCCCGCAGGCGGTCGGTGTAGCGCTTGAGGTCGCGGAAATGCAGCGGGTCGGGCGGCACCTTCGGCAGCTCGATCGTCGCGTAGCCCTCGTCCATCACGGAGTCGAGACGATCCTTCGCGGGCAGCCGCATGTGGTGCCCGCAGTTCGGGCAGACGCGAAGGTTCTTGCGATGGTCCTCGTGGAAGATCATCTGCGAGCAGTTCGGGCAGGTGACCCAGAGGTTGTCGGGCACCGGCTTCTGCCCGAGCAGGGTGCGGATCTTCGGCCGGACGTAGTTGGTGAGCCAGTTCATGATGATCGGAGAACGTGACGGGGTCGCATCAGAGGCGGCGGCGAGATCAGGCGGCGGCGGGCGCGCGGGCGGTGCGCACGGCCTCGGCGAGCGCGCGCACCTGATCGAGCACGGCCTCGACGGTGCCGGGGCGCGGGCGGCCGCCGTCGTCGAGCCTTTCCGCGATGGTGTCGATCAGGGCGGAGGCGACCACCGCGGCATCGGCATAGCGCACCACCGTCGCCGCCTGGTCGGGCGTGCGCACGCCGAAGCCCACCGCGACGGGAAGAGTGGTCGCCGCGCGCAGGCGGGGAATCGCCTCGGCGAGATGGGCTTCGGTCGCGGTGCGCGTTCCGGTGATGCCGGTGATGGAGACGTAGTAGACGAAGCCTCCCGCACCGGCGAGCACCACGGGCAGGCGCTCTGGCCCCGTGGTGGGGGCGACGAGGCGGATCATGTCGAGCCCCGCCGCGCGCGCGGGGCGATCGAGCTCCTCGGACTCCTCGGGCGGAAGGTCGACGACGATCAACCCGTCGACCCCGGCCGAGGCGGCATCCGTGCAGAAGCGCGCGACACCGTAGGAGAGGATCGGGTTGAAATAGCCCATCAGCACGATCGGAGTCGTATCGTTCTTCTCGCGGAACGCGCGCACCAGGTCGAGCGTTCCGGCAAGCGTCGCTCCGGCCTTCAGCGCCCTCTGGCCCGCGCGCTGGATGGTCGGCCCGTCCGCCATCGGGTCGGAGAAGGGCATGCCGACCTCGATCACGTCCGCGCCCGCCGCAGGCAGCCCGGCGAGCAGGGCGGCGGTGGTGTCGCGATCGGGGTCGAAGGCCTCGACGAAGGGGATCAGCGCGCCGCGGCCCTGCGTGCGCAGCCGGGCGAAGGTGGGCGTGATGCGGCTCACAGCGCCACCCCGAGCGCGTTGGCGACGGTGAAGATGTCCTTGTCGCCGCGGCCGCAGAGGTTCATCAGCACGATCGCGTCCTTGGGCAGGGCGGGCGCAACCTTGGCGACGTGAGCGAGCGCGTGCGCGGGCTCGAGAGCCGGAATGATTCCTTCCGTGCGCGTGCAGAGCTTGAAGGCCTCGAGCGCCTCCTCGTCCGTCACCGCGACGTATTCGACGCGGCCCATCTCCTTGAGCCAGGCGTGCTCCGGCCCCACGCCGGGATAGTCGAGACCGGCGCTGATCGAATGCGCCTCCAGGATCTGCCCCTCGTCGTCCTGCAGCAGGTAGGTGCGGTTGCCGTGCAGCACGCCGGGCCGCCCGCGCGACAGCGACGCCGCGTGCTCGCCCGTCTCCAGCCCCTTGCCGGCGGCCTCGACTCCGATCAGACGCACGCCGGGGTCGTCGAGGAAGGGGTGAAAGAGCCCCATCGCGTTCGACCCGCCGCCGATCGCGGCCACACACACGTCGGGCAGCCTGCCCGTCATCTCCTTCAGTTGCGCCTTCGCCTCCTCGCCGATGACGGACTGGAAGTCGCGCACCATCGCGGGGTAGGGGTGGGGGCCGGCGACCGTTCCGATCAGGTAATAGGTGTCGGCGACGTTCGCCACCCAATCCCGCAGCGCCTCGTTCATCGCATCCTTCAGCGTCGCCGCCCCGGCGGTGACCGGCTTCACCTCGGCGCCGAGCAGTTTCATGCGGAACACGTTGGGCGACTGCCGCGCGACGTCGGTCGCCCCCATGTAGATGGTGCAGGCGAGCCCAAAGAGGGCGCAGACGGTGGCGGTGGCGACCCCGTGCTGGCCCGCGCCCGTCTCGGCGATGATCCTCGTCTTGCCCATCCGCCGGGCAAGCAGGATCTGGCCGATGCAGTTGTTGATCTTGTGCGCGCCCGTATGGTTCAGCTCGTCGCGCTTGAACCACACTTGCGCGCCGCCGAGCTCGCGGGTGAGACGCTCGGCGAACCACAGCGGCGAGGGCCGGCCGACGTAGTGCGCGAGCAGGCGGCGGAACTCGGCCTGGAACGCAGGGTCGGACTTGGCTTCCTCGTAGGCGCGCTCGACCTCGAGGATCAGCGGCATCAGGGTTTCGGCGACGTAACGGCCGCCGAAGGGGCCGAAATGGCCCCGCGCATCGGGCCCGGTGCGGAAGGAGTTCGGGAGCGGGGCGTTCACGCGGCACCTCCAGGGGTCGGGACCCGCCTCATAGGGCAGAAACCCCGCGAGGGGAACGCGCCCCGGCCTCCGCGGCGCCGAACAGAGCGCGGCGGACGGCGGTGCGCACGATCCGATCCGACAGCTCGGTGCTCGCCGCGCAGCCCCCGCCCGACACCCCGAAGCGCCGGCAGGCTTCGACCGCCCGCCGCCGCCCCGCGTCATCGCCCGCCGTCCAGGTCTCCCCCGACGTCTCCTCCCGCCACACGCCGGGCGAGACTTCGACGAAGCGGCAAGGCGCATAGGACACGCCCTTCGGGTCATGCCAGCGCCCCGCCCCGCTGTCCCACCCGTGCGGCGCGCCGGGCAGGCCGTAGATCTCCACCGGCGAGCCTCCCGCGCGGAGGTGTGGCACGAGGTCGAAGCACGCGCGCGGGCAGGTGTAGGTGTCGGCGAGACCGACGACGAAGACCATCGGCGCCCCCGTCGTCGTCATGTCGGCGTAGCGCGTCTCGCAGCCCGGGTAGAGGGCGAGGTGCAGCGCGAAGCGGTGAGATGCGGAGCCGGCGAAGCGACGCAGGGCCGCCCGCCAGGCGGCGCTGCCGCCCTTCGAGAGGCCCATGACGCCGATCCGCCTGCGGTCGATCCGCGCATCGGCGGCGAGCACGGCGAGCGCGGCATGCGCGTCGCGCGCCATGTGCTCCGAAGTCAGCCGCTCCTGGTCGTGCACGGTGCGGCGGATGCCGCGCGGCCCGAAATGGTCGAGCATCGCGACGGCGACACCCTCCGGCGCAAGAAGCCGCACGTAGCGGCGATGCCAGCGCAACAGGCCCGCCGAGCCGTGGATGAACAGCATCGCGGGCCAAGGCGGGCGGGCGGGCGGAGCGTGCAACTCGCCCGGCAGCAGGGCCCCGTCTTCCGCCCGCACCGTGAGCCGTTCCGCACTGCTCATGCGGCGCGGGCGGCGGCGACGAAGGCGCGGATCCGCGCCGGGTCCTTCTCGCCCGGCGCACGCTCCACCCCCGAGGAGACGTCCACCCCCGGCGCGGCGCAGGCCCGGATCGCCTCGGCCACGGTGTCGGGAGCAAGGCCGCCGGCGAGCAGCCAGAGCCGCGGGCAGGCGAGGCCGGCCAGCATCGCGGCATCGAGCGCCACCGCATTGCCGCCGGGGCGGGTCGCACCCGGCGGGGGCTTGGCGTCGAACAGCAGGGCATCGGCGACGGGGGCGTAGGACACGACGGCGGCCTCCGCCTCGGCGCGCGACGCGACCCCGACCGCTTTCAGCACCGGCAGGCCGAAACGCTGCCGGATCTCGGCCACTCGGTCCGGCGGCTCGTGGCCGTGCAGTTGGATCCAGTCGAGCGGCACCTTACGGAGCACGGCGGAGAGATCGTCGTCGGCAGGATCGACGAACAGCCCGACCAGCGCGGGGCCGCCCGCAGGGCGGGTGACGGCGAGCGTGGCGGCGGCCTCGACGCTCACCGCCCGCGGCGAGCGGGGGAAGAAGACGAGGCCGACGAAATCCGCCCCCGCCTCGGCAGCGGCGGCGAGGGCAGCGGCGTCGCGCACGCCGCAGATCTTCACCCGCACCTGCGCCCTCATGCGGCGAGCGAAGCGGCGATTCCTCGGGCGGCGGCGACGGGGTCGGCCGCGCGCGTGATCGGTCGCCCGACCACCAGCCAGTCCGCTCCGGCGGCGACGGCCTCGCGCGGCGTGATCGTCCGCCTCTGGTCATCCGCGGGGCTGCCTTCGGGGCGTACGCCTGGCACGACCAGGGCGGGGCCGGGCCCGAAGGCGGCCCGCAGCGCCGCCACCTCGCGGGCGGAGCAGACGAGACCATCCGCCCCGGCCGCGAGGGCGAGGCGGGCGAGGCGAAGCACCGCCGCCTCCGCCGGGCCGGCGAGTCCGACCGCGGCGAGGTCCTGCTCGTCAAGGCTCGTCAGCACGGTGACGGCGAGCAGGAGAGGGCGCTGGCCTGCCGCGGCCTCGGCAGCCTCGCGCGCAGCGGCAATCATGGCTGGGCCTCCGGCGGCGTGCACCGTCAGCATGGCCGCGCCGAGGCGGGCCGCAGACCGCACCGCCCCGGCCACCGTGTTCGGGATGTCGTGCAGCTTCAGGTCGAGAAAGACCGGCAAGCCCGCCTCGGCGACCCGCGCCACTCCGCCTGGGCCCTCGGCGACGAAGAGCTCGAGCCCGACCTTCGCAAGCCCCACTCGCCCAACGAGCGCGCGGGCAAGCGCGGCGGCGGCCCCAGCCTCGGGCAGGTCGAGGGCGACGATCAGCCGCCCAGGGCCGGATGGCGGACGCGCAATCATCCGCCCTGCCGCAAGCCGGCGGCACCGCCGAGCGTCCGGCGCGGTTCGGTCAACGGGCCGGGGCGAGGGCGGTGGAGGAGGATGACGCCTTGGCCTGCTCGGCCTGGCGAAGCTTGTCCTTCAGCACCGCGATCTCGGCCTGCAGGGCCTCGACCGAGGAAGCAAGCCTGCGCGCCCGCCGCCGCGCCGAGACGGCGGAAGCCCACGCGACGACGGCGCCGAGCAGGTAGAACACCGCCGCGACCGCCAAGGCGGCGACGGCGAGCGGCACCTCGATCCGGGTGTCGAACGGCCAGAGGCCGACCGAGACGGGGGCGACGTTCGCCACCACGAACAGGACGACGAGGACTGCGAAGACCAGGGTGACGAGCCAGACGAGACGCATGGTGTGGTGTGCTCCTTCTCCGTCCTGTGCCGGCGGCGCTCGCCCGAGGCGGCGCGGGCGTTTTGCCGACCTCACCCCCGTCGTTCGGGCACGGCCGCCTCGGCCGGCCTCATGCCGCGATTGATCCGCTCGCGCAGCTCCTTGCCGGCCTTGAAGAACGGCAGCCGCTTGGCGCCGACCGCCACCGCCTCGCCGGTTCGCGGGTTGCGCCCGAGCCTCGGCGCGCGCGCCCTGACCGAAAAAGCGCCGAAACCGCGCAACTCGACGCGCTCACCCCGCGTCAGAGCGGCGGTGATTTCCTCGAACACCGTGCCGACGATCGCCTCGACGTCGCGCTGCAGCAGGTGCGGGTTCCGCCGCGCGAGTTGCTCGACGAGTTCGGACCGCGTCATCCCGCGCCCCGGCGCGTCGTCGGCCCCGGCCGCATCTCGCAGCCCCTGACTGTCCACGCCCGGCGGCCCATCGCTCCGCTCTCCGCCAAGCCCCCTCAGCGCGTAGGACCATGCCAGAGCAGGACGCCGCGGTCAAGCCTAAGCCATTCATCCCAAAACGCTTTTCCCGCCTCCCGCAGGATTCGCTCGAGCAGCCGCTGCGCCGGCGGGGCGGCGATGTCCCGTACGGGATGCTCGAGCCCAACCTCTTTCACGCTGGCGAGCCACTGGCGCGCCTCGGCCTCGCCGCCGATCTCGTCGATCAGGCCAGCGGCGAGGGCCTGCCGTCCCGTCATCACCCGCCCATCCGCGAGCGCCTGCACCTCCTGTTCGGACTTCTTCCGGCCTTTCGCCACCATGGCGACGAACTGGGCGTGCAGGTCCTTCACCACCGCCTCGAGCGCGGCGCGCCCCTCCTCGCTCAGCGGCCGGAACGGGCTCGGCTGGTCCTTGAGCGGGCCCGAGGCGATCGTCTCGGGGCGGATGCCGAGCCGGTCGAGCAAGGTGGAGACTTCCGCGGTCTGCAGGATCACGCCGATGGAGCCGGTCACCGTGGCCTCGCGGGCGAAGATCCGCTCCGCCGGCAGGGCGACCATGTAGCCGGCGGAAGCCGCCGTCCCGGTCAACACCGCCACCACCGGCTTGCGTTCCGCCACCCGTGCGATGGCGCGATGCAGGGCCTCGCCCCCCGCCACCGTGCCGCCCGGGCTGTCGATCACCACGATCAGCGCCTTCGCCCGGTCGTCGCGCGCGATCTCGGCCAGCGCGGCCGCCCGGTCGCGGTCCTCGGTGATGGTTCCCTGCACCGTCAGCCGCGCGACATAGGTGCCGAGGAGCCCGCGTGCCGGCCCCGCCTCCGAGGCGGCCCAGAGTGCGACAGCGGCGAGCACGGCGACGATCGCGGCCGCCCGCCAGAAGGCCAAGCCCCGCTTGAGACGGCGGCGATCGATCAGAAGGTCAGTCTCGAGCGACATCGCCCTTGCCCTAGCACGGCAGGGTCGGGCGAGGCCATGCGGGCGCTCACTCGAGGACGAGGCCCAAGGAGCGGATCAGCGGCCAGTAGATCGCGCGTTCCGCCTCAATCAGCGCGCGGTGCTCGGCGGGCCCCCCGGAAAGGGGATCGAGGCCGATCTCGCGCATGCGCGCCTGCACGGCGGGGTCGGCCACGCACTCGGCGAGGATGGCGGACAGGCGGGCGGCGATCGCATCGGGCGTGCGGGCGGGCGCGGTCAGCCCCTGCCAAGCGAAGGCGGCGAAGCCCGCAAGCCCCAGCGCCTCCTCGGCGGTGGGAAGGTCCGGGAAGGTGTCGAGCCGGGCCGGCGAGAGGACGCAAAGCGGCCGCACCCGGCCCGAACGGAGAAGCTCGCGCCCGGCAGCGACATCGACGATCGCCGCCTCGACCGTGCCCGCGAGCAGGTCGTTCATGACCGGCGCCATGCCGCGATAGGGCACGTGGTTGAAGCGCACGCCCGCCTCGCGCGCGAGCCGTTCCATGGCGAGATGGTGCGGCGAGCCCTGGCCCGGCGTGCCGAAGTCGATCCGCCCGGGCTCGGCGCGGGCGCGCTCGATCAGCTCGCGCGCGCTGCGGGCGGGCGAGCGGTCGGCGGCGGTCAGCACGAGGTGGAAGCGCGCCATCAGCCCGAGCGGGCGGAGGTCGCGGTCGACGTCGAAGGGAAGGTTGCGGTAGAGGGCCGGGTTGAAGACGGTCGTTTCGTTGCCGGCGGTGAACACCGTGTAGCCGTCCGGGGCGGCCGTGGCGGCGGCCTGGGCGGCGACGTTGGTGGCGGCGCCGGGTCGGTTCTCGATCACCACCGGCACGCCGAGGCGTCGGCTCATCTCCGCCCCGATCAGCCGCGCGAGCACGTCGGTTCCTCCGCCGGCGGGGTAGCCGACCAGCCAGCGGATGGGCCGATCCGGCCAGGTTTGCGCGCGGGCGGCGGGGATCGCCGCTGCGGTGGCGGACCCGGCTGCCAGGGCGATGAGGCATCGGCGGGAGAAGCGCATCGGCTCGGTCTCCGATCGGGTCGATTCTCAGTCGAGACGGACGGGAAGCGAAAGGAAGCCGCGGAAGCGCGCCCGGCCCCCGCGCACCGGCGGCCCGGCGGGGCGAAAGCGCGGGAAGCGGGCGAGGAAGCGGGCGATCGCGACCCGCCCCTCGAGCCGGGCGAGCGCGAGCCCGGCACAGATGTGCGGCCCCGCGCCGAAGGCGAGGTGGCGGTTCGGCCGGCGTGCAACGTCGAAGCGCTCCGGGTCGGGAAACTGATCGGGGTCGCGGTTGGCCGCCCCGATGCAGAGGGTGAGATAGGTGCCGGCGGGGACCGCCACGCCGCCGATCTCGGTGTCGCGCGTCGCTCGGCGGTTGCCGAACTGGTTCGAGCTCTCGTAGCGCAGCATCTCCTCGATCGCGGTCGGGATGAGGCCCGGGTCGTCCTCAAGCCGCGCGCGCTCGGCCGGGAAACGCATCAGGAGCTCGAGCCCGTTGCCGATCAGGTTGGTCGTCGTCTCGTGCCCGGCATTCAGCAGGAAGATCGCATTGTGCAGGAGCTCGTGCTCGGTCAGGCGCTCGCCATCCGCCTCGCCCGCGATCAGGCGCGTGAGGATGTCGGTCGCGGGGTCGCCCGGGCGGCGTCGGCGGTCGGCGACAAGGACGCGCAGGTAGTCGAGGAACTCCTCCACCGCCCGGTTGCCGCGCGCGAGCTGCTCCTCGCTCAGCACGGGCTCCAGCGCGCCGAGGATGGCGAGCGACCATCCCCGCAAGGGCCCGCGTTCGTCGCGCGGCACGCCGAGCAGGTTGCCGATCACCTCGACAGGGATCCGCGCCGCGAAGTCCTCGATCAGGTCCGCCTCGCCCCGTTCCGCCATCGCATCGAGCAGATCATCGACGAGCCGGATCAGGTCGGGCTCCATGGCGGCGATCGCACGCGGGGTGAGCGCGCCCGCGATCAGCCGCCGCACGCGGGTGTGCAGCGGCGGGTCGTTGAAGACGAGGCTCGTCGTGTGATGCGCATAAAGCGGCGTCTCGCCGAACTTGGGGCGGAACTCGCGCGTCTTGTCCGAGGAGAATGTTTCGGTGTCGCGATAGACGCGGTCGAGATCGGCCCAGCGCGTGAGAAAGACGCCGCCGTCGGGCAGGCGGTGGACCGGGTGAGCGGCGTCTGCAGCGCGGCGTAGGTGGGGTAGGGGTCGTCGTAGAACGAGGGAGGCAGGGCGCGGAGGTCGAACGATTCCACGAGTGCGCGCTCGTCCAGCTCCGCCACGAGCATCTGTGTTCCCTCCCCACCGTCGTGGCGGAAGTTTGGCGTGCCGCCGGCGCGACGGCAACGGGGAGCCGGTCAGGCGGAGCGCGCGGTGGCGCGACGGCGCGGCGGGGCCTTCGGCGGCGCGGGGTTCGGCAAGGGCGTCTTGCGGGGAAAGCAGCACCATCGCGCGGCGGTGCAGCGCCAGCACTCGGGCTTGCGCGCCTTGCAGACGTAGCGGCCGTGCAGGATCAGCCAGTGGTGCGCATCGCGCAGGTATTCGGGGGGCACGCGCTTGACCAGCGCCTCCTCCACCGCGCGGGGAGTCTTGCCCGGCGCAAGCCCGGTGCGGTTGCCGAGGCGGAAGATGTGGGTATCGACCGCCATCTCCGGCTGGCCGAAGGCGACGTTGAGCACGACGCTCGCCGTCTTGCGCCCGACCCCCGGCAGGGCCTCGAGGGCGGCGCGGTCAGCGGGGACCTCGCCGCCATGGCGTTCGAGGAGGAGGCGGGAGAGTTCGGCGACGTGGCGTGCCTTCGCCTGCCACAGTCCGATGGAACGGATGTAGGGCGCGATGCCCTCCGCTCCGAGCGCCGCCATCGCGCGCGCGTCCGGAGCGCGAGCAAACAGGGCGCGGGTTGCCTTGTTCACCGCGGCATCCGTTGTCTGGGCGGAAAGCACGACCGCAACCAGGAGCTGAAAGGGGGTGGCGTACTCGAGTTCGGAACGCGGATTCGGGTGTGCCGCGGCGAGCGCCTCGAGGAAGGGGCGGACGTGGTCGAGGGGCATGCGGCGCGCGGCCCGGTGAGCGGGTTTCGGGCGCGAGCGGCTGGCGGGGGCTTGGGCCATCGCGGGCGGTGATGCGACAGCGCGCCGGGGGGCGCAAGGCGGGCCTTCCCGGCCAAGTCGCTCCGACCTAGGGTATGTGTGAGGATGGCGGTGGGGAGAGAACAGGCGGTCTTCTCGGCCACCCTGGTCGCGCAGCGCAGCCTCGGCGGGCGGGGGCTGTTGGCCGTGGCACTGATCTTGGCCGGGTCGGCGGCCGCAGTTGCCGGCTTGTTCCTCGTGCTCGGCGCGTGGCCGGTGGTGGGCTTTGTCAGTCTCGAGGTCGGGGCGGCGTTGGCGCTGTTTCTCGGCCATCACGCGCTTGCGCGCGTGGTCGAGGAGGTGGTGCTCGAGGATCGTGTCCTGCGGGTGAGCCGTCGGCGGGGTTTTGGTGCAGCACAGGCCTGGGAGTTTCCGCCCGGCTGGCTTCGCGTCACGGTCGAGCCGCCCGGGCCGCGGAGTGCGGGGGGCGTGGTGCTGTCAAGCCACGGGCGAAGCCTTGTGCTGGGCAGCGGGCTGACCGAAGACGAGCGGGAGGAGTTCGCCGAGGCCCTGCGTGAGGCCCTTCGGCGGTGGCGGTCGCCCGGGCTAGCGGTTGGTGGCTGAGGGAGCGGGCGCGCCGTTTTGGCGCTGGGATTTGGGTGCCGTCGGCGACCGCCGGGGAGAGTCGGCGGCAGCGTCAGGTGGCGGTCGGGTCAGCTGGGGGCGAGAGACTTGATCAAATCGAAGACGCGCTTGCGCACCACCGGATCGGTGATGCGGTAATAGGCGCGGACGAGCTCCAGGGTCTCGCGCCGGTTCAGCGTGTCATCGTCGAACCCCTCCTGGGTCTCGGCGAACCCCACCGCGCGACGCACGGCCGGGGCGCCGTATTCGCGGGCAAGCGGCTCCGGCATGTCGTCGAAGAAAAAGCTGATCGGCACGTCGAGCACGCGGGCGAGGTCGAACAGGCGTGAGGCGCCGACACGGTTCACCCCCCGTTCGTACTTCTGGATTTGCTGGAAGGTGAGGCCGAGCGCCTCGCCGAGCCTCTCTTGGCTCATCCCGAGCAGTGTGCGGCGCAGCCGGATCCGGCTGCCGACATGAACGTCGATCGGGCTCGGCTTGCTCTCGCGCTCCCCCTTGTCTGCAGGATCATCGGTCATCGTCGAATCCCCTTCCAAGCCTGGGCCTTTTCGGGATGCCTCCTGCATCGGCCAAGCTCCCCCCTGGGTCATGTGACGGGCCCCATACCCGCCTGCTCAAAAATGTAACGGATACAACCGTTGCGCGTCAACGTCATGCAACTGCGTGGAACAGGCCTCAAAAATAAGACGCGGCTCAAAGTCCGCTCCGACCCGGCCGCGCTCCGGCTGCTCCGGCCAGACACGCCACAGCAACGGAGAGGGGCAGAACCAGTCCGAACCGGGCGAAGGGCGTGTGCTCGCCTGGGGACGGCAACGGCGCCGCTATCACCCCCGTCTCGTTGAGACCAAGCCGCGCCACGGTCCGTCCGCGCGAGTCGAACACCGCCGAGACGCCCGTGTTCGCCGCGCGCACGAGCGGCAACCCCTCTTCCACCGCGCGCATCCGCGCCGCGGCGAGGTGTTGGTAAGGACCCGACGAGACGCCGAACCAGGCGTCGTTCGTGAGGTTGAGGAGCCAGCCGGGCCGCACGCCGGCTTCCGTCACCCGCCCGGGAAAGATCACCTCGTAGCAGATGAGCGGACTTGCCGGAGGAACCCGGAACGCCTCCGGCAGGCGGAGGGTCGACGGACCGGCGCCGGCCGAAAAGTCGATGTTTCCGGGCACCACGGTCTCCATCGGCAGGATCGAGCGCAGAGGCACATACTCCCCGAACGGAACGAGGTGGTGCTTGTCGTAGACCGCGAGCAGCGATCCGTCGGGCGCGATGGCGACAAGGCTGTTCCAGAGCCGAAGCGGCGGCCCCGGCCCGCCGTCCGAACGTTCGAGCCGGACCGTGCCGGCGATCAGCACCGCCCCCTCGCGAAGCGCCGCCCCCGCGAAGGCGCGCGCCGTCTCGTCGGTGTCCAGGAAATAGGGGCTTGCTGTCTCCGGCCACACCACGACCAGCGGCCCCTCGCCCTCGCCCGCCTCCGGCACGGCGGCGGTGAGCTGCAGATAACGCCGAAAGTGCGCCGCCCGCAGATCGTCGCGCCACTTGTGCGCCTGCGCGATGTTGCCCTGCACGATCCGGATCGCGACCGGACCCGCCGGCGGCTCCTCGGGCCAGAGCCGAACGAGCCCGACCAGCACGCCGCCGCCGACCATGACGGCACCTGCGGCCAGGGCGGAACGCCGCGGCAGGATCGGCAGGCAGGCGAGAACCACGGTCAAAGCCGACAGCCCGTGGGTTCCGATCCACGCCGCCCCCTGCACCGCGAAGGCCCCGAAGGCCCAGACCGTGCCGAGGAGGTTCCAGGGAAACCCCGTCAACGCCACCCCCCGCGCGAGCTCGCCCAACGTCCAAAGCCCAGCCAAGGCAAGCACCCGCGCCCAGCCTTCCGAGAAAAACCGGCACGCGAGGACGGCGGGGAAAGCAATGAAGAGCGCAAGCACGCTCGAAAGGGCCGGCACGGCGAGAGGAACAAGCCAGGCGAAGCGCTCGGCCTCGGTCAGCAGGGCGTTCGAGATCCAATAAAGACCGGCAACGAAGTGCCCCACGCCCCAGGCCCACCCGGTGACAAACGCCCCGCTCAGGGTGCGACGCGAGCCGACCAGGACCATCAGGGCCGGGAAGGAGACGAAGAGGACGGGCACGAGATGCAGCGGCGGCAAAGCGGCGGCGGCGAGCGCACCGAAGGCGAACGCCGTCAGTGGCGCGCGCCAGCCGCCACGCGACGCGAGGTGGGCGAGAAGGCGCGTCCAAGGCCCGCCGCGCCCAGCCGCCATCGCCTGCGCGCGGCTCAGCCGTCGAGCCCGAACAGGGCGTACAGACGCGCCGAGGCCGGCCACGCCGCAATCACTGCCGAACGGTAGGCGATCGCTCCCCACGCCGCGGCGGCAAGCACGGCGACCGACACCGCCCAGGCGGCAAGAAGAGCGCCCGATCCGCGCCGAGCGTCGGACGGGGGCGCGGCGCCGTCGGTGCGCAACCGCCCCTCCTGCCGGACGCGATCGGGAACGGGGGAGGAGATAGGGCGGGAACGGAGGGGATCTCGGGCGCTCCGACGCGCGTCGCCTCCGCCTTCGGCTCCTCACCGGGGTCACGCACGCGCGGCCCGGGCGGTTCCGGCCAGGGCGCTGGCTCAACTCGAGACGCGGGTTCGGACGCGCTCTCCGCCCATGCCAGCCAGACATGGCCGCAGCGCACGCAGCGCACCCTCTTGCCGGCCGGACCCAGCACCTCGGCCGACACCTCGTAGCGGGCAGCACAGTTCGGACAGACGATGCGCGGCATCGGGCGCGGTCCTCGCGACGGCTCTTCCCGTCCTGTCGCCGAAGCGCAGGCGAGGCGCAAGAGAGACCGCTTGCCCCGCACCTTGCGTGCATGCGAGCGTCCGCAGGCCCGCGCCGGCCCCCCCTTTCGCGATGCTCCGTCTCTTTCGACCTGTCCTGCGCCGCGCGCTGCGCCTCGCCGCCGCCGTCCTTGCCGCCGCGCCGATCCTGTGGACCTTGGGGTTGGCGCTGTTCCTGGCCGCCCTGCCGCCGGAACCGGCCCGATCCGCCGCGCGGGGCCGGCATCGTCGTGCTCACCGGCGGATCGGGCCGCGTCAGCGAGGGGCTGCGACTGCTCGAAGCCGATGCCTCCGCCCGCCTCCTCGTCTCGGGCGTGCACCAGAGCACGGCGCTCGCCGATCTCGTCCGCCGCGAGGGCCGGGACGCCGAACCGCTCGCCGCCAGGGTGACGCTCGGGCGCGCGGCCCGCAGCACACGCGGCAACGCGGAGGAGGCCGCGGCTTGGGCGCGCACGCAGGCGATCGACACCCTGGTGGTCGTCACCTCGGCCTACCACATGCCGCGCGCCCTGCTTCTGCTGCGCCGCGCCCTGCCCGAGGCCCGGCTGGTGCCGCACCCGGTGACCCCGCCCGCGCTGCGCGAGCCGCGGGGCTGGCTTTCGCCCGCCTTCCTCCGCCTCGCTGCCGGCGAATACACGAAGTGGCTTGCCGCCCTGGCCGGGGTGACGGAGGACCCCTTCGTTTGCTCCGCCCCGGCCGAGACGCGCACGGCGGCCCGGAGCGCGCCGTGACCGTCCTCCGTTCCGCCCTGTTCAACGCGGCGTTCTTCGGCTTCACGGCCCTCGCCGGGCTCGCCTGCCTGCCGCTCCTGCCGGTGCTCGACCGGGGCGGCGTCCTGCACATGGTCTCGTGGTGGGCGGGGCGGGTCCTCGCCCTCCTCCGCCTGCTCGCCGGCATCCGCGTGCGCGTGCTGGGCGAGGAGCTGCCTGCCGCGCGAGGGAGCGGCAATCATCGCGGCCAAGCATCAATCCGCCTTCGATACCATCGTCTGGCTCGTCGTGCTCCTGCCGGCCGCCGCCTATGTGCTGAAGCGTGAACTGCTGGCGATCCCGGTCTACGGCTGGTGGGCAGAAGCGGCGGGCATGATCCCGGTCGACCGCTCGGCCGGCGCCGCGGCGCTCCTCTCCTTGCTGCGCGAGGCCGAGCGCGCCGCCGCGGAGGGCCGACAAATCGTGATCTTCCCCGAAGGCACTCGCGTCGCACCGGGCGAGCGGCGGCGCTACCAGCCGGGCGTGGTCGCTCTCTACGAGCGGCTCGCTTTGCCCGTGACCCCCGTCGCCACCGACTCCGGGCGGTTCTGGGGCAGGCGCGCCTTCCGCAAGCGGGCGGGGACGATCACCCTCTCCGTCCTGCCGGCGATCCCGCCGGGACTTCCCCGCGCCGAATTCCTCTCCCGCCTCGAAGGCGCGATCGAGGCCGAGACGGCGCGGCTTCTGGACAGCGGCGGCGCGGACGGAGACTCTCCCCCCTGACCAGGGAGGAGACCGACGCGATGCATCCGGCGAACGACGATCCGGCGCTGGCGAGGCGGCCGGCGAACTGGCGCCCGCTCACCCCGCTGCATTTCCTCGAACGCGCCGCCGCGGTGTTCCCCCACCATATCGCCATCGTGCACGGGGAGGAGCGCATTCCCTACCGCATCTTCCGCGACCGTGCGGTGCGGCTTGCCCACGCGCTGCACCGCCTCGGGGTGCGCCGCGGCGACACGGTTGCGGCCCTGCTTCCGAACGTGCCGGCGATGCTCGAGGCGCATTTCGGCGTGCCGATGAGCGGGGGCGTGCTGGCGGCGATCAACACCCGCCTCGATGCCGGAACGATCGCCTACATCCTCGACCACGCCGAGGCGAAGGTGTTCTTGGTTGAGCGCGAATACGCCCCGCTGGCCCGCGCGGCGCTCGCCCAGGCCGCGGTACGGCCCGGCGATCCTCGAGGTCGGGGACGCCACCACGCCCGGCGACGCACCGCGACGAGACCCTGGGCGGGACCGACTACGAGGCCGCTCTCGCCGCCGCCGATCCGGGCTTCGCCTGGCCCTGGCCCGAGGACGAGTGGGACGCGATCGCGCTCAACTACACCTCCGGCACCACGGGGCGGCCGAAGGGCGTCCTCTACCACCATCGCGGCGCGCTACCTGCTCGCCATCGGCAACGTGCTCGCCGCACAGATCCCGCGCCACCCCGTCTATCTCTGGACCTTGCCGATGTTCCACTGCAACGGCTGGTGCTTCCCGTGGACCGTCACCGCTCTCGCCGGCACCCATGTGTGCCTGCGCGCCGTGCGCGGCCCGGAGATCTGGCGTCTGATGAGCGCCGAGCGGGTGAGCCACCTGTGCGGCGCGCCGATCGTGATGAAGACCATCCTCGACACGCCCGAGACCGACCGCCGACCGCTCTCGCGCCCCGTCACCTTCCTGGTCGCCGCCGCTCCCCCGCCCGAGGCCGTGCTGCGCGCGATGCGCGAGGCGGGCTTCGACGTGGTGCACGTCTACGGCCTCACCGAGGTCTACGGGCCCGCCGTGGTCAACGAGTGGCATGAGGACTGGAACGCTCTACCCATGGCGGAGCAGGCACGGCTGATGGCGCGCCAGGGCGTGCGCTATCTCGCGCTCGAGGACCTCGCCGTGCTCGACCCCGAGACGATGCGCCCGGTGCCGGCGGATGGAAGCACGCTCGGCGAGGTGATGATGCGCGGCAATGTGGTGATGAAGGGCTATCTGAAGGACGCCGAGGCGACGGAGAAGGCCTTCGCGGGAGGCTGGTTCCACACCGGGGATCTCGCCGTCGTCCACCCGGACGGCTACGTGCAGCTCAAGGACCGCGCGAAGGACATCATCATCTCAGGCGGCGAGAACATCTCCTCGATCGAGGTCGAGGACGCGCTCTACGCGCATCCGGCGGTCGCGGCGGTCGCGGTGGTGGCCAAACCCGACGAAAAATGGGGCGAAACCCCGCTCGCCTTCGTCGAACTGAAGCCGGGGATGACGGTGACCGAGGCGAGGAGCTGATCGCCTTCGCGCGCGACCGCCTCGCCCACTACAAGGCGCCGCGCCAGGTGGTGTTCGCGGAAATCCCGAAGACCGCGACGGGCAAGATCCAGAAGCACCTGTTGCGGGCGAAGGCGAAGGAGATGGCCGGAGCGTGAGCGGCGGCGGCCCGCCTCGACGTCAGCATCTGCCCTCCGTCCACCGCGATCGTCTGCCCCGTCACCCAACGCGCGGCGGGCGAGACGAGGAACAGGACGACATCCGCCACCTCCTCCGCCGTGCCGAGCCGGCCGAAGGGGATCGCGGCGCGGATCCGCTCGTAGAGCGGATCGCCCGCCAAGCCGCCGTTTCTCCCACCGCCCGCCCGGGAACTCGATCGAACCGGGGGCCACGGTGTTGACCCGGATCCCGTCCTTGGCGAGGTTCACGGCTTGGCTCTGCGCGTAGTGGATGAGCGCCGCCTTCGCCGCACCGTAGGCAGGGCCGCGGGCCGAGGGGCGGATGCCGGCGATGGAGGTGATGTGCACGATCGCCCCCCCGCCGGCCGCGCGCAGGTGCGGGATGGCGGCGGCAGAGGCGCGCACCGACCCCATCACGTCCACCGCAAGCGACGCCGACCACCCTTCCTCGGTATCCGCGCTGCCGAAGGCGGAGGCGTTGTTGACCAGGATGTCGATGCCGCCCAGGGCCTCGGCAGCCGCATCGATGTAGGCGCGCACCTGCTCGGCCACCGCGAGGTCGCAGGCCATGGCATGGGCGGCGAAGCGCATGCGCGCCTCCGCCAACCCCTCCTCCCCGCGCGCGCAGACCGAAACCTTGGCCCCCTCACGCACGAAGAGTTCCGCGATCGCCCGGCCGATGCCGCGCGTCGCCCCGGTGACGACGGCGCGCTTGCCGGCGAGCACCCCCATCGCCCGCCTCTCAATCGAGCCGGATGGCGGCGGCGCGGATCACCCCGCCCCAGGTCTCGCTCTCGGCCCGGATGAATGCCTCGGCCTCGGCCGGAGAGAGAGCGGGCAGATCCGACCCCGCGCGCGCGAGCGCCTCCTTGAGCCCCGGGTTGGCGCGCGCCTTCGCCACCGCCTCGGCGATCTTCGCGAACACCGGCTCGGGTGTGGCGCGCGGCACGAACAGCCCGTGCCAAGTGAGCACGGTGAGATCGGGCAGGCCGGCCTCGCGCGCCGTCGGCACCGCAGGCAGTTGCGGCAGGCGCTCGGGGCCGGTGACGAACAGCGGGGCGAGCCGGCCCTCCTTGACGTGACCTTCGACCGCGGAAAGGAGGGTGATGAAGGCCGCGACCCGCCCCGCGAGCAGATCGGCCAGCGCCTGCGGGCTGCCCTGATAGGGCACGTGCTCGAGCCTCACCCCCGTGCGCAGCTTGAGAAGCTCCATCCCCAGATGCGCAAGGCTTCCGGCGCCGACAGAGGCGTAGTTGAGATCGGCCGCCCGCGCGCGGGCAAGGAACTCGGCCAAGGACCGGCCCGCCTCCGGGTGGGAGACGACGACGAAGGGGGCGGTGGCGAGCAGGGCGACGGGGCGAAGGTCCTCGAGCGGGCGCACCGGAAGATTGGCGCGCAGATGCGGGATCATGGTGAAGGAGCCGGGGAAGCAGACGAGCAGGGTGGTGCCGTCGGGCCGCGCCCGCGCCACCGCCTCCACCCCGATCATCCCGCCCGCCCCGGCGCGGGGCTCGACCACGATCGGGTGGCCCGAGAGCGGCTCCTTCAGCGCCTCGGCCCAGGCCCGCGCCGTGACATCGACGGTCGAGCCGCCCGGCGCGCAGACGATCAGGCGCAGAGGCTCGCGCCCGGGCCAGTCCTGCGCCGCCGCCGGCGCGGCGAAGGCGGTGGCGGCGAGAAGGGCGAGAACGGCGCGTCGGTTCGGCATCGGCGTTTCCCCCGGCAACGGTGGTCGTGGCCCGCCCGCTTAGCCGCGGCCGCGCGCCCGCGCAAACCCCCGCCGCTTGACGACCGCCCCCCTTGGCCCCATCCCCCGCCCTCTCGGAGGAGCCGACCCTTGACCGCCCTGCAACCCGTGCGCGGAACGCGCGACCTGATCGGCGAGGAGCTGCGCCGGCACCGCCACGTCATCGACACGGCGCGGCGCATCGCCGAACTCTGGGGCTTCGAGGAATGGGCCACCCCCATCCTCGAGGACACGCGCGTCTTCACCCGCTCGCTCGGCGATACCTCGGACGTGGTGACGAAGGAGATGTACACCTTCCTCGACCGCGGCGGCGACAGCGTGACGTTGCGCCCCGAGAACACCGCCGGGGTCTGCCGCGCCCTGGTCTCGAACGGCCTCACCCAGTCGCTGCCGCAGAAGGTGTTCTACGCGGGGCCGATGTTCCGCTACGAACGCCCGCAGAAGGGGCGCTACCGCCAGTTCCACCAGATCGGCATCGAAACGCTGGGCGCGGCCGAGGCGCTGGCGGACGCCGAGATCATCGCCTGCGGTCAGGCGATCCTCGACGCGCTCGGCGTGGCGAAGGACACCGTGCTGGAGGTGAACACGCTCGGCGACAAGGAAAGCCGCGACGCCTGGCGTTCGGCCCTGGTCGCGTTCCTCTCCCGCCACGAGGAGAGGCTCTCGCCGGAGAGCCGCGCGCGGCTGCATCGCAACCCCTTGCGCGTGCTCGACAGCAAGGAGGCGGAGGACCGCCGCATCGTCGCCGACGCGCCCGACATCTTCGCGCACCTGACGGAGGCCGCACGCGCGCATTGGGAGGCGCTCTTGAAGTGGCTCGCGGTGTTCGGCGTGCCGTATCGGGTGAACCCGCGCATCGTGCGCGGGCTCGACTACTACAGCCATAGCGCCTTCGAATTCGTCACCGACCGCCTCGGCGCGCAAGGCACGGTGATGGCGGGCGGCCGCTACGACGGTCTCGTCGAGGAGATGGGCGGGCCGCACACGCCCGCCGTCGGCTGGGCGGCGGGGGTGGAGCGGCTCGCGATGCTGGCCGACGCACCGCCCGCCCCCGTTGCGCCGGTGGCGGTCATCCCCGTCGGCGAGGCGGTGGAAGCCGAGGCCGTGCGCGTGCTGGTCGGGCTGCGCCGGGCGGGGATCCGCGCCGAGATGGCCTTCCGCGGCACGCTGAAGCGGCGGCTGGAGCGGGCGAACAGGATCGCCGCGCGGGCGGCCGTCATCCTCGGCGAGGACGAGGTGGCGCGCGGGGTGGCGCAGGTGAAGGATCTGCGCAGCGGGCGAGCAGGCCGCGGTGCCGCTCGCCGCCCTGCCCGAGCGTCTCGGCGCGGCATGAGCACGGCGTTCCGCGACCGTCTCGATCGCCTCGCGGAACGGGCTGCGGCGCTGAAGGCGCGGCTCGCCACCGAACTCACGCCGCAGGACTACGTGGCGACGACGAAGGAGCTCGCCGAGATCGAAACCCTCGCCGACCAGGTCGAGGCCTTGCGGCGAGCGGAGCGCGAGCTCGCGGAGGCGAAGGCGCTGGCCGAGGACGCATCAGCCGAGGAGGAGATGCGCGCTCTCGCCCGCGACGAGGCGCGCGCGCTCGAAGCGCGCATCGCCGAGCTCGAACGCGCCATTCGCGCTCGCCCTCCTGCCGAAGGACGAGGCGGATCGGCGCAACGTCATCCTCGAGGTGCGCGCCGGCGCGGGGGGCGACGAGGCGGCGCTCTTCGCCGCCGACCTGTTCGAGATGTATCGCCGCTACGCCGAGAGCCGCGGCTGGCGCTTCGAGGTGCTGGAGGTGGCGGAGAACGACTTGGGCGGCTATCGCGAGGCGGTGGCGGAGATCACCGGCAAGGACGTCTATTCGCGCCTGAAATACGAGAGCGGGGTGCACCGCGTGCAGCGCGTGCCGGTGACGGAGGCGCAAGGCCGGATCCACACCTCGACCGCCACCGTCGCCGTGCTGCCGGAGGCCGAGGAGGTCGATGTGCGACTCGATGAGGCGGAGCTGCGCATCGACGTCTTCCGCGCCTCCGGTGCGGGCGGGCAGCATGTGAACAAGACCGAAAGCGCGGTGCGCGTCACCCACCTGCCGACGGGCATCACCGTCGTCTGCCAGGACGAGAAGAGCCAGCACAAGAACAGAGCCCGCGCGCTGAAGATCCTGCGCGCGCGGCTTTACGAGCGCGAGCGCGAGGCGAAGGCGGCAGAGCGGGCGGGGCTCAGGCGCGCCCAGGTCGGCAGCGGCGATCGCAGCGAACGGATCCGCACCTACAACGTTCCGCAGGGGCGCGTGACCGACCACCGCATCGGCCTGACGCTGCACAAGATCGACCGCATTCTCGCAGGCGAGCTCGACGAGATCATCGACGCGCTTGCCGCGGAGGAGCAGGCGCAGCTGCTCGCCGCCGAGGCCTGAGGCGGGCGTGACAGGCGGGTGCGCGCCGGCCACCACGATCGGCGCCCTGCTCTGCGAGGGGGGCGAGGTGTTGCGCGCCGCCGGGGTGGAGGAAGCGCGGCGCGAGTCGCGGCTGCTGCTCGCCCTCGCGCTCGGGCGGGACGCGGCAGGGCTCCTTGCCGCCGCGCGCGACCCCGTGGCCGAGCCGCGGACGCCGCACGCTTCCGCGCCTTCGCTCAGACGTCGCGCGGCGCGCGAACCCTTCGCCCACATCGCCGGCCGCCGGGGCTTCTGGACGCTCGAGCTCGCCGTCTCCCCCGCCGTCCTCGTGCCTCGCCCGGAAACGGAGACGCTGGTCGAGGCGGCGCTCGCCCTCCGTCCCGACCGCGCCGCGGTGCGGAGGATCGTTGATCTCGGGACGGGTTCGGGGGCGCTCCTGCTCGCGGCGCTGGCCGAATACCCGGAGGCAATCGGTCTTGGCGTGGATCGTTCCGCTGCCGCACTGGACATCGCGCGCCGCAATGCGGCCGCGGCGGGGCTCGCGGCGCGCGCCCTGTTCGCTGCTCGGCGACTGGTCGTCTGCGCTCGCCCCCGCCTCGGTCGATCTCCTCCTCTGCAACCCGCCCTATGTCCCGACCGCGGAGATCGCCTCGCTTCGCGCCTGAGGTGCGCGACCACGAGCCTCGCGCCGCTCTCGATGGAGGGCCGGAGGGGCTTTCCGCCTATCGCGCCCTGCTGCCCGACCTTCCGCGGGTGCTCGCGCCAGGGCGGGGTCGCGATCGTGGAGGTCGGGATCGGCCAGGCCGACGCGGTCGCCGCCCTCGGGGTCGCGGCCGGGCTTGCCCTCCTGGAAATGCGGCAGGATTTGGGCGGAATCCCGCGCGCTATCGCGTTCGGCAATGCCGAAAAGGGGGTTGGCGTGGGGGCCTTGTCGGACTAGGGTGCGATCGTTCCGCGGGGCGCCGTGCGAAGTCCGCCGAAGGTGGGCGGCGCCGGAACGGGCTCCGGTGCGCTCGGGGGAGGAGCGGGTGGCGGCCGGGTAAGGTCCGCGAGCGGACGACTTGCGATCGCAACGGCAGACGTGAATGACATGAACCTCAAGCGCATGCGCGGCCGAGGACACCACCAGGGCGGGCGGCACCAGCACCGCAACGCGCCGCTCAACCGCAACACGGTGTTCGATTCGAACGGTCCCGATGTGCGGCTGCGCGGCACCGCCCAGCAGCTGTTCGAGAAGTATCTGCAGCTCGGCCGCGATGCGACCTCGGCGGGCGACCGCGTGCTGGCGGAGAGCTACTTCCAGCACGCCGAACACTACTTCCGCATCCTCAACGCGATGCAGCAGGTGCACCAGCATCAGCTGCCACCGCCGCAGCGCCGCGGCCCGAACGGTTTCGAGGGCGAGGCGGACACGGTCGAGGCGGCGATCGAGCAGGCGCTGAACGGGCATGGCGAGGAGCTGAACGGCGCGCCGCAGGCCGTGCCGGGCGAAGGGGATCAGCCCTCGTCCCAGCCGCCGACGGAGTGAGCCCCGCGGCAGCGAGGACGATCGCGGAACCTCCTCAGCCCTCCTCGCGCAGCACGAGAGCGTCGCCGACCGCGATCCGGCCGGACTGTTCCACGCGCGCATAGACCCCGAGTTCCGCGTGCCCGAAGGCGGCGCGCAGGCCCTGCACGGGGTCGCAGTCGCGCTCGGCCGTCAGCGGGTTCACTCCCGTCGCGGCGCAGCGTTCGATCGGTTCGACCACGCGCAAGGTCGCGCTGCCCGCTTCGATCAGACGCCCGATCCATCCCTGCTCGGCCCAGGCAGGTGCCCCGGAGAAATACAGATTGGCCCGAAAGCGCAATGGATCGAGCGCTCGCCCCATC
The DNA here is from genome assembly GCA_033582875.1 of Acetobacteraceae bacterium. Lineage (GTDB taxonomy): Bacteria > Pseudomonadota > Alphaproteobacteria > Acetobacterales > Acetobacteraceae > Elioraea. The sequence continues at coordinate 53,835 of JAVQZW010000001.1, read as the reverse complement.
GCCCGTTCCAGTGCGGCGAGCGAGGCGAGGTTGATCAGGCTGATCAGCCGGTCGGGATGGTCGGCGAAGTGGTGCCCGGGCGCATGCACGAGACGGGGCGTACCCCGAGCCTCCCCGCCGAGGGCGGCGGCGAGCCGGGCCCCGATCGCGCTCCTGCCCTCGGGCGTGGTCGTGTCGCCGGCAAACGGCGCCTCCCCGGGCAGGCGGAGCAGCAGCATGCCGCGACGCTCGTCCCAGGAAGCGTGCACGGCGGCGAGGCGCGGGTTGGCCATCAGGCAGCCGAAATGCCGCTTGTGCAGCCAGGCAGGCGCCGCCTCGTCGAAAGGCGCGTCGCCTTGCGCGAGAGCGAACATGCGATCGCCGGGGATCGCCTGTCCGGCCGCAAGCCGCACCTCGCCCAGGGCCTCGGCCGTCAGCCCCTTCACCGGGTAGCGATAGAGGGTCTCGACTCGCACGGCTCGGGCTCCTCCGCTTGGCCTTGAGCCCGATCAAGGCACGCCCCATCTCCACCGGCAACGGTCGCCCCGGTCGCCTTCTGGGGCCGGGGCGGCCGGTCGCCTCCTGGAGGGACACCGATGGACATCGAGAAGTTTACGGAACGTGTGCGCGGCTTCATCCAGGCTGCGCAGACCATCGCGATCCGCGAGTATCACCAGAGGATCGCGCCCGAACACCTGCTGAAGGCGCTGCTCGACGATCCCGAAGGGGCGGCGTCCGGGCCTGATCAGGGCCGCGGGCGGCGACCCGGCGCGGGCCAAGGCCGCAGTCGACGCCGCCGTATCGCGGATCCCGAAGGTCTCCGGCCCCGGCGCGGGCCAGCCGATGCTGTCGGCGGAACTGGTGCGCGTGCTGGATGCCGCACAGCGCGCCGCCGAACGGGCGGGCGACAGTTTCGTCGCCCAGGACCGGCTGCTGGTCGCTCTCGCCGCCGACCCCGGGCCCGCCGGCGAGGCGCTGCGTTCGGCCGGGGCGACGGCGCAGGCGCTCGAGCGCGCGGTCGAGGAAGTGCGCAAAGGCCGCAAGGTGACCTCGGCGGGGGCAGAGGACACCTTCGATGCGCTGAAGAAGTACGCCCGCGACATCACGGAGGCGGCCCGCCAGGGCAAGCTCGACCCGGTGATCGGCCGCGACGACGAGATCCGGCGCGTGATCCAGGTGCTCGCGCGGCGCACGAAGAACAACCCGGTGCTGATCGGCGAACCGGGCGTGGGCAAGACCGCGATCGTCGAGGGGCTCGCGTTGCGCATCGTCAACGGCGACGTGCCCGAGGCGCTGAAGGGCAAGCGGGTGCTCGCCCTCGATCTCGGCGCGCTCGTTGCCGGGGCGAAATACCGTGGCGAGTTCGAGGAGCGGCTGAAGGCGGTGCTGGCCGAGATCGAGGGGGCCGCCGGCGAGATCATCCTGTTCATCGACGAGATGCACACCCTCGTCGGCGCGGGCAAGGCGGAGGGCGCGATGGACGCCTCCAACCTGCTCAAGCCCGCGCTCGCCCGCGGCGAACTCCACTGCATCGGTGCCACCACGCTCGACGAGTACCGCAAGCACGTGGAGAAGGACGCCGCCCTCGCCCGCCGCTTCCAGCCGGTCTATGTCGGCGAGCCCTCGGTCGAGGACACGATCTCCATCCTGCGCGGCATCAAGGACAAGTACGAGACGCACCACGGCGTGCGCATCTCCGACTCCGCCCTCGTGGCCGCCGCCACCCTCTCCAACCGCTACATCACCGACCGTTTCCTGCCCGACAAGGCGATCGACCTCGTCGATGAGGCGGCGTCGCGGCTGCGGATGCAGATCGATTCCAAGCCCGAGGAGCTCGACGAGCTCGATCGGCGTCTCATCCAGCTCAAGATCGAGCGCGAGGCTCTGAAGAAGGAGGACGATCCGGCCTCCAAGGAACGGCTCGCCAAGCTCGAGCGCGAGATCGCCGAACTCGAGGAGAAGTCGAACGCCCTCACCACCCGCTGGCAGGCCGAAAAGGCGAAGGTGGCCGAGACCAAGGAGCTGAAGGAGAAGCTCGACCGCGCGCGGGCCGAGATGGAGATCGCGCAGCGCCAGGGCGATCTCACGCGCGCCTCTGAGTTGCGCTACGGCATCATTCCGGATCTGGAGAAGCGCATCGCGGCGGCGGCGAAGGAGAGCACCCTCGTCAACGAGGCGGTGACGGAGGAGCACGTCGCGCAGGTGGTGAGCCGCTGGACCGGCATCCCGGTCGACAAGATGCTGGAGGGCGAGCGCGCCAAGCTGCTCGCGATGGAGGAGAAGCTCCGCTCCCGCGTGGTGGGCCAGGACCATGCCCTGCGCGCGGTGGCGAACGCGGTGCGCCGCGCCCGCGCTGGGCTTCAGGACCCGAACCGCCCGATCGGCTCCTTCCTCTTCCTCGGCCCCACCGGGGTGGGCAAGACCGAGCTCTGCAAGGCGCTCGCCGAGTTCCTGTTCGACGACGAGCGGGCGATGGTGCGCATCGACATGTCCGAGTACATGGAGAAGCATGCCGTCAGCCGCCTGATCGGCGCTCCGCCCGGCTACGTGGGGTACGAGGAAGGGGGCGCGCTGACCGAGGCCGTGCGCCGCCGACCCTACCAGGTGATCCTGTTCGACGAGGTCGAGAAGGCGCACGAGGACGTGTTCAACGTGCTCCTGCAGGTGCTGGACGACGGGCGGCTGACGGACGGTCAGGGCAGGACGGTGGATTTCCGCAACACCATCATCGTGCTGACCTCGAACCTCGGCTCCGACATCCTCGCCTCCTTGCGCGAGGACGAGGACGTCGATCTCGTGCGCGGGCAGGTGATGGCGGTGGTGCGGCAGCGCTTCCGTCCCGAGTTCCTCAACCGCCTCGATGAGATCATCCTGTTCCGCCGCCTCGGTCGGGCGCAGATGGGCGAGATCGTCGAGATCCAGCTCCGTCGCCTGCGCGCGTTGCTCGCCGAGAAGCACATCACGCTCGACCTTGATGAGAGCGCGAAGGCGTGGCTCGCGGAAGCCGGCTACGATCCGACCTACGGCGCGCGGCCCCTGAAGCGGGTGATCCAGCGGTCCTTGCAGAACCCGCTTGCGACGTTGCTTCTCGAAGGCGCGATCCGGGAGGGCGAGACGGTGCACGTCACCGCCGCCGGTGACGGGCTTGCCATCAACGGCCGTCTCGCCGAGGCGGCGTGATCCTGACCGCGGACGGAGGCGCGGGGCCTGCTCGCCGAACTCGGGCGCGCCCCGGCCTCGGCGCGGCTTGATCTTGCCCGGGCGGCGCTCCTCTTCGCCGCGCTGGATCAGGGCGGAGCCGATCTCGCCGCGGCCCTGGCGCATCTCGACGAGATGGCGCTGGCGGCGCGCGCGATGGCGCCGATGGCGGCGGGCGACAGCGCAGCGGCGGCTGCCGGGCTCGCCGGGCTGCTTGCGGATCATTTCGGCTATCTCGGCGACTCGGAGACCTACGACGATCTCGCCAACGCGAACCTCCTGCGCGTGATCGAGCGCCGGCGGGGGCTCCCCGTCGCCTTGGGGATCCTCTGGATCCACGCCGCGCGCGCGGCCGGCTTCGAGGCCAAGGGAGCGAACATGCCGGCCCACTTCCTGGTCGGGCTCGATGCGGGGTCGGGGCCGGTGATCCTCGACCCCTTCGATCGCGGCCGCGTCGTCTCCCTCGAAGAGGTCGGACAGCGTCTGGCCGCGATCGAACCCGAGGGGGGAGACTTCGTGCTGCGCCCGATGACCGATCGCGACGTCCTCCTCAGGCTCGAGAACAACGTCTGGCAGAGGCGGGCGCAGGCGGGCGACGTCGCCGGCGCGATCGCCCGTCTCGATGACATGGCGTTGATCGCCCCCGAGGAGCCCTACATCCTGCGCGAGGCGGCACGGCTCCATGTCGAGAGCGGGTCGTTGCGCGGTGCGATCGCCTGCCTCGAGCGCCTGCTTCCCCTCGCCCCCGACCCGCAGACGGCTTCGGGAACGCGGGCGCTGATCGAGGAGCTCAAGGCGAAGCTGAACTAGGCCCGTTGGTGCTGGCCCAGGGCGCTTTCCCGTCGACGCTCACGGCGCAATCGACCGCTTCCCCCCACCAATGCCGCGACAGGCCCGGAGCCGCATGGGGTGCGCATGCCGGCCGTGCCGTGGGCCCACCCGTTCCAGACCTGTCGCGAGGAAAAGCGCCCCCTCGCTCCGCAACCGGTCGATCTCCGCTCGGATCTCCTCCCGCGTCCTGCTCTGTCGCCATAGGCGCCTGCTCATCCGGCGAACGCAGGCCGTAAAAGGGTCGCAGCTCGTGGCCCTCTGCGCGAAGGGCATCGAGTATCTGGCGGATCGCTTGGCCGAACTCGCCTTCAAGCCCCGGAAGAAGGTTCGACATGGCAACGATTCCCCCTCTGCCCCCTGGAGCTTTTGCTACCACTTCCCACTGAACGGGACGGTGCACGCGTGCGGGCCTGCGCTGGGTCACAGCGGAGGAGCGGTCGCGCTCAGCTGTCGGGCGCCAGCAGCAGCCCCGCCGAGTGGCGGCAGGGTGAGGCGAAGCACGCCGCCGGAAGCGACCGCCCCGCCCGCATTGCCGAGATCGGACCCGCCGTAGAGTGGCGGAGTTGGTGTTCAGCAGCTCGCGCCACACGCCGTCGCGCGGCAACCGGCACCGGGTAGCTCGTGGCGCGGCACGGGGGTGAGGTTGAGCGCCACCAGCACCTCGTCGCCGCCGCCGCGCCGCGAGCCAAGCGAAGACGGACTGCGCGCGATCCTCCACCACCGCCCAGGCGAAGCCCTCGGGCCGGCAGTCCGCCGCATACAGGGCAGGCCGCGCGCGGTACAGCCGGTTCAGGTCGGCCACCAGACGTTCGACCCCGGCGTGGCGGCGGATCGGCCCGCAGGTGCCACGGCACGAACCCGTCGTGGTGCCACTCCCAGGGCTGCGCGATCTCGCCCCCATGAACAGGAGCTTCTTGCCCGGGATGCGTCCAGGTCAGGGCAAGCAGGGCGCGCAGGTTGGCGAAGCGCTGCCAGTCGTCACCCGGCATCTTGGCAAGCAGGCTTCGCTTGCCGTGCACCACCTCGTCGTGGGAGAGCGGCAGGATGAAGCGCTCCGACCAAGCGTACCACAGCCCGAAGGTGATCTCGTCGTGGTGGTGGGCGCGGTGGATCGGATCGCGCGCGAAATAGCGCGAGCGTGTCGTTCATCCAGCCCATGTTCCACTTCCAGTCGAAACCCAGTCCCCCGTCGGCAGGCGGGCGCGTCACCCCGGGCCAAGCTGTGGATTCCTCGGCGATCAGCATCGCCCCCGGCACGCGCTGATGCACGACCGCGGTGAGTTCGCGGAAGAAGTCGATCGCTTCCAGGTTCTCCCGCCCGCCGTAGCGGTTCGGGATCCACTCGCCTTCGGGGCGCGAGTAGTCGCGGTAGAGCATGGAGGCGACAGCGTCCACCCGCAGCCCGTCGGCGTGGTAGCGCTCGAGCCAATGCAGCGCCGAGGCGATGAGGAAGGCGCGCACCTCGTGCCGGCCCACGTTGTAGATCAGCGTGTTCCAGTCCCGGTGGAAGCCCTCGCGCGGGTCGGCGTGCTCGTAGAGCGCGGTGCCGTCGAAGCGGCCCATGCCGTGGGAGTCGGTCGGGAAGTGGGCGGGAACCCAGTCGAGGATCACGCCGAGGCCCGCGGCATGGCAGCGGTCGACGAAGCGCGCGAAGGCCTGAGGCGAACCAAGGCGCGGGTTCGGTGCGAAGAGCCCCAAGGGCTGGTAGCCCCAGGAGGCCTTGAACGGGTGCGCCATCACGGGCAGGAGTTCGACATGCGTGAAGCCCAGGCCCTGAGGCGTGCGGGATCAAGCGGTCGGCGAGCGTGTCCCAATCGTGCACCGCCCTCGGCCCAGGACTCCGGGTGCACCTCGTAGATCGCGATCGGCGCCTCGGGGCTCTGCCGTTGCGCGCGGGTTTCGATCCAGTCCCGGTCCGTCCAGGCGAAGGGGGTAGGGTCGGCGACGACGGAGGCGGTGGAGGGCGGCAGGTCCGCCTGCAGCGCGACGGGGTCGGCCTTGAGCGGCAGCAGCTGCCCCTCGCGGCCCGAGGATCTCGTAGGCGTAGCGCACGCCTGGGCCAAGGCGAGGAATGAACAGTTCCCACACCCCCGCTTCCGGGCGGAGCCGCATCGGGTGCCGCCTGCCGTCCCAGGCGTTGAAATCGCCGACCACCGAGACGCGTCGCGCGTTCGGCGCCCAGACCGCGAAGCGCACCCCCGCCACCCCGCCGAGGGTCATCGGCTGCGCGCCGCAAGACCCGCCCGAGTTCGCGATGCGTGCCTTCGGCGAAGAGGTAAAGGTCGAGGGGGCCGAGGAGGAGACCGAAGGCGTAGGCGTCCTCGGTCTCCTGCACCACGCCGCCGGGCCAGGTGATGCGCAGCACGTAGGGCCAGGCCTCGGGGAGCGCGGCCCTCGAACAGCCCGGCCGGGATGGCGGTCGGGCGAGCGGCCACGTCCCCTCCGGCGCTCGGCCACCACCACCGGCCTCCGCTCCGGGACAAAAGCGCGCGCAGCACGCCGCCGTGTCGGCCAAGCAGGGCGAAGGGATCGCCGTGCGGTGCCGCGGACGAGCGACTTCGATCGCCGGCATCCGACGCGGACATCGGAGGTGGCGCACGCTCAGCGGCCGTCGCCTGCTGCCGGACCCCGGCAGAGGAAGCGTTCGAATGCGGCCAGGGTCGCGTCGCTGCACGTGGTGCTCGATCGCCTTCCGCGTCGACCTCCGCCACCTCCGCCGGCACACCCAGCGCGAGCAGGAAGGCGACCACCGTCTGGTGCCGCGCCTTCATCCGGCGCGCCATTTCCCAGCCGCGGTCGGTGAGGAACACGCCGCGATAGGGACGGGCCCGCGCCAGCCCGTCGCGCTTCAGCCGGGCGATGGTCTTGATCGCCGTCGCGTGCGCCACCCCGAGCCGGCGCGCGATGTCGGTCGGCCGCGCCTCGCCCTCGCGCTCCAGCAGGTCGGCGATGATCTCGACGTAGTCCTCGGTCAGCGCGGAGGCCCGGGCGGAGCGGGCCGAGGCGTGCCGGGCCGCCTCCTCGGCCGGGGCCGGGGCATCGGCGGCTCGGGCAGGGACGGCGTGGTCCTGCGGCAGTCATCGGTCACCGCCTACCACATCGCGGCGGGCGAGACCATTTGCAGAGAAGGCGTCACTCTCGCGTGAAGGCGGCAAGTTTCGAGCCTTGCGTCTGAAATGTTGCCGAGTGCTACATCCGGGGCGGAGCGGAGCACGGACGGAAGCTTGCCCAGAATGGCCTTGTTCAGAATGCCCAAGCTTGCCGTCAGCCGACGAGGCACTGTTCGCCACCCTGGCCGGCCTGGACGAGCGGCGATCGGGGCGGCCTCGGCCAGTCCGGCCGGCGCGTTGCACGTCGTCGCCACCACCGCGATGATCGGCGACTTCGGTGTCCGCGATCGCGGCGGAGCGTGCCGGGCTGCATGTGATGATGGGCCCGGGTGTGGATCCTCATCTCTACCGTGCCACGCGCTCCGATCTCGAGCGGCTCTTGCGCGCCGATCTCGTGCTCGCCAACGGTCTCGGCCTCGAAGGCAGGCTTGCCGAGACCTTCGCGCGCGTCGCGCGCGCGGGGCGGAGCGTGCTCGCCGTCGCCGAAACCCTGCCCGAACAGGAGCTGATCGCGGTCGCCGACGCCCCTGGAGCCTTCGACCCGCATGTCTGGATGGACCCCGGCCTGTGGCTGAAGGCGGCGGAGGCCGTCGCTGAGGCGCTGATCCGGCTCGATCCGGCGGCAGAGGCATCGTTTCGGCGAAACCTCGATGCGCTCAAGGCTGACCTCGCCGCCCTCGACCGCTACGCCGCCTCCGCCATCGCCACCATTCCCGCCAACGCTCGCGTGCTCATCACAGCGCACGACGCGTTTGCCTATTTCGGCCGCCGCTACGGCCTTGCCGTCGAAGGGATCCAGGGCCTGTCGACGGAAACCGAGGCGGGGCTGAGACGGATCGGCGACCTCGTCGAGCTCGTCGTCACCCGACGAATCCCGGCCGTCTTCGCCGAAACCTCGGTGCCTGACCGAAACCTGCGCGCGCTCGTCGAAGGCGCGGCGGCGCGTGGCCACCGCGTCGTGCTCGGCGGCACGCTCTCTCCAACTCGATGGGCGAACCCGGCACCTACGAAGGCACCTATCTCGGCATGCTCGATCACAACGTGACCACCATCGTCCGCGCCCTCGGCGGCACGGCCCCGGAGCGCGGCTTTGCGGGGCGGCTCGCGGTTCGGCGATGAGGGCGCCCGACCCCGTTCCCCTGCCGCCTGAACCGGCGCTCGCGGTCCGCAACCTCACCGTCGCCTACGGTGGTGTGGTTGCGCTGACCGACGTCTCGTGGGCGGTGCCGCCGGGAACCCTTGCCGCCATCATCGGCCCGAACGGCGCGGGCAAATCCACCTTCCTCAAGGCGGTGCTCGGCCTGATCCCCCGCCTCTCCGGCGAGGTGCGCCTGTTCGGTCGCCCACTCGCCGAGGTGCGTCGCCGTGTGGCCTACCTGCCGCAGCGCGCCGCCGTGGATTGGGACTTCCCGCTGACCGCGCTGCACGTCGCCGCGCAGGGGCGCTACCCTCATGTCGGCTGGTTCCGCCCCCTGCCCCGGCGGGAGCGCGAGCGGGCGCTGGCGGCCCTGGCCGAGGTTGGCCTCGCCGATTTGGCCGACCGTCGCATCGGGGCCCTGTCGGGGCGGGCAGCAGCAGCGCGTCTTCCTCGCCCGCGCGCTCGCCCTTGAAGCCGAGCTGATGCTGATGGACGAGCCCTTCGCCGGGGTGGATGCCGCCTCCGAGGCCGCAATCCTCGCCGTGCTGCGCCGTCTCGCCCGCGACGGCAGGACGGTGGTCGCGGTGCATCACGACCTCGCCACCGCCCCCGGCACGTTCAGCGAGGTGCTGCTGCTGAACGGGCGGGTGATCGCGGCCGGGCCGATGGCGACCACCTTCACCGCCAAGGCCCTGGCCGAGACCTACGGCGCGCCTATCCCGCTCGCCGCGGCGGCCTGACGCCGCTTCGCCACGTGCTCCTCGATGCGCTCCTGCTGAACGCCGGGCACAACGCCGCGGTGGTGGTGCTGGGCACCGCCGCCTTCGGCCTTGCCGCCGGCGCGGTCGGGGCCTTCGTGCTGCTGCGCGGGCGGGCGCTGATCGCGGACGCGGCCGCGCACGCCACCCTGCCGGGGGTCGCCGGCGCCTTCCTGCTCGCCGTCGCCCTCGGCTGGAATCCGCGCGCCCTGCCCGCCCTGCTCGCGGGTGCTGCCGCTCACCGCGGCCCTTGCCGTGCTCGCGGTCGATGCGCTCGCGGCAACGGGGCGGCTGAAGGACGACGCGGCGATGGCGCTCGTTCTCTCGGTCGGTTTCGGCCTCGGCATGGCGCTCCTCTCCATCGTGCAGGCGCTGCCGGTCGGGGGCCAGGCCGGGCTGAAGGGGTTCATCCTCGGCCAAGCGGCGGGGATGTTGGCGCGCGATGCGCTGCTGATCGGGAGCTTGGCCGTCGCCGCCGCCGCCCTGCTCGCCCTCCTCTTCCGCCCCCTCTCCGTGCTCTGTTTCGACAGGGCCTTCGCCCACGCCTGTGGGTCTTCCGGTGCGGGCGCCTCGATCTCGCCCTGCTCTCCCTCATGCTCGGCGTCGCGGTGATCGGCCTCGGCGCGGTCGGCGCGCTGATGGTGGTCGCGCTGATGGTGATCCCCGCCGCCACCGCGCGACTGCTGACGCGGCGGCTGGCGACGATGGTGGTCGTTTCAGCCCTGCTCGGCGCCGCCTCGGCCTGGATCGGCTCAGCCGCCTCGGCCGCACGCCCCGGCCTGCCGACGGGACCGACCATCGTGCTCGTCGCCTCCGCCGTGTTCGTGCTGGCCCTGCTGTTCGCCCCCGAGGGCGGGATCGTTGCGCGCGCGATGCGACGGGCTCCTGCTGCGCAACGCCGCGCCGGAGCCATGACAGGACGGGGTCGATCCATGTCGGCCGCCGGATGACGACCTTCCTCCAGCTCGACTTCGTCCCGCTCGCCGCCGCGACCCTCGCCTGCCTTGCCTGCGGACTGGTCGGCAACCTGCTGCTGCTCACCCGGCAGAGCTTGCTCGGCGATGCGATCAGCCACGCCGTGTTGCCCGGGCTCGTGCTCGGCTTCTGGGTCTCGGGTTCGCGCGCGGCCCTGCCGATGGTGGCGGGCGCGATCGTCGCGGCGGTCCTTGCGTCGAGCGCGATCGACCTCGTCCGCCGCACCGCCCGCCTCGAAGCCGGTGCCGCGATGGGTGTGGTGTTCTCGTCGATGTTCGCGCTTGGGCTCGTGCTGATCGAGCTCACCGGTGCGGCCTCCGTCCATCTCGACATCGACTGCGTGCTCGCGGGCCAGCTCGAGACGCTGATCTGGCCCGCCGCCGAAGGCCCGCATGCGCTGTCCGATCCGCGCGCCCTCGCCGCGCTGCCGCGCGAGCTGTGGACGCTGCTTGTCGTGTTCGCGATCGTGCTCGGCGCTCTGGCGCTGCTGTGGAAGGAGCTCCGCCTCGTCGCCTTCGACCCCGACTTCGCCGCCGCGATCGGGTTCGCGCCGCGCACGCTCGGCCTGCTCGTGCTTCTGCTCACGGCACTGACCACCGTCGCCGCGTTCTGGGCGGTGGGCACGATCCTGGCCATCGCCGCCCTTGTCGCGCCCGCCGCCGTCGCGCGGCTGCTGACCGACCGCGACGGCGCCCACTTCGCGCTCTTCCGCCGCCGCGGCGGTGGCGATGGGGGCGGGCGGCTGACGGCGCCTCGGTCCTTCTGCCGCCGTTCTTCGGCCTGGGCGGTGTGAACGCCGCCGGCATGATCGCCGTCAGCGCCGGGGTGCTGGTCGCGGCTGCTGCGATGCTTGCGCGCTCGCGCCTGAGCCCGCAGGTCAGTGCTTGACGCGAGCGGTGCATCCTCCCGCAGCGTATTCGCATACGAACAAACGGAGGCAACCGATGGGGCAGACGGAGCGCGCGGGAGTCGCCACCTGCGCGGGCAGATGGCGGATCGGCGCGCTTCGGGATCGCGACCTGCTTGTCACCCTGAGCGAGGAGTTGGGGCGGGAACGCGCCGTCGCCCTGCTGGCGCGCGCGATCTATCGTCGCGGCGAAGGGATCGGCCAGCAGTTCCGCGCCTACGCGCCCAGACGATTTCGCCGGGCTGCGCGATGCTTTCCTCGCCATCGTCCCCGGGGGGACGGACCTGTTCAAGCCAGAGGTGCGGCGCTGCGACGAAGGAAGGGCTCGAGATCACGTTCGGCGGCTGCCCGCTGAAGGAAGCGTGGCTCGCCGCCGGCCTGCCCGAAGGCGAGGTCGCCACGCTCTGCCGCATCGCCGGCACGGTCGACCTCGGCACCTTCGAGGCGGCGGGCTTCGCGATTGAGAACCGCACCTGGCAACCCGGCCGAGACGGCTGCTGCCATCTGGTGATCTCTCCCCGCACCGAAACCAAAGGAGACGTCGCATGATGACGACCCGACGGAGCCTTCTCGCCGCCGCCGCTCCTGCGCCCGTCGCCGCGCGGGTCGCTGTCGCGCAGCCGCGACGGATCCTGATCGGCTATCAGCTCCCCCTCACCGGCGAGTTCAGCCAGTACGGCGAACGGTTCCGCAACAGCGCGCTGATGGCGCTCGATGCCTTCAACCGCTCGGGCCGCCTGCCCGTGCCGGTCGAGATCGTGTTCGAGGACACGCGGTCCGATCCGCGCGAGGCGGTGGCGGTCGCCCGCAAGTTCGTCGACAATCGCGAGATCGTCGCCGTGCTTGGCGACTTCTCTTCCTCCGCCTCCATCCAGGCCGGCCGCGTGTATGCGGAAGTCGGTATGCCGCAACTGTCGCAGACGGCCTCGCATCCGGATTTCGTCAAGATCAGCCCTTGGCAGTTCCGCAACATCACCACCCAGGCCTACGAGGGCCCGCGCGTGGCGGAGTGGATGCGCGAGAACGGCGTGCGCCGCGTGGCCGTGGTCGCGATCCAGAACGACTGGGGCCAGAGTGTCGTGTCCAACTTCGCCGAGGCCTTCCGGTCAGGAGGCGGCGAGGTGGTGGCGACCCAATTCTTCAACCCGGGCAACCGCGAGTTCCGCGCCATCCTGACCGAGATCGCGCGCGCCCGGCCCGATGCCATCTACATCGGCATGTTCTACGAGGACGGTGCGGCCTTCCTGCAGCAGCGTCGCCAGCTCAACATCCGCGTCCCCGTCTACGCCACCTCCTCGCTCTATGAACCGAAGCTCGTTGAACTCGCCGGCGCCGGGGCGGAGGGCGTGTTCCTCTCCACCACCTTCATGGCGACGAGCCCCGAGCCGCATGTGCGCGCCTATGTGGAGGAATATCGACGCCGTTTCGGTAGCGAGCCGAACATGTTCTCCGCCCAGGCTTTCGATGCGGTGAACATCCTGCTCGAGGCGATCGTGCGCGCTTGGCCCGAAGCGACGCGCGCCCGCGTGCGCGAGGAACTCGCGCGAACGCGCGACTTCCCGGGCGTGACCGGGGTGACGACCTTCGACCCGGAGACGCGCGAACCCGCCAAGACGCTCGCGAGGATGCGGATCGAGAACGGGCAGTTCGTGCTGGTGCGCTGAGGGGCGCGCGGGGGCGGAAGGGACGGGGCGCCGCTCGGGGCGTGTTCGACCGCTTCGACATCTTCTTCGTCCAACAGCTGATCAACGGCTTCTCTGTCGGGCTCGTCTACGCGCTGGTCGCGATCGGCTTCACGCTGATCTTCGGCGTGCTGAACGTGGTCAATTTCGCGCACGGCGAGATCTACATGATCGGCGCCTATGCCGGCCTGCTCGCGATCGTCTTTCTCGCCCCGCCCTGGGTTGCCCTTCTCCTGCTCGTGCTTGCCGCCGGCATTGTTTCCGGCGTGGCGCTGGAGCGCGCCGCGTTCAAGCCGTTCCGGCGCTTCCGCGACGAAGCCTCGCTGAAGTCGAAGGCGATGCGCGAGAGCACGCTGCTCTCCTCGCTCGCCGTCTCCATCGTGGTGCGCGAGAGCGTCGAGAAGATCTTCGGCGCCGACATGCAGGCGATCCCGCGCGCCTATGCGGACGCGATGCAGGAACCGATCAGCTTGGGCGAGCTCGCCGTCGCCTCGGGGCAGATCGCCATCCTCGCCGCCGCGATCCTGATGTTCGCCGCCCTGCAGTGGATCCTCACGCGCACCGACATCGGGCTTTCGATCCGCGCGGTGGCGGCCAACCCCTTGGGCGCCCAGTATGTCGGCGTCAACGTCGACCGCACGGTGATCGCGACCTTCGCCATCGGCTCCGGCATGGGCGCGGTGGCGGGCATCCTGATCGGCCTCTATCAGGGCACGATCTTTCCGGCGATGGGCTTTGCGCCGGGCGTGAAGGCCTTCGTCGCGATGGTGATGGGCGGGCTCAACTCTATCCCCGGCGCGGTGATCTGCGCGATCGTACTCGGTCTCGCCGAGGCAGTGGCGACCGAATTCTTCGGCCAGGGCTGGGCCGATCTTGTCGCCTACGTCTTCCTCGTCCTCACCCTCGTCTTCTTCCCCACCGGCCTGTTCGGTGCGGGGCGGGAGCGCGTCTGAACGAGATGCGCACCGTCCTCGCTCCGCTCGCCGTGTTCGCCGTGCTGTTTGGAGCCCTGCCGGCGGGGCTGAGCGCGGCAGGATCCGGCTACCTGTTCCGCCTCGCCGACGTCACGTTGATCTTCTGCATCCTCGCTCTCTCGATGCAGCTGATCACCGGTGTCGCTGGGCTGCTCACGCTCGGGCACGCCGCCTTCTACGGCATCGGCGCCTACACAGCGGCGATCCTGTCCACGCGGGTCGGGCTCGATGCGGGGCTCACCATTCCGGCCTCGGGCCTCGTCTCTGCCCTCTTCGGCGTGCTGATCGCCCTGCCGACCATGCGGCTTGTGTCGATCTACTTCGCCGTCGCCACGCTGGGCCTCGGCGAGATGATCTACGTCACGCTGCTGAACTGGGTCTCGTTCACGCGCGGGCCGCTCGGGATCGGCGACATCCCACCGCTCCGCCCCTTCGGTTTCGACCTTTCCTCGCCGCTCGGCACCTATTTCCTCGTCGCGGCTCTGGCCGCGCTGGCCCTCGTCGTGGTGCACCGCCTCGCGCACTCCTACTACGGGAACGCGCTGCGCGCCCTGCGCGAGGATGACCAGTGCGCCGAGGCGATGGGGCTGCCGGTGGTGCGGCTCAAGATCGAGGTGTTCGCGATCGCCACCTTCCTCGCCGGCATCGCCGGCGCGCTCTGGGCGCACACCACGGGCTACGTCAATCCAGCCGATTTCCGCTTCGCGGAAAGCATCCTCATCCTCGCCATGGTGGTGGTGGGAGGACTTGGCTCCATCCCCGGCGCGATCGTCGGGGCGGCCTTGCTGATCCTGCTGCCCGAGGCGCTGCGGGCGATCGGCGAGGTGCGGATCCTCGCGGTGGGTCTGATCATGTTCCTCTGCATCCTGTTCCTGCCGAAGGGTCTGTTCGGCGAGGTCGCGGCACTCGATCTCGTGCGGCGCCAGTTCGGCGCGGCCTGGGGCGGCAGCCCGGCCGTCCGCCCGCTCGGCTGGCGCTGACGACGCGGGATGGCCCTGCTCGAGATCGACCGCGTGACGCGACGCTTCGGCGGCCTCGTTGCGGTCGACGACGTTTCGGGCGCGATCGCGGAAGGAGAGCTCGTCGGGCTGATCGGGCCGAACGGGGCCGGCAAGACCACTTTGTTCAACGTGATCTGCGGCTTCACCCCGCCCTCATCGGGCGAAGTCCGTTTTGCAGGCGAGCCGATCACGGGGCTCAAGCCCTGGCGGATCTGCCGCCGCGGCATCGGCCGCACCTTCCAGAACCTGCGCCTGTTTCCGAACATGACCGTGTTCGACAACGTCTCGGTGGGCGCGATCGGCCGCCTCCGTCTCGGCCCATTCGAATCGCTTCTGCGCACGCGGACCGCGCGCGATCGCGCGGCGGAGGTGAGCGAACGGACCTGGCGAGCGCTGGAGCGCACGGGGCTCGCGGCTTACGCTCATCTGCTCGCCGCCGACCTGCCCTACGGCCGGCGCAAGTATCTCGAGATCGCGCGGGCGCTCGCCACCGGCCCTCGGCTTCTCGTGCTCGACGAACCGGCTGCCGGCCTGAACGACACCGAAACGGCGGAGCTCGCCCGCTTCATCCGCAGCCTGCATGCGGAGGGGCTGACCATCCTGCTCGTCGAGCACGACATGAGCCTGGTGATGGGCATCTGCCAGCGCGTGATGGTGCTCGCCTCGGGCCGCAAGATCGCCGACGCCCCGCCCGAAGTCGTGCAGCAGGATCCCCTCGTGCTCGAGGCCTATCTCGGCACGGAGGAAGCGGCGTGAGCCTGCTCGCTGTGCGCGGCCTCGTCGTGCGCATGGGGCGCTCGAGATCCTGCGCGGGGTGGATCTCGATCTCGGCCCCGGCGAGATCGTCACCGTGCTCGGCTCGAACGGGGTCGGCAAAACGACGCTGATGCGCGCCATTTCGGGCGTGTATCGTCCTGCCGGGGATCGATCCGGTTCGGCGGCGAGGAGATCGCGGGGCTTCCTTCGCACGCCATCGTCGCCGCGCGGCCTCGCCCAGGCCCCCGAGGGGCGGCAGATCTTCGGCGCGATGACGGTGGCGGAGAATCTCCGGCTCGGCGCGGCGGTGACGCGCGCGGCGGACCGAGCGGCGACCCTCGATCGGGTTCTCGCCCTCTTTCCGGTCCTGCGCGAACGCTACCACCAGCGGGCGGGCAGCCTCTCAGGCGGCGAACAGCAGATGCTCTGCATCGGGCGCGCGCTGATGGCGCAACCGCGGCTCCTGCTGATGGACGAACCCTCGCTCGGGCTTGCGCCAAAGCTCGTGCGCCAGGTCTTCGACCTCATCCGGACCATCCGCGCGGGAGGCACGCCTGTGCTGCTGGTCGAACAGAATGCCAAGGCGGCGCTCGGCGTTGCCGACCGCGCCTACGTGATGGATGGCGGGCGGATCGTGCTTTCCGGAGAGGCCGCTGCCCTGGCCCAGGACCCGCGCGTGCGCGCCGCCTATCTCGGCGGCCATGTCGGCGCGTGAGGGGGAGGCGCCTCGCGTCAGCGCCCCGGCGCAAGACGATCGAGAATGGCCGTCACTTCCTCGTCCTCGAGCTGGTGGAAGTCCTCGTAGTGGCCGCCGATGCCGAAGGGGAGGGACGACACCTGGGCGACGACCACCCGGTCGGCCTCGCCCTCCAGCACCCGCACCGTGTCGGGCGGCGCGACAGGCACGGCGACCACGATCTCGTGCGGGCGCGCGCGGCGCAGCACGGCAAGGCCCGCACGCATCGTCGCCCCCGTGGCGATGCCGTCATCGACCACGATGGCGCTGCGACCCGAGACGGGAACCTGCGCCCGCCCGGCAAGATAGGCCTCGCGCCGGCGCGCGATCTCGCCCCTCTCCCGCGCCACCGCTTCGGCGATCTCGCGCTCGCTCACCCCGGCGAGCCGGATGACGTCCGGGTTGAGGACAAGCGCCCCCTCGCCCTCGCCGACCGCGCCCATCGCGAGTTCCGGCTGGTCGGGCACGCCGAGCTTGCGCACGAGAAGAAGGTCGAGCGGGGCGCGCAAGGCTTCGGCGATCTCCGCCCCGACGACGACTCCGCCGCGCGGCAGCGCAAGCACCACAGGGTCCCGCAACGGCAGGGCGGCGAGCTTGGCAGCAAGCACCTTGCCGGCCTCGATCCGGTCTCGGAATGGCCTGCCGGGGCGCCAAGGCACCATCGGCGCGACCGCGGTCGCTCAGCGCGTCAGGAGAAGCGGAAGGCGGAAGCTTGGGCCTCGCTTGCCTGCTGGGCTTGCGCCTGGGCCTGGCGCTTCCTTCACCTTTTCCTGGATCTGCTTGACCAGGTTGGCGAGCGCATTCGCCGCGCCGGGAAGCTGGGTGATCGGCAGGATCAGCTGGCCGCAGGGGAAAGGTTTGCCGTCCGCGCCGGCCTGGCCGAGGGTGAGGCGGGCGACCCCGTTCACCACCTGGGCCTCGATGATG
Source organism: Acetobacteraceae bacterium (assembly GCA_033582875.1). Taxonomy (GTDB): domain Bacteria; phylum Pseudomonadota; class Alphaproteobacteria; order Acetobacterales; family Acetobacteraceae; genus Elioraea. The sequence continues at coordinate 36,863 of JAVQZW010000001.1, read as the reverse complement.
CCGTCGCAGAACAGGGCAGGCAGGCGTTCCGTCATCGTTGCTCCTCCGAAAAAGGCGATCGGCCCCACCTCCGGCTCGTCAACCGCGCGCCGTGCGGGACCGCCCGCTCGCATCGTCAGGGTTCGCGGAAGGCGCGGGCGAAGCTGTCGCGCAGCGGCTGGGTGATGTACTGCCAGAACGTCCTCTCGCCGACCAGGATCATCACCTCGACCGGCATGCCAGGGACCAGCCGCACGCCGCGGATCCGCTCGACCTGCCCTTCGTCGAGCGCGATGTGGGCCCTGTAGACGGAGCTGCGCAGTCGTTCGTCCCAGACCGCGTCGGCGGAGACGAACGCGACGTGGCCGTGCAGGTAGGGCACCAGCCTCTGCTTGACGCCGGGAAAGCGCACCTCGGCGGAAAGCCCGACATGCACGGAGTCGATGTCGGTTGGCAGCACGAACACCTCGGCGATCAGTCGGTCCTCCTCGGGCACGATCTCGAGGACGGCGTCGCCGGGGCGAACGACCTGGCCGGGGGCGAAGACGCGCAGGTTCAGCACCGTGCCCGCCACGGGGGCGACGATGTCGCGGCGGACCGCAATGTCGCGCGCTTGGCGGAGCCGCTCCTCCACCTCGACGAGGCGGTCGCGCACCTCGCGCTGTTCCTTGCTGACCTCGGCTGCGCGGGCGTCGGCCTGCGCCTGCAGCTGGGCCAGGGTCTCGGCGAGTTCGGCCTCCGCCTTCACCACCTGGGCGGCCAGGTCCTCCCGGTTGCCGATCAGGCTCGCCTCCGCCCGTTGCAAGCGCGAGCAGACGGGGCCGGCGCTCGAGCCCGAGCCGGAGCAGTTCAGCCACCCCGGCCATTTCCTCCCGGATGAGCGCGATCTGCCGTTCCATCGAGGCGATCTGCCCGCGCGCCGCCTCGGCCTGGGGCGCGGAGCTGATCCGCCCGCGCCTGCAGCACGGCCTGGGCGCTCTCGAAGGCGACGAGGCGCGAACTGAACAGCGCGGTCTGCCCTGCCAGCAGGTCGGCCACGCGCGGATCCGACGACAGCTCGAGCAGATCCCGCGGCCAGGCGATCTCGCGCGCGTTCGCCCGCTCGGCGGCCAAGCGGGCATCCTGCGCGAGCAAGGCGAGGCGCTGCGCGGCGAGCGCGGCGAGTTGCGCGTCGGCCTGGATGTCGTCGAGGCGGATCATCGGCTGGCCGGCCCGCACCCGATCCCCGTCGCGCACCAGGATCTCGCGCACAATGCCGCCTTCCAGATGCTGCACGATGCGGCGGTTGCCCTCCGCCTTCAGGGCACCGACGGCGTGCGCGGCCTCGGCCAGCGGGGCGAGCGCGCTCCACGCGCCGAAGCCGCCGAACAGCAGGATGAGAACGACGATGCCGAACAGGGTGGGCAAGCGGGTGCGCGGGGCGGGGGGCACGTCGAGCACGACGGGGGAGCCCTGCAGGCACGGCGCACCAATGGCGCGCGGCCCGACCGGCGCGAGGCTGGTGGCGCTCCTCTCACTCACGACCCTGCCTTCCGGTCGTCGAGCCGCGGCGCGGCGGGCGGGGCGGCGACCTCGGCCGGGCGGGCGGGCTGCATCAGCCGCTTCAGGATCTCCGCCCTCGGCCCGTAGAGCTCGACCGCGCCGTCGCGGAGCAGCAGCACCTTGTCGACCCCCTGCACGAGGGTGGGGCGGTGCGAGACCAGCACGACCGTCGTGCCCTGCGCCTTCAGCCGCTCCAGCGCCTTGAGCAAGGCGGCCTCGCCGTCGCCGTCGAGGTTGCTGTTCGGCTCGTCGAGCACGACGAGCTTGGGCCGCCCGTAAAGGGCACGGGCGAGCCCGATCATCTGCCGCTGCCCCGCCGAGAGGAAGGTGCCGCCGTCGCCGATCTCGGTGCGGTAGTCCTGCGGCAGGCGGAGGATCATCTCGTGGCAGCCGACAAGCCGTGCCGCCTCGAACACCGCCTCCGGGTCCGGTTCGGCCATGCGCGCGATGTTTTGCATCACCGTGCCGTCGAACAGCTCGACGTCCTGCGGCAGGTAGCCGACATGGCGGCCGAAATCCTCGCGCATCCAGGTGTAGACGTTGGCGCCGCCCAAGCGCACCGTGCCGGCGGTCGGCTCGAGCACGCCGATCAGCAGACGGATCAGCGTCGTCTTGCCCGCCGCCGAGGGCCCGATGACGGCGAGGCTCTCTCCCGGCTCGAGCGCGAAACTCACCCCCTTGATGGTGGCGAGCGAGGCGCCGGGAAAGGCGTAGGTCACGCGCTCCGCCACCAGCCTGGCCTCGGGCTCCGGCAGCGGGATGCCGGGCGGGCGGATTCGCGGCATCGACAGGTGGGTTGTGAGCCGGCGGTAGGACTGGCGCGCCGAGACGAGTTGCTTCCACGCGCCGATCATCTGTTCGACCGGAGCCAGCGCTCGGCCCATGATGATCGAGGCGGCGATCATCGCCCCCGCCGTGATCGCCTGGTCGAGCACCAGAAGGGCGCCGAGCCCGAGCACGCCGACCTGCACGCCGAGGCGGACGAACTTCGTCGCGCCCATGATCCAGGCCGCACGGTCGGCCGCCGAGAGTTGGGCGGGAATCACGCGCGCGGACGCCTCCTGCCAGCGCCGGATCACGTCGCCGGTCATGCCCATCGAGTTGATGACTTCGGCGTTGCGCACGATGCTGTCGGCCCGCCGCTGCGCGGTCAGCGCCGCGGTGTTCGCGGTGCGCAGCAGTCGCCCCGTCGACCACTCGTTCGCGAGCGTGAGCAGGAACAGCACGGTCGCGCCGCCGAGCGCGAGCCAGCCGAGCGAAGGGTGCAGCAGGAAGATGAAGGCCAGATACACCGGGACCCACGGCACGTCGTAGAGCGCGGTCATGCCGGGGGAGGCGACGAACCCGCGACAGACCGCGAGATCACGCAACGCCTCCGCGCGATAGGGGCGGGCACGAAGCTGGGCCTCGAGCGCACGGGCGAAGGTTTCGGGGGCGACACGCTGCTCGATCCAGGCTGCCGTGCGGGCAAGGATTTGCGTGCGCGCCGCTTCCAGCAGGGCAAGTGCGAGCAGGGCGCCGAGCGCGATCAAGGTGAGGAAAAGCAGCGTGTCGGTCGAGCGCGTGGCGAGCACGCGGTCGAACACCTGCATCATGTAGATGGAGGTCGTCAGCATCAGCAGGTTGACGACGAGCGAGAAGGCGCCGACCGCAGACGAATTGGGCCTTGGTCGCGGCGACCGCCTTGCGCAGAGCATTGTCGGGATCGGGGCCTGGGCGAAACGCGGGGGGCGGAACCACGGCTCAGCCTCCTGCCAACAGCGTCGCCAGCGCGGCGACGAGGCTGCGCAGCCTTGCGGCCGCCTCGGCGAAAAGCTCGGCTTGCCCTGTCACCCAGGCGAGCAGCGTGGCCGCCAGCACGACCCCCGCGAAGGCAGCGGCAACCAAGCGCGGAAAGCTTGGCGGGCGAGGCAGGCGGCCGAGATAGTCGCGCACGGCTTCGGTGCGGAGCTCCTCGATACGGTTGTGCAGGTAGCGATGCGCCCACGCCGCGAGGGCGGCATCGGCCTCTCGCCGGCGCCTCTCGATCGTTTCGGGCGACAGCAGTGTCGCCCCCCTGCGCGGCCAGCGCGAAGGCGAGGAGATCGCGCTCACGGTCTTCCGCGATGCCGGAGCGAAACGCGGCGAGCGCGTGGGCCAAGAGCTCGCGCCGCCCCGTCCTCGCCCGTCTTCGGGGTGTCCTGCACCGTCGTCACGGGCTTGCCGCCTTACTCCCTGAAATCTCTCGCCGAGAGGCGCAGAATAGCCCCTCGGCACCAGCGAACGCGAGGGTAAGGCTGGTTCGTTACCGGAGGATTGTCCGGCGCGCCGGTCGCAAGCTTTCACCGCAAGACGGAGGTCCGACCACCGGCCAACGGCCTTGCGAGCCGAGCGGATCCGGGCCATTCCCCTTGGCGCCTGCCGCCCGCTCGTCTGCCAGGCCCGCCGTGACCGATCTCGATGTCGATCTTTCGGCCCTGGTCCATGCCAGGCTCGCCGCTCAGCCCGGCCGCACTCCGTGCCCAGCCGGACGTGATGCGCTCGCCGTTCGCCTCGCCGAAACCCAGGCAAGCATGCGCCCCGCAGCCAGGCCGATCTGCGTTCTCGTTTTCCGCCGCGCCAGCGGCACCGGGGCGCCGCCTCTCGACCTTCCCGACATCACGGCTCACCTGCCGGCTCTCGGCGCCGCGGTCGTCGCGGTCGATGTCGGCCAAGCAGACCCGCGACACCTCTCCATCTCCGCCTCGCCTCCGTCCGAGCAGCTCGGCCAATTCGCCACGGCCGTGGCCGCCGGCGCGGCTGCCGTGAAGAGCTTGGCGGGTCGCATCCGCGTCGTCGTTCCATGCGTGGGCGAGATGCCCGCTCTTGAGCGTTTCGCCGAGGCGCTGGTGGCGCTGCTGGCCCCGGCGCCGGCCGCGGCGGTGATGCGGCGCCTTGTCGGCGAGAGCCCCGATGGCTGGGAAAGCCGAACCGCCGGGGTTGAAGCCACCGTCCGTGCGGCCGACGCCGTTCCGGACCGCATCGCCGCCCTGGCCGGGCTGTGCCCGCCCGAACTCGCCGCGGTCGCGGGCGCCATCGTCGAGGCGCGGCGCTTCGCCCTGACGCTGGCGATCGACAGCGTGGCGGCCGCCGCGGCCGCCCTGGTCGCGCGCGAGATCGACGGCTCCAGTCCGGACGGGCTGCTCGCGGTGGGACCGGCCGCCGATCCCGCCTACGCCCGTGCCCTGCGCGCGCTCTCCCTCGACCCGATCACCCTTCCGAAAGCCGCCGCTCCCCCCCTATGCCGGCTGCCCGCTCTGCTCGACCGGGCAGCCGCCTTGTTCCGGCGCGACGCCTCGGCTCCTTCTCCGGCCTAGGTACCCGCCTCAGTCGTCCGGTCCCTCGGTTTCGCGGCCGGGCGGCCGCGGGCGTCGCGTCGGCGGATCGGTCTGCGGCTTGCCCGACCAGGGCACCGGGTATTCGAGCCAGCGCTGGATGAAGTTCCACGACTTGTGGAAGCCCTCGTGCGGGAGGATGCAGTCGGAGCAGTCCTTGCGCACCACGCCGTTCCTGTCGGTGAACACCTTGTAGGGCCCTGGGCACTCGTAGGCGATGAGCGGGCAGTAGCAGAACAGGCAGTTGAACTCGCCCTTCACCCCCTTGTGGCAGGGGAAGAACGGGCAGGCCGAGTTGGTGAAGCCCTTGAAGGCCTCGTTCGTCGTCGTGTCCTTCGGTTCCACGCCGCCCCTCCGTCGTTCGCCGAGCCGCAGACGTGAGTGCTGTGGTCGGTTTGACAACCAGCGCGCACCCCGCCAGCGAGCGTCCGCTCACTTCGTGCCGAACATCCGGTCGCCCGCATCGCCAAGGCCGGGGACGATGTAGCCCTTCTCGTCGAGATGGCTGTCCACCGCCGCGGTCCAGATCGGAACATCGGGGTGCTGGGCGTGGAAATGCGCGATCCCCTCCGGCGCGGCCAGCAAACAGACAAGCCGGATCTCGCGGCAGCCGCACTCCTTCAGCCGATCGACCGCCGCCACCGCCGAGTTGGCGGTGGCAAGCATCGGATCGAGCACGACAACCAGTCGTTCCGCGACGTCGGGCGGCGCCTTGAAGTAGTACTCAACGGCGGCGAGCGTCTTCGGGTCGCGATAGAGCCCGATATGCGCGACCCGGGCCGAGGGCACGAGGCTTAGCATACCTTCCAGGAAGCCTTCGCCCGCGCGCAGGATCGGGTGCGAAGACCAGTTTCTTCCCCGCAAGGATCGGCGCCTCCATGGTGGCGAGCGGGGTTTCGATCGTCACCGTCGCGAGCGGCAGGTCGCGCGTCACCTCGTAGCAGAGCAGCATGCCGATCTCGTTCATCAGCCGCCGGAAGCCCTGGGTGGAGCGATTCTTGTCGCGCAGGAGCGTGAGCTTGTGCTGCACCAGCGGATGGCGAACGACGTTCACCTGCTCGATCGCCGTCGCAACCGCGCCTTCCATGGATCCTTCTCCTCCTGTTCGCGCTCAGAACACCGTGCCGTCGGAGGCGACACGGATCGGCGGGCCGCCATCCGCGCGACGCTCGCGCGCGACCATCCGGCCCGTGCGCCAGGTTCCGCCCTCGAGCAGCGCCCCAAGCGGAAAGCGCGCCTCGTCGAGGCCAAGCCGGGCGCGCACCAGCGGTGCGAGTTCGTCCAGCAGCGCGACGGTCAGCGCTCGCCACTCGACGACGAGGGCAGAAGCGACGTCGTGCTCGCGCTCCGCCTCAGCGGGATCGCGGAGCCGCAGGACGCCGCCGTCGACGAACAGCCCGCCGTTGCGGTACTCGGCAAGCCCTGTCAGCGCCTCCATGCCCGCGACGCGCAATCCGGCCTCGCGCAGGGGCTCGATCAGCGACCACGCGAGCCACTGCGACAGCTTGTGCAGAGGAACGGGGCCGAGGAGCGGGTGCGGCCAGCAATCGCCGAGCGCGACACCGCCGAGGCTGATCCGCCCCGGCCAGATCGCGCCGAACCGCTGCAGGACCGTGACGAGAATGTCGCGGGCCTGGATTGTTCCTTCGGCGGCCCGGGCAGCGAGGAGGTCGAAGAGGGCGCCCGGGCGCGCCCGCCCATCTGGGTCGCGCAAGGCCGGCATCGGCGGCGACGGTCTCGCCGAGGCGGCGCAGGAGCGCCGCCCGGCCGGCGAGGCCGACCAGCGGATTCGCCTCGCTCGCCTGGAACCCTTCGCGAAGCACCTCGGCGGTGACGGCGGCAAGCCCCTCAGCGTCCGCCTCCAGCGGCCGCCGGCGCGACGAGAACGCGCCTTTGCGCCAGCAACTCGAGAGAGGCGACGGCAAGCCCTTCGGAGCGCGCACAGGATCGTTCCGTTCTTGGCGCGATAGCGCCAAGCCGGCCCAGCGCCGGCATCGAGCAGGACCGAGACGATCGGCCGTATCGAAGGCCGCGCGCGCGACGCTCCGCGCCGGCCAGCCCCGAAGCCGCCGCCGCCTCAGCCCACAGGTCACGCCCTCCGACCACGAAGTGCCGCCAGCGCGCGTGCAAGGGCACGGCAAGGTCAGGGAAGGTGGCGCGCGTCACCGCGGCGACGCGATCCGCCACCGTCTCGAGGCGGGTCTCGTCCAGCCGCCAGGCGAGCGTCCGATCGGCCCGCGCCAGAGCCAGCATCGCCTGCGCGCGCTCGCGCACCGCCTCCGGAGTCAGCAGCGCGGAGGCGTCGAGGAGCGCGGCGTCGCTCACATCCGCTCCAGCGGGCGGCCCAAGGTGCGGCGAAGCTCCTCCTCCGAGGGCGGTAGCGGCGCGTAATACCCGGCTGCCTTCTTCGCCTCGATCTCCACCGCCGCGTCGGCCGGAATGCGCTCGGGCGGGATCGGCACCCGCTCCAGCACCTCGATCCCTTGGGCGACGAGGGCCTCGTACTTCATGTTCGACATCGACACGAAGCGATGGATCGCGCGTCACGCCGAGCCAGTGCAGCACGTCGGGCATCAGTTGCTGGAAGCGCGCGTCCTGCACCCCGGCCACGCACTCCGTGCGCTCGAAATAGGTGTCGGCGCGATCCCCGCCCTCCTGGCGCTTGCGCGCGTTGTAGACGAGGAACTTGGTGACTTCTCCGAGCGCCCGCCCCTCCTTGCGGTTGTAGACGATCAGCCCCACCCCGCCCGCTTGCGCGGCACGGACACATTCTTCGATGCCGTGCAGGAGGTAGGGGCGGCAGGTGCAGATGTCGGAGCCGAAGACGTCGGAGCCGTTGCACTCGTCGTGCACGCGGCAGGTGAGAGGCCGGGAGGGGTCTGCCAGCGCTCGGGCGTCGCCGAAGATGTAGAGCGTGGTGCCGCCGATCGGAGGCAGGAACACCTCGAGGTCGGGCCGGGTGACGAGCTCGGGATACATGCCGCCCGTCTGCTCGAACAGCGTGCGACGCAACACGTGCTCCGCCACACCGAAGCGGGCGGCGATGCCGGGCAGCCACCAGACGGGGTCGATCGCCGCCTTCACCACCGAGATGTCACCGTTCGGATGGAGGACCGTTCCGTCCGCCGTCAGGCTGCCACGGGCGAGTTCGGCGTTGATTTCCGGCAGGTTCAGCCGTGCGCGGGTGATGGCGATGGTCGGGCGCACGTCGATGCCTTCCGCGATCGCCTCGGCGAAGACGTCGGCGACGAGGTGCCCCCACGGGTCGAGCGAGACGATCTTTCCGGGCTCCGACCATTGCGGGTACGGCCCAATCTCGACCACGGGATGGGTGTTCGTGAGGTCGGGCCGCGCGAGCGGCGAAAGCAAGCCCGAGGAGACGGCAAGCGCGCGGTACAGCGCATAGGCCCCGCCATAGGTGCCGATGACGTTGCGGTCCTGCGGCCGGGCGGCGGATGCGATCACGGGACCCCGCTCGGCCGGGCTCGGCGCACCCCAGCGCAGGCTCCAGGCATGCGGCAAGCGGCCGCGGATGCGAGGTCAGCCGGATGTGGGTCGGCTTGTTCAGCGCCATCGGAGCCGCTCACGCAACGACAAAGCGGCAGGTGGTCCCTCGCCCGACCGGCATCAAGGTCAGGCAAGCCCTCCCGCCGCCGCGACGAGCGCGAACCCGAACAAGGCGACCCCCGCGCCAAGCCCGCGCACGAGCAGAGGGCGGCGCAGGGCAGTTGCGAGCGCGAGCCCGGCTGCGTGCAGGACCGCCGTGGCGGCGAGGAAGCCGGCCGTGTAGGCGAACCCGCTGCCGTCAGCGGGGGCTTCCGCCCCGTGCGCGTAGCCGTGCGCAAGCCCGAAGGCAGCGATCAGCGCGAGCCCGAGCCGCGACCGGCGCGCGCCAGCCCGCCGCGACGAGAGAGGCCCAAGGCGAGCACGCTTGCCGCGATCGCGACCTCGACCCCGCCCAACGGCGACCGCCTGCCAGCCGATCACGGCGCCAACGAGCATCGCGGCGACGAAGGCCGCCGGCCACGCCCAGGCCCGCAGCCCGCCGGCGAAGCCTGCCCAGAGGCCGACCGCGACCATGGCCGCGAGGTGATCGGGCCCTGTGAGGGGATGGAGAAGCCCCGAGACAAGACCCGTCGTGTCGCCGTGGCCCGTATGCGCCGCCGCCGGCACGGCAGCGAACACCGACCCAGCGGCCAGCACCCAACGCCCGATCATGCCGCAACCTCCTCGCGCGCCACGAGCCCGCCGCGCTCCTCGATGAACCGCGCCACCTCCTCGACCCCGATGCCGGCGCGGATGTTGGTGAACACGAACGGCCGGTCGCCGCGCATGCGCCGCGCGTCGCGCTCCATCACCTCGAGGCTCGCGCCGACGTAGGGTGCGAGATCGATCTTGTTGATCACCAGAAGGTCGGACCGCGTGATGCCGGGCCCGCCCTTGCGCGGGATCTTGTCGCCGGCGGCGACGTCGATGACGTAGATCGTGAGGTCGGCGAGTTCGGGGCTGAAGGTGGCGGCCAGGTTGTCGCCTCCGGATTCGATCAGGATCAGGTCGAGATCGGGGAAACGCCGCGTCATCTCGGCCACGCCGGCGAGGTTGATCGAGGCGTCCTCGCGGATCGCCGTGTGGGGGCAGCCGCCCGTCTCGATGCCCAGGATGCGCTCGGGCGGCAGCGACCCCGCGCGGGTGAGGAACTCCGCATCCTCCTTGGTGTAGATGTCGTTGGTGATGGCGGCGATGTCGTAACGGTCTCGGAACCGCTTGCACAAGGCGTCCATCAGCGCCGTCTTGCCGGTCCCGACCGGCCCGCCCACGCCCACACGGAGCGGGCCTGTGTGCGTCCTCTGCATGCTTCCCCTCCCTCAGCTGCGGAACAGGCGGGTGTATTGCGTTTCGTGCCGCATCGCGGCGATGTCGAGCCGCCAGCCCGCGCCCCCGACGGCATCCAGCGGTGCCGATTGTGCCTCCGCCGCAACCTGCGCGGCGAGCGGAGCGAGGGCAGCCAGCACGCGAAGCCCGTGGGTCTGCCCGAGCGGCACCGCGCGCACGGCCGCCCACACGAGCATTCCCGCGAAGGCCTGCAGGTAGGCGAGCAGCGCCTCCGGCAGGGCAACGCCGGCGGCACCGCAGGCGGCGCCGAAGGCGACGGGGTAGGCGAGCGCGTCGCGGTCGAGCGGGTCGAGAGCCGAAGCCGCTTCCGGCCAGGGCGAGAGGGCGGCGGCGAAGGCACGGCCCTGGCCGAGCGTCTCGAGACGGCGTTCGCGCGCCGGCGCGAGCGCGGCGGCGACGGCGGCAAGATCGGCCACTCGCGCCGTGTCGCGCGCCGCAGCGGCGCGGTGCGCGTGGGCGAGCAAGATCGCATCCGTCCGCCCCGCGCCGAACGCGAGCGCATCTTCCACCCAGTCGCGCAGGCTCGCCGCATCGCGCACGTCGTCCGCCTCGATCGCCCATTCGAGCCCGTGCGAATGGGCGAAGGAGCCGACCGGGAAGGCGGGTGAGGCCCAGAGCAGAAGCCGCCACAGGGCGGCTGCCGGATCAAGCGCCGCGGTCATGATCCCCCGCCAACTCGCGCGCCGGCCGAGGCGGTTCGTACTCCTCCTCGTCGTCGTGATGATGGTGATGATGGCCAGCGGCGTAGGCGCCAGGTTCCGGGTCGAAGGGGGCGGATCGTTCCGTCACCGTGCCGCCGAGCCCGCGCACCATCTCGGCGATGACGTGATCGGCGCGGATGCGCAAGCCGTCGGGCAGGATCTGCACCGGCAGGTGGCGATTGCCGAGGTGCCAGGCGATGCGCACCAGCGCGGCGGGATCGGGAGCGGAAAGATCCATCACCGGCTCATCCGCCGCGCGAACGAGAATGAGCGTGCCGTCCTCGCAGGCGAGCGCATCGCCGTCGCGCAGCCGAACCGGTCGCGCGAGATCGAGCAGAACGCGCGCCCCGGAGACGGTGTCGAAGGCGATCCGCCGGCGATGGCGATGCGCCTCATCGAGCACCACCGTGTCCGCCGCCGGACCGCTCCAGCTGCCGCGCTCATGCACCGCGATCGCCCGACGCATGCCCCCGCTCCCTCGTGCGCCCTCGGTCCGCGCCCGCTCAGAACAGGAAGTAGCGCTGCGCCAGCGGCAGCACGGAAGCGGGTTCGCAGGTGAGCAGCGCGCCATCCGCCCGCACCTCGTAGGTCTCGGGGTCGACCTCGATCACCGGCGTCGCGTCGTTCAGGATCATCGACCGCTTGCCGATGCCGCCGCGGGTGTTGCGCACGGGCTCGACCATGCGGCGAAGCCCCAAGCGGCGCGCGACCTCGGCCTCGATGGCGGCCTGCGAGACGAAGGTGACGCAGGTGGCGGCCAGTGCGGCACCGAACGCCGCGAACATCGGCCGGTCGTGCACCGGCTGCGGGGTCGGGATGGAGGCGTTCGGATCGCCCATCGCCGCGCGCACGATCATGCCGCCCTTCAGCACGAGATCGGGCTTCACCGCGAAGAAGGCCGGCTTCCAGAGGCAGAGGTCGGCGAGCTTGCCCACTTCGACCGAGCCGATCAGGTGGCTCATGCCCTGGGCGATGGCCGGGTTGATGGTGAGCTTCGCGATGTAACGGCGGACGCGAAAGTTGTCGTTGTCACCGGTTTCCTCGGGAAGGCGTCCGCGCTGGAGCTTCATCTTGTGCGCGGTCTGGAAGGTGCGGATCCACACCTCGCCCACGCGTCCCATCGCCTGGCTGTCGGATGCCATGATGGAGATCGCGCCGATGTCGTGCAGGATGTCCTCGGCGGCGATCGTCTCGCGCCGGATCCGGCTTTCCGCGAAGGCGACATCCTCCGGGATCGCGGGGTCGAGGTGATGGCACACCATCAGCATGTCGAGATGCTCGTCGATGGTGTTCACCGTGAAGGGCCGGGTGGGATTGGTGCTGCCGGGCAGCACGTTGGGCAGGCCCGCCACCTTGATGATGTCCGGCGCATGCCCCCCGCCCGCGCCTTCGGTGTGGAAGGCGTGGATGGTGCGGCCCTTGAAGGCGGCGATGGTGTCCTCGACGAAGCCGCTCTCGTTCAGCGTGTCGGTGTGGATCATCACCTGGATGTCGTAACGATCCGCGACCGCAAGGCAGGTGTCGATGGCGGAGGGCGTGGTGCCCCAGTCCTCGTGCAGCTTCAGGCACGAGGCCCCGGCGCGGATCATCTCCTCGAGCGGGGCGGCGCGCGAGGCGTTGCCCTTGCCGGCGAAGGCGAGGTTGACGGGAAGCCCCTCCGCCGCCTGCAGCATGCGCGCGATGTGCCACGGCCCCGGCGTGCAGGTGGTGGCGGCCGTGCCTGTCGCCGGGCCGGTGCCGCCACCGATCATGGTGGTGATGCCGGAGGCGATCGCGTCCTCCACCTGCTGCGGGCAGATGTAGTGGATATGGCTGTCGATGCCGCCTGCGGTGAGGATCTTGCCTTCGCCGGCGATGATTTCCGTCCCCGGTCCGATGACGATCGTCACGCCGGGCTGCACGTCAGGGTTCCCGGCCTTGCCGATGGCGGCGATCCGCCCGTCCTTCAGCCCGACATCGGCCTTGACGATGCCCCAGTGATCGATGATCAGGGCGTTGGTGATGACGGTGTCCATCGCGCCTTCGGCATTCGTCGCCTGGCTCTGGCCCATGCCGTCGCGAATGGTCTTGCCGCCGCCGAACTTCACCTCCTCGCCGTAGACGGTGAAATCCTTCTCCACCTCGACGATGAGGTCGGTGTCGGCGAGCCGGACGCGATCGCCGACCGTGGGCCCGAACATGTCGGCATACGCAGCGCGGGGGATGGGGCGGGGCATGCTCAGAGCTCCCCCATCACCGCCGCCCGGAAGCCGACCACGCGCCGCGCACCGCGATAGGGGATGAGCCGTATCTCGCGCGTCTGCCCGGGTTCGAAACGGACGGCGGTACCGGAGGGAATGTCGAGGCGCCGCCCGCGCGCCGCTGCACGATCGAAGGAGAGTGCTGGGTTCGTTTCGGCGAAGTGGTAGTGGCTGCCGACCTGGACAGGACGGTCGCCGGTGTTGGAGACGAGGAGCGTGATCGCCTCCGTGCCCTCGTTGAGCAGGATCTCGCCGGAGGCTGGGATGATCTCGCCGGGGATCATCGGCTCCCCCTCAGCGGATCGGGTTGTGCACGGTGACGAGCTTGGTGCCGTCGGGGAAGGTCGCCTCCACCTGCACGTCGTGGATCATCTCCGCCACCCCCTCCATCACCTGATCGCGCGTCAGCACGTGCGCGCCGGCCTCCATCAGTTCGGCGACCGACCGCCCGTCGCGCGCGCCCTCGAGCACGAAGTCAGAGATCAGCGCCACTGCCTCCGGATGGTTGAGTTTCAGCCCCCGCTCGAGGCGCCGTCGCGCCACCATCGCGGCCATGGCGATCAGAAGCTTGTCCTTTTCGCGCGGCGAGAGGTTCATCGCGAGCCCGTCAGCACTGCCACACGCGCGGAAGATCCTGCCCTGGGCGGAGGATGGCAAGGGCGTCGATCAGCGTGCGGCGAAGCGAAAGCCCATCCGCCGCGACGAGGCGGGCGAACAGGACTCCGTCCCAGGATGAGGCGCCGCCCTCCACCCCGGCGGGAGCGCGGGCGAGCGCCTCGCGCAGCGGGTCGAGCAGCCGGGCGACATCGGGCCCGGCGGCGAGGATGGCGGCAGCGGCGCGCCGGCCGCCCGCAACGGCCGGGCGATCGAGGGCGGCGGCGATGTCGCCGGCAAGCCGTGTGGGGTCGATCAGCAGCGGACGGCCGGCGCGCCCGAGGACGATGCGGTCACGGAACAGCCCCGTCCGCATCACCTCGCCGCGCGCAAGCCGGCCGAACACCACAGCCTCGACACCGACAAAGCGGGAGGTATCGTCCGCGAGCGCGATGTGTGTCTCGCGATCGAGCCGCGCGGCATCGAAGAGGATCGTCTCCTGCGGCAGCCAGGCGGCGGAGGCGCCGGCCGCGACTTCGAGGCGGACGCGGACGCGAGCGGGCGGGTCCTCCGTTCTGGCGCGATAGACGCGTTCTGCGGCGGCGGAGGCGACGGCGGCTTCCGCCCCCTCTTCCCAGCGCACCGTGACGGCAAGATCGTCCCCGCCGGCAAGGCCGCCGGCGTTGTTCAGCGTCACCGCCACGGGAGGCGTGCGCGGGTCGTGATGCGGCAGGCGGACGCGGAGCGCGCCGGCTTCAGCCCGTTCGAACAGCACCGTGCGCGCACCTCGGCGGCGGAAGGCAAGGGCGAGGCGCCCGACCGACCGCGCGAGACGCCCCGTGCCGGCCAAGCCGGCAATGACCATGCGCAACCCGCTCCTCCCTCGCCGCGAACGGGCTCGCGATATGACGGCGCGGCGTGCGCAGCCTGCCGCGCCACGCCGCAGCACGATGCCATGCGGCCGCAGCGGCTTCCAAGCCGGCCCCATCACACCATCAGCCGCCGCCGCACCTCGCCCTCATCGAGCGAGGCGAGCGGTCCGCTCAGCACCACCTCGCCACGGTCCATCACCGCGACAGACTGCGCAAGGTCGCGGGCGAAATCGAAGTACTGCTCGACGAGCAGGATCGCCATCTCGCCGCGATCACGGAGGAAGGCGATCACGCGCGCGATGTCCTTGATGATGGAGGGCTGGATGCCTTCGGTCGGCTCGTCCAGGGCCAGAAGGCGCGGGCGCATCACGAGGGCGCGCGCAATGGCGAGCTGCTGCTGCTGGCCGCCCGAGAGGTCGCCGCCGCGGCGGTTGAGCATGGTCCTCAGCACCGGAAAGAGCTCGAACACCTCGTCGGGAATGCGGCGTTCGCGCCGCGGCAGCACGGCGAAGCCGGTCTCCAGGTTCTCGCGCACGGAAAGGAGGGGGAAGATATCGCGCCCCTGCGGCACGGACGCGATGCCCCGCCGCGCCCTCTCCCAGGACGGCAGACGGGTGATGTCTTCGCCCTGCCAGAGGATGCTGCCGCGTGCGACCGGGTGCGTGCCGGTGATCGCGCGCAACAGGCTGGTCTTGCCGGTGCCGTTGCGGCCGAGGATGCAGGTGACAGAGCCGACCTGCGCCGTGAGCGAGACGTTGCGCAACGCGCGCGCCGCGCCGTAGGCGAGATCGACCCCCCTCACCTCGAGCATCGGTCAGCCTCCCCGCCGCACGGTTGCAACCGCCGCCCGCCGACGCCTCGACGCATCGCCCGTGCCTCAGCGTCCGAGATAGACCTCGATCACGCGCGGATCGTTGCTGACGCGATCGATCGAGCCTTCGGCGAGCACGCGGCCCTCGTGCAGGCAGGTGACCTTGCAGCCCAGCGCGCGCACGAAGTGCATGTCGTGCTCGACCACGATCACGCTGTGGTCGCGGTTGATCGCGATCAGGAGCTCCGCCGTCTGTTCCGTCTCGGCATCGGTCATGCCGGCGACCGGCTCGTCGACCAGGAGGAGCTCGGGGTCCTGCGCGAGCAGCATGGCGATCTCGAGCCACTGCTTCTGCCCGTGCGAGAGGTCGCCCGCCAGGCGACGGCGATGGTCGAGCAGACGAACGGTCGCCAGCACCTCGCTCGATGCGGTCACGCTCCTCCGCCGTCTCGCCGAAGCGGAGGGCGCGGCGGGCGCGGCGGTCGCCGGCGAGGGCGAGTAGCACGTTGTCCCATACGGTCTGGGTCTCGAACACGGTGGGCTTCTGGAACTTGCGCCCGATGCCGAGCTCGGCGATGGCGGCCTCGTCGAGTCGCGTCAGATCGTGCTCGTCGCGGAACAGGGCGCGGCCCGAGTCGGGGCGGGTCTTGCCGGTGATGACGTCCATCATCGTCGTCTTGCCCGCCCCGTTCGGGCCGATCACCGCGCGCATCTCCCCGGGAGCGAGGATGAGGGAGAGGCTGTCGAGGGCGCGGAAGCCGTCGAAGGTGACGGTGATGCCGTCGAGATAGAGAAGCGTCGGCGCCTGCGGCGGGTCGGCAAGCGCGCCGGAGGGGAGGACCGCGGCTTCGTTCATGCCGGGCGCTCCGCGATGACGCCGCGGCGAGAGAAGGCCGCCGGCACGGCGGAGAGGAGCCCGAGCACGCCCTTCGGCATCAACAGCGTGACGAGGATGAACAGGCCGCCCAGCGCGAACAGCCAGAGGTCGGGCATGGCGGTGGTGAACCAGGACTTGAGCGCATTCACCAGCACCGCGCCGAGCACCGCACCCGCGAGCGTGCCACGCCCGCCGACCGCGACCCAGATCACGGCCTCGATCGAGAAGGTGGGGGCGAATTCGGACGGGTTGATGATGCCGACCTGCGGCACGTAGAGCGCGCCGGCGATGCCGGCAAGCGCAGCGGAGACGACGAGGGCGGCGAGCTTGTACGCCTCGGGGCGGTAGCCGAGGAAGCGGACGCGGCTCTCCGCATCGCGCACGGCGATCAAAACCTTGCCGAAGCGGCTCGCGACGATGAGCCGGCAGAGGATCAGGCCGAGCACCACCGCGATCGCCGAGGCGAGCATGAGCCCGACGCGCGTGCCGTCGTCGCGCAAGGAGTAGCCGAAGAGTTCGCGGAAGTCGGTCAGCCCGTTGTTGCCGCCGAAGCCCATGTCGTTGCGGAAGAAGGCGAGCATGGTGGCGTAGGTGAGCGCCTGGGTGATGATGGAGAGATACACACCCGTCACCCGGCTGCGGAAGGCGAGCCAGCCGAAAACGAAGGCGAGCAGGGCGGGAACGAGCACGACCATGATCAGCGCGAACCAGGCCTGATCGAAGCCGCGCCAGTACCAGGGCAGTTCGGTCCAGTTGAGGAACACCATGAAGTCTGGCAGCACCGGGTGGCCATAGACGCCGCGCGGCCCGATCAGCCGCATCAGGTGCATGCCCATGGCGTAGCCGCCGAGGCCCCAGAACACCCCGTGCCCGAGCGAGAGGATGCCGGCGTAACCCCAGACGAGGTCGATCGCGAGAGCAAGAAGAGCGAAGCAGAGATACTTGCCGATCAAGCCCACCGCGAAGGCGGAGGCGTGGAGCTCGTGCATCCGCGGCAGGGACTGATTGGCGAAGGCGACCGCGATCGCGCCGGCGAGGACAAGCACGGCGACCGCGACGACCGCGCGATCGCCGATCAGCGCACGCAGCACGGCTCAGGCCTCCACCGCACGGCCCTTGAGCGGGAAGAGCCCTCGGGGCTTGACCTGGATGAACAGCACAAGAAGCACGAGAACGGCGATCTTGCCCAGCACCGCGCCGGCGAAGGGCTCAAGCAGCTTGTTGACGATGCCCAAGGTGTATGCCGCAACGAGCGTGCCCCAAAGGTTGCCCACGCCGCCGAACACCACGACCATGAAACTGTCGATGATGTAGCCTTGCCCGAGATTGGGGCTGACGTTGTCGATCTGGCTCAGCGCCACCCCAGCGAGCCCCGCCACCCCCGAGCCGAGGGCAAAGGTGAGGCTGTCGATCCACGGCACGCGGATGCCCATGCTGCCTGCCATGCGCCGGTTCTGCGTCACCGCCCGCATCTCGAGCCCGAGCCGCGTGCGGCGAATGACGAGCAGCAGCGCGAAGAACACCGCGAAGCCGAAGACGATGATGGCGACACGGTTGCGCGTCAGCATCAGGTCGAACAGTTCGATCGACCCGCTCATCCACGACGGGTTGCCGACCTCGCGGTTGTTCGGGCCGAAGATGACGCGCACCGCCTGCTGCAGCATCAAGGAAAGGCCGAAGGTGGCGAGCAGCGTCTCGAGCGGACGGCCGTAGAGGAAACGGATGATGGTGCGCTCGATCACCACGCCGGCGATCGCCGCGACCAGGAAGGCGAGCGGTAGGGCGATGAACAGCGAGTGGTCGAACAGGTGCGGTGCGTTGCCGCGGATCCAGTCCTGCACGACGAAGGTGGTGTAGGCGCCGAGCATCACCATCTCGCCGTGCGCCATGTTGATCACGCCCATCACGCCAAAGGTGATGGCAAGCCCGATGGCGGCGAGCAGCAGCACGGAGCCGAGCGAGAGCCCGAACACGACGTCCTGGGCGGCGTGCACCAGGGCGAGGTGCCGGTCGATGGCGCGGATCGCCGCCGCCGCCGCCTCCATCACCGCGGGCGGCTGGTCGCGCAAGGAGGCGAGCAGGCCGCGCGCCTCGAGATCGTAGCGGGTGCGGATCGTCGCCACCGCCTCCACCTTCGCCGCCGCGTCGCGGTCCGAGGCGAGCACCGCGGCCGCGCGGGCCCACTCCATGGCACGGCGGATCCGCGGTTCGGTCTCGCGCGCAATCTGCGCCTCGAGCGCGGGGATCGCTTCCGGGTCGCGCGCGCGGAACACACGCTCCGCGGCGGCGAGACGAATGCGCGGGTCGGGAGAGGTCAACTGCAACGCGCCGAGAGCGGCGTCGAGGGAGCGCCGCACGCGGTTGTTGACGCGGATGGGGCGCACATCGCGGGGGTTGACGCCCTCGACCACGGCGCCCGTCGCGGCATCGCGGAACCGACCCTCGGCGTCGCGCCAGAGGAGGGCGCGATCCGCCGCGCGTTGCCCGAGCGTGCCCGCCCGCAGGGCTTCGACGATGGCGAGCGCCTGCGGGTGGCCGGAGACCGCAAGGCGATCGATGGCGCGGGCGAGCTCGTCGAACCCGGAGGCGGCGGCGATCGCGGCAACCGGATCCTCCGCGCCATGCTGCGCCCGGGCGACCGGCGCCTGGCTGAACGCAACCAAGACCAGGAGAGAGAGGAAGAGAACGAGGCGGGGGAAAACGCCCATCGCACCCATGCGAGGAAGAGGCGTGGCAGCGGGCCGACACGGGCCGGCCCGCCACAGCCGGGACCGGAACGATCGTCAGCTCTGCCCGCCGCAGCGTCCGGTGCGGACGTTGAAGTTGCCGCAACGCAACGGCGCGCGCCAATCCGCGATCAGGTCCTTCGAACCCTCGAGGTAGTCGGACCACTCGTCGCCGACCACCGTGCCCTTCGTCTGCCACACCACGTTGAACTGACCGTCGGCCTGGATCTCGCCGATCAGCACGGGCTTGGTGATGTGATGGTTCGGCATCATCGCCGCGATCGAGCCGGTGAGGTTCGGCACGGCGACGCCGATCATGGCGTCGATCACCGGGTCGGGGTCGGGCGTGCCGGCCTTCTGCACCGCCTGCACCCACATGTTGAAGCCGATGTAGTGCGCCTCCATCGGGTCGTTGGTCGGGCGGCGCGGGTTGCGGATGAACTTGTGCCAGGTGTCGATGAACGCCTTGTTCTCTGGCGTATCGACGCTCATGAAGTAGTTCCAGGCCGCGAGGTGGCCGACGAGCGGGCCCGTGTCGATGCCCGCAAGCTCCTCCTCGCCGACCGAGAAGGCGACGACGGGAATGTCGGTGGCCTTGATGCCCTGGTTGGCGAGTTCCTTGTAGAAGGGCACGTTGGCGTCGCCGTTGATGGTGGACACCACCGCCGTCTTCTTGCCGGCGGAGCCGAACCGCTTCACCTGCGCGACGATCGACTGCCAGTCGGAGTGCCCGAAGGGCGTGTAGTTGACGAAAATGTCCTCTGCCGCCACGCCCTTCGACTTCAGGTAGGCATCGAGAATGCGGTTGGTGGTGCGCGGATAGACGTAGTCGGTGCCGAGCAGCGCCCAGCGCTGCACCTTCTCCTCGTTCATCAGGTAGTCGACGGCCGGGATCGCCTGCTGGTTCGGTGCGGCGCCGGTATAGAAGATGTTGCGGCTCGACTCCTCGCCCTCGTACTGCACCGGGTAGAAGAGGATGTTGTTCAGCTCCTCGAACACCGGCAGCACGGACTTGCGCGAGACCGAAGTCCAGCAGCCGAACACGGCGGAGACGCGATGCACGCTGATCAGTTCGCGTGCGCGTTCGGCGAACAGCGGCCAATTCGAGGCGGGATCGACGACCACGGCCTCGATGCGACGCCCCAGCACGCCGCCCTTCTTGTTCTGCTCCTCGACCAGCATGAGCATGACGTCGCGCAGCGTCGTCTCGCTGATCGCCATCGTGCCGGAAAGGGAGTGCAGGACGCCGATCCGGATCGGTGCCGCCTGCGCGCGCACATAGGGTGCGGCAAGGGCGGATGCGGCGACCGCGCCGGCGGTGCCGGCGAGCAGGGAACGGCGGGACAGTCTTCTCATGGTCAACAGCCTCCTCACAACCCATCGAGGTCACGGCGGCCGTCCGGGCCGGCGCAGGACGCTGGCGACCGCAACCTGGGGGGATGGTCAGCACGCCTCGTGCCAGTCCCTGCCGGCCCGACCATGCCAGAGACGGTCGAGACCTGCTTAGGCGATGGGCACGACCCTGCGGCAGGTGATGCACGTGTAGGCATGCGAAGCCTCCGCGTCTCGGCCGCGACGCCGCGACGCCCTGCAGCTTCGGGAGCGTGGCGCTGGCCGAGTCGCGCCCCTGCCGGGGCGACACCGAAAGCTGCTGCCCGTGCGGCGCGGCCGGGGGCTTCCGCCCGAGGTGAGGGCGACGCCGACCGGCGCGAGGATGATTCCCGTCGGACGGCCCCTTCGTCATCGCCGTCCCGCCGACACCCCGGAGGGCGGCCGCCCTCGCTCCGTTCCGCGTGGGCCTTCCGCCGACGGCCCATCGTCGCGGGGAGGGCGACTTGCGAGGATCGGAGCGTTGGTGGATCCTCGCAAGGTCGTCCTGACCCTTGCGGAGGCTTCGCATGCACCGCATCGCCCTCCTCGCGGCCGTGCTCTCTCTTGGCCTTGCAGGCCAGGCCCAGGCGCAGATGACGCTGATGGCCTATTCGGGGATCTTCCGCGACAACTACGTCGCGACCGTCGTCGCTCCCTTCGGACGCGACGTCCAATATGTCGATGGCGGAACGAGCGCGCAGATGCTCGGCACCCTGCGCGCCCAGCGCGGCGATCCGCAGGTGGACGTGGTGATCATGGACGTCACCACCGCGGCGATCGCGTGCCAGGAGGGGCTCGTCGAACGGCTCGATCCCGCCGAGTTCCCGGTCTTCGCCGAACTTGACGGGCTGGCGCGCGACGCGGGCGGCGTGTGCGGGCCGGCAGTCACCTACGACCACCTGGTGCTGGTCTACGACACGCGGCACGTCTCGCCGGCGCCGCAGGGTTTCGCCGCCCTGTGGGATCCGCAGCATCGCGGGCGGATCGCCCTTTCCGCGCCGCCCAACATCCAGGGCCTCGCGCTGACCGCCATCCTCGCGCACAGCACCACCGGCGACTGGCGCAATGCCTCGGAAGCCTTCGCCCGGCTGCGCGCGCTCGCCCCCGCCGTGCAGACCTTCGACCCCAACCCGGACGGCTACACCCTCATCCTCAACGACCAGGTGCGTTTCGCCACCGGCTGGAACGCCCGTGCCCAGCTCTACCACGACCAGTCGCAGGGGCGGATCGGGGTCGTGCTGCCGGCGGAAGGGACGGTGTTCCAGATCAACACCATCAACATCGTCGCCCGCGCCAAGAACAGGGCGCGCGCCGCCGCCTTCGTGACCCACGCGCTCTCGGCGCCGGCCCAGGCCGCCTTCACCGAGCGCATGTTCTACGGTCCGACGAACAGTCGCGTGGCGGTGAGCGAGGCCGCGCTCGCTCGCACCGCCCTCGCCCCGGAGGCCCGCGCGCGCGTCATCCCGCTCGACTGGATGCAGATGGTGTCGTTGCGCGACGCCTGGAATCAGCGCTGGCGCCGCGAGGTGATCGCGGCCTCGGGCCGCTGAGGGCGGGTGCATCTCCTTCTCGAGCGGTTGAGCAAGCGGTTCGGCCGCAACCCGCCGGCGGTCGATCGCCTCTCCCTCGCCGTTCCGCGCGGCGCCATCCTCGCCCTCCTCGGACCCTCGGGCTGCGGCAAGACGACCACGCTGCGGCTGATCGCGGGTCTGGAGCGCGCCGACGAAGGACGGGTGCGTGTCGGCGGTCGCGACCTGACCGATCTGCCGCCGGAACGGCGCAACATCGGCGTTGTCTTCCAGTCCTACGCGCTTTTTCCCCACCTCAGCGCAGCGGGCAACGTCGCCTTCGGGCTCGAGGCGCGCGGCGTCCCGCGCGGGGAGAGAAGCCGCCGCGTCGCCGAGGCGCTGGCCATGGTGGGGCTCGCAGACCTTGCGCAGCGCAAGCCGCGCCAGCTCTCCGGCGGCCAGCAGCAGCGCGTGGCGCTCGCGCGCGCGCTCGCCATCCGTCCCGAGGTCCTCCTGCTCGACGAGCCTCTCTCGGCTCTGGACGCCCAGTTGCGCGACGGGGTGCGCGAGGAGATCCGCGCCCTGCAACGGCGGCTCGGCACCACGGCGGTCTTCGTCACGCACGACCAGGCCGAGGCGCTCGCACTCGCCGACCTGGTGGCGGTGATGAACGAGGGGCGCGTCGAGCAATGCGGCACGCCGGAGGAGATCTTCGAGACCCCCGCCACGCCCTTTGTCGCAGGGTTCGTCGGCCGCTCCTCCCGCTTCATCGGCGTGGTCGAGGCGCCGGGGCAAGTTCGGATCGGCGGCATCGCCCTAGCCGCAGCAGCGACACCGCCACCCGGCCCGGCCCAGGTGTTCATCAGACCCCACCACGTGCGCCTCGACGCCGAAGGGGGCCTGCCCGGGCGGGTGGTGACCCGGGCTTACGAGGGCGCCACCGCCCTGGTCCAGGTGGACCTTCCGTTCGGCCCGCTCCTCGCCGCGGTGCCGGCCGGCCTGCCGGTGCGCCCGGGCGATGTCGTCGGGGTTGCGATTTCGCCCGAGGCACTGAGGGTCTTCCCGGCATGATCGGCTGGCTCCTCGCCCTGCCGGCTCTCGTCGTCCTCGCCCTAGGCTTCGGTCTGCCGCTCGCCGTCCTCATCCGTGTCAGCCTGAACCGCACGGTCGAGACCGGTGCGATGGAGACCGCGTTCGGCCTGCAGACCTACCGCAAAATCCTCGCGGATGACTTTCTCGGCCAGATCGCCCTCGACACGCTCGGCCTCGCCGTCGGCTGCGCGGCGGCGGCGACGGTGCTCGCCTTGCCGGTGGCGCTTGCGATCCGCGCCGCACCGCGTGGCTGGCAGGGGGCGCTCGCTCTCGCCGCGATCGCGCCGCTCCTTGTTTCCGGTACGGGGCGGATCATCGGCTGGCTCGCCATCCTCGGCGATGGCGGCATGGTCAATGCGCTCCTCCTCGCCCTGGGGCTGCCAAGCTTGCGCCTCATCAACAACTGGACCGGAGTGCGGATCGGGCTCACCGAGAGCCTGATGCCCTACGCCGTTCTCGTCTTGCTCGCGGGTCTTGGCCGCCTTGATCCTCGCCTGGATGAGGCGGCGGCCACCCTCGGCGCGGGGCGCGTGCGCACCTTCTGGCGCGTCACCCTGCCGCTCGCCGCCCCGGCTCTTCTCGCCGCCTTCGCCCTCACCCTCGTGCTTGGGCTTTCGGCTTTCATCACGCCGAAGCTGATGGGCGGCGGGAGGGTGTTCGTGATCGCGACCGAAATCTTCGATCTCGCGCTCGAGACCGTCGATTGGCCGGCGGCGGCGGCGCTCGCGATGCTCCTGCTCCTCGGGGTCGGCGCGCTCGCCGCCCTGCGCTGGCTGCTGCCGGAGAGGTCGCGATGAGGCGCCCGGGGGCGGCGCGCCGGGCAGGGGCAGTGGTCGTGCTTCTCGCCGCCGTCGGCTACCTCGTGCTGCTCGGCCCCGTGGTGGTGGTCGCGGCGGTCAGCCTCTCTGCCGGCCAGTTCCTGAGCTTCCCCCCGCCCGGACTGTCTTTGCGCTGGTTTCGCGCCCTGTTCGCCAACCGGGAGATCATGTCGGCTCTGGCCACCTCCGCCCTCCTCGCCACCGTGGTCGCCGTCGTCGCGCTCGTCGTCGCGCTGCCCGCGGCCTACGCGGTCGCACGACTGTCCTTCCCGGGTCGCCGGGCGCTCGCCGACCTCTTGATCGCGCCGCTCGCGTTGCCGACGCTGGTTCTCGGCCTCGCGCTCCTTTTGGCACTTCAGCCTCTGAAGCTGGTCGCGACCTGGCCCGGGCTCGTGCTCGCGCACCTCACCCTCGCCGTGCCGTTCGCGGTGCGAATCCTGCTCACCGCCATTTCCGCCGTGCCGGCGGACCTCGAGGCCGCGGCCCGCACCCTGGGGGCGGGTCCTGTGCGGACGGTGCTCCGCGTCACCCTTCCCCTCTCGGCGCCGGGGATCCTCGCCGCAGGCGCGCTTTGCTTCCTCGTGTCCTTCGACGAGACGGTGATCTCCCTGTTCCTGGTCGGTCCGCGGCTGACCACGCTGCCGGTCGAACTGTTCCGCTACACGGAGAATCGCACCGACCCCCTCGTTGCGGCCATGTCGATGCTGCTGATCGGTGTCGCTCTGGTCGTGGTGCTGATCGTCGAACGTCTCGCCGGCCTCAGCCGCGCGCTCTCCAGGGAATGACCAGGATGCCGAAATACGTGATCCGGCCGATGCCGCAGCAGATTCCGGCGGACGTCGTGGCGCTGCTCGAGCGGGCGGAGACGGCAACCATCGGCCACTGGCGCCATTGGGGCTTCGCGGATCGCGGCATCGCGCCGCTCTTGCGCGGCCGGCGCATCGCGGGAACCGCGGTGACGGTGCAGATTCCCGGCCCCGACTCCACGCTGCTCCATCACGCCCTCGGCCTCGTTCGCCCGGGTGATGTGCTCGTGATCGATCGGCTTGGCGACACGCGGCACGCCTGCTGGGGCGGCGGCGTGACGGCCGCCGCCAAGGCGGCCGGCGCCAGGGCGGCGGTGATCGACGGCCCCTGCACGGACCGCGAGGAGATCGAGGCCTTCGACTTTCCCGTCTGGTGCCGCGGCGTCGCACCAGTGACGACGCGCCTCTACGACCTCGGCGGGCGGATGAACGTTCCGGTGAGCATCGGCGGTGCCGTCGTGATGCCGGGGGATGCCGTGCTGTGCGACGACTCCGGCGTGCTTGTCCTGCCGCGCGAGGAGGCGGAGGCGGAGGCGCGCGAGGCGATCGCGCGGCAGGAGCGCGGCATCGCCGCCCAGGCCCGGGTCGCGGCCGGCGAAAAGCTTGGCGAGATCAGCGGCGCGAGCGCCAAGGTCCTGAGCGCGCTCGGCTGAGTGCCGATCATCTGGCGTCCCGGTCAGGCACGTCTCCCTCGTCCGCCGCCGGTCGGCGGACGAGGGGGCGGCTGAGCGACCGCCCCGTCATCAAAGCTTCGCGGAACCGACATCGCAACGACATCGGCCGCCTGCGACAAACCACGGTCGTCTCGGGAGGCCCTGCATGATCCGTCGCGCCCTGCTCGCTCTCCTGCTCGCCGCCGCTTCCTCGCCGCTCGCTGCGCAGCAACGCACGGCGATCAGTCTTGCGGTCACCGATGTCGCCGGGCTCGAGGCCCTGCAGCGCGACTACGGTCCGTTCAAGGCGGCCTTCGAGCGCCTCTCCGGCCTGGAGATCCGCTTCTTTCCGGTCAGCAGCCGCACCGCGGCGGTGGAGGCGATGGCGGCGGGGCGAGTTCGACCTCGTCCTGACGGGGCCATCGGAATACGTCGTGTTCCGCGCCCGCATCCCGCAGGTCATGCCGCTGATCGGCTTCCAGCGCGTCGACTACTTCTCCAACATCGTCGTGCGCGCCGACAGCCCCTTCCAGGTCGCCGGCCGACCTCAAGGGCCGGCGCGTCGCCTTCCAGGACGTGGGCTCGACGAGCCGCCACCTCGGCCCGGCCCAGGTGCTCGCCGACCATGGGGTCGACCCGCGTCGCGACGTGCAGACCCTCCACACCTCCCTCAACACGATGGTGGAAGCGCTGCGCCGCGGCGACGTGGCGGCGATCGGGGTCAACCACACCGACATCGTTCGGCTCCGCGAACGGATGCCGGACCTCAAGATCCGGGTGATCGCGCGCGGGCGCGATCTGCCGCCAGACGTCGTGCTCGCCGCCCCGCATCTCGATCGCGCGGTGGCGGATCGTATTCGCGAGGTCTTCGTCCGCCACGAGCGCGACCTCGTCGACGCGATTGCCGCGACGGAGGCGAACCGCCGCCTCGCCGGCATGAGCATCGTCCCCGTCGACGATGCCGCCTACAACTACGTGCGCGCCATGTACCGCACCATCGGCCAGCCGCAGTTCGCCGACTTCGTCGGAGAGTGAGGCTGCTCGCTCCCCTCCCCGAGGAGCGGATCGCCGCGACGGCGGCAGGCGCGGTCATCCGGGTGGCAGGACTTTGCAAGGATTTCCCCACGTCCGGCCCTGTGCTGCGAAACGTGACGCTTTCGGTCGCCCGCGGCGAGCGGGTTGCCCTGATCGGTCCGAACGGGGCGGGAAAGTCCACCCTCTTGCGCTGCCTCGTCCGCCTCGTCGAGCCGGATCAGGGCGACATCGTTCTGCTCGGCGAGGCGGTCCGCGCCCTCGACCGCCGTGCTCTGAGGACGCTTCGCTCCCGCGTGGGCTTCGTCTTCCAGCGGCATAACCTGGTGCCGAGGCTCTCCGTTCTGTCGAACGTGATCCATGGCGCGCAAGCGCGGCTTGGCCCGCGCGCCTGGAGCCACTGCCTCGCCCCGGCCGAGGCGCGCGCCGAAGCGATGGCCTGCCTCGATCGCGTCGGCCTAGCCGATCTCGCCGGCCGGCGCGCCGATACGCTTTCCGGAGGGCAAAGCCAGCGGGTCGCGGTCGCGCGCGCGCTGATGCAGCGTCCCGCCATCCTGCTCGCCGACGAACCGGCAGCGAGCCTCGATCCGGCGGCGGGCGAGGCGGTGATGGCGCTGTTTGCGGATCTTGTCCGACAGGACGGTCTGACCCTGCTGTTCACGACGCATTCCTTGCGTCACGCGCTCGACTTCTCCGACCGCGTGGTGGCCCTGCAGGAGGGCCAGATCGTGCTGGAGCGTCTCTCCGATGCGACGACAGAGCGAGAGCTCGCGCGGCTGTTCGCCTGAACCGCCGCCGCGTTGGCAGCGCCCTTCGGCTTTCGTCTTCCTCGCCTGGCTCGGCGCGCTTGCCCTGCTGGTGTCCTCGTTTGCGGGGGCGGAGGTCTCCGCTGGCGCGTTCGTCTCGGGGCTGCCGGCGATGGGCCGCTTCCTCGCCGCGGCCTTTCCGCCGGACCCGTCGCGCCTGGACAAGGTGCTGATCGCGCTCGCGGAAACCTTCCAGATGGCGGTCGCGGGCACGACCATCGGCGTCGTGCTCGCTCTGCCGCTCGCGGTACTCGCTGCCTCGACCCTCTCGCCCTCCCGTCTCGCCGCTGCCGCCTCGCGCGCCCTGATCGCGCTGTTCCGCACCATCCCCGACCTTGTTTGGGCGCTGATCTTCGTCGTCGCCGTCGGGCTCGGGCCTTTCGCCGGCACGCTCGCGCTCGCGGTCGACGGCATCGGCTTCTGCGGCCGCTTCTTCGCCGAGGCGATGGAGGAGGCGGATCCAGGCCCTCAGGAGGCTCTAGCAGCCCTCGGTGCGGGGCGGGCCGGTATCATCGTCTCGGCCGTGCTGCCTGCCGCCTTCCCGTCGATGATCGCAACCACGCTGTTCGCTCTCGAGAAGGCCACCCGCTCCTCCGTCGTCCTTGGGCTCGTCGGCGCGGGCGGGATCGGGATGGAGCTCAAGGTGGCGATGGACTTCTTCAACTATGCCGAGGCCGCAACGATCCTGGTCGCGGTCTTCCTGCTCGTCGTCGCGGTCGAGCAGGGAGCGGGGCGGCTGCGCGCCGCGATCCTGCGCTGAGCGAAATCGGAGGAGCGTCAGCGCAATCGTGCCAAGACCGTATCGGTGAGATAGACGGGCCGGCCCGCGACGAGGGTGGCGACCACCTGCGCCGAGCCATTCCGGTGTGGCGCGAGAAGCACGAGGTCCGCCCTGAGACCCGGCGCGATCCGCCCGCGATCGGCAAGCGCGGCGGCCGAGGCCGGGTTGGCGCTGATCGCCGACCATGCGACTGGCAGCGACGCAGCGCCGCCCGCGACCAGTGCGAAAGCCGCCTGAACCATCGCGGGATAGAAGTAGTCCGAGACGAGGATGTCGACGAGACCATCGCGCAGGAGCGCCTCGGCGGACGACCAGCCGAGATGGCTGCCGCCGCGCACGATGTTCGGACAGCCCATCACCACATGGTCCCCGGAGGCGCGGGCGGCGGCGGCCGTCTCACGCGTCCTCGGGAACTCGCAAATCAAGGCCCCCTGCTGCCGCCAGAACGCGCGCGCCGCGGGCGAGTCGTCGTCGTGGCTTGCGATCGGCATGCCGAGGGCGCGGGCGAGACCGCAGGCCTCTGCGATCATCGCTTCCGCCTCCCTGCGGCGCGCCAGCATCGCCTCGGCGCGTGCTGCGAGTTCGGCCGCCGACACCTTGGCGCGCTCGGCGTATCTGGCGGCGCGGACAGGCTCGGCGCAACGCCGCGCAATCTCCTCCGTATGGTCGTTGACGGCGAGGAAATGCACCTTGCCGGCCAGCATCGCCTCGCGCGCCTCGGGCCAGGCATCGACCGCGAACACTTCCAGGCGGAGTTGCACGCGATGGTCGACGGCCAGGGCAGCGCGGGCGGCGTCCAGGGTCGCGAGCCAATTCCGGAATGTTTCGCGGCTGCGCAGGCCCGGCTCCCAAGACAGCGTAACGGCATGGAAGGCCGTGGTGATGCCGTTGGCGGCGAGCTGGCGATCCGTCTCCGCCAGCGCAAGCCCAAGCGGGAAATCAACGCCAGGACGGGGCTGGATCTGACGCTCGAACGCGTCCCCGTGCAGGTCGACAACGCCGGCAGCGAGCAGCAGCCCCCGCCCGTCGATCCGCCGCGCGCAAGCCGGGGCGCGCTCTCCGACGGCGACGATCCTGCCCTCCGCGATTGAGACGTCGGCGCCTTCAGCCACGCCGTCCGGGAGCACGACATCGGCGCCCTCGATGACGAGGGCGGACCCCGCTGATGACAGGGGGATTGCGACCGAGGGAGCGGAGAGAGGCGCCGCCAGGTGCCGATCCGACGTTGCCACGGGCTAAGCGACCAACGCACATACCGTGAAGCGGGGATAGAACCGACCGCGATCGTTGCGCAACCCACCGAGGAGGAGACCGCAGGCGAGCGACAGGCACGGTCATCATGCGCTCGGGCGGCCCCAGGTTGGCGGCGAGTGCGGCGAAGATGCGGTCAAACACCCTCGTGTGGCTCCAAAGGACGCAGCGGTTGTCGAGGGTCTTGTCCGACGCGAGCCGGACACCCGCGTTACGAAAGTGAAGGCCGCTTGTGAGAACGACGACGATCCTGCCGCCGATGCGTTGGCCATTCTGGCGCAAGATGGCGCGCCAGCGCGGAAAGTGCGCACGGAGCGAGGCGTATCCGCGAAGCCGTTATGAGGAAGGGAACGGGCATTAGGCACCTCCGCGCGCTCAAGACTCATAGCCACACGCGTCGCACCGAACACTTCGGTGAAGACTAAGCCTAGCTTAGGTAAAAAAAATCCTTGTAGACGCCCGAATGCAAACGCACTCATTAATAAAAAATTAGTCTTCTTCGTATACCTCCACAAAAAGTGGAGGAGAACGACGCTATGATACTGGTCGAAATCCAGAACGCCGGCGCGAAGGCGCTCCAGGGCGGTTTCACCACCCTCGGCACGCCCTTCCTCCAGGGCGCCCTCGGCAGCGGAAAGGGACTCGCCGCCGAGATCGGCGGCCGCATCGTCCCCGTCCAGGTGGACGTCAAGAACACCTACGCCGACGGCTCCGCGCGCACCGCCATCCTCACCTTCGAACGCCCGGACCTCCCGTCCTGGGACTCCGTGAAGGTCAACTTCCGGGTCGTCGACGCGCCCCAGAACGCGCAAGCCGTCTCCCTCGTCGACGTCCTCTCCCGCCACAACACCGTCCTGACCTTCGACATCCTCGGCCAGGGCAACACCAAGGCAGCGGCCGAAGCGGCGGCGGCCGCCGCCACCGCCCCCATCCGCTCCCTCGCCATCGACGTCGCGCAGGCCTTCGCCGAGGCGATGGCGCAGGGAAAGGTCTCGTTCTGGCAGAACGGGCCGCTGGCCACCCAGGGCCGGGTGGAAATCCCCGTCGGCGGCACCCCGATGCGCATCGTCATCGACGCCACCGCCTACGCCGACGGCAACGTGCGCTTCGTCGTGAACCTGAACAACGACCGCGCCATGGAGGACGTCCAGGGCGGCTGGATGCACTACCGCGTCAAGGCCGCCCTCGACGGGCAGACCGCGTTCGAGCATCGGCTGACCCACGCCCAGTACCAGCGCACCAACCTGGAGTTCGCCTCGTCCGACAAGCACGGCATCCAGGGCCTCGGCGACCCGCGCCAAGGCTGGCTGAACATCAAGCACGACCTCGACTACCTGAAGGCGACGAAGGCCGTTTTCCAGTGGAACTCGGACCTCGTCCCCTCCACCGCGACCATCCAGGGCTACCAGAACACGATCCTGAAACGACCCGCAGTGGGGCACCCCCTTCTACGACCACAAGGTCACGCGCGACATGGGCACGTCCGGCGGGCGTCCCGACATCGGCCTTTCCACCGCGAACGTCGTCAACTGGCTGCTCGGCGCCGAGCCGTACGCCGCCGAGTTCGCGCTCGGCCAGGCCCGCGCCGCCAGCGCCATCCCGTGGCACTTCTACGACATGCCCCGGGGTATTCCGATCACCACGGAGAACTACCCCGCGCTCCGTCCCTGGGCGTGGGTAACGCCCGGCCGCCCGGGCGACCCGACGTCGCATGGGCTGACCCAGCGGCCGGTGACCGACACGGGGTGGGGCTGGAACACCTCGCACCAGCCGGACCTCTCCTTCGTCCCCTACCTGCTCACCGGCGAACGCTGGATCTACGACAACCTGATGTCGCAGGCGTCGGCCTCGCTGCTCGCCGCGACGCCGACCCCGCGTCTCGAGACGGAACGCCCCGTCATCAACGACCAGATCCGGGCGCTCGCCTGGAGCATGCGGCAGATCGAACACGCCGCCTGGAGCGCCGTCGACGGCAGCGCGGAACAGCGGTTCTTCGACCGCGCCGCCGACGCCAACTGGAACTACCTCCTGCAGAAGGTTCCCGAGTGGAACGCCCGCCACGGCGAGATCGCCGGCCTGATCTACGCCGAATACACCTACGGCCACCACACTCCGGTCTGGCAGAACTACATGGTCGCCAACGTGGCCGGCATGGCCGCGCTGCGCGGGCGCGAGAAGGCCGCCCAGCTCCTCGACTGGATGGGCAACTACCTGATCGGCGTCATCAACTCCGAGGCGAAAGGTCTGCCGCCCTACAACGTCATCACCGGCGACGTGCCGATCCGCTGGAACGGCGAGTTCCTCGACACCTGGGCCGAACTTGCGGACGTCCTCCGCTCCCGCGGGCAACTCGCCGAGACCAGCTTCCCGGTGGGACACCTCCAGGAATACTACCGGATGTATGCCGGGGCGCTGGCCCATCTCCACATGGTCACCGGCCGGGAGGACGCCAAACGCGCCTTCGAGAAGCTCTTCGCCCTCGGACCCGTGCCCGGCGCCAACCCTCGACCATCTACGCGACCGCCCCGCAGTTCGGCGTCGTCCTGCAGGACATCTGGCCGGCGTACGGGATGATCAACGGCGGGGCGTACGGCAACGGCGGCGCGCCGGTCCGCAGGGAGATCGGCGCCGGCCCCGACACCATCGTGATCAAGGTCGCTCAGGACGTCTTCAACGGCAACGCCCAGTACAAGGTCTGGGTGGACGGCCGCGACCGTCGGCACCTTCACCGCCTCGGCCATGCGCTCCCTCGCGGAGGCGGACACCTTGGTCATCCGCGGCGACTTCGGCGACACCGTGCAGATCCGCGTCCAGTTCCTGAACGACGGCTGGGGCGGCGCCTGGGGCTTCCGCGACCGCAACCTCCACGTGCTGTCGGTCCAGGTGAACGGTGCGGACGCGCTGCCGCAGCCCCAGTTCCTCGCCGAACGGCGGCGCGTCGTGGTCGGCGACCGTCCCGGGTCCGGCGATCCCGGACAGGCCGGGCCGCCGCGGCTCGATCCGGTGACCCACGTCGTCACCGCCGGCCCGGGCACGGACGAGATCGTCCTCAAGATCGCCCAGGACTGGCACCAGGGTTCGGCGCAGTTCGCCGTCCTGGTCGACGGGCAGCAGGTCGGCCCCGCGCTCACGGCATCCGCCCTGCGCGGCAGCGGCCAGACCGACACCCTGATCGTGCGCGGGGACTTCGACGTCCTGTCGCGGATCGAGGTCCGGTTCCTCAACGACCTGAACCAAGGGCCGAACGCGGACCGCAACCTCTACGTCACCGAGGCGACGGCGAACGGAATCCGCGTCGGGATCGACCGCACCGACCTGCGGGCGACCGGCGACGCCGCGACCCTCGATCTCCGGCCGGCCGGAGCCGCGCTGCTCCCGCAGCGGTTCGAGCCCAAGACCACCACACTCGACCTCGGCGAAGGGCCTGACCGGATCGTGATCCAGTTCGCCCAGGACTGGTTCCGCGGCGACGCCCAGTTCCAGGTGCAGGTCGACGGCCGGCCCTGTCGGCAACCCCATCGGCGCCTCCGCCCTGCGCTCGCAGGGTCAGACCGACACCCTGATCCTGCGCGGCGACTTCACCGCAGACACCTCCGTCGCGCTCCGTTTCCTCAACGACCTGGATCGGGGGGCCGAACGCCGACCGGAACCTGTATGTGCTTTCGGCCACGGCGAACGGCATTCCCGTCCCGATCGACCGCACCGAGCTGCGGGCGACCGGGGGACACGGCGATGCTCGACCTGTGGCCTGCGCCGTGGCCGGCGCTCGAACCGGTCCCGGCACTGGAGCCCGTCACGCAGACCCTCGTGGCCGGCGAGGGGCCCGACCGGATCGTGGTCAGGCTCGCGCAGGACTGGTTCCGCGGTTCCGGCGCGTTCCGAGGTTGCGGTCGACGGGCGGGTCATCGGCGGTCCCCTTACCGCTTCGGCCCTGCGCGCCAGCGGCCAGGCCGATACGCTGATCCTGCAGGGAGACTTCGACGCCGCGTCGCGGATCGCCATCCGCTTCCTCAACGACCTGGACCGCGGGCCGAACGCCGACCGGAACCTGCATGTGCTTTCGGCCACGGCGAACGGCGTGCCGGTACGGGGTCGACAACGGGCTCCTCGACGCCACCGGCGACACGGCCACCCTCGACCTCTCGGCGGCGGGCCGCGCGCTCCTGCCGGAGCGCTTCGCCCCGAAGACCACCACCCTGAACGCGGGGTCCTCGCCGGACCACGCCGGGCCCGACACCATCGTCATCAAGCTGGCGCAGGACTGGTTCCGCGGCGACGCCCAGTTCCAGGTGCTGGTCGACGGGCGCCCCGTCGGCAACCCCATCGCCGCCTCGGCGCTGGCGGACCAGAACGACCCCGACACCCTGATCCTGCGCGGCAACTTCAGCGCCGCGAGCAAGGTCCAGATCCGGTTCCTGAACGACCTCGACCTCGGCGGGCCGCACACGGATCGGAACCTGCACGTGCTTTCGGCCACGGCGAACCGTGTGCCGGTGGGGATCGACGACACCTTCCTCGACGCGACGGGGGAGACGGCGACGCTCGATCTCTCGCCGGCGCGGCTGGCGCTGGCGGATCCGACGTGGTTCGGCTTCACGTTCGTCACGCCTGCCTCTGGGGCCCGGACCGCCGGGGTCGTGAGGGTGTTCGAGAACGGCGCCCACCGCCGCCCATCTGATGGCGCTCGGTCCGAACCAGACGACGACCGTGCGGGTGGACGCCGACTACGGCGCCTCGACGCGGTTCGCCTTCGACTTCCGGCCGATGGCGTGCCGCCGCAGCAGGCGGACAGACCGGCGTCTTCCTGTCGGGGATCCTGCTCGAAGGCGATTCCCGCTTCGGCGCGGGCCGGTCCGACATGCTGCGGGGGAACCAGCGCTTGGACGTGATGTTCCACAACAGACGCGGCCCGTAGGTGGTGGTCGCGGCGCGGCCAACGACATCTTCCTCTACGAGGGCGGGTCGGTGCGGATCACCACCGGCAGCGGGCGCGACATCGTCGCCATCCGCGACGACGGCCGGTACGTGATCACCGACTTCCAGCGCGCGGCGTGGACGTCGTGTACGTCGACCGGGCAGGGGTCTCGCAGCGCTACACGGCGACTAGGCAGGGCCAGGACGCCATCCTGACCTTCGACAGCGGCGCCGAAATCACGTTGTCGGGCTACGCAAGCGGGTCAAACTGGCAGACGACACTTTCGACCGACATATTGTTTACGTAACGTGCAAAAATGTTCTTGCTTTCAAACGATGTAATCGCTGTAAGCGATCCCGTCTTCGGAACGATTTGTTCGATGTTCCACAGACCCTCTTCAAAACAAAACAACAATCGTACAAATCACACGTCCGGGAAAACAAGCTGTTCACATGAAAAAAGCTAGAGTGAACTTTGCTTGTCGTGCGACTTCGAGCCGCATACCAACCTTCAAGCATCATATATCCACTATTTACTGCTAGAGAAACACATGCGAAGAGCACACAATTTTGAAAGTTGCTAAGCTTTGTCAGCACAGCCTCTAAGTCAGCGATCGCATCCTTGATTATCTTTTCCGGCACCGCAACATCTGCGGGCGGAGGCTTGGCTAGACTGCTCACCGTCTTTAGTCTGACGTTCATGTCGGCTTCCTCCTCCCATCTGAATGTGCTCAAAGCTCTCCTACATTTGCATAGCGATAAAAATCGCGGCTGCGGCCTTTCGGAAACCGCGTTCACGCGCTTCAACCATAGCACGGGCGAGGATGCCTTCCAATGTCAATCTTGGCAAGAATTTTGCAAACATCGGTGTGGCGTACGCTCTTTGCGCAACGGGCGCGTGCGAGACGATCGAACCTGTCTCCGGCAGCGTTCTGCTTTCAGGTTGCACGGGCGGGGACCTTTGCATGCAAAACTCCCGAAAGATGACGCCTAATCCCTTTTTCGAGAGAGACAGGCGTTGCCACTCATGGAAGCTTCTCAGCGGAGCTGGTTCGATTTTGATGCGTGCGCTTCCTCTTCCGATTAAAACGACATATATCCAACGCTACGCACAAGGCTTGAAAGGTCAAAAGCTTTCCTTGAGACTGAGCTTTACGGGCAACTTCTCCAATTGCGGTTTCAAGGATAAACTCTCCAACTTGGAATTGACTAGGCCTCCGGGAGTGAGGGTTTGGTTTTCTGCTGTTTTTTTTGATTTGGTCGAAGATGCCATCCTCGATCTGGTTGTCCATCTTGCAACCTATCCCTCCTTCGCGTGTCGCCCCGCCGGTAAACAACAACGATCAGTTACATTCGATGGAGTGGAACGCGACCGTAGGTAGTATTAGGAGGCGCAAATTGTCAACTCCCAAGATATAGTGCTTAGAAACCGCCTGCTCACTATATCTATGTTGGGAGCTCGTCCTGAACTCTTCGCATCCGATACCAGCAGGGGAAATTTCCTGTTGGCCTTGAACCCGATAAGGATTCCGATAAGACGAAAATATGTTGGAAAAATGTCATAAAATTCGTTTTAAATTCACAACGCGGGGTTGCGTCTTGACTTTACTATAATCTCATATACTCAGGTTTTCACCTTACAGAATATAGGAGAGATGACTGTAAATTTTTTCTTTCTTAAGAATTCTGTGCGTCATACCTTCAAATTATTTAAGTCGAGCTCTTTTTATGGCGAAGCGCGGGAAACAATTTGAGGCAGAAGCTTCGGGCGCTGAAGGTAACTCTTGGTTTATGTTTTATGCTCGCCTTAAGTCGACGCAGTCTGGCTGTTTAGCCGACAACACCACCTCTTGTTGACAGCATGTTCGACAAGCGTGGTTGAGGCGTTGGCTTGGCCGAGGCCGACAGGCCGCGTCCTTGTGGCCATTGACAGCTATCCTCGGCCAGACTGATTTTACCTAGCCGCGCGC
Organism: Acetobacteraceae bacterium; assembly: GCA_033582875.1. GTDB lineage: Bacteria > Pseudomonadota > Alphaproteobacteria > Acetobacterales > Acetobacteraceae > Elioraea. The sequence goes on along the minus strand of JAVQZW010000001.1, from coordinate 1,273 downwards.
ACCGAAGTCTGACTGCATCTCCCCGCTTTCGACTGACTTTTCATAGCGGTTGGAGCGACCGTGTGAGTGCGGGTTTTAGACCGGGCAGAGTTGCCAAACGTTGCTCCTGTTCCTTGTCGCCGCGTCGCAGACGCGCTCCCTACCGCGTGCGCTTCCCGCGCCGACACTCCCTACTGCATGTAGATCACCGGCGACTGATCGGCGGGATCGTCCTCGTAAAGAGCCGCCCTCGCCGGCGTGACGCGGCATCGCCCGACAGCCAGCGCAAGACCCGCGACAAGCGCTTCGTCCGATCAAGCCGCGGGGCATGGTCAACCGCATCTTCGTCGCGCTCGGCCACCGAGCGCAGCCCGCCTGAGGGCATCCTGATCGGCAGCACCCGACGCACCGTGCACCTCACCGCAGCCAGCCTCCTGAAAACGGAGAGTTCTCCCGTCTGCTCGGCAGCAACAGCGCAGGCTGACCTCCGAAATCAAGCCGCCTGCAACGGGTTAAGGGCACCTATCCTGGAGGTGCTTAACGAACGACCAGCCAGTAACCACCTCAGCATCGATCTTTGCCCCCGACCATGCCACCGGGCCCCGAGCTAATCGTAGAACGCGGCAATCATCGCAGCCGCCTCCTCGGCGCCTTGCAGGAGTGTGACTTGGCGCCAGACATCTTCTGGACAGCTCCCGCAAGCAGCACCACCATCCCCACGACGCCGCGCACTCTCGCGTCATGTAACGCCACCGCACGCTGATGATACTAGCCCGCCTACTGGGCTGACTAACGTGCGCATTAGGCCCTCCCCAATGTGCCTGAAGAGCCCCAAACGCAGCGCAGTCCACCCTGTCCGCCACGCCACCGACTGACGAGGATAATGGGCCTGGAGCCCGCGAGTTGGTTTCTGGCAGCGGAGGGACATGCCGCGACTGCTCTTGTGTACGTCGCGCCGGGGCGCTCTTACAGGGTCGGAGGCTTGGTGAGGACCATCCCCTGGCTGCCGGCATCATGGTCCATCGTCACTGGGTCTGTCGCAAGATCGTTGGGTTGTGCGGCAGTGCTGACGGCAAAAGTGTAGGCTACGTCCGGGCGGAACTCTGGGGCTTCTCCCGCCGTCGCCTCGGTCCTTGCGGGGGGACCGTCGGCCAGCGATGCTGGTTCGCCCAAGTCCAGCGCAGAAAGGAAAGATGAGAGTTGTCCTTTGCGCTTGGCAATCAGCGCCCTGACGGGCTTCGATCGGTGCCGAGGGGCGAACAAGCGGAAGCGGCGGGTTTTAGACCATCGTCCG